>NZ_SSMC01000001.1 GCF_004799345.1 Robertkochia marina
TTGTTGTTCAAAGCGGGTGCAAATATAAGACGGGTTTTTGCTTCCCTCCAAGCTTTTGGGTGTTAAAATTTGAAGAGTATTTGTAAGGAGTTAAAAATGAAACGAGTAAAGCGAAAGATATTTGGAGAAAGAAGCCCCCATCCGTCAACACCCTCGGCATTGCTCCCTCGCGCCGGCTGGCAAAATACGGTATAACTTACTTAAACCACCCCGCCAGGGGCTGTTACTACTGATACGCTATTTAGGAAGAAGCCCTCCCCTCCGCGCAAAGCGCGGTATCCCCTCCCTCAGGGAGGGGAATTCAACTCCAAAACTGACTGATAATGGTGGATTCTAATACTTACGGCAGACGTTATAAAACGGAAAACCTCTTCCGCCGCCGCTTCGAGCGACGGCACGTTCCCCTTCAAATAAGGGGAAGGGGATGTTACTTCGGATTAGCTTATTATTGCACGGCATTCGTCTACGAAAGAGAAAAAGAATTTCGTTCTCCTTCCCCTAACCAGGGGAAGGTGTATGCCCGTTACTCCGGAATTACTATAGTAATAAAGAACTACGAAAAGAAATTCCAAACAAACCCGAACCTGATAATAAAGTCACGATAGGGGTAGTTCGGAGCTGAATAAAAGTTATACCCGGTAAAGGATGAATTAAAGTGCTCTGCCTTTAAATAGATCCTGGTGCGCTTAACCTTGGCATTGATAAAGAAATCAAGCATCGGGAAATCGCCGATCTCCTCCTGGTTCTGAGCATAGAATTCTCCGAGCACCGGATTGTAAGCATTGGCAAAAAAGGAGGTGAAGTATTTCAGAGTTATCCCGGTTTGAATAAACATGGCCTTCTTAAAGATCTCATTCTGGTAATACAGGGTATTTCGGGTCACGATCTCCGGTACATTCATCACCGGCTGATCCTGGGTGACATTTTGATACATCACTGTATTATACAGCCCAAAATTTCCCAACCGCAGGTCATTTTCAAATTTCACCTTGAGGTAGTTGATGGTACCATCGAGCTGATACGGACGAACCATCAAGCGATCCAGTTCATTCAACAGGGTAAGATCACCTTCAGGAGCAGTGGCAAAATAAGCCTTGTTATCAATAACCGACCATGATGCTTCGAGGCGGCCCCATTTCTGAGATTCTAAGGCCGCTGTAAGGGTATTGTAATTCTCCTTGCTGAAGGTGTCTGTATTCTGCCAGTTGTAATTGGTATAATCACTTTGATAAAGCAGGTAATTAAAATCAGGCATTCTACTGGAACGATACAACATTCCTTCCAAACTAAGGTCTTTAGTAAACTGCAGGGTAGCGGAGGCATCCAGAAGATTTCCGCCAAGATCACCCACGATATTTTGAAGGGCGCGGACTTTTAAGTTCAAAGGCCCCCATTGTTTTTCCCAGCTTCCGCCTACGGCTACCTCGTCTTCCTTAAGAGCATTATCTATAAACTGGTCTTCAGTGATGACTACACTGGAGAAAAAGTAATTATAATTGAACCAATTTACCTCGGCCGATAAATTCCCCAGGGCCTTCGACTCCCAACCTAATCCAAGCTTATTTTGCATCACCCTAAGCTTTGCCCTGTCGTTAATGGCCTCTGAAGTAAAGGCATCTCCGAAATAAAGCAGCGGACTGTCCTGTCGATATTCATAGGTCTTGGTCTCATAATTAAAGGTATGAGACAACCTGATACCGCGGTCACTTAGGCTGTCCTGCGGACGAATAAGCAAGAAGTCATGATCTACAACATAACGTTTACCTACCAGAAAGTTTTCCGCATTTTCGAAAAGTACATCTACCCTGGCCCGATCAGTAAACTCCGACTCACCTTCGGTAAACTGAGAAGGAACCAACAGTCCGCCGTTTTCCTGATTTAAGAAATCCTGGGAGGTCATATGCGACCATACCCGGTATCTCCCGTTCGGACTTTTATAAGAGAATCCCATTCTGAAATTCCCGTTACTCGCCAGGTAATGCCGGTATTTTCCGAGCGACCTTAATCCTTTATACCCAATAAACAGGTTCAGGTTCTTAGAAGTATTCAGGGTAAACAACGCATCGAGGTTCTGCCCCTGCTCCATGACCGTTTTAAAATAGATCTCTGTGGTAGGGGTTGGAACGTGGTAGTAATTGATATCCTCTACCTCCAGGTATTGATAGTGTTTAGCCCGTGCCCCCATTCTAGGGTAAAGTCCCTGCCCTGACAAAGGCAGCCCAAGCGTATTGTATGGATGCCCCGCGTTCGAGAACGGAAGCAGTTCAAAATTATCTTTTCGAAGGTAATTGTGTTTGTATTCTTTTTTGATCGTGAGCGTGGTATCAAACACTGAAGTATCTCTGGCAGCAGAGATGATCATATAATCGGTAATTGGCACTTCGAGCTCAGGTTTTTTCTGCTGCTCGAACCGTCTGCTAAAATTAAGGGTGGTATCCTGTATCTCCCGGGCTTCGGGACGTTGTGATTGACCATAGGATACTGAGGCACCTACGAAGAACAATAAAAGCAGAAAAAATACAGGTCTCATTCAATGATTTTTGTGAAGCAAAGGTAGAATAATCCTTTAAAAAGCCCCATTGTTTTTTGAATCTGCCATACACGAATTAAGGAGAGCTGTCTGCTGTGGCATGCCAGGCTGCTCGCTAGAACCCGCTCTACAAGCTACAGCTTAAGAATTTAATTTTTGACTTCTCATAATTGATAGCCTTTACTTTTTTGCATTGCCCAACCCCGCCAGGGCTCACGAACACCTCTAAAACAATAGAAAGGGTGTGAGTAAAAAAGTAACATCACAGTGAAACCGAAACCATTGATCTAATGACCACGCGCAGGCTGGCTCTATCGCTAAAAAGGTCTGCAAGACCTTTTCTTTACGCTCAGTCCTGCCTAAGCAAGGTGAACCTGCCTACCGCAGGCAGGCTCACCACGCCTTCAGCGTGGCTTAAACAGCACCTGGCTTTTCACGGCAACTTCATCAAGCGGAGCCTGGCCTGCCAGAACCTGAGGACAGCTTTCTATACCTAACAAGAATTAAATTCAGTTAATCCAATTTGTGATGCTGGTTTGGAAGGGACGAATATTTGCAGCAGGACCGAACGGACATGTAAGGTTTAATAACCTTACATAGTGAGGGGCCAGATGGTGTGCTGGATGTAAACCAAGCGGAAGTGCGGAGCATGAAGCAGGGCCGAGCGTTAAGAAAACAGCCTGTGGCTGTTTTTAGCGAAGGAGCCAGAAGGCGCGCCGGGAAAAAAAGTTAAGTATTACGGTTCGTTTTATTCGCGAATCTATTATTGTTCTAGATGAGCTCATGAGGGCTACGCCGTTGCATCAAGGCAAAATGAACAATAACTCATGCATGCAAAGCTTTTTATTATCGAGATTTATCGCTATAGCTCTATATAAGTAATATAGAATTCTAAAACTCTTTGAGATTATATTGCACTTTGGAATCTGGAAATGAGCTTAAAGTTTGATAATCCATCTTAGTAAATTAAAGCATAAAAAAAACCGCCTCGATTGAGGCGGTTTTTCATCTACATGATCACTAATGATTAGTAACCTGGATTCTGTTCCATATTCGGGTTCAGGTCACGTTGTAGAACCGGAATTGGGAAGATGGTTTTAGGTTGTCCTGGAGCAGATGCTGCTTCATTAGGCATACCGGGTCTTCTCAGATTCAACTCATTCCTTAACAGGTCCATCCTTCTGAAACCTTCGAAACAAAGCTCCTTACGTCTTTCGTTCAGGATCTGATCAAGATCTACAGAACCAAGTGCAGTCAGACCTGCACGAGCACGCAAGGCATTGATATCATTAACCGGAGTATCACCTACAGAGGTACCACCTCTAAAGTTTGCTTCCGCTCTTGTCAGGTACATCTCAGTGATTCGAATTACCGGAGCATTATCACTATTGTTAATAGCTTCTGGGAATTTAGACGAGAACGGTCTCTCAGCACCCAATGCATCTGTTCCGATAACGGTCAATTCACTATATCTAAGGTCTCCAGCCTCTTCAGCAAAGGTGGCGATCAGGTTATCAGAATACGGAGCATCACCCCTTCCGGTGGGTACCGGAGAAGTAAGTCCAGACCATCCCTGACCACTATCCTGACCATCAGCAGCTGTATTTACCAGGGTAAATACGTGCTCGGCATCAAGAGTGTTGTAGAAATCATAGTTCGAAGCCAGTGTATAGTTAGGATTCTGGATCACCCTATTCGCATAATCGGCAGCTTCAGCCCAACGCTCCTGAATCAGGTACAATCTTGCCAAAAGTGCTTCTGCGGCACCTTTTGAAGCAATGGTACGATCTCCTCCATCAGCCAAAGCAGGGATAGCCTCTAAGAGATCCTGCTCGATCTGGGCCTGAACAGCACCCAAGGTAGCACGCTCAGGAAAAGAAACCTCACCTTCGAATGGCTCAGTCACCAGCGGCACAGAAAGGGTACCAGCGCCTGCAACCTGAAGGGGTTGAGCCCACCAGTTAGAAATGTTGTAATACACTAAAGCTCTTAAAAATTTGGCTTGTGCTACAACATTAGCCTTTTCTTCTTCAGTGAAATTAGGGTCGTCTACCAGGGGAGCATTCTTGATAACAAGGTTCGCACCACCAATAGCTTCATAATTATCATCCCAAACGGCTGCAATAGAACCATTATCTGATAATGTAGTATACAATCTGATCTCATTAAAGGTAGGGAACGACCCCACAAAATCAATGTTATCCGCCATCCAGTCTCCCATCAACTGGTTGGTTCCGTTCAATACGTCGTCCTGTTGAGCGGTACTATATACACCTGTCAACACCCCAAGGGTTGTAGTTTCATTTGAGAAAGCCACTTCCTGAGTCAGGATATCCTCCGGAGCAAGATCAAGCTCATTGTCACACGCCACCAAAAGAAGCGAGGCACAAGCGATCTTAGCTATATATTTTAAACTTTTCATATTTCGTCTCATATTTTATTTATTAGAAGTTTAATCGCACACCTACAAGATAGGTTTTTGATTGTGGTGGAGTAAAGAAGCTCTCACCCTGACCTAAGTTACCAACAGTATCGGTAACTTCAGGATCGATACCATCCATATTATCTGCTTTAATAGTAAGCAGGTTGTTTGCCGTAAAATAGATTCTGGCTCCTGAAAGGAATCCTGACTTCTCAAGGAAAGATGTTGGCACACTATAACCAAGAGTCAGGTTCTTCAGACGAGCAAACGATCCATCTCTAAGTTGCGCTGTTGATCTTTGTGCAAAAGTACTGAAAGTTGAACTGCTGAAAGAAGGAACATAGGCCTCATCTCCAGGATTCTCCCAAACATCCAATAACTGTGCTCTCTTATTAAAGAAACCATTAGGGTTGTCTGTAAATCTCAATCCGTCGATCATAATATCATTCCCATAACTGAAGTTAAAGAAGAAATTAAGATCAAAGTTTTTCCATTTTAAGGTGTTCCTAAAACCTCCAACAAAATCAGGGTTGGCGTCTCCTACGATCACACGATCATCGGCTGTTGGGGTTGTCGTTACATTCCCATCTTTATCCAACCATTCAGCATCACCGGTTTCAGGGTTAACCCCATTGTATCTGATCAGGTAGAATGTATTCACCGATTGACCTACGATAGCTCTCTGAGAAGCACTACCGCTGATAAATTCACGACCTTGATCATCAACGCTGGCACCTGGTAATGAAAGCACTTCGTTTTCATTGATACCAAGGTTAAGCGATGTTGTCCACTCAAAATCAGGAGTTCTGATGTTGACTGTATTCAGATCGATATCAAAACCTCTGTTCTCCATTTCACCTACGTTATCGGTGATCGAGTTCAGACCTCCGTTAGTTTGTGGAATCGGAACGTTAAGGATCAGATCAGTAGTGGTCTTATTATAGTAGTCAACGCTTAGGTTTACTCTGTTATTAAACATCCCAAGCTCAAATCCAATATCATATGATTTAGAACGTTCCCACTGAAGATCAGGATTCGCTGCAGAAAGCTGTCTCAAACCTGAAGCTCCGTTATAGTTAGAGATATTTCCTCCTTCAAAACGTGCCAAAGAAGCGAAATCTCCAATTCTGTCGTTACCAGCAGTACCGTAGTTTCCACGAAGCTTAAAAATATCGATCCAGTCAACATTCTCCATAAAACGCTCTGAAGAAAGCATCCACGCACCACCAACAGCCCAGAAGTTACCGTATTTGTTGTTAGCACCAAATCTTGAAGAACCATCTCTTCTGAAAGATGCCTCGACGGTATACTTGTTATCGTAAGAATAGTTAGTTCTTGCGAAGTAACCTACAAGACGGCTACCTGTAACTGTATTGATCGTAGTTCCAGGTTCAGAACCAGAAACGGTGTTGATCTGATCGTCAGAAAGGAACCCTGTAGCACTTACGAAAATATCTCTGATATCGGTTTGCTCATAAGACATACCAGCTACAGCAGAAACATCGTGCTTGTTGGCAAATGTTTTATTCCAGTTCAGGGAGTTATTCCAAACCAGTTTGTTTTGCTGAGCTACATAATCATCTCCGTAACCTCCAGGGCTATTGATCTCAAAAGATCTTGAAAACTCTTCCAGAAGCACACGGTCAATACCGAAATCAGTTCTGAAATAAAGATCATCAGTAAAACTGATCTCTCCAAAGATATTACCAACAGTTCTGAAACTGTTCGAATCGTTAATATCTAAAGCTTCGATCGCAATTACGTTTGCAATAAACCCGGTATTAACAAAGTTTCCATTCTCGTCATAAGGCTCTACCCATGGCGTTTGAAGGAATGAACTTGTAAGTGGTGCGAAGGTAGAATTCTCAGAACCTACACGGTCGTTTCTGTTCTCCGTAACACTGAGGTTTACACCCATACGCAGCCAGTCGTTTGCTTCATGCGTAAGGTTTAATCTTCCACTCATACGGTTCAGATTGTTCCCTATAATAAAACCTTCCTGATCCTTATAGGTGAAACCAGTAAAGAAAGTGGTTTTCTCTCCACCACCACTCACAGAAAAGTTAAGATCATTTGAAAGTCCGGTTCTCACCACATTAGGAGCCCAGTCAAAACCTCCCTGAGGATAATCCTCTGGTGTAGCTCCCGCGCGTTCAGCAACAAAACCTCTAAACTGATCTGCATCCATCATATCGAACAGATCTGTAGACTCCGACCATGAGGTAGACATATCCAGGGTAATCTTAGTCTTCTGATTTTTTCTACCAGACTTGGTAGTAATCAGTACAACCCCGTTAGACCCTCGAGAACCGTAGATGGCAGTTGCTGCAGCATCTTTAAGTACAGAAAAGGACTCAATGTCGTTCGGGTTAATATCTCCAAGCGGGTTCAGGGCTTGACCACCCTGACCTGAAGAAAGGTTAGCATCGTTCAACGGCACCCCATCAACAACTACCAATGGTCTACCACCAGCGTTGATGGAAGCAACCCCACGAATCTTAATTACAGGTGCAGCACCAAGAATACCAGATGAATTTACCACCTGAACCCCTGAAGCTTGTCCCTGAAGTAATTCTTGGGGAGCAACAGCAGGAATATCCTCGATCTGCTCACTTCCTACAATAGCTACACTTTGAACAAGTTTTTCTTTGGTTTGCTTACCATACCCAATCACTACTACTTCTTCGAGCGCTTGGGCATCTTCAACCAATTGTACATCAATCACACTAGAAGCACCGATAATACGCTCCTCAGTTTTCTGACCGATAAATGCAAAAACCAGGGTCTCCCCTTCACTGGCAACAATCGAATAGTTACCATTAAAATCTGTTTGGGTACCATTTGTAGTACCCTTTACCAAAACACTAGCTCCCGGCAAAGGAAGTCCGTCCTGGTCGGTAACCGTACCAGTGATCGTCTTTTCCTGAGCAAACGAGAACTGCAGTGCGAACGCCATAAAAAGCGTCAACATCCAAGTAAACTTTGATCTCATATTTAAATTAATTTGAATTAGCGAGGCGCTAAAGTCATCATTTAATATGAAAATTGCAACCCTCTGCCATAAATATTACCCATCGTTCAGCTTGAGAATGAGAGGTTCAGAAAATCCTCAATATGCTTTGGAAAATTAAGGTTTACCGCAAAAAAAAATGTATGTTATTAGTTATCTGGTAATTATGAAACTAAGAGACATCCTGGCTGAGCTATTATTCTTACATTTAAGAATATTTAGTTTGATTATTTGTCATCAACAACATCTATGAATGTTTATAAATTGTTAAGATTATTTTGTTTAAGCTACCTGAAATATCATCAAATCCATAACAAAACACCCTTTCAACCTTCGGTTTTATCAACAAAAACAGTTAATTACAAGACATCCGGCACCTTTATCGCTTCTTTTTTGAGAACTAAAAGCGGGGTTTATCTTTCCTTTTTCCGTTAAACACCTTCTGTTCAGGCCATAAAAAAACTCCGGAAAACGATCCGGAGTTTTATAAAGGTTATTATTCTCAATCTTAATTCTTGAACCACATGGGTGCATCCAGGAACTTTTGAGAAGGAATATTCGGATTGGACCCCATCTCATCAGGTGGATAAGAATACCTTCAGATCGATCTGGCTAACCGTACAAGAACCCTTAACAAGTACATTTGCCTCCGTCAAAGGAAGCCCTTCCTGATCGGTAATGGTACCGGTAATGATTTTTTCCTGAGCCATAGAGAACTGAAATGCCAACTTCGAAAAACAGTGTCAACATACAAGCCAACTTTAACTTCATGATTTAAATTACCTTGAATTAGTGTATCCCAAAAGTTTAGAACATATATTAATACAACGCAACATTCACTGCTCATAACAGATTGAAAAATTGATGAGTTACATCACCAAAACATCATTTTAAAGACAGTTTTGTACCTTGCGTCAGAATAAAAAGCCATGGGTTTAAAAGGTAAATACAGTAGGTTACAACACGAAGCAGGTACTGATGAAGCAGGCAGAGGATGTCTGGCAGGCCCCGTTACTGCTGCCGCCGTGATACTTCCCGACGATTTCAGACACCCTCACCTGAATGATTCTAAGCAACTCAGCAAAAAGAAGCGAGAAGAACTCAGGGTGATCATTGAGCGGGAAGCATTAACCTTTGCAGTAATTCACACCCCGCCGGCGGTAATTGACGAGATAAACATCTTAAAAGCATCTATAAAAAGCATGGATGAAGCCCTGGCACAGCTTACAACACCCCCGGAATTCATCGCTGTAGACGGCAATAAATTCACCCCTTTTGGCAATATTCCCCACGCCTGCATCATCAAGGGCGATGGCAAATACCTCAATATTGCTGCCGCCTCTGTGCTTGCCAAAACGTATCGGGATGAATTTATGGAGAACATCAGCCTGGAGCACCCGGAATATCAATGGAGTAAAAACAAGGGCTACCCCACCAGGGAGCATCGGGATGCGATCCTTAAGTTCGGTCCTACTGCCTATCACCGAAAATCTTTCCGCTTAATCCCTGAGCAATTGTCTCTTGACCTTTAAAATTATATTTTTGCTACAAACCTGAACACCTATGAACTGCCAACATCTTCTGCTTGCCTTCGGACTGGCTTTTATTTTTTCCTGTGGCCAACCTGAAAACACCCCGTCTGAGCTTATCGCCATGGTTCCGGAAAAGGCCACTGCTGTAGTGAGAATAAATAACTACGAAGGTTTTAAAAGTGACTTAAAAAACAACGCACTGCTTCAGTCTTTAGGTGAGGCCAATGTTTTTCGTGAAGGTGAAGACCTGGTTAGTTCACTGCAATACATCAACCCAAAGGGAGAGTCCCTGCTATACTTTTCTGAGATCGGCAAAGACAATTTTGAATACACACTGATCACTGAGAATCATAATGATCTGATCGCCATCGACTCAACCCTGGGGCGGTCCATAGAGCAAATTTCTTACGACAACCACACCATTAACAAACTCCTTATTGAGAACAAGCCAATATTTTCCACCAGTATCGGGAAGTTCTTTATTGCCTCTTCCTCTCAGTTACCCGTAGAAGATCTTATAAGGAACCGAAGCAAAATACAGGGGGTAAAAGAGCTAATGAGACTGTATACGGTTGCACAAACACAGGCTTCAGCAACCCTGTTCATCAATAATAAGAACAGTCGGCAATTACTTTCAAAGGTCATAAACAACGAAACAGCCGATGTTTTTCGGGCCATGTCAGAATGGAGCTCATTAGATCTTGAGATCGATCAGGAACTGTTGAGAGGGAATGGGATCGCAGTCGCCGGCGACAGCATCCCCAATATTCTAAACCGCTTTAAGCAACGGGAGCCGGGACGAAGCAAAATAGCCGACATAACTCCGGCCATAAGCAGCTATTTTATAGGTATTCCCAATGCAAACGGACTTATCAGAGACCTGACCAACACAAAAGACAGTCTTTTTACAGACGCCAAAGAAGCCGGGTTTATCAAGCTGGGAGACACAGAGATCTGGACGCTGGAATTTGAAGATGATACAGACCTTACGGAGCGGTTGAGACCTTATAAAGCAGGTGGAGAAAGCTACCGGGATTTCGACATCATTACCTTAAACAATAAAGATCTTATCAGAGACCGGTTTGGCTTTTTAAAAGCCGAAACAGACGCTGAATTTGCAGCTTTAAAATCTCCTTACCTGTTCCTTTCTGACAACAAAGAAGGACTTAAGGACCTTATTGCAAATATTCAGAATCGCTCTGTAATGAGCAACCTGAGCGCCTTTAAAAATGTAAGAACAGAATTAGCAGACGCCTCCTCTATTGAACTATTTGTGAACCTGGAAAGCCTGAGAAAGAACAACAGCATTCTTGATGAAGACCTTAAAAAATCAATTAAAGATCTGAATGATCACAAAATGCTCGCGCTGCAGTACATCATGGAAAGAGATTTTGCCCATGTGAATCTGATCACCAAAAAGTCAAGCGAGACCGGCACGAAAGATCACCTGATCAGCCAGGTATTTAATACCGAGGTTGATGCACCGGTAATTAGCCGACCTCAATTTGTTTACAACCATCGCACCAAAAAGAAAGAGGTCGTTATACAGGATGCCGACAACGGTTTATACCTGATCTCTACTACGGGTAAAGTGCTTTGGAAAAAGCAGCTGGACGGACCGGTACTGGGAGATATTCAACAGATAGACATCTATCGCAACGGGCGCTGGCAATTAGCCTTCAACACTGCCGGAAAGATGTATGTGGTAGACCGGAACGGGAATGATGTAGCGCCTTTTCCGATTACCCCTCAGTCTGCGATCACCCAACCGTTAGGAGTTTTTGATTATGACAACACCAAGAACTACCGATTCTGCCTGACCCTCAACAATAAGAGCGTTATGTACAACCGGGAAGCCAAGATCATTTCAGGCTTCAATATGCAACCCACCCAAAGCCCTATTAGCAATACCCCTAAGCATATGCGCATTGGGAAAAAAGATTTTATTGCCGTTAAAGAGGCTAACGGAAGACTTCACCTGTTGCACAGAACGGGAGAACCGAGGATCAAGATCGAACAAAACCTGGACCTTTCAGACAATGAAGTCTACCAATACAATGATCAATTTACCGCAACCACCAGAGACGGAGACCTCCTGACCATAGATACCAAAGGGAATATCAAAAGAGTTAAAAAGCCTTTTGAATCTTCTCATAAAATAGATGCCACCCTTCATACACTCACGGCCATTTCGAATAATATACTCTACATCAAAGACAAGAGCATTGAATTAGATTACGGTATGTATACCCAGCCCAGGATATTTTACCTGTATGACAAACTTTACATAGCTGTTACCGACAAGCAAAGCCACCAGGTGTACCTGTTTGACAGTAATGGAGAACTGTTAAAAAACTTCCCTGTTTACGGCACCTCACTGGTGGATATGGATGATATTGACAATGACAAAAAGGTGGAACTGGTTACCACAGGAGATGATAACAGCGTAGTGGTTTACAGCCTCAAATGATCAGAATCCTGTTGTTTAGGACAACTGAGGTTTTACAGCGATCATTTCCGCTTCGAATAAGTCGGTAAAATGTTTGATGATCTTAGGTTTTACCTCCTCAACATCAACTTCTTTTACACCCAGTTCGACATTCAGGGAGGTTACAGCCTTGTCTTTAATACCACAGGGAACGATATTGTCAAAATAACCCAGGTCGGCATTGACATTAAAAGCAAACCCGTGCATGGTGATCCATCGGGAAGCCCTCACGCCCATGGCACAGATCTTTCTGGCAAAGGGAGTACCCACATCAAGCCAAACGCCCGTTTCACCTTTAGAGCGCTCTGCTTTTATGCCATACTCGTCAAGGGTTAATATGATAGCCTCCTCCAACAGTCTGAGATATTTATGAATATCGGTAAAGAAATTTTCCAGATCGAGTATTGGATACCCCACGATCTGTCCGGGTCCATGATAGGTAATGTCGCCTCCTCTGTTGATCTTATAAAAGGTTGCACCTTTTTCTTCTAATTGCTGCTCATTGAGCAACAGGTTAGAGAGATCACCGCTCTTACCTAAGGTATAAACATGAGGATGCTCTACGAACAAAAAATGATTCGGGGTTGGCTCAGAAGCCGCTTCCCTCCTGTTCCTGACCTTAACATCAAAAGTTTCCTGAAATAATTGCTCCTGGTAATCCCACGTATCCTTATAATCACGATGGCCCAGGTCTTGTAACAATACCTTTTTATTCATGTGGCAAAGATAAGGGTTTTAGGTGTCAGGGACGAGTTCGAGGAACGAGTTTGGGGAACGAGTTTGAGGGACGAGTTTGGGGAACGAGTTTGAGGAACGAGTTTGAATGATGGATTATGGATGATGGATTATGGATTGTGAATGCATCGTCTTCGCGAGACCTACGAAGTAGGTTGTGGCGATCTGCCTCAACTAGTACTGGGATTAATTAAGGCTTACCTGTAATAAGCCCTCCCCTCCAGGCGAAGCTTATTCGCCAGCGCGCCACCTGGCTCCTCACTATGAAAGGTTCACTGAACCTTTCACAATCGTTCGGCCCTCCTCCCAGCGGGAGGGGAGTTGTATTACGCAACTGCCAACTACTGAGAAAATACAAAGCCACTTCATATAAAGAATCCTTCTCCCTTTGGGGGGGGGAAGGTAATCACACTTTTGTGTGATCGGATGGGGGCTTCCAGTGCTCAAGCTTTTTTAGAATCAAATTATATCCCCTCCTTGCGAAGGAGGGGTGCCCGCATAGCGGGCGGGCCTGCCTGCCGGCAGACAGGGTGGTTTACCGGTTCGGATTATTCAAGATAACCAGGGCCGCGATCACGCCGGGTACCCATCCACAGAGCCATAACAGAAAAACAATAATCACAGAACCACAGCCTTTATCAAGAACAGCAAAGGGCGGACAAATAATAGACAGTAATACTCTCCAGATACTCATGGGGTTTGCTTTTGAAGTTGCTTTTAACGGGGCTTTAATAAGGCCTTATGCAATTCATTAGACTCTCCAAAAGGCCATTTGTTACAGTTTACACAAACTAATCTGAAGCCGTTATTGCAAAAGAGCACATGGCTTTGACTGATTATCAAATACTCACTATCTTTGCAGGCTTAAATGTAAAAAGAAACTATGCAACTTTCTGAACAGGAACTGATCCGTAGAGAAAAACTTTCAAAGTTAAGAGCCATGGGTATCAACCCATATCCCGCCGAATTATTTCCGGTAGATCATACCTCAAAACAGGTAAAGGCCAACTATGAGGAAGGAAAAAAGGTGATCCTTGCCGGTCGATTAATGTCGAGAAGAATTCAGGGGAAGGCTTCATTTGCTGAACTACAGGACAGTGAAGGTCGCATACAGATCTATTTTAACCGGGATGAGATCTGCCCCGGGGAAGACAAAACCCTGTACAACGAAGTTTACAAAAAACTTCTTGATATCGGAGACATTATCGGGATCGAAGGAGAACTGTTCACCACCAATGTAGGAGAGAAAACCATTATGGTGAAGAATTTCAAAGTTCTGAATAAATCCCTGCGTCCGTTACCACTACCAAAGGTAGATAGTGAGGGTAAGGTATACGATGAGTTCAATGATCCTGAGCTTAGATACAGAATGCGTTACGTAGACCTTATCGTGAATCCTCAGGTAAAAGACACTTTTATCAAAAGAACAAAGATCACCAACAGTATCCGGGAGTTCTTTAACGACAAGGGATACCTCGAAGTAGAAACGCCGATCCTTCAGGCCATTCCCGGCGGAGCGGCGGCAAGACCCTTTGAAACCCATCACAACGCCCTTAATATTCCGCTTTACCTGCGTATTGCCAATGAATTATACCTGAAGCGACTTATTGTTGGTGGTTTTGACGGGGTGTATGAGTTTGCCAAGGACTTCAGAAATGAAGGGATGGACCGTACTCACAACCCTGAGTTCACCGTCATGGAGCTCTATGTTGCCTATAAAGATTACCACTGGATGATGAATACCACAGAGCAACTTCTCGAGAAGGTGGCCGTAGATGCTACAGGATCGACAGATGTTCAGGTGGGTGATAATACCATAAGTTTCAAGGCGCCTTACCCAAGGGTTCCTATCCTGGAGGCCATTAAACAACACACCGGATTTGACGTTGCCGGCATGGATGAGCATGAACTTCGTGAAGTATGTCAAAAACTGGAGATACCGGTTGATGAGACCATGGGTATCGGGAAATTGATCGATGAGATCTTTGGTGAAAAATGCGAACACCACTACATACAGCCTACCTTTATTACCGACTATCCTAAGGAAATGAGTCCGCTAACCAAGGAGCACAGAGATAACAAAGCGCTAACCGAGCGATTTGAGCTCATGGTAAACGGAAAGGAACTGGCCAATGCCTATTCAGAGCTTAATGATCCTATTGATCAGAGAGAGCGTTTTGAAGATCAATTGAAGTTATCTGAAAAAGGTGATGATGAGGCTATGTTCATTGACCAGGACTTCTTAAGAGCCCTGGAATACGGAATGCCTCCTACCTCAGGGATCGGGATCGGTATTGACCGCCTGGTGATGCTGCTTACCAACAACTCTTCCATTCAGGAGGTATTGTTCTTCCCGCAAATGAGACCGGAGAAAAAACCACTGGTCATTAGTGATGATGCCAAAGCAGTACTGGAGTTATTAAATAAGGAGCAAAAAATGCCTTTGGACGTTCTTAAGTCAGAGGCCGGATTATCCAATAAAAAATGGGATAAAGCCATTAAAGAACTCACAAAGAATCAGGCTGCGAAGGTTGAAAAAACAGAAGAAGGTTTGATCGTAGAGGTCCTGTAATACAGGAATAAACATCGCAAAAATTACATCTATCATAAAAACCGTCGCTTTGCAGCGACGGTTTTTTTATATCAGCGGGTGAGGATTTCGGTGCGATCACTCAGTACACTAAAAGCTGTACCTGTAATGGTACTCACAAAGTTCCAGCTAACCTGAATGGTTGACAAACTACAGTCGAGAAGCACAAAGCCCTTATTGGAAATATTACTGTATACCAAGTCATCAACTAAAAGCGTCAGGGCAGCTTCAAATTGGGCTGCTGAAGCTGTAGTGCCCGATAAAAGTCTTTCGAAGCCAGCTGAACTCACTCCTGCTGTGGCCACTTCATACCCTTTAAGCGTACGATCTAGGGTATAGAGTTCATTGAACCATGCATTATGCGAATCTCCGGAAATGACAACCACCGGAGCTTCTACCCTGCTCAACAACCATTCCCGCTCGGCAGCATACCCATCCCAGGCGTCAAGATTGTAAGGCACTACATCCCTGACCCGCTCTAAATCTTCCTGCGACAGGGTCGGATCTCCATTTTGCTGTCTCAGTTTGATCTCCAGAAGCTCTCTTAGTGTAATCTCAAGACTTTCAAGGGTCTCAGGCGAAATACTACCCGATGCCTCCTGCTCAGAGAAACCCTGGTCTACCAGAGGTAACAGTTCTGCAGGAAACAGCATATTTCCCATTAATACCTGCTGCCCTATCAGACACCATTTATCTGTTGAATTACCCAAACTCCCTTCCAACCAGGATCGTTGTTCAGCCCCCAAAAGAGTTCTGTCTGCCGCGTTTCGGGCATTATTTAAGGCTTCCGAGTCAACAGTAGTGTCATTATTGAGAAAAGACCGGTAATTCAATTGCAGGTCCCGGCCGGCATGCCGTGTATCTAACAGCAAGAGATCAGCTATACCACCTATTTCAACCCTTCTGTATACCTTTGCTATATTTTCAGTTCGTACGGGAAGGTATTCACTAAATGCTTTTATGGCTTCCTGTTTACGTACCTCGTAGCTACCCTCATCCTGTTGATGGGCCGAGGCGCCACTCTGCCACGCATTATCTGCTACCTCATGATCATCCCAGACCACATAAAAAGGTTTTCTGCGATGCAGTTCCTGAAGCTGGGGGTCTTTCCTGTATTGCCGGTACCTTGATCGGTAATCATTCAACTGCAATAGTTCTTTATCAGGCTCATGGTTTCTGTTTAATCCAGCATCAACCGAAGAAGGAGTTGCGTATTCATAGATATAATCGCCCAGGTGCAATACAAAATCGGCCTCAGAATTTGCGATCGCCTCGTAAACATTAAAATAACCGGCTATGTAATTGGAACACGAACAAGCTGCAATCCTGACCTGTGCCGTTTGATCATTTTTAGAAGGTAGGGTCAGAGACTGTCCTACTGATGACACCATGCCATCTTTAAGGTTGAAGAATCGGTAAAAAAAGGAGGTGCCTTCAGGAAGATCCCTCACCTCAAGGGTAACGGTATGGTCATAGGAGGCATCGGTTGTCACCTCGCCGCTCCTCACCACATCTTTAAAGCCCTCATCATTGGCTATCTGCCACCCAAGGGTGACCTGGCTATCATTGCTAGTGGTATAACGGGTCCAGAGAATTACCTGGGTATCTGATGGATCAAAACTGGCCACCCCTTCAAAAAAGTTATCCCTCCTCAAGGAGTTTTCAGCCTCATCGGGCAATTGTTCTTCCAGTGGTTCATCATCTTCACAACTTATCAAATTGGGCATTAGGATTAGTCCACCGGTGAAAAGGGCAGAATCTTTCAAGAATTTTCGACGAAGCTTAGACATCTTGTTACTTTTTCCCGGAAATTACTAATTCCTGCCTATTACCTGATAAAAGCACTACGAACCATTGAATTTATCAGGCAACAACTACCTAACCACAAAAAAACGGGCATGAGTTCTATCTAATACGAAAAAAAGGAAACCAACTGAGAGATGAATTACTCAGAGGAAGAGATGTTGAGTAGCGCCATTCAACCTGGAAGCAGCACTCAAAAAGAATCACAATGATCAGGGTTCCTTTTGAGAAAACTTAACCAAGCCTTTATACCATTTTAAATAACAGCGTCAGACTCAGTGCCAGGCTTGCCAGGGTGAAAGCCATTCCTATGACGATCATTGGCACCGGATTGAAGTATTGTTCTTTTGACTTCATTAGATTGGGGTTTGCAAAATGAAAGTAATATAAAATACTGATTCTAAAAACATTAACACCCCTATTTGTTGTCAAACCCTTAAAATGTGTTGAGAATTAAAGCAAGTTTATGGCAAAAAAAAGACCCTTATATCGGGTCTTTTCTTTTTTGTCGTTGACACTAAAGTTGATTAGGCTTTGGTGTCAACACTCTAACTACTAACAAAATCACACTTAAAATTAACTAACTATATGATTCATTTACCTGTTTAGAAATCCAATTCGGCAATGGCCTCAGACTGTCTGAATCTGTTCATAAAATGATAATCCATTTTTATGTACTTGATCGCATTCAGGTCGCCTACATGAGGGTCGAAATTTTCAGGAAGCCATGCCAGCGTATCAAAACCCAGCACTATTTCTTCTTCCTCTTCGGCATAAGCCAGATCATTCAGGTATGCCATATGCGCATCAAATCCGTCAGGAAGGTACTGAGCCGTTTCAAACCCCAGGGTGATCTCCTCTTCTTCCTCTACGTATAAGATATCATTAAGATCGCCGGCGAAGGCGTCGAAATTCTCCGGAAGGTATTCGGCGGTTTCAAAACCAAGAACCACTTCCGCTTCTTCTTCGATAAATACAATGTCATTAAGATTCCCGGCATGGGCATCAAAATTCTCAGGCAGGTAGGCTGCCGTATCGAATCCTAAAACGATCTCTTCTTGTTCTTCTACATAAAGAATTTGATCGATGTTAAGTTCTGCTGCAGACGCTTCACAGGCCACCTCATTGTATACAGGTTCATACTCTGTAGTGTCGCTCTCCATTTGAGTAGTTCCGTTCCATCCCAGAATTAAACTACTTACTAAAATTAAACTGTTCATTTTTTGATTATTTATTGGTTCGTTTGATGATTGATTACACTAATAAGACTATCTATAAATCAAAATGTTACGGGTATTTTGAAGAATTTAACAGTTGGGAGATTCTTTAACTTTCTTTTAGAGGTAAGCGGTTATGCGGTTATGCGGTTATGCGGTTATGCGGTTATGCGGTTATGCGGTTATGCGAACAAATGAAAAATAATCGTCTTCGCGAGGTTTACAAAGTAAACCGTGGCGATCTCCCGAATCGAATTCAATGCCTTTCGGCACTGTAGTTGGTTTTGGAATTGAAATATACCCCCTCCTTTCCAAGGAGGACTGAGCGTGTAGGGCCGAACGGTAATGAAAGGTTCTGAGAACCTTTCATAGTGAGGAGCCAGGTGGTGCGAGGGCAAGTGGACCATTTTAGCGAAAGGGCCAGCTGGCACGCTGGGGAAAGGGCGGGGTGGTTAGCAAGTTACTTCTAATTAGCTATTGATGAAGAAGCCCATAATAACCCCTGTACCATAATTGGGAGATCGCCACAGGTCTGCGAAGCAGCCCCTCGCGAAGACGATTTTATTCTTTGGAATTTGCGATTTGAAAGTTGAGATTTATTCCGCGCGCCAGCTGGCGATAAAGCTTTGCGCGGAGGGGAGGGCTTCTTAAACCGAAATAAAATAAGTACTCTTATTTTATTTCGGAGACCTGTCTGCCGTGGCCTGCCAGGCAGGTCGCCACGTTCCGGCTAAGCCGGAACTCGCGAAGACTAAAAAACAAACTTTCCTTTAGGTTACTGAAACAAAAAAAGCGGGAGTCTCCCGCTTTTTTTGTTTATTGTTTCACAAAGGCCGCTGTGGCTTCTATGGTCTTATCAAGATCCTCGTAACTCAAGGCATCGTTGAGGAACCAGCTTTCAAAGGCACTCGGTGGCAAGTACATGCCGCTGTTGAGCATATGGTGATAATACTTTTTAAAGGTGTCATTATTCCCTTTTGCTGCGGTGGCAAAATCTTTTACCTCTTCGGTAAAATGCAGACTGATCATAGAACCCAGCCTGTTAATACACCAGGGCATATCTGCAGTACTCATGGCCGCTTCAAGCCCCTTATGAAGATAGGCCGTCTTTTCTTCAAGACTTTTAAAAACTTCTTTATGATCATTCAGGTGTTTTAGCATGGTATACCCCGCTGCCATGGCCAGTGGATTACCACTCAGTGTTCCCGCCTGGTACACCGGACCTTCCGGCGCCAGGTGACTCATAATCTCTTTTGAACCCGCAAAAGCGCCTACCGGCAAACCTCCTCCGATCACCTTTCCGAAGGTAACCAGGTCGGCCTTCACTTTTAACAGTTCCTGTACCCCTCCGGGAGCCAAACGAAAACCGGTCATCACCTCATCGAAAATAAGCAAGGTGCCATGGGTATCGCAGAGTGCTCGAAGCCCCTCAAGGAATCCTTCTTCCGGCAGGATACATCCCATATTTCCTGCAACAGGCTCTATAATGATGGCAGCAACTTCTTCTTTATTGGCTTCCAGCAAAGTCTCTACCTCTTCCAGGTTATTGTATGCGGCCAGCAGGGTATCTTTTGCCGTACCCTGGGTAACTCCAGGGCTGTTCGGGCTTCCAAAAGTTACAGCCCCGCTTCCTGCCTGAATAAGAAAGGAATCAGAATGCCCGTGGTAGCACCCGGCAAACTTGATGATCTTATCTCTGCCGGTAAATCCTCTTGCCAGACGCACCGCACTCATACAAGCCTCGGTACCACTGTTCACAAAACGGATCTTATCTATATTGGGCACCATGGAAACCGCCAGTTCGGCGATCTTTGTTTCCAGCTCAGTGGGCATTCCGTAAGAGGTACCCAACTCTGCCCTTTGCTTTACAGCCTCCACGACCGGATCGAAGGCATGCCCGAGGATCAATGGCCCCCAGGAAGCAATATAATCTATTAGCTTATTTCCATCCTCATCATATAGATACGCACCTTTGGCACGCTTCACGAAAATAGGATCTCCTCCAACAGCCTTAAACGCTCTTACGGGCGAATTCACCCCACCCGGGATCACTTTCTGCGCTTCAGCAAATAAGGCACTACTTCTCTTATAGATCATTTTTAAAATTTTGATTTCTATTTAAAATAAAGCTCCTGACCGATCTGAATATTATTATCCTTTAGTCCGTTGAGCTCTTTTATCTTATCTACACTTACCCCATACTTACGGGATAAAGAATAAAGGGTATCTCCTTTTTGAACCTTATAGGCATTCAGGTCTTCTCCTTCAAATGCCACTGCAGGTTGGTTTACCTTCTTCCCAAGCACCATGGCATCAAAGGTATAAAGGCCGTATTTTTCGATAATGCTGATCAGCTTATTAGGATAACGCGGATCGGTTGCATACCCGGCCTTTTTCAGCCCTTTTGCCCATGCTTTATAATCGTCTTTCTCATACTCAAAAAGAAAGGCGTAACGCTGCCTTCCTGTTAGAAAACGGGAATGATCAGCATAAGATTCCTCAGGGTGGCGATATTTCCTGAAGCATTCGCCCCTGCTATCGTCGTCATGTGAAACAGACGGGCCGGTCCATCCTTTGTGGCATTTTATCCCGAAGTGGTTATTGGCTCTTTTCACCAGGTCCCCTCTCCCTGCTCCACTCTCCAGAATTCCCTGCGCCAGGGTAATACTAGCCGGTATACCATAGGTCTTCATCTGCGCCATGGCAATGTCATCATAGGTTCCTATATAGGCTCTTACCACATCGGTATAAACCGTGGTCTTAGAAGTTGACTCCAGGGTTTCCGTTTCAGCTTTTTCAACCTCAACCTGTTTTTTTTCGGGCTGGCGTGGTTTCTCGTTGTACGTTCTTTTATGGGTTCCACAGCCCACTGCCAGGAGGGCCAAAAGCATTAGTGCAGGGTATTGGATCTTCATAGTATAAGCGGTAGTTTTTTTCTTTTAAGTTCTCGGTTCATACCGGGTATGCCTTGTAAGCCACCGGTATGGATGGCAAGTATTTTAGTGCCGGGGTTAAAATAGCCCTCCTCTGCCAAAACCTGTATTCCATACATCATTTTTGCCGTGTATACAGGATCAAGCGGAATACCTGTTTTCAATTTAAACGAATTCATGAAATCTACCAGGATCTCGTTTATGCGGGCATAGCCTCCAAAGTGAAACCTGGTCTGCAGGCTCCAATTTTCTGACTGAACAAATTTAACAATTTCCTCCTTTAAAAAATCACCCTTCAATGCCGGAAATCCAATCACATGCTGACCGGGGTGAGATCCTGTGATCAAACCGGCTAAAGTTCCTCCGGTACCTACCGCTGCACAGATCACATCGAACCGGGCATCTTCGGCTGTCAATATCTCTGCACACCCTCTTACTGCCAGGTCATTACTACCGCCTTCCGGAAGAATATAATACCCGGGGTATGCTGCCCGCCATCGGGCCTTCATTTCGGAACTCATTTTTTCACGGTAGGTTTCCCTGGATACAAAATGAAGCAGCATCCCCTGCGATGAAGCAGCTGCAAGCGTATCGTTCAATGGCTTATCCTTCAGCTCCTCCCCTCTTATGACTCCTGCACAAGGTATTCCGGCCTCCTTGCAGGCATAGGCTGTAGCGGCAATATGATTGGAAAAAGCCCCTCCGAAGGTCAGTACCCCCCGGTATCCGTGTTCAAGAACATGAAGCAGGTTGTATTTCAGCTTTCGAAATTTATTCCCGGAAACCACAGGATGTATCTCATCTTCTCTTTTAAGATGGACTTCGAGCGAAGCTTTTTCGAATATTTCCAGATCAACTTTTTGATTCTGCAAGGGAGGTGTATTTGCCACAAAAATAAAAAGAACCATTACTTTCTCAGGCCAGGTACCCGAAAAATGACCAGGGTCGGCGGGTTTTCAGGTAATCAGGATCATTTTCATGGGCGTAGGCTTCCCGTTCAAAACTAAGCTCCCTGTAAGCGCGATGTGCATTGCCAAGAATTATCCACCGTACAAGCCACTCAAAGGTATACCAAAGGTAAAAAGGCAGGATCAACATTTCGAGTTGCTGCCTGAGATGAATACGCTCATGATTCATTAGTGAATGATCTTCCTTCAGATCAACACTCTTCAATACGATAAATGGCCAAAGGGCCAATCCGACGTATTTACCCGGAAATATGTATTTGAAAATTAAAATCATAAATCTAATGATGGTATATAGATACGCTTTTCTTCTATATTTGCAAAAACAACCCAAATTTTATTGCATCTGATGAACCGAAAGATTCTTCCTCCTGAAGAAGGTGACTACTACCTGAGCCCTGAAGGCTACAGGGTGTTCACCGAACAATACCACTTAAAGCGAGGGTATTGTTGTCAGAGTGGATGTCGTCATTGCCCATACGGATTCAATAAAAAAACCAACACAAACAGGTAGCCCTATGGATATTGGCATCATGAAATACAAGATCATGATATACGGTAATCAACACCGTGCCGATATACGCTACCCCTAGTTAGCGATCTCCTGAAAAGGAAATTTCCAAATCTTCGGCCATTAAACAGGTCCTGAATGCACCCACATGAACGATGCTCTCTGTTGTGGGTTGCCCTTATTTACCAATTTCAATCTAAAAGATCATGACTTTTACAGACCAAATTCTGGAAGGCATTCCTGCCATATTACCCTCAGCAAAACCTTATGACCCTTCGGTGAACCATGCACCCAAACGTAAAGACATTTTAAATCCGGAGGAGAAAAAACTCGCTTTGCGCAATGCGCTTCGCTATTTTGATAAAAGCCAGCACAGCACCCTGCTCCCTGAATTCCTGGAGGAGCTGGAAACCTACGGTCGCATCTATATGTACAGGTTAAGGCCTGATTACGACATGTATGCCCGCCCTATCGAAGAATATCCGGGCAAGTCTCATCAGGCCAGGGCTATCATGCTGATGGTACAAAACAACCTGGATCCTAAGGTTGCTCAGCACCCTCATGAACTGATCACCTATGGCGGGAATGGAGCCGTATTTCAAAACTGGGCGCAATATCGCCTGGTGATGAAATACCTTGCCGAAATGACTGATGAACAAACCCTGGTCATGTACAGCGGTCATCCGCTGGGACTTTTCCCCAGCCATAAAAATGCTCCCAGGGTGGTTGTTACCAATGGTATGATGATCCCTAATTACTCTCAGCCTGATGATTGGGAACGGTTTAATGCCCTTGGAGTAACCCAGTACGGACAAATGACTGCCGGAAGTTATATGTATATTGGTCCGCAAGGCATCGTTCACGGTACCACCATCACGGTATTAAATGGCTTCAGAAAGATCCGTAAAGCCCCGAAAGGACACCTTTTTGTTACTTCCGGTCTTGGAGGAATGAGCGGAGCACAGCCCAAAGCTGGAAATATTGCAGGCTGTATTACCGTTTGTGCCGAGGTCAACCCAAAAGCGACTAAAACAAGACACTCCCAGGGATGGGTGGATGAAGTGATTGCAGACCTTGATCAATTAGTGCAACGTGTTAGAAAGGCACAGCGTGAAGGGGAAGTTGTCTCTATTGCTTATGACGGCAATGTTGTTGATGTATGGGAGAAATTCTATGAAGAAGACATTCATATTGACCTGGGATCTGATCAGACCTCCCTTCATAACCCTTGGGCCGGCGGTTATTACCCGGCAGGGCTAAGCTTCGAAGAAGCCAACCGGATGATGGCCGAAGCACCGGAACAATTTAAGGAAGAAGTTCAAAAATCTCTTAGGCGACAGGTAGATGCCATTAATAAACACACTGCAAGGGGAACCTACTTTTTTGATTATGGCAATGCCTTTCTTTTAGAGGCTTCCAGAGCCGGGGCCGATATTATGAAGAACAATTCCTCTGAAGAATTCAAATACCCAAGCTATGTACAAGACATCATGGGGCCCATGTGCTTCGACTACGGCTTTGGTCCCTTCCGATGGGTTTGTGCCAGCGGAAAGGCCGAAGACCTTCAAAAAACTGACGACATTGCTTGTGAGGTACTGGAAGAGATGAGAAAACATGCCCCTAGGGAGATCCAGCAACAAATGGCCGACAATATTCAATGGATCAAGGGGGCTCAGGAAAACAAACTCGTGGTTGGGTCACAGGCCCGGATCTTATATGCCGATGCCGAGGGCCGTATGAAAATTGCAGAGGCCTTTAATAAAGCTATTTCAAAAAATGAAATTGGTTTTGTAATTTTAGGAAGAGACCATCATGATGTAAGCGGTACAGATTCTCCTTTTAGAGAAACCTCAAATATTTATGACGGGTCGCGGTTTACAGCCGATATGGCCATACACAATGTGATCGGCGACAGCTTTCGCGGCGCTACCTGGGTGAGCATCCATAACGGCGGTGGCGTTGGCTGGGGAGAGGTGATCAACGGTGGTTTTGGTATGGTTCTTGATGGTTCTAAGGAAGCAGATGCCAACCTTAAGTCCATGTTATTCTGGGATGTAAACAACGGAATTGCACGCAGAAGCTGGGCCCGTAACGAGGAAGCCGTGTTTGCTATTAAACGAGCCATGAAGGCCGAACCAAAACTAAAGGTTACACTGCCTAACCGGGTAGATGAAAAGTTGTTTGACCTTCTTTAGGGTTAAAGCAGGTCGCCAACCAACCTTTTAAGGGTGCTGCCATGCTTAACACTTTAACTAAAAAACTATGAAAACACTTAAACTAACATTGTCTTTGGTAGTATTGGTGGGTTTACTCACCGGGTGCACCAGTGTTCGGGTGGCCACCGATTACGATCGCATGGCCGATTTTGATCAATACAAAACCTTTGCATTCTATAAACCGGGCATTGACCGGGCTAATATTTCTGACCTGGATAAAAAGCGTATCCTGCGCAGTATACAGAATGAACTGGTTAATCGTGGCTATCAGAAATCAAGCAACCCCGATATGCTGATCAGTATTTTCACCAGTGAGCGCGATCGCGTTACCGTATACAACAACGCCGGCTGGGGCTGGGGTTGGGGCTGGGGCTGGGGTCCCGGTTGGGGACCCGGATGGGGCGGAGCTTATGGTTCTACTGTAAGCACCAATACCGAAGGATCGCTCTACATCGACCTGATCGACACCAAACGTAAAGAACTGGTGTGGCAGGGTAAGGGTACCGGTGACCTGATCACTAACGGTGACATTACCAAAAAAGAAGAGCGCATAGCACTTTTTGTGAACGAGATATTGGGGGAATTCCCTCCACCGATAAAGGCAGAAACTGCCGGAAATTAGAAAAAGCCTCCTGATGGAGGCTTTTTTAGTTATACCACTATACGGTTATGCCGTTAAACAGCAGTTCTGCCTTTAGCTTTATTTCCGAATAACTGTATAACCGTATAACCGCATAACTTATATCCTTTTTAAGAACATTTTCCTGCCTGTTTTGTAAATTTATCCTGCAACAAACACTAGTTATGGAAATGCAGTACGAAACCAACCCATTGATTGAGCGCTTGCCCAGGCATCTCAAGCAATTTATAAAGCCTCAGAATTACGACGACTACACCCCGATTAACCAGGCTGTATGGCGGTACGTAATGCGAAAAAATGTTGACTATCTCAGCCGGGTAGCCCACGATTCATATACAGAAGGGCTTAAGAAAACCGGAATTTCCATTGATCATATCCCCAGCATGTACGGCATGAACCGTATCCTGAAAGAGATCGGCTGGGCTGCCGTTGCTGTTGACGGATTCATCCCTCCAAATGCTTTTATGGAATTCCAGGCATATAACGTTTTGGTGATCGCCTCAGATATCCGTCAACTGGAGAATATTGAATACACGCCGGCACCCGATATCATTCATGAAGGTGCAGGCCACGCCCCCATCATTGCCAACCCCGAATACGCCGAATACCTCAGACGTTTTGGAGAAATAGGGTGCAAGGCCATCAGTAGCGCCCGCGATTATGAGATCTACGAAGCTATAAGACACCTCAGTATTATTAAGGAAGCCGAAGGCACCCCGGTTGAGGAGATCGAAGCGGCAGAAAAGAAGGTAGACGAGCTCCAGAAGGAAGCCGGCGAACCCAGTGAAATGGCGCTTATAAGAAACCTGCATTGGTGGACCGTTGAATACGGACTTATAGGAACTCTTGACAACCCGAAGATCTATGGAGCGGGCTTGCTTTCCTCCATTGGAGAAAGTACCTGGTGTATGACGGATAAGGTTAAGAAACTGCCATATACCCTGGAAGCAGCTTACCAGGATTTTGACATCACCAAACCTCAACCACAACTTTTCGTGACCCCCGACTTTGCCCACTTAAGCCTGGTACTGGAAGAGTTTGCCAACACCATGGCCCTTCGCAAGGGCGGATTGAGCGGATTGCAGAAACTGATCAACTCCAAGGCCCTGGGCACGGTAGAATTAAGCACAGGCCTGCAAGTATCGGGTGTTTTCAATAGGGTGATAAGCCACGAAGGACGCCCCATCTATTTTCAAACCCATGGAGATACTGCCCTGGCCCTCAGGGAAAAAGAACTGGTTGGTCACGGCACACTTAACCACCCTGACGGTTTCGGAAGTCCGGTTGGCAAATTAAAAGGCATTAACCTGGCTATTGAAGATATGAGTCCGCGTGACCTGAAGGCTTATAAGATCTATGAAGGAGAGTCTATTCGCCTGGAATTCGAAGGAGGTATCGCCGTAGAAGGAAATATTATTACCGGGAAACGAAATCTTCAGGGCAAGATCATTTTGATCAGTTTTGAAAACTGTACCGTTACCTATGGAGAGGAAGTCCTTTTTAAACCGGAATGGGGAATTTACGATATGGCGGTAGGAAAAGAAGTCATTTCTGCTTTCAGCGGTCCTGCAGACAGTAATAGTTTTGACCTGATCACCCATGTTCCTTCAGAACAGACCATAAAAGCCAAAAGACCTGAAAAAACACTGCGTCTTGAACAGTTATACCAACAGATCAGAGAATACAGAGAAGGCAGCAACCAAACCATTTCACGTCATAAGGTTTTTAACGAACTTCGTGAAGACCACCCAAGAGATTGGCTGCTCTCTGTGGAGCTATACGAATTGGCAGTACAAGGAGGCGACCATGAATTTGCCGAGGAGATCCTCGGGCATTTACAACAGATCAAACTGGACCGACCTGAGGTTGGTCACCTCATTGACAATGGCATAGAATTGGTCGAAACATCGAAAGTCGGTTCATGAGATTACATTTCCTAAGTCGACATCCACTAAGAGGATCTTCTGCCTTTTCACTATTTTTTGTGATTATTTCAGCCATATTGCTATGCACAATTTCGTGCAAAAACGAGGTTGATGATGAGGCTCTTGAAAAAGAACGTCAAAAAGCCGATTCCCTTCTTCAGGCCTCCATCAACAATAGAAAACGCCTTGAAACTGAAGAGGAGTTAGCCGAACGTGTGCGTAGGGTAAAGAATAACTCCTTTACCTCCGGCGATTCAGTGTATTCAGAAGCCAGTGTTATCGCCATTGAAGACTCTCTTCTCACCGGGGTGAAGTTGACCGGGAAGTCGAACCAGGGAGGCAGGATCACTCATTTTACGCACACCGCTATTACCTACAACGGCAAAGTGGCCAGAGGAATACTCCCAGGAGAATTATTCCGCACTGACCTCCGCGATCAGAACAAGGTTATATTTTACGTTCTTGAGAAGGATTCGGGTGAGGTAAGCGCCCAAGGGCTTGAGATCCATTCAGACACCCTTGAACTGCTTCCGGCCCCTATGGAAGCTAATTATTATTTTGACCTTCTTACCCAACGTCAATTTGAATCAGATCTCCCCAACCCTAACCGGTTCTTTAAAACCATCAAATCGGCCAGGCTGAACAACACCTTTGTTTCGGACTCTGTTTTTCCCGGAAAGGAGGTCTATACAGATCACAGACCCTTACTACCTGATTATCTCAGCGTATCTATGGAGAGACTATGGGTGGTATCTCAAAATCAAACAGCCAATGTTCTTGTTACCTACCCTACTGACAGCACCTACCAGGTAACAACCCTCAGGGCTGAGAAAAGGGGTAAAGAAGTGAACAGCTACATAAAATCTGCGTTTGTAAACGACACTTTGTTCTTGCAGCACAGCGTTCGTGACAGCCTTGTATATGATCATCCCCACCTGGTTGTTTACCAAAAAGACTCGGTTATACGCCACTATCGCTATGATAGGAATTTCACCTTCGATCTTATAAAGACAGACTCTGTAAGATCGGTTGAAAACTACCCCCAATACTACCGCCAGCTTAAGGACAGTGTGTTTGAAATAGAAACCGACACCTTTAGGCTGAACGGGAAACAGCTAGCTTGGAAATACACGGCTTCTTATCATCGTGCGAACCCATTAAAGCAAGAGGTAGCGGTTAGAGTACAACATAAGGACCTGGTTGACCCGGTAAAAAACAGGCTGATATTCAGACTACCGCAGGCAGGAACTCCCGGAAGAGCCTCTTTGACCGATCTTATTACCCGGGAAAAACATTATAAACAGGAAGACTTGAATTTTGACGGATATACTGATTTCAGCTTCAAAAAAGGAACTGACAATAATGGCAATCCCGAATATATAGTTTACCTCTACAACCCTGACTACGGGAGATTTTCACGCACACCCTCCCTTGATGGTATAAGTATACTCGGCGGTATCATTACCGACAAGGAAAAACAAAGGCTTCTATACCCGGGATTTATCGGAAATGGTCATCTTAGCGTAAGTGTACTAAGCTCCGCCGAAGGCGCCCCCTATCAAAAAGAGATCTACTGGACTACCGGAAAATTGGAAGCCCTTCAACTTCATTATCAAAAGATAGTGAACAACAGTATAGTCGAAAAACAATCTCCACTTATTGACAGCCTTCCGGTAAGCGGCTCTGATCTTAAAACAGGTTTGGTACAATGGATTCTTGAAAAAGGCTAGACTGCATCAGGATCCGAAAAATTCATCATCGAATTTCATATGCGGGTATTGGGTAACGAGCTCCTTGATTTGCTGTTTTATCTTTTTTACAAACTTCAGGTGCGCCTCCCCTTCAGGATCAAATGGCTTATGCTTTAAACCTTTCCTGATCCGATCTGCTTTTTCCATTACAGAATGTGTCCCGGGTGCCACCCATGCTTCCAGAAACCTTGACCAAACCACTTCTACCGCCATCGGGGAAGGGTGAAGCATATCGTCGGTATAAAAGCGATAATCCCTTAATTCATCCATCAGGATCTCATAGGAAGGAAAATAACTCCAGGTATCTACAGTCTCCAGGAATTGATGCAGGGCAGCTATTAGGTGCGCTTTACTGCGCTGATTGGCTACTATCCCGTCTTTTATATGTCTCACAGGAGAGACTGTGGTAATTACAGCGCAGTCAGGATTTATACTTTTTATAAGATGATCGGTCTTCTCTAATTGCAATTCGATCTCATGAATATCCAACAGCTCTTTTTCAAACAGCCTTTGAGGTTGTTTATGGCAGTTTGCTACCACCCTGTTCGTATCCAAATGCCTGTACACCCATGAAGTGCCCAGGGTAAGAATAAAGTGACTGGCATTCTGAAGCTCCCCGTAAAGTCTTAGCATGTTGTTATTCACCGTTTCCAGGATGTGATCTGCATCAGCATGACTACAGACAGAATGCAACTCATAAGAATGCCAGCGTCCGTTTGAAAAAAACAGATCATTTTTAGTGAACCACCGCTGATTTACCGCCCGCTCTAAAAGCCCGGTTATAGCCATAGGGTTAAATAACACCCCAAATGGATTGGTCATTTGCTGAAATTGGTAATACTCCAGTTTTTCTCCGATATGCTCCACAAAGCAAGACCCCATGAGCACCATACGGGCATGGTAATCGATCTGCGGGTCTTCCTTTTTGACAGGAACTAACGTTTGAAACTTCATGGGTTCAGCATTTATCCTTCCAAAAATAAAAATCCCGCACGAATGCGGGATTATTTTTATGCTTGAATATACGTCTTTACATTTTCCAATGCTTCGGGAATTCCATCCGGATTCTTTCCTCCCGCCGTGGCAAAGAAAGGCTGACCACCTCCCCCTCCCTGGATATATTTCCCTAATTCTCTAACGATCTGACCTGCGTTAAGCCCCCGGGCAGCAGCAAGATCTTTTGAGATATAACAGCTCAGCATGGCCTTACCGTTATCTTCGGTAGCAAAGAAAAGAAAGAGGTCGTCCATCTCTCCACCCAGTTCAAAACAAAGGTCCTTGATCCCGCCCTGGTTAAGATCTACTTTTTCAGCCAGGAAATTTATGCCGTTTACATTAGTGATCTTCCCCTTAAGGTCGTGCTTGAGGTTTCCTGCCTTTTCTTTCAGCAGAACTTCCACCTGCTTTTTGAGGGCTGCGTTCTCTTCCTGCAAATTACTTACTGCCTTTACTGGATCTGCCGGGTTTTTAAGCACCTGGGTAACCTCCTCAAGAGTAGTATCTCTCTTATTGAGGTATTCCATGGCCTTTTCTCCGGTAATAGCTTCTATCCTTCTCACTCCGGCAGCCACAGCACTTTCTGAAGTAATAATAAAATACCAGATATCAGCGGTATTCTCTACGTGGGTTCCTCCGCACAGCTCAGTACTTTCTCCAAAATTAATGGTTCTTACCTTATCCCCGTACTTTTCACCAAACAGCGCTATGGCTCCATCGTCAACTGCCTCCTGAAAACCTACGGCCCTCTTTTCTACTTTTGGAAGTTTTTCACTGATACGGTCGTTGACGAATTTTTCAACCTCCGCCAACTCTTCTTTCGTCATTTTACTGAAATGAGAGAAATCGAAGCGTAAACCATCACTGTTTACCATACTCCCTTTTTGCTCCACATGGGTACCAAGCACCTGCCGAAGGGCCTGATGCAGCAAATGGGTGGCGGTATGGTTAGCCTGGGTCATCAAACGCTTTTTACGGCTTACCACCGCTGTTAGTTCACCCGCAGGATCTTTCGGTAAGGATTTCGAAAAATGAATGATCAGATTATTTTCCCTTTTGGTGTCGCTTACAGGAATCTTATTTCCTGCAACGTCTTCCAGGTAGCCCTGATCTCCAACCTGACCTCCGCCTTCTGCATAGAAAGGGGTACGGTCAAGTACCATTTGATATATGGTTCCTCCTTTTTTACGTTCTACCTTTCGATAACGGGTAATTCGTGAAGGAGTTTGCAGGGTATCATACCCTAAAAATTCTTCTCCCGCCTCGGCATCCAGGATGGTCCAGTCGCCGGTTTCTACCTTCGTAGCCGCTCTTGAACGCTCTTTTTGTTTTTTTAATTCCTCGTGAAAGCCTTTTTCATCAAGCTTCATATTTCGCTCGCTGAGAATCAAGGCCGTCAGGTCTATGGGAAATCCGTAGGTGTCATAAAGCTCAAAAGCCTTAACACCCTTCACCGTATCCCCCTCATTGTTGGCAATGATCTGATCGAGCAGTTGCAAGCCCTGTTCAAGGGTTCTTAAGAATCCGGCCTCTTCTTCCCTGATCACCTTTGCCACCAGTTGAGACTGGGCGCCTATCTCAGGGAAAAACTCCTTCATTTGGTCGCTTAGTAGGGCTACGAGCTCATAGATAAAGGGTTCTTTTTTATCTAGGAAGGTAAATCCGTACCTGATGGCCCTTCTTAATATTCTTCTTATTACATATCCTGCACCGGTATTCGAAGGCAACTGACCATCAGCTATGGCGAATGCCACTGCTCTTACGTGATCTGAAATTACCCGAATAGCAATATCTGTTTCTTCTGAAGCTCCATATTTCACACCACTACCAGCTTCCAGTTGCTTTATAAGCGGCATGAATACATCGGTATCGTAATTACTCTGAACCCCTTGCAAAACCATACACAAGCGTTCAAAGCCCATCCCGGTATCTACATGTTGAGCCGGCAATTTTTCCAGGCTGCCATCGGCTTTACGGTTAAACTCCATAAATACCAGGTTCCAGATCTCTACCACCTGCGGATGGTCCATATTAACCAGGGATGCTCCGGAAACTTTTTGACGCTCTTCTTCAGATCGAATATCAACATGGATCTCTGAACAAGGCCCGCAAGGCCCCTGTTCACCCATTTCCCAGAAATTATCATTCTTATTCCCCATCAGGATACGATCTTCAGGAACGATTTGTTTCCAAAGGTCGTAGGCCTCCTGGTCCATTTTCAGGCCATCACTTGCCTCTCCTTCAAAAACGGTTACATATAATTGGTCCTTATTGATCTTATACACCTCAGTAAGCAACTCCCATGCCCATTCAATAGCTTCTTTTTTGAAGTAATCTCCAAAACTCCAGTTGCCCAGCATTTCAAACATGGTATGGTGGTAGGTATCCTTTCCTACTTCCTCAAGGTCATTGTGCTTTCCGCTTACGCGAAGGCATTTCTGGGTATCGGTTACACGTGAGTATTTGGGAGTTTTATTGCCAAGAAAGAATTCCTTGAACTGGTTCATTCCGGCATTGGTAAACATCAGGGTAGGATCGTCCTTTATTACCATGGGGGCAGAAGGAACCACCTGGTGTTTTCGGGTTTCAAAAAACTTAAGGAATTCCTGCCGTATCTCCTTTGATGTCATCATAAAATCCTAACTTTTTACAAAAATTCAGGCAACTACAAAACAATGTTTATATTTGTTTGTTATACAGTTGCTACTGCTGCATCTTTAGATGGCAAAAATAGAACATTTAAGCGAATGGCGAAGGTAAAATATTATTACGATTCAGACACTTTATCCTACAGGCGTATCGCGCCTAAAAAAGGTAAAAACATCCTGACATTCATTCTTTTCCTGCTGGCCTCTTTCCTTTTCGGAACGCTTGGACTCATTGTTTTGCTCAACACCAGTCTGGTGAATACTCCGAAGGAGCTCTCACAGGCCCGCGAATTGAAGAATTATGAACTCCAATTCCAGTTGTTAAATAAAAAGATGGCTCAGATCGAGGATGTTTTAGCCAATATCGAAGAACGAGACAACAACATCTACCGACTTTATTTTGAAGCAGACCCCATACCTGCTGAACAGCGTAATGCCGGTTTCGGAGGGGTTAACCGCTATAAGGACCTTGAAGGTTTCCAGAACTCCGAACTCATTATCAACACCACTCAGCGACTGGAAAAGCTACAGAAACGTATGGTGATCCAATCGAAATCTCTTGACGAGATCACTGACCTGGCAGAGGTAAAAGCCGAACTTCTGGCTTCTATCCCTGCTATTCAGCCGGTTCGAAATAAAGATTTGAAGCGAATGGCTTCCGGTTACGGATGGCGATCAGACCCTTTTACCAAGGTTCGTAAGTTTCATTACGGCATGGATTTCACTTCTCCGAGAGGCACTCCGATCTATGCTACCGGAGACGGGGAAGTAATACGCGCCGACAACAGGGCTACCGGGTACGGTAATCACATCAGGATCGATCACGGTTTCGGATACAAAACCATTTATGCCCACCTGAGTAAATACAAGGTGAAAAAAGGGCAAAAAGTAAAACGAGGCGACATTATTGGCTATGTGGGAAGTACAGGCCGGTCTCAGGCACCTCACCTGCACTATGAGGTATGGAAGGACAAACAACGGATCAACCCGATCAATTTCTATTACGGAAGTTTATCGGCTGCAGAATTCGAAGCCTTATTGAAAGCAGCCTCACAAGAAAACCAATCTCTTGATTAATGCATCTTAACCTCCCGGATAAACTATACTACAGTATCGGAGAAGTCGCTGAAGCCTTTGGGGTGAACACCTCTCTTATACGATTTTGGGAAAAGGAATTCAAGGAGATCAAACCTAAAAAGAACGCCAAAGGAGACCGCCGGTTCTCTAAGGCCGATATTGAGACCCTGCAGGTCATCTACCACTTGGTCAAAGAACGTGGGTTTACCCTGGAAGGTGCCAAGACACACCTTAAGGAACAGGGGCAGCAAACCCTGAACAATTACGAGATTATTCGTAAATTGGAAGCTATAAAAGCTGAGCTTTTAAAGATCAAAAATCAACTTTAACATACATCTTATGAAAAAATGGCTGATACCCCTGATCGTTATCGGGGTGCTGGTATTTGTGATCGGTAGCTGGATCGCAGGGATCAATAATACCGCTGTAGAATACGACGAAAATGTAAAACAAGCCTGGGCAAATGTTGAGAGCTCCTATCAGCGCAGGAACGACCTTATCGGCAACCTGGTACAAACCGTACAGGGAGCAGCCGATTTTGAGAGAGGTACCCTCACCGATGTTATTGAGGCCCGGTCAAAGGCGACCCAGGTGCAAATAGACCCGGAAAACCTTACCCCGGAAAAACTGGCAGAGTTCCAGCAGGCGCAATCAGGTGTCTCTTCAGCATTGTCGCGACTTTTGGTAACAGTAGAACGTTATCCTGAATTGAAGGCCAACCAGAACTTCCTGGAATTACAATCACAACTCGAAGGTACCGAAAACCGTATCAACGTGGCCAGAGATCGTTTTAACGAAACCGTAAACGTATACAACCGTCACGTCAGGATCTTTCCCAACAGCCTGGTTGCGGGAATGCTGGGCTTTGAAAAAAGAGCGCCTTTCGAAGCCGAAGCAGGAGCAGAAAAAGCTCCCGAAGTGGAGTTTGATTTCCAAAACTAAGTTATGTCTGAGGTAGAAGATTTTCTAAGTAAAGAGGATGAAAAGGTCATTGTAGAGGCCATACGAAAGGCAGAAAAAACAACCTCCGGAGAGATCAGAGTTCATTTGGAACCCACCACCGATGAAGACCCTCTGAAACACGCAGCTGATGTTTTTCACGAACTGGGGATGGACCAAACCGAAGCCCGTAATGGCGTGTTGATCTATATTGCGGTAGAAGCGCATAAATTCGTGATCTACGGCGATAAGGGTATCTATGAAAAAGTACCTCATGATTTCTGGGACAGTACCCGGGATGAGATGCAACTCTACTTTAGAAACGGTCACTTCAGAGAAGGTATCATTGCCGGGGTACTTCATGCCGGAGAACAACTCCAAAAGTATTTCCCCTGGGATCGTAATGACGCCAATGAATTGTCTGATGAAGTATCCAGAGGATGAGTAAACTTAGAAAATATATATGCCCTTTCATCCTCCTCTTTCTTATGCTTGGGGAGGCAACCATGCTATATGCCCAGTTTGAGATCCCACCTAAACCGGATCTTCAAACCAGTGTTTACGATTACGTCAATTTACTTTCAGGCAGTGAGAAAAACAGTCTTGAGCAGAAACTGATTCGTTACTCAGACACTACCTCGACCCAGATCGTGGTAGCCATCATCAGCTCTACAGAAGGTGAGAATATCAATTACCTGGGAGCCCAGTGGGGACAAGCCTGGGGTATCGGACAGGCGAAAGAAGACAACGGGGTCCTGATCCTTCTCGCCAGGGACGACCGAAGGATCGCTATCAATACAGGTTATGGGGTAGAACATTTACTGACCGACGCCCTGTCTAAAAGAATTATTGAAAACGTTATTCTTCCCGAATTCCGCAAAGGCGATTACTACGCCGGTCTGGATCGGGGTGCTGATGTTATTTTCCAGGTCTTACAAGGAGAATATCAAGGCAGCCGAAAGCCTAAAGGGCCTTCTTCCGGCTTCCCTAATATCTTTTTCCTGGCTTTTATGATCTTTTTGATCATGATAATACTTTCACGCCGTAAAGGCGGCAGAGGCGGCCGTGGTCCGGGCAGCAAAAGAGGTCTGGACCTTTGGGACGTGATCATATTGAGCAACATGGGACGTCGCAGTGGCGGTGGCTTTGGCAGCGGAGGCTTCGGCGGCGGAGGTGGCTTCGGTGGCGGAGGTTTTGGTGGCGGCTTTGGCGGTGGCGGCTTCGGCGGTGGTGGTGCCTCAGGGGGATGGTAGAAAGAGTTAAGGGCTAAGGGTTAAGAGCTAAGGGTAGTCCAAAAGAATAGACTTCATAGCATTCAACCAGCACACAACTTGTTACCTGTCACTTGTTACCTCCTGTAATACCTCATCCTTCCTGAATTGCCCGGACGTTTTCCACCAAACTGATCAAACTTCCAGGTCATGGTAACCATGAAATACTGGGTAAGTACCGTTCCCTGGGAATCCTGAACAAAATCAACCCCGGTGGTTCTTTGGGTATTAATATTCTGGTTGAGCAGGTCATAAGCCATCACCTTCAGGCTGGCCTGTTTTTTAAACAACTCCACCCCCAGGGTCATATTCCAGAACAAGGCATCTTTATCAAAAGATTCACTCACATTTCCGTTGTAGGTATAGGTAATATCATTACCCCAGATAATATTCTCCGGCCAATAAGTAGTGGTTCGCAGACCGGCATTGTGGGTCACGAAATTCACATCTTCAAACCGATCAAGGCTATATCGCGTATCATTATACCTAAAACTGTACTGAGGTTCTATTTCCATCATTTCGTTCCAGGAAAAGGTAGTTGAAGCCCTGATACCAGGAGCGCTGGTCTCTGTTTCCAGTTGAACCCCGTTAGAAAAATTAATAACCTTACTGATACTATAATTCGGATCCAGACGCAGGCTTAGCGTATAATTATCTTTCTTCTTTAACTGTTTATTGTACCCAATACCCACACCAAAATTGTAAGCCCCGTCAACATTGGTAAATGCTGTGGTTCTCAGGAAATTTTCATCGGTAGTAGTAAGAGCCACCACCTGATCTTCACTATAACTACCCCCGGCATAAATAAAGAACCCCTGCCCGCTCTTCCAATCGTAATTATTGAAGTTTAGATTGAACCTGTGCGTCAATTCCGGATCGAGGTTCGGGTTACCCACTACGATATTCAAAGGATTACTTACATCAGGAATGGGTTGAAGCTGCCCTACCGAGGGTACGTTTATATTTGGAAAATACCCCATAAAGATCCGCGTGTTCTTTCCTACACCCAGACCGGCCCTGAACTGCAGCAGGAAATTTTCGTAGGCCTTCGAAAAGGAAATGCCTTGCAGAAAATCTTCGTTTCTCAGATCATTGCGCTGAAACACTCCCTCAAGACTGATAAAATTCCGGTTCTTACGATAGGATATTCCCAGTGACGGACTTTGACGGATATTACGAAATTCAAAGTCAGAACTTTGCAAGGTGTTAAAACTGGTATAACCCCCGGTATTTTCATCAAAATCAAATACCTCCCTGATATTCTTCTGCTCATTGAGTTCATAGTTGTACTCAAACTCTAACCGCAAAGCTTTAGAAAGAGGAAAACGATAATCTAATTCAATACCATACTGATCTTCTGCGTTGTTTACGGTAGTTTCCTGGTTTAGCAGCACTAAGGACGGATCTGTACCAAATACCTCCCGGCGGCTGTTCTGACGTCCTAAATTCACAGTGGTACTATTATCGTTAGAGATAGTAAGCCTCACGAACTGCCCAAGGGTATCTAATCGTTTAAAGAAATCTACACGATTGTTGTAATTTCTGTTTTCTCCATTAGACCAATTCGTGGTTTGATTCTCGTTGGCCGTCACCTGTTGCTCATCAAAGCTACGGGTAGTATTCTCATTAAACGTCTTGGTATTGTTCACCGTCATAGCAGGACGAACCGAGATCTGGAAACTCTCACTCAGATTATACTCAAGATCGCCACTCAAACGGTGAGAATTGGAGCTTCCACGGGTAGAAGTTACATCTTCGGTAAAGAAGGTATTGTCAGGCAACAAATTCTCTCTGAGGGTACGCTGATCATTAAAATTCTCACTGTTTCCATAAAAGTAATTGCTACTTAACTCATACTTATCCTTTTCAGCATTAGCATAACTGGCTCCGGCATTGGTAGAGGTAGTAATCCCCTGGTTACCTCCAAAATTGATACCGTTTATATTGAAAGAATCTCCTCGCCCCGTACCTCTGCCGGAAACCCGCACATTTCTAATATTACCTCCTACAGCCTCAAAAACCTCATCTGTTGAAAAGCCCGGACTATTCACGTTGTTTGAAGCTGCCAAAACACTAAACCGCTGGGTATTATTAAAATAATTAAGCAGACCACTGGCCTGGTAGCGATCATCTGTACCATAGCCTGCCGCCATTCTTCCGAAAACTCCTTTATTGCGATCTTTTTTCACGGTCAGGTTAATGGTCTTATTTTCGCCATCAGCCTGGTCTCCTGTAAATTCCTCTGTTCTTGTTTTGGTATCGGTGATCTGAATCTTTTCGATCACATCTTTTGGCAAACTTCGGGTAGCCACCTTTGGGTCGCTGTCAAAAAACACCTGTCCGTTCACCAATACCCTGTTAACAGGCTTCCCGTTCACGGTAATATTTCCATTGAGATCAACCTGTACCCCGGGCAGTTTCTTCAACACATCTTCTACAGAAGCATCGGGCCGGGTCTTGAATGAATTGGCATTAAATTCCAGGGTGTCCTTTTTGATCTGTATGGGCACACGCTCACCAACCACATCTACCCCTTCCAACTGCTCTGCCTGTATCTCCAGTAAAAAATCTCCTAAAGCCAGGGTACGTTGGTCGAGCGTCAGACTTCTTGACTGCGGCTGGTAGCCGTTATAGGAAACATAGAGTTTTACCCGGGGCTCCTGAGTATTAAAGGCAAGGTCAAAGTCGCCTGTTTTACCGGTAATGGTGTATGAAATAAGACTGGAATCTTTTAAGCTCTCGGCATAAATGGTGGAGGCCTCCAGGGCTTGCTTATTAGCAGCATCCATTACTTTTCCGGTGATGTGAAATTCCTGGGCAATGATAACATTACTCCCCAACAGGAAGCATAGAAGCAGGTAAAGGTTTCTCATGTATTTGGCGTTAATTCAGATTAGACCGGTTCCTGTACCGATGGTTTAACGGGGGAATGTTAAAATCATCAAAAAAGGCACAGCGCCTTATAATCGGACAAGGTTCCGGACATTGGCGACCGAAATTAATACCCACACTCTAAACTGCATGTTAAAGTAATCAGAAATATTCGGGAAAAAACCTACTTCTTACGAAGATACACCTGTACAGGTACCCCATGAAAATCAAAATTCTGACGAAGCTTGTTCTCCAGGAATCTTTTGTAGGGATCTCTCACATACTGCGGAAGGTTCGCGAAGAAAGCAAATTGAGGGGTTGGGGTTGGCAGTTGCGTACAGAACTTGATCTTTACGTACTTCCCTTTATGTGCCGGCGGCGGATTATGTTCTATGATAGGCAGCATTACATCATTGAGCTTGGATGTTGAAATGCGCTTGGTTTTATTTTTATACACCTCCACGGCCGTTTCAATAGCCTTATAGATACGTTGTTTGGTGAGGGCAGACATGAAAATGACAGGCACGTCTGTGAAAGGCTCGATCTCCTTCCTGATCCGGTTCTCAAACTCTTTCATGGTATTGGTTTCCTTTTCAACCAGGTCCCATTTATTCACCAGGATCACGATCCCTTTTTTGTTACGCTCAGCGAGCCAGAATATATTCTGATCTTGTTTCTCAAATCCTCTTGTGGCATCAACCACCAGCAGGCAGACATCACTGTGTTCAATGGCCCTTACCGAGCGCATGACAGTATAGAATTCAAGGTCTTCTTTCACCTTGGCCTTACGACGAATTCCGGCGGTGTCGACCAGGCTGAATTCAAAGCCAAAACGATTGTATCGGGTATCAACGCTATCGCGTGTAGTACCGGCAATATCAGTTACGATATAGCGCTCCTCCCCTAGGAGAGCGTTTATAAATGACGACTTCCCTGCATTGGGTCTACCCACCACAGCAAACCTTGGCAGGTCTTCCTCTTCTTCTTCCACATTCTCAGGAAGGCCTTCTACCACGGCATCGAGTAATTCTCCGGTACCGCTACCGTTAATACTTGAAATGGTATAATAATCTCCCAGTCCCAGAGCATAGAATTCTACCGCATCAGCAGCCCTCATGGCATTGTCAACTTTATTTACAGCAACGAACACAGGCTTATCTACCTGTCTGAGCAGTTGGGCAACCTCTTCATCCATCCCTGTAACACCGGTTTCCACATCGACCACAAAGACGATCACATCGGCTTCATCGATAGCCAGTTCTACCTGTTTGTCGATCTCCTTCTCAAAAATATCCTCACTACCCACTACGTAGCCCCCGGTATCGATCAAAGAAAATTCCCTGCCGTTCCAGTCGCTTCGTCCATAATGCCGGTCACGGGTAACACCGCTCATCTCATCAACGATGGCGTCACGACGCTTGATCATACGGTTAAATAAGGTAGATTTCCCAACATTAGGTCTTCCTACTATGGCTACGATTCCACTCATAAAAAATAAATTAGTGCGCAAAGGTACGCACAATGACTTTAAGTTAAAACAATTAATACTTCTACTGTTAAGACCATGATCAAAATGTTGAATATCTGTGTGCCGGTAGCTTAATTATTAAAATTTTGCAGGCTTACTCTTAAAAATTTGAACACATTTCAAAAATAATGCAATAATCTGATTATCAATTATTTATGTTTTACTAAATTTGGTTTTCATTAACAGAACAACGAAAAAAAATCAGAACATTATGAGCAGTCTAAAAACAATGCTGTTGGTTGTTTTTTTAGGAGTTTTTTCCCTAAACGCCACAGGACAGACCACTAAAGACAAAAAGATCATGCTGGATGCCGAAGATGCCAAGCAGACATTAATTGCTGAAGACCCAGGCATAGAGGAAATGTTCAACAATTCAGTAGGTTATGCCATCTTTCCCAATGTCGGAAAAGGAGGATTTGTCGTTGGAGGGGCTTCCGGGAACGGAGTGGTTTATGAAAATGGTAAAGCTATAGGTTCTGCACGTCTTACCAAGATGAATGTAGGGCTTCAGGCTGGCGGACAAGCCCTTATACAGGTCATTTTCTTTGAAACCGCCAATGAACTGGAAGAATTTAAAAAAGGTAAATTCAAGTTTGATGCGGGCGCCTCTGCCGTTGCTCTTGAGCAGGGCGAGTCCTATCAACCTTCCTATTCAGAAGGAGTAGCTGTAGTTACCCATTCAAAAGGAGGTCTGATGGCCGATGTTTCGGTAGGAGGGCAAAAATTTCAATACACCCCCTTTGAAGAACAATAAGGAATGATCAATGATTTATGAAAAAGGAAATGGATGAAACTCCCGGCTTTGGCCGGGTTTTTTATTTCTGGTCATACCCAAAACGACGAAGCTGCCTTTGGTCTGACCTCCAGTTTTTATTGACCTTGACGTACATTTCCAGGTGTACCTGTTTCCCGAAAAACTTCTCAAGGTCTTCCCGGGCCTGAATACCCACCTTTTTAATGGCGGCACCCTTATGCCCTATGATGATACCTTTCTGGGTTTCACGCTCCACCATAATAACCGAACGAATTCGAATAATGTCTTCATCCTCCAGGAACTCTTCCGTTTCAACTTCCACCGCATAAGGGATCTCCTTTTTATAGTTTAGGAGGATCTTCTCGCGTATGGCTTCATTGACAAAAAACCGTTCCGGCTTATCGGTGATCTGATCTTTCGGATAAAAAGGCGGAGATTCCGGAAGCAGCTCAACAATTCTTGAGAATACCACTTCAACGTTGAAATTCTCCAGGGCAGATATCGGGTAGATCTCTGCTTTAGGCAGGGCTTCTTTCCAATAGTCCACCTGGCTCTCCAGGGTTTCCTGATCGCTTTTATCGATCTTATTCAGCAGAAGCAACACCGGCACCTTAGAGTTTTCCAGTTTCTTAAAGAAAGACTCATCCTTCAGGGCCTTCTCTCCTACCTCTACCATATAAAGCAACACATCTGCGTCATCAAAGGCCGAACGCACGAACTCCATCATGGATTTCTGCAATTCATAGGCAGGTTTAATCACTCCGGGAGTATCTGAGATTACTACCTGAAAGTCATCCCCGTTCACGATCCCGAAGATCCGGTGACGCGTGGTTTGGGCCTTGGAGGTGATTATAGAAAGTTTTTCGCCTATAAAGGCGTTCATCAGGGTCGATTTCCCCACATTGGGGTTCCCTATAATATTTACAAATCCTGCTTTATGCGTACTCATGTTCTTTTTTTGAGAAATAGGCCTTCATATTAGCATTGATATGGGGTGCCAGGTACAGTACGGCGATCATATTAGGAATGCTCATTACGGCAAAGGCCAGGTCGATCATGTTAATGACCAGATCAAGGGAAGCAACTGCAGCAAAAATAATACTTATAATGTAAATGTGGTTGTAATATCCTCCTATCTTTTTACTCCCGGTAAGAAAGGTGAGGCATTTGGTACCATAGTACGAATAGGTAAATAGGGTTGATATCGCAAATACCACTACCAGGATCATCAGAAACTCTGCTCCCCATCCAAAAAGTGAACGCTCAAATGCTAAAAGCGTCAGGGTGATCCCGTTGCTTTCAGATTCGAGATATACCCCACTCACCAGGATGATCAAAGCGGTGATGGTACAAATGACGATCGTATCTATAAAAGGACCCAGCATGGCTACCAGACCTTCCTGTACAGGCTCGGTGGTTTTTGATTGTCCGTGATACATGGGCGCATTTCCTACACCGGATTCACTGGAGAAGACCGCACGGCGAATTCCCAGAAGGATCATCCCCCAAAGTCCACCCTGCACCATGGTCTCCACATTAAAGGCTTCGGTAAAGATCAGGCCCAACGATGGCAGGATCTGATCAATATTGGTTACAATGATCAGTACGGCAGCAAGCAGATACAAGGCCACCATCCATGGTACCAGAGATGCCGAAGCTTTGGCAATATTCTTTAGCCCTCCGAAGATTACAAAGGAGGTAATGATCACCAGGATCACTCCGATAATAGCACGCCATGAGAATTCACCGAACATGGCAATGTTTTGATCAGGCTGCACAACAGCGATCAGGGTTTCGGTAAGTTGGTTAACCGTAAAAACCGGCAAAACTCCTACCAGACCAGCAATCGAGAAAACAACAGCAAGAGGCTTCCCGTAACGTCCCAACCCATTGGTTAAAACATACATTGGCCCCCCTAACACATTTCCATCCTCCTCCCTGGTACGGAACATCACTGCCAGTGAGCAGGAATAGAATTTTATACACATCCCGATAAGAGCTGTCATCCACATCCAGAATACCACTCCCGGGCCACCGTGATGAATGGCAATGGCCACCCCGGAGATATTACCCAAACCTACTGTTGCTGCTACGGCAGCTGCCAGTGCCTGATAATGACTCACGTCGCCGGGATCACCTTTTTTATCGTGTTTCCCTGCAGTGATCTCCAGGGCATGTTTAAAATAACGATAGGGTTTAAAGCGGGAATAAAAAACGAGGAAGGTACCTCCCCCGATCACAAAAATGAGCATTAACCATTCGGCAATTCCAATTAGCTGACTCGTAAGTCCTTCCAGGTATTCAAGCATAGGTCAAGTTGGGTTTTCGGGTGTCTACATTATTTTCGGGAGGTTAAAATAGTCATTTTAGGAGAATATGGGGCAATTCTGTTAGACAGTTATGCGGTTATGCGGTTATGCGGTTATGCGGTTATGCGGTTATGCGGTTATGCGAACAAATGAAAAATAATCATCTTTGTGAATATCACGATGTGTGATGTGGCGATCCCATTATACATACATCCGGGGTTGACTAAACTGACACACCTTCTCCGGTTTTGCAACGCAAAACCACCTCCCCCTTGCCAACAGGGAGGGGATTTTACTTCTGACAAGCTCTTTGTGAAGAAGGCTTCTATATCTAAATCCACCAAGAGTTAGAAACACACCCTCCCTGGAAATGAGGGGGCCACAGGCCGGGGTGGTTGGCCAATTACTTCATCCATACTTTTAGAATTAAGATCCGTCAATGGCAGCCAGCCTTTCGGCAAACAGGGCCATGTAATGCCTGTGACGATCTGCTGAAATATAGTGCTGGCAGATACCGGTAAAAAAAATTCAAAGGACAACGCTTTCAAAATGAATACCCTGCAATTGACCTGGAAATTTATTTTGACTCATACTTGTTTTGCATTAATTAATATTCGTATGTTTGCAGTCCACATCGCGGGATAGAGCAGTAGGTAGCTCGTCGGGCTCATAACCCGAAGGTCGCTGGTTCGAGTCCAGCTCCCGCTACTACCAAAACCGGTTTCGAGAGAAACCGGTTTTTTTATGCCCTAACGTGAGCAAAGCTTGCTTTAGCGAAACGGAAGGGCATAAAAAACCAGGCCTTGCGGAGCAAGCCCCGGTTTTGGTAGTAAGCTTCCACCCAAGGTCCGCCGAGCAAAGCGAGGCACTCCAGCGTATCACCAACGAGAAATTCCAATACACAAACTCCAAAAGGGCGAAGAAGCAAAGGAGCGAAGAAGCAAAGAGGATATACCTGTTTCAGCCGGATAACGGGCATAAAAAACCAGGCCTTGCGGAGCAAGCCCCGGTTTTGGTATTGCCAGCGCGCCGCCTGGCCCCTTCACTAAAACGGTCCACCGGACCGTTTCTTAACGTTCGGTCCTCCACCGGGTCCAACGACCGAGTGGAACGAGGGAGTTAATCCAGCGAATTACCAATAAGAAATTCCAATAAACAAATTCCACTTTGTACTCCGTAGCTTTAGCGAAGGAGTAAAAAAGCTAAGCTATAATATAGCAAAGTTGTCATCCCGATGGTTCGGCATAGTAATGTAGAAATCGTAACACTGCGCATCAGTTACCCGATTCGCCTCTCTATGCTTTCACATTAGCCTTAATAAGCTTCGGTAATTTTTCGACCAACTGCACACATCGGCGATGAGTTATTGAGATAAATTGACCCTCGTCATTGCCTAATGCGCTGAAAACAAATACTTTATGAAGATAAATCATACTGTTATGAGACACTTCTATTATATTTTTTTGGTAGTTGTATTCGGTTTTACAATTACTACCTCCTGTTCAAGTGATGACGATGTTGAATCAACTTTTTTAGAACGATACGAGGGGACTGTTTGGCAAATTGCGGTTGATGAATCCTATAGCGATTATTTAATGTTTCACAATGACGAGTCTGCTCCTTTTGAAGTATGGTCTTCGTTGAATGGGGGAGATTGTTATGAAAACGATATTTTTAAGTTGGATGACTTTGATACGACCATCACTGAAAACTCTGAAGAAGTTTTAGAGATTACCCTTATCAGCGGGGATGTTTGGTTATTTAAAGTGGAAGAAAATTCCATGGTCTGGACCTGGAAAACGGTGGATTCAGGAGAGACGATCTTCACTTTAGAAAAGCAAAATTCAGAAGTTGTAGATGACTTAACGATGTGCACCCAGTAATTTTTCGACCAACGGCACTTACAGCCACTGATTCTTTCACAGAAATTGACCCCCATCATTACCTACCCTTCTGTTCCTGAATAATTTAAGTGTTAAAATCTACTATTATGAGGCACTTCTATTTCACTATTTTGGTAATTGTATTCGGGTTTACCATTACCACATCCTGTTCAAGTGACGACGATGAGATGACCCCTGTTGTTGAACCCACTTTTTTAGAACTACACCAAGGCACCCTCTGGCAGATTGCGATCAATGAATTCAACAGTGAATATTTAATGTTTCACAATGACGCGTCTGTTCCTTTTGAACAGTGGTTATTAATCTATGGAGCGGGGTGTTATGAACATTCCAATTATAAGTTGAGTGACTTTGATGCAACCATCACTGAAAATACAGAGGAATATTTAGAGATCACCTTTAACAGCGGACATGTTTGGCTATTTGCAGTGGAAGAAGACCTGATGATTTGGGTAGATGTAACTACCGAAGGGATCTACAACTATATTTATGAGAAACAAGATTCAGCAATAGTAGATGACTTAGTCATGTGTACCCAGTAGATGCAACCACAGTATTATCAGACCAGGATAAAAGTAATCATTGAGTAAACACATATTTGGGTTATTACAATATTTCAAAGTAAAGAAGTGAAGAGGCTAACCTGCCTGCAGCAGGCAGGGGAGCGAAGGGGTAAAGGAGCAAAGAAGCCAGGCCTGCGCGATGTTGCCGGAAATGCAATAGAAGTGTTTTTACAATTTGCAGACCCTACAATTGCGAATACGGAAGTCTTTTTAGAAAAACACGTGTAATATCGTTCACGGAATTTGCATACTCCTCTATCTGGGTGATGCGTTTCCATTCAGGATGCTCCAGAAATGCCGACCAGCCTTTTTCGTTCGCCTCCTTATCTTTATTAGCGAGCATATAGGTCAGAGAAGGCATATGCTCTCCGGCGATATCCATCCCAAAGAAAACCATAGGCAATCCGGCATCCTTAAAGATGGGAAATTCAGCATCATTGAACATCTTTACTTTTCGGCGCAATGCATCTTCATTATGGCTGTGATAAATGCGCAACTCAAAAAGTTCCGATGAGACATCGGGCCTCACCAGGTTTGGAAATCCATAGGTTGAACGAATAAGGTTGGTGGTATAATCGCTGAAAGGGATGGCATTTTCAGGAGACATCAAATACGGGGTTGCACTTTCTGAATAGACCTGATCCTTCAACAGCAGATCTGTACTATTTTGAAAACCCTGGATATTACTATGCGGAATCAACAAATAGATCTTCTTGGGCAATGCTTCTCCAACCTCTTCGAAAACTCCAACATTTTCTATACCCTGCCGGTTTAGGGCTGGAATAAGTGCTTTTTCTAAATAGTTATGGAGCACATCTGCCGATCGGAAAAATTCGAATTGATACGTCCTTAATTCATAGACCTCTTCCTGGGCTCTTAAATTTTGAAAGAGAATAAGTAGCAGAAGGGAAATAATTAGCCTGGACACCATTTATAAAGTATTATTAATCAGTTATTAAAAATACGGATTATACCACCACATACCCTTTCATGATACCCCCTGAATTTCAACTTTTATGAAATCACCTAGAATTATCAATTGCCTATTCAATCACATGCCCTCAATACCTCTTCCGGAAATTCATAGGTATAGGTACCCGAACAAAAGCGATTTGACCATATATTAGGATCAAAGATACTGGACAACTGAATACGATCGCCATAAGCTGCCCTTCCATCCTTTACAATTGAACAAGCATCAAAATCGTAAATTCCTTCATACTGAACTTGAGTCCACCAGACGGAGGTAGCATAAGCACTCGGATTGTTAAGATTCAATACATCATCACATCCGTTTGCTATACCACAACAACTGGAATGAGGAAAACCATCAACATGCCTGGCCTCATGAAGAATAATAATCATATTAAGAAGCCTGAACCCCCAGTAAAGATTTTCGGCAGACCTTTTTTGCCCATCATCAGTTCTTGTATTACCGACCGAAATAAACGTTTTACCATCAAAAGATCTGCAACACACCCCTCCACTGATGCCATCAACTATATTGATTCCATCAATTTTTGAGCCAACCCAGTCATAGAGCCTCTCACCTGCCCAGGGGATGATATAAGGATCATCGTAATCAAGGTAATATAAAAATCGAAGTGTCTGTAGCATCGTTGTCTCCTTGTAATATTCTGATTCGGAAAAATTGGCCGTTGGCTCTTCCATTATGTAATAAGGCTCAGCACAAGGAAACTCACCGATGATCTGACCATTAAGACGGAATTCAAAATCATCAAGTATTAAATTAATATTGGGATCCTCAAGCGGACACACCCTTAAAAAATCCTCTATATCCACAATTTCCCTGGTCATCAACAATCTCCATGAAGTAACCCTACCGAAAGCTGAAACAACATCAACCGTAATTTCCTCGGTAAAATCAATGATCGAGATACCACTGCTTAACTCAATATCGCCCCAAAAAAGTTTTGCCCCTTCAGACAATTCAAAAACCGGGATCAGGTTTGTTTCAACCACTTGAGGATTATGAAATCTAACTGTTTTATTAGCGCTATCGATCTTTACAAAGGGTTCTCTGAACAAATTAGGGTTCAGATCTACAGGAAAGGTTAATGAAAGTATATATTTTGAATCCTCAGATATTATTGAAACGTTCACTGAGTAAAAGGCTTCGTCTCCGTTTTCAGCGACTACCTTATAAGTAACAGTCTCAGAAAAATTGTTTATCGATTGACCCGAAATTTGTTCTTCCTCACCCACATACACAGTGGCCATTTCATCAACGTCAAAGGTGGCAATGAGTTCTAAAGAATCTCCTTCAATGGATCCTTCCGGTATTAAAACCTCAATCGTTCTATTTTCCACATTGATCTCCCCAATAAAATCCTCATTAAGGCTTGTATTGTTTACCGATTGAAAACTAAAGGTCAGAAAATCATTTTCATCGGATTTGGTAAGATTTGTAACGCTTACTCTATAGACTTGCTCAGTCCCATTTTCGGCCCTGATTATATAGTTTACAGGGGATTTGAAATCATTGACGGACTCACCTGACACCTGTCTAGTCTCCCCAACATAAACACTGGCATTAGTAGAAACCTCAAATGTTGCTATGAATTGTGACACCTCTTCCTCAATTACACCATCAGGAATGATCAATTCAACACTTCCGTTATCATTATCAATTACACCGTTGATATCTATATTTAGTGATGGATTCTTTACTGACTCAAACCGAAATAGAATAAGATCATTACCTTCTGATAAGGTCGGCTGCTCATCTTCCCCACAGCTTAAAAATAACATAATGATCGTAACGCAAAAAACAAGAGGTATGCTTCTCATTTCTTAAGAAATTATAATTACTACTCTATAAAATTATTTAGAAATGGGACGGGGGATTTTTTGAACCAGAACATCAAGAAGGTAATTGGCTTGTCCTGGTATTTAAAAAATTTAAATGCCATTTAACTTATTTGCGCCTGCATTTTTTTTGTTCTGTTATAATTACAATTTAAGAATAATTCCAGTTACAAGGCATTGAAAAATATGATTGTCTAGCCATTACAAGATATTTCATGAGGTATACCGTCAGCATGGAACCTGACAGAGATGATTCTCATGATATTGAGTGTTTTTTTATTAAATAAACATATTTCAACCTCAACTGATCCAATCTAAGCAAAAATGCATTACTCCCCAGGTGTAACAAACCACCCACCCCACTCGTCATTAAATAAATAACCATCAAAACCAATTAAAAATGAAACTTTTAGCCAGTAGCTGCAAAAGTCCCTTTCCCCTTACCCTGCTATTCATATTATTCTCTTTCATCTCGAACGCCCAACCCTCCTTCCCTACCGATCCGGAACAGGCGGAACTCTATTACAGCGATATAGAACATTTTGTTGAAGCTTACCAGGAACTCGAAAATAACAGTGATACCCTGGCAGTATTGCAAACCTTTTACTTTGACCGTGCAACTCCGGGTCTTAAAGAATTCATCAACCGGCATCAGCTAACACCCCAGATGTTAAAAGAAGCATTAACAAAGTACCCGGATCGTTACGGCCTGATCCCATCTATGCTGAGTAACATCAGGGAGACAGAAGCCCGGTACAAAGAACTCATGAAAACCTACAGCACAATACTGCCTAACGCTATGTATGCTCCCACATGGCTCCTGGTTGATGCTAATCGAGGTATCGGACAAGCCTCTATGGTAGGGCAGTTAATCACTGTAGAAAGGGTGGCTGACAATATGGAAAAATTAAAAAAACTGACCACCCATGAGCTCACCCACTTTCAGCAGGCTATGGCCATGGGTGGACAAAAGTATGTGAGCCTCTACAGCAGCTCCGAAAATATGCTGGGGATCTGCCTGAGAGAAGGAGGCGCAGAATTCATCACCTGGCTGGTAAACGATGATATTACCCGAACCAAATCACTCACCTATATAGAAGAAAACGAAGAAGCCCTCAAAGTCAGATTCAAGGAAGATCTTCAATCTCAAAATAAAAAGTATTGGCTTTGGGATTCACTCGACCAAAAGGACAACCCCGGATTGTTGGGGTACGCTATAGGGTATAAAATATGTAAGGCCTATTATGACAAGGCGGATGACAAGACACAAGCTTTAAATGATATCCTGATGATGGAAAATGCCGAGGAATTTCTGATTAAAAGCACATATTTTCAATGATCGGCAGTTTGATCAACGTATCGATTTGAATTGTGTTATTCTTTGATAAATTTCTGAACCTTGTTTCCCAGGATATCTCCCACATAAATATTTCCTTCAGGGTCTACCGCGATATCGTGATACCTGGTAACCGGGCCTTGATAATTACCGGTTCTTCCAAATTTAATTTTTGGCTCAAGATCAGAACTAAAACCCATAATATCCGAACCATGTATTTTCCATCCTTGATCTTGGTCAGTAAAATCAAAATCAATAGCAAATAACGTCTGGTTAAATGTGTCAAATGCTAAAGCATATAATTGTTTAGCATCCGGGTTTTTCCATGATCTTAAAAAACCTCCTTCTTTATTAAATTTTTGAATCCGATTATTCTCTCTATCAGCAACATAAACATTCCCTTCATTATCCAGATCTACGCCGTGAGGGGTAATGAATTCACCCTCCATTTCACCCTCTGTTCCCCATTCCATCAAGAAATCACCTTCTGATGAAAACATCATTACACGACTGTTACCATACCCATCAGACACGTAAAAACTACCATCGGATGCTACTGCCACATCGGTAGGCATATCAAAGTGAAGTGCATCACTTCCGTTCACTCCGGGTTCACCAAGAGTCAAGAGTAAATTCCCATGCTTATCAAACTTCATCACCTGGTGGAGCCCTACATCTGTCACCCAAACATTATCATCTTTATCCACCTCCAATCCATGGGGCATGACAAATAAGTTGCTACCCCATTCCTCCTTAATTTGGCCTGTCTTAGGGTCTAATTTAACAACCGTATTACGGTCGATAAGATCTTTAGGCATGGGCTCAGTCCAAATACGGTTAGCACGGTGAAATATTATAACGTCACCATTGGAATCAATCCCTATTCCCGTAGGGTTACCTAATTTAAATGTCGGGGACATAAGTGGCCACCCTTCCGCTAACCGATAAGAAACGTTTTTACTATCAATAGTTTTCTGAATGGATTCAGAGCTATTAAAACCAACAAAAAAGAAGATTAAATACATCGTTAAGACCAAAGTGGGTAATATTTGTTTCATGGTTGGTCAATTTATCCCTGAACTTCCCGATTCCTTAAAACGATAAAGCACAGGGTATCAAAGTCTTCAATATAGTACATATACGCTAAAATTTGTAATCTTTAAACTTCAAAATAGTTCGTTGCGGTATTTCTCCTGACTCTTGATTCTTATCTCTTGAATCTTCACCGAAAAATTTAACACGTACTAAAATACTTACATGGAATTTCATTCGTAAATTCCCCACCCATGAAAAAACCTGCTAAAGCTAAACTAACCAGACAGATGGGACTTCTTGTGGTTACCGCCACCGGGGTATCATCGATGGTAGGGGCTTCTATCAATATTGTTCCTTTCATGATACACCGCAGCGTGCCGGAGATCGGCCCCTATGTGCTGTGGGCCTTCGTATTTGCTGCCCTGCCTGCGCTGATGGCCGGTTTGGCCTTTGCCATTCTTTCCTCCGCCATGCCTCGCGCCGGAGGGAGTTACCTCTACGCCAGTCGAGGACTTCATCCTTACCTGGGTTTTGTTGCCAGTTTTTCGCAATGGTTTGGCCTCTCCATCGTGATCGGGGTTATCGCCTATCTGACCATCCCTTTTGTTCGCGATATCGCCGTGGTAACCCATATGGATCAGGTTGCACATTTGCTGACTATACCCTGGATCAGGGTTGTGCTAAGCCTCGGTATGATCTGGTTTTTTGTATGGATCAATTTCAAGGGAATACAAACCTATTCACGGTTATTACTGCCTATGGTGGTGCTGATCTTTGCCCTTGGAGGTATTGTGATCGTCTCCGGTCTATTCTATGACACCAATGACTATGTAATTGCATTGGAGACCACGGCTGCTACTCCCTTTATCCCGGTTAACGAGAAGCCTTTTAACTGGGTAACCTTTTTATCGGCCGCAGCAGTGTTGTTCTCCAGTTTTATTGGTTTTGACGCCATCGCACAAACCGGAAGCGAAGCTAAAAATCCAACCCGCAACCTTCCCCTTGCCATCCTGTTGGCCATCCTGGGGGTAGGTACTTTTTATTTTTTATTTACGGCCTCTGTGTATCATATGGTACCCTGGAGTTATATAGCGTTGCAGGCACAAACAACAGATATCACAGCTCCCGGAATGTTGAGCCTGATCCTGCCATCAGGTTGGGATATTGCCATTCTGGCCGGAGCGGCCATTGCACTGATTAACGACTTACCGGCCATGTTGCTTTCTGTTTCCCGGCTTATGTTTGCCTGGGCCAGTGATGGTATTTTTCCAAAAGCGATTTCACAGGTACATCCTAAAAATCACACTCCTTACGTGGCGCTAATCATTGCGGGAATCATTGCAAGTATCGGCGTGCTAGGATCTCATTTTGCAGGAGACTTCTTCCTGGGCATCGACATCATGGTCATTGCCATGCTGGTCAATTTCCTGCTTATGTCTGTTACCCTCTTAAGCATTCCAAGAGTGAACCCCCAACTGGCCGGAGCCATAACGGTATTTCGAAACAGAAAACTACAGCTGGTTACAGGCATCACCGGGATCGCACTGATCACTTTATTCCTGGTGATCCATATTTACAAAGACCTCTCCAAAGAGGTAGAGGCGTGGTATTTTCATTCCACCTATGTATGGCTCCTGGTCATGGTGTTAGGAAGCTTTATATTCCGGTATCATTGGCAAAAGGTGTCTTCCACAAACACAGGAACCTCCAACTTTAAAACTCTCCCAAACGAATAATATGAAAACACATTTCCAACTCTCCGAAAGTCTTCAGATCCCACGGGTGGTGATCGGTCTCTGGCAGATCGCCGATATGGAACGACACGGAGAAACCTTAGACCCGGCCGCCACAGCTCATTTTATGCAGCCCTACAACGAAGCCGGATTTACAGCCTTTGATATGGCCGACCACTACGGCTCGAGTGAGATCATTGCCGGGACCTTCAAAAATAATTCTTCAGATCCCGATAGTATTCAACTGTTTACCAAATGGGTGCCAAAACCCGGAAAGATCACTCTTACAACGGTTCGGGAAGCCGTAAACTCTGCACTCGAACGCATGGGCCAAAAAAGTATCGACCTGATGCAGTTTCATGCCTGGCACTATCCGGACCCTAATTGGATAGATGCCTTGTTCTACCTGGATGAACTGAGGAAGGAAGGGCTCATTAAAAACATCGGGGTCACCAATTTTGATGCCCCTCACCTCAGAATAGCCCTGGCCAGCGGTATTCCCATTGTTAGCAACCAGGTTGCCCATTCTGTTATTGATTGCCGCGCCAGAAAGGAAATGGCAGAGGTTTGCAATGAATATGGGGTGAAGTTATTGGCTTACGGCACTCTTGCCGGGGGCTTTCTTTCTGATAAATGGCTGGGAAAACCGGAACCGGAGATGGACTCCTTAACCACATGGTCGCAGATGAAATACAAACGATTCATTGATGCCGTAGGAGGTTGGAGTATGTTTCAGGATATACTTAAGGTACTGGATAGTATAGCCAAAAAGCACGAAACTTCTATAGCCAATATAGCCAGCCGGTATATGCTGGAAAACCAGCATGTGGCTGCGGTGATCATAGGAGCCCGGCTGGGAGAACGCAACCACATCAGGGACCACCGGGAGATGCTGAATATCGAATTTGACCCCGAAGATATTGATCGAATTCGCGAAGTACAAGGACCTTTACAGCCGGTGCCGGGCGACTGTGGAGATGAGTACCGGAAACCTCCTTTCCTTACAGCTTCCGGAGACCTGAGCCATCACCTGGAAACCATTCCTCCTGTGTTTGACGCGGTACAAACCGGACCGGACCGACACCAGGTATTCAGCGGCACCCCTTGGGAATGGTTTGCAGGCTATTCCAGGGCCGTTAGAAAAGGGAATTCCATATTTGTATCAGGCACCACAGCTACCCATGGTGACCTTCGTATTGGCGGACTCGACCCTGCAGCCCAAGCCCATTACATCATTGATAAGATAGAAGGAGCTATCGCCTCATTAGGAGGATCATTAAACGATGTGGTCAGAACACGCATATTCGTACATGACCTTGAACACTGGGAAGCCGTAGCCAGGGCCCACGGAAAACGCTTTGACGGCATTAACCCGGCGAATACCCTGGTACAAGGAAAACTGGTTGGTGAAGGATACCTGGTGGAGATCGAAGCTGAAGCCCGCCTGGATTAACCATTCATTATTTAAACCAATCCGGATACTCCTTCTTGTATTTGGTTTGTATAGGCTCCCAATATTCCCGGTTAAAACTTCTGTACTGCTTTATAAAGGCTGCAGTAAGCTCTTTGGCCATTTCCAGTCGCTCCCAATCGTGGGGCGATGGTACCGTGGTACGAGACATGGCCGCCTTCTGTGCAGCCCTGGTTGCACTGTATGCTGAGATGGTTTGGGATTGCCATGCCCCCACCTGGCGTTCATCGGGAGTGGGTTTTACCTGTTGCTCTAAGGAGGTTAATACTTCCCCGAACTTCTTTATTTCCTCCGGAAGTACATTGGTATCGCTTTTCTCATAATAGTCCTCCATGGCTTCAAAAGACTCCTTTTGTGTTTTCAGCCCGTTCATTAGTTCGGTAAGCTCCCTTACGTGAGCATCTACCGCCTTTTGAAACCTGTAAAGCTCCTTATCAACCTCATCCGGCAGATCGAAGCGAGGGTCAGACACTACCTTAACCATTGTGGTATCCTGATGGCTACCATACTCCAGCATCACCTTATAGGTTGCCGGTAAAACCGGAATACCCCTCGACTCCTCTGTAACCCAAGTCCCGGGCAATACTGTTGCCTTTTCATCGAGCTGCCAGGTGATATAATTTAATCCGTTTACGAGGTCTGTTTTGCTAACCCGGTTGATCTCTTTGTTCTCGGCATTATAAATAACGGCGCTTACCAGGGAGTCGGTTGGCTTTAGGTTGTTCAGGTAAAAAGGAATTTCCACCTTTTGAAACGGGCGGTTCTCTCCTTCAAAAGTAGTATGAAACCCTGTCCAGATATTACCGGGAGGTGCTATAAAAAGTCCTTTTACCTGCACTACCTCATTAACCGGCAAGCCGGTGATCCCTGAATTCATTTTCCCTCCTGCGATCGCCCGCAGACTCAACAGATCATCGAGAATCCATATAGAACGTCCAAAGGTTCCGATCACCAGGGCCGATTCCTTATCCTGTATCACCAGGTCGGTGGTTGATACTGATGGAAAACCATTCTTGACCGGGGCCCATTCTTTACCCTCATTGATACTCACCCAAAGTCCGTGCTCAGTACCCAGAAAAACCAGGTCTTTTTCTACCGGATCCTGTACGAAGGATAAGGCATAGCCCCTTACATCATTTTCATCAACCATAGGGGTCCAGGTTTTTCCGTAATCTTCCGTTCTATATAAATAGGGGGCATAATCTCCTTTTCGGTAATTGTTAACCACCATCCATGCTGCCGATTCCCTGTATCGGGAGGCGTAGATTCGGGTGATCCATGCCTCATGGGGCAACCCTTTGATATTTGCGGTAATATCTTGCCAGGTGCCCCCACTATTCCTGGTAAGATGTACCCGGCCATCATCGGTACCTGCCCAGATCATATCCTTGTTCAGAGCACTGGGAGCAATGGTGAGTATGCTATTATAGTTCTCTGCCCCGGAAACGTCAAGAGTGAGTCCGCCGTAATCGCCCTTCTGGTGCTCCGGATTGTTGGTGCTAAGATCAGGAGAGATGATCTTCCAGGTAGCTCCCTTATCAGTTGTTTTGTGCACGTATTGTGAGCCGTAATACAATCCGTCTTCATTCCACGGATCTTTGGCAAAACCGGCATTCCAATTAAAGCGCAAGGGATCATCCGCTGATTCCGGTTGAGGCGCAATACTTGAATAATATCCCGTAAGTTTATCGTACCTGTAAAGATCTCCGTTCTGAGAGGTGCCATATCCAAATCTCGGGTTCTGCCTGTCGGGTGCGATATAAAATCCATCTCCCCCAACCAGGTATTGCCAATAAAGGGTTCGTATACCTCCCCTTTTCCAGGTATAGGCCGGTCCTGACCAGTTGCCGTTATCCTGCATCCCGCCATAGACATTAAAAGGGGTTTCTTCATCCACATTGATATGGTAGAATTGAGCCACCGGGATCGTTTCCGGGAAATACCAGCTCTTGCCATGATCGTAGGTAATGCCCAATCCGCCATCGCCCCCGATCATAAAATGTTCAGGATCTTCGGGATTCACCCAAAAGGCATGGAAATCGGCATGGATCCCTTTGGTTTCATCGGCCGGGATCATAGGGGTTGGGTCAAAGGTTTCTCCCCCATCGTAACTCACAGAAAGGGGCTGATAGATATTATATAATCTATCCTGATCTTTGGTATCCACCGCAAGATCCTGAAAATAGAATGGTCGGTTATTGGTGTATTTAGGATCATCATTGATCATCTGCCAGGTATACCCCCCGTCATCACTGCGATAAAGGGCATTCTTTTCGGCCTCTATTTTGGCATAAACCCTTTGGGGGTTGCTTGGGGCAATGGCAATGCCTATGCGGCCGAGATCTCCATCAGGTAATCCATGCTCCGGCCCCAGTTGTTGCCAGGTATCGCCCCCATCTGATGAGATGAATAAGCCGGAACCGGGGCCACCCGAGGTAAACGAATATGGGGTGCGGCGATGCTCATACATGCCAGCAAAAAGTTTATCGGGATTCTCAGGGTCCATCACCAGGTCGCCCACCCCGGTGGAGGTATTGGTATAAAGGATCTTTTGCCAGTGCCCTCCCCCGTCAACCGAACGATAAAGCCCCCGATGTTCACCGGGAGTAAAGGGATCGCCCATGGCAGCAGCATAAACTATATTCCCGTTGGACGGGTGCACCAGGATCCTGTGAATGGTTTTGGTATGCTCCAGCCCCATGTGCTTCCAGGTCTTACCTCCGTCTTCGCTTTTAAAAATTCCCATCCCAAGGTTCATGGAATTTCTCGGGTTTCCTTCCCCTGTGCCTACCCAAATGATATCAGGATTGCTTTGATCAACAGCTACCGCCCCTATATTCTGTGTGGGTTGTTCATCAAAGATCGGCCTCCAGGCCGAGCCCCCATTTTCCGACATCCATACCCCTCCGGAGGCAGCTCCCACATAAATAGTCTTCATATCGGCATTTACCACGGCAATGTCGGTAATACGCCCACTCATATTGGCCGGGCCTATATTCCGGATCTTTAAATGTTGTAGTTGTTCAAAATCCAGGGTCTGGGCATTTACACCGAAACAAAGACCAAAACAAATTATCAGTACATACCGAATCATGAAAATGACAGTTTAAAAGCTTTCATCTGCAATGTATTTAAAAATTTGTTTCTTTGATAGAAAGTAAAAATTTTCGGTCATGGATCAGGGAGTAGATTTAGAACTTCACCCCTACAAACCAACCGACTACAATAACTAACCATATGAATATCCGATCTTTCTTTCTGCTGTTTTGTCTCCTTTCTTTACTCACACCTTCATTTCATGCTCTGGCGCAGACGGAAGGTGACCAGAAAAAAAGTCATCCTGAACTCACAGCCCTTTTTAAAAAATGGAGAGCTTTTGAGCTCCCCCCATTAAAAGAAGGGGCTCCTGATTATAGCCGCGAAACCTTTCAAAAAAAGTGGCCGGTTTTTACGGAACTCAGAGCCGCCCTGGAGGCTATTGACACCACAAACTGGACCCCCTCAGAGAAGGCAGACTGGTATATTGTATGGGCAGAAATGAACGGCTATGATTTCAATCAAAATATTCTGAAACCCTGGGAAAGAGATCCTGCATTTTATAAATCGATCTGGACCTCCCGAAGTGATGTTCCGGCCCATGAAGGTCCTACCCATCATGCTGTTACCGAGGTATGGCAATACAAATTCCCATTATCACAAGAGCAGCGCGAGGCGTTTATCGCCTCCCTAAAGATCATACCCGCATTGAACGACCAGGCAAAAACTAACCTTACAGGAAATGCCCGCGATCTTTGGGTTGCCGGGATTCGGGATATTGAAACCCAGGCTGCCGACCTTGAAAACCTCAAAACTTTGGCAGGAGTTGGTGATGACACCAAACTTTTGGCAGTGATCGACGAAGCCAAAACCTCCACCCTTGATTTGGCTGAATGGTTAAAGTCTGAAGCCGATAAAAAAACCGGCCCGTCGGGAATTGGAAAAGACAATTACACCTGGTACCAGCAAAATGTCCATTTGGTTCCCCTTACCTGGGAGGATGAAGTCATATTGTTAAAAAGAGAATTGGCACGGGCATGGGCTTCGCTTAAACTGGAAGAACACCGCAACAGACATCTCCCACCACTGGAACCGGCCAGGGATGCTGAGGCTTACGATACGCTGGCAAAAAAGGCTGCAGAAGAGTTACTCAGCTTTTTAGATGAGAACGACATTGTAACCGTAAAAGACTATTTTGAACCCGCCCTTCAAGCCCACCTGGGTCGTTTTGTTCCTGAAGAAACCCGAAACTTTTTCTGGATAACGGCCCACCTTGATCCAAAACCCTTATTCTCTCATTTCTATCATTGGTTCGAGCTGGCAAGAATGGACCTGGAACCCAATCCAAATCCGATAAGAAAAGACGCTGTACTTTACAATATTTTTGATTCCCGCAATGAAGGCATGGCAACAGCTGTAGAAGAGCTATTCATGCAGGCCGGCCTTTACGATGATAATCCCAGGGCCAGGGAGATCGTCTACATCATGATCGCACAAAGAGCCGCCAGGGGACTCGGATCACTCTACGCCCATGCCAATGAAATGACCATGGAAGAGGCCGCAGGCATCCACTCAGAATACACTCCTCGAGGCTGGATGAAAACAGAAAAAGAACTTCTTATTTTCGAACAACATCTATACCTGAGACAACCCGGGTACGGTACCAGCTATATTACCGGGAAATACCTGGTGGAAGAAGCTCTGAAAGAATATGCGAAGATGAAGGAACTGCAAAATGAGCCCTTTGTATTAAAAGAATTCTTTGACGGTCTCAATGCTATTGGGAATATCCCGATCGCATTGGGACAATGGGAATTGACAGGAGTGAAATGGTGAGTCGGGAGTCGGGAGTCGGGAGTCGAGAATTAAAGATGGTCTGTGGTCAGGATATTTTAAAACTGAGTAATTGGAGAACCGTAAAATTGATCAACTCTTCGTAAGTCGGTAACTTCAGTCTATTCGCCTATTTGCCAATTCGCTAATTTGCCCCTTTACTTCAAAAAAAGAATCCCCGCCATGGGGGTGGCAGGGAGCTTTGGGGGATTTAAATTCTCTCCCGTATTTTTTGGTTGGTTAGGATTACATTTCTGCTAAACCCTTATAAAACATAAAGGTTTAAAAAGAGTGTCAGCAGAATAATGGTCAGAGTTTTGATTAAACTGTTCATTATTGGTTGATGATTGAATTCCACTACTAAATTAATTGATGTATCAATAATTAAAAAGTATTTAGTATAAACTTAACATCATTAATCATCAGCCGTTCTTAGAAATCCTCGAGAAAGCCTTTGAGTTCTGTTTGCAATTCTGTTTGATCTTTAGCGAGTGACAGCGCTTTTTGCCCGGCACCTTTGGCCTCCTCCATTTTACCACTCTTTTTCAGAGTTTTGGCCAGTCCATACCAGGAAGCAACTGATTCAGGATACAATTCGGTATTTAACTGGTACACAAACATGGCTTCATTAACCTGTCCGGTATTCGCCAAGCGCTCTCCTACTTCAACAAACCTGGACTCCAGGTCAAAAAAGGTATACCGCTCATCTTTAGACAGCATAAAGGCATCCTTTTTAAGCGTCTCAATATCGCCTTTCATGAACAAGGTCGTGAGATGCCCCATAGGGTCAAGAATAAAGCCATCATCATCAAAGTTTAATGCGGCATCCAGAACGGGATCCTGGTTGTTCACAAACTCCTCGAAGCTCATTTGAACAGCCACATGCGGCGGCAGCCATTGCTGGTTTTCCCATTGGGGTTTATCCTGCCACCAGGCGAAACTCAGGTATACAGGTATCTTACTATGTGGCAGTTCTTCCTTATTATTATCACCGTAAAAGTTGATATTCTCTCCGGTAGGCTCTCCAACAAAAACGGCATTGGTATAATTGTCAAGTTCATTAACCAGGTTCTGACAGGCTGAAAAGGTACGGTCTCCGAGTATCACAAAAAGATGCCCCAGAGAATCGATCTCAGGATGCGTAATAATATCTTTCAGAACAGCTTTGTTCTTATAGTTGTTTCCTCCTCCATTTAAGCGGACGTCTATTACCAGCTTCTCTATATTCTTTTCTTCTATTTCCCGGAAGACCTTGTCATAAAACTCAGGGATGGCCATCAATGAGTCATCCTGTATCTGACTTTGCCGCACGTACATGGTATTATGGTCAGGCATATATTCACTATAGTAAATACGGTCTAAATGCTTTAGATAATTTGGGCTTGATGTGGTATCCCTGGCGCTTATCCATCCCTCGTCATTTTTGGTGTAACCATATGCGGTTGGAGCGCGTTCACCCTTTTCCATAGGAGCGAATACCCGCTGGTATTCAAGGCCATCTTTCAACAAAGTAAGGCTTACTTCAGACAAAGGATTTTCTATCAACCCCTCCCCGGCCAACAGCTCGGTGGTGATAAGAAAGTTCATTCCATAAGCTTTAAAGAATTGTGAATTTTCAGCAGGAAAATAGGGGTATACTTTTTTATAGACCTCTTTTACGTCCTCCCCTGCAATTTTCAAAACCCTGGCCCCGACATCTGCTGCAAAGGCTTCCTGAGAACCTTCTATATAAATCCCGTCCTTAAATTCCTTTAAGTTCAAAGGAAGTTGCCGCAACGAAAAGGGCGTATCCCGCAATCCTACACTCGTATGTCCGTATCCAAAAGAAGATACCAGCTTCATTAATCCAACGACCATTTCATGATCTTCTGCATCTTCGGCTTGGGCCATCAGTTCTGAGGCTGCAGCATGAAAATCATCTTTGCTGATCTTTTTATACAGAAAGGGGTACTCACTGTCAATAAGTTCTTTGAGGTAGCTTATATCCTCTTTCCAGTTGGTGTTTACGGTATCCTGAGCAGTTAGCTGTAAGAACAGCATAAAGCTGCAGATCAAGGTGAAAATTCCTTTCATAAGGCTTGTTTATTTTGGTTGATGAATATCTAATGAGTTGAGTTTTGGACTGAATTGTTACACTTTTTCTTAATATATCATGAAATGCTAAAGGAAACCTGGCAATTCAAAAGTGGTAAAACAACTATTTAATTATCTGATTTGCAATATTTTACGTAATTTAAGCTAAGTTAAAGTAATACCTATTAACAATGAAACAGGTTTATCGCCTGGCCTTCATTATCCTGTTAGCGATGTGGTCCTGTCGTTCGACGGACCCAAATGAAGATGCCTGGTTTTCCGAAACGGAAGAGATGCTCCCCTTTACAGAATCTGTTACCATAACTTTTGATGAACCGAACCACAACTTTAAAGCCGGTGATTACGTATACAAGGTAAATCCTGACGGATGCGGAGGCAAGGTATACCTATACGCTCAAAATCCACGATTTCCTTTTAAAAATGCAGCTATGATCTTCGATTCCGCAAACCCCACCGGCGACGACTGGGACCTGGGTACACCTAACGAGGGTTACGGTGGTCCGGGGAGGTCAAAAGACGGGATACAAGACTCTAACCAGGAGGCCCTGGGCAATGTCCTGATCATTACCGAAGACTTTAGCAGACGGGATCCTGACGATAGTTTTATTGTAGGTTCGTACTATGAGTTTAATTTCACCAAATACGGTGATGGTTATGTGACTATGGAGTCTTTTCTGTTGATCGATGTAGACGAAGCAAGCCTTGGAGAAGCCACTGTGGTAAATTTGTACGGAAAAGATGATGAACTGCTGTTAACCAAACCCATTCCTCTCGGACAAGATAATGAGGTTCGCCTGATCGACCTGGAAAACACCGAAGGTGTAGAAAGAATGGTGATCAACCTGAACAATTCAGGAGCTATTGACAACATCACCTTTACCTGTAATCGCCAGGATGATTTTCAATGCCAAAGGATCTCTGCCGGAGATGAAAATGCACTTTGTTTTATAGATGAGCAAGGTATAAGCACAGACCAGTGGGGATGGACCAACTTAATACAAGATGGATATGAGGGTACCCTGGAACTATGGATGGGAGCTGCCGGATGTGATATCTCTAATGGAGTTCTTGCGGGAGAACTCTATGTTTCTTACAAGGATTGTGTCCTGGAAATCCGCTTTGAAATGCTGGAAGGCTTCTATTTAACCGAAGCATTGTTCTATGCCGGCGAAGATAAATTTCCTAAGGATGCCAATGGAAATTACACCATAGATCCTGAGGCCTTCTCGCTGATACAGGATATTCAATACGCCACAGAAGGTGCTATTACCATAGACGATCTGAAGGGAGACATTTACCTGATTGCTGGGGGGAGTGTGTGCAGGGATGTTGGGCAGTGATGAGAGTGAGTAGGGAGTATGAGTTTGAGGAACGAGCCTGCCTATCAGCTCTTAGGTATGTTTTTTTTCGTCTTTGTGATCTCCGCTTAAACGGAGCGTGGCAATCTTCCAAATCTTACTCAATGCCTTTTCTGTATAGTAGACCAGGTTTGAACCAGAAGTAAGTTATCTTGATTCTTTTGTCTTGACTCTTTCATCTAAAAAAAAAGGTTACCCAAATGAGCAACCTTTCTAACCAACCAACTTAAATAATCAAAACCAACTAATTATGAGATCGTAATTCGAATTCCAATGGGGCGGAATTCGGTCTTATCTCAAGTAGGATAAGTAATATTTTTTAGTGATACGGGATGCTTACGCTATTCTGATTCCCGCTCAACTCTCTATTCAAAAATTCAACACTGCAAATATACTATGCATGCATAGTATATAGATTGTAAAAAACGAATAAATATTTTCTTTTTTGAATATCAACAAGTTAAGCAGTTTGCAGAATAAAAATATTTGATTCACTACACCTGGTTACCATAAATTTCGATAATTCAAAACACATTATTCTTACAACGTTTTTACTAGAACTAGAACGAATTTACTTACTTGACAATCAGCAATATATGTAATTTAAAGGGCTGTTAATCAATAACCTATTACAATGAAACGAGTTCTCGGAGCGGCATTATTTGCAACTTTAATTATGTTTGGGTGTCAGACATCTGAACTCTCTGAAGAAGAAAAACTATTAGAGGTCTATTCAAAGGCCGTGATCAGTGAACCAGCCACCATTACCTTTGACGAGGGGTATGCTGCAGGCGACCTTATTGAGGTCGTTGTTCCCGGCGGATGTACGGGAGAAATTAGCATTTACGCTGAAAATCCCGATTTTCCGGGGCAAAATGCGGCAATGATCTTTGATTCCAACAACCCAACAGGAGAAGATATTGATCTGGGCACTCCCAATCAGCAATACGGTGGCCCCGGAGTATCTGATTCCAGCAGCGATGGAAATGAAGCCTCTAACGATACGGCTCAAAACAACCTCTTAATAATTACAGAAGACTTTGACAGTGAAGATCCAGACGACAGTTTTGTGGAAGGATCCTATTACGAGATTAACTTTTCCGGATATGGCAGCGGAAGCGTTACCATGGATTCCTTTCTGATGATCGATCTTGATGGAGAGAGCAAGGGAGAAGGCACCTTTGTAAGACTTTTTGACGGAGAAGACAACCTGCTTCTGGAAAAGGAGATCCTGCCTATGAATGATAACGGAAAACAAATGGTTGACCTGGAAAGCACTCCAGGGGTGGTCAAAATGGTATTGAACCTCAACAATTCAGGAGCTATAGACGATCTGAAATTTCACTGTGAAAATATTATTACCGGTTGTGAAACCATGTTTGCCAAAGATACCGAAGGCATGTGCTTTAATGATACCGATCCGGCTTTTCAGCGCTGGGGGTGGACCAATCCGCTGGAGGAAGGCTTTGAAGGCAAACTGGAACTTTGGGCAGGAGCCGGACAGTGCGATACTGAAAAGGGAACCCTGGTGGGTTACCTCCATGTTACCTATATGGAAGGTTCGCTGACAGCCACCTATGAAATGATGGATGGGTTCTATATCACCGAAACGCATTTCTATGCAGGCACCGAACTATATCCTGAAAGCAAAAACGGAAGGCCAACCGTTGCACCCGGTCAATATCCCGGTAAAAATGAAAACCTGGATTATGCAAAAGAAGACTCCTATACCGTTGACGGCCTGTCGGGATCTATATACCTCATCGCCCATGGAGAAGTCTGTGGCGACTTTGAAGATGACTCTTACGATAATGAGTATGAGGATGATTAGTACTATGTAATCTCATTGATCTCATAAACTGCCCCGGATAACCGGGGCAGTTTTTTTTTGCAGTTTGCGAACTAATCGTCTTTGCGAGGAAGGGCAAATCCCTGACGCGGCAATCTTTTTTGTTTTACTGCGATGCTCTATGTTACATTAGTGAAACAACGATCATCAGGACAATCGAAGATCCTGAACACCGAAATGCTGGAAAAAATCCCCAGAACTATTCATTACTTCAAATGAAATATATTCTTAGGTAGTCCGGACTGTTATAGGGAGATTGCCACGTCGCAACTTTTACGGCTCGCAAAGACACGCATATCCTCAGCTTCTTCGCCTCTTCACATCTTTACTTCTTAGCTCCTTAGTTCCTTAGTTCCTTAGCTCCTTTGCTCCTTTGCTCCTTTGCTCCTTAGCTAAAACTAAATCATCTTCGTAACAATGATCTTTACCGGACAAGCCTTTTGAGCTTCCTTGCAAGGATCAAAGATGGTATTGTCGTGAGATTTAATGGTGAAGAACCCCTTCTTCTCCTTAGAGTGCAGCAGTACGCTTTTTCCGTCCTTTTTAGACATCTGAAACTGCCCGGGGGCCAGTTCTACGCAGTAGTTACACCCGATACATTTTTCTCTTTGTAAGGTAACTACAACCACTATGCAGAAACTATTTTATAAAGTTTGTCAGAAAGACGAACTCTGAAATCTGTTTTAAAGGTGGCAGAATCTCCTTTTTTAGCCGATTCAGCCTTGTCATCATTCACCATCATTTCGGTGAGCTCAAACTCTTCTACCCCTGTTGTCGGACCGGTTACCAGCAGTTTATCTCCTACCTTGATATCATAGGCCTCTATCTTGAACTGGGCAATACCGGCTTTTGGGAAGAAGTGCTCGCCTTTACCCACATATACTTTTTTCTGAGTGGCCTGCGACCCGGGTCCGTCACTCCATTCTCCGAGTTTCTGCCCCAGGTAGTACCCATTCCAGAACCCTCTGTTATATACCTTGCTCAGCTCCTCCATCCAGGCAGTTACCTTCTCCTTGTTGTAAGTTCCTTCGTCATAGGCATCAATAGCCTCCCGATAAGTTTTGATCACCCTGGCCACATACTCAGGAGCTCTGCCCCTACCTTCTATCTTAAGCACCTTGGCCCCCGAATCGATCACCTGGTCAAGAATGTCGAGGGTACACAAGTCCTTGGGCGACATCATATATTCGTTATCGAGTTCGATCTCGAACCCACTTTCCTGATCGATCACGGTGTATTTCTTTCTGCAGTTTTGCTTACAGGCTCCTCGGTTTGCAGACGAGTTATGAGAGTGAAGGCTCAGATAGCACTTCCCGGATACGGCCATACAAAGAGCTCCATGACCAAAGATCTCGATCTCTACCAGGTTTCCTGACGGACCTTTGATCTGTTCTTTTTCGATCTGATCACAGATCTTTTTCACCTGCCGCAGGCTCAACTCACGGCTCATCACCATGGTATCGGCAAACATGGCATAAAAGCGTACGGTCTCAATATTGGTAATATTGATCTGGGTAGAGATATGCACCTCCATCCCGATCTGTCGCGCATAGGCGATAACGGCCTGGTCCATTGCTATGACGGCTGTAATATCTGCCTCTTTGGCTTTATCCAGCAGGGTTTTGATCAGGGTGAGGTCATGATCATAGATAATCGTATTCAGGGTAAGATAGGTACGTACCTTTTTCTCCTTACATCTTCGGGTGATCTCCGGCAGATCATCCATGGTAAAGTTGATACTGGCACGGGCTCGCATATTGAGCTGTTCCACTCCGAAATACACAGAATCGGCCCCGTTATCGAGGGCAGCCTGCAGTGATTCAAAATTTCCGGCCGGAGCCATTAGTTCTATCTTACCAGATTCGGTCATAGCATAAAAATTTAGCGAGTGCAAAAATACATTTTTTTGTTGGATTTCAAAGTTGGTAAGAGTGAGAATACGATGCAAGATGCTGATTGGAGGATAGTTAGATTGTTACAGGGTACGAAGGTACGGAGGTACGGAGGTACGCAGGCGGGAAGTACTAAACACTTTTTTGAAACGAAACTATTCCCCTCCTTTCCAAGGAGGGGTGCCCGCAGGGCGGGGTGGTTTCTCGTCTTCGCGAGATGGCCCATTTGGGCCAACGTGGCGATCTGCCAAATGTTTTGACTCATCCTGAATGGGCTATTAATAAACAGAGAAATTAGTTTAACCCAACCCCTTCCGATCTGGATGCTATATGACTCCCACGCGCCAGCTGGCCCTTTCGCTAAAAAGGTCCACTGGACCTTTTTTTAACCGCTCAGTCCTCCCCAGCGGGGGAAGGGTAAGTACTTCTGAAATCATCCCGTAAAGGAGAAAAAAAACACTTTAGAAATTAGAATCCTTCTCCCTCAGGGAGAAGGTGGCCAGGCTAACAGCGTGGACGGATGAGGGATACTTCCTCAACAGAACCTTCAAGAAGGTGGCCACGCTCACAGCGTGGACGTCCCGAAAGCTTTCGGGAGAGGGCTTCCTTCACACAAGTAAAAAGAAAATCACCTTCTCTGCTTTCCCATTTCAAACAATTTATTTAGATTTGCCCCCGCCTAAAAACAAGTAACGTTCTTTACAAGGCAACACGCACATGTGGTGAAATGGTAGACACGCTGTCTTCAGGTGGCAGTGCCTTCCGGGCGTGGAGGTTCGACTCCTCTCATGTGCACATCATCCCGGTCAACGTAAGTTGATCGGGATTTTTTGTTTTCAGACGTCACTAACTTGTTAGTGTAAGGCAGGAAACAAAAAATGCCGAGGGCTGCGAGAGCAGGCCCGGGATGATGGGTAAAGCACCCCCAAAAAGGTTGACCGAGCAAAGCGAGGTACTCCTCGATTAAGTTCGAGGTACAAGTTTCAGGGACGAGTTTGGAATTTAAGATTTGGACTTTCCCGAAAGGACTGCGTGAGCAGTCCCGGGATAATGGGTAAAGCACCCCCAATAAGGTTGACCGAGCAATGCGAGGTACTCCTCGAATAAGTTCGAGGAACAAGTTTCAGGGACGAGTTTGAGGGACCATGCCTCTTCCTACGGCAAATAAATTCGGCTTGGCGGGCGAGTTTGTCACCTTACGCTAAAGCTTCGGATGATGAAAAGGGACGAGTTAGCTTGTCACTCTATGGTTTTCAATTTTATTGCTGGAATTTGCCATTAGGCTCCACAGATAGAACCATACAACTGCATATCCCCATATCCCTAAAATAACTATCCATCCCTGGCGCCAGCTGGCCCCTAAATCCCTGTATAACGGTATAACTGTTTAACTGTTTAACTGTTTAACTGTTTCACCAACCGAAGCCTTGGCGCAGGTTGGCATTACCTCACAAACATTTCGTATTTTTAGTAAACATTTCTAAACCAATACGTTATGAAGTCTTTCATTCTTGCATTATCCTCCATATTCTTTTGCAGCCCCTTATTTGCACAATCCCCTGTAGGCGCCTGGGAGGCCACTACCGTCAATGCCCATGGCGATGACGTCCGGATCGTAGCCATATTTACGGAGAACTATCAATCGGTAGCCTATTACCAGGCCGACAACGGCAATTTTTTAAGAGCCAATGGTGGTAGCTGGCGCCTGGATGGCAATACGATGCATGAAACCGTGGAATGGGATTGCACCATCCCTCAGCGGGTAGGCAATACCGTGAGTATTGAGATCGAACTTACCGAGATGACCCTAAAGGAAAAAGGCAGTGAGGTGGTCTTTAACCGCATCGATCAGGGAGATGAGACAAAACTTGCCGGCGCCTGGCTGATCTCCGGAAGAAAAAGAGATGGAGAGATCCAAATGCGAGACACCGACGGGCCGCGAAAGACCATGAAGATCCTTTCAGGAACGCGCTTCCAATGGATCGCTTATAATACAGAAACCAAGGAGTTCATGGGTACCGGAGGAGGCACTTATACAGCAAAAGGTGGGAAGTACATTGAAAACATTGAATTCTTTTCAAGAGATGATTCCCGTGTCGGGGCCAGCCTTGATTTTAACTATGAGCTCAAGGACGGCAACTGGCATCATTCCGGTAAGAGCAGCAAGGGAGTTCCTATCTATGAGATCTGGGTGCCAAGAAAATAGAAAACTTCCTAAAAGTGTGGTGTATTGGGTACATTTCCGCATTATATTTTGTCGACACCATTCCAATTCCTGCATTACTACCACTGGTGAATTTTAAATTTGACTTCTCATGAATCATTAACCTTACTTTTTTGCATTGCCCAACCCAGTAGGGCTCACGAACACCTCTAAAACAATATAAAAGCTGTGAGTAAAAAAGTAACAAAAAAGTCTAGTCCTGGTTCTTCGGCCATCCGCTAACGATTCGTAGCCTAAGCCAGCTGAACCTGCCTACCGCAGGCAGGCTCACTACGCTTTCAGCGTGGCTCAAACAGCACCTGGCTTTTCACGGCAACTTCATCAAGCGGATCCTGGCCTGCCAGAACCTGAGGACGGCTTTTTTTCTTTGCTCCTTCGCTCCTTTACTCCTTTAAAAAATCGTCATCCCAATCCATAAGAAATCTGGATTTCAAAAATCTCGAAATATTCAACTACTTCTTACCACAACAGGCCTTTTCGTTGTTTCAGGTAATACCAGGTTACCCAGGGCAGCACTATGATCTGGTATAAAAAGATCACTACGGTCATGAACAGTCCGAGATCTTGTTGAGGGGCTACCTCCAGCCACTGCATTCCCAGCGGACCTTCAGAAAACACCACCACACTTACCAGGTTCCACCCGAGGTGCAGCCCTACCGGCAGGTAAAATGACCGGGTGAGCAAAAATGCATAGGCAAACATGAGCCCTCCGACCCCTGTAAGCACAAAGACTTCCAGCATTCTGGGAATATCCCCAAATACTCCATAGCTACCCCAATGGTAAAAACCGAAGGTCACAGCAGAGATAATACATGCCTTATGCACTCCGAGGTGACGGGCAATGAGGAGCAGTAAAACACCCCTGAACAAAAGTTCCTCAATGAGTACCGACCGTAGGGTCCACCAGGCTGCTGTAAAAAACTGAAAAGAGCTGTAGGAATTTGTGATCACCCTGGCCTCTGTTTGCCAGATCAGGATGCCGAAACACAATACCCCGGCCACCGCTGAAGCTACGAAACCGATCAAAAAGTCCATCGAACGTAAGGTTTCCGGCTTCAGACCTAAAACGTCCCAACCAAAGCCCAGTCTTTTACCGAGAAGCAGGGTGGCTGAAAAAAGAAGCAAAAGTATCAGGTTAACAGACATCTCCATAGAATAACGGGACTAATGCCTTCGAAAATACACAAATTCCTTGCTTTGGCTGGGCTAAATAATAAAATATCATTTCTCAGCAGCAGGGGTTCAGACATTTGCAACACGGGTTACAAACTACTATGTAAATATGAGGTATCTTTATAGGAGTACTTTGATGATTCCGATCAAAATGAAATACAAGGTCACGTTTAAATCACATTTGAGTTTAACTGATATTCTGGCCCTCGACAGGACGCGCCTGGCCAACGAGCGTACCTTCCTGGCCTATTTCCGGTCATTTGTGGTGTTTCTCAGCTCCGGACTGGCCATTGTAAAACTGGATATTCTTAAAGATATACTTTGGATAGGTTATTTGCTTATAGTGATAGGTCCGGTGTTGCTTTTTATCGGGGCAATCCGTTTTTACTATGTAAGACGACATATTAAAAAAATGTATGATTATGATGGGGAGCTCCCCGAAACCGATCAACCATAAATCACAGATCATTTCGCGCTTCTATAAAACGATCATTGGAATAAGATTATACCAGACCGAACCTACATGCATCGGGATCGAAGTATTTTGACAGTCCCGTCATAAAATGAAAATAAATTTTACAAGCCTGTAAAGTCTACCCGGGGCTTTACCGGCCATTTGAAATCCAAAGAAATATGAAAACCCTTGGACTTATTGGGGGCACCTCCTGGTACTCTACTCTGGAATACTACAAACTGATCAACGAAATGGTGGCCGAAGAGCTCGGAAGCCAAACTAACCCCGAACTCATTATTTACAGCATTAATATTGAGATCATGCGTTCTCAGGACTGGGACCGCATCAATGAAAAATACCTGGAAGTATCCAAAAAACTGGAAGCAGCCGGGGCCGAAGGCATCCTGATCTGCGCCAATACCCCTCACAAGGTATACAACTTTGTTCAGCCCAAGATCAGTATCCCCATCCTCCATATAGCCAGGTCAACCGGGAGGGCCGCAGAAGATCAGTCATTAACCACCCTGGGATTGCTTGGAAACCGCCCCACCATGACCCTGGGTTATATTCCGGAGATCCTGAAAAACGAATATGGTATCGAAACTCTCATTCCCGACAACGAAGGCAGTATTAACAAATCACACTATTTTGTTAGCAAAGAGCTCACCCGGGGGCAGTTTACCGAGAAGGCCAGGGAGTTTTATAGGGAACAGATCGACAAACTTAGATCCAGGGGTGCAGAAGGAATTATCCTGGGCTGCACCGAACTCCCTATTTTATTAGCCGACGAACAGTCTGACATCCCCCTGCTACCCACCACCGACCTGCACGCGCGAATGGCCGCTGATTTTATTCTTGGCACCGGGGTTTGGGAATAAGATGGTTTGAGGAACGAGTATGAGGGACGAGTTTTGGAATTTGGAAGTTTGAAAATTGGAAATTTTCAAACTTCCGGTCAAAAAATCAAGGTTTTGTATTTACTGCCCCTCTACCTCGATGGTTCTGGGTTGTTTGATCTCCAGTTCTGAAGGATTGTATTCCCCCGGAATAGGAAAGCCATGTTTACGCAAAAAGTCCTTGTAACGCTCATCGTTTCGGTAAGGGTCAAATTCAAAACGACTGTTAACCAGCTCTGCAAAAATTTTCGGGTGATCTAAATAGAAATACATGGAATCACGGTTGCCTTGAATCGCATAATAAAACGCCCAATCATTCTGATTTAATTCCAAACGGTAATCGTTAATAAATTCATCAATAGCCGCCTTATCCTTTAATTGGGCGAGTGTCCAAAATTTAGCACTCGTTCTTGATACTTTAGAAAATTCTTCAAGTTCCTTAAGGGCATCCTCATACTTACCCTGTTGGTATAATACATTTGATCTCATCCGGTTTACCTCAAGTGCATTTCTCTCATAACGACTAATATCAAGGGTATCTAAAATACTCAACGCCTTCTCATAGGCTCCATACTCCGCCAGGGCCTGAATATATTCTGACAGTATACCCAGGTTTTTTTTATCTAATGCATAAGCCGACTTCGCATATTTAACATAATTCTCATTATCATTAAAAACGCCATCGTAATACCTGGCTATTTGTTGATGCCATTTAGCATTGCCGGGGTCTTTTTCTAATTGTTCGATGAGGGCTTTCCCCGCATAGGTGGGGTCATTCTCTGCAACACCTGTCCACCAGGTATTCGCCCACCAGTGTTCATCTTCATCCCAACCAAGATCATGTGTCTTTAAATGATCGTAGGCGGCGTCATAATCTCCCTTTTGATTGAGGTAATAGTAATAGGTTCTATTTATAGAAGGAGAATACGGATCGAGTTTATGGGCTTTCTCCATATGTTGATAGGCACGAAGCGTATCAGGGGCAAAAGGGGAAGTATAAAGGTAATAGGCTATCTCATTAATTAACGGTTGGTTGGGATGGATAGCCAACGCCTTTTCAAGCCAATATTCTGTTTGTTCATAATTAAGTTCCCGATAACTCAGATCGCTTTTAAGGATTAAGGCATGCATATTCTGAGGATCAAGTTCCAGACTCTTCCTGGTAAGACTATCAATCTTGCCCAAGGTTTCCGTTTCTCCTCCATACTCCCAAACGTCATTCAGAAGCACCCAGGCTTTCAGCGCATAGACATCGGCATATCCTGAATCCAGGGCAATGGCTCTGTTCAGTAATTCTTTAACGGTTTTTTCATCTTCACGGTTACCTCTGTCTAATAACATCACAGCTCTGTTTACCAATTCATAGGCCTGCAGGCTGGAAGTAGGTAACTTCACCAGTTCCCGATCTTCTTCAGTACTAATGGCTACTTTTAATTTTTCTGCAATAGCCCTGGAAATGCGCTCCTGAATATGATGCACTTCCTTAAATTCTTCCCTGAAAACCTCATTCCAAACAGGATGATCATTGCTATCAATGAGCTGCACATTGATACGCATGTACCCGTCATGTATACTGACATTGCCTTCCAACACATAATTTACCCCGAGCTCCTGCATGATCTCAGGCACACTTTTTTCACTACTCTTATAGCGTGCAGCCGAGGTATTTGAGATAACGTTCAGTTCAGACAACAAAGCCAGATTGCTCTGTACATCGGTAGTCATGGCCTTGCTGAACCATTCACTGTCTTCCCCGGGGCTTTCATCATCAAAGGGCAGTACCACGATAGCGGTATTTCTGGATGGCTCTTCTGATTGATTATCAGCCTTATTCAAAACAGGGGTACCCATTAAAAGATTTACTGCCACGGCTACCACTAACATAACCACAATAAGAATATTCAGCCTTTTGTTAATGACATGGCTCATACTCTCACCGGGTTGCACCTCTGAGGTTCTTTTAACTCCCTCTGTGGTGGCCTCATATACCCAGGAAAAAACGATCCAAATAGGAAAACCGATAAATAGTAAAACCGTTATGAATTTGGTAACCCCTGAAGGGACTTCAAAAAGGGGTGCCAGAATCGAAATCACCTGCAATACCACCCAGGCAACGACCACATAGGCAATGGCTGCCTTGATCACATTACGGCGCTTTAGCTCTTCGAAGAAGTTTTTCATGTGGTTGAAATTCATTACAATATAGAAAATTTTTGTGTAGGGATGTGGGGGGACCGAGCGTTTAAAAATCAGCCAGTGGCTGTTTTTAGCGAAGGGGCCAGCCGGCGCGAGGGATGGATAGTTATTTTAGTGATATAGGGATGTAGGGATGGTAGATTATAAATGGTAAATGATAGATTTCTTCGGGGAGTACCGCAGCCTTCGGCTATAACCACCCCACTCCTGCGGAGCACCCCTCCTTCAGAACCACCCCGCTCAAGCCGTTGGTGCGACCACCCCTCCTTGAAAAGGAGGGGAATAGTTTCGTTTCAAAAAAGTGTTTAGTACTTCCCTCCTGCATACCTCCGTACCCCGTACCCCGTACCACGTACCCCGTACCTTAAAACTGGAAATAAATAAACGGCTGAAAATCGCTCGAAAAGGCCTGGTAACACAGTACCCCGACTACAGCAACCGCCCCTACCTTCACCGGCATCGGACTGCGGCCGTAGAGGCCCTGAAGACCGTCTTTTGTGGATTGGGGTAACCAATGGGTGATGTACCCAACCAGCATGACCCAGAACACCGAGCTATAAGCACTCAGCACGGTTCCTGCCCCGGCCCAGTCAAAATTATTCCAGATCTGGTTGTAGAGCATACTGATCTGCTCCATGCTCTCTCCCCGGAAATAGATACGGGTAAAGGTGATAAAAATGAAAGTGACCAGGATCTTCCAGGCATGGACCAGCATTCCTGTTTTGTTTTCCCAGGGACTCACCTTTCTCCAGAATTTATACACCACGATGCCAAGGCCGTTCAGACCACCCCAGATCACGAACTTCCAGGAAGCCCCGTGCCAGAGTCCGCCAATGAGCATGGTCAGCATCAGGTTGATATTGGTATTGATGTGATTCTTTACCGTGGGTGAAAACCGGGCACCTAACACGGCTACCCCTACTAAAGAAGGGATCAGAATATACGTCCATATGTTGCCAAAGGCAATCATCACCCCGAGAAGGATAACCCCTAAAATAATATAGGAAGCCCTGGTTCCTTCACGATTACCTCCCAGGGGGATATATAGGTAATCCCGCAACCAGGTGGATAAAGAAATATGCCATCGTTTCCAGAAGTTCCCGCAATTCTCTGCCTTATAGGGAGAGTTAAAGTTGGTGGGCAGCTTATACCCCATTAAAAGGGCCAGTCCGATAGCGATATCGGTATACCCGGAGAAATCACCATAGATCTGCAGGGAGTACCCTATCATAGCCATGACGTTCGTAAATCCGGAATACATATCGGGGGTATCGAACACCCTGTCAAGAAAATGCATGGCAATAAAATCGGCAAAGATCATCTTCTTGATCAACCCTTTCAGGATCATAAAACTCCCCCGGTTAAAATCGTCACGAGTTATCCGGGTAGGTGCATCGATCTGGGGTACAAAATTCTCTGCCCGCACAATGGGTCCTGCCACCAGCTGGGGGAAGAAACTCACATAAAATCCGAAATCGAGAATGGAGTTAAGGGGTTTGACCTTATTACGATAAATATCCACACTGTAACTGATGGTCTGGAAGGTAAAGAAAGAGATACCCACCGGCAGGATGATCTTATCTACCGTAAAGTAATTTACCGTGGTAAAGCTATTACTCCATTGGGCCAACCAGTTAACTACCTCATAATCGGTCTGGAATAAATAATTAAAGGAATCGGTAAAGAAATAGGCATACTTAAAGTAGCACAGAGTACTCAGGTTAACGATAACACTTAGGGTTACCAGCACCTTTCTTCGCAAGGGATCATCGCTCCTGTATATGCCCTTCCCTATAAAATAATCGACAATGGTGGAGAATATCAGCAGCCCGATAAACATGCCACTGGTCTTGTAATAAAAGAAAAGTGAAATGAGAAACAGGTATACATTCCTGATACGGATACGTTTGTATACAAAGGCAAAGATCAGGTAGATCACCCCGAAAAAGATCCAGAAATTCGCCTGGGTAAAAATGAGGGGGAAATCTTCTGTAAACGTGAAAATATCTTTAATTCTGTTCACCGATAGTCTTGAAATGGGTTAATAAACTGTTCACGGGTCTTGAGGTCATCTGCTCCCATTGCTTCACCAGGGCATCTAACAACAGGTCTGCTTTAACGCTATATCCGGGCAGGGTAAAATGAATACGGTCGTTGGGCATGAGCTCCTTCTGATACCATTGCCCTGAGGCTCCCAGGCCTCCCATGACCTCATAAAAATCCCACACAGCCATTTGGTGTCGTCTGGCAAGTTCATGAATGATCTTTTGTTGCTTTTCAGTATGCGGATTGGGGTGCCGGCGCTTATAATAGGAATCGTTTGGTACGGTCAATAAAATGGCACATTCCGGGTTTACCCGCTTTACCATTTGCAGGAACTCTTCATACTGGGATTCAAACTTTTCAGGCTTAAAATTGGGGGTATAGGCATCGTTGGTACCAATGGAAATAATAAAAAGATCGGGCGAATACAGGGCAAGCTGTTCTTCAAAAAGATCACACCTGAAATAGGAATCAAATTTTGCCCCATTAGCTCCTATAGATGTGTATTCAATACCGGGTTCATCATTCATCATTTCAAGCCCCATGAGAAGAAATTCGGTATCTCTGCCTGCGTCAAATTTTCGTTCAACGACCAGTGATATTTCCTCGATATCACTGTTAAACCGAAATTCCCGGTATTTACCCTGATCAACAATGGTATCCATGACCACCAGGTCGGGTTCTGTAACCCTTACGTCATAATCGTCTGTCCAGGTATCGTAAAACACCCTTAACCGGTTAAAGCAGTAACGGGTATTAAGAACATCGTTCTTATAGTTGCTTTTTACCACTATGGTATCTCTTACCCTGCAAAAGGCAGCTGTAACTCCAGACAGGCCCCAGGTACTTTGATGATGATTGACCGAACACCGGTAGCCTTCCCAGAGATCGTTATTGGCCTCTACCCTGTAATTCAACGGATTGTTAGTATGCGCAAGATGGTAAGGAAATACGAAGCCTCGCTGACTGGTGGCCACCTCGCTCATGTTCTGAAGGTAGGTTCTCAGTTTATTGGAATAAAAGTCGGCCTGAATGTGAGAACCGCCAATATGCATGATATGAAGCTTTTCCCGTTTGCCGCTGTACACACTGTCGAGCTTGGAGAAAAAGCGACTAAACTCAGGAGATTCTTCGGCATAGTACAAAGTATTCGCCTCCAGGTTCACCAAGTCCGGATACACGGTAATTACACTATCAAGCACATAGTTTTGGGAAAGGGCCGTAAATACCCAAAGCATAGCAGCAAGTCCCGGTAAAAGTTTCCTCATGCATTAGTCGTTTAGGTCCATGTTCAGGGCTGTATAGAACAATTCGGAGATCACCTTGGTTCCGGAACGGGAAAAGTGGGTGTAATCGGCCTTCGCCAATTCCTGATCTACCCAGTGCTGCATGGAGTTGGAGCCACCCATGGCTTCAAACATACTCCAGTAGGCGATCCCGTTCTCAAGACACACCTCCCTTAATTTTTCATTCAGATAAGGCAGGTGTTTATAGCTTATATATTGTCCGTTTTCCAGGGTCGACATATCAGAAGGTCCGATAAAGATCACACTGGCGTCCGGCTGTGTTCTGCGAACCCACTTCAGGTTAGTCATTACATATTTCGCATATTTATCGATGGCCTTTGGAGTGGTCAGATAGGGCACTGAATTTCCGCCATATTGAAAAATAAATATTTTAGGATCCAATTCAGCCATCATCGCACCGAAATTTTGTCGGTCTAATTTGGTAAATACCGTCCCTGATGCCCCCCTCATAGCTACATTATCCAGGGTTACTCCGGAGTTGCCATCAAAGGTTAGTCCGTAAAAATCAGGGCTGATCTGAGACCGGAGAACGATCTTCATATCGGTGGGGGCCGTGTCAAGGTCTATGCGGTAATTACGATATCTCAGATCGGCTTCCAGGCTGTCTTCCCGAATCAGCTCTCCATTGTTATAGACTTCGATCTTTAAGGGGGTTTGTATATGCCCCATGTGCAAACCAACCCGGTTAAAGTTTCTTATTCTTTTATAAGACACCCGGGTAGCAGCAATATCGATGGTGGCCTCAGTGATAGGAATGGTATCCAGAGACACACTATCGCGATGTACAAAAGGAGTAAAACGAGACAGGGAGGTAAAGGCTCCGTATTTCTTATGTTCAAATTTTTCCTGGTTCGGATCAAAGGCTGCGAAACGCAACCAATTCTCTGAAGGAGTAACCTTCGCTTTTAACTGGTGATAAAGCTGCTTTACCGGAACAAATCCGGGTCCTTCTCCGCCATATTGGGTTTGCAGCCTGTTACGAACATAAGCCGAAATACGGTCACCCTCTAACTGACTGTCACCGTAATGAATAATACGGCAATCTCCTGAGGCCAGTTGTTTTTTTAATCGGGCTATCAATTCAGGCTTATTATCGGGCCAGTCAACACGACGTATCCTGGAGGTATCTATTTTTCGGTAATCGATAACCGGCTCTTCTTCTATGGGTAACTCTTCATTTAAGACCACCTGTTCAATATTCGCTACAATGCTGTCGATCTCTCTGGTATCGGTTTTTGATCGCTTACCCGACATAAGAAAGGTGTCGGTAGTAGGGTATTTGATCACCTCATCAAAGACAGTGAACCCGTCCTGACTTTTACCCGCCTGATCCGTTTGGGCTTCACTGATATAGGTAAATCCAAACAATACCAGGAGGCAGGTAATAATAAATATGCTAATGGTCTTGGGGTTCATGCTCCAATTTTTCCAGTTGTTCGCAATTTAAAAAATAAATGATGTCTGCGGGTACCTGCAACCGATCAATATGCAGTTAACCGCTAAACAGGTTATAATTCCAACTGAACAGAAGTTGCCGGAAAGATCACCCCAAAAGATGTATCTTTTAGTTCCCATTCCATGAGACTCTTCTGCTCTAAACAGTAAACTTTTGTTTTTATGAGATATTGCGCAATCCTTCTGATTGTTTTCGGGGGTTTTGGCTCAAGGGCCCAGGAATCATCGGCAGAAACCCTTTTTCGGGAGTTACAGCTGGAGATCTGGCAGATCGAAGAACACCTGACCGACGAACTAGCCGATCGAAGTTTTAACTACTCTTACCTGATCATTAAAGAGGATGACACTACAAAATACGAGGCGAATTTTGACCCGAGACGTCCGTCAGAAGAACGCTGGCAATTAACAGCCTACAACGACAGCACCCCTTCAAAGCATCATAAAAAGGAATTCCGGGAATTCAGAACCGCCCCTGTGGAGCGTCCGCATGCCCTTATCGATACAACACGCATCGCTATCCTGGAGAATTCGGAAACCAAGTTAGCAATAGAATTCTACTACAATAAAGAAGAGCTTCCTGAACATTTAGAGTACCTGAAAAAGTGCAAAGGTGTTGCCTGGTTCAGTAAAACAAGTAAACACCTTGAGCGCACAGAGATCTCTAACACGGCTCCCCTGGAATTCCGACTACTGCCGGTCCATTCATTCCACCGAAGCGTCTTTTTTGAACCTGCCGGCCGGGATAAAACCCTTCTTATCAAGGAAGAACAAACCGAGATCATGGCCGATGTTTTTGGCAGAACCACCAGGGTTAAAGAGATCAAATCGTACAGCAATTACGAAATAATTTCAGAAGGGCATAAGTAAAATTTTGGCGAGGCACTTATGCAACCCGATTCAAGAAGTGTAAACCACCCTGGTCTCTACTTCCGGCGATGTATCCATTTCCATTACATGGCTTTCATAAACAGGCTCAAGTCCCGAGGAAGTATTGCGAAAACCGTAGTTTCTTTTAGTGTCATAAATAACCCATGGCCTATCTCCCTCAGAAACCTGCAGCCTTTTTGCGATAAGGGGTACCACATTAAAATCGGGAGCTACCCGTATCCATTTGTTTCCATGGTTGTTCATAGAGCGGCCAATCACCTCGAAACTACGCTCCTCTGAGCGAGTTACCATGGCCGCAGCATGATTGATATTCTTAATACAGGAATAGCCTGAATCTTGAGCATTGAACTGCTCTACCCCATATGCGGTTTTCACATACTCCAGGATACAATTCTCTGCACCTTTTAATTCACTCAAAAAAGCCCGGTAAATGCGGTCGGCTCCGGAAGACCCGGCTTTTAACCGAAGTGCCTTCCAAACCTTCAGCGCCTCTTGCGGATTGGTTTCTACCAGTACCTGCTCACTAAAGATATCAGGAGTACTCCTCCCTTTTCTGCTGATTCGCACTGATTTCAAATTCTGATCAAAGACGCGGTAAACTGCCGTTAACAACCCCTTAAAACTTCCATCGTATACTAAAACACTATTCATAATTCAGGTATTTTCAGGTTAAGAGAAAGCCCTTTGGATTTTAATGAACTTCCGCAAATAATTGTCTCAGGCTTGTTATATTTACCTGTTGACAATTCAAAAATAGGATTATTTCCAATAAAAAGGAATATTTCCATTTTTTTATTTATATTTACCCTATGAAGTCTGACCTGCCCATAGAAGTCATCCGTTTTAAAGAGATCCGGGAGGAGCACAACCTCACCCAACAAGCCTATGCCGAAGCTCTGGGCATAAAAAACTCCACTGCAGATATCGAACGTGGTAAAAGCAAGATCTCCGGAGCGGTGGTTGCAGAGCTTTTGAACACTTTCGGGGTAAACCCTCTGTGGCTTTACGGGAAGAGTCATCGAAAAACCATTGAACTAACGGTAAACACCACTCCAAAGGTGGTTACCGTTGACAGTACCAACAATGACAACATCGTTCTGGTGAATGTTAAGGCTGCGGCAGGATATCCGCATAACCTGCAGGATGTAGACTGGTATGAAGAGCTTCCGGCTTTTCAACTCCCTTTGAATGAATATCGCAATGCCACCTACAGAGGTTTCCAGGTACAGGGAGATAGTATGCTACCCTCTCTTTATCCGGGAGAATGGGTATTGGGAAGGGCTGTAGAAAGCCTCAGTATGTTAGACAATCATGCGATCTGCGTGGTAGTACTACAAGACAGTGTATTGGTTAAAAAGATACAGAAACACCCAGAGAACGATCGTCTGTCTTTGATCTCTTTAAATACTGAATACCCTCCCATCACGGTGAATGCAAATGAAATACAGGAGATCTGGCAGGTGAACAGTAAGATCAGCATGGAGATCGACAAAGATCCCGGAAATGCTTCCCTGGAACAGATCCAGCAAGCCATTACGGAGATCAAAAAAGATATTGCTTCTCTTAAAAAGTAATTATTGCTCCAGACTTTGAGCAGTAAAGCTGCTCAACGCTCCTTCTTCGAATGATACCGTGACCTCGATGGGGTTGCAACACACCTCACAATCTTCCACATAGGTCTGGTTATTAGAAGGGTCTAATAACATGGAAATGGTTTCCCAGCAATACGGACATTGAAAGAAGTGTTCGAGCACTGCAATTCAGCAATTAAAATTCTGTGTTAAGAATTTGACCACTCACCTGAAGTACTGCCAATTCAGCTATTTTCGCCGTATACTTAGCCTGGTTTTTCGTAAGAATAGCATTCAGGTAATTGATCTGTGCCTGGCGAAATTCCAAAGAAGTGGCCCTTCCAAACTTGAAACGCTCGTCAGTTCTGTTAAAGTTATTACGGGTAGTTGCCACATTCTTTTTCTGGGCCTCGTAGATGTAGAGCGCATTTTTATACGTCTCCCAGGCATTGCGTATATCTCTTTCTACATTTAACTCAACCTGCTTTTTAGTCAGTTCCTGGTTCTTAAAGGCAATTTTAGCGTTCTTAAACTGGGTAATGGTTCTCCCTCCGTCAAAAAGATTCCAGGTCAGGTTTACTCCTCCTGAAAGACCGCTAGAAGTATTCTGTAAAAGGAAGGCCAGCGGGCTGTTATTCTCACTTCGGTTCCAGCCGTATGAACCGAACAAACCTACCGTAGGTAAAAATCCGCCCCGTGTTGCCTTGATCCCGAATTCGTTGATCTGTTCTCCGGACTCTGCCTGCAACAGATTGACATTATTCTCACTGGCATCATTCAGCATATCTTCCATAAGTAATCCAGGCACGAAGGTTACCAAAGTATCTACCTGAAATTCTGCCTCAAGGTTGCGATTCATAATAAGATTCAAGTCCCTTTTGGTATTCTTCAAAATCTGTCGGACGTTGATCAGGTTAATACTATCGGTATTCACATCGACCTCTGCATTTAAGACATCCAACCCGGTACTCTGCCCGTATTCGAACTGGTAGCGGGCCCTGTCTAAACGGTCTTTTGAGATCTCTAATGCCTGCTCGAGGTTGTCTACGTTTTCGCTCAGTCTTGCTACTTCGTAATAGACCGTAAATAATTGCAACATGGTGGTCTCAATGGTTTCCCGGGCCTGAAGCTCTGTAAGGTTCTGTTGTTCTTTTAAAGACTTGTAATTATACAACCTTCCCAAACCGTCAAACAAAACGTAATTAGCATTAACCGATGCATTGTAACGTTTGGTTTCGACCCCATCAGCCTGGCGTTCCTCCCCGTTGGCCAACTGCCCTTCTGTAGAGGTTCGGTCAATGTTAAAGCCTGCATTACCCGTAAGGGTAGGCAAGTATCCTGAATTCAATACGCTGGCATTATTCTCAGCGATCTCCGTATTATTCTCAGCGATCTCAATACCCAGGTTATTACTCAGGGTAAGGTCTACAGCCTCTTCCTTGCTCAACAGCTCCTGGGAGCGTACGGTGAGTAGGGTAAAAAAAGAAAGTAGGAAAAAAGGTAGGGTTCTAGTACACTTCATGCTCTTCAGCCTTTTGTTCTTTAACTGCACGTTCAACTTCTCTCGGTTTAGGCAATTCGCCTTTTCTCAGCCAGAATGTTCCCATCTTGATCTGGTTACTCAAAGTAAGCAACACAGGAAGCATCAGCAGCGTTAGCAAGGTGGCAATGGCGATCCCAAAAGAGATCGATATGGCCATAGGTTTCAGGAATTGCGCCTGGCGGCTTTTTTCAAACAATAAAGGAGCCAATCCGGCAATGGTAGTCAGCGAGGTCAGGAAGATAGCTCTGAACCTTGATTTACCGGCCATCAGGATCGCTTCTGCATAAGACGCCCCTTCTTTCAGATAACTGTTAAACTTACCGATAAGCACCAGTCCGTCGTTAACCATAATTCCAATAAGGGCAATAATACCCAACATTGACAGGACGTTTATAGGGAAGCCCATCAACCAGTGCCCCCAACCGATACCGATCAGACTGAACGGGATCATCAGGATAAGCAGCAAGGGTTGACTGTAGCTTCGGAAAGTGAATGCGATCACCGCATAGATCAGGAAGATCACCACCGGGAACACCTTCCCGGCAGAACTGGAAAGCTTTCCGGCCTCCCTGTTTTGACCACTGTCATAAGACACTCGTACTGTAGAGAAGAGCGATTGCATCTCCGGCACAATATTTTCCTGGATCGAGGTTAACACATCGGTAGACGACGCATTCGGGTTCACCAGGTCGGCTTCTACACGGATCTCTCTCACCCCGTCAAGGTGCTGAATAGATTCATCTCCACGGGCAATACTATAGGTTGCGATCTCTGTAAAAGGCACTCGCTCTCCCGAAGGTGTGAGAATACGCATTTCATCCAGATCTTTGATCGAACCTCTGTCGGCCAGGTCGTAACGCACCCATACCCTGATCTCATCCTGCCCGCGTTGAAAGCGTTGGGCCTGAAAACCAAAGAACCCGCTTCGCACCTGCCCCATTACTGTTCTCAGATCGAGTCCGAGGGCATAAGCATTTTCCTTGAGTTCAATGCGAATCTCCTTGATCCCTTCAGGATCAGTATCTACGATATCCTTTAATCTTGGATCTTTTTCCAGTTCAGCACGGAAATAATCTTTTGCAGCCTTTAGTTCTTCGGTATTGTTACTTAACAAAGAAACCGAAACGGGCGTTCCTCCGAAGTTACCTCCTGAACCAAAAGTCAGGCGCTCTACCCCATAAACCGGTCCGGTGGTATCACGAAGTGCGTTAGAGATCAGGAACGACTCAAAATCTCTTTCTTCACCAGGTAGCAGGTTAATATCTAAAGAGGCCTTATTGGTACCGGGCCCTACTCGTTTTACAATATTTTCAATAACCCGCTTATTCCCGGACTGCTTTGCAGTAAATTTATCATTCACCTTCCAGGCATTTTCTTCAACCATGGTTATGATGGAATCGGTAACCCTGGGCGAAGTACCTTCAGGCATCAACAGATTCACACTAACCCTGTCACTCGCGATACTCGGAAACAGGGTGGTTCCGATAATTCCTCCACCAATAGAACCGAAGGTAATAACCAGGGCCATGATAAAGATACTCATGGTAAGTACCTGGTATCTCAAACAGAACTTTAAAGTAGGGCCATATAGCTTATCCCTCATATATTCCATCATGCGGTCACCGTATACATTAATGTTACGCATGGCCGAAAAGAACTTCTGCAGGATATTCTGAGGCTTTTTCTCTTTGTTCTCCTCTTCCCTGTGCAGGGCTTTGGAGTGGGCTATATGCGAAGGCAAAATGATCAGGGCCTCGATAAGAGAGATGGTCAGGGTAATGATCACCACAGTTGAAACTTCTCCGAAGAACTCCCCAATTCTACTATCCAGAAACAGGAAGGTCGAGAAAGCCAGAATGGTGGTAATAATAGCCGAAATAATGGCCGGAAGCACTTCCATGGTGCCATTAATAGCTGCCTGCACCGGGGTTGCTCCCTTCTCATAATGCTGGTAAATATTTTCTGCGATCACGATCCCGTCATCTACCAGGATACCGATAACGATGATCATCCCAAAGAGGGAAAGCACGTTGATAGTGATCCCGAACATGCCCCCGAAAATAAACAGTCCCAAAAAGGAGATCGGCAATCCGAAAGCCACCCAAAAGGCCATTCTTGAATTCAGGAAAAGCGACAGGAACACCAATACCAGCAGGATACCCTGCCAGGCATTTTTAAACAACAGGGCAGTACGCTGTTTCAGGGTAATTGAACGGTCTGCCACCACATCGAGACGTACATTATTGTATTTGCTGTTAAATTCATCTACGTACTCCTGTACCTTTTCGGCTGTAGGAATAAGGTCTTCACTATTGGTATTGCTAATGGCCATATTGACCGCCAGGTTACCATTAAAATAAGAGGCATTTGGATTTTCCTCAAAACGGTCGCGAATATCGGCAACGTCTCTAAGTCTTACATTGGTTCCGTTAGGAAGGGCTTTTACCACCACGTTGTTCAGCTGGTCACCGTAATACGAGCGGTTATTTGCCCGGATCAGGTAATCTTCTGAATCGGTTTTAATATTACCCCCTGTTATTAGGAGGTTGGTTTCAGACACCGCTTGTGCCACCTCAGAAAAGGTAAGTTCATAAGCCTGAAGGTCCTTTTCTCTTACTGCGATCTCGATCTCTTCTCTTGGAAATCCCGAGATCTCTATTTGCGACACACCATCAAACCCTCTCAGGTCGCGCTCTACCTGCCTGGCGATCTGCTTCAGGGTAGATAAAGCCACATCCTCTCCACTTACATTAAAAGTAATGGTTTCCCGGATGGCCCTTTGCTTTCCAACCACCAGGGGCTCCATTCCTGTTGGAAAACCGGGCACCTGATCTACCGCATTTTTTACCTCCAACAACATAAAATCAATATCGTAACCCTTGAGAATCTCAACGGTTATATTTCCGCCGTTCTCCCTGGACGTGGAGGTTACACGGTCTATCCCCTCTATCCCTTTAAGATTATCCTCGATCTTAATAATGATCCCTTCTTCGATCTCCTGCGGAGCAGCTCCCGGATAGGTTACATTGATAGAAATGATCTTAGAATCAACCAGGGGAAAGAAGGAAGAACGCAGGGAAGATGCCCCTACGATCCCAAAAATAAAAAAGGCTATGATGACCACATTAACGGCCACATCATACTTAATAAAATACGCTAGGATCTTTCTCATTGAGCCGCCATATTAGGGTTTGCTTCACCAACATTAACTCCGGAGTTCCCGGCCATTTTAACCACCATCCCGGGGTAGGCTCCAGGCACCGACTTACTAAGTATCATGGCGCCGTCTTCCAGCCCTTCAACAATAACATGTTTTTCAGAGAAGAACACAGGTTTTACCGGCAGCAACTCAAGTACGGTATCTTTTACCGCATAAACCCTGGACTGATCTATTAGCAGTGATCGCTCTATTTGATATGAATTACTGGCATCACGGGCATGTATATGAGCCTCCAGGTACATTCCTTCTTTCAGCTCATCGGCGCTTACCTCTACAAAGGCGGTGATGGTTTGCGTTGCCTGATCGATCTTACCGTTTACTCTTGAAACGGTTCCTTTCCAGGTCTGTGTATTGTCAAGATTATTTAGGACTACTTCTTCCCCTACCCTCAGATAAGGGGCAAACGTTTTGTTTACAGCCACCTCAACCTCATAGGTGCTCGGATCTATAAATTCTCCCAGCTTCTGTCCGTTCCGAACCAAGGTCCCTTCGTTCACCAATGCCTCCGTTAAGATCCCGGTAAATGGCGCCCGAATAATATGTTTTGAAAGGCGGTTTTCAACATTCTTTAAATTGTAATAAGCCGCATAGATCCCCCTTCCGATCAGGAAGTTCTTTACCTGGGGAGATGCGGGATCCGGCAATGCCCTGGTCTGGCCATTCATTTCAAAATTTGCGAGATATTCTTCCCATGTAGGAAAGGCTTCAGGATAATCCAGCCTGAGATCGGGCATGATCCCGGTGATCAGGTTGATCAGGCTACTTTTCTGAGATTGTACGGAGGCGGAAAACTCCTCATCATTCAATCGTAGAAGCACCTCTCCTTTTTGATAGGTTTGCCCCTCTTTGAAAAGCTTCGCACTGCTGAGAAATACACCCTGCACCTCTGAGAATAATTCGATCCTTCTCTTAGCTACAAGGTTACCGTTAGCATTAATGATCACAGGCACCTCGCCATTTTGTACCGTATCTACATATACGGTTTTTACCACCTTCTGAACAACAGATTGGGGTCTTTTTTTATTTTTAATAAGATATGAGGCCCCAAAAAACCCTATAGCAATGAGGACAAGGCCTAAAAATGCAGATACGTACTTATGATTCATCGTTGATTGTTTAACGCAATGCAAAGCTATCTATATGACCGGCTTTAACAGGTTAAAACTTTCTTAAATATGCAAGGATGACGCAACTATTATGCAATCACCGTCAAATACCAAAGACACTGACCATCAACCAACTAACAACACTGATGTTGAAATTTATTATTCACCCAGCTCTTCACTGAGTAGAAACCATTGTTCGGTTACCTCTTCCTGCTCCTTTTTAAGCGCCTCATAAGCCCCAAAAAACTCGGTATTGGCAGCGAGCTCGTCGTAGTTCTCAGCAAGCTCTTTATCACGAGCCTTGATCTCCTTTTCCAACTGAGCCATTCTTGACTCGAGCTTGCTGATCTTATTTTTCAGAGCCTTCTGTTTTTTCTGATCCTCATAACTCAACTTAGCAGGTTCCCTGACAGCAGGCTTTTCCTGAGGTTTTTGCTCCTCCCCTTTTTCTATCTGCCTGAAATCGGCAGCCTTCCGCTCCTCGAGGTAATAATTGATATCTCCCAGGTATTCGCGAATATTCCCATCCTTGAATTCATAGACCAGATTGGTTAACCCCTGAAGAAAATCCCGGTCGTGAGACACCAGTAAAAGAGTACCTTCAAACTCCCTGAGCGCCTCTTTAAGTACGTTCTTCGATTTTATATCCAGGTGGTTGGTAGGCTCATCCATCACCAGAACATTAAAAGGCTCCAGCAGCATCTTACAAAGCGCCAGTCGATTGCGTTCTCCTCCCGAAAGTACTTTCACCTTTTTATCCACTTCATCACCCCGAAAAAGAAATGCTCCCAACATATCACGTACCTTGATCCTGTTGCCGTCGTTGGCGGCATCGAGCATGGTATCCAAAACCGTTTTATTACCATCAAGATATTCAGCCTGGTTCTGGGCAAAATATCCGATCTGTACATTATGCCCCAGTTTCATGACTCCCTCATGCTCCAGCTCTCCTATGATCATCTTGGCAAGGGTGGTTTTACCCTGGCCATTCTGCCCTACAAATGCCACCTTACTATCGCGCTCTACAAGCAGATCAATATCTTTTAACACCTCTTTTTTTCCATACGACTTCGATACTCCTTCTGCTTCCACCACTACTTTCCCCGGCCTCACTGAAACAGGAAAACGAACATTCATTACGGCATTATCTTCCTCATCAACCTCGATACGCTCTACACGTTCCAGTTTTTTAATGAGTGATTGTGCCATAGAGGCTTTAGAAGCCTTAGCCCTGAATTTCTCGATCAGTTTTTCTGTTTGCTGAATCTGCTTTTCCTGGTTCTTTTGTGCATTGAGCTGCAGTTGACGCATCTCCGAACGAAGTTCTAGGTATTCTGAGTAAGGCTTGTTGTAATCATAGATCTTACCTAAAGAGATCTCTATGGTACGATTGGTAACATTATCGAGGAACATTTTGTCGTGAGAAACAATAACCACAGCCCCTGAGTAGGATCTCAAAAAGTCTTCCAGCCAGATAATAGATTCAATATCCAGGTGGTTGGTAGGCTCATCCAGGAGCAGCACATCGTTATTTTGTAATAACAGCTTGGCCAGTTCGATACGCATACGCCACCCACCGGAGAAGGTGTCGGTAAGCTTCTCAAAATCGCTGCGTTTAAATCCAAGTCCCTGTAATACCCTTTCGGTATTTCCACGGTAATTATACCCTCCCAACACTTCGTACTGATGGGTATTATCACTAAGCTCTACCATTAAATCGTGATACCCTTCACTTTCATAGTCGGTACGTTCGGCAAGGGCAGCGTTGATCTCCTCCATACGAAACTCAAGCTTTCTGATCTCTTCAAAAGCCTTATATGATTCTTCGAGTACCGTAAATCCCTGTTCAAAATCTATATCCTGCTTCAGAAACCCGATCCTTACATCCTTATCGGTTGCCAGGGTACCCTCATCGGGCTGCACCTCCCCGGAAAGCAATTTCAGCATGGTGGATTTCCCGGCACCATTTTTTCCGATCAATCCAACCCGATCGCCCGGACTCAGTTTGAAGGATACTTGCTCGAATAGGTATTCTCCTCCGAAGGAGATGGATAAATTATGTACGTTCAACATATTTTGTGACCAAGGTTACATCGCGCTTATACGGAAAGCGCTAATTTTATGGAAAATTTCTGCAAATGTTAAAAAAAGGAAGTAAACTATACAGCATTTTAACAGGAACTTGCCCCCGTTGCCATCAGGAGTCAATGTATACTTACAAAAACCCCTATTTACTTTCACGAACCCTGAAAATGAATGAGACATGCTCGCACTGCGGCACCAAATACAAAATTGAACCTTCCTTTTTTTATGGCGCCATGTATGTGAGTTATGCGGTAGGAATTGCGTTTGCGGTGGCTGCCTTTGTTATTTCTTTCTTATTTCTTGGCTCAAGCCTTAAAACAGCCTTCATCAGCATCGTGGTGACCATGATCGTTTTTATGCCGGTCATTATGCGCCTGGCCCGAAACATATGGATCAATTTCTTTATGAGCTACGACCCAAAGGCAGGCAAGCATTAATTATTTTTCAGCCAACGTTTTTTAAACCGTTCGATATTGGTTTCTACAGGGACGGGCTCCCCGTTTTCTATGGACTGATATAACAGGGGAGCCACCCAGGGAGCGATCATCACTCCGCGACTGCCCAGACCATTCAGGATATGTAATCCCTTGTTCTCAGGGTGAGTCCCCAGTAAAGGTCGCCTGTCGGCAACGGTGGGGCGTATGCCCGCCTGGTGGTTGACCACCTTGTAGGGGAGTTTCAGAAAACGCTCCAGTTTCTCAAGCAGTTCTACACGACATTCTTCTGTAGGTTCATTGGTCTTATCCTTCCATTTATAAGTAGCTCCCACCTTATAACGGTGCCCGCCCAAAGGAAGCAGGAAAACTGATGACTTTAGAATGAAATCTACATCAAGTCCGGGGATCTCAACCTCCAGCACCTCACCCTTGGTGCCATTCAAAGGAAGGTAATTGAAATACGGGTTGTGTTTAATACCGTATCCTTCACAAAATACCACATGTTTAACAGGAATGTCTTTGTAGCGCAAATCGGAATCAACCCATTCCAGCCCATGGTAATCGAAAGCCTCTCGTTTTAACAGCCCCTCCTTCTCTAATAAAGCCATATAGGATTCCTGCAAACGTCTTGTATTCACCCATCCGGTATGCAACACCTCTCCGAAACCATGAGGCGCCTCAACACCCTGTAAATTCATATGATGCAAGGAGGTGTTCATATAAGGCTCCAGGAGGGGATTGTCGGCTGCATGAAACCATTCATTCTGCTCCTCAACGGAGACGAATCTTCGAAAGAGACGCAGTTTGGTATCAACGGTAACACCCAGTTTTTCTTCCAACCCTTTGTAATAGGCATCCAGGTGCCCCAATTGTTCACCCGCACGCCATACGGGAGTAAATCGTTTCAGAATAACGGGATTATACATACCCCCCGCAACATGGGAAGACACCTGGGAGCGATCATCATAAACCACAAAGCTTTTTCCCTGCTTTCTAAGCTCTTCACAAAAGGCGATCCCCGCGAGTCCGCAACCAACAATGATGTAATCTGTCATGATACAAAAGTAGGGAAAGTTAGGGGTTATAAAGTTATACGGTTATGCGGTTATGCGGTTATGCGGTTATGCGGGTTAAGATATCCTAAGTCAGGTGAATGCATCGTGCCGCTAAAGCATTGGAGGTAAATTCAGGAGATCGCCACGACACGCCCTGCGTGTCTAACCACCCCGGCCTTCGGCCACCCCTCCTTTTTAAGGAGGGAGTATAATTGGATTCCAAAAAGATCTGCAGTACCAGAAGGGATTCAGGATGATTCGGGATGTCACCACAACCTGCTCTGCAGGTTTCGCAAAGACGACTGATTAAAAACAAAAAAACCGCCCGGAAGTACCGGGCGGTTTTTGTTATGATATGTTTTGAATTGGATCTACAGAACTAGTAACTCCACATGTCTTGCTCCTTGTCGCGAATATTCTCTTTGATTCGCTGAGCTTCAAGCAGCTGGAATAAGGCGTTATCTGAAATATATTCGTTGATCTCGCGGTCTTCCTGAACGTTCTCTTCCTTATAGATATAGGCATTGAACCTTCTTGCGTTAAGCAATTGATCAAAGGAGATAGGACGTGAAGAATTCTTATTGTTGAATGCTTTAGCTTCATGGAGAATATCCCTTACAGATGGGAACCATACCCAAAACAATTCAACCAGGTCAGGATTATCACTGTCAATAAAGTTCACATCGGGAGCAACAGGTGCAATTCCCAGTAAACGATACTTCAGTTCTCCCTGGCGCTTATCGAAATACCACACACCTTTAATTCTCCACTCCTCGATCTCGGCAGCGGTCAGGTCACGACGGTTAATATACTCAGGAGAGATCTGCTCTCCGGCATTCAACTGGTCGTAACCCAAGTCGGTGGTATCTACCTTAGCAAGGGTAGCTTCGAGATCTTTCAGGGTACGCTTCTCCGTAAAATAAGAATCAGCATACAGATCAATCTCGCCTCTCTTGGCGTACTTCATCAGCACGTCGTATAACGATCTTCTGTCTTTCCCGATACCAACGGTATCGATAGGATAATAGAAGGGAAAGTTTACTCTTTCGTCAAGATCTATCCGTTCCCAGATAGTTTTTGACCAAAGGATATCACGGTCATCCACATAACCGTAAGGAAGCGGCTCATCGTTATCGGCCTCTTTCTGGGCCTCTGATTTTACCCCAACCATTTCCGGCGTGGTGGCGTTAAGCAGATTTGCCTGCGCCATTGCCGACCCTGAAATAAACAGGGCTGAGATTGTTACTAAAATTCCTTTCCAATTCATAAACATAAGTCTTTATTAGTTTGTTAACTCCACAACAACCGGAGAAACCTTCTTAAGTTTATACGATCTGTTGTTGGTAATATAGGCTTCAATATCAAAGATCTGAACAGCTTCTCCTCTATCAGCTCGCTTAAGAGCCGCTTTTGCACGTCCGTCCAGCTTGTTACCGTTAACCTGCACGGTTGGCTGCCCCGGAACTTTAAATTTAAATCCGCTTACGGCGATATTCAGGTCAAAGTCAAAGTCTTCAAGCATGGCTCCGATGGTGGAGATCTCCAGGTTGGCACGTGGCATCTTGATCTCTCCGAACTCTCCACGAACGGTTCCCGAAGGTCTTGGAATATCCTTGATACGGAACTCGGTAGACGATCCTACACGATCTCCTGTTGGAAGCACTCCGCTTGCAGTGATCTTCACCGTACGTCCTGTTCCGGGCTTCATGGCATATTTACTACCCGAAACTCTTGAAAGACCGGGAGCACTGGCATTTACCTTATTGTCAGGAATTCCAGGGATAGAAATGGTTAGTGGGTTGGTAACTCCCCGATAAACCACATTCATCTTATCGGCAGAAATAACAGCTCCGTTCGGCTTGCTGATGGTAGCGAAGGTCTGACTTACAGGAACTTCGATCTCTTGACCATCTTCCTTAAAGATCAGGGTTCCCTCCAGGGTGTGATCTCCGGGACGTCCGGCATTTACCATCATTTTCACCTGGCCATTCTCAAACTTGTAATCCTCCCCTTCTTTCAGTTCTCTTCCGTCAAGGGTGAGCTCAGCTCTGTCAGGTACGGTAGTAGCATCTACACGTCCAAGAACGATAGCTCCATCAAATTCCTCTCCTGAATAATAAGCTGATTTTGGGGTTTCTAACAAGGTAGAATAATTGCTGTAAGAAACATCAGAAGCCATCTGACCTGCCACCATAGAAGAAAGTATATCTTCCTGGGTAGTTTTGATGTCAGACTGAAGGTTGGTTAGCTTGGTCAGCGATGCGATCAAGGGGAACCCTTCATAATGATAGTTCAACCAAGGCTGCATCTTCTGATCACTTTTACGCTCAACCTCACCGTTCTCATCTCCTGTATAGAAACGATCTGAGATCGTTGCCAATAAAGATTCTTTTTGAGTCGCGTTGATCAGGGTGTCAGGAATACTCTTTACAGTAGTAAGAGCCTGCTCTCTGTATTCATTAATATAGTCAACGAACTTCTTCCCTTCCTGAGAGTAGTTATCTCCCTGGAAAAACATCTGATCAAGCTCATCAGCTTTGTCCATCACCTCATAGTTTCCGCTCTCGAGATCATCCGGATCAACTCTTTCGGTGATCTTGGTTTTAATCCCGTCTATGTAGGCATAGAACTCATCAGACATAGAGTTCACTCCGTTGTATTCTTCTAACATTCCGGCATACTTTTCAGGCTGGTCAGCAGCTTTCTGCTTAAGTCCTTCATAGGCCATCAGGTTATTTTGGGTCGCTTTCGTATTTGAAGCCTCCAGCTTTTCGTTCAATAGTCCGAAAGCCGAAAGTACTTCTTTACTCATGTTTAACGCCAGCATTGCGATGAAAACCAGGTACATTAGGTTGATCATCTTCTGACGTGGTGATAAATTTCCTCCTGCCATAACTAATTAGATTTTTAGGGTTAAGGGTTACTAATTAGCTCTTGTTCATTGCAGAAAGCATTCCACCATAAACTCCGTTCAGAGAAGACAAGTTGCTGGCAAGGGCCTGCATCTGATCTTTAAGGGCATCAGCATTCTGAGCCACTTCTTCCTGGATGGTTGCCTGGCGGTTAGCGCTTTCCAATTGTACTTTATAAAGGCTGTTTAGAGATTCCATTTGAGCAGCGGCCAAAGAAAGTTCTTCACTGTACTTCTTGGTAGAAGTCATAGCCTCTGCAGTTGGAGAAATGCTCTTGGCGGCACCTTCAAAATTCTTGATACTCTCACCAAGACTGGCCATCAACTGAGCATCTACCTTGGCTTCTTTAAGCATGTCATCCAGTTTCTTAGAAAGAAGACCTTCTGCTTCTTTAGCTTCAGCAGCTTCGTTCTGTCTAACACCGGTTGATTGACCTCCTGCCAATTCAGGATATACCAACGACCAGTCCAGATCATCATCTACAGGTTCAAACGCTGAGATAGCGAAAATAGCAGCCTCAGTAATAAGACCGAAGGCAAGTAATACTCCTCCGTCTACGGGACCGAATTCCCAGTGAAGGATCTTGAATAACGCACCGAGAATTACAACCGATGCACCCAGCCCGTAGGCCATGTTAAAAAGTTTCTTAGTTGATTTTGATTGTGCCATAGTTACTAATTTTTAGATAAGTTAAGTTATTAAGTTGGCGGTTTAGTTTTGGGTCGCTTCTGTACCCATGTAGTCCTGAACTGTCCTGAAGCCGATATAGCTTCTGGCCGAATCCTGGTACTCGTAATCTCTGGTACTTACCTGAAGAAAGTACGCTACGTCCTTCCACGAACCACCTCTAATAACTCTTCGTTTATTTTCACCATCATAGGTGTTCGGGTTCATGGTTGAAACATATTCATAAGAATTGGGGTCATAAGATGAATTGGTCCATTCTGACACATTTCCTGCCATGTTGTACAGGTTATAGTCATTAGGATCATATGATTTGGCCTCTACAGTATACAGGGCCTGGTCGGCTGCATAATCTCCTCGCAGTGGCTTAAAGTTAGCCATAAAACAACCTCTGTCGTTCAGGATGTAAGGTCCTCCCCAGGGATAGGTCCCTGACTCGATACCTCCACGGGCAGCATATTCCCATTCAGCCTCTGTTGGCAGTCTGAACTGGTTAACCGGTTGTTTTCCTTTACCTTTATTAAAGTCATTCTTGTACTTGGATCTCCAGGCACAAAATGCCTTGGCCTGGTGCCATGTTACGCCAACCACAGGGTACTCACTGTAAGCTTCGCTCCAGAAGTAATCATTGTGCATGGGCTCGTTATAAGAATAGCTGAAATCCTTGATCCATACCGTAGTATCAGGGTACACAAGGGTTTCTTCCTTACGGATGAAATCCTTACGGTCTCCCTGACCTTTAGCCCGGGCAGCCGCCTGAATATCCATCCAATTATAGGCGTATTTTAGTTTTGTTACATCAATGGATCTGCGACCGTTATAGGCCTCCTCTTCCGGAATGTACATAGAATCCATTACCTCAGCATAGTACTGATCAGGATATCTGCTGGTATTCCAAACCAGATCAACATCTTTATTAAGTCTTCTTCCACGATAACCTTCCTCGTCAAAACTCTCGTAGTTGAAGAGCATATATTTTTCGTATTCTGATAGGTTGGTGGTATCAGCGTCTTTAAAAGCGTACTCACCAATACCGCCGTTGCCTGGAACTTCTCCCAGCTCCTCAGCGAAAATAGCAAGTCGGGTACGTACGATAGAGTCTTTTACCCATTCCACGAACTGGCGATACTCGCTATTCGTGATCTCAGTTTCGTCCATGTAGAACGAACGAACGGTAACTGTTTTGGTTGGAGCGTTTAAAACGTTGGCTACATCGTCATCGGATTTACCCATAATAAAGGATCCACCGGGTACCAGTGACATGCCGTAAGGCTTCTCAGGATGCCAGCTTTTTCCGCGAACACCAACTAGTTCTCCTCTGTCATTTGACCCACAACTGGCCAATAGTAATGAAACAGACGCTAATAGAAATAGCTTTTTCATATGCATATACGAGGTTAAATTACATTCATAAATTCAGGATGGTAAACCTATCCAATAAATTCCAAAAAAACAATATTGCCATAGTTTTTGTTGTCAAACGCTTACAAAACACTGTGTAAAATATCTTACACGTTATTTTTAAGCACATTACACCAACATCTTCTTGCAGGCTTTCCACCACCGTTCGGGCACAACGCCCTCACTGGCACGCAGATATTCTTCCTGCGTACAAGGTAATAACGTTTGTCTTTCAACATTATTATACGGATCATCATTTTTAGGAACCTCTATCCACCAACGTCCGGAAATATTGCTTTTAAAGAAATGGATATCAAAATCGTCTATAGGTACGATATATTTCGTGAAGTTTTCTATCGATGCGAATGGATAATCATTTTTACGAATATTCACCCCTTCTATAAAATACCATATCAGTTGAGCTGCCAGCTGAGCTCCCTGAGGGCTGGCCTCACATTCAAAAAGACCAAAGGCACTCAGCTTATCACTAATACCTGCATAACGGGCTATGGCACAGATCTCCCTCCCGTCAAATCCGTTCGGGTTACAATGCGGCAAAGAACCAAGATCGGCAGCCCTTACTGCAGTAAGGTCAACACTCACCAAATCGGCATCTCTGAACACAGGTTCTACCACGGTTACATCAGCAATAACCTCTCCTAAACGGTAGGCGTCAAAAAACAACCGATCCATCAGGTCGATCTCTTCCTGCGCATTGCAATAGGTCTGAAAACCAATATTGGAAAAATTAAAGAGATTGTTAGGGGGGTTAACGATGATCTTACTTAAATAGGACTCTGAAGAGATCAGGTCTTCTGCCTCCCCGAAATCAAACTTACTGTCAACCGACACCAGGTTTACCATCTGCTCCATATCGTCATAGGCGCGGTACATGGCATAGGTTAAATCCTGGCTTCCACCGATAACCACCGGAAGGATGTGCTGCTTCAATAAGGTTGAAACGATATTCGAAAGGGCAAAATAAGTATCCTCTACCGTCTCGCCGGGATGAATATCCCCCAGGTCGACCACTTTATGCGCCCAATTCCCCATAAATAATTGGTAGAATTGTTTTCTGAATTCCTTGATCTTGAGATGATCGTGTTTTTGCACCTTGGCATTCCTGAATTCATTGACCCCGATAATCGCCATTTTAACGCCTTCGAGATCTGGCAGTCCATCCTTTTCTGAATGGATCTCTATGCTGTTCCCAATAGCCTGAGAAGGCAGCAGTTCATTGTGGGCAAGGACCACACTCTCTACAGGAGAGAGAAAGTCGGTGTTCATAGGTTATTTTTTAGCGTTGGTTTTTTTGGTCTTCTTTTTTGCAGGGGCTTTTTTCTCTAACAAGGCTTTGGCCTCTTCAAGGGTTACCTTGGTAGCATCTACATCTTTCGACAACTCTACCTTGACCTTTCCCTTAATAATATTGGAGCGGCCCCATCGGGCTTTTTCGATCCTGATACCTTCATCATCCCAACTCTGAATGAGCTTATCTCTTTCTTTCTGCAGCTTATCCTCGATCAGCGTCTCAATATCCTGCTGACTCAGGTTATCAAAATCATATTTCTTATTCACATTAATGAACATCCCATCCCATTTAATAAAAGGACCAAAACGCCCCTTACCCTTGGTAACGTCTTTTCCTTTATACGCCGCGATGGGCGCATCAGCCTTTTGCTTTTCTTTGATCAGTTCAGCAGCTCTTTTCATGTCTACAGAAAAAACATCTTCACCTTTGGCCAGAGACACAAAAGATTTACCAAATCGCACATAGGGCCCGAAGCGTCCTACGTTCACCTCAACCTCCTGACCTTCATAAACTCCTAATTTTTTAGGAAGCTTAAACAGATCGAGAGCCTCTTCAAAGGTGATACTGTCTATAGACTGATCTGGAAGAAGGCTGGCAAACTTCGGCTTTTCTTCTTCTTCTGAAGTACCGATTTGCGCCATGGGACCGAAACGACCAAGACGCACACTTAACTGACGTCCCGTCTCAGGGTCTGTACCCAGAACACGCTCGCCGCTTTCGCGCTCGGCATTTTCTTCAACATCTTTTACATTAGGATGAAAGTCTTTATAAAACTCTTTCATCATCTGGGTCCAGTCTTCCTCTCCGGAAGCAATATTATCAAAACTTTCCTCTACTCTTGCGGTAAAATTATAATCAAGAATACCCGAAAAGTGATTTACCAGGAAGTCATTTACAATGGAACCTATATCGGTTGGCACCAGCTTTCCTTTATCTGAACCCACCATTTCAGTAAGCTCCTTATCCTTAAGCTCACCCTTGAGCAGCACCAACTCCTTGTATGTACGCTCCTCCCCGTCAACAGTTCCACGCTCTACATAACCCCTGTTCTGAATAGTAGAAATAGTAGGTGCATAGGTGGACGGTCGGCCGATACCTAATTCTTCAAGTTTCTTCACCAAAGACGCCTCGGTATAACGATATGGCGGTCGGGTAAATCGCTGGGTAGCCGTAATGGCCTTATCCAATACTTTCTGCCCTTCCTTAAGAGGTGGCAGCATACCACTTTGTTCTTCATCCTCATCATCAGTACCTTCGAGGTACACCTTCAGGAATCCTTCAAACTTTAGCACCTCTCCATTAGCCTGGAATAACTCCTGATGCGAATCTGCCTCGATTTTTACATTGGTACGCTCTAAACGGGCATCACTCATCTGTGAGGCAAGAGTACGCTTCCATATCAGCTCATAAAGGCGCGCCTGGTCTCTTTCTATCTGAACCGTGTGCCTGCTCATATCGGTTGGGCGTATGGCCTCGTGCGCTTCCTGGGCTCCTTTTGATTTACTGCTGTAATTTTTAGGGTTACTATACTCATCGCCATAATAATCCCTGATTTCTTTCTCTGCTGCGCTGATAGCTTCAGGCGAAAGGTTCACACTATCGGTTCTCATATAAGTGATGAGTCCGGCCTCATACAGCCGTTGTGCCATGTTCATGGTCTTGGCAACCGAGAAATACAGCTTTCTGGAAGCCTCCTGCTGCAAGGTGGATGTTGTAAAGGGCGGGGCAGGTGATTTCTTGGCAGGCTTGGTATCCAGAGACGCCACCTTAAAACCTGCACCTATATTCTTTTTCAGAAAAGACCTGGCCTCTTCTTCGGTAGCAAAGGTTTTTCCGAGTTTTGCTTTAAATGACTTTCCGTCTTCCGTGCTGAAAACAGCAGTTACACGAAAAGAGTCCTCAGGCGTAAATTCCCTGATCTCACGTTCACGCTCTACGATGAGACGCACAGCAACAGACTGCACCCTACCGGCCGAAAGACCGGTTTTTATCTTTTTCCAGAGCACGGGAGATAATTCGTAACCCACCAGACGATCCAGTACCCGCCTTGCCTGCTGCGCATTGACCAGGTTGTAATCTATAGTTCTCGGATTATCTATAGCCCGTTGGATCGCACTCTTGGTAATAGAATTAAATACGATCCTCCTGGTTTTATCCTTATTCAATTTAAGCTCCTCTGCAAGGTGCCAGGCAATAGCTTCTCCCTCCCGGTCTTCATCACTGGCCAGCCATACAATTTCAGCTTTCTTAGCCAGGTCTTTTAATTTCTTTACAACCGATTTCTTATCGGAAGAGACAACATACTTCGGCTTAAAATCCTTTTCGACATTCACCCCTAACTCCCTGGCCGGAAGATCTGCAATATGACCAAAACTGGATTCAACCTGATAGTCTTTCCCTAAAAATTTTTCTATGGTTTTCGCTTTGGCAGGCGACTCCACTATTACCAAATTCTTTGCCATAAGCTCCTTGTTATTGAGTTTACAAAAGTATACAGATTTTTTAATATCCTCCTGTACACCTTCTCCGCAATTGCGATCCGCACCTCTCGGAAGGTCACAATTTTCGGGCGATCTTTACACGTTAGTACCAATATTTATCCCGGGCTCTCCACCCTCATCACCTCCTGATACAACACCCTTATATATATTGTATATCGTCATATAAACAAAAGCAGATGTAAACAACACCCCTACTCCGCAGGCCAGAAATCCCACCATTTGCGCGATCAGGGAAGAAAGAATGATGAGCACAAAGCTAACAATCCAGGTCTTATTTCCTAATCTGAATGCAGCCCTTACTATTTGTCCGGCACTGAAATCAGGATGAAAAGCAAATACCGCTGCAAAGAAATAGATAGGCACACTTACATAGATCACCGGAAGCACACACATCGCGGTTGCCAATAGAGCGATCAACATGGCAATGAGTGAAAGCAGAAAGGTTTTCCCAAGGTACCTCCCTTTTAAAAAGGTAAAAAGAATACCTGCTTTGACTTCCTCCCCTTTCTCCGCAGCAGCAAACAATCGGTACAGACCCGCCTGCAAAGCCATGACGATAGCCTGAACAAAGATCATGACCACAAGGAACAATAGGGTCATAGAAATGATGGATATGGCCGGCATCGACTCAATAACATCAGCCGGATCATACCCCTGGGCATCGAAGATGGCCGCCCCCAGTATCGGAAAATAAATGATAAGCAAGGCCGGCGCCACCAGGATAAAACTTAACAGCACATAAAGAAATCCGTGCAACCATGTTTTTTTATACAATTCGAAAGCATTGCCGAGTACATCGCCCAGATCCGGTATTTTGCCGGCATCGAGCCTTTGAAGAAGTTGTTCGTAAGTCATTTTAGTTGGATTAGTTGAAGTAAATGTAGAGATAAAATTTGAGTTCGAGGGACGAGCCTGCCTGCCGCAGGCAGGTTTGAGTTTGAGTTTGAGTTTGAGTACCGCGTCACCCCGGGTGCTTGCCCAGCAATTGTATCGAGATGGAGGGTGAGGCTTGAGGGTGAGACTCGGGGGTGAAGGAAAATCTTATGATCTGGAATTTACCCCTTTACCAGTTTGCCTCCCTGGCTGGCGGCACGCAGGTTTACCCCTTTTCTTCTTCGCCTTCCCCATGTTAAGGGAGGCCCGAGGGTTAACAAAAACAACCAGCAGCTGTTCTTAGCGTGGGGGCATCCCGATGGCTATGGGGAGGCGTGCAGGCAGCGCTGATGAAAGGAGTATTCCTAAACGGGCAAGCTGATTAATGCATACAGAACACCTCCACAACACCCTGCCCTGCGGCTCATACTCACGGTCAAATCACAGACTACCTGCTATTTATTTACTATATTTAATAGGTTATATCTACAGTAATAATGCATTTTAAAAACACTTCTGGACCCTGCCAAAACCTAATTTTACAAATTGTTCCCTCTAACATAATACTCCCCTGGCCTACAAGTAAATTTTAATATCAAACCGGATGAATCTTAAATTTAAAGCTTATCAGTTCGTCTGCCTACTCATAATAACAACGCTTACGAGCTGCAATAAAGAGGAAGAGGATATAAATTACAAAGATGCCTGCGCTAATAATCTGATTAGTGGTTGCAGCAAAAATGCTGTTTATCTTGACGATAATGGAGTTACCCTAAAAGCCTACGATTGGGCCGAACCCGGATTTACCGGCACCATTCAGGGAAAAACATATACTGTCGTGAATCGCTATCAATTGGAAACACTAATCAGAAACGGAGCCAATCTGGACCTGGCGGTTACCACCAAGATTACAGACATGAGCTATCTCCTTAAAGATGCATGGACCTTTAATGGTGATATAGGATCCTGGGATGTAAGCAACGTCAAAAATATGGAAGGAATGTTTAATAAGGCATACGCTTTTGACCAGGACCTCAACTATTGGAACGTGAGCAGTGTAACCAATATGAATAGTATGTTTTCTAAAGCCACCAGCTTTAATGGCGACATCGGGAGTTGGAATGTTTCGAATGTGGAAACGATGCGCGGCATGTTTAGCGAAGCAGAAAGTTTTAATCAGGATCTCAATTTCTGGGTTGTGGAGAACGTTACAGATATGAGCTGGATGTTCGATCAAGCGACCGCTTTCAACGGAAACATCAGTAATTGGAAAGTTGCCAAGGTTAGAAATATGGAATTCATGTTCAGATGGTGCGAACATTTTAACGCTGACATATCCGAGTGGGATGTAAGCACCGTAACCAACATGGAGGGAATGTTTTATGGATCTGTATTTAACCAAAACATTGGTGACTGGGATGTATCGAAGGTGACAAATCTGAAAGGAATGTTTGCCGACGCAACATTATTCAACGCCGATATTGGCAACTGGAACGTATCAAACGTATACCAAATTAGTGCAATGTTTAAGAACGCATCATCCTTTAACCAAGACATCAGCAAATGGCAGCTTGAAAAAACAGAGAATCTTTCATTCCTATTTTCGGGCGCAACCACCTTTAACCAAGACATAAGCAACTGGAACATAAGCCATGTAACATCCATACGGAATATGTTTCAAAATGCCAGCAATTTCAACCAATCTCTTGAATCATGGAACGTATCCAACACAACCAATATGGCCCAAATGTTCGAAGGGGCTATTTCTTTTAACCAGGATCTCAGCAACTGGGATGTGATTAAGGTTGATTTTTGCCCTTTATTCAGTAACAACACTCCTAATTGGACCCTGCCAAAACCCAATTTCACGAATTGCACGCCTTAAGGGAGGCAGGTAGACGGGTAAGCGGGCAAACACCCCTAAACCCCCTGTCACCTTTGCACCCCTGTAACTCCTGCAATTCTTGATATTTCCACTTTCTTTTTGTTATTTATTTTCTATATATTTACAGGAAAAACCTAACAATCAACATTGTGAAGATCCATTTCACCCTCCCCCTGTGCCTGCTTATGCTATCGGCATCCTGTAAAAAAGACGAAATCCCATCCTACTCCCTTAGAGTAACCGCAGAACAAGGCGGGGTAGCCACCCCTGCCGAAAAAGTGTTTACCGAGGGGCAACAGGCCACCATCAGTGCCACCCCTGATGAGTTTTACCAATTCTCCAAATGGTCGGGCGATGTTACCGGCAGCAACAATCCCTTTTCGTTTAAAATGGACGGCAACAAAACCGTCCGCGCCCATTTCACCAAGCTCGACAGCGACGGTGACGGGGTTACCGACGATATCGACCTGTGTACCTCCTCAGCTCCTGGAGTCGAAGTCGATGCCAATGGGTGCTCTGCTTCTCAAAAGGACAGTGATAATGACGGGATAACAGACGATAAGGACATCTGCCCGGAATCGCCCCAGGGCGAAACCGCAGATGAGAACGGATGCGCCCCATCTCAAAAGGACAGTGACGGAGATGGCATCTCTGACGACCTGGACCAATGTAATGACACCCAGCCGGGAGATACCATTGATGAGAACGGGTGTGTGTTACAACCCGTTTACCTGGATACCAACGGGGTCACTGTTAAAGCCAGGGATTGGGCACAGGCAGGCGACACCGGCATGATCAATAACATTGTTTATACTGTAGTTGATGAAACCACCTTGAGAGATATGGCTGCCAATGATGCCGATGTACGTCATGTGGTTACGACCATGATCACCGACATGAGTCAGTTATTTCAAGGTAATATCGATTTTAACCAGGATATCGGTAGTTGGGATGTAAGCAATGTCAACATGATGGTCGAAATGTTTAGGGGAGCCAGCAGTTTTAATCAGGACCTGGCCTTCTGGGATGTCAGCCAGGTGGTTAACATGGCAGGCATGTTCTTTGACGCTACGGCTTTCAATGGAGACGTCAGCACCTGGAACGTTGGTAAAGTAACCGATATGACAGCCATGTTTTCCGGAACCAAAAATTTCAATAAAGATCTGAGTAATTGGGATGTCGGAGAGGTCACTTACATGGCCCATATGTTTTCAGGAAACACCGTATTTAACAGCGACATCAGCAAATGGAATGTAAGTAAGGTCATCAGTATGGCCCTAATGTTTTCAGGGAATCACGCCTTCAACAGCGATATCAGCAATTGGGACGTCAGCAATGTGAAGGCCATGAGTTTCATGTTTTCCTTTTGCACAGCATTCAACCAGGATCTTTCATCCTGGGATGTAGGCATGGTTACGACCATGCGCTCCATGTTTGCCAAAGCGAGCAATTTCAACTCCCCGCTTAATACCTGGAACGTAAGCAACGTTCAAGATATGAGGGATATGTTTCAAGGCGCTACCAGCTTTAACCAGGATCTCTCCCAGTGGGATGTGAGCCAGGTAACCGACATGCAATTCATGTTTGACGGCGCCAGATTCTTCAACAGTGACCTAAGCAACTGGAATGTAAGCAACGTTACCGACATGCAAAACATGTTTGGCGGGTGTGAATACTTTAATGGTGATCTCAGCAATTGGGATGTCAGCAAGGTAACCAACATGAAGGCTATGTTTGCTAATAACTATGCTTTCAACCAGGATCTCAGCAATTGGAATGTAAGTAGCGTTAACAATATGCAGGCCATGTTCTTTAGTGCGAAAAACTTTAATCAGGACCTCAGTAACTGGGACGTCTCCAGAGTAGACAATTGCAGTGCCTTTGCTTTTGACACAGGGAACTGGACACTTCCTAAGCCCAATTTCGCGCTTTGCGTGCCTTAAGTGGGGTGTGGTGAATTGTGGGTTGTAAGTGTTGAGTCGATGAGAGAACCCAAAAAAATAACAATCTCAATAGCAGTGAATATTTAATGTTCTTTAACGGAATTCATCTTTCAATAAAGAAAGACCACACTTAATCAATTCCAACAGTTATGAAAGTCAATACCTGTATCACCCTCTTATTTGTTCTGTTATTTACAGGATGTACAAAGGAGGAAACCCAAAACAAGGAAGAAGAAATCGCAAACAATCCTGTTTACCTCGATACCAACGGGGTTACTGTAAAGGCAAGGGATTGGGCAAAACCCGGGGATACAGGAGAGATCAACGGGGTTACCTATACCGTTGTGGATGAATCTACCCTCAGAACCATGGTTGCCCATCATGAGGATGTAACCACATTAGCTACCACCTTAGTCACGAATATGAGTAATTTATTCAAAGACAAAGATACTTTTGAGCAAGACATCAGCAACTGGGATGTGAGCAACGTAACCAATATGGATTACATGTTTTTCAATGCAGACATCTTCAACCAACCGCTTAACAATTGGGATGTAAGTAAGGTAACCAGCATGAAGCAAATGTTCAGAGGAGACTATTTATTCAACCAAAACCTGAACAGCTGGGACGTGAGCAGTGTTACGAATATGGAGGGAATGTTCTGGAATGCCGCCTCCTTTAATGGAGATATCAGTTCATGGGATGTAGGTAATGTGTCCGATATGGCCGTCATGTTTGACGCTGCCAGAAGTTTCACAGGAGATCTCAGCAAATGGAACGTGAGTTCTGTAACCCGTATGACCCTGATGTTCTATTCTGCAGATTCGTTTAACGGCGACCTCAATAATTGGGACGTAAGTAACGTGACCAATATGAACAGTATGTTTTCCTATTGCCCGATGTTTAACGGGAACATCAGCAACTGGAATGTGAGCCAGGTTGTTGATATGGCAGGTATGTTTGCCTATGCCTATGAGTTCAACAGGGATATCAGCGAATGGGATGTTAGTAATGTTATTTTAATGCCCGGCATGTTCCACTCTGCATACCGCTTCAACCAGGACATCAGCTCCTGGAATGTATCCATGGTTGATGACATGGCAGGTATGTTTACTGAAGCATACGATTTTAACCAGAACATAAGCAATTGGATGGTAGAAAGCGTAACCAAATGCGCCTACTTCTCTCTGAATGCCTCCAGCTGGACCCTGCCCAAACCAGATTTTACCAATTGCGATCCGTTTTAACAGAAAGATCTTCTCCACTGTCTTTTCGTGAAGAAGCCCCCACCTTTGCATAGCGTACTGATTAAATTTCGGGAGATTGCCTCGTCCCGCAAGAGCATCGGAGGTGAATTCGGGAGATTGCCACAGGCCTTCAAGAAGGCCTTCGCGAAGACACAACCTCGTAACCTCGTAACTCCGTAACCTCGCAACTTATTTTTCCTGCCAATTTGTCACTGCTCCACAATAAATTTTATCTTTGCAGTCTAATTGAACTTACGGGTTATGGAGAAGATCATAGATGAGAACAAGCAGGGCGATTCGCTGGTGCTTGATCAGAAGAAGGACAACACACGAAAATTATACATAGAAAGCTACGGCTGTCAGATGAACTTTTCTGATAGTGAGATCGTTGCCTCTATCCTTGCCAAAGAAGGATTTAATACCACCCAGCAAATGGAAGAGGCCGACTTGGTACTGGTAAACACCTGTTCTATCAGGGAGAAGGCAGAACAAACCGTTCGAAAGCGACTGGAGGCCTTTAATGCCGTTAAGCGCATCAATCCTAAAATGAAGGTGGGAGTTCTGGGCTGTATGGCCGAACGTCTTAAGAGTAAATTCCTGGAAGAAGAAAAGATCGTCGACATGGTGGTGGGGCCTGATGCCTATAAGGACCTGCCTAATCTGGTTGCCGAGGTTGATGAAGGGCGTGATGCCGTTAATGTGATCCTTTCTAAGGAAGAGACCTATGGAGACGTTGCTCCGGTGCGTCTGAACAGCAACGGAGTAAGTGCTTTTGTATCCATCACCAGGGGGTGCGACAATATGTGCACCTTTTGCGTGGTACCTTTTACCCGCGGTCGTGAAAGGAGCCGTGACCCACAAAGTATCATTGAAGAGATCAACGACCTGTGGAACAGAGGTTTTAAGGAAGTTACGCTGTTGGGGCAGAATGTAGACAGTTATCTCTGGTACGGAGGCGGACTTAAAAAAGACTTTGCCAAAGCCAGTGAAATGCAAAAAGCCACCGCAATCAATTTCGCAGGCCTGCTGGATATGGTAGCCCAGGCGCAGCCTAAAATGCGTTTTCGTTTTTCCACTTCCAATCCACAGGATATGACCCTCGATGTGATCGAGGCCATGGCCGAACATAAGAATATCTGTAAATACATCCACCTGCCGGTTCAAAGCGGAAGCAACCGTATTTTGAATGCCATGAACAGGCTTCATACACGGGAGGAATACTTTGAGCTGATCGACAACATCAGAAAGATCATTCCCGATTGCGCCATTTCTCAGGATATGATCGCCGGATTCCCTACAGAGACCGAAGAAGATCACCAGGATACCCTGTCTCTGATGGAATACGTGAAATATGATTTCGGGTTCATGTTCGCTTATTCAGAACGCCCCGGAACCCTGGCAGAAAGAAAGATGGAAGACGACGTTCCACAGGATGTCAAAAAGAGACGTCTTACAGAGATCATTAACCTGCAGCAAAAACACAGTCTTTACCGCACCCAACAGCATCTTGGCAAGGTAGAAGAGGTACTTATTGAAGGCCCCTCCAAAAAATCTGACGCTCACTGGATGGGCAGAAACACCCAGAACACCGTAGTTGTATTCCCCAAGGAAAACTACAAGGTGGGCGACTTTGTAAATGTAAAGATCAACGATTGTACCTCTGCCACCCTTATCGGGGAGGCCGTGGGATACAGCGACAACAACTAAATTCTATTAACCCCGGCAAAATATAACCATGGAATCTGTACAGGCCATCAAACAACGCTTTGGTATTATCGGAAACGACATTAAACTGAACCGTGCCATTGAAAAGGCCATTCAGGTGGCTCCGACAGACATCTCCGTTCTGGTAACAGGAGAAAGTGGTGTTGGTAAAGAATCAATCCCTAAGATCATTCATGCCCTCTCACACAGAAAACACGGAAAATTCATAGCCGTGAACTGCGGTGCCATTCCTGAGGGCACCATAGATTCGGAACTTTTCGGACACGAAAAAGGAGCCTTTACCGGTGCCACCCAAACCAGAAGCGGATATTTTGAAGAGGCTGATGGGGGAACGATCTTTCTCGACGAGGTGGGAGAGCTGCCCTTAACTACCCAGGTAAGGCTATTGAGGGTATTGGAAAACGGTGAGTTCTTAAAAGTCGGATCTTCTAAGGTACAGAAAACCAATGTACGCATCGTAGCAGCCACCAACATCAATATGTTCGAGGCCATTAAAAAAGAGAAGTTCAGAGAAGATCTTTACTACCGTTTAAGCACTGTGGAGATCCACCTTCCTCCCCTGAGGGATCGCAAGGAGGACATTCACCTGCTTTTCAGAAAATTTGCGGCAGATTTTGCCCAGAAATACAAGATGCCTACCATCAGACTGGAGGATGATGCTGTACGAATGCTCAACGCTTACCGATGGCCCGGCAATATACGTCAGCTAAGAAATGTAGCAGAACAAATATCCGTTCTCGAACAGCAAAGAGGCATCAAAACCTCTACCCTTTCAGGCTATCTTCCTAATGCAGGAAATAATCTGCCGGCAGTGATCAGCCACGAGAAAAAAGACACCGACTTCAGCAGTGAACGAGAGATCCTGTACAAGGTGCTCTTTGACATGAAGAGCGACCTCAATGACCTTAAGAAACTTACGATGGAGCTCATGAAGGAGGGCAATAAGGAGAAGGTGCAACGCGACAATGAAACCCTGATCAAAAAGATCTATGGTGATGAAGATGTTGTAGACTACACTGAGGATGAACCTTCTGACCTTGCCATACTCGAACTCGATCAACCCCGGGAAGATGTCTCTGCACCCGCCCCGATCACCCAGGAAGACAAGTATCATTTTGCCGAAGAGATCCAAGAAGAAGAAACCCTTTCTTTGCAAGACAAGGAACTGGAACTTATTAAAAAAGCCCTGGATCGCAATAAAGGAAAGCGAAAGGCAGCTGCTAACGAACTGGGCATTTCAGAGCGTACCCTTTATCGCAAGATCAAGCAGTACGATTTATAATTTTTTTCGTTCTTTTGAACCTTATCCTGACCTTCATGAAAAGATTTTTTTGTTTATTTATCTGCTGTGTAATGCTAAGTGGCTGCGGTGTATATGACTTCACAGGAGTCAATACCACTGCAGAGAGCTACCAGGTGAATTTTTTCCAAAACAACGCCCCCATTGTTGAACCCGGCCTTGACATCCTGTTTACCAACACCCTGCAGGACCTGATCCTGAATCAGACCAACCTGCAACTGGTAACCGACAATGGCGACCTCATTTATGAAGGTGAGATCACCGAATACCGGATAGCCCCGATGTCGGCAACCGCCGACCAGCGTGCTGCACAGAACAGGCTCACCATTGGGGTAAGGGTACGATTTACCAACACAGACAATGAAGAAGAAAACTTTGAACGTACGTTCTCGTTCTTCTACGATTACCCGGCCAGCACTCAGCTGGTAACGGTCAGAGATGCTGCTTATGAAGAGATCTTTGAGCGTATTACACAGGATATTTTTAACGCCTCCTTGGCTAATTGGTAAACTATGAACGTTTCAAGGTTTTCATTTTTATTACACAAACCGGAGAAAGTAACGGCAGATCACGCCAGGGAGTTCCAGGAGGTGATCAATGAATATCCGTATTTTCAACCCGCCCGGGCCCTGCAATTAAAAGCCCTGAAACAAGACAAAAGCATTCAGTATAACAACAGCCTCAAGGTGGCAGCAGCCTATACCTGCGATCGGTCTATCCTTTTTGAATTTATTACCTCCAAGGAATTTATTCAGAATCAGGTAGCCAACAGGATCATGCAGTCGGCAACGGGAATGACAGTTGAACAACTGGAGGTGGAAGACCAGGAAGAGGTGATCGTAAAAGACAATAAAACCGCTTTCGACTTCAACCACGTCGATTCAGAAACGGTGATGGACCCGGAGCTGTTTCAACCTAAAGACCCCATTCGCACTTCTTCAGACGCAAAACCAAAGGCGGATGAAGATGAAGAAGAACCGAAAACGCCGGAAGCAACATTAAAACTGGGGCAGCCCCTTGATTTTGATCGATCAGAGACACATTCGTTCAGTGAATGGCTGCGCCTGTCAGGTAAACTCAGCCCGGTAGACCGGAAACCCGAAGAGGAAATAGTTTCACCAACCACACCCCTTCCATCAGAAGAAAAGCAGGAGGAAAAACAAGAACAGGCATCCGGCCTGAAAAGCAAACTTGACCTCATAGACAAGTTTATAGAAAACAACCCTAAGATCTCTCCGATCAAAAAAGACGGTCCGTCAGAAAGCCTCATCAAAGAAGAAGAAGCACCTCGTTCTGTCCTTATGACAGAAACCCTGGCGCGGGTATACCTTGAGCAGAAGAAATACAAGAAGGCCATTCAGGCTTATAAAATATTAAGTTTGAAATATCCGGAAAAAAGTATTTTATTTGCAGACCAAATTCAAGCGATTAAGAAATTAAGAGATAGTAATAAATAACGATATGAGTACTTTTAATATTTTCATGGTTCTGATCATTATTGTGGCGTTCCTGTTGGTGTTGGTGATTATGGTTCAAAACCCAAAAGGAGGAGGACTTTCTTCTTCATTTGGAGGCGGAGGCAACCAGGTTGTTGGTGGAGTAAAGAAAACAGGTGATTTTCTTGATAAAAGTACCTGGACCCTGGCTACCATTTTGGTAGTGCTGATCCTGCTTTCAAACATCACCCTTGTTTCTAATAACGGGATTGGAAGCGACTCTAAGCTTCTGGAAGATTCACAGATCGAAACCACCGTTCCTGAAACAGTTCCAACTGAAACTCCTGCCACCACTACAGGTGAAGATACTACAGGAGCAGAATAATATAGGTTACAACAATAGCAAAAATGCCAGCTTGTCAGAAAGCTGGCATTTTTTTTTGCATTTTGTCAGGCCTTGAGCATTGGCATAGTTTCTGCCTCTTAGGAGGAAGTGAATTTTAAAAGTTTCATTAACTAAAATAAAGCATATGTCTAAAGTGAACATTCAACCATTAGCAGACAGAGTTCTGGTAGAACCTTTAGAAGCAGAAACCAAAACTGCTTCAGGTATTATTATTCCTGATACCGCCAAAGAAAAGCCACAAAAAGGAACTGTGGTTGCTGTTGGCCCGGGAACCAAGGATGAAAAAATGACTGTGAAAGTTGGAGATACCGTACTTTACGGGAAATACTCAGGCACAGAATTAAAACTGGAAGGCAACGACTACCTTATGATGAGAGAGAGCGACATTCTTGCTATCGTATAAATCTCAACCAGTATAATCATACCGTTTCATAGAAACAAAATCAAAAAAACATTAGAAAATGGCTAAAGAAATAAAATTTGATATTGAAGCACGTGACGGCCTTAAAAAGGGTGTTGACGCCCTGGCTAACGCGGTAAAAGTAACCCTGGGACCAAAAGGAAGAAACGTAATCATCAGCAAATCTTTTGGCGCACCTCATGTAACCAAAGATGGTGTATCTGTAGCGAAGGAGATCGAACTGGAAGATGCTCTTGAAAACATGGGAGCTCAGATGGTTAAAGAAGTTGCCTCTAAAACCAATGACCTTGCAGGTGATGGTACTACCACGGCTACCGTTCTTGCTCAATCAATCGTTAAGGAAGGCTTGAAGAACGTAGCTGCCGGAGCCAACCCAATGGACCTGAAAAGAGGTATCGACAAAGCTGTTGAAGCTATTGTTGCCGACCTTACCAAACAAGCTCAGGAAGTAGGAGACTCTTCAGAGAAGATCAAGCAGGTGGCCGCCATTTCTGCCAACAACGATGAAACTATCGGAGATCTGATCGCCCAGGCCTTTGAAAAAGTAGGAAAAGAAGGTGTTATTACTGTAGAAGAAGCCAAAGGTACCGATACCTATGTAGACGTGGTAGAAGGAATGCAGTTTGACAGAGGATATCTTTCTCCATACTTCGTTACCGATTCAGAAAAGATGATCACGTCTTTCGACAATCCTTACATCCTTTTATTTGATAAAAAGATCTCGAATCTTCAGGAAATCCTTCCGGTACTTGAGCCTGTAGCTCAATCAGGAAGACCACTACTTATCGTTGCAGAAGATGTAGACGGACAGGCGCTGGCTACCTTAGTAGTGAACAAGCTTCGCGGCGGACTCAAGATCGCTGCCGTAAAGGCTCCCGGATTTGGAGACCGAAGAAAAGCCATGCTTGAAGATATCGCCATCCTTACAGGTGGTACCGTGATCTCTGAAGAAAGAGGTTTCTCTTTGGAGAATGCTTCTCTTGATATGCTGGGTACGGCTGAAACAGTTACCATTGACAAAGACAACACCACCATTGTTAACGGTAGTGGTGATGCCGACAACATCCAGACCAGAGTAAACCAGATCAAAGCTCAGATCGAAGCTACTACATCAGACTACGACCGTGAAAAGCTTCAGGAGCGTTTGGCCAAGTTAGCCGGAGGAGTGGCCGTACTTTACGTTGGTGCAGCCTCAGAAGTTGAAATGAAGGAGAAAAAAGACCGTGTTGATGACGCCCTTCACGCTACCCGTGCTGCCGTTGAAGAAGGAATTGTAGCCGGAGGAGGAGTAGCCCTGATCAGAGCAAAGGCAGCTCTTGAAAGTGTTAGCCCTGAAAATGATGATGAGGCAACCGGAGTACAAATCGTTGCCAGAGCCATCGAAGAGCCTCTGAGAACTATCGTAGAAAATTCAGGAAAAGAAGGCTCTGTAGTGGTTGCTAAAGTATACGAAGGTAAAGACGACTTCGGATATAATGCCAAAACCGATGAATACGTTAATATGCTTAAGGCGGGTATTATTGACCCAACCAAGGTAACACGTATCGCCCTGGAAAACGCTGCTTCTGTTTCAGGAATGATCCTGACCACAGAGTGCTCGCTGGTTGACATTAAAGAAGAGCATCCTGCCATGCCTCCGATGGGTGGTGGAGGAATGCCCGGAATGATGTAATCACATTTCAGACAGAATTCAAAGAAAAGAGCCGTTCGCGGCTCTTTTTTTTATTGTAACACAACCTCCCTAAAGTCGTCTTTTTAATAAAGCGACAGGAATTGACCTTAAGGCACTTATATATCTTATGCTTCTTCATTATTTTGAACAGTCATGCCTGTCCCCCGGCCATATGGACTGCCATGATAGGTTTTCCTGAAGCCGAAGTCCTCTCTGAAAATACTGTTCGTATTCCCTTTCAACTTGCCGACCATCTCATCATCCTTAAAGGCAGTATTAACGGCCAGCAAGGCAATCTGATCCTCGATACAGGCTCGAAGAACCTGGTGATCAATAAAAATCACTTCAAACAACGCCACACTCAGATCAAACAAGGAGTTGGGTACAGTGTAACCGGAAGCCTGCAGTCTGTCTCTGCTCAACGCATAGAAAGTTTCAACTTTAATTCCTTTGAAATACCCTATAAACTTGGTGATCTCTTAGACCTCTCACATATCGAAAAAAACAAAAAACTAAAGATCCTTGGGGTGATGGGCAAAAGTGTGCTTTATGATTTCGAGATCTATATTGACTTCTATCTTAAACAGGTTACCCTGTTCAGAACTGACAATGTAGGAAACCGCATTGACGATCACTTTTTTATAGACACCCCCACAGCAGAAATACCCTTTCTCGATCACGGACATTGCATTGTATTGAATACCACTCTTGGTACCACGCCCTTAAAAATGGCCCTTGATACCGGGGCTGAGATCAACTTTCTCGATTCTGATATTTCGGGGGAAGCCCTGAAGAAATTCAGAGGCATCAAACGTATTAAACTAAGAGGTATGGGCCATAAAAAAAGTGAAATGCTGGCAGGAAGACTCTATGATCTGCGACTGGATGACTCCTACCCCATCGGCGTAATGAGAACCATTCTTGCCGACCTGAGCGATATGAAAGAAGCTTACGGGACCCGGGTTGACGGTGTATTGGGATACGACTTCATTGCCATGAAAAGATTACTGATCAACTACAAAAAGAAACTCATTACTTTTGTGAAGCTACCCTATAAGACCACGAGAACATGAAGCTGACCCGGATTCTCATATTACTATTCTCTGTAAGCACCTTAGTTGGGACTGCCCAGCAAAAGGGCTATGAGATCGTTAACGATTCGGTGGTCTTTACCTTTAACCTCAAGGACTATAAAAAGTATACGAACGACCAAGACGGAAGGCGCATCTCAGCCGAAGACCTGGATGTTAACAATGTGTATTTGACAGGTGAATTTAATGACTGGTCCCGTCAGGGCTGGAAGATGAAAAGGGTTTCTGCAACCAAATTTCAACTGGTAAAAAGCATCAAAGAATTGAACGATCATATTGACTGGGAGTTCAAATACCTGGCAAACCAATCTTTCTGGGCAGAGCCCGACACCAATTTTGAGAATATCACCCTATCTGAACAGAGCGATTTCTGGAATAGCGTATACAACCTGAAACTTCACACCGTTATTCCCAACCCGAACGGCAATGCTACTTTCACCCTGGAAGGTCATGAAAATGCCACAGTAGTCATCTTGTCCGGCAGTTTCAACAAATGGAATGAAGAAGCCCTCAGGATGCATAAAAACGGGGATACCTGGCAGCTTACCCTGGATCTTCCTCCGGGTCAATACACCTATAAGTTTATCATTGATGGAGAGTGGCAGCATGATGTTAAAAATCCGATCAAGATCACGAATGAGTACGGAGGTTTTAATTCTGTAAAAGAGATCACCAAGCCTACGTTCTTCGAACTTTACGATCACATACAGGCCCAAAGGGTATATGTTTCCGGAACCTTCAACAACTGGAACCCTGAAGCCACACCTATGACCAAAAACGGAGATCACTGGGAAGCCTGCATAGACCTAACAGGCGGTAAGCATCAATACAAATTTATTGTAGACGGCAATTGGATCATTGACCCTGACAATGAGATCAAAGAAATTGACCGATATGGCAACCTGAATTCGGTCATCATGGTTCAATGAGGAAATTGCCCCTTATTTTGTCAGATAAAAACAAAGTTCAACGGAATTCCTGTTCAGCTGTTACTATAATTCGGTAAATTTCCTAATTACTCCCACCCCCCTTTCCTACAACGTCGCTCTCAACCTGCTAAACGCCATGGGCAGCCCGATTTTCCCTTCACAATGAACTCATTGCCGCCAAGAACAATGCATGAAAACTAAAAGATGCATACCTTTTTTTTCGGCCCGGTTCATTATTCTGATCCTGATGATGACCCCATGCATTTCTTCGGCTCAAAAACTGGGTCACTACATAAAGGACGACCAGGTGATCTTTGTCTTTACCCCCGAGGATTACGAAACCTTTCAGAGACTTAAGAACGGGCGGTTTAAAAAACCTTCACGAGTGAAGGTGAAGGAAGTATGCATCTCAGGAAATTTTAATAACTGGAGCAAGGAGGGGGTCTACATGGAACCATTGGGAGATGAGGTTTTTGTATTATCGCAGCCCCTTTCCTTTTTTAAGGACGAGCTCACCTGGGACTTTAAATATGTTGTGAATGGTAAATTCTGGGCAGAACCGGACCCCAGTTTTCGAGATCACGTGGTTGCCGGGACCCACCCTGACGGGAGTCCCAGCTATTTTCTTCAACTCAACACCTTCACGGCCGACCCCATGGGTAACACCCTGTTCAGATTACCCGGATTCATCGAAGCCAGTGAGGTTGTAGTTACCGGCAGCTTTAACAACTGGAACAACCATAACCTGGTCATGAATAAGACCCAGAACGGCTGGAACCTGGCGGTTGACCTCGAACCCGGATACCATCAATACAAATTCATTGTAGACGGCACCTATATGCCGGACCCTTTTAATGACAACCTTATTAAACACCAGGAACTGGATCTTGTCTCTGTACTTCGCGTAACCAGGGAAGTGCGCTTTTTTCTTCACACTCATAAATCTGCCGGTAAGGTGGCAGTAGTAGGCACTTTCAATAATTGGAAACCTGGCATTGATGTGATGCAACGAACCCCGGAAGGCTGGGAACTAAAAATAGAACTCACCAACGGCAAACACCATTACAAATTCGTTGTTGATGACATCTGGATCACCGACCCCGCAAACCCTACCCAGGAATACGATGTAAACGGAAACATCAACTCAGTGATCATTGTAAACTGACCCAAAAAAACTGTAAGGTATTTTGCGGAAGAAAGACTACCTTCACAATTTTTAATAAACGCTATGGAATTCGAAACCCTGAAACCAGAAATAGACCGTATTATTGCCGGCACTTCCGGGAATACTGAAGAAAAATTAACCGCCATCTGCGAATTACTTCGCAATTCTGTACCCTATTATGACTGGGTTGGTTTTTACTTTAAGAATGGCGATAAAGAGGAATTAAAACTACGCTCCTATGCCGGAGAACCGACAGACCACACGATTATTCCTTTTGGAAAAGGAATTTGCGGACAGGTGGCTGTTTCAAATGAGAATTTTGTGGTACCTGATGTAAAAGCACAGGACAACTATATTGCCTGCAGTATTCATGTAAAAGCAGAGGTGGTCATACCCCTGTTCGTTAATGGTGAGAACATAGGCCAGATCGATATTGATTCTCATACTCCTGATCCATTTACCCCTGAAGACGAAGCCTTTTTGGAATACGTGAACCGGCAGGTGGCCACCATACTTTAATGCTCGGGCGTTGTTTAAAATAATAAGGTATTTAAATACCTTATTTGCAATGATTCTTATCAAAAAAATTTATTTTTGCACCCTTAAACAACGCAATTCAAATGAGTGATATTAAAAAGGCACAATCTGCTTTAATTTCCGTATTTAGTAAAGAGGGGCTTGAACCCATTGTGAGGAAACTTGACCAGCTGAGAGTAACTATTTATTCTACAGGTGGTACCGAGGCTTTTATCAAGGATCTGGGAATCGATGTGATCGCCGTTGAAGACGTTACCAGCTACCCTTCTATTCTGGGTGGCAGGGTTAAAACACTGCATCCAAAGGTATTCGGAGGTATTCTGAACAGGCAAGACCACGAAGGAGATGTTTCTGAGATGCAAAAATACGAGATCCCTCAGTTGGATATTGTGATTGTAGACCTCTACCCATTTGAAAAAACCGTTGCCAGTGGCGCCGGAGAACAAGACATAATTGAAAAGATCGACATTGGTGGTATTTCATTAATTCGGGCTGCAGCTAAAAACTTCAAAGACGTATGGTGTGTCTCTTCGATGGAGCAATACGGTGAAGTTTTAGACATTCTGAACCAGGCAGAAGGCAGCATCAGCCTTTATGACCGTAAGCGTTTTGCCGCCAAAGCATTTAATGTATCATCTCACTACGATACGGCTATTTTTAACTATTTCAACAGAGATGCTGAAGAAACTGTCCTAAAGATCAGCCAGGACAAAGGAAAAGAGCTGCGCTATGGAGAGAACCCACACCAAAAGGGTGTTTTCTTTGGTGACCTTGAAGCCATGTTCGACAAGCTTCATGGAAAAGAGCTTTCATACAATAACCTGCTTGATGTAGATGCCGCAGTGAATCTTATTGGTGAGTTCAAAAATGACGACCCCACCTTTGCCATTCTGAAACACAACAATGCTTGTGGTATTGCCACGAGATCTACCATAAAAGAAGCCTACATTGACGCCCTCGCGGGAGATCCTGTGTCGGCTTTTGGAGGAATCCTTATCTCAAACACCACCATTGACGCCGCTACCGCAGAGGAGATTCACAAATTATTCTGCGAGGTGGTTATCGCTCCTGCTTTTGAAGACGAGGCACTTGAGCTGCTGAAAGGAAAAAAGAACAGAATTCTTCTGGTCCAAAAAGACGTTGAACTTCCTCAGAGCACAGTAAGAACCTGCCTGAATGGTGTTTTAGTACAAGACAAAGACCTGAAAACCGACACTGTAGAAGACCTGGAATATGTAACCAATGCAAAGCCGGGAGATTCTTCTTTAGAAGATCTGATCTTTGCCTCCAAGATCTGTAAGCACACCAAGTCTAACACCATCGTACTCGCAAAGAACAAGCAATTATGTGCCAGTGGCACCGGACAGACCAGCAGGGTGGATGCACTCAGACAAGCAATAGAAAAAGCAGCTTCCTTTAAATTTGACCTCAATGGGGCCGCCATGGCCAGCGACGCATTCTTCCCATTCCCTGATTGTGTGGAGATTGCAGACAAGGCAGGTATTACTTCAGTGATACAGCCGGGGGGTTCGATCAAGGATCAGCTGAGCATTGATTATTGCAATGAAAATAATATGGCCATGGTGTTTACAGGAACCCGCCATTTTAAACATTAATTTATTACATTTGGAAGATTAGATTACATCCAAATTAATACCAAATTTTATCCATGGGATTTTTTGACTTCTTAACCGAAGAGATCGCTATAGATCTTGGTACTGCTAATACCCTGATCATCCATAATGACAAGGTGGTGGTAGACAGTCCTTCCATTGTTGCCCGAGATCGTATCTCCGGGAAAATTATTGCAGTTGGAAAGGAAGCGAATATGATGCAGGGGAAGACCCATGAAAACATCAAAACGATTCGTCCGCTTAAGGATGGAGTAATCGCTGACTTTGATGCCTCTGAGAAGATGATCAATATGTTCATCAAAGGAATTCCCGCGCTTAAAAAGAAATTTCTCCAGCCTACCCTGCGTATGGTTATCTGTATACCCTCAGGGATTACAGAGGTGGAGATGCGAGCGGTAAAGGAATCTGCAGAACGCGTTAACGGTAAAGAAGTCTATTTGATACACGAGCCCATGGCTGCAGCTATTGGTATCGGACTTGATATCATGCAACCCAAAGGAAACATGATCGTTGATATAGGTGGTGGTACCACAGAGATCGCGGTGATCGCCCTTGGAGGAATCGTATGTGACAAATCGGTAAAGATCGCAGGAGATGTATTTACCAATGATATCATTTACTACATGCGAACCCAACACAACCTTTACGTTGGGGAAACCACTGCTGAAAACATTAAGATCGCCATCGGAGCCGCAACAGAAGACCTCGAGGTGCCGCCGGAAGAAATGAGTGTTCAGGGTAGAGACCTCCTTACAGGAAAGCCTAAGCAGGTGCAGATCTCTTACCGGGAAATTGCCAAAGCGCTTGACAAATCGATCCTTCGAATTGAAGATGCCGTTATGGAAACCCTTTCTCAAACTCCTCCTGAACTTGCTGCAGACATCTACAATACCGGTATTTACCTGGCCGGTGGGGGATCTATGCTGCGAGGACTGGACAAACGAATCTCACAAAAAACAGACCTCCCGGTTTACATCGCAGAAGATCCGCTGAGAGCTGTTGTTAGAGGTACCGGTATTGCACTGAAAAACCTGGAAAAATACAAACCGATTCTTATCAAATAGGAGAACAGCTGATACATGCAACAGATCATCAATTTTCTAATAAGGAACAAAACCTTTATTACATACTTGGTGCTTCTGTTTATTGCCCTGGGATTAACATTTAATGCCCACTCCTATCACAATACTAAATTCGTAAATTCGGCAAACTGGCTTACCGGAGGCATTTATAATACCTCCGATGCCATTACCGATTATTTCCATTTAAAGAGCTACAACGAACAACTGGTCAAAGAAAACCGGGTACTTCGAAGCATGCTGCTCAATGCCGGTGTAGACACCGCACAGGCAAAACCCCGCTTTGGAAAGGACAGCCTTTTGAATGACTACAGGGTATATAATGCCTCTGTCATTAAAAATTCATATTCCAAACAGCGAAATTACCTCCTTATAGATCGGGGTGAAAAAGACAGCATCTCACAAGACATGGGAGTCATTACCAGTCAGGGTATTGTAGGTATCATTGAGAATACCTCTTCGGGCTACGCCACCGTGCAATCGGTCATGAACACGCTGTCTGAGATCAATGCCAGTGTAAAGCACACCAATAATTTCGGGTCACTGCAATGGGATGGAAAGTCGCTTAACGTAGTACAACTGGTAGACATTCTGAGAGCAGCCCCCATAAAAGAAGGAGACACTATTATTACCGGAGGTATGTCGAGCATTTTCCCGAAAGGCATCCCTATCGGAACGATAAAAGACTTTAGCCTGGATGTTTCTGAGAATTACTATATCATTAATGTCAATCTCTTTAATGACATGGCAACCCTTGACCATGTTTATGTGTTGGAAAACTTAAACAGAGAGGAGATCCTGAAACTTGAAAGCACTATCGATGAACAATAGCAGCCTCTCAAATATCATCTTTTTCCTGGTGCTCATCTTTTTACAGACCACCTTATTCAACCAGATCGATTTTTTGGGGTATCTCAACCCTTACATCTATATCATCTTTTTGGTGTATTATCCCTATGACCGGGACAACACCATTATTTTTATCTTCTTATCTTTTTTACTGGGGTTAAGCATTGATATTTTCAGTGACAGCGGCGGCGTTCATGCTGCAGCAACCCTTACAGCAGCCTATCTCAGGCCGGTGCTCATGCGTTGGTCGTTCGGGGTTAGCTATGATTATCACACTATAAAAATAAGCAAGACCACCTTCGGGCAGCGTATTAACTATTTGACCTTGTTAATTTTAACACACCATTTAGTGCTTTATAGCCTGGAGATATTTAGTTTTGCGCACTTGGTAAGTATTGTGAAAAAAACTATTTTCTCGGCAATTTTTACGCTTATACTTAGTTTGATCTTCATATCGCTATTCAGTAAAAAGAAAACATGAAGAAACTACTGCTATCGTCCTTTATTCTTATCACGGCCATTACCTACATTGGCCGGCTGTCGTATTTACAGCTAATTGACAGCAGTAACAAAAACCCTTTAGAAGACACTGCTATCAAAGCGGTTTATGATTACCCGGAGCGAGGTCATATCTATGACCGTGATGGCGACCTGCTGGTAGCCAACCAACCCTCCTATGACGTCATGGTTATTCCCAGAGACGTAAAACCATTGGACACTATAGAGTTTTGCAACTTATTGCGTATTACAGAAGAAGATTTTAAGAGAAAGTTCAAAAAAGCATACACCTATTCTCCACGACTACCCTCCGTATTCGTACCTCAACTTTCAAAACTGGAGTACGCCCGCTTGCAGGAGAAAATGCGAAAGTACGAGGGCTTCTACATTCAAAAGAGATCGCTCAGACACTACCAAACGCATGCGGGGTCCAACTTTCTCGGCTATATCAGTGAGGTAAATGAACGTGACCTGAAGAACAACCCCTACTACCAATCGGGAGAACTCATAGGCCGACAGGGAGTGGAGCAACAATACGAGGAGGTACTTCGGGGCCAGAAAGGCGTGAAATTCATTCAGAAAGACCGGTTTAACCGGGTGATCGGACCATACAAGAATGGCATCTATGACACCCTGCCGGTTCAAGGGCAGGACATTACCCTAACCATTGACATTGACCTGCAGGAATACGGTGAAAAACTCATGCAAAATAAAAGAGGGGGTATCGTAGCTCTGGAACCTTCATCGGGAGAGATCCTGGCTTTGGTTTCTGCACCAAGTTATGATCCGTCGCTATTAGTTGGCCGCCAGCGTTCAGAAAATTATACCCGACTCTATTACGATTCTATTGCCAAACCCCTTTACGACAGAGGACTCATTGCGCAATATCCTCCGGGATCACCATTTAAAACCTTGAACGCCCTTATAGGCCTTCAGGAAGGTGTCATTGACGAACAGACCACTTTTACCTGCTACCACGGGTATCGCTACGGTAGAAATTCTTTTATGGGCTGCCACTGTAATTCAGGGTCAAGAAACAATCTTAACCGTGGTATCTATGAATCCTGTAACGCTTATTTCGCGAATGTTTACCGAAGAATCATAGAGAAATACCCCAATGCCTCAGAGGGAATGAAGCGCTGGGAGGAACACGTTCGCAGTTTCGGCCTTGGAAGTTACCTCGGGTACGACCTGCCCAACGGTAAACCCGGTAAAGTACCGTCGCCGGAATTATACCACCGTTATTATGGTGAAAACCGTTGGTTTGCCACCAATACCTTATCCAACGCCATTGGTCAGGGAGAGGTGCTTACTACACCCATACAGTTGGCCAACCTTACCGCCATCATTGCGAACAAAGGATATTACTACACTCCTCACATTATCCGGGAGATCGAGAATGACACTATTGAAAAGTCTAAATACGAGATCAAACACGAAACCACTATTGATCCGGAACATTTTGAACCTGTTATACAGGGTATGAACGACGTATACAACAAGGGTACGGCAAAATGGATCAAAATTCCCGGGATAGAGATCGCCGGAAAAACGGGAACCGCAGAGAACTTCACGAAAATAGACAGTGTAAGGGTACAGCTTACTGACCACTCCATTTTTGTTGCCTTTGCGCCGGTTGACAACCCGAAGATCGCTATGGCTGTTTTTGTTGAGAACGGGTATTGGGGAAGTCGCTGGGCCGGTAGAATTGCCGGTCTCATGATCGAGAAATACCTGAAGGGAGAGGTAGAAAGCACCCGAATGGAAGAATATGTATTGGAAGGAAGCCTGGAAGAAGAATACCAAAAGCCTCTTTCCGGAAAACCTTTCAGTATTAACGACGGATCGAAAATGATGTACCCTCCGGGCTACGGACCATACAAGCCAAAACCCACCAGGAAAACAACCGTAATCGATTCGACAAAAACAACCCCAACTACCAAATCGACCGAAACAAGCGAATGAGTAACAAGATTGACTGGCTAAGCATATTGATATACATCCTGCTGGTAGCTATCGGCTGGGTTAACATCTATTCGGCAACCTATACAGGAGACTCCACTTCCATTTTTGATATCGGAACCCTTTACGGGAAACAATTCATGTTTATTGGTGTCAGTCTTGCTTTTGCGGTCGTACTCCTTTCGATTGAAGCCAAATTTTATGAGAGATTTGCAGGAGTCATTTACCTGGCCTCTATCCTGTCATTACTGGGCCTCTTTATTTTTGGGAAAAATGTAAATGGAGCCACCTCCTGGTATGCTATAGGAGGGATGACGCTTCAACCTTCGGAATTTGCCAAGGCTGCCACAGCACTCGCCCTCGCAAAGTATCTGAGTGACATACAAACCAATATTACCGATCTTAAAGACCTGATAAAAGCTGTAGGTATCATGTTACTGCCGGCCCTGGTGATCATCCCACAGCCCGATCCGGGTAGTGCCCTGGTATACGCCTCGCTTTTCTTTGTTCTTCACAGAGAAGGTGTTTCTGCCGGCTATCTCTATGTAGGCATCTATGGCGTAATCCTTTTTGCCCTTACCCTCATATACGGACCATTAGTGGTCATCCTGGGCATCTCAGCGCTTTTGGGACTGATCTACTACTTCATGAACCGTAAAAAGAAAAAGGCGAGTCCGCTATTGTTTATTGCGATAGCTATCGGGACTGCCTTAACCACTTTTTCGGTAAACTTTATTTTTGAAAATGTCTTTGAGCAGCGCCACCGTGACCGCTTCAGCCTTTGGCTGCGCCTGGAGGACGACCCTGCCAAACTTGATGAAATACGCAAAACCATTGGGTACAACACCTATCAGAGTGAGGCCGCCATTGGTTCAGGAGGCCTTGAAGGAAAAGGCTTCCTGGAAGGCACCCGCACCAAGGGTGACTTTGTACCGGAACAACATACCGATTACATTTTTAGTACTGTGGGCGAAGAATGGGGCTTTATTGGCTCAACCGTCGTCGTGGTGCTTTTTGCCATTCTCATATTGAGGCTTATCTATCTGGCGGAACGGCAAAAATCATCCTTCAGCCGCATGTATGGCTATGGGGTGGCCTCTATTCTATTCTTTCACTTTGCCATCAATATCGGCATGGTGATAGGGCTGCTTCCCACTATCGGGATTCCCCTGCCCTTCTTCAGCTACGGAGGCTCCGGATTACTGGGCTTTACCATGTTGCTCTTTATTTTCCTCAAACTCGACTCTAACCGGATCAATGAGTGGCTGTAAGAACAGTTTGCAGCCTACCTACCGGAAGGCAGGTTTGCAGATAGCAGTGTCTTTGCGTGGAGCCCGAAGGGCTACGAAGCAATCTGCTTAAATTCAACACTCCTCTAAGGATTAAAACACATGTGAAATTACATTTCTTGATGAGGGTGAACACAGATGTCACCTTAATTAGGTAAGAGGTTACTTCAGAAGATCCTTCACCCTATAATACAGGGCTCAGGACTTTCCTTTCCGTGGATGAAATGATAAGTGAAGGGTGGTAAGTTAGCTGTATTACCAGATTCGGGAGATTGCCACGGCCAATTTATGGCCTACCACTGACGGATTTAAAATTTGACTTTTCATTAGAGTAGTTCATCGTCATCCCACTCCACAAGAAATCAAATTTCAGCGGTCCTGTCTACCGACAGGTAGACTCGCAAAGACGAGTGCACAAAACTCGCCACTCAAACCTGCCTCCGATAGGCAGGCTCGTCCCCAAAGATTATCCAGCTATATCCCCGAAACTACGTCATATCCGGCCAATGCGCCAGCTGGCTCTTAGCTCCGTACATCCCGATATCCCTATATCTCTACATAAAAAAACCCCGGATGAACGAACAACCGGGGCTTCTAGAATTATAATTTAATCTTCTCTTTAGTTCTTAACATCTGCCAGTTTACCTGATTTGATGTTATTCACTTTAATATCTTCTAATACATTAATAGCTTCCTCCATATACACATCTCCTGCCAGGTCTTTATACCAGCGCTCTCTTTTCTGTTTAAGCACAGAATCCTTTTCCATCAGCGCGATCTCGTAAGCGAGAGGCTTGAAGGTAAGTCCCGTTTCATATTCTGAGATCTTATTGAACTTCTTGGCAGCTTCCTCATCGTGCTCCAATACAGCCTCGAACTGGGACAGGTTCAGAGAGAATTCCTTCTCTTCTCTTCTTTCCTTGATCCAAAGTGCATTTTCCTCAATAAGGTCAAGCTGCTCATTCGTAGCCATACGCTCTTTTGATCGGGCCACTGTAGCTTCAATATCCATATATCCTTTCCATTTTTGGTAAGGCACTGCATCTATCTTATCCCAAGGCAGCGGATTCTCCTGATCTCTTTCTCCAATGGGACTGTAACTATACTTGTCCGGAACTACCACATCACTCTTCACCCCTTCCAATTGGGTAGACCCACCATTGATACGGTAGAATTTCTGAGTGGTTAATTTCAACGCCCCTACGTCACCGAACTCATCTCCTCCTCTGAGGAACTGATTCAGATCGATAAGGTTTTGTACGGTTCCTTTACCATAGGTCTGTTTACTACCTATAATGATAGCTCTTCCATAATCCTGCATAGCTGCGGCAAGGATCTCTGAGGCTGAGGCAGAAAGCTCGTTCACCAGAATAACCAGGGGTCCGTCCCATTGAATACGGTCATCCTCATCGGCCAGCACTTCTTTTCCACGGCCTGTTGAACGCACCTGTACCACAGGACCTTCTTTTATGAATAAGCCGGCAATATCAACAACGGTCTTCAAAGATCCACCCCCATTGTTTCTAAGGTCCATTACCAGACCTTCAGCACCACTTTCTTTCAAGCGCTCTATTTCTGTAGCCACGTCGGTTGCAGCATTCCGCTCGTCGTAATCTTTAAAGTCTACATAGAATTTCGGCAGGTTGATCAACCCGTATTTTCTTCCGTTCCTTTCAATAACGGACGACTTGGCATAGGTTTCTTCGATCTCTACCACATCTCTTGTGATGGAAACCACATCAGTAGTACCATCTACTCGTCTCACAGTCAAGCGCACCTCCGACCCTTTTGGCCCTTTGATAAGTTTAACCGCATCATCGAGTCGCATGCCCACAACACTTACAGGAGTTTCACCTCCCTGGGCAACCTTAGTGATCACGTCGCCCACCTCAAGATGCTCTCCTCTCCAGGCAGGGCCTCCGGAAATGATCTCAACAATACGAATATTGTCACTTCGTTTCTCCAGACGCGCTCCGATACCCTCAAACTTACCGGACATCGACATATCAAACTTATCCTTATCCTCCGGCGCAAAATAATACGTATGCGGATCAAATTCTTCAACAACTGCATTCAGGTATACCCCAAACCAGTCTTTACGTTCCATATCGTCGTAGATATCGAAATTATCATCCAACATCTCAGCAACACCTTCTCGTGCCGACACCTCTAATTCTGCAAGGTCATAAGATTCGTTATTCTCTTCCTTCTCCTGCTTTGAAGAAACTACCCGCTCCAGGCTGTACCATTTAAGCTGCTTTCTCCAACGCTCCCAAAGTTCATCCCTGTCTTTAGCGTAGTCCAGGTTTTCGAAATCAAGATTGATGACCTCATCTTTCGTAAAATCAAAGGGCTCTTCCAGCACTTTCTTGTACATCACACTAGACTCATCCATTCTTTTCAGAAGGCGTTCGTAGGTCAGGTTAAAAAAGCTCAGGTCTGAAGTTTTTAATTGATCATCGATCGCCTCCCTGTATGCTTCAAATTCTTCAATATCCTCCTTTAAGAAGTATCTTTTCGCCGGATCAAGATTTTCGATATAGCTGTCAAACACCCTGCTGGAAAAATCATCATCAAAATCCTGCGGATTGTAGTGTCCTTTCTCAAGCACATAACTAATCAGGTCGATCAATAATTTATCCTTATCAGGATTATCGAAATTCTTATTGGTAAAACTGCATGAAGCAGCAGAGATCAGCATTGCTGCCAATAAATAAACAAATTTCCTTTTCATAGATCTCGTTATTTTTAGATCCGCACTCGGCGGCATCATTTACCGGCATCTTAAAACCGGGTATTTTTATTAATCTCCAAAAACCGGGCAGTCCTTTAATAATGAGCCCTGCTCAAAGCGGAGAACATCTAAAATAAGGAAAAAATCATGCCATACGTTCCGGTGCCAACTAATTTTTTGTTAAATAGAACCTACAGAATTCATAAACCATAAAATCATTAATTTAGCAGCTAAGTTTTTACCCTATGAAGAAGAGACCGCTTATCCTGGTTACCAATGACGATGGCATCACCGCTCCCGGGCTAAGAACCCTGATCTCCATCATGAAAAAGATCGGTGATGTAGTGGTGGTGGCACCAGACAAACCACAAAGTGCCATGGGGCATGCCATTACGGTAAATTCAACCCTGTATTGCACTCCATATAAGAACGGACAGGAACACGATGAATACAGCTGCAGTGGCACTCCTGCAGATTGTGTGAAGCTGGCCGTGAGAGAGATCCTGCCAAGAGTACCGGATATTTGTGTAAGTGGGATCAACCACGGATCTAATTCCTCTATAAATGTGATCTATTCCGGAACCATGAGTGCTGCCGTTGAAGCCGGCATTGAAGGCATTCCGGCTATTGGTTTTTCCTTATGCGATTATTCCTGGGATGCCAATTTTGAACCGATCAGAAACTTTGTAGAAACCATTACCAGAGAAGCTCTTGAGAACGGGATCCCTAAAGGCGTTGTACTCAATGTTAATTTCCCAAAACTTCCTGAAAATGAGATCAAAGGGATCAAGGTTTGCAGGCAAGCCAAAGCTAACTGGGTAGAGGAGTTTGACAAAAGAACAAACCCCATGGGGAAGGACTATTACTGGCTTACCGGAAAATTCGTCAATCTTGATAAAGGGGAAGACACTGATGAATGGGCGTTAGAGCACGGGTACGTTTCAGTGGTACCTGTTCAGTTTGACCTGACCGCACATCATAGCATACAAGACCTTAACACCTGGAATCTTAATGATTAAAAAAGAAATCACTACCGGAATAGCGGTAGGCCTCATCGCCAATTGCCTTGGAATTATTTTGTACCTGCTGCTTTTTTCTGAAATGAATATTGAAGACAGTCTCATTGCAGCCCGGCAACAAGACCACCTGGGCAGTGTTATAGCCCTGGGAGCCCTGTTGAACATGGCAGCATTTTTTGGGTTTTTAAAACTTAAAAGAGATCACCGTGCCAAAGGGGTATTAATAGCAACCCTGATCAGTGCCTTTGTAATTCTACTGCTTAAAATTTTTTAAATTCTCTTCCATGAAATATTACCTGATTGCAGGAGAAGCCTCAGGAGACCTCCATGGCTCGAATTTGATCAAGGCCCTGGCCAAACAAGACCCTGATGCACAATTTCGATGCTGGGGCGGCGACCTTATGGCTGCGGCAGGGGCCACCCTGGTAAAGCACTACAAAGAACAATCGTTCATGGGTTTTTTTGAGGTGATCAAAAACCTTCCCACTATTTTCAGCAACATACGGTTTTGCAAAGATGATATTGCCGCCTACCAGCCGGATGTTATTATTTTTATTGATTATTCCGGTTTCAACCTTCGCATTGCCAAATGGGCCAAACAAAACCAATTCCGCACTTTCTATTATGTATCTCCGCAAATATGGGCCTCCAGGGAAGGACGTATAAAGGCTATTAAACGTGACATTGACGAAATGTTTGTCATCCTTCCCTTCGAAAAAGAATTTTATGAGAAAAAACACGGGTATTCCGTTAACTTCATAGGACACCCACTGCTCGACGCTATTGCACAACAGGAACGCACCTCACCCGAAGATTTCAGAAAAGAGTTCAACCTCGATGACCGGGAGATCGTTGCCCTTCTACCCGGAAGCAGAAAACAGGAGATCACGAATATGCTGGAGGTCATGCTCAAGGTGGCCCAACGCAACCCTGACTATCAATTTGTTATTGCAGGGGCTCCCAGCCAGGATCGTGAATTTTACCAACAGTTCATTGGCAAAAGCAATATCTCTCTTGTTTCCGGCAGAACCTATGACCTGCTGAATGCCTCAACTTCCGCCCTGGTTACCAGCGGTACCGCAACCCTGGAAACTGCTCTTTTAAAAGTCCCGCAGGTGGTTTGCTATAAAGGCAACTGGATCAGTTACCAGATCGCCAAAAGGATCATTACCCTGAAATACATTTCCCTGGTGAATCTCATCATGGACCGGGAGGTGGTCGTTGAACTGATTCAGGATAAATTCAATGAAAAGGAACTTCAGAAAGAATTTGAAAAAATAATGGATCCTGAGGTGCGCAAAAAGATATTTGATGATTACCATACCCTGGAACAAAAGCTGGGCGGCGTAGGGGCCAGCGAAAAAGGAGCCCAATTGATCTTTCAAAAAATTTCATAATTTAGGGCAACCCAAATATTATGAGAGCACCTATTATTACTTTCATCGTTGCGGCCTTCCTGGTCTCCTGTGGCTCCTCAAAGCGCTCAGCAGAATCTAACCGGAATCATGTTCGTATCATGGCCGATAACCAAGCTGAAGTCCCGGTCACTAAGGAAATACCCAATGATGCATCCAAAAACCTCGATGTACCTGAGATTCATCCCCTGGTCAATGGCATCATAAACACGGCGCTCTCCTACAACGGAACACGCTATAAATATGGAGGAACCTCTAAAAAAGGAATGGATTGTTCCGGACTCATATACACAAGTTTCCAAAGTGCCGACATTCCTTTGCAGCGATCTTCTGCCGCCATGGCCACCCAGGGTGAACCTGTTGAAGTAACTGAGGTAAAAAAAGGTGATCTGCTTTTCTTTACTACCGGGAGAAGTAATGAGCGTATTAATCATGTAGGATTAGTCGTAGAGGTTAACAATGATAACATCCGGTTCATTCACGCCACGACCTCCCGAGGGGTGATGGTTTCATCATTACGCGAGGGGTACTGGAACCATGCCTTTCATCACGCAAGAAGAATATTGTAGAATATTTTCTATATTTTAGTAACTTTAGTTATGAAGTTACTAAACATTGCACTCCTAAAACTTCTTGTTTACCTAACCTCGGGCATTATGGCCGGGTATCTTTTACCCGAAGCTATAAACACCATGCCCGTCATTCCTGTTGGTGCATTTCTTTGCTGTATCCTGGCCCTGTCATTTCTCTACAACCGTAAACACTATTTTGAAGTAGTTTGCGGTCTTTTATTTCTAACCATAGGCATTTACAGCTGCCAGACACAGCTTACCCCTCCCCGGTCGTTCATAGCCACCTTCATCAACAAACCGATCGCTGCGAATATTTATGTGCAGCAAGAATTACCTGCCACCAAATATCGCTACAGATATATTGGAACTGTTAATCCCATACATTATTCTCAAAGCCCTCTACAGGCCATCCTGGAAATTCCTAAAACCTCAAAAAACGTTCAGTCACTAACACCCGGACTTAAATACCTCTCGGTTGCACGAGTGAACTACCCGGCCCCTCCACCCGACCCTATCGCTTTTAATTATCGGGAATATCTTAGAAAAAAAGGAATTCATCTTATTGCAGAAATAAACCCCGCTTCCGTTTCGGAAACCGGAAAACCATCCCCTGTACGATTTTGGATGTTTCGGCTAAAAAATCATCTCACCGGTCTAATAGAAGATCAGTCCCTCGACCCATTAACTCTTGGACTCATAAAAGCGTTGATTCTAGGCGACAGATCTGAGCTAAGTCCGGAATTTTATAATTCTCTCAGAGCTATTGGGGGCGCACACCTGATAGCCCTTTCCGGGCTCCATATTGGTATTCTTGTCAGCTTTACAAGTTTCTTGCTATGGCCTTTAAGACGATTTAAAAACGGAGGGGGCATTCACTTTGTATTGCTCTCCGTTTTCCTTACGTTTTATATCTTTCTTGTTGGAGCCTCTGCCTCTGTGGTACGCGCAGGAGTCATGTGCGTATTTCTTTCATTTAGCATACTGCTTCAGGACCGTATTTCTGCCTTGAACACCGTCATAACTTCTGCTTTTATACTTCTGGTGTTTCACCCTTTGTATCTTTTTGACGTAGGCTTTCAGCTCAGCTATGCGGCACTGGCAGGAATATTTCTCCTTCGCCCTATCTTTGACCGCATATGGAAACCGAAAAACAGGGTAATACGATTTATCTGGGGACTGATCACCATTAGCTTTCCTGCCCAATTGTTCACCGCACCCTTAACCCTTTACTACTTTCATCAATTTCCCGTTGCTTTCCTTCTCACCAACCTGATGCTTACCCCCCTGATTATGCTTTTTCTCCCTGTTGCCTACCTTGGTTCCTTGGCTTTTATAGGCGGAATTGTTCCTGGCCTATTCGTATTGCTCATAAACTACCTTGCGAGGATCATAAATTACATTACCGGGGCCCTGCAATTTGAATCCGTCTTCTCCGAATATGTAATCAACCTGCAGCCCGTTCAGGTACTTGTGTTATATGCTTTTCTTTTTATAGTGGTGAGGTCTGTCTACCGCAAACAATATCTTATGCTCATCCCGATGTGCATTATTTTTATTCAAATCCGGCATTTAAGCGAAAATCTGCTACGAAAACCCGACCAACTTGTTATCAGCCATCACTATAAAAAAAGTGAAGTAAACATTACCCGCAACGGGCTGCAACAGAGCCATCATTATTCCCGGGAAGGCAGTGCCTTTGACATAGCAGACAGTAAAGAATATTTCTTCAAAATAGGAAATGAATCTCTTTTGGTGATCACGACCAATCAATTTAAGTTTCCTGATCTGCCCACCTCTTCCCAGATACTTTTAACAAATTCTACCCAAATCAACATGGACCGCCTTTTGAACGATCTTCGCCCGTCTCGGGTGATCGCTGACGGAAGTAATTATCCTGAGCTGGTATCTCGCTGGAGACTCAGTTGTATGCAAAAAAATATCCCTTTTCACTACACGGGTGAAAAGGGATACTATATTATCAAAACGAGCTACGGAGATTAGTGAATTCCGTGCATTTTCTTTTTAAGAACAGGGGTTATCAACAACATGATCACTGCTGCCCCAATAGGGATCAGCGTAAATATCAGGAAGAAGGTAGACAGGCCGTATTCTTCAGAGATCTGATCAATATAACTTCCGGTAAATCCACCAAGAGTGTTAGCAACGAAATTGGCCATAAACCAGATACCGAACATCATTCCGACCCATTTAGGAGCGGCAAGTTTACTAACATATGATAATCCCACCGGTGATACACACAGCTCTCCAAGGGTGTGGAAAAGATAAGCCAGGATAAGCCATATCATACTTACGGCAGCTGTTTCAGCTCCTTGAGGAATATTCGATGCTCCATAAGCTAAAAAGGCAAAACCAACACCTACCAGGAATAATCCGATAGCGAATTTCACCGGACCTGAGGGGTTTACTACATTCTGCCAGATCTTTGAGAATAAAGGTGCAAAAAGAATGATGAACAAGGAGTTTAACACCGAGAACCACGAAGCAGGAACCTCAGGTGCATCGTCTTGAAATTGTCTGCCGAGCATCCATAATACGATACCCCAGATGATCACAAAACTTGTTGCCAAAAGGATATTAGAAAGTGAATATTTCGCAAAGGTTTGTTTAAAAAGCAGTACCAGCACCCATGTAATGATGGCCATAGGCACAATAGCGATAAGAGAATTGATAACCTTAAAGGCCATACCGGCATCTCCTTCTAAAACACGGTTCGTAAAATTATTGGCAAAAATGGTCATGGAACCTCCGGCCTGCTCAAATGCCCACCAGAAGAATACGGTGAATAAGGCAAAAACAGCGATTACAATTCCACGATCTCTATATACATGATCAGGATGTTCAGCCTCTTCCTTACTAACCTCTCCAACCATCTTAACCTCTCCTTTAACAGGCTTCAAACCTATGTCGCCAAAAATACCTTGTGCATACCAAAACTGCAGCATCCCGAAGAACATGAAGATCCCTGCAAGTCCGAATCCATAATGCCATCCTACCTGCTCCCCGATATACCCGCAAAGTAAAATTCCAAGGAAGGCACCGGCATTAATACCCATGTAGAACACGGTGTATCCTGCATCCTTTTCCTTCCCCTGAGTTTTATATAATTGACCTACGATAGAAGAAATATTCGGCTTAAAAAGTCCGTTTCCAATTATTAACAAAGCTAGTCCGAGATAGAAAAAGGAACCTGTGATCCCTTCCAAAGCCATGGAAGCATGACCCAGGGTCATCACCAGAGCCCCCAGGGCTACAGCCTTGCGATAACCCATAAGTTTATCGGCTACCAAACCACCCAGGATAGGGGTCAGGTAGACCAACCCTGTATAAATACCATAAAGCTTAAGTGCATCGGCGTTACTCCATTCCCAGCCACCATCTAAAAGGGCAGAAGTTAAAAATAGAACCAGTAAAGCACGCATCCCGTAGTAGGAGAATCGCTCCCACATTTCGGTAAAGAAAAGCACGAACAATCCTGAAGGGTGCCCCAGCACCGTTCGTTGGTTCGTTTCTGAACCACCGTATTTAAATTCCATATAATGTAGTTTATAGTTAGTCTAGTTGTTGTTTAGCCATAAAATCTTCATTGATCCTATCTCCCAAATGCTCGTCGATGAAGTTAGTCATTTTTGTGTAAAGCTGCAGTCGGGTATTTCCACCATAGATTCCGTGGTTCTTATCCGGATAAATAGCCCAGTCAAATTGCTTGTTGGCCTGTACCAGGGCTTCCACCATACGCATGGTATTTTGCACATGTACATTATCATCAGCAGTACCGTGAACAAGAAGGTAATCGCCTTTGAGGTTGTTCACGAAGTTAATAGGGGAGTTATCATCATACCCTGAAGGGTTTTCCTGTGGTGTGCGCATATATCTTTCAGTATATACCGTATCATAGAATCTCCAGCTGGTCACCGGCGCTACAGCAATAGCCATGCTGAATACATCATTACCTTTAAGAATGGCGTTGGAACTCATAAAGCCGCCATAACTCCATCCCCAGATACCAATACGTTCCTGATCAATGTATGAAAGTTCTCCTAACTTCTTTGCCGCCGCGATCTGATCTTCCACCTCGTACTTACCAAGTTCCTTGTAAGTTACTTTCTTAAAATCAGCCCCTTTGAATCCGGTTCCTCTCCCATCAACACAAACAATGATATAACCTTTTTGAGCCAGCATCTGGTACCAGTAATCGTTACTGCTATTCCAGCGGTTGGCCACCGATTGAGAACCCGGGCCTGAGTATTGGAACATGAAAAGTGGATATTCTTTTCCTGCATCAAAGTCGGCAGGTTTGATCATCCACATGTTCAATTCGTTACCGTTAACCGAAATAGTGGAGAATTCCTTTTCTGACATCTCGTACCCAGCCAACACTTCATTCAACTGGTTGTTATTTACGATCTCCTTGATCACCTTCCCGGTTTCAGCATCGTTCAGAGTGTAGCGATAAGGCGTGGAAGCGCTTGAAAAACTATTGATATAATAGGTGAAATCGGTACTAAAGGTAGCATTATGGGTTCCTGCTTCTGAAGAAAGACGCTTCTTCCCTTTACCATTGAGACGAATACTGTAAATGTCTCTGTTCACAGACCCATTCTCTACAGACTGATAATAGATCTTTTTTGAATCTGCATCGTAACCATAATAATTGGTTACCTCCCACATGCCTTCAGTCACCTGGTTTTTCAGTTTTCCTTTCTTATCGTAGTAGTAGATATGGTTATACCCGTCTCTTTCGCTGGTCCAGATAAAACTATTGTCAGCCAGGAAGGTCAGGTTATCAGTAATGTCTACATAAGCATCGTCTGTTTCATGAAGAACAAGATCAAGCTCTTTTTTATCGCTGTGATAGAAATATAGTTTAAGATCGTTCTGATGCCTGTTCATCACCTGAATACTCAGCACATCAGCATCCGGAGTCCATTTTATCCTTGGAATGTAATAAGCATCTTCCAAAGCGACATCATTGGTTGTTTGAGCAGCAAGATCGTAAACATGGAGACTTACCTCAGAATTCTTCTCACCTGCCTTCGGATATTTAAAAACCTGCTGGTCAGGATAAAGACTTTGACCAAAAACATCCATTGAAAATTCAGGCACCTCCGTTTCATCAAAGCGAATAAAAGCGATCTCTGACCCATCAGCATTCCAGTCAAAAGCTCTTACAAAAGAGAACTCTTCTTCATAAACCCAGTCGGTTACCCCATTAATGATCTCATTCTTCTTCCCATCGGTGGTTACCTGCATGGTCTGACCTGACTGGAGATCTTTGATATAAATATTATTTTCAAAAACGTAGGCTACCTTGCTGCCATCAGGAGAAAAAGCAGGCTCCTGGATACGGTTCTCTGAGATCAGTGAGAGTGATTTCGTTTGCAGATCGTAAACAAAATATTTCCCAAGGGTTGATCTTCTAAAAACCGATTCCACCTCTGTGGCAAGCATCAGTTTTTGTTCATCATCACTAAATTGATAAGACCTGAAATTCTGAATACCCTCAAGATCTGCAGAAGAAACAATGGTTTCAATCTTTTCCAGAGTGGCATAATCATATTTATCCACGGCAGTGCTTCGGGTACTTCTGTCGTAATTGAGTACTGTATATTGTTTCCCGTTGTCCATGGAGTGAAGAGCATCCATTCCTTCAGTCCGGAAGGCACCTCCCCATATTTCTTCAAGTGTAAATTTTTGATCCTGGGCCAAAAGGACCGTAGTGAGCCCTAAAAACAGCAATAAGGTATAACCTGTTTTCTTCATTGATAAGATTTTTTATGAAAGCGCCCAAGTTTAGTAAATTATTCTCATTATTCCCCCTATTTTTTGTTAAAGATTGTACCCAAAACGTTATTAAACCCTACGGTTACTACCTATGGCGTGGTAACCCTCATCTACTTGTTTAATAAAGCTTCCCATGAATCATTAGCCCTTACTTTTTTGCATTGCCCAAAAAAGTAACAAAAAAGTCTAGTCCTGGTTCTTCGGCCATCCGCTAAAGATTTGTTGCCTAAGCCAGCTGAACTCACCACGCCCTCGGCGTGGCTCAGACAGCACCTGGCTTTTCACGGCAACTTCATCAAGCGGGTCCTGGCCTGCCAGAACCTGAGGACGGCATTTAATTCATAGAAAGAATATAACTCAGTTAATCCTATTCGTGATGTTGATTTGAAAGGAACGAATATTTACAGCAGGACCGAACGGTTATGCAAGGTTAAAAACCTTGCATAGTGAGGGGCCAGATGGTGGGTTGGATGTAAACCAATCGGAAGTGCGGAGCATGCAGCAGGGCCGAGCGTTAAGAAAACAGCCTGTGGCTGTTTTTAGCGAACCTGCCTGACGGCAGCCAGGGGAGCCAGAAGGCGCGCCGGGAAATAAAGTTAAGTATTACGGTTCGTTTTATTCGCCTATTTATTATTGTTCTAGAGGTGCTCATGAGGGCTTCGCCGTTGCATCAAGGCAAAATGAACAATAGCTCATTCTTGAAAAAACCATTCACAATACTTCAGCTGTAACTGCTGCCGGGGTTAATTCTTATATTTGTGTAAAATTTGATCCTGTTTTTAACCATGAGTAAACCTGTAAAGGGATTTTCCAAGCTAAGCAAGGAAGAGAAGATCACCTGGCTTTCAGAACACTATTTTAACGATAAGGAAAAAGGCATTGATGTACTGAAGAAGTACTGGAATAGCGATGAGCGTCTGCAACAACTTCACGATGAGTTCATCGAAAACACCATTTCCAATTATTACCTGCCATTAGGAGTGGCACCCAACTTTATGATCAATGGAAAGATCTACACCATTCCCATGGCCATAGAGGAAAGCTCAGTGGTTGCTGCAGCGAGCAGGGCCGCTAAATTCTGGATGGACCGGGGCGGATTTCACACCAAGGTAATCGCTACAGAAAAGATCGGACAGGTGCATTTTATCTACCGGGGTGATAAAGGAAAACTATCACAGTTCTTCACCAAGATCAAACCTCACCTCTTCGCTTCTCTGGAAGACCTCACCGTTAACATGAGAAAACGGGGCGGAGGAATTACAGGCATCGAGCTGGTTGATAAAACCGATGCCATGCCAGACTATTTTCAATTGCATTGCTCTTTTGAAACCCTCGACGCCATGGGGGCAAACTTCATCAATTCCTGCCTGGAAAGGCTTGCCGATGTGCTTCAGCAGGAGGCCGATCAGCACACCGATTTTAATGACGATGAAAAAGACATCCAGGTAGTCATGAGCATCCTTTCAAATTATGTTCCTGATTGCAGGGTAAAGGCTGAAGTACGATGCCCGGTAGCTGCATTAAATGAAGACAAGGAATTAACCCCGGCCAGCTTTGCTAATAAATTTGTACAAGCGGTGAATATTGCCCAGGTAGAGCCTTTCAGAGCGGTTACTCACAACAAAGGGATCATGAACGGAATCGATGCAGTGGTTCTGGCAACCGGTAATGATTTCAGAGCTGTCGAGGCAGGAATACACGCCTATGCGGCCCGCGATGGGCAGTATCGAAGCCTGAGCAAGGCAGAGATCATCGATGATGAATTTGTGTTCAGCATAGAGATACCCTTGGCCCTTGGAACGGTTGGCGGCTTAACCAAACTTCACCCGCTGGTTAAACTCTCTCTTGAAATTCTTGATGATCCTACCGCAAAAGATCTCATGCAGATCGTGGCGGTTGCCGGATTAGCCCAGAATTTTGCTGCGGTAAGATCGCTCATCACCACAGGAATACAAAAAGGTCACATGAAAATGCATCTGATGAACATCCTGAATCAAATGGATGCCAGCAAGGAAGAGAAGACCTATTTTACGCAATATTTCCAGGACAAAGTGGTTACCCATCGCGATGTGATCAGCGCCGTGGAAAACTACCGTAAGGCTCAAAACTAACAGGTATGAGCACGGGCACCTTCCACAGTTATGGCAAACTTTTACTCACCGGAGAATACCTGGTGTTAGATGGTGCCAAAGCACTGGCATTACCTACCCGGCCGGGTCAGGGTTTATCGGCCGACCCCCTGCCGGACCCCGTACTTGAATTCATCAGTTTGGATCATACCGGTAAACCGTGGTTTAAGGCCATCGTCAACCTGAAGGCATTAACAGTCAACACCCCCGAAGGTGACATACCGGTCATACTTGAAACCACCAACAAGGCTGCGGGAGCCCATTTACTCAGCATGCTCAGGAATATCGCAGCACAAGATCCATCTTTTTTCAAAAATGAACAGGGATACAGACTTACCTCTACACTTGAATTCCCGAGAGACTGGGGACTTGGTTCTTCATCTACCTTCATCAATAACCTGGCATTATGGAGCAAAACCGATCCGTACCAAATTCTGGAAGCAAGCCTAGGGGGTAGTGGTTATGACCTGGCCTGTGCCAATGCTGCAGGACCTCTTTTTTATACTAAAGTCGCTCCCCGACCAAAGGTTGAACCCATTAGCTTCAACCCGGAATTTAAGGACGATTTATACTTTATTTATCTCAACAAAAAGCAAAACAGCCGTGATGGCATCTCAAAATACAGAAATCTCGGCGGCGGTAAAAAAGAAGAGATACGACGGATCAGTGAGATCAGCGAAGCGATTGCCACCTGCTCTTCCCTAAAGGTATTTCAGGAATTAATTTCAGAACACGAGCATATTATAAGCAAACTGCTATCGCGGCCAACGGTTAAAGAACAACTATTCCCTGATTTTAACGGCTGTATTAAGAGCCTTGGCGCCTGGGGAGGAGATTTCATTCTTGCAACCTCTGAAAACGATCCCACCCGCTATTTTCACAGTGAAGGATACAACACTGTTCTGGCCTATACTGACCTTATTTTATAGACACTGATTAAATAAAAAAAGGCCTCCCGTTTCCGGGAAGCCTTTTCTCTATAATTCTCGATAAATCTCTTAGTAGATATCTGCTCTTTCATCTTCGATCTCAGCAGCATCTTTCAATGCATTGTAGGCTGCAGAAAATACTCTGTTTCTGTTCAATGTCTTTTGCGTATTAGCGTAAGTAGCGTAATTATCAAGAGAAGGAGCGATACTCTTTGCTGTTACCTCGATAATATAAACACCACTCTGACCTTCGATCATGTCAGAAACATCACCTTCACTCATTCCAAGGGCAGTTCCAACAACGAATGGCTCTCTTCCTGCTCCGGGGATGGTTGGTGTTTTCATAGTAAGATCACTAGCAGTTCTAACGGTTGCTCCGTATACGTCTGCCAGTTCTGTCATATTTTTACCGGCATTCTCTTCCATGATCATAGCTGCCTTTTTCTGACGCTTTAAAATAGGCGTTACCCGGGGAGCAGCATCTTTAGCTCTTGCAAGACCTGCTTTACGCTTTGCGGTAAGCTGGGCAACAACATAACCATCAGGAGTATCAAAACGTCTTACATCTCCAACCTCAGTATCAGGGTTAAAAGTCCACTGTACCAAAGATCTCTGGCTACCTACACCAGGAATATTTTCATCCATGGCATTCAGGTTATTTACCGGACGCACAAGGTATTCTGAAGCTTTGGCAACTTCGCTGAAGTCTCCTTCTCCGGCTGCCATTTCAAATTTTGTAGTTTCAGTGAATACATCACTTAGTGTTTTCTCTGATGCCTCGATCTTTCTTGCTATAGTAGCCAGTTGAACGGCATCATACTTATCATCAACCTTGATGACATGAAAACCAAAATCAGTCTCAACAACACCTACTGCTCCAATGGCGTTATCAAAGATAAAGTCATTAAAAGGAGCTACCATTTGTCCGGGTGTGATGTTATCATAAGTACCTCCACGGGTAGCTGAACCAGGATCTTCAGAGTTTTCAAGAGCAAGTCTTGCAAAATCCTCAGGGTTTCTTTTAACCTCAGCAAGAAGTTCTTCAGCCTTAGCCTTCGCCTCTTCCTTGGTTCTTGGCTCTTTGGCCTGCGCCTGAGCTCCATCATAAGAGATAAGAATATGACTGGCCTTTACAGAACCATTATCTTTCTTATCCATCATGCGGGTAAGCTTGTAGTACCCCTGATCTTCATACGGACCGTAAACAGCACCTTCCTCAAGGCCAAAAATATCATCAGCAACCGCAGCGGCAATACTGTTCTTTACAACATAAGTAGAGTCGAAATTAACATCTGAATACTCATTAACGAAAGCAGCTACATCTTCTACCTCACCAAATCCGGGAAGCGTTTCTTTAGCACCTGCAGCCTCATTGTATACCTCTCTGCTTTCTTTAAGAGCGGTCAGCTCTTCTTTAATACTGGTAATATCTTCTTCAGAAGCTTTCTCGCTGAAAAATACATAACGAATACTTCTTGAAGCTTCTTGAGTAAACTCATTTTCATGCGCCTTTACATAGGCCTCAATTTCGGACTCAGAAACTGTTACTGCAGTATCAGCGATCGCTGTATAAGGTATCTCAACATACTTGATGCTCACCTTATCATTTTCGATATGATAGTTAAGCTCTCCCTCCTTCAATGTACTTCCTACTCCTGCCTTGATCAGGTTAAAGTAAGAGCTCTCTTCGGCAGCACTGATCAGGGCATCTTCCTGAGCTTGCCACTGCATGTATGCTCCGGGATTATTTGTTTTTAACTGATAGATGAAGTCAACAAATTTTTGCTCGTCAAAAACACCGGCTTCATTCAGAAAGTTCGGGTCGTTGGCAAAAGCCGGGTTGGCCTTGATCACCTCGAGTATCTGATCTTTCTCAATGCTGATTCCAAGCTCTTCGAATTGCTGAGCAAGAATAAGGCTTCTCACCTCCTGGTTCCACACCTGGTTCACCACCTGTACGGTAGATGCACCGGCACCAAATCGTCTCGAAGCATTTTCCACCTTCAGGGCAAAATCTTCCCGAGCGATCGACTCACCATTTACCTCTCCTACTACAGACTTTCCGGCTCCGGTATCATTGGTAAATACCCCGGAAATTACAAACGCAAAAAGAGCCAGACCTATTACCAAAATCAGGAACAGGGAACGGCTTCTTATTTTCTCTAGAATTGCCATCTATCAATCAATTTATCAAATTAGTGTGGGCGAAAATACCATTTTTTTGCAATAAACAAAACCTGAAAAAACAATTATTGCGCTTCTTTTAAGCCTCTCCCAGAACTTTGAGCTGAAGTAAATTTATCTTGGTATTGGTAACCTCGAGAATGGTAAACTCGTACTGATCTATCCGCAGTATTTCACCCTTTTCGGGAATATCCCCCAAGTGACTGACAACCAGACCTCCAAGGGTTTCGTAATTTTCACTTTCCGGAAGATCAAGCTTGTATTCTTCATTAATGTAGTCGACCTCAAGCCGTGCTGAAAAACGATATTTATCTTCTCCGATCTGTTCTTCCTCCAACTCAACACTGTCATGCTCGTCCTGAATCTCACCAAATAACTCTTCAACAATATCTTCAACGGTGATGATACCTGAGGTACCACCGTACTCATCGAGAACTACAGCAATGCTTTTTCTTTTCTTTGTCAGAGATTCTAGCACATCACTTATCAACATGGTTTCAGGCACATATTCTACAGGGAGCATCACACTTTTTACCGTCCTGGGCTTTTTAAACATTTCAAAGGAATGAACATACCCGATAATATCGTCAATTGTGTCCTTAAACACCAGGATCTTTGAGTAACCCGTATCGGTAAACATAGCAGAAAGGGCACGAGGACTCTCGTGTAATTCTACAGCGGTGATCTCGGTTCTGGGTATCATGACCTCCCTGGCCTTCACTTCAGAAAATTCTAAGGCATTTTGAAAGATCTGAATTTCGGTATCTAACTCCTCCTCTTCGTCGGCAGCCTCCACCTGCTCAGAAATATAATCCCCCAGCTCTACCTTGGTAAAAGCCAGTTGTACTTCATCTCCTTCTGTCTTAAACAGGTATTTCAGTATAATGTCTGAGATCCACATAATGAACTCAGAAATAAATGAGAACAGCAGATAAAAAAGATAGGCAGGTATAGCAAAAAAGATCACCAGCTTATTGGAGTAGATCTGAAAGAATACCTTGGGCAAAAACTCTGCTGTAAGCAATATGATCAGGGTAGAAATTACCGTCTGCACCAATATAATGTTAAACGGGAGGGCCAGGCCTGCATACTCAGGATAAAGCAGGGTCACGATCAGGTCTCCCATATAGATCCCATAAACCACCAAGGCGATATTATTACCCACCAACATGGTAGCAATAAACTTGGAGGGCTTCCTGGTTAGTCTTGTTAAAACCTTCGCTAAGACCCCTTCTTGCTTCTTTTCAATTTCAATATGGATCTTATTGGCAGAAACATAGGCGATCTCCATTCCGGAGAAGAAGGCTGACAAGATCAGGGAAAAGATGATAATGACGATGCTTAACGTCATGCGCTACTTTTTATTCCTGTTTTGAAATTTCTTTCGGTAGCGTCTGCGGAAAAAGAACATAAAGAGTGAGAATACTGCGAAGAACAGGAACAGGTATGCCCGGTTGCGGTCAACATTCCATTCTACAACCACCTCATAAAAAGAAACCACTGCAATTACCAGGTAGGCAATTTCGAAGATCTTGAAATATTTCATTGATTTTTTTATCATAACTACTTATCAAAAATAAACAAAAGTTGGTAGTAATACCCAGCAATATCCATAGAAGAAAAAAAGACCTCCATCAGGGAGGCCTTTACAGGTGTTCAGTGTCATTATTCTTTAAGCACGGCATCGCCACGGGTTCCCTTAAACCGCACCTGGGTAAAGTCGCGATTAAAATCGATGCCCCTACCTGTCATATTGTAGTCTTCACTTACAAACTCAAAATCACCTTCAGTAAAGATCCAGCTGTTGATCTGGTCAAAATACAATTGAGGCGCTTTTAAATGCTTGCCGTCTGAAGTCATCACATTCACATCGCCTTGCAGGTCGATAAGTTTGGTTTGCGGATATATGACACCGTAATTTGCCGTCACCGTACTGGTATCTCCGCTTTCATTAAAGTAATCTACGCGTACCCCTTCAGGGAACTCCTGATACGGAAAGTCCAGGTTGGTAAAATCTCTGTAGCGCTTCCCTTTTACAATGGCACGCAACACCAGAGAATCGGTATATCGAAGCTCAAAATTTGTAGCTTCTCCTACAGGAATATGTCGATATTCTGACATTCTTCTAACCTCCTGAAGGTTGTCACCCTGGCATGAAAAAAACATTGTCACAGTAAAAACTGTGACAATGCTGTATAAGATATATTTCGGTAATCTGTTTCTCATATTATAGAGAAGGAACCTTCACGCTACCACCAATCCAACAATTGAATTTAATAGACTGCCCTTGCATACCTGAGTTAAAGATCTCTGATCTGCTGGGCGCTCTTCCTTCATAAGCACTTGCAGCTTTTGCAGCACTATTACCCATGGAAGGGTCAACTTGTCCGGCTTTTCTGGCCATCTCTGCTGCTCTCCAGTATACTGCCTTTTTTTCGAAGGTCGTAGACCCACATTCATTTGCACTATCAGCAATAAGGCTTGCGATCAGCATATAGGCTCTACCCTCAGAAGGGTTTGCACTTAATGCCTGACGTGCATAATTATTAGCAGTAGACTTTTGACCTCTTTTCTTGGCCTTGGTTGCAATACTCAGCAATTTGTTAGACTTCTTGAACTTATCAGTTTCAAGGTCAATAGACTGCTTGAAGTAATCCATCGCCTTGCTAGTCTCTCCTCTTTCTTCGTAAAGCGACCCAAGGAAGTACTTAGAAGAAGCAGAAGGCTCAATAGCATCAAGCGCTTCTACCAGTTTTACGAACATCGCATCACTGGTACACCCTTTGGCGTCCATACGACCTGCAGCTCCTCTTAACCAATCAGCATCTCCTTTGCGCTCTTCGAAATTCTTCTCGTATAACGGAATCAGGTTCTCACAATCGGCAAGAGCACCAAGCTTACTGTCGATACTTCCACTGATCTTCTCGTAAGACTCTCCGTTGATACGAGCATTCTTAAGGGCTCTGGCCTCTTTAGAAGTAAGGGTACCTGCAGAGTCTTTTTCTACATACTTAAGAATGATCTCTGCCAGCTCTCTGTTCTCTGCGTCGATCTTACCGGTTACGGCATCATAGGTATCAAACACTTCCTGCAAGTCTTTTTTACCTGCATTATGAAGATCTACCAGGGTAGAGAAGTAAAGGTACATCGCCTTAGGATTCTTAAAGTTCGCCTGATCTTCTTTGAAAGCCTCATCAAGTAAACTGAAGAGTTCTTCATCTTCGGCCATGTCATTGTCAAACTTCAACAAGGCCACATCGATCATACTTCCCGCTTTGGTATAACGCTTAGGGAAATACTCAGGACCTTTTTCATAAACAGTCATTAACGACTCAATATAAACAGGCTTATTTGCTTCATCATTCTCGATACGGTCTTTCAGGATCTTTTCTCCGTAAGCATAGGTTGCATAGTGAAGATCCGGACAGTTTTCAAATACCATTTTCCATGGCTCATAAGCCGCTTCGTAATTTTTCACTTTGGCGTGCTCGGCAAAAATAGACAGGTTTTGCATACACTCAGGATTTTGAGCCTGACCAAAAGCAAACGACACTGCCGCTAAAAGACCGAACATCGTTGAAAGTTTCTTTTTCATCTTATTAGTTTTAGTTATCTAATTAAACTTTTTACGAACCATCTGTCACTAAGCGACAGACTAATAAATACATTTATATAATTTTCTTGTATTCCACCGTTTGATAATTCTCCTCTTCTTCCAAGCTCCACTCCGATGTTGGCATCAGAAAAGCCTCCCAATGGCAATCCTACTCCAAGAGTCATGCCAAAATCTCTAAGTGAGTTACCATTAACCAGTAAACCTGTATCTTCGGTTTTTACACCTAAACGATAAGTAGCTCTTTTCCAGTAAGATGTCAGGGAGTCGTAATCCGGTATCCAAAAACCACCTACTGAAATAAGTTGACCATCTTCATAGGTTCCTAACACATTAAGCGGGTATTCAAGTACAAAATCACTTGACTTCGTAAACTCGTACTGACCTCCCACAAACCATGTATAAGGTTTTCCGATCCCTAAGGCTGCAGAGTATGAATAAGGCCTGTTAACCTTTGTATTGTCAAGACCTGCAGCTTCCAGATCAACCTCAAAACGTTCTCTAACCTGTTCATTTCCGGACGCATTTACAAAGATAGTAGATATTTCTGTAAAGTTCTCTGATGTCAGGTTAGCTTCAGGGGCAAATGTAAAGGCCGTTTGAAGCTGTAAATTTTCAGACAATTTCCCTTGATAATGCAAGGCCAGGTTATAATCCCATCCATTATATTCAGAGACCGAGCTTTCACGACTGGCATATTGCACGCCATCGAGCTGCCTGCTGGCTGTTCGCTCTATAGTCCCGAAATTGTAATTAACCGTTGCTCCAATACTAATATTCCTTGTCAGTCCCCAACCGGCAGAGAAAAACACCTTATTAATTCCACCATTTCCACTAAACCTGTTTAACTCTATAGGGTCGTTATCCTGATTCAGGCTTCGAAGGTTATAATCGGTACTGCTAAAGGGTAGCACCCCAAATTGCACTGCCAACCTTCTTGCCAACGGAAAGCCCAGGGTCAGGTAATCAAAATTAACCTGTCCGGCAGACTCTGTGGTCTCCTCCGTTTCCAACGACAAATAACGGTTGGAAACCGCTACAGAAAAATTAGTTAACCTTAATTTTGAAAGTGCCGCCGGGTTCTTGATGTTCATATGAACACTATCGGCAAACACACTTACACCTCCCATCATTCGGTTCTCCACCATTCCTTTAAATCGTAGGTCTCCGGTTCCAAAGTAAGAATAGGGCGAAACACTTGCATCCTGAGCAAAACCGGCGGTTAGGGCCAGCATTGCTACCACAACAAAAATCTTTTTAATCATTACGCTTATTAAGTTCCAAAATGTAATTCAGTCCTTCGAGGAGGAAATTAGAATGGGCAAATATGGTACTTTTTAATCTTTTTGACAAAAATAGAGAATCGCCACCTGTTAAAATAACTGTTAAAAGTTTGAATTTTTTTGAATATTCCGTAATCACTCCGTCTATCTCGTTGACAACCCCGTTCATTACACCGGAAATCATTGAAGACTCTGTGGAGTCACCTATCAAGCCATCAAAGTCGCGGTTTTCAATCATGGGCAGTTTCCTGGTGAAATGGTGCATGGCCTTGAAGCGCATATCGACCCCGGGAGAAATCCCGCCACCCAAATACACCCCCTGATCGGTGATCATGTCGTAAGTAATACAGGTTCCTGCGTCGATCACCAAACAATTAGTCATACTGCAGCGGGAGTAGGCAGCGGTAACCAAGGCCAGCCGATCTACCCCTAAGGTATGAGGGGTGCTATACCGGTTGTCGAAGGGAATCTTAGACTGATGGGTGAGAATATGAACAGGCGCGAAGACCTGCAACGCCAGCAGATCTTTTTCATCGAGTTTTCCAACCGAAGACACGATCGTATCGCGAATATCGGGATAGACGGAAAAATTTTTTTCCACGGCCGCTAAAAATTCGTCAGCCCTTACCCTGTCTACATTCAACAAGCTACTTCCTTTAAAAACAGCAAGTTTAACAAAGGAATTCCCAACATCTATAATAAGGTTCATGATTTGTTATTTAAGTTGTAAATTTACAAAAGCGAATTTTTTCAAGATTCCTTTTGCAAATATTAAATTTGCATCTATATTTGCACCCGCAATCGCAGTAATACTGCAAGCAACTGGTGCCTTAGCTCAGTTGGTAGAGCAAAGGACTGAAAATCCTTGTGTCCCTGGTTCGATTCCTGGAGGCACCACCGCAAAAACCCGAACGTTTCCGTTCGGGTTTTTTGTTTTTTACCCCCTCCGCCCCCGCTAAAAGCGGGGCCACCTTCCCCTCATTGAGGGGAAGGGGAAGGTACCACTATTTGACAGACAGGTATGCGAGCATACGATATTTGATCGTCTTTACGAGTTTCCTGAAATTTGATTTCTTGTGTAGTGGTATGACGGTTTTAAAATAAAACAAAAACGGGCTCCTTCCCCTAGTTAGGGGAAGGTACTCTCGCTGTAGGCGAGAGGGGAAGGGGTTGTATGTGATGTTAACCTGAATCAACCCGCCCCGTCAGCGATTTTATCGCTGCCACCCCTCCCTATCCAGGGTGGGGAGCCACACTTTATATACTTTTTCACCAGAATATCTAAATCCATCAGTGGCAGGCCTAATAAAGGCCGTAGCGACCTGCCCGGCATGCCACCGCAGACAGGTCTCCCCAATCTTCCTCCCCTCAAATTAAACTACCCCTAACGACGCATGATTTAATCAAATACTTACAATTTTTCGGTTATTTCCCTATCTTAATCTTCTAAACAAACCAAGACTATACGACTCGCTATCAAAAGATTACTGCACGTACCTTCCTAAGGCTTGTCGATAGCTGTTAAACCGAATTATGAAAAAACTACACCGACTAATTTCATGGCTCAAGAATCGCATCAATAGTATTGCACCGGGTAAGCATGCCATAAGAGGTGCTGCCTTAGGACTCTTAATAGTTTCCTTAGCACTTTGGGTGGCATATTCTATTGGCTACACTGTTAAACTCAGAGATGCCTGGGTGTTGCTATTAGGGTTTCTTTACCTTCTGACCATTGTCCTGTCCGGTTTTTTGATTCGATGGATCATCTATCTTTTATATAAGATACCAAGGTTTTTAAAACTGGCTTTGTTCATAGCTATCCCAACACTCTTCCTGATCAGTAATGACTGGATAATACCTTTAATTTTCATCATCATAGCTTCTCATTGCGGGGCGGCTGTTCTGGTATTGAGAAAAACCGGGTTTAAAAACTTATCCGGCCCCAAGAAAGTAGTTGCCGTAATTGGAATTATTATTGGTTTTGGCGGGTTGGTGGCCTCCGGAATACTATACGGCAGGGATGGTTTTGACGTGACTCCCATTACTAATGCAGCACTTTCTTCCGAATCTGATATTGCACCCATCCAGGCTAAATCGCCTTCTGAGATCGGGCCTTTTCCTGTAAAGACATTAACGTATGGCAGCGGGAAAGACCTGCATCGGCCTGAGTATGGAGACCAGGTTGATCTGGTAACCGATTCAGTGAACGGCCTGGCCTTTATCGATAATTGGAAAGGTTTTGGAGGATGGTGGCGTGAAAAGTACTGGGGATTTGATTCCAGGGCACTACCTATAAATGCCCGCGTTTGGTATCCTGAAGGAGAAGGACCTTTTCCGTTGGCGCTCATTGTACATGGTAATCACGGTATGCAGGATTATTCGGATCCAGGATACGCATATCTGGGAGAATTACTTGCTTCCAGGGGCATTATCCTCGCCTCGGTTGATGAAAACTTTATCAACGGTTCCTGGTCTGATATATTTGGAGGGTTAGAGGAAGAAAATGATGCCCGCGGATGGTTGTTACTGGAACATTTAAAGGTTTGGCACCAGTGGAACGAGACCAAAGACCATGTATTTTTTAAAAAGATCGACACGTCTAACCTCGCTTTGATCGGGCATTCAAGAGGTGGTGAGGCGGTTGCTCATGCCGCCATGTTCAATAAACTTCCCTTTTACCCTGATGACGCATCCATACCTTTTGACTATAACTACAACATTAAATCTATCGTGGCCATAGCCCCGGTGGACGGTCAATACGAGCCGGGCGACAGCAGGACGAAAATCGAGGATGTCAATTATTTGGTGATACATGGGGCGCAGGATGCAGATGTTAGTTCCTATATGGGATCTCAGCAATACGAAAGAGTAACATTCCGGGACAGTCTTTATCATTTTAAAGCCGGGGTTTATGCCTATGGAGCCAACCACGGTCAGTTTAACAGCAGCTGGGGAAATAACGATATAGGCAATCCATTTACAGGAATCCTCAACCTTAAACAACTCCTCCCTGCTGAAAAACAGGAACAGATAGCCAAAGTTTTTATAAGTTCTTTTCTCGATATCACATTAAAAGATAATGTCAAATACCTGCCTCTTTTCACAGATGCCAGAAAGGGCAGGGAATGGCTTCCTGAAACGATATACCTCAGCCAATTTGAAGATTCAAACTTTTCGCCTATTGCCAATTTTGATGAAGACTTCGATGTATCTACCACAACACAAAAATACGGTGAGGTTCATACCGAAAATCTGTCTGTTTGGCGGGAACAGGAGATTCAGCTCAAATGGCAGAAAAAAGGAAGCAGAGCACTTTTTGTTGGCTGGAATTATGACCTTGAAGACGAACAGGAAACGATGGAATCGCTACCCGATTCCATCATGGCAAGGTATACGATCTCCCTTACTAAAAAGCCTGTAGATACTACATCAGTATTAGTTTTCTCCATGGCCGAATCAACAGAATCTGCTGACCCAAAGTCAGAGGGTAAATGGGTGGAAGATGACAACACTAACAACCTGAAGAATGATGATGGCGTTGATAGTGACGAGGACAAGGAGGAAGGTGAGGATGAGGATGAGGATGAGGATGAGGATCAACCTAAAAAACCCTTCGATCTTACTATAGAACTAAGGGACTCCACCGGGCAAAAAGCCTCACTGCCCTTAAGCAGCTTTTCTCCTCTGCAGCGGGAAATTGAAATTATGATCATGAAAACAGGGTTCATCAAAGACGACAAACAATCTGAAAAGGTGTTTCAGACCTTTTATTTCCCGCTCGAAGATTTTAAAAGTACCAATCCGAAGCTTGATCTTTCCGTTATTGAAAACATCAGTTTTGTTTTTAATAAAGACCAAAGCGGGGTGATCGTTATGGACAATATTGGATTTATGAAACCCTTATAACCTGCTTTCAGAGGCAGAAAATACAGAGCCAGCCGGGTTGGTTAAACTTTTTCATCCAGCCTGGCCTAACCTCCAACCCTGTTTCAATCAATACACCCCTCACAGCTGCTTTGATGCAAAAGCGAGATTTTGTAATTTTATCGAACCAGTTACCCACCCCTGATCCGGATCGAGTTTCTCCCTGTAATTCATTACTGCCCCTCATTTTATCGTCTTACCATAAAAGTTTCATAGCTATGTGTCATTCAGATACTATGACATCACAGAAAAAAGCACTATGAAAGTTAATACGTTACTTCCCCTCATAGCTTTCCTATTTACCCTCACCACCGCATGCAATTCTGAAAAAATGCTCCGCGGTGCCCTCGATAAACAGGTTAAAAAAATGGTTCCTCCGGAATTCGTGAATGACGAGGAAGGCATTACGGTTGTCATGGTGGGTACCGGAACTCCGCTGCCGGGAGAAAGAGCGCAGACCGGCACGGCCATCTTTGCTAACGGATACTTTTTCCTTTTTGATATTGGCGCCGGCGTAGTTCAGCAATGTGAAAATTCACAGCTCCCATTAGATCAACTGAACGGGGTGTTTTTAACGCACTACCATTCAGATCATATGTTAGACCTGCCCAATGTCATTAACCGATCATGGGCCCTGGGAAGAGCCCATGAACTAAACATTTACGGACCCACGGGATTGAATAGGGTCGTAAAGGGTGCCAATGATTTTTTAGCCATTGAAAATCAATACCGGGTAGACCACCATGGTCCTGAGATTATGGATATCTCTAAAGTTGACGGCATTGCCAAAGAATTCAGTATTTCTGAAAATGAGGAGGTCCTGGTTTTTGACCAGGACGGGGTTAAAGTAACAGCCTTCGACGTGAATCATGACCCCATCAGGCCGGCAGTTGGTTATGTGATAGAATACCAGGCTAAAAAAGTAGTCTTAAGCGGTGATACGGCAAAGAATGAGATGGTTGAAAAAATGGCACAAAACTGTGACCTTCTTATCCATGAGGTCATGTTGATGGATGTGCAAGAAATTCTTTCAGAAACCTTAGCAAACAATGATTATCCCAGGAGGTCTGAAATTGTTCACGATATTCAAAACTATCATACCAGTCCGTCGGAGGTGGCAGCAATAGCCAATAATGCCGGGGTTAAAAAATTGGTGTTAAATCACCTGGCACCGGCGCCGGAAAATTGGTTTATTACAAGGTTGTATAAAAAAGAATTAAAAGCCTTTGATGGTCCGTTTCACCTGGCTAAAGAAGGGGATGTATTTACAATAAAATAATTTTGTCAGAACCAAGAGCCAGGATGGTAGAACAAAGATTGCATTCTCGAGTGAAATAGCTGCTTTGCTTCTTTACTCCTTTACCACTTAGCTTCTTAACCCCTTAAGAAAAGACAAACTCTCCTGATTAAAGACCTGAGATTTCTGTACGTTTACCACGTGTCCGCAATCAGGGACCACCAACAAGGTGGCCAGACGGTGTTGCTGCACCACCTTCTGAACATTAGGAAGAAACAAATGATCCTGGTCGCCCATGATATAGATGGTTGGAATGCCAATATCATTCAATCGGAAGAACCGGAGTAACGGATTGATCTCCGAAGCCATCTTGAACCATCGGATAAACTCTTTCTGGTACAACTTTTTAGCCTCGTTAACGAATAAAAGTCGCGACTCCTTGTGTGTTTTGCGAGGCATAATGATAAAGGCAAAGAGCTTGTACAAATACATATAGGGGATTACCGATTTAAAGATCACCCCGAAACGCATCAGGATCTGCGAACGGAAATTTAACTTCAGAATAGCCCCTCCCATGATCATGCTCTGCACCCTTTCAGGATGGATCTCGGCGAGATTACGGATGAGAATAGTTCCTAATGAAATACCTACAAAATGAGATCGGTCGATCTTCAAATGGTCCAGTACCTCAATAATGTCCTTGGTAATGGCTTGAAAGGTGTACGTACTTTTTAAAGCATCACTGAACTTTGGCTTGCTTCGTCCATGCCCTCTCAGGTCAAGCACCAAAACGTTATAATGCTCTTTAAAGGAACGAATTTGCTTAAACCAGATACTGGAACTCCCTCCGGCGCCATGCACGAATGTTACCCACTCGGTATGTTTAGGATCGTTATAAATGTAATAATTCAACATGCTTTGCGAAGTTAAATATAGTTTTTTGGGTTGATAGCAGTTTTAACAGAATAAAAGTTGAATACGCTGAATTTATCGCTTTTCCGCGATAAATTCAGATGATGGATTATCAATGACTGCGTCTGGAATGTAACCACAGGGAACCAGAACAGGCTGCAGGAATTAATCACGACAAAGGCGTGATGGATGATGAATTCGTCGTCTTTGCGAGCCCCAATCGGGGCGTGGCAATCTCATAAAATGAAGTAATGAATTCACCTCGGTTTAAGAAGCCCTCCCCTCCGTGCTTGCAGCACGGTTTCTCCTCCCAGAGGGAGGGAGTAATTCCTCTATTTGGTATTCCCAATTTAACTAAAGTACCGACTCTTCCCCCGCTGGGGAGGACTTAGCATAAAAAAAAATGCCGGTAGCTGTTTTTAGTGAACTTGCCTGGCGGCAGCCAAGGGGGCCTGCCGGTGCGTTGGCGATAAAGGGATGCAGTAGGAAACACCCATTTGGGATTCTAACTTATACATCCCTTATTTAAAAATACCCCTCGAATGGAGGGGTATCTATACGTAAACAAAACTTATTTGATTAATTCCTGCTGGGCTGATACTGCAGTTGCTGCACCACCTTATCTATAGAGAGTGAACCACCTTTTACAGGAGGATATTTCTCGAAAGTAGCCAGGAACTTGGCAGCAAGTTCCTGCGCAGGAACAAATAACCACATATTATCGGCATACCACCTGGTATAAAGGGCTGCTTCCCATCCAACTTCAAAAGGATCAGCTCGAAGATTTACCACAATTGGCCAACTTGGCGACTTTCTGTAGGCCTCATTGATAGCTCCCTCCATGATGGTGAAATGAACCTTCCAGTTGTTATATCGTATGGCATTCAGATTTCCTCCGGCATCGAAATAAAAGATTCCCTTTCTTGGAGCTTCTTCTACTTCTCCCTTGAAATAAGGCATCATATTATACCCGTCAAGATGCACGTTAAATTCTTTGCCTGCAGCCTTATACCCATTCAATAATTTCTCTTTTACTTCCGGTTCGCCGGCAGCAGCCACCAGGGTTGGCATCATATCTTCATGGGAGAAAATATCGTTGTAAATGGTTCCTGGTTCTATAACGCCCGGCCATCGAATGGCACAAGGCACCCTGAATCCTCCCTCCCAGGTGGTTCCTTTCTCTCCTGCAAAAGGAGTGGTACCTCCGTCCGGCCAGGTAAACTTCTCGGCTCCATTGTCTGTAGAATACATGATAATAGTGTTATCTATGATTCCCAACTCCTCCAGTTTAGCCAAAACCCGACCAATTGCTTTGTCGTGTTCAACCATACCGTCAGGATACAACCCTATTCCTGTAACGCCCTGGCTTTCCTCCTTGAGGTGCGTCCACACATGCATTCGGGTAGCGCTTAACCATACAAAGAAGGGTTTGCCATCGGCATGAGCTTTTTCTATGAAGGCAATAGCCGCATCGGTAAATTCATCATCAGCTGTTTCCATACGCTTAATAGTAAGTGGACCTGTATCTTCGATACGACCATCACCATAACTATGCAGCACGCCCCGAGGGGAGTATTTTTCGAGAAACTCCTTATTATCGCGTGGGTAATAATACGATTCCGGCTCTTCCTCAGCATTCAGGTGATAAAGATTTCCAAAGAACTCATCAAACCCGTGATTGGTGGGCAGGTGCTCATCCCTATCCCCCAGGTGGTTTTTACCAAACTGTCCGGACACATATCCATGCGGCTTCAACAGCTCTGCAATAGTGGGTTGATTGTCCTGAATACCCTGTTTGGCTCCGGGCATCCCTATGGTTAAGAGCCCTGTTCGGAAGGGGTGTTGCCCCAGGATAAAAGCCGCACGTCCTGCGGTACAGGATTGTTGGGCATACCAGTCGGTAAACAAAGCCCCTTCTTTGGCAATCCGATCGATGTTCGGGGTCTGATACCCCATGGTTCCGAGGTTATAAGCACTGATATTGTACCATCCAACATCATCTCCCCAGATCACCAGGATGTTTGGTTTATCCTGGGCTTGAATGGTAATAAAAGAAAAGAACAGTAAGAACATGAGGCATTTTCCAGTTAAACCATGTTTTTTCATAATACTTTGTTGATATACTATAATTTACAATCTCATTCTAAAATACTGATTTACAGTATTTTACGTGAATTTTATTTCAAAAAAATCGTTAAAAGAGTGAATTACCTTAAAGACAGATGTAAAGCCTTTCAAAGTGAAGAAAATAGGAAGGGCCGTTACTAGGTTACTAGGTTACTAGGTTACTAGGTTACTAGGTTACTAGGTTACTAGGTTACTAGGTTACTAGGTTACTAGGTTACAAAATACTTTAATTTCTCGTCTTGACTCTTTATTCCTGAATCTTTATTCATCTGTGAAAAACGAATAATGCTCATAGCGGTCAAAGATATCCCGAACGTAATTATAGGGCTGCCTGCCCCTTACATAGCCATATCTGATGATGTCTTTTTGATATTCTTCAGGGTCGCTAAGATCCAAAATGCTTTGCTCCACATTCCCATCCCACCGGGTGCGGTCTAAACCTTTGGAGGCTGCCAAACGCTGGGCATCAAACACATGGCCGATGCCGCAATTATAAGAGGCCAGTGCAAACTTCAGGCGTTGTTCAGGATCTTTAACCTCTTTAAAGCGATTGTATAACCGGCCCAGGTATTTACATCCTCCCATAATATTTTCTTTTGGATCTAAAGGGTCTTTCACCCCCAATGATTTTGCTGTATTTGGCATGAGCTGCATCAGCCCCTGTGCTCCGGCCCAGGATTTTACCTGCGGATTAAACCTGGATTCCTGGTAGATCGCGGCACTTACCAGGCGCCAGTCCCACCCCACCTTGGCCGATTCTTCCTTTACAATGGGATCAAAAGCACTGATCTGCTTATTCTTGAGACTGTACAACGGACTCTTTACCCGGGCGTTAAAATTTTTACGGTCTTTAAAGTACTTGTTGTATACCACAGCATAATAGGTAGAGGTACGACTGCGCCTCACCGCTTCATTAAGCTGGGCAAGCAAGGTTTTATCTTCAGGCCTGACGGCCCAGGCAATGGGTTCTTCTTCGGTCAGGGCAACAGAAACATCCAGGTCGGGCATCCAGGAAGCATTGATACCGGCAATATATTCTTCTGCAATGGTATACCGTATCAACCCATCATTGACCATCTCGATCAATTCTCCCTTAGAATAAGTCGGATCCAGCACTTGAATATGAATACCACCCCCAATATTCTTCACATACTCTTGTAAACGCTTTTCGTATGAGCTCCCTTCTGCCACCGTAATGGTATCTCCCAGCAGGGGCTCATAACTCCTTACCAATTCATAATTCATTTGGTCGGCGTTCATTTTTTGCCAACCCTCGGGTTTGCGCTGCACTAAAACATGCCTGCTCATTATGATCGGTTCTGTAAAACTCACCTGGGCCTGCCTTTCGGGGGTTACATTGAGTCCGTGAGCGATCAGATCTCCCTTCCCAGCCAGCAGATCGGGGATCAGTTCTTTGACCCCATCAGAAACCACCACCTTTAAGTCCATATTCAGGCTATCGGCCAGGCGTTGCAGCAGTTCATATTCGAACCCCATGGTCTTGCCCTTGTACATGAAGTAACTCGTAGAATTATAAGTGACCAGGGCCCTGAGTTTCTTTTTTGGCGGATCAACAGAAAGGAGCTCGGCGCTCCCTGAAGAGAACCCGGAAATGAAAAAGAACAAACATCCAAGGACAAATATTCTAACAGATGGGGTAGGTTTTGAGAAGCTTTGGGGGGAGGTATTTTTGAACCAGCGTCTCATAATAAAGGTATTAGGAATGAAAAGTTACTCTTCCACTTTCACAACAAAAAAGTTATCTGATGAACTACTTGAAAATCAGGGTTTTGAATCTTTTCTGGAGAGTCGAGGTTGGGAGTGGGGCTCCCGCCAGCGGGAGCAATTATAGATGGTAAATTGTAGATTATAAATGGCTGTGTACGTCACTGATATAGGTTGACCACTTATAAGTATAAAACTATGAATGCTAATCTAAACAAAGCTCTCCTACTTGTTTCGTATAACCGCTTAACCTTATCATCCACCATAGCTTTAGCAAAGGTGGGCATAACCGAGTAACTCGTACCCCGTACCCCGTACCCCGCACCCCGTACCCTAAATCCTTGACATCCAAAATATTACACCATACATCAATTTATTTAGCGTAATCAATTGTTTGTCAATATTTTAACTCAAACAACCAAACTATATACCACTATGAAGAATACAGACTGGAGATCTGTGATCTCATTTATGAATGACATCAGTGCAGCAAAAGCCTATCGCTATACAGCTACTGTATTGGTTATGAGTGGATTGTTTTATTTCACCATGCTGTCTTTTGTAAATGAGGTTGCCCAACTGATCTTTTTAGGTGCTGCCGGCACCTTGATGACCGCCCTGATCTGTTCATTTTTCAACCTGATGTATTTTATAAGGAATGTGAATCCTTTTATAAGGTACATACTTCCCGGTATCCTCTTTTTAATTTTTGTTTTAGTGGTTTACAGCAGTGCCAAACCCGATATCTACGTCTTCCTGGGCTTTGGAATTCTCAATCAACTGGCCGGGGTATTCTGGTATCTGAAGGAGAAGCAGTTGATGTTATTTCATTAAGACGAAAGAGTTTAAAGTAAAGATAAAAGACCCGGTGGGTAGAGAGAATCTGCTTGCCGGGTTTTTTAGTTATGCGGTTATGCGAGAATACAAAAACATGGATGAAAATATCCCCATCCTTGGGAAGGAGGGGGATATTTTCATCCATCTTTGACGCGCTTGCGCGTAACCTACATCCCTACATCCCTATATCCCTATAGAAAACTTTTTTTACAAACAACTCTTTTTCAGTAACTTAGCTTAAATAAAAAACGAAAAATGTTACGGATCACTACACTCCTCTTCGCCCTGATCCTCACAATTTCCTGCAAAACTGATAAAAAAGAGTCCGGTGACACCACTAACCCGGCATCAACAACATCCGATACTTCTACTGAGGTGGCTCAAAACCCCCTGAAAGAGGCCTATTTCGGAAATCTGCATGTGCATACCAAATGGTCTTTTGATGCTTATATAAATTCTGCTGCCACAGGTCCTGATGAGGCCTATCAGTGGGCTCAGGGACAGGCAATTCCCGGCGGAGGGGACGGCACACCTCTTCAACTCTCCAAACCTCTTGACTGGTACGCGGTGTCTGACCATGCCGAATACCTCGGAGCCTTGCCATATATGGAAGATGAGAACAGCATCATGAGTACCCACCCTCTTGCAGGTGATATAACCGGAGATGATCCGGCAGCTTCTTTTGCTGCCTATGGTGAAATTTCAGATGGTATATATACCTACCAAAGAAGAGATTCTATTTTAGGAGATCCTGAGTTTGCAACGAACATCTGGAAAGAAATGGTCGGTATTGCTGACAAACATTACAAGCCGGGTAAATTTACCACCTTCGCTGCCTTTGAATGGACGGCAGCCCCAGACTGGAGAAACATTCACCGTATCGTATTGTTCAAGGACACAAAAAAAGTCCCTGAGGCTGCTTTTTCCGCCGTTGACTCCAGTGTGCCTGAAGAACTATGGAAATGGATGGACAATCAGCGTTCACAAGGCAATGAGCTTCTGGCGGTACCACACAATGGAAATGCCAGTGATGGAATCATGTTTCCTATCGGGGAGTCATATGGAGGGAGTACGATCAGCAAAGAATACGCCACCACACGTATGAGAAATGAGCCTGTGTACGAGCTGATCCAAATTAAGGGGGTTTCTGAAACCCATCCTGAACTTTCTCCGAATGATGAGTTCGGAAACTTTGAAATATGGGATTACACCCTGGCTGCCGGTGCCATTGCTCCAAAAAATAAACGAGGAGGCTATATGCGGGAGGCCCTGATCCGTTCGTTAAAATATGAGCAGGAAGGGAACGGGAACCCGTTCAAATATGGTTTCATTGGAGATTCAGACACCCATAATTCGTATTCCCCAATAGAAGAGGATGACTATCACGGGAAATTTGGGTTTGAGAACAGCCCTGAACACCGTCTTGACGGTCCTCCCGGAGTTGATGAGAAATCAGCCAACCAGGTCAGGAGATTTGGTAGTGCAGGACTTGCCGGAGTATGGGCAAAATCAAACACCCGGGAAGAAATTTTTGAAGCGATCATGCGCAAAGAGACCTTCGCAACGTCTGGTCCGCGATTAAGGGTACGCTTCTTTGGAGGTTTTGATTTTACCCGGGAAACCCTTGCCGAATCGAATTGGCTGGAAGCTGCATACAATAGTGGAGTTCCTATGGGCGGAGATCTCTACGGGGGTGAAACCAATGCCCCGTCGTTTATCATACATGCGATGAAAGATCCCGATGGTGCCAACCTCGACCGCATACAGATCATTAAGGGATGGGTTGATGCAGATGGTAATCAACAAGAAAAAATATACAATGTGGCCCTTTCCGGAGACCGGGAAGTAGCTGCTGATGGCAGTGCCCCTGAGGTGGGTAATACCGTAAATGGAGCAGAGGCAACCTATACCAACGACATAGGTGGCGTAGAACTACAAACGGTGTGGACCGATCCGGATTTTGATCCATCTCTTTATGCCGTGTATTACGCACGGGTGTTAGAGATCCCGACCCCGAGATGGAGCACCTATGATGCCAAGGCCTTGGGCAGAGAATTAAGAGATGATCTTCCTGTAAGTATCCAGGAACGCGCCTGGAGCAGTCCGATATGGTATACTCCTGCGGAATAGAGCCAGGAATCAAGAGTAAAGATAAAAGACCCGGTTGGTGGAAATAAGCTGCTTGCCGGGTTTTTTTGTTACGAGGTACGGGGGACGGGGGACGAGTTACACCAAGAGTTAAAATAACACGTCTTTGCAGGGCCGAGGGTGAAGAAATGGTTCAGTGAACCATTTTAGCGAAGGAGCCAGCTGGCGCGTAGGCGAAAGCAGGCCTGTGGCGACCTGCCTGGCAGGCCGCGGCAGACAGGTCTCCCGAAGTTTACTCTGAAGCTCTTTTAGATCAGGTATAAGAAGCCCCCATCCAGCTTTGGTTTTACCTTCATAAAATTTGTGGTGCAACTTACCACCCCTTCCGATCACGCTGGAAGCGTGATCACCTTCCCCTAAAAGGGGAAGGGTAATGTATCCTTCAACACCAATTCTCGTTAGGGTCCTTATGCATGAAAGTCTGCCAGGGGTAATTAATTCACCTTCCCCTCCCAGGGGAAGGTGGCTTCAGGCTATGGCCTGAAGACGGATGGGGGAGCCTACACTTAGCAGTTGATTTTTATAACAGCTCGGGGAGGGCTTCTTAAACCGAAGTACCTTCAGTACTCTAATTCAGGAGATCGCCACATCCCGCCGAAGCGGGATTAACCACCCCGGCTTCGCCACCCCTCCTTTAAAAGGAGGGGATAATTACGGTTTCTATTGAACCGCATTGATAAGATGATGAATTCTTTTTTAGCATTAAGGTAAAACTGAAAGATCGCCACATTGCCCCATGAGGGAAAACTCGCGAAGACGAAGGCGGTCAAATTTATTATTCCGTTTAATAATAGGGAGATTGCCACGTCAGACCGAAGGTCTGCCTCGCAATGACGTTCTTACCTGCTTACCCGCCTACCTGCTTACCTGTCTACCTCTACGTAAAAAACTATAGAAATACTTAAAATTCCCGTTGTACCAGGCCGCGAAGAAAAAGGCCAGGTAGATCATCCATTCAGGAACAATATAGACCTTGCCGTAGGTGGTGAGCAGTAAAACGGTCATGGCAGCGAGGGCGATACCCAAAGCCACCTTTGATTTTTTTACGTTGTAATTAAAAGCGATCAGGGCGATGATAATAAGACCCAAGACCGGTTTTCCATGATCAACGATGGGTTGCAGGGCCATGATCTCAATATCGAAGAACATCAGTATGGATCCGGCATAGGCGGCGATACAAAACGGACATTTCGGGATGATAATAATTAACGCCGTAGACAAAAAAGACATAAATCCGCTTTTAAAGGTGGGGGCATTTTTTACGGCCACGGCCTTTTCAGCATTACAACAGGATGTCTTTTCGGGTTTCATTACATTATAATTTCATTCGGTAGGGTATAAAGGGATAGACTTCTCCTTTTTTAAACAGGTTCTTTTCCTGTGGGAGCACTAAAAATCCGTCGGTATTTACCAGGTTGACAAAATCACCTGAACCGTTTCCGAAGACCGGGGTAGCCCATAAGGTGGCCTCCTGATCATAACTGATCTTTGCCTCGGTAAAGAAGATCAGCTCGGGTTTAAAGATCACATCCTCGGTCAGTTTGGCATAGACGGGACCATCTACAACCTCCAGTGACTTTTGCAGCCAGAACCGGATATATACATATAAACACACAAAGGCCGAAACCGGGTTTCCGGGAAGGGCGAAAATGTGGGTGCTCTCATCCTTCTTACCGAACCAAAACGGCTTTCCGGGGCGTTGCTGTATCTTGTGAAATTGCTTTTCCACTCCGAGTTTGGTGAGTACCTCCGGCAGGAAATCGAACTTTCCCTTAGAAACACCACCGGTGATCACCAGCATATCATAAGCTTCCAACAGTCCGGAAATGATCTTTTCCATTTCCTCCTTTTCATCAGGAAGATGTTTTAAGTCTGCCGGAATACCCCATTCTTTCAAGGTATTCTTAATACCGTATACATTTGATCTTCTGATCTGATGCGCCAACGGTTTTTCATGTACATCCACCAACTCATCTCCCGAAGAAACGATTACCGTTTTAGGCATTCTTCGCACCTTGATGGTATCCTTACCTACCGCGGCAGCCACGTTGATCTCGGCACTGGAGATGCGTTCTCCTGCATTTTTGATCACGGTTTCTTCGGTAATATCAATGCCTTTAAAGTGAATGTTCTGTCGTTTGGTCACCGCATCGACGTTTATCGTTGCCGACCCATTACTGATCTCCAGATCTTCATATCGGATCACCGTATCAGCATCCTTGGGCAAAATGGCTCCGGTCATCACCTCGATACAGGCATTGGCATCCTGCAAAGTTTTTTGAGGGGCCCCGGCAGGAGCCACATCCTGAATAGGAAAGGAAACTGTACCGTTTTCAAAGGTGCGGTGGCGAATAGCGATTCCATCCATGGTGACCCGGTGGTAAGGAGGAAAATCCCTGTCGGCCACCAGGTCTTCTGCCAGAAATAATCCGCCGGCATCGTGAATAGACACCTCGGCGACCGGAAAAGACGTCTTATTCTCCTCCAGGATCTTTAAGGCTTCTTGATATGTAATAAATGTTTTTTCCATGGTTTTACCCCCCGATGGTACTCATACTTTCTTTTCTGATGAGCGACTTACCTTTTTCTTGTTCAGCGGCGAAACCATCTTTGGGTTTTATTTTTACCAGTTCCATAAACTTTTCGGCCAAAGCTTCATCGGTAACCCCCGAACGTATAAAATCGCGAATACTGAATACACCACCATCATAGAGACAGGTCTTGATCTCTCCCTTAGGGGTAATACGCAGTCGGTTACAGGTATTGCAAAAAGTACGTGAAAAAGCAGGAATGATCCCGACATCACCGGCAAAACCGTCAACGGCATAGTTGGTAGAAGTATCTCCATGATTCCCTGATTTTCGGGTCAGCGTGGGGTACTGTTCTTGTAAGGTATTCAGAATGTCTTTTGCACTGTAAACGGTCTTATTTTGCTTGTAACCGCCATTAAAAGGCATCTCTTCAATAAATCGAACACTCACCGGGTATTGCTCTGCCAGGGCAGCCATAGGTAAAATATCGCGGGTATTGATCCCGTTCATGACCACCGCATTGATCTTCAGATTAAACCCCTGGTCGATCAGGGTGTGAAAGGCATGTATGACCTTTTCAAAATCGTCACGCCTGGTGATCTGTTTGAATCGTTCCGCATCCAAAGAATCCAGGCTTAGATTGAGCGTGGTAATGCCCAGTTCTTTTAACTTTTCAATATGCTTAACAATAAAAGTTCCGTTGGTAGTGATCGAAATATTGGGATAGTAATTCAACGCATGCGTTTTTTCCAGGAGGGTGATAAAATCCTTCCGCAAAAAGGGCTCTCCGCCCGTAAAACGTACCTTCTGAAATCCTAACTGCCCCAGCACGTTCAAAATACGAACGATCTCCTCATAACTTAGTAAATGAGCCTTGGGTTCATAAGGAATACCTTCCTTGGGCATACAATAAAAGCATCTCAGATTACAACGATCGGTCACCCCTATGCGCACATAGTCAATCGTTCTATCGAATCCGTCCTTTAATTTCATCATGCTCAATATTTAGCAGGTAATTTTATATTTTTATCAAAAAGAAGGTTGTACCTGTGAAGATACTGCATTATAGCTAATTACTGCAATACTATTTCATTATATGGAGATAGTTAATTCGAATATAACCCGCTTCTCAAAGAAAATTGCAAGTTATGAAAGAGATCAAATCTATATTACAACTCTATGATTCTTACGGCCAGGGAACAGAAAAGTGTGCCATCGCCCAGGTGGTACGGGTCGAAGAATCTTCCTATCGCCGGGAAGGGGCACGAATGATCGTTTTCGAGAACGGTACCTTTGAGGGCGGTATCAGCGGAGGCTGCCTGGAAGGCGATGCCCTGCAACGTTCACAGATCGCCATCCTCAAAAAAGAGCCTTCCATCGTAACCTATGACACCTCAAAAGACGATGAGAATCAGATCGGCGTTGGTTTAGGGTGTAATGGGGTCATCGATGTGCTTATTACCCCGATCACACAGGAAGGTAACACCCTGAACCTGTTGCAACGCTGTGTAGCATCGCGAAAAGCCCATATCCTGGTAACGGTCACAGCCACCAATACCCCTGATGTGATTGCGCTCGGACAAAACTGGTATTACGATACGGCAACACAAACCTTGGAGAACTTTGAACATCAAGCTCTGAAAGCTTCCTTGGAAAAAGATATCCAAACCGTTCTTGATTCTAAAAGATCAAAGATCTATCATTATAACCTCAACGCCTTGTCTGTAAGTGCCTTCATCGAATTGATACCCCCACAATTTCACTTAGCCATCTATGGGGATAATTACGATGTATATCCTATGATCAACCTGGCGGAGGTAATGGATTGGGAGGTGAGCCTGGTAGGGAAGCTACAAAAACTTCGTAAGGATAAACTGGGGGCTGTAAAAGACCTGTATCAGAAAGATGATACCGAACAGCCTCTTATAGACGACAGAACCGCCGTGGTACTCATGGCACACGACTACAAAACCGACCTGAGGAATTTAATAAACCTTGTTAATTCGCCAACCCCTTATATCGCCAGCCTGGGCCCAAAGAAACGGTTTAAAAAGATGGTGAATGAACTGGAAGATCGCGGCACTCCGCTTACACCCGAACAGCTGGAACGTATCTATGCACCCTGCGGATTAGAGATCGGTGCCAATACTCCCGAAGAGATCGCTGCCAGTATTTTCGCTGAGATCCTCAGTGTATTCTCCGGAAAAAAAGGCGGGATGCTTCGCGAAAAGCAGGAGCCTATTCATGAGCGGTATTGATATTTCCGCATTCTCAGGTTAGATCGTTTCAAAATACTTGCTACAAATACCAAGATTTGGTATTTTCAGTTAAATACCTTTTCATCATGGGAAAAAACACTTCCATATCACTTGGTGATCATTTTGAAGCATTCATCAAGGAAGAGATTAAATCCGGGCGCTACAGTTCTGCAAGTGAAGTGATCCGCTCGGCCTTAAGATTACTCGAACGTGAAGAAAAAAAGGAAAGCGAATTAATTAAAGCGCTTGAGATAGGGGAAGAAAGCGGCTTTATTGAAAATTTTGACCCCGCAGCTCATCTTAAAAGGCTGCATAGTAGACTCAAATAAACTTACCTCTTCCTTCTCTCCCATAGAATATTAGCTTCCCGTTGGGCGGCCACCTCCCGGGAAACAATGGCGATGATCTGTTCCACCTCTTCTTGTGTAGTATAACGCCCCAGGCTGAAGCGAATGCTTGAAAAGGCGAGCACTTCAGGAATACCCATAGCGGTCAGCACATGAGATGGATTCACATTGGCCGAGTTACAGGCAGAACCGTTGGACACAGACACCTGCTTGCTCAGGGCGCGCAATAATCCTTCCCCATCCACATACTTAAATGATACATTCAGAGTATTAGGTAATCTCGAAGCAGCTGCACCATTGACTACGGTTTCTTCTATTGCTGATAAACCTTCCTGGAGTTGATCCCTCAACCCCCTCAACCTTGCAAATTCTACTTCCAAGTTTTTAACCGATAATTCGACAGCCCTTGCCATACCAACGATTCCGGGGGTATTATAGGTACCTCCGCGAAGCTTCCGTTGCTGTCCGCCCCCATGCATAAAGGCCTCGAGGAATTTCTCATTACCATCTTTAATATAGGTCAGTCCTACTCCTTTCGGACCGTATACCTTGTGGGAAGAGAAACAGGCAAAATCAACATGGTCAAAGAAATCGTCTAATGGGATTTTTCCCAACGCCTGGGTAGCATCAGAAAACAAAAAGCTGCCGTATGTTTTGCAGAGCTCTGAGATCTCCTGTAAAGGTTGTATCACCCCGGTCTCATTATTGGCAAGCATGATCGCCACCACCAGGGTGGTGTCTGATATATGTTGCTTTAATTGCTGCGTATCCACCAGGCCATTGGCGGTCACGTCCAGGTAAGTAACCTTAGCTCCTTCAGCCTCCAGCGCCTGGCAGGTATCCAGCACTGCCTTGTGCTCCGCTTTCGAGGTGATAATATGGTTTCTTTTGCTTCTTCCTTTCAGATACAATCCTTTGAGAATACTGTTAATACTCTCTGTAGATCCTGAAGTAAATACCAATTCTCCGGGGGATACGCCCAGGGCAGTACCAAGAGTTTCTGAAGCGCTATCAATGGCGTCCATGGCCAGCCACCCATGAGCATGATGACTGCTGGATGGGTTTCCGAAATGCATGTTGAAATAAGGCATCATGGTATCTACCACCCGCTGATCGCAGGGTGTGGTAGCATTGTAATCTGCATATATCCGGGTGTATTTTGAGGTCATACCTAAAGCTTGTTGCCCGATAAATTAGTAATTCTATAGGATTTTATTAGCAGCATTCTTTTTAACTTCATCTGCGGTTTATAAATCCAATGTTAAAGTTCAGAAAATTATCAGGATTCACAAGACATGAAGCATCAACAACACAGCAAATTAACAAAACCTTATAAGGGGGTGTACGGACAACATGAGATCAGCATTTTGGGAAGCAATTGCCACCGGATAGGGAAACTCGCCCGGATGATCGCTGAGGAAATATCAGATCTGTGCGATGCCGCCTATATTGATGCGGACCATAAATCTCCACTAAACGAAGAAACCACTCCATCAGTATTTTCCTGGGAGTTTACCAATAAGATCTCCTATCACCGGTTGGATGTTTCTGCCGGGGTATCCGATTTTGAACGTTCTGCCATGTTCAATGCTTCTCATCTTACAATGGTCAATGGAAATCACGAAAAGGGAATGCATCAGCTTGTGATCATTGATCCTTCAAAAGAAGCAAAGCTGGAAAAGAGAAAAGAACAGCTGACGCATGTGATCGGTTTAGTGAGTTTGGAGACTACTCCCTCGCCAAAGCTTCGGAGCACGAAGGAGGGTGAGGAAGAGAAAGGAGAATTACCTGAATATATAAAAGAGTTAATTCCTAATTACAAGGAGTTGCCGGTTGTTACTATCGATGACCGGGCCGGGATGAAGAAACTGGTAGCGAATTTCCTTATAGATCGGTTACCGAAGATCAAGGGATTGATCCTGGGTGGGGGCAAAAGTACCCGGATGGGAGTCGACAAGGCCTTTTTAGACTATCACGGGAAACCTCAACACCTATACCTCAAGGAAGAGCTGGCAGAACTATGTGAGGCCACCTATGTTTCCTGCCGGGAGGAACAGGCTGAACTTTTTCCAACTGCCTTACCGGATACTTTTTTACACCTGGGGGCCTATGGAGGCATCCTTTCGGCTTTTCAACAAGACCCCAATGCCGCCTGGTTCTCCGTGGCCTGTGATGTCCCTCTTTTAAATAAGAGCACCCTTGAAAAATTGGTAGCTCAACGTGACCCTTCAAAACTAGCCACCTGCTTCTACAATTCTGAAACCGGCTTCCCGGAACCCCTTATTACTATCTGGGAACCCCGGGCCTACCCGGTGCTGCTTCACTATATGTCTATGGGGTATTCCTGTGCCCGTAAAGTATTGATCAATAATGACGTAAAGGTCGTTAAGCTTGAAAATGAAGAAGTGCTTCTGAATGCCAATACGATGGATGAACGGGAGAAGGCGTTGGGGATGTTACAAAAAAGTCAATTATAATTCACTCCGCTCTTGAGGAGTACCCGGGAACCACCCTGCAACCACCCCACCCTGGCCCAGCGCGCCATCTGGCCCCCCTGGCTGCCGTCAGGCAGGTTCGCTAAAAAGGTCTACCAGACCTTTTTTTTACGCTCGGTCCTCCCCCGGCTGCGCCACCCCCTCCCGGAGGGAGAGGGATAGTAAGATTATACAGGCTTGAGAATACAGAATTATCTGTAAGTATTATTTGCAATTATCAAATATTTAATCGATAGTTAAAATTTATAAGGATTTGTGATTTTTTTATAGTAATTATTAATGGGTTGGTATTTTTCTTAATAACTTAGGGTTCACTTCGTTAGGAAAAAAATCGTTAAACACATAATTAATTTCTATGATCCCTGCACCTTTTAATTATCACAAGGCATCTACGATAGAGGAAGCTATCGCCTTGTCACAAGAATTGGGCGAAGAAGCTAAATACATGTCGGGCGGACAAAGTCTGCTCCCCATGATGAAGCTTCGTTTCGCCTCTCCCCAAGACATTATTGATATCAGTAAACTCCAGGGCCTCTCTTACATCAAAGAGGATGGAGATGTTTTAAAGATCGGCGGACTCACCACACAAACAGAGTTGGAACACAACGATCTTCTGAAAAGTAAGTATCCGATATTCGGGGATGCAGTATGGTTAACAGCGGATCCTTCAGTGAGAAATTGCGGAACCATAGGTGGAAACATTGCCCACGGTGATGCTGCCAATGACCAACCGGCCCTGATGCTCGCATTACGGGCCACTTTTATAGCCCATGGTCCGGATGGAGAAAAATCTATCCCGGTAGATGAGTTTTTTCACGGTTTTTACATGACGGCTCTTGAACCGGGAGATATACTCACGGAAATCCAGATCCCGAAGGCCAAACCCAATAGCGGTGGTGCCTATCACAAGGTTGAACGTAAAGTAGGAGATTATGCAACTGCCGGAGTAGCTGTTCATATTGAACTGGATGATAACGGCGTATGCACAGAAGTTGGGATAGGTTTAACCAATCTGAGTCCGATGCCGATGCGTCTGGAAAGAGGAGAGGAAGTTTTGCGCGGCAATAAAATCACCGATGAACTGATCGAAGAAGTTGGAAAGATCGCCAGTGAAGATTGTGAACCCGATTCAGACCTGAGAGGTTCAGAAGCCTATAAGCGCTCCATAGTAAATACGATCACTAAAAGAATGTTGAATAAAGCTCTGGAAAGGGCAAGAAAGTAATACGGAAATGGCAAAACACAATATCACCATGACGATCAACGGACAAAGCGTTTCTGCCGAGGTAGATTCCCGCTTGCTCCTTGTTCACTTTATCAGAGAAAATCTCGACATGACCGGAACCCATATTGGTTGCGACACCTCCAACTGCGGGGCCTGCACCATTTTACTGGATGGTAAATCCATAAAATCATGTACCTACCTGGCTGTAAGAGCTGACGGCGCCAACATCACCACCATAGAAGGGATTGCAGAAGACGGTACCAACCATCCGCTGCAGCAGGCCTTTCACGATCAGCACGGCTTACACTGCGGCTTCTGCACCCCGGGTATGATCATGCGTTCAATTGACCTGTTGAAGAACAATCCCGACCCGACAGAAGAAGAAATTCGCTGGGGTATTTCAGGGAATCTCTGCAGGTGTACCGGGTACAACAATATCGTTAAGGCTGTACAGCAGGCTGCCCAGGAAATGAAGAAAGAAAAAGAAACCACTGTTTAACCTCTTAAAAAAGAAATTATGTTCTCATGTAAAACATCACCGGAGGTTGGCGGAATGGGCCACTCTATAAAAAGAAAAGAAGATGCCAGGTTTTTACACGGTAAGGGAAATTATGTAGATGATGTAAAATTACCCGGCATGCTGCATATGGTTATGGTGCGTAGCCCTTACGCCTATGCCAAGATCAAAAGCATTAACAAAGACAAGGCCCTGGCCATTGACGGGGTACTTGCTGTAATTACGGGAGAAGACCTGGCCCAATACAATCTGCATTGGATGCCTACCCTGCTCTCTGACTCACAAATGGTACTTCCTACCGATACGATCATGCACCAGTCTCAGGAGGTTTGTGCCGTGATCGCTACCGATCGCTATATTGCCGTTGATGGTGCCGAAGCGGTGGAAGTAGAGTACGAACCCATGCAAGCTATAGTAGACCCATTTAAGGCATTGGATGAAGATGCACCTTTGTTGAGACCGGATAAGGAAGGACAGGAAAACAATCATATTTATCACTGGGAACGCGGCGACAAGGCCAAAACAGAAGAGGCCATTGCCAAGGCCGATGTGGTGGTAAAAGAGCGCATTCATTTACCAAGGATTCACGTAGCTTCTATTGAAACCTGCGGGGTCGTGGCTTCCTATGATAAGGTCACCGAAAAAATGCTGATCTACCTGACCTCACAGGCACCTCATGCCATTCGCACCATCGTGGCCCTGGTGGCAGGACACGTTGGATTGTCAGAAGAAAAGATCAGGATCATTGCTCCGGATATCGGAGGAGGATTCGGAGGTAAGGTACCCGTGTATCCCGGTTACGTGATCGCTATTGCCGCAACCTTCCTGATCGGAAAACCGGTGAAATGGATCGAAGACCGTTCGGAGAACCTGGTTAACGGGTTTGCCCGTGATTATCATATGGACTGCGAGCTTGCCGCCACCAAAGACGGAAAGATCCAGGCCTTTAAGGTGTCGACCCTGGCTGATCATGGGTATACCGATTCTTCGGCTAACCCGTCAAAGTATCCTACAGGAATGTTCTCCATTTGTACGGGGTCTTACGATTACGAACACGCTTTTGCAGAACTGGATGCAGTGTATACCAATAAAGCTCCGGGAGGAGTTGCCTATCGCTGTTCCTTCCGTGTAACAGAAGCGGTGCACGCCATAGAACGTATGGTAGATAAGCTGGCCGCAGAGATCGGCAAAGATCCCGCCCAGTTACGCCTTGAAAATTTTATTAAGAAAGAGCAGTTCCCTTACTCCTCTCCCCTTGGCTGGAGTTATGACAGTGGCGATTACCACGCTACCCTCAAGAAAGCCATGGACATGCTGGGGTATGACGACTATAAAAAAGAGCAGGCCGAAAAACGCGCCCAAGGGAAACTCATGGGTATCGGTATCAGCACCTTTACCGAGGTGGTTGGAGCCGGTCCTTCTAAAGACTTCGACATTCTGGGGATCGCCATGTTCGACAGTGCAGAGATCAGGGTACACCCAACAGGAAAAGCATTGGCCCGTTTCGGTACCAAGTCGCAGGGACAAGGACACGAAACCACCTATGCCCAGATCCTGGCAGAAGAGCTGGGTATCCCCTACTCCGATATTGAGATCGAAGAAGGAGACACTGACACGGCACCCTACGGATTAGGAACCTACGCCAGTAGAAGTACTCCTACTGCAGGTGCAGCCGCAGCCATCGCTGCCCGTAAGCTTGTTGATAAGGGTAAAAAGATCGCCGCTTACCTTCTTGAGGTGAGTGAGGAAGATATTGAATGGGAAGTTGGTAAGTATTCCGTAAAGGGTGCTCCTGAAAAGTCGAAGACCATACAGGAAGTGGTATTTGCTTCATACACCAATATTCCTCCGGGAATGGAACCGGGCTTTGAGGCCACCCATTACTATGACCCACCAAACCTGACCTTCCCGAACGGCGCCTATATCTGTGTGGTAGAGGTTGATGAGGAAACAGGTGCCATTGATGTGAAACGATTCGTTGCCATTGACGATTGCGGGAATATTATCAACCCCATGATCGTTGAAGGACAGGTACACGGAGGCTTGACACAGGGAATAGCCCCTGCCATGTATGAGGGCATTCAGTATGATGATGAAGGAAACGTATTGAACGGTACCTTCATGGATTACCTGGTACCAACAGCAGTAGAGTCGCCTAAGTGGGAAACCGGGCATACCATTACTCCTTCACCTCACCATCCGCTGGGAGCAAAAGGAGTGGCAGAGTCGCCAACGGTTGGTGCGCCTCCTGCCATTGCCAATGCGATCATTGATGCCCTCTATCCATTAGGCATTAAACACCTGGATATTCCAATCACCCCATCAAAAGTGTGGGATGCCATCCAGGAAGCAAAACAAAAGGCGTAAAGCTATAGCACAGAGTCAGGGCCCGCTGATTCGAATTAGCGGGCCGGGCTTAAATAACACAAACTCCTATACAGGAATAATAAAAGCACTATGAAAACACAATTGGAAAAATCTTTTGAAGTCCCCCAGGGTAACGACCTGGTCTGGGAACACCTGATAGACCCTCAAAAAGTTATGGACTGCGTACCAGGGGTATCAGTTGATGAAAAAGTGGGCGACAACCACTACAAGGGGAAAGTAGGAATGAAGTTCGGCCCGATGGGCGTTCAGTACGATGCCGATATCTACTATAAAGAGATCGACAAAGACAACCGTAAGATCATCATTACCGGAGACGGGGTTGACTCTAAAGGAAAAGGAAATGCCGAGATGATGATGACCATTAACCTCGCTGATGCAGACGACGGAGGTACAAAACTTGACTCTGTGATGGATGTGACCATCAACGGAAAAATAGCCCAGTTCGGATCCCGTCTTATTACCACGGTATCCAACCAGCTTTTTAAGCAGTTTGCATCTAATTTCACCAAGAAGTTAGCAGAGGCCGAGGCTACAGCATAATGACTTCTCCATTTAATAACAGTAAAGCTATGCTATAAAATGGCATAGCTTTCTAAATTTAAGGGCCTTGAATAAAGAAATTGACGATCTGATAAAGGACTTCTATAAGCATGACTACATCCTGAATGAAGCGCTTGCCACCTCTGTTTTTCTGTTAAAGAACCTGGGGAAGCCTTTATTGCTGGAAGGAAGCCCGGGAGTAGGTAAAACCGTTCTGGCCAAAACCCTGGCACAACACCTCGGTACCGACCTGATACGCTTGCAGTGTTATGAAGGGTTGGATGTGAGTACCTCCATCTATGAGTGGAACTACCAAAAACAATTGCTTCACATAAAATTGTTTGAACAGGAAACCGATAAAAAGACCCTGGGAAAGGAGATCTTCGGAATGGATTATGTCTTGAAACGCCCCCTATTACAATCTATCAGTGCTGACAAACCTGTGGTGTTGCTGATCGATGAGATCGACAGGGCTGATGAGGAATTTGAGGCATATCTGCTGGAGCTGCTCTCCGATTTTCAGATCAGTATTCCCGAGCTTGGCACCATCACCGCCAGAACAAAACCCCTGGTTATCTTGACCTCCAACAGAACCCGGGAACTCAGCGATGCACTCAGGAGAAGGTGCTTATACCATTGGGTAGATTTCCCCACCAAGATCGGAGAGATCCGGATCATCAGTAAAAAACTCCCTGATATTGACGAGCAACTGGCCACCCAGGTGGTTACCTTTATCCATAATCTGCGTAAAGCCAGCCTTCACAAACCCCCGGGCATAGCAGAATCACTGGATTGGGCCAAGACCCTATTGCTGATGAATCAGAAAAATATCACCGACGAGATCGTCAAGACCACCATTGGAAGCGTACTCAAGCACAAAGATGATGTTGAATTCGTAACCAACCGATCGGTGCAGGAATTCCTTGTACCAATAGACTGATCATTATTAATCCTCCAAATCATTTTCTATTGCAGGCTGTAAATAAAACATTCAAAGAACGTATTATCGACTTTACCCTGTATTGTCGAGAAAGACAGTTCATGCTCGGTCCGCAGGAAACAAGAGATGCTTTTGAGATCGCTTCAAGAGGATATGCGCTTGACCGAAAGCTCTTTCAGTACAGCCTGAAGGCCATATTCTGCAAGCGTAAAGAACACTACGACCGCTTTGATGAGATGTTTGATCGCTTCTGGAGCCGGTATTACGAAGAAAAACTGGAACAACGCAAAAAGCAGGTCAAGCAGCTTAAAAAAGAAAAGGATGTTGATACGGTTATCTTCCTGGGAACGGAGTTCAAGATCCCGAAAAAAAAGGTGGAGCAGGAAGAAGCCAAGCAGACCGTTGGAGCCAATGAATCGCTGAGGCTAAGAATGACCGATTTTTCAAAAGTAGATGTTGGCGACAAAGAGAAGTTCGAAGAACTGGCCGAAGAACTCTTTCACCAAATGAGCATGCGCTTTAAGCGCAGGCTGGAAAGTGCCAACAGCGGACAGATCGATATCCGAAATACTATCAGGCACGGTATTTCTAAAGGGGGACTTCTACTGGAATTATCCCGTAAGAGAAAACGGAAAGAGAAACGGAAGGTCGTTTTTATACTGGATGTAAGCGGATCTATGGACACCTACAGTTATTACCTGCTGCGCTATATTTTGGTCTTAAAAAAATACTTTAAGACCCTGGAGTTCTTTACCTTTAGTACAGAGCTCACCCACGTAACCCCCATGTTGCGGCAAAATAACGAGCTGGAGATCTTAAAAGAGATCGGGAAAAATGTACAATCCTGGTCGAGCGGCACAAAGATAGGCGCCTCGCTTACCGAATTTCTTTCGGTATACGGCAGCAAGTTTTTGAGCCAAAAACATGTGGTGGTCATTTTAAGCGATGGCCTGGAAACCGGAAATGTAGCCGAACTTAAAGAAGCAGTACGAACCATCAAGAGAAAGTGTAAGACCCTGGTATGGCTTAATCCCTTAAAGGGAACGCAGGGATACCAACCCATTCAAACGGGTATCGTGAACGTAATGCCGCATCTCGATGCTTTCGAATCGGCACATAACCTGGACAGCTTATTAAAACTTGAAAAAATACTAATGGATGTTTAACGAACTTGCTTTACAGATAGAAAAACACCTGGCTGAAGGCGATGATTTTGCCATTGCCCAGGTAGTAGATCGCATTGCTCCAAGCTCCGGGAAGGTGGGCGACAAGGCTATTATTCTGGAAACCGGCGAACTCATCGGATGGATCGGCGGCGGTTGTGTGCGGGGTATCGTGATCAAAGAAGCCCTGGAAGTGATAAAGACCAAACGCTACCGAAGAGTTCGCATATCACCTGAAGGCGGGTCTAAAGAAACGCCTACCTACAAAGAATATGTTATGTCTTGCCAAAGTAAAGGAACCGTAGAAATTATGATAGAACCCGTAATACCCCAACCTGAACTCATAGTAGTCGGTAAAAGCAATATAGCCCGTAAACTGGTGCAATTGGCCTCAGCTGCCGATTTCAGGGTAACCGTCATGGCCTCCGATGCCGATGTGCAAATGTTTCCTTCTGCCCAGCGCCTGGAAGATCATGTTGACTTTAGTACGATCAAGAAATTCACCAACACCTATATCATCGTCACCACCCAGGGAGAAGACGATGAGCTTTCGGTGAAAAAGGCACTGGAAACCAATGCGAAGTATGTAGGCTTTGTAGCCAGCGCTAAAAAGTCGGATGACATAAAGACCTACCTTACCAGCGCAGGGATTCCGGAAGAACGGATCAACCAGTTGCGAAGCCCTGTTGGTATAGACATCAATGCCAAACTGGCAAGTGAAGTAGCTATCAGCATCCTGGCCGATGTGATCGCTGATTTCCGAAAGGCAAATACAGGCTATGGCTCTCGCTGCGAAAGCGAAGAGATGGAAACAGCTCAAGAGCCTGTGAATGAACAATTCGCAGAAGACTATTATATCAATCCCGTTTGCGGGGTACCTGTATCCAAAAAGAACCCCAAACACGTGATCGAATACAAGGATGAGAAGGTGTATTTCTGTTGTGATGGGTGTAAGGTGAGTTTTGAGAAGAACCCGGAGCAGTATATGAATCGTTAGTCGAGAGTAGAGAGTCGGGAGTGGTTAAAAGTTACGGGGTACGAGGAACTCAATGATGAATAATGGATTATGAATGATGAATTTCGTCTTTGCGGGACCGAGCGTTCATAATTCCTTACTTACCTGTCTACCCATCTACCTGCCTGCCTGCTTCCCCACACCCCTTTCGTTACTGATATTTATCATCCTTTAATCCTTTGATTTACTGTACTTTGCGTCATGCAAAAACAACCGTCATGAAAACAGCCATTCACCTCTGGCCCCTGACACTACTCTTCCTGCTATCCTTATCTGTTTCTGCCCAGGTATTTCCTGAGGTAGAGAATAAAAAAGACATTAAGTACTCCCCCTATCCGGAGCAAAATTTCCCCAACCAGGTATTTTTTGGAGACACCCATGTGCATACCTCCTATTCGACAGATGCCGGGATGTTTGGTAATACACTGGGACCCGATGCCGCCTATCGGTTTGCCAAAGGAGAAACGGTAACCTCCAGCAATGGGGTTAAAACAAGACTTGCCAGACCCCTTGATTTTATTGTTGTAGCCGATCACTCTGAGAATCTCGGATTAGCTCCTATGATAGAAGAGTCCAATCCGGATCTGCTCAAAAGTGAGTGGGGAAAAAACGTACATGACCTGGTAAAAGCCGGAAAGATGGGGGAAGCCTATGCCCTTTGGGGTAGTGGAATCTCGCAAAAAGTGGATCCGCTAGCCGAAATGACCGTGCTTAAAGAATCTATGTGGCAGCGAATTACACAATTCGCTGAAGAGCATAACCAACCAGGGAGTTTCACGGCCTTTATCGGATTTGAATGGACCTCTTCTCCCGATGGAAATAACCTCCACCGGAATGTGATCTTCAGGGATGGGAAACAAAAAGCCGACATGATCATTCCCATCTCAGGATACGACAGCGAAGACCCGGAGGTATTGTGGCAATGGATGAAAGATTATGAAAATAAAACAAGTGGGAAGCTCCTGGCCATCCCCCACAACGGGAACCTTTCTAATGGCCTTATGTTTGACGAGGTGACCCTGACAGACAAAAAACCACTTGACGCAGACTATGCCACCCGTCGAATGAAATGGGAGCCCATCTACGAGGTGACCCAGATGAAAGGAGATGGAGAAGCTCACCCCATGTTGTCTCCTAAAGATGAGTTTGCCGATTTTGAAACCTGGGATAAAGGAAGCTTTGGTTCTGCCAAAGAACCTGAAATGATCCCCAGAGAATATGCCAGGGAAGCCCTTAAAAGAGGGCTACTTTATAACACTACTCTTGGGGTTAATCCATTCAAGTTTGGGTTAATCGGAAGCACAGACACCCATACCTCCCTGGCCACCACCACCGAAGATAATTACTTCGGAAAGGCCACCCCTGGTGAACCCACCGCAAATCCTAATCGTTTCAATGAAAAAATAACAGGATATCTGCCTGATCCAAAGGGTCGGGATTACTCCATTCTTCATTATAAGACCAGTGCTTCGGGATTAGCAGCCGTATGGGCAAGGGAGAATACCCGGGAAGCTATTTGGGATGCCATGGCGCGAAAGGAAACCTATGCCACCACCGGTACACGACTACGTGTCAGGGTATTTGCAGGTTTCAATTTCAGTGCTGACGATCTTTCCCGATCTGATTTTGCCAATTACTGTTACGAAAACGGAGTTCCTATGGGTGGCGATCTGACCAAAGCAGCTGGTGATGCTCCAACCTTCCTGGTCAGAGCCCTTCGCGATCCAGACGGGGCCAACCTGGATCGTATACAAATGGTAAAAGGCTGGGTAGATGCTCAGGGCGAAACACAGGAACGCATCTACGATATCGCCCTATCAGACGGCCGACAGGTCAATGCTGACGGCAGAGCTACCGAACCGGTCGGCAATACGGTGGATATTGAAAATGCCACCTTCGACAATTCGATCGGAGAACCCTTTTTACAGGCCTTTTGGCAGGACCCTGAATTTGATGAGTCCCAACACGCCTTTTACTATGTAAGGGTGATCGAGATACCCACCCCGAGGTGGACCACCATCGATGCAAAGATATTCGGAGTAGACCGCCCCGAAGGTGTTCCGGAAAGCATACAGGAGCGGGCCTATACCAGTCCGATCTGGTATACTCCCGGGGAGTAGTTATGCGGTTATGCGGTTATGCGAGAATACCAAAACCTCTCGTCTTCGCTAGGGCTTTCCTTCAGCCCTTTTACTCGTCTAGTATTAATTTTTATTGGAGCTCGTGAGGGCTTCACCTTTGGGCCGGGGAAAAGAAGGGAAGCAAAACAATCTGTCTCCCAACATTAGCAGGGGATTACTCCCTTCAGTCGTGATCCTTCCATCGCGCCAGCTGGCCCCGGCGCTAAAAAGGTCCACAGGACCTTTTCTAAACGCTTGGTCCCCCTCTTGCAAATACCAAGTCCGCCAAAGCCTATGGCTTTGCGCCTTTTTAATTTCCTGTAAAAGCTCAAGCAAGACATAAGGATTACTTCGTGATCCTCAATAAGCTCGCCTTTGCAAATACCAAGTCCGCCAAAGCCTATGGCTTTGCGCCTTTTTATTTTCCTGTAAAAGCTCAAGCAAGACATAAGGATTACTTCGTGATCCTCAATAAGCTCGCCTTTGCAAATACCAAGTCCTGCAAAGGCATCCGCCTTTGCCACTTTTTGTTTCCTTACCCAACCCTGAAACAAGTTTCGGTTGGGCCGGAAACAAAAAGTCCGGCAACTTGCGTTGCCGGACTTGGTGCTTGTAGTGACCCCGGGAGGATTCGAACCCCCAACCCTCAGAGCCGAAATCTGATATTCTATCCAGTTGAACTACGGGGCCGTTCTTACGAACGTTTGTCTATTGACGTGGGCAAATTTAACCCGCTAATTTATTTTTCACAATAGCTGAGATGGTTTTTCCATCAGCTTTTCCGGCGAGCTCTTTGGAGGCCATTCCCATGACTTTACCCATATCTTTCATGCTCTCGGCACCGGTCTTTTCAATAACTGCAACAACCACCTTTTCGATCTCTTCCTCGCTCAATTGCTCCGGAAGGAACTTTGAAATGATGGCTGCCTGGGCCAGCTCCGGACCTGCCAGATCTTCCCTGCCCTGCTCGGAAAATACTGCAGCACTGTCTTTACGCTGTTTTACCAATTTTTGCAGCAACTTGATCTCCTGTTCTTCTGTGAGTCCGTCTTTGGTCTCGGCATTGGACTTTGCCAAAAGCAGTTCTGACTTCACTGCGCGAAGGGCCTCAAGGGCTGCAGCGTCTTTACTTTTCATCGCGGCCTTCATCTCGGCCATTACCTTATCCTGTAAGCTCATAGTTATAAATTGCTTTAATCAAACAGCGGTGCGAAGATAAAAAAATAACCCGAGAACTATTGACAGTTCCCGGGTTTCTCGCATAACACAAAATGCTATTTGCTATTAATCAACATTGTCGTGTAAAAACGAATTATTACTTCTTAGCTGTACATCATCGTTACTATCTGTACCCACACTCATTCGTGAAGGATCATTCTCTCTGGCACGATGATCGTCAAGATCGATTCCCATGCGCTTATAGGCGGGTTGCTTTTCTATTTCGTCAATACGGGCCGAATTGTTTTGAAACTTATAATTAAAATCTTTCAACTTGCGTCTGCGCTCTTCCGCTCTTCTTCTCAGACTTTCTTCGATAGAACTATTAAACGGATCAACATCCTCCGCAGGTTGGGGAACAGTTTTGGGCTCTTCGGCGGGCAAAACCTTTTTCTCAACCATCATCTCCTCTTCAATAACCTCTGTAGGTTTCTCCTGCTGCTTTGGTTGAGCCTTATTAAGCTTGTTCTCCATGTCCATATAGTCATCAAGACTATATCTGGTAGTACCATCATCGGCATACTCCGGAGACGGCACTACTTCCTCAGGTTCATTTACCTGCATGTCCTTAATAACATCAGTAAGATCAAAGGTGATGGTATTCTCCTTTTCTTCTTCCTGAATATTTTCTGAATGCAGCGGCATATCAAAACTCAAAGCGATCTGGCTCTCGTCCTGCTCTGCCTTTACCTCTTCAGGCTCTACAACATTAATATTTCGAATACCTGCTGTGGTGTCAATGATCACGAAATCTTCCTCTCTTGCATTTACCTGCTCATATTCCACATCAATATTCCTGATCAACTCTGAAGCAGGTATCAGATCCATGGTGTTCCTTACCCCCTCCTGCTTAGGCGCAGCAGGCTCTTCCAATTGATGGCGAATTACCTTTGGTTCCGGCTTTTCAACCGGTTGTGCAGTCGGTGCTTTTTTAGGCGCAATTCTTCCGGTAGCTCCTCCCTCAGGACTCAGGTCATGAGTGGCCTTTTGCTCATCTTCTAAGGTGTGGATGATTCGTTTTACCTCTGTATTAGTGATCTCGTGTTGCTGATCAGTATTGAAACCCGTAGCAATTATGGTTACCGCGATGGCATCACCAAGGCTTTCATCTTCACCTACACCCATGATGATGTTAGCATTATGCCCTGCCTCATCCTGGATATGATCATTGATCTCTCCGATCTCATCAAGGGTGATCTCTTCAGTACCGGAAACGATAAGCAACAATACATTTTTAGCTCCTGAGATCTTGTTATCATTCAGCAATGGAGAATCCAGGGCTTTCATGATAGCTTCCTGCGCACGGTTAGAACCGGTAGAGGCTGCAGACCCCATAATGGCGGTACCACTGTTTGACAATACGGTTTTGGCATCCCGAAGGTCAATATTCTGAGTGTAGTGATGGGTAATTACTTCTGCAATACCACGTGCGGCTGTAGCCAACACCTCGTCTGCTTTAGAGAATCCGGCTTTAAACCCAAGATTACCGTATACTTCTCTTAATTTGTTATTATTGATGACGATGAGTGAATCGACATTGCTGCGCAGACGCTCAACACCCTTCTGTGCCTGGGCGCAACGATTCTTTCCTTCAAACTGGAAAGGACTGGTTACAATACCCACAGTAAGGATATTCATGTCTTTGGCTAATTTGGCAATGATAGGTGCTGCACCGGTTCCGGTACCTCCCCCCATTCCGGCAGTTACAAAAACCATTTTTGTATTGGTATCGAGCATGGCCTGAAGCTCTTCAAGACTTTCAATAGCTGCCTGCTCACCAACTTCAGGATTGGCTCCTGCACCTAACCCTTCGGTCAAAGACACCCCTAATTGCACCTTATTGGGCACCGGGCTGTTCTGTAGGGCCTGGGCATCTGTATTACACACCACAAAGTCTACCCCGTTAATACCCTGCTGGAACATGTAGTTGATCGCATTGCTACCACCACCTCCAACACCAATCACTTTGATCACGTTGCTTTGGTTTTTAGGTAAGTCGAATGAGATGTTGCCAAAATTGTTTTTTTCTTCACTCATAATTACGCTGTTTTACCCCTGTTTTTAATTGATTTGTTAATACCGACACTTGGGTTGTCGTTATTCGGCATTATCTAAAAAATCTTTTAATCTGTCTGAAAATTTCTCCAGGAACGATTTTTTAGGCGGAGTTGGCTTTACCACCCGCTCCTTATCGTCCTGCTGCTCACCCCGGTTTTCAGGATCCGTTCCTTGTTGCGGCGCCATATCTGCAACCTCCGCTTCGGCTTCCATCTTTTCTCCGATGGATCCGCGCGCGCGCTGCTCCAGGGCTTTCATTACCAGTCCTACCGCAGTGGCATATACCGGGCTGGCCACATCGGTATCTGAATCACCTGCAAGATGTTCGTTCGGATACCCGATACGGGTGTCCATTCCTGTTATATATTCTACCAACTGTTTTAAATGTTTCAGCTGGCTGCCCCCACCGGTAAGTACAATACCGGCTATTAATTTTTTCTTCTGCTCTTCATGACCGTAATTCTTGATCTCCATATACACCTGTTCAATGATCTCTACCACGCGGGCATGAATGATCTTAGAGAGGTTTTTTAGGGTAATCTCCTTGGGTTCCCGACCACGCAGTCCGGGTATGGAAACGATCTCATTATCCTTATTCTCTCCCGGCCAGGCTGAACCGAATTTGATCTTGAGTAGTTCGGCCTGCTTTTCTATGATGGAGCACCCTTCTTTAATATCCTCTGTAATGACATTACCACCAAAAGGTATTACGGCTGTATGCCTGATAATACCATCTTTAAAAATAGCCAGGTCGGTTGTTCCCCCACCTATATCGATCAGGGCTACCCCAGCTTCCTTCTCTTCCTGGCTTAACACAGCATTCGCCGAAGCCAGTGGTTCAAGGGTGATCCCCGACAATTCAAGTCCGGAGTTTTTTACGCAACGCCCGATATTTTTGATCGATGTTACCTGCCCCACCACAACATGGAAATTAGCCTCCAGACGGCCACCGTACATTCCTATAGGCTCCTTGATCTCGGCCTGTCCGTCTACCTTATACTCCTGGGGTAATACGTGAATGATCTCTTCCCCGGGCAACATAACCAGCTTATACACCTGGTTGCAAAGATCTTCAACATCGCCTTCACTGATCACCTCTTCAGAATTGCTCCTTGTGATATAATCACTGTGCTGTAAACTTCTTATGTGCTGCCCTGCGATACCTACCACGCAATCGTGGATCTTTAATCCTGATACACTTTCTGCCTCTTCCAGGGCCTGCTGTATAGATTGAATAGTTTGGGTAATATTATTTACCACACCCCGATGTACTCCAAGACTCTTAGATTTCCCGATTCCAAGGATCTCTATTTTCCCATAATCGTTCTTACGACCGATCATGGCCACGATCTTAGTGGTACCTATATCTAATCCAACAGCGTAATTAGTACTTTCCATATTCTATTTTTTGGTGCACACCACCTGGTTGTCAAAATCCAGGTTAACGGCCGCATAGACGGCCAATGACTTATCTTTAGCGCCTTTCTGATAAAAGGCCTTAAAATTGTTGAACTTTTTTTCCAGATTATTCAGATCACTGAATTTTAAAACAAACGTATCGGTTCTAAATCTCAGCTCGAAGCCATCACGACTTTTATGAATTCCAATCACATTTTTCCTTAGAAAATCGTCATGAAATATATAAGCGGCAAGCTGATACACCGAGTTCAGTTTATCGCGCTCTACGCTCCCTGTTACCAGAGGAACCCGGGCTGAATACACCGCAGACAAGGGCATGTATTTCCCGTCTTCGTCGATGTAAAATGTCTGATTTCCAGCCACTCTTGCAATAGGCGTACGTTGAACGATCCTGGCTCCCAGCTCACCATTCAACTTCAAATACACATCTGCCTCCTTGATCATATCGTTCTCATTAAGAGTACTTTCGATCTTATTCAAATCTAAATCTTCTGTCAGCACTCCCGAAGCAGGTATATCATTTTGTATTAACAACTTATTAACGGAGTTGTAGGTAATGTAAAGGGCATCTTCGTTCAGGAACTCGATCGCTTTATCGGCAGGCACCTTGCGGTGAGCATTCCGATGGTTCGCGAATGAGAACAGACCTGCTGCCATAAGCATCACGATGATCAACCTTATATGTGGCCAATACTTTTTCACTCCTCCAACGCGTTTTTTATCAATTCAACTTGCTCTCCTATATCTCCGGCTCCCAGGGTTAAAACCACCCCTTCCATATGCTGATTTAAGGCCTTCAAGACATCAGGCTTACTCAGGAGTCGTTTGTTCGGGTTGTTTATTTTGTCAAGTAACAGCGATGAGGTAATGCCTTCAACAGGCAACTCTCTCGCCGGATATATCTCCAATAAAATGATCTCATCAAACTTTTCCAAAGCAGCTGCAAAATCATCCATGAAATCTCTTGTTCTACTAAACAGGTGAGGCTGAAAGATCACCGTAACCTTCTGTCCCGGATGGAAACTTTTTACCGCCTGGTATACCGCATTGATCTCGGTAGGGTGATGCGCATAATCATCAATAAACACAAGGTTCTCTTTTCGCAGCTGATAAGAGAAACGACGCTTTACACCCTTAAAGGTTCCTAAGGCTTTAGTAAGGCGGTCGAGGGGGGCTCCCATTTCGACCGCCATTGCTGTTGCTACTAAAGCATTAAGTAAGTTGTGTTCTCCCGGTTTGAAGAACACAACATTGCGTGCCTCGCCATAAGGCGTTACCAAATCACATGTGTAGGCTGAGTTGGAGATCTTAATATTTTCAAACCGATAATCGGCTTCTTTTTCAAAACCATACGTCATGCCTTCAAGAGGCAATCCGTATCTGATCAATAGTTTCCCTTGAGGTCTTACCCGGGCAGCAAACTCTCTAAAGCTCTGGTCAAGAGCGCTTTTTTGCCCATATATATCCAGATGATCAGCATCCATAGAGGTTACGCAGGCAATATCAGGTGACAGGTGAAGAAAAGACCTGTCAAACTCATCAGCCTCTACCACCACACAATCATCCCCCTCTATCAGGAAATTATTATTAAAGTCTTCAGAGACACCTCCCAAAAAGGCCGTGATATCGTATCCTGTTTCTTTTAAAATATGAGCCAGGATACAAGAGGTTGTGGTTTTTCCATGGGTACCTGCAACCGCGAGGCATTTCATTTCTCGTGTAATAATGCCCAGCACCTCTGCCCGTTTTACAAGTTGAAACCCTTTATGCCTGAAAAAGCTGTATTGCAGGTTTGTTTGAGGGACGGCAGGGGTATACACTACGAGGGTTCCGGGTGTATTTTCTAAGAATTCCGCCGGAATACCATCAACAGAATCTTCATAACCTATGGTTATACCTTCTTCTTCAAGTGCACTTGAAATACTGCTTTTATGACGATCATAACCAGCCACATGCACTCCGTTACTGTGAAAATAACGGGCAAGACCAGACATACCGATACCTCCTATCCCCAGGAAGTACACCTTTCTGATATGTTGAAAATTACGATCAGACATTTCTCTGTTTTGCGTTCAGTATTTTTACTATTTCTGTTACGATCTGTTCTGTGGCCCCCGGCAAAGCCAGTTTTTTAATATTTGCCGACAGGTTTTGCTGATGATCTTTATCATTGACCAGGTTCTCAAATTCAGGAGCAAACCGATCTTCAAGTTCCGATTCCCTTATGAGTACCGCCCCTCCTTTATCGGCCACTGCCCTGGCATTTTTGGTCTGATGATCTTCTGCCACATTGGGTGAAGGAATAAAGATCACAGGTTTGGCCACGATAGATAGTTCAGACACTGCTCCGGCGCCGGCTCTTGAAATAATTACAGTAGCGGCTGCATAGGCCTGGTCCATTCGCCCTATAAATGTTTTAACCCTTACGGTCTCACTTTCGAACTCTTTATACTTTTCATAATACAGCTTACCACATTGCCATAGTACCTGTACTCCCATTTTTGAGAACAATGGTAAATGAGCAGCCACTAATTCGTTTATTCGTTTTGCACCAAGACTGCCTCCCATCACGAAAAGGACAGGCTTTTCAGGGTCTAACCCAAAAAATCCTGCTGCTTCTTTCTTTCTGCTCCCTGAATTCAACAGATCTTCACGTACCGGATTTCCTGTTTTAATGATCTTATCTGCAGGGAAGAATTTTTCGAGCCCATCATAGGCCACAAAGATCTTTTCTACTTTCGGCGCCAACCATTTATTGGTGATGCCCGGATACGAATTCTGTTCCTGCAAAACACAGGGTACTTTCATAGAAGCGGCCATTCTCAATAAAGGTCCGCTGGCAAAGCCTCCGGTACCGATCACAAGATCCGGTTTAAAGCTTTTTATAATTTTCCTGGACCTTGAAAGGCTGCTTATCAGTTTCAGAGGGAAGGCCAGATTTGAAAAGGTGAGCTTTCGCTGTATACCCGATATCCATAGTCCTTCAATAGCATAACCCGCCTGGGGCACCTTCTCCATTTCCATCTTATCATTGGCGCCAACAAACAAGAATTGCGCCTCCGGAAATTTCTTCCGGAGCGCGTTGGCAATAGCGATGGCGGGATAGATATGACCTCCCGTACCTCCACCTGATAATATGAACCTATACCTACTCACTTAATACAGCTAATGGGTTTTGTTCGTTCTCTTTTTTATTCTTCTCTAACGACTCCTGTCGTTTAGCACTTACGCTTAATATGATTCCCAGGGCCAGACAGGTCATCCAAATAGATGTACCTCCACTACTGATGAGCGGCAGGGTCTGTCCGGTAACTGGAAACAATTCTACTGCAACAGCCATATTTACAAAGGCCTGAAATACGATGGGCAGCCCTACAGCAACAACTACCAGTTTACCATATACGGAATCTGCCTTATGAGCCACGATGACGATCCGGAATAACAGTAACAGGTATATAAACACCAGGGTAAACCCTCCTATTAATCCATACTCTTCAACAATAATGGCGTAAATAAAGTCTGATGAACTTTGAGGCAGGAAATTCTTCATCACACTTTTTCCTGCTCCCATTCCCACAACGCCTCCTTTGGCTATGGCGATCTTTGCTTTCTCGATCTGATAATCGCCTGAAGAATCTCCTTCTCCGGCAAAATTTTCGATACGATTCATCCAGGTATCCACCCTGTTTGGAAAAAGCCCGGGAAATGCCTTAGCCGTTAACACGAACATCGTCAGTACCACGAGTCCGGACCCGAGGATTCCCAACAGGTATTTTAATGGATAGCCCCCGAGAAAGCACACCATGATCACCATTAAAAATAAGATCGCTGTGGTAGAAAAATTGGCTGGCAAAATTAAACCTAAAACTGCAAATACGGGCAACCAAAGTGGAAGAATTGACTCCTTAAAAGAGGGTTTTTTATCTTTGATCTTCGCCAGGTATCGCGCCACATTGAGTAACAGCACAATAGCTGCCAACGTAGAGGTTTGAAAGGAAATACCCACGAATGGCACCCTGATCCATCTACTGGCATTAGCACCCCCGATCGTTGTACCTTGCGCAAGGGTATATAATAACAATGCCAATACCACCGGTAGCGCCAAAATAGAAAGTCCCTTAAAATACCTGTAGCGTATTTTGTGTACCCCATATATAATACCTACCCCCACGGCCAGCAATATACCGTGTTTAATAAGATGCCCCAGGGTGGTCCCGTTTCCTACCACGTACACCAGATTGGTACTGGCACTGTAGACCGGCAGGAAAGAGAATAGCGACAGCAGGGCTACTACGGCCCATATGGTTTTATCACCCTTTATGTTATTAAAAATATTTTGCACTGGTAGCAGGTATTATTAGGTATTCAGTAAGCTAATGTCAAAATATTATAAACCTCTTACGGCTTGCTTGAACTTATCTCCACGATCTTCATAGCTTTCAAAAAGATCAAAAGAAGCACAAGCAGGCGAAAGCAATACCGTATCACCTTTATCGGCCATCTTATGCGCTATTTGAACAGCTTCGTTCATCGAAGTCGTCTCAACCATTACATCAACCACGCTACTGAAAGTATTTACCAGTTTAACATTGTCTACCCCCAGACAAATAATGGCTTTAACCTTCTCACGAACCATAGGCATGAGAGGCAAATAATCATTCCCCTTGTCTACGCCCCCTACGATCCATACCGTTGGATGCTTCATACTCTCCAACGCATAATAGGTAGCATTTACATTGGTAGCCTTTGAATCATTGATAAACAACACATCCTGAATTTTCAGCACTTGTTCCAAACGGTGTTCTACCCCCTGAAAGCTTTGCATACTGTCTCTTATGGTTGATTTTCTGATTTTTAATAGCTGGGCTACAGCCGAGGCTGCCATAGCATTTTTTTGATTGTGTTTGCCCTGCAAGGTTAAGGTCTCTGTTGACATACGTGATTGCTGATTATTTATACTTGTTATTAGTTCGTTTTCTTTTATATAAACCCCTTCAGAAAACTCCTTTTCTAACGAAAAGGGAATCTTTCGGGATCGCACCGGGTGATCTTTTAACCACCCTGTAATTACCTCATCATCGGCGTCGTAGATCAGGTAATCTTCTTCTGTTTGATTCATAGCGATCCTGAATTTGGAGGCTATGTAATTTTCAAAAATGTGGTCATAACGGTCAAGGTGGTCAGGAGTAATGTTCGTGATCACAGCTATATGAGGCCTAAAGGATCTGATACCATCCAGCTGAAAGCTACTAACCTCCAACACATAGTGTTCAAAGTTTTCCCGTGCCACCATAGCGGCAAAACTATCCCCGATATTTCCGGCCATTCCCACGTTTAAACCACCCTGTTTCATTATGTGATGCGTAAGCATGGTCGTGGTGGTTTTCCCGTTGCTTCCTGTAATGGCTACCAGGTTTGCTTTGGTATAGCGGGCGGCAAACTCGATCTCAGAGATCACCTCTACACCTTTTTCCAACAGTGATCTCACCATAGGTGCGGTATCGGGTATCCCCGGACTTTTCATGACCAGGTCTGCCTGCATGATGCGGGATTCAGAATGCCCCCCTTCTTCCCAGTCTATTCCGTTATGAATAAGAACGTTCTTATAGGCTGCTTTGATCAGGCCCTTGTCTGAAACAAAAACCTCAAAGCCCAGCTTCTTTCCTAATATGGCCGTTCCAACTCCACTTTCTCCTCCTCCTAATACAACCAATGTTTCCATTTATCGCACTTTTAAGGTCACTATAGACAACACCGCCAGGATGATCCCAACGATCCAGAAACGGGTAACAATCTTACTTTCGTGATACCCTTTTTTCTGATAGTGATGGTGGAGGGGAGACATCAAAAATATTCTTCTGCCCTCACCAAACTTCTTCCTGGTATACTTAAACCACGATACCTGCATAACCACCGATAAGTTTTCTGCAAGGAAGATTCCGCACAACACAGGGATCAGCAGCTCTTTCCTTACTGCTATTGCTATTACCGCAATAACCCCTCCGATGGTAAGACTCCCCGTGTCGCCCATAAATACCTGGGCAGGAAAGGTGTTGTACCACAGAAAACCTACCAATGCCCCTACAAAGGCCGATATAAAAATGGTTACTTCTCCCACCCTGGGGATATACATGATATCGAGATATTCAGAGAAAATGATATTACCTGACACCCAGGCAAAGATTCCCAGTGTTAAGGCGATTATAGCCGAACTTCCGGCAGCAAGTCCGTCAATTCCATCTGTTAAATTCGCACCGTTTGATACTGCGGTGATAATAAAGATCACTATAGGAATAAAAAGCAACCAGGCATAATCCCTGTAGTTATCTCCCGCCCATGACAAAAGCACAGCATAGTCAAACTCGTTATTTTTCACAAAAGGGATGGTTGTTTTTGTTGACTTCTCCTCTTCTGTATATTCTTTGTTGGTTACATTATCTACTGCTGTCTGTACATTCTCAATCTTTTCTTTCTTCACCTCATTCAACTCCTCCTTTATGGTAACCTCCGGATGCATATACAGGGTTACCCCCACTATAATACCAATACCCACCTGGCCGATCACCTTAAAGACTCCTTTTAGGCCTTCCTTATCTTTCTTAAAGGTTTTAATATAATCATCTACAAAACCAATGGTACCCATCCAGACGGTGGTCGCAATAAGAAGCTCTATATAAATATTGTCCAGCTTGGCAAAAAGCAACACCGGAATAAGGGTTGCCATGATAATGATAACACCCCCCATGGTTGGCGTACCTGCCTTCTGGGATTGCCCTTCCAGGCCCAGCTCTCTTACGCTTTCACCGATCTGTTTACGTCGCAGAAAATTGATCACCTTTTTACCAAAAATGGTAGAGATCAATAAGGACAATATTATGGCAGCAGCTGCCCTGAAGGATATAAACTCGAAGAGTCCGGCTCCGGGAAGCTGATATTCGTTCTCTAAAAATTCGAATAAATAATATAACATACGCTGTTCCTGTACACCCGTCAAAACCGGGTATTGTGTTTTATTTATTTAGTTGTTTCAACAGGGTTTGAACCACTTCCATATCATCAAAATCAGTTCTCACCCCTTTAACCTCCTGATAGGTTTCATGACCTTTGCCCGCGATCAGAATAATGTCTCCTGGCACAGCCATGGTGCACGCTGTTTTAATAGCTTGTTTTCTATCGGTAACAGATAAGGTTTTCTTATAATCCTGGGGCTCCACTCCCTTTTCCATATCTTCAATGATAGCTTCCGGATCTTCTGACCTGGGATTATCTGATGTAAATATGGCTGTAGTACTCAACCGGGCTGCGATCCCTGCCATTTTAGGGCGTTTGGTCTTGTCCCGATCGCCTCCGCAACCTACCACCGTAAAAAGGTTTTCATTACCCGTTCGCACAGTATTTATAGTACTCAGTACATTTTCTAAAGCGTCAGGCGTATGAGCATAGTCAACAATAGCCGTAATTTTGCCTTCAGACACAAAATGCTGAAAACGGCCACCAACACTTTCCAGCTCGCTAAGCAGTCTTAAAACCTCCAATTTATCATGCCCCAGCAAAGTAGCCGCAGCATATACTGCCAGAAGATTATAAGCATTGAAATTACCGATAAGCCTGCTCCATACTTCCTGCTCATCAATTTTCAGCAACAATCCACTCAATTGATTTTCCATAACCTGCCCTCTGAAATCAGCATAAGACTTTATGGCGTAGGTATACTTTGAAGCCTTGGTGTTCTGCAGCATCACCGAACCATTCTTATCATCGGCATTGGTAATAGCGAAAGCACTTGACGGTAATTCATCAAAAAAACGCTTTTTAACATCACGGTACTCCGCAAAGGAGTTATGATAATCAAGGTGATCATGACTCAGGTTGGTAAAAATACCCCCGGCAAAAAGGAGCCCGGTAGTACGTTCCTGGTCAATACCATGAGAGCTGACCTCCATAAAACAAAACTCCACCCCTTCGGCACTCATCATATCAAGGTATTTATTGATACTCATAGGATCGGGAGTTGTATGGGTGGCAGGAAACTCCTTATCTCCTACCATAACTCTTACGGTGGAAAGCAGCCCCACCTTATACCCGGCCTTTTTGAACAGTTGATATAACAGTGATGTTACCGTTGTTTTTCCATTGGTACCTGTTACACCCACCAGTCTTAAATTACGGGAAGGATTCCCATAAAAATTGGAAGCCATTAAAGCAAGGGCCTTTTTTGAGTCAGGCACCTGCACATAGGTTACCCCATTGATCATGGTCTCCGGCATTCGCTCACAAACCACAGCAATAACCCCTTGGTCTACCGCTTTGGATATATAGTCATGGCCATCTGTAATGGTACCCGGTACGGCCACAAAAACATCGTCAAGAGAAGCTTTACGGGAATCAAAATGGATATCATTAATACGGATATCCGTACCCCCGCTCACAGCTTCGATATTCACCTTATATAGTATATCTCTCAACACCTTCATGACAGCTTTAAAATGACTTTTTTATTCTTATTGATCGCTTCTCCTTCTCGTGGAAACTGGGTCACTACCTTCCCATTTCCCTCCACTTCAACCTTAAGCCCCATATTTTCTAATAAAGAAACCGCATCCATACCACTCATACCCTTCACGTCAGGAATGTGATTGTAGTGTTTCTGCGCCTTGGCATAATACTCCTCGTAACTCTTCACGGCAGGGGCTTGTGGTTTCTCAAGCTCATCAACCGTATCGATCAAAGGAGAATTCGTATAGATCTTTTGAGCAATACTCTTAAACACCGGACCGGAAACATCAGCCCCGTAATACCCCACGCTCTGATCAGGTTCATGGATAACAACAATACAGGAGTACTTCGGTTTTTCTGCAGGAAAGTACCCTACAAAAGAAGAGATGTATTGCTTTTTACTTTTATCGCTGTAATTCTTTTGTGCTGTTCCGGTTTTACCTGCCATTGAAAAGTCAGGGCTATAGAGTTTGTGACCCGTACCATGCTCCTTCTCCACAACATTCTTCAGCATCTGCTGAACCTTACTAATAGTCTCTGCAGAACAGATAGACGGATTGATCACCTCTTTTTCAAAGTTTCTTACCTGATCATCCCATTGGCGAACCTCCTTGATCAACCTGGGCTTCAACATCTCTCCGCCATTAGCCACTGCATTGTAAAAAGTAAGGATCTGTAAAGGAGTCAATTCAACACCATAACCATAAGCCATCCACTGTAACGCAATACCACTCCAACGATCACGATCATTAGGATGCGGAATGATCGGGGTCCCTTCACCCGCTATAGGAAGACCTAAAGGCTTATGCAGACCCATATTATAGATCCTGTTCACAAATTTTTCAGGCTGATCTCCGTAAAACTCATCGATGATCTTCACAACACCTGTATTTGACGACACCTCAAACACCTTAGAAGCACTGATCTCTCCGTAACCTCCATACCTGGAGTCTCTCACCTTCTTACCGTAAAAACTAAGAACCCCTTTCTCTGTATCTATCACAGTGCTGGTGTCTACCGCGTCATCCTCCATGGCTGCAATCATAGACATTAACTTAAAGGTAGACCCCGGCTCATGTGATTCTCCAATAGCATAATTGAGGCGTTCGTAATATGTTCCTTTTTGCGTTCTGCCCAAATTCGAAATTGCCTTTACCTCTCCGGTCTCCACTTCCATAACCACAACACAACCATGGTCGGCATTGTACTTCTCCAACTGGGTAAGTAAGGCATGATGAGCAACATCCTGGATATTGATATCAATGGTAGAAACCACATCATAACCATCCTGTGGCTCCACCTCATTATAATCAGTAATGGGCTTCCATTGCCCCTTGGCTATCTTCTGTTTTAGGCGCTTACCCTGCTTACCGCGTAAATAAGTTCCAAAGGCTCGCTCCAGCCCTACTCCGAAATATCTTCCTGTTTCCGGATTAAAACGCTCCCACCCCACACTTCGCTGAGCAATAGAACCAAGCGGGTGCTCCCTCTGGGTCTCTTGCTCTACAATTAACCCGCCTTTAAACGGACCTAAACGAAACATCGGAAAATTTCTCACCCTCAGGTAATCAGTATACCCGAGATCTCTGGCTATAAGCAGGTACCGATTCCGGGCCGCCCTGGCCTTTCTTATCAGGTTCTGATAATACGAAGGTGACTTTCCGAAAATGACGGACAGCGAATCAGACAACGGCTTAATATTCTCTTCAAAAACTTCCTGGGAAGGAGTTATGGCATCCAGACGGATATCATAACGCGTAACCGAAGTTGCCAGCAAGCTACCATCGTCAGAGTAAAGATTCCCCCTGTTGGGCTCTATGACAAACTTTCTTACCGTACGGTTCTCTGCAAGCTCTTTGTAATGATCCCCTTCAACTACCTGGATGGTGACTAATTTCACCGCCACTGCGATCGCAAAGAGAAACATACACCCCGCCACTACGTATAATCGGTTAGATATGTTCTTTTCAGATATCGCCATGCTTATTTACTGCTTGCTACTTTTATTTTTTTGGGCGGTGTTTTCGAAGGCACCAACCCATAATCACCTACTCTTTCCCGAATGTTCGACTCCAGCTTTCGCTGTTGTAATCGCGTTCGTACATCCACAAATTCACTACGCAACTCCAACACCTCTTCGGTAAGGTCGGCCAGATAATGTACTTTCTTATCTGCCTTGTGTGCGCTGCTTATCATGATAACAGCCAATAAAGAGGCATATAATATGAATCTCCAGTTCTTTGCAGCATCTCCACTGATCAAAAAGCTGCCCTTCAATACATCCAGCAATCGCTCCTTCATACCTACAAACGCTCAGCTATTCTCAACCGGGCACTCCTGGCCCTGTTATTCGTTTCAATCTCTTCATTAGCAGGCTTTATCAAGCCCCCTACTTTTTTAAACGGCACCAATGGGTTTCCATAAAAATCTTTTTCCGGCACCCCCTCAAACTTTCCACTTCTGATAAAGTTCTTTACCAGCCTGTCTTCAAGAGAGTGATAACTTATCAGACTCAGGCGGCCACCTGTCTTTATCAACTCAGGCGTTTGCAAGAGAAACTCCTTTAACACCTCTATCTCCTGGTTCACCTCAATACGGATGGCCTGATAGATCGGCGCCAGTATTTTTTGCTCCCGGTGAGCAGGCAACAATCTGCCCAAAGCATTCTTCAAAGCATCAGTTGTTTTAATATCTCCGTTCTTTCTGTGAGCCACTATGGCCCTGGCAACCGCTCCGGCATTTTTAATTTCACCATACATGCGAAGCACGGTTCGAAGATCCTCTTCAGAGTACTCATTAACAACCTCATAAGCCGACAACTCATTACGCTTACTCATCCTCATATCCAGACCGGCATCAAACCGGGTAGAAAATCCGCGTTCTGCGACATCAAACTGATGAGAAGAAACCCCAAAGTCACCCAGAATACCATCTACCTGCCTCACTCCTTGAAATCTTAAAAAGCGCTTTATAAAACGGAAGTTCTCATTGACCAATGTAAATCTCGCATCATCGATCGCGTTCTCTAAAGCATCTTCATCCTGATCAAATGCGATCAACCTTCCTTTTTCTCCCAGCCTGCTCATGATCTCCCGGGAGTGACCACCACCTCCAAAAGTTACATCCACATAAACACCATCGGGCTTTATGGCAAGCCCATCTACAGTCTCCTTCAGCAATACCGGGTTATGATACTCACTCATTGTCATCAGATGTTAGATTACCCATCACCTCTTCCGCCAGATCAGAAAAATCTGCAGCACCTTCATCAAGCACGGCATAATAGCGCTCTTTATCCCACAGCTCTATTCTTCCAATCGTCTCACTCAGAACCACGTCTTTGGTGATTCCTGCAAATTCCATCAAATTTTTAGGTATAGACAGACGACCGTTTCCGTCGATCTGGATCAAACGAACCCCGGCAGTAAATTGCCTGATAAAGTCGTTGTTCTTTTTCACAAATCGATTTAACTTTCCGACTTTTTCTGCCTCTTTCTTCCACTCTTCAACAGTGTAGATCTCAAGGCAGGACTGGAAGATCGATCTTTTTACCACCAAACCTTCATGAAGCACGGATGCAAGTTTGGCCCTTAGCGAAGAAGGCACCATAATGCGCCCTTTGCTATCAGCCTTACACTCATATTCTTCCGTAAACTCAAACACTTTCAGGTTGGGATTTAGTCTTATTTTTCAAATATATAGAAATATTTACCACTTTTTACCACAATATGGCACTTTTTACCACTTTGTTGATAAATTGAATATATATCCCGTTCAACTGCAGCAATAGCTTGGGTTTCAAGAATGTGAACAAGTGGGAAGCCCCTTAAAAAAGAAGCCTATAGAGGTTCATTTTAAAAATCCTGAAGGGTTTTTGCACTTCCTGCGGAAAAGGCTTAAAATATTGGTTAAATCCCTATATTTGTTTCGAAAAATGTAACTAACCATTAATGGTACACGAATTAAAGAAGGAAGGAAAGTTTACTTATATAGAAGTTGGAGAAGGAACCCCATTAATCGTACTTCACGGTCTGATGGGAGGTCTGAGTAATTTTACCGGTGTTACGGAGTACTTTTCCAAAAGAGGATACAAGGTACTCATACCCGAACTCCCTATTTACAGTATGTCACTCATTAAGACAACGGTAAAAAGTTTTGCAAAATTTCTGGAATCCTTTATTGAATACAAAAAATTTGACCAGGTGATCCTTTTAGGAAACTCCCTGGGTGGCCATATTGGACTTTTACATACCAAACTGTTTCCTGAAAAGGTCAAGGCATTAGTGATCACGGGAAGTTCCGGATTGTACGAAAGTGCCATGGGCGACGGTTACCCCAAAAGAGGAGATTACGAATTCATTAAAAAGAAAAGTGAAGACGTATTTTACGACCCTAAGATCGCCACAAAAGAAATTGTTGACGAGGTTTACGCCACAGTGAACGATCGCAGCAAACTTGTTAAAACCCTTGCCATTGCGAAAAGCGCCATCAGGCACAATATGGCCAAGGACCTGCCGCAAATGGTGACGCCTACCTGCATTATCTGGGGAAGAAACGACAGTGTTACCCCTCCTAATGTGGCAGAGGAGTTCCATAAACTACTCCCCGATTCTAACCTGTTCTGGATCGACAAGTGCGGACACGCTCCTATGATGGAGCATCCGGACGAATTTAACAGAATCCTGAAAGAATGGTTGGATTCAAGAAACATATAGAACATGCAAGTCAAGTCGGCTTCTTTTGTTGTCAGCAATACAGATGTACAGAAATGTCCTAAAGACCCTCTGCCGGAATATGCCTTTATAGGTAGGTCGAACGTAGGGAAGTCTTCATTGATCAATATGCTCACTGAGCGAAAAAGTCTTGCAAAGACCTCCGGAAGGCCGGGAAAAACTCAGCTCATTAATCATTTTTTGATCAATAAGAACTGGTTTCTTGTTGACCTTCCCGGTTACGGCTATGCGCGGGTTTCCAAGAGCACCAAAAAGGTTTTTCAACGCTTCATCACCGATTATTTCTCTAAAAGACAACAGTTGGTATCTGCCTTTGTATTGGTTGACATCCGCCACGAACCACAAAAAATTGATGTGGAGTTCATGGAATGGCTTGGCGTTAACCAGATCCCTTTCTCTATTATTTTCACCAAGGCCGACAAATTAAAACCCGCAGCCATTACCCGAGAGGTGGAAAATTACCTTAAGATTCTCGAGCAGGGTGCATGGGAAGAGGCTCCCAATCACTTTGTTACCTCCTCCTCATCCGGAATGGGCAGAGAAGAGCTCCTTAACTATATTGACAGTATTAACCAGGAGATCAACTGAGAATATCTTCAAGCCTTCTTTTCAATTCGGCAATAAAAAGAGTCGCACTTTCAAACCGGCTTAATTCCGTTTTATCAAATAGGAGTAGCATTTCATCCTTATACTCCAAAAACAAAGCAGGAGCCCCACCCGCATCTGCAAGCGGCTTTTTACAATTATCGGGAAGGTCGTTTAAGTGGTAAAAAACAGTATCACCATTGAATTCTGTCAGATACCTGCGAATTTCCGGCCTCATCCTTGTCAATCCGTGAGTAAGACTACACAGGTCACAGGGATACGTCCGTGGCGAGACCACCTTATGAATACTATCGGTAAAGGCGTTGAACCAGCCCTTTCCTGCATTATAGACAAAAACCAGCCTCAAGAAAGTTATTCTTTTTTAAGCTCCAGCTTTTCTGCAAAATAATCGCAGAAATCACGCATAGTGGCCGACATTTTCTCATCCTGCGTGGCCCGCTCGAAGGTATTTGACATTGAGACCAGGGTTTGATGAAAGAACTTTTTCATCTCATCTACAGGCATATCCTTGGTCCACAGGTCTATTTTCAAGGTTTCCTGTTGAGCACTATCCCAAATTGACAGCAGAACAGCCTTTGCTTTCGCCTGGTCAACGCCACCATCCTGAGCGCTCCACCTTAACTCTTCAGGAATTTTATTCTCATCAAGTCCAACACTGATTTTTATATCTGAAGTATGCTTAACAGCCATTATTTAGAGGGTTTATAACGGGATTCATTAAATATTTCTTCTGCCGGTTTTTCCAGCATTTGCTGCAAAGATACTTCATTATTTTCCATATAAGACTTCACGATCTCCCAGCCTATAAATCTACCCAACCTGCCCGGAGACTCATGATCAAATTCCAGGTAGAACTTAGAAAAAGGCGCCGGCGATAAAAACCGTTGCTCCAGTTTACTATTGGTAGAGAACAACAGGTCACTGTCAATAAAATACCTCCAGATCTCGCTTTGATTGGCCCTGGCCCAATCCATTTCTTCTTCTGTGTAGCCAATGATCATTTCTTCCGGCTCCTCCGGTAAAAATTGATGCATGAGGTAGTACAATTTCCCATAGTACACCATTTTAGCTACGAAGGTCCTGTTAGCAGGCATCGGAATTTCTCTTTTGGCAACCTCCTCAGCAACATCCACAGCGATGCGCTCAGGCATAAAATCTTTTCGGATGTATTCCTGTATCCCCTTGTAAAACTCATGATCTGAACCCAGGTAATTATCAAGTCCTATCAATAATAGAGTATCAGCATAGATCACACGATACCGGTAATCTACGTCAGATGTTACCGTAACAACGGTGGGCTCAACCACTTCAGGATAATAATATTTCACGTGTTGAAAGAGTTTTGTCAAGGCTTTTGTTTGGGAATCAAATCCTGAAAATGCAGCACTCACCTCTTCAAACAATTGGATTTGCAGGGTATCCTCCATACGATTATACCAAACACTATCCGGATATTCTAAAAGAAACAAATAAGGAAACTTTTCTTTTAAGGTGGGCAGATCTTTTGGATCGGCCGATGAAAATGCCTGGTCAAAGCGTTTAACATCCAGATCTACCTCTATCTGAGAAATTTCTTTTTCTTTTTGATCGCCTGACACGCAGGAAACCAGTACACAGAGGCATATGGCGGTTAGGATCTTTCTCATGGAAATGATTTCGTTTACCTCTCTCCTGTGGTTTCACAAGAGAATGCTATATTTTTGCGTTAGTTAATTCGAAACCAAAAATAATAAAGGAAATCCACCTTCCTCTAAATTTCACTTATATATTATGAATACAGCAGCTGTAACAGACCATATCGTTAATTGGCTTAAAGATTATGCCGTAAAGGCAGGGATGAACGGATTTGTAGTAGGCGTTTCCGGAGGGATTGATTCTGCCGTTACTTCCACCTTATGTGCAAGGACCGGCCTGGAGGTGCTGTGTCTCGAGATGCCCATTCACCAGGCAGAAAGCCAGGTGAGTCGCGCCTTAAACCACATTGAATGGCTCAAAAGCAATTATTCGAACGTTCGCATGACCCAGGTAAATCTAACCCCTGTATTTGATGCCCTGATAGAGAGCTTCCCGGAGGTGGAGAACGAAGAAGAGCGATTCATGTCTTTAGCCAATACCAGGGCCCGTTTGCGTATGACCTCCTTATATTATTTTGCTGCCCTGGAAAAACTTCTTGTAGCGGGAACAGGAAATAAAGTAGAGGATTTTGGAGTAGGATTCTATACCAAATACGGTGACGGAGGGGTAGACCTCAGCCCTATTGCCGATCTTGTTAAAACAGAAGTTTATGAAATCGGGGCGTACCTGGGTGTCAATTCAGACATCATGAGTGCTCCTCCTACAGATGGTTTGTGGGGAGATGACAGAACAGATGAAGATCAGATCGGAGCCTCTTACCCGGAACTCGAATGGGCAATGGAACAGGATAAAAAAGGGAAAACTCTGGGCGATTTCACCGGCCGGGAACAGGAAGTTTTTGACATCTATAAACGTCTAAACAGGGCAAATAAACATAAAATGGAGCCAATTCCGGTCTGCTCCATACCGTTGAACCTGAAATAATTACAAATTAAAAGAAAGTTTTTTCAACTATTTTGCAGACGTATTTTTTTTAGTTATTTTTATCTGGTAAAACACCCCCAAATTTTATTCTTTCACAGATCTTATAGTTGAGCTGACGAGGCTTTGGTTATCTTTTTTATAATTATTAAAAAAACTGCATTATGATCAAAGTATTAGTGGCCGATAATCACCCCGTTGTAAGAGAGGGGTTGAACGCTGCACTTGGAGGGTCTGATGACTTCAATGTGACCGCCAGTGTTGGTACAACCTCAGAATTGTTTGATGCCCTGGAAAAGGAGAAGCCCGACGTGGTTCTTCTGGAGATGGATATTCCTGAAGTGAACGGAATTACTGCACTCAGGAAAATGAAAAAAGATTACAACGATGTAAAGGTGCTTATCTTCAGTGCACAGGCAGAAGATGTTTACGCACTCTCCACCCTGCGGGCAGGAGCTTCAGGTTATGTCGCCAAAACAGCCACTATAGATACGCTTAAGAATGCCATTAGCAAGGTTGCTGAAGGAGGTATGTTCATTACCAATGAACTGGCTCAGCGCCTGGCATTTGATGAGAGTACCAATAAACCCAGAAGATTTTTTAGAAAATTATCTACCCGTGAAGTTGAAGTACTTAAGCTTCTTGCTTCGGGTAAACGTAACAAGCATGTGGCCGAAGAATTGGGCCTAAATGAAAAAACGGTCAGTACCTACAAGGCCCGTCTTATGCGTAAATTAAACGTAGACAACATGGTAGACATGCTGCAGCAGGCTAAAGCCCTGGAATTGTATTAAAGAACTCGGTTCAGTTTATTTGATAATAATTTTTTAAGTTGATGGTAGTTCATGATTTCCTCAAGGATCTCATGACTACCATTTTCAGTTTTTAACACCTCATTCTGCAACTGGTCAACCCGCTTATCAATAAGATGACACCGCAGCGAAAGAATGGTCTCACTTACAAGTTGGGTCATTCCGGCCTTTTTCTCCTTCACAAAAATATTGTTCTTATCCCAGTTATGAAGGTTATACTTTTCGTCATCCATCAGAATGGATGAAAGTTCAGAGGCAATCTCCGGGGCTGTTTTATTTAAAAATGATTCAATCGTAAAGGTCTCATTGGCATGCATCTCTTCGATCAGATGAACGTATACATCCCTGAATAAAGGATTAGACAACTCCACCTCATCCTGCTGCAGATCAAGGTATATCTTTTCGAATACCTTAGCCCCATGAACCTCAGGCTCTAATACCAATTCACCTTTATCATCCTCCTTCAGCACCAGGTCCTGAAACTCGCCCTCTTCCATACCGTAAAGCAGAAGTAACTCGATGATCTTTCGCTCCAGGAATTGTTGGGTGTCAATCTTTTCGACCTTCTGTTCCGGACGAACCACCTCGAAGGCCTTCTGCTCCTTTTTAAATTTTTTACTGGCCTCGGCAAGTTCTTTCTTCCCCAACTGGGCAAGACTATTAAACAATACCTCCTCAGAAATATCCATGATACGCGAACATTCCTGTATATAGACTTCGCGCTGTATTCTATCGGGAATCTTCCCGATACTATGCACTATATCACGTATGGTCTCCGCCTTTTTAACCGGATCATTCTGGGCTTCATTGACTAAGACGGAGGCCTTAAACTGAATAAAATCCTTAGCGTTGGTATCGAGAAAATACTGAAGCTCATCGGGAGAATTGGAGGCGGCAAAACTGTCCGGGTCTTCACCCTCAGGAAAAGTAACCACCTTAACATTCATTCCTTGCTCCAGGATCAGGTCAATACCTCTCATAGACGCCCTTAAACCTGCAGCATCGCCATCAAATAAAACGGTAATATTCTTGGTCAGCCTGTTAACCAGCCTGATCTGTTCAGGGGTAAGGGCAGTACCACTGGAGGCAACCACATTGGTGATTCCGCTTTGATAAAACTGAATAACATCGGTGTATCCTTCTACCAGGTAACAATTGTCTTCTTTGGCTATAGATTGTTTGGCCTGGTACAAACCGTATAACACCTTACTCTTGTGATAGATCTCACTCTCCGGTGAATTAAGATATTTCGCGGCCTTCTTATCCGTTTTCAGAATACGCCCACCAAAGCCGAGTACACGGCCACTCATGGAATGTATAGGAAACATTACCCGACCTTTAAAGCGGTCAAACATCCTGTCTTCCCCCTTTACTATGGTAAGTCCGGTCTTCTCAAGAAACTCCAACTGATACCCCTTGTCTAAGGCAGTTTTCGTAAAAGCATCCCATTGATCCAGGCAATACCCCAATTGAAAGGCTTCTATGGTCTCAACTTTGAAGCCCCGCTCCTTGAAGTAGCTTAAGCCAATAGCCTTTCCGGGCTCAGTTTTAAACAGGTTATCCTTAAAGTAGGTACGGGCAAATTCAGAGACGAGATACATACTTTCGCGTTCACCCGCCTTTTCCTTTTGCTCGTTGCTCTGCTCAGTTTCCTCTACCTCAATCCCGTATTTTTTAGCCAGGTATTTAATAGCTTCCGGGTAGGTGAAATGCTCGTGCTCCATAATGAATGCTACCACATTACCTCCCTTACCACTACTGAAATCCTTCCAGATCTGTTTTACCGGAGACACCATAAAACTAGGGGTACGCTCATCGGTAAACGGACTCAGACCTTTAAAATTGGAGCCCGATCGTTTCAGCTGAACAAAGTCACCTATAACTTCTTCCACTCTTGCGGCATCAAATACTTTGTCTATGGTTTCTTTTGCGATCAATGGATAAGACTTTGGTTAAAAATAAGGATTCCCGCCAAAAGCGGGAATCAAAAATAAGCAATTCTATCCTGAACGATCAAAGCTCCCAACGCAGCCCAAAAGCAATGTTGTGCTGATCAACGTTCGGGTCTTTAAAGATAGTATTCAGCTCATAACGAGTGTAAAGACTCAGATCGCCGAAACCTACATAACCCGCTAAGCCATAAATAGTATTACTTGTATTATAGCTGTTCTTGATCTTTTCTTTGACACGCTCGCCATCGATCTTATATTTCAGTTTATGACGCGTACTGTAATTTACTCCGAAATATCCTCCTAATCCGATCCTGAACTTTCTGCGAATACTATACCTGAAGTAATCATCTCTTTCAATTTTCTTTGAAGGACCTATTTCGAAGAACACCGGAAGCACCAGGTTATCCATTCTCAGTTTTGATTTGTCAAGGTTTCCCGGAAATTCTTCCAGAAAGGTCAGGTCACCCTCCCGAACAAAATAGCGCTCATCTTCCGGCTTAAAACCGTTAAATTGAAAATTTAGTCCGTATACAAACCGTAACCAATTGGTCTCTTTAAAGACCCTGGTTTTGAATTGCCATCCGATCTCGAAGAATTTACTCCCCCCTATCTGATAAGGGCTGTCATCCAGCGACCCTCCGTCAACCAGGGCATTATTAATACCGGCAGCCACTACCAGGTGACTGGTCGTGCGACGATCGTAAGGCTTTTTCGTCTTACACGGAAAGCATTCATCAAAGCCTACGATACTAAACCAGTCATCTTCGTCTTTGATATCGATCCTGATATAGCCGTCCGAGGTTCCTACAAATTCTCCCCGTTTAACCAGCTCGATCTTGTTATCAATGATGGCAGAACGATTCTCAATGTTTTGGGCTGTTTTCAGCGCAGCCTCTTTTTTTCTTTTTTCGGCTTCTTCTGCGGTAATATCTCCGTTCTCAAGCATCTGCTCAATATCCTCAACGGCCTCTCTGAGCATTTCCTTTTCTTCTTTGATCATCTCTTCCTTGGCTTTCTCCAGCCGCTCCAGCCTGGCTTTCACGGCAGGAGTCATTTCTGTTTCGGTTTCCTGCGCCGTTAAAGGCTGAGCAATAAACAGCAGGGCCGCCAAAGCAGCGATCTTTGTGATTTTAAACATGGTACTAAGATTTATTGATTAATGAATGAACTATTGATTACGTTCTGCAACTGCTGTACGCAGTTTTACCAAGCCCTTTTTCAAGGCTTCAAGTGCTTTATCCTTAAAGTTTTGATCTAATTCTTTTTCAATATCTGCCAACAACAGGGCTGCATCTACCTGCTTTGCCGTGCTTGCCCCGTCTTGGTGTAAAACAGCACGGGCATCGGCCAGCAATTCTTCGATCTCCCGATCACTTACCTGAGTCTTCTCTTTATTGGTGCCAACCGGAATATATCTCAATTCATTACTCCCAAAATCAGCGCCCACTGTTTTCTCTACCGGCCTGCCCTCAAAAACAACTGCTGCCGAAGATGATGTGGAAAATGAATTCTCTGATAACTCAACAGGAATGGAGACTTCCTCGATATTATCCTGCTTAACCAACCCACCTGCTTCCGGTACTTTATATATATCATCATTTCTTTCCGGGGACGATCTTTCCATCTCCTGCTCTACAAGAGGGTCTGCTTCTGTATAGAAGCCATCTGATGAGATCATCAAGGCTCCCAACACCATGATCACGGCCACTGAAGCAGCTACAAACCATAGTTTTTGCTTTGAGCTTCCCTGAGTTTCAGCCTCATCCAGCAATCCTTCCAGGCGATGCCAGGAGGCAGGGGTCGGCTTAATTTTTCGCTCTTGCAGCAGCGAACGGACTTTTTTATCAAATTCTTCTGACCTCATATACTGATTCTTTCATCCCGGCCAATTTCTGCTGAAGCAATTTCCGGGCTTTAAACAATTGTGACTTTGATGTGCTTTCCGAGATCTCAAGCTGTGTTGCGATCTCTTTATGACTATAGCCCTCTACAGCATATAACAGGAAAACGGTACGGTAACCATCGGGCATTTCATCAATAAGATTTTGAAGCGCTTCCACTTGCAGGCTATCCGGAAGATCACCTCCGGAAGTCAACTCCGAAGATTTCAAGGCTTCAGGATCATGAAATTGTTCCGGGTTCTTTTTTCTCAGATGGTCAATGCACTGACGTACCATGATCTTTCGTATCCACCCTTCAAAACTTCCTTCTTCTTTAAAGGAATTTAAATTCTTAAAGACCTTAAAAAACCCGGTGATCATCACATCTTCTGCGAAATGCAGATCACGAACATAACTTCGACACAAACCGAGCATGGTTGGCGAAAACCGTTTGTAGATCTGGTTTTGAGCCTCCCGATCTCCTTTCCGAGCCTTTTTAATAAGTTCCGGTTGGTGGTGATGTAAGTTGATGACTTTCAAAAATGGTTTCATTTGGTCTTCTATTTATATAGACGCAAATACTTTGCCCGAGGTTGCCTCGCAAAGATTTTTTTTCAGAATCAAGTACGATATCTCTATATAATAGAAGCATAACTCCTTAATATGTTACAGATTTCAAGAGATTTCATGCACCCTTATCCGGGTTCAAAAACAGAGTTCAGAAAAATGCCTGAGTGAAGAATAAAGAAAGATGGTTACTTTTTACGTTCTATGACGTAGTTGACCATCAGTTCCAGGCTGTCCCGGTAAGGAGACACCGGATAGGTATGCAGTAATTCCAGGGCTTCTTTTTGAAAGGATATCATTTTTTGCTCAGCGTAGGTCAATCCCCCTGAATCTTTCACATAGCTGATCAGTTCTTTAACACGCTTTTTATCCTTATTGTGATTTTTCACTGAATTGATGATCCATCGCCTCTTATTTTCATCTGCCTGCTGCAAGCTGTAGATAAGCGGCAAGGTCATTTTCTTTTCTTTTATATCAATACCTGTAGGCTTCCCTATCGGACCATCTGTATAATCAAAAAGATCATCCTTGATCTGAAAGGCCATACCAATGAGTTCACCAAACCTGTGCATCTTTTCAACTTCTCCGGGCTTTTCTTCTACCGAACACGCCCCAAGGGCACAGCAGGCGGCAATGAGGGTTGCTGTTTTCTGACGAATGATCTCATAGTACACCTCTTCCGTAATATCAAGTCTTCGCGCTTTTTCGATCTGAAGAAGTTCACCTTCGCTCATCTCACGAACGGCTACTGATATTATCTTTAGCAGGTCAAAATCTTCATGATCTATTGACAGCAGCAATCCTTTGGAAAGCAGATAATCTCCAACCAAAACAGCTATTTTGTTTTTCCATAAAGCATTAATGGAGAAAAAACCTCGCCTGCGATTACTGTCATCAACCACATCGTCATGAACAAGGGTGGCCGTATGGATCAATTCAATTACCGAAGCACCTCGGTAGGTACGTTCATTTACAGAACCCCCTGAGACCATTTTTGCCACCAGAAAAACAAACATGGGACGCATTTGCTTCCCTTTGCGGTTTACAATGTAATGAGATATACGGTTGAGCAGAGCCACCCTGGAAGACATAGAATCATGAAACTTCTTTTCAAAAAGTTCCATTTCTTCATGAATGGGCTGTTTTATTTGCTCTACTACCTTCATTTAGCTTTCAAATATAAGACTTTGGAGGTAGTTCCCTACGGAAAAAATCACGGTATTTAAAACGGTTACCCCTGGTGGCATCCTATCCGTTCTTATTTGCTAATTGCCCACAAGCAGCGTCAATATCCTTACCTCTTGAACGCCTAACCGTTACGGTAATACCATTGCGCTCCAGTTCACGCTGGTACATTTCAATGGCCGTGAAATCTGCCTGCTTGAAATGTTCATCTCCTATGGGGTTGTATTCAATGAGATTAACCTTTGAAGGTGCAAATCGACAAAATTTAATAAGCGCTTTCACATCCTCCGGTCGGTCATTAATACCCTTCCAAACCACATACTCATAGGTAATTCTGCTTTTGGTCTTACTATACCAGTATTCAAGAGCCTCCCTGAGATCGGCGAGAGGGAAGTTTTCATTAAAAGGCATGATACCGGTTCGTACCTCATCAATGGCAGAGTGCAGAGAAACTGCAAGTTTAAACTTCACCTCATCATCGGCAAGCTTACGTATCATCTTTGGCACACCGGAGGTGGAAACAGTAATCCTTTTTGGCGACATGCCAAGTCCGTCTTTAGAAGTGATCATATCGATGGCCTTAAGCACGTTCTTGTAATTCATCAACGGCTCTCCCATTCCCATAAAAACAATATTGCTGAGCGGACGGTCATAGTAAAGGCGGCTCTCATTATCGATAGCGACCACCTGGTCATAGATCTCATCAGGATTAAGATTCCTCATGCGCTTAAGCCTGGCGGTGGCACAGAACTTACAGTCAAGACTGCAGCCTACCTGACTCGATACACAGGCCGTGGTACGGGTTGGGGTGGGAATAAGCACTGATTCGACCACAAGATCATCGTGAAGGCGTACTGCGTTTTTAATGGTCCCGTCACTGCTGCGTTGCATTTGATCTACACGAATATGGTTGATCACAAAGTTATCTTCCAGCATTTGTCGGGTTTCCAGAGAAATATTCGTCATATCCTCGAAAGAATGCACCGATTTATTCCACAGCCACTCATAAACCTGGTTGCCCCGAAACGCCTTATCTCCCTGTTGTATAAAAAATTCCCGCAACTGCTCCCGGGTCAGGGCCCTGATATCTTTCTTCGCCTTTTGCTTCATGCTGCAAAGATAAGAGTTTCTTTAGTAGAGCGTAGCGATTCGGGAGTGGAGAGTCGGGAGTGTGAAGAAATAAAAAAACCCCGGAATATTCCGGGGCCTCTTTTAAGTTTTAAAGCTCTAAATTAAAGGATCAGCATGGCATCTCCATAAGAATAGAATCTGTATTTTTCTTTCACAGCTTCTTTGTATGCCTTCATCGTCAGGTCATGACCTGCGAAGGCAGAGATCATCATCAGCAGTGTAGATTTCGGGGTATGGAAGTTGGTTACCATACAATCGGCAATGCTGAACTCATAGGGTGGAAAGATAAATTTATTGGTCCACCCCTCAAATGAATTTAGGGTTCGCTCTGATGATACAGAACTTTCCAGGCCACGCATTACGGTCGTACCAACGGCACAAACCCTCTTCTTATTCTTTTTAGCCTTGTTCACAATATCGGCAGCCTCCTCGGCAATAAACAGTTCTTCACTGTCCATTTTGTGCTTGGAAAGGTCTTCTACCTCTACAGGGTTAAAGGTACCTAAGCCAACGTGAAGGGTTAGCTCGGCAAAGTCAATACCTTTTATCTCAAGGCGCTTCAATAAATGCTTTGAAAAATGGAGTCCTGCTGTAGGGGCAGCCACGGCACCTTCTTCTTTTGCATAGATGGTCTGGTAACGCTCTTCATCTTCCGGCTCTACTTCTCTTTTAATGTATTTAGGCAACGGGGTTTCTCCCAACTCGTTCAGTTTCTTTCTAAACTCATCGTAAGAGCCATCGTAAAGGAAACGCAGGGTTCTACCTCTGGAAGTTGTATTATCGATCACTTCGGCCACCAGGCTTTCATCTTCACCAAAGTATAATTTATTACCAATTCTGATCTTTCTTGCAGGGTCTACAAGCACATCCCACAGACGTTGCTCTACATTGAGTTCTCTCAATAAAAATACTTCGATTCTCGCTCCGGTCTTTTCTTTGTTACCGAACAATCTGGCAGGAAACACCTTGGTATTGTTCAACACCATTACATCACCTTCATCGAAATAGTCGATAAGATCCTTGAACATCTTGTGTTCGATCTTGCCGTCTTTGCGGTGTACCACCATGAGTCGGGCTTCATCTCTGTTTTCTGATGGATACTCAGCAAGCAGGTCTTTGGGGAGATCAAAGTTAAAATGAGATAATTTCATAGACATTTTTTATTCATGGCTGCAGCTCTACCCTTTCTTATTCAGAAAGAGTCCCGGTTCCTGTGAGGGCTTGGGCCATTATATCGGAATAATGATATATTTAACTGTTTTTCTTACAGATATGGTCCGGGCGGGCACAAATATACAATATCGGAATAGGGGTTGTCAAGGAAATCAGGGAATATTTACCGGCCTGAGGATGGCTCCCTTACCTACAACACAAACTTTATAATTCCTGAACCTCAAAACCAAGAGAAGCCAGATCATCCCAGAACCCAGGGTAAGATTTTGACACTACCCCGGCATCGTTGATAATTATGGGCACCTTAAGAGCCAGCGGGGCAAAAGCCATGGCCATCCGGTGATCATTATAGGTGTCTATCGCTATCTCCGGCCTGATATCGCCACCTGCTTTCAGGTAAAGGGTATCATTGGTTACCTCGATCGAGGCTCCTAATTTGGTCAGTTCAGTTTTTAAAGCCTCCAGGCGATCGGTTTCCTTGATCTTCAGGGTATGCAAACCGGTAAGCTCACACCCTACTCCATTTGCAAAACAACTAACTGCTATGGTTTGGGCAATATCCGGAGCATTGGCAAGATCCAGTTTCATCATTGAAACCTGCTCGGTTTCGGCCACCCGCTTCAACATCAACCTGTCTTCCATAAAGGCCGACCCGACCCCCAGGTCGCGATAGATCTCCTGCAGGACACTGTCGCCCTGAAGACTATCAGGTTTATAACTCGAGATCACAATGGAAGCCTGCTCGCAAACAGAAGCAATACTGTAAAAATAGGAAGCCGAACTCCAATCTGATTCAACCGTCAATACCTTGGTTTCGTTTTTCTTCAATGGAGCAATAGTGATGACATTGGAGGTGAAATCGGTTTTTACACCTACCTGCTCCAAAAGAGCCAGGGTCATTTTAATATAAGGAAGAGAGGTGATCTTTCCGTCCAAAGTAAGCTCCAGTCCGTTCTCAAGATTGGGAGCAACCAATAACAATGCTGAAATATACTGACTGCTCACATCTGCATCGAGGGTGACTTCATGTTTAACAATAGAAGTGCCTTTTATATGCAAGGGAGGATATCCGTCTTTCTCTGTGTAGGTGATCGCTGCACCCAGTGCTCTGAGCGCATCTACCAAAATAGAAATGGGTCTTTCTTTCATTCGGGCAGACCCCGTTAGCACCACATCACATCCCGGTTGGGTTGCAAAATAGGCCGTCAGGAATCTCATGGCCGTACCGGCATGATGAATATCAACCATGCCCGACGTCTTTTCTATTCCCGCTTTCATTACCCGGGTATCATCCGAATTTGAAAGGTTCTTTATTTCCAGGTCTTGCAACAGTGCTTTGAGCAACAATAACCTGTTACTCTCACTCTTAGACCCGGTTACAGAAATTTCACCATGTACCTCTTTTCCCGGAAAATTTAGCCTTACTCTCAATGTGTGATTTTTTTGAATACAGGCTGATAAAAATAAAAAAGATTCCCTGAGATCAGGGGTTCTTTTCAAGGTATTTATTTCAATTTTTCATTGTTGTGGTGGCGGTCGTGATCTCTTTTGGTTTTCTTCTCCATTTTTCGGTCAAAAGACTGCTGAAGATCTATTCCCGTTTGATTCGCCAGGCAAAGCACAACAAAAACAACATCTGCCAGTTCTTCTCCCAGATCTTTATCCTTATCGCTTTCCTTTTCGCTCTGCTCCCCATATCTTCTTGCAATGATCCTGGCAACCTCACCCACCTCTTCGGTAAGCTGGGCCATATTGGTGAGTTCATTAAAATACCGCACTCCATGCTCCTTGATCCAGGTATCTACTGCCAGTTGTGCATCTTTTATATTCATTGCTCCTATATTTTTGTTATTCTCTTGATTTACTATCGATCATAATAGTCACCGGCCCATCATTTACCAACGAGATCTCCATATGAGCTCCAAAAACCCCGGTACCTACCTTTTTCCCGGTTTCCTTCTCGAGTGTGGCTACAAATTCCTCGTATAAAGGTACCGCGATCTCATGGCCGGCGGCCCTGATATAGGAAGGACGGTTCCCTTTTTTGGTCGAGGCATGCAGGGTAAATTGACTCACCACTATGAGTTCTCCATCAACATCCCTGACCGAGAGGTTCATCACCCCATCACCATCATTGAAAATGCGAAGTCCGCAGACCTTTCTGCTTAGCCACAACACATCATCTATGGTATCATTTTCCTCCACTCCGAGCAGCACTAAAAGCCCCTGCCCAATATCAGCTGAAGGTTTTCCATCGGCAATCACTGATGCATTATTTACCCTTTGTATTAGCGCTCTCATAAAGTCAGCTCAGAAATTTAATCATCTGAATAGATGTCGGTACGATAGTTTTCTTCATCTCCTTCCAGGATCTGCAGGTAACTTTTATAACGGCTCCATGCCACAGCCCCTTCTTCAAGAGCATCTTTCACCGCACATTTGGGCTCATCTACATGGAGACAATTATTAAACTTACAGTCGCCTTTAAGCGCAAAAAATTCCGGGAAATAATCTCCAATTTCGTCTTTATCCATATCCACGATCCCGAATCCGCGAATTCCGGGGGTGTCTATGATACGTGCTCCAAAATCGAGATCGAACATTTCGGCAAAGGTAGTGGTGTGCTGACCCTGCTTATGCTGTTCCGATATCTCGGCAGTCTTGAGTTCCAGTCCCGGTTGGAGGGCATTGACAAGGGTTGACTTTCCTACCCCCGAATGTCCGGAGAACATGCTGGTTTTACCCTTCATCAGGCTTTTCAACTCCCCAACTCCTTCTCCTGATACAGCCGACATCTCCATACATTGATACCCGATCTTTTCATATACCGAGATCAGATATTTCACCTCTGCCATATCATCAACCGCATAAGTATCGATCTTATTAAAGATGAGCACAGGAGTAATTTCATAAGCCTCTGCGGTCACCAAAAACCGGTCTATAAAATCGGTGTATGTCTTAGGGTTATTAATGGTAACCATTAAAAAGGCAAGATCAACATTGGCCGCAATGATATGGGTTCGTTTAGAGAGATTGACCGATTTTCGAACCACATAATTCCTGCGATCCAGAATCTCGGTGATCACCCCAAAGGTCTCATCTCCGATAGTCTCCAGTTTGAAATTAACCTCATCTCCTACAGCAATAGGGTTGGTACTTTTAATACCCTTTATTCTAAACTTCCCTTTGATCCTGCAGTCATAAAAATCGCCCTCCCCGGTCTTGACGCTATACCAGCTTCCGGTCGATTTATATACGGTTCCTTTCATTATCAACTGTTTACTTACCTGTTACCTGAAAATTCGATGGTAAAATTACTTACATTTAAGCTAGTAACCCATTATTCCCTTAAAAATATGAAAAAGCTAATCCTAACATTGTTTACAATGGCTATGGCCTTTACCGGATATTCACAAAATCTTGAATACAAGATAATTACCAGTGTAGAATCTATCGTTCCAGCCGGACTTGGAAGATCCAGGCTCATTTCCTCAGAGGAGGAAAAGAATTTTCAAGATTATACAAGTACCCGAACTGAAGAGAACAACGAACGAAACCACGCTGATCGTGACGAAATAAGGGTCAAAAACTTTGAAGAGACCAAACTGCTTAACTTCTATAATCTTGCAGGAATCCGATTTCAGAACATAGCTGCCAATGATGCGTTGGTAACTTCAAAAATCAATGAAATGACTGCCAATGGATGGGAGCTCGCATTTGTAACCAGCGCTGTAGAGAGTGATTCGGGCAAAGAAGATGGAAACGGAATCTTCATCACAAGATATATCTTTAAACGACAGTTACCGAACCATTCTGAAAACTAAAAAAAGCGGCTTCTGCCGCTTTTTTAATTTAGTTCTTCCCTTATCAACCTTTCAGAATCTTTTCCTGATGGTTGATAGATTCCTGGTGAATGGCTTTGAAGATGCGAAGCACAAATTCTTCGCTCAATCCCTGCTGCTCTCCTTCCCAGATCATCTTACCGAGAATCTCATTCCATCGTTTGGTTTGCAGTACAGCTACATTTCGATCTTTTTTCAGCTCCCCGATATTATCGGCCACCTTCATTCGTTTCCCGAGAAGATCAATCAGGTTATTGTCGATCACATCGATCTGCGCTCTGAGGTTATTCAATTGTGTATTATACTCTCCTTCCGGATCTGACTCCTTTCTGATCTTTAAATCCTTCATGATCTGTACCAGGGTTTGAGGGGTAACCTGTTGAGCAGCATCACTCCAGGCATGATCGGGATCAGTGTGCGTTTCGATCATGAGTCCGTCGTAGTTCAGGTCCAGCGCGGTTTGAGAAACATCAAAGATCATATCCCGTTTTCCGGTGATATGCGAAGGGTCACAGATCAATGGGAGGTCAGGAAACCTATTCTGAAGTTCAATCGCAATTTGCCATTCCGGAATGTTTCGATATTTGCTTTTCTCATAAGAGGAAAAGCCCCTGTGTATCACCCCAAGGTTCTTGATATTACTTTTTGCAAGTCGCTCAATACCTCCCAGCCATAAGGAAAGGTCAGGGTTCACGGGATTTTTGATCAGAACGATCTTATCGGTTCCTTTCAAAGCATCAGCGATCTCCTGAACGATAAACGGACTCACCGTAGATCGGGCACCGATCCAAAGCATATCCACGTCAGCTTCCAGGGCAAGATCTACATGGGCCTTGTTAGCTACCTCTGTAGCTATTTTAAGTCCTGTTTCTTCCTTGGCTTTTTTTAACCAATTCAACCCAATGGCTCCGACCCCTTCAAAGTTTCCAGGGCGGGTTCTCGGCTTCCAAATTCCCGCTCTCAAATAGCTTACATCGGTATCTTTAAGTTGGTGAGCAATTCCAAGCACCTGCTCTTCGGTTTCAGCACTGCATGGCCCTGCGATCACGACCGGGTGTTCCAATTTAAGATCATCAAGCCAGGTTCTAAGTTCTGGTGTATTTTTCATTACCTGTTCGTTTATATAGCGTTTATGGTTATTCCTTTTAAAATATCTTTTATTCTGTTCGTATTGTCCATTTCCTGATAAATGGCTTTGTAATTTTCATCCTTTAAGAGTTCCATAAAATGCCGGAGGTTTTCAATATATCCCTCCAGGGTTTCCAGAACATTTTCACGGTTATGCTCAAAAATAGGAGTCCACATATCCGGAGAACTTTTTGCCAGTCGTACGGTACTCTCAAATCCACTGCCGGCCATATCAAATATGTCCCTTTCGTTCTTCTCTTTCTCTATGACTGTTTTTCCAAGCATAAAAGAACTGATATGCGATAAGTGCGACACATAGGCTATATGTTTATCATGTGCCTTGGGATCCATATAGCGAATCCGCATCCCTAGGTGACGGAAGATCTCCATTGCCCGCTCCTGAAGTTTAAAAGCTGTTTTCTCCACCTCACAAACAATGTTCGTTTTCCCCGCAAACAACCCCTTTATGGCTGCTGAAGGTCCGGAGAACTCAGTCCCGGCTATAGGGTGAGTCGCTAAAAAATTCCTTCTATTACGGTGATCACGAACCTTATCGCAGATCAGGGTCTTCGTAGACCCTACATCCAACAACAGGGTATTTTCTCCAATAGTATCCAACAGGTCAGACACCTCACGAAGGGCTGCATTTACAGGTATGGCCAGAACAACCACGTCTGCCTCTTTCAATGATTGCGCATTGCCGGGAGCGTCAATAATGCTCATAGCCAAAGCCTGGTCAAGGTGATCAGGCGAGTTGTCATAGCCAAAGATCTCGTAAGAGCCTACCTCCTTTAGGTCCAGAGCTATAGACCCGCCAATAAGTCCTAAGCCAATTATACTTATTTTCATATCACAATATCCTTTTTATCACATCTTCTGATAGCCTCCTTCAGGGATTCATCAGATACACAAAGGGAGAATCTTACATATCCTTCCCCATTTTTTCCGAAAACAGTGCCCGGAGTAATAAAGATGTTCTTTTCATAAAGTACTTTATCTGCGAAGACCTCTGAACGTTCGGCCCCTTCGGGAAGCTTTGCCCATACGAACATGCCCACACATTCTTTGGAATAGGTACAACCCAAAAGATCGGCAAGCTTATAGACCAGGTTTCTTCGTTCTTTATATACCCTGTTCAGGTTGGCATACCATTGAGAAGAAAGATCCAGAGCTTTAACCGCTCCTTTTTGTATGCCGTAAAACATACCACTGTCCATATTACTCTTTACCTTCAAGACGGCATCGAGATACTCTTGCTGTCCCAGTAAAAACCCTACCCGCCATCCGGCCATATTAAAACTCTTACTCAGGGAATTCAGCTCCAAGGCAACATCTTCTGCCCCCGGAACCTCCAAAATACTTACCGGTTCATGATTCAAAACAAAACTGTACGGATTATCATTGACCAACAGAATATTATGCTTCCGGGCGAAGGCCACTATTTTGGCGAAATCTTCTGATTCAGCCCGGGCTCCGGTGGGCATATGGGGATAGCTCAGCCACATCAGTTTAACATCACTGAGGTCTTCCTGCTCTAATTTATCCAGGTCAGGCAGCCAATTACCCTCTTCGTTCAGATCGTAATATCGTGGCACCGCCTCTACCAATTTCGTTACAGAGGTATAGGTGGGATACCCGGGATCAGGAATAAGCACCTCATCTCCGGGGTTAAGAAATGCCATGGATATATGCATGATCCCTTCTTTAGACCCCATTAACGGAAGTATTTCCGTTTCATGATCCAGGGTCACATGAAAGAATCGTCTATAGAATTTGGCCACAGCTTCTCTGAGCTCCGGCAGTCCGCGATAACTCTGATACTGGTGAGCCCGGTCTTCATAAACGGCACTGGTAAGTGCCTCCAATACATCTTCAGAAGGAGCCATATCCGGACTACCGATCCCAATATTAATTACCGGCTCTCCTTTAGCCATTAATTCTCTGACCTCAGCCAGTTTTTTGGAAAAATAATATTCTTCCACCGAATTTAATCTGCGTGCTTTCTCAATCATTGTTTCGCGTTAATATATTCCCCATGTATTCTAAAGTCTTCGGCCATGATCTCTAACAGCGATTTGGCCTTTTTGAAATGATCATATGTCTCAAAGGTCACATCTACGAAAAAGGCATATTTCCAGGGTGTCTCAATTTTTGGCAATGACTGGATCTTGGTAAGGCTCAGCTTGCAATCACTCATGACGTTCAACACCGTTGCAAGACTGCCCCTTTTATGATCCAGCTCAAATTTCATCGACGCCTTATTGATCTTTTCAACCGGTATGACCGAGTTGGTGGGTTGTACGATCACGAACCTGGTCTGGTTATCCTTGATGGTCTGGATCTCTGAAGCCAGAATGTCCAGATCATACATATCTGCTGCAACCCGACTTGCAATAGCGCCTATCCCCTTTAGTGCTCCTTTGTGTATTCTGCGCGCCACTTCGGCTGTGTCAGAATCTTCCACCAGTTTTATATGCGGGTAAGCTTCAAAGAATTTCTTGCACTGAAGCAAAGCCATAGGATGTGAATACACCTCTTTAATTTCTTCTATTTTCTGACCCGGCATTGCCATAAGGTTATGATGTATGGTCAGGTAATGCTCTCCGATGATATGCAATTTATTAGCATCGATCAGGGCGTAATTTGGAATGATAGATCCGGCTATGGAATTCTCAATAGCCATGACGGCCGCTCCTGCTTTCTTTTTATGAATAGCGCTGATGACCTCATCAAAAGAAAGGCACTCTTCTACCTCAGTGTCTCCAAAATATTCGAGGGCCACCTGATGATGAAAAGATCCTTGAATTCCCTGTATGGCAATTTTTCGATTCATAGTAAAAAAAAAGCCCCGGTTCTCCGGGACTTACATATCTGATATTATTATTTTCAATATACTATACAGGCCCCTCCACTCCTTTTAAATAATAAAAGAAGAAATAAAAAAAGTCCCAGATATAGCTTGTTATATTCATTTTTGATCGCTCAGTGATACTAAGGTAAAAATTAATACGGAACAGCAATACCCAATTATAATTTTTTAGTGATTAATTTATTTTGACTGGTCTTTTTTATATTTTTCGCAACGCATTTATCCATATTATTGGGATTCTAAAAAAACCCTTTTCCCTTAATACATTCAAAAGCATGTCTATTAAAACAGAACATATTAATAAGTTTTACGGCACACAACAGGCTCTTAATGATGTCTCCATTGCTTTAAATCCGGGAGAGATCACAGGGTTTCTCGGTCCTAATGGCGCCGGTAAATCTACCCTGATGAAGATCCTCACCACCTACCTGCAGGCCGATTCCGGCTCGGCTACAGTAAATGGATACGATGTGGAAGGCCAGGCTAAGGAAGTTCAAAAAAGTATAGGCTACCTCCCTGAGAACAACCCTCTATATCCTGAAATGTATGTGAGAGAATACCTGGAGTTCAATGCCAATATCTACCGGTGTGACCGTTCGCGGGTACAGGAAGTGATCGAGCTTACAGGACTTACTCCTGAGGCACATAAAAAAATAAAGCAACTCTCTAAAGGGTATAAACAAAGGGTAGGTTTGGCTGCAGCCCTGATACACGACCCTGAAGTACTTATTCTCGATGAGCCAACCACAGGACTTGACCCTAACCAGCTTTTGGAAATAAGAACGCTCATACGCAACCTGGGAAAAAAGAAAACCGTTCTGCTTTCTACCCATATTATGCAGGAAGTGGAAGCCATGTGCGACCGGGTGATCATGATCAAAAAAGGAACCATCGTGGCCGATCGGGAGATAAAATCTCTCAAAGATGATCAGGAACAGATCATAGAAGTTGAATTTGATTATCGGGTCGAAGAAGTCCTTTTACAGCAGCTGCCTCATGTTGAAAAAGTGAAGAATCTCGTTGGCTTTGTGTACCACATTCATTTTAATACAACGAAGGATATGCGACCGGCGGTATTTGACTTTGCCCATGACAACGGACTAAAGACCTTACAGCTCAACCAGAAAAACAAAAACCTGGAAAATCTTTTCAGGGAACTTACTGAAGATTAATTGGTAATGACCTGCCCCTTGTACTTCTGAACCACATCGATCACCGGAGGAGTATTTACCAGGATAAGGTCACCCGTGCTTAACAGCTCCCCGGTTACCGACTCGGTAGGGTTAATGGTAATATTTAAGGTACTGCGATGAAGTACCTCTGCAGCCCTTACTGTAAGTTCAGGAGCGTACAACCTTACGCTGCCATCATTCAACCTAACCTTTAGAACATCGGCCTTGCCTTTTATTTCAAAATTGGCCATTTCATTGCCAAGAACATTGAGCTCTCCAACATTCACATTAAGATCGAATTCTCCATTAACTATCCAGCGGTCATCTGAAAATGTAAACGAGCTAATTTTCAATCGTTCATAGTTCAACACCCCATCCGAACTGATCTTAAATTGTGTAGAGCTTACGATCTCCTTCAGATCAGGAGCGGTAACATAGACCTTGGTGATATTATGCGGCCTGATCAACTCACAGGTATTCCCCATGGTCAGGATCAATTTTCCTTCAACCACCTCAGCACTGAAATCTCCAATCAGATTTTCCCCGGTTTCCACCACCACCTTGTAGGCATCGCCCTGGGAAACGATCATTTCAACATCCTCATTTACCAGGATGCGATCAAAAGGCGCTACCTGCAATTCCTCCTGAACAATAGTACCTGTCGTTGTCAGGCAGTCACCCACATTGGTACAGCCATAAAAGACCAGTAACATCATGGGGGAAAGAAGTGCAAAAAGTCGTTTGGTCATCATCATAGTCTATATCCTATTCCAAATTCCAGGGCTTCTGCCTTGGCCCAGTGCGTTTTCAGGCTGACGGCGGCAAAAAAGTCCTCTCCAAAATATCTCTTGATCCCGACACGATGGTAGATCTCATCTTCATAATCGATGGGGTAGTACACATAATACCCGAACTGAGTGAGAAGGCTCAACTTACCCATGAATAACTCATGGCCGGCAAAAAGTCCAACCCGACGATAGTCTTCCTGGCCGGTTCGATTCTCCCAGGGGTAAGCAATAGCTCTGTGACGGTTATATTCAATTAAAAAATCAGCAAAGAAAACATCTGCCCCCAGTTGCAGCGCACTTTTCTTATTGATGCGCTTATCGGCATAAAAAGACCCGACATAAAACGGGAACTGACCACTGCCCACAATATCACTTTCATTAACCCCGCTTCTGAACACAAAATTGTAGCGAACCGGTTCTGTAAACTTTAGAGACACCCCCTTTTCCTCATAGGTCATAGGCTCGCTATCCAGGTCATAATTGGCCCCGATGGTTGCCACGATAGAATTTGTACTGGTATTGGGCGCTTTGATGTTGGCATTTGAGTAGTGGATCAGAGACAACCCAAGATTGATACCCCATCGGTCAATAATACGCTCCTTCTTATAGTTCAGCATCATATAGGTAGCGCTGAGAAATCGGGAACCGTACACATTGTTACGGTAATTCGTTTCTCTGTCATACGGATTGGTACTCATACCAATTCCGGTACCTATCCGGAACATCAAACTCCGCTTAAGGAAGTAGAAATTGTAGTGGGCGTAAAGACCGTAATTTTCTCCCAGGTTCTCATTCTTAAGGTCCTGATAGTTAAAGCTAACACCAAAATCCGGATAATTGTACAATTCGTGCCACTCCTCAGACCCGTCCGTCCTTTTATTCCAACTTAGAATGACCCCGTTCGGATACCCGGTGATCAGGTGAAGGATATCTACATTATGCTCCATCACCGTTCCCTGAAAATACTGAACATCGATGTATGCATTGTTGCGCTCTTCCTGTGCAAAGGAAAGCGAAAAACAGCAGAAGGAAAGCAGGAAAAAAATCAGGCGATTTGGGCTCATACCCGTCAAAAATAAACTTATTAATTTAAAATAGGGCACTGGCAATATCCTTAATATTATCAGATTTTCCCATGGAGTAATAATGTAAAACAGGAACGCCTGCCTCCTTTAATTCACGGGATTGCTGAATACACCATTCTACTCCAACCTGCCTTACTTCTTTATTGGTACTACACTTTTCTACCTCACTGATCAACTCTTCAGGAAGATCGATCTTAAACACCTGGGGGAGTAACTGCAGGTGTTTTTTAACGGCAATAGGTTTTATTCCGGGAATAATGGGCACGGTAATACCCATGGCCCTGGCCTTATCCACAAACTCGAAAAAGGCTTCATTTCTAAAAAACATCTGGGTCACCACATAGTCGGCCCCCATATCTACTTTCAGTTTGAGTTTTTTAAGGTCAGACTCTAATGAAGGGGCTTCCAGGTGCTTTTCAGGATACCCGGCCACACCCACACAGAAATCAGCCATGGCTCCGGCCTCAGCAGTATCATGCAGGTACTTACCTTCCCTGAGGTCGCGTATCTGTTTTACCAGGTCAGACGCGTATTCGTGTCCTCCTTCTGTCTTCTCAAAATAGCGCTGATGCTTCATGGCATCTCCTCTTAAGGCCATCACGTTATCTATACCGAGGTAGTGGCAATCCACCAAAAGGTATTCGGTTTCTTCCCGGGTAAAGCCTCCGCAAAGCACATGAGGAATCGTATCCACATCATACTTATGTTTAATAGCTGCACAAATGCCTACGGTTCCGGGACGCATCCGTGTAATTTTTCGCTCCAGCAGATCGTCTTTCTGAATATACACATACTCTTCTCTGGAGGTGGTCACATCTATAAAAGGCGGATCAAACTCCATGAGCGGATCAATATTTCGATACAATTCGTCGATGTTACTTCCTTTTTTAGGAGGTATGATCTCAAAGGAAAAAAGTGTTTTCCCGTTGGCGTTCTTAATGTGGTCAGTAACTTTCATGAAGTTATGTTCGTTGTACTGGTTTTTATTGTGCTGCAATGTTCGGATTTAGCCACCTCGCGGCATCCTCTGCGGTAATTCCGCGCCGGGCAGCATAGTCTTCCACCTGATCGTCGAGAATCTTACCCAAACCGAAATACTTACTTTCAGGATGTGCGAAATAATACCCGGAAACTGAGGCGGCCGGCCACATGGCTTTACTTTCAGTTAAGGTTACCCCAATGCGATCTTCTACCTGCAGCAACTTCCAAATGGTATCCTTCTCCAGGTGATCCGGACAGGCCGGGTATCCCGGGGCGGGACGAATTCCTTTATAAGCTTCTTTGATCAGCGCCTCATTGCTTAGGGCTTCTCCGGGAGCATACCCCCAAAATTCCTTTCGTACTTTTTCATGCAGCCATTCAGCAAATGCCTCTGCCAGACGGTCTGCAAGTGCCTTCACCATGATGCTGTTGTAATCGTCATGCTCAGCTTCAAAAGCCTTTGCCTTTTCTTCTACCCCAAAGCCTGCTGTAACACAGAAAGCCCCTATATGATCTTTCCCATGTTCCTCCGGCATTACAAAATCGGCAAGGGCCATATTAGGCACCTTCCCTGATTTTTGAGATTGCTGCCTCAGGGTCAGAAACCTGTAAGCAGGACTTCCCTTTTCATCATAAAGCTGAATATCATCATCCCCGATACTATTGGCCGGAAATACTCCGAATACTCCCTTAATATCAAACCAGCCTTCATTTTTTATAGCCTCGAGCATTGCGCGTGCATCCTCAAATAATTCTTGGGCTTGCTCGCCCACCACCTTGTCTTCGAGAATTGCCGGATACTTACCGTGCAGGTCCCATGAGCGGAAAAAGGGAGTCCAGTCAATATAAGGTTCAAGCTCTGCAACAGTAGCGTTAACCTCCTTAACACCCAACACATTAGGCTTAGCAGGAATATAATCTTCCCAGGATAGTTTGAGTTTATTTGCCCGGGCGTCGGCAAGACTGAGGTAACTTTTCGATCTTGATCTGTTCAAATACCCTTCCCGAAGTTTATCGTATTCAATTTTGATCTGCCCCTTATACTCTTCAGAAGTCGATCTGTTCAAGAGATTCCCTGCCACCGTAACGGCTCTTGACGCATCGTTAACATGAACAACACTTCCCGAAAATTCAGGAGCGATCTTAACTGCTGTATGCGCCCTTGAGGTCGTTGCACCGCCGATAAGTAAAGGAACATTCAGGTCCTGTTTACTCAATTCTTTGGCCAGGTACACCATCTCGTCAAGAGAAGGAGTGATCAAACCACTTAACCCAATAAGATCAACATGCTCTTCAAGGGCTTTTTCTATGATCCTCTCCGGGGGCACCATCACCCCAAGGTCAACGATCTCATAGTTATTACAGGCCAGAACAACGCTCACAATGTTCTTACCGATATCGTGTACATCGCCCTTAACGGTTGCCAACAAGACCTTTCCGGCACTGCGTGCCTCATCATCCTTTTCAGCTTCAATATAGGGCAGCAAATAGGCCACTGCCTTTTTCATTACCCGGGCAGACTTTACCACCTGGGGCAGGAACATTTTACCACTGCCGAAGAGATCTCCCACCACATTCATACCGTTCATCAAGTGGTGTTCAATAACCTGTATCGGTCTTGCTACCTGCTGTCTGGCCTCTTCCACATCGATCTCGATATACTCATCAACACCCTTCACAAGGCTATGGGTGATCCTGTCCTGCAGAACATCATTCCGCCACTCCAGATTGGCCTTCGCCATTATTTTTCCGTTGCCTTTAAACTTTTCAGCAAAGTCAAGCAACCGTTCTGTAGCATCTTCTCTTCGATCTAAGAGCACATCCTCCACATGCTCCAACAGGTCCTTAGGGATCTCATCGTAAACCTCCAGTAATTGAGGATTAACAATACCCATGGTCATGCCGTGTTTTATACCGTGGTACAAAAAGGCAGAATGCATGGCTTCCCTCACCGCATTATTCCCGCGAAAAGAAAAAGACACATTACTCACCCCTCCACTCACATGAGCATGGGGCAGGTTTTCACGAATCCATTTTGTAGCAAGGAAAAAATCCAGCGCATTTTTTCGGTGCTCTTCCATGCCGGTGGCTACCGGAAATATATTAGGGTCAAAGATGATATCTTCAGGCGGAAAGCTTACTTTTTCTGTCAGAATACGATAGGATCTTTCACAGATCTCAAGGCGGCGTTCGTAAGAATCGGCCTGTCCTTTCTCATCAAATGCCATTACGATAACGGCTGCACCATACCGTTTGACCTTTTTGGCATGTGCAATGAATTCCTCCTCACCTTCTTTCAGTGAAATTGAGTTGACCACACATTTTCCCTGCACCACCTGCAGTCCGGCCTCTATGATCTCCCATTTAGAGCTGTCTATCATAACGGGAACCCTCGCGATATCCGGTTCGGAAGCCATTAGCTTGAGAAAGGTGGTCATAGCCTCTACCCCATCGATCATCCCTTCATCCATATTGACATCGATGATCTGGGCACCTCCTTCTACCTGGGCCCTGGCCACCTCAAGAGCCTCTTCAAATTTCTCTTCCTTGATAAGGCGAAGAAACTTCCTGGAACCGGTCACATTGGTACGTTCTCCGATATTTACAAAATTTGTTTCCGGGGTAACCACCAGGGGTTCTAACCCGGCAAGCTTAAGATATTTTTGGTTATTACTATTCATTACACTAACACTGCATTCTTTCTGGGTTCATATTCTTCTGCGATCTCTGCAATGGCCTTGATATGCTCCGGAGAAGTACCACAGCACCCTCCGATAATATTCACCACATGTTCTTCGAGATATTTCCTGATCAGTTCCCGCATTTGTTCCGGGGTCTGGTCGTATTCCCCAAAATGATTGGGCAGTCCTGCATTAGGATGGGCCGAGACATAGGCATCGGTACGCTTGGCCAGGCGTTTTACATAAGGTAATAACTGATCGGCTCCAAGAGCACAATTGAACCCTATACTCAATAAGGGAATATGTGAAACTGAGATCAGGAAGGCCTCTACCGTCTGTCCGGACAAGGTTCTTCCTGAGGCATCAGTGATCGTACCACTAATCATCACCGGGATATCAAGTCCCCTTTCTTCTTTCACCTCTTCGATCGCAAAGAGTGCTGCTTTGGCATTGAGGGTATCAAACACGGTCTCTACCAGGAAGAGGTCCACCCCACCATCGGCAAGGGCTTCAGCCTGCTGCTTATACGCCAACCTAAGCTCTTCAAATGTTACAGCCCTGAATCCGGGGTCATTCACATCGGGAGACATACTGGCTGTTTTATTGGTAGGTCCCATAGAGCCGGCAACGAACCTTGGTTTTTCCGGATTACGTGCCGTAAATTCATCTGCAACCCTTCTGGCAATGCGCGCACTTTCAAAATTCAGTTCATAGACAAACTCTTCCAGTTGATAATCGGCCATGGCAATGGTCGTACCCGAAAAGGTGTTGGTTTCAATGATATCAGCCCCGGCCTCCAGGTATTTTGCATGTATTGTAGCGATAGCTTCCGGCTGTGTGAGCGAAAGCAAGTCATTATTACCCTTTTGAGATTGTGCTATATCTTTAAATCGTTCTCCTCTAAAATCTTCTTCAGAAAATCGATAATCCTGAAGCATGGTACCCATGGCACCATCCAGAACCAGGATCCTGTTTTTTAGAACGTCTTTAATTTTCTCCATATCATTGATTCATTATCAGAAGCCACCTTCCTTAATTTCTTTTTTTCTCAACCATGCCGGGAAATGATCTATTCACTTCGCCTCTTTACTGACTGATAAACACGGCTTTTTTTCTGGGGCTTACTGCTTTGATCTCATAGATCGGTACCGGCTGCTTCCCCACATCTTTATCAGCTTAAAAAACAAGATGCAAAGATAACTACAATCCTTCGCCCTGCCAACCATCTGAGCTCCTAAGCATCTTCTTCACCCTTGATTTGTTTTCATTTGCACATCATCATTTCAAAGACATTATTGAGGAGCTTTTTCCAGGGCCCTGTCAAGATCTCTTATAATGTCATCAACATGTTCCAATCCAACCGACACCCTTACCAAACCATCGGTAATGCCCACCTCCAGCCTGTCAGTTTCAGAGAGTTTACTATGCGTGGTGGAGGCAGGATGAGTAACTATACTTCGAGTATCTCCAAGATTAGCCGAAAGGGAGCACATTTCGATATTATTCAAGAACCGTCTTCCCGCTTCAACGCCTCCTTTCACCTCAAATGCCACAATACTGCCTCCATATTTCATCTGACGTTTTGCCACCTCGAACATGGGATGAGATTCCAGGAAAGGATGCTTTACCCAGTTTACTGCATTGTGCCCTTCCAGAAAATGAGCCACCTTCAGCGCGTTCTCACAATGCCTTTCCACGCGAACAGAGAGTGTTTCAAGACTTTTAGACAATACCCAAGCATTAAAGGGCGACATGGCCGGTCCGGTATTTCTGGAAAAAAGGTAGATCTCCCTTATCAGATCTGACCTTCCAACGGTAACCCCACCGAGCACACGCCCTTGTCCGTCAATAAGTTTTGTAGCCGAATGAATCACCAGGTCAGCACCGAATTTAATGGGCTGCTGCAGGTAAGGCGTCGCAAAGCAATTATCGATGATCAGAATCAGGTGGTGTTCTTTAGCAATTCGCGAAAGTGCCTGCAGGTCGAGCACGTCTACCCCGGGATTAGTAGGTGTTTCCGCATACAGGACCTTCGTATTGGGCCTGATGAGCTCCGGAAGGTTTTCAACCTCCTCCGCCTTAAAATAGGAGGTTTCAATATTCCATTTGGGCAAATATTTTGTAAAAAGAGAATGTGTTGACCCGAATACAGAGCGACAGGATACTATATGGTCTCCGCTGTTGAGAAGGGCGGCAAAAGTGGAAAACACCGCAGACATCCCTGTAGCAAAAGCATATCCGTCTTCAGCTCCTTCCATTTTACAGATCTTGTCAACAAATTCTGAGGTGTTGGGATTGGTAAAACGGCTGTAAATATTACGTTCCTTTTCTTCGGCAAAGCTGGCTCTCATATCCTCTGCATCCTCAAAAACAAAACTGGAAGTGAGGTAGAGTGGCACGGAGTGCTCCTGGAAGTCTGTTCTTTCGAGTTGCGATCTTATCGCCCGGGTTTCAAAATGATGTTCGTTCATTACACTAAGTCTTTTTTGAAAATTAAAGTTGATTTCGTTCACTGAGTTTTAGGATGTCTCCAAACACCCCTCTGGCGGTTACCTCAGCTCCGGCACCGGCCCCCTGGATAACCACAGGATGTTCTCCGTAAGATTCTGTATAGATCTCAAAAATGGAATCGGCACCCTTTACCTGCCCCAAGGCCTCACCCTCCGGCACGGATACCAACTTCACATCTAAAATCCCCTTATCCCGCTGAAGATCTCCATGAAGGTCGCCCGTGAATCGCAACACATGCCCGGGTTTCTGTTGTGCTTTGAGCTTCTGAAAATGTTCGTCAAAAGCTGTTAACCGCTTTAAAAACTCAGGCAGCTCCAATTGCTGTAAATACTCAGGCACCAGGTTTTCTACAGCTACCTCTTCAATTTCATTTTTAAGATCCAGCTCCCTGGCAAGAATAAGCAGCTTCCTCGCCACGTCATTACCACTGAGGTCTTCCCTGGGATCAGGCTCTGTATAGCCCTTCTCATAGGCCTCCTTCAAGACCTCACTAAAGGGAATATCTTCAGAAGAAAATCGGTTAAACAGGTAACTCAGAGTCCCCGAAAAGATTCCGCGGATCCTCGTAATATTCTCTCCTGAAAGGTGAAGCAAGCGGATGGTATCTATAAGAGGGAGTCCTGCGCCCACGTTGGTTTCATACAAATACTGTTTCTGATTCTTTTCAAGAGCCTTTCGTAACCTTCGGTAAAACCCATATGGCATGGTGTTGGCGATCTTGTTAGAAGAGACCAGGTCGAAACCTGCCTCAATAAAAGCCTCATAGTTTTTCACAAAATCGCTGCTAGCCGTATTGTCTACCGCTACGAGATTACCCAAATGATGCTCCTCTGCAAAACGAATTACCCGTTCGGCATCTGCTGCCACTCCCTCGGCCTCCATTGTTTGCCTCCAATTATTGCTTATTCCGGAGGCCTGAAGCAGCACTTTCTTCGAATTGGCAACCGTAAAAATATTCAGCTTGATCTTTTTGCGCTTTTCTATCTTCTCTGCAGCATTCAATATCTGATCTATCAAAGCTGCTCCAACATTACCATGCCCAAAAACAGCTATATTAATGGCTTTGGACACACCGAAGATCTCACCGTGAATCACATTAACCGCCTTATGCAGATCTTTCTGTTTCAAAACCAGACTCACGTTCTTGCCCGTCACGGTATTATTAAACAGTAAGGGCACTACCTTATTCCGGATCAGGGTCGTATACGGATGATGAAAGTTACTGAGGTCCTGACCAACAATAGAGATCACTCCCACATCATCTGTCACCGAGACCTGGTTCACATCTCTGGCGTAAAAGTCATTTTCAAATTCCTGCTCGAGAGCAATAACGGCATCGGTGGCACGATCTGCGTTGACCACCAAACCTATCCCCCTTTCAGAAGACCCCTGAGAAATAATACTTACACTGATATTCTCTTTCCCCAATGCCCTGAAGATCCGGGCATCAACCCCGCTTTTACCCAGCAAGCCTCTTCCTTCAAGATTGATAAGAGCTACGTTATCAAGTACAGAAAGAGACCTGATACCTTTCTGCTTAGGATCTGCCTTGATAAGCGTACCTTCACTGTCGGGATTAAAGGTATTTAATATTCTCAGGGGAATGTTTTTCTCCAGCAGAGGGATAATGGTCTTCGCATGCAGGATGTTCGCCCCGAAGTTTGCCAATTCATTGGCTTCGTTAAAAGAAAGTTCTGCAATTCTTTTAGCATCAGGAACCCATTGAGGGTCGGCTGTAAAAATACCATCTACATGGGTATAATTCTGCAACTCACCCGCATCGAGATAATTAGCCACTAATGCGGCTGTAAAATTACTGCCATTACGCCCGAGGGTTGTGGTTTCATTCCTGGTATTAGAACCAATAAACCCGGTCAGGACATTAACTGTGGTTCCGTTCCATACCGTAAAGTGATTGATAATATTCTCTTTCGACAAATGCTCTATGGGTTGGGCATTCCCAAAATGCTCGGTAGTTTTGATCAGCTCCCGGCTATCGGCAAAGCGGGCATTAATTCCCTGCTCCTGTAATAATTTTGTAAGGGTTATCCCTGAAAGTAGCTCACCCTGAGCCAGGACCTCATCTTTAACCTTAGCACTATAATCTCCCAGGAGTTGCACCCCCGATAAAAGCCCCTCCAACCTATTAAAAACAGGCTCCAGGTCTTCGGCAGCCCCTAAGGCTTCCTGATAGCTTCTAAACTCTTCAAAGTCTGCAGCATACGATTGTTTTGCAGCTGATTTCTCAAGAAGAGCCTCCAGTTGATCGGTAGCCTCTCCTCTGGCCGAAACCACAATGGCTATTCGGTTACCTTCCTGTATCCGCTCTTTGATGATCTGAACAGCGTTCGATATACCCTGACCATTTGCCAATGACTTTCCTCCAAATTTCAGTACGATGGGTTTCTTGTTGGTTGCCTCAGGATTGAAGACCTCATGGATATGCTGGGCCAGCTGGTCGGTCTCTATAAGAAAGGCATCATGACCATGCACCGAATTGATCTCTCCGTAACCTACCCGGTCACTTGCCGCTGCCAGGCGTTTATAGGTATCCCTGTTTTCTTTGGCTGTAAAAAAGAGGTCTGAATTCACGCCAATAATGTGAATATTGGCTTTGATGTTTTCCAACACCCCGAAGTGGGGTGCCCTGTCGCGGGTAATGTCGATAGTTTTCAGCAATTGGTTCATCAACTTATAGGCCCCCAATTGAAAGCGATCCTGGAGTTTCCTGCCGTGATGAAGCAGCCAACTTTCCACATTAAAAACATGAAGCTCCTCATTGGTAGACCTGCCGAAGCGCTCATTAAAAGACTCCGGGGTACGGTAACATAACATAGCATGCATCCTGGCATCATGTACAGGATCACTGGAGTTATTGAGGATACGCTCCTGGATCTGGCAATTTGCAATGAGCCAGTCTGTCGACTTCCAGTCGGAGGCCACAGGAATAAGGTGTCGGGTAATTTCCGGTGCAAGCGCAGCCATTTCCCAGGCGATGCCTCCACCAAGCGAACCCCCTATCAAGGCATACAATTGCTTTACCCCAAGCTGCTCCAGCCCTTCCAGAAAGATTCGGGCTACATCGCGGGCTACAAAATTCGGATAGTCCTCAATTAATATCCCGTCATAACCATTACCCGGAATATTAAAAGCAAGAATGGCATATCTTGAGGTATCTATGCATTTACCGGGCCCAATCAGGTCGTTCCACCATCCTTCCGGGCCGCATACATTAGAATTCCCTGTAAGGGCGTGGTTCACCATGACCACGGGCGCCTTACCAAGGGGTTGACCAAAGATCTGGTATGACAGGACAACATTTCGGGTTGTTCCTGATAAGGTTCGAAAATTTTTAATTTCGAGCTGTAAAAGATGTTCTTTCAATTCCGGCATATATTTTTCTTTTACCCATTTCTGGGGAGTACCGAAGTCAGCTTGAAAGACAGCTCTGTGAAAGCAGATGAGTGTTATCTTTCCTCCTGATGGAGGTAGAATGTAGCACCTTCTTTTATATATAAAAGGGTTGCTAAGGCTTCTCAGGGTCTAATCCCTCCGCCTTTCCTGATAACTTCAGTCAGTAAATTTATGAACTATATTGTACGATCGTTGCCGATCAGATATTCGCTGCGGTTTCAGCCTTAAAAGCTGAAGCAAAAGCCTTTTTCACCTTCTCTACATGATCCAGTTTTTCCCAGGTAAAGAGTTCGACTTCTTTTTCGACCCTTCCGTTATATGGCGATTCGAACACCTTGGTTACTATTCGAGGCTCTTTCCCCATATGGCCGTAGGCTGCTGTTTCATAATAGATGGGATCTCTGAGTTTTAAACGCTCTTCGATGGCGAAAGGACGCATGTCAAAGATCTCTTTAACGCGTTCAGCGATCTCTCCATCGGTCAGGTCTACCTTAGCAGAACCGTAGGTATTTACCAGGATGGAGGTTGGCTCTACCACGCCAATGGCATAACTCACCTGCACCAATACCTCATCGGCAATTCCTGCTGCCACCAAATTCTTTGCGGCATGTCTTGCAGCATAGGCAGCGCTTCGGTCTACCTTGCTAGGGTCTTTCCCGCTGAATGCACCACCACCATGGGCACCCTTTCCTCCATAGGTATCTACAATGATCTTTCTTCCGGTCAACCCCGTATCTCCGTGAGGACCTCCGATCACAAATTTCCCGGTAGGATTAATATGGTAAGTAATGTCGTCGTTAAAAAGTTCCTGTACATAGGCAGGCAATTGGGCTATAACCCTGGGCATAAGAATTTCAAGCAGATCCTTCTTGATCTTATTCAGCATCACCTCATCATCATCATGAAACGGATCATGTTGAGTTGAGATCACAATGGTATCAATGCGCTGTGGCACATTGTCGTCAGAGTATTCAATGGTTACCTGGGCCTTAGCATCGGGTCTGAGGTAATCTATCTCCCTGGCTTCTCTTCTCAACTCCGCCAAAACCTGCAACAGTTTATGAGAAATATCAAGCGCCAAAGGCATATAATTCCCCGTCTCTTTAGAAGCGTATCCAAACATCATTCCCTGATCTCCGGCTCCTTGCTCCTCTTTTGTAGCACGATCTACCCCCTGGTTAATATCCTGAGACTGCTCATGGATCAAAGAGATCACTCCACAGCTGTCGCCGCTAAATTTATAAGCTCCTTTGGTGTATCCGATGTCGTTGATCACCTCTCGTGCAATAGACTGCACATCGAGATAGGTAGCACTCTTAACCTCGCCGGCAAGCACTACCTGCCCTGTGGTTACCAAAGTCTCGCAAGCTACCTTGCTTTCCGGATCAAAGGCCAGAAAATTATCTAATAATGCATCACTGATCTGATCTGCGATCTTATCCGGGTGCCCTTCACTCACCGATTCGGATGTGAACAAATACGCCATATATCTTTCTTCTTTGTTATTTATTCCAGGAAGGATGACTTGACGGGACCCGTCTAAAGGAGATTATTGCAAACTACAGGCGTTGTGCAATTACTGCTTTAGCATTTTTGTCGAGGTTGCAATCAGTCAAATCTTTCCTCCCGAATTGTGGGGACAAAAATAGGAAATAACTTTTTCCCGCAAAACCTTTTAAGAAATAAATCAACCCCTCCTATAAAACAACAACCACCAAACCAATGACATATACGTCATTATTAACATTTCCTGTATATCGCAACGTTTCGCGCTATTTCCGCCCTAACAGCCAAATGAATCAAGAAGCAATAGGCCCTTAAGCCCTTATTATTTCCGAGCAAAAAAGATAAGCTGCGGTTTCAAAAATCAGCAAACACGGTCCCGGCAAAGACATTGATAAATTCACTTTAAAATAGTTTTCATGAACGTGCATATCTTGTATATTTACCCAAAGAAGCTATCCATAACATCTTAATAACTGAACCACATGCACGTTGCCATTGCCGGAAACATTGGAGCGGGAAAAACCACGCTTACAGAACTCTTAGCCAAACACTACAACTGGGAACCCCATTTTGAAGATGTGGTAGACAATCCGTACCTGGATGATTTCTATAACCAGATGGAGAGGTGGAGTTTTAATCTTCAGGTATACTTTCTGAACAGTCGTTTCAGACAGATACTGCAGATCAGGGAGAGTGGAAAAAAGATCATACAGGACCGTACCATTTACGAGGATGCCTACATCTTTGCCCCCAACCTGCATGCCATGGGGTTGATGACCAACAGGGATTTTGACAACTATCGCAGCCTTTTTGAAATGATGGAAAACCTGGTGCAATCACCAGACCTTCTTATCTACCTTAGAAGCTCCATTCCCAACCTGGTTAACCAGATCCACAAAAGGGGGAGAGAGTACGAAAACACTATTTCTATTGATTACCTCAGCCGACTCAACGAACGCTATGAGGCTTTTATACATCAATACACCAAGGGCAAGCTTCTGATCGTAGATGTAGACCGTTATAATTTTGTAGACAACCAGGAAGACCTCGGAGAGATCATCACCAGGATAGATGGTGAGATGTATGGGTTGTTTTAGAGTAGGGAATCGGGAGTCGAGAGTCGAGAGTCAAGAATTTACAACATAAAAAAGCACCGGAAAAACCGGTGCTTTTTATTTATAGAAAGAATCTTCGTTATTCTTTGATCTCCTTCACAGCAGCTTCGATCTCCTCCATACTGCCTTCCATTACCTTTTCTTCGGTAACTTCTTCTCCATTTTGCATAGTCGTGGTGGTGATCACTGCGGTGGTTTTTCCGTCTTCTCCTTCAGCGGCTTTCACTTCTACACGGATCTCTTTGCGCACCTCTTCGGTATGGAGCGCCTGCTCTGCTCCGGCTGCATGCCCTCCAAGGATCGGGGCTATCACCAAACCAACAAGACAGGTAAGCTTGATCAGGATATTCATCGAGGGTCCTGAAGTATCTTTAAAAGGATCTCCTACAGTATCTCCCGTCACGGCAGCCTTATGAGCATCAGATCCTTTATAGGTCATCTCTCCGTTGATCTCTACTCCGGCCTCAAAAGACTTTTTAGCATTGTCCCAGGCACCTCCGGCATTGTTTTGAAATATCGCCCAGATCACCCCTGAAACGCACACTCCGGCCATATAACCTCCAAGAGATTCTGCCCCGAAAAGCACCCCAATAAAAATAGGGGTTACAATGGTCATAATACCGGGAAGTAACATCTCCTTGAGAGCTGCTTCGGTTGAAATTTCAACACATTTCCCGTATTCCGGCGTACCTTCTCCTTCGAGAATTCCGGGAATCTCCCTGAACTGACGTCTTACTTCCTGCACCATCTTCATAGCGGCCTTACCCACAGACTTCATAGCCAGCGCTGAGATCACCACAGGGATCATTGCCCCTACAAAAAGGTTGGCAAGCACGTTCGCTTTGAAGAGGTTAATACCATTGATCCCGGTAAAGGTTACATAGGCAGCAAAAAGTGCCAATGCGGTCAGGGCAGCAGAAGCAATAGCAAATCCTTTCCCGATCGCTGCAGTTGTGTTCCCGACCGAGTCAAGAACATCCGTGCGTTCTCTTACTTCTGAAGGAAGCTCGCTCATTTCTGCAACACCCCCTGCATTATCTGCAATGGGTCCAAAGGCATCAATAGCCAGCTGCATGGCAGTAGTAGCCATCATGGCAGAAGCTGCCAACGCGACTCCATAAAAACCTGCAAACGTATAAGACCAATAAATGGCAACGGCAAATAAAGACACCGACCAGAAGGTTGACTTCATCCCAACCGATAGTCCGGCAATAATATTGGTGGCTGCACCCGTTGAGCTGTTTTTGACAATATCAAGTACGGGCTTTTTACCAAGGCTTGTATAATAGGAGGTCACATAAGAGATCAGAAAACCTACAGCCAACCCGATAAGGGCAGCATAAAATACATTTACCGACGGCACTGACTTATATCCCTCGTCAAAAAACTTCATCTCCATAGTCTCCGGAAGCATCCATTGAATCAGGAACCAGCTAGACACCAGGGTTATAAGAATAGCCACCCAGTTACCGATGTCGAGAGCACGCTGCACCTGAGCCTCTTTGGCCTCATTACTTCCAATACGAACCAAAAATGTCCCGATGATCGAAGCCAGAATACCTACTCCGGCAATAACCAATGGCAGCATAATAGGTCCCATATTATTAAAGGCATCTGAGAATGGCGCCGCAGCACTCATATCTCTGATCACATAATTACCAAGCACCATAGATGCAAGAACCGTGGCCACATAAGATCCGAACAGGTCGGCTCCCATACCGGCAACATCACCTACGTTGTCACCAACATTGTCTGCAATGGTCGCAGGGTTACGCGGATCATCTTCAGGAATTCCGGCTTCTACCTTACCTACCAGGTCGGCCCCTACGTCGGCAGCCTTGGTATAGATTCCACCGCCTACACGGGCAAACAAAGCAATTGATTCAGCCCCCAGGGAAAACCCTGCCAAAGCCTCCAAAACCATGGTCATATTATCATAAAAGGAGCCTTCAGCCCCCATAAAAGTTGAAGTGAAGAAAAGGAAGAACAAGCTCAGTCCGAGCACTGCCAAACCGGCTACTCCCAGCCCCATCACCGTACCGCCGCTAAAAGAAACATTCAGCGCTTTCGGCAAACTGGTTTTGGCAGCCTCTGCCGTTCTTGCATTGGCTTCTGTAGCTATACGCATTCCAATATTACCGGCAAGGGCAGAGAACACTGCTCCTGATATAAATGCAGGCACAATGAGCCAACTTGTGGTTTCTACCACCATTGAAATTCCAAAAAGTGCCGCAGAGGCTATAGCTACAAAGATCAAAAGTATTCTGTATTCGGCTTTCAAAAATGCTAAAGCCCCCTCTTTAATGTGCAGAGAAATATCCCGCATTCGGTCACTCCCGGTCGACTGCTTCTTTACCCAGGAGGCTTTCATCCACATAAAGACAAGCCCAAGAACTGCCAAGGCAATGGGCACATAGATAATATTAGATTCCATATTTTAAGGTTGATTAGTAAATAGTTCGCCTAAATGTAGTAAAACACGGGTAATAAAAAAAGCAATAACCTTGCGGCTATTGCTTTCTTTTTATTAGAGTAAATTTCAGAATTATCTGATACTAACTTCTTTGAAAGGGATATCGCTATCGCGGAATCTCAGGATACACTTAGAGATGATCTCCTTGGCTTCATTAACATCTCCCCATCCGCCAACGTTCACTTTTTTCTCTTCAAGGTCTTTATATACCTGGAAAAAGTGCTCGATCTCACTAATAAGGTGTGGATTCACCTCATCAAGATTATTGAGTTTATTCCAGATAGGATCTGAAACAGGCACACAGATCACTTTCTCATCAGGCCCCTTTTCATCTTCCATATGGAAAACTCCAATAGGCTTCACCTCCATTACACAACCAGGGAAGGTAGGTTCTGTTACCAATACAAGAACATCCAGTGGATCTCCGTCCAGGGCAAGGGTTTCCGGAATAAAACCGTAGTCGGCCGGATACATCATCGAAGAAAAGATCATTCGGTCATATCGAATCTTCTTTAATTCGAAATCATACTCATATTTATTTCTACTCCCCTTAGGGATCTCGATCAAAACGTCGAAAGAATTAATTTTAACTGGACTCATATTTTCTGCATTTAAAAAGGCTGCAAAAGTAAGGAAGCAAACCTTAATTTACAATGAATCACAAAGGTAATTTACTTTCGTTAACCTTCAGTTAACCAAAGCGTTAAAATGCCAGCTCAAAAGCCCCGGTAACTGCGAAAGGTCTGGCCCCCGGAGAATCAAGATAATTCCCCCTGAAACTGAAGTCAATACGAAAAACTTTAAAGATATTTCCCACCCCAAACGAGTATTCATAATAGGGCTCATCTTCAGGGGCCTGCAGCATCATCCCGGCAGGAGCACTCAACTCAATGTTCTCCTGTGACAGACTACCCCACACCCCCCTCAGGCCAACGATCTCTCTCAGGTTCAATTTCTTCAGAAAGGGTATTCTTCCAAACAGACGACCATTAAAATTATGCTCCATTTGCACACTGAGGTAGGTATCGGTCACGAACTCATAAAAATCAAGGTTCGGAAAAGTATTAAATATCGAAAAGTAGGTTTGATTTCCGGGAATAGGGCTCAGCAAACTCAAAGGCACCGCCCCAAAGATCTTACCTGCTTCCAGGTTCGTTGTCATTCTGCCGAAGCCACCGATCTGCAGAGGTTGATTATAATAGAATTGCAGTTTTTCAAAATCAAAGTCACTTTTAAAGAACCCTTTTCTACCGGCCGTATACCGCAAAATAATTCGCGAATAATCATCATTTACATCGTATTGATCCACTCCATACCCCAGAACTCTTCTTCCGGGAGTATACTGCAATTGGGTGATCAGGGAGAACTGATTGGTCTCGTCATTCACTCCACCGGGAGCCTCAGGATCAACATAGCTCAAGCTAAAGACGTCCGGCAAGGCAGAACGCATTCTTCGGTAATCCATACCCCACCTGAAGGTAAAGTTCTTAAAGAAGTCATATTGAATGGCTGCCGTGGTAAGCCTGATATTCGTAAGGGTATTGTTAGACCCGGCTGTAAACAGGGCTGACGAGGCAAAACTACGCCCTAAAACATCATTAGTAGCGCTCAGACTAACCCCCAATTGTTCGATATCGCGTCGGGTTCCTGCAGAAATGATCAATCTTTTCTTTCGGTCGAGCATCCAACGGGCCGACAGTCCGTATTTAACCCTGCGATCACGAAGACCGTAGGCCAAATACCCTTCCAGTCGCCATTGATCATTCTGACTGAAATAGGTACGTCCACCGCCACGAACACGAATACCCTCCACCTCATTATACCCGAAAGTAGAGAAAATAGGCCCGTAATCAAGGTTGAGCTTATCAAACTCATAATAACCCGAAGACAGTACCGAACCGGCATTGTACAACATCTTGAACTTAGGCACCGTTCTTAAGGTATCAAGCATGGTGTAGATTCCCTTTTCATCTTCGTTTAATTCTTCAAGCCTGTTGGTCGCCCAAAACTCATCGCTTCGGTTAAACACAGCTTCATTATAAGGATCAACTCTTTGCTCATAAAAGCTTTTGGCCTTCTCCTTATCAAATTCATAATTAGCATAGATGGTTGTACGCTTGCCGTAGATACCCCTGGACTCTTCTTTTTTACGCAGGCTGAAATCGCTCATTACATAATCTCTCTTCAGCACAAAAACAGAATCGTTAAGCACATCGAATTCCTGTTCTATATAAAGATCTTTAACCCAGTTTACATTGGCACTTTTTGAAGCCTGCATATTGATCTCCTTCACGGCATAGGTGGTGTCATTCACCCAGAAATCACCCTTAAAAGTAAGCTCATTAGACCGTCTCGGATAGTACACTATATTATAACACCATTTGTTATCTCTAAAGGTACTGTCGGAAAGCACATAGTTATAGACATCTATCCCGGTCTTTGACAACGGACTCACAAAGCTCTTATCAAAAAGCTTGATATAATTATTGTATACATTGTATTCGGCATAGAGGTCCTGAATAAAGCTCAGCACCGCCTGATTGGCATCGAAGCCGGAGGTTTTATTACCTTTCTGAATTTCTTTTTCTGCATTGAGCTTATTATCGCCGTAAACCTCACTCGAAGATTCATTGATAAATATAGGGAGGTAGGTCTTTCCGGTAACATTAGAGGTATCTACCTGTTCGAAGATAAACTCCATTCCGTTAAAGATCTTATTCTCCATTAAAACACTGTCAATGGTATTGAGATCAAATTCTATCTTTTCATATTTATCGTAGTGATACTGATCAAACTTATTCAGACCATTAACCCGCTTCTTTTCCCAGATCTTGCGCAGGATATCAATGGCAGGATTATTCTTTTTGGGCTGATTTCCTACGTACACCACAACCTCTTCCAATACCTCGCCTTCCACGAGTACTACCCGCATATTATAGGTCACCCTCTTTTCCAGCGGGATCTCCTGGGTGGTATATCCCAGCAGGCTTACTTCAAGGATCGACTGGGTATTATCACTTTCCAGGTAAAAGGTTCCGTTCTCATCAGTAATGGTTCCCTCAAAAGTTCCTTTAAACAATACATTGGCGTATGGAATTGGGGCACCATTTTCATCAAAAACCTTTCCACTCACCTTAGATTGCGACCAGGCAAGTGAACAAATCAACAAAAAGCAAAGACTTAGAAGGATTCTCATAAAAACAAAAAACTTCACTGGCTAAATTAAGACAGTGAAGTTGTATAACGGTATAAAACCGGTTTTATTTATATAGTACTTTATTTACCGCATCAACGACATCTTGTGCGTTGGGCAGCCATTTCTCAAGAAGAACCGGAGAGTATGGTGCCGGGGTATCTGCTGTAGTAATACGTTGGATAGGTGCATCGAGATAATCAAACACATTCTCCTGTACCTGGTAGGTGATCTCAGAAGCCACACTTCCAAAAGGCCATGCCTCTTCAAGGATAACAAGTCTGTTGGTTTTCTTTACAGACTCGAAGATCGTCTTATGATCCATTGGTCTTACTGTTCTAAGGTCGATCACCTCACAGCTGATTCCTTTTTCGTTAAGTTCTTCAGCAGCCTTCAACGCCTCTTTTATGATCTTACCGAAAGAAACAATGGTAACATCTGTACCCTCTCTTTTAATGTCTGCAACCCCTAATGGAAGAATGTACTCATCTTCAGGCACCTCACCCTTGTCTCCATACATTTGCTCTGACTCCATAAAAATAACGGGGTCATCATCTCTGATAGCCGCCTTTAAAAGTCCTTTGGCATCATAAGGGTTACAAGGCACCACCACCTTTAACCCGGGACAATTGGCATACCAGCTCTCAAAAGCCTGAGAGTGGGTAGCTGCCAGCTGACCGGCAGAGGCCGTAGGCCCACGGAAAACAATCGGGATATTAAATTGTCCGCCAGACATCTGACGCATCTTGGCGGCATTGCTGATGATCTGGTCTATGGCCACCAACGAGAAGTTGAAGGTCATAAACTCGATGATAGGACGGTTACCGTTCATAGCCGAACCCACACCAATACCGGCGAATCCGAGCTCTGAAATAGGGGTATCTAAAACACGATCCGGACCAAATTCATCCAACATCCCTTTAGAGGCCTTGTACGCACCATTGTATTCTGCCACTTCTTCACCCATCAGGTAAATCGTGTCATCCCTGCGCATTTCTTCGCTCATGGCTTCGCATACAGCCTCTCTAAACTGAATTGTTCTCATCTATTCTTTTATTGAAAAATTAATCAATTAGCCTCTTCTAAAAAGATTAACAAAAATAGTAATTCTCCATCAACTAACTCAATGTGGCCAAAAGAAAAATATATTATGCACGCATAGTATTTTTGTGAAATTATCAGTATATTGGCAACGCATTTTTTAAAACAAACATTTAAGATCAAAATATGAAGATACTAGTGTGTATAAGCCACGTGCCTGACACTACCTCAAAGATCAACTTTACTGAAGGCGATACTAAGTTTGACACCAATGGTGTACAGTTTGTGATCAACCCCAACGACGAGTTTGGTCTTACCAGAGCAATGTGGTTTAAAGAGAAGCAAGGAGCAACGGTAACCGTTGTTAATGTAGGGGAAGCTGATACCGAGCCGACTTTAAGAAAGGCGCTTGCCATAGGAGCTGACGAAGCCATCCGGATCAACGCACATCCAAGCGACGGATTTTTTGTAGCCCAGCAGCTTGCAAAAGTAGCAAAAGAAGGAAATTATGACCTGATCATTGCCGGAAGAGAGTCTATTGACTACAACGGAGGTATGGTTCCGGGCATGCTGGCCTCATTAATAGATGCCAATTTCGTAAATACCTGTATTTCTTTAGAGGTTGAAGGCACTGATGCTACAGCCGTAAGAGAGATCGATGGAGGGAAAGAAACGGTTAAAACCAGTCTTCCTTTAGTGATCGGCGGGCAAAAAGGATTGGTTGAAGAGAAAGATCTGCGTATTCCGAACATGCGTGGAATTATGATGGCCAGAAAAAAGGCGCTTACGGTACTTGACCCGGACGACACCCAGGCAAGAACCCAGGCCGTTGCATTTGAGAAGCCTGCTCCTAAGGGAGATGTTAAGCTGGTTTCTCCTGAAAATCTCGACGAGCTTATCGATCTTTTACACAATGAAGCCAAGGTCATTTAAACAGACCTTTTAGCTTCTAAACCAAAAAAAAGAAAAAACATGTCTGTATTAATATATACCGAATCGGAGAACGGAAAATTCAAAAAAACCGCATTTGAGCTTGCATCTTACGGTAAAGAGATTGCCAATATGATGGGTACTACCCTGACAGCTGTTGCCGTAAATGCTGAAAATGCAGAAGAATTGGCCAATTATGGTGTTGACAAGACCCTTATGGTTACTTCTGACGAGCTGAAAAATTTCAATGCAAAAGCCTACGCTCACACCATAAGCAGTGCAGCCGAGCAAGAAGGCAGTAAGGTGGTTATTATTAGTTCCAGTGCTAACGCTAAATATCTGGCCCCTGAACTGGCTATCAACCTGAAGGCAGGATATGCTTCTAACGTTGTTGCCCTTCCCGAAAGCACTGAACCCTTTAAAGTAAAGCGTACCGCATTTACCAATAAAGCTTTTAATCTTACAGAGATCAACACCGAGGTGAAACTTTTAGGGCTTTCAAAAAATTCATTCGGACTAAAGGAAACTTCAGGTGCAGGGGCGGTAGCTTCATTTGACGCTGCCATACCAGATAACGCCAATGGCGTTGAAGTAGCTTCTGTTGACAAGGTTACCGGAGCTGTAACTATTGCCGATGCAGAGGTGGTTGTTTCAGGAGGAAGAGGATTAAAAGGACCCGAGAACTGGGGAATGGTAGAAGAACTGGCCGAAGTTCTGGGGGCTGCAACAGCATGCTCTAAACCGGTTTCAGACCTGGGATGGAGACCTCACAGTGAGCACGTTGGACAGACAGGAAAGCCTGTTGCTTCTAACCTGTATATCGCCATCGGGATCTCAGGTGCCATCCAGCATTTAGCAGGTATTAATGCCTCTAAAACCAAAGTAGTTATCAACAATGATCCGGAAGCACCTTTCTTTAAAGCTGCCGATTACGGGGTTGTTGGTGATGCCTTCGAAGTAGTGCCACAACTTATCGAAAAATTGAAGGCTTTTAAATCGAATAACGCATAATTTTTGTTAAATTGTGCCCTTAAGGGGCTGTCTGAAAGCGGATACGTCCGTATCAGACAGCCTCTTTTTTATTTGACGTTGACATGAGCTTAGTGAAACTAAATATTAAAGGAATCTCTTACAGTCAAACCCAGAACGGGGCCTACGCCCTTATTCTGAACGAGGTAGACGGCGAACGAAAACTGCCTATCGTAATTGGCGCCTTTGAAGCTCAATCCATAGCTATTGCCCTGGAAAAAGAGATCAAACCTCCCAGACCGCTCACCCATGACCTTTTTAAGAACTTTGCAGATCGTTTTGAGATCGTGGTAAAGCAGGTTATCATACATAAACTGGTTGACGGAGTCTTTTATTCCAGCATTATTTGTGAACGGGATAAAATTGAAGAGATCATAGATGCCAGAACCAGTGATGCCATTGCCCTGGCTCTTAGGTTCAATGCACCTATTTTTACCTATAAAAACATTCTGGACAAGGCCGGGATCTACCTTAAATTTACCCCTAAGGAAGAAAATGAGGAGAATGAAGAAAGTATCATTGTTGATGAAGTATTAAGCGGAGAAGAAAAAAGCAAAGCACCTTCCGGCGAAGATTATCGCACCTATTCTCTTCAGGAACTTTACACCTTACTTGATGGCGCCGTAGCAAACGAAGATTACGAAAAAGCCGCGAAGATCAGAGACGAGATCTCTCGTCGGGAACAAAAGTAACCTTACCCTTAAACGGCAAGCCCCTTATTAATTATAAACGACGATAAAAAAAGATTCTTTGAGAACTCTACTGGTAGCCTTACTGGTTTTTCTTAACAGCATAACGCTGTTATCCCAGGAACTGGAAAGATCCTGGATCCTGGAAGACAGCACGAATAAGAATGCCCCCGCCATACTCGAACTTAACGAGGGCGACTTTAAGATCCAAAACGAAAATCAAGAAATTACCGATGAGGGTAATTATTTAATTCAGAATAACAATCTGTTTCTATTTTTTAACACCCCCTCAGATAGTACTTCCAGGTATAAGATCATCAGTCTCACTGATACTACCCTTACCCTGTACAAATCAGATTACAGTTATCGCTACCGTCCGGGTTCTATAAAGCCTATTACCGAACTTGTAAAACACCCGGAACTCGTGCCGAGCTCCGGCATCACTACCACCAGCCTCATACGAGGGTTTCTCGGCATGTTCATCCTATTACTTATAGCCTGGTTATTTAGCAGCAACCGGAAGGCTATCAACTGGAAAACGGTCGGTATCGGTCTGGCATCTCAGCTCATACTGGCTATTGGTGTTCTTTTAATCCCTTTTGTTCAAAGGGCGTTTGAATGGGTTGGCGGCATATTCGTACTCATTCTTGATTTCACCAAGGCCGGGAGCGAATTTCTGTTAGGCGGCATGATGGATGTAAGCAGTTATGGCTTTATTTTCCTGTTCCAGATATTACCCACCATCATCTTTTTCTCGGCCCTGACCTCAGTGCTTTTTTACCTGGGCGTTATCCAGGTCATCGTTAAAGGACTAGCTATGCTTCTCTCTAAGGGACTGGGTATTTCAGGAGCAGAAAGCCTTTCGGTTGCGGGAAATATTTTCCTGGGACAAACAGAGGCTCCCCTGATGATCAAAGCTTATTTAGAACGGATGACCCGCTCAGAGATCCTCCTGGTTATGGTGGGAGGAATGGCTACTGTAGCAGGCGGTGTACTTGCCGCTTATATCGGCTTTTTAGGGGGTGATGACCCCGAATTGCGACTTCAGTTTGCAAAACACCTCCTGGCAGCCTCTGTTATGGCGGCTCCGGGAGCCATTGTGATCTCTAAGATCCTCTATCCGCAACAAGAAAAGGTAGACACCAACGTAGAGGTCTCTTCAGAAAAAATAGGAAGCAATATTCTGGATGCCATTGCAAACGGAACTACCGAAGGATTAAAACTGGCAGCCAATGTGGGGGCCATGCTTTTAGTGTTTATAGCCTTTATCGCGATGATCAATTACTTTTTAACTTGGGTAGGCGATTTTACCTCCCTGAACTCCCTGCTTGCAGAGAATACACCTTACAAAAGCTTTTCCCTTGAAAGTATTCTGGGTACTGTTTTTGCACCGCTTATGTGGGCCATTGGTGTTGCCCGTGAAGATATGATGCTCATGGGGCAGCTGCTGGGCATCAAGCTGGCGGCCAGTGAATTTGTCGGGTATGTACAATTGGCCGACCTTAAGGACCTGTCTACACCACTTAGTTTTACCTATAACAAGTCTGTGATAATGGCCACTTACATGTTATGTGGCTTCGCAAATTTTGCCTCCATAGGTATTCAAATAGGGGGAATAGGGTCGCTCGCACCAGGACAAAGGCAAACCTTGTCAGAATTCGGAATGAAGGCAGTTGTTGGAGGCTCTTTAGCCTCCCTGATGTCGGCCACCATTGCCGGAATGATCATCGGATAAAAACAGTTGATAATTTTTTAATAAATACCGCCCATTACTTCCTCCAAACAAAAGGAAGAATCTTTAAATTGCCCCCTGCAAACAGATTCCTTCTGTAGAGGAAATTCCATTTGCCAACATCCATTTCAAACAGAAAGAACCCATGAAACAGTACCACGACCTGCTAAAACATGTATTGGAAAACGGAACAGAGAAGCAAGACCGCACAGGCACCGGAACAAAAAGTGTTTTTGGATATCAAATGAGGTTTGATCTGTCGGAAGGATTTCCTTTGGTAACTACTAAAAAATTACACCTCAGATCTATCATTCATGAGTTGCTTTGGTTTATCAATGGCGACACCAATATTAAATACCTCCAGGATAACGGGGTAAGGATATGGAATGAATGGGCCGATGAAAACGGCAACCTCGGACCGGTATACGGCCATCAATGGCGCAACTGGAACTCTGAAGAGATCGACCAGATCCAGGAGGTGATCAACACCTTAAAGCACAACCCTGACAGCAGACGTATGCTAGTCTCTGCCTGGAACCCAAGTGTATTACCCGATACCTCGAAGTCGTTCTCCGAAAATGTTGCCAACAACAAGGCAGCCCTTCCTCCGTGCCATGCATTTTTTCAGTTTTACGTAGCAGAAGGCAAACTCTCCTGCCAGCTTTACCAACGCAGTGCAGATATCTTTCTTGGGGTACCTTTCAATATAGCCTCTTACGCCCTCTTCACCATGATGATGGCACAGGTATGTGGTTACGAAGCCGGTGAATTTATTCACACCTTTGGCGACGCCCATATCTACAACAACCACATGGAACAGGTGGAACTCCAATTAAGCCGCGAACCAAGACCGCTGCCACAAATGAAAATAAATCCTGAGGTTAAAGATATTCTGGACTTTAAGTTTGAAGATTTTACCCTTGAAAACTACGACCCGCACCCTCATATCAAGGGGGTTGTAGCAGTGTAGGTCGGTTTGCAGTTTGCAGTTAGCGGTTTGCAGTGGTCTGTAAAATAATTTCTCAGAAGAGCTATCAGCTACCTTTATAAGATTATTTCAAAGGTATTTCAAAATCCAGTCGCCTTGGGTAGTAGCATTTAGCGGTATCGCAGGCCTGGTATTCCAGCGTTCCGGAAAGGATCTGATTTTCGGGGAGGCCTCCTTTTATTTCAACCAACAACTTAACAGAAACGATTCCGCTATACACGCGCATTACATCTTCACTGCCTTCTAATTGAAACGCTTTGGCAGGAGGAAAATCAATTTGTTGCAAACTCAAGGCTTCAGGAAGGTCTAAATACAAACGGGTCGCAACAAGGTAAGGGTCTTCAGGATCTGTGGCCTGAATATGATACCCCTCCATAACATCAAGATCGATCTCAATCATCAATCTGTCATTTTCCAGCGTTGTTTGGACAGACTGAACAGCGACCCATTGTTTTTGTTGAAACAATGCAGTTATTAATACAACCATGAACACTCTTACAAACATTACCGCATCGCTAAGCTGGCATCAAGCACTTCCCTGAGATCTACTAACTTGGCGTCAAAATTCCTGGAGTCAAGAAGCGATAAGAAAAGTATATTCCCATCAGGCCCTATCAAAACATTCGAAGCCAGCATCACTTCATCACGCGCCAGATCAGGGAGTACATCTTCCGGAGCAAAGGAGGCGGCTACCTTACCATCAAGATCAAGAAGAACAGGAAAAGAGAAATTAAAACGTTCCTGCAGCTTTTCGGTAACCAGGTCCCTGCATTCTTTGACATCAATAATAAGAACCTCTACGTTACGTCCTTTGTAGTTCCTGTAGAGTTCTTCAAGGAATGGTGCTTCAGCATTACAAAAGGGGCACCAGGTAGCGGCGAAATGAATCACCAGGTATTTACCACGATAATCCTCAAAACTCACCCTGTTACCGTTCAGATCTTCTAATTCAAATGAGGGCGCTATACCCAGGTGTTCTTCCTGTGCTATTACAGGGGAAGCCAACAACAATATGATCGGCAAGAACACCAAACAGATCGACTTCATTATTTATTGGTTTTCAGTTACTTATAAAGATACAAACTCCTGAATCAGCACACAAAGTATTCGTAAAACCAAGCCTGATCAACCAGGACAAATACACATGTATGTCATTGATTTTAGGTAACTTAACGCAATGATAATAATCCAGCCATATGAAAACTTTTCTATCTATTCTTTTTGCAGCCCTGATCATTGTTTCGTGCCAACAACCGGAAGCACCAAAAGAACCGGAGATCGTTACAGATGAAGACCTTCGTACTCTCATTAACCAAAAGAACAACACCCTTGAACAACTCTATGCCGATGGAGATATCGATTCTGCGGCCACCTATTTTGCAGATAATGTTATTCAAATGCCTCCGAACGCCCCGGCTATGAAAGGTATTCAAGCTTATAAAGAGGAGTGGAAAAAAAGTATTTCCATGGGTAAATGGCTTTTTAACCTCGAAGCACAGGAAGTAAGACGAAGCGGTCCGATGGCCGTAGAACTGGGAACCTACACCCTGAAATTTGAACCCAATGAAAATGCCCCCATGCCCGGTTTCGACGATCATGGGCATTACGTGGTATTATGGGAAAAACAAAATGATGAATGGAAGATCGTATGGGATGCACCCGTGAGTGAGGTGCCCTTACCCATGTCAATGCCTCAAGAAGAATAAATTGCCTATATTCGTTATAGTAAAACCCTTAATCTTATGAAAACTTATTTATCCCTTCTTATGGCGCTCCTGTTTCTCAGTACGAGTTGCAGAACGATCATTGTACCGGCTAATAATGCCAAAGCACCTCCCGGACAGGTCAAAAAAGTAACGGGAGCAAAATCAGCCAAGGCCTATGCCCCCGGGCAACAAAAGAAGAACAACAGAAACAATTAATTAAAAAACCGGATCAAATTCCGGTTTTTTTATGTCCACTCCACAGATATTTCAACCACAGGCTCCTCATTATTAACACATTATTGTTATTTTTAGCTAAGACCAGCAATAGAGCCATGATTATAACAAGCAAAATCATCACCGAATTTCTGCAGATCAGACAGGCCACCGATGAGATCTGCGCCCCCCTGAAAATTGAAGACTATGTAGTACAACCCGTGGTTGACGTTTCTCCTCCTAAATGGCATTTAGGTCATACCACATGGTTCTTTGAAGAGTTTATCCTGGTAAAGTTCAAGCCGGGCTACGAACCCTATGACAACCGTTATAAGTATATCTTCAACAGCTATTACGAAACAGCCGGAGATCATATTCTGCGCACCAAGAGAGGTAATCTAACCCGCCCTACGGTTGAAGAAGTATATGCCTACAGGGATTTTGTAACCCAACAACTGGCCGAATTCCTGGAAGACCAACTCACCGAGGAGATTCACCGGATGGTTACCCTGGGCATGCATCATGAGCAACAGCACCAGGAACTGCTAATATCTGATATCAAATACATACTCGGACACAATCCGTTATTGCCCAGGTATTCCCAAACTTTTGAGGAGCATCAAGCTGAAAAACAGAAGGAGAAATGGTATCGTATTGATAAGGGTGTGTACGAAATAGGTCATAAAGGCGATACATTTTGTTTTGACAATGAAAAAGGGGCTCACAAGGTATATCTCCACCCTTACCGAATAAGCAACAAGCTGGTGACCAATGCAGAATACCTGGAGTTTATGAATTCAGGAGGCTATGACACAGTTACCCTTTGGCATTCTGACGGTTGGGAATGGAAAAAAAGCAACAAAATAAAAGCTCCGCTGTACTGGTACTGGCATAAGAACCGATGGAAACATTACACCCTAAAAGGATTTAAGGAAATTGACCCGGAAACTCCGGTAACCCATATTTCTTATTACGAAGCCTTTGCCTTTGCACAATGGAAAGGAAAACGCCTTCCCACTGAATTTGAATGGGAGATTGCCCAGGAATATTTTGACTGGGGCAAACGCTGGGAATGGACTGAAAGCGCCTATTTGCCTTATCCAAACTTTGAAAAAGCTGAAGGCCCCCTGGGCGAGTACAACGGAAAATTCATGGTCAACCAAAAGGTACTCAGAGGAGCCTCTGTAGCCACCTCAAAAGCACATAGCCGAAACACGTACAGAAACTTTTTTCAACCGCATTTAAGATGGCAATATACCGGCATCAGACTTGTTGAATAATGCAACTCCATGAGCACACAAGAATCACCCATTGAGCTGGTAACTGCCTTTGAAAAGGACGTATATGAAGGGTTGACAACTTTTCCGAAATTCTTGTATTCCAAATACATTTATGACAAGACCGGAGACGAACTCTTCCAAAAGATCATGGAGTTACCGGAATACTACCTTACCCGTGCAGAATTCAGTATCCTGAAAAACAATACTGCTGAGATCGCCGATATCTTTGAGCATCCACTGGGTTTTGACCTTATCGAGCTTGGGGCAGGTGACGGTAAAAAAACAAGGATCATTCTGAGAGAGCTTCTTGAACGCTCAGCAGCCTTTAGCTACATTCCCATTGATATCAGCCAGAATTCCCTTGATGAATTGGTTAAAAACCTTAAAAATGAGTTCAGTGACCTGAAGGTTCTCCCGCAACAAGGCATGTATTTTGAAGTATTAGAGAAATTGTCTTCTTATAACCGAAGGAAGAAGGTGATCATGGTACTTGGCTCCAACATCGGGAATCTTTTACACCCAAAAGCCATTTCCTTCTTAAAAAATATTGAACAAAGTATGTCGGCCTCTGACATGCTCTTTATGGGGTTTGACCAGAAGAAAGACCCACAAACCATTCTTAATGCATACAACGACTCCCAGGGTGTTACGGCCGATTTCAATAAGAATCTGTTATACCGAATAAACAGGGAATTGGATGGCAACTTCCAACCTGAGAAATTCACCCATTGGGAATCCTATGACCCTGAAACAGGTACCGCTAAAAGCTTCCTGGTAGCTACCGAAGCTATGAAAGTTGTTCTTAAAAAGATAAGGCTTACAGTTGAGTTTGAACAATGGGAGACCATACACACTGAGATCTCTCAAAAATACGATGATAACACCGTTGCCTGGCTTGCAGAACAGGCAGCCCTAAGGATAGAGAAAATATTTGCTCTCGATAATAAGGGCTATAAAAATTATGTCTTCAAAAAGCGGGCATAAGTAACCAAGGTCATCATGGAACAGAATACACTTCTTAACAGTCATCAAGGCAAGCTGCATCACCTCGCACAATTTGTCGCTGCCTTCGGAGCGAGCTATTTGGTGCCGCAAGAAGATCATAGCGAGCAAAGCATGTCATGGAATATTGCCGAAAGTGCCCTGCAATCTCAAAAGGTAGACAACACCCGTATCAGCCTGGAATATCCTCAACTTATGTTATACATTATTCACGATAATGAGCGCCATGCTTTTGACCCGCTCGGTGCTGCAAGGGGCGATATTGAAAGCTGGGTCAGGGAAACACTTTCTTCTATCGGGATGGACCCCGGTAAATATTCACTTGACCTCGGGTTTACCATCAGTACTCCCGAAGACAGCTTTATCAGCCTTGACACTGATGATGAAAAGATCTTGCTGCAATTAACCGAAGAACGCAACATAGCACAAAAAGCCCTGGAAGCAATTAAAACCAACTCAGAGATGGCCTCATCTGAGATCGCTGTCTGGCCGCATCATTTTGATACCGGCATGCTGCTTTATAAAAACGAGAAAAAAGACCAGGGATACAGCTTAGGCTATGCCCCTGCCGACGAGGTATCTGATGTACCCTACTTTTATGCCTCTCACTGGCCCGAAGACCTGCTGACCAACAAAGAAATGCCGGCCCTGAAGCATGGGTTCTGGCATAGGGAATCATGGAAGGGAGCAAAAATCCCTGTAGACCGGGCCCTGGATCTGCAGGTGATCACCCGTTTCTACAGGGAATATATCTCTGTAATGAACAATATAACCTGAATTAAACGCTCAGTACTGCATTTTCTGCACCGGCGTAATCGTTCCAACGATAATCGTCAGCCTCTTGCTCATTTACGTAAGCTCCGTCGATGATATAACGAAACTCATATGATTGCTCTACAGGAAGGTCAAGGGTTGTTTTAAAGTTTCCGTTCTTTAGTTTTTTTAAGGTAGCTCCTTTAGGGTTCCACTCATTAAAATCTCCGACTACTTCAACTTTCTTTGCCTCAGCAGCAGGAACGGTAAATGTAACTTTGCAAACCGGTTTTGATTTAAGATACTGTTTAGTGATTGCCATGGTATTGAATTTAATTGTTTGAGGGAACAAATTTAGCACTTCGAACGTCCCAAACAACTGCTTTACAAATAATTACCAATTTCTTAAAATTAGGAGACTTAAAATTCCATTTTGATAATATTATCCGTTTCGTTCGAGATATCACTAACGGACTCAGGTATGCTTTAACACATTAACAACAGCATCTACATCCTTCAGGGAATTGTAGAAATGAAAACCTATACGTAAGCGTCCTCCCCTGATGGCAAAATCCACCCGACGTTCACTTAAGACCGAAAGCTGTTTATCAGTAACCTTTATAGCATAAAAGGTGCCATGAGCAGACCTGCCGCATAGCTCCTCTTCAAGAAATCCAAGACCTAAAAGATGCTCCCGGGCATAGTCACATACCTTTTTAATCTTCTCTTCGATCAGGGGCATTCCTGTTTGTTCTAAAAGCCCGATAGCATGATGTAAACTCCCCATGCTCATACTATCAAGATGGCCGGGTTCCAGATGATTTTGCAAATGAGTATTGTGCTTCAGCCAAGGCTCCATACGAGGCTCCCATTTAACAGTACTGCTGTAAAAAACAGACTGCACCTCCTTTTTTACCAGAAAAAAACCATTTCCGGTTCCTGCCAGTAACCATTTATATCCACTTACCCCCAACACATCTATTCCTGAATCGAAAAACTGAAAGGTTTCAGTACCCAGGTATTGGGTGGCATCGGCCATGAAAAGTGTATTCGGGTACCTGGCCTTTAATCTTTTTATAAGATCAAGATTTATTTTTACCCCATTGAGATACTGAACAATACTGAAGGCAAAAATATCGGGAGCATGCCTTGAAAAATATTCTTCTATCTCATCCTCCATACTGAAGGACACATCGATCTTTTCCAGCTTTTCAAAATTTGCGGTGATCACCGGCCAGTTCAAGGAAGGATAATCACCATTAAGCAGCAACACATGCTTATCCTTTGGCAATCCACCGATCAATACCTTCCATCCAAACGAAAAATTTGGCACCAAAAAGACCTCGTCTGTCGCAGACGAGGTAAAAGTTGCCACCGAAGACCTTAAAGATGCTATCACCTCAAAAAACCTTTCCTTAAACCGGCTGCCCCCAACTAAATGATCAAGATCATGCTCCTGCCTCCATTCCAGCAATGATTCGCTAAGCAGGCCATAGGCCGGCGTATTCAGGTAGGTATTTTGGGTGCTGTATGGAAACTGTGAAGAAATCTTATCCAATTGATACATAGAAGGATCATTTAAATTGAGTACTCCATTATTTTGAAACGCATTGCTTAACTTTGTGTATTCACCTTAAAGGTAATGATTATGTTCTCAAAAAAGCGCAACCTTAAAGAGATCGATCCGGAACATCACGAGATGCTTGAGAATGCTCAACGAAGGATTCGACAAAAGAAAAGATTGTATTATCACTTTGTGTTTTTCCTGCTGGGCAGTGTTGCCATGATCGTATTGAACAAAGTCCTTAAATACGGCGAACAATATGATTGGTTTGTATGGGCCATTGTAGCATGGTGTTTTCTGTTCATTATACATGTTATCAATGTATATATCACTTCACCCTTCCTGGGGAAAGACTGGGAAAGAGAGCAACGGGAAAAACTCGTCCGCCTTCAAAAAGACAAGATCGACCGTATTAAAAAGGAGGTAGAGAAAGCCCACCCCCTCCCTGAAAATCAAATTAAAAAAGACAATACATGATTACCATGATCGCGGCCGCGGCCGAGAACAATGCCCTGGGTAAAGATAATGACCTGGTATGGCACCTTCCTGACGATTTTAAAAGGTTTAAAGCCCTGACAACAGGTCACCATATCATCATGGGCAGAAAAACCTTTGAGAGTTTCCCGAAATTATTACCGAACCGTACCCACGTGATCGTAACCCGTCAGGATGATTACCACCCGGAAGGGACCCTGGTGGCAGATTCGCTGAAAAAGGCCATTGCACTTTCCGGCCAGGATGAGCAGCCTTTTATTATTGGTGGAGGAGAGATCTATAAACTTGGGATGGAAGTAGCCGACCGCATAGAGCTTACGCGTGTGCACGGAACCTTTGAGGCCGACACCTTTTTTCCTGAGATCCCTGAAGAAGACTGGAAATTGACTGCAGAAGAATTTCACCCGGCCGATGACAGACACGAATACGCCTTCACCTACCTCACTTACGAACGCAAATAAATTTCACCAATGTTGCCTTCAAGGGATATTATTGAAGCCTTAATCCCTGTTACCAATGACCCCCAACCGGGAATAACCCCGCTGCACGGAGGAGATATCAATTCGGTATATCTTGTAACATCTCCAAGTATACAGACCGTTTTGAAAACCAATCACAAAGTGTACCCCGGCATGTTTCCTGCCGAGGCCAGGGGTTTGGAAGCCCTTAGAATTGCAAACGCCTTCAGGATTCCGGAGGTTTTACAGGTTTCTGAGGAATATCTGCTACTGGAATATATTCCTGAAGGTCAAAAGCAACTTGTGAGCGCTGAAACTTATGGCCGAAGCCTCGCCGGGCTTCATCTCAACCAGCAGAAAACCTTTGGCTTTACTACGAATAACTATATAGGGAGCCTGCCTCAAAGCAACGGCAATCATGATCATGGAGCTGACTTTTACCGGGAAGAAAGACTGCTGCCACAATTTGAAGCAGCCCTCAACAAGGGATATCGGTTTAAAAACCTGGAAGTTTTTTTAAAGCAGTTGGAAAACCTGATTCCGGAAGAAAAGCCCTCCTTAATTCACGGCGATCTATGGGGCGGCAATTATATGGTAAGCCACAAAGGCGAACCATGCCTTATAGATCCGGCAACCTGCTTTGCGCATCGGGAGATGGATCACGCCATGATGGCACTTTTCGGTGGGTTTCCTTCCAATTACATTGCTGCTTATAATGAAGTCTACCCCCTGACTGCCGGCTGGGAATCAAGAATACCCCTGTGGCAGTTGTATTATATGCTGGTACATCTCAACATATTCGGATCGGGATACTATTCCAGATGTGTACAGATCATGAAGAAGTATCTCTGATAGGCATGCCATTTTGCGGATTGGAATTTCTTATCAACAGGCTAAGGACTAAGGAGTTAAGAAGCAAAGGAGCAAAGAAGCGAAGGGGTTAAGGGGCTAGGCCAAAGAAGCTAAGAGGTAAAGAAGCTAAGGAGCGAAGAGATTAATGAAGGTACCGGGAAAAAGACGTACGACTTAGAAATCGAGTTCGATGATCTCAAAAGGATCGTTCACATCGTTTAAAAAGGATCTGAGTAATTCCTTATCTGCATTGGTATAAAACTTCAGAGAAACCTGGTTATCATTTGCAGGAGCAAGGGCATTCTGAGCTTCAAGCACCCTTTTGGTTTGGCGCGCAACGGCCTGCCCGCTGTCAATGATCTTCACATCTTCCGGCAGTATACTTTTCATTCTGTCAATCAGGTAAGGATAGTGGGTACAACCAAGCACGAGATGATCAATTCCTTTTTCGATCATCGGGTCCAGGTATTGATGAAGTAAAATGGTCATTTCTTCCGAATGGATCTTCCCTGCTTCTATCAAGGGTACCAACCCATCACCAAACTGCTCTATAACACGTATACCTGCAGCAAAATTACCTGAAGTCCTGGCAAAAAGTTCACTACTCAGGGTTCCCCTGGTAGCCAGCACACCAATAACCCCTGAACTGGTATTTAAAGCCGCGGGTTTAATGGCCGGTTCTATACCGATAAACGGAAGGGAGTAGTTATCGCGAAGGTACGCTATAGCGTTGGTAGTGGCCGTATTGCAGGCTACCACAATTAGCTTGCAGTCTTTTTCAAGTAAGAGCTCGGTATTCTTGATACAAAGCTTTAATATTTCGTGGGGTGAACGTTCTCCATAAGGAGCATTGGCACTGTCGGCCAGATAGACCATTGATTCATCGGGCAAGGTCCTCCTCAACTCTTTCCAGATGGAAGTACCTCCCACACCGGAGTCAAATATCCCTATAGGTTGCAGGTTCATGATAGTTAAAAATAAAAAAACTGCCCGCAACTTTGCGGGCAGTTCTTAAAATATTTTGGATTTTCCTGAATTAGAACCCAAGAGACGACTTTACGTCTGCGGTAATATCTGTTCCGTTTGCAAGGATGATCCCTGAACCTGCAGAGGCATCCATTACATAGTCAAAACCTTTTTCTTTACCTACTTTCTGAATGGCATCATTTACCTTTTTCAGGATAGGCTCAAGGAGCTCCATCTTTTTCTTCTCGATCTCCTGGGCAGCTACCTGCTGAGCCTGCTGAATATTAGCCTGCATTCCCTGAATTTCCTGAGCTCTTTTTGCGTTCTCCTCATCAGTCTTAGCCGCAGCTTCGTTCTCATAAAGCTTAGCTTTATTTTGTAATTCCTGGAAAGTAGATCTTATATCAGACTCGTAGCTTTTTCCCAATTTTTGGATCTCTGCCTCAGCAGCTTTCATTTCGGGCATTTCAGCCATTAGTTGGTCAACAAAGATATGTGCCACTTTGGTCTGAGCATTTGCAAAACTCATAGATCCTACTGCAATAACAACTGCAATTACTAACGTCTTTAAGTGTTTCATGGTTTAAAAAATTTCAAAAATAGATTTAGTGTTACTTTATTTATTGATTTTCTTCAGTGCCGGTTTCGGCACTTTCTTCAGAGTTTTCTTCTCCGTTCTCTTTTTTCTTTTTTTCTTCTGCTGCCTTTCTTTTTGCCTCCCGCTCTTCAAGCATTTTACGGCGTCGTTCTTCGTAGGCTTTTTTACGTTCTTCGATCTCCTTTAGCTTGGCCTCGCGTTTAGATTCAATAATGGAGTCTCTTTCAGACTTCTTATCATCATAAGCATCCTGCCTGGCCTTAAGTTCAGGGTCTATCTCCTGGAAGGCATCCAGGGCAGAGGGCTTTCCTTCGCGCTGGTCTTTTTTACGAGTGATATCGATCGTTCTAAGGATCTGTTCACTGATATCGTAGCGCTTATCGGCAAACAACATGACCACATCTGCTGAGCGATCAAAAATAAAATCGTACTTCCTGCCGGCTGCAAGTTCCTGTACTGCATTAAATACCTGATCCTGTATGGGCTGTACCAACTGGCTTCTTTGTCTTACAAGGTCTCCTTGCGGACCAAAACGATCCTGCTGATAATCCAACACCTCAGACTCAAGAGCCTGTATTTCAACTTCCCGTTCTTCAATAAGCTCGTTGGTCAACAGAATACGCTCATTATCCAGGTCTTCCTTCATTTGAGCAATGGCCAATTGCTGTTGCTCGATCTCCTGTTTCCATTTTGCTACCTTCTTTTCAAGAAGTTCATTTGCCATCTGGTATTCGCTGACATTTTCAAGGATATAATCCATGTCAACATAACCAATGCGCACCCCTCTTTGAGCCGAAACCACCTGAAGGGTTACAGCGGTTAACAATAAAAAAAGAACTTTAGTATTCATGGTTCTTCCTGTTTTGGTTTCCCGGTAATCTGCGCTTAAAATAAGCATTAATTACCACATCGAAGCAGCCCAAATATATTAACAGCGATTTACATTAAGAAAATATCGTGCCAAAAATTAGAATTGCTGCCCAATGATAAAGTGTGTCTGCCATCCGCTGATCTCCGTTGCTCCCGGAACACGGTCAAATCCGTATCCGAAATCGATTCCCAGAAGTCCGAAAGCAGGCATAAAAATTCTCACACCTAAACCGGCCGAACGCTTCAATTCAAAAGGATTGTATTCTTCATACCCATCAAAACCTGCTCCTCCTTCGGCAAAACTCAACGCATAGATCGAGGCTGAAGGCTTAAGCGTGATAGGGTAACGCAGCTCAAGAGAGAACTTGTTGTAAATGGTAGACCCAACGTTACTTGATAACTGCTGGTTAGGATAACCTCTCAGCTGGATATTCTCCCGTCCATCAAGGGTAAAGTTACCAAGACCATCTCCACCAAGGAAGAATCTTTCGAACGGGATCACCCCCCTGTCCTGGTTATAGGCGCCAAGGAAACCAAACTCAAATCCGGACTTCAACACCAGGTCATCAACGATATTGGTATACCAGGCTCCGGTAAATTTGACCTTATAGAACTCCAGCCATCTTAACTTTTCCTGGGAGATCTTTCCTTCATCAGGAACAACCTCTCCTTGTGGATTCAGGGTTTGGAACTCAGGATCGTCTCCCAGGTTGGCATAGTCAACATTATTGAACAATGAATATGGAGGTGTAAATTTCAAGCTCAGGTTAAACAACGACCCTCTCATAGGGAATATAGGGTTTACCGAGGTATTATTCCTGGTAAGTGCCACTGTATATGCCAGGTTGTTCGATGTTCCGTTTCCGTCAGGGAATGGGAAGATCGACTGGAATCCGAAGTAATTCTGCAATTCATACGACTGATAACTCAGGGCGTGAGAAAGCTGAAAACTATCATCAGGCCATCTAAGTCTTTTAGCAAGTCCCAGGGTAATACCATTGATCACAAAACGTTGATCTCTGTCAACATCCCTTGTCAAAGGATTAAACTGGAACTGTAGTGTTCTTGAAAGAGAAACCGAAAATTGTACCGGCTTTTTTCCTCCCATCCATGGTTCAGAGAACGAAAAGCTATAGGTCTGGAAGAAGCGGCTTGCCTGCAAACGAAGGGAAAGGCGTTGACCATCTCCCATAGGTATAGGCTTATACGCTTCCTTATTGAACAGGTCCTTGATGGCAAAATTACTGAAGGAAAGTCCAAGGGTTCCGATGAAACCTCCTCCACCGTATCCACCCTGAAGCTCAATCTGGGATGAGCCCTTCTCCTGCACCCCGTACTGAAGATCTACGGTACCATTCTGAGGATTCGGGTTCAACACCTGGATATCGATGGTCTCAGGATCAAAGAATCCCATTTGTCCGATCTCCCTGATGGTTCTTACCACCCTGTCTTTTGAATACAACTGTCCCGGACGCGTTCTAAGCTCTCTGTAAATAACGTGATCATTGGTTTTATCGTTTCCAACTACTTCAACACGGTTCAGGTAGGCTTGTTTACCTTCGTTTACACGAATCTCGAAATCGATCGTATCATTTACGGCTGCAACCTCAACGGTATTGATGCTCGAAAACAGGTACCCGGTATTTTGATACAGGTTTTCTATCGTATTGGCATCCGGATTCGGATCGCTGATCTGTTCGGCCAGCAGTACGCCGTTATACACATCACCTTCATCTATACCCAGAAGGTTTTGAAGGTATTCATCGGTATAGGCTGCATTACCTACAAAATCAATCTTACCAAAATAGTATCGGTTTCCTTCTTCTACTTCAAGATCTATAGAAATACTGTTATCATCATTATATATAATGGAGTCGCTAAGCACCCTTGCATCTCTATACCCGCTCTCCTTATATTTATTTACGATAGACTTGAGGTCTTCCTGGTAATCTTCAGGAATGAACTTAGACTTTTTCCAAAAACGTCCGAACACTTTTTGCTTGGTGTTCTTCATAGCCTTTCTGATTCGGCCATCGCTCAACTTCTCATTTCCTTCAATATTGATATCGCGAATCTTTACCTTTTCACCCTTATCAACATTGATCACCATTTTAACCCCGTTAGCCTGGGTGGTATCGGGAATGGTATTGATATAGACTTTCGTATTGAGGTACCCTTCCTTTTTATATTTATTAACCAGGTAGTTTCGGGTATTGGCCAGAAATCCTTCGGTGACCTTTTCTCCTTTTTTAACATCGGCTTCTTCAAGAACCCCTTCGGCCTTACGCTCTTTCACACCCACGATCTTGGCATCGGTCAGAGTAGGAAGTTCTACGATCTCCAATTCCAGGAAGATCTTATCTCCTTCAACACCGGTCTGGTAAAAATTAATGTCACTGAAGAGTCTCAGATCCCAAAGGCGGTTAATTACTTCACTGAGCTGTTCACCGGGAATAGTGATCTCCTGCCCTACTCTCAGGCCGGTAAAGGTAATTACGGTTTGTTCATTAAAACTTTTAAGTCCGGTTACTTCCAATCCGCCAAGGGTATAGGTTTTCCCCTTATCAAAATCGACATCCTGGGCCTGGGCTGCCTCGGTCATAGTCATAAACAGGATCACAAAAAATACACCCAAATATCGTTTAAGCATGATATTCTTAGTTAAGTTGTTCGCTAGTCTTTCCAAATCTGCGTTCTCGGTTTTGATAATTTAAAATTGCTTCGAACAAGTGTTCTTCGGTAAAATCGGGCCATAAGGTACTGGTGAAGTACAGTTCGGCATAGGCGATCTGCCATAAAAGAAAATTACTTATCCGGCACTCTCCACTGGTACGGATAAGCAAGTCTACATCGGGCAGGTTATGCGTATAAAGATGATTATTAATGAGCTTTTCATCAATATCATCAGTTGAAATTATATTATTTTTAACTTTATCTGCGATCTCTCTGAAGGCGGTCTTCAACTCTTCTCTTGACCCATAGCTCAACGCCAGGGTAAGGGTCATCCCATCATTATCAGATGTTTTTTCAATGACTTCCAGAAGTTCTTTTCGGGCCTTGGCCGGAAGGGCATCAAGGGTGCCGATCGCATTGAGTTTGATCTTGTTTTCCTGAAGGGTAGAAAGTTCTTTTCTCAGAGACGAAACCAGCAGTTTCATCAATGTTTCCACTTCGATCTTCGGGCGGTTCCAGTTTTCTGTGGAGAAAGCGTAAAGCGTGAGATTTTCAATACCAAGGCGGGCACAAGCCTCTACGGTCTTACGCACGGACTTTGTGCCATTTTCATGACCAAAAACACGGAGTTTTCCTTGCTGTTTTGCCCATCTGCCATTGCCATCCATGATAATGGCAATATGTTTAGGCAGATTACCTTTTTTGATAAGCTGTTCATTCATCACACGTCAATCAAAACATACGTAACATGGCTTTCGTATAAAGGTATAGGTTAGGGTTATACCTGTAAATACGTACCAATCGTCACTGTATACATTTCCAAATCTCTGCGCATCACTAATCTGTGCGGTCGGGTTGCTGCCATCCAGGTTATCGGTTATGGCATACCTGGCCCCTACTTCTGCTCCCAACACCCAATGCTGGCCGATCTTACCCTTGGCGCCTACGGCCATTGGAATGGCAATGGCATTTTTATTGCCATCAGCCTGAGCCACATTTGATGCGGAATCGTAGTACAGGTTGTCATGCATAAGAACCGAGACACCTCCGTAGAGATAAGGGGTAAAAGGCTTGCTGAAATCGTGAAGATCGAATTCTGTAAAATTAAATTCCATCCCCGCTGAAACCTCCAGCATCTTGTTACTGAAACTAAGTCCTCTTGCCTTACGCGCATTGCTGGAAGATTGAGCGTCATCGCCCACCAGCTCAGAATAGATCAAACTGACCCTGTAAGAATAACGCGAACTCAGGTTCCATTTCCCCAAACCTCCAATTGCCAACTGATTCGGATTGATATAGGCTTCAGACCCAACATCTCCGATGTAGTTCGACCCTCCTAAAAACGCTCCAACTTCATAAGTTTGAGCATTAGCTAAGCCGATAGAACACAGCAGTATGGCAAAAAGATAGGTTCTCATATAGTTCAAGGTTTGCAAATATATACATTATGACATACCAAAGGTAATATCATATGAATGAATGTGCTTTTAAAACAAAAAATTACGGATTTTATTGTTATTACCCCGGGCGGGCTCAATTTCGCTTGTCCTCACCCCAAAGCAATTTTTGTCGAAGCGTATTTAAAAAACTCTCTTCCTTAAGATAGACCATCCCGATCGTAAAAGGTGCTTTTTCAATAAAGATCTCCGTTTCGTTATGCAGGGTAGCGATGCGGGAATCAAGGGATACCAAGAAATATTCTTCCCTACCGGACACCTTCAGGCGAATCTTGGTTTTATCGGGAATAACCAAGGGACGGGCATTGAGATTATGCGGTGCTATAGGCGTTAACACAAAGGCATTGGTAGCAGGAGTTATCACAGGGCCGTTGCAACTCAGAGAGTATCCGGTAGAACCCGTTGGCGTAGCAATGATAAGTCCATCTGCCCAATAGGCGGTCAGGTATTCATCATCAAGCCAGGTATTAACCGTGATCATGGAAGTGGTATTTTTTCGACTTACCGCCACCTCGTTCAACGCAAAATTCACTTCGGTCTGAGCCTCTACTCCCGGGTTGGTGGTCACCTGTAAAAGCGAACGTCTTCGCACCTCGTAATCGCCTTTGAGCACAGCCAGAACCGCCTGCTTCATAGCACCTTTCTGAACGGTGGCCAAAAAACCAAGTCTCCCGGTATTCACACCCATTATTGGAATATCAAGATCACGAACCAGCAAGACAGACCTTAACATGGTACCGTCTCCGCCGACACTGATCAAAAGCTCATAACTTTCATCAAGGTCAAAAAATGAAGAAAATACAGGGTAAGAACGCTTTAAGACCCCATGACTTTCCAGGTCCTTATAATATTTACTTTCAATAAATACCTCCGTAGGATGTTCGTGCAGCAGGTCAAGAAGATCACTCACATAAGCAGCAGCGTCTTCCTGATAATACTGACCGTAGATTCCGATTTTCAATAGTGTGATTTTTATTGGGTAGGGGGGATCAGAGGAGCACCTCCTCCCTTCAGTTTGATCCTAAATATTCAAATATTTATCCAGGTATTTCGACCTTTTTTTCAGCTCTTCCACATAAGCATCATCTTCATTTCCGGCAATCACATTATAACTATACCGGCGAAAGGTCTGAATGATCTCATTAAGACCCGATGAACTGACCTTAACGGTTACCTGGGCCACATCTTCATGAATATCCGATATAAATGCCCCCAGCAGCCTGCCATTGTTACTTTCCACGATCTGAGATATCTCACTGAAAGAATAGTCATTTTTACCTTTCTCTACGATCACCACGCCACCCTGCTCACTGAGAAACGGGGTTTCCTTGAATAACCCTATAAGATCAAGCAGCTCATAATATCCCTGATATTCTCCAGCAGCATCCAGGACCGGCATGATATTCGAATTGCTCCTGGCAAAAGCCTCCAGAACATCGAGCCATACCGTTCTTTTACGCACATAAAAATGATCGAGGAGATAGAGATAATCGCTGATCTTTTTTTCTCCATCAAATCCTGCTACATCTTCTTCAGAAAGCAACCCGAGAAGCCTGTCGTCTTCAACCACCGGTATATGGGTACAGGTTGACTGAGCAAACATCCCGGATGCCATCGCCACTGTATAATCAGGCAACAGAGGCATATAGTCATTCATTATGTGGGTGTGTAAATTCATCTCCGCTGTTTCTTTAGCAAATTAATCATTTTATATAATAAAAAAGCAGACAAAGCTTTGTATTTTTGTCCCGCTTTTGCGCAATTCCATACAATTATGACAAAATTAAGCGTCAATATAAACAAGATCGCCACGCTCCGAAATTCCCGCGGAGGAGACATCCCAAATGTAGTGCAGGCAGCAAAAGACATTCAGAATTTCGGTGCTGAAGGCATTACCATACACCCAAGACCTGATGAACGACACATTCGTTACCAGGATGCCAGAGACCTGAAATCTGTAGTGCACACAGAATACAACATCGAAGGGAATCCGATCAAAAAATTCATGGACCTGGTCCTGGAGGTAGAACCTACACAGGTAACCCTGGTTCCTGATGCAGAAGACGCCATCACCTCTAATGCAGGCTGGAACACGATCAAACACAAGGAATTTCTAAGTGAGGTGATCACCGAATTCAAAAATCACGGTATACGCACTTCTATTTTTGTGGATCCGGATCCCGTAATGATTGAAGGAGCGGTGGCTACCGGAACCGACAGGATTGAACTCTACACAGAATCATATGCTGTTCACTTTGCAAAAGGCAACCTGAACGGGGTCAGACCATATGCAGAAGCAGCCCGACTGGCCACAAAACTAGGACTCGGGGTCAATGCTGGGCACGATCTCAACCTTGAAAACCTGCGTTACTTTAAAGAACAATTACCTACCCTGCTGGAAGTGTCTATCGGACACGCTTTGATCTCAGAATCATTATACCTGGGACTTGAGAACGTAGTTCAAATGTATTTGGAAAGACTGAAGTAAAAAATGACCGAACAACTATACAGCAAAATACTGGGAAACGACGGAGCCCCCCTCTTAATTCTCCATGGTTTTCTAGGCATGTCTGACAATTGGAAAACTCTTGGTGCTGCCTATGCAGAAAATGGGTTTGCAACACACCTGATCGACCAGAGAAATCACGGACGCAGTTTTCACAACCCTGCTTTTGATTACCAAATCCTAAGTGAAGACCTCTTAAGATATGCCGACGATCATCGGCTTGAAAAAATAAATATCATCGGACACTCCATGGGTGGCAAAACAGCCATGACCTTTGCCACGGCTTATCCGGAAAGGGTTTCTAAACTTCTGGTAGCCGACATCTCCCCAAAGAGATACCCCCCTCATCATCAACAGATCATCAAAGGGCTGCAGGCTGTAGATCTTGACCGGGTAACATCAAGAGGAGATGCAGATCAAATGTTGTCAAAATATATAGATCATCCCGGAATACGCCAGTTTTTACTGAAGAACCTGCATCGAAAAGGAGGAGATAATTTCGGCTTTCGCTTTAATCTCGAGGTTTTAGCCAACCGCATGGAAGAGATCGGCGCAGCGCTGTCTCCTGAAAATACCTACGCAGGAGATACACTATTTTTGAAAGGCGACAAGTCCGACTACATAAAACAAGATGACGAGCAGCTTATACGCCGTCATTTCCCCAAAGCAACGATCAAAGCCATACCCAATGCCGGGCATTGGCTTCATGCTGAAAATCCGAAAGCATTCCTGGCGGAAAGCCTGGATTTTCTTCAAAATTAAAAACAACTAAATCTACATTTTTTTAAACCAAGGAAGCTTACCCGGAAGGATGCTTCCTACTAATTATGCAATCTATGAGAACCAGATTAATGACGATTTTAGCCTTGATGGCCCTGGGAATTACCTATGCCGGTGGATTCCGGGTGGCACTACAAGGGCAGCGAGCACTAGCGATGGGCCACACAGGAGTGGCTGTTGTAAACAATGCAGAAGTAGCCTTTTTTAACCCTGCGGGAATGAGTTTCCTGGAAGAAAAGCTTTCCGTCAGTTTTGGTGCGAGTGCTGTTTTTACCAACATCGCCTTCCAGAACGAAGAGTTCGGATACAATACCAGAGCCGAAAACCCAACCTCTACACCATTTAACCTTTACGGAACTTATAAGATCAATGAAAAACTAAGCCTGGGTATCGCCGTGTACACCCCCTTTGGCTCACAGGTAACCTACCCTAAGAACTGGGAAGGGTCTCACCTGATTAACGACATTGCACTGCGGGCCATATTTTTTCAGCCCACCATCTCGTACAAGATCACTGATAAGATCAGTATTGGTGGTGGACCGATCTATGCCAGTGGTAGTGTTAATTTCACCAGGAACCTCGACCGATCAACCACCGATGTAAATGGCGAGCGCCTTGCCGTAACCATTGATCAGAGCGGTATTGGCGCCTGGGGTTATACTGCCGGCATGATGTTTAAACCCACAGAAAAACTCACCATGGGTATCAACTACCGATCTGAGATCAACGTAGAGGCCCGTGGCGGAAACGCCGATTTTCAAAATATTCCCGAAAATCTTCAGGGACAGTTTGCAGACGGTACTTTTGATGCCGACCTGCCCCTTCCGGCAGAGCTGAGCGTTGGGGCTTCCTATCGTTTTAATGACCAATGGCTGGTAGCCTTAGACTACAACCGCGTATTCTGGAATGCTTACGACGCACTTAATGTAAGCTTCTCTAATGGACTGGAATCTATTAACCCCAGGAATTACCAGGATTCTTCAGTGTATCGATTCGGATTTCAATACATAGCAAGCGAGCTGTTTACATTCAGAGGAGGGTATTACTTTGATGAATCTCCTGTTCAGGAAGGTTATTTTGCACCTGAAACTCCGAGAAACAATTCCAATAATTTTACAGCCGGTCTAAGCGTAAATATCAGCGACCGCTTTGCCATCGATGCGTCTTTCCTGTATGTTCATTTCAACGAGATCGACGCCTCTTATGATTTTTACCAGGAGAACGGCCAAACCGCTCCTTTCGGAGGTACCTATAAAAACAATGTTTTTGTACCCGGACTGGGAATCACCTACAAACTATAACCCTAATATTTAAAACCGACACACATGAGAAAGTTACTATATATATCAGCTGCCCTGGCTTTATTCAGCAGTTGTGAACCTGAATTTAATGAACCGGTAGACGAGGTAGGTTTTTACGACCAGGGAGAGGTCGATCTGACCAATTATGTTGCCCTTGGAAATTCGCTGACATCAGGCTATGCTGATGGTGCGTTATACCTGGACGCGCAGCAAAGTTCTTACCCAAATATCCTGGCATCAAAATTTGCCCTGGCAGGGGGCGGTGATTTCACCCAGCCCTTGATGAATGACAATATCGGAGGGCTGTTACTCAACGGAACACCCATCGCAGCAACCCGATTGGTATTGAATTTTGATCAAAACGGAAACCCGCTTCCGGTTAATCTTGAAGGAACTCCCACCACGGAGGTAACGAATACCCTGGAGGGCCCCTTCAACAACATGGCAGTACCCGGAGCAAAGAGTTATCATCTGGTAGCGCCGGGGTATGGAAATATTGCCGGAATCGGGACCAGTGCCAATCCGTATTTCGCAAGAATGGCCAGTTCTTCAGAAACCACTGTTTTGGCTGATGCTGCAGCTCAGAATCCTACCTTCTTTTCGATATGGATCGGTAATAACGACGTTCTTACCTACGCCATATCAGGAGGTACCGGTGTTGATCAAACCGGGAACCTGAATCCTGCTTCATATGCCAATAATGATATTACCGACCCGAATGTTTTTGCAGCCACTACCTCGCAAGTGGTAAGTGCAATGACTGCCAACGGAGCCAAAGGGGTAGTGATCAATATACCTGACGTTACCAAAATACCCTTCTTTACCACGGTTCCCAATAACGCTTTGGTTCTTAATGCCGAACAAGCACAACAACTAACCCTGTTTTTCCAGGCCGTAGCAGGTATTACTACTCAAGGCCTTATCGACCAGGGGGTTCCCGCAGCCCAGGCACAGCAGATAGCTTCTCAATACGCTATCACTTTTAACGAAGGACCCAACAGATGGCTCATTGATACCCCGGCTAGTCAAACCAATCCGCTTGGTTTCAGACAAATGACAGAAGAAGAACGAATTGTACTTACCATCGACCAAACAGCTTTGCGTACTGCCGGCTATGGTAGTGTTGCCATTAGCAACGAAGTACTGCAGGTACTGGGTAAACTTCAAGCAGGAGCCACAATTACCGAGGCAGAAGCAGGGCTTGTACTTGCAGCCATCAACGGCATTGACGACAAAGATGCTCTTGACAACGAAGAGATCAATGCCATTAATACAGCTAGAAGTGCTTACAACACCACCCTAAGCGGACTTGCCCAGCAAAACGATCTTATTCTTTTAGATTTTGAAAGCCTTTATGAAGAGATCGTCCTCTCCGGTTACCAGTACAATGGCGGAGAGATCACCACCACCTTTGGTACAGGAGGAGCATTTTCTCTTGACGGCATACACCTTACTCCAAGAGGTTACGCCGTGGTAGCCGATGAGATCATCAGAGCGATAAACGAAAGCTACGATGCCAATATTCCGGGAGTAGATCCCGGCAATTACCCCACCATATTTGTGCAATAAGCACTTATAAAAGCCTCAGGAGAATGTTGGAAAATTCTTTATATTTAGACAATAAAGCCATCTTATGAAGTATATTTTCAACCTTCTCCTGACCGCTTTAGCGGTTTTCATCCTGGAAAACATCCTTCCCGGGGTAAGTGTAGACAGTTTTGGAACTGCCATTTGGGTGGCCTTTGCTCTGAGCCTGCTCAATCTTTTTGTAAAACCGCTTCTTATCCTTTTCACCCTGCCTGTAACCATCCTGACCCTGGGGCTGTTTCTCTTATGCATCAACGCCTTTATTATTCAAATGGCCGACGGTCTGATCGACGGATTTCACGTGAACAGTTTTTGGTGGGCGCTCTTATTCAGTTTACTTCTTTCGGTATTACAGTCCTTTCTTCAGTCACTTACTAAGGAAGAAAAAGAAAAACCCCGAAACTAGCATTCATTCACAAAAGGTCTCTTTTTACGCACACATAGCACTATTTCAGCATTGTAGCCTCCTAACGGAATATTAAAATTTTAATAATTTGTATTTCAGCAACTTAAAAAGTTTGGGGAGTTGGTATTTTGTACTATTTTTGCAAGCCGAATTTAAGGGGTTTATAATATATTTTAGTACGAATGAATATTACAAGAGAGCAAATTGATGAGCTGAACGCAATTGTAAAAGTTGCAATCACTAAAGAAGATTACAGTGACCGAGTAGATAAGATCCTTACCGATTACCGCAAAAATGCGAACATACCCGGATTCAGAAAAGGGCATGTACCTATGGGATTGGTAAAGAAGCAATACGGAAAAGCCGTATTGGTTGACGAAGTTAACAAGCTTCTTCAAGACTCCCTTAACAAATACCTTACGGAAGAAAAGCTGGATGTTCTTGGGAACCCGCTTCCTAAGGCTCAGGACAACCTTGATTGGGATGCTGAAGAGTTCAATTTTGAATTTGAGCTCGGATTGGCACCTGATTTTGAAGTAGACCTGAACACCAAAAAGCCGATCACCCACTACAACATCATTGCTGATGACAAAATGATCGATGATCAGGTTGACCGCATCGCAAAGCAATACGGGAAACTTATCTCTCAGGAGGAAGTAAATGACGATAGTGAGATCACCGGTACCTTCAAAAACGAAGAGAAGGAGATCGAAAACAGATACACCTTTACCCTTGACAAGATCAAAGGTAAAACCAATGCTAAAAAATTCACCGGGGCTAAGGCAGGAGACGTTCTTGAGTTGAAATCAAAGAACCTTTTTGAAGATGATCACCAGCTTATGCAGGCACTTCAGGTGAGTCATGACGAGGTACACGACCTGGATATCGCCCTTACTTTCAGCATTGAAGAGATCAATAAGAGAGAAGCTGCCGAACTGAATCAGGAATTGTTCGATAAACTATTCGGACCTGAGGTAGTGAAGTCTGAAGAGGAAATGCGAGCCAAGATCAAGGAAGATGCTGAGAAACAATTTCAGCAGCAATCAGATCAGAAATTGCTGAATGACATCACTGAGTACCTGGTAGAAAACACCAAGTTCGACCTACCTGCAGAATTCCTTCAGAAATGGATCCAGACTACCGGCGAACAGGAATTAAGCGATGAGCAGGCAAAAGAAGAATACGAAAAGTCTGAACAAGGTCTGCGTTATCAGTTGATCGAAGGAAAACTGATCAAGGATAACAATATCGAAACCAAATACGAAGACCTGAAAGACTACGCTAAGGAATTCGTTAGAGCACAGATGGCTCAGTTTGGTCAGACCGATCCGGATGAAAACGTTTTGGAAGACATTGCCGGAAGAGTTCTTACCAATCAGGACGAGGTTAGGAGATTGTCTGAACAGCTCATGAGCCAGAAGCTTACAAAACTCTATAAAGAGAAAGCAAATCTGAAGACTAAAGAGATTACTTATGATGACTTTGTTAAAGAAGTTTATGGGTAATCTGTAAAAAATAAATAAGTATATTTAAGGCGTTAGAGCGTAAGGTTTAACGCCTTTTTTATACAAACCTTTAGTCAATCAAAACCCTATGAACATAGAAAGAGAATTCAGAGCATTTGCAACCAAAGATCAGGGAATCAGCAGTACGTATTACGATAGTATCGTTAGTTCCATGACCCCGGTTGGGCTCACCCCGAATATTATTGAAGAGCGCCAGATGAACGCTGTTGCTATGGATGTATTTTCAAGGTTGATGATGGACCGCATTATCTTTTTAGGTACCGGCATCAATGACCAGGTGGCAAATATTGTTCAGGCCCAGTTATTGTTCCTGGAGAGCACCGATGCTTCAAAAGATATTCAGATCTATATTAACTCTCCGGGAGGAAGTGTATACGCAGGCCTCGGTATCTATGATACCATGCAATACATCAGACCGGACGTAGCTACCATCTGTACAGGAATGGCCGCATCTATGGGGGCTGTACTTCTTTGTGCAGGAGAAAAAGGAAAACGTTCAGCACTACCCCATTCAAGGGTCATGATACATCAACCCCTTGGTGGCGCACAGGGTCAGGCCAGTGACATAGAGATCACAGCAAGAGAGATCCTGAAAATAAAAGATGAACTCTACCAGATCATTGCGAAACACTCCGGACAAAGTGTAGAAAAAGTCAATGAAGACAGTGATCGCGATTACTGGATGGGAGCCAGAGAGGCCAAAGATTACGGAATGATAGATGAAGTGTTGGAGCGTGAGTAACATCGCCCTGCAACACAAAATGATGTGTAAATAAAAATTGATCCGTGAAACGGGTCAGTTTTGGAAAGCGATTTTAAGATGACAAAAGAAAACCTGGAATGTTCTTTTTGCGGTCGTAAAAAACCTGAGACCAACCTGCTTATTGCGGGATTGGACGCTCATATTTGTGACCGTTGTATAGAGCAGGCTCACGGGATCGTACTTGAAGAAACCAGTCAGTCGAAGTCAAACGAACTTTCGGCAGAACTGGTACTTAAGAAACCCAGAGAGATCAAGGAGTTTCTTGATCAATTTATAATCGGTCAGGACGCGACTAAAAAAGTTATGTCTGTTGCCGTTTATAATCACTACAAAAGATTACTCCAGCCCGCCTCTAAGGAAGATATCGAAATTCAAAAGAGTAATATTATCATGGTGGGGCAAACCGGTACCGGTAAAACCCTTATGGCAAAGACCATCGCCAAGATGCTCAATGTGCCTTTAGCCATTGTAGACGCAACCGTGCTTACCGAGGCCGGATATGTAGGTGAAGATGTGGAAAGCATCCTGACGCGCCTGTTACAGGCCGCAGATTACAACCTGGAAAAAGCAGAGCGCGGTATTGTATTTATAGACGAGATCGACAAGATCGCCCGTAAAAGCGACAACCCTTCCATTACCAGAGATGTTTCCGGCGAGGGCGTTCAACAGGCCCTGTTGAAACTCCTGGAGGGTACTACTGTAAATGTGCCGCCTAAAGGAGGTCGTAAACACCCCGATCAGAAATTCATTGAGGTCAATACTGAAAATATTCTTTTTGTTGCCGGAGGTGCATTCGACGGGATCGAAAGAAATATTTCGAAGCGTTTAAATATGCAGGCCGTTGGATACAACACTGCCAAAGAGGAAGAATTACTGGATAAAGAAAATCTGCTTCAGTACATCATCCCTAAAGACCTGAAGGATTTCGGCCTTATTCCGGAGATCATCGGACGACTTCCGGTATTAACCCATATGGATCCGCTGGACGCGAAGACCTTGCGCTCTATCCTTACAGAACCAAAAAATGCCATCATCAAACAGTATGAGAAACTGTTTGAAATGGACAATATCAAGTTCGAGATCAAGGATGAAGCATTGGATTTCATCGTAGAGAAAGCCATTGAATACAATCTCGGAGCACGAGGATTACGATCGCTTTGTGAAACCATTCTTACCGATGCAATGTTTGAACTGCCGAGCGGTGACGAAAGCGAATTTTTAGTGGACAAATCCTATGCTCAGGAGAAGCTCACAAAATCTCAGATAAGCAAGTTAAAAGCAGTTTCTTAATACCACTGTTTTTCAAGTTATAGATCCGAACCCTTCAAAAGGGTTCGGATTTTTTTGTTTTAGAAACTACGGAATGACTATTTTTAAAGAAATATTTTTCCGATGTTTCAACGACTTTTACCTACAATCGCGCTACTATTCTCAACATGTACTGTCTTTGCGCAGACCCTAACCGCTATCGAGCAAGCTATTGTAAACTCGGTAACTGCCAACCATGCTGAGGCGGTAGAATTTTTAAAGCATACTGTAAACACCAATAGCGGCACCCTGAACATCGAAGGTGTAAAAGAAGTATCTGGGCTGTACCAGGAAGAACTCGACGCCCTTGGATTCAATACAAGATGGATCGCCATGCCGGAAGAAATGAAACGTGCCGGTCACTTGTTTGCCGAACGGCAAGGCACTAAGGGAAAAAAGCTTTTACTCATAGGACATTTAGATACGGTGTTTGAAGAAGATAGTCCGTTCCAGGAATTCACAGTACTCAACGACTCTACAGCGGCCGGGCCGGGTGCTAATGACATGAAAGGGGGAAATGCCATTATCATTTACGCCTTAAAAGCACTCTATGAGCATGGAGCCCTTGAGAACACCCAGATCATTGTGGCGTTGACCGGAGACGAAGAAAGCACCGGAAAACCACTTTCCATCAGCAGGAAAGATCTTATTGAGGCAGCTAAAAAAAGCGACATAGCTCTGGGCTTTGAAACGTCCAGTGGGTTTGAATATGCCACGGTAGCCCGAAGAGGTTCTTCAGGATGGCAGCTAAAGGTGTCAGGTAAACGTGCTCACTCTTCAGGAATCTTCAGCGACAGAACCGGTGCCGGAGCCATCTTTGAAACCTCCAGGATCCTGAACAGTTTTTATGAAGAATTACACGATGTAAAATACCTGACGTTTAATCCCGGAGTGATCCTCGGAGGCACCAAGATCGAATCAGATGACCCCACCAAAGGCACCGCCTTCGGAAAAAGCAATGTTGTTTCGCAAACTGCGATGGTAAGCGGCGGTCTCCGGTTTATTACCGAATCTCAGAAAGATAGTGCCAGGGCTGTTATGCAGCGTATTGTAAACGAAAACCTCCCTCAAACCTCAGCAGAGATATCATTTACCGACAGTTACCCGGCCATGCCTCCTACTGAAGGAAATATGGCTTTATTAAAAGTTCTGGATCAGGTAAGCCGGGATCTGGATCAGGGCGAGGTTATAGCCTACGACCCGGGCAGAAGAGGTGCAGCAGACATTTCGTTTATTGCTTCTTATGTTGACGGCCTGGACGGCCTGGGCACCATGGGAAGGGGAGCGCACACCATAGAAGAAACGGTAGATCTGAATACTTTTGAAGCCCTTACCAAAAGAACGGCATTGCTTATTTATCGATTGATCAACAGTGACGTAAATTAAGTATTCAAGCTAAAGCTCTCCAAAGTCTGTGACTTCGGAGTATCATGTAAACCTAAGATTATCTACCCTGTAAGTCAGGTCTATAGACCTGTCAATTCAATTTGATCCGTGGAAGGAGAGCAGAAAAGTATTTCCACGAAGTCACAGACTTCGCGGAACATTTTTAAGAACCTATATCGTTTTTAATCCTTCAGAAGTGGCAAACATACCCTAGTTCATCTTAAGAAGTTCCTCAAGATATTTTCTGGAGTTTGATAATCTAGGCACCTTATGCTGGCCCCCGAGCTTATCGTGCTTTTTTAGCCAGTCGTAAAACAAGTTCTCCCGGGCCACATTGAGCAATGGCCTGTTAAGCGTCATATTGTTGTAGCGTTTGGCCTCATAATCAGAATTCAGCGATTGCAGGTGATCGTCCAGGAGATCCAGGAAATCACCCGTGTTTTCCGGGTGTTTACGAAATTCGATCAACCATTCGTGGGCTCCTTTTTCTTTACCTACCATAAATACAGGGGCAACAGTATAATCTATGATCTCTGCTCCTGTTTCCTTGCAGGTACGTTTTAATGCTTCTTCAGCATTCTCTATGATCAGCTCTTCACCAAAAACATTGATATGATGCTTGGTACGGCCGGTTACTTTAATGCGGTAGGGAGCTACTGAGGTAAAGCGGACGGTATCACCGATCAGGTAACGCCATAACCCGGCATTGGTAGTAATAACCAAGGCATAGTTCTTTCCTTTTTCAACCTCCCACAGCGGTATTATCTTTTCATCAGGGGTTCCATAGGTATCCATCGGGATAAACTCATAAAAAATACCATAATCAAGCATCAACAGAAGCTCATCTGAATCATTCCGATCCTGGATGGCGAAAAATCCTTCCGAGGCATTATAGATCTCATAATACTGAAAATTCTCCCTGGGGAGGATCTTTTCGTATTGCTCCCGGTACGGATTAAAGCTAACCCCTCCGTGAAAATAAACCTCCAGGTTTTCCCAAACCTCAAAAAGGTTTTCTTTCCCGGTTCGCTCCAATACCCGGTTCAAGAGTACGAGCATCCAAGAGGGTACCCCGGCAAAACTGGTCACATCTTCCTGTATGGTCTCGGCAACGATAGCTTCCAGCTTCGTCTCCCACTCGGTCATTAGCGAGACCTTATTACTGGGAGTGCTGCTCATCTCAGCCCAAAAAGGCAGGTTGTCTATAATAATGGCCGAAAGATCTCCGAAGAAGGTATTACGATCCTGGTGAATTTCCTTGCTTCCTCCCAACCGAAGACTCTTCCCGTTAAAAAGCTTGGAATTCTCATTGTTGTTAAAATAGAGCGACAGCATATCTTTGCCCGCCTTAAAATGACAATCTTCTAAAGACTCATTGCTTACAGGAATGAACTTGCTCTTCGCATTGGTCGTACCACTGCTTTTGGCAAACCACTTGATCGGAGTTGGCCAGAAAATATTAGACTCCCCTTTTCTTGCCCTTTCTATCATAGGCTCCAAATCTTCGTACCGACTTACAGGAACCCTTCTTGCAAAGTCTTCATAGCCCTTCACAGAACTGTAACCAAAGGTTTTTCCCACCTCTGTGTCATAAGACACCGAAAGCAGCTGATGCAATACTTCTGTCTGCACTTCCGCCGGGTATTTTAAGAAAAGTTCGATCTGATGAAATCGCTTTTTTAAAAGCCAGGAGGCCACAGAATGAAATAAGGGGATTGGCATTTTTTTGAATTATATTTGGATAAAAATAGCAAAAAACTTTACACATGTACGAAGGCGTTCTCACTAAAATGGAAACCGAATTCACCAGTCCGGTCAACTATTACCTGGTCTTTGAAAATGATTTTCTGAATCTCAATCAATTACTGGACAAAACAGTGAAGATTCGCTTCGTCAAACACCAATGTCTGAATTGCGGACTCAACAAACCCATTTACCGACAAGGTTTCTGTCAGAGCTGTTTTTTTGAAGTACCCCAGGCCGCAGAATGGATCATGAAGCCCGAGCTTTCAAAGGCGCATACCGGTGAAGAAGACCGGGACCTGGAATACGAAAAGCGGGTGCAACTACAACCCCATATAGTATACCTGGCCAATTCCAGTAATATAAAAGTGGGGGTAACCAGGAAAACCCAGGTGCCTACCCGTTGGATCGACCAGGGGGCTCATGAGGCCATAGAGATCGTTGAGGTACCTAACCGTTACCTGGCCGGGATCACAGAAGTAGCCCTGAAAGAGCATATTGCCGATAAGACCAATTGGAGGAAGATGCTGAAAAATGATGTGGATGATGAAGACCTGGTAAAATACCGGGACGACCTCAAACAGTACATTCCCGAGGAGGCTAAAGATTATTTTATAGCCAGCAATAAGGAAACCAATATAGAATTCCCCGTCTTGCAGTACCCTCAAAAACCAAAGAGCCTCAATCTCGATAAAACTCCTGAATACGAAGGCATTTTAAAAGGTATTAAAGGACAGTACCTGATCTTTGAAGACCAGACCGTGTTTAACGTGAGAAGTAATGAGGGGTATGTGGTTTCTATAGAAGTTATGGGGTAACGCGGTGATAGTGGATTATGGATTATGGATTATGAATGATGGATTATGAATGATGGATGAAAAATCCATTAAAAGCATAAGTAAATCGGTTTAATCATTAAAAATATTCCTTACTCTCAACGATAACAGTATCATTTTTGATATCGAAAATCAGACGACTTTCTAAAGCGCCTCCATTGGTATAATAACCATGAGGTATATTTATAACCTCACCATCAATTCGTTTAAATTGTAGCTTGTAATTACCGTCTGACTGATCATGACTCATGTCGTGAAAATCCATAAAATAATCTCCAGGCCCTAATTGCAGTTTACCGGTCGACCTTGCTGAATCTGAAGTGAAAAATTTAACTTCAGTAATTACATCATCTGAATTATTCTCAACCTGTATGCGGATACCATCCTGAATCAACAGGCAGGAACTAAATGATAAGAGCAGGATAAGTAGGAGTATTTTTTTCATTCGGAGAGAAGGTATGCCCACCTACGCTAAAGCTTCGGTGGATGATACGGTTAGGAGGTTATGGTAATAAACAATTTATAATTTACCATCTATAATTAAGATGCTGCATCGCAGAATCTTACCCATCGGTATTCACCTTCCACTGGTGGGATTCATCTTCAAAGATCTCTTTACCGAAAATTGGCACTTCCGATTTAATACGCTCAACGATCTCTTCGGTGGCTTTATAGATGAACTTTCGTCTTTCTGCAGAGACAAAAACCACAAAACAGATCTCTCCGACTTCCACTCTACCGGTACTGTGAAAAACATGCAAATCATGTAACGGGTACTTTTCAAAGGCCTCTTTGCGAATTTCCTTAAGTTTTTCATGAGCCATGGAAGCATAGGTACTGAACTCGATAGCGCTTACCGTTTTCCCTTCGACCTCATCGGCCCTGACCTGTCCCATAAAAACAGTATGCCCCCCGGTACCTGACTTAACCCGATATGTCCCGATCACCTCTGCTAAAAATTCAGCCGGAATAGCCCCTTCAAAAAATACACTGTCTAATTTCTTTCCCATTTAAAGCGATTTTATACTATGCAAAATAAGGAATATGGAGGGGAGTTACAAGGTTGCGCAGTTATACCGTTATGCGGTTATGCAGATAGGTAGGCGGGTAGACGGAGGACCGAACGTTTAGAAAAGGTCCTGTGGACCTTTTTAGTGAAGGGGCCGGAAGGCGGGAAGGTCGAAGCCATGACGAATCAACATGCCTGTCCTCCAGATAGGTCGTCGTGTAGACGAAACAAAAAAATTTATAATTCATCATTTATAATCTATAATTGATCACGCGAAGCGGGAGCATCGTATTTCTTATATTTACAACATGGATACCACAACACTATTTACTGCTATACGTGAGAATCACCTGAACAAGGTAAAGACCATCCTCACCGAAAACCCGGAAATGATCAACGCTACAGACCAACGAGGATCGAGTCCGTTGTTGCTTTCCACCTATTTCGGGTTAATGGAAATGACCCGTTTGTTACTGGAATTCAAACCGGAGATCGATGCCAAGGACCCTTCGGGCAATACGGCATTGATGGGGGTGGCATTTAAGGGTTTCACCAATATTGCTCAAATGCTTCTGGAGGCCGGGGCCGATCCGAACATTACCAACGGCAACAAATCAACGGCCTTAATTTTCGCCGCCACCTTTGGCAAGGCCGATATCGTTAAATTACTCCTCGAGTACGGGGCAGACAAGACCGTTACCGACAGTGCCGGCCAGACCGCCCTTGACCATGCCAAAGAGCAGAATCACGCATCAGTGATCCCTTTACTTCAGGGGTGAATCTCCTGAAAATGGTTCATGATGATCCCGGTGGTATTCCAGAAGGCCGTCTATAGGCCTGCGAATGAATTTTCCGGGAATCATTCCCTTTTCCTCCAACATCGCCGAGATCAACTTTCGGGCGTGGTAGGCTACTGATCCCACGAAATGCACCGGAACTTCCCGGCACTCCTCCGTATAAAAGCCCAGATGGGTTTCAATAAAAGATGTAAAAGCCGACCTCAACAGGCCTTGCATGAACGGATGCTCCTGATGCCCCAGGGCGAAGGGAGCAAAGGAAGCGAGGTAGGCATTGGGATATGTTTTCTTGTAAAGATGTTTTTTGACCTTCGCGGGCTTTAACTTGAATTCGGCCCTGAACAGACCTTCGAGGTCTGCCGGCATCTGCTTAAAGTAAAACGCCCTGAGCAATAACTTACCCAGGTGATTTCCGCTGGCATCATCCATCAGTGTATACCCCAGAGACGGCATACGAACTTCGATATCGGTTCCATTAAAATAACAACAGTTAGATCCTGTACCAAGAATGGCTACCACCGCAGGTTCTGCAGTACAACTGTACACGGCGCCGGCCAGATCTTCTCTTACCCTGACAGGCATGGCATTCTCAAAAAAGGCCGCCAGCCCTTTTTCCAACAAAGCCGCATACTTTGGAGTCCCACAACCGGCCCCGTAAAAATACACTCCGGTGACCATGCGACGGAAATCGGCAAGGTCCTGAGATTCGTATAGCCGCTCCTCGATCTCTTTGCGTTTCAGCATACTCGGATTCAACCCTTTGGTTCGCACCTTAAACCGGGTTGAACCATTGGCATCAAAAAGTATCCAATCGCATTTTGTAGAGCCACCGTCGGCAATAACTATCATAGTATTCGATTAAAAATAGTATCTCTTAAACGCCTCTATAGCGGCATAATCGGCCAGTCCGAGTTTATGGTATTTGGCAGCGGTTTCCTTGTTGCGTTCTTCGGCACGTACCCAGAATTCCCTGGAATCGTCGCCCTGGAACATCACCCCGTCTTTTTGAGACTGGTGAAAGAAGATCGCATTTCGTTTTTTTAACACCTGGTCCGGACTCATAGGCACCGCCATTTCGATCTCGTGCATATCCCACTCGTGCCATGCCCCCCGGTACAGCCATACCCAGCAATCTTTCATAAACTCTTTTTCCTTAAGCACATCAACAGCCCCGAACAAGGCGTCAAGACACACCTTATGAGTGCCATGCGGATCTGCCAGATCACCTGCAGCGTAGATCTGATGAGGCTTAACCGCCTCAATAATGCTGCACATAATATTTATATCTTCCCGGCCAAGAGGATTCTTCTTGATAGCTCCGGTTTCGTAGAACGGAAGTTTAAGGAAGTGAACCTGCTCATCAGGCAACCCGAGGTACCTGGTGGCACCAAGTGATTCCTTTTGACGGATCAAACCTTTCAAGGCTCTAACCTCCGGAGCATCAATACCCCTTTCATTGTTAGCCCTGATACTTTCCAGGATCTGCTTGTAAATGGTTTCCTTCGGACTCAATTGCCCGGCTACCTCGGCAAACTTGATGGCCTCGTGATTAGATACAGCTATATTCCCGGAAGTCTGGTAGGCCACATGCACCTCATGCCCCTGCTCTATAAGACGATCAAAGGTGCCCCCCATGGAAATAACGTCGTCATCGGGATGCGGACTAAAGATGATCACCCTCTTCTTCGCAGGCTCTGAACGCTCAGGCCTATTGGAATCGTCGGCATGGGGCTTCCCTCCGGGCCACCCCGTAATAGTATGTTGTAACACATTGAACATTTTAATGTTCAGGTTGTATGAAGAACCTTCTTTGGTAAGCAGGCCTTCCATCCCGTTATCATTATAATCCTTATCGGTGAGCCTGAGAATAGACTTCTGGGCTTTATCGCATAACCACACCACTGCTTTTCTCGTGAGCTCAGTTGTCCATTCGCAAGGCCCCACTAACCATGGAGTCTTAATTCGCGTTAACTCTGAAGCAGCACCTTTATCGAGAATAAAAGTAGTATTATCGTGTTCCTGTAAATAGGTGGAAGGCACCTGGGAGGTTATCTCCCCTTCAACGGCTTTTTGCACGATCTCTGCCTTATTCTGCCCCCAGGCCAGAAGTACCACGCGACGGGCATCAAGCACCGTGCGTATACCCATGGTTATGGCCTTTTTGGGCACGTTTTCAATACCCAGGAAGGCAGGAGCCGCATCAGAACGTGTCAGGTGATCGAGGGTTATCAATCTCGTACGTGAATTAAAATGAGACCCCGGCTCGTTGAATCCGATATGCCCTGTTCTTCCAATTCCCAATAACTGAAAATCCAAACCGCCATATGATTTGATCTTCTTCTCATAAGACACACAAAACTCCAGCACCTCTTCCGGTTCCAGGTCACCCTTGGGGATATTGATATTCTCTTCAGGAATATCAATATGCTTAAAAAGGTATTCCTGCATGAAATAATGGTAACTCTGTACATTTTGGTTTGACATCGGATAGTATTCATCAAGATTGAAGGTAACCACATTTTTGAAGCTCAGGCCTTCTTCCCGATGCAATCGCACCAACTCCTCATACACCCGTATCGGGGAAGATCCGGTGGCCAAACCAAGAACACATGGTCGCCCTTCCTGCTCCCTCTCGCGTATGAGTTGAGCTATTTCGGCAGCCACCACTGAAGAGGCATAATGGGCATCATCATAGACCACATTATGAATTTTCTCGAAACGGGTATTCTCATAGATCCCCGCCTCCTGGTAACTGATATCTGTTAAATTTCTTAATTGCTCTTCAGCTATCATGGCTTTATAATTTAATGTTTTTGTTATCTAACAGCCGCCTTAAAGATCCATCGCCAGAATAGATTCCTGCAACTATTAGAACTAAAATACAAAATATTATGGCATTATACTGCATAATTTACAGCGTAAAACTGCAAATAATTGCGATTGTATGAGTGCCGCTATCCATTAACAAGTTCGGAAAACCGATGATCTTACAGGTATTTATTCGACTAACAACGGCTGCCTGACCCCCAACAACACAGGGCTAAAACTTGTATGAAACGACAAACCCTATCCTATGAACCAACAAAAAAAGGAGGGGAATCTTCCCCTCCTTTTTGGAGCTCAACAAGCTAATAGTAACTAATAAAAAACAATTATTTTCTAGTTTGCCCACCAAAGTTTGGTGGCCTGGGTATCGGGTCCTTGTGCAGACACAGCTGTCTGGTAGTTACTACCATTACTGGTCTGTACATTCGTTCCGTATCGCATGCGTTGCGGATAAGCGCCATTGAGAGTACCCGGCTCAAACAATACAAGGTCTGAAACACCCTGGGCCAGTTCGGCAGGATATCCTGTATCTCTCACTACGGCCCAGGCTTCAAATCCATCCGTATAGTTCGCGATCCATCTCTGAACGGCTATTTTTTCCAGTTTCTCCTCCACCGTTCCCGCGGTAATATCGGCCAGGGGTGCAGAGGCGATATAGGTTTGGGCGTCGCCTTCTCCAATTCCCCATACCTTCATAGCTTCCACTATACCTTTTTCCATCATCAGCTGGGCATCATCAGAGCCCAGTCCTTTCACCGCTGCCTCTGCCCTTAGGAAATAAGCCTCTGCAGATGTCATTACAATTTCAGGATACATATTTCCTGACATCTTTGGCTGAATCACCATATCAGAAGGGGTACTGAACAAGTTGTAATTGGCATAAGGTGCAGTTTGACCATTCAGTCTTGAAGGCTGCCCGATATACTGTCCCGAGGCAAGACTTATGGTAACCTCATCGGTACCCACGCCGGTAGCCGAATAATCTGCCCCGGCATCGTCGAGCAGGCTGATGATATAGTTCACTCTTGCCTCAAAATTGGTTGCAGCCTCTCCTTCGGCTGGGCGGGTAAAGGTTACATCACCTCCGGCTGCAGGCTTGGCGTAAACAGCCAGCCGCGGATCATTATTATCTCTCAGGTAATCTATAAGTACCTTCCCAATGGTCCATTTTGACCCTAAACCACCGAAGTTGTGCCAGATGTCGCCATAGGCAGCACTTGACCATTGTGTGATCTCGGTATCTTTTGGCATGAGTACACTACCACTGGCGTCATCTAAAAGAGGTGCTGCCAGCGCTTGATTAATGGCGTTTGCAGAAAAGTCATCTCCTGCAGCCCCATTGGCCCGAAGGGCCATTCTCAACTTCAGGGTGTTGGCAAGTCTTTTCCATTTTTGAAGATCACCCTGGCAGTACACATCATTTTCTGCCACATCATCAATCCCCACCCCGGTTCGTTCTGTATCACCAATAATCTGCATGGCCAGATCAAGGTCGGCTATTGCCCCTTTATAGATCTCTGCCTGAGAATCAAACTTCGGGGTAACGATTCCGTCTACCCCCGCCTCACTAAAAGGGATCATCCCGAAGGTATCGGTGTACATTTGGTAAAAGAGAGATTTGGTAACCAAACCAATGGCATACATATATTCATTCTCGAACTGCCCACCTTCGTTGGTGAGTTTCAGAAAATTATCGATCCCTCCGAAAGCTCCTTCCAGCCATCCCCATGATGCATCGGTATATCCGGCATTGTAGGCATAGCTCAGTCCGTCGCTCCACCAGGAGCCGTGATGTCCAAAGGTGAAATGTCCGGCATAGCGATCGGCATGGATCAGATGTGCTCTCCAGTAAGGAAAACGGTCGGGACCAAACAATTTAAAAAGGGGTTCGGTAAGGAAATACTTTGCACTCACCTCTTCCGGAAGAAAACCATTAGGATCCTGGTTAATCTCATTAAAGTCGGAAGTACAAGAGGAAAGTAACAACCCAGTGATCATTCCTGCTGTATATAATATTCTTTTCATAATGGCTTAAAATTTAAGATTAACATTCATACCTACACTTCTGGTAGTGGGCAGGTTGTTATACAATACCCCCTGGGCAAAGTTGCTGGTAGAAAAGCTGGATTCCGGATCAAAATTATCCATCTCCTTGTATATAAAGAAGAGGTTTCTTCCTGTAAGGCTAACCGAGGCACCACTTAGGAAGGTGCGCTCTAGCATCTTGGCCGGGAAATTATAGGTCAGGGCTACTTCGCGCAGCCTCACATTGGTCTGAGAATACACGTAATTGGAAGCGATCCCGCTAACGCTGCCCCAGTATTGTTGTGCTGTAATCGAGGTAGCATTGGGAGTCAGGTTTCCGGCTCCATCATCTACAAACCCGTCCAGCACCACTCCATCTTCACGATACTGCAGGGTTCTTTCTGAAACTCCCGAAGCGTCAAGAGCGGCATCTGTACCCGAGAACACCTCTCCTCCGATTCGGTAATCGACAAGGAAACGGAATCCGAAATTCCTGTAATCAAAAGAATTGGTGATACCTCCTATCATATCCGGCTGGTAATTTCCGAGCTTTACCAACTCATCTGAGCCCTGTGGCCTCCCGGCATTATCTAAAATAAGGGCTCCGGCATTAGGCCCGTCTTGAACTCGCTTATAATCTGTACCCCAGATCTCTCCGAAACCTCCCCCTACGGTGGCTTGTACCTTAACGGTACCGGCGTTGTTTCCGGTAAAGGAGAAATTATCCAGGTCTTCGATAAGCTCTGTCAGCTTGTTTTCATTCTTTGCGATATTGGCTGAGATCTCCCAGCTGAAATCTTCTGTTCGAACGGGAGTTCCTCCCATCAGGAGTTCAAATCCTTTATTGGTAAGCTCCCCTACATTCTCACGGAAGAAACTATATCCTGTAGACTGCGGAACCGGCACATCAAAGATCAGGTCACGCGATCGAATATCGTAGTAAGAAGCATCCAGGAAGAGTCTGTTTTCGAACATCCTGAACTCTACCCCAAATTCGATGGAGGTCACTTCTTCCGGACGCAGGTTTTCATTAGCTCTTACATCCGGTCTTGAAATCTGTGTAAGCCCGAGATACCCGTTGGCGGCAAGGTTAAAGGTTTCTGTAAGCTGATAAACCCCGGTATCGTTACCTACCTGTGCCCAACTCGCTCTTAACTTAAGAAAGTCGATGGCTGTACCCTGGAAATCAAAGGCTGTTGAAGGAATAAAACTAAAACTCGCTGATGGATAGAAATAGGAGCGGTTATCTTCTGATAAGGTGGAAGACCAGTCATTTCTACCGGTAAGGTCAAGATACAGGAAGTTATCCCAGGCAAAAGAAGCAGCTCCATAGAGGGAGTTTACCTTCTTTTCCTGCAGGGGTACATAGGATTGCATAGGGTCCTGCAGGTTCGATACCGTGATTCGGGTAGGTATCTTAAACCCTCGTCCGTTGATCCCGATACCCTTATAGGTTCTGTACGAGTGGTTACCTCCGAAACTGGCATTAAGATTCAGTTTCTCTGTGATATTTTTATTGGCCGTGATCAGGAAATCAGCGTTGGTCTCTCCCACGGTATTTTCGTTAATGAAGAGCGCTCCTTCCTGGTTGAAGTGATGTCCGAACTGGTTGGCCGTAAATATATCCTGCTTCACCATATCGGTACCGATCCTGGCAAAAGCCGAAAGCCAATCGGTGAACTGATAATCAATTTTAGCAAACCCCGTGATCCTCTTCCTGGTATCCTGGTTGATATCATTCTCCAGGATCCAGTAAGGGTTTCCAGAAGTTCCCCAGGAGATCACATTGTACGGTGCAGCCGGGTTTACCGGATTCTCAAGATCCTGGAAACGCTTTACATCATTGAGCACTACATTTCTCGGCATGGTATACACATAGGCAAGCACTCCTTCGGTACCCTGAGTAGCCCTGTTCTGCGCATCCTGCTCAAAATAGGTCACTTTAGAATCAAGGGTGAACTTCTCAGATAACTTGGTAAATCCACGCAAATTAAAGTTGTGTCTTACCACCTCAGAGTTAGGGAGAATGGAATTGGCATCAGTGTGGGTATAAGAGAACAGCACATTAGAGTCCTGATTTCCTCCGGTAAGAGTAACCGCATTTATGAAGGTTGTTCCCGTTCTGAAAAAGTCCTCCACATTATCAGGTTGTGCCTCATACGGCCTGTCCTCTCCTGTGTAATAAAACTGGGAAGAACCATCAAAGGCAGGCCCCCATGAACTATTACTCTTTACGGCATTTACCTGTTCTTCGAAGGTACCTCCTGCTGGGATCTGCGGGAAATTCCCCTGGCTACCCCGACCGTACTGGTTTTGAAACTCGGGTAAAAGCAGTGGTGTATCAACCGTGGCTGAAGAATTAATCGTAACCCCGATCCCTCGTCCGGCGGTTCCTTTTTTGGTGGTGATAAGAATAACCCCGTTACTCGCCCTCGAACCGTAAAGTGCAGCGGCGTTCGGCCCTTTAAGAATGGTCATGGTTTCAATATCTTCGGGGTTGATATCAGAAATACCGGTACCGTAATCGGCCCTGCTAAATTCTGAAGTATTGGCGCCTGCAGCAGATCCGAATCCGGAGTTATCGATCGGAATACCATCTACCACATACAAGGGTTGGTTATTTCCTGTGATCGAGTTGTTACCCCTGATCACCACCCTGGCTCCCCCGGCAGGACCGGAAGTAGATTGGGTGACCACTACCCCGGCAACCTTACCGGATAATGAATTCACCACGTTGGGTTCTTTAGCGGTGGTCAGGTCCTCGTTCTGCAATTCAGAAACTGCATATCCCAGGGCCTTTTTTTCGCGTGATACCCCAAGAGCAGTTACTACCACCTCATCTAATTGCTGGGTATCTTCCTGTAAACTTACATTAATAACCGACTGCCCTTCCACAGGTATTTCCCGGGTAGTAAAGCCCACATATGAAAATACCAGGACGGCATCCCGGCCGGCTTCAATGGTATAATTACCATTAAAATCAGTAGACGTCCCGGAGGCGGATCCCTTTAGGGAAACAGTCACACCGGGTAATGGCACACCATCTCCCTCACTGACCACCGTTCCGGTAATCGCCTGAGATTGTGCTGCGGCCCATTGCGAAAGACAGAGGACTGCACAAAACATTAAGCTTTGAAAAGTTCGTGACATAGAATTGATTTAAATTTAAAGTTCTGATTACTCGTTAGCTGGTTGTTATGGAACCTAAATGTGATTATACATAGATAAAATTGAAAGTTTTTTCGACCAACAACTTACCGTAAGTTCTGAACAACTTGAAGTTTACTCCATAAAAAATTCATAGTGTGCTCATCTTAAGACAAATCGTTAAAAGAAACTCCCCGGTGGTTTAATCTTTGAAACCTTTGGAAACTTCCTCAATAACGACAGGCCTGCTGCTTCTCCCGAAGCGATTCACGGTTATGGCCCTGACCTTTCCTTTTACCGGAACCGGACCTGAATAGGTTGCTGCCATGTCGGTTTTATCTGCTTCAAGGTATCTTATATCCATCCCGGGAAATGCGGTATTCAAATACAGGGAGTCGTTTTTAATAAAGCCTCCTGGCGGAGGAATCCGGTAGGCAATCTCATCCTCATCCAAACGCGGGAGCTCCCATTGTACAAGGCGATTGGCAAACCTGTTCCAGGCTACATCTTTTTCTGCTCTTGGATTACCTTTCCAGGCGCGTTCTCCCAGAGCGAAAAGTTTCGGGTATATCGCATATTGCAATGCTGCCTTGTCGTGTATCAATTCAGACCAAAGCTGCCCCTGGATACCTTCCACCTTATGAAATGAGGGGAGGAATTCGAAATTGAAGACTCTTCTCGTATCTACAAATCCTCCCCAGTAAAAACCGCGGTCTTCAGGATGGGAAGAATAAGCCATATCAAAATACAGATGGGTTACATGACTCAAAATTACCGGGTAACCCGCCTCTGCCAGTTCTTCCCCCAATCTGCTTCCTTCTGTAGATGCATTATGCCAATGATACAGCAGGGGTGGGTTTAGAGTGGCCAGAGCTGTATTGATCTTCTTAACTCCTTCTTCATGAAGTAGTCCGATCTCTTCCCAACCCGCCATTCGAATATTTTTACGCTCCAGGATCTTGCTCACGTTATTAATGAAATACAACTTAGCCAGGTTTACCACATCCTCTTGACCGGGGAATAAATTCAAACAGGCTGCACTCTGCTCCCATACGCCCACAGGAACTTCATCTCCTCCGATATGAAGGGTCTTTAAGGGAGTCCCTGATTCCCGATGCATTGCTTCCAGCTCGGACACCACTTTTTCGACAAAGGTGTAAAGGGAGGGCATACAAACATTGACCACGTTATCGTCATAATTTTGAACGGATAAATATGAAGAGTTATCCTCGGGGTCATGGAGGAGAAATTCCCGGGCTTTTTCTTCCTCCCCTAAAGAAAGCAGGGTTTTCTCTCTGGCCTTCATAGCCACAATGGCCGCCCTGGCATGTCCGGGAAGATCGATCTCAGGAATGACCTCAATATGCCGTTCGGCGGCGTATTTTAATATTCTGATGTAGGCTTCTCTCGAATAATAACCACTTCCCGAAGTGGTTGTTGCCGATCCGTACTGGTGGTGAAGTCCGTTAATCTCATCCCGGGTATGTTGGCGAACCGCTCCCACCCGTGTAAGTTCCTCCAGGCCGGGAATCTCTATACGCCACCCTTCGTCATCGGTCAGGTGAAAATGAAAGGTGTTCAATTTTAGCCTCCCCATCTGATCCAGCAGTTCCAGAACAGCCTCCTCTTCAGAAAAGTTCCTTGCCACATCAAGATGCATCCCCCGGTAATTATGAGCAGGAAAATCATGAATAAGGGCGCCTTGTAATTCCAGATAGCCGTCTTTTTTAAGGATTAGGGATTTCAGGGAGGTAATCCCATAAAAAACGGCAGCCCTGCTTCCACCGGATATTTTGCCACCGCTTTTCCCGATGTCCAGGTGGTATTCTTCCTCTCCCAACGAAGGATCCAGAAAAAGTCCGATCCCATCTGTCTTTTGACCTTCTTCTGTAATCTCATTTACTTTTAGCCGGAAAGAATTTTGAAAGAATTCCTTGAGGTGATCAATTTCATTCTTAAGGGCAAATGCACCCCAGATCTTTACTTCGTCATTCAGAACCATGGACTCTTTTCTGAGCTTCCATGATACAGGCTCCGGGGTAATTGGACTCAACTCATCTTTTTGTAATACTTCTAAGGAAGCATAGGTACGATACCGCTCTTCGGGAGTATCCGGAATAACCTGAGTACGACCCTTAAATAATGTAACATCCTTACCTATAGGAATGGGATGATACTCCGGGTAGATCACCCTTTCATCATTCCCGTCAATCACCAGGTAAATTCCGGCAGGAGCATCGCTGTTCTTAATGATGGTTCCATTGGCAATAAGAGGAATATCAAGGGTATCCCCAACCTCAAGCCTCAGACTTTTATCTATGGGAGTTATGCTGTAGAGATCTCCGGCCCAGTGCCTCATCTCATACCCGTACTCCTCAGAAGCGAGGGTATCGACCAGCCTTCCGGGAGAATGGTTAAAGAACAATTCCCAGGAGGAGCTCAGGGGTTGTGGAGTCCTGTTTACAAGCCTGAATACCGACAACCATTTATCTTCATCATCCATACGATTTTCGCGAAGTTCCCATTCAACCAGGAGGGCGTTTTCTTCAGATCGGGCAGAGCGTTCCCGGCAGCCCATACTGAGCAGCACAAATAATAGCAGTAAATATTTCATTAAAGTGAGTTGGTTAAGGTCATTTTATCTTATAGGAAGCATCGATGAGCGAATTGGAGATCTCAGAAGATCTGACGGCATAGTTAAACCCGGAACGCAGACAAAAAGAGCCGTAGGTTCCATCCTTACTCATGGCAATAAATCCTACCTGCAGGTATTCCATTTCAGGAGAGCCTTTATAGATATGAGCGATCCTGTTGGTGATGGTTTTACACGCCTCTTCAGGGCTTGCTCCCGAACGCATCAATTCTACCACCATAGCGCTTCCGGCAGTTTTAATGATGGCCTCTCCCAGGCCCGTGGCTGCAGCAGCACCGACTTCGTTGTCGAGAAAAAGTCCGGATCCTATCAGGGGAGAATCGCCGATCCTGCCGTGCATTTTCCATGCCGCCCCACTAGTGGTACAGGCACCGGCAAGGTTGCCTTCCTTATCGAGGGCGAGCATGCTAATGGTATCGTGGTTTTCAATATTGATCACCGGCTTATAGTTCGATGTTTTCCGCCATTTATTATAGGCTTCAAGAGCTTTCTCAGTGAGTAATTCTTCTTTATGGAAGCCTTCCTGCAGGGCAAACTGCAAGGCCCCCTCTCCTGCAAGCATTACATGAGGAGTTTTCTCCATCACCTTCCTGGCCACAGATATCGGGTGCTTTATATGTTGCAGAAAAGCCACAGACCCGGCGTTGCTGTTGTGATCCATAATACAGGCATCCAGGGTAACCACCCCATCCCGGTCAGGCCATCCTCCATACCCAACACTACTCACTTCAGGATCTGCCTCGGCAGTTCTCACGCCTGCCTCCACCGCATCAAGAGCCTTCCCTCCTTCCCCCAATATGTTCCAGGCTGCTTCATTGGCCGGCAAACCATGATTCCAAGTAGAGATCACTACAGGAGATGTTGGTTGAGACTCCTGAAGACTCCCGGCAGCAGGATTCCCTGCACTTTCTGTCAAGGAATTGCCACGAGACTGTAAAGCACTAAGGCCGATAGCCCCCAGTGCAGCATTTTGAATAAAATTCCTTCTTTTCATGGTTAGTGGTTTCGAGACTTTACTTGTTCATTTTTATCATAGGCCTTCAGTACTTCCAGGTGCCCGGGTTTCAAGGCACCGGCATCGAACAAGGCAACACCTTTTGCACCGTTATCCCGTGCTTCCGTGATGGCCTGTCTCAATTCATCCGGGGTGAGTTCGGGAAGAAACACTCCTGTATGCAACTCGGTATTATTCCCCCTCAAATCTTCAACACCCTGGCCGGTGGCATAGCCTATCCAATCGATCTCTTCATTGTAGAAGTTGTGATACACCATGGGCAATACCATATCGATCTTCCATTTATCCCATCGCTGACGCACCATAAGATCTGCCATTTCAGGGTATGGAAATACAGCGGCCGTTAATTTCTTACCATGAGCATGAACGCGATCGTAGGCTTCATCTACCACCTTCTTGATCCGGTTCAGGCGAAATTGCTTCCACTCCATATCTATAGCAGGGTTGTTTAATGCCCTGACATCTTTGTGATGTTCTTCCTTAAACATTTCTATACAGGTATCGCAATAGCAAAAATCAAATTCGGGAAGCTCTTCTTCCTGCTCAAGATCATATTTCGGCAAGAGTCCAACCGGAAGAAAAATATCTGAATACCTTATATAATCCAGGTGAACGCTGGTAATACCCTGCACCCTGGCAAGATTTTCGGCAAGACGTAATACATGTTCGCGGGCCTCTTTCCTTGACGGACATAACCACTGATAGTAATCTACATAGGGACGGGTATCAAAACAGGAATTACCCTCGCGACTCACTGCATACCATTCCGGGTGCTGCAGGGCAATTGAATCTCCTGGACGATTCATGGCCATAAACCATGCGTGTACTTCCAGGCCTTCCTTTATAGCCAGGGGAGTGAGCCTGGACAGCAGGGTCGTATCCGTATTCGTATTTATGAGTACAGCGTCGATACCGGACTTACTGAATTTCCTGAATTCTGAAACATATGCAGAATCAGGTTTTTCCGGAGACGCCCCCATCCAGGCCCAAAACTTAAAAGACTCTCCGGAGTCTTCCATGGAGTTAACAGCTATTTTTTTATTCTCGGAACAAGCCCAGAGGCACCATAGAGAAATGGTAAGTAGTAATGCTTTTTTTATCATTGATCTGTAGGTGTATTGATAGTGAATTTACCGTCGCGGCCGATCATGAGCAAATTTCCACTAATGGGACTTTTGCAACTGATGTACCAACCGGCATCATTATAGTGTAATACTACGGGCAGGTTTGCCTCCCTGAAGGTGATCGCTCCAACTTCATTTAAATCAAGATCTCCGGAGATGCCGTCCTTTCCATCCTTGTCAAGCAGATCCCTGTAAACAGCGTACAATTCCCATTTCAGGCGCTCTTCTCCCGGAATGGAGTATACCGTTGTTTCGTTCTCCGGATTAAAATATACATAGCCCCAGCGCTCAGGCTCGTGCATATTGATCACTTGCTGGGGAGACCATACCCAGTTGTACTCAGGAAGATACTTTCCCTGCTCATCTTTCTTTCTGGAATACCTTCCATCAGAAAGCTGAAAATCCCAATTAACCCTCGAGAAATTCATTCTCCAAAACCGACCTTCGGGAGGTACCGGTCCGTGGGCAGCCTCCTCAAGCACATCCCAGGGAAGCGCCATTTCAACACTCCAACCGGTATCTTTATCACCGGAATCATTCAGGGTGCCATCGATCGCCACAGCGCTTTGAATACCCTTTATATCCCAGTTGTCAATAACACTCCCTCCATTGCGGTAGGGTTTAACCAAAAGCAGGTCCCAAAGGGTGTTCAGTGCATTCACCTCCAACTCATAATACTCATGGGTATCTCCATCGGGATCAATAAATACTTCGAAATCATTGTTGTAAAAGATCACGGTATCACGAAGTTTCAGAGTGCCCCAAACGTGGGGTTCCTCCATTTGCGCATAGATATACAGGTAGCGGTTATCCCAGAGCATTTTCACCCTGGTTTGATAGGGGGGAACCTCATATCCTTCAATATCTATAAATGGTTCTGAAAACGAAGCCATTTTCCAGGCAACCTCTTCTGCCACCCCGTCAATGTTAAGAGCCTCTGCGGTATACTCCGCCACGTAAGAACGCGGTTCCATGAGCACTCCATCCTGCGCAAACCCCAGGTTCTGTATGGAATGAAACAAAAAGAGCATAAGCAAATTCAGGAAGATATTTGCTCTCAAGTTTCCCGACGACCTTAAAATATTAGCAAATTCGCAATGCCGGCACTCAAATTTTTGAGGCATGTTCAAAATATTTGTCTGTTTGTTATAAATATTCATATTTTTAAACACAACGCAACCAAAATTTAGACCAACAACTACTCTGAAAAGCTAAACACCAATATTGCTGCAGAGCTGACACATCCCCCAAAGTCTGCATGAAAATCTCTAAACCCAAACTGCTAAACAACCAATACTTCAGACACAGCTCGCCGGTCTGGCACCACATTCTTTTCTGGGTGGCCTATTTTCTGTTCAATACCATAAGGTGGGGCTTTTATTATGACGACCTCCTTTTTTCGCTCAAGGGGAACCTGGTAGAATTTCCCATCCATGTCATCATTTGTTACCTGACCCTGTATTACCTCATTCCTGTACTTATCCCAAAGAAAAAATACTGGAGCTTCTTTATCATTTTACTGGGCGTGATCTGGGGGATGATGTATCTGAAATTTCAAATTACTTATCATTTTATCAGCAATAACGTTTGGCCCGAGGGCCCGGAATACACAGACAGCCTCACTCCAAACTACATGATCACCATGATCTTAGGCGAGGTGTATGTGGTATCGTTCGTAACGGCGATAAAAATCACTATAGAATGGTTAAGGGAAAATCAGAGAGCTACCAGCCTGGAAAAGGAACAGCTCGAAACGGAATTGCGCTTTCTGAGAGCACAGATCTCTCCCCACTTCTTTTTTAATACCCTGAACAACATCTACGCCCTTACCATAAGCAAATCAGATAAAGCCCCTGAGATCATCCTCCGGCTCTCGAACCTGATGCGTTATCTTCTCTACCAGACCAAAGGGAGGAAACACTGTTTGAGAAAAGAGATCGAATGTATTCAAAACTACCTGGAGTTGGAAAAGATCAGGTATGATGAACAGGTTTCGGTTAACCTGGAGATAGAAGGCAACCCGGACGACAAAAAAGTTCCTCCAATGCTCATGATCTCCTTTATAGAGAATTGCTTCAAGCATGGGGCATCAAAAAATCTTGAAAAAACCTTCATTAATATTCTCTTCAGGGTTAAGGACGATGAAATTCATTTCAAGGCTACGAACACGTTGGCCGGAGATGCAAACAGCACACCACCGCCAATAGGGGGAGGCATCGGTTTGAGCAACGTTAAAAAAAGACTGGAACTTGGATACCCGAAAGGGTCGTATGAATTAAAGAATTATATAGAAAATCAGGAATATATTGTAACCTTAAAAATACCGGCCTAATGCATTTAACCTGTGTAATTATTGATGATGAACCCCTGGCGATCAATGTGATCCGTCAATACATTTCTGAAATGGACTCCCTGGAGGTGAGCGCCACATTTAACAGCGCCATAAAGGCCGCTGACTATCTCAGGGATCACGAGGTTGACCTGGTATTTCTGGACATTAATATGCCCATGTTAGACGGGCTTAGCTTTTTAAAGAACTTTGATTTTAGTCCTAAGGTGATCCTGATCACGGCCTATGACCAATATGCCCTGGAGGGCTACGAACTCGAGGTAGTAGATTACCTTCTCAAACCGGTAGCCTTCCCCCGATTTGTAAAGGCTGTTGAAAAAGCCAGAACCCGGATCGGGAATGAACTGCCGCTCGCCAGCCAGCAAAGCAGCGCTAACCGGCCTTTCAAGTTCATAAAGATCGACAAGAAAAAACTACAGAAAATATACCTGGATGAGATCATTGTGGTTGAAAGTCTTAAAGACTATATCCGGATCATTACCGAAAAAGGCCGCTATATAGTACATCAGACCCTAAGTAATTTCACAGATGAGCTCCCTTCTGACCAGTTTATTCGCATTCACCGGTCGGTAACTGTTTCCCTGGATAAGATCGATGTGGTAGAGGGAAACAGCCTTGAAATTTGTGGCAAACGGTACACCATTGGCAGAAGCTACCTCACAGAAGCCAAAAATATCATTTTTCAAACGGAAAACTCTGAAGAGGGTGCCTGATCTGCAATAATCGACCTGGAAAAGACAGGGGGTGCATTCACCCCCTGAATCCCAGAAATATTACTGCTTGGTTTTTGTCGTATCCTTCTTCTTTTTAAACAGGTTATTCAGGATATCATTCGCTGCGTTTTTAACCGCATCATTTTTCCCATCCTCTTTGGCAGTACTGTCTTTTTTAGTCCCCAGTGCCTGGTTCACCAGGTTGCTTAACTCGCCCTTTCCTTTCTCTACAAGCTGCTCCTTTTGTTCTTTGGTAAGTTGGGCCACAAAATTAGCCGTAGCCTTGTCGAGGTTGGTGGTAAATGTAGGCTGCTTGATGGCCCCTCCGATCAGGATATCTACAGGCACGGTGCGTTTATCAAGATCCTTGATATTGAGAGAGGACGCCAACTTGGTCACATCACTCCCCAGATAGGATGCAGGCACCTGAAGGGTGAGGGTATAGTCCATCCTCCCGTCAAATTGATGGGTGCCGCTTAGGGCAGCATCCATCCCATTAAAAGACATCTTCACAGGCTTAAGAGCCACTTTGCCATCGTTAAAATCCAATTTACCCGCAAGCTCCTTTCCACTGAGCTTGGTCAGGTCTACCAGCGAAAAGGTATTATTCAGCGATTGAACATATCCTATCTGATCTTTCTTAACCTCCTCAACAGATAATCCACCCTGCATACTCCCGTTCAGGGAATTTAAAACCGGGGTCAGGTCTGAACTGAGAAGTCCCGAGAGACTGATGTTCCCATTCAATTCACCCTCCAAAGCTCTGGCCAGCGGCATCAAAGCCTTCAACAGGTCCATATGAGCAAAGGAGGAAGCAATATCAAATTCAGAAGCCTGGAGGTTCATTTGATAATCGGGAGCCGCTGTTGCTCCACCCAGTTTTCCATTCAATTTTACACGCCCTCCAAACACAGCAGAGCTGAGCTCTTCTATCTCAAGGGTCTGATCTGCCAGGTGCATTCTTGCCCTGGCATTACTCAGCTCAATATCATCATAAACCACCTCGTTGGCCGTTCCGGCTATGATCAGGTCGAGGTTGGCCGGCAACAAAGGTTCAGTATCTTTTTGCGACTTGCCTTCGGCGGAAATCCCTCCGTCACCCTCCTCAATTCCTTCGTCTTCTGATGCCATCAAATCTGCCACCTCCAAATGGGAAGAATTCATGGTAAGTTGTCCCTTGATGACACCTTCATCAGAAAGCGCATGCAAATAGTCATCAATTCTACCCGACAGCTTAAGATCTGATTTCCCGGTGCGAAGGCTGGAAGAAGTGAGCATCATGGATTTACTGTTAAGCTTCATTTGAGCATTTTCCACCAGCACCTCCTTCGGAAGGTATTCGGTTGTGAATTTCATATTACGCACCTCAAGGCTTCCCTGATTATTGATCTTGTCGTAAGCTTCCTCCTCTACAGACTTCATATCAAATCTTGAACGCATATCAACCTTCAATACCCCCTGTAATTTCTCCAGGGTACCTGCCGGCATGAGTCTTGAAAAGTTCTCAAGGTTCAGCACTCCTACGGCATTCATATCCACCCTTGGATTACCTCCCAATTCTTCAGCCATCATATGCATATCCAGCCTATCTCCTGCGAGCTTAAAGTGAAGGGTATCCATTTGCATATAGGTGTCTTTGGGGTTGGCCGTGGTATTTGCCAGTTTACTTCTCAGAGTGATCTCTTCCATGGCAAGGGGCATGTCTGCATACTTAAAGTAAGCATCAGACGCCTTCATATCAATATCGAAATAAGGAATACGATCGTCGGTAAGCATCCCTTTCACCTCACCTGCAAGGGCAAATTCTCCCCTTGCATCAATACCTTCAAGATCTCCTGAATATTTCTCAGGTATTAAAGACAGGAATTGCGTGAAATCTGTGGAAGGTGTACTAAACCTGAGGTCCATATCTATCCCTTCATCGGGCATGGCAATACCTCCTTCAAAAACCAACGGCAGCCGGTTAATATGCGCCGTGTTGTCTTTGAAGGTAAACTCCATATTGTCGAGGTCCATTTCTATATCCGCCTTCCAGTCTACCGGGTTCCTGTTGAGATAGGCGGTCTCTTCAGATACGAATGTAAATAAGGCACTGGTTTCGGTACTGAGCACTGAGTTGGCAGAAGAAAGATCTCCTGAACCTTTATGATAAACACTATCAAGTTTTACATAATAGTTCTCCTTAAGGTCCTTATAGACCAGGTTCACATTATTGAGCTCGTAACGCTCAAGACTCAAAACAGGAGATGAGGATTCCTCTTCAACACGATCGCTTCCGGCTTCATCCTCTTTTGCAATATCATAATTTACCCGACCTTCTTCATCAGAAACCAGGTACACTCCCGCCTCTTCAACTTCAAAATGAGACACCGTAAAAGCATCTACCCCGCCGGAAAAGATCGTTTTCCAGGGAAGATCTACAAATAGTCGTTTTGCCGTTAAAAGCGTATCTCCTTCAAATGGGGCTTTATTCACGATACTGAGATCATCAACCTCCAGGGACAAGGACGGAAAGTTACGCAGCAAAAGAAGATCTGCATCACTAAAGTTCACCGTAGCATTGACCCTGTTATTGATCTGACGCCGCACCGAATCGGCCAGCTTATCCTTAAACAGGAAGGGCACCGCTATTACCAGCAGCAGCAGTGCCAAACTGGCAATTGCCATTATTTTGAATATCTTTTTCATAAGGGGCTATGTTTAATAATTCTCAATTTTTGTATTCACCGGTTCAATGAGCTGGAATCCGAGATCGACCTCCTCATTAAACCCAAGACCGAACCACCTCCTCAAAAGGTAAACAAAAAGATACAAAAGAGGGGTATCCAGGGCTGCGATTATCACCTTAAAGATAAATCCGCTAACCACCAGTCCGTAAAAACTATTCCACGGAAGCACTCCAAACACACACAGTAAAAATATAACGGTAAAGGTGTCTACGAATTGCGAACTGAAGGTTGAGAAATTATTTCGAAGCCAGAGATACTTTCCCTTGGTGAGTCGTTTCCAGAAGTGATAAATACCTATATCAATATATTGCGCAAACAGGTAGGCCAGCATGGAAGCCAGAACCGCCACGGGCGAAAGTGCAAAGACAGTGCTAAACAATTCATCGCCCACAGGAGACCAGGAATTGGCCGGAGCCACATCGGCAATAAAAATAATAAGCATGGAGAACAAGGAAGCAAAGATACCGGCAGTAACCACCTGGTTTGCCTTTTTTTGACCGTAGATCTCTGAGATCAGGTCTGTAATAAGAAAGGTTAGAGGGTAAGGAAGAATACCCACCGACAATTCAAACAAAGGGGCTCCGAATAGTTGAGCATCTTCTGCAAAGGGGTACCAAAAAAAGAATTTTTGGAAGATCAAATTAGAAACTACAAGAGAGGTAATGAACAGGGCTCCCAGGTAGAGATAGACCTTAAACGCAAGGCGTTTCTTTCTAATATCCATAAAGGCTATTGTATTTTCAATTCATAAGGCATTCTGGCCTGCACTCCCTTCATGGAAGCCAGATGTTTAATACGCATCATCAGATCATACACCTCAGCGCCCAGTTCCTGTTTCAATACCTCTTCGCGGGTATTAAAGAATCCGATACCTATATCATTCAGGGCATCAAGAAAATTAGACTCATACACCGGATAATCTACCGTAGTGTAAGAAGAAACACCGGCTTGGTCTGCGGCATAAGCAACAGCATCCTGCAAAGACCCCAACTCATCAACGAGACCTTTTTCCAGGGCCTGAGTACCGGTCCACACCCTCCCCTGGGCCACCTCGTCAACCTCTCCAACAGACATATCACGCGCCTCTGCAACGATCTCTAAAAAGTGCTCATAATCTCTTTCTATAGACTCTTTAGAATAGGTTCTGAATGCCTCTGAAGGTTCTTCGAACAAACTGTACCCCGTTGAATAACGATTGGTGGTTACCTGTTCTGCGTTAATACCCCATTTTTCGGCGAGATCCCTTACATTGGGAATGGTCACAAAGACCCCGATAGACCCTGTAATAGTGGTTGGCTCAGCAAATATTCGATCTCCGCCTGCTGCAATATAATAGCCTCCGGAGGCTGCATAATTACCCATGGAAATGATCACCGGCTTTTGTTCTGAGGTGATGGCTACTTCTCGCCAGATCAGATCGGAGGTCAGGGCCAATCCGCCCGGAGAATTTATTCTTAGCACGATGGCTTTTACCCGGTCGTCATCCCGTGCGTCCTTCAACGACTTATACATAATGCCCTGGGCTATCATGTCTTGCGACCCTTCTCCGTATCCTATATCCCCCTGGGCATACACCACCGCAATACGATTGCTGTCCCTTGAACGCTTACGGGCGGCGTATTCTGCATAATCTTCCATCCCAATGGTCTCTATATCATCAGAAGGATCGGCACCAAGTGCTTCCTTCAAAATACCCCTGTACTCATCAACGTAAAGAAGTCTGTCTGCAAATCCGTTTTGAACCGCCATTTCGGGCGTCCTTGCGGCCAACTCATCAGCATAGGTTTCAAGGGTTTCTACAGGAATATCCCTGCTTACCGAAATATCTTTCAGATACTCACCCCATAACCCGTGAAGCAGCTCACTGATCTGCTGCCTGTTCTCTTCACTCATAGTATTGCCTAAAAAAGGCTCAACGGCACTTTTGTATTTTCCGTGACGTATCACCTCCATACGGAGTCCGCTTTTGTCCTGAAAATCTCCAAAGAACAAAACTTCGGAAGACAAGCCCCGAAAATCAAATATCCCCTGCGGATTCAGGTATACTGAATCGGCCACGGATGCCAGCCAGTAATCCTTTTGAGAATACAATTCGGCATAGGCATAGACAAACTTTCCTGACTCCTTAAAACGATCAAGGGCCTTTCGGATGGCCTGGGTGGTAGCGCTTCCCGACTGGATCATTGGATTCACAATACTGATACCCTTGATCTTGCTATCTTCTGCGGCGTGATCTATTGCTCGTATGATATGATTGAGCCCCATGTATTCTTCAAATTCATAATCGAGATCGTTTATACGAAACTGACCTCCATAATCAGGAATAGGACGTTGAAGTGATATTTGCAATATAGAGTTATCCTTGACTCTTACCACGGGCTCTGATCCGGCAGCTGCACCAACCATGATCAAAAGGAAGAACATAAAAAGGATACCGATAGCGAGTATCGTTCCGAGAATAGAAGCAAGGAGGTTTCTAAGGAAATTCATAGCAATCAATTAATTAAGGAGTCCACACCAAATTACAGACCGTAAAATAAGCCGGCACTCCCCCGTTTTTTTTTATTAACAAGCTTAACAAAGATAAACTTTTGTAGATTTCTTTTAGTTACTTTGCCCCGAAGATGAAGCAGTTCAAGAGGGCACATATATCGTTAGGCAGCAACACCGGGGACCGGCTGGAAAATCTGAAGAAAGCAGTAAGTCTTATCAAGCAGCGAGCCGGAAAAGTTTTAAAGGTTTCTCCGGTCTATGAAACCCCGGCATGGGGTTTTGAAGGAGATGATTTTTTAAATGCCTGCCTTACCCTCGACACCGAACTGCACCCGCAGGAACTCCTGGAAGTACTCCTCTCTGCTGAGACAGCACTGGGAAGGATTCGCACAACGGAAGCCGGGTACCAGCCAAGAAGTATTGATCTTGATATTCTGTTTTACGATGGTGCCATCATAGATGAACCGGAATTAAAGATCCCTCATCCTCACATTAAAGACAGGAAATTTATCCTGCAGCCTCTTGCAGATATTGCTCCCGAATTAGAGCACCCGGTCTTTAAAAAGGATATCATCTCTCTATTAGACGAATGTGCTGACACCAGCACCCTCACCAAGACCACAAAAAGTCTTACTTGCACACTAAACGATTTCAGTGGCTTTAACTATATAGCTATTGAAGGAAATATCGGGGCAGGCAAAACCACCCTGGCCAATATGCTGTCTACTGATTTTAATGGCAAACTCCTGCTGGAACAGTTCGCAGACAATCCATTTTTACCGCGGTTTTACGAAGACAAAGACCGTTATGCCTTCCCACTGGAAATGTCTTTCCTGGCCGAACGGTATCAGCAATTCCTGAATGACAGTAATCAAAAAGACCTGTTTAAAACATTCATGGTGAGCGATTACGACATCTATAAATCTTTGATATTTGCAAGGGTGACCTTACAGGATGAGGAGTTCAAGCTCTACAGACGCTTGTTCAGCCTCATGTATAAAGATGTGACCAAACCCGACATCTATATTTACCTCTACCAAAGCACGGAACGCCTGCTGGAAAACATCAAAAAAAGAGGTCGGAGCTATGAACAACAGATCGACCCTGAATACCTCAGGAACATCAACAAGGCTTACCTGGATTTTATCAAAACCCAGCCGCAATTAAATGCTTTAATTATTGACATTACCGACCTGGACTTTGTTAAAAACACCCAGGATTACCAATATATAATCGATGAAATACACGGTTTTAGGGATAAAAGGTAAGGTTGCCGTTTTTTTTGACATTTTTTTTGGTTTTACGGCAAAGGTTGCATTATTTAGGCGCAACATTAACGACCTGGAAAACTAGCTAACTTTACTTATAATTAAACCTTGAAGCCCGATCTTTCGGGCTTTTTTCTTTTCAGACCCCCTACTTCAAGGCTTCAATTTTTGAAAAGAGATCCCAAAGCACTATTCCGGCACTTACAGAGATATTCAATGAATGTTTGGTGCCATATTGAGGAATTTCGACCACCATATCGCAGGCACTTACCACCTCCTGCTGCACCCCTTTTACCTCATTCCCAAAAACAAGGGCATAGGTTTCATCGGCTTTGGGCGAAAACTCGTTGAGCATATGGGCGCCCTCTGCCTGCTCCACGGCAATGGTAACCACCCCGGCAGCTTTAAGTTCTTCCACCACCTTTTTACAATCTTTTTCATAGGCCCAATCTACACTTTCGGTAGCCCCCAAAGCTGTTTTATGAATATCCTTGTGAGGCGGGCGGGCGGTGATACCGCACAAGATGATCTTTTCGATACGAAAGGCATCTGCACTGCGAAAAACAGAACCGATATTATTCAGGCTTCTAATATTATCGAGCACCACAATTACGGGCGTTTTCCCTGCCTTTTTAAAGGCTTCTACGTCAAGCCTGTCAAGCTCGCTGTTCTTTAACTTACGCATGGTCTTTCTTTGATACTGCAAAAATAGGCTTCTTCTTCGGGAAGAAAAAACAACACCTTGCAACGGGGCTCATCCCCAAAAAAATAATCAACATCAGGTGTTTATAAAGAATGGAACCCACCCCTGAAACCAGGTGAAAAAACCGTAAATTTGAGGTTCACCAAAAAAGAAAAAGTTTTGGCAAAATCGGGAAAGAAAGCGACACCGTTAATGAAGCAGTACAACAGTATTAAAGCGAAATACCCTGATGCTTTATTACTGTTCAGAGTAGGCGATTTTTATGAAACCTTCGGAGAGGATGCTGTAAGGGCAGCTAAAATTCTGGGCATTGTACTAACCCAGCGAAACAACGGCGGTGACCGCACTGAACTGGCCGGTTTTCCGCATCATTCCCTGCACACCTACCTTCCCAAACTGGTAAAAGCCGGAGAGCGGGTGGCTATCTGCGACCAGCTGGAAGACCCGAAACAAACCAAGACCATTGTAAAGAGAGGAGTCACTGAATTGGTTACTCCCGGGGTGGCCCTGAATGATGATATTCTCCGTTCAAAATCAAATAACTTTCTCTGTGCCATACACTATGACAGGAAAGATATGGGTATTGCCTTCCTGGACGTATCCACAGGTGAGTTTCTCACGGCACAGGGCGATGAAGAGCATATTGATAAACTACTGCAAAACTTCAACCCCAGTGAGGTCCTGATCTCTAAAAAGCATAAGAAAGAGTTTTTAGAGACCTACCAGCGGGAATACCACAGTTTTTTCATGGAAGACTGGGTTTTTCAGGAAGATTACGCCCACGAAACCCTGAACAAGCATTTTCATACCAGTTCTCTTAAAGGCTTCGGGGTTGATCACCTGTACAGTGGCATTATTGCAGCGGGAGCTGCCTTGCACTACCTCAGTGAAACCCAGCACAACCAGCTGAAGCACATCAATACCATCAACCGAATTGCCCAGGAGTCTTATGTCTGGATGGATCGCTTTACCATCAGAAACCTGGAGCTATACCAAACCAACGAACAGCAAGGGGTTACCCTGCTCGATGTGGTCGACAAGACCATCTCCCCCATGGGAGGTCGCCTGATGAAACGATGGATGGCCTTACCGCTCAAAAACAGTGAGGATATAAAAAAGCGACAGGAGGTCGTAGGGTACCTGAAATCAGAAGAGATTACCCTTGAGAAGATCACCCACTACATCAAACAGCTGAGCGATGTCGAACGGCTAATCTCGAAAGTAGCTACCGGCAAGATCAATCCACGGGAGGTGATTCAACTTAAAAATTCGCTTGAAGCCATCATCCCGTTGAAGCAAATAGCCGAAAACAGCAAAAATCCGGCACTGAAAACTATAGGAGAACGCATTAACGAATGTGAAGCGCTCCGTCAACGCATAAAGGAGATTCTCAATGAAGAAGCCCCGGTAAATCCTTCCAAGGGTCAGGTCATTGCCGAAGGCTATTCGAAAGAACTCGATGAACTCCGCAGTATCGCTTTTTCCGGCAAAGACTATCTCGACGCCATGCTGGACCGTGAAATGAAGGCCACTGGCATTCCTTCTCTCAAAATCTCCAGTAATAACGTATTCGGCTATTATATAGAAGTTCGAAACACCCATAAAGACAAGGTGCCGGAAGGCTGGATCAGGAAGCAGACCCTGGTAAGTGCAGAACGTTATATTACAGAAGAACTCAAGGAATACGAAGCCAAGATTCTTGGAGCCGAAGAGAAGATCGCCGCATTAGAACAACAATTGTTTACACAGCTGGTGGTCTGGATGCATGAATATATCAACGTTGTAAAGCAGAACGCCCACCTGGTAGCCCAGATGGACTGTCTGGCAGGTTTTGCAATCCTGGCGAGGGAGAACAACTATTCAAAACCGGAGATCAATGAGAGCTGCAACCTTCATATTAAAGACGGGCGACACCCCGTGATCGAAAAGCAACTACCCCCGGGTGAACCTTATATTGCCAATGACGTAGTGCTTAACCGCGACGATCAGCAGATCATCATGATCACCGGGCCTAATATGAGTGGTAAGTCGGCTATTCTCAGACAAACAGCTCTTATTGTTTTATTGGCGCAGATGGGAAGCTTTGTTCCCGCAGCCGAGGCAGAGATCGGCATCGTAGACAAGATCTTTACGAGGGTCGGAGCCAGCGACAACATCTCTATGGGTGAGTCGACCTTTATGGTGGAAATGAATGAAACCGCTTCCATCCTTAATAACATCAGTGATCGCAGCCTGGTCCTTCTCGATGAGATCGGAAGAGGTACCAGCACCTATGACGGGATCTCTATTGCATGGGCCATTGCCGAATATTTACACGAACATCCGGCCAAGGCAAAAACCCTGTTCGCCACCCACTACCACGAGCTCAACGAGATGAGCGAAACCTTTGAACGCATTAAGAACTTCAATGTTTCGGTAAAGGAACTGAAAGACAACGTGCTCTTCCTGAGAAAACTTGTTGCCGGCGGCAGTGAGCACAGCTTCGGGATCCATGTGGCACGTATGGCCGGAATGCCCAACCAGGTGATCAACAGAGCCAACAAGATCCTGGCCAAACTGGAGAAATCGCACAGCAGCGAAGAGCTCACCAGTAAATTACAGGATGCCAGAGACGAAATGCAGTTGAGCTTTTTCAACCTGGATGACCCCCTTCTTGAAGAGATCAAAAACGAGATCCTTCATACCGATATTGACACCCTGACCCCGGTAGAGGCTTTGATGAAGCTCAATGAGATCAAAAGGATGCTGGTGAAGAAGAAGCAGGCGTAGGGAGGTGACAAGTGACAAGTAACAGGTGACAGGTGACAGGTAATATGTTGTTTGAGGGAGGAGCCTGCCTATCGGCAGGCACGTTTGAGGGACGAGTTTCAGGGACGAGTTTCAGGAACGAGCATCATGAACGAGCTTCCCTGTCAGCAGACAAGTTCGAGCTAGGAGTTTGAGAAAAGAGTTTGAGTAAAGTCTTTAAAGGATGTTTTTGCAATCTAAAATTCCGGTGTAGCGGTTAACTCTATCTCGGCGCCCGTGTTGCTCTGCAACAGGAAAAATTATTTTTAAAAAATCTTTGCAATAAGGAGAATTGTATTAAATTTGCGTCCGCATTACCCCACTAAACACAGGTATTGCAACGTTCAGTAAGTAATATGCGAAAATAGCTCAGTTGGTAGAGCGCAACCTTGCCAAGGTTGAGGTCGCGGGTTCGAATCCCGTTTTTCGCTCAAAGGCCCACAGAGGCATGTTCTTATAAAATACGGGGTTGCATCGACCACGTATTTTTTTTACCGATGCGAAAGCAGCTCGAGTGGTGGAATTGGTAGACACGTTGGACTTAAAATCCAATGAACAGCAATGTTCGTGCGGGTTCAAGTCCCGCCTCGAGTACAGATGCATAAAAAGCCAGGACAATTGTCCTGGCTTTTTTGTTTCCAGGAGCTCCCGAAAGCCTGACTGGCGTCAGACAGGCTTGCTTTCAGGGAGCGGATGGGAACAAAAAAGGACGGCCCGAAGGGGCGTGGCTTTTTATGTTCAAATTTATCGTATTGGTCTGGCCCTTAAAAATACGCCCTTACCTTCTCCTCCATCAAAGCACCCAGACGAATCAACTTGAGCTGTAACTGCAAACACTCCACTTTAGCAGTATACATACAGTCTTGCTGCAGGACACCGGTAAACCGATCAATGCCTTTATCTACAGAAGATAACATTTCTTTGATCTCGAGCTCGTCTTCAAAACCAAACTCAAATTCGTGGGCCAGTTGACGCATGCGGGAATAGGAAGTAATAATGCTCACAAGTTCTGAATACATAGGTAGCAGGTGTTAGGTTGGTTAGGGTTTTACAATATAGGTTTTTTTGGGTTACGAGGGTACGAGGGTACGAGGGTACGAGGGTACGAGGGTAAAGTAAAATTTTCTTCCATTCAATACCTAAGCTTTAAACAAGAAATTCCTCCATCCTATTATGGAGAGACTTTTTAAAGCCAAGCAGGGATCTCAACGGCGAGATGATATGGGTAACCTGCCTGCCAAAACTCATTCCAACTTGAACCCCAAACAAGCCGGCCAATTGTCAACACCACATTTTCTAACTACTCTCCACAAACTGCTCACTGCAAACCGAGAACTGATAACGGAGAACTGGGAACTAAGCTTTGAGAACTGCCAAGAAATATTCGTAACTTAAATCGATTTTAATCTCTAACTAATACGCTACAAATGAGAGTACTTCATTATTTTATTTGTTTGTCTCTGATTACATTCTTATCAACCCATGCCCAGGTAAAATCCAACCTGGAACCCATCGATATCTTTGATATGGAATACGTGTCTGATCCGCAGATATCACCCGACGGGTCCAGGATCATTTATGTTCGCAACTTTAAAGACATCATGACCGACCGCAACCTGTCGAACCTGTGGATGGTAAATTTTGACGGCACCAACAACCGGCCTTTAACCACCGGGAACCAGAATGACACCTCCCCCCGATGGTCGCATGATGGAAAAAAGATCGTTTTCCGATCGGATAAGGATGACGATAAGACCAAATTGTACCTCATGTGGTTAGACACCAAAGAAACCTTTGCCCTGACCAATACCCCAACAGCTCCTGGAACAGCCACCTGGTCTCCCGACGACCGCATGCTGGCCTTTACCATGTTTGTTCCTGAGAAAAAAGAATCCCTCATTAAAATGCCGGCCAAACCTGAAGGAGCCGAGTGGAATGCACCCCCCATCTATATAGACGATATGAGATACAGGTCTGACGGCCGCGGCTATATCAAGCCGGGAAACACCCAGATCTTTACCCTGCCCGTTGAAGGAGGCACCCCCCGCCAACTTACATTCAACCCTTTTAACCATAGTAGCCCGGTATGGGCTGCAGACGGAGCCTCCCTGTTTTTCAGTGCTAATGGACACAAGGAAGAGGATCTGGAACCCGATGACACAGACATCTATAAGGTCTCCCTGGCCAATGGCGCTTTACAGAAGCTCACTAACCGCTATGGCCCGGACAGCAATCCTATAATGTCAAAGGATGGTCAGAAAATTGCCTACCTGGGTTACGATGACGAATTACTGGGGTATCAACCCTCCAAACTCTACATCATGAACGCAGACGGCAGTAATCCGAAGGAGCTTCCCACAGGTATTAACAGAAGTATTGAAGATATCGCCTGGAAGGGCGATAAGGAGATCTATGTTCAATACACCGACAGAGGAGAAACCAAATTGGCCTTGGTTAACCTAAACGGAAAAACCACCCAACTGACTGGAGAAATGGGCGGACTCTCCCTGGGAAGACCCTACAATGCAGCCGGGTTCAGCGTTTCCAAGAACGGGCGCTATGCCTATACCTATGGCACCCCGAAAAATCCTGCCGACCTTGGTGCCGGCGATGGTAAAAAGCAAGCAAGACTTACCTACCTGAACGATGACCTGTTCACCTTTAAGAAAAAGGGAAATGTAGAAGAGATCTGGTGGAAATCAAGTCATGATCAAACTGACATTCAGGGATGGGTGGTGACTCCCCCGGATTTTGACCCTAACAAAAAATACCCGATGATCCTCGAAATTCACGGAGGCCCCTTTGCCAGTTACGGTTCTGTATTCTCTGCAGAGGTACAGGCCTATGCCGCTGCAGGCTATGTGGTGCTTTACAGCAATCCGCGAGGAAGCTCCGGCTACGGCAAAGAATTCGGGAACCTGATTCACCATAACTACCCTAATAACGACTATGACGACCTGATGTCGGGGATAGATGCTGTGATCGAAAAAGGATTTATTGATACTGACAACCTCTTTGTTACCGGGGGCAGCGGCGGGGGTGTACTTACCGCGTGGATCGTTGGGAAAACCGATCGATTCAAGGCCGCCGTGGTGGCTAAACCCGTTATTAACTGGACCAGCTTTGTACTCCATGCCGATAATCCCGCTTTCTTTTACAAATACTGGTTCGGTAAAAAACCCTGGGAAGATCCGGAGAATTATTTTAAGCGATCGCCCCTGAGCTATGTAGGTAATATTACCACCCCAACCATGTTATTAACCGGAGAACAGGATTTCAGAACCCCGATTTCAGAATCAGAGCAGCTCTATGCAGCCCTGAAGATCGAAGGGGTGGAAACCGCCATGGTCAGAATCCCGAATGCCTCCCACGGCATTGCCAGCAAGCCCAGTAACCTGGTGGCTAAGATCACCGCTGTACTGGCATGGTTCAACAAGTACAAGGATCAGAGTACGGACGAAATGACCTCTTCGGTTAAAAACTAAAAGTCAGCAACCAACTTCTCATAAAATGAAAAACGTATTCATATTAATGGTTTGGATAATAGCCTTTACAAGCTGCAACACCCAACAAAAACCACCTCAGCAAGAAACTGAAGCCATAACCACTACAGATTACCTCGATTATTCGGGGCGTGACGACATTCTTAGCGGGGGGGTGAAAATGATCCCGATCACTACCACTAAGGGAGATTTCCGGGTATGGACCAAAAGGATCGGCAACAATCCCGATATGAAAGTATTACTATTACACGGCGGACCCGGCGGGACACACGATTTCTTTGAGATCTTCGACTCTTATTTTCCCAATGCTCAAATAGAATACTATTACTACGACCAACTGGAATCCGGTAGAAGTGACCACCCCGATGATCCTGACCTGTGGACTATAGAGCATTTTGTGGAAGAAGTAGAACAGGTAAGGCAGGCACTGGGACTTGACAGCTCCAACTTTTTTCTCTATGGCCAATCCTGGGGTGGCATCCTGGCCATGGAATATGCCTTCAAATATCAGCATCATCTAAAAGGGCTCATTATCTCAAATATGGTATCTTCTATTCCCGAGTACAACAAATACGCCAACGAGGTATTGGCCAAACAGCTGCCGGAAGATGTGTTGGCAGAGATCAGGGATATGGAGGCAAAGGGGGATTTTTCCAATCCCAGATATGAAGAATTGCTCTACGAACATTATTATACGGAGCATGTGCTTAGAATGCCGCTGGAAGAATGGCCGGAACCGATTATCCGGGGGTTTGAAAATTTAAATTATGATATCTACCTGGCCATGCAGGGGCCAAGCGAATTCGGGATTGTTGGTGATGCTTCCTTAAAAGACTGGGATCGCAGCCGGGACCTGGGCCAGATCCAAGTGCCTACCCTGGTCATAGGAGCCGAATACGACACCATGGATCCTAAACATATGGAATGGATGGCAGGGGAGTTTCCGGCCGGACGCTATTTGTATTGTCCGAAGGGTAGTCATTGCGCCATGTACGATGATTCGGAAACCTATTTTACAGGGCTGATCGATTTTATAAAGAGTATAAAATAAGAATGCCCTTTCAAAAATTTATTCATCTCAAAAAATGAAGATCACCCATATAAGAAATGCCACCATGGTTATTGAGTATGACCACCATGTGATCCTGGTAGACCCCATGCTGTCTGACAAAGGAGAAACGGGACCACCCTTTACCCTGTTTCGCTTTAAGCCAAGGCGTAATCCCGTTGTTGGCCTTCCTGAAAACGCCATGGCATTGATCAATAAAACCACCCTCTGCCTGATCACCCACCTGCATCCTGATCACCTTGATAAAAAAGGGGAAACATTTCTTAAGGAGAAAAATATCCCTGTGATCTGCAGTGTAAACGATGAAAAGGTGCTTCGTAAAAGAGGGCTTAACGTTTTTCAGGCAATCAATTATTGGTCGCCCGTTGACTTTCCCGGAGGAAGCATTGAAGGAATCCCCGCCCTGCACGGCTATGGGTACGTAGCCAAACTAATGCGAAATGTTATGGGCTTTTACCTGAAAACAACCTCCGGAAAATCCATCTACCTCAGCTCCGATACGATTTATACGGAGGATGTTCACAAGGTGCTTACCGAATACCAACCTGATATCAGTGTGGTGGCTGCAGGTTCTGCTCAAATGGATCTTTTACAGCCTTTGCTGATGACCATGGAAGACATCCTGAAATTCATTGAAAATGCCCCGGGCAAGGTTATTGCCAACCACCTGGAGGCCGTGAATCATTGTCCGACCACCAGGGAAGAACTCGCTAAGGAGGTTGCTGACAGAGGCCATGACGACAGGGCTCACATACCCATCGATGGCGAGGTTGTTGCCATTTAAAACATTTAGGATCTATACGTATATTCCCTTTTAGGTAGCCTGATACTTATAATACTCTTATATTAGAAATGTAAAGAATCGTACTGAGCTTCAGTGTATCCTCAATCAAAATTCAATACATAACATGAAAACTATTTATCTGTTCGTCCTGGCATGCTTTTTCCTTTCCGGACTCTCAGCCCAGGAGCTCAACTATGAACTAAAGGCAGAGCTCGATTCGATCATGACCATTGATCAGGGCACCCGACAGTTAATGGACCCAAACACTGACCCGGAAACCAGAGCTAAAATTCTCAATAAGTTAGGCTACACCCAAAGCGAATATGATGCCGATCCCTGGGGAATTACCCTAAAACACGATTCACTCAATCAAAAAAGAGTATACGAGATTCTGGATCATTATGGCTACCCCGGAAAAACTTTGGTAGGCACCCCAACCCATATGGCAGCCTGGCTGGTCATTCAGCATTCAGATGCTATAGCTAAATATCTCCCGATAATAAAGGAAGCAGGAAAAGAGGGGGAAATTGCCGCTACTGACGTGGCTATGATGGAAGACCGCTACCTAATGCACCAGGGGAAAGAACAAATATATGGTACCCAGGCCTGGGGAGCTCCTTTAAAGAACAGACCCGATCGAAAAGAAGAAATGGTCTTCATCATCTGGCCCATAAAAGACCCTCATCTTGTGAATGAACGCAGAAAGGAAGTCGGGTTTACCACAACGGTAGAAGAGTATGCTCAAGCCATGAATATTGAATATGAGAACTACAGTCTGGAGGAGGCTAAACATATGCTGAAACGAACCCCCGGAGAACACTGAACACCTTATGAACCACCTATTACTTAAAGATTTCCCCCTAATCGCCACCGACAAGATCAGGTATTCCGATACCGACCGGCAGGGTCATGTGAATAATGCCGTATTTGCCACCTTCCTGGAAACGGCAAGGGTAGAGTTTCTCCTCACCGGAGATCACAACATCCTGGAAAACGATGCGAGTTTTGTGATCGCCGGATTGCATCTGAATTTTATTGCCGAGATCACCTGGCCTGGCAGTGTATCAATAGGTACGGGTATTCTAAAGATCGGAAACAGCTCCATCACCCTCTACCAACAGATATATCAGGAGGAAATCTGTGTGGCTACCGCAGAAACGGTTATTGTACAGGTAAAGAACGGCCAGGGCCTTCCTCTTAGCTCTCAGGCAAAAAACACACTGAATCAATGGATGTTACCGAAAACAGATTAAGCAACAGGGTTTTAAGTCTTATTGCAGGATGGAGTTATATCCTCATTTTCCTTGCTGCCATCTATGCGAATTTCTTTATGCTGGAATCACTCAAAGCCTATCCACTGCAAACCCTTGAGCATCACCAGGTACTTGTGCGTTCCGGTATCATTGCCTTCCTGCTCACGGCTGTACTGGATGTGGTGGTGGCCTGGACCCTGAACGAGCTTTTCAGGTCTCATTCGCTCACCCCTCTGAGTACGTGGTTAAGAATTATACACGCGGTCTTAATGGGTGGCGGGGTATTTGCCCTGGTCATGGTTTTTTATGTAAATACCGAGACTGAAATTCTTTACCAAGTAGAGATGTTCAATGCCATCTGGCTTATAGGATTATTCTTTTTCGGCTTTCACCTCATCCTGTTAGGTATCATTATGAAATCGCCACGCCTTATCGCCGGACTCTTGATCGTGGCCGGCATCATGTATATCGCAGACACCAATGCCCATTTTTTAATGGAAGACTACGATCAATACGCCGATACCTTCCTGATGCTGGTTGCTGTTCCGAGTGTCCTTGGTGAAATGTCGCTGGCTGTATGGCTTCTTGTGAAAGGGGGCCGACAAATACAACCCCCCAATGCATAACCGACAAACAGCTCTTGATCAAATAAACCGATCGCCTGCAATTAGAAAAACCCGTATACTACTCCTGCCGGTGGTGAGAAAACTTTATTCCAATGGAAGCACCTTAAAGTTCCACCTCAACAACAGCTCGCAGATCCCGGGAAGAAGCACCTACTGCTATTTCGTAAATACCGCTCTCCAATACCCATTCATCCTTGTCTTCATCCCAGTACCTCAACTCCGAAACAGGAATTTGTAATACCACTTCCTGCTCTTCTCCGGGCTCAAGACTCGCCGTTTTAATAAATGCCTTTAATTCCCTAACCGGCCTGTCAACAGCTGCCTCAGGTTTGGCAACGTAAAGCTGTACGACCTCTTTACCGGCAACATCTCCGGTATTCTTTATGGTTAGTGAAGCCGTAATCGTATCTTCAGAAGAAGTTAACTCCATAGCATTATACTCAAAATCTGTATAACTAAGGCCATAACCGAAAGGGTATGACACTTTTAAACCGGCCTTATCAAAATGACGATACCCCACATAAATACCCTCCTCATAGTTCGTATAATCAATATTGCGAACCCATTCTGCCTCGGGGGCAGGACCGTCCTGAAAGATCAGATCGGTTAATTTCATATGCCCTCCTTCCAGGGGAAAGTTCTTATGAGCTTCATGATCACTAACGCTGACAGGAAAGGTCATTGGCAGCTTCCCGCTGGGGTTGATACGGCCGCTTAGAATATCTGCAACCGAATTACCACCTTCCTGCCCACCCTGCCACGCCAGCAGGATGCCATCGGGTATGCTTTTCCAGGAAGCCGTTTCAATAACACCACCAACATTCAATACGACTACCACCTGCTTACCCGCACTATGAAAAACCCTACAGGCCTGCTCTATCATCTCCTGTTCCTTGGTGGTGAGAAGGAAATCATCGGCTTCTACTCGATCGCCACCTTCCCCGGCATTTCTACCTATAGTAATGATAGCCATATCAGCGCTTTGTGCGATGGCTTCCAGCTGTTGGGTGGTGTAACTTACCTGGGGTGGATTATAGGGTTCGAACATAGCCTTAAACCCTTCCGGTTTTATAAATTTTTCCGGATAGGCCTTTTTGTGTGATTCAAAAAGGTTCTTTGCTGCTTCATTCACCTCAAACCCTGCTCTGATCAGTCCTTCTTCCAAAGAAACGGTATAGGCTTCATTCACATCCCCGGAGCCTGTACCTCCTGCGATAAATTCGTAGGAAGTGACTCCCAATAAAGCTATATTCTTAGCATTCGTTATCGGCAATACCCCCTGATTCTTCAACAAAACCATCCCCTCAGAAGCCGACTGACGGGTAATACGGGCGTGTTCCTCAAGATCAGGGGCATTCCCGAACTGATAGTTTTGCATTTTTCGGGAATTGAGGATCAGCTTTAAAATCCTTCTGACCGAATCGTCGATATTTTGGCTATCCAGGCTTCCGTCTTCATAGGCTTCGGTCAAGGCATCCCATTGCTTTTTAGTCCCCGGTTCCAGGAGGTCATTTCCGGCAATGATCATGGCAGGGGCATGCTCCCCGCCAAACCAATCAGACATCACCAAACCTTCAAATCCCCAGTCTTCCCGGAGTACCCCGGTCAGTAATTCCCTGTTCTCTGCCACATAAGTACCATTCACCTTGTTATAGGAAGACATCAAAGTCCAGGGTTGGGCCTCTTTAACAATGATCTCAAAACCTTTTAAATAGATCTCCCTCAACGCTCGTTCAGATACCCTTGCATCATTATACTTTCGATTGGTCTCCTGGTTATTGACTACAAAGTGTTTCACAGAGGTACCAACCCCATTCGATTCTATCCCATTAACAATGGCAGCCCCTATAAACCCGGTGAGTACCGGATCTTCTGAAAAGTATTCAAAATTCCGGCCACAGAACGGGTGGCGGTGAATGTTGGCCCCCGGCGCCAGGATCACATCAATACCATAGTCAAGGGCTTCCCGACCCATGGCCGAACCAACCTGTGATACTAAGGAGGTATTCCAGGTTGATGCCAGTAAGGTAGCAATAGGAAATGCCGTACAATAGTAGGTGCGATCCTCTCCGTCACGAACAGGTTCTATTCGAAGTCCGGCCGGCCCATCAGACAAATAAATGGTGGGCAGCCCGAGCCTTGGAGTTGGCACAATGGTACCCACAGCACCGGGAATACCTTCTTTTTCAAGACCCACAGCCGAACGAAGACCGGAACCTTTTAAAAGATGAATCTTCTCTTCCATCGTCATCTGCCTCATCACATCTTCGACACGTTCAGACATAGGGGCTCTTGTATCTTCATAGACATCAAGCTTTCCATTCGAATTCCTGTCTAAAAATGTGTATCCCTCTACTGTCAGTTCTTCAAATTCTCTCTTTTCGGTATATGCCTTCTCAAAATTCAGAAGGGAAGAGCTTAGGTAGATCCATCCGGAAACACCTGCAATGACCAGGATTACGAGTATCGACCCTAAGACCCATAAGGTGATCTTTAATGCTTTTTTCATATGGCTTAATTGTGGCTTTACGACACAAATATAATATTTTGTGTCGATACGCCACGAAATGCCTTATCTTTGTTTTATGGATATCAGGAGTTTTTTTGAATACGGTCATGAGGAATACCTGCCGCACCTATCGTCTGATGTAGTGGTCATAGGGTACGCAGAGGAGAAATTAAAATGCCTGTTACTTCGTATAGGTGCCCGGTGGTTATTACCGGGCGGCTTTATAAAACTTGACGAGTCTGTAGAGGAGGCAGCTTCAAGAATCCTTACCGAGCGTACGGGATTAAATGACCCTCATCTTAAATTTCTTTCTGTATTTGGAAAAAGCGAACGAAATTTTGCTGAAGAATGGAAGGAGCATTTGGAAAAATTTGGGGTATCCTGGAAGCAAGACCTTTGGATCAATAAACGATTTGTTTCGCTGGCTTATTATTCACTTGTTAATATTCCTGACACCCATCCCGTTACCGGCCCGTTAGATGAAGCCTTCGGATGGTTTGATCTGGACGAACTCCCTCCTATGTGGATGGACCATAGGGATATAGCACTTATGGCAAGACACAAACTTCGCAGCGACATCAGAAAAGATTTGGTTACCCATCATTTATTACCCCGGCATTTCACCATGCCTCAACTTCACCAGCTGCACCAGGTCATTTTAAACAAAGACCTTGACCGCAGCCGATTTCAAAAACAAATGCTGGCTACAGGGTTTTTCGAAAGGCTGCCTAAGCTGCAAAAGGAAACGCGGGGGCGTAATCCTTATCAATACAGAATTAAAGAAAATAAGGATCATTAATACCCCTCTGTTCGATCTTGATTCATCAAAAAGACATGCTTTCACAGACGGTAAAATATACCTAACTTTAAATCTTCTAAAAACCTTCTTTTCTAAAGACCGCCTTCCGATCTTATTGCAATTAACCTTCTTTCTTAAGAGGATAAGATGAAACATAAGATCACACTACACCTGGAAGACGGAGAACTCAAAGCCCTGGAAGACCTGTTACAACAATCGCCTTCAAGCGAATTAAAAACTGTTTTAGAGCGGGTGCTTGCACAGCAGGATCAAAAAAAGCTGGTTCAAAAAAGGGTCACGGAGGTCATTGCCGAGATCAGCGGATTTGAACCGGAGCAGATCAATCGGGCTACCCACCTGAAGAATGACCTGGGCATGACCAAATACCACCGCAGAGCTCTGAAAGCTGCCTTTCAGAAGATCGCAGAAAAAAGCGGCAGTTCCGAAGAGATCACGGTGGCCGCATGCGAAAACCTGGCTACGGTTGATGATTGCATCAAACTAATACTCGAGTCATGAGGTTCTTACTTTTCATTGTCATTTTTATAGGCTGTTACACCCTTCAGGTACAGGCACAAAACACCACCCCATGGTATAAAAAGATCTCGCTTCGTCAGTCTTTTGACTCCAAAACCGACAAGGCCAAGCCGGCCAATATTACCTACACCAACCCGGATGATGGCGATGAATCCTGGCTGGTCAATATTGCCCTGGGCTATGACCTTACTCCGGACTCTGAAGAGATCATCATTATCAATCCATATATAGAATACCACCGAAATTCGCTGGTGGATAAAGAACAGTACAATTGGGAGACCGGGGTTTTTGCCGAGTGGCAAACCCAGGACATCTTTACAAGGAAATGGTCGCCGGTACTCATCGGTGCCGTACGATACAATGATGACCGCATAGGTGGGGTACAGTCATTGATGTCGAACCTCTACTTCACCCCTTTATTCAGAGGCAAAGGAATGAAGGCTGAATATTTCTGGTTACCCAATACGGCAGTTAAATTGGGTAAAGCCTTTCGGTTCATCTACACCCCTTACCTGGGTGTGGAGACGGAAAACCGAATACAAACCGATAATTCGGATGCCTCCGGAAGTATTTACCGGGGGTATTTCAGCATCAGTTCATCAATCGTATTTTTCCCTGACCATGAGGTCTTAAAAGATCGTCTGGAGATCGATCTGGATTGGCAATATCGCTATATTTTGGGTGAGAATGTAACCACTATCACCCAGAATGATTACCGCTACTTCAATATCTCCCTTAACTACATACTTTACCGGGCCAGCGATGGCAAAAGGATCGTCAAACTGGGGATCGACTATACCACTGGTGAGAATCCCGCAAAGAATTTCCAGGATCAGACCTTTTATGCCCTCAGTTTAAAGGTGAGGCTTTAAGGAAACAGGCTGGTTTGAAGGAGTACCTGAAAAAGAAAATACCGAACATCTTTCAGACAGGCTGCATCCTGACCCGGATGATCACAGCAGAAATTAGGGTCAAGAAGGCGATCACTCCTATAGAAGGCAACACCCCCCAGACATCTGCGATGATACCGGTTAAAATGGCTCCTGCGGCGTAGCCGGAGTCACGCCACAACCGAAACACCCCAATACTTTTTGCCCGTTGTTCCGGATGGGTGTATTGGGCGATCCCGGCCAGGAAGGTGGGGTATACCAGGGCCGTGCCCGCTCCGAGAACGATACAAAGCAGAATGAACTGCAGGTAGGTTTCCGCCCACAGCATCAGGAAAAGTGCCACAGCCTGGAAAAACATCCCCAGGAATAACAACTTTTTTTTCGAAAAATGGTCGGCCATTTTACCCGTGATCAATTGGCCCACTCCCCAAACTGCAGGATAGGTGGCCACGATCACCCCGATCTGATCTAAAGAAAAGTTTCTTGAAGTCAACAATATAGGCAGGAGCCCCCATACCATCCCGTCATTTAAATTATTGACAAACCCGGCCTGGGTGATAGACCCCAGGTTGACATCGGTCCAGGTGGTTTCCTTAAAAACAGATCGCAGTTTTCTAACGCTGCTGGTTTTGGTTTCTGCTGCCACATGATGAATGGTGTCTTTTACAAGAAACCAGGAGCCCATCAATCCGAGAATGGTAAATAAAATACCGAGGTAAAATGGATACGGGCGCAACCCATATTCAGCAGCAATATACCCGGTGAGAAATGCCACCCCTCCCACTGCGAGATAACCCGCCGATTCATTGAGTCCCATGGCCAACCCCCGGTCCTTCTCGCCCACCAGGTCGATCTTCATAACCACGGTACTTGACCAGGCAAGTCCCTGGTTAATTCCGAGCAGGATGTTTGCAAAAACCACCCAACTCCAATTGGGGGCATACATGAGAATAAACGGAATCGGAAGCGCGAACAACCACCCTATGATCAACAGGTTTTTCCGTCCAACCCTATTGGCCCAGGCACCGGCATAATAATTCGCAGCGGCCTTGGTAAGGCCGAAAACGACAATAAAAGACAGGATGGCCGTTTTTACCACCATCCCGAATTCCTGTTCGGCGATCTCAGGCAGGATCGTCCGTTCGAGACCGACCATACCTCCTACGAAGGCATTGATCAGGACCAGCAGGAAGAATTGTTTCCAGTTCTCTTTTAACCCAAGTATGGGTTGACTTTTGAGATTATTAGACATATTCGGAAATTATGGAAATATCAGAAAGTTTTGTTCTAATAGCTACTCCTTAAAAGTCCTCATGTATGGAAGCCTCCATCCGCTTCGTTAAAACGAAGCACCTTCCCCCAAAGGGGGAAGGATCAAACTTTTTAATGGCTTCCAGGGTTGATTGAAACTTGTTATTCCCCGCCCTTTGGGAGGGCCTGCCTGCCATCCGACAGGTAGGCAGGGATACCACGCCTTGGCGTGGAGGGGAGGGCTTCTTTAAAAGAAAGCTTTCTCAGTTCTTAAGTGTCCGATTAACAACACCCCGACCCCGGCTCACAAGCGTTTGCCTGTGCCTGAAGTTCTGACAATCTCACTCTTGGTTTTTCCGCAGGAATACCGCAGGCCTCCTTAGCCAGACAATCAGTTTGTTTAGAGGTCAACACAAAATGTTCTCCATTAAATTCGAGCCCGTATTTTTCTATGGTAACTCCCTGGTATTCCACCTCAACCTCGTGGTCATCTAAAAGCAGGTACTTTTCCGAAAGGGTAATAATATCTTTCAACTTGGAGGCCTGCAGGCGATGATCGTAATCGGTGGCCGTAAAAAGCTGGAAATTGATCACTGTTTGTTTTCTAAGGGTACCTCCGCAATCAACAAAACGACGGGTTACCTCCCCGATCTCGGTTACATGAAAATGCGAGGGCACCTTACTGCCATCAGGCAATTCAAAATACAAGGCATCTATATGTGCTAAAGCTGCTTTAACTTCTGATAATTTCATACTAAAAATATATTGTGATTGATTCATTGCAATATTACGATAAATAGATGAATGGGACAATAGTTTTCAAAAAGAGTGAAAAGATGAACTATTTGGGAGACCTGTCTATCGTGGGATGCCAGGCAGGTCGCCACACCCTACTTTTGCCAGCGCCCAGGCTGGCTCCCCTGCCTGCCTTTCGGTAATGGCAGGCAAGTTCACTAAAATGATTCAACGAACCATTTTTTCACGCTCGGTTATCGCGAGGTTTTTGAAATCCGGCTTTCTTGTGGAGGATGATGACGAATTGAAAAATATAACAACAACTGGCTCCTTCCCCTGGTCAGGGAGGGCTGAGCGTGAAGAAAATGTCCTGAGGACATTTTTAGCGATAGAGCCAGCTGGCGGGAGTGAAGCGCCGCTGTAAGTAAGAGGGGAAGGGGTTGTTTGCCAGATGGCTTTTCCTGACCACCCACCCCGTCAGCGATTTTATCGCTGCCACCCCGCCCTGACTAGGGCTGGGAGCCACATTTTATATATCCATCTTATTATAATTATGAAATAAGTCATCGATAAGACGGGCCATCTATATCTTAATACCAGGACATCAGCTGCTCTCCATAAAAAAACCTCCACTGAATAATGGAGGTTTTTTCATCATACTTAAAATGTTATCTGATCATCGGCTGATCTCAAGGATCTCAAAGTTCAAGGTTCCGTTTGGTACCTTGATCTCGGCCACATCACCTACCGATTTACCCAGCAGTCCTTTCCCGATAGGAGAATTCACTGAAATCTTACCGGTTTTCAGGTTGGCTTCACTTTCTGCAACCAGGGTATAGGTCATTTCCATGCCATTGGCCTGGTTTTTAATTTTAACTTTAGACAGTACCAGTACTTTAGAAGTATCTAACTGAGACTCATCGATCACCCTGGCATTAGACAGGGTTTCTTCCAGCTTGGCTATACGCATCTCCAATAGTCCCTGGGCTTCTTTTGCTGCATCGTATTCTGCATTTTCAGAAAGATCTCCTTTATCTCTTGCCTCGGCAATTGCCTGAGAAGCTTTAGGGCGTTCAATGCTCTTGAGATGATCCAGTTCTGCTCTTAATTTCTTTATGCCTTCTTCAGTATAATAAGATACGTTACTCATAGCTTCATGGTTTATAAATACAAAAAATCCCCTTTTCTCTAAGAGGATTTACACAAATATACAAAAATTTTACCCATCGTATATTTTTGTAACTTGGCGCAAATAATCGCCCATGTCACGACTCCTCATCATTGCAATATTCTTCACTGTTCTGCTTAGTACAGGGTGCAGCAACAATACGTCTGAGCGCAATCCGTATTTACCGGAACCGCAATTCAGCATAGACATCAACCTCAACCTTCCGCAATACGGAAGTCTTAACACCCCGGGCAGTGCTCTTTTAATTGAAGGTGGCAATATTGGTATCAGAGGAATTATTGTTTACAACCAGGGCTTCGGCACCTATCTAGCCTGGGAAGCGAGTTGCCCCAACCATATTCCAAACAGCTGCTCTACGCTTAAGGTGGTTGACGGTATTACGGCGGTTTGCAATTGCGACGACTATCTTTACAGCCTGGTAAACGGGGCTTTGCTTTCTGAATTTCCCGAAAACCAGCGACCTTACCCCCTCTTGAACTACAGGGCCTCTGTACAGGGTTCGGTGGTTACCGTATTCAATTAAGCCCCTTATCCAAAAGATAAAGGGCCTTTATTTTACTTGGGGATACTTTAGATCAAAATCTGACATTCATCCCCACCAGGAAATTGATCCCGGCCTGGGGGTAATATCCTGTACCGCTAAGGGTACTTACTGAACCATCAGGGTTATCAATATCAAAGGTGTAGAAATACCCGTTGGAGATGTATTCTACATCAAAAATATTGTTCACCAGACCGCTAAAAACGATCTCTTTAAAGAATCCTGCAGAGCTTAGGGTATACTGAAGGTTAAGGTCATTAATGAAATAATCATCCAGTTTTGAACTTTCTGCATCAATATTCCCCAGGTATTGTTCTGACACATATTTAGAAAGGAAATTAACCTGAAGTCCTTTTGCTGGATACCAGCCCAGCATATTTCCGGCGATCAGGTTTGGAGAGTATGCAATATTGGTATTGCCCAGATCCTGAAGCACTCCATCTCTCTCGAAAAAGTAATCCAGGTTGCGGTTATCACTGATCGCAAGGTTCGGACGCATGGCCCAATGGTCACCAAAATGCACTGTTGCATCCAGCTCCAATCCGAGTCGATAACTATCGCCAACATTTCTTCTAAGGGGAGCACCTACATCATTAAGCTCTCCGGTAAGTACCAGCTGATCCTGATACCTCATATAATAAACATTGGAATTGAGTTCGAACTTATCTGAACGGTATCGCCATCCGAGTTCGAAATCATTGAGCCGTTCCGGTTTCGGATTACCGCTTTCATAGTCGTTTCGATTAGGTTCCCGGTTGGCCCTGGCAAAGGAAGCATAGAGTTGATTGGCCTCATTCAGCCTGTAGGTAAGTCCGACCTTGGGGTTGAAGAAGTTAAAGGTATCATCAACCAATCCCGTCTCATTTCCATTAGCCTGATAGTTAACCGTTCGGTACTGCAGATCTCCGAAGACCCCGAACCCGTTATCAAAGCGGTAGTTTATCTTTCCATAAACGTTAAAATCTGTTTTCAGGGAGGTATCGTCATAATAGCGGTCTTTGTATTGGCTTTGAGAAGCAAACTGTGCCCAGATCACCTCTCCGAAATGGTCTCCTTCGTATTTATTCCAGGCACCACCGAGGATCACCCTAAGGCGATCTTTATTATATTGAAAAGAATAGGTAGCCCCGTAGAAGTCGTTGTCAAGCCATCTTCTTCTTATCAGGTCTGTGGTATTCACCGTCTCCCCGTTTACCTGCAGGGGGTCAAAACCATAGGTGGCAAAATCATCATCCTGGCGGTATTGCTCAAAAAATCCTCGTCCGTAGGTATAATGCAGGGCCAGGTTAGAACTAAAGTTGGGGCTCCACTGCTCACTCCAATGCAATTGGGCGTGATCCTGCTTGTAATTATCAACCTCATTATCATAAAAATCAACGATCTCGCCCTGGTCATTATAAATAGCTCCGGCTATATTGAAGGTTCTGTTATTCTCAAGAATATCCGGGTCTTCGATCCCGTACCATGCCTGGTAGGTTACCTCCTGTCCGCCGAAAAGCAGGGCTTTGACAAGGGTATTATCGTCAACATAGGCTCCTTGCAGAAAGTACGATTCCAGATCGGAACTCGCCCGGTCTATATACCCGTCTGATTGTATACGTGAAAGACGCCCTGAAATTTCCACATGATCGTTCATCAGGCCTGTTCCAAAACGCAGGTTGGTACTCAAGGTATTAAAACTACCTCCGGTAGCCGATACCTCGGCATAGGCCTCTTCCTTAACGGCATCGGTAAGCAGGTTCAAACTGGCCCCAAAGGCTCCGGCACCATTGGTTGAGGTACCTACACCCCGTTGCAGCTGCAAACTTTCTACCGACGAGGCAAAGTCGGGAAGATTCACCCAAAAGGTACCCTGTGATTCTGCATCGTTATAGGGTATCCCGTTAATGGTCACGTTTACCCTGGTGGCATCGCTCCCCCTCACGCGGATCCCGGTATAACCTACCCCGGCCCCGGCATCAGAGGTGGTCACCACCCCTGGAAGATAATTCATTAAGATGGGGATGTCCTGTCCGAGGTTTCTCGGTGCAAATTCCTCTGCACTGAGATCAGAATAACTCACCGGAGATTCTGTATCTACACGTACGGCAGAAACCAGGACCTCATCGAGGAGCACATCTTTTTCATCCAGCTGTACATCTACCTTTGTGGTTTCGTTTACGGTAATTGACCTGTAAAGAGGCTTTGGAGCAGAGTAATAAAACACCAGTTCATAATTTCCGTTGTCCAAAAACAACTCCCAGGCGCCCTCTGTATCGGTAGTGGTTCCCGAAGATGTATTTCTCACCTTTACTGTAACTCCGGGTACCGGCTCGCCCAGTTGATCCTTGAAGGTACCATAAACACGGTATTCCTGGGCATTTACTAAACTAAGGACTCCCAGAAAAAGCCCTAAAAAATAGAATATGATTTTCATTCGTAATTATTTTACGAATAAAAAGGGGTCATTATTCTTACTATTAATATTTAAAATTGATTTTCAAAAGATCAAATTCCGGCCGCGAATCTTCACTTTGATTCCCTAAACAGCATTACCTGTTCCAGGTTCTATGGGTATGATCTCAGCCTTTAGGCCTCCGATACTCTTCGGAAACTTTCGAGGCACCCCTTTTGAGACAACGCAAAATTAAGAACTAAAACACAATTGGAAAGACAATTTTCACAAAATATAACATCACGCGCTAATACTCTGATTATCTTTGTTTTATGGCCAGGCTTAAAAGAGATATTACCGCAAAAGTACTGATCAGCTACCTGATATTGCTGATACTGACCGTTTCTGTGGGGTGGATCATCTATTCAGAGATCAACTCTTTCAGCAGGGCCCAGGAGGGTAATAATACAGAGAACAATATTGTATTTCGAATAGGCGGACTTCTTACCCTGATGTATGAGAGTGAAAGTTATGCCCGCTCAGCCATTCAATCTAATAAAGAAGAACCATACATTTCGTACCTAAAGAAAAATGATTCCATTAATATTGGTATTGATTCCTTAAAAGCTTCCACCTTAAATGAGATCCAACGTTCCTTGCTGGATAGTGTGAAATTACTTTTGGAGCAAAAAGTAACCAACATAGCTGAACTGAGGCAGATCAGGAATGATAAGGCATCAGACATTGCTCTTGACCGTGCCATCCAGAAATTTTCCAATATTGAACAAACCCTCGGACGACTCTCTCTCGAAGACTTTGTGCCGAACCCGGCAAACCTTGATCCGGAGAAGCGCAATCTTCTTTTAGAGCAGATCAATATCTATAACGAATATATCCCAAGGGATTCCTCCAACACCGTAGATGAAAAGGTGCTCGATTCTATGGTCATTGCCTCCAGGGGTCTGTTAGAAAAGATCAGGCAGGAAACTGCCCGCAGGCGTTTATCGGCTGCAGTTAAAGAAAATGCTTTGCTACAGAATGATCTGACCACATCTCAACAGCTGCGGCAGATACTTTCTACCCTGGAAACAGAGTTGCTTGAAAATATCCGTAATGCAAACGCACAGCGACAGGCTGTTCTCAACCGAAGTATCAGGGTTTTAACCTGGGCGGCCATAATCGGCATACTCCTGGTTATCCTGTTCTCTTTGATCATCCTCAATGATTTCTTTAAGAATCAACAATACCGCGAACGACTGGAGAAGGCCAATCAAACTACCCAGTCTTTACTCAAAGGACGGGAACAACTTATTTCTATGGTGAGTCATGACCTGCGGACCCCCTTGAATACCATTCAGGGCTATACCGAACTCATGACTGAAAACACGAAATCTCCCAGGGAAGCCTATTACGCCGGTAAAATAAAAACCGCCTCTTCCTACGTCACCAAATTGGTTGATGACCTGTTGGATTACACCAAATTGGAAGCCGACAAGGTTACCATAGAGCCGGTTCCTTTTGATCTTGGCAGGGTGATCGAGGAGACTGCGGAAGGTATAAAAGCCATTTACAAGGAAAAGCCCATTACCCTCAACTACAAGATTAACGAAACCTTACCCGGGCAACTGATCAGTGATCCATTCAGGGTCAAACAAATACTGAGTAACCTGCTGGGCAATGCCTATAAGTTTACCGATCAGGGAAGTATCAGTATTGAAACCAGTTATGACGAAAAGAACAACAGGGTAACCATTTCGGTGACTGATACCGGAATGGGGATTCCCAAGGAAAAGCAACCATTGATCTTTCAGGAATTTACCCAGGCAGAAGATTCACATGAAAAGAGATTCGGAGGCAGCGGATTAGGATTATTCATCTCCTGGAAGCTAGCTCAATTACTGGACGGTCAACTCACCCTGGATTCTGAAAAAGGAAAAGGCAGCCGCTTCACTCTCTGCTTACCGGCAAGATTCGGCAACCTTACAGCCAAAATGGGTGATCGCGCTGATTCTGCAAAGGTTCTCACCAACAAAAATGTTCTCATTATTGATGATGATACCTTACTGCTGCAAATGCTGGAAGACTGGTTGGTTTCTAAAAAGGCCGGTGTACATCGGTTTACCTCAGCCAGCTTGGCATTGAACAAGATCGCCGAGCTGGATTACGACCTGATTATCACTGACATTCAATTGCCGGGTATGAACGGGTTCAGGTTTCTTGAATTACTGAGGTCAGGACAGGAATACGGGTATAAGGATCAACCGGTGATCGCAGTGTCAGGCCGAAAAGATCTGGATCCGGATAAATATCTCTCGAACGGCTTTTCTGCCTTTCTTCTGAAACCCTACACCCCCTCACACTTGCTGAAAGTGATCGCGGGCATCTATTCAGGGAAGCAGCCTCAGGTATTAAAAAAACCTAAAAGAGAAAAGAAAGAATTGCACAATGCCTTATACCGTCTCGATGACCTCCAAACCTTTCTTGATCATGATATGGAAGCCATCAGGGAGTTGTTGGACAACCTTTTGCAAACAACCGAAAATGACCTGGAAAAATTAGACAGAATGCTGGAAGAAGAAGATTATGAAGGTATCGCTGATCTTGCTCACCGAATGAAGACCATGTTCCGGCAGATCCATGCCACACCTATTGTAGCGATCTTAGAACAAGCCGAGCTGCAGACGGCCTCAGATCCTGAAAGCATGGGTGTCTTATTAAAAGGGCTTAGGACTGCATACCTGGAACTAAAGGCAGGAATTTTGAAACAGCACTAAGAATCTATATCGTATTCCTTGATCTTGTTGTAGAGCGTTTTTCGGGTGATCTGAAGCATCTTTGCGGCTCTGGTCTTATTGTTATCAGCCTCTTTCAGCGCATTGAGAATAAGGGAGCGTTCATGGTCTTTTGTCGAAAAGGAAGCAGACCTGGCGGGTTGATGGTCGGCAAGGGCCATTTGTATGAACTCTTGTGGAAGGTCCTTTTTACCAATGATGCCATTTCTGCATAGCAAGACCGCTCTTTTGACAATATTAAAAAGTTCTCTGAGGTTTCCAGGCCAATGGTATTCCTGAAAGATCCTGATCACCTCATCAGAGAAGCCAACCACTGATTTCTCTAATTGAGCATTGGAGTGTTGAAGGAAGTGATCTGCAAAGATCATCATATCTTCTTTTCGCTCCATTAGAGAAGGCACCCTGACGGAGAACTCATTAAGGCGGTGAAAAAGGTCTTCTCTGAACCGGCCGTCTTTTACAGCCTCCTGAAGATCTTCATTGGTGGCCGAGATCACCCGGATATCCACCTCAAGTTCCTTACTGCTACCTATGGGCTTCACCCTTCGTTCCTGAAGGGCCCTCAGTAGTTGTACCTGCACCTCATAGGGCAGATTACCCACCTCATCTAAAAACAGGGTACCCCCATTAGCTTCTTCAAAATGACCTTTTTTATCCTGGACGGCACCGGTAAACGATCCTTTTAAATGCCCGAAGAATTCGCTTCCCGCAATTTCTCTCGGAATGGCTCCGCAATCTACCGGTACAAAGGGCTTATTTCTTCGTTTACTTAGATTGTGAATACGCTGCGCCACCACCTCCTTCCCGGTACCACTTTCCCCGGTGATCAGCACCGACATATCTGTAGGAGCTACCAGAGAAACATATTCATTAAGCTTTTCTGATGCCTGGCTTATCCCTCTTACCTTTTCACCCGCGTCTTCCAAAATTGCTGCAGCCGGAGTATTAGACTGTTTGTTTGGCACTTCAGGCACGGTATCGGGCACTTTTTTAAGGGCATTGCCAAGAACTTCCAGGACTTCTTCCTTATTGAAGGGTTTCGAGATGTAATCAAAAGCTCCTTTCTTCATGGCCTCAACAGCCGAGGCCACCTGGGCATAACCGGTCATTAAAATGACCGGGAGGTGCGGATGATGATCCTTTATACGACTCAGAATATGAATACCGTCTTCATCCGGCAGTCTGAGATCAGTAAATACCAGGTCGTAAGACTCTGAGGTAAGGTGTTCAAACGCCGCCTCAGCATTCGTACATGCATCTACTGCATAACCGTGTCTTTCCAGGAATTGTTTAAACATCCTGGAGAAATTGATATCATCTTCAATAAGCAGCAGTCTTTGCATATATGATGGCTTGCCTCTATAAAAATATACATGTAAATATCTGTTATTTAAGTGATTACACAAAAAAAAGGATGGGCAAACCCATCCTTTTTCTAAATCAAACTAACTAACTTACTATATGCAGACTTTACATTTGGATCCACTCTCCATTTTCATTTGCATAGAGGGTGGCTGTTTCTTCACCCATGGTAACTTCCAGCTTGTACTCATTAGCCTCGTTTACATAGGCTTTTGAGATCTCAGCTCCCGGATAGTCATTGGCAAGTGCATCTTTTACTGCCTGAGGTACCTCATCGTGGGCAATCTCAGTAAATTCTTCCTGTACTACTTCCATATAGATATCTTCAGAGATACCATCGTGGAAAATTACGGGAGTTGCCGCGAATGAAGTAAAACTTCCTAAAGCTAAAGCTGAAACTAATACTAGGTTTTTCATGATTGTTTTATTTTAAGTTAAACGTGTTTGATTAGTATGTTGCCACTATCGTACCATTTGAAAAAACACTGATGCCAAAACATAAAAAACCCTTGTAAAGGCCTTATTTTACAAGGGTTTTAGAAATTTTGTCAAAAAATGTGATCTAAAGGATCACTGTGTAATTTGCGGGAACAGTGTGTAATAATTACACAGTTTTCTGTATACCTGAAGCATCAAACCTAGAGTGCCCTTACCTGATGCGGTTGTTTTAAAAGGTCAACCACGGTCTTGGCAGGATTAAAAGTAATGAGAGGCACCTCTACAAATATGGTGTTCCAATGGGCCATGGCCCCATTCCATAGTCCTGGTAGCTCGAGGGCTTTCAGATCCTTCCCCTCTTTGGTCTTATTGGTTATAAAGGCCTGGTTGTGGTCAATGTATTTCAAGAGGTCATATTTCTCTCCCTTATAATTTCGGATACTGCAAACAATATCAACCGGGTTAAAATGAGTAGACTCTTTAAAGATCTTTTGCTGGAATTTACTTTTATCATCTATCTGTGCCGATTCTATGATCTGCAGAGAGATATTCCCATTTTCGTCCTTTGTCCAGAATGGTCCTCCTCCGGGTTCACCCTCATTCTGTACCATACCACAGACGCGAATAGGAGCATCGAGCTTCTCTTTTAAAAACTCTATCTGGTAGATCTCCTTGTATTTATTTACATCTGGTTTTATGCGAACGTTGAGCTTTTCAGACAGAAATGTTTTGATCTCTTCAATAGTGGCTTCATCCGGAACCGTTTCATCCAGCAATTTAGAATAGGCGTACACCTGTTCTCTGAGCTCCAAAAGTTTACCGGCAAGCATTTTCTTGAAGTCGGCCATTTCGTGTTTAAACTTGTAAACCACTACATTGTCAATGTTCTTTATAAAGATCAGATCGGCATCTTGTTCATTGAGGTTTTCGATCAGGGCACCATGCCCTCCGGGCCGAAATAAAAGATCGCCGTTCTGTAATCTGAAGGGGTCGTCATCGGGGGTTACCGCAATGGTATCCGTAGAGGTCTTCTGGAAGGAGAACGAGATCTCAAAACTCACCCCGGTTTTTTCTTCCACGCTTTTCCTGATGTCTTTGAATTCTTTTTCAAACTTCTTCAGGTGTTCCTCTGAAATGGTAAAATGCAGTCTTGCCTTACCCTTCGCACTACTGTACAGGGCAGCCTCGTACAGGTGCTCTTCAAAGGCGGTGGAAGCCCTGGTCTTATAGCGATGAAAAGGGAGTAATCCTTTAGGAAAGGAACCAAAATCGAACCCATCTTCAGAAAGCAGTAATTTGACAAATAAATGCTTTTGATGGTCATAAGACAACTTCACATAATCGGGATAGCGCTTTTCCATTTCCTCCATCAATTCGTGGTAAAAAGGAAACTTCTCTACTCCCACAAAAAAAGTACGAATGATCTGAGCATTGGTCCTGTTCACATAGGCATTTACGGTTTCCGATTCCGGGTTGTAATCATTCAGAAACTCAAACAGGGCCTTAAACATTCTCGTTGCAGCTCCGGAAGCGGGAACAAATTTTAAAAGATCCAACTGATCTCTTTCCTTTTCATACCGGTTTATATAATGTTCCTTGCGATCTGCGGTAACCAATTCAATACCATGATCAATGGTGGCGGCAGCTACAAGATTCACAAAAGGGATGCCCCTTTTAAAAACCTCGATTTGCTCTTTGATCTTTTCAGGTTTTATTCCCCGGCTTGTTATTTGTCGCAGGTCGGCTTCCAGTAAGTTGATCATGTTCTATTAGTTTATCGATTAGGTTGATAGCTTCATTAAATCGTTCATCTTCTGCACCCGCAAGCGTTACAAAGGGTTTCTTGTATTTCTTAAGCGCCTGCTTAAAAAGATGAAACATCTCTTCCCGCTGCTCCGGACGATCCCGAAGGTCATCCGCTACCCAGGGGGTATCGATGTAGGTTAACAAATATAAATGGTATTTATTTTCTACAGCATATTTTTCGAGCAAAGGGTCTACATACCCATCGTAATAAGCCTCAGAGTAGACCTTGGTAACTAAAAGATTGGTATCGAGAATCAGAACTTTATTGGCTGTTTCGGCCAAGGTGTTCTCTAATTGCATTTGCCCCCTGGCGATGGGCAAAATGTCTTCCGGCTGACAAACCTCTTGTTCCCGGTTCCATTTTTCCTGGAGATATTCTCTGGCATATTCAGGAACCCATTCCGTGCTGTAATGGGCCGCCAATTTTCTGGCCAGCGTTGTCTTTCCGGTCGATTCCGGTCCGTACAATACTACCTTAACAAGGTCTCCGGGCTTTTGTTCAAGTTTTGTCTCCATGCTAAGTATCCATATACCGCTATGATGGTAAATATAAAATATTGAATGCTGGTTAGTGTTAATCCTTTGTAAAGATACAGGGGCACAGAGATCAGGTCACCAATGATCCAATAGATCCAGTTTTCCAGTTTTTTCCTGGCCATTAACCACATGCCGACAAAAAACACAGCTGTAGTTACCACATCTACATAAGAGACCCACCCATCCCATTTATCGAACAATTCATAAACCAGGCTCACCAGTCCCATGGTTGCCACAAACAGGAAGACCGACCATAACTGTTCTTTGGGAGAGGTTACCGTTACAGGAGTAAAATGATCAGGATCTACTTTCCTTGTCCACACATACCAGCCATAGATGCTCATGACAAAGTAATACCCGTTTATCAGCATATCCCCCAGCAGTCCCCAATACCATAAAATATAGACGAATATGGCCGTCGAGATGATCCCTGTTGGGTATACCAAAATGTTCTCTCTTTTGGAATATATCACGCTGAGAAATCCGAAAATGACGGCAATGGCCTCCAGCACAACCAGGTGAACAGGAACTTCGAGGTAGGGCTCAAAGAGCAAATTAAAAATGTGGTTCATAGGTACTGCGGTCCGATTTCACGATCTTCATATACAGAAGCCCCCTTTCTGTCATTTCAAAAGCTTCTTTAATTTCCCGGTTGAGAACGCTCATAACCTCGTCATAGTTTCCATAAACCTGTGTACTCAATGGATTTTCCATAACGGTGAGCCCTGATTCCCGCAATTTTTTGATCAGGTTAATGATAGCAGGCTCATAATCGTCCTGTATAGGCGTCAGGGTTAATTCAACAGAGATCTTCATATGTTAACTACGTTTTTTATTTGTCCTCCAGGGCCCAGGCAGCTGTAAAGCCGTCGAATTCCATAAATTCAAGACGGTATTTTTCTGAACGGGAACGATATTTCACCCAGGCTTTTGCCTTTCCTTGTTTCAAGGCAAACGGAATTACACGGGTATGGTCTTTAAAGCTCAATCCTTCGGTGGCAAAAAGCTTGTACAGGCTTTCTTTTATACACCATACTACGGTGAGGTCTCTTACCTGTGTTTTATCGAGAAAGGCATATTCATAATCAACAAACTTATCGGCAATACGCCCAATCTTTTCTCGTTGTTTTTCTATATCAATACCTACAGGTTCATCGCTGACAATAATGCCGGAGAAAATAAAAGAATGGGTGATCGATATATGACGGCCGTCGGTGAGATGGGGTCTGCCCAGGTCGTTATAATACAACTGACGGGCATCATAGCCGGCCGCCTTAAGCAGATGACGTACACTGAGGAACCCACGTTGATGGATCTCTGACTTCATGTGCGAGAGACGCTCTCTGCAATTGGAGGTCAGCACGACATCTTTTTCAAGAGTTTCCACCTCCTCTTCTATCTTCCAAATCAGGACCTTAGTGTGCTCGTTTACTGTTATTGTTTTATAAAGAGGCATTAAATTCTTAAAGTTATTGTGTACCTTTGCCCGGGTAAAATTTTAGGGGAAGCCTTGCATTTTCTGCACTTCACTGCCCTGTAAATGAACGTAAAAATAACAAAGTAATATGAGTACCAAAACTATTCCTTACGTGCCGTACAAAGTAAAAGACATCAGTCTTGCCGAATATGGTCGAAAAGAGATCGAGCTTGCTGAAGCTGAAATGCCGGGATTAATGTCCTTGCGAGAGGAATACAAAGACGCACAACCCCTTAAAGGAGCACGAATTGCAGGGTGTTTACATATGACCATCCAAACTGCGGTTCTTATCGAGACCCTTGTAGCTCTTGGAGCGGAGGTAACCTGGAGTTCCTGTAATATATTCTCTACCCAGGATCACGCAGCGGCCGCTATTGCAGCAGCCGGTATCCCTGTGTACGCCTGGAAGAACATGACCGAAGAAGAGTTTGACTGGTGTATAGAGCAAACCCTTTTCTTTGGTGAAGATCGCAGACCTTTAAATATGATCCTTGATGACGGAGGCGACCTGACCAATATGGTATTGGATCAATACCCGGAATTAACGGCCGGAATCAAAGGACTTTCAGAAGAAACCACTACAGGGGTTCACAGACTTTATGAGCGCATGAAAAAAGGTACCCTGCCTATGCCGGCTATCAATGTGAACGATTCTGTGACCAAGTCAAAATTTGACAACAAATACGGATGTCGCGAGAGTGCTGTTGATGCCATCAGAAGAGCAACCGATGTTATGCTTGCCGGAAAACGTGTTGTGGTATGCGGTTATGGTGATGTTGGAAAAGGTACTGCCGCTTCCTTCCGTGGCGCCGGTTCTATTGTAACCGTAACTGAGATCGATCCGATTTGTGCCCTTCAGGCCGCTATGGACGGGTACGAGGTAAAACGCCTGGAAACAGTTATAGGCAAGGCTGATATTGTAATCACCACCACAGGAAACAAGGATATCGTAAGAGGAGAGCACTTCGAAGCGATGAAAGACAAGACCATCGTTTGTAATATAGGGCACTTTGATAATGAGATCGACGTTGCATGGTTAAAAGAAAACCATGGTAATACACATGTAAATATAAAGCCTCAGGTTGATAAATATACCGTGAATGGTAATGACATCATTCTGCTTGCAGAAGGGCGCCTGGTGAACCTTGGATGTGCCACAGGACACCCAAGTTTTGTGATGAGTAACTCATTTACGAACCAGACCCTGGCTCAGATCGAACTCTGGAATTACTCAGAAAAGTATAAGAACGAGGTTTATATGCTTCCGAAACACCTTGATGAGAAGGTAGCGAAACTTCACCTGGAAAAGATCGGTGTAGAACTTACCGAACTTCGTCAGGACCAGGCTGAGTATATCGGGGTAGAGGTTGAAGGACCTTTCAAACCGGAATATTATCGTTACTAGAGAACGATCAGTATAGAAGTAAAAGCCCCGCTAGTGCGGGGCTTTTTTTAGTTATAGGGTTATACAGTTATGCCGTTATGCGGTTATAATGCTGATGTCTTCGCGAGGCCGCCCTTTGGGCCAACGTGGCGATCTCCCGTATTTGAGCACTAAATTTACTGCTGAATAAGAAGCCCTCCCCCTCAAAACCACCCCGTCTACCCAGCGCGCCGGCTGGCCCCCCTGGCTGCCGCCAGGCAGGTTCGCTAAAAACAGCCATTTTGGAATCGAATTCCCCTCCCCTTGGGAGGGGATACCGCGCTTTGCGCGGAGGGGAGGGCTTCTTCGCCGAAGTTTTACAGAAGTAACATCTCCTCTCCCTTAAGAACCACCCCGTCAGCGCCGAGGCGCTGCCACCCCTCCTTAGAAAGGAGGGGATTATTACGTTTTCGAAACGGATTAATTACTGGAAGGCTCCATCACATAACTTCATTACCTCGTAACCTCATAACAAAAAAAGGCCTCCGTCTGGAGGCCCTTTTTTTATTATATCTGATTCACTTTTTAGTGATTCAATTCTTCTTCGTTTTCCTGAAGCGGAACTACCTGAGGCACGAAATCCTGTCCAGGGATAACATATTCCCCATCTTCTCTGGTCTTAGAGTAATCATAAGCCCAACGGTGTACGTGTGGAATCTCTCCAGGCCAGTTACCGTGCATATGCTCTACAGGAGTAGTCCATTCAAGGGTGGTAGAGTTCCATGGGTTCTGAGGAGCTTTCTGTCCGTAGAACATACTTCTTACGAAGTTGTATACGAAAAGCAGCTGAGCAAAACCGGCGATGATCGCAAATACGGTCATTACTACCTGTACGTCTGTAAGGTCGTCAAACATTGGGAAAGCCGTATTGGTGTAATAACGTCTTGGTACCCCGGCCATACCTACAAAGTGCATTGGGAAGAATACCCCGTAAGCACAGATCGCTGTGATCCAGAAGTGTGCATAACCAAGATTTTTGTTCAACATTCTACCAAACATCTTAGGGAACCAGTGGTATACCCCGGCAAAAAGTCCGTAAAGTGCAGAAATACCCATTACCAGGTGGAAGTGTGCTACTACGAAATACGTATCGTGTACGTTAATATCAAGAGCACTGTCTCCAAGAATGATCCCTGTAAGACCTCCGGTGATGAAGGTAGATACCAGACCGATAGAGAATAACATGGCAGGGTTCATCTGCAGGTTACCCTTCCACAGGGTGGTGATATAGTTAAATGCTTTTACCGCAGAAGGAATCGCGATAAGCAGGGTTGTAAAGGTAAATACTGATCCAAGGAATGGGTTCATACCTGACACGAACATATGGTGACCCCATACGATGGTTGAAAGGAATGCGATAGCAAGGATCGAAGCTACCATTGCGCGGTAACCAAAGATCGGCTTTCTGGCATTCGTTGCGATCACTTCTGAGGTGATTCCAAGGGCAGGAAGTAATACGATGTATACCTCAGGGTGACCAAGGAACCAGAACAGGTGCTCGAACAATACCGGAGATCCCCCCTGGTAGTGCAGCGCCTCTCCCTGAATAAAGATATCAGACAGGAAGAAAGAAGTTCCGAAACTACGGTCCATGATCAACAATAAGGCAGCTGAAAGCAGCACAGGGAAAGAAACAACCCCGATGATTGCCGTGATAAAGAACGCCCAGATAGTTAAAGGAAGACGAGTCATTGTCATTCCCTTGGTTCTAAGGTTCAATACAGTTACGATATAGTTCAGTGATCCAAGCAGGGAAGAAGCAATAAAGATCGCCATAGACACCAACCAAAGGGTCATTCCCATACCTGATCCGCCCTGGGCCTGTGGCAAGGCACTCAATGGAGGATAGATCGTCCAACCTGCAGCGGCAGGACCAGCTTCCACGAACAATGAGATAACCATGATGATAGAAGACAGGAAGAATAGCCAGTAAGATACCATGTTCAGGAATCCGGAGGCCATATCTCTTGCTCCGATCTGTAATGGAATTAACAGGTTACTGAAAGTACCACTTAAACCTGCTGTTAACACGAAGAACACCATGATGGTACCGTGAATGGTTACCAGTGCAAGGTAGATATTCGGGTCCATAACCCCTTCAGGGGCCCAATCTCCAAGAAGTACTTCAAAAACCTTGAAAGACTCTCCCGGCCAGGCTAATTGCATTCTGAAAAGCAAAGACATCGCGATCCCGATAGCTCCCATGATCAAACCGGTGATCAGGTATTGCTTAGAGATCATCTTGTGATCCTGGCTAAAGATATACTTGGTAATGAATGTCTCCTTATGATGATGCCCGTGATCGTGCGCGTGATCTTCTGCTTGTGCGTTTACTGCTGTTGCTGACATAATCTTTAAATCGTTTAATTTTTTTCTTTTAAATAGCTAATTACTGAGCTGCGGCCATTTGCTCTCCAAAAGTCTGTTGAGCTTCCAGCCACGCATTAAATTCTTCCTCCTCTTCCACTACAATCTTCATTTGCATATTGTAGTGCGATGATCCACAGATCTTGTTACATAACAATACGTAATCAAACTCCCATGAATCTACGTCCTCTCCATTCGCTCTTCTATCTGCTCTTAGCTTGTTTATGTTCTGCACCTTGTCTTGAATACCCTTATCTGCTCTCATTTCCTGAGTAGTAATCGTTGGGGTAAACGAGAACTGGGTGATCATTCCGGGAACACAGTTCATTTGCGCTCTGAAGTGCGGCATATAAGCCGAGTGAAGCACGTCCTGCGAACGCATTTTAAAGATCACCTTACGTCCTACCGGTAAGTGAAGTTCTGTTTGAGAAATGATATCATCCTTGGCATAAGGATCTGATTCATCAACTCCCAGCACATTGTTCTTATCAATTTCGATAAGACGAACGTTAGCACCTCCTAATACATTATCCTCTCCGGCATAACGGGCTTTCCAGTTAAATTGCTGAGCGTACAACTCGATAATAATCGGATCACCTTCTTCTTCATCAATATCCATAAGATTTGTCCAGGTATACAGTCCGTAAAGGATCAGACCGGCCAGGGTAATCACAGGAATAATGGTCCAGATGAATTCCAATTTATCGTTGTCTGCATAAAATAAGGCTTTTTTACCTTTTTCGCCACGATATTTAAAAGCAAAATAATGCAACAGGGCCTGGGTAATGATCTGCACAAAAAAGATCAGGGCAAAAGATATGAACATCAGGTTGTCGTATTCTGATCCGTGCGCAGAGGCCGGAGTCCCTAAAACTTTGTCACCCCATTTCCAGAATGAGAAAATAGTAAGCAGGTAAATAAATACCAGGAACCCAAACATCAGGTAACCATTCAGTTTGTTATCCTGATCATTGGCTACTTCACTTTTTTCCGATTTGACCTGAGAGAGTTCGAAAATCTTCGTCATCTGCCAGATCGCAATGGCTACAAGTACTAGTACTATAATTATCAATAAAGCCGTCATCTTAAATATCCCGTTTTCGTTTTATTTATTAATTAATAGTGAAAGTGCTTACTTTCTTCTATATATGGGTTTCTCTTCGCTAATAAAGGCGCCTTTGTCAGGGCATTGAATACCACAAAGATAAACAAGCCTGCAAAGAACAATATACCACTGATCTCTGCGATACCAATAAACCATTGGTCTCCAACAGTAGCAGGCATGATCATATTGAAGATATCAATATAGTGCCCCAGAAGGATCACAATTCCAGCCATGATCACAAACCAGTTCAGACGTTTGTAATCGCTGTTCATAAGGATCAGTAATGGGAAAATGAAATTCATAACCAGCATTCCGAAGAAAGGAAGCTTATAGTCCTCTATTCTGGTCACGAAATAAGTAACCTCTTCCGGAATGTTCGAATACCAGATCAGCATGAATTGAGAGAACCAAAGGTAGGTCCAGAAGATACTCACCCCGAACATGAACTTGGCAAGGTCATGAATATGGCTGTCATTTACGAACTCCAGGTATCCTTTTGATTTCAGGTAAATAGTGATCATTGCGATCACGGTAATACCCGATACGAACATACTGGCGAATACGTACCATCCAAACAGGGTAGAGAACCAGTGTGGATCTACGCTCATGATCCAATCCCATGACATCATTGATTCTGATACCAGGAAGAATACCAGGAATCCTGCAGAGATACGGAAATTCTTTTTGAAGTTACTATCATCAGAGGCGGTATCCTGGGCAATAGAGAACTTACGAGAGAAGTACTGGTAAGCAGCCCATCCACCAATATAGATCAACGCTCTGATCAGGAAGAAAGGTACATTAAGGTACCCGGCTTTACCCTGAATAAGCTCATCGTGAGCAACTACTTCAGGGTCCATCCAAACAAAAAGGTGATTCATATGGAATCCGGAAAGTGCAAGGATCACAAAAACGATCAAGGCACCCGGTAATAAATATGCGGTGATCCCTTCCATAACGCGAAACAGTACGGGTGACCATCCTGCCTGTGCGGCTCTTTGGATCGCGTAGAAAGCAAGCACCCCTAAGGAGATCATCATAAAGAAAAATGCACTTACATAAAGGGCGGCCCATGGTTTATTTTGCAATTGATGCAAAAGGTGTTCTCCATGGCTCGTTCCATGCTCTTCTTCAGCGTGAGTTCCCTCACCGTGAGCCTCCTCACCATGTCCTGCTTCTTCATGAGCGTCCTGTCCGTGTTCTGCGGCAGCTCCGGCATCATGAGTAGCGGCACCGTGATCATCTCCATGGTGTGCATCGGCTACCATCGCCATGGCTTCTGCCTCTGTAGAAGGAGCTGAAAAAAATCCGTACACCAATCCAAGAGCACCAACTATCATTAAAACGAAAGCTGCTGTTCTTAATCTGTTTGAAAACGTATACATATCCTGAATCTTCTTATTGATAGTTGCTATTATTTTTCTAAGTCTTGTTTAAGCTGCATTACATACTCTGCCACCTGCCAGCGTTCCTTTTGATTCAGCTGATTGGCATAAGACCCCATAGAGTTCAGACCGTAATGGATCACGTGGTATACACTACCTACTGTAATGGCCCTTCCGGCATCATCATAACTTGGTACCCCAAGAATCTTTTCTCTCTCAACCAGGATCCCTTGTCCGTTACCTTTTGTACCGTGACATACTGCACAATAGATATTGTAAAGTTCTTTCCCGGTTTTCAGGTTATCTTCTTTGCTGAGTGAATCCAGCGGACTTTTAAGGTTAGCCTTCGCAAGAGCGTAATCTTCAAGGGTGTTTTCGTATTCGTATACTTCAAACCCTCTGGGAATACTTCCTTCTGCCGGCAATTGCCCTTCTTTACCATTTCTGAAAGCCCCTGTTTCCTGGTAGGTCTCATAACCTACAGACTCGTACATATTGGGCATGAATTGATAGTTAGGCTGGGATTTGTTCTGACAAGAGGCCAAAACTACCGCACTTAAAACAATTGCTATTTTGCTTATTACTTTCATTACGACTAATTAATGCTTTTCAGTAATTTTTAGTTCCACGGCTCCGGTATCAGCCAGGAGTGCTTTTAATTCTTCTTCATTATCATGCAAGGCCACTTCCATCAAAAAGTGATCATCGGTGGTTCTTACATCCGGGTTCTCAGCCTCCTTAAATGGCCACATTTTACTTCTCAGGTAAAAGGTAATTACCATAAGGTGGGCAGCGAAGAATACCGTTAATTCGAACATAATTGGCACAAATGCAGGCATATTCTCCAGGTAGCTGAAACTTGGTTTCCCTCCGATATTCTGTGGCCAGTCTTCGATCATGATAAAGTTCATCATGGTGATCGCTACGGTAAGCCCAACACACCCGTAAAGGAATGAGGTGATAGCAATTCTGGTTGGCGCCAGCCCCATAGCCTTATCCAGACCATGGACCGGAAACGGAGTGTATATTTCTTCGATGTGGTGACGTTCAGCCTTGACGCGTTTAACCGCAGACATCAATACGTCGTCATCATTGTACAGTGCTTGAATAACTTTAGAAGCCATAGAATATCTTATTTAATTTTCAGCCTCACCGGCCACATCATCTTTTTTGGTATCGTCAATAACCGTTACCGCATAAACGGCAGTTCTTTTATCAGCTCCGGTACCGCTTAAGCTCTTACCAGACTCTCTGATGCTCTTGTAACGCTCTCCTGAAGATTTCAGAATGGTTTTCACCTCTGCCTGTGCGATCACAGGGAAGGTACGGGCATAAAGCAGGAACAACACAAAGAAGAATCCGATGGTTCCAACAAAGATCCCGATGTCTACAAAAGTAGGTGAGAACATGGTCCATGAAGATGGTAGGTAGTCTCTGTGCAGCGATGTAACGATGATCACAAAACGCTCAAACCACATTCCGATGTTCACGACGATAGAGATAAAGAACGAGAACATGATACTGGTACGCAGTTTCTTGAACCACATGAACTGTGGTGAGAACACGTTACAGGTCATCATACTCCAGTAAGCCCACCAGTAAGGTCCTGTAGCCCTGTTAAGGAAGGCGTACTGTTCGTACTCTACTCCTGAATACCATGCAATGAACAACTCGGTAATATAGGCACAACCTACGATCGACCCGGTGATCATGATCACGATATTCATTAATTCAATATGTTGTACAGTAATATAATCTTCAAGGTTACACACCTTACGCATAATAATCAGAAGGGTGTTTACCATGGCAAATCCTGAGAAGATCGCTCCCGCAACGAAGTAAGGAGGGAAGATGGTGGTGTGCCATCCGGGAATTACCGAAGTAGCAAAGTCAAAAGATACAATGGTGTGTACCGAAAGTACCAGTGGTGTTGCAAGACCCGCAAGTACCAGAGATACCTCTTCAAAACGCTGCCAGTCTTTGGCGCGTCCGCTCCAACCAAAACTTACCAGGCTGTAGATCTTTTTCTGGAATGGTCTCACAGCACGATCACGGATCATGGCAAAGTCAGGTAACAATCCTGTCCACCAGAACACCAGGGATACCGAAAGATAGGTTGAGATCGCAAATACGTCCCACAACAGTGGAGAGTTAAAATTCACCCACAGCGATCCGAATTGGTTAGGAATAGGAAGTACCCAATACCCAAGCCATGGACGTCCCATGTGAATAATCGGGAAAAGTCCGGCCTGTACTACCGAGAAGATGGTCATCGCCTCAGCAGATCGGTTAATAGCCATTCTCCATTTCTGACGGAATAACAGAAGTACGGCCGAGATCAGTGTCCCGGCGTGACCGATACCTACCCACCAAACGAAGTTGGTAATATCCCAGGCCCATCCAACAGTCTTGTTAAGTCCCCAGGTTCCGATACCGGTTGATACTGTATAAATTATACAACCCAGCCCCCAAAGAAAGGCTACTAATGCAATAGAGAATACAATCCACCATTGCTTATTAGCTCTTCCCTCTACCGGAGCAGCTACCTCCACAGATACATCGTGGTAAGACTTCTCCCCGGTTACAAGGGGTTTACGTATAGGTGCTTCGTAATGCGACGCCATATCCTTATATAATTGTTTCTTGTGTTATTTATTATTTATGCTTCCTGAGTGTTACGAACCTTCACGTGATAGAATACGTTTGGTTTTGTACCCACATGCTCCAACAAGTGGTACATACGGTCACTCTCCTTCAATTCGGCAACTTTGCTCTCCTTATCATTGATATCTCCGAACACCATGGCTCCACTGCTACATGCGGCAGAACAAGCTGTCTGGAATTCACCGTCTTTGATCTCTCTACCTTCACGTTTTGCGTCAAGGATGGTCTTCTGGGTTTTCTGGATACACATAGAACACTTCTCCATTACCCCACGAGATCTTACAGTAACATCAGGATTCAACACCATCTTACCAAGATCGTCGTTCATATAGAAATCAAACTCGTCATTGTTATTGTAAAGGAACCAGTTAAAGCGACGTACTTTATACGGACAGTTGTTCGCACAGTAACGAGTACCTACACAACGGTTATACGCCATATGGTTTTGACCCTGACGACCATGGGAGGTTGCAGCCACCGGACATACAGTCTCACAAGGCGCATGGTTACAGTGCTGACACATTACCGGCTGGAACGCCACCTGAGGGTTCTCAGAAGCAAGCTCCATCTCTCCGAATGTACTCAGGGAATCACCAAGTCCGCTCATATTATCCTTGGTCTGATTATCACCTTCAAAGGTTTCTTCAGATGAATAGTAACGGTCAATACGCAGCCAGTGCATATCTCTTGACTTTCTCACCTCTGCCTTACCAACCACAGGAACGTTATTCTCCGCATGACAAGCGATCACACAGGCACCACATCCGGTACATGCATTCAGATCGATAGAAAGGTTAAAGTGGTGACCGATAGATCTGTCAAATTCATCCCAAAGGTCAACGCTTACTGCATCAACTTCTTCGTGATTCAGCGACACCTGAGGTTGAGGATTCCAGTCTCTGGCATCTTTGGTATTGAAGATCTCAAGAGTCGTCTCTTTTACGATATCTCCTCTACCCATTAAAGTATTGTGAAGCTGAACACAAGCAAATTCGTGTTCTCCGGCAACCTTTTCTACGGTAACCGACTGCACATCATTAAAGTTATTATAAAGTGTAAAGGCATTAACTCCGGTTCTCATTTCAGTCTTAAGACTTTCTGTACGTCCGTAACCAAATGATAAACCTACAGTACCTTTAGCCTGTCCGGGTTGAATGATCACAGGTACCCTGTCAATACTAACCCCGTTCACAGTTACCTTAGCATAGCTTCCGTTAAGTCCGCCATTGGCAACATTACTATTCTCAAGTCCCATTTCATTGGCATCGGCCTGAGAAACGGTAAGGTAGTTATCCCATGAAACACGGGTAATCGGATCAGGGAATTCCTGCAGCCATGGGTTATTGGCCTGCTGACCGTCTCCCATACCTGTTTTAGAATATAAAACCAATGACATTCCTTCCTGGGCGGCACCGGCTAAAGCTCTTGCAGCAGACATTCCTCCGCCTACAGCTGCAGCCTCAACACCTTCTGCACTCTCTTCTTCAGCTACCACTTCATCAGTCACCTCTTCTGAAGCCATGAACACCCCATCATGCAGGGCCTGGTTCCATGCAGAGCCACCTAGAACAGAAGTCTCCCAGTTATTTTTTACATATCCATAGAAGTCCATTGAATTCCCGGTCCATTTCAGAAGCGAATCCTGGAACTGACGGGTATTGAACAACGGACGAATGGTTGGCTGCATAAGTCCAAAGTGACCCTTTTTGATCTCCACATCACCCCATGATTCGAGGTAGTGAGGAGCCGCAGCTATATAATTTGCCAATACGGCAGTTTCATCTTCTTTTTGTGAGAACACAACACTGTGATCTACACTCTTCATAGCCTCTGCAAAAGCAGCAGCATTTGGAAGCGTATACGCTGGATTTACTCCGGCGGTAATTAACACTCCAACCCTTCCGGCAGCCATATCATCTACAAGAGAAGCTACCTGGGCTGCATTACCCTGACGGGTCATTTTCGGCTGAGCAGTATCGAAAGCCTCACTACCAAGCATCTCATTGATCTCGAGGGCCAGGCTCTGAGCATTCACATCTTTAATACCTGTAACCACTACAGCTTTTGCACCAGCCTTCTTCACCTGTTCGGCAGCATTTTTAACTGCAGCATCAACCAATTCAGGCAGCTCACCGCTTACAGAACTACCACTCAGGTATCCGTAAAACTTAGCCATAGCTACTTTAGCCTGGGCAGGTGTCACAGGAACACGCTTATCTGCATTAGCACCACTGAGGGTCATATTAGACTCGAACTGTACGTGACGCGACATCTTTCCATCCTGTGGTACACGTCCTTTAGCGTACCCGCTATCATATCCGCCTCCCTGCCAATCTCCAAGGAAATCAGCACCAAAGGAAACGATCACTTCCGCTTTTGAAAAATCATAATCGGCCATAGCACGTGATCCGTACTTAGCCTGGAAGGCTTTAACAGCCTCTTCTTCAGAAATGGCATCGTATACTACATGACGAGTGTTGCTGTAAGCCGCCTTAAACTCCTCAATAAGTTTAGAGGTAGACGGACTGGCAAAGGTTTGCGTCAGCAGCACGATCTGCTTTCCGGCAGCCTGGGCCGCATTGATAGCCTCCGCAGTTTTGGCATCAAGCTCATCCCATTCTATATAAGAACCATTTGCCTTAGGTCCTTGCACACGCTTACTGTCATAAAGTCCTAAAACAGACGCATGAACACGGGCATTAGCTCCGGCTCCGGCTTTCGCCTCCTCATTGTTCTCTACCTTGATCGGACGTCCTTCACGGGTTTTGATCAATACCGACGCGAAATCAAATCCGTCCGCAATATGCGTTGCGTAGTAATTGGCAACCCCCGGAACGATCTCTTCGGGCTGCACTACATAAGGAATAGACTTTTTCACCGGTCCTTCACACGCAGCCAAAGAAGCTGCAGCTGTACTAAAACCAACGTACTTAAGGAAATCCCTTCTTGTGGTAGAAGACGAAGCCAACGACTCCTTATCCCCTAAAAATTCATCTACCGGGATCTCTTCAACAAACTCATTCTGTTTAAGCGTTTCTACAACAGAGCTGTCAGGGTTAAGCTCCTCAACACTTTTCCAGTATTTTTTGTTTGATGCCATGTTATGATATTACTGATTTAAATAACCCTTATCGGGCTGAAAAATATTCTTAATTAATAACGGAGTGCAAAACTCCAAAAATCCTGCAACCGGATATCCGACCGCAGGATCCGTATATTTTTAATAGTGACACTTACCACACTCAAGTCCACCCATCTGAGCAGCTGTGAGCTTATCTACACCATATTTCTTAGATAATTCCTCGTGTATCTTTTCGTAATACTCGTTTCCTTCCATTTTAACATTGGTCTCTCGGTGACAGTTGATACACCAACCCATGGTTAAGGGAGCATGCTGATACATTACCTCCATCTCCTCTACCGGTCCGTGACATTTCTGACACTCAATTCCGGCAACGGTTACGTGTTGTGAGTGATTGAAGTAAGCAAAATCTGGAAGGTTGTGAATTCTCACCCATTTTACCGGCTGCGTTTCTCCTGTATATGACTGCGTATTCATATCCCACCCCACAGCCTTGTAAAGCTTCTGGATCTCTCCGTCGTAGAACTCTTTTGAATACTCGGCAGTTGCAGTTTCTGGAGCAACTTCTACGATATTCTTATGACAGTTCATACAGATATTCAAAGAAGGTATTCCCGAATGTTTGGAAACACGCGCAGAAGAGTGACAGTACTTACACTCGATCTGATTCTCACCAGCGTGAATTCTGTGAGAATAATGAATAGGCTGCACAGGCATATACCCTTGATCAACCCCTACCTGCATCAGGTATCCATAAGCAAAATAAGCACCTCCAAGAAGCAGAAAGATAGACGTCACCAATACCAGGAACTGGTTTTGAGCAAAGGCTTTCCACAACGGCAATCTCTTCTCATCTTCAGCCTGAGCAAATTCCACTCCATTAGCTTCAGCGATTCTTCTAAGGGTCTTATTAACCAGGAACAACATTACCACGAGCATACCAAACACCAAGGCCAAAGCAGCAAGGATCACCTCGTTACCGAGACCTCCGCCTCCACCTTGAGGCGCAGCTCCGGCAGGAACTTCAGCAACCTTAGGCTCTTCTTTCGGCTGCATGGTGTACGCAATAATATTGTCGATATCTTCGTTAGAAAGCTGAGGGAAGGCAGTCATTACTGACGGCTGGTACTCTTCCCAGATGGCTACCGCCTGCGCGTCTCCGGACTTGATAAGTGCCTGACTGTTTTTGATCCATTCATACAACCATTCTTGCTCATACTTATCACCAACACCTCTCAAAGCAGGTCCTGTCATGTTCCTGTCAAGATTATGACAAGCTGCACAGTACGTATTGAAGAGGCTTTTCCCGGCGGCCGGGTCGGCCTCCTGAGCCATAAGGGAAGTTGAAAATGAGAAGATTAACGCAAATCCAATACCTAAAATTCTCAAAGCAGAATTACGGTGAGTCACCTTTTTCATATTGAAACCTAAATTTTCTATCTTAATTGGCACGATTTTTTCACCGTTAAACCGTGAAAAAACGTTATTTCAAAATCAGGCACAAAAATACGACATTGACTTTATTTGGGAAATCTTAGAGAAGCGTTAATTATTAATTTATAATTATTCTAAATTAGTTTTGAAGGCCCATAAAACAATAAGGTTTACTTTTGCACAAAACCCCATTCATTATGAGATTTTTACCGAAAAATGACATTATCCTCAGCGCTTTTTGCTGTTTAACTTTTACGGCATTTTCTTATGCACAGGAAATCAAAAACACCCCTGTTGCCAAGGGAAATATCAACATTGTTCAGGACGCCCGAATTGACCAGCTGCTGGCGGCGCAAAAAGACATGTTTAAACGCAATGAGGCTACCCTTTACAGAATACAGGTGTATAACGGAACCCTTGAAGGGGCACAGGACGCCCTGAAAGAATTCAGAAAAGAATACCCCGACTGGAAGGCCGACATCAGCTTTGAACTTCCCAACTACAAGGTCAGAGTCGGCAAGTTCAGAACAAGACTCGAAGCCGACCGAAGGCTCATGGAAGTAAAGAAGACACATCCCAGCGCCTTTTTGCTGGAACCGAGATAGAAAAAAGCGACCCTGAGGGTCGCTTTTTTTAGTTATGCGGTTATGCGGTTATGCGGTTATGCGGTTATGCGGTTATGCGGTTATGCGGTTATGCGGTTATGCGGTTATGCGGTTATGCGGTTATGCGGTTATGCGGTTATGCGAGATTATGAAAACTTATTGTCTTCGCGGGGCCGAGCGTTTAGAAATGGTTCGGGGAACCATTTTAGCGATGGAGCCAGATGGCGCGCTGGCTAAAGCAGGTTGCGGCGATCTCCTGAAACTATCACTACAGATCCCGGAATTCATATAAAGAATAATAGGATGTAAAGAATTGGACACCTCCTTCCGGCTGGGACTATTACTTCTAAGCAACTCTTCATGAAAAAACCCTCCCCTCCGCGCAAAGCGCGGAACCCCCTCCCTAAAGGAGGGGAATTATCACAATTCAATGCTATTAAAAATAAGAATCCTGCCCCCACCGGTGGTAGGTGTCTGCAGTATTACTGCAGGCGGAAGGGGGCTTATTACTCGGAAGCTCTATAAAAGCCATTGAGCAAGATTCAGGAGATCGCCACGGCCATTATATGGCCTCGCGAAGACAAAGGGGGTATAACCTTACAACAAAAAAAGCCCCGTAATTGCGGGGCTTTTTATTTATCACTCGTAATCTTACTTGAGCTTCTTCTTAACAGCTACTTCCTGGAAGGATTCTATAATATCACCCTCCTTAATGTCGTTGTAGCCTTTAACCTGCATACCGCAGTCGTATCCCTTGGAAACTTCCTTCACATCGTCCTTGAATCGCTTCAAAGAGGCCAGTTCACCTGTATAGATAACCACCCCGTCGCGGATAAGACGAATACCGGCGTTTCTGAAAATCTTACCATCAGTCACCATACAACCTGCAATGGTACCAACTTTAGAGATCTTGAAGGTTTCTCTGATCTCGGCCGTACCGGTGATCTCCTCCTTCATTTCAGGAGACAACATTCCTTCCATCGCATCCCTCAGATCATTGATCGCATCATAGATGATGGAATAGGTTCTGATATCGATCTCTTCCTTATCGGCAATTGATCGCGCATTACCCATTGGTCTCACATTAAATCCGATAATGATCGCATCTGAAGCAGTTGCAAGCAATACGTCAGATTCTGTGATCGGACCAACAGCCTTATGAATTATATTGATATGAATCTCCTCGGTACTCAGTTTCTGGAACGAGTCGGTCAAGGCCTCTACAGATCCATCCACATCCCCTTTCAGGATAATATTCAGCTCTTTAAAGTCGCCAAGAGCAATACGTCTTCCGATCTCATCAAGAGTAATATGACGCTGTGTTCTTACAGACTGCTCTCTTTGCAGTTGAGTACGCTTGGCAGCGATTGATTTCGCTTCCTTCTCATCTTCAAATACGTGGAATTTATCACCGGCCTGAGGTGCCCCATCAAGACCCAATACAGAGATTGGAGTTGACGGCCCGGCAGCAACAATAGCCTTTCCACGTTCATCATGCATGGCTTTTACCTTACCACTATGGGTTCCGGCTAGCATATAATCACCTACCCTCATTGTTCCGGCCTGTACCAGTACAGTAGCTACATATCCACGTCCTTTATCAAGGAAGGCTTCTACTACGGTACCGTTAGCCAGTTTATCAGGATTGGCTTTCAATTCAAGAAGCTCAGCTTCTAACAATACTTTCTCCAGTAATTCCTGAACTCCCTGACCGGTTTTGGCAGAGATATCGTGCGACTGGATCTTACCGCCCCAGTCTTCTACCAGAAGATCCATATTGGCAAGGCTTTCTTTTACTTTATCAGGATTCGCTGTAGGCTTATCCACCTTATTTATAGCGAAAACAATTGGCACTCCGGCCGCCTGAGCGTGAGAGATCGCCTCTTTGGTCTGAGGCATCACGTCATCATCTGCTGCGATCACAATGATGGCAAGGTCAGTCACCTGCGCACCCCTTGCCCGCATCGCGGTAAAGGCTTCGTGACCGGGAGTATCCAGGAAGGTGATCTTTTGACCGTTTTTCAGAGTAACTCCGTACGCACCGATGTGCTGGGTAATACCACCGCTCTCACCGGCGATCACATTTTCTTCACGAATATAATCCAGCAAAGAGGTCTTACCGTGGTCAACGTGACCCATTACGGTAACGATAGGCGCTCTGGCCTCCAAATCTTCCGGGAGGTCTTCCTCTTCCGGAATAGATTCTTCGATCTCAGCAGTTATAAATTCTACCTGGTAACCAAATTCTTCTGCAATAATAGATAGTGTTTCGGCATCGAGACGCTGATTCATGGTCACCATCATTCCCAGAGACATACAGGCAGAGATCACCTGGGTTACCGACACATCCATCAGGGTTGCCACCTCACTTACGGTAACAAACTCAGTAACCTTAAGCACTTTGCTTTCGGCTTCTGCCTGCGCCATTTCCTCTTCGGTTTTCTGGCGGTGGATATCTCTTTTTTCTCTACGGTACTTCGCTCCTCTTGATTTAGAGGCTTTACCCTGTAATTTCTCAAGGGTTTCACGTACCTGCTTTTGTACTTCTTCTTCAGTAGGCTCTACCTTTTCTACCTGGGCCTTACGTCCTCTTCCGCGACCTTTCTGATCTTTCTGGAAACGACGTCCACCTCCTTGAGCTGGTCCTTTTCCGGTATCCTTACTGATACGTTTACGACGTTTTCTTTTATCGTCTGCGCCTCCCTTATTATCTGAAGGTTTGGCGGCTTCTTTTTTCTTCTTAGGCTTATCGAACTGAGAAAGGTCGATCTTCTTCCCGGTAAAACTCGGACCTGAGAGACGGGTATAATTGGTCTCGAGCTTTTCGCTCTTCACTACCTCATCATCAACAACCACCTCTTTGGTCTTTCCTGCCGGTTTAGCCTTTTTCTCTTCTGCCTCAGGCTTTTCTTCCTTTTTCTCAGCTTCCACTTTCGGAGCTGCAGGCTTGGCCGGTTCGGCCTTCTTTTCAGGAGCCTTTTCAGGCTTAGCTTCAGGCTTCTCAGCTTTTTCAGGAGTCGCAACCTCCTCTTTAGGCTTTTCCTCTGGCTGGGGCTTAACTTCAGGAGCCTCCTCCTTTACAGGAGTTTCAGCTGCAGGCTTCTCAGCAGGTGGGGCAGGAGTTTCTTCCTTACCACCATCAAGGTCGATCTTCCCTACGGTCTTCGGACCACTAAGGCTGGCTCGTGCCTTGATCACTTCCTGTTCTTTTTGACGTCTCAGCTCCTGTTCCTTTTCCAACTCTTGACGGATAGCTTCCTTTTCCTTGCGCTTTTCTTCGCCCACCTCTTTTGAAGCCACCTTTTTACTCTTGTCTGTTTGAAATTCCTGCAGGAGTACTTCATATACCTCACCAGAGATCTTGGTGGTAGGTCTTGCTTCTATTTCTATCCCTTTAGATGCAAGAAACTCTACCGCCCTGTCCAGGGAGATATTGAATTCTCTAAGAACCTTGTTTAGCCTCAATTTTGCGTTTTCAGCCATAAAATATTTGTTATCCTCTAATTTTTTCGTTTGCGAGTATTAGTCCTCAAATTCCTCTTTCAGAATTCGGACTACCTCAGAAATGGTTTCCTCCTCAAGATCAGTTCTCTTAACCAGGTCTTTGATATCCTGCTCAAGAACACTTTTGGCGGTATCCAGACCAATTCTTCTGAATTCGTCTATAACCCACTGTTCTATCTCGTCAGAGAATTCCGTTAATTCAACATCCTCTTCTTCCATACCTTCACGCAACACATCGATCTCGTACCCGGTAAGTCTCCCGGCAAGTCGGATATTAAATCCGCCTTTCCCGATAGCTTTAGAAACCTCTTCAGGCTTCAGGGTTACCTCGGCATGCATGGTCTCGTCATTGAGCGATACAGAGGTCACGCGAGCGGGGCTTAACGCCCTGCTGATGAACAACTGAGGATTATTCGTATAATTTATTACATCGATATTCTCATTCCCCAGTTCACGAACGATCCCGTGAATTCTGGATCCTTTCATACCTACACAGGCGCCTACCGGATCAATGCGGTCGTCATAAGAGTCAACAGCCACCTTTGCCTTTTCTCCGGGAATACGCACCACTTTCTTCACAGTGATCAATCCGTCGAATACTTCAGGAATCTCCTGTTCAAAAAGTTTTTCAAGGAATTCAGGAGCTGTTCTCGACATGATGATCATCGGCTTATTACCTTTCAGCTCTACTCCTTCAATGATCCCTCTTACATTCTCTCCCTTTCTGAAAAAGTCAGAAGGTATCTGCTTCTCCTTAGGCAGGATGATCTCATTACCTTCATCATCTAGTAAAATTACAGCTTTATGACGAATATGATGTACTTCTGCAGTGTAGATCTCTCCGATCAGGTCTTTAAACTGCTTATATATGGTTGTATTATCGTGTTCGTGAATCTTAGAGATAAGATTCTGTCTCAAAGCTAAAATGGATCTGCGGCCAAGGTCGATCAGTTTCACCTCTTCAGACACATCCTCTCCCACCTCAAAATCAGGCTCGATCTTTCGGGCCTCGGTCAGGGAGATCTCCTGGTTGTCATCTTCCACTTCACCATCTGCAACAACCACCCGGTTTCTCCAGATCTCAAGGTCACCCTTGTCGGGATTGATAATAATGTCGAAGTTATCATCAGAACCGAATTTTTTCTTTAAAGCATTTCGGAAGACTTCTTCCAAAATAGCCATTAAGGTCACACGATCAATGAGTTTATCATCTTTAAACTCCGAAAATGAATCGATCAATGCCAGATTTTCCATGGTAATTGTCTAATTAAACGTTATCATCACTTTAGCTTCTACAATGTCTTCTAAAGCAACCTCTCTTTCTTTTTGAACGGTCACTTTTCCTTTCCCTACGGGTTTAGGCTCCCTGGCCTTCCACTTTAACAATATATGACTATTGTCGGCTTTTTCCAGTGTTCCTTCCAGAGTTTCTTCCTCCAGTTTCACCTTGAGCTTTCTCCCGATATTCTTCTGATATTGTCTTGCATGCACCAAAGGCTCGGTAGCACCCGGAGAACCCACCTCTAAAGAGAAGTCCTGTTCTTCCCGGTCCAGATTATGCTCTACTTTTCTACTTACTTCAATGCAATCGTTGAGTGAAACTCCCTTATCGCCGTCGATCACCACCATGATCTTATTATCCGGGGTTACTTTCAGGTCGATCAAAAAAAGATCCTTTCGCTCTTCAAATGCTTCTGCCAGCAGCTCTTCTACCCTATCTTTCAACATTTGTTGTTGGTATAAAAAGAGGGGACACCTGTCCCCTCTGAATTCAATATCATCTCGTTCAACGCTGCAAATATACAACTTTTTTTAAACCTTAAATAAGAGTCTAATCGTAATTTGCTCAAACAGCGGGAAATAAAAAAGCCTCTCGATTTGAGAAGCTTTATTTTGTTGGCCTACAAGGACTCGAACCTTGAACGACTGAACCAAAATCAGCTGTGTTACCAATTACACCATAGGCCATCACCAAATGCTTTTTTGAATGCGCTCATCCTCGAAAGCGGTTGCAAATTTAGTACAAACTTTGATATGCACAAACATTTTTAAAATTTATTTCAAACCGACTGCAATTTCTGTTGTTAAGGTTGATTAAAAGCCCTACCCTATCTTATATTTATTCTTAAATTCGCCACCAATAGAAAATAAGTTCATGACTGCACTACAGTTTAAAAAATGGGATACGATCCTTGGCTGGATCGTCTTCGCCATCGCCCTGACCGTTTACCACCTTACTGTTGAACCTACATCCAGCTTTTGGGACGCCGGAGAGTATATTGCCACCGCATCTAAATTACAGGTGGGTCACCCCCCGGGAGCACCCTTGTTCCAAATGATCGGGGCCTTTTTCGGAAATTTCGCTTCCGGCCCTGAGAACATAGCCGTAACCGTAAACCATATGTCGGTTTTCTCCAGTGCCTTCACCATTTTATTCATGTTCTGGACCATCACCAACATTACCCTTAAACTGGCCAGGATGCAAGGGGAGATGAACACTCCTAAATATATAGCCGTATTAGGAAGCGGCCTTACCGGCGCACTGACCTTCACCTTTACTGACAGTTTTTGGTTTAATGCTGTAGAAGCAGAAGTATATGCGATGGCTACCTTTTTAATGGCCTTAATGTTTTATCTCGGCTTAAAATGGTCTGATGAAATGCATACCCCCAGAGCCAACAGATGGCTCATCCTGATCGCACTGGTTACCGGGCTTTCCTTTGGGGTTCACTTTATGGCCCTACTTACCATTCCGGCCATAGGAATGATCTATTACTTCAGAAATTACGAGAATCCCACCACCAAGGGCTTTATACTTGCCAACCTGATATCGATCACCGTGCTGCTGTTTATTTTTAAACTATTACTGCCTAATGTGATGCGATTTTTCGGGTACCTCGAAGTTTTCTTCGTAAACAGTATCGGCCTTCCGTTTAACTCCGGAACCATCATCGCTGCACTGATCGTTGTGGCAGGCTTTTGGTACGGACTTAAATATACACGCACCAAGCAGTTCCCTATTGCCAACAGTATCGTACTGAGCACCCTTTTTATATTGATCGGATTCTCCACCTGGTTGATGATCCCTATCCGTGCCAATGCGGGAACAGTTATCAACGAGAACAGCCCAACCGATGCTCGTCAGTTACTGGCCTATTACAATATGGAACAGTACCCGGAGACTCACCTTTTCAACGGCCCCATGTTTACCGACGCATGGGCCGGACAAGACCCGGTTGACCCTTATCAAGATGACAAACCCAAATACGAACGTGATTACGAACAAGGCAAATACGTGATCGTAAACGATTATAAAGATGCCGAACCCAATCCTCACGGCGACCATGTTGGTCTGCTGCCAAGAATGTGGAGCACCGATCACGCTGCTAATTATATGAACATTGCAGGGCCGGTTGAGATAAGCCTGAAGAGAGAGTACCGTTCAGAGCCCAGACTGGCCAACACCGTAGCCCAGATGAATACCGAACTGGCAACCGGTGCTATCGACACGGAAGACTATGTGCGCTTCATCGAACAGTTCTCTGATTATATCATCGTTGAAAAACCCACCTTCGGACAAAACCTGTATTACCTTTTCAACTACCAGATGGGGTATATGTACTGGAGATACTTTTTCTGGAATTTTGTGGGACGACAGGACGATATACAAGGTAGACTGGACGATCATGGAAACTGGCTGAGTGGTATCAAATTTGTTGATGAATGGCGTCTTGGCTCACAAGACAACCTGCCATCTGACGTGCTGAACAATAAAGGAAGAAATACCTATTACTTCCTCCCGATGATATTAGGACTTATAGGCTTCCTTTTCCTTCTTAAGACCAGCAAACAAAAGTTCTGGGTTCTCTTCGTGCTATTCATGTTTACAGGACTTGCATTGAAGGTGTACCTGAACGAACGACCCTTTGAACCAAGGGAACGGGATTACGCCCTGGTAGGATCATTCTATGTATTCTCTATATGGATAGGGATGGGGGTTTATGCCCTTTTTGAAGAATTCAAGAAATACCTGACCCCTAAAATCCTCGCTCCTACCATCACCGCTGCCTGTCTTTTGGCAGTACCCACCCTGATGGCCACAGAAAACTGGGATGATCACGACCGATCTGACCGCTACACCGCACAGTCGATCGCCAAATCCTACCTGGAATCCATACAGGAAAATGCCGGCGCCATGCTGTTCACCATTGGAGACAACGACACCTTCTCGCTCTGGTATGCCCAGGAAGTAGAGGGGTATCGTACCGATGTAAGAACCATCAATACCAGTCTTTTTGCTACCGACTGGTATATCGATCAGATGAAAAGGGCCGCTTATCAAAGTCCGCCCATACCATCACAGCTCACCCACGACAAATACGCCTACGGCGTACGCGAAGCTATTTATTATCAGGACCTGACCGACGAGCGATGGGACATTAAACGCTTCATGAAGTGGATCGAAAATGACAAGAATACCATGGAACAGGTCATGAGAAGCAGAGGCCTGGATCCTGCCCAGTATCCGGACAGCTACCGTAAACTTCTCATCTACCCTACTAACAAGATCAGGGTACCCGTCAATAAAGAAAATGTAATTAAGAGCGGCCTGGTAAAACCGGAAGACGAACACCTGATCGTTGATCATATCGATATAGATATTCCGGGACAAGTACTTACCAAAAACCGTATCCTGATGCTCGACATCCTCGCCAATAATGATTGGGAGCGTCCTATTTATTTTACCGGAGGAAGTTTTAGTCCGGCAGAATATATGTGGATGAAAGACTATCTTCAGTTAGATGGACTGGTGTACAAACTGGTGCCCATCAAAACACCTATTGATCCTAAAAACCCTTATGAAATGGGAAGGATCGATGAAGATCTTATGTATGATATTGTTATGGACTGGAAGTGGGGTAACTCAGGATCAACCGATATCTATCACGATCCGGAGACGAGGAAGAACAGTATCTCTTTCAGAGGAAACCTGGCCAGGCTTACCGAAAAGCTTCTCAACGAAGGCAAGACGGATAAAGCCCTTGAAGTGATCGACCTGGCTATGGAGAAAATGCCATTTGGCTACTTTGGCTATTACGTATTTCTCGAGCCATTCGTTGACGGCTACTACAAGGTAGGTGAGACCGATAAGGCCCGTGAGCTCTTCGAACAGGTTGCTGAGAAATACCAGGAATACCTGGAATACTACGGTAACATGAGCGATGATGAGCAACTGAACTACACCCAGGAGATCATCAATAACATGGAACGTTACCGAGGCCTCCTTGACATCGTGGTTCGAAATGACGTAGAGGAATACGGTCTTGACCAGGCTAAAAAATTTAATGATTACCTGCCCATGTTCGCTATTTATCGCGAAGCGCAGCAACAAGGAGCCCGGGAACAAAAAAACGTTCCTGAAGGCCAGCCTGTAGAAGCTAAAATCGAAGCAGATTCAGCTCCGACACCGGCAGACAGTACAATGAACAATTAACACACAGAAGGCCGGTAAAAATACCGGCCTTCTTTTTTCATTATGAAACCCTATCTGTTTAAAACCCCAGGAATTGTAAAGTGGTTCGCTCCACAATTGTTGTGGCGGGGTGACACAGACAGCAACAAGGTATACCTTACCTTCGATGACGGTCCTACCCCCGAAATAACCACCTATGTGTTGAACGTCCTGGAGCAATACCGGGCCAGGGCCACTTTTTTCTGTATTGGGAAGAATATAGAAATGCATCCGGATATTTTTAAAGAGGTGCTGCAAAGAGGCCACTCTATTGGCAACCACACCTATGATCACCTCAACGCAAGTGAACACAAAGCAGCCACCTACCTTAACAGTATTCAAAAAACCACCGCTATCATCAGGCAATTTGAAGAGGCTTCCGGTTTTTTTGAAAACCCTTTGTTCAGACCACCCTACGGCCGCATAAACCGGAGAATCAGTAAAGCTGTCAGAACGGAAAACTACAGGATCGTCATGTGGAGCTTGCTGAGCGCTGATTTTGACCGGAAACTCGACCGGGAGCTCAGCATAAGAAAACTAAAGAAACATACAAGACCGGGAAGCATTGTCGTGTTTCACGACAGTGTGAAGGCATTTGAGAACCTGAAAAATATCCTGCCCGAATACCTGGACTATTTAAAAAAAGAAGGAATGGAAATGTGTAGTCTGTAAAAGCTATATGTACTCCTGGAGAAGGCCGATCAGGGTATTGGCATCCTGCTCGCCACTCTGACGCCATACCATCTCGCCGTTTTTATAGATCATAAGGGTTGGCAGCCCTTTAACACGCAAGGCTTCAGATAATTCGCGGTTCTTTTCCACGTCGATCTTAATGACCTTCGCCTTGTCTCCCATGGCGGCAGCCACATCGCGCAACACCGGATGCATATTTACCGATTGATCATTCCATTCGGTATAGAAATCGAGAAGCACCGGAACTTTGACATCAATTAATTCGCCAAATTTTGACATACGCTATTGAAATTTAACCACTTGATAGATCAAATGTAATAAAAAAACTAATAAACATAGGGAAAGTACTGTATTATACAGTTTCTCGCTTTTTACGCAGCTCAATAACGCTGATTTCCGGCCATATACCCACCCTGCCCGGATATCCTATATATCCGAAGCCGCGGTTGACATTGATATATTGCCCCAGCTCTTTATAGATACCGGCCCAATACTTATAGCGATATTTAACCGGACTCCACTTTATCCATCCGGGTATCTCCACCCCGAATTGCATTCCATGGGTATGCCCGCTAAGGGTAAGATGCACATGCCATGGATGATTGATCACCTGACTCTCCCAATGAGACGGATCATGACTCATCAAGACCTTGAAATCATCTGCCGCCACCCCGCTCAGGGCATGATCGAGATCACCGGCTTTTTTAAATCCGCCGGCACCCCAGTTTTCCACCCCCACCAGGGCGATCTTTTGACCGTCTCTTTCCAGGTACCTGCTTTCATTGAGTAAGAGATCAAAACCCATTTCGCGCTGTATACGCTTTAAATCTTCAAGATTTGCAGCCTTATCATCTTCCGTATCCCATTCGGCATAATCGCCATAATCGTGATTACCCAATACAGAAAACACCCCGTCTTTGGCCTGAAGCGCTGAAAACACCTCCTTCCAGGGGTGCATTTCTGAAGCCACATTATTGACCATATCCCCGGTAAAAAGGATCACATCGCTCTGCTGCTCATTAACCAAATTCACTGCGTACTTCACCTTTGCTGCATCATCAAAACTACCACTGTGAATATCAGAGATCTGGGTGATACGGTACCCGTTAAAGGCTTCCGGAAGGTCGTCAAACTCCAGCACGTATCGCAACACCCTGTAGTTATACTTTCCTTTATACATACCGTACAGCAAGGAGGCAAAAGGAATGGAGGCCAAAACCAAAGCAACCTGGCTGACAAACTTTCTCCTTTCGGGAAAGTGCATCCCTGTGCCCGACCCCGCATTAACGATCTTTTTAAGGACCCATCCAAAGAAACGGATAACATCTTCAATAAGCATGACCGAACCTGAAACAAAACCAAGGGTCATAAAAGCCAGAAAAACACCCACAGACAAACTCATGGCAGAAGACATTCCCTGGGAACGCTCATAGCCGGTAAACTGAAAATATATATTTCCGAGGACCAAAAGAAAGATCAAAATATAAGCTCCCTGTAACCAGGGATTCTTGATCAGGGTGCGAAAGGCCTGAAAGCCATAAAAAGCTCCAATGAGGTAAACAATTCCAAGGAAGATGAAAAATCGAGACATATACTTAACAACTACTTATGTTAACACAAAAATATCTCTATAACACATGCCATATCAAAGTTTTAATAATCTTTAACGAAATTCTTCTACAGCACCTCCTTCCATCCTTAATAAACACATGGAAAACTAATGGCTCACCCAGACTTTAAGCTCACAGATCCTGTTCCAATTTAATACCGGGAAATAGCCGAAATTCGATGAAAACTTCCTTATTTTTACCCGAAATAATCATCAAATTACCATTATGTCAGAACAGAAACGTCTCTTTCTTTTAGATGCCTACGCTTTGATTTTCAGAGGATACTACGCTTTCATTAAAAACCCGAGAATCAACTCTAAGGGGATGGACACCTCTGCCGTAATGGGATTTATGAACTCACTCTTAGACGTGATCAAACGGGAGCACCCGGATCATCTTGCAGTAGCCTTTGACAAAGAGGGCAGTAAAGACCGCCTAGAGATGTTTGAAGAATACAAGGCCAATCGTGACGAAACACCCGAAGCTATTCGCATTGCGGTTCCCATTATCCAGGATATCTTAAAAGCCATGCACATACCGGTTATTGTTAAGCCCGGATATGAAGCTGATGATATTATCGGAACCCTGGCAAAACAGGCAGAACAGGCGGGTTATAAAACTTATATGGTGACCCCGGATAAGGATTTTGCACAATTGGTGAGCGAAAATATCTTTATGTACCGCCCCTCCAGAATGGGTAATGGCATTGAGATCTGGGGCATTCCGGAAGTACAGCAAAAATTTGAAGTAGAAAGACCGGAACAGGTGATCGACTATCTGGGGATGATGGGTGATGCAGTAGATAACATCCCCGGGCTTCCCGGAGTGGGCGATAAAACAGCCAAAAAATTCATCAAAGAATTCGGGAGTCTCGAAGGGCTTCTGGAGAACGCCGAATCTCTGAAGGGCAAAATGAAAGAAAAGGTGATCGCCAATGCCGACCTGGGCAAGCTCTCTAAAAAACTGGCCACCATCATGACCGATGTACCTGTAACTTTTCATGAAGAAGATTTTGAATTAAATACACCCGATTTCCCAAAGGTGAGAGAGATCTTCCAGGAGCTCGAATTCAGAAGAATGGAAGAGAACCTGCTTAAAACCTTTAATGCAGAACCTGCGGAGGCCTCTCAAAATAAGGAAGAGGCAGGAGTTAACAGCAGTCTTGATGTGCAGTATGACCTCTTTGGCAGCAATGCCGATACCGCCTCTGCCACAACCGCAACTACGGGTTTTAAGACCATTGAAGAGGTACCTCACTTTTACCAATTGGTGAATACCGATAAGAGCAGGTCGCTATTGCTTCAAAATCTCTTGAAACAAAAGAGCGTATGTTTTGATACGGAAACCACCAGCCTCAAATCACTGGAAGCAGAAGTGGTAGGTTGTGCGTTTTCATGGGAACCCGGTAAGGGGTACTACCTGCCCTTTCCGGAAGACCAGGAAGAAACCAAAAAATTACTGGAAGAATTCAGAAGCTTTTTTGAAAATGAGGACATCGAAAAGATCGGTCAAAACCTGAAATACGATATTAAAGTACTCTCGAGATACGACATCAAAGTAAAGGGCCCCATATTTGACACCATGATCGCCCACTACCTGATCAACCCTGATATGAGACATAATATGGATGTACTTTCAGAAACCTATCTGAATTACAGCCCGGTGTCTATTGAGACCCTGATCGGAAAAAAAGGTAAAAACCAACGATCGATGCGAACGGTTCCGCTGGAAGAGCAAACCTCTTATGCAGTAGAAGACGCCGACATTACCCTGCAGCTGAAACATCTCTTTGAAAAAGAACTGCCCAACAGAAACGCAGCAGACCTGTTTAAAAATATTGAAGCCCCCCTGGTCAAGGTATTGGCCGAGATGGAGATCGAAGGCATCAACCTGAACAGCGATTATCTTAAAGAACTTTCAAAAGCGATGACCGTTGAGATCGATCAGCTGGAGAAGTCTATTTTTGAACAGGCCGGAGAAAGCTTTAACCTGTCCTCTCCGAAACAGCTTGGGCCCATTCTGTTTGACAAACTCAAATTGGTTGACAAACCCAAAAAAACTAAAACAGGACAATATTCAACTGCCGAAGACGTATTATCAGGTCTCGCCGGAGACCATCAGATCGTTGCGGATATCCTGGAATGGCGACAACTTAAGAAGCTTCAAAGCACCTACGTTGACTCCCTTCCACAGGAAGTCAACCCTAATACCGGAAGAATCCATACGATCTATTCTCAGGCAGTAGCCGCCACCGGAAGACTCAGTTCGAACAACCCGAACCTGCAAAACATACCCATCAGAACCGAAAGAGGAAGACAGGTTCGAAAAGCCTTTATTCCGCGTGATGAGAATCACATTCTGCTGGCAGCCGATTACTCTCAGATCGAGTTGCGTATTATTGCTGCCCTGAGCGAAGAGGAGACCATGATACAGGCATTTAAGGACGGACAGGATATTCACGCCTCTACCGCCGCCAGAGTATTTAATGTACCCCTGGAAGAAGTTACCCGCGAACAAAGAAGCAACGCCAAAACAGTGAACTTTGGTATTATATATGGTGTATCGGCTTTCGGACTATCCAATCAAACGAGCCTGAACAGGACAGAGGCTAAAGAATTGATAGACACTTATTACAGCACCTACCCCAAGTTAAAGGAATACATCTCTAAACAGATACAATTCGCAAGAGAACACGGGTATGTGGAGACCATTCTTGGAAGACGTCGCTACCTTAAAGATATTAACTCCCGCAACCAGGTGGTAAAAGGCGCCGCAGAGCGCAATGCGGTAAACGCCCCAATACAGGGTAGTGCCGCCGATGTGATCAAGATCGCCATGTTACGCATTCAGGAGAAGCTAAAGGAAGGTAACTACAAAACAAGAATGCTGCTGCAGGTTCACGATGAACTGGTGTTTGACGCCCATAAAGAAGAGTTGGAAGCCGTGAGCAAAATGATCAAACACGAAATGGAACACGCCTACGAATTAGCAGTGCCCCTTGATGTAGAGCTGGGTACCGGAGAGAATTGGTTGGAAGCTCATTAACTCATTGCAAAGTCAATGAGAAATGACCAAAGATTCAAATTCCAAACCTACAGGTATGTTGTAGCGCCCATTTCCGAAATAGCTCATAAGCCCGTATTTGGCCTATTGGAATATACAGCTATGATAACTTTATTATTATGCGGGATAAAATACGTCGCAACTCCCTCGCTTCTTTTAAAAGGAGAAATATGTTATCGCGATGAGAAGGATTCGTATCTGAAAGTAATTTTAACCAAAGCTCAGACTCTTTCACTTCTTTTCTGGAAATTTTCATCCGGAATAATTTATCCCGGGCTCCCAAAGAATCATTGGCTTCAATATAATTAGCAGCAACAGAGCCTGACGACCTGATCAATTGCTTTCCGTCCTCAATATTACAAACGAGTGAAGGCAACTCAGAATTTAAAGTTCTGCAATTTTTAGCAAATTGATAGGTGCGCTCCTCTAGTGAGTATGGCTTTTGTTCTTTTCCCATTTTATCAAACATCTTTCAAATATAGTAAATTTTCTATATATGGTTGATTATGATCTCACCAATTGAGAACCTGGAATTCAGAACTAGGGTTTTGAATTTTGGAATTTGAGATTTGGAATTTGGATTTCGCCCCGACAATCCACTAAGAAAACCCCTCTGTAACAGCTATAAAGAGGCGTTAAGTCATGAAACCAGTCCACATTTCGTATTCCTTTCAAATATAAGCAAGTACACGTTTGCAATTATAAGAATAATATGTACATTTGCACCCCTGTAAATCCGATCAATACTGAATCGGGCAGGAATGGAATGTTTAATTTTAAATAAGTTAGTGTGGATACATTAAGCTACAAAACCGTATCAGCGAACAAGGCAACTGTAAACAAGCAGTGGGTTCTTGTTGACGCTGAAGGACAGACGCTGGGACGTCTTTCTTCTAAGGTAGCCAAGCTGCTAAGAGGTAAGTACAAGCCCAATTACACCCCGCACGTTGATTGTGGAGATAATGTGATCATTATCAATGCCGAGAAGATCAACCTGACCGGGAAAAAATGGCAAGCGAAAGAATACGTTCGCTACACTGGTTACCCAGGAGGTCAACGCGTACAAACTGCAACCGAGATCTTTGAGAAAGATCCTGCACGTTTGATCGAGAAATCAGTAAAAGGAATGCTTCCTAAGAACAAGCTGGGAGCTGATCTTTTCAGAAACCTTAAAGTGTATGCAGGAGCCGAGCACGATCAGGAAGCTCAAAAACCTGCTACAATTAATTTAAACGATCTTAAATAATGGAAGTAATTCACAAAATCGGCAGAAGAAAAACTGCTGTTGCTCGTGTGTATGTTTCTGAAGGGAAAGGAAACATCACCATCAACAAAAAAGACCTGGAAAACTACTTCAAAACTCCTACCCTTCAGTACAAAGTGAAGCAGCCGCTTACTTTAACTGAGAACAACGAGGCTTTTGATATCAAGGTAAATGTATACGGTGGTGGTATCACCGGACAAGCTGAGGCTGTACGTTTGGCTATCTCAAGAGCACTGTGTGAAGTAGACGCAGAGAACAGAGGTGTTCTGAAGCCTGAAGGACTGCTTACCAGAGACCCACGCATGGTTGAGCGTAAGAAATTCGGTCAGAAGAAAGCCCGTAAGAAATTCCAGTTCTCTAAGCGTTAATATTATTCAGGAGAACGGTATCGTTCATACACTATTGAAAATAACAATGTCGTTGAACCGCTACGGCGGAGACTGGTTTAGCATCCAAATGCAGGAGGCACAACCCTTCTGAAGAAGGTGACCACTTTTGCATTGCTAAATAAACAACGGAACGTAAACTATTAAGAAAATGGCAAACAATATAGAAGTAAAAGACCTACTAGAGGCAGGTGTACATTTCGGACACCTTACCAGAAAGTGGAATCCAAACATGGCTCCTTATATCTACATGGAGCGTAATGGAATTCACGTGATCAATCTTTACAAGACTGCAGCTAAGATCGAAGAGGCTAACGAAGCCCTTAAAAAGATCGCTGCTTCAGGAAGAAAGATCCTTTTCGTAGCTACCAAAAAACAGGCTAAAGACATCGTTGCTGATAAAGCAGGTGCTGTAAACATGCCTTATATTACTGAAAGATGGCCGGGTGGTATGCTTACCAACTTCGTTACCATCCGTAAAGCGGTAAAGAAAATGGCTGCGATTGACAGAATGAAGAAAGACGGTACTTTTGATACCCTTTCTAAAAAAGAGAAACTACAAATTGATCGTTTAAGAGCTAAACTGGAAAAGAACCTTGGTTCTATCTCAGACATGACTCGTCTTCCAGGTGCCCTGTTCATCGTAGACACTATGCGTGAGCACATCGCGGTTAAAGAAGCACAAAAATTAAACATTCCAATTTTCGCTATGGTCGACACCAACTCTGACCCAAGAGAGGTTGACTACGTGATCCCTTCTAATGACGATGCTTCAAAATCGATCGAAAAAGTGCTTTCTCACGTAACTGCTGCAGTAGCTGAAGGTCTTTCTGAAAGAAAGTCCGATAAGGATGCAGAGAAAGCTGCAAAAGAAAGTGAAGGTAAGGCAGAAGCTCCCGCAAAGGAAGCTGAGGCTGCAACCTCTGAAGACAACGAATAAATAATATTTCCTAAGGTCGTTGACCGGTCACAACACAAGCCGGTCAACGATTTTTAAATCATAAAACTTTAAGAGAAATGGCAAAAATCACAGCCGCTGAAGTAAATAAGCTTAGAAAATCTACCGGTGCCGGTATGATGGATTGTAAAAAAGCATTGGTTGAAGCCGAGGGAGATTTCGAAAAAGCTGTAGAGATCCTGCGTAAGAAGGGTCAGAAAGTTGCAGCTAAAAGAGCCGACAGGGAATCTTCTGAAGGTGCTGTTATCGCTAAGGTAAATGACGACAAGAACACCGGTGTTATCGTATCGCTGAACTGCGAGACTGATTTCGTTGCCAAGAACGATACCTTCGTTCAACTGGCTAATGATCTTGCTACTCTTGCTTTGAACTACGATTCTAAAGATGCTTTCCTTGCAGCCGACTTTAACGGAATGACTGTATCTGAGAAGCTTATCGAGCAAACCGGAGTTATCGGAGAGAAGATCGAGATCGGAGATTACCGTACCCTCAATGCTCCTTTTGTAGGTTCTTACATCCACGCCGGAAACAAGATCGCTACCCTGGTAGGACTTTCTGCCAGTGTAGATGGTGCCGAAACTGCTGCTAAAGACGTAGCTATGCAGGCAGCCGCTATGAATCCTGTTGCCCTTAACGAAGAAGGTGTAGATCAGTCAGTGATCGACAAAGAGATCGAGATCGCTAAAGATCAGCTGAGAGCAGAAGGAAAACCTGAGGCTATGCTTGACAATATCGCTAAAGGAAAACTGAAGCGTTTCTTTAAAGACAATACTCTTGTGAACCAGGATTTTATTAAAGACAACAAGCAGAGTGTTGCCGATTACGTAAAATCAGTGAACGGAGACCTGACCATTACTGCTTTCGAAAGAGTAGCACTTGGTTAATCCGTCAGGAACATATTTACAGAAAAGCCCCTTTTATCGAGGGGCTTTTTTATACGACTAATCCGGCAATTTGCACTCAATTATTTTGCTTACTTTTGCTGCGATCAAAATTATTATATCCCCATTATAACAAGCTATTCATGCATTACAAGAGAATTCTTTTAAAACTAAGTGGAGAGGCGCTTATGGGTACGCGCCAATATGGAATTGACCCTGTCAGGTTAAAGGAATATGCCGAGGAGATCAAATCGATCACCGACAAGGGTGTTCAGGTAGCCATTGTAATTGGGGGCGGTAATATTTTCAGAGGCCTTGCAGGAGCCAGCAATGGCATGGATCGCGTACAAGGCGATCATATGGGCATGCTGGCCACCGTGATCAACGGACTGGCCCTGCAAAGTGCTTTAGAGGATGAAGGTATCGAAACCCGCCTGCAATCGGCCATTAAGATCAATGAAGTGGCAGAGCCTTTTATAAGAAGACGCGCCGTACGTCACCTTGAAAAAGGTCGCGTGGTTATCTTCGGCGGAGGTACCGGGAACCCCTATTTTACGACCGATTCTGCTGCTGTACTCAGAGCTATTGAGATCGATGCAGATGTTATTTTGAAAGGTACACGGGTTGATGGTATTTACACCGCAGATCCGGAGAAAAATAAAGACGCTACAAAATTTGATTTTATCTCCTTCGAAGACGTTTTGAAAAAAGGTCTGAAGGTCATGGACACCACGGCTTTCACCCTTAGCCAGGAAAATGAATTACCGATCATTGTATTTGATATGAACAAATCGGGGAACCTGAGAAAGGTGGTCGCAGGAGAAAAAGTTGGAACTAAAGTAAATCTTTAACTAAATTAACGTATCAAAAAGCCTAAGCGATCTAAATCATAAATCATTATGAACGAAGAAATTAAATTCATCCTTGACAGTGCCCGCGAATCAATGAATGCTGCCTTGGCACATCTTGAAAAAGAACTTGTAAACATTCGGGCAGGTAAAGCCAGCCCTTCTATGGTAGGCAGTGTTATGGTCGATTATTACGGGTCTCAGACACCTTTGTCGCAGGTTGCTAATGTGAATACTCCTGACGCACGTACCATTTCTATCCAACCGTGGGAAAAGTCAATGCTACAGGAGATCGAACGCGGTATCATGCTCGCCAATATCGGTTTTAACCCTATGAACAATGGTGAAATGGTGATCATCAATGTGCCACCGCTCACCGAAGAGCGCCGTAAAGACCTCGTAAAACAAGCCAAAGGTGAAGCTGAAGATGCTAAGGTTTCTATCCGTAATGCAAGACAGGATGCTAATAAGGATATCAAAAACCTTGATGCTTCTGAAGATCTGAAATCGAATGCCGAGGTCGATGTACAGGAATTGACCGACAGCTACGTTAAAAAGGTCGATGTGATCCTGGCAAACAAAGAGAAGGAAATTATGACGGTTTAATGCTAACCGCATACTTTAAAAGCGATCCTCACGGATCGCTTTTTGTTATTCTTTAAACTACCTACTGCGCTAATCACCCCTGAAGAACGTGATCAAGTCAATCTCTTTTCTTTTCTGTATGCTCTTTATTTCTGTAGCCTTCAGCTACGGACAACAGACCGTAAGAGGAATCGTGACCGACATGAACACCGGGAAACACCTTCCCTTTGCCTCCGTCAATCATGAGAACGCCCACCTGGGAGTAACCGATATGACAGGAAACTTCACCCTGCAGATCCCTGAAAATGCAACCCGATTTACCGTCACTTACCCGGGATATTTACCTAAAACAGTTTCCGTAGCTCAGGGAAAAATCCTTACTATTACTCTTCAGAAACACCCGAGCTCAAACATTGAATCTCAAATAAAGAGCAATATTGCCGCCGCAAATTCACTGATGGAAAAAGTTATCCGCAAAAAAAAGGATAACTACCCCGAAAACATTCTTGACAGCTATACATTCAGGTCTTACCAGAAATCTGTGATCACCGCCCATCCTGATTCTATTAACGACCGGATCGATTCCATCTTCAGGAAACAAAAAAATAATCTGGTATTGAGAAAGGTTGACAGCAGTAATTATTTCCTGAAACAACAATTACTGCGCACTCATTTATACCTGATAGAGACTTCTGTTAAAGTAGACTACAGCAGTAAAGAAGGAAGAAAAGAAACCATAGTAGCCAATCAAATGGCCGGCCTGGAGGAACCGCTATACCGGTTGTTGAAATTTCAACTGCAATCCTTCTCCATTTACAAAGAGAGTTACACCCTTTTAGGAACCACCTACAAGAGTCCCCTGGCAGGAAACGCGCTCAAGACTTATAACTACAGGGTTATTGACACCGTACTGAACGAAGGGAGGCCCGCATTTTTGGTTTATTTTTATCCGAAAAGAACCTCCAAAAAGGCCCAGCTTAAAGGAGCCTTATACATTGACACGGTTTCACTGGCACTGCAAAAAGGGCATATTCAACACAGGAACGGCCTTGACATCAGCGCCCGGCAGGACTACACCTATTTTGAAGAGGAAAACATTTGGTTCCCCACACAGGCTAAACTAAATATCAAAAAGGGAGACGGCGACAAGCCCGTTGATCTTTTTGACCGCATGATCATTGAAGTAAATGAGCCTTCATCAGACAGTAAACTCATTCATACCAACAATGATTTTCCCGATAAACAAATACGCTATACCGCCGAGCAATACAATACAGATATCGCCTTCAATATTCCGGTAACCATCGAAAAAAGAGCCAAGGATATCAGGGTTGCCCCAAATGCTTTTAGCCGGCAAGATCCCTTTTGGAACCTGCAAAGATCGGCACCTCTTACCCTTAGAGAATACCGCACCTATAACGAACTTGACAGCATTGCTATAGCACAGCGCATCAACGAGCGTTTTGCTTTTCTCAGCAAGCTCTTTACCGGATATCTTTCAACCAGGTATATTGATTTTGACCTGAAGTACCTCTTGAAATATAACAACTATGAGGCCTTCAGACTGGGTATGGGAGCCATTACCAATGATAATTTCTCCAAGCGCTTCAGGTTAAAAGCTTATGGGGTATACGGTACAAAAGACGCCGAATTTAAATACGGAGCTACCGGAAGTTATAAGCTTCTTCCTACCAATGAAACATGGATCGGGGTAGACTATAAGGACGACCTGGTTGAAACGGGAAGCGATAAATTCATAACCGATGGCAGAACCTTCTATGTTTTTGAACCGCGCCTGTTTAATATAACCTCCTTTCATCGCAATAAGGCGGTGAGCACTTATTTCCAGCATGAGATCAACCCCGCATTACGCATTCAACTGCAATGGTCGCATATAAAAACAGACCCCACCTACCCTTATACCTACCTGTATAACCAGCAGTCTTTTGACAACTACACCACCAATACGGGTACATTCTCATTGTATTGGGCTCCCAACAACACCTATCTGACCTTTAGAGACAGCAACAGCTTACTCAGTCCGGGATTTCCACAATTCAACCTGCAATTCACCCAGGGATTAAAGGGAGTTATGGGGAGCGACTTTGGTTTTACCAAAACACAGCTACGCATTCGTCATCGGATAAATACGTTCGGAGCCGGAGCCATTGACCTTAACATGACCGGTGGCCTCGCTTTCGGAGACCTCCCTATTACAGAACTGTATCACGCATCTCCCAATCAACCCAAGGCTCAGGCCTTGCTATCAAGGTTTTCTGTTGCCGGGCGCGATAGTTTTGAAACCATGTACTTTGACGAATTTTTTTCAGATCGTTACCTGAGTCTTCAGGCCAAATACCTGGCCCCGCCTTTTAAGATCTCTGATAAGATCACCCCACAGGTAAGCTTTATAACCCGTTTCGCCATCGGTGATATAAGAAACCCTGAAAACCACATAGGTATTCCCTTTCAATCACTCAAAGAAGGATATTATGAGAGCGGACTTGAATTCAACAACATATTCTCCGGATTCGGTCTCAGCACCATGTACCGTTACGGCCCCTATAACCTGCCACTGTTTACCGACAATATCTCATTGAAATTCACCTTCTATTTGTCTCTGGGAATTTAGGGTTAGTGGCTTTAGTTTGCTATTTTTGCTCCGAAATTTTTTCGGATGACTGACTGGATCAAAAGAACTTTCTGGCAATATGTAGCCCGACTTATTTTAAGAAACCGAATCTTCATTTTGCTATGCCTTGTGGCCGTTACGGTTCTAATGGCTATGCAATGGAAGCATATGCGCTTTACATACACAGAAGCCAACCTGCTTCCGGACGATCATCCTGTCAATCAAGCCTACAACGAATTTCTTGAAGTCTTTGGAGAAGAAGGTAACCTGATCGTGATCGCAGCCAAAGATTCCGCTTTGTTCACCCCGGAGAACTTCAACGCCTGGAACAAACTATCTAAACAACTGCAGGCAAAACCCGAGGTCTCTATGGTCGTTTCTACAGATAACCTGCAGAAACTTGTTAAGAACGTAGAAAAACAGCAATTCGAACTCCAGGACTTTAACTCTGCTGAAGTAAGCAGTGACAGGGAGGTAGACAGCTTAAAGAATGAACTCTTCAACCGTCTCCCCTTTTATGAGAGCTTACTATTCAACAAGGAGACGCAAACCATCAGAACAGCCGTATATCTTGACAAGGAGATCGTGAACACCAAGGTGCGTAAGCATTTTATATTTAACGACTTCATTCCTCTTATTGAAGATTTTGAAGAAAGTACCGGGATCGATCTCAGAGTTTCAGGAATGCCATACATTAGAACTCTGAACTCACAGAACATCATTGATGAGATAGGAACGTTCATTGCAGCAGCGCTTTTAGTTACCTCACTCATCTTCTTTTTCTTTTTCCGTTCATTCCGCGCCACTCTCATTTCCATGGTCGTGGTAATTACAGGGGTTATGTGGTCTTTTGGAACCCTGGGACTGTTAAAGTACGAGATCACTGTGCTTACTGCTCTCATTCCACCACTGATCATCGTGATCGGAATTCCGAATTGTATATTTCTCATCAACAAATATCAGCAGGAGTTTAACAAACACGGCAACCAGGCCAAATCATTACAACGGGTCATCTCCAAGGTAGGTAATGCCACCCTGATGACCAATATGACCACTGCGGCCGGATTTGCCACTTTTATCATTACCAACAGCAAACTGCTTACAGAATTCGGAATTGTGGCATCGCTGAATATTGTGTTCATCTTTATTCTTTCGCTGCTTATCATCCCGATCATCTACAGCTTCATGTCTATTCCAAAGACCAAACACCTGAAGCACCTGAATAAGCGATGGATCAACACCTTCGTGGGATGGATGGAAGACACTGTAAGAAACCACAGAATTGCTGTATTCATTGTTTCTCTTATTGCACTTATTGCCAGTATCATTGGTATCTATCAGATAAGGATTTCAGGATCTCTTATCGAAGACATGCCTAAGGGCGCTGCCTTTTTTGACGACATAAGATTCTTCGAAGAGGAGTTTGACGGGATCATGCCGGTAGAGATCATGATAGACACCAAACGAAAAAACGGGGTCATGAAACCTTCTACGCTTAAGCGTATGGATGACCTGGAAGAGCTGATCAGAGAGATCCCGGAACTATCAGCTCCCATTTCAGTGACCAACCTGGTCAAATACTCAAAACAAGCCTTCTACAACGGCAACCCCGACTATTATCAACTTCCAAACAGCCAGGAGAACACTTTTATTTTGTCGTATGCTAAAAAGTCTTCTTCGAATGCTAACATGCTGAGCAGTTTTGTAGACTCTACAGGACAGGTGGCCAGGATAACCACCTTCATGAAAGACATAGGCACGGATAAGATGGAAGGGATTCAGGAAGACCTTGATAAAAAGATTAAAAAGGCACTGCCTGAAGAACGATATGACGTTACGGTTACAGGAAAGGCCCTTGTGTTTATGAAGGGTACCAAGTACCTGGTTAACAACCTGATCATGTCTCTGTCGCTGGCTATTGTGCTCATTTCCCTGTTCATGGCATATATGTTCAGGTCGTTTAAAATGATCATCGTTTCTCTTGTTCCCAATATTTTGCCCCTGATCATTACCGCAGGGGTTATGGGTTACCTGGGAATACCGATAAAACCCTCCACCATTCTTGTATTCAGCATAGCCTTTGGTATTTCTGTTGATGATACCATTCACTTCCTGGCTAAGTACCGACAAGAACTGGCAGCCAATCACTGGCATATCAGAAAGTCGGTATATCGGGCCCTTCGGGAAACCGGGGTCAGTATGTTCTACACCTCCATTGTACTGTTCTTTGGCTTCTCTGTTTTCATGATCAGTAATTTTGGTGGTACCAAGGCCCTGGGAGGCTTGGTATCGATGACACTGTTGTTTGCCATGCTGGCTAACCTGATCCTGCTGCCATCACTTCTTCTCGCCCTGGAGCGTAACATTGCTAATAAGAAAGTACTTAAGAAGCCGTATATAGATGTATTGGCAGAAGATGAAGAGGAGGAGGAAACCACTGTGACTCCATAAAAAAAGCCTGCCGGACACCTAAGTGCCCAAACAGACTTTCGAGGTTCCCCCAAACCTACCTTGTATATATCGTATAAAAATATCCTGAAGGTCCGGATAACAGACCTTCAGGATATTTCATTTATCACATAGGTTTAGGATACATAAAACGATTCATTTGGTTAAATCGTAACGCAAAACAATCCAAATATATCAATTTATTCAGTTAAAACTTACAAAAATGTGAGTTATTATCGACTATAGCCTTCATTATATCGAAAATAATATGCAAATCCATATGCTCACAACGCTTGGAACTATGAGTAATTACCCTTAGGCAATTCTTATCAGATAAGGCCGGGGATCAAGGGAAATATTTTATCTTTGAGCCTTAAAATTTTCAAGAGGAAATGGCGACAAACACATACAGCATTAAAGAGCTTTTAAAGGGAACAGCCTTACTCCAGGAGGTAACGGCAAAGGGATGGATACGAACATTTCGCTCCAATCGTTTTATTGCACTGAACGATGGATCTACCATACACAATATTCAATGTGTGGTAGACTTTGAAAATACTCCCGAAAGCACCTTAAAAAGACTTACCACAGGTGCAGCTATCGCCGTAACAGGAACTTTAGTGGAAAGCCAGGGAAAAGGGCAGAAATTTGAGATCCAGGTTAAAGATCTGGAAGTTTTAGGTGATTCTGATCCGGAAACCTACCCTATACAACCTAAAAAACATTCTCTCGAATTTTTAAGAGAGAAGGCACACCTGAGAGTACGCACCAACACCTTCAGTGCGGTGATGCGTGTACGATCGGCCTTGTCATTTGCCATTCACCAGTATTTTCAGCAAAATGGATTCTATTATGTAAACACCCCGGTAATTACCGGTTCTGATGCTGAAGGTGCCGGAGAAATGTTTCGCGTAAGCACCCTGGATGCCAAGAATCCTCCGTTAACAGAGGAAGGATCTGTAAATTATAAAGAAGACTTTTTTGGTAAAGAAACCAACTTAACGGTTTCAGGCCAGCTGGAAGCAGAGACCTATGCCATGGGATTAGGAAAGGTTTATACTTTTGGTCCGACCTTCCGGGCAGAAAACTCCAACACATCCCGACACCTTGCTGAATTCTGGATGATAGAGCCTGAGGTAGCATTCATGGACCTGGACGGGAATATGGATCTCGCTGAAGATTTCATAAAATATGTTCTGGGCTACATTCTTGAACATTGTGCAGATGACCTTGAATTCCTGGAGAACAGACTGCTTCAGGAAGAAAAATCAAAGCCACAAAGCGAGCGCAGTGAAATGACACTCCGCGAGAAGATCAGATTCGTTCTCGATAATAATTTCAAGCGTGTGAGTTATACAGAGGCAATCGACATTCTTAAAAGCTCGAAACCTAATAAGAAGAAAAAATTCCAATATCTGATCGAGGAATGGGGTGCAGATCTTCAGAGTGAGCACGAGCGCTATTTGGTGGAAAAGCACTTTAAAGCTCCGGTGATCCTGTTTGATTATCCCGCCAAGATCAAGGCATTCTATATGCGTTTGAATGAAGACGGGAATACTGTTAGAGCCATGGATATTCTATTCCCGGGTATCGGTGAGATCGTTGGCGGATCTCAACGGGAAGAGCGCCTCGATGTACTCTTAGAGAAGGTGAAAGAAATGGGAATTGACGAAGAAGAGCTTTGGTGGTATCTCGACCTGCGTAAGTTTGGTACAGCGGTACACAGTGGTTTCGGACTTGGATTCGAGCGACTGGTATTGTTTGCCACGGGAATGACGAACATCAGAGACGTGATCCCTTTTCCAAGAACACCTCAGAATGCAGAATTCTAGGCCTGACCTTAAAGAAATTCTATAGAGAAAAACTAGTCGTTTGCAGGAATGCAATGACTAGTTTTTTTTTATTTTTATACAAAGCGAACTAACCCATGTTAAAGCAACAGCTCCAGTTTAAGCTATCGCAAAAACTATCTCCTCAGCAGATCCAGTTAATGAAGCTGATTCAATTGCCTACCCAGGCCTTTGAACAGCGGATGAAACAGGAATTGGAGGAGAACCCTGCCCTGGAAAGTGGCAAGGAGGAGGTCAACGACCTGGACCGGGACACGCTTGAAGATAGCTACGACAATGACAGCGAACAGATCAATGCTGATGATATCAATGTAGACGAATACCTGAGTGATGATGAAATTCCGGAATACAGGCTGCAAGCCAACAATTACAGCAGTGATGATGAGGAAAAGCAGGTACCTTATGCTGCCGGCACCACCTTTCATCAATACCTTTTAAACCAACTGAACACCTTCCCGCTGGATGACCACCTGTTTGAGATCGCAGAGTTTCTTGTGGGTAGTATTGACGAAAGCGGTTACATCAGGCGAGAACTTCCCGATATTGTAGACGACCTTGCTTTTACACAGAACATTTATACAGAAGAAGCCGAAGTTAAAAAGGTATTACAACTTGTTCAGCAGTTAGACCCTCCGGGGGTTGGCGCTTTACACCTTCAGGAATGCCTGTTGATCCAACTCAAAAGAAAAGACCCTACTCCGGCTATTGAATTGGCCATAGACCTTTTAGAAAGATCTTTTGAGGCCTTTACCAAAAAGCATTATAAAAAACTGTTGCAGCGACACGATATCTCAGAAGATGAGCTGCGTGATGCCATCGGTGAGATCGAAAAGCTGAACCCTAAACCCGGAGGCTCCTATTCCGGGAATAACCGCATCATTGAGCATGTTGTACCCGATTTTACCATTCGTATTGCAGACGGAGAACTCGAATTGAGCCTCAACGGAAGAAATGCTCCGGAACTACATGTGTCAAGAGAGTATAACAATATGCTCAAAGGGTATAAAGATGCTAAGGAAAAATCAAGATCGCAGAAGGATGCCGTTATGTTCATCAAGCAAAAACTGGATGCTGCCAAATGGTTCATAGAGGCAGTACGACAACGGCAGGAAACCCTTTACGTGACCATGAATGCCATTATGCATCATCAAAAGGAATTTTTTCTCACAGGAGACGAGCGTAAGTTAAAACCCATGATTTTGAAGGATATTGCCGATAAGATCAATATGGATGTATCCACCGTATCACGGGTTGCCAACAGCAAGTATGTAGACACTCCCTATGGCACCAAACTGATCAAAGACCTTTTTTCTGAATCTATGAAGAATGAAGAAGGAGAAGATGTCTCTACCCGTGAGATCAAAAAGATCCTGGAAACCCTTATTGAGGAAGAGAATAAAAGAAAGCCTCTGACCGATGATAAACTGGCTGCCCTTTTAAAGGAAAAAGGTTACCCCATTGCCCGGCGCACGATCGCAAAATACCGAGAACAACTCAACATACCTGTAGCCCGTTTAAGAAAAGAAATCTAATGCAATTTTTCTCCAAGCTTATCAGTTTCGTATTTAACCCCCTCTTTATGCCTTTTGGAGGCACCCTGGCGTACTTTCTCGTAACACCCAGATTCAGCCCTCCTGAAAACATAAGAGCCATTCTGGCGGCGGTTTTTATCATTACAGTAGCCATCCCCATTCTTTTCTTTTTCCTGCTCAGAAATGTGGGCTGGATACGATCTTCAGGGATGGAAGAGGTTGCCGAACGACGCATCCCGCTGGCCATTTACATCGTTCTTACCTGGGTAGTATCGGCCAAGATCATTCCCTCGAGCTATTCTACCGAACTATACTTTTTCTTTGTTGGGGTTTTGGGTGCACTGCTTACCTGTCTGTTCCTTGTTTACTTTAAGTACAAGGCCAGTATGCACATGATGGGCATCAGCGGCCTGACAACCTTTCTTATCGGATTGTCATTTCATTTTGAGAAAAATATTGTGGTAGCGCTTTCCTTGCTGGTATTGAGTATCGGAGCTGTGGCCAGTGCCAGGCTCTACCAGCGCGCTCATTCAACCCATGAGATCGTAACAGGACTCTTCGTAGGATTCGTGACCCAATTGATCACTTTCGGACATTGGCTATAAGATATAGAAGATCAAGCCCAGGTTTAGTGAACGAGAAGCTATTTCCTCTCCTTCCCCTGTGAAGACATTATCCTTAAAAAGCGGATTTAATTGATAATAGAGGTAGAAGTTCCAGGTATTATACCCAAAAGAAAGATAGGTGCCATACATCAAGTCGTTCACATCATCATTAGAAAAACTTTCTTTCGTATCTGAAGTAACAAAAGTAGACCTGGCACCCAGGTTGTAGTTCAACTTTACACCACCGTAAATTCTCCAAAACTTATACTTAACAGCAGTTGAGGCCCTCCAGCGAATTTCCAAGGGAATTTCTACAGAGGCAAAAGAAAGAGTGTTACGCCTGTAACTGAGTCCGGGCGCCACCTGGTTGTATACGATAAGACCTGTACTTAATTGGCGTGCCCTCAGGTCATTATTAATGCTCTGATAGGCCATACCAATGCCAAGTCCAAAACCAAATGACCGCCTTTTATTAACCGGGAGGTCCTTTATAAACCCTCCCTGGAAACCATACGACAGCTTACTTTGCCCGGTTTCTCCAGGTTGGTTCGTAAGGGCATTATAAAACATGCCAAGGTAGAACTGATCTTCAAAATAACGGGTGTCATTTATCTCTGCTGCCAGGCTGTCTAATTGAGCATGGGAAGCATAGCTGGCGGTAAGGAACAGCAAACACCAAAGTAACTTCTTCATAGGCACAAGATAGGATAAAAAGAAAAACGCTTCTAACCTAAACAGGCAGAAGCGTCTTTCTAACTAATAAAAGTTTATTTGAAATGGATTATTGCATATTTCTGAACGCATCTCCTGATCTCGTAGTATAGTTGATCTTCAATGCATTTACTTTACGCAATTCCTGTTTGATATCGGAGATAAGTCCCATATTGGTTTCCATATCAACCTTAAGCGCAGTGGTCAGAACATTTTGAAGTTCTTCACGTTTCTTCGCTCTTTCAGCCAGTACATAGGCAGCAACGTCAGATACATCAGCAAACTTATCGTTCAACTGGATCTTAGCCGATGTACCATAGGTGTCCTGATAGCGTTGGCTTGGCTTACCTGCATAGATGTAGATAACCCTATCCTTCTTATCGAGTTTTTGAATTTCTGAAGCATATGGCAATTCATTCTGAACCATTAGCGAACTGTCCTTCATTACTGTAACCGTCATAAAGAAGAATAGAAGCATGAACACGATATCCGGTAAGGATGCAGTTGACACTGCAGGTACCGCTCCATCTTTTTTCTTTTTAAATCTTGACATAGTATTTAATGAATTTTAGTTACTCTTAGGTTCTGCTTCCGACAATTTCTGCGGATACATGGCCTGAATCCTTTCGATCTTTGGCTTCAACTCATCCTTTACCCCGTCAGAGGTTTTAGGATCCAGGTATTCAGCCTCCATAGCGGTAAAAGGACGGTTAAACAAACGCTGAGCTTCACGATTTCGCAACTCGTTATAAGCTGCTACTAATTCGTTCTGCACAGCAATATACGTACTGTACTTCGTCATACGGTCATTTCTCAGAGAGATAACCGCCTTGTTAGGATGATCAGAAGACGAAGGGTCACGATCCCCTCTACAATAATCACATTGTTCTCCTGTTTCTCCTACACCCCCACCATTGTCGAGGAATTTCACTGCGGCAGCTCTAAGATCTTTAAGCTCCATCAGTTCTTCTTCAACCAATAGTTGGTTATTCTTATTCACCTCAACGGTAAATATGTTCTTTTGTTTAATAATTACGTCTGTTTCCGGAGTATCAATGGGCGGCAGCTTTCGATCCAACCCTGAATCAGTCTCAATGGTCGTGGTAACCAGGAAAAAGATCAGGAGAAGGAACGCAATATCGGCCATCGACCCTGCATTTACTTCCGGTGCTCCACCTCTTCTTGCCATATTAGTTGTTTAATATTTTTTTCACTCCAGCAAACACCATGGAAAGTACGGCGATCAGGGCGAGTAAATAAAATGCCCATAGACCTGCACCTACCATTTTTGAGGTTCCTTCATCTACAACGATCCCACGCTGTGCAAGGCTGTCAAGGTTAATGTTGGTCCCTGAAGCCAGTACCGCATAAGCGATAACAAGCACCACTGCGAAAGCTCCCAGTGAGATCAATGCTTTTTTCAATTTATCGGGATGCGTAATCAATTGCCATACTGCGAAAGCGAATGTCACTACAGCAGTAATAATGGTCATGTAGTATCCCAGGTTGATCATTAGATCGACCATACCAGATCCTGCCGGATTCTCGTCACGGGCAATCATTACCCATATAACGAGTCCCACAACTCCTAATATGATCGCTAATATTTTAGCTATTCTATACATATTCTTCTTTTGTTTGGTCCGGTTAAAAAATTACTTTTTGTGATCTACAAGCATATCTACCAAAGTGATAGACGCATCTTCCATCTCATTTACAATACTATCGATCTTAGCGATGATGTAGTTGTAGAAGATTTGAAGAATAATAGCCACAATAAGACCAAATACAGTAGTAAGAAGTGCTACTTTAATATCACCGGCGATAAGAGATGCATCAAGTCCACCAGCGGCACTAATTTTATCGAAGGCCTGGATCATACCGATTACCGTACCCATGAACCCAAGCATTGGAGCAATGGCGATAAACAGCGATAACCATGATACGTTTTTCTCAAGTTGTCCCATTTGAACACCTCCGTAAGCTACAACAGCTTTCTCGGCAGCTTCAACACCTTCATCTACACGGTCAAGACCTTGATAATAGATAGAGGCAACAGGCCCTTTTGTATTTCTACATACTTCTTTAGCAGCTTCTACTCCGCCAGATGCAAGAGCGTCTTCTACTTTTTGGGCAAGTTTCTTCGTGTTGGTAGTTGCCATATTAAGGAAGATAATTCTTTCAATAGCTACTGCTAGACCAAGGATCAAACACAGAAGTACGATCCCCATGAATCCTGCACCCCCCTCGATGAAACGATTCTTAAGCTCTTGGTGGAAGGTTCTGGACTCCTCAGCAGGAGCTTCATCTTGTACTAGAGCTACAGCAGCGTCATCAAGTGCAACTATTTCTGAAATACCTTCAGATACGGCAGGAACCATGTCCTTAGCGTTGGCAGTTGTCGCAGTAAAAGCCAATAATCCGGCAATTGCCAGGATAGAGAATAGTCTTTTCATTTCTTCTAAACTTAAATTTGTTAGTTAATAGGGTTAAAGATAAAAAAAAATTGTTACTAAATATTAAATCTACTGCAGAGAGGAAGGGATTCGAACCCTCGATACGGTTTTGCCGTATACACACTTTCCAGGCGTGCGCCTTCGACCACTCGGCCACCTCTCTATAGGTTATTTAACCGTTTTGGAGCGGCAAATAACGAATTTTTTTTCAGTTGCTAAAATTTAAAGAATTAAAATTAAATCATCTCCCCCCTGAGGGAGGTTTCGAAGATAGTCTTGAAGACCTTGGGCCCCACATCGTTACCCAATAAATACATTAATTTAACCACTGCTGCCTCGGTGGTAATATCTTTTCCGTTGATCACCCCCAATTTTTTCAAATGGGCAGAAGTCTCATAATGCCCCATCATAACACTGCCTCCTGAGCACTGGGTCACATTAACAATATGTACTCCTTCCTTAATGGCCCTGGCCATCAGCTCGGTAAACCATTTTTCTGTCGGAGCATTACCTGCACCATAGGTTTCAATAATTACTGCCTTTACCCCGGAATTGAACAGGATAGGCGCGATGACCGCCTCTGAGATCCCCGGGAATAATTTGATCAGCGCCACACGGTTATCCATTTTTTTATGAACCCTTAGCTTTCTACGACCCGGATTAAGCAGGTTTTGATGGTTCACCTTTAAATGAACCCCGCTCTCTGCCAAAGGCGGAAAATTCAAAGAATTGAATGCCTGGAAATGCTCTGCATTGATCTTGGTGGTGCGGTTACCACGTAAGAGCTTAAATTCAAAGTACAACCCCACCTCTCGTATCACAGAACGGTTATTCTTCTTTAAGGCAGCGATCTCTATGGCCGTGATCAGGTTTTCTTTGGCATCGGTCCTCAAGTCTCCAATTGGCAATTGCGAACCGGTAAAAATAACCGGTTTGGCCAAATTTTCGAGCATGAAGCTAAGGGCTGAGGCAGAATAACTCATGGTATCACTGCCATGTAATACCACAAACCCATCATACTCCTGGTAATTATCTTCTACAAGGGTCGCTATTTTCACCCAATGATCCGGATTCATATTAGAAGAATCAAGTGGCTCCTCAAAGGAGTAAGTATCTATATCGCAATCAAGGTGCGACAACTCCGGGATACGCATCAGCAGCTTATCAAAATCAAAGGCTCTGAGCACCCCGGTTTCGAAGTCTTTGATCATCCCAATGGTTCCGCCTGTATAAATAAGTAGAATACTGCTTTTTTGCTTCATCATGACGATAATTTATTGATCACAGGATTGGCATACATTTTTAAAAAGTTCTCTACTTCCACCGGGTCATCCTCACAAATCCTCCTGGTAATCCTACGCTCAAATTGCCGCTTCTCTTTATCGGTGTATTGCTCTTTAAAACGGTCACTCTTGTTCAGCAGGTCCCATGCAATGTAATTAGAAGGCCAAAGTTTATAGGTTTTCAGTATTTCTGCATCAATCAGTTCGGTAAGGAGCTGAAATTGACGGTTACCCGATTCCCCGCAGGCAGCGATCTGGTCAAGAGCATCGTCAAGAGGGGCTGATGCCGCTATATGAATGCGTTTTTTTTGACCGGTAACACCTTTAAGTATACTATTAAAATCTTCATTACCCGATTTCACATACTCCTGGTCGTAATGCTTAGCCATAAGCTCCGGCATCTTCAATACATCGGTAGGATCAAACTCATAAGAGATAGACACAGGCACTATCTTCAGTTTCTTCATATAGGGTATAAGCTCCTGCTTTTCCCTGGCCATCGCGATCATCTTCAACACTCCTTGCTGGGTGCGATCATCCCCGTCTTTGGTTCTACCTTCACGCTGGGCGATCCAAACCGACCTGTTCTCTTCGATGATCAACCTTCTGATATAATCAGATACCAGGCGCGAACTTTGCAGCATCTCCCGGGCACTCAACCCTCTTCTGATAAGAAAATTCCGGTTTAATTTTGAAAGTGCTAATAAAAAAGACTTTTTAACCAGGTTATCTCCAATAGCCGAAGCCGTCATAATAAGCCCGTGATCGTACAAGGCAACATTGAGCAGGGAAGTGTCTAAAATAATATCCCGGTGATTTGAAATGAAGAGGTAGGAAGTATCAGGATCTAACTGCTCGAAACCCTCGGTGGTAAATCCTTCTGAACTTCGCTCCAATACCTGCTGTATACTGTGATAAACTACCTTAGATTGAAAATCGCGAATGGAGTGGCAATTATCAAGGATAGCATTAATTTCTGAAACCGACTTATCAGGAAAGGTAAACTGTAATAAGGCGCCGATCATAGGATGCCGGGCATACTCTTTCAATGCCGCGTTCACCTCCTCATCGTAATAGGGTCTTATAGTATCTATTGTTGTCAATTGGCTGGTGTTTTCTGGTTCAAAAATAAGAGTTTACAGGCAAACAGCGTTAAACGCCAAAAACAGCTCGCGAATTCTCGGTGGTAATATGCGCCACCTCGTCAAGCGACAGGTCGTAAAGGGCAGCCATTTTGTTAGCAACATTAAGCAGGTAAGCGCTTTCATTCCGCTTTCCCCTGTAGGGTGTAGGTGACAGATAAGGAGAATCGGTCTCCAATACCATATGTTCTATGGGGAAATCTGCAAGAAATTGATCGATCTTCCCATTCTTAAAGGTAACAACACCTCCAATGCCTAACTTCATATTACAGTCTATGGCACGCTGAGCATCTTTTGCCGTTCCCGTAAAACAATGGAATATACCGAACATCCGATCATCCTTTTCTGATTCAAGCACTTCAAACACCTCCTCAAACGCGTCTCTGCAATGAATTATTACAGGAAGTCCCCGTTCTTTTGCCCAATTGATCTGGATTCGAAAGGCCTCCTGTTGTTCTTTGAGAAAAGATTTGTCCCAGTAGAGATCAATCCCCGTTTCACCCACACCATACACCTTATAATCGTTCATCATTTTTTCGGCGGCGGCTAATTCTTCCAAATAATTCTCCTTGACATGGGTAGGATGCAAGCCGGCCATTAAATAAATATGATCCGGGTACTGAGATTGCAGGGCTAACATTGAGGGAATATAAGAAGCATCTATGGCAGGAATAAAGAACCGCTCCACCCCCGCGTCTAATGCTCTTTGCAGCATTTCCGGACGGTCTTCCTCAAAGGCTTCACTGTATAAATGTGTATGTGTATCTGTTAAAATCATGGCGCAAAAATAAGCGTTTAATCATCTATATTTGCGAAAATTAAGTGAAGATCATGACCAGCCTTAAAAAGTTCCTTGAAGACAAAGAATACACCCGCATCAAACTAAAGAGAACTAAAACCAATCACTTTGAGATCCATGCGAGTATTAATGGTGTAGAGGGAAATTTCATCCTGGATACCGGCGCCTCCAGCACCTGTATCGGACTGGACAGTGCCCGTAAATTCAAACTTATCTCTGAAGCCTCTGATATTAAGGCTGCCGGAGCCGGAGCCTCTAATATGGAAACTGAGATCTCTAAGAAGAATGAGCTCCATATCGGAAAATGGACCAGAAAAGGAATTAAAGTTGTGCTATTTGATCTCACCCATGTAAACCAGGCTCTGATCAACCACGATGCAGCCCCCGTGAACGGCATCATCGGAGCCGATATTCTTAAACGCGGAAAGGCGATCATCGATTATGATAAGAAGGCCTTGTTTTTAAAATAAGAGCAGCGCACTTATTTTAAAAACCGTTATACCGTTATGCCGTTATGCGGTTATGCGGTTATGCGGTTATGAAGTTATAAGGCTACAGGAGAAGAAGACCTCCTCCGATTCGGTTTCACCGAATCACCTCCTCGTTCAAGGAGGAGGATTATAACACAACAGAGCTATCTCGATTCTTTTCGAGTAAACACTTACTCCCCTCCCCCTGAGAGGGGATACCCTGCGGCAAGCAGGGAGGGGAGGGCTGCTCATACGGGAGCTTGATATAACACATAAAAAAAAGCCCCCTGAATTCCAGGAGGCTTTTTTCACATAAATATCTTCAATGCTTAAAGCTCAAGAGCTTTTTTCACATCATTATCCATCAATAATTCTTTCGGATTCTCCAGGGCTTCTTTTACGGCTACCAGGAATCCTACAGACTCTTTTCCGTCAATAATACGGTGGTCATATGAAAGTGCTACATACATGATAGGTCTGATCTCTACCTTCCCATCAACGGCTACAGGACGCTCAACGATATTGTGCATTCCGAGGATACCGGATTGTGGTGGGTTGATGATCGGAGTAGATAACATAGAACCGAACACCCCACCATTTGAAATAGTAAAGGTACCTCCGGTCATTTCATCAACCGTGATCTGCCCTTCCCGGGCTCTGATCGCTAATCTCTTGATCTCTTGCTCAACCCCTCTGAAACTAAGGTTTTCAGCATTTCGCATTACCGGCACCATTAAGCCCTTAGGACCGGATACCGCTACAGAGATATCGCAGAAATCATAGCTGATCATCTCTTTACCATCGATCATGGAATTTACAGCAGGATACATTTGCAATGCTCTTACCACGGCCTTGGTAAAGAAGCTCATAAACCCGAGACTCACTCCGTGCTTGGCCTTAAACGCCTCCTTATGCTCATTTCTCAGGGCAAAGATCGGACTCATATCCACCTCGTTAAAGGTGGTCAGCATGGCCGTTTCATTCTTGGCAGCTACCAAACGTTCAGCAACTTTTCTCCTGAGCATTGATAACTTAGAACGGGTTGTACCCCGGTTTCCTCCACCCGGAGTCCCCATGGAAGGCACCGCTTTTACAGCATCCTCCTTGGTAATTCGCCCATCCTTACCGGTACCTTTGATCTCCTTAGGATCAATTTCCTTTTCTGCCAGTATCTTTTTGGCAGCAGGGCTCGCCGTACCACTGGCATATGTTTCTTTAGCCGGTGCCGCTTCGGGAGCAGACTTAACCTCTTCTTTAGCCGGAGTCTCCTCTTTTGCAGGCGCCTCTTTTTTATCGGCAACTCCTGAAGGTTTTTCAGCACTGGTATCAATCAGACAAACTACCTCCCCTACAGCAACAGCATCACCTTCTTCAGCCTTAAGGGTAATGGTCCCGCTGGCTTCTGCAGGCAACTCCAGGGTTGCTTTATCAGAATCTACCTCTGCGATCGCCTGGTCTTTCTCTACATAATCACCATCTTCAACCAACCATTCGGCGATCTCAACTTCGGTAATAGATTCTCCCGGCGAAGGGACTTTCATTTCTAAAATCATCTGTATCCTGTTTTAGTCTTTAAATTCTAATTTTATTCTAGGTGTTGAAAGAAATCTCTTTGCAAAGATATTCCTTCTAATTAATCTCTCATATTATCTTTTGAGGCATCGAACACATATTCGATCACTTGCTGATGACGGATCTTTGACCTGGTGGAACTACCTGCAGCAGGTGCCGAGTAGAACCTTCTGGAAGCCACTCTGAAATCTTTTGCTTCAGGCATATGCAGCAACAAGTAAGACCAAACTCCCATATTTCTGGGTTCTTCCTGGGCCCATACCACCTCATCAGCATTCTTATACTTAGCGATCACCTCTTTGATCTCCTTCTCAGGCAGCGGGAACAATTGCTCTACCCGAACAAAGGCAATATCATCTCTTTTCTTTTCTTCTCTTGCCGCAATCAGGTCGTAATAAAACTTCCCGGTACAAAGCACAACAGACTTCACTTTTTCTGCCTTTACTTCCTGATCATCAATGACCATCTGGAAACTTCCATTGGCCAGTTCATCAGCAGATGAAACCACCTTCGGATGTCTCAACAGACTTTTTGGTGTAAACACAACAAGCGGCTTTCTGAAATCGGCCTTCATTTGTCGCCTCAGTAAATGAAAAAAGTTAGCGGGCGTGGTTACATCGGCCACGTACATATTGTCTCTGGCACAGAGCTGAAGATATCGCTCCATTCTGGCCGAGGAATGCTCAGCACCCTGCCCCTCATATCCATGAGGCAACAACATCACCAAACCATTCTGCATCTTCCATTTATCTTCTGCAGAAGAGATATACTGATCGATCATGATCTGAGCACCGTTACTAAAGTCTCCGAACTGTGCTTCCCAGATTGCCAGTGTTTTAGGATTAGCCATAGCATATCCGTAATCAAATCCAACCACTCCATACTCTGAAAGCAGGGAATTATAGATATCGAATTTTCCGTTCTGATGGTCTCCCAATTCATTGAGTAACACCACTTCTTCTTCAGAATCCTCTACCTTAATAACAGCATGACGGTGAGAGAAAGTTCCCCGCTCTACATCCTGCCCTGAGATACGAACCCCATACCCCTCTTCCAAAAGAGAACCATAGGCCAGTAATTCACCCATAGCCCAATCGAGCTTATCGGTTTCAAAATACATTTTATGACGGTCACCCACCAAGCGCTGTATCTTCTTTATAAATTTCTTGTTTTCCGGAAGGGTGGTTATCGCCTTGGCGATCTCCGTTAATTTTTCCTTAGGGTAAGAAGTATCAATAGGAGCACACATCTGCTCTCTTTTCACCCTGTTAAAGCCACTCCATTCGTCTTCCATGAAGGGTTTGATCACCGTCAGGCTTTCTTTTCTGGAATCTTCCAGTTCTTCCTCCAGGCTGGCTTTGTATTTTTTATCGAGTTCTTTTACATAATCTTCGTTGATAACCCCTTCTGCCATCAGCTTTTTAGCATAAATATCACGTGGATTATCGTGTTTGGAAATGGCTTTGTACAGCTTAGGCTGGGTAAACCTCGGTTCATCTCCTTCATTATGCCCGTACTTTCTGTATCCCAGCAGGTCAATAAAGACATCCCTGCCAAATTTCATGCGGTATTCAAGAGCAAAGGTAGCGGCGTGCACTACTGCTTCTGCATCATCTGCATTAACATGCAATACCGGACTCAGGGTTACTTTACCCACATCGGTACAATAGGTAGAGGTTCTCCCATCGAGGTAGTTGGTGGTAAACCCGATCTGGTTATTCACCACAATATGAATGGTACCTCCGGTACGGTAACCGTCAAGACCTGCCATCTGTACTACTTCATAAACCAGCCCCTGACCGGCAATAGCTGCATCTCCATGTACTACGATAGGCAGCACCTTAGAGAGATCATCGGGAGTATGATGATCCTGCTTGGCACGGGTGATACCCTGAACCACAGCACCCACGGTCTCCAGATGAGACGGGTTAGGCGCAATATTCATATTGATCTTATTCCCTTTGTCTGTATGACGATCACTGGTCCAGCCCAGGTGATACTTTACATCGCCGTCAAAGGATTCGATCTCATAATCTTTTCCGTCAAACTCACTAAAGATATCTTTGGCACTTTTTCCAAAAATATTAGTAAGCACATTTAACCTTCCACGGTGGGCCATCCCCATTACGAATTGCTCCACGCCCATATCTGAGGCTTTTTCAACCACAGTATCCAGGGCAGGGATAAGCGATTCGTTTCCTTCGAGAGAGAATCGTTTCTGCCCTACGTATTTGGTATGCAGAAAAGACTCAAAAGTTACCGCTTCACTGAGTTTTCTCAGGATATGCTTTTTCTCGTCATTCGAGAATTTCGGATGATTCTCATTGACGTGTACCCAATCTTGTATCCATTTAACAATTTCAGGGTGTCTTATATACATATACTCCACCCCGATGGCATCACAGTAAACCGATTCCAGGTGGGCCACAATTTTCGAAAGAGTAGAAGGTCCGATCCCGAGAATGTTCCCTGCATTAAAAACAGTTTCCAGGTCGCTCTTAGCCAGACCAAAGTTCTCTATGGCCAGGGTTGGCGAGTATTGCCTACGTTCACGAACAGGATTCGTCTTGGTAAAGAGGTGTCCTCTTCCGCGATAGGCGTCGATGAGACGCACTACCTGAAACTCCTTGTGGACGTCATGAGAGACCTCGTATTTCTCCCCAAGGGCAGGCACTTCAACCGTAAAGGTTTCTCCATCCTGCATGGAGTGCATCTCCCCGGGGGAAGCATTTTCCATACCGAAATCGAAGCCTTGAAAAAAGGCCCTCCAACTTGGTTCTACACTATCGGGATTTATTAAATATTGATCGTATAACTCCGCAAAAAAAGCGGTGTGAGCCGCATTTAAAAAGGAATATTTATCCATGTTATCTTTTCAGCGCCTTATTTTGGGCAAAATTTACAGACAAAAGTACAATAATTGCGAAAAACAGCATTCAATTTTAATATATTTATAGGACAATCAAAGCAAACATGAGAATACCTTTAAACTTTTTCATAAAACCTTTAGCCCCCCTGCTTTTATGCCTGTTCCTGTACTTACCAACTCACGCTCAGACCTATAGCCCACCCGGATCTCCGGGCTTTGGCGATCGTATTCGCTATGGAGGCAGCATAGGCCTTGGATTTGCCAATAATTTCTTCTCGGCCACCCTTGCACCAAGCGCTATCTACCAGGTGAACCCGTATTTTGCCACAGGGGTCGGATTGAACTTCAGTTATGCCTCAGAAAAAGACTTTTATAAATCAACCATTATCGGAGGAAGTCTCATAGCTTTATTTACTCCCATCAGGGAACTTCAGCTGTCTGCAGAGTTCGAAGAATTAAACGTAAGGAGAAATTTTGAGAACAGTCTTGGCTTTACTGATCGATCTTATTGGTATCCGGCCCTGTTTCTGGGTGCCGGTTTTAACTCGGGGCCGGTCACCTTCGGGGTAAGGTACGATGTGTTGTACGATCGGGATAAAAGTATTTACGGAAATGCCTGGATCCCTTTTGTTCGGGTTTACTTCTAATAGCGGTTTCTATACCACACTTTTTGCCACTCTCTTTTAAGGATCAGAAAGGTTACCTGCTCTGATAGGGCCACGAGGTCTGAACCATCCAGCTGCTTTATTTTATTTTCAGAAACGTCGATAATATAAAGGAGGTTGAGATAGTCTGCGAAGCGTTCGTTCACTAAAATATAAACCAGCTCGTGCAGGTCTCTCTTTAATTTCTGTGGTTTTATATCCAACTCAAAACTAAGCTCTGTATTGGCATAGGCCAGATCCTTGTTGAGCTGAAGTACCAGTTTTTCATAAAGCTCTTCGGCTGATGCCAAAGAAAGAAGTTCCTGTATCGTCTCGACCTGCTGCATACCTTCTCCCATTGTTTTATTTTTTTACGCGTGTTTCATTTTGCTTTACAAAGGCCTCCCAACCCGAATAGCTCTTTTGAGACACTGCCTTGCCACTGTTGTAAAAATGACAAACGGCCACTGCTAACCCATCGGTGGCATCCAGGTTCTTGGGCAGGGTTTTCAGTTCTACCAGGCTCTGCAGCATTTTCGCCACCTGTTCCTTACTGGCACTCCCTTTACCCGTTATGGCCATCTTGATCTTTCTGGGTGAATATTCAGTTACCGGAATGTCGCGGGAGAGTCCGGCCGCCATGGCCACCCCCTGGGCACGGCCTAATTTGAGCATCGACTGCACATTCTTCCCGAAGAAAGGTGCCTCCAGGGCGATCTCATCAGGGTGGTAGGCATCGATAAGGCCTATGGTATGCTCAAAGATCTTTTGAAGCTTTAAATAATGATCACTGTATTTTTTGAGAATAAGTTCATCCAATTGGATCAGGGTCATTTTCTGTCCCACACATTTAATGAGCCCGAATCCCATAATAGTGGTTCCGGGGTCGATCCCTAAAATGATCCGTTCCTGCTTCAATGATGTTGATTTAAGAAGTTTCTGCACGCAAAATACGTAATATAGAAGGCATGCGTATTAAATAATTGTAATTAGTTCACCATTAAGACCACCGGCATGACCACCCTGGTGTTCACGGGAATATCACGCTTCAGAGCCGGATACACCTTGGGCAACCGGCTAACGGTAAGCTCCATAAGTCCGTCGAGAGCAGGCAACAGCTCTTCCGTAAGCTCGCTCTTATCAATAGACACAATAGAGATCTTTCCTGTATTGTCGATGAGCAACTGCACCCTAACCGTATCGATCAGGTTTCTGCGCACCACCAACTGATGATTGCTGAGCGTTTTGTAGAAATGCTTTACGAATTCTTCCCGGAAACAGGTCTTTTGATCTTCTCTTGGGGCTGTCTCATCACAGGCTTCGAACAACGGATATTGGTCTACGTCGTTCCAATCGATGTTTTTGATCTCCTCACGCACGATCTCTTCCGGCGACACTTTTTTGGTATTGATAAAGTCGCAGGAAAACAGCAAGCACATGCAAAGAAACAGGACAGGTATACGCATGAGGATCGTTTATGGCAGAAAAATACGATTTTTTCAAGAAAGAGAAACTGCCCGATATCATTCTTCTAACTCACGCAGGTACCCCTCTATCTTGTCCATGTAAATGTAGGCATACTTTTCCTCGGCATAAAGCTTGCGAAAATTCTCCAGGTATGGCCTTACGCGCGCAGAGTCCTTGTAATACTTTCCTGCCAGTTCACAAACATTAAAATAAATATGCATGCTTTCAGGCGCCTCTTCATGGGCTTGCTTATACAACTCCAGAGCCTTGCCCAACTCCCCCTTTTCACGATGAATACTGGCCAGGGCCACCAGCTCCCGGCTCAGGTCGGGCTTCTTGTCCAGGTATGCTTCATTAAAAAAATACTGCGCAGAGTCCAATTGATTCTTATCCCGGTAGAGTGCACCCAGCTCATAGTAGGCATCGGCATTTCCCGGATCGGCAGCTACAATGAACTTATAGACCCGGACCGCCTTATCTTTTTCCCAGGTTTTTTCATAACATCTGGCCAGTCTCAGGAGCAAAAAGTCTTCGCGGTAATTCAACTCCACCAATTTCTCGAAATAAGGTTTAGCCAGTTCGAACTGATAGTCGTTAAACCAGGCCAGGGCTTTGATGTTGAGTAATTCAGCATGATCAGGAGCAAGTGCCAGGCCTTTCTCGGCATACTGATGGGCCTTTTCAAACTGGCGACGCTTCAAATAGAATTCTCCTAGTTCTATACAACTTTTCAGATGGGTGCTATCCAGTTCAAAAGCTTTTTGGAATTGCAGCTGTGCCAATGAATCTTTCTTAAGCTCACCATAAGTGCGCCCCAGACGATACCGGGGATCAGGATTGAGGCTATCAATTTCGATAAGCTCCCCGTAAACCTCAGCAGATCTTTCGAACTGCCTTGTCCGGAAGAGCAGCCCTCCCAGATCGGCGATCACCTGCGGTTGCTCGGGGTAAGATTCAGACAGGTACTCCAGTTGGGTAATGGCTTTCTGATAATTCCCCAATTCCACATAGGCCTTAGCGATCTGATACCGGGCTTCCAAACTATTTATGCCCGCATAGGCATTGATCGCCCGAGTATAATTTTTCGCCTGGAACAGACTGTCGGCCAACGTTGTATTCTGCTGCTGGGCCGAAGCTTTCGTAAAAAAAAGAATGAACCCAAAGAAGAATAGTAAAACCCTCATGGCAATACCTTAAATTCCCGTACTCCAAAATCGAGATGTTGCACAATGATCACATCGTTTGCGGAGGCAGCTATTTCGAAGTTACCATCAAAATCAGATACCCCGTTACTATTTTTCCCTTTAAGATATATATTGGCTCCTGCTACGCCCCTTCCATCATAGGTGAGTGTCCCTGACACTTTCCCGGTTTCTGATGAATTTGAGAGTTTGATATTCACCAGAGTATTATTCGATTTTGAATCAGCATCCGTTTCTCCACCTTCAGCCCCTCCCAGCTTAAACACAATGGGATAAGCGAAGGTTACCGGCAATGGGTTTCCGTCTTTATCTGCCCCCGGATTAAATTCCGGCAAAGCTTCAATGATTCTTCTTGCTTCCTGATCAAGAAGTTGATGAGGGGCCCTGGTATTCAAAATAGTTACACTTCCATCCGTATTGATCCGAAAATTGATATAAGCCCTTCCCTCTATTCCTTGGTTGAGCGCTTCCTGTGGATACCTGAAGTGTTGTATTACATGGGCATCCAATTTTTCTTTGAAACATTCGAAGGCCAATTGCCCGTTTTCACAAGGGGTTTTAAAACTTGGTTTCACAGGAATTACTGTAAAAGGAACATCTTCACCTCCTGACAAATAATTCTTTGAACCGGAGGCCTCATTAACCGGGGCAGTACCCAATTTAAAAATGATGGGGTAGGCAAAGGTAATGGCCACGGGGGTACCATCGGCCTTTTTCCCGGGGGTCAGTTTTGGCAAGGCTTCGATGATCCTACGGGCCTCGGCATCCAGGAGTTCATGCGGGGCCCTGGATTGAAGTACAGATACACTTCCATCGGTATCGATCTTAAAATTCAGGAACACCCGACCCTGAATGCCTTTTTCCTGTGCTTCTGCCGGATACCGAAACGTATTCCTGACATGGGCATCAAGACTTTCTTTAAAACATGCAAATGCACTCTGTTCTTCCTCACAGGGAACATTAAATGAAGGCTTTTCAGCAATAGTCATAAATGTATAGACATCACCCTTTTGCTTTTTCCTGGAAGCCAAGTACTCCTCATAGCTCATATTACCCAAACGAGACAATTCCTCTTCAAGATCTTTACTTAGCTTATAAGCATCCTTTTTCAATAGGAAAAGTGCTCCTGAACGATAAAAATTCTCTTCAGACATAACCTCTCCATTGGGGGTTTTACTGTGTAATTGTTCTGTCAACTCCGATAAATTTGCCCCTGCATCGAGCATAGCCTTATACTCAACATAATATTTCTTTGCCTTAGGATTAATCTCCGTTCTTGAGAAAAGTACAGGCTGTCGTGGATTCAAAAGGTCTTTTACACTACCATTATAATCTGCATAGTCGGCCTTCAACCATTTTGAGTACGCCTCCTTCCCTTCCCAGGAATAATTACTTTGTTTTCTAGAACTTTCTTCATGCAGAATCCTGATCGCAATAAGCTCATAAAACTCATTTTCCTCTAAAGACTCCTTATGTAATAACACCTTTGCTCTCTGCAACAAGGGATCTTCCAATAATACATCATCAGAAATCCCAGTATCTTTAAATTTGAGATAATACGCTTTTAGCTTCGGGTTTTCAATGAGATCTTCCGTCGCAACCTCCATAGCATTTTTCTGCTCACAAGAGGTGTACACCAGCATCCCCAGCACTAGAGGAAGCATAAGCAAATACTTGAATTTTTTGATCGCTTTCGATCGGGATTGATGTAACATAACGATTCGTTTTTTGATTAATGAATGATTGAAAAATGAATTGATGAATGAAATATTTTGGGTCTGAAAAACCTCTTCCAGCAGGTATTGATAGGTTTCTTTTTTATGGTTGCCGGCCATTTTAGCATCGGCAATGTATTCGTGCAATTCGGTCATCCGGGCCTGGAAAATGTACACCAGGGGATTAAACCAAAAGAGGATGCGAAGGATTTCAAAATACAGGAGATCCCAGGAATGATTTTCCCGAATATGCACCAGCTCGTGTTCGATGATGTGGTCGTGTTTACGCTCCAGCACCTTCTTCCCCAAAAAGATCTGCCGGAAAAAGGAAAAGGCGACCTCGCCTTCCGGCACCTCCACCTGAAGGTATTCTCTGAATCTTCTTACGGTAGCATGCAGCCGAAGCCGGAAGAGCATCCCGAGCTTGTACAGAAAAAGCAACAAGGCTATTGCACTTCCCGAAATAGCCAGCCATTCCCAGGCATTCAGGTTCCATCCGGGATGCTGTGATGCAGCAGCCGTAGCTGCCAGAGTGGCGGGTTCTAAAAACATCACCGGCAATGCCTTGGTCAGGGGTTCCGGAGCTGTTGTTTTCAAAGCTTCTAACTGAATAAAGGGCACCACCATAGAGATCAGTGGGGTTACCAACAGATATAACCGATTCCAGTTAAAAAAGGTCTCCTTCTTTAAGAACAGGTCGTATACCAGCAAAAACAAAAGCTGGCAGCTTAGCATGATGATCAGGTAACGTATCATAGCTCCTTATTTTTTTCGATCTCCTTCATGATCTCCTCCATTTCTTTCAGACTCAGGTCATTTTTCTTCACGAAAAAGGAGACCATACTTTTAAACGAGCCCTGAAAGTATTTATCCACTACCGAATTGATCGATTGATTACTGTATTCTTCTTTAGCTACTATTGGAAAGTAGAGATAGCCTTTCCCCTTCTGCTCGTGATCTACAAAGCCTTTGCTTTCCAGGATACGCACTATGGTCGATACTGTATTGTAGGCCGGCTTGGGCTCCGGCAATTCTTTGATCACCGCTTTGACATTGGCCTTTTTTAGTTTCCAGAGGATCTGCATCACCTCTTCTTCTGCCTTGGTTAACTGTTTCATAGTTCCTGCTTAATATTGATCAATAACTTTTTTATGCCTCGTATGCTAAGTTGCTCTTTATGAAAATCAAATATAACTAAATATTTAGTTTAAACTAATCTTTTAGTTAAAAAATGTAACAAAGAATGATTAATTTCGTCCTGTAACAAACCTCTCTATGGATATTTTTCTGCTGATCACAGGCCTGCTGCTGGTCATTATCGGGATCTTCGGGAGCTTTCTTCCCGCTCTTCCGGGTCCGCCCCTGAGCTGGGTCGGACTCTTATTGCTCTATCTCACCAGGAGCATCCCTATGGACTGGTGGATGCTGGGCATCACCCTGTTCTTTGCCATAGGGGTCGTAGTGTTAGATTACTTTATCCCCATTGCAGGCACCAAACGTTACGGGGGTACCAAAGCCGGGATTTGGGGTACCACCATCGGGTTGATCGTGGCGCTGATCTTTCCTGTATTAGGATTGTTCGGGATCATCATCTGGCCCTTTATTGGCGCCCTGGTGGGCGAGCTACTCAACAAGGCCGGACATAAGCAAGCCTTCAAGGCCGCCTTTGGATCTTTTATAGGATTTATTACCGGAACCTTTTTAAAGTTTGTGATCGCCGTGGTCTTTTTAGGGATCTTTCTCTGGAAGGTGTGGGTTTACAGGGGGGAGATATTCGCTTTTGGAGGGTGATGAGTTACAGGGTACGAGGTACGGGTTCATTATTGTTTAAGGGCTAACAACCCCTTCCGTCAGCGCCTTCGGCACTGCCACCTTCCCCTAACCAGGGGAAGGAGCCTCCCTAAGTATTAATATTTACGGAAATTTTATTTTATCTCTTCTATAACCCATAACGTATAATCAAAAACAAACTTGTTCTCGTATCTAAGAACCGTCATACCTAAACTTTTAAAATATGTGGTTCTTTCCTCATCATAATCTGCAACATCATCATTTTCAAAATGATTCTGTCCATCCAATTCAATGATTAAATATTCCGATGGACAATAAAAATCAACCACATACTTTCCTATTCCATGCTGTCTTCGAAATTTTCTTCCTTCGAGTTTTTTTTCTTTTGAGAAACCCCCATAAGTAAGTTTCCGCTGGAGTCATTCGACTTCTTAAATACTTCCTGAAATCTTTGGAACGATCAGGATTATGAACCTTCTTATTTTCCATTTTTTTGTTCTATTAATTATCAACTTTAAAGGCTCCTCGCCCTGGTTAGGGCGGGGTGGATCGAGACCTAGTCTCGAGACGGGGTGGGTGGAAATAAGTCTAGTTAAAACAACCCCTTCCGTCTACGCCTAAGTGTTTCATCCCATGCGCCATCCGGCCCCTTCATAAAGACGATTCGAACCCAAACTCAAAATCGCCCATGCTGTCAGGAGATTGCCACGTCTCGCTTTGGCGGGACTCGCAAAGACGATCATTTATGATTAATCCCTCGTGAAGACGAAGGACTGTCTTTGCTCTTTCATCTTGATTCTTTCATCTATTTATACCTCGGGTCTTCCACATAATCTTCCTTTCGCAATTTGATGACTTCAATACTGAGAAACCCGAATTCGCTGACCACCTTGCCGTAGAGGCGGTAGATGCCCTTCCCCCGGAAATAATATTTGGCAGCCACCTGCGGAAAGAGGGTACAGTCAAACACCTCCCCGGCCTGATCGATAAAGGTAGCGAAGTTCATCTCCTTGCCGTGCTGGGTCCTGGTGCGTTTTACCGTAATCAGGTAACCGTAGATATCAATATTCCTGTCTAGAAATTCTTCGAGGTGGGCGGCCCCGTGGTCATTCAGCGGAGCTTCTTTGAGCAGTTCGAACGGACTGCAAAGGCAGAACCCCAACAGCTCGATCTGGTCAAAGGCCGCTTCCAGATCGGTAGTGGTGAGCACCGGGATGTCGAAATTTCGGTGGGGCGGACGAAAAAGGCGCTGCTGGAGTTCGGGCTTCTTACTGACCCCCAGTTTAAAGTGGGCATGCCATAAGAGCTCGTACTTATCGACCCCGGTAAACCTAAAGGCATTGATACGAATCAGGATAGAGAGCTGCTCGATACCTATAGATACCCGGTCTACAAAATCATCAAGAGAGGTATACTCGCCATCACTTTCGCGTTCCCGAACGATCCTTACGGCCGTACGTTCTTCCAGTTCCTGCAGGGCCAGCAGTCCCAGGTAAATATCCTTGCCGCGTATCACATGCTGGGGCAAACTGCGATTCACACAGGGAGCATGGATCATCCCGCCGAGCATCCGGGCTTCGTGTACATAGATCTCCGTACGGTAAAAACCACCCCCGTTATTAAGCACCGCCACCATATACTCCAGAGGAAAATAGGCCCTCAAAAAAAGGCTCTGGTAACTCTCCACCGCATAAGAGGCCGAGTGGCCCTTGGCAAAGGCATAGCCGGCAAAACTGGCCACCTGGTGCCACACCTCCTGTATCAGTTTTTCATCATACCCTTTCTCCCGGCAGTTGCTTACAAACTTATCTTCCACCCGCTTAAACTCCTCCCGGGATCGGTATTTTCCGCTCATCCCCCGTCGCAGCACATCGGCTTCCCCCAGGGTGAGTCCGGCAAAATGGTGGGCCACCTTGATCACATCTTCCTGGTAAACCATGACCCCATAGGTATCGGGCATGATCGACTGCATGACAGGATGAGCCTCCTTACGGCGTTCCGGATTGCGGTGGCGCAGAATATACTCCCGCATCATCCCGCTTTTAGACACCCCGGGGCGGATGATGGAACTGGCCGCCACCAGGCTCAAATAATTATCCACTTCCAGTTTTTTTAGCAGCATTCTCATGGCGGGTGATTCCACATAAAAACACCCCATACACTGGGCCCGGCTTACCATGGTATTGATCTTGCTATCCTGCTTGAGCTTCCGGATATCGTGAATATCAAAAAGAGGGGCATCGGGGCGGTTGTCTTCAATAATGGCAATGGCCTCCTTGATCTTGGCGAGTCCGCGCTGGCCGAGGATATCAAATTTATACAAGCCCACATCCTCCGCGATATGCATGTCGAACTGCACGGTCGGAAATCCCTTAGGCGGCATATTGGTGGCCGAGAAATAATGCAGGGGTTTTTCACTGATCAGGATGCCGCTGGAATGGATGCTTACATAATTGGGCATGCCGTGGATGAGCTTCCCGTATTTCATCACCAGTTGGGCGGTCTGATCGAGATCTTTCATCACCAGACGCTCTTCACACAGGCGGTCGATCTCTTCTTTTGGCAGTCCGAACACCTTACCCAACTCTCGCACTACCCCCCGGTACTGAAAGGTAACGTAGGCACCCAAAAGCGATACATTCGGGAAACGCTCAAAGATATAGCGGGTCACATCCTGGCGGTCGCGCCAGGAGAAGTCGATATCAAAATCGGGCGGACTCGTACGGTAGAGGTTGATGAAGCGCTCAAAATAGAGGTCGAGCTCCATTGGATCCACATCGGTAATACCCAGCAGGTAGGCCACCACGCTGTTAGCCCCACTACCCCGCCCCACATGAAAATATCCCCGGCTTTTGGCATAACTCACAATATCCCAGTTAATGAGGAAATAGGAAACGAAGTTCATCTGACGGATCACCGTAAGTTCCTTCTCGATACGCTCCCTGATCTCCGGCCCGGCCTCAGGGTATCGGTAGGGCAAACCCTTTTCTGTGAGTTCCTGTAACATTTTCCAGTCATCCTCTTCGCTGTCTGTATAAGTGCGCTGATTCTGCATAGGCTTGGTATCAGAAAAGTCAAAATCGATACTGCAGGCCTCCATCAGCCTGCGGGTGTTTTCGAGGATGAAGGTGTACTCCCTGAAGGCCATGGCCAGGTTAGAAACCGGGTACATGCGTTCGTCTTCTGAGGCCTCTTCACTTTTGGGAAGCTTGCTCAGAAGGATGTTATTCCCGATGGCACGAAGCAGTCGGTGGGCATTAAAATCCCTTTTGTTCCTGAAGGTCACCGGTTGCTGCACCACCAGCTTATCGCGATAGTTTTTGATATAGCAGGAAAAGGGAAGCTTGCGCAGGTCGGCCACCGAGATCCCGATAAACTCCCTGTCATTGAATTGGGTCATCTCCTCCTCCAGCACTTTTTCAAAGGGATAGATCACAAAGGCATCTCTGAATTCGGGAGCCTTTTTACCGAAGGACACCTCCCTGTGCAGGTGGTCTGAGAGAAAATTATTGAGCTCATAATAGCCCTGATTATTGGCTGCCAGGGCTACAAACTCCTGTTTGACCCCGTTCCGGAAATCGATGCCCAGTATGGGACGTATATCGTATTCCGGGGCTTTGCGCACAAAATTGAGGCAGGCCGAGGTGTTGTTGATATCGGTCAGGGCAATGCAGCCCGCCTCCATCTCCCGGGCCAGGGCCAGGAGGTCGGTCTCGGAGAAAGTTCCGAAACGCAGGCTGTAATAGGTGTGGCAATTTAAATACACGGTTATGCAGTTATACAGTTATGCGGTTACGAGGTACGGGGTACGGGTTAAGCCTGTCTGCCAAGCATGCCAGGTAGATAGGCAGGGGGTTATGGGTAGTCCATAGTTGAAATAACAAAAATGGGCTCCCCGCCCTGGACAGGGAGGGGTGTCTCAGGATAGAATCCTGAGACGGGGTGGGTTGAACATACATGTGGCAACCATCCACCCCTTCCGTCATCGCCTTCGACACTGCATCCCATGCGCCATCTGGCTCCTTCGCTAAAATGGTTCACTAAACCATTTCTTCACGCTCGGCCCTCCCTGTCTAGGGGAAGGAGCCCCCTTTTATTATTAATCTTTATTAAAATTTTCTTTTATCTCTTCCAACACCCAGGTTGGATAATCAAACACAAACTTGTTCTCGTACCGAAGAACCCGTATTCCAAGCCTTTCAAAATAAGCGGCTCTTTTTTCATCATAGCTTGTCACTTGATCATCTCCAAAATGAACCTCCCCATCTAGTTCAACTATCAAACGCTCTGACGGACAATAGAAATCAACCACATATTTCCCTATTCCATGCTGCCTTCGAAACTTCCGTCCTTCCAGCTTTTTACTTTTAAGAAAACCCCATAAATATGTCTCCGCAGGAGTCATCCGTCTCCTTAAAAACCTCCTGAAGTCTCTGGAGGGATTATGATTATGCAACCTTCTGTTTTTCACACCTATTATTTTCATTGATTATTTAACCTTAAAGGGCTCCCCGCCCTGTCCAGGGCAGGGTGGGTTGAACACACATGCGACAACCATCCACCCCTTCCGTCATCGCCTTCGACACTGCATCCCATGCGCCATCTGGCTCCTTCGCTAAAATGGTTCACTAAACCATTTCTTCACGCTCGGCCCTCCCTGTCTAGGGGAAGGAGCCCCTTATTTTTTCACACTTTTACTCATCCACAATTCATAATCCATCATTCATAATTAATCCCGCAGCGCGGGATTCCCGACTCACCACTAACTATTGTTTCCGATGCGCCAGCACGGGTGGCGGCTGCCCGTTAAACGGATTATACATACGACCGATAGTTCGGGCATCCATGGCGGCGGCACGGAGCACACTGCGTTCGCCGAAGCGTTCCCGGATCTTGTCCATTGCGTGATAGAGGTTGAGACGTTCCTGGGTATCATCAAAAAGGTCGATCTGGTAATTACCCCCTACCAGGTGACTAAAGCGCACTCCGATAAGACGCACCAACAGCCGCCTGTTGTACAGCTTATCAAAAAGGTCAAGGATGGTCGGAATCAAAACATGGTCGGCACTGGTATACGGGATACGCAACTGTTTGGTATAGGTATTAAAGTCAGAGTACCGCACCTTGACCGCCACGCAGGCCGTAAGCTTATTGCCTCTTCGCAGCTGAAAGGCCAGGTTCTCGGTCATAGCCGTGAGGATACCCCTGAGTTTGGCCACATCAATGGTATCCTTATCAAAGGTTCGCTCGGTAGAAATGGACTTGCGTTCATTGAAAGGGATCACAGGAGAGGTATCGATCCCGTTGGCCCGGTCCCAGATAGTCACCCCGTTCATGCCCAGTACCGAATGCATCATATCCCGCGGCATTTCCTGTATGGTCTTTACCTGCTTGAGCCCCAGGTTTCGCAGGGTCTGATAGGTCTTATCGCCCACCATGGGGATCTTCCTGATCGACAACGGAGCGAGGAAGGGCTTTTCAAATCCGTAGTCGATCTTGAGCTGGTTGTTGGGTTTGGCCTCGTTGGTGGCCACCTTAGAGACCACCTTATTCACCGAGAGTCCGAAGGAGATCGGCAGACCTGTTTCCTTGATAATGGTATGGCGCAGCTCGGAGGCATATTTATAACAGCCAAAGAACCGGTCCATCCCCGAGAGGTCGGCATAGAACTCATCGATACTCGACTTTTCAAAGAGGGGTACCTGCTCCTTGATAATATCGGTGACCATATCAGAGTGCTTACTGTACACCCCGGCATTTCCACGGATGACCACGGCCTCCGGACACAGCTGCTTGGCCATTTTCATCGGCATACCCGAGTGCACCCCAAAGGCCCGGGTCTCATACGAACAGGCGGCCACCACCCCACGATCGCTGGTGCCACCCACCAGTAAGGGTCTCTTTTTCAACCTGCTGTCGATGAGGCGCTCTACCGACACATAAAAGGTATCGAGGTCGAGATGAAGAATGGTCCTGCTCATTTTGAATGGAATTTTTCCCAAAATTAGGAATTATTCCAATATGGTGGGGTGTCAAATTTGTTAAAATAGGTAGACGGGTAAGCGGGTAGACCGGTAGGTAGACAGAAAAATCTTGAATACTATCGTCTTTGCGAGCTTTATGAAATAAAGCGTGGCAATCTCCCGATTACACCACTTCAGTTTTAGAAAAGGATGATTTCATTTAGCACGGAGATAACTTCATGAGGTCCTTCACCCTGCAAGACAGGGCTCAGGATCTTCTTTTTTATGGATACAGAAATGAGTATTAGCCTATAAATTGGACTGTAGTACCCGATTCGGGAGACCTGTCTGCCGTGGCATGCCAGGCAGGTTGCCACGCCACGCATAGCGTGGCTCGCAAAGACGAAGAACCACCCCGTCCTTCCCCAGCGCGCAGGCTGGCTCTATCGCGAAAATGGTCCACCGGACCATTTTTACCGCTCAGCCCCCTTGGAAAGGAGGGGAATATTTCGTTTTCAAAATAAACATGATCATGAGAAGCCCATACTCCTCTCCCTTCGGGAGGGGAAAGCAACACCATTGGTTTTGCAGGGGAGGGCTTATTAGCAGAAAGCTAAAATCAAAAGATTGCCACGTCGACCTGAAGGTCTCCTCGCAATGACGTTCACTTCATAACCTTATAACTCAAATAAAAAATGCGGCCCGTAAGCCGCATTTTTTATTTGAATGCCTGTATCCCGGTGATGTCGGCACCGGTAATGAGCAGGTGGATATCGTGGGTACCTTCGTAGGTGATCACACTTTCGAGGTTCATCATATGGCGCATAATGCTGTATTCGCCGGTGATGCCCATCCCGCCCAGCATCTGTCGCGCTTCGCGGGCGATCTTGATGGCCATATCTACATTGTTTCGCTTGGCCATAGAGATTTGGGCCGTAGTAGCCTTACCTTCATTCTTTAATTGTCCTAAACGTAACGCCAGGAGCTGAGCCTTGGTGATCTCGGTGATCATTTCGGCCAGTTTCTTTTGCTGCAGCTGAAAGCCTGCAATAGGCTTGCCAAACTGGGTTCTTTCTTTGGCATATCTCAGAGCCGTATCATAGCAATCCATGGCTGCTCCGATTGCGCCCCAGGCGATCCCGTAACGGGCAGAGTCAAGACATCCAAGCGGAGCTCCGAGTCCGTTCTTACCTGGCAATAGGTTCTCCTTGGGCACTTTTACATCCGAAAAGATAAGCTCCCCGGTAGCCGAGGCTCTTAACGACCATTTGTTATGGGTTTCCGGAGTAGAGAATCCGTCCATACCGCGTTCTACGATGAGTCCATGAATTCGCCCTTCTTCATTCTTGGCCCATACCACTGCAATGTCAGCAAAAGGAGAATTGGAGATCCAGAGCTTGGCTCCGTTCAACAGGTAATGATCGCCCATATCCTTGAAACGGGTTTCCATTCCCCCGGGGTTGGAACCGTGGTTGGGTTCGGTCAATCCGAAACATCCCATCATCTCACCGGTGGCCAGCTTAGGAAGGTATTTTTTCTTTTGTTCTTCAGATCCGTAAGCGAAGATCGGGTACATCACTAAGGATGATTGTACCGAAGCCGTAGAACGAATTCCGCTGTCGCCTCTTTCAATTTCCTGCATAATGAGTCCGTAGCTAATCTGATCTAACCCGGCTCCTCCGTATTCTTCAGGGATATAAGGTCCGAAGGCACCTATTTCAGCGAGTCCGCTTAACAACTGTTTCGGGAATTCTGCCCTTTGGGCAAAATCTTCTATAATAGGAGATACTTCGCGTTTTACCCACTGACGGGTAGCATCGCGAACCAATTTATGTTCGTCACTCAAAAGGTCATCGATCTGGTAATAATCGGGCGCTTCAAATAGGTCTGGTTTCATAGTCTTCACAATTTAGGTCTTCAAAGGTATACAATGAAATATAACATTACAATAGCATAATGTTACATTTTTAACATTAATATTAGAAGACCTACACCTCGTAATTATCCCAGTTGGCAATCTCGTTGCGCTCCTCCGGTTTAATGCTTTGCTCAAGGATCTTTTTGTCGTATTCCAGTCCGTGTTTTTCCAGTACATCCTGTGGCACCCCATCCCAGACATTGGGCACGTTACCCATATAACCCAGGTCATCGATTCCCATCTTACTGGTGAAAAATCCGGAAGCGACCAGGTTTCTGATGCGAGAAAAGAACCTTGCCCCATGTTCAAACTGGGGTTTTACCTCATCAGGATAGGCAATATCATCTAAAATATCTTTTTGCTGCTCTTCTGAAGCTTTTATAAAATCCGCCTCATAGCGCTTGTTGCTCTCATAATCAAGCCACATCAGGCCTCCCCGAAGCGGGGTTTGCTGCCAGGGCATGTCTTTTACAATAAATTCGATAAAATCAGGCACTCCTGCATCGGTAGCCGACCCTGAGGTCTCATCGGCAGGAATGATCAGATCGGCCAATACACCTATGGTAGCCATTTCGTGATCGTTAAAGAAGGTTTCGCTCATCAGGCGTTGATCTCTGGCCAGCTCTTCGGGTGTTCTACCATAGCCTCCCCCGGCAACGATCTCTCCTTCTGAAATATCGGTGGCTGTTACTTCAGCTTCCTTATCGGTAAGACATCCTGAAAACATGAACCCGGAAGTCACGGTCCCGGCAAACATGGCTTTAATACTTTTTCTTCTGTCCATACTGCTTTCTTTAAACGTTCATTTTTTTGATCTCCTGGTCCAGGTATTCCGACGCCCTCCAGGCCAGGGCCAGAATGGTCCAGGTCGGATTCTTATCGGCCTGAGACACGAAGGGTCCGCCATCCATCACAAAGACATTGTCTACATCATGCAATTGATTATAACGGTTTACTACTGATGATTTGGGATCATCGCCCATACGGGTGGTTCCCACCTCGTGAATGATCCTTCCCGGGTTGTGCAATCCGTAGTCACGATCAGCACCGGGTCTGTCACCCAGTAAGATTCCCCCCATATTGGTTAGGAGCTCTTCAAAGGTATCGTGCATATGTTTGGCCTGCATGCGCTCTTCATCGGTCCATTTGTAATGGAAACGCAATACCGGAATTCCATACTGGTCTACCACATTGGGATCCAGTTCACAGTAATTATCTTTTTGAGGAATACTCTCGCCTCTTCCTGACATCCCGACAACGGCTCCGTAAAAACGTCTCACATCATCCTTCAATCCGGCGCCATAGCCTCCTGCCTTCTTCATATTTCCATCTTTCCCGGGTACCAGGCCATTGAGATTTTCCATCCCAAATCCGGTACCGTAAGACGGCATACCCATACCTCCCCAGAACTCGATATGGTAACCTCTGGTAAATCCGTGTTTACTCGCATCCTTCATCCACCAGGGCACATAAAGGTGCATCCCTCCAACACCATCTTCATTATAGCGTTTCCTGTCCATGAGCGATGGGATCAGTGCCGCCCTGTCTGCACCGGTAGAATCGTGAAGGTAGTGCCCGATGAGTCCGCTGGAATTCCCCAAACCGTTAGGGTATTTCTCTGATCGGGAGTTCAGCAGGATACGGGCCGAACCACAGGCACTGGCGGCAAGAATAACCACCTTGGCCTTTACCTGATATTCTTCCATATCGGTCTTATTGATAAAGCTTACCCCTGTAGCCTTGCCATTCTCATCAGTCAGCACTTCCCTTACCATGGCATTCACAAAAAGGTCTACATTATCGTACTCCAGGGCAGGTTTTACCAACACCGAAGAAGATGAGAAGTCTCCATAGATCGTACAGGAACGGGAACATTGATTACAGAAAAAACAGGCACCCCTGCGGTTATCTATTCTCTTTGTCAAAATAGAAAGTCGGGAAGGAATTACCGGAAGTCCCATTTGCTCCCCGTATTTTTTCAGGTACATTTCGTGAAGCCGTGGTTTTGGTGGGGGCAGAAAATAACCATCGGGCTCATTGGGCAATCCTTCTTTGGTACCGAACACCCCGATAAACTTATCTACTTTATCGTACCAGGGTTTTATATCGTCATAGCCTATAGGCCAGTTCTCTCCTTTGCCATCGAAATCTTTTCGCTTAAAATCCAGCGGACCGAATCGCAGGGATATTCTACCCCAGTGGTTGGTGCGTCCGCCAAGCATGCGTGACCGGAACCAATCGAACTTGGTGCCATCCTTTCGGGTATAGGGTTCTCCATCGATCTCCCATCCTCCGTAGGCCATATCAAAATCGCCAAAGGCGCGGGTACTTCCTGCTCCTCTTCGGGGAGATTCATACGACCATTTTAACTGGGTTTGTTGTTCGGCATTGGCAGGATCGAAGTGTGGACCCGCTTCCATGAGAGCGATCTTGTAACCGGCTTCAGAAAGCACTTTAGCGGCCATTCCTCCTCCGGCCCCTGATCCTACGATACAAATATCATAAACCGAGGCATTCTTCTTGATCTGAAAAGACATAGGCTATTACATATTAAGACAGCCTAAAATATCCTATTTTTATTCGTTTCGCACAACTAATTAAGGAAAAATCGCTCAGTGACATCTGAGAGTATGTGGGCAACATGGGAGACAGGATAACAGGGATGATTTGTGAAATAAAAGGAGGCTCCCCGCCCTGGACAGGGAGGGGTGGAGCGAGACTTCGTCTCGATCCGGGGTGGGTTGAAATAAGCATAAATTATACAACCCCTTCCGTCCCCGACTCCTCGCTGACTCTCGATAGCCGGCGCCACCTTCCCCTGACCAGGGGAAGGCACCCATTGTTATTATAATATTTATTCCGATATCCCATTCCTGAGAAATCTGAATTTCAAAAATCTGGAGAGGGCATCGGAATTACATTTTCAGGTAGAAATCCTTGGTAAGGGTAATATAGTCTTCTGTATACACATGTCGTTCCTTCTCGATCACCAATTCTCCGGTTTCGGGTGCTGACTCCTCAGAACTGAATTCAAAAAGAGTTCTTTTAAAAGGTGCCTCAGCATGTCCTTTAACACGGGTTAGTCGTTTCGGGTAAAGTCCGGCCTGTGCTGCGAGCTTAATGATCTTATCTTCTTCAGCATAGGGTGCCACCATGGCTAACACACCCCCCGGATTCAGGAATTTAGGTACTCCTGATAGTAGTTCTTCAAATGGAAGGGAGAAATTGGAGCGTGCCATCGCCCTGTTATCTTCTTCGGCCCTGTAATCGGCCGTATAGAAAGGCGGATTGGAAACGATAAGGTCGTAGGTGTCATCCATCTCATCTACGAACTCATCCCATCCGGCGTGGTAGCAGAACAGGCGGTCGTTCCAGTCAGAGGCTTCAAAGTTCTGAACACATTGCTCAAAGGCATCATCATCTACTTCCAGGGCATCGATCAGCATAGCATCCGATCGTTGTGCCAGCATCAGGGCGATGAGTCCGGTGCCGGCTCCAATATCCAGAATGGCATGAGGACGGTGTTCCAAAGAAACCCATGCTCCCAGCAAGACGCCATCGGTACCTACCTTCATGGCGCAACGGTCCTGATGGATATCGAATTGCTTAAACCTGAAAGGTGTGGCTGACATCTGTAAATTGATTAAACGATTAAAGGTAAAGATCAATGAGTCCCTCAGGGGTACGCACTATGATCTTTTTCTTCTTACGGTCTACCTTCACGATAAACTCGTCGTTCATAGGAATAAGCACTTGCTTTCCTTCCCGGTTCACCTCAAAAAGGGCCTGTGCTGTAGAATCGTTCACCCCTTCAATAATACCTACGTGTCCGAAGTTCTCATCTTCCATTTCAAACCCGGTGATCTCGTGAAAATAGAATTGATCATCGCCCAGTTCCGGAAGCATTTCCATTGGCAGGTAGAGCTCTGACATGAGTAATTTATCGGCCTCGGCTTCGGTATCGACCTCTTCGAGCTTCATTCGCAAGAGGGTCCCTTTATGCAGGGCAGATCTTTCAATAAAAAAAGGAACCAGGTTGTTGCCCATGGCAACAAACACTGATTCCAAATCTTTGTAGAGTTCGGGTTCGTCTGTATCCAATTTGGCTAAGACCTCACCCTTAAAGCTGTATTTTCTAACTATTTTACCGAGATAGAAGCAGTCTTCTTTTCTCATAAAAAAATTTAAGCTTCAGCTTCTTTGTTCTCTTCACCTTCTACAGCAGGCTCTTCACCTTCAGCAGCGGTTTCCTCGGTAGCAGCTTCTTCAGCAGCATTAGCTTCAGCCTCAGCTTCGGCAGCAGCAGCTTTACGCTTCTCATTTACTTCTTTCTCTGCTTCAAGAGCTTTCGCTTTCGCTTCTTCTTCAGCCTTAGCAAGACCTTCAACTTTAGAAGTTACTTTAGCTGCTTTCTCCTCCAACCAGGCATCAAATTTCTTGTTTGCCTCTTCTTCGGTAAGAGCTCCTTTATCAACACCTTTAAGAAGGTGATGCTTCAGCATAGCTCCTTTGTAAGAAAGAATTCTTTTAGCAGTGTCAGTAGGCTGAGCACCGTTTCTTAACCACTCAACAGATCCGTCTACATCAAGTTCGATCTGAGCCGGGTTAGAAGTTGGATTGTAAGTTCCAAGTTTTTCAAGGAATTTACCATCTCTTTTTGCACGGCTGTCAGCCGCAACGATCCAGTAAAAAGGCTTCCCTTTTCTACCGTGTCTCTGTAATCTGATTTTAACAGGCATAATTACATTAATTGGTGGGGTTCACGACCCCGATTATTAATTTTTTGAGGGTGCAAATATAAACTAAAAAGTTATTATTCTTCTATTTAAATGCATTAAAAAATTCAGGGTGAGGGATTTATTTGGGGTTACGAGTTTACGGGGTACGAGGTACGGGTTATAATTTTAATGCCCTACTAACAGCTCCTTCCAACAATGTAACCCGTGACCCGTCACTCGTAACGTATTTTTAACACGTAAAACCCTTAACAGTTCTTAACATTAGTCGTTAAATTAATGATAAACCCTCTTAAATATTTGATAATAAGCCTCTTATCCATTATATTAAATATGCGTTGTTGATAGTCAACAACATTAATTAACGAACCAATTAAAGCAGAATACACATGAAGTTTACTAAACAAATGTCAGACCGTTTAAATATTCTGCTTGTGAAGGCATATGACGCTGAAAAAGAATATTTAAACGCAATGAACAAGGTCGAAGAACCTGAAATTAAAATGTTCTTTAAGCGAACCGCAGAGCAACGAGGCGATTTTGCCCGCGACCTGCGCAGAGAGATCCTGAGCTACGGACAGATCCCGGAAGACAGTGGTTCTTTCAGAGGAGACACCGTAAAATTCTGGACCAACCTAAAAGCCCTGCTATCGCAGAATAAAGTAGAGGTGGTCTTAGAGGAATGCTTAAAAGAAGAAAACAGGATCATTGAAGAATACAATGAAATACTGGAAGATCAGCGCACCTTACCCCCAACAACAGCAGAACTTTTGATCGAGCACAGAGCGGCCATTAAAAGAACAATGAACAAGGTGAAGCTCTTTGAAGAAGTAGCTTCCTGATCTTAAATAAATAAGCTTGACAGCCCGGGCATTACGCCCGGGTTTTTTATGGCTTTTTCGTAACTTCCGTACGCTATGAAAAGTCAATTATTACGATTCACTAAAAAGGGCATCTACTGTCCGCCCGCCGGGGTGTATCTCGACCCGTGGAGGCCCGTAGAAAAGGCCTTGATCACCCATGGTCATTCTGATCATTCCCGTTGGGGGCATCAGCAATACATAACCCATCACCACAACAAACCAATCATTGAACATCGTTTGGGCAATATCAATGCGAAAGGCATTGCATGGGGCGAAGACCTGACCATCAATAACGTTAAATTCAGTTTTCATCCGGCAGGACATATTCCGGGCTCCTCCCAGATCAGGGTGGAGCATAAGGGAGAGGTATGGGTATTTACCGGTGATTACAAATTGGAAAACGACGGCATTTCCACTCCCTGGGAGCCCCTTAAATGCCATGGTTTCATTTCTGAATGCACCTTTGGTATTCCGGCCTTTAACTGGAGACCCCAGGAGGAAGTATTTGACGATATCAATACCTGGTGGATGCATAATAAAGCTGATGGAAGAACCTCCGTCCTTTTCGCTTATTCCCTCGGCAAGGCCCAGCGGTTGCTAAAACATTTAAATCCAGACATCGGTCAGATCTATACTCATGGGGCTATTGAAAATATGACCGAAATACTGCGCTCCTTTACGGAGTTACCTCCAACTATACAGATCACCAAAGACACTCCGAAAGCTGAAATTGCCGGCAACCTCATCATTGCACCCCCAAGCACCCATGGCAGCGTCTGGCTTCGCAAATTCACCCCTTTCGTAACGGCTTCTGCCAGTGGGTGGATGGCTTTCAGGGGTGCCCGCCGACGAAGGGCTGTTGATCGTGGCTTTGTGCTTTCTGATCATGCCGACTGGCCCGGACTGTTACAGGCGGTCAAAGAAACAGGATGTGAAAGGGTGATCGCCACCCACGGATATACAGAGGTGTTTTCGCGGTATTTAAGGGAAGAGATGGGGCTGGATGCCCGGGCAGAGTCTACCGAATACGAAGGCGACACCGCAGAAGAACAGGAAAAAGTTACCTCAGATACCACTGTTGAATGAAAGATTTTGCCCTCCTCATAAAAGATCTTGACAGCACCAACAGCACCAATAAAAAGGTGAAATACCTGAGCGAATATTTTTCTACGGCCGAGCCGAAGGACAGGCTATGGACCATTGCCCTACTGTCTCACCGAAGACCGAAGCGCCCGGTAAATACAACCAGGCTGAGAGAGTGGGCCTCAGAACTGGCTTCCATTCCGCTCTGGCTTTTTGAAGAATCCTATCATATTGTAGGCGACCTGGCCGAAACCATCGCCCTGGTCATTCCCGGAGAACCTGAGGCAGAAACCATCTCCCTTCATCAACGCATGGAGGAATTGATCGCCCTGAGGTCGTTACCGGAAGAAGAGCAAAAAGAATATCTCAGCAATACCTGGATGACCTTTGACCATTACGAGCGTTTTGCCTTTACCAAACTCCTTACCGGAGGGTTTCGCATTGGGATCAGTCAGAAACTCATGACCCGGGCCCTGGCCAGGGCCACCGAGCAGGAAGAAGATATCCTGGCCTATAAGCTCATGGGCAACTGGACCCCTGAGACCACCACCTTCCACGACCTGGTATACAGCGATTCAAAGGAAGCGCAAAAAAGCAGGCCTTACCCTTTTTACCTGGCCTATGCTCTTGAAGACGCTCCGGACCAACTTGGAGACCCTACGGAATGGATGGCAGAATATAAATGGGACGGGATTCGCGGACAGCTGATTTACAGAGACGGAGAAATCTTTGTTTGGAGCCGGGGGGAAGAACTGGTTACCGATAAATTCCCGGAGCTGGAGGGGTTATCTTCCTTTTTGCCAGATGGGGTTGTTCTCGATGGAGAGATCCTGGTTAGAAAAGGAAATACCCTGGGTTCTTTTAACGATCTTCAAAAAAGACTGGGGCGAAAGACCGTCAGTAAAAAACTACTGGAAGAAAATCCGGTTTTCATGATGGTGTACGACCTCCTGGAATGGGAAGGCAAAGATATTCGACAGCGATCGCAGAAGGAAAGACGCTCCCTGTTGGAGCAACTTTTAAGGCAACTACCAGACCAACAGGACCTGTTAGCATTGTCGCCATTATTACCCTTTAATTCCTGGGAAGAACTTTCTGCCCTACGCGATGGCGCCAGGGAGGCAGAGAGTGAAGGCCTCATGATCAAATCCAGGCAGGCCTCTTATGGGGTAGGGCGAAAAAAAGGAGATTGGTGGAAATGGAAGGTTGACCCTTTAACCATCGATGCCGTGCTCACCTATGCCATGCGTGGCCATGGCCGGCGTACCAACCTTTTTACCGACTACACCTTTGCACTATGGGATCAAGGAGAACTGGTCACCTTTGCGAAAGCTTATTCAGGGCTCAGCGATGCCGAGTTCAGGGAGGTAGACCGCTTTGTAAAGAAGAACACTACCGATCGTTTTGGCCCGGTAAGGCAGGTTACCCCTGAGCTCGTATTTGAGATCGCTTTTGAAGGTATCGCCCCCAGCTCCAGGCATAAAAGCGGGGTGGCCGTACGGTTTCCGAGAATGCTGAGATGGCGAAAAGACAAAAAGCCGGAAGAAGCCAATACCCTCAACGACCTTAAAGCCTTTCTATGAAACATCAGAAGATCATCGTCGAGGCCGAAAACTGGTTTAAGCAGCACGGTTGGAAACCCTTTCCTTTTCAGAAAGAAACCTGGAACGCATGGCTTAACGGCAAACATGGTTTATTAAACGCCCCTACGGGAAGTGGAAAGACCTTTGCCCTCTGGGTGCCCATAGCCCTTTCGTTAAAACACTATCCCGGGAAAACCAGATCAGAAAACACCGGGGTAAAGGCTATCTGGATCACCCCCCTTCGGGCCCTTTCTTTGGAGATTGCCCAGGCTACACGGGAATTTGCTCAAGGTCTTGAACTGGATATTGAAGTCGGCATCCGCACCGGGGATACCTCCCAAAAGGAGCGGGCCGCACAACGCAGAAAAATGCCCGACCTGCTTATTACCACCCCCGAGAGTCTGCATTTATTGCTTTCCTCAAAGAACTACGAAAAACAATTTCGAAATTGCCGGGCCATTGTGGCTGACGAGTGGCACGAACTGCTGGGCAGCAAGCGGGGGGTGCAAACAGAATTGGCGCTTTCGAGATTGAAGACCCTTTGCAAAGACCTTCGCATCTGGGGTATCTCAGCCACCATAGGCAACCTCGAACAGGCTCGTGAAGTGCTTCTGGGTCCCGGGTCGACAGCCTTAGAAAATTCTGTGATGATCAAGGCTGAACTCCGAAAAAAGATCAAAGTCTCTTCCATCATTCCGGAGGCCATGGAAAAATTCCCCTGGCGGGGTCACCTGGGAATTCATCTCCTGGATGAAGTAATCCCTATTTTAAAAGCAAGCCGGTCTACCCTCCTTTTCACCAATACACGTGCCCAGTGTGAGATCTGGTTCCAGGCCATCCTCTCTAAATACCCTGAATTTGCCGGAGAGATCGCCATGCATCACGGGAGTATCAATAAAGAAACCCGGTTATGGGTAGAACAGGCCATTCGAAATGACAGTCTCAAGGCAGTGGTCTGCACCTCCAGCCTCGACCTCGGTGTGGACTTCGCCCCGGTAGAAACCATTATTCAGATTGGTGGCCCCAAAGGGGTAGCCCGCTTTCTCCAACGGGCTGGACGCAGTGGGCATCAACCAGGAAAAGAGAGTAAGATCTGGTTTTTACCCACCCACGCCATAGAACTCATTGAGGCCTCGGCCCTGAAAAAGGCTGTAAAAGAAAAGGCCGTGGAAGACCGAACACCCTACCTGCTTTGTTTCGATGTGCTTATTCAATATCTGACCACCCTGGCTGTTTCTGACGGATTCTACCCTGAAGAGATCTACCGGGAGATCCGATCAACCTTCTGTTACCAGGGCATTACCGAGGAAGAATGGCAATGGGTTTTGAACTTTATAACCATGGGAAGCCAATCGCTCCGGGAATACGACGAATATCGCAAGGTGGAAGTGATGGAGGACGGACTTTTTAAAGTGAACAACAGGGGGGTTGCCATGCGCCACCGACTCTCTATCGGGACCATTGTAAGCGATGCCATGCTTACCGTAAAATATATGAAGGGGGGTTACCTGGGGCAGATCGAAGAATGGTTCATCTCTAAACTCCAACCGGGAGATGTATTCACCTTTGCAGGAAGAAACCTCGAGCTGTTTCGTATCAAACAAATGCAGGTACTGGTAAAACGATCTAAAAAGAAAACCGCCAAGGTACCAAGTTGGATGGGTGGACGGATGAGCTTCTCTTCACAGATGAGCGACCTACTGAGAAGTGAATTATACCTGGCCAACGATCCCGGATCTCAATTGTCGCCGGAGTTGAAAGCCCTGGCTCCGGTATTTGAACGACAGCAGAGAGAATCTATCGTACCGGGGCCGGGAGAATTTCTCATTGAAACCTTTAAGACCCGGGAAGGGTATCACGCTATCTTTTATCCTTTTGAAGGACGGTTTGTACATGAGGCTATGGCGAGTTTACTGGCCTACCGCATCAGCCTTCTCGACCCAATCAGCTTCTCCATTGCCTTTAACGATTACGGGTTCGAGCTCCTCTCTGACCAGGTGATCAATATTGAACAGGTGATCGACAACGATCTTTTCTCTCCTTCTTACTTACACAGCGACCTGGAGAAAAGTTTGAATGCCACCGAAATGGCCCGAAGAAAATTTCGGGATATCGGGGTGATCTCAGGATTGGTATTTCAGGGCTATCCCGATAAACAGCTAAAAAGCAAACACCTGCAAAGCAGCTCGCAACTATTTTTTAACGTGTTTCGCGATTTCGAACAGGATAACCTGTTGTACCTGCAGGCCTTCAGAGAAACCTTCGAACACTCTTTGGAAGAAGGCCGGCTTGCACAAGCCCTGGAGCGCATACGCACCCAGGAGGTTATTTGGAAAAATTGCGAAAAGCCCACCCCCTTTTCCTTCCCTATCATTACCGACCGGTTGCGGGAAAAACTCTCTTCGGAAAAGCTGTCTGACCGGATTCGAAAAATGCAAATACAGTTCGAGAAATAGGCTTGTTTCCTGAGGAATTTGCTAATTTTAAAGATGCACCTCTTTTGACAGGAAGAGCAGCACAACACATCATGATGGAAGAAAACAAAAAGAGAAAGATCTCTGTAGAAGGCGACCTGGAATTTACCGGACTCAAGGTGACCAAACCGGCAGATACCGCTGCCGGATTCACAGGAGTGAAGGTGGCCATGGAACACGGAATGAAGGAAATGGGCATTGTGAAAGCCTTCAGCACCCTTCTGCATATGAATCAAAAAGATGGTTTTGATTGTCCGGGCTGCGCATGGCCCGATCCGGAGGAACCTTCCAAGGTGGCAGAATACTGTGAAAATGGCGCCAAGGCTCTTGCTGAAGAAGCCACTAATAAACGGGTAGACCCCGATTTCTTTAAAAAACATTCTGTTGAAGAACTGTCTCTATGGTCTGATTACCGTATCGGTAAGAGCGGCCGACTTACACACCCTATGGTTTTAAGACCCGGAGAGGTCAACTATGAGCCAATCAGTTGGGAAGGTGCTTTTGACCTTATTGCAGATCATCTGAGATACCTAAGCACCCCTGACGAAGCTGTATTTTATACTTCCGGGCGCTCGAGCAATGAGGCAGCTTTTCTCTATGGCCTATTTGTACGTGCTTTCGGAACCAATAATATGCCCGACTGCTCCAATATGTGCCATGAATCGAGTGGGGCAGCCCTGGGCGAGACCTTAGGTATCGGTAAGGGTTCGGTAAAACTCGAAGACATTCACGAGGCCGAGGTTATCCTGGTCATGGGGCAAAATCCGGGAACCAATCATCCACGCATGCTGCTGGCCCTTGAGAAATGCAAAAAGAACGGAGGTAAGGTGATCAGCATCAACCCCTTAAAAGAACCTGGATTGGTCCGATTTAAAAACCCCCAGGAGATTAAAGGCTTGCTTCTTGACGGCACCCCCATTGCCGACATTCATTTACCCGTCAAGATCAACCAGGACGTACCCCTGATGAAACTCATCCTCAAAAAGCTTGCTGCGCTCGACCGGGAAAAAGGAAAGGTGTTTGATCATGATTTTATTAAAAAATACGTGGCTGGGTATGTACCTCTTATGCAGGACCTGGAAAAATACGACGAGACCGACCTGTTGGAACGATGCGGGGTAAGTGAGACCCTGATCGACCAGGTAGTTTCCCTGTTAGCCGTTAAGAAAAAGATCATTATTTGCTGGGCCATGGGGCTTACCCAACATAAGAATGGCGTAGAAAATATCAAAGAATGTGTGAACCTCCTTTTGCTGAAAGGCAGCCTTGGAAAACCCGGAGCAGGAACCTGTCCCGTACGAGGACACAGTAATGTACAGGGCGATCGCAGCGTGGGTATTATGCATCATGTAAGCCCCCGGTTAAACAAAGCCATCGAAGCTGTATTTGGTTTTAGTCCGCCCGACAAGGAAGGACTCGATACTGTACATGCCATAAAAGCCATGCACGACAAAAAAGCGAAGGTCTTTATTGCCCTGGGAGGTAATTTCCTCTCAGCAGCCTCCGACACCCGGTACACGGCAGAGGCACTTCAAAATTGCGACCTTACCGTGCAGATCAGTACCAAGCTCAACCGATCTCACCTGGTTACAGGAAAGACTGCTCTTATTCTGCCCACCCTGGGGCGCTCGGAAAAGGACCTGAAGGATGGCGAACAGCGATTTCTGACCGTGGAGAACAGTATGGGGAAGGTGCATCGTACCAAAGGACTCCTGCCGCCTGCCTCAGACAACCTCAAGAGTGAGCCCGAGATCGTTACCGGTATCGCCCATGCCTATTTTGGAGAAGACCATCAGGTACCATGGCTGGAGATGGGATATGACTACGAATTGACCCGAGGCAAATTAGGCGAGGTCGTCAAAGGCTTTGAAGGGCTGGGCAAACGCAGTGAAGGAAGTGGATACTATCTTCCGAACAATGTGAGAACCCTTGATTTCAGCAAGCTCCCGGAAGGCAAAGCCCAACTCAGTATCTGCGGTTTGCCCGAACACGACCTGGCGGAGGATGAACTACTGATGATGACCATCCGGTCTCACGACCAGTTCAATACCACCATCTACGGACTCCATGACCGCTACCGGGGTATCTACAACGAACGCCGGGTGATCCTGATGAATGAAGAAGATATGCGTTCACATCAATTGCAAAAAGAGGAGGTGGTGAACCTCAGCAGTACTTATGACGGGGTAGTGAGGAAGGCTGAAAAATTTATTGTTGTTCCCTATGATATCCCGCGTGGCAATATAGCCTCCTATTTCCCGGAAACCAACGTATTGGTGCCCTATAATCATTTTGCTGATAAGAGCAATACCCCGATCAGTAAATCAGTAAAAGTCCGTATCCATAAAATTTCCTGAGATGACCCCCACCACGGCTGTATTTCGCGAACACACCTTTGAGCTTCACCCCTATGGTGCCGCGTTCTGGAAAGACCGGTCGATGTTGCTGGTAGCGGATGTTCACTTGGGAAAAACGGCCCACTTCAGAAAAAATGGCATGGCCGTACCGGAGCAGGCCATGTACAAGGCTTATGAAAAACTGGATGAGCTGTGTGCACACTACGAGCCGGAAACCCTCTGCTTTCTGGGCGACCTCTTTCACAGTTATATCAATAATGAGTGGAAGCTGTTTCAGTCGTGGGTGCGTACAGCCAAAACCAACCTTGTACTGATCACAGGGAACCACGACATCATTCCGGAACACAAGCTGGAAAAACTGAATATCGAGATCAAAGATGAATGGGAGCTCGAAGAATTTCTGCTTACCCATGAACCCACCGATCACCCGGAATTATTCAATCTCTGCGGTCATATTCATCCGGGTATTCGATTGAAAGGCCCTGCAAAGCAAACCCTGAAATTGCCCTGTTTCTTCCAAAAAGAACACCAGCTCATCCTTCCTGCCTTTGGCGAATTCACCGGGAAATACGTAATGACCCCCACTAAGGAGGATAAGGTGTTTGCTGTGACCCCGGAGGAAGTTTTGTTGGTGAGTGGAGAGTAGAGTTCGAGGGACGAGTTTCAGGGACGAGGGTGAGGATCACTATAAGGGAAGAGTTTGCCATCCTTCGCTAAAGCTTTGGTGTACATCTAGGATGATAACAAGGGACCAGTTTGCAATTTACCTGCATTGAAGTATAGTGACTTTCTTTTTAATCGCGATACAGCTGATAAAAAGAGCGACAGTTCTCATTAAAATATTTTAACAAATAAATTCCTATATTTCAGATAACAAGCGAATTAATCAACCTGCTTTTCAAATGATGCCACTTCTTACTTCCCCCGGACATGATTTGTTAATGCCTAAATCAACATCATGAATCTTATTAAACGATTGCTCCTCCTGTTACTAATCCTCCCGGTCTTATGCTTTTCACAGGAGAAGGTAACCTCAGCCTATATTGACTCCCTGGCAGAAGTATCCATGGCCAAATTTCCCCAGGCGGGAGTAGCTATTGGGGTCATACAAAATGGGGAGGTTACCCATTTGAAAGGCTATGGAGTGGCCTCCAAAAACAAGAACACGCCGGTAGACGAAAACACCCTGTTTGCTATCGCCTCCAACAGCAAGGCTTTTACAGCAACTGCTCTGGGAATATTGGTTGATCGAGGAGAACTTTCGTGGACCGATAAGGTGACCGATCACATTCCGGAGTTCAGGATGTATGCCCCTTATGTGACCGCTAATTTCACCCTCGTCGACCTGTTAACCCACCGAAGCGGATTAGGCCTTGGCGCCGGAGACCTGATGTTCTTTCCGGACGGGGCGGATTTTACCGTAGACGATGTTATCAAAAGCTTTCAATACCAAACTCCGGTTTCTGACTTCCGTACCAAGTACGATTACGACAACCTGTTGTATGTGGTGGCCGGGGAAGTTGTACACCGGGTAAGTGGGAAACCCTGGGATCAATTTGTGCAGGACGAAATCATGGCCAATCTTGGGATGGCGCACTCTGTGGGTATTTTTCAGAATATCTCTGGTTATACCAATATAGCCTATCCGCATAAAACAGAAAATGGTGAGGTGATCGAAATTCCCACCTATACTAAAAATGACGGGAGCCTAGGAGCTGCCGGAGGTATTTATTCCAGCGTTTCTGATCTGAGTAACTGGGTTAAAATGCATTTGAACAGGGGGGCTTATGGCGAGTCAAAAATGGATACGCTGATCTCCGAAGTCAATCAGATGGAATTGTGGAAAATACATACTAATATCTTTTACGATCCTTTTGGAGATAACCCGTTTAAACAACATTACAGAGGGTACGGCCTCGGATTCTTCCTCCAGGATATGAATGGATATACAGTGGTCAATCACACCGGAGGATTGCCGGGTATGCTCTCCATGGTCACAATGCTCCCGGAACTCAATGCTGGGATCATCGTACTTACCAATTGCGATCCGGGAGGGTATAATTACAGAACCTTATCCTTTGAAATTATAGAAAAGTTAACGGGGGTGGATACAATGGATTGGATCGCATTTACTGAGGAGCAACTTAATCGCTCCTCCTCCGAGGCAGAAGCTGTGGTAAACGCAGTATGGGAACAGGTAGAAAAGTCCGGGTCTGTTGAATTGGATCCCTCCAAATTTACCGGAACTTACAAAGACCCGTGGTTTGGAAAAGTCGAGATCTATGAAAAAGATGGGATCCTGTGGTTCAGATCCCTGCGCTCACCCAAACTTCACGGAAAGATGAGCTATTACCAGGCAAATACCTTCGCCATAGCATGGGATTACCACGATATGAATTGTGATGCCTTTGCCACCTTTCAGTTGGATGAGACCGGAAAAGCTTCGGCTATTTCTATGAAGGGCATCTCTCCTGAGATCGATTTCAGTTTTGATTTTCACGACCTCGACCTAAGAAGAATTACAGAGTAATACCAATATCCGCTTACAGTTATGATCCCATTTAAACACAAAGTGTCTGCGTGCTTTTGCCTACTAATTTCATTGACCGTTTTTGCTCAATCTCCGGAAGAAAAATACAGCAAGGATGTTGAATCGATCGATGCGATCATCAATGCCTGGTATGACGCATTTTCAGGAGGTGCTGAAGACCCCTGGCAATATGAACGTGATAAATTCCTGCATTCAGAGAATGCCCTTATCACCTATGTCGACGAGGAAGGGAATGCCAGTAACCACTCCCTGGAATCACTCTACATTCCATTATTACTACAACCGAGAAAGGCAGCGTACGAAATAGAATTAAAACGCAAGGTCAGCAAGTTTGGCCATTTAGCCCTGGTGTGGACCGCCTTTGAAGTACGGACCAACCCGGAAGAACCTTCGGAGGTCAGAGGTTTGAACAGTGTTCAACTTCATTTTGAAAATGGCAGGTGGTTCATTGACAGCTGGATGGTGCAGATGGATTCAAAAGATCATCCCGTGGTGCAGGAATTTCTAGATGCAGATTAACCTCCTTCCAACCTCGCCTCAAAAGCCAAGTCCATAGAAACGCGGGTAGAGATCGAGTGTATGGCTTATAAAAGCAATTAACCCCACAGTATCCAAAAGATGAAAACAAAAATATCTCTGATCGTACTGCTCATTTTTTTGAGTTCCTGCCAAACACAACCAAAACAGGTAGTAAATCAAAAACCAAACATCGTGCTCATCGTGGCCGATGACCTGGGTTTCGGGGATATTGGATGTTATGGGGGCGATATTGAAACCCCCAATATTGATGCCCTGGCCAAAACCGGGATTCGGTTCAGCCAGTTTACCACGGCTCCTATGTGCGCCCCAACCCGGGCCATGCTCCTAACCGGGAACGACAACCATATAGCCGGCATGGGGATTCAGGGCGTAGTGCTTGATACATTCGGGTATGAGGGTCATTTAACCAATCGGGTGGCCACCATCCCTCAATTACTGGGAGATGCAGGCTACCACACCTATATGGCCGGAAAGTGGCATCTGGGCATGAAACCGGAAGACAATCCGCATCAAAAAGGATTTGAGCACTCCTACGTTTTACTGCCCGGCGCCGGAAATCATTATTCCAATCAAAGCGCTTTGAGTGATGGGCTTTCAACTTACACAGAAGATGGGGAGGTGGTAAGGTGGACCGACGGAAAGTATTCCACAGATTTCTATACCGATAAGCTTATCGAATATATTGGCAGCAATAAAGAAGATGGCAAGCCCTTTTTTGCCTTTGCCGCCTATACCTCGCCCCACTGGCCCCTGCAGGTAGATGAGAAATATTGGAAAAAATATGAAGGCCGCTATGATGAGGGTTATGAACAATTACCCAAAAGCAGGCTTCAATCGCTTAAGAAGGCAGGCATCATTCCGCAGGATGCCGTGCTCCCTGAAATTCACCCCCGGTTTGCTAAGCTCATTACTCCATGGGATTCGCTCTCTCCATCAGCTCAAAAAAAGGAGGCCCGTAAAATGGAGCTCTATGCCGGAATGGTAGACAACCTCGATCACAACATTGGCAGATTGATCTCGTATTTAAAAGAAACAGGAGCGTTTGACAACACCGTATTCGTTTTTATGTCAGACAACGGCGCCGGCCATCGCGATTTTTACAACCGGGGGACCCTTGCTAAGGTTTTACAGGAATACTACAACGAAGAGTATGAGCATATGGGCCAAGAGAACTCCTATGTCTCCTACGGCCCACAATGGGCAGAAGCCGGCTCTGCGCCCTTCAGATATTTCAAGGATTTTACCACCCAGGGTGGTATCAATACCACCATGATCATTTCAGGGCCATCCGTAAAACGACAAGGCGAGTTGCATCACAATTTCCTTTCCCTGCAGGACCTGGCTCCTACTTTTTACGAGATCGCAGGCGTTACCTATCCGGATACTTACAACGGTCACCCGGTCTATCCTCTTCGGGGGGCTTCTATTCTACCTTTTATCTCGGGTAATTCTGATCAGATCCATGACGAGAACTATGTGTTCTCCATGGAACATATCAATAATGCCATGGTAAGAAAAGGCAATTGGAAACTGGTAAACAGCATCCGTCCGCTAGACACCGCTAATTTCGAGCTCTTCGATCTGTCCAAGGACATGCAGGAGCAACACAACCTGAAGACTGAGCACCCTGAAAAATACCGGGAGCTTTTAAACGAATGGACACGATATGCTGAAGAGGTTCGGGTACAGGTATTGCCGACTGGGAATTAGCGGGATATAGTTTGTCATCCTTTGCTAAAGCTTCGGATGATAATAAGGAACGAGCTTGAGGTACGAGTTTGGAAGTTGGACCAACAGTAAACTATGTACAGCGATTTTGAATTATTGAGGGAAACAGATAGATTGCTTTATCTTGAAATTTCGGGAATATCACCTACAGATTTAATAATTACACTAAGATGAATATATAAAATGTATCTCCCCGCCTAACCAGGGGAAGGTACCCGTTTTTGTTTTAATTTTCAATCAGTTATCATCCTCCACAAGAAATCCGGGTTTCAAACCTTCATAAGGGCAATAATTCATATTTATCATCTATAATCCTTCCTGCAGAGCAGGATCAAACTACTCCCCACTAACGACTAACCATTAACTACCCCAATCTTCGTACCTTCGTAAAAACCACCCCGCCTCCCGATAGTTATCGGGACAGGCACCCCTCCTTAAGAAGGAGGGGGGATAATTCATGTATATCACAATATTCTCGTAACCCGTAACTCAATCCATGGCCGGAATCTATATCCATATCCCCTTCTGTAAGCAGGCATGCCACTATTGCGACTTTCACTTTTCGACTTCCATGAAACATAAGGATGAAATGCTGGCCGCCATGCTTACCGAAATGAAGTTGCGCAAAGAGGAGGTGGGTAAAGAGGTTATAGAAACCATCTACTTCGGCGGGGGAACCCCCAGCCGGTTAACGCCTGAAGAGTTGAAATATCTGGTCGGTGGCGTGTACCGGAATTTCAAAGTGGCAGAACAGATCGAGCTCACCATAGAGGTCAATCCCGACGACCTGGTGGAAACCGATACCGAGTTCTTACTAAAAGCCTACAGGGATATCGGTGTGAACCGACTGAGTATGGGGATACAATCATTCCGGGAGGAGGACCTGAAACTGATGAACCGGGCGCATAATGCAGGAGAAGCCTTAAAAAGCCTGGAACTGGCCCGAAAGTATTTTGACAATATCTCTGTTGATCTGATCTATGGAATACCTGGACTCAGCCATGAAGCCTGGGAACAGAACATCCATACTGCCCTGTCTTTTGACATACCTCATATTTCCAGCTACGCCCTTACCGTAGAGCCCAAAACCGCCCTGGAACATTTTATTCATAAAGGGGTGATCGAAGCGCCCAGTGATGAACAGGCCGCCGAGCAATTTCAGATCCTGGTGAAAACTCTCGAAGACGCAGGCTTCATCCACTATGAATTATCCAATTTCGGGAAGAAAGGATTTTTCAGTGTCAATAATTCAGCCTACTGGCTGGGAAAACACTACCTGGGTATTGGTCCGTCGGCTCATAGTTACGACGGGGAGCAACGTTCCTGGAACATTGCCAACAACCCCAAATACATGAAGTCGCTGCAACAGGGTCAACTACCCCTCGAACGGGAAACCCTGACCACTAAAGACCGGTATAACGAATACCTGATGACCGGCCTGCGTACCATCTGGGGGGTATCGGTAGACCGGATCCGAAAAGAGTTTGGAGATCAATACAGTCGTTATTTATTAGAACAAAGCGCCGGCCATATCCGCGACGGTTTCCTGGTCCTGGAAGAACAACCTGAGGAACAGGTGTTGAAAACGACTACCCAAGGAAAGTTCCTGGCCGATGGACTGGCAGCTGACCTTTTTCTGCTAAATTTACAAGAGTAATAAATCTCTCCATTTTGAAAACGCTTATTGAACATCCCCAGGGAAATCTAAGGACCGATCTGTCTAAACCCATTGATATTTCTCTGCCCCTAAAGAACGGAGCTGAAAATCCGAACGCCTGGTATGTTCCACCTCCGGAGATCAGCCCGGTAAAAGACGGGGATTTTACAGGGAGTGTGGCCGCAGGATCATCGACCAACTTCAACAATGTCTTTTTTAATCCGCACGCCCACGGCACCCATACCGAATGCGTAGGCCATATCAGTAAGGAATTCCATTCCGTGAACCGGGAATTAAAAACCTTTTTCTTCCTTGGCAGGGTAATCACCGTAGCACCTGAAGCACGTGGAGAAGACCTGGTGATCAGTAAAGATTACCTGGCGGCAGCATGGGGCAACGACTTCGCCGAAGCCATTATTATCAGAACCCTTCCGAATGACACCTCCAAAAAGACAAAACAGTACTCCCATACCAATCCGCCCTATCTCGAAGAAGCAGCTGCCAAATGGATGGCTGAAAAGGGTATCAAACACCTATTGATAGACCTGCCCTCAGTTGATAAGGAAAAAGACGATGGAAAGCTTTTGGCACATAAAGCATTTTGGAACTATCCTGAGGCCCCACGAAAGGAAACCACCATCACCGAATTTATTTATGTTCCTGACTCGGTTGAAGACGGGTTGTACCTGCTCAACCTGCAGATCGCCTCTTTTGAAAATGATGCTTCGCCCAGCAAACCCGTTTTGTACAGGGTAGAGTTCGAGGAACGAGTTTGAGTTGGAATTGATGACGTCATTGCGAGGAGGGCAAAGCCCGACGTGGCAATCTCCTGAAAACAAGGTCGGGATAACTGCAGACTGTAAACTGCCCACTATTTAAAAAGGATGAGGATCAGTTTGAGAGACCATGCCTGCGGCTTGGCAAGCGAGTTTGAGTTGTAGAAGGAGACGAGGGTACGGAGGTACGTGGGTACGGAGTCACGAGAATTTATGGATTATGAATGATAGATTTACGATCATATCTAGGGCTCAGAATTTCACCCTTATCGCCATGGCCCCATCTGGCCCCTTCACTAAAAACAGCCACCGGCTGTTTTTTTAACGTTCGGTCCTACCACTGAAGGATTTAGATTCTCTGTTGAAAAAAATTATAAAATGTGGCTCCCCACCCTGGACAGGGCGGGGTGGATCAAGGTGAAACCTTGAGACGGGGCGGGTTGATTCAGGTAATCTTCACATACAACCCCTTCCCCTCTTGCTTTCAGCAAGAGTACCTTCCCCTGACCAGGGGAAGGAGCCCAATATTAATATAACTAATTAGTCATTATCCTCCACAAGAAAGCTGGATTTCAAAATCCTCACGAAGACGACCAATTCGCTTATTAGCCTATTTGCCCCTTCTCGACTTTACTCCTTTACTTCTTAGCTCCTTTGCTTCCTTGGAAACCTAGCAATAAATAAAAAGATCGCTTCAGTCATTTTATTCCCTCGCGAAGACACCCTACTTCCCCATATCCCTACATCCCCATATCCCTATTTTTTCGTAGGTTTATAAGACTTTGCACACCCATCAATCAAAGTAACAAATGAGCGATATTATCGAAATACTCATCGGATTTTTCCTGGGCGGGCTCGGCATGTTCTGGCTCTTTTCCATCTACCGTTCAAAAAAATCGAGGGAGATCACCCATTCCCAGGGCATCGTCCTGCTTGAAAAAATTCACAATGTGTGTAAACTGGTTACTGTTGAAGGGGAGTTTGCTGAGATCTACCAATACGAGAATGTCAAAGAGCGGTTCCTGCGACTCATTACCAGCAAGAAAAAAGCATTGTTGGTGATCAACGCCAAGGTACAGGTAGGGTTCGACCTGAAAAAGATAGAACTAAAAGCCGATGAGGCCGGGAAGAAGATCATCATGAAAGCCTTTCCAGAACCTGAGGTTTTAAGTATCGAACCCGATGTACGGTACTACGATATCAAAGAAGGACTGTTTAATTGGTTCAGAACAGAAGACCTCTCGAAGGTAAACCGGGAAGCCCGGGAACACATTCTCAGCAAGGTTCCGGAAAGCGGGTTGCTGGATGCCGCCAAAAAAGAAGCGCTTGATGCGGTCTTAATGATCGAGAACATGGTGCAGGCCATCGGCTGGAAACTGGATTATACGGCCCTGGAGATCGAGGGGGATTCGCGGGAGTTAAAACTTTCAGGGTCAAAACCAAAAAAGTCATCCGTAAAATCCTGACCCATGTATATTGACCAGCTCAGAGATCATTGCCTGAATAAAAAAGGGGTTACCGAATCTTTTCCGTTTGATGAACACACCCTGGTATTTAAAGTGATGGGAAAGATGTTTGCCCTGATACCCCTGGAAAAATGGGAGGCCGGAGAACAAAGCGTCAACTTAAAATGTGATCCCGAACGAAGCATAGAGCTTCGCGAGACCTATGCCGGGGTAAGTCCGGGGTTTCATATGGACAAGCTTCACTGGAATACGGTACGATGCGATGTTGATGTGCCTCCAAGCTTGATCCTGGAGCTCTCCGATCACTCTTACGAGCTTGTTGTAGCCAAGTTTCCTAAAAAACTTAAAGAAGCCTACGATGCTCTAAGCTGAATGGACATTCAGTCTGTAGCTTCGTGGTGAAACTCCCTTCAATTCCTTGAATTTCTTATTAAAGTGGGATAAGGTTTTAAATCCGCAGGCATAGGCCACCTCAGCTACCTGTAAATCCGGATGGGCACTGAGTAATTCACAGGCATGCTCAACACGTATTGCGATTAGATATTCGAAAAAGGTTTTGTTGGTGCGGGTTTTGAAATACCTGCAAAAGGCATTAGGGGTCATATGCACCATAGCAGCGATCTCCTCGAGAGCAATAGGATCTCTGAAATTACGTATCACCTGGTCAAAAACTACCTGCAACCGCTCTCCATCAGCATCTGTGATGCCTTTATTGTAGCGGAAACTACTTAGCACCTCCCCCTGCATTCCCGACAAAGCATGCATGATATTCAAAACCTCCATGAACCGGGCAAACTGATCCTGCCCGGGGAGTCTTAAAAATTGAGCAGACAGGTCATGCTGATCTGCCCTTAACAACAACCCCTGTTGGCTCTTTCTAAAAAACGGCATCAACGAACTTAATTCTTTCTTCCTGAAGAATTCTTCTCCAAAAGCATCCTCGGTGAGAAAAAAGGAGATCATATGAGACACCTCCTCACCCCTGGGTTCTGAGCGAAACAGGTGAGGCATTTCACCACCAAGTATAAAAAGATCACCCGGATGATAACTGAAAACATTATCATTCACCAGGAGCTTCCCATACCCCTCCACCATATAACTCACCTGAATCTCCTCATGCTGGTGAAGCTTATCGTAGAAGATACGTTCCCGGTCTACCTGTATCACCAGATTTTCATTGGCGGGCTTGGGTATTTTAAATGGGAATACTTTCATTTAAAACTATCTTATTTTATTCTTTTAAAACACTAAATTATACTATATAGGTTAAAATACAGTCATTATAGGCTAAAATGATAGAAACCTATCATGGCGACTCCCCTTAATTTTGTGTTACCAAAAACTAAGAATTATGAATTTTCAATGGAAGGGAGTTATGCCCGCTGTTACCACCAAGTTCACTGCCGACGATCAACTAGACATGGATCTGTTTGCAGTCAATATCAATGCACAACTAGAAGCCGGGGTTCACGGTATTATCCTGGGAGGCACCCTCGGGGAGGCTAGCACCTTAACCTCTAAGGAAAAGGAATGCTTACTCCGGGAAACCATCGATATTTGCAATCAAAAGGTTCCGGTGATCATCAATATCGCAGAACAAAGCACTGCCGGGGCGATAGAGAGTGCCAAAAAAGCTGAATCGCTCGGCGCCTCCGGTCTCATGATGCTCCCCCCCATGCGTTATAAGGCCACCTCAAGAGAAACCATGGTGTACTTTAAGGCGGTTGCCCAAAGTACCTCCCTCCCTATTATGGTTTACAACAACCCGGTAGACTACCAGATCGAAGTGACCCTTGATATGTTCGAAGAATTGTTGAAGCTCGACAACATTCAGGCGGTTAAAGAATCGACAAGAGACATCTCTAATATTACCCGAATCAAGAATCGCTTCGGAGATCGATTGAAGATCTTATCGGGGGTTGACACCCTGGCCTTAGAGAGTATGGTGATGGGTGCTGAGGGCTGGGTGGCCGGGCTGGTCTGTGCCTTTCCTGCAGAAACCGTTGCCATTTACGAGCTGGTGCAACAGGGTCGTATTGCTGAGGCCATTGAGATCTACCGCTGGTTCCTTCCGCTACTGGAACTGGATATCAATCCGCAATTGGTGCAAAACATCAAAATGGCCGAAAAAGCCACCGGCATTGGCAGTGAGTTTGTTCGCGCTCCCCGTTTGCCCTTGGAAGGGAAAGAACGGCAACGCGTAGAAAATATTATTAAAAAGGGACTTGAAACCCGGCCTGACTTGTCTAAATTTAAACTTAAAACAGCGGCACTATGATGCATGGCAAAAATCTTGTGGACGGGCAATGGTCTGCAACAGGCAAATCAGTATTCAAAACGTTTAATCCGGGAATGAATGATGCCAATGAGTGGATCTTCTACGAAGCCACCCCGGAAGAGATCGGGCAGGCAGTTATGGCTGCTTCAGAGGCCTTTGAAACCTACAAGCATTCATCCGGTGCTCAACGATCGGCTTTCCTGGAGGCTATTGCAGAGGAACTGGAGGTTTTGCGCCAGGAGATCGTTCATGCCTATTGCCTGGAATCGGGTTTACCTGAAGGTCGCGCTAATGGCGAATTGGGCAGAACCATTAACCAGTTGCTGCTGTTTGCCAACCTGGTAAAGGAAGGTTCCTGGGTAGAGGCAAGTATTGACACTGCCCTACCCGAACGAAGCCCTGTGCCAAAACCTGATATCCGTAAAATGAAGGTCCCCCTGGGTCCGGTAGTGGTATTTGGGGCCAGCAACTTTCCGTTGGCATTTTCTACCGCCGGAGGCGATACTGCCAGTGCCCTGGCCGCCGGCTGCCCGGTGATCGTAAAGAGCCACCCCCTGCATGCCGGTACCGGAGAATTGGTGGCCACGGCCATCAAAAAAGCCATGGAAAAAGAAGGTATACCGTCAGGAGTGTTTGCCAACCTCAACAGCAAAGACCACAGGGTTGGAGAAACCCTGGTACAACATCCGGGTATCAAGGCTGTTGGTTTTACAGGCAGTTTTAGCGGTGGTTCAGCCCTCCAAAATCTGGCCAGGGAACGGAAAGAACCCATTCCGGTGTTTGCAGAAATGGGAAGTGTAAATCCAATGATCCTGTTGCCAACTGCCTTAAAAAACAAAGGAGAATTTTGGGCAGATCAGATCGCTGCTTCTATCAACCTCGGGGCCGGACAATTCTGCACCAACCCCGGGATCCTGATCGCTACCGAAGGAGAAGCCCTTGACAATTTTTGCGAGCTCCTTAAAAACGCCTCCGTACAACAACCCGCCCAGTGTATGCTGCACCCCGACATTTACAAGAATTTTAAAAACGGATTCAGGCGATTGCTCGACAAGACCTCGGTATCTCTGGCTGCTGAACAGGAAAGCGCCAGCCAACCCAATTACGGCAATCTTACCCTGGCGTCAGTACAGGCAAAAGATCTTTTGGAAGATGAAGAACTTATGGAAGAGGTATTCGGCCCCTTCTCCATCCTGGTTCGCTGCAAGAACAATACTGAAAGAGATGAGATCATAAAACGCCTGAAAGGACAGTTAACTATCAGCATCCTTGGCGAAGCAGATGAATTAGATACCGAAAAGAACCTTGTTGCCATTGCAAGAGAAAAGGCCGGTCGCCTGGTTATAAACGGAGTTCCTACCGGTGTGGAGGTCTGCACCAGTATGCATCATGGAGGTCCGTGGCCTGCTACTACCGACAGCCGTTTTACTTCTGTGGGCACAGGAGCGATTCACCGATGGGTACGACCGGTGGCCTTTCAGAATTTTCCGGAAAGTATTTTACCGGATGCCTTAAAAAGTAACAATCCGTTGGGAATTCTTCGAACCGTGAACGGAACACCAACCAAAGACCCTGTACATTCATGAAACGATTGATCTTCACCCTGACCCTGCTGACAACCACCTCTGCCTTTGTTTATGGCCAGGAAACAACGACAGAAGCCTCTAAAAAACTGGAACAGGTGATAGAGGAAGTAGAAAACTTTGAACCCTACGACCGTAAGCAGTACCCTCTCGGTAATTTTACTGATGAGCGCTTTAAAGCATCAGCTGAATTTGCTGATTCCCGACTACGTGCCCTGAACAGCATCAATGAAAGCGGACTTACGGAAACCGAAAGGATCTCACTCGAACTATTAAAGTTCGTCCTTCAGGATGATGTTGATGCCTACCGATTGAAAACCCATCACAACCCTATACAGGCCGACCAGGGTTTTCACCTCAGCCTGAATTACCGCATCCGACCTCTCAGTTCTGCAAAGGATGCCAGAAGATACCTGTACATGCTGGGGGCCATCCCCGAGTACACCCGCCAGCATATCGCGCTGTTACAAAAAGGTCTGGAGGAAGGCATTTCACAGCCCAAGGTTATCTTTAAGAATTACGCTTCCACCTACGATCAGCATATTGTGGGGGTGATTGATTCCAGTGATTTCTTTTCGCCCCTGGCGCAACTTCCCGGAGTCATTCCGGACGAGCTGAAAGACTCGATCATAATTGCAGGTCGTATCCTGGTTCGCGATAGTGTGATCCCTTCTTTTAAAAAGATAAAGAAGTTCTTCGAAGAAGAATACATACCAAATACCCGTGATGCCATTGGGGTGTCTGACACTCCCGGGGGAAAAGAATACTATCAGAACCGCATCAATTTCTTCACTACTACCGAGGAGTATACTGCAGAAGACATTCACGAACTGGGTATGGAGGAAGTGGCAAGGATCAAAGCAGAAATGATGAAAATTCTTGAGGAAACCGGGTTTGAAGGTTCCCTAGCTGAATTTATGGAATTTCTACGAACAGACCCGCAGTTTTATGCCACCACAGGAGAAGAACTCCTTAAAGAAGCAAGGGATATTGCAAAACGGATCGACGCCCAACTGCCTGCCTATTTTAAAACGCTGCCTCGCAGACCCTACGGAGTCAAAAAAGTTCCTGATGCCATAGCTCCTATTTATACGGGAGGAAGGTATAATCCGCCATCTGCTCCTACCCAACCCGGGTATTATTTGGTGAACACCTATAAACTTAACAGTCGCCCTCTATATGTTCTGCCCTCCTTAACGGCCCATGAGGCTGTGCCTGGGCACCACCTTCAGATGGCTCTCAACAGCGAGCTTGGCGACAGCATCCCAGGCTTCAGAAAGAACCTTTATTTATCGGCCTATGGTGAAGGCTGGGCCTTGTATACCGAGACCCTGGCCGGAGAGATGGGTATATACACCACTCCTTATGAACGTTTCGGCAAGCTCACCTATGAGATGTGGCGTGCCTGCAGGCTGGTGGTCGATACCGGGATCCATGCCTTTGGTTGGAGCCGTCAGGAAGTCGTTGATTTTATGACTGAAAACACCGCCCTTTCCATTCACGAGATCAATACCGAAACCGACCGTTATATCGCATGGCCCGGACAGGCGATCTCTTACAAAATGGGAGAGTTAAAGATCAGGGAACTACGTGCCCTGGCCGAAAAAGAATTGGGTGAAAATTTTGACATCCGGGAATTCCATGAACGAATTCTGGAGCAGGGAACGGTTACCCTGCCTATCCTGGAAGAACGTATAAAGGCCTACATCCATCAGGAAAAATCTGCTAATACCACCCCATAAAAGTGATCACAAAAAAGAAATTCTTTTGTATTGACGCCCATACCTGCGGGAATCCGGTAAGGGTAGTCGCATCAGGAGCTCCTGTATTGGAAGGAGATACCATGAGTGAACGCAGACAGCACTTCATCAGGGAATACGACTGGATACGGAAAGGGCTCATGTATGAACCTCGTGGGCACGACCAGATGAGCGGAAGTATCATCTATCCTCCCCTGGACCCGGAAAATGATTTCAGCATCATCTTTATCGAAACCAGCGGTTCTTTGCCCATGTGCGGCCACGGTACTATTGGTACCATAACGGTCGTCATTGAAGAAGGTCTGGTTACACCGAAGACCCCTGGAAAGATTCGTATGGAAGCTCCTGCCGGACTGGTAGAGATCGACTATGAGATGGTGGATGGAAAGGTGACCTGGGTAGCCCTGAAAAATGTAGCCTCCTTTGTCATAGCGACCAATCTTACGGTGACTTCTCAAGTACTGGGAGAGCTGCACTTTGATGTTGCCTACGGAGGGAATTTTTATGCCATATTCGACCCCCAGAAAAACTTTAAAGGTATCGAACATTATTCGGCCTCTGAACTGATCGCCTACAGCCAGGAACTAAGAGCGCTGATCAACGAGCGTTACCCTGACCGGTTTATTCATCCGGAGAACCCCACCATCAACAAGGTTTCCCATTTACTGTGGACAGGAAAAACCATCTCTCCAGAGGCTACAGGCAGAAATGCCGTGTTCTATGGCGATAAGGCCATAGACCGCTCTCCCTGCGGTACAGGTACTTCAGCACGAATGGCCCAATGGCATCAAAAAGAATTTTTAAAAAAAGGTGATACATTTATCCATGAGAGTTTCATAGGCTCTGTTTTTGAAGGCACTATTGCAGAAGAAACCAGGGTAGGATCATTCCCTGCCATCCATCCGGAAATTAAAGGATGGGCAAGAGTTTATGGCTATAATCATATCATTCTCGATCCTGAGGACCCCTATGTGGAAGGGTTCCAGGTAATTTAATCGTATGGGAAAAAAAATTATCGTTATAGGGGGAGGCATCGTAGGCCTCAGCACAGCGTATTACCTTCTCAAAGAAGGGCATGAAGTAATTGTGGTCGACAAAGGAGACATTAACAGTGGGGCTTCTTTTGTAAATGCCGGGTATCTCACCCCCAGCCATGTGATCCCTCTGGCTGCCCCGGGTATGATGGCCAAAGGCCTTAAGTGGATGTTCAACAGCTCCAGTCCGTTCTATATGAAACCGCGACTGGACCCTGACTTTTTAAAGTGGGCCTGGTATTTTAACCGGTCGAGTACTGCGGCAAAGGTTAAGGCTGCCATTCCTGTGATACGGGACATCAATCTCTTAAGTAAGGACCTGTATACCGACCTGCATGACAGCAGGATATTGGGAGATTTCCAGCTGGATAAAAGAGGACTGCTGATGCTATACAAAACAGAAAAGGCCGCCAAGGGAGAAGAAGAAACGGCTAGAATTGCAGCAGAAAAAGGCCTGGAAGTGAAGGTGCTTAATAAAAGTGAATTGAATGCCCTCGAACCCGGGGTTGATGCCTCTGTACTGGGAGCGGTGCACTATGAATGCGATGCCCACACCACACCCGGAGAAGTCATGAAGCTCATGCTCGAATACCTGAAAAAAAATGGGGCAACCATTCTTACCAATACCCCCGTTACCGGGATTCATAAGAAAAACAACAAAGTGGTAAGCATTGCCTGTGGAAATGAGACTCTGGAAGCAGATTTCTTTGTAATGAGTGCCGGATCCTGGAGTTCAAACCTTGTAAAGGAGTTGGGAGTATCCTTGTCGCTTCAGGCCGGAAAAGGATACCGCATCAATGTGGCAGAGCCTACCGGTATTAATTACCCCGCTGTACTCTGCGAAGGCAAAGTGGCTGTAACCCCCATGCGTGGATTCACCCGATTTGCGGGAACTATGGAATTCTCGGGCATTAATCAACACATCAGGAAGGAACGGGTAGAAGCCATTGCCGCCAGGGCCAGGGAATACTACAGTAACCTGAAGATCGGAGAAAAAGCGAAAGCAGAAGCCCAATGCGGTCTGCGTCCGGTATCCCCGGATGGTCTCCCCTACATCGGGTGGCTTGGAAATTATTCAAACATGGCAGTAGCTACCGGTCATGCCATGATGGGATGGAGTTTGGGCCCTGCCACGGGCAAGCTCATTTCTGAGCTCATTGACGGACGAAAAACCTCTATGGATCTGACCCCTTTTGATCCGGGACGGAAATTTTAATTCAACAAAAACTTACATTGTATTAAATAAAACCCTTAAATTAATACTTCCTAAACTTTTAATTCAAAGCAACTTAACTTCCTGATTCGACGGTTTCTGGTTCCTCCATCCTGAAAGGCTAACCATTTATATAAACACCAGAAACTATGAAAACTATCAACACCTTGTTACTTTTAGTAACAGCCTTCACCTTCACTGGATTCTCCTTTGCACAGGTACAGGAGGAAGACAACCAATATTACCTGATCGTATCTTACAATAATTTCAATCTTGAGAAGGAAGATTTTGATATGAATCGCTGGCTGGAGCTTGAAAAAGAGTACCGAACCAAGGTCGTTAACAATAACGAATACATCCGTAATTTTGGAACCTATACACATAACCTTACCGACGACAGCTCCGAGGTTCTTCATTTATTCCTGGTTCAGGGCTGGGACAACATCAGGAAAATGCAGGAAGTGGAAGGGGAGCTCAGACGAAAAGCCTGGCCTGACCAGGAAGAACGCCGCGCTTTCTTTCGGGAATTGAACAGTTTTTACACTTGGGAACATTCTGATGAGATCTATTATATGTTGCCCGGTGTCAGTAAAGACCTTGTTAATGATGCCACGGTGGTCAATATGAGAGTACACCATACCAAAAGACCTCTCGGCCCGGCCTCCAATATGGAAGAGTTTATGGCCTTGAACGAATGGTATACGCAAGAGATCCTCGCAGAGAACGAGTTCGTAAAAGCGTATACCCCATTCTCCCATGCATGGGGATCGTCAGGAACAGAGTATCTAGAGATCTGGGTGTACGATTCTATGGAAGACATGGGGAAGGCAGGTAAAAGAACGAATGAGATCATGAGAGCCAATAAAACGGAAGAGGAACTAAATGAATTAGAAGATAAGTGGATGAAGTATTTTAATCCGGGGCACTCAGATTATATCTACACCCATCATCCTGAACTTAACAAGGCTAAGATGAACCTTCAGGCTAGCAACTAGTATATTCTAATCACCAACCAAAGCCGGGTTTTGTAAATGGTAAAGTCATTTACAGCGCCTGGCTTTTTTTGTTTGGATGGAATGGTCCCTTCATCGCACATTGAGCTCATACTACCAACGAACTTAAACTCTCCATTAAATATGTTTATAAAATGTGGCTCCCCACCCTGGTCAGGGAGGGGTGGATCGAGACAAAGTCTCGAGACGGGGTGGGTTGATTCGGGTTATCTTCACATACAACCCCTTCCCCTCTTGCTTGCAGCAAGAGTACCTTCCCCTGACCAGGGGAAGGAGCCCATTAATAATATAATTTATAATGGTCATCCCCTCCAAATAAGAAATCCGAAATTCAAAGATTTCCACCGGAAGGCATTGAGGAAGATTCGGGAGATCACCACATCCCGAACAGCTAGCGCGCCAGCTGGCCCCTTCACTAAAAACAGCCATTGGCTGTTTTATTAACGTTCGGTCCTGTGAAGATGACTAATTCGCATCGTCGCCTAATTACTTCTTCACTCCTTTACCCCTTTGCTTCTTTGCCCCTTTGCTTCTTTGCCCCTTCGCCACTTTGCTCCTTTACCCCTTTACTCCTTTGCATCTTCACCCCCAACTTCATCAACGCATCCTTTAATTTCGTATCTTTACAAGACTTACAATATTTCCCCCGAAAGCACTCTTTAACTTCACAACTTCATTCTATGTGGCCTGGTCTTTCATGAGGTTCCTGCGGTAATACTAACCAAAACCACAGTACAATGAAACGTTATTTATCTGCAATGGGAGGACTGATCATCGTTCTTCTGTTATTCCCCACCCTTCTTACGGCACAAATGGAAAACCAACCCTATGTAACTGTTACTACCATGCATTTTGACTTCAGCGACGAAGGCAATAACTACGGCACCTGGAAGGCTGCCGAACAAGAGTACCGGGAAAAGGTGATTAACAAGAATGACCTGATCAGAGGAACAGCTGTGTACACCCACCTGTACACCGAAGACAGCCGGGAAGTTGTATTTGTACAGGTCTATGACTCCTGGGAGGATATTGAAAAGGCTCAGGAAAGGAACGGAGAACTGGCACAGGAGTCCTGGCCTGATGAAGCCGAACGAAATGCATTCTTTGACAAGCTGAATTCACATTACAGCGAGTGGCATTCTGACCAGATCTACCGCATGATGCCGGGGGCAAAATATCTGGCCCAACCTGCAGAAAAAGATATGGTGCTCTATGTACGTATCAACTATATGGCCTATCCGGAAGATGGAAGCCAGGAAGAATTCATGGAAGGGTATAACTGGTTTATAGAAAACATGGTAAACAAAAATGAGATCGCTAAAGCCTATTATCCGCATATCCATGCCTGGGGTACCGATCGCAGAGAGATGGTTGACGCCTGGCTCTACGATTCCATGGCCGATGTAGAGAAAGCCGGTGACCGCATGGAAGAACTGTGGAACGAAGGCTTACCCGAGGAGGCTCAAAGAAAGGCCATGGGCGAAAAAATGGGCAAATACTTTCTGGGCCATCATAAGGATATGCTCTACACCTATATTCACGACCTTTCAAAAGCAACCATGACCCAGGGCACTAATTAGGGGCATGTAGTACATGGGCTCAATGATGACGCTCAGCCATTTTACTCTTTTTTAACAGTTTGATTCGTGATTTTTTTTATAATTAAGAAGTTAACGATAAAACAGATCTATGTTAAAAACAGTAGTAAAAGAAGGGGAAAGCATTGAAAGAGCCCTGAAAAGATTTAAAAGAAAGTACAAAAAAACAAAGGTGCTGAAGGAGTTGAGAGAACGACAGCAGTTCACAAAACCCTCTGAAGAGCGTAGAATGATCAAGCAAAAAGCCGCCTATAAGGCAGAGTATTTGAGAAATCTCGAAGAATAAAGCCTGATCTTCTTATTCTGATGGCAACCAATAATTCTTTAGATTTACGCTAAAGAACCAATGCATGCCACAGCCCAACATATATTACAGGGAACAATTAAAATTATTCCTTGAAAAGCACAAAGCAGTCAAAGCACAACTGACCCGGATCAGTGTACTGAGACTGCTTGTTTTTTTATGTGTTACCCTCTTACTTTATTACTATCACGATTCTCTCGGCGAAGTAGCTGTAATATCTGTGCCAGGCACTACCTTATTTCTTCTGCTGGTTACTTATACGGCACGCCTGAAATACCAACGAAATAAATTCCGGGAGCTCATAAGAATTAACCAGACAGAACTCGATGTTCTTAAGGGAGATCTAAATGGTCTTGACACGGGTGACGACTTTAAAGACCCGACCCATGCCTACAGTCATGACATCGATCTTTTTGGTGAGGGTTCGTTCTTTCATTACAGCAACAGAACGGTAACCGCCATGGGGCGCTCGTATTATGCCAATGAGTTAACAGCAAACCAAACCGAACATATTGTACACCAGCAAGAAGCTGCAGCAGAATTGTCGAAGCTGCCGGATTGGCGACAGGAATTCATGGCCAATGCCGCCCTTATAAAAACAGAAACTTCAGAGAATGATATCCTTCATTGGATCCATAATTTTTCTCCGGCCCTTCCCCACCGGCTAAAATGGCTTCCGTTGGCATGGACCCTTTCCAGTATTGCCCTACTTATTATGACCATCACAGAGGTCCTTCCTGTTCATCTGTTCGTATACTGGTTTATTGCCGGACTCTTACTAAGTGGTATTTTCCTGGCGAAGGTGAGTAAATTAAGCCTGTTTATAAGCAAATCGCAAGACACCTTCAAACAATACCAAAAACTGCTGGAAGCTATTGAAGCAACAGAATTCAAATCGGAATTTCTGAATGAACAAAAAGAATGTGCCTTTAGCAATGGGCAAAATCCTTCTGCCCATCTGAAGAAACTTGCCAGGATGATCGATGCCCTCGATCAGCGAAATAACCTGTTGGTGGCCGTGCTTATTAATCCCTTAGGATTAGCAGACCTGTACAATGGTATGCGTATAGAAAAATGGGTTCTGGAACACAGGGAAGACATTCCAAACTGGTTTAGAATGATCGCTTTTTTTGACGCCACGATCACCAAAGCCAACTTTCATTTTAACCACCCCGATTATTGTTTTCCTGAGATCACCGATAAAAAGGATGCAGGAGTTATTCAAGCCAACGCCCTTGGGCATCCGTTAATTCCCGAAGAAAAGCTCATACGTAATAATTTCTCCATGGAACCCCGGGAATTCATGGTGGTAACCGGTGCCAATATGGCCGGTAAAAGTACGTTTTTGCGCACTACCGCTCTGTTCATTGTTATGAGCAACTGCGGACTCCCTGTGTGTGCAGATAAGGCGGTATACAAACCCATCTGTCTTATTACCAGCATGCGAACTGCTGACTCGCTGAATGAGGAGGCCTCTTATTTTTATGCCGAACTCAAAAGGCTTCGATTCATTGTTGATGAGCTTAAAGAAAAAGAGTATTTCATTATTCTTGATGAGATACTCAAAGGCACCAACAGCAAGGATAAGGCCATGGGCTCCCGGAAATTTGTAGAGCGGCTTGCAGGATCCGGATCCACCGGTATCATTGCCACCCATGATCTGAGCCTGTGTGAGGTTGCTGAAGAAATAAAAAGCGTCAAAAATTACTTTTTTGACGCTTATATAGAAAACAATGCTTTACGCTTTGATTACATCCTTCGACCGGGAATATGCACTAACATGAATGCATCGTTCCTCCTGGATAAAATGGGTATTGTGTAAGCAGAAATTATACGGCCTTCAGAATAAAATAATTCTTTTTACCCCTTTGTAAAAGGACAAATTGCCCATTGATCAGGTCTTCCTTTCCAATGGTATAATCTTCCTTCACTTTTTCCTGGTTCACAGAGATGGAATTCTCTTTAAGTGCCCTTCTGGCTTCTCCATTTGATTTCAAAAATCCAGATTTTGCAGAAAGGGCCGCGATCATATCAAGACCTTCTTCCACTTCTGAAAAACTGATCTCAGCCTGAGGAACACCGTCAAATACTTCAAGGAAGGTAGTTTCATCAAGACCTTTAAGGTCGTCAGAAGTAGACGTACCAAAAAGAATGGAAGATGCCTTTACGGCTTTTTCGTATTCTTCTTCAGAATGCACAAACGAAGTCACTTCCTTGGCCAGGGTCTTCTGAAGCATACGCTGATGCGGTGCCTCTCTATGCTCTTCTATGAGTTTTTCTATCGTTTCCTTATCGAGGAAGGTGAAGATCCTGATATATTTTTCTGCATCCTCGTCGGAGGTATTGAGCCAAAACTGGTAAAATTTATATACAGAGGTTTTATCGGCATCCAGCCATACATTTCCTCCTTCACTTTTTCCAAATTTAGAACCATCGGCCTTGGTGATCAACGGACAGGTCATGGCATAAGCCTTTGCTGTCTCTTCGCCATCCTGACCCACGTTCATTCTTCGGATAAGCTCGGTACCGGTGGTAATATTACCCCACTGGTCGCTACCTCCCATCTGAAGGGTACAGCCCATTGTTTTATGCAGGTGGTAGAAATCGTACCCCTGAATAAGCTGATAGGTAAACTCTGTAAAAGACATACCAACCCCCGAATCAGAGCTAAGGCGCTTTTTAACCGAGTCTTTTGCCATCATATAGTTTACGGTAATACGTTTTCCAACATCACGAGCAAATTCAATAAAGGTGAAGTCCTTCATCCAATCATAATTGTTCACCAAAACAGGAGCATTCGCCTCTGATGCATCGAAATCCAGGAAACGCGACAATACCGCCTTAATACCTTTTACATTACCTGCAAGGGTGGCCTCATCTAAAAGATTTCTTTCGTCTGACTTCCCGCTGGGATCTCCGATCATCCCGGTGGCCCCTCCTACTAAGGCAACCGGTTTATGCCCCGAACGATACAGATGAACAAGGAGAATGATAGGAACCAGGCTCCCGATATGCAAGGAGTCTGAGGTTGGGTCAAAACCAATATAGGCTGTTGTCATCCCTTTGCTCATATGTTCTTCTGTGCCGGGCATGATATCATGTACCAATCCGCGCCATTTCAATTCTTCTACTAAATTCGCAGGCATATTTATTTATTTTTTTACTCCGGCAAAGATACAGGATTCCATCGATTTGGAATGTTGAGGCAAACTGCAAATTCCAAAACGATAAAGAGCCGTATTAAATTCGTATTTTTCGGCCATGATTCTAATTACCGGCGGAACCGGCCTTGTGGGTTCTCATCTTATTTTACAGCTTTTAGAGAAAAAATCCTCGCTTCGGATTCTATACCGCAGCGAAGCCAAAAAAGAACAGACCCTTCGGTTTCTCGAACAAAAGGGTATTTCTGCTTCCCGACTGTCTTCTTTAGAATGGATCAAGGGTGATATTCTTGATCTAACCTTACTTAATAAGGCGGTAGAAGGCACTCAGGAGGTATATCATTGCGCCGCCCTCATCTCTTTTGACACAAGAGATTATAAACGATTACGAAAAATAAACATTGAAGGTACCGCCAATGTCGTAAACACCTGCCTGCACCACGGTATATCAAAACTCTGTTATGTGAGCAGTATTGCAGCCCTCGGCAAACCTTCAAACAACAAATGGGTCACTGAAGAACAGTCCTGGAATCCTCAACAGAACAATAATGTATACGCCATCACCAAATACGGGGCAGAATTGGAAGTATGGAGAGGCAATCAGGAAGGGCTGCCCAGTATCATTGTGAATCCAGGGGTCGTTTTAGGAGAAGGGTTATGGGAGCATAGCACGGAAAAATTTTTTAAGGCTGTCGACAACGGGCTCAGCTATTACACAAAAGGAACTACCGGATTTGTTGACGTAAAGGATGTGGTGAAGGCTATGATCTCCGCAATGGAGAAAGACATTGTCAATGAGAAGTTCATCCTGGTGGGAGAAAACAAAACCTTTAAAGACCTTTTTAGCATCATTGCAGCCTATCGCGGTAAAAAGCCCCCAATGAAAGAAGTGAATCCCTGGATCCTGGAGGTGCTCTGGAGACTTGACTGGCTCTTTGCAAACCTTTTCAGACAACCAAGAAAACTTACCAAAGCGAATGCAAGGTCGTCTGGAGAAACTACTTTTTATGAAAATAAAAAGGTGAAGCAAACACTTGACTTCACCTTTACGCCGTTAGAGGAAACTATTGAGCGTATCTCCCGATTTCATTGATCAGAGACTGTCTTTAGCCTGCTCTGAAATTTGTTCCCGGGCTTCATCCCCCAGGTTTAGACTGTCAATACGAATATCCTCCCTGCTATCGGGTACATCTTCGCCACCGATCTCCTTATCAAAAACCCGCTTCAAACTATCCAGACGTTCTTCAACCCTCTCATAGATCTTTTCATACACCACGGGTTTTGCCGCATAGTACGTACCGCTATTGGCAAGCTGCAAACTGTCTATCCCGTATTTGGTATATATATAGTCGCGAGAATTAATAGCATGTTCCCGAAATTTATCGTAACCTGAGTTTTTAGAGGCATTGAAAAGGGCCACATCAAAATAGATGTCTACCATTTCTTTCTCTGAGATCAGGTTTTCCGGCTTTTCAATCACCTTTTCGGTACACCCTGATACCATCATCACCAATAAAAGCAGATAAAAACATTTCATTTTCAGGATCATTATCGGTTAAATGTAAGTCGCTTAACGCGTCGTTCTTTTGAGAATTGACCGTTATTATAGGCCAGGTTTCCATTAAGGAAGGTATGGGTAACCCTGCTGCTAAAGCGGGTTCCTTCAAACGGTGACCACTGACATTTATAAAGAATATTGCTTTTATCTACCGTCCAGCTTTCATTGAGGTCTACCAGGATAAGATCGGCAAAATACCCTTCCCGAATATAACCGCGCTTCTCTATATCGAAGAGAATGGCCGGGTTGTGGCTCATTTTCTGCACCAGTTTCTCCATACTTATCCTGCCTTCCTTATGTTTTTCAAGCAAAGCGGCAAGGGTATGCTGTACCAGGGGGCCACCTGAGGGCGCCTGGGTATAGACATTTTCTTTTTCTTCTAAGGTATGAGGTGCGTGATCGGTAGCAATAATATCAATGCGATCATCAAGCAGGGCATCCCAAAGGGCATCCCGGTCGGCAGCAGTTTTTACGGCCGGATTCCACTTGATAAAAGTTCCTTTTTTAGCGTAATCGGCATCAGAGAACCAGAGGTGATGTGTACATACCTCGGCGGTGATCTTTTTCTCTTCCAGCGGAATGTCATTTCTGAACAACTCCGTCTCTTTTCCGGTAGAGACGTGGAACACATGCAGGCGGGCCCCGGTTTTCTTCGCCAATGCTATAGCCCTGGAAGAAGAAAGGTAACAAGCCTCTTCGCTTCTGATCAGGGGATGATTTTCAATAGGGATATCATCGCCGAACCGCTCTTGGTATATCCGGAGATTTTCCCGAATGGTTGCTTCATCTTCGCAGTGGGTCGAGATCACCAGATCGGTACTCTTAAAGATGTTCTCAAGAACCTGTTCATCATCAACCAGCATATTTCCCGTTGAGGAACCAAGAAACAGTTTGATTCCGGCACAGGCTCGAGGATCGAGTTTCTTCAGTTCTTCCAGGTTATCGTTGGTACCTCCGAACATAAACGAATAGTTGGCAAAAGAGGTATTTCTTGCGATCTCCATCTTCTCTTCCAGGCGTTCAATACTAACGGTCTGAGGGTTGGTATTGGGTTGCTCTATAAAGGTGGTTACCCCTCCGGCAATGGCTGCACGGCTTTCGGTAGCAATATTCCCCTTATGGGTAAGTCCGGGTTCGCGAAAGTGCACCTGATCGTCAATGATCCCGGGAAGCAGGTATTTACCTTCGGCATCAATAACCTCATCGGCTTTATCTGCGCTGATCTCTGAGGCGATCTCAACGATGTATTCATTCTCAATAAGCAGATCACCCTTGGTGATCTTTTGCTCATTTACGATGTTCGCATTCTTGATAAGTATTTTGCTCATACGTTTTTCTTTTTCTGTTAAAAAGACTTTTCCATTTCATACTCAGCACGCCCCAAACGGCCTCATGAATGATGGCTCCACTCATTTTAGACTGCCCGAGTTCCCGGTCTTTAAAGATAATGGGTACCTCTACCAATTTAAATCCCCTGGTATGCGCCCTGAATTTCATTTCGATCTGGAAGGCATAGCCTACAAATTGTATGGCCTCCAGGTTGATCGATTCGATGACCTTTCTACGGTAACAAATAAACCCCGCTGTGGGGTCGTGGATACGCATCCCTGTAACGAACTTTACATAAAAGGAAGCTCCGTAAGAGAGCAGTACCCTTTTAAGCGGCCAGTTCACTACGTTTACCCCGGTTACATAGCGTGAACCGATAGCCACATCAACACCGGGTTTTTTGCAGGCTTTATAGAGTCTGACCAGGTCTTTTGGGTCATGAGAGAAATCGGCATCCATCTCAAACACAAACGGATAATCCCTCTGGAGCGCCCATTGAAAACCATTAATATAAGCCTTCCCCAAACCTTGCTTTTCTTTTCGCAGTAAGAGATGAAGCCGGTCCGGGTACTTTTCCTGAAGTTCCAGAACCTTGTCTGCTGTCCCGTCGGGAGAATTGTCATCTACAATAAGAACATCGAAGGGTTCTGAAAGCTCGAAAACTGCCGACGTTATCGCAGTCACATTTTCGATCTCATTATATGTCGGGATAATCACCAGACCTTTTGCAAGCATCCTATTGGAATTTTCTTGAACAAAAATAACATTTATAGAAGGTAAATAGACTAATTTTTCGGATTTTAAACCTGAAGGAAGTGCCTATCAAGGAAAGGTTTGTTTAATTTTATCAGAAAGCAACCACACAATGAGCGCCTTTAGAAAGAGCTCGAACATCCTTTTACTTTTAATGATCGCCGTTACCGGCATCAATTTTCTGCAGATCGTTTTTACGGAACTCATCATGGATGAGGCCTATTACTGGTATTTTGCACGCGATCTTGAATGGGGTTATTTTGACCATCCTCCCATGGTGGCTTTCTTGATAGATATAGGGCAACACCTTCTGGAAGGCGAGGCCGGTTTGCGTCTCTTTGCCCCGTTATTATTCACCCTTACCCTGATCACGCTATGGGACCTGACCGATCATCCTTTAAAAAAATACCATCCCTGGCTGTTTTTCTGGCTTACCGGCAGCCTGGGGCTCATGGCGGCCTTTGGTTTCTTTATGGTACCCGACACCCCCTTGTTATTCTTTTCGGTATTAATGCTGAAAGCCTACAAGCATCATTTAAAAGCCCCGGGAGCAATTTCGGTGGTAGGCCTCGCTGTTTGTATGGCAGCCATTATGTACAGTAAATACCAGGGCGCTTTATTCATCCTCTTTGTCATACTTTCACGTCCCGCCAACCTGAAAGACCTGAAAATTTGGGGATCCATTCTCCTGGCGCTGCTGTTCTACCTCCCTCATTTATACTGGTTGTACGAACATGATTTCGTTTCTGTTTCCTACCATTTGATCGAGCGTGCAAACAGTGCTTACAAGCTTAAATTTACCCTGCACTATCTCCTGAACGCCATGGCACTTGGCGGACTGGCATTTCCCCTTCTATATTTTGCTGTGATAAGATCAGAGATCAAATCGCCTTTTGACCGTGCTTTAAAAACGGTATTCTATGGCTTTTTTATCTTCTTCCTTTTCTCAAGCTTTAACAGAAAGACCCAGATACAATGGATCAACCTTATCAATATCCCTTTTATCCTGTTCGGATTCCGCTATGCCCTGGACCACCTGAATTTCAGAAAGTGGTTGTACCGGTTAAGTGCTGTGGCCGTAATTCTTTTGATCTATGTGAGGTTTGCCCTGGTTTTTCCGGAATTATCGCCCATCACCTACGAGGCCCATGGTAACCGACAATGGACTCATGAACTCTATGAAAAAAGCAACGGTCTTCCTGTAGTTTTTCATAATTCCTACCGGGATGCTGCCACCTATGCTTATTACACAGGCGCAGAAGTACATTCACTCAACGATGTAAGTTTTAGAAGAAATCAGTTTGACATAGACCAGTCTGAGGCCCGGTTGAGGAACAGGCCTGTAGTGCTTGTAAGTCAGCACCCTCTTACGAATGCAACCATAAGTGTTACCAGGCCATTCAATGAGCGAACCTGGCATGGGGTCGTGCTGGATTCGTTTAATACCTACAGTAAACTCCGATTTCAAACAGACAAGGAACAATTTAACGGCCATTTTCCGGAGAAAATCACCACCCGATTACACAACCCTTACCAGGAGCAGGTACCCCTTAACAAATTGCGGATTGAAGGCATCACTTATGATGACAACCGAAAAATTATAGATACATTTGCGCTAAAGGCAGAGGATCCCGACTTAATGTTACCTCCCGGAGAGATCGTGGAACTCCAACTCCGTTCAACCCGGGAAATTAACGAGAAGAAGGCTTCCTATTTTCAGATCGGTCTTGGACACTATGGTTTCCAGCCCGGTTTTGAAGGAAATATGGTAAATGTTAGCCCCGTTGAACGAAATCCTTAGAAATACCCAACTTCTCACTGCAGAAACCCTTCTGCTATTTACCGGCTTGCTGTGTATTACCCTTGCCAAGGTTTTTGATGAACAACGTTTTCAGTCCTTTCTCTCTATCATATTCAACTACCGTTACCTGAAACTCTACAGCAAGGAGAAGAATCAGACCCAACACTGGTTCAATATTGTGCTTTTCATACCCCAACTCATTATTTTTTCTCTGATTATCAGGGAGGCAGCCATTTATTTCAATCTGGCTCCGGGTAGTAATATTTATGTGATCATTTGCTTTTTATTCCTGTTCATACTGTTCAAATACTATGTAGAGAAGATCATTTCAACCATTTTTGAAATCACTGAATTTACAGAGAGCTTTCAGTTTCACAAGCTCACTTACCGCAATTACAGCGCTATGATCTTACTGCCTTTTGTTGCCTATTATATTTTCTCAGGACTCCCTCAGGATATTTTAATAATCGTCATTACCGGGCTCTTTATATTGCTGAATATTATGTGTTTGGCCCTTACATTGATAAATCATCAAAATTCAATAGCCCGGCATTTGTTTTATTTTATTTTGTATCTTTGCGCGCTAGAAATAGCCCCTTATTTAATCCTGACAAACCTTTTGATCTTAGATAAGGCTTAAACTAATTAAAACCTATGAAAGTTAAGACGATCTTAGTTTCCCAGCCCGAACCTAAAGTAGAAAACTCTCCTTATTCAAGGCTTGTAGAAAAGCAAAAGATAAAGGTGGATTTCAGACCCTTTATCCATGTAGAAGGAGTTCAGGCTAAGGAAGTGCGCCAACAAAAAATCGACCTTAACGACTATACGGCTATCATTCTAACCAGTAGAAATGCCGTAGACCATTTTTTCAGAATTGCTGAAGAGATGCGTTTTAAGGTACCAGACACCATGAAGTACTTCTGTCAGTCAGAGGCTGTTGCTTATTACCTGCAAAAATATGTGGTATACCGTAAGCGTAAGATCTATGTAGGTAAGCGTACTTTCCAGGAACTGGCACCGATCATTAAGAAGTATAAGGATGAGAAGTTCCTTCTTCCTTCATCAGACGTACTAAAGCCTGTCGTTCCGGACACCCTGGACGATCTGAAAGTAAACTGGAAAAGAGCTATCTTATACAAGACCGTGATCAGCGACCTGTCTGATCTGCGCAATGTTTATTATGATATTCTTGTATTTTTCAGTCCTTCAGGAATTGAATCACTATTGAAGAATTTCCCTGATTTTGAACAAAATGACACCCGGATCGCTGTATTTGGAAACACCACTCAAAAGGCAGCTAACGAAGCCGGACTCCGTATTGATATAGAAGCTCCAACCCCTGAGTCTCCTTCCATGACCATGGCTTTGGAAAAATATATCGAAAAGGCAAACAGAAAATAAGAGATCAGGATCTATAAAAACTAAAAATCCTCCGGAGATGTTCCGGAGGATTTTTTTTATGAACTTAATTAAAAAGAAAAGGCGGGTATATTACCCGCCTTCATGTATTATCACAGTCCGACACTTAAACCAAAGGTCCTCCTGCTTTGATCTCATCGTTGGCAAATTCCTCAAACTTTTTAAAGTTTTCTTTAAAGGCATTGGCCAATTCATGGGCTTTTTTATAATAAGCTTCATCATTATTCCAGGTCTGCCTTGGACTCAGTACTTCTGTAGGAACACCGGGGCAGGTTCTTGGCTGAGCCACTCCGAACACAGAGTGAATATGATACTCTTCTTTGGTAATCTCATTACCAAGAGCACCTTTCATAGCGGCTGTGATCATTGCACGTGTATACTTCAGCTTCATACGACTTCCAACACCATAAGGTCCGCCGGTCCATCCTGTATTGATCAACCAGACATTTACACCGGCCTCCCGCATTTTAGCGCTGAGCATTTCGGCATAACGGGTTGGGTGCAATGGCATGAACGGAGCACCGAAACAAGCAGAGAATGATGGCAATGGCTCATCAACACCGGCTTCTGTTCCGGCTACCTTGGCTGTATAACCACTTATAAAATGATAGGCTGCCTGTCCGGGAGTCAACTTGGAAATAGGAGGAAGTACACCAAAAGCATCAGCTGTCAAAAAGAAGATATTTTTAGGATTCTTCCCGATCGATGGCTGCTGAATGTTATCAATATGATAGATCGGATAACTCACCCTTGTATTCTGGGTAATACTGGTATCGGAAAAGTCTACATTCCCCGCCTCATCCATGATCACATTCTCGAGGATAGCCCCCTTCTTAATAGCTCCGAAGATCTCGGGCTCACTTTCTGCACTCAGATTAATTACCTTGGCATAACATCCGCCCTCAAAATTAAAGACCGTGTTCTCACTGGTCCACCCGTGCTCATCATCACCGATCAATTTTCTGTTCGGATCTGCTGATAAGGTGGTTTTCCCCGTACCGGATAGCCCGAAAAAGATAGAAGTATCACCCTCTTCCCCTACATTGGCACTACAGTGCATTGGAAGCGCATCCTTAAACACCGGCAATTCAAAATTCAAAGCTGAAAAAATTCCTTTTTTAATCTCTCCGGTATATCCGGTACCACCCACCAAGGCAATCTTTTTCTTAAAGTTCAGGATGGCAAAATTGTGCTGTCGTGTCCCATCGATCTCAGGGTCGGCCATAAAGCCCGGAGCGTTGATCACTGTCCAGTCGGGAGCAAAGTCTTTAAGCTCATCAGCTTCAGGTCGAATAAACATATTGTAAGCAAACAGGTTGCTCCAGGGGTATTCATTGATCACCCTGATCCCTGTCTTATAATTTTCATCTGCACAGGCAAAGCAGTCACGCACATAGATCTCCTTATCATCTAAATAAGAAATCACCTTGTTATATAAGGCATCAAATTTATCAGCCTCAAAAGGGATATTAATATTACCCCACCATACGCGGTCTTTGGTGATCTCATCTTTTACAATAAAACGGTCTTTTGGAGATCGTCCGGTAAACTCGCCGGTATTTATAGCCAGCGCCCCTGAAGAAGCCTCCTTCCCCATCCTCTTTTCCAGTGTGATCTCATGTAATTTACCAGGATCCAACTGGTAATTCACTTTCGCATTATTAATTCCGTATTCCTTCAAGGAAATCGTCTTCGTAACCAAGGCCTTGTCAACCATAGTACTATTAGTTTAATGGATTATTGATGGGTCAAAAATATGAAAATCTCCAGTACTACAACGTTTGAGGCTGTTATTTTTCCCAATTAAAAAGATAAAATACAAGTAAGCCCCAGGCAACGATCAAAAGGGTTCCTCCGAGAGGGGTCACAAAACCGATCTTTCGAAAATCAAAAGCCGTAAGACTATTGGATGCCAGCAGGTAAATCGACCCTGAAAACAATATCACCCCAATAAGAACCAGATAGAAAATGGTTGTTTTTGCCGAAATTGACAATTGCGAAAGATTGGCCACCACCATTAAGAATAGTGCGTGATAGATCTGATATTTAACCCCTGTTTCAAATGTTTTCAAGGCCTCTGCCTCCAACAGGTTTTTAAGCGCATGAGCCCCAAAGGCACCCAGAATAACAGCCAGACCGCCAAATAAGGCTCCGGTTATTAACATTGTTTTGACCATATTAAATAGTGTTTTGAATTGTTATAGAATTAACATTTTAATACATTCGTGTTAAATTAACCAAACACCATGAGCAAAATCTTAATTGTTGGCGCCGGAAAGTCAACCTCCTATCTTATCCCTTACTTGCTTGAAAAGAGCAACGATATTGACCTGCACATTACTATTGCAGACATCAACCTCAACAATGCTCAGCAAGCCTGTTCAGGACACCACAAATGTACCGCAGTAAAATTAGATATTTTTAAGCAGGAAGAACGAACCGACATCATCAGCAAGCATGACCTGATCATTTCCATGCTTCCGGCCAGCATGCATATCAATATTGCCAGAGATTGCTTATCACTGGGTAAACATATGGTTACCGCCTCTTACGTAAGCAATGAAATGGAGGCCCTGGACCAGGAGGTCAAAGACAAAGGACTCTTGTTTATGAATGAAATTGGCGTAGACCCGGGCATTGACCATATGAGCGCCATGCAAGTGCTGGACGGCATTCGGGAGCAGGGTGGAAAAATACTCATGTTTGAATCATTTACAGGAGGTCTTGTAGCCCCGGAAAGCGACAACAACCTTTGGAATTACAAGTTTACCTGGAACCCCAGAAACGTAGTAGTAGCCGGGCAGGGGGGAGTTGCTAAATTCATACAGGAAGGCAAGTACAAGTACATACCCTACCACAAACTCTTCAGAAGAACCGAATTCATGGACATCGAGAACTACGGTAGGTTTGAAGGCTATGCCAACCGGGATTCTCTTAAATACAGAAATGCTTACGGACTGAACGATGTACTCACCCTTTACCGTGGTACCATGCGTCGTGTAGGCTTTTCTCGTGCCTGGAATATGTTCGTACAACTGGGAATGACAGACGACAGCTTTATACTTGAAGGATCTGAGAACATGACCTACAGGGAGTTCGTCAACGCCTTTCTACCCTACTCACCTACCGACAGCATAGAGCTCAAACTTCGTCATTACCTGAAGATCGACCAGGATGACATCATGTGGGAGAAAGTTGTAGACCTCGATCTGTTCAGCGCCACTAAAGTGATCGGAATACCCAATGCCACTCCGGCCCAGGCCTTACAAAAGATCCTGGAGGAGGCCTGGACCCTGAGCCCTGAAGATAAGGATATGATCGTCATGTATCATAAATTCGGCTATGAACTCAACGGGGTAAAAAAGCAACTTGATGCCCATATGGTGGTTACAGGACAGGATCAACGATACACAGCCATGTCAAAAACCGTAGGACTTCCGGTGGGAATGGCAGCCTTAAACATATTGAAAGGCAACTTTAAACTTACCGGAGTCCGCATTCCGATCCATAAGGAGATCTATGACCCCATTCTAAAAGAACTGGAATCATACGATATCTTATTTAATGAAATAGAAAAGCCCTATTTAGGTTACAATCCGGATGTTGTAGCCGGATAAGGTTTTCATTTTTTTATAAAAATCTCCTTTATACCCTATATTTACCAAAGAGAAACCATGTGAACAGCACTTATGAAAATACATGAAGACAAGGTAGCTATAGATGGTATAGACAAGGAGATATTAAGGCATTTAATGGAGGACGCCCGGAAGCCCATCCTGGAGATCGGGAGAAAACTGGGCATTTCGGGAGCTGCCATCCATCAGCGACTACGTAAGTTGGAAGCCAGCGGACTTATCACAGGATCAAAATTTGTGATCAACCCGAGAATCCTGGGATACACCACCATGGCCTTTGTTGGCATTTACCTTGACAAAGCCATGAGAAATCCTGATGCCGTCAATCAATTACGAAAGATACCCGAAGTTCTGGAGTGTCATTACACCACAGGAAACTGGTCGATACTCATCAAACTGCTTTGCCGGGACAACGAGCATTTAATGCAGTTACTGAATGCCGAAATCCAGGCCATTGAGGGTGTCAGCAGAACGGAAACCTTTATCTCGTTGAACCAACAGATCGATCGGCAGATTAGTTTATGAGGGATGTAGGTCGGGAGTTTGAGGGACGAGTTTGAGGAACTAGTTTGAGGGGCGAGTTTGAGCGTCGAGCTTAACTCGCAGCAAACAACCCTGCCTTTCGATAGACAGGCTTGAGTTCGAATCGTCTTCGCGATGACCTGCTTTGCAGGTCAGTGGCGATCTCCTGTTCCGGCCGTTTCAAACTGTATAACCGTATAACGAAAAAAAGACAGCCTAAGCTGTCTTTTTTATTACACTGTGTTTCTTTAATCTCTTCCGCCAAAGACCTGCAAGGCAAAATAAGCCAGGGTGGCTAACGACCCTACTGCAGCAACCACGTAGGTTCTCGCCGCCCACTTAAGAGAGTCTTCAGCTCCTTTCAATTCGGTTTGAGTTACCATGTTCCTGTTCTTAAGCCATGCCAAGGCTCTGTTACTGGCATCGTATTCCACCGGAAGGGTGATAAAACTAAACAGGGTACCCATGGCAAACATTATAAGGCCAATAACGGCAATGGTATATCCTAAAGAAGTGGAGGCTGCCAAAACGAGCCCACCAAAGATCACCCAAACAGACATTCCGGAGGCTACACTAACCACAGGAACCAGTTTAGACCTCATCTGCAACCACTCATAGCCTTTTGCATGCTGAACCGCGTGACCGCATTCGTGAGCCGCTACAGCTGCAGCAGCAGCATTACGCTGACTATATACGCCTTCACTTAGATTAACTGTTTTCTTTGCAGGGTTATAATGGTCGGAAAGCATTCCCGGGGTAGACACCACCTGAACATCATGAATACCATGATCGCTTAGCATTTTTCTGGCTATTTCAGCGCCACTCATTCCATTTTGAAGGTGAACTTTAGAGTAATGCTTAAACTTATTCTTCAGGGTAGAGCTAACCAGCATACTAACCAGAGAGATCACTCCAATTAAGATCCAATAGGTCATAATCAACTATTTTTAGACGTTAAAAGTAGTAATACCTCAGCAAAAATCCAGCCAATATTTACTGACAGGTCGCTTTGACAGCTTCCTGATACCCGTTATACCATGGTTTCATTCCAACCAAAGGCCTCACTGATACCCTGATAAGTAAGCTCTCCGTGCAATACATTAAGACCTTTTGCCAGGCCGGCATCTTCTGCACAGGCTTTTTCCCAACCTTGATCAGCCAGCTTGAGTACATAAGGCAGGGTCACATTGGTAAGCGCCACCGTTGATGTATAGGGCACAGCCCCCGGCATATTGGCTACACAGTAATGCACCACATCGTCTATAATATAGATCGGATCCTGATGGGTTGTCGGCCTGGAGGTTTCAACACATCCTCCCTGATCAACAGCCACGTCAACGATCACTGCTCCGGGATGCATATCTTTAAGCATATCACGAGTGATCAGGTTGGGTGCCTTACCGCCCCTAATGAGCACTCCGCCCACAATCAGATCATGGGTCTTTATATGTTTCCTGATATTGTATTCATTAGAATATTCTGTAACAACATGCGGAGGCATCACATCATTCACATAGCGTAATCGCTTCATATTAACATCGAGAATAGTAACATGTGCCCCTAAACCTGCTGCCATTTTTGCCGCCTGAACACCCACAACACCGGCACCAAGCACCAGGACCTTTCCGGGTGCCACCCCGGGAACACCCCCAAGCAACACACCCCGGCCCTTGATAGGTTTTTCCAGGTATTTGGCACCTTGCTGAATAGCCATCCTTCCGGCCACCTCAGACATAGGGGTCAGCAAAGGGAGGCTTCCGTCTTTATCTTCAACCGTTTCATAGGCGATACAAACCGATCCGCTATCTAACATGGCACGTGTGAGAGCCTCACTGGAGGCAAAATGGAAATATGTAAATACTACCTGGTTGGGTTTTACGAGGGGGTACTCCTGCTCGATCGGTTCTTTAACCTTCACGATCATTTCAGCTTTCTGATACACCTCCTCCAGGGAGGCCGCAATTTCTGCTCCTACCATTTTATAGTCCTGATCAGAAAATCCGCTTCCGATCCCGGCAGTTGATTGCACAAAAACCCGGTGACCGTTCTTCACCAATTCGAAAACACCGGCAGGGGTCATCCCCACCCGACTTTCATTGTTTTTAATTTCTTTGGGTACACCTATAACCATGATAGCAGTATTTAAAAGTTATAATTAAAAATCCTGCTTTCTGTTTGAATAAAAAAATAAAAGAGGGGTAAATCGAAAAAATTAGATGATTAAGCAATAACACCCCTATTTTTTTAGGGGTGTTATATTTTATTTGTTGCTATATTTTACTTTTAACCCTAAAATAATAGCCACCAGAATTGCAGTAACACTATTTGCCAGGGTAACTGCCAGGCTCCCGATCATCAGACCATAGACCAACCAAAGAATGACCCCGATAAAGAAGATCAGATACATGGTCAGGGAGATATCAGCAACCTTGCGGGTTTTAAAAATCTGCCAACATTGCGGCACAAAGGAAAGGGTTGTGAGGACAGCCGCTACTAAACCGATCACTTCTATCCCGTTAAACTCCATCTATCCTACAATATTTACGATCTTCCCGGGCACAACAATAACTTTTTTAGGCGTTCTTCCATCAAGCTGCTTAATAGTACGTTCATCTGAAAGTACGGCTTCTTCGATCTGATCTTTACTTAGGTCAAGCGAAAGTTCTTTTGTGAACCTCATCTTACCGTTAAAAGATACCGGGTACTCTTTAGTACTTTCTACCAGATGCTTCTCTTCAAAAACCGGGAAAGCAGCATAGGCTACCGATTCCTGATGCCCTAATTGACTCCATAATTCTTCTGCGATATGAGGGGCATAAGGCGCTATCAAAACCACAAGCGGCTCTAAAATAGCACGACTGTGACATTTCTGGGCACTCAATTCGTTTACACAGATCATAAAGGTAGACACACTGGTATTGAAAGAGAAATTCTCAATATCCTCCTCTACCTTTTTAATGGTCTTATGTAGTGTTTTTAAATTGTCTGCTGTTGGCTCGTTATCGGTAACACATAGTGCTTCCTTATCAAAGTAGAGTTTCCAAAGTTTCTTCAGAAAATTATGAACTCCGGTAATACCGGCCGTGTTCCATGGTTTTGCCTGCTCCAAAGGCCCCAGGAACATTTCGTACATCCTCAAAGTATCGGCACCATAATCACTGCAAATATCATCAGGACTAACCACATTGTATTTTGACTTGGACATTTTTTCAACCTCTCGTCCAACGATGTATTTCCCTTCCTCCAATTCAAACTTGGCATCAGCAAACTCAGGTCTCCAGGCTTTAAAGGCTTCCAGGTTCAATTCATCAGAGGCATTGACCATATTCACATCCACATGAATAGGCTGCACCTCCCGATCTCCTTTGAGGTTAGCAGAAACAAAAGTGTTTGAGTTTTCCAATCGGTAAACAAAAGCACTCGTACCCAGTATCATACCCTGATTGATCAGCTTTCGGGCGTACTCATCAACGCTAATCAGTCCGAGATCATATAGGAATTTTTGCCAGAATCTGCTGTAAAGCAGGTGACCTGTGGCATGTTCACTTCCTCCAATATAGAGATCAACATCCTGCCAGTAGTTAAGCGCCTCTTTAGAAGCGAACTCTTTTGTATTTCCGGCGTCCATATATCTGTTAAAATACCAGGAGCTTCCGGCCCAACCGGGCATGGTATTTAATTCGAGGGGAAATATCTTTTTATGGTCGATCTTATCATTTTCAACCACGGTATTCGTCTCAGTATCCCAGGCCCATTGGGAAGCATTTCCGAGAGGCGGCTCGCCTGTTTCTGTGGGCAGGTATTTCTCTACTTCCGGCAGCTCAATCGGCAGGTGTTCTGTCGCGATCATTTGCGGCATGCCGTCTACATAGTACACCGGGAATGGTTCTCCCCAATATCGTTGACGGGAAAATACAGCATCACGTAGGCGGTAGTTGATCTTACCATACCCCTGACCGATCTTTTCCAGTTCTTCGATAACACATTGGGTAGCTTTTTTATACCCCATTCCGTTAATGAAATCTGAGTTGGCAATCACTGTATTTTCTTTATCAGCAAAGGCCTCTACGCTCACGTCAACCCCTTCAAAAATGTTAGGGATCGGCAACCCAAAATGATTAGCAAAGTCGTGATCTCTTTGATCTCCGCAAGGCACTGCCATAACAGCCCCGGTACCATACCCCGCAAGCACATAATCTCCTATCCAGACAGGAACATCCTTTCCGGTAAACGGGTGCTCTGCATAGGCTCCGGTAAATACCCCGGATATATTCTTTACATCGGCCATACGCTCCCTTTCACTTCTTCGGGATGTGGCTTCTACATAATCTTCTACAGCCTTTTTCTGTTCTTCAGTAGTGATTCTTGCCACCAGCTCATGCTCCGGAGCCAGGGTCATGAACGACACCCCAAAAATGGTATCAGGCCTGGTGGTAAACACATCGATCTGCGCATCGTGCCCCTTTACTTTAAAGCTCACCTGTGCCCCGACAGATTTACCGATCCAGTTACGTTGTATATCTTTTAAAGCCTCCGGCCAATCTACCCTTTCAAGACCTTCAAGCAAGCGCTCGGCAAAGGCCGAGATGCGCATACTCCACTGGGTCATTTTTTTGCGAACCACCGGGTGACCACCACGCTCAGAAACACCATTTACGATCTCATCGTTGGCCAGTACCGTCCCCAAAGCCGGACACCAGTTTACCTCGGTATCAGCCAGGTAAGTAAGCCTGTACTTTAACAGTATCTTCTGTTGCTCCTTATTGCTGAATTTATTCCATTGGTCAGCACTGAATTCTTGAGTATCATCATCACATGCCGCATTGACATTTACATTACCTTCACTTTCGAAAATATTGATCAACTCCTGCACCGGTCTGCTCTTATCGGCATCGAGATCGTACCAGGCATTGAACAATTGAATGAATATCCATTGGGTCCATTTATAGAAGGAAGGATCTGAGGTTCTCACCTCACGGGTCCAGTCAAAAGAAAAACCGATCTTATCTAACTGCTCCCGGTATCTTGAAATATTGGCTTCGGTTGTAAGGGCAGGATGCTGCCCGGTTTGGATAGCATACTGTTCTGCAGGCAATCCAAAACTATCATACCCCATTGGGTGCAATACGTTAAACCCTTTATGACGCTTATAGCGGGCATAGATGTCAGAAGCGATATAACCCAGGGGGTGCCCCACATGCAATCCTGCTCCGGAGGGATAGGGGAACATGTCAAGCGCATAAAATTTGGGTTTATCAGAATGATTGGCCGCTTTAAAGGTACGGTTATCGGCCCAGTACTTTTGCCATTTGGCTTCGATCTCGTTAAAATTGTACTTCATTACTTCTGTATACGTATTTCTAATGCAGGGCAAACCCTTGCTATCATTGCTTTTAATAATGGGGCAAAAATACGTTTATTGAGGGAAAGGTAAAAGTAAAAACCCGTGCAGTATTCGATGGAGCACATGTGGAATTGATGTTTTTTAATGCTAAATCGAGGAAGTGCGGAATTGTGAAATTGTCAGGTAGATCACATCGCATAGCCACCCCGGAAGTAAGGGCTCAGAATCCACCAGGGAGCTGAAACTCCGCGGCAGCTGATGCTGGATAATTCAACATAAAAAACCCCTTACGTTCCCGGGGCGGTCTGAGACAGAACTTCTATCTGCGGGGCACACCCTGAAGAGCGTAAGAGGTAATGGTGCAAAATTTATTAATAAAACTATAGCGACCAGGCCTTACCGCCGGTGAGTTCTTCCAAAGAACCGCACCCGGTATAGCCACCCGGAACAGGCAAGTAAGGTAACACCTGCTCACCTACCATTTCGCTATTTTTGTATGCAAAAACTGCCATTTCCCGGATCTTTGCCAGGGAAGAAAAACTAATGGCAGCAGGATCACCCACTACAGGCTCACCATTTTTAATAGCTTCCGAATAGGAGTTTATAGCTGCATTATGCGTTTCTTCATTTTTTGCCGCCTCCCGTAAATGTTTTGTAAGATAGGCTTCGTACTCTTCAGAACTTATCTTTTCTATGTTGCCGTATTCACTTTTCAGATTGCCCACCAGGCCATCTAAGGAAAAAATAAACAACTTCTGTTCATCGATGGTCATAGCACTACCCACAAACTTATCAATGAACTCCGGCACATTCACCTCTGAGGCCGAAGGGGTATCCGATTTCGGAAGGATCACATCAACAACCCCTCTTAACACCGCTCCTTGTTCAGGGGTAAGTGTTTGAGGAACCCATGTATTCTGATCGGTGGTACAACTTTGCAGTATACTTAACAACCCCGGGGACGCCGCCATAAAACCGGCCGACAACCCAATATTTCTTAATGCTTTTCTTCTATCCATGAGTACATTTTTAGAGGTTCATCTTTTTCAATTCTTCCACGGCATGGTTGGCCGCTCTTGCGGTAAATGCCATATAGCTCAAGGAAGGATTCTGGCAGGCCGACGAGGTCATAAACGACCCATCTGTCACATAAACATTAGGCACTGCGTGCAATTGATTGTGCTTATTCAAGACAGAGGTTTTCGGATCTCTACCCATTCTTGCCGTACCCATTTCATGGATACCAAGTCCCATACCTCCAATATCGTCGTAAGTATGAACATCCCGGAATCCGGCAGCCTCAAGCATTTCGGCAGCCTGGTTCTTCATATCCTCTCTCATTGCCAGTTCATTGGCCCCAAAATCGGCATCGAAGGTTACTGTTGGCAGTCCCCACGCATCCTTTTTCTCATAATCAAGATACATGCGATTATTGTGATCCGGAAGAGTTTCACCAAATCCTGTAAGCCCCATACTCCATGGACCGGGTTTTAGGATCTCATCTTTAAACTCTTTACCGAAGGCGAGTTCTTTTACATTTTCCGTCCAGTTTGATCCACGGCTTCCTCCACCCTGGTAACCATACCCTCTGATAAAGTCTTTACTATCGGTATCACCTCCCATGTTTCTGAAACGAGGAATATAAATCCCGTTTGCTCTTCGGCCTCGGTAGTACATATCTTCGAATCCGTCATAGGTTCCGGAAGCTCCTACCCTGAAGTGGTGATCCATCAGGTTATGACCCAATTCTCCACTGTCGTTCCCCATACCATTTGGAAAGCGATCAGATTTTGATTGCATCAGGATCGAGGTAGAAGCAATAGCCGAAGCACATAGGAAGATCACTTTTGCTTTAAACTCAAAGGTCTCCTTGGTTTCCGCATCGATCACGCGAACCCCGGTAGCTCTTTTTGTTTCCTCGTCATAAAGAACCTCATGCACAATAGAATTAGGACGCAAGGTCATATTACCCGTAGCTTCTGCAACCGGCAGGGTTGAAGAGTTACTGCTGAAATAAGCCCCAAAAGGACAACCTCTGGCGCAGCGGTTTCTGTACTGACAATTACTCCTTCCCGCTCCGGGTTTCGTTCCTTCAGTGATATGGGCCGTACGACCTATGGTTAACACCCTGTCTTTAAATTTCTCTTCGAGCGTTGACTGCACATGCTTTTCCACACAGTTCAGCTCCATCGGAGGCAGAAAATTACCATCAGGCAACTGTGGCAATCCCAGGTTGGTGCCACTTACTCCTATAAAGTTTTCTACATAGTCATACCAGGGCTTTAACTCGGCGTAGCGCACCGGCCAGTCTACGGCGATACCGTCCTTGGCATTGGCTTCAAAATCAACATCTCCCATCCGATAACTTTGCCGACCCCACATCAGGGAACGCCCTCCAACATGATACCCCCTCATCCAGTCAAATCGACGGTCTTCATTGTAAGGGTGTTTAATATCATCTACAAAGAAATGCTCGGTAGCCATATTGGTGGTATACCCGGTTCGCATTTGCTTGAATTTCCTTTCTCTCACTTCTTTCGTAGGTCGCCCTGCATTCGGCAGATCCCAGGGATCCAGGTTTGCCGTAGGGTAATCTTCGATATGTTTCACCATTCGGCCCCGTTCAAGCACCAGGGTCTTAAGTCCTTTCTCGCAGAGTTCTTTCGCAGCCCAACCTCCTGAAATTCCGGTTCCAACAACTATTGCATCGTAAGATTCCTGAGGTTTATTGTAATAAAATATGCTCATCTATATTTTCCCGTTTGAATCGTAATTCTTCAAATATAGAAATTAATTTTCTACATTAGGGGGTCATAAATACTGACAATATTTCATTCAAACCATATTAAAATTATTAAATACACAAAAACACGCACACGACCCATCTCATGAACAGAAGACATTTTGTAAAGAACAGCAGTAAGGCCAGCCTGGCACTTGCTTTATTAGGAATAGCCTCCTGTAAAGAAAATAATAAAGAAGCTAAATCAGCTGAGTCGAAAATAATGACTGACAATGCCACACCCCTGTTCAAATACTCCCTGGCCCAGTGGTCTATACATAAAATGATCCAGAACGAACAGCTGGACCCGTTTGAATTTGCAGCCAAGGCTAAATCATGGGGATTCGAAGGCCTCGAATATGTTTCTCAACTCTATACAGACTACCTGTCAACCTATGACAGTGAACTTGCCGGCATCGAAGCTATGGTTAAACGTTCTAATGAGGAAAGCCAAAAGCACGGCCTTGAAAACCTCATTCTTATGGTCGATATCGTTAATGGGCCGGCATCACTTTGCGATGCTGATCAAAAAGTAAGACAGTCGGCGGTAGAAAACCACCATAAATGGATCGATGCAGCAGCAGGAATGGGCTGTCATTCAACAAGGATCAACCTTTTTGGCTCCAGAGAGCGGGAGCCCTGGAAAGAATATGCCATTGAATCACTATCCTCTTTATGTGAATATGCAAAAACACAAGAGGTAAATGTTATTGTGGAAAACCACGGATGGCTTTCTTCAGATGCTGCCTTGCTGGCCGAGGTAATGACCCAGGTTAATATGGATAATTGCGGTACCCTGCCTGATTTCGGAAATTTCTGTATAGAACGAGACGGCGAAGGCAACTGGGGCGGAGCTTGCACCAAAGAATACGACCGCTATCAGGGAATCAAAGAATTGATGCCCTTCGCTAAGGGCGTAAGTGCAAAAGCTTATGCTTTTAATGAGCGTGGAGAAGAAACCACCATTGACTATGCAAAAATGTTACGAATCGTAAAAGAATCCGGATATACAGGCTTTATTGGTGTAGAATACGAAGGTGATATTAGCGAAGAAGCCGGTATACTTGCCACCAAAAACCTGATCGAGAATACCGTTAAAACCCTGTGAAATCCCTTACTCACCCATCTAACACTACTATTATTATGACTAAAAAGATACAATTTCAACTTTCCCTGATGATGTTTCTCGAATTCTTCATCTGGGGAGGATGGTTTGTCACCATGGGCATTTACCTGCCAAACAGCTTAAGTACGACCGGAGCCGAAACTGCCCTGGCCTATTCTACCCAATCCTGGGGCGCTATCATTGCCCCTTTTATAATCGGGATGATCGCCGACCGCTATTTTAATGCTGAGCGAATTCTTGGATTTCTGCATCTGGTGGGCGCTGTTCTTATGTATCAAATGGCACAAAGCACCGATTTTTCCCAGTTCTACCCCTATGTTCTGGGTTATATGATCTTATACATGCCTACCCTGGCTCTGGTGAACTCAGTTTCTTTTAATCAAATGACCGATCCGGCCAAACAATTCTCTTTTGTAAGGGTGTTCGGTACCATAGGATGGATCGTTGCAGGACTTCTGATCAGTTTTCTGCAATGGGATACTGAAGAAGGAATTGCTTCCGGTTTATTGCGAAACACCTTCCTGATGACCTCGGGAGCCTCTTTACTACTGGGACTCTTTAGTTTTACCCTGCCAAAAACTCCGCCTAAGGTTGATAAAAGTGAAAAGGTTCGCATCTCAGATGTACTTGGACTGGAAGCTCTTAAATTATTGAAAGACAGAAACTTTTTCATCTTTTTTACAGCCTCCGTGCTTATTTGTATTCCCCTGGCATTTTACTACCAACATGCCGGCCAATTCCTCGGAGAGATAGGTATAGCGAATCCGGCTGCTAAAATGACCATAGGACAGGTTTCTGAAGTGTTATTTATGCTGCTCTTACCTGTTTTCTTTAAAAAATTCGGATTTAAAAGAACAATTCTGTTTGGCATGCTAGCCTGGACCGTTCGATACCTTCTTTTTGCCTACGGTAATGCCGGTGAACTTGCATTTATGCTCCTCATCGGAATAGCCCTTCATGGAATCTGTTATGACTTTTTCTTTGTATCAGGCCAGATCTATACAGATTCAAAAGCCGGGGCTAAATACAAAAGTGCTGCCCAGGGACTTATTACCCTGGCTACCTACGGTGTGGGAATGCTCATTGGGTTCTGGGTAGCAGGAATGATCACAGATGAATTCGCAAGACCTGACAACACCCACGTTTGGGAGACCATCTGGATATATCCGGCAGGATTTGCCTTTTTAGTCCTGTTATTATTTGCTATTTTATTCAAGAACGAAGAGGTAGAATATAAAGAATAAGCTATGAGAAAATTAAGAATGGGAATGATCGGCGGGGGCATCGGCTCCTTTATAGGTGATGTTCACCGAAAAGCATCTTCTATTGACGGGATGATCGACCTGGTTTGCGGCGCTTTCAGCAGCAATGACGAACGTTCGAAAAAATCAGGAAAAGCCTTGTTTTTACCGGAAGAACGTTGTTACGGAAGTTTCCAGGAGATGATAGAAAAAGAAAAACAACTTCCCGAGGGAGAACGGATGGACTTTGTGGCCATCGTAACCCCCAACCACATGCATTTTGAACCTGCTAAAATGGCCCTCGAAAATGGATTTCATGTGGTATGCGACAAACCTATGACCCTTACTGTAGAAGAGTCTGAAACCCTTGTTAACCTTGTTAAAAAAACCGGACTTCTCTTTGCCCTGACGCATAATTACACAGGCTACCCCATGGTAAAACAGGCCCGAGACATGATCGCTAACGGAGATCTGGGAACCATCAGAAAGGTACAGGTACAATACTTACAGGGCTGGTTGGCTACAGAGGTAGAAAAAACAGACAACAAACAGGCCGCCTGGCGAACCGACCCCAGTAAATCGGGGGTTGGCGGAGCCCTTGGCGACATTGGCACTCATGCCGAAAACCTTCTTGAATTCATTACCGGGTTATCGATCAGCGAAATGGCTGCAGACCTGGGAAGATTCGGTCAGGGAAGAACTCTTGATGACGATGGTAATATGTTAGTACGTCTTAGCAACGGCGCCAAAGGCACTATCTCTTTTTCACAGATCGCCACCGGAGAAGAAAACAACCTCGCGATCAGGATCTATGGAGAAAAAGGCAGCCTGGAATGGCATCAGGAAGAACCCAACAAACTGTATACCCGTTGGCTGGATGAACCATTTAAGGTATTCACCCCCGGGGGCAACAGCCTTTACGAAGCAGCCGCCTCCAGCTCTCGTATACCTTCAGGGCACCCGGAGGGATACCTGGAAGCCTTTGCAACGGTTTACCGCAACTTCGGTAAGGAACTCATGGCACGACTTGAAGGCAATACCGTGCCCGCACAGGACTATCCAAGAGTGGAAGACGGCCTAAGGGGTGTAAAATTTATTCACGCGGCTGTTGAGAGTGATAAAAACAATGCAGCCTGGACCAAACTTTAAGAAAAGATCATATGAAAACGATTAAAGGACCGGCCATATTCCTGGCGCAATTTGTAGACAGCAAAGCCCCGTTCAACTCCCTGGATGGGATGTGTAAATGGGCTGCTGACCTCGGTTATAAGGGGATACAAATACCCACCTGGGAAAAGTTTCTTATTGACCTGGATAAGGCCGCAGAAAGCAAAACCTATTGCGACGAACTCAAAGGAAAGATCAACAGCTACGGACTTGAGATCACAGAACTCTCTACCCATTTACAGGGACAGCTTGTGGCAGTGCATCCGGCCTATGATATTATGTTCGACAATTTCGCACCCGATCATTTAAAGAATAATCCCAAAGCCAGAACTGAATGGGCTGTTGAAACGGTTAAAAAAGCAGCCAGGGCCTCGAGAAACCTGGGCCTTGATGTTCATGCTACTTTTTCAGGAGCATTATTATGGCACACCTGGCACCCATGGCCGCAGCGACCACCCGGTTTGGTGGAGATGGGGTTTGAAGAACTTGCCAAGCGCTGGATGCCCATCTTAAACACCTTTGATGAACAAGGTGTTGATGTGTGTTACGAGGTGCATCCGGGAGAGGATATTCATGACGGAGATACCTTTGAGCGGTTTCTGGAAGCTACCGGAAACCATAAAAGGGTTAATATCCTTTACGATCCATCTCATTTTGTACTTCAGCAACTAGATTATATAGAATACATTGATCACTACCACGAGTTCATCAAATCATTCCATGTAAAAGATTCTGAATTCAACCCTACCGGTAAGAAAGGTGCCTTTGGCGGCTATAACAACTGGGGCGACAGAGCCGGAAGATATCGTTCTCCGGGAGATGGTCAAATTGATTTCAAGACTATATTTTCTAAACTCACCCAGTACGGATGTGATGTCTGGGCGGTTATGGAATGGGAGTGTTGCATAAAGAGTCCGGAGCAAGGCGCCCGGGAAGGCGCCCCCTTTATTCAAAGCCATATTATAGAAGCTACCCAAAAGGCCTTCGACGATTTTGCCGGGGCCGACATCGACAAGGAACACCTCAAAAAAATTCTGAACTTAAAATGAGAAAATTAGCCCTGACCTTCATGGCCTTAACCCTGCTTAATGCCTGCAAGGAAGAAAAAAAAGACACCAATCCTGAACTAACTGCCGCAGAGGAAGTCAACCCTCATAAGGAAAGTCAAATGAAGGAGGACTGGATCGTTCTCTTTGACGGAACATCTACAGATGCCTGGCACGAATACGGAAAAGACAAGGACAGTTTTCCGGAAAGCTGGAAGATCGAAGACAACGCATTGACCTTTTACCCTGCAGAAGGGGAAAAGCATAATATAGTTACTGACCAGGAATTTGAATCTTTTGAACTCCATATTGAATGGAAGATCTCTGAAGGTGGCAACAGTGGCATCATGTGGGGGGTACAGGAAATGGAGCAGTACAACGAACCCTATTTTACGGGTCCTGAAATACAGGTACTTGACAACCTCAGGCATCCTGACGCCAAGATCAAAGGTAAAACCCATCAGGCAGGAGCACTGTACGATATGGTAGAGCCCTCAGAAGATGTAACCTCCCCGGTTGGAGAATGGAATACTTTTGTGATCAGAATAGACCATAAGGCTAACCAGGGTAGCGTAATACACAATGGGGTGCTCATAACAGAATTTCCCGTTCATGGGGAAGCCTGGAACACCATGGTGAAAGACTCTAAATTTGCAAACTGGAAAGACTTCGGCCAATTTCCAAAAGGAAAGATCGCCCTCCAGGATCACTCTGATAAGGTATCGTACCGAAATATTAAAATTAAAAAACTATAACTTTTTGAAAGCACCAACAATCATAGCCTGTGCCCTTTTGCTGTTTTCGTGCAAACAGGAACAGGCGGCTTCGGAAACAGCAACCACCCCCGAAACGCAACAGACCACAACAACTGAACAAGAACCTACAGAACCGGAAGCTACCGAAATTTGGGAGCCTGTTCCGGAAAAGGTAAGCCCAGGAAGTTATCCGGAACCCCCGGCTGATGCCATTATTCTTTTTAACGGTGAGGATGTGGATGCCTGGGAAAGCGCTGACGACCCGGACACTCCTGTAGCATGGACCCTGAATCCCGACGGCAGCATGACCGTTGCTGATGGATCAGGAAATATAAGAACCAAACAGGAATTTGGTGATATTCAATTGCACATTGAATGGAAAAATCCGGAAAGCCCAAGAGCGGACGGACAAAACCGCGGGAACAGCGGGATCTTTTTACAGAGCTTATACGAGGTTCAGGTTTTAGACAGTTATGACAACCCCACCTATGTGAACGGGCAAGCCGGTGCTGTTTACAAACAACATCCTCCCCTTGTAAATGCCAGCAAACCATCGGGGCAATGGCAGGTATATGACATTATTTATCATGCGCCGGAGTGGGACGGAGAGGGCAACAAGGTGAGTTCTGCAACTGTAACCGTACTTCACAACGGAGTCTTGATACAAGACCATGTTACCATAGAAGGCACTACGGAGTATATAGGCTGGCCGAAAAACAACCCACACGGCAAAGCACCTCTTATGCTGCAGGATCACAATGACAACAGCGGGGTGAGTTACCGAAACATCTGGGTAAGGGAATTGTAACATCCCCTTTTAAAATAAAAAGATCGGCACCTTTCGGTGCCGATCTTTTTTTATCCTTTATAAGAATTATTTAAATCTCAGTAACTCTCAGGGTATTTACCATCCCCTTCGCTTTGATCGGCATGGCTGCGAGACTAACGATCATATCGCCCTTCTCAAGAAATCCGCGATCTTTAGCCATAATGTTCACATCTTCAATGGTCTGATCGGTACTTACGAATTTATCGTAATAAAAGGCATTCACCCCCCAAAGTAAACTGAGTTGGGTTAAGATCCGTTTATTAGAGGTAAACACCAAAATATGCGATTTTGGTCTCCAGGCCGAGATCTGAAAGGCTGTGTACCCACTATTGGTCAGGGTAGAAATCACTTTAGCATTGATCTCATTAGCCATGGTTGCAGCATGGTAACATATGGCTTTTGTAATATATCTTTTGGTCTTAATATGCGGCGGTTCCTGAGGCACTTTGATCAGGGGAGAATGCTCTACGCTGGATATGATACTTGACATTTTCTCGATCACCTGTACCGGATACGACCCCACAGAAGTCTCTCCTGAAAGCATCACCGCATCGGCTCCATCCATTACTGAATTAGCCACATCATTCACCTCGGCCCTGGTAGGTGTCAGGCTGGAGATCATGGTCTCCATCATCTGTGTGGCAATGATCACAGGAATCCTGGCCTTTTTGGCACGCAGTACTAATTGCTTTTGTACCAAAGGAACTTCGTGTGCCGGGATCTCTACCCCCAGATCACCCCGAGCCACCATAAGACCATCGCAATAAGCAACGATCTTATCTATATTCTCAACGGCTTCGGGCTTTTCTATTTTTGCAACAATAGGGATCTTGTATTTGGAGTGCTCCTCTATGAGCTTCTGCAGGTCCATCAGATCTGCAGAATGCCTTACAAAAGAAAGGGCGATCCAATCGACCTCCTGAGCGCAGGCAAATTTAGCGTCCTTAATATCCTTTTTTGTAAGCGCAGGGAGAGAAATATTCGTATTTGGCAGGTTGACCCCTTTTTTGGATCTGAGCGGGCCACCCTGAATTACTTTGGCCTTAACTTGTTTCACCTTATCGGTACCGGTAACCTCAAAGATGAGCTTCCCGTCATCAAGGAGAATACGCTCACCGGGGTTCACATCTCTCGGAAACTCCTTGTAGTTCATATACACCCTTTCGGCTGTACCTTCAAAGGGCTCTCCTGTTTCAAAAATGATCTCATCTCCGGGATTCACGATCACATCTTCCTTCATCACCCCTACACGGAGTTTCGGCCCCTGCAGGTCGGCAAGAATCGCCGTATTAAAATTGAATTCCTCATTTAATTCGCGAATAAGACGTATTCTTTCTTCCACATCGCTGTAATCGGCGTGAGAAAAGTTAATCCTAAACACATTTACACCGGCCTCCATCATTTCTTTCAGGGTTTCCCTGGTACTGGTTGACGGCCCTAATGTTGCTACTATTTTCGTTTTCTTCCTTTTAGGCATTCGCTAAAAAAATTAAATTATCCTTAGATTTCAATCGGTCAGTATCGACCTCATACGCCGTGATCAGTCCCGGCAAATGCTTTATCTTTTTTAAAATATCAAGAACCGGCGGCATACCTCCTTCGCCATCATCAATTTTTAGAAGATGATCTACTTTGGGATATTCCGGCAGCACGTAATAGGTTCTCTCAGCCACAGGGCCTCCGAACATATCCGGAACCACCTCCCGGCTTTTTTGCACCACACTGGCCTTATTGGCCACCAGGTGCCATTGCAGATCGGACCTTTTTTCATAGGCTTGATACGTCTCAAAAGTCACCCGATCATACAACACCAGGTCTTTTCTCGGCCTGTGAAGCTGAAGACCCAACAACCCATTTAAAAAATAGGCTAATCGATAAGAATCGAGGGAACTGTGGATGGCGATCAAGGCATAGCTGTCGTCAAAAAAATCATCCGTTAACTTGTAGACGGTCATAAATGATCATACAATCTCGTATAAAGATACTGCTACTTCAACTACTTAGCAACTTTTAATATTGTAAGGGAGGTGAAAAATCTACGAAATCGTTGGAGTTACAGCACTCGATCGATCTTAGATTGCAAGGCGTAGTAAGCTCTTCTTGCCGCACTTTCCTCGGCTTTCTTTTTAGAAGTTGCCCGGCCTTTGGCTACCAATTTCTTATCAATAAAGAGCTTTACCCCGAAATGCTTCTGATCGTCATTCCCATCATCTTCAAAGACGTCAAAGAGGAATGACTTCTTTTCCTTCTGGCAATACTCAATGATCAGACTTTTATAACTTATGATCTTACCTTCCAGTTGCTCGATATCCACATAGGGCTCTATCACCCGACTTTCAATAAAACGCTGGCAAAATTCATACCCTCTGTCCAGGTAGATCGCCCCGACCAGGGCTTCGAAAACATTGCCATGAATATTATCGCCGAAGTTATCTTTATTGATCTTGCTCTCTACAAAATCCAATAGCCTGAGGTCCTTTCCAAGTTCGTTCAGATGCTCACGACTAACCACCTTGGAACGCATTTTGGTTAGATACCCTTCATCTCCTGAAGGCACTTCATTAAATAGAAAATGTGAAATGATAGAACTCAACATGGCGTCGCCCAGAAACTCCAAGCGTTCATAATTCACTGAATTACCTTTAGCATCCTTACGATTCATGGATCGATGGGTGAATGCTTTTTTGTAATAACGAATCTCCCTGGGCTTAAATCCCAGGATATTTGTGAGTTCCAAAAAAAAATCCCCGCCTTGAGTAGACCGGGAATTTAATATTTTACGAATGAATTTCATTCAGTTGGATTGACGACTAGTCCAATTTCTTAAACAGGACACAAGCATTATGCCCTCCAAACCCGAACGTATTACTCATAGCAACCTTCATATCGCGTTTTTGAGCCTTATTCAGGGTTAAATTGAGTTCCGGATCGATGTTCTCATCTACGGTCTCATGATTGATCGTAGGAGGCACAACACCGTGCTCTAAAGAAAGAATGGAAGCAATAGCCTCAACTGCACCAGCCGCACCCAGCAGGTGTCCGGTCATTGACTTGGTAGAGTTGATATTCAGGTTTTTGGCATGATCACCAAACACCTTTCCGATCGCTTTCAATTCAGCTACATCTCCCAGAGGGGTCGATGTACCGTGGGTATTAATAGCATCCACGTCTTCCGGCTTCATTCCGGCATTTCTCAAACAGTTCTGCATTACAGCAACCACTCCGATCCCTTCAGGATGCGGTGCGGTCATATGGTAGGCATCAGAAGACAGCCCACCGCCTACAACTTCTGCGTAGATCTTGGCGCCCCTGGCCTTTGCGTGCTCGTATTCTTCAAGCACCAGCGCTCCAGACCCTTCACCAAGTACAAATCCGTCACGGTTGGCGTCAAAAGGTCTTGAGGCGGTTTGAGGGTCATCATTACGGGTACTCATGGCATGCATGGCGTTAAAACCTCCCATTCCCGCAGCCGTAACTGCAGCTTCAGAACCTCCGGTGATCACCACATCGGTATGCCCTAAGCGAATAGAATTAAGGGCATCGATAATGGCATTTGCCGAAGATGCACATGCCGATACAGTCGTATAGTTTGGCCCCATGAAACCGTACTTTATGGAGATCAGACCCGGCGCTATATCAGCGATCATTTTTGGGATAAAGAAAGGATTAAACCGAGGAGTTCCATCGCCTTTGGCGTAGTTCATCACCTCTTCCTGGAAGGTCTCCAGACCTCCGATCCCTGCTCCCCAGATCACTCCTACACGATATTTATCGATCTTTTCAAGATCCAGCTGAGAATCATCCATAGCCTCTTTGGCCGTAACCATGGCATACTGGGCGAAACGATCCATTCTGCGAACCTCTTTACGATCTATAAAATCGGTCGGGTCAAAGTTCTTGATCTCACATGCGAATTGGGTTTTAAAATTCGAAGCATCAAAGTGGGTAACAGGGGCAGCCCCGCTTTTACCGCTTTTTAATCCCTCCCAATATTCTTCAATATTATTACCGATGGGGGTTAATGCTCCTAATCCGGTTACAACAACTCGCTTAAGTTCCATAGAAAAGAATTTATTGTTCTAAAACAATTGAAAAACTACCAAAAAAATTTATTCATGCAAAAAGCATGAATAAATTTTTGGTAGTAAGCCTTATAGGTAGTTCTTATTTTGCTTCTTCGATATATTTGATCGCTTGACCAACAGTGGCAATGTTTTCCGCCTGATCATCCGGAATCTGGATATCAAATTCCTTTTCAAATTCCATAATAAGCTCAACAGTATCCAGAGAATCTGCTCCGAGATCGTTGGTGAAGCTTGCTTCTGCAACTACTTCATTCTCATCAACACCTAATTTGTCTACGATGATCGCTTTTACTCTTGATGCAATGTCTGACATAATTTGTTTGTTTTAAAATTTAATTGTTGGCAAAAATAAAAAACTTTGGTTATAAAAAAGGTTTTATCAATAAAAGTTACCTTTAAAGATAATAATTTTTACACCAATGATTTAGGACCCTGAGCTTCTCTTTATGGAATATTATTCTTTTTTTTGCCTTAGCATATATCCACCGAATTCTCATGAAAAGTATCGTCATCTTCGCCTCCGGTTCAGGCACCAATGCAGAAAACATTATTCGTTATTTCCAGGATTCTGAAAAAGCACGGGTTAGCCTGGTGTTATCTAATAAAAAGGAGGCAAAAGTACTTGACCGCGCCAGAGAACTTCATGTTAGTGCCATGAGCTTTAACCGCGAGGCCATGAGCAACGGTGTGGTTACGGCTTTACTAAGCGCCCTGCAGCCTGACCTGATCGTTCTTGCCGGTTACCTCTGGAAGATCCCTGAAAGCCTGATCCATGAATTTGAGGGTCGGATAATAAATATCCACCCCGCCCTTTTACCTGCTTACGGAGGAAAGGGCATGTATGGCATGAACGTTCACAAGGCCGTGATCGAGGATCGACAGAAGGAGAGTGGTATCACCATACATTACGTCAATGAGCATTACGATGAAGGCGGCATTATTTTCCAGGCCAGAACTGCCATAGAAACAAAGGATGATGCAGAGTGCCTGGCCGGGAAGATACATCAGCTCGAATACACCCATTACCCCAGGATCATCGAAAACCTATTGGATGAAAAATAACAGTCAGGTACATATATATACAGACGGAGCTTCAAGAGGTAATCCCGGACCAGGAGGTTATGGCATTGTGATGGAATGGGTTGGAAAGCCTTACAAAAAGGAATTTTCGGAAGGGTTCAAAAAGACCACTAACAACCGTATGGAGCTTTTAGCGGTTATCGAAGCCTTAAAAAAATTGAAATACCCCAATACCCGGGTTACCGTTTTCAGCGACTCGAAATATGTGGTCGATGCTGTAAACAAAGGATGGGTATTTAACTGGGAACGTAAAGGGTTTAAAGACAAAAAAAACCCTGATCTGTGGATAAAATTTTTAAAAGAGTACCGCAAACATAAGGTTGCCATGCAGTGGGTAAAAGGCCACAATGACCACCCCCAGAATGAGCGCTGTGATGCCCTCGCCGTAAAAGCTTCCCAGGGCGATAACCTCCCTCCCGACTCCGGGTTCGACTCCCAGGACTAAAGCAAGACCCTGGATTTCAGATCAATATTGTATTTTTGGCAAAAATTGCCCTTATATGATACAGCGTCGGATTTTATGCATATGCCTTTTATCCTTCGGCCTGCTCCAGGCTCAGGAATGGCAGCTTCAAAAAAAATCAGACCATATTAAGGTCTACACCCGCCAACTCGACTCGACACAATTTAATGAATACAAGGCTGTACTGACCGCAAAAACCACCCCGGAAAAAGCCTTGAAAGTGATCTGTGATGGCGACCGTTTATGGGAGTGGAATCACAAAACCGCTAAGAGCGAAGAGGTGTTGTCGTACAATGACAGCACTTTTGTGATCTGGATGTTAAACGATCTTCCCTGGCCACTCAGGGACCGTGAAAATCTCTCCCTCATCAAAGTCAGCGAACCCCGCCCCGGGAACTACTATGTTGACATCAGCCCGGCAGATAACAGCCTAAGAAAAACCCCGGAAGATGTTATTCGAACCACAAGGTTTAAAGGACATTGGAAAATACGTGCACTGCGCAACGGAATGGTAGAGGTTACCCAGCAACTTTACGGCGATCCGAACGGGATAATTCCCGCATGGTTACTGAACTCCATCATCACCAATGTGCCCTTTCATTCTTTTGAAAATCTGAAAGTAATACTGGAAAACTAGCCTTATATTTGCAAAAAATTTAATGCATGGGAAAATTACTTATTGTTGGTACCGTTGCCTTTGACGCTATTGAAACACCATTTGGAAAAACCGATAAAATACTGGGAGGTGCAGCCACTTTTATAGGGCTCGCCGCCTCAAATTTTGAAATTGATTCGGCCATAGTGTCTGTAGTGGGCGATGATTTTCCCGACAAACACCTCAAACTGTTAACAGACCGCAAGATAGATATCTCTGCAGTGGAAATTGTTGAAGGAGGGAAGACCTTTTTCTGGAAAGGGAAGTACATGAACGACCTTAATGTAAGAGAGACCCTGGACACACAACTCAATGTACTGGCAGATTTCAAACCTGTGGTTCCTGCCCAATACACCGAATCGGAGATCCTTATGTTAGGAAACCTGCATCCCAACGTCCAACTAGGCGTGATTGATCAAATGGAAACCAAACCTGCTCTTACCATACTTGACACTATGAACTTCTGGATGGATAATACCCCGGAGGAGTTGAAGGAGGTAATCAGAAAGGTTGACGTGATCACCATTAATGATGAAGAAGCCAGACAGCTTTCCGGAGAGTACTCTCTGGTAAATGCCGCGGCAAAAATTCATGAAATGGGACCTAAATATGTGGTGATCAAAAAAGGAGAACACGGGGCATTATTATTCCACAATGAAAACATATTTTTTGCTCCGGCTCTGCCGTTAAAAGAGATCTTTGACCCTACCGGAGCAGGAGACACCTTTGCCGGTGGTTTTGCAGGCTATCTTGCTGCATCAAAAGATTATTCTTTCGAGAACATGAAAAATGCAGTTATTCACGGTTCTAACCTGGCCTCTTTTTCGGTAGAAAAATTTGGAACTGAACGTATGGAGACCCTTAAAAAAACCGAGATCAACCGCAGATTGCAGCAATTTAAAGACCTTACACAATTCGATATAAAGCTAGCCTGATCGGCATACGCCAAAGGCTTCAATTAACAAGAAACCCATGAGTGACGCTATTAAACATGAATGCGGGATCGCACTAGTAAGATTACGTAAACCTTTAGAGTATTACCAGGAAAAGTACGGAACCGCATTTTACGGCATCAATAAGATGTACCTGATGATGGAGAAACAGCACAATCGTGGTCAGGACGGTGCCGGTTTTGCCAGCATCAAAATGAATATGCTTCCCGGTGAGCGCTATATGAGCCGTGTACGCTCTAATCAAGCCCAACCCATCCAGGACATTTTCCAGCAGATCAACTCCAGAATCAATGAGGTTTTACTGGAGCATCCCGAATACAAAGACGATGTGGAGGTTTTAAAGAAAAACATGCCTTACCTGGGCGAATTGATGCTTGGACACGTGAGGTACGGTACTTTTGGAAAAAACAGCATTGAAAGCGTTCACCCATTCCTTAGACAGAACAATTGGATGCACCGTAATCTTATCGTTGCCGGAAACTTTAACATGACCAATGTTAATGAGCTTTTCGACAACCTGATCAGACTTGGGCAGCATCCAAAAGAAAAGGCTGACACCATCACGGTAATGGAGAAGATCGGTCATTTTTTAGACGATGCCGTTGCCAAGCTTTACAAGGAAGTTAAAAAAGAAGGGTATTCTAAAATGGAAGCCTCCCCTATCATTGCCGACCGCCTGAACGTTGCGAAAATTTTAAGGAGAGCAGCGAAAAACTGGGATGGCGGCTATGCCATGGCCGGACTAATTGGTCATGGAGATGCCTTTGTTTTAAGAGACCCAGCCGGTATTCGTCCGGCGTATTACTACCAGGATGAAGAAGTAGTGGTGGTTGCATCAGAACGACCCGTAATTCAAACGGTATTTGATGTAGAATTTGACACCGTTAAAGAATTGGACCCCGGAAAGGCCATTATCATTAAAAAAGACGGCAGTGTAAAAACCAAGAGAATCCTTGAACCTCTTGAGCGCAAGGCCTGTTCTTTTGAAAGAATATATTTTTCAAGAGGGTCAGATGCTGAGATCTACCAGGAACGTAAAGACCTGGGGAAATTACTTTTCCCGAAGATCCTGGAAAGCGTAGATCAGAACCTTGAGAATACGGTATTCTCTTATATTCCAAATACAGCAGAAACGTCTTTCTACGGGATGGTACAGGAGGCTCAAACCTACCTCAATAAGAGAAAGGAAGAAAAAATTCTGGCCGGAAAAGAAACGCTCACACCTGAAGAACTGAATAAAATTCTCAATATGCGACCCCGAATTGAAAAGGTCGCCATTAAAGATGCTAAACTGAGAACCTTTATTACAGAAGACAGCAGCAGAGACGACCTGGTTGCCCACGTATATGACATTACTTACGGTTCAGTAAAACCCTCAGACAACCTGGTTATCATAGACGACAGTATAGTCAGGGGTACGACTCTAAAGAAGAGTATCCTAAGAATATTAGACAGACTGCACCCAAAACAGATCGTGGTAGTTTCTTCTGCACCACAGATCCGATACCCGGATTGCTACGGTATTGACATGGCCCGCCTGGAAGACCTTGTTGCCTTTCGTGCAGCCCTGGAACTTCACAAGGACAGAGGCACCTATTATAAGGTTGATGAAGTTTACGAGAAGTGCCTGGCCCAGGTAGACTTTGAAGACAAAGAAGTAGTTAATGCCGTTAAAGAAATTTACGAACCTTTTACTGACGACGAGATCTCAGAAAAAATTTCGGAGATCCTGGCTCCTGAAGGTATTAATGCCGAGGTCAAAATTCTTTATCAAACGGTTGACAACCTGCACAAAGCGTGTCCGCACAATCTTGGAGACTGGTATTTTACAGGAGATTACCCGACTCCAGGAGGAAACCGCGTAGTTAACAGGGCTTTTATCAACTTTTATGAAGGAATAAAAGAACGGGCTTATTAATGGTTTTGTCATAAGCAAACGTCGACATGCATTTTATCGGATTATTTTGCGCTTTATCCGATTATTAATATTTATCCCACCCCATGACATTATCTTTATGTCACCATAGCATAAGTAGGTTAAGTTCATGGTAAGATTTGGGGCAAAAAAGGTAGATCATTGATCTGCCTTTTTTATTTTATACCTATTCCAAAAACAAGGATCATTCGAGCCTCTCTCAATCAATTTCCCTTTCTAAGCTATTATCCCTGACCGGCTAAAAACCTATTACCTGAAAAGCGAACCTTGTACAGGATTGAAAAGGATCAAGGCAAACCACAAAAAAGAATTGATACATAAATAAAATTCGGACCAATAAGCCAGGATCATTAAGGGTTAATACTCCACATTACTACATCAACCAATCTCTTTTAATGCACTTATAAAAACAAGCAGAAATGAATCATGTATGCACTTCAAACCTTACAACATATTGGCCACTCCGAACCATATAAAACAACTCACCTAATTAAAGTGCTTTTCACCCCATTACTTTTAACAGTGCTATCCTTACATATACATTTATACCACCATAGCATAAGTAGGTTAAGTTCATGGTAAGATTTGGGGCAAAAAGGCGGATCAATGATCCGCCTTTTTATTTACGACACTTCTACAACACTCCCTTTAAGTCCCTGATTTACAATTCTTTAGAAAATAACCGAAAAACACTACACGACTGTATTTCAACTAATTAACACGCCTTTTACCCCTTTACTTTTAACAGCAAATTCCTACCGCATACTTTTATATCACCATAGCATAAGTAGGTTAAGTTCATGGTAAGATTTGGGGCAAAAAAGGCGGATCATTGATCCGCCTTTTTATTTACGACAGTTCTACAACCCTCCCCTTAAATCACTGATTTATAATTCTTTGATATTTACCAGGAAAGGTCTACATAACTGAATTTCAACTAATTAAAGCGCTCTTTAACCCTTTACTTTTAACAGCAAATTCCTACCATATACTTTTATATCACCATAGCATAAGTAGGTTAAGTTCATGGTAAGATTTGGGGCAAAAAAGGCGGATCATTGATCCGCCTTTTTATTTACGACAGGACTACAATATAAATCTTAAATGACTGATTTACTATTCTTTAGCATTTAACAGAAAAGCACTACACGACTGTATTTCAACTAATTAAAGCGCTCTTTAACCCTTTACTTTTAACAGCAAATTCCTACCATATACTTTTATATCACCATAGCATAAGTAGGTTAAGTTCATGGTAAGATTTGGGGCAAAAAGGCGGATCAATGATCCGCCTTTTTATTTACGACAGGACTACAATATAAATCTTAAATGACTGATTTACTATTCTTTAGCATTTAACAGAAAAGCACTACACGACTGTATTTCAACTAATTAAAGCGCTCTTTAACCCTTTACTTTTAACAGCAAATTCCTACCATATACTTTTATATCACCATAGCATAAGTAGGTTAAGTTCATGGTAAGATTTGGGGCAAAAAGGCGGATCAATGATCCGCCTTTTTATTTACGACACTTTTACAACCTCTCCCTTAAATCACTGATTTACAATTCTTTAGATGATAACAGAAAAACACTACACGACTGTATTTCAACTAATTAAACCGCTTTTCAACCCTTTACTTTTAACAGCAAATTCCTACCGCATACTTTTATATCACCATAGCATAAGTAGGTTAAGTTCATGGTAAGATTTGGGGCAAAAAAGGCGGATCACTGATCCGCCTTTTTATTTACGACAAGACTACACTTATGGCTTCAATTAACTGCTTTACAAATCTTCAGCGAATAGCAGAAATTAATTACACCGCTGTATTTCAACTAATTAAAGTGTTTTTCAACCCTATACTTTCAACAGCAAATTCCTACCACATACTTTTATATCACCATAGCATAAGTAGGTTAAGTTCATGGTAAGATTTGGGGCAAAAAAGGCGGATCATTGATCCGCCTTTTTTATTTTTCTATATCTTAACTTCATTACGTAAGTGATGTACCCAACTTCCATCCATCCCGATAAGAACCATGAACCCACTCATTGGCCTTTTCGAAATTTACAACCCGCATAGCTTCTCCATCCCATATCAACTTTTTACGACCGGGATAGGTATAGTAGTCTCTATTTTTCCCTTCTTCCAAAACCTTATACTGAAATGATCTTATTGCCAGGTTCCCCATAAGAACAGCCTCAGTAAGCTTACCTCCATAAGAGAAAGGAGATGAGGTATCTCCTCCTTTCAGGATCCCATTAATCCAATTTCGTGCATGATCTTCTTTTTGTCTTTTTATATAGCGTTTAGGGAAATCACCCACGCTGTTTTGATAGGCCTTCAGTATCCGCGGATTTCGAGAATAGGTATCACTCACGGCCACCCCCTTCTCACCGTAAAAGATGCTTCCCCCTGCAGGGTCACCAATGGTTTCTTCAGGAGATAATAATTCGGGTATCTCAGGCAAAATACCCCCATCGTACCAATTAACTTCCACCTCACCATGCATCTCTGATCTGAATTTCAACCGGACCACGGAAGATGGAGGACAACCATCTGTACGAGGCGATTCTACGAAATCGCCTGACCAAACTGTTGTACAGCTGGCTTCTGCTTCTAACGGATATCCTAACCCGAGTGACTTAAAGGGGGATTCCAGAATATGGCATCCCATATCACCGAGAGCCCCGGTACCAAAATCCCACCAGCCTCTCCATCTAAAAGGAAGATAAGCCCTGTTATAGGGTCTCATAGCTGCAGGACCAAGCCATTGGTCCCAGTTAAGAGATTCCGGAATTTCCTGCTTTTCAACATCCAAACCAAGGCCTTGGGGCCATACCGGACGATTTGTCCAGCAATCTACCCGGTTCACCTTACCCAGAACCCCGCTTTCCATCCATTCTGTAAGGGTACGTATCCCATCTCCGGAACTTCCCTGGTTCCCCATCTGAGTTACAAGATTCTTTTCGGCTGCAATTTCCTGCATAAGCCTGGCTTCCCTGATATTGTGGGTCAAAGGCTTTTCTACATAGGCATGTTTACCCTCCATCATAAAAGGAATTGCTATAGAAGCATGGGTATGATCTGGGGTAGCCACCATGATCCCATCGATCTCATTAAGGTGATTATCATAGACCGCTCTAAAATTGCTGTACCGTTTTGATTCCGGAAAATTTGCATAGGTATCAGCTGCCCTGACATCATCCACATCACAAAGTGCTACAAACTTCACTCTTTTGGTATCATCAAGAGCACTGATAACATTCGAACCACGACCACCAACACCGAAAGCAGCCAGATAAACCGTATCACTGGGGGGAACATGCTTACCACCCAACACATGGGCAGGAACAATATATAAACCGGCCGCACCGGTACTAACATTCTTTACAAAGGATCTTCTATTCATATTTGAAACTGAGAAAATTAAATACAGAAAAAAGGTACAAGAAAATTTACAGCTTCACAATAAATCTTAATATTTAGGAATTTTTCCTTATTTTTGGATTATGTCCAAGAGCGTTATAAATACACATGGTCGGGGAGCCCGGATCAACCACCCCAACAAATTCGAGAAACACCACCAGGAGTGGGATGAGAACTACCTTGAATATTGCAGAAAGGAAGGGGAGAGTGCCGAAGAAAACAAAACCAGGTATTTATTTACCGACCCAAAATCTATTGTTAACAAGGTAACCAGCCCTGATGTAGGCATGTCCTGGTCAATGAACCCCTATCAGGGCTGTGAGCACGGATGCATTTACTGCTATGCCCGTAACACACATGAATATTGGGGACTTAATGCAGGATTGGATTTTGAGCGAACCGTTTTAGTAAAACGCAGTGCACCCGATCTGCTTGAAAAAAAATTACGCTCCCGGAATTGGGAGGCTGAGACGATAGTTCTTTCCGGAAATACCGATTGTTATCAACCTGCTGAAAAGAAATTTCAGATCACCAAAAAGTGCCTGGAGGTATTTTTAAAATACCAGCATCCGGTGAGCATCATTACCAAGAACGGGCTGATACTCCGGGACTTGAAAATACTTGCCGCCCTACATGAATATCGACTGACAGGGGTGCACATATCAATTACCACTCTTGAAGAGAAAACCCGAAGACTTTTAGAACCCAGAACGGCTTCCATAAAAAAACGCCTTCAAACCGTTACGGCCCTCCGCAAAGAGGGTATTCCGGTAAATGTCATGGTAGCTCCGATTATCCCCGGCCTCAACAGTCATGAGATCCTGCCCATTGCCGAAGCAGCCAGAGATGCCGGCGCCAACAGTATTGGCTACACCGTTGTTCGTTTAAACGGGGCAGTAGGACCCATCTTTACAGATTGGGTTCAAAAAACACTTCCTGACCGCGCACAAAAGATCATCTCTCAGATCAAAGAATGCCATGGAGGACAACTTAACGATTCAAGATATGGCGTTAGAAACAAAGGGGAGGGTGTTATCGCGTCACAGATTCAGCATTTAATACGGGTAGCAAAGAATAAATATTTTAATGATGCCCAATCTTTCCAATTAAATACCGCCCTTTACGAAGGGAGAAAAAAACATCTGCTGCGCAACGAAGGAGATCAACTCACCCTGTTTTAAAAAAAAGAGCCTACAGAAAACCTGCAGACTCTTCAACATTAAATTAAAAACAAACCTTAAGCCAGTATAATTTCTTCTTCCTCTTTTTTCTCTTCTTCTACAACCGAATTATTCCTTTTCCGGAACAACCAAATTTTTAATCTGTAGGAGAGATAAAATAGTGCCGGAACAATTATCAATGTTAAAAACGTGGCTATGATCAGACCAAAGATCACTGTCCAGGCAAGTGGCCCCCAGAAGACCACATTATCTCCCCCGACATAAATTTTTGGATCGAACTCCGAAAACAGGCTAAAGAAATCAATATTTAATCCTATTGCCAACGGGATCAGCCCGAGAATGGTAGTAATCGCTGTGAGGATAACCGGTCGTAATCTTGCACGCCCACCTTCCATAATGGCATCTTTCAGATCGTTTACGGGGAGGTAAGCCCCTTCATCAAGGCCTAATTTCAACTTCCTTCTATCGATCAGTATCTGGGTATAATCAAGTAATACCACCCCATTATTCACCACGATCCCGGCAAGGGAAATAATACCCATCATGGTCATCATGATAACGAAGGGCCAACCGGTGATCATTAATCCACCGAACACCCCAACGAAGCTCAGGAAGATAGCCAGCATAATGATGGTAGGTTTTGAGATGGAACTGAATTGGAAGACCAGCAGAAACATAATAAGACCGAGACCTGCAAAGAAAGCTCCCATAAGGAACTGCATCTGCTTATTCTGTTCTTCAAGCTGTCCGGTATAATCGATCTCCACACCTTGCGGCACCTGGTAATTTTTCATCTCCTTACGGATCTTGCTCACTACTGCCTGTGCATCGGTGTATCCCGGGGCCAGACCTGAGTATACGGTTACCACCCGTTTTTGATCTTTGTGCTTGATAGCGCTGAAAGAAGAGGTGTTTTTCTGCCTGGCAACAGCCGACACAGGGATCTCCTTGATCTGTCCGTTCGAAGGATCTCTGAAAATAATGTTCTGATTAAAAAGTGCACTTTGGTCATACCTCAGATCCTCATTAAATCGCACATAAATATCATAATCTTCCCCTTCTTCTTTGTAAATACCTGCTTTCTCACCAAACAGGGAACGACGCAACTGATTACCAACCTGCCCGACAGAGACTCCAAGCTCTCCCGCTTTTTTGCGGTCTACCTCTACCTGCATTGATGGTTTCCCTTTATTTACATCGATCTTAAGCTCTTCGATTCCGGCAATATTTCGGGTATTAAGGTATCTCAACATTCCTTCAGCTGTCTGAATGAGTTCATCATAATCTTCTCCGGACAACTCCAGGTTGATCGGATATCCTGCCGGTGGACCTACAGCATCTTTCTCAACAGAGATGGCTACACCCGGGTAGATCCCTTTCAGGGCTTCCTGAACACGGGCACGAAGTTTTTCACTATCCCTGCCCTGGCGATACTTATATTCTCTCATGGTAGCGGTGATCTTGGCCTTGTGAGGCATTTCTGCAGCAGAACCTCCATCGGTCATAGGATTCCCTGCCCCTTCACCCACCTGGGAAATAGCACTCTCGGTAAGAAAATTATAATCGCCCTCAGTATAGTCCTCATCATTTATGATCGCGTATACCCTTTCCTCTATTTCTTTGGTGATCTTATTCGTTTTTTCAATATCGGTACCCTGAGGATACTCAATGTATACGATGATCTGATTAGGAGTATTATCAGGAAAGAACTCCACCTTGGTTCTGCCGCTTTGAAGGGAAGCACCGAACATCATAAACACCAGGATAAGCATCCCAAAAATACCCGCCACAAACATCACGGGCTTCCAACCGCTGAGAGCAAACCTAAGGGTTCGCTGGTACATGGATTCCATAGCAGTAAGCACCCTGCGCTGAAACCAATTCGCCCAGCCTTTGAGAGCATATCGATAAATCCAGAACATGATGGCTGTAAAGATCATAAGACTTCCCAGGCCTCTTACCGGGCCGCCCACCAACATGATCAATATACCGGGCACTCCCAATAATAAGCTTAACCTGATAAGTTGTTTTCTGGTCAATACCTTTTCCCCGGTCTCCATGAACTGAGACACCAGCATGGAATTCATAAAGATGGCCACGAAAAGAGAGGAACCGAGAACTACAGATAGAGTAATGGGGAAGAATTTCATAAACTCTCCCATTACCCCGGGCCACATTCCCAGAGGCACAAAGGCCGCTACGGTGGTCGCTGTTGAAATGATGATCGGGAAGGCGATCTCTCCGATCCCTTTCTTGGCAGCCTCCAGCCTGGACAAGCCTTCTTCATCCATCAATCGATATACATTTTCTACAACCACAATACCGTTATCAACCAGCATTCCCAGTCCCATGATCAGTCCGAACAGGATCATGGTATTCAGGGTATACCCTAATCCCTGAAGGATCATAAAGCTCATGAACATCGACATTGGAATGGCAAATCCTACGAAGAGTGCATTTCGAAAACCAAGGAAGAACATGAGCACCCCAACCACAAGAATCACCCCGAAAATGATATTATTTACCAGGTCGTCTACCTGGTTCAAGGTTTTCTGAGACTGATCATTTGCCAGAGACACTTCCAGGTCTCTGGGGTAGTAATCTGCAACGGCCTTTTCAATGATCACATTGATCTTATCGGCCGCTTCGATCATATTTTTTCCCGCCCGCTTTTTAACATCGAGCATCACCACGTTTTTACCCATTTCACGGGCGTAGGTGGTTTTATCTTCTTCCTTAAAGGTAACCCGGGCAATATCTCTGAGGTAAACAGCCCCATTTTCAGATTTGACCACAAAGTTTTGCAGCTCTGATGGGCGCTCGATCTCTCCTAATATCCTGATGGTTCTTCGCTGATCACTTTTAACCAGGTTCCCTGCAGACATGGTAACGTTCCCGTTTCTGATGGCATTAAGCACATCATCAAAGCTCACCTTGGCAGCCATCATTTTATAGATATCTACGGCTACCTCAACCTCCTTCTCCTGGGCACCCCGAATATCGGCCTGCTTAATTTCAGGAAGATCTTCTACCTTGTCCTGAAGGTATTCTGCAAATTCCTTCAGCTTATCAACAGGATAATTCCCCTTGAGGTTAATGTTCAGAATTGGTATCTCCTCAGAAAGATTCAGATCAAAGACATTCGGTTCTACCTTGGCTCCATTAAACACGGGCCAGTCTTCACCGGCAGTTTTAGAGTCGACCTTATCTTTTACCTTTTGCTTGGCATTCTCTACCGTAATATTCTCATCAAACTCTACCGTTATGATCGCGTAGTCTTCCTGAGAAGTGGAGAGGATCTCCACTACATTGCTCACATTTTTCAGCTCGTCTTCCAGCGGATCGGTAATAAGTCGCTCAATATCTTCGGAGGTATTTCCGGGATACATGGTACTTATATAGATCTTGGTTTCTTTTACCTCCGGGAAGTTCTCCCGTGGCATGCCAAAGTAGGCCGACAAGCCCAGTACAAAAAAGAGGCCGATCAGAACATAGATAGTAGTCTTGTTTTCAATGGCCCATGTGGAGAGTACAAACTCCTTATCGGCATTCTTCTTGATCTTGCTCATTTTTCCTTTACTTTAATATCTTCACTCTTTGCCCGGGCAATAAGCTCCTGGCACCTTCTTCTATCACCGCATCACCTGCTTTAACCCCTTCAAGGATCTCTACCAGATCTCCCTGTGATTTACCAACCCTTACAACGGTTTGCTCTACAACCGCCCTGTTTTGCTGATCGATCTCTTTGGCAACATATACATATTGCTCACCGGCAGCATTTTCAGTAATAATGCTTTGGGGTATCAAAATGGCATCTTCACTGCTGTAATCATTTATAAATACCCTGGCGTTCAAATTCGGCTTTACCATACCATTCAGGCTGGGTACCCCAACTTCTACATTGAAGGTTCTGTTAGAAGGCCTGATAAAATCACTCACTTGTCTGACCTTGGTTTCTACTTCTTCTCCGAGAACCGGGAAATACACTCTTACAGAAGTTCCTTTTTTAATATTAGGCAGGTAAATCTCAGGCACCTCTACCTCTACATACATATTTTCAAGACTCACGATCCTGATAACCGGCATACCGGGAGAAAGGTTCGCTCCGGGATCGGCGATCACCTGATCTATCGTCCCACTGAAAGGAGCAGTTATACGCGTCTTTGCCAACTGATTTTTAAGCTGTGTAACCGCATTACTGGCACTCTCAAACTGAGTTTTAGCGGTGAGGTACTGAATCTCTGAACCTATGTTCTGATCCCAGAGCCTTTTTTGTCGCTCAAAGGTGGTTTTTGCCAACTCTGCCTGCGATTGCAACTGTGCAAGCTGAGCCCCCAGTCCGCCATCATCGAGAACGGCCAACACTTGCCCCCGCTGTACCTTCTGACCTTCTTCTACTTTAAGCTCCTGAAGAATGCCCGCATACTCTGCATTCAAAATCAGATTTTTCCTGGTAGACACATTACCCTGTAATTCTACAAAATGGTTAAAGATCGTGTCCTTTACCTGGAAGGTAGACACTAAAGACAATTTCTGCACGGTATCTACCGCTGCAATTGCCCTGTCCAGACGTCCGATCCTGTTATTTAAAGAATCCCGTTGTATGGTAAGAGCTTCTTTCTTTTCACGCAATTGGGCAAGGTCTTCTGTGGCTATTACATCATCAACAGAAGTTTCTCCTCCTCCACAGGAAGAAACTAAAACAGCGATGAGACTTGATATGATAAATTTTTTCATGGTGATGCTAACTATAAAACTTAATTATCGATTCTTAATTGAGGGGTGTTTAATACGGTTTCCAACGCAGCCTTGGCATTAATTACATCAAGCATAGAAACAATGTACTCTTCCTGGGCTCTGTAAAGCTGCGTCTGGGCTTGTCTCAATTCAAAACTACTCCCTATTCCTTCTCTGAACTTTACCTGGTTTTTAGCCTCAATGCGTTCGGCCAGATCCAGGTTCTTCACTGAGGTCAGGTATTTTTCTACTGCATACCGAAAATTACTTTTAGCCTGGTTGTACTCTAATTCGATCTGCTGGGTGATCTCCCTGAAGCTGGTCTGCGATTGATCGAGAGCAATTTTTGCCTGCTGGGTTCTTGCACTTCTCAACAGAGAACTGAAAATCGGGATATTAAGGCTTACCCCAAGAATTGAACTTTGAAACCAGGGGGTTTGCCCATCTAGAAAAACAAAGTCCTGATCGAAGGCGGTTGTCCCGTAATTCACAAAGGCGTTCAGGGTTGGTAAGGCACGGCTTTTTTCCAGCTTTAATTCTAATTCCCGCTGCTCGGTAAGGTTTCTTGCGATCTTAAAATCAATATTTTCTTCCAGGCTTAGCTCCTGATCCAGAATGTCATTCCCCATATTTTTAACTGCCAGGGCACTCAGGTCATCTTTAAGCTCTACACGAGCATCAACCGGAATACCCAGGGTAATATTCAGCATTTGCTCTGCAATCTCCTGAAGACGCTGAGAATTGCTTAACTCTGTATCGATCTGAGAAAGGGTGATCTGTAATTGCTCTACAGACTCTTCTTCTGCCAGTCCGTTCTCAAAAGTTGCGGTAGTTTCCCTTAGATTTTCTTCAAGGTTCGCCTTATCTTTTTGCAGAATGGCGGCACGTTCACGCGTTACCAATACTCCACCATAGGCGTTAATAACGGCCTTGCGAACTTCAAGACGTGTTTTTTCATCGGCATTTTCATTATAATCAAGGAAGGTTGAAGCTGCTTCAAGCCCCACCAGATATGACCCGTCAAAGATCAATTGACGCAGGGTGGCCGTCGCATTCATTTGTTGCTGCACTCCAAAGACTACAGGTACAAATTCACCGGGCTCTCCTCCAAAGAATTCTGCCGGGATAGGAGAAACAGGCTGCTTTAATTGATTTTGGTAATCAACGTTAGCATCGATCTGGGGTAGACCGGAAGCCGTGGTTTCCCATTTTCGCTTTAAGGCCTTTGCAACTTCCCTTCGGGAATTCATAGCCGTGTAACTACTGTCCAAAGCAAAATCAATGGCTTCATCCAGTGAAAAGCTGTATTGCTTTTCCTGGGCGGTGACCGTAAAAATTGAAAACAATAAACCTAAAACCAGGTATTTATTCATTACTGAACAATTTTTTCTTCGTTTATAAATTCGTTGAGCATTTCAAGACCTTTCGGGGTCACAATGGCACGGAGGTGATACTCCAGGAACAAAGAGGTTAAATATTGAATGGAGTGGGTTTCGTGCGGAAACAGATCTTCATCTTTAATACTGTTCATCCCTGAAAAATAGATCCGTGATATAAAAAAGATATCCACATCGTCTCTGAACAACCCCAGGGCAATACCCCGCCTGATGTTTTCAGTAACACTCTCTATCATTACCTCATATTGCTTTTTTATGAGTTGATCAAATAACTGCGGATAGTACTTTTTCAGCTGGTTGTAAGGCGACGAACTTTCGTGTTTCAATTGCTCTCGTACCACCTTTTTGATCTGGTATAATTCCTGTATGGGGTTCAACCCGGCTTCACACACCCGGTTGATACTGGCGCAAACTGTTTCAAAAACATAAAAAACGGAGGCTTGCACCAACTCGGTCTTATTGCTGTAATGCTGATAGATGGTCTTCTTTGAGATTCCCAGGGCTGCAGCAATATCATCCATTGTAACGCTCTTGAAGCCGAGGCTCAGGAACATCTCTGCACTTTTGTTTAAAATTAGTTCTCTCATGACGCGACAAAATTAAGCTTGGAAACTTTAAAAACTATTATAGTTTCCAAAGTTTTACAATTATTTAACACGTCATTTTTAAAGGTCAAAAAACTGAATTGTGGTATTTTTACTGAAAAATTGTACGCATGAAGAGCATTGAGGCCTACCGGGAGGTTTTTAGCGAATACCTGAACTCTAAAATAAGTCGTAAAGAACCCATCAATCTTTACGACCCTATGAATTATATCATGAATCTCGGGGGCAAGCGGCTTCGCCCGACCTTAACCCTGGTCACAGCAGATCTTTTCGGAGGTAACCACCGCCATGCTCTTGATGCCGCCCTGGCCGTAGAGATCTTCCATAATTTCTCTCTTGTGCACGATGACATCATGGATGATGCCCCATTGCGAAGAGGCCATGCTACGGTTCATGAGAAATGGGATGTAAATACTGCTATCCTCTCCGGCGATGCCATGCTTATATTAGCCTATCAATTGTTTGAAAGCTACGAACCTGAAACTTTTCAAAAACTGGCAAAGCTATTTAGTAAAACAGCTATAGAAGTATGTGAGGGACAGCAATACGATGTTGATTTTGAAAATCGCGATGACGTAACGATTGATGAATACCTGAAAATGATCACCTATAAAACGGCCGTATTATTAGGCGCCAGTCTTAAAATGGGTGCCATCATTGCAGGGGCATCAGACCGGGAAGCCCAGGCCATCTACGATTTCGGGATCAATCTCGGTATCGCATTTCAAATCATGGATGATTACCTTGACGCATTTGGCGATCAGGCATCTTTCGGCAAGCAGGTAGGAGGCGACATTATTGAGAACAAAAAGACTTTTCTGTATTTAAAAACCCTGGAACACCTGAGCCCGGCAGATGCCAAGCAGCTCACAGACCTGTATTCCATCACACCTGAAGACCCTGAAGATAAGGTGCGATCTGTCAAGGAGCTTGTGGTCTCCAGCGGCGCAGCCGATCTAACCCAACAGGCCATAGAAAAGTACACGAATAAGGCATTAGACATCCTGAATAGTCTGGAGAGAAGTGAAGCCGAAAAGACCATTTTAAAAGGATTTGCCCATCAGCTCATGCGAAGAACAACCTAAGAGGTTGGTTTGATTATATTCTTTAAGAACAACCACGTTGGCATAGCAGCCATAATATCAAACTCCTCTGCAATGGCCGTGTTGTTGTTGAGGAATTTCAGCATGGTGATCGGGTTCCCTTCTATAAACATCCTGCTAAAGAGATGCTGCCCGAGGCCGTTTCTTGCAAACAATACATTCAGAAAGATACGATCATAGAGATCAAAACGGGTTCTGTTGGTGAATTTGCGCATATCTGAAGAACTCTTTAAGAACTCCTTCAGGGCTTTTGCTTTGCGCATGGCGTTGTAAAAGGTATATCCTGTACTGGCCTTGGTCCAACCTCCTGCAGTACCAATATACATCAGGTTCTTCGAGTTTTTATGATGAAAAGGATAGGCCGTCATTGGAATATTACCTTTCTCTTTTTCTACGATCCGGTACTCGGTGATTCCTGCTTTATCCAGGTACTTCATGATCTCAGCTTCGTATTCGCTTTCTTCCAGGAGATCTGCAGAAAAAAGTGTGTACTCTACCAGGGCTTCTGTTTTACTTACGGGCAGCACATACATAAACCTGGTGTTCCCTTTTTGGTCTACGGAGAAATCCATCAGGGTAACACATTTTTCATCAAATACAGGTGACCTTACCTCAATGAACCAACCCACAAAATGCTGCTGGAGCAGGGGATATTTCTTGATATTTTTTAAAAACCTGAGATCGCGCACACTGCTCAGACATTTTTTAGCAGCAATAACCCGATCGCTTAATTGAACCTCAACGCCACCGGAGGTATCCATGACAGACATTACTTCTGAGTACAAAACCTGAACACCGGAACTTTCTCTTATACGGCCGTAAACCCTTTTGTAAAAAGCAGAACTCCTCAGCATTTTATAGGTATAAGGACTGAGGTCAAAATATTTATCTTCTACTTCATTTTTAAATAGCGCCTTCTTCCATTCGCAGGTAAGTAATTGATCAAATCGCCCTTCTCCGGCTTCCCAATAGCACCAGGTTCGATCATCAGTCACCTTTTCTTCCTTTTCTATAAGAAGTATATTCCAGGTACTGAAAAAGGGATCATCAAGTAACTGATCGATTACCAACAGGCCGGAGGCTCCTCCACCGAGGATCACCAGGTCAAATTCGAAGTTTTCTGATCGGGCATTCACAAGGGAAAGATAAACAATTCAGCGCTTTTCGGGCAACTTCTTCATTTATACCCTTAATCTAAACGATATCTCAATCCGAAAAAGGCCCTGATGCCCTGGTTGGGAGCAAAAACATAGGACGGGTCAAACGTAAGGGCATATGGGTTATTGGGGGTTGCCACTGCATTGCCCTGGTTATCAAAGGTTACCTCCCTGTCAAACGGATCATTCGCCCTGGCGATCAAAAAAGGATTGCCCCGGTCGGGGGTCCAGTTCAGGAGATTCTTCACCCCCCCATAGAGTTCAAAATCTTTAAATCCTTTATAGGTGAACTGAATATTCTGCAAACTGTACAGGGGCGATTCGGGAGATCTTGGATCGAGATCACCTAACAAAGGCAACCGCATTGGGCCGTATACATTACCCGTATAATCAATGGTCATTTGCCAAGGCCTTATCTCGTAGGTTACCCCCCAGGTGCCCGAATATCTTTCAGTAAGTACAGGACGGACGGTCTCTCCATTTTCAGTCTGGGAAACATCCATCACACTGGCGCCGGCTATTACCTTAAGACCGTTCCTTAAGGCTACCTCTGCATTCAGGCTTACACCTGTTGTTACTGCACGACCGTCTAAATTATCGTAAATGATCTGATTTGGATCGGTGTCATAGTCCGGAAGGATCAGGTTACTAAACCTGGTATACCACGCAGACATATCCAAGCCAATAAAGTGCCCTCCCGAAGTATAGATCTTCTTCAGGTAATTTAAATTTACATTCCATGACTGTTCCGGCTTTAACGACTCGGTGATAACCACCTCCCGGGCACCGGTAAGCGAAGCGTGTTCTTCAGTAAATATATTTACAACCCTGAAGCCTGTTCCTGCATTTAGCCGAAGAATATCAAAATCAGAAATAGCCCATTTTAAAGCCGTTCGGGGCGTATAAATAGCACCATGGCGTTTGTCATAATCAAAACGTCCACCAAGAAGCCAGGTCCAGTCGTCGCTTAAAGAAATCTCATCCTGTATAAAGATTCCGGGAATTATCACTTCATCCGGTTCATCCAGCACTCCATTCCCGGTTGCGGTGGTATTATCGTTATAAAAATTATACCTCAGTGCTGCACCCAACAGCAGGTCGTGGGCTCCGATATTGCGATCCCAGGTAAGCTGAGAAAAGCCAATGCGCTGATTGGCAATGTAAGGCGTATCACCATATACCGAATTCTGGTCGTGATCGGTATATGAAAAACTTAATACCATATGCTCCTGAAGCGGAAGCTCATACCTGCCGATCAACTCAAATCGACGGGTGTAAATACTTTCACCATAGATCTCATCTCCTCCTCTGAACTCAGGTGTCCACTGCATTTCACCACCCCATCGATCTTCATAAAAAAACCGACCTGCCATTGAGAAGGCCTTCCCGGAAGGCCTTTTAAAATTCCATTTCTGAAAAACAGAAACCCGGTGTTGCAGGGTTAGGTCGGTAAAATTGTCACCGTTGTTATCAATGGGCTGATCATAGTTAAAATAATTCACTCCGGTAAGTACGTCGGCAGTTTTACCCAGAGACGCCTTATAACCCAGGTCGAGATTCAACTCTCCCCAATCGGTATAAAAACTGTCAAAAGAAAAGGTATTTGCAAATTCTGCATCTTTCGTGATCACATTAATCAGACCGCCAACAGCCTCACTCCCGTATATGGAAGAGGCCGGCCCCTTTACAACCTCCACCCTTTCTATTAATGAATTAGGGATGCCTGACAAGCCATAGACCGTAGAAAGACCGCTTACCAGGGGCATCCCATCAATGAGTACCATGGTGTATGGACCTTCCAGACCATTAATGTGAACGTCACCGGTATTACAAACATTACAATTAATTTGGGGCCTTACCCCATTCACGATCTGAAGGGCCTCAAAAATATTGGCAGTTGGGTTCTTTTTAAAATAGGTCGGATTGTAAACCTCCACAGGCACGGGAGTCTCCATCCTGTTCACGGGTTTCAAGGTTCCGGAAACCACCACCTCATCGAGGTTGGCTGCCGGTTTTAATTCAATTTCGTAACTATTATTGGAAGCACCCACTGTGATCACTTCCCTGAAGGGAAAGTATCCTGTAAAAGACACCTGAAGTTCGTGCTCTCCTGAAGGAATATTAGTAAGTACCGCCCATCCATTCTCATCGGTCGCAGCCCCTTTTCTCAGATCTTTAATATACACATTGGCATAAGGCAAGGGTCCGGCACCATCTTTCACCTGCACTTTTATCTCCTGACACCATACAGCTAACAAGGGTAAAAGTGTAAAAAACAACCCAAAGGCTCTCTTCATTACTCTAGCTTAAATTTATTTTTAGACAAAACTAAACATTTGTTTTTACCCATAAAAATGTATTTTTGCTTCAAAGTAAATTACATGACACTTTCTGAAGAAGATTACCTGAAGACCATCTATCATTTAAGCCGCAATAACCAGGAGTTGATTGCCACCAATGCCATTGCCGGTCGTATGGACACTAAGGCTTCTTCAGTGACCGACATGTTAAAAAAACTGGCCGAGAAAGGATTGATCACTTACAAGAAATACCAGGGGGCCGGATTAACTGAAAAGGGGCAGGTGATGGCAGCTAAAATTGTCAGAAGACACAGACTTTGGGAGGTTTTTCTGGTTGAAAAGCTTCAATTCTCCTGGGATGAGGTACATGACATTGCCGAAGAACTGGAACATATAAAGAGTGAAAAACTTATTGAAAAGCTGGATGATTTTCTGAATCATCCTCGTTTTGACCCTCATGGAGATCCGATCCCTGACAAAAACGGAGTTATTAAAAGCATGGTCAAGGTACCCATTGCCTCTGCTTCAGAAGGGGAGCGAGGCCTGGTAGTTGGGGTTAAGAATTCTTCTTCCGAGTTTCTTCAATACCTGGATAAGATGCAAATTGCTCTGGGTATGGAAATAAGCATAATCCGCAGGGAACCTTTTGACAATTCTGTCGAGATCAGCTGCCAGGACAGAACGTTCACCATTTCGGCCTTAACCGCCAACAACATTTATCTCAAAATCATTTAAGAACTATGTTCAAAGCAATAATAGCGTTTTTTGAAAATCTGGATCCGGTCATAGGAGCCTTAATAGCCACTTCTTTCACCTGGATCGTCACTGCCCTGGGGGCCTCCTTAGTATTTTTCTTTAAGACCATGAAGCGAAGTGTTCTTGATGGGATGCTGGGTTTTACGGGAGGAGTTATGGTAGCAGCAAGTTTCTGGAGTCTTTTAGCTCCGGCTATTGAAATGAGCGAAGGAGAAGGCTTTACCAAGACCATACCGGCTGTAGTAGGTTTTGGCCTGGGGGCTTTATTCCTGTTTGTTCTGGACAAATACCTGCCTCACCTGCATATTAATTTTAAGGAAAGTGAAAGCGAAGGGGTTGACACCAACTTTCACAAAACCACCTTATTAGTCCTTGCCATCACCCTGCACAACATTCCTGAGGGACTTGCTGTGGGCGTTCTGTTTGGCGGGGTGGCTGCGGGTATGCCTGAAGCCTCTATTGCAGGTGCCGTGATCCTGGCTATCGGAATAGGAATACAGAACTTTCCCGAAGGAATAGCCGTTTCCATGCCTTTGAGGCGCCAGGGAGTAAGTCGCAGAAAGAGTTTTTGGTACGGGCAGCTTTCGGCCATCGTAGAACCGGTTGCCGGAGTGGTGGGCGCCCTGGCGGTGAGCTTTTTTACCCCCATCCTGCCCTATGCACTCGCTTTTGCAGCAGGCGCTATGATATTTGTAGTGGTAGAAGAAGTAATTCCGGAAACCCAAAGAGACAAGTACACTGATATAGCCACCTTAGGTTTTATGGGTGGATTTATGGTCATGATGACCCTTGATGTTGCTTTGGGGTAAAAAGAGAAATTGTTACCATTTAGGGGGAGTTGATTGTTTTTAGATGATCGCTAAATCAAATTAATTCTAAATATGAGAACTCTTAAAGCTAACCTTGAATACCATGCTAAAGAGATTCTTCATCAACTTACCTTACTTTGGTAACAATTTCTGATCAATGAATGGAAGAAGACCTCAGCCCCCCTCTTTTATATATCCCCAGCCTTGCTGCTGTTTCATAACTAATTCCATAATGCCGTCAGGTACCGTACCTATCCCGGGAATGAGATCTGATTTCTTGATCTCCTTTCTTTTAAGGGTACCTTCACACATTAAGAAGCTCACATTTTCGCGGGCTACCAATTCTTTCAATTGTTCTTCTACGGTAGATTTTCCCTGAATAGCCATTTGAGAGGCGCCCCCATACATGACTACTTCAAATTTTGAATTGGGGTAAGACGCTGACATCGCATTGACATGTCTTACTGTTGCTTCCTGTACTTTGACATCACTGCTGGTAACATCAAACAGAATATTCACAGACTCATCCTGGGCAGTGGTTATTCCAACTGAAACCACCATTAGGATAAGGGATAGCCAAATTTTCATAATTCTTCGTTTTATGGATTAATTTCCGGCAAAGATGTATGCACATCCGTGGTCATTCTGAGCTCTTTCCAGGGCCCATACTCCTGAAGGTACAATTTGGATTCCGGGAAGCACCCCTAACTTCATTTCCTGATACACCCGATCCTTATCCTGAATTTGATTCTTATCGGCAATAAATCCGCTATACACCTGAAGAGCAAGATCGCACACACAGAACATGACACCACGTTCCTGCATTCCCTTGAGTCCCGGAACACCCGGAATCGGAAAATCTCCGTTCACCGGTTCATACACCGTGTTTCGCATGGAAGGCTTTCCGGTTTGATTGTCCTGAATACCGAAAAATTCTCCCAATTTATACTGATACCAAAGTGAATCCTGTAATGCAAAGGGTATGGCATTATGACGCAATACGGTCATGGCCGTCATATCATCATCAGGAGTTCCGGTAGCGTTATTAGTCTGATAAAAAGCATAGGTCCATAATACAGGTAACCCATCATGCGGAGTGGTTCCATCATAGACTACCCTGCGACTCCCCTTGATCTTTTTCAGCCATTCATCGGCATCCTGATAGGCTTTTACGTCAATATTTAAAGCTTCAGCTGCCATGAGAGGGGCTGCAAACATGGAAAGTGTTGAGGCGGTAGCTCCCAGAGCCATGGAGTTTAAAAACTTTCGTCTGGAATTGGTTGAATCGGCGTTCATAATTATTGGTTTTAGTTGATACTATTACATGCTGATAACGCAGGCGGGGAGGAAAAAATGGGGGAAGGTTGAAACTTATTTAACTTTGAAATTAAGAAATATCTTAATACACTCCAATTTAATTTTTTGTGTATCAATCAATTACACCAGCCTCCGGTGTTTTCAACCATGGGAAATACAAAAAACAAAAACATATGTTCAGCAATCTGAAAAGAAAAATTTGCTGTTGACTAACGGAGAGTGCAACTTTATTTACTCGCGTATATAAAACTACACCCTTGCTCCTGTGCCCTGGCTACTGCCCAAACTCCCGAAGAAACGACCTCTATACCGGGAAACACACTATCCATAAAGTCTTTTTTGGCTTCTTCTTTATCCATACCATTTTGTTCCGCTATAAACCCAGCGCCTTTTTCAAGCGCCAAACCGCATATCACAAATACCGCTCCTTGCTCTATAAGGCCCTTGATACCCCTCATTTCATATCCGAATAGCTCTGAATTGCCCTCATACATGGGGTTTTCCTTAAGTGTTTCGCCATAGGGCGTGATCAATTGGGCCATCTCCGCCAAATTGTACTTGGCCCACACTGCAGTGTTCATCCCTAAAAAGATTCCGAAATGGCGTAAAACGCAGACCACAGTTACCTCAGAAGCCGGTACGTTTTCCTGTTCGAAGGAATTGTATAAGTTTTCTGTCCAGTGAATGGCATTTCCTGCATTCACTTCCGGAGAATCAATAACCACCTTATGTGGTCCCTTTATTTTTTCCAGCCAGCTACCGGGTGTATATAAAGTTTGTTTGGGTACAGCAGCTTTGACTGACGACCAAGGGGATGGTATAACAGAGAGTCCTGCAGCAAGTGCTCCCAGGGAAAAAGAACTCATAAACGCTCTCCTCCCGGAAAATGAATTTCTGTGCATAGTAATACGTATTAATGAAGGTTAAACAAAAAGCTTCAACCCGAGATCACGGGATGGCAGGAAAGAGGGAAGTATTTCTTTCAATATACGAAAAACACCAGTTTACATAGCCACCGAGAAGAACTTAAAAATCTTATAAAAAGCCGCTTTCGGCCATTGACACCACTAGTTATTGAAAAATAAACTTAATCTGACAACAACTCCATACTTCGTTCGATCTGATCCAGCGATGACCAGTTCTGAGTTACGACCTCTTCATAAACTTTCCGGATCCTGGGTAAGAATTCATCGGTTAAACCATTCACAGAACAATAACGTATCCCTTCATCGAAAGACTTGGCCATAGATTTGTAAAAGGCTTCCTGTTTAAATTTTCGCTCTTTATTGAAAGTAACAGCGATCTCCAGGTTAAACCACATAATATCGGCTATGTGCAGCGGATTAACTCCGAGGGTCATAAAATGTTTGATATAGTTCTGGGCTACTGAACGCCTTGCCCTCGGCCGCTTTCTTCTTACCGGAAAATACTCATTGGCGATCTTCTCTTTACTTTCGTTCACCAATTTCTCTTCACGCGGATTGAATACAAAATCATAATACACCTTTACATCTTTAAAGGTAGTGTAAAGGTGCATTAACTGCTCTCTGAGCTGATCTTCTGTGAGTTCAGACAAATATTTCTGAAGGGATCTTTTTGACATCCTGATTTCTATTTCAAACGGCAATTATTGCAACTTAATGGGCTCCTATCAGAGCGTGATAAGAAAAGTACGAAAATGACTGCAGGGGAGCAAAGGTTTTGAGTTTGAGGATCGAGTTTGCCAACCTTCGCTAAAGCTACGGTCGGTAAAAAGGGACGAGCCTGCCTGACGGATTTTATTTTTGACCTCTCATGAATGATTAGCCCTTACTTTTTTGCATTGCCCAACCCAGTAGGGCTCACGAACACCTCTAAAACAATATAAAAGCTGTGAGTAAAAAAGTAACAAAAAAGTCTAGTCCTGGTTCTTCGGCCATCCGCTAATGATTCGTAGCCTAAGCCAGCTGAACCTGCCTACCGCAGGCAGGCTCACCACGCCTCCAGCGTGGCTTAAACAGCACCTGGCTTTTCACGGCAACTTCATCAAGCGGATCCGGGCCTGCCAGAACCTGAGGACAGCTTTCTATTCTTTGCTTCTTCGCTCCTTTACTTCTTAGCAAAAACGTCATTTTCCTCCACAAGTAATCCGGATTTCAAAAACTTCGCGAAGACAAGATTTCCGCAACCTCTAAACCGTAAACTGCTCTCTGCCTAATGACAGCCACAATCATTTTTTCCGCAGGCGGCATTGGGTTTACGAGGGGTGAAAAGCTTGAAACGAGAAGGCAATAAAAACTTGTTCACCAGGTAGGCCACGGCGATAAAAGTGATCAGGTAAACCAGGATGTCTTGTACAAGGCTATTCATAGTGCAAAGATACGGAAAAGAGAGGAGTTCTCGGGTCAGGATGCTTCCTCCTGCGTTTCCTATTTAAGTAATTGATAGGCCACCAAGGCCACCAAATAGGCGAACCCCGACATGAACACCAATTGAATGGCCGGCCATTTCCAGGAGTTCGTTTCTTTTTTGACCACAGCCAGGGTACTCATACATTGCATGGCAAAGGCATAAAACAACAGCAGGGAAACCCCGGAGGCAAGATTAAACAACGCCTCACCCGTTTGGGGGTTCACCTCAGCGCGCATACGGTTCTTGATGGTTTCTTCCTCATCACTACCAACACTGTAAATGGTAGCCAAAGTACCTACAAAAACCTCTCTTGCTGCAAAAGAGCTGATCACTGCGATCCCGATCTTCCAATCGTATCCGAGAGGTTGTATTACAGGCTCTATGGCCTTACCCATAATACCGATATAAGATTCACGTAACTTATAAGAGGAGACCATTTCTGAAAGTTCTTCCCGGGGGATATTTTGCGCTCCAACAGTTTCTGCAACCCGCTGCTCCGCCTTGTCAAAAGTTTCCGAAGGGCCGTTTGAGGCGAGGAACCACAGGATGATGGAAATGGCCAGAATGATCTTACCGGCTCCGAACACAAAACTTTTTGTCTTTTCAACTACGGTAATGGCCACATTTTTAAACAATGGTAATTTATAGGCCGGCATTTCCACCACAAAGAATGAACGACTCTTTATGTTCAGGATCTTATTAAGTACCCAGGCTGAAAAAACAGCCATCCCAAAGCCCAGCAAATACAGCAGCATCAGGGTAAGCCCTTGCAGGTTCATTCCCAAAACCCTGGTATTTGGTATCACCAACGCAATAATGATCAGGTATACAGGCAATCGGGCAGAACAAGTAGTAAAAGGCGTCACTAAAATAGTGATCAGACGTTCTTTCCAGTTCTCAATATTTCGGGTTGCCATCACCGCCGGAATGGCACATGCCGTACCGGAGATCAGTGGTACCACACTTTTTCCGCTGAGTCCGAAACGCCTCATGATCCTATCCATCAAAAACACTACCCGACTCATATATCCGGTTTCTTCGAGTATAGCAATGAACAAGAACAAGAAGGCGATCTGAGGAATAAAGATCACGATACCCCCCAGTCCGGGAATAATTCCTTCCGCCAACAGATTGGTAAAAGATCCTGCGGGCAATGTTGTTTTAGTCCACTCACTCAGGGAGGCAAAGGTTTCATCGATCAGGTCCATAGGATAACCACTCCAGTCATAGATGGCCTGAAAAATAACAAGCAGAATGAGGAAGAAGATAGCATACCCCCAGAACTTATGCGTTAAGATCCGATCAAGCCTTGCCCTGAACCCTGTTGCCGTAGAGCTGTCTACTTTATAACCTTCCTTGAGCACCCCGTTAATGAACTGGTAGCGCATGATGGTTTCCTTTTGCTGCAATCTTTTCAAGGCTGATTTAGAATGGGTAGCAAAAGAAGAGGTGTCGGCAACAAGCTGACGGTCGAGATTTACAAAATTTACATCCTGGGTGATTACCAGCCAAAGCTTATAAAGATCGTGGTTCGGGAAAGCCTTTCGCAATCCGTCAAAATACTCCGGATCTATGAGAGAAGCATTCAGACAGGGCTCTACAGAAAGATAACGATAATCACAAATGAGTTCTTTTATTTTATCTATTCCCGCTCCTTTACGGGTACTTACAACTGCAATTTTTGTTTTGAGGTGTTTCTCAAGAATGGGGATATCAAGACTGATACCACGGCGATCCATTCGGTCGGCCATATTAATAACCAGGATGGTTGGAATACCCAGGTCTTTGATCTGGGTGAACAACAAAAGATTTCGCTTGAGATTCTCTACATCGGCAACGACAATGGCTACATCAGGAAAATCCTTATCATTTTTATTCAGCAAAAGCTCAATAACAACATTCTCATCAAGAGAAGAGGCGTTCAAACTATAGGTTCCCGGAAGATCAAGAATATGAGCCTTTACCCCCCTGGGCAATTTACAAACACCTTCTTTTTTCTCTACAGTGATCCCGGGATAGTTTCCAACCTTTTGGTTGAGTCCGGTAAGGGCATTAAAAACAGAAGTTTTTCCGGTATTGGGATTTCCAATGAGGGCTACATTGATCTGTTTACTCATAGGCCGGTCTTTTGTTCTATGGGGTGAATTTCGATCTGAAAGGCTGTTTCGCGACGGATGGCAAGGTAAGACCCGTTAATGTTGAGATACATAGGATCCTGGAACGGGGCAAACTGAATCAATTCTACTTCGTTCCCCGGCAAGCAACCCATTTCAAGCAACTTAATAGGCAACGTATCTGCATTAACCGACTTGATGATAGCCCGTTGCCCTCTCCTTAGATCTGCGATCGTATATTTCAAATCTTATTTAGATTGATTTTAAAGAAGCAAAAGTAAGGAAAAGATATGGAGTTTCAATGACGAATTATGGATGATGGGTTATGGATAATGAATGATTAATTGTGGATTGTGAATTCTGAAATTTAAGGAATTGTCTATACTCCTATCTTAACTATAAAGCCTTCCCGCCATCTGGCTCCTATCTAACTTCAAAAGAAAGGGTGGTCCAGTTAGATTCATAATCAACCTCATCATCCTGTACGGCTTCCATATGAATACTGGCAAGATACCAAACCCCCGGTTGATCTACAACAATTGCAACCTCTCCATTCTTATCGGTAGTATGGTGTTGCTCGGGCGCCAGAATGCCTTCATTGAGATAACTGTAGTGCACCGTCTGCCCGGCAAGGGGTTTCCCTTTTCTGAGTAAACGAAATCTCAGTACTCCTGATTCCGGAATGTCATAAGGATTATCAATGGGAAGGAACTCTATTGGATATCCCAAAGGATCGCTGACACCTGACCTTTCAACACCTACCTGGTAAAGAGCTTTCACATGTTTCGAATAACGTTCTTTTGCAGAGCGGTCTGAAATACCCTGTTGCTCTCTTGAAGCGATCACCTGATTCAATCCTTCGTGTTCAAGGTAATCCTTAAAGTCTTCCGCACTAAGTTCTATAGTGCGAGGCAAGGTAGAAACCCCAACCGTATACGTGCCAGTCTCGGCACTGGTAAATGGAAAACGGGTAACGTTATCGTCGATACTGAAAGAATTAATTTGCGGCTGATATCGGAGATTTGGCCCAAGTACGAGAGGATTAATAATTCTGTCTGAAGTGATTCCGTTCTCACTTTCAGTAAAGGTTCCATTGAAGAGGTACAATTCTGTGGTAGTATCAGGATCCAGGAAATAGGTGTCCGCTTTCAGGAATAACTCATGACTACTAAGCAGAAAAAGAAAACAAACCCATATAAATTGACGCATCGGAGAATAGTTTTACCTAAAAGTAAACGATACACCTAATTAAATTGTAAATACCAGATTTTCAGAGGTTTAATTCCGATATTCTGCTTTCAAGGTTTTCAAGTCGTTTAAAAGTTTACTGATCTCCTCTTCATTGGTACCATCATAAAATCCGCGGATGCGCTTTTCCTTATCCACGAGCACGAAATTCTCGGTATGGATCATATCGAAGGGGCCGCCATCACCCGCAGATTTTGCAGCAAGGTAACTTTTTCGCGCCAGGCTGTAGATCTGTTTTTTATCGCCGGTAACCAGGTTCCATTTCTTATCAACTACCCCTTTCTTTTGGGCATACGCCTTTAATTGAGGTACGGAATCGATCTCCGGGGTCACCGTATGCGAGAGCAGCATGACCTCCTCATCATCGAGTATTTCTTTTTGAATGGCTGCCATATTCCCGGTCATCACCGGACAAATAGTGGGGCAGGTTGTAAAAAAGAAATCGGCTATATAGATCTTATTTTCATAGTCCTTTTGGGTAATGGTATCTCCATTCTGATTCACCAGGCTAAAAGGGGCAATGGTATGGTATTTCCTTTTGTATTGCAGATCAACATCAACAAGCTCTGCATTGACCATAGAAGGCTGATACACCGGCAATACCTCCTTCGGCTTTAAGGCGTTATAAAACAGGTAAACGATCACGGCACTCAGTACCAACATGACTGCGAAAAAGAAGCGATATTTCCGGAAGAATTTCAGCATTACTCGTACGGCTTAGCGAGTGCAAATTTAAGTGATACTTTGTGAATCAAGGATATAATCTTAAAACCATGCTAAAAAATAACAGGCAACAGAATAAGATTGTGCATAAAAGGCCGAAAAGCTTACTTTTGTGGCCTAAGAATCCTAAGAAAGCCTATGAGCCCTGTTATAGTAAAGACCATTCAGCTATTTTTAAGCTTATCCATACTCATTGTACTACACGAATTAGGACACTTTATCCCTGCTAAACTTTTTAAGACCAGGGTAGAGAAGTTCTTCCTGTTCTTTGATGTGAAATACGCCATCTTTAAGAAAAAGATCGGAGAAACCGTATACGGTATCGGCTGGCTGCCCTTGGGAGGCTACGTAAAGATATCAGGGATGATCGATGAGAGCATGGACAAGGAGCAAATGGCTCAACCCGCTCAGCCCTGGGAGTTTCGCTCCAAGCCGGCATGGCAACGGTTGATCATTATGATAGGCGGGGTAACCGTAAACTTGTTACTCGGGTTTCTTATCTATATCATGATCATTTTTAACTGGGGCAAACAGGAGATCCTTCCCGAGGCGCTACCTGATGGGTTTGCTGTGGCTGAAGAGCTAAAACCCTATGGATTTCAGGACGGAGACATGATCCTTAAAATGGATGGAAAAACTCCTGATAATGTAATGAACCTAAACCGCATGTTCGTTATACGTGGTATCGAGGAAGTAGAAGTAAAACACAAGGACGGAACCACTGAGGTTTTAGCCTTACCGGACAGCCTGGGAACATATCTCTATAAGTCGGGAGCCACCAATCCGCTAACCCCTTTAACGCCTTCTGTTATCGAGGAAGTAGAAGAAGGTCTCCCTGCTTACGAAGCCGGTATTCGAGCTGGCGACAAGATCGTTAGCATCAACGGAAATAACACCTCTCTTTGGCATGATTTTTCACGTGAGGTAAGAACCAATGAAGGCCCTATGGAGTTGGTATACGAACGAAACGGCATTACCGACACCGTACAGGTTAATGCCACCGAAGATAAGGTTATCGGTGTTGCCGTGGCTAACAACTACAATACTGATTTCATGCAACAACGGAAATTCAGCATGGGTGAAGCCATTCCGGCGGGAATCGATTACGGATATTGGACGCTGCATGACTATGTGGCTTCCCTTAAGTTTCTTTTCACCAAGAAAGGGGCCACAGAGATCGGTGGATTCGGAACTATTGCACAGTTATTCCCTGACACCTGGGATTGGCTGGGCTTCTGGAACAGTACGGCACTTATCTCTATCATTCTGGCCTTTATGAACATTCTTCCTATTCCTGCATTAGACGGCGGGCACGTAATGTTCTTATTGTATGAAATGATCAGTGGTAGAAAGCCCAGTGATAAATTCATGGAATATGCTCAAATGGTTGGGTTCTTTCTATTAATTGGCTTACTTTTGTACGCCAACGGGAACGACATTTACCGCGCCATATTTGAATAGTGCAAAAAATTAAATTTTTGTTTGGCGTAAATAAAAAAACATATATATTTGCAACCGCAAAAAAGGGATAACCCCAGTTACAGCGGGCCTCACAAGAGGAAAAAATGTAACAAAAGTTAAGAAAATAACACTCCTCCTTAGCTCAGTTGGTTAGAGCATCTGACTGTTAATCAGAGGGTCCTTGGTTCGAGCCCAAGAGGGGGAGCAAAAAAAAAGCCACACGATTGTGTGGCTTTTTTTATTTGCGACACCTCGCAGGGCGAGAAGAGCCCAAGAGGGACGGCCGAACGGTCATCAAAGCTCCGGTGGAGCTTTGATAGTGAGGAGCGAGCCGGAGCGCTGGCATTTCTTCCAATTATTCCCCTCCGTTTATACAATTACAGTGTGGCTTTTTTTATTTGCGACACCTCGCAGGGCGAGAAGAGCCCAAGAGGGACGGCCGAACGGTCATCAAAGCTCCGGTGGAGCTTTGATAGTGAGGAGCGAGCCGGAGCGCTGGCATTTCTTCCAATTATTCCCCTCCGTTTATACAATTACAGTGTGGCTTTTTTTATTTGCGACACCTCGCAGGGCGAGAAGAGCCCAAGAGGGACGGCCGAACAGTCATCAAAGCTCCGGTGGAGCTTTGATAGTGAGGAGCGAGCCGGAGCGCTGGCATTTCTTCCAATTATTCCCCTCCGTTTATACAATTACAGTGTGGCTTTTTTATTTGCGACACCTCGCAGGGCGAGAAGCCTGTCCCGAGAAGCGAAGCGACGAGGACGACCGAGCGTTAAAAGGGCCGAACGGCAGCGAAAGGTTCCGTGAACCTTTCGTAGTGAGGAGCCAGGTGGTGCGCTGGCATGTGGATGTTTTTAGCGACAGGGCGAGCCGGCGGGAGGGCCTTTAGCCTATCAACCTTCCACCGCAGCTTTGATAGTGAGGGGCGATCCCGACACTTCTGGAGGAGCGCCCGAATTACAGCTAATTCTTTCAGGCAATATTGTAATCAATTTCATAGCAAAACAGGATGTCTTTCAAACTTTTTATTTCTATCGAACAAATACCGGTAGGTCACTAATGTTCGATTATGCTTTCCTCCTAAATTTTTTGAAATACTCAGAATTTTAGGATTAAAGTCACCTTGCCAATAAAGTTCTAGTTTTTTGTAAGAAGTGGTAGATTTAATAACCTGTTCTGCTTCAACGATCAAGTAATAATCAAGACCTTTTCCTTGAAACTCGGGAACAACACCAAAGGCCAGACCTATAAAATTCTCATTTTTAACCAGCTTTTTAATTAGAAAAAATTTCAGCTTTGAAAACCACCCAAACTTTCCATGAAGGTGTTTGATCACCTGGTTGATATCCGGTAAATTAACCCACATAGCTACAGGTTCATCTTTGTAGTATGCAAACCAAATAAGTTTCTCATCCAAAACGGGCTTTATGGTATTAAAAAGTTTTAACACCTGTTCGGGCGAAATATCCTTGTTTCCTTCATGTTGTGCCCAGGCTTTATTGTAAACAATACTTAAATCTCTGGCATATTTTTCCAAATTCTTTTTATTGATAAATTCGGCTTTAAAGTCAGGAGCTCCTGAATATTTTTTATGAGCTTCATAAAATTTGGGAGCTAATTGATGCGTTTCACCGGATACAGTAAGGCTCCAACATAATTGATTGTAAAAATTTTGAAACCCGTATGCCTCAAATAATTTTTCATAATAAGGCGGATTGTAATTCATGTTGTAAATCGGAGGATGAAATCCCTCTACCAACAAACCCCACCATTTATCTCTGTCACCAAGATTAATAGGGCCATCCATGGCTTCCATCCCCCTATCCATCAACCATTTTTTTGCAGTATCAAACAACAATTCTGCAGCCTTATGATCATCTATACAATCAAAAAATCCGACACCCCCAACCTCAACATCATCACCTTTATTGGAATATTTTTTATTCACAAAAGCAGCAATTCTTCCTATCAACTTTCCTTGATCATTTTTCAATATCCATCGTATGGCCTCAGCTTTTTGTAAGATCTTGTTTTTTGATTTGTCGAATACTGAAAGAACATCGCTATCCAATGGCTGGATCCAATTTGGATACGCTTTGTTAATTAGGACATGAACCTCCAAAAAATCTTTCTCTAATTCTCTGGTGTTGACTTCAAAAATCTTCATAAAATCATTATCGAATTAATTAGTGCTATTGTGAATATCTAAAACAAATATTTAAATACCATTTCTTAAAAAGAAACTTATTTGAAGAAAACGTAATATCAGTAGATTTTTCCATTTCTTTCTCAATTAATCTTACAAGAGAAGATTTATAAATGACGAAGATTTGGAATTTTACAAACAAAACAGGAGTCATTCATTTCGATGAATTAACAGATCACAGGAATAGAATTCGTTGATGACTCAACTCCAATTTCTTATTTCCTAAAAACAAAAAAGACCTATATTTAAATCACAAGAGTTCCATTCTCCTAAACTGACCAACACTTACCATGAAAAGAAACTACGGCATCATCTTTCTCATCCTATTGATATTTTTTGTCATATCATTCCTCACAAACATCATTGGCCCCCTGGTTCCCGACATCATCAGAAGTTTTGATCTGAGTCGTTCCATGGCCGGATTTCTCCCCTTTGCTTTTTTTATTGCCTACGGGGTATCTTCCATTCCTGCGGGAATGGCTATCGAAAAATACCGGGAAAAAAAGGTGATGCTCTTTGCCTTTGCCATGGCCATGTCCGGCTCATTACTGTTTTCAGTTTTCCCGAGCTATACCATCGTACTCTTTTCACTTTTCATGATCGGCATGGGCATGGCTGTACTGCAGGTTGCTATTAACCCCCTGTTGAGAGTTGCGGGAGGGGAAGAACATTTTGCCTTTAATTCTGTATTGGCACAATTAGCCTTTGGAGGGGCCTCATTTCTAAGTCCGCAGGTGTTTTCGTACCTGGTTTCCGGCATTGAAAGCGGACAAAGTGATAGCCTTATTATTTCTACTCTAAGAGATTTGGTTCCGGCCGGTCTTTCCTGGGTGAGCCTGTACTGGATATTCACCGTGGTATCGGTGATCATGCTTCTTATTATCGCGTTAGTGCGGTTTCCGAAGGTGGAATTAAAGGAAGATGAGAAAGCAGGAGGCTGGGACACCTACAAAGAGCTGTTTGCCAGTAAAACGGTTTGGTTATTCTTCCTGGCCATCTTCTGCTATGTAGGCGTAGAGCAGGGAATTGCCAACTGGATCTCTGAATACCTGTATTCATATCATGAGGTCGACCCAAGGTTGGGGGGTGCAGATACGGTTTCTTCCTTTTGGGGCCTGCTCACCCTCGGCTGTCTGTTAGGGCTGGTATTATTAAAATTTCTGGATAGTCGTACCGTATTGAAACTATTCTCACTATTAGCTCTGGTGAGTCTGTTACTGGCCCTGTTCGGATCGAGATCGATGGCCCTGGTTGCCTTTCCGGCATGCGGATTTTTTGCCTCCGTGATGTGGTCTGTGATCTTTTCTCTGGCCCTGAATTCTGTTAAAAAACATCACGGTTCATTTTCAGGGATCTTATGTACAGGAATTGTTGGCGGCGCAGTAATGCCCCTCATCGTTGGTGCCCTGGCAGACATCATTGGGTTAAGAGGCGGCATGTTCTTTCTGATCCTGCCTTTGGCATATATATTTAGTGTAGGGTTTTGGGCCAGGCCCCTGGTGAGTAATGCCACCATAAGCTTAAAAACCCGTAAGGAGATCGTCTGATGGAATTAGAAAATTCAAAACCTATTCTGGGAGTCGACCTGGGTGGTACAAACATCAGGTCAGGAAGAGTGGTAGATGGAAGAATAGAGCAAATAAGGCTGAGCAAAGTTCCAAAAACCTCAAGGGAACAAGATGTTATAGACAAACTAATAAAAACCATTGAAGACACCTTTGACCAACACATTCGTGGCATTGGAGTGGGGGTGCCAAGTTTACTTAACAAGAAAGAAGGGATCGTTTATGATGTTCAGAACATCCCCTCCTGGAAAGAAGTCCATCTTAAGCAAATCCTGGAGGCACACTTCAGGGTTCCCGTCTGGATAGACAATGATGCCAATTGTTTCGCCCTGGGAGAAAGAAAATTCGGAGCAGGCCGGGATTTTGATGATTTTGTAGGCTTAAGCATTGGAACAGGCCTGGGTTGTGGTATTATAAAAAACGGAAAGCTATTACCCGATGCCAATGGCTGCTCCGGGGAGTTTGGAAGTCTCTTTTATCTTGACAGTATCGTTGAAGATTACTGCGGCAGCAGATTTTTTATTAACCACTACCAAGCTACAGGAGCCAACCTGTTTTTAAGGGCCCAACAGGGCGACCAACAGGCCCTGGAGGCCTTCAGAGCCTATGGACATCACCTGGGCAAAGCCATACAAATGATCTTGTTTTCAGTTGATCCGGAAGCCATAATTTTAGGAGGCTCTATCGCCGGGTCATGGGAGTTTTTTTCTGATGCCCTGTATCAAACGCTTCGAGAATTTCCATATAAAAACATGATCGATACCCTTAAGATCATAAAAGCCACAAACACGGATGCAGGCATATTAGGGGCTGCAGCCCTGTGTTTTGATCCATGAACAAAGCCGTAAAACCATACCCATATTTAATAAGCACCCATTAAAAACAGAAGCATCATGAAAAGCATATATACTTACCTCATCCTGCTAAGCCTATTCTTTGTTGCCTGCACCTCTAACCCGGAGGGAGAACTTCTGACCAACCATCTGGGTTATGATGCCAATGCCATTAAAAAAGTCATTTTTCAGACCACTACTTCATCTAAACCCCAGGGTTTTGAGGTAATGAATGAGGCCGGAGAAGTAGTCTATAAAGGCACCTTTCAGGAAGGGGGGCGTACCGATCAGTGGCATACCGGAGCAGCGTTTGCGGGTTACTTTACGGAGGTAACCGCCCCTGGGAAATATACCATTCAGGTAAAAGGTACCGAAACCCAAACACCACCTTTCGAGATAAAAGAACATCTGCTGGCGTCATCTACGCTGCCCCTCATCCTAAAGGGATTCCAATCGATACACCCTGCTGAGGAGTATGAAGAATGGGACAAGGCTATATCCTTTTTCGGGGATCGGACGGATACGGTAGACGTACATGGCGGTTGGTATGATGCTTCGGGCGATTACAGTAAATACCTTAGCCATTTGTGTTATACCAATTTTATGGCCCCACAACAAACTCCCTTAGTAGTGTACAACCTGTATGATGCTGCCCTGCGTATGGAGCAACGCTACCCGGAACTCGCAGCGCAATATGTTCAGGAGGCCGCTTATGGGGCTGATTTCCTGGTCAGAATGCAGGATCCCGAAGGATACTTTTACACCACGATCTTTGATACCTGGAGTAAAGACCCAAGCAAGCGGGAAGTTTGTGCTTATGAAACCCAGAACGGTACCCGAACCGATGAATATCAGGCTGCCTTCAGAGAAGGAGCGGGAATCTCAATTGCCGCCCTGGCCCGGTTAAGTGCAGCGGGGATTTCGGGTGAATACGACAGTACTGTTTACTTAGAAACAGCCGAAAAGGGATTTGCCCATCTGTTGGAAAACAATCCAAGCTATTGTGATGACGGCCGGGAAAACATCATCGATGATTATTGCGCCCTTATGGCTGCGACCGAGCTCTTCAACGCTACCAAAAAACCGGCATATTTAGATCATGCACGTATGCGGGCAGAGAATCTCAACAAAAGAATCTCTAAAAATGACAACTACAGCGGTTGGTTTACAGCCGATCAAGGCACCCGCCCCTACTTTCACGCTGCAGAAGCAGGCTACCCGCTGATAGCCTTAAACCGGTACCTGGATCTTGAAGAAGATCAGCCGTTAAGAGAAAAGGCCATTGCCACCATTCAGCAACATCTTGATTTTACCTTATCCATTACCAATGAGGTTGTCAATCCATTCGGTTACCCCAGGCAATATGTAAAAGCCATTGATGAGGCCCCAAGGGCTTCTTTCTTTATTCCTCATAAAAACGAATCCGGATATTGGTACCAGGGAGAAAACGCCAGGCTGGCATCGTTGGCTGCCGCCTTTAAGCTTTGCAACAAGTACCTTCGTGCTGAGCAGAATGAATCCGCGAGAGAATTTTACCAGGACCAGGTGAATTGGATCCTCGGGTTGAACCCTTTTAATATATCCATGCTTGACGGGATAGGCTATAACAACCCGGAATACCTGGATCCGCACGACTGGAATTATGAAGGAGGCATTGCCAACGGTATAACTGCAGGTGTTGACAACGAAGCAGACATTGCCTTTCTGCCTTCGCCTCAAAACGAAGATCCTGCCCAGCTATGGAGGTGGCCTGAGCAATGGATCCCTCATGCCGGGTGGTTCATATTAGCTGTTACCGGTGGATTGTAATGAAGCGTAGTTCTACCAGATAAGTAAAACGGCAGATCCAAGAAGATCACCTCCTAGCAGGCCGACCTTTCCAGCCATAATTAAAGAGGAGCGAGAATTCGTGTGGAAATCACTTCAACCTTTTCAATTTGAATGGCTATGAGGAAGGAATGATTCGTTTCGCCTTGAATTGGGTGTTTCTCTAAAAGTCTTTGACCCGTGCCTTCCGGTACATATTCATGCAGGGCAGAATTACCCAGAGTGCAAGACAGGATAAGGAAACAACCATTCCGGCACCGGTGCCAAAAAAGCCTTGAAAGATCGCACCGGTGTATCCGAGCAATGCAGAAATATCAAGTTTAAGCAGGATCAGTATCCTGGACAGATCTATAGGGTTTAATAGGGTTGCCAAAATAGAAAAGTTATCCAGGGGATACTCTTCAAACACCACCAGGGTCATCAGAAATACACCGTCATAAATAACTGCCATGATCAACCACAATAAAATTGCGTAACTAAACCCTTTGATCTTATTATCATTGTACAGGGCAATGCTGAAGGATATAGCCGTAAAAATAAGTGTTAAAAACACCCCGGTGATCAGCAACAAACTAAATTGCCCAACAGCATCTGATTGAAAAAGACCGTAACTGGCAAAGGGAATTCCCAAACCTATTAACAGACTAAAAGAAAGAGACAATCCAACCCCTAGGTATTGCCCAATAAATATGGTAAATCTTTTTAAGGGCAGCGCCAGCAACAGCGTGGTAAATTCTCTGGAATTGTAATAATACATCACCCCAAAGATCGTCCCGATCAGAGGTACCAGGATCACGATCACGTTCATCAGAGTAATCACCCCTTTAGAAAGGTCATTGTTGAGGAATAGCAAAACAAAGCCCAGGGCCAGGTAAAACAGTAAATAGACATAGCTCCACCGGCTTCTCATCAGATCGTAAAAACTGTATTTTAATATCTTAAACATAGGAATCATTTAAGGTTAAGGTTTTGGCAATAGCCTTTTCAAAATCGTGAGTATGTGTCTTTTCTTTCAGGGCATGTACACTGCCCCTGAAGTGAATACGGCCTTCCAGCAGGAAAATGATCTCATCTGCCATTTCCTCAACAAAACTCATGATATGAGAGGTGATCAGGATGGTCTTCCCGGCTTCCCGCTCATGACGTATCAATCTTTTCAACTTCAACAGCGCCACCGGATCAAGTCCGGAAGTCGGTTCATCCAAAATAATCAGCGGACTGTCAAACATCAGGGTAAGCACGAGGTTCACTTTTTGGCGGGTACCTCCGGAGAGCGTATTAAGCTTTTTATCGAGGAAGGGCTGAAGCCCGAACCATTCGATCAATTGCCCGGTGTCGGGAGTGCTGTTTCGAAGATCCTGAATCATTCTGATGATTTCCTTTACCGTAAGGTTGGCGGGAAAGTTTGCGATCTGCGGAAGGTACCCGATGTCTTGCCTGTATACAGGACTTTTCGAAACATTATTACCGTTCACGGTAATCTCTCCCTTATTGGGGATCACCATACCCAAAATAGCTTTTATCAGGGTAGTTTTACCACTCCCGTTAGGCCCTAAAATGGCATAGACACCGGGTTGATCAACTTTCAAATCAATCCCTTTTAGTACCTCGTTCTTTCCAAAACGCTTATATAACTGCTCTACTGCTATCATTTTCTTCTTTTAATTAAGGGGGTGGCATCCACCAAGGCATCAGGGGTAAAAACAGGGGATACCTTTTCGGAAAAATCGATCATATCAACGAAGAGGCTTCTCAGCAGCACCAGGGTCTCCGGGGTACGGTTAACCACATAGGAAAACAATTTGACCGGACGGTAAGGCACATCGCCCACACCATCTTTATTCAAGTCATACCCGGTATATTCACTCCAGTAATTGCCGTGAAAAGTATTGTCGTTCATGCTGTTATTGTAGGATACATCAAAGGAGTTGCTCAGAAAGTTATTCCGGGTGAAGATATTGGTATAACATGCCCCCAGCACTTTTACTGCCCACCCGTTACTTATAAAGTCATTGCTATCGTAATGAACCCGGTTTGAACCCTCTATATTGATGCCTACCGTATTTTGTTCAAAAACATTCCCCTTTATTTCAGAATCGTTGATCTCCTTGAGCAACAATCCAAAAGAAGCGGTACCCCAGTTCTTCAGGAAATGGTTATCAAACATTTTGATATGTTTGGAGAACATCACGGCTACACCTGCCCCATTGTCCTTGAAAACATTGTTGATATAGGTATCGTTATTGGAGAACATAAAATGCAGGCCATACCGGAGGTTCCCCTTACTGGTGTTATCCTTGATCAGGATATGATCAGAGAACTCGAGGTAGATGCCATCTCTTACCCCCTCTACGGAATTATCCAGAACTTTTACCTCATGGGAATACCAGAGATGGATACCATTGCCGGAACTGTATTCATCGGTGGCATCACCGGTAATCTTGTTTCCGGAAATAATGCCTTTATTACTTTTCTCTAAAAAAATACCGAAGAATAGCTTTTCGAAGACCATATTCTTTATCAGAAAGTTCTCACAACGAACCATTCGAATGGCAGCATGATCGCTGGTATAGCTGGTACCTACATTTCTTATGAGCAACCCTTCAATATGCACATTATCGGCGACCACTCTGATGATTTCTCCCTGATCTTCCCCATCGATCACCGGAAGGCCTTCGCCCATCAGGGTCACCGGTTTATCGATCAGCAGGTTATACTCCTTATACACCCCCGCTCTCACAAGAATGGTATCTCCTGCTGCGGCCTGCTCCAGGGCTGCTTTCACGGAATATACCGGGCCATCGGGGCTCACGATAAGGGTGCCTGCCGTTACCGGAATACCCAGCAGCAAGAAAATGAAGGCAATATATCTCTGGAGTAAGATCATTTTAATATGATTTAGGTTCAGGACCAACAGGGTGGAGTTGCTTTTCTAACAATTCTTCCCAGGAAAACAGGGTTCCCTGCTTTTTTTCCTGAAGTTCTTTTGCCTTTTCTGCAGATTGGAAGGCCGTCAGGTTCGCACCCATCGGGCTGGGCATATTCTCACTGATAAGGAATACGGAGTGTTCAACCCCAACCAAAGATTCGGGTGCTTCATAGACGTTGGTAAGGTATTGATCTCCATCTTTTAATTCAGATTCCTTAAGGTAGTGGATCAGGCATTCCAGGGCATCGAAGGTATAGATCTTTCCCTTCCCTGTTATTAATTCGGCCCCGTGAATCTTATCTACTATGGTCATTTTACAATAGTGGCATCCGTCAGAGCCGTAGTTTATTGGTCTTGGCTCACCCCTGGAGCAACCCCACAAAACGAACAGCATTGCAATAGACAAAAACGAATATGCGATACGTAATCCTGACATGATCTATTTAGTTTTGATATTCTTTTTTTCTTCCCACCAGGTAGGCAAAGAAGGTAAGCACCATGCCAAACCCCATGAGGTACCCCCCTAAACGCGGGTAGGAATAGGCGTCAAAATTCAAAAGTTGTTTATGCCCTAACAATGGCGGCTTGTACGACATCGGGGTTCCGTCTGGATTCTGGAGCTTCATGATTGCATTCGGATCGAGGTTAGTGCCGTAGTCGATCATCCAGGCATTAAAATCGTACATTCCTAAAACCCCTAAAACCGTCATGAGGATAAGCCAACCCAGGAACCATCTGGCCCCTATTTTACCCAATAATCCGAAGACTCCGAGAAGAAAACCGAGCAATGCCATCCCTCCAATCACCAGGGGAAAAACGGAGAATTCCCACATATCTTCCGGTTTTGGCAGGGTTTTCATCCCGATATAATGGTTGAGCCCGTCAATATTCTGAAGATCGAACTCACTTTGCCCTTCCAGTCCGTTTATGAAGATATTAATCCCAAGAGGTTCCGGATATTGGGGTGCCCCCAACATGATATTCCATAACGGAAACTGAAACAACCCCAGGAGAAGCAAGGCTCCCAGCATCATTAGCAAACTCGCTTTTTTCATGGTATCCTGTATTATCAGATTCTAAATAAAAAGCAGGTGACGGAGCGGGAAGCCACTATCGCCACCTGCGCAACTTTACACAATACTATTCTCCCACAGACCACTTGAGTTCTACCTTAGAACCCGCCGGGGATACCCTTACGTATCCCTGCATTTCCTGGTGTAGTGCAGAACAAAAATCCGTGCAATAAAATGGCCAGACTCCGGGTTTCTTTGGCTCCCAGACCGTTGTTTTGGTCTGTCCCGGCATGACCAGAATCTCAGAAGTATTCTGTCCGATCATACTGAATCCGTGGGGCACATCAAAGTCTTGTTCGAGATTGGTAATATGAAAATACACCTTGTCTCCCACTTTAATCCCCTCGATGTTATCAGGAGTAAAGTGACTTCTTATGGTAGACATATATACGTGCACCTCTTTACCATTTCTTTCCACCTTAGCGCCTTCAGGGCCGATAGCAGCATAGGGGTGCTTGTTCTCATCTAAGCGGTAGATCTTGCGCGATTTAGGCGCCAGCAATTCTGCCGGACATCCTGCCGCATAATGTGGTTCTCCGTGGGTAGGGAAGTCATAGATGAGCTCCATTTTTTCACCTGAAATATCATAGATCTGGGCAGAGTGCTCCATCTCCGGGCCGGTAGGCAAGTATCGGTCCTTGGTGATCTTGTTCATGGCCACCAGGTAGTTACCAAAGGGCTTTCTTGAATTCCCCCCGGGAATCATCAAGTGTCCTACAGAGTAGAAGGTGGGTTTTCGGTCTACCACCTCCCATGATCCCAACTTCCATTTAACCACCTCAGAGGAGATGAAGAAGGTGGTATAGGCATTACCATCACTGTCAAACTCGGTATGCAGGGGTCCGAGACCTCCACTTTTCACCGTACCGGCCAATACTTCTTCAAAATTCAGGATCGGAATACCATAGGCATCCCCGTCAAATTTTTCATTTTCTATGGCTGCAATCATCTTATCAAAAGAGTGTACGGTGATATCGGCTGAAAGCTTTCCTGATCCAATAATGTACTGTCCGCTTGGGTCTACGTCACAGCCGTGAGGCGATTTTGGCGTTGGCAGCAGGTATACGGCACCGGGAATCTCAGTAGGATCTACCGTGAGTACCTCATCTATCATGGTTGATGTGGCCATGTGAGTAGATTCATCATAGACATTATGAGCGTATTCGGCGGGCACCATCTTTCCGCCTCCATTGGCGATATACTCTTCTATTTTCTTCCAATTAATGGCTGCGATAAAATCCTTGTCGTTCTGGGAGGCGTTTACCTCCAGTAGCGAGCTGGCCTCTTCGGTATTATAGGTACTAAAGAAGAACCATCCATGAGATTTTCCACGTCCGGGGTGCGACAGGTCATAATTAAACCCGGGCATGATTACCTGGAATTTGATTTCCATATGTCCGTGTTCCGGCTCTACCCCGATAAAGGTAAGGGCTCCTTTAAAGTTTCCTTTGTATTCATTAATAGGCATATCGCGTTGAGGTACCGGTACCGAAAACCGGGTTCCGGCCACCACATACTCGGTATTTTCCGTTATAAATGACGAACTGTGGTTACCCGCACTGTTGGGTATTTCAATGATCTCTTCAGTTTCGAAGGTTGCCAGACTTACCCTGGCAATCCGGGGAGTATTATTACCGTTTACAAATACCCAGCGCCCGTCAAGTTCTCCATTGGTCTGTGAAATATCAGGATGGTGAAGGTCATCCCAGGGAATGAATCCGTGAGAGGTGTTCAACAAAGGTTTGGTTTCTTCAGAATACCCGTATCCTGAGGTAGGAAATTGAGAAAATACAGGAATCTCCTTGAACATTCTTCCTGAGGGCAAACCGTAAACCGTTAAATTTCCGCTGTAACCTCCTGAAAGAAAAGCATAATAATCATCTTTTTCTCCCGGAGCTACGTATACCTTTTCGGCAGCGCTGGAATTCAGGGCTCCGTTGGCTCCTTCTTTACTTCCCTGATTTCCGCAACCGGAGAATAAGAGTAAAGAAAACACCCCTAAAAAGGCTAATCTATTGAAGTTTTTAAATTGCATAGGTTGTTGTTTTTAATGTAATACGTTGAACTATTGATAGTGACTATTCAGAGGGAGGAAGCATGACTTTGTCTACAACATGCACGATTCCATTCCCGGCCGGTACGCTGGCTATAATCTTCGCCCCGCCAACATAAACGTCGTCACCCTTTACTTCTACCGGTGCCGATTGGTCGTTGGCCTGTCCTACCTTTTTGAATTTCTTAAGAAAGTCTTTGGTGTAGTTTCCCGGAGTTACATGGTACTTCAGAATGTTTGCCAGCGCATCTTTATTTTCAGGTTTTAAAAGGTCATTAAGCGCCTCTTCAGGAAGGGCTTCAAAGGCCTCATCTGTAGGAGCAAAAACCATAAGTGGTCCTGCATTGACCAGCGCATTTTCCAGGTCGGCAGCCTGAACGGCTTTAACCAGGATGGTGTGATCTTCAGAGCCCAGCGCAATCTGCAATACGTTAGGCTTGCCTACATCGCCCTCGATAAAGGCTTGTCCCTGTTCTTTACTATACTGGTCGGTGGTAGCTGCATTATTACCAGGGGCCTCAGTTGTACCCGAACTACTCTGTTTACAGCCAACCATGACAAAAAGTACCAGTAGGGCCATTTTGAAAATTAATTGGTGGAATGGTTTCATAGGATTGTGTTTTATTGATAATTATTCTAATGTTCTGAAGTATTCCAGGATATCCCGGGCCTGCTCTTCGGTTATGTTTTGGTTAGCCATGGCGGCCCCGTTAAACTCCACCAACAGATCTTTGGCACAACGGTCCTGCTCGACCATCAGTTGCGGATCAAGGATCATATTCATGATCCACTCGGGACTTCTTCTCTTCATGATCCCTTTAGGAGAGGGACCAATGAACCTTCGTTCTACCTTGTGGCAGGCTGTACAATTGGTTTTAAACAGAGCGGCACCCCTATCCACCATAGCCTGATCGATCGCGGGATCAAGGGTGATATTCTCAATGGGGCCAACTCCTTTTTCATCAAGAGTAATACGTTGGGATGCGGGTACCTCATCAGATTGTGTGGCTTGTTCCTTAAGAACTTCCTTTTTTTCCGTTTGGGGGGTGGCGTATTCAAAACCCTCCTTTTTTTTCTCTTCCTTACCCCCGCAGGCCATTAATAAAAGGCCGAACAGTAGTAAAATGATATGGCTGATTTTCTTCATGGTTTTTGAAATTATATTTTAGACTTATATTGTAAATACATCTCAAATTTAGGTAGGGGGTGTTATCAAAAACGATGACATTTATCATAATTGGATAAAAATGTCCAATTTAATTTTATAACACTCCTTAAAACCAATAAATCAGCATCCTATGTTTTCAAAAGCCTGTGAATACGGAATAAAAGCCACCATCTTTATTGTCTCTAATTCCTCAGAAGGAAAGGCGGTTAGTTTAAAGGAAATAGCAGATCATATCAATTCACCCTCGGCCTTTACTTCCAAGATTCTTCAGAAACTTGTAAAGCAAAAACTCATTAAATCTACCCGAGGTACCAATGGAGGTTTCCACGTACCGGAAAATGCACTGAAAAATTTTACCCTGGCCCGGATAGTTACCGCCATTGACGGGGATTCCATTTACAAGGGTTGCGGACTAGGACTTGAAGAGTGTGACGAGAGCAGACCTTGTCCCCTTCATCACCGTTTTAAGTCTGTTAGGGATAACCTACAGCACCTTTTGGAAACTACAAGTTTAGAAGACCTGGCTAAAGATCTAAAAAAAGGAAATGTTTTTTTAAAACTGTAATTCGCTAAAGAAATGATTTCTCCTCCTACGAATTGTACTTTCTCGCCATTACGTGGTCATAAAACACCCTCCAAAACCGGCACGGGTAATTTTTATATCTTTAAATAAAATACCACCTATGAAAACAATTGCATTTCTTCTTTTCAGTATAATCGCAATTACAGGCTATTCACAGGATTCAGATTATTCTGTAGCCTCTTATAAAGATGAGGGCACCAAGGCACCCAACACCCATTATATAGGGGAAGCCTGGCTGAACAGATTAACAGAAGAGAGTGATCATTTAGGTTATGAGATCACCAAAGCCACTTTCAAGGCCAATTCGACCCTTGACTGGCATCAACACTCATCTCCTCAGGTGATCATTGTGGTAGAGGGAGAAGGGTATTACCAGGAAAGAGGAAAAGAGCCTATTCGTATGAAAGCCGGTGATGTGATAAAATGTCCTGAAAATACCGAACACTGGCATGCCTCTTCTAAAGAAAGTGATGTGACCTACCTGGCACTCTATGGAGGTACTACCCCGACTACATGGACCGAGGTGTTAAGCCAGGAAGATTACGACCGGGTTGCGGAACAACTCAAGGTAGATTGAAACCAGAGGTAACCGTAACTATTTATCCGACCACACCGCCAATTCATTACCTGCAGGGTCTTTGAAGTGAAACCTGCGACCTCCGGGAAAAGAGAAAATGGGAACTGATATTTTACCCCCATGCTCCACGATGCGCTTGCTTACTTCCGGCAGATCCTCATGGTAAAGCACTACCAGGGTTCCATTAACCACGGGGCTGGTTGACTTCTCAAAACCCCCTGCCAGTCCGCTGGCAGCAAAGGCCGTATACCCCTCTCCGTAATCGGTGAATTCCCAGCCAAAACAGCCGCTATAGAACGCCTTGACCGCTTCCAGGTCAGCAGCTTTGAATTCAATATAGTCTATATGATTGTTCGTACTCATACCACTAAGGTACTCTATTAGTCACAATAATATACAGGAGAAAGAAACACTTGTCATTCATCAGTACTCGAATTCAAAAATTATTACAATAGGTCTTTATGTACTATCTTGAGGCAAAATTCAGTTATTCGTAATCCAATTCATATGCAACGATACCTTCTTGTTATTCTATGTTCTATATTCTCATTTACCACCAATGCTCAATCTGCTGAATCCCTGCACGATCAAGGGCCTTTTGAGCAACTGATCATCAGGGGGGTCACCCTGATCAACGGGAATGGGGCACCGCCCATGGGACCGGTTGATATTGTGATCGAGAAGAATATTATTACCGGCATTCACAATGTGGGGTATCCGGGCGTGACCATCAAAGACGAAGACCGTCCGCAACTTAAAGCAGGGGGACAAGAACTCGATTGTGAAGGCATGTACCTGTTACCGGGCTTCGTAGATATGCACGGACATATAGGAGGGGAAGCCCAGGGGGCCGACTGGGATTATGTATTTAAATTATGGATGGCCCACGGCGTAACCACGGTGAGAGAACCCGGGGGACGCGGACTTAAAGGGACCCTGGACCTTAAAAAGAAAAGTAAAAAGAACAGCATTGTTGCTCCCAGGGTATTCGCCTATACGGTTTTCGGCCAGGGAAGCGAAGAACCGATCAGCACTCCGGAAATGGCCCGGGAATGGGTACGAGAGAACGCTAAAAATGGTGCTGATGGCGTTAAATTCTTTGGAGCTGCCCCTGAGATCATGCAGGCTGCCCTCGAAGAAAATAAAGCTCTTGGATTAGGTTCGGCCTGCCATCATGCCCAGCTCAACGTAGCAGGATGGAACGTATTGCATTCTGCCCGTGCCGGACTTACCAGTATGGAGCATTGGTATGGGTTGCCGGAAGCCCTGTTTACCGACAGAACCGTTCAGGACTACCCTTTAGATTATAACTACCAGAACGAACAACATCGTTTTGAAGAAGCCGGAAAGCTTTGGCAGCAGGCTGCCGAGCCTTATTCTGATCACTGGAACAAGGTCATGAACGAGCTGATCGACCTGGATTTTACCCTTGACCCTACCTTCAATATCTACGAAGCCAGCCGTGATCTGCAACGGGCCCGAAGGGCCGAATGGCACGAAGATTATACCCTGCCTTCCCTGTGGAAGTTTTACCAGCCCAGCATGGTGTCACACGGGTCCTATTGGCATTTTTGGGGCACCGAACAGGAGGTGGCCTGGAAGAAGAACTACCAGTTGTGGATGACCTTTGTAAATGAATACAAGAATCGCGGCGGTAGAGTGACCGTTGGCTCTGACTCCGGATTTATCTTTCAGCTATACGGCTTTGCCTATATCCGCGAAATGGAATTGCTGAGAGAGGCCGGTTTTCACCCCCTGGAGATCATCAAGGCCGCTACCCTAAGCGGGGCCGAAGCCCTGAAGATGGACGATAAGATCGGAACGGTAAGCATTGGTAAACTGGCCGACCTGGTCATTGTAGAAGAGAATCCGCTGGTAAACCTGAAGGTACTATACGGCACCGGAGCCATTAAACTTACGGAAGACAATGAGGTGGTACGTGTTGGCGGGGTCAAATACACCATCAAAGACGGGGTGGTGTACGATGCAAAACAACTACTGAAGGATGTGAAAGATATGGTAGATAAAGCGAAGAAAGAAAAAGGTTTCGAAATAACACAACCGGGTATCAATCCACAACACCAGCATTGACAGCAGATCACTTAACAACTGCTAAACTTATATTAAACCTTCGTTAAACAGCTTTTTATCTTTTGACACCTGCCGGAGTTACTGTATACTATTACTATGGAACAAGTATTAGTAGCCGGTGCCACAGGCACCACAGGAAATATCATCATCAATATTTTAAAGCAATCTGAACATTTTACTCCGGTCGCCATGGTGCGAAAGGAGGAACAGGTGAAGGATTTCAAGGAAAAAGGAATAGAGGCCATTCTCGGAGACCTCTCCGGAAAGGTAGATCATGTTACCAAAAATATTGATAAGGTCATCTTCGCTGCAGGTTCTAAAGGAAAAGATGTAAAAGGCATTGATAAGGAAGGAGCCATAAAGCTTATTGATGCTTCGATATCTGAAGGCGTTAAAAAGTTTGTCATGTTGAGTTCTATGGGAACCCAAGATCCACAATCGGTTCCAGAGCTGGAAGATTACTTAAAGGCGAAAAAAGCGGCTGATCACTATTTAATGAAGAGCAATATCTCTTACACCATTGTCAGGCCCGGATCTTTGACCAATAAAAAAGGGCAAGGAAAGATCGATTTAGAAAAATACCTGGACCGAAAAGGAGAGATCAGTCGCGAAGATGTAGCCCAAACCCTGGTTAAAGCCCTGGATACAGAAACGGCTAACAACCTGGCTTTTGAAATTCTCGAGGGTCATACGCCTGTTGAACAAGCCCTGAAACAAGCCCACGAAGTAGTGGCCTGAATACCGGGCGATGATTTCATTTCATCCTTTTGACAGTATTAGAAAAACAACCCGACTTTTATCGGGTTGTTTTTTATGTGAAAACCTCCGTATAAAACCCTTGAAATGATCTTACTCAATCGACTGAATGACGGGGTAAATAATAAAATTCCTGATTATTTCCTATTCATGAGCACCATCATTGAATTACAACCCTTAATCACTGATATTCAGTAGTATAATTCAGTTGTCATGAAAACATTTTTTCTATCACTCCTGTTCTTTATCGGATCATTTTACGGGACCGTGGCCCAGGTAATCGAAGAGGAAGAAACTCAAACCTCTCCGGAGCTATTCGATTTTCATACTAAGAAAAAGAAGCAGAACTTCACGGTTGCCTTTATTACACTAGGGGGTGGCACGGCCATGTTTTTAGGAGGCATGTCTCAAAATCTTGATAATTGTCTCTTTGACGATTGTAATGATGGCATGCCTTTGGCAATTTCCGGAGCAATAATCGGACTATCCAGTATTTACTTTTTTGAAAGGGGATTTTTTCACAAGAAAGAAGCCAAATTTCAGTTGCAATCGGGGGCCATTGGCCATAACAGAGAAGTCCGTTACTCGGGGCTTTCCATAACCATTGATCTCTGAAATACCTCGTTGAAGAGCAAGAAACTGAATAGCTCCTATTGCAAATCCCAATAGCTAACTCTCCCTCTTTCATAGCTTAAAACAAACCCATTTTTTTAGTGCCATGAAGAAAAAATAAAAATTTTCGATTTTTTTATAGCTACTCAAACGTAATAGTAGGCATCATTCCGGAAGCCCAATTAAAACCTGCCTTTTGTCATGTTTTCAGGAAGATTTCACCCCTAGCTTAGAAGTCTCTAAGAAAGAAAAATTGAAGAATTCTAAAAATAAAGACCTATGACAACTGCAACCCTGACACGCGAAGTTCAAAGAACGACTGAATTCAAAAAAGGGTATTGGAACAACACGATTAATGTAAGAGATTTCGTGGTTAAGAATATTACCCCATACCATGGCAATGATGAGTTTCTAACCGGGCCAACTGCCAAGACCCAGGCTTTATGGGATCGCTGTAAAGCCATTATGAAAGAAGAACGCAACCGCAACGGAGTTCTTGCGGTAGACACTCAAACCATATCGGGAGTTACCTCCCACAAGGCAGGCTATATTGCCAAAGAACTGGAGAGTATTGTAGGGCTTCAGACCGATGAGCCTTTAAAAAGAGCCATGAAGCCCTTTGGCGGATTCAAGGTGGTACAAAAGGCCCTGGAGGAGCTCGGGCTCGAGCCTTCTGAGAACATTACTGAATTATTCTCCAAATATGTAAAAACCCATAACGACGGAGTTTTTGACGCCTACAATGAAGAGATCAAACGCTTCCGGTCGCTTGGTATTGTAACAGGACTGCCTGACAACTACGCCAGGGGAAGGATCATTGGCGATTACCGAAGGGTAGCCTTGTACGGGATCGATTTCCTGATCGCAGAAAAGAAAGATGACCTCAGCCAGATCACCGGCCCCATGAGCGATGCCGTTATTCGGCTCCGGGAGGAGGTATCTGAACAGATCCGCACCCTGAATGACATGAAGGTCATGGGGTCTTATTACGGACTCGACCTGGGCAGACCTGCAGAAAATGCGAAAGAAGCTGTACAATGGACCTATATGGGCTACCTGGCTGCTGTAAAGGAACAGGACGGTGCTGCCATGTCGTTGGGTAATGTCTCTTCTTTCCTTGATATCTATATAGAACGCGACCTGCAGGCCGGGGTGATCACCGAAGCACAGGCCCAGGAATATATTGACCAGTTCGTGATGAAACTTCGCCTGGTACGCCACCTGCGACCAGGGGCTTACGATGAGATCTTTGCCGGAGATCCTACCTGGGTAACCGAAGCCATTGGCGGCACCCTCAGAGATGGCCGTACCAAGGTTACGAAAACCTCTTTCAGGTTCCTTCAAACCCTTTACAACCTGGGGCCGTCTCCTGAACCCAATATCACGGTATTGTGGTCTTCAGATCTGCCAATAAACTTTAAGAAATATTGTTCAAGGGTGGCCATAGACACCTCTTCCATTCAGTTCGAGAACGACCGACTGATGCGTAAAAGCAGAGGATCTGACGATTACGGAATTGCATGCTGTGTATCTTACCAGGAGATCGGAAAATCTATCCAGTTTTTCGGCGCCCGAACCAACCTGGCCAAAACCCTGTTGCTGGCCATTAACGGAGGGCGATGTGAAATTACCGGTAAAAAAATAATTAAGGGCATTCCGGATTACACCGATGAGGAACTTAATTATGTGAAGGTGATGTCGAATTTCCGCATTGCCATGAAAGAGATCGCCAGGGTATATAATGATTCGATGAACATCATTCATTATATGCATGACAAGTACTATTACGAAAAGGCTCAAATGGCCCTGATCGACACCAACCCTGAGATCAATATTGCCTACGGAATAGCCGGGTTGTCTATCGTTGCCGATTCCTTGTCGGCCATTAAGTACGCCAAGGTGAAGCCGGTTAGGAATGAGCAGGGGTTAACCACCGACTTTTTGATCAAAGGAGAATTTCCCGCCTACGGAAATGATGATGACCGGGTAGATTTTATTGCCAGGGATGTGGTGTCTATATTCAATAAGGAGCTGCAGAAATTAAAAGTTTATAAAGACGCCATCCCCAGCCTGTCTGTTCTGACCATTACCTCTAATGTGGTTTACGGAAAGAAAACCGGGGCCACCCCTGACGGACGTAAAAAGGGAGTTCCTTTTGCACCGGGTGCCAACCCCATGCACGGCAGAGACACCAATGGGGCCATAGCATCTTTAAACTCTGTATCGAAGATCAATTACGAGGACGCCCAGGATGGGATCTCCAATACGTTTTCTATCGTTCCCAAGTCACTCGGAAGCGATAAAGGCAGACGTATTGACAACCTGATCATGATCCTGGACGGGTATTTTGCCAAGGGCGCTCACCATCTTAACGTGAATGTCCTTAATAAAGAAACCCTGCTCGATGCCATGGAACATCCTGAAGATCACCCTCAACTCACCATCAGAGTATCCGGTTATGCTGTTAATTTCATCAGATTGACCCGCGAACAACAAATGGAAGTGATCACAAGATCGTTCCACGAGTCCATGTAATTTTATTTTGATCGGTGCCCGGGTATTTTTCAGGAATAATCGGGCACCTTAATTTTTAAATCTCAACACCATGCACTATCCGGAAAACGACCTTGTCGTTCATTCTATTGAATCATTCGGCACCCATGACGGTCCGGGGATCCGCCTGGTGATCTTTCTACAGGGGTGTAAACTAAAATGCCAATACTGTCACAACCCTGACACCATAGCTACCCACGGAGGGAAAGTGTACAATGTTGACGCCCTGGTGGAGAAGGCCATTAAAATGAAACCCTATTTCGGAGAAACCGGAGGGGTCACCGTTTCCGGCGGAGAACCACTTTTGCAGGCAAAAGCCCTGATCCCCCTGTTCAGAAGACTAAAGGCCGAAGGCATTCATACCAATATTGACACCAACGGAAGGATCCTGAATCATTTTACTGACGAGCTTACCGAAATGGCCGACCTTGTAATGCTCGACATCAAACATGTGCGGGAAGAAGGCTTTCAGGAAATTACAGGAGAAAAGAACAAAGACCTTAGCCTGGAATATGCCGCCCGCAGGGAAGCTTCAGGAAAACCCTTGTGGCTTCGTTATGTACTGATCCCCGAAATAACAGGCCAACCGGAATTACTTCATGAACTGGGACAGCATTTTAAAGAGTATCGGAGCATTGAAAAAATTGAACTTCAGCCTTATCACAAGCTTGGCATTCATAAGTGGGAGGCTTTAGGATGGGAATACCCCATACCCCATGCGCGTGAAAACACTCCGGAGGAGATCGGGGAAGCAGTGAACATACTGAGAGAATATTTTAAAGAGGTACATGTAAACTAAAAACACCCCAAATGCCTGAACTTCAAAAAATCATAAAAAATCGCTGGTTGATCGCTGCATCTGCCATAGGTATTCACCTTTCCATCGGATCGATCTATGCCTACTCGGTAATGACCAACCCTGTTAAGGACATATTTTCAACCGATGCAGCAGCCATTAAATGGGCCTTTAAGCTGGCTATCCTGTTTCTCGGACTCACCACTACCTTTCTGGGAAAATGGGTGGAAGAACAGGGCCCGAAAAAGAGCGGAATTGCGGCCGGACTTTTTTACGGAACAGGAATCCTTGGCGCCGGGCTTGGCGTGCACCTGCAATCGCTCCCCCTATTCTACCTTAGCTATGGAGTACTGGGCGGTATCGGGCTCGGAATCGGCTATATGGCGCCCATCAGCACCCTGGTCAAATGGTTCCCCGACCGTAAGGGACTCGCTACCGGGCTGGCCATTATGGGCTTCGGCTTTTCGGCATTGCTTTTCGGGCCACTGATGCAAGGTCTTTTTGAGCAGGTGGGAGTAGCCAAAGCCTTCTTTATCCTGGGATTGCTATACGCTTCCGTCATCATACTATCTTCCCTTTACCTGTCTTACCCTCCTGCCGACTACCTTCCGAAAGGATTTCATCCTGAAAAGGTTATTTCAGCCCAGGTAAATACAGATAGTATTAACAGCCCCGACGCGGCCCTTAAAACCCATCGTTTTTGGTTTCTGTGGACACTGATGTTCATTAATATCGCCTCCGGTATTGCCCTGATATCAGCAGCGAGTCCGTTAATGCAGGAGGCTTTACACTTTTCTCCTTTAAAGGCTGCTGCCATGGTTGGCATTATAGGTGTATTTAACGGCTTAGGGCGTATTTTCTGGTCAAGCCTATCCGATTACACGGGCAGGCTCCCCACCTTTATTTTCTTTTTCCTCTTCCAGTCCCTCGCCTTTTACCTGCTACCGAATACAGGCGCAGATTGGACTTTCCTACTGCTATTGTTCGTGATCGTGTCTATGTACGGAGGGGGATTTGCCATCTTGCCGGCCTTTGTAAGCGATCTTTTCGGGGTAAAACATATGGGGGTTATTAATGGCCGGGTATTATCATCATGGGCCCTGGCCGGGATCGCCGGCCCTACCCTTTATGATATCGTAAAGGCAGAAACCGGATCTATACAGACCACCCTGGGAGTGTTCTCTGTTATGCTGATGGCAGCCCTGGGCATTGCACTTCTTATGTGGTTCAAGGTTAGAAAAACCAGGGGTGATAAAGTAAAACATCTATTTTCACCGAAACTGGAGAACGTGGGTTGAGGGTCTAAGGGTTAAGAGTTAAGGGTTAAGGGGTTAAGGAGTGAAGAGGCAAACCTGCCATCCCTTCGGGAGGAATTCCTGCCGCCAGGCAGGGGAGCAAAGAGGCGACGGAGTGAACAGGCAAAGGGTTAAAACGGGGAATAATCGTCTTTGCAAGGTTTATTTTCCTATATTTAACAGACTTCCAGCTATATGCGTTGGAATTTTTGATTTTGATCTTCTCCCATTCCTCTGCAAAAAAGCTTCATTAGGCTTTTTAGACATTATTCAGGAACCAATTAATTAATACCACTCATGGAAACCCACGCCAAACAAAACCCGGCTCCGGTAAAAGATAAAGACCGGATCAGGGTACTCGATGCCATTCGGGGTATTGCTCTTTTAGGTATTCTTTTAATGAATATTTACATAGGCGGAAATTACGGAGGAGTCGAATACAATCAAACACTGATAGCAAACACTACCGGCCCGAATTTTATAACCACCGTAATAATCAGTATATTTTTTGAAGGTAAGATGAGGGCTTTGTTCTGCATGCTCTTTGGTGCCGGACTCATGCTTTATATTTTACAGAAAAAAAACCCGGAAAACCCCAAAGGGCTCTGGAAACTATACTACTCCCGCATGTTTTGGCTGCTGATTTTCGGGTTATTCAATGCCTATATATTGCTGTTCTACTACGACATCCTTTATTCTTATGCTGTTGCCGGAATGATCGTTTTCTTAATGCGCTACCTGAAACCAGGAATGAAAACCCTGATCCTTCCTATATTCATTCTTATCGGGCTGATAACAGATAATGTCATGTACCGAAGCGATCGGGAAACACGATTAACCTACCTGGAAGCTACCGCCCTGCAAGAGAAAGGTGAAGAAATAACTCCTGAACAAACAGAGGCTATAGAGGCCTGGGAAGAGATCTATGCCGACATGGATTTTTCGGGAGAAAAAAGGGATGAAAATACAGAAAAATTGAAATCAGGCTATCTCGATGTCGCTTCAGTCACCTATGAGCGCTCCTTCGAGGGACAGACCAAATACCTATTGTTTCTTTTGACAGATCAAATTCCACTGATGCTATTAGGTATGGCCTTATTACAATGGGGATTCTTTACCGGGCGCTGGAAGAAAAAATGGTACCTCTACACTTTGGTCATAGGGTATTTGGTGGGCTTCCCGATAGCCATTAATAACATATACACTGATCTGTATATTTTCAACAGTGAGGAAGCTTTCATGAACTTTATTGATAATAACCCATTTATCTGGTTCGAATTGAATTACCAGGTGCAGCGTATTTTTCTGGTGATGGGCCATGTTTCCCTGATCGTGCTGTTGCACAAGGCCAATGTATTCTCATGGCTGCTCCGAAGGCTTGAAGCCGTAGGCCAAATGGCTTTGACCAACTATCTTATGCAATCGGTATTGGTTACCTTTTTCTTTTTTGGGTACGGACTTAATTATTTTGACGAACTCGAGTTCTACCAGCTTTATTACGTAGTAGGTGTTATATGGATATTGCAGATCGCCTACAGTCCGATCTGGTTGCGATACTACCGCTTCGGGCCCTGTGAATGGTTGTGGAGAAGCCTTACTTATTGGCGTAAAATGCCTTTTAAAAGGTCAACCCCGGGAATCGTGGCTATGCCGGGGCAGCCGTTACAGGTAAAGAGCGACAAATAACCTGACCCTGTTGACCTCCACAGGAAAAGTAGGTAACATAGGTTACTGTAGGCCACCTGGTTGCAACTTATCTTTGTACCATCAAAATGTCATAAATATGCCAACAGTACAATTAACTGCTGAAAAATTCAGAGAAGAGATATTCGATTATACCGCAGAAAAAGAGTGGAAGTTCAAGGGTGACAAACCCGCCATTATAGATTTTTATGCCGATTGGTGTGGCCCGTGTAAAATGGTAGCCCCAATATTGGAAGAATTAAGCAATGAGCATCCGGAGATCACCATTTATAAGCTGGATACTGAGAAAGAACAGGAATTATCAGCCGCGTTTGGGATCAGAAGTATTCCGAGCCTCTTGTTCATCCCGATGGATCGCCAGCCGATGATGCAGGCCGGAGCCTTGCCAAAGCATGCGCTTAAGGAGGTTATTGAAAAAGAACTTTTAAACACTGTTTCCTAGATTACTATCAATTCAAAATCAGAAAACCGGGGCAAATGCCCCGGTTTTTTTGTTTTTATCTCAATGCTGTTTTAATCTATGAAATGAATTACACATTGTATCAAAGCTCCTTTTGGGCTGTTGGTATCACAATGGTTTGCAGGGCCTGGGCACTGATCCGGATCTCTCGCTCGAGTCCGTTCCAATTTAAACGAAATGACCTCGGAGTATTCCCCTCATTAAACACCACTACCGCCATGGTATTATCAGGATTAACAGCTGCGGTTACCATCAGAGATTCATCGGTAGCCTTTGCCTCAATGATCCTGGCTCCCGGACGTATATATTTACTGAAATGGGCCATGACATAATACAGTGGCGTGAAGTACACCTCATCCTGTTCAGGATCAACGATCACCGGAGCTGCGCACCAATTTTCGAACCAGTTCGGACCTCCCTGCCTGTCGAGTACCATATTCCAGTCTACCCAACCATCAACCCAATTATTCAAACACCCGATAATATCGCGGGCGTAGCGGTTTACCGGAGCATACTTGGGGTGCAGGTATTTTTTCTCTTCTTCTCTCCAATCATACCCCCAATCTGTAGCTTCTTTCTTCCAGTACCAGGCATCATCCTGCCATTGCGGTACCTCAGAGTCTACACAGGCTTCTGTCTGAATCAAATATTTTCCGGGAGCCTTTTCATGAGCATATTGCAGTTCTTCAGGGAAGTAATCATAGGTGCTTTCATACCAGTGAATGGCTGTCCCGTCAAAATATTTGGAACTTTCCTCATCGCGGAACATTACATCCACCCATTTAGGGAGTTCTTCACGGTTTTGATCATAGCCCAGGATAATCATCTCTCCCTTACCGTCTGCCTCCAACATAGGCCCCAAATGATGTTGTACAAAATCGGTCATTTCTTCAGGAGTGAAATGCATACTCTCCCAGTTATTCCCGTTACCGTTAGGTTCATTCTCTACGGTAAAACCCCAGATATCTATGCCTTCATTTTTATAGGCATCGGTATACTTTAAAAATACCCCGGCCCAGGCGTCATAATATTCAGGCAGGAGCTTTCCGCCCACCCACTCGTTATTATCCTTCATCCATGGAGCAGCGGTCCACGGTGAGGCAATGATACGGAATCCGTCTTCTGAAAACTCCATCGCCTCTTTGATCATAGGTATGAGATCATCCTTATCCGGATCAATGGTAAAATGTTCCAGTGCTGTATCGCCTTCTACCGGAGTATAGGAATACTGACCCAGGGAAAAATCACAGGAATTCATATGAGTCCGGGTAAGAGAATACCGGGCTCCTTCCTTCCCGAAGTATGCCTGCAGAATGGTATCTCTTTGGGCCTTACTCATCCTGTTAAGGAGGGAGGCCGAGGCCTCGGTAAAGGCCCCTCCAAAACCTGTAATGGTCTGGTAGCTCACTTCAGGATCTATGGTGATCACAGAGACTTCCTCTGCAGGTTTACCCCCGGTAACCTGTGTTAATTTATTACCACCGGCAGAAGTTTCAAACACAGTGATCTCCGGCTGCTCTTCCTTTTGGCAAGACGTGATCACACCACCGGTAAGCAGGACTAAAACAAGGTGTTTAATATTCATAATGCTTTCAAATTTTGAAATTAAATTTCTTCTGTTACAGCCGTCGGTCAGGATGCAGCTCCTTACTGTTCTTTTCTTCTCCTTTTAAGCTCCTGGCTGATCTCGTTCGCTTTCTCTTCGGTAAGGTCATAGTTACGCATTACATACATAGCCAGCAGGGTTCCTGCAATAGGGAGGAGGGTATAAAACAACCGGAGTCCGGTAATGGCTCCATCAGGCTGTTCAGCTGCCCCTTCGGTGAAACCAACCAACCCCATAATAAGCCCGGTAGATAATCCGGCTATGGCCTGACCAAATTTTACCATCCACCAGTAAATGGCTCCAAAGGTACCTTCCTTACGAGGCAGGCCGTATTTAAGTTCATCCAGGTCACATACGTCGGCAGTCATACTCATCATCATGGTAAACAGGCTCCCGATACCGAAGGAGAAGAAAGGTAATGCGATAAGAAACAGCCAGGGTTTTCCCGGAACGAATAAGAACCAGAAAAGGATGTAACCAATAATGGAAATGGCCTGGGAGATCATAAAGGTTCTCTTCTTCCCAATTTTTTCAGACATTTTCGTAACGATAGGGATCACAATAAAGGTCGTTGCAAGGGCACCCACACTGCCGTGCAGCGCTGGCCAGTTACCTGCTGCTCCGGCGTCACCCCCAAAAAGGTGGTATACAATAATGAAAAAAGAAAAAGCCGCAATGGTATTAAAAGAATTGAAGACCAGGAAGGTAGCTCCACAAAGCTTCATGAAGGGTTTATTTCTCCAGGCTTGCTTAAAGCCTTGCGTAATTTCCGTAAAACTATTTTTTACATTACCCAGGGTTATAGGTTTCAGGTTGGAGTCATTCAGGGTAGAATGACTCTTGATGAAAACTGCAGGTACCATTGCCAGGAGCATACATCCAATACCGACATAGATGGAAACCTCTCTGGCCCCGGCATCGGCAGTTTCAAACCACTCTGGCTTATACAGCACCACCCAGAACCAGGGTGCAATGACCCAGGCCCACTGCCCGATCCATTGTGCTACTGCCATGATGCGGGTACGTTCATGAAAATCATCGCTCATCTCGTATCCCATAGCCACATAGGGCACACTGAACACTGTTAATCCCAGATAAAAAACGAACGACAACAACAGGAAATACCAGAAATTATAGGTAAGTCCATTGGCCTCATAGAGCTGCCACATGGCAACAAAAGAAACCCCCATAATAACTGCCCCCGTAAAGACATACTGCCTGCGTCTCCCCCATTTCGATTTGGTATTATCTGAAATGAACCCCATAATTGGGTCAGTAATGGCGTCAAACAATCGCGGAAGAAAGAAGATCAAACCCCAAAGTAAGGGCGGAAATCCAAGGTCTTGCACAAGAACCACCATAAAAACCCCCAGGGCGGCCGGGAACATCTGGTTGGCCAGCATCCCCAGTCCAAAGGCGATCTTCTGCCCCATGGGTACTTTTTCTGAATATTCATGTGTATTTTTCATATCCTTTTTTTTAAGAGTGGTATCGGGAGTCATGGCAACTTGATCGCCTATAATATCCTCGGCATTTTTCATGTGGTTTAGTTTAAGGTTGGCTTTTGCCGGCAAAGGGAATGCACGGGATAAAAACCATTTAGTTGGTTTTAGTATTATTGGTAAACAATGTTTTCAAAATGTAATAGGCTTCCTTTTTTTGTCTGTCAATATCAATGATACCCCAGTATTCTTCATTAGGGGTGCGGTCATATGGCACTCCGGAACTCCCCGGGGCCCATCCTCCTTTATCCTGTTGGGAAGGATTTCCGGCCTTCCACCACTCATCTACAAAAGAAAACACAGCAACACCCAGGTTAACCTCTTCATGCTCTAAAACCTGGGTCAATATTTTTTGTAAGGCATCAGCCTGAGCCTTCTCGTTCTTACCTTCCTCATATCCCTGAGCAGCTACCGTCATATAACTGTCTGCTCCGGCTTCTGAAATATACATCGGTTTTTCACTTATCGCCTCCCATTGTGAAAACAGCTCTTGTGGATTATCCCACCGGTAGATATTCATCCCCCAGATATCCACTGCAGGACACTTTTCCAAAATTTCTGCAGAGGGCAACTCTCCATGGGCGGTAGCCACCGGATGATCCTGATCGATCCCCTGAATTTTATCCGCCATAGTATTCAAGGCCTTATACCAGGTATTGATATCGCCCCCGAACCATTCAGGGTGATAATTGTATTCATTACCCAGCTCCCAAAATAAGATCGCAGGATGGTCTTTGTATGTTCTTACATAGTCCAGACAGGTTTCAGAAAGTATATCGAATTGCCCGTTTTGGTTATATCCAAATCCTACGATCACACGAATACCCGCTTCATAGAGCTTATCGAGCACCATGCTGTCTGCAACAGGCTCATAAACCCTTACGGTATTAATACCGGCTTCCTGCATGAGCTGCAGATCACGGTCAAGATGCTCAAAACTCCTTTGGGTTTCGCCCCTGGAAACAGGGTGGTAACATACCCCTTTTATGGTATACGGAGTACCATTAACCTGCAGCTGTCGTCCTGAAAGGGAAACCTCCTGGGCTGCAGCAGTAAATAAGATTGCAAAGCACAGTACCGTAAACAATATCCTTTTTGATATGCTATTGTTCATTTGCATCCGTTTTAGTCAGTTCCGGAAGGTATACCTCCTGCATCAGTGCTTCCCTGTCGCCTTCAAAGGTTTTTTCTATTGGATTACCGTTTCTTGATAATCCTTTAAACACCCCCCGATCTACCTCATCCCAGAGTACATACTTGGCCTTGCCATCAACGGTGAAAAGGCCAAAATGATTTTCAGAACCCATGGGATTCGCAGCATCTTTCCAGATCTCATCAAAGGCCTCAAAATAAAAGCAAGCTATATTTTGGGCCTTGCTCCACGCTCTTATATTTCTGTAATACAATGCTTGTTTTACTTCATCGGCAGCCTTTGACCCTTCCTGACCATAGAAACCATCTGTACTACTGGCCCACCCGGTCTCGCCGATATGTACCGGTTTGCTCACCCCTATTTCTTCAAGGTAATCCAATACATTTTGGTGCTGAATTTTAGCGTAATCTGCTGCTGCCTTCATCGATCGTTCCAGTTGTTCCTCCTGAGATAATGCAGCGCTTGTATCTATGGCTTCGTTCCAAAACTCCGGATTGTAATGGGTGTCATGAAATGGGTAGGTATGCACCGAGATATAGTCTACAGCTCGGGCCAGTGCTTCCAATTCTTCCTTATGGTAAGAAGCATCTCCACCTCCCCAGGAAGCAAAATTATCTGAACTGGTAATCCACAGATCCTGCGACAACTGCCCTTCTTTTTTTAACTCCTGTAAATGGTTCACCCATTTGAGAATAACTCCCGGCTGAACAAAATAGCTGGTCGCCCAGTGCACCATAGCCTCATTACCTACTGCAAGTATCTTAACGATCTCAGGATATTTTTTTGAGAGCGCAACAGCCTTCTCGACCTCCCCGGTATTTTTATCAAGAGCCTCCGACTCGTGATCCGGGTGGTCGGTCCAGGCATCCTTGCAATCGATCCAGATACCCAGCATCACGTACATCTCAAACTCCGGATCTTCATCTCTTAACTCTTTGATGGCCTGCAGCACATTTGCTGCATGAGGAAAATGGACATTGTAGGTTCGTATCATATTCACCCCCATGGCCGATAAGATCAGCATATCCTCCTTTAACTCTTCAAGAGATGGCTGATCATCTCTACTCCCTTTCCGATAACCGCCATAGGAAATAGCCATAGTAGAGGTATCCTGCAACAGCAAAGCAGCAGTTTTCCCTTTGTTGGTCATTTTTTCACCTCCCTGGTCTTTACAGGCGGCAAAAAACAAGATCAGAAGGGTAAAGATTCCCTTGCCAAGCAGGTTTAAATTCTTCATATGGGGCATTAATTTATTGCAACTACGACCTTAATTATATCTCCGGTTCGTCCAAAGACCATGCTACTGTATTCAGTATCAAGAGCATTACCTCCCAGGGTCTCTACTTCCCCTGACCGCAGGTAAATCTGCACTTCATTTTTGTCGGCCCTGGTATAGATTACAGGCACCTGGCAGCAGGTAAAAGCCAGGGTATCCTTGTCTAATTCTATGGTCCGGAAGTTTCCTTGAATATCTACGTATTCAAAACGCGCCGGTTTGGCAAGAAACTCTTCCTCCTTCAGCATATAGGGTTTAAAGGTGAGGCTCCCTTCTTGAACAGCAACCCCCAATTCTCCAAACCTGCTTAAAACGTCTTCTTTCACCTGGCCTGTCATTCCGGGCTGCTGCGCCCCCTTACCTCCGGGAGTATGGGAGTATGGATCTGTTGGGAATGCTCCGTAAACCTCCGGAGACTTGTTGGCTCCTATACCTTCATTAATTTCAAAATAATGGGCAATGACACGATCCAGAACCTCTTTATCGGCACCTTCCCGTTTTGCCCTATCTGCTATCTCCCATACAGCCAGCAGCAATTTAGAAACCATATGCCAATAGATAGAGCCGAGCCCCTCATACCCGTAAAAGGTTCCTGAGCGCCCTGTAAAAGCTTTATGGTTAAATACCTCCTCGAAGATCGCACCCAACAGATCTCTTTCCTGACTTACCAATGTACTGTACTCTTCAGGAAGCTGATCAAGGGCCTCTTCAAGCGAATTTATATTGTGAAAATTACCATTAAAATGAACCCCACCGTGAATATCTGCCGATATCACCTGTTGATTGCCCTCAGCCAGTAAACGCTGTAATAATTTTGACTTATTTACTCCACTTTCAGGAATGTTATTTCGGTCCAGGAATTTTGGCAGCTCTTTGTTCGGATAAAGAATATAGCTGTTCTGATCTTCCCTGTAGAGTGCGCTTTTTCGTAAAGCATCTAACACGTTCAGGCTTTCTTCAACAGAAAGGTATCCGGAACTTAAAACAGCCACCTGCCCTTCCAGCATTTCTGATAAGTAAGAGATCTCTGCCTCCTGTTCTCCTTTAATGGTAACCAGGTTATAGGCATGGTAAAGACCATCAGATCGTTTGTTTGCCCTTACAGTATGTTCCATCCAGGTTTTAGCCAGGGCAGCAAACTCCTGTACCTCTTTCAGTGATAAAGATCTGCGTTCTCCTGAAAAACCATGCTCATAAATAGTTTTGCGATAATGGCTTCCGGCTTCTCCGAGAAGATCAAGGACCATTCTACGGTCCTGGTCAGAAATAGCTCCGGAAAGCAGTCCTTTATGCTGATCAAATGCCGATCGGATGTGTTCAAAGAAGGTATGTAGTTCAACTGAGATCTCCGGATCTCCTCCTGGAGAGTTTTCTATCAGGCTTTCCAGGTAGTTAAGAAATCTCCTCAGGTAATACAAGGTAACCATAGACACACCGTTACCTACCAGGGCGTTATTTGCATCATTCCATTCCGGACGCTGGGTATTCATCCAGATACCGCCCTCAGGAATAAAATTGGATAGTTTAGCTAAAACCGTGGCAAGGATCTTCTCTGTAAAATTCACTCTGTGAGTTTCTCCCTTCCTGTCTCTTATTAAGGCTCCGTCTGCTCCCAATTCATTGCGTGTTGCACGGATCTCTTTATCGGCAGCAAAATCAAAGTCGATAGTATTTTTTGGATCCTTTAAGATTGATCCATAGTCCTTGATACGGTAGGGCACATTAGCATACACAAAAATATTCTGGTCAAAGTATGCAGCCAGACGCTCAGGATAATATTCTTCAATAAATTCGAGGAATTTCAACAGGTAAATGATCTGATGATCACCCCAGTATCCGATGTAAGACCATGGGTTGTCCGGCTCTATGGTTTCCCAATCAAACCCGTCTTTGGTCACCCGGTATGGATTATAACCATCAAAGGTGGTTGCATTTAGAAACTTATGGATCATCCCTTCTATGAATTCCGGGTAAGCATGGGCAAGGGCCTCCCAGTTTTGAAAGATATCTCTCCAATTACCCTGATAGTCCAGGATCTTGGAACCGTCGATCTCATTCCTGGTATTTATGGAAAACTTATTCCAGGGGCGACTGGGATCGCCATGCCTGCGGCTGAACTTTAAAGGCAGATACTCCTTACAAAGTCGCTTCAGGTCCATATCATCGGTTTCTCCAACCAATCTATTCAGGTCGGCAAGAGTGAAAATAGGGGGGAGCTTATTTAACAGCTCCTCGTGCTTTTGGTATAGTGATTTATTGGCTTTACGGAGGTAGGGCATAAAATCTGATTTTTCTATTTGATAGTTACTATCAAAAATACCCCCTCTCATGATGTTAAACATCGTATTGGCAAAGTGCCTTGTTACCCTTCGTTTATCTGCAGTTAATTGCAAGCCATCAGCTGCTCCAACCAAGGCCTTAAGCTCTTCAGAACCTGCAGCTATATCACCTAGTATTTCTTCCTGAATATTATTTGCACCAAGGATCTGCTCCTTAAGACTGATAATGTCAGGAACCGATTTATTGACATCGGCTATGATCATCCATTCCCGGGCATCACCCGCCCCAAGAGTTATCGACGAATTCAAAAAATACGCTCCTTTTTCGGCCCTGACATCGGTCTCTTCATTTACTTCCTCTCCTCTTCTGAAGGCATCCAGCTGTAGTGAAGAAAGTAAACGCTTAGAACCCTGAAGCCCTTGAGACCAAACTACATTGGCCCGTAACGCCTCACTAGGCTCCGCTTTATCTACAATGACCGCACTAAGAGAATAGATCCCTATACCGGCCTGAGCCTGCAGTTCACATTTTTTATATGCATCTACCAGGTTACTGCTGGCATTCTGAAGAGCATCCTCAACTCCCCAGGGAAGTAGGTTCTGAATCCCATCGATCAGGTCAACCTCTGCTGCTTGCTCCCCGGTATTGAGCAACGATGATCGCTTTATAAAACCGAAGGTCGTACTCGAGTTCCACTCATACCTGAAAGTCATATCGAGGTCGTGATTTACCTCCTCAAAGATCACCTTATTACCAAGTGCATTTTTGTAGAGATTTCGCGACAGATTATACACCCCGAACTGACGAACGGAAAAAGGCTCCCATAGATATACCTTACCCTTAACGCTCACCCGGAATATTGATTTGCTCCCGGTGATCTCGGCCATCTCGGTTATTTTATCATCAGTGTAATAAGGAAAAAGGGCATAGTTACTGTTCTTTCTACCGGCGGTTAGCCCCCCATTACTCGCTATGAACATCCAATGGTTCGAGTTGCTCACTATGGTCATAAAAAAAGACCGCATCTGGTCTACATTGGTAATTTTATAGAATGTTTCGCCATCAACTACTGTCTCTTCAAAATCGATGTCGGTTTTGGCTAAAGATGCCGGTGTGTTTCCCAGGTGTATCTGCTGCATATTTTTCATGGAACTTATTTATTGTAACGAAGAATCAAGATGGTCTTCCTTAAGAAAAAGACCTCCCTAAAATGATCCGCATTAAATCAATCAAATTTAATGAGAAGAGAAGGAACAAGCTAATAAACCACCTATACAACACCACAACAAAGATGAAATGACCACTCCTTCAGACCCTGGGACAGATACCACACCTCCCTGTAAAACAGTCTGTGAATACCAATTGATTATCAGCATCATTCCTCAAAAAAAATGACCGACACCTGCAATCGGCCTTACGGAAAACAATGATCAGCTTCCTATAACAAACCTCAACAAAGCCTTTCAGATGATGGGGCATAATAAGGATACATTATAAACCCGACAATTTTACAAGGAAACACCTTCAATCTAATCTAATGCACTTATAAACAAAACTTTCAATAATGAACAGTGAGAATTAATTCATTAAATTTAACAGATAGTCTATATTCTAAAATATCTTAATAACGTCCCCTAAAGTCTTATGCATGGATAAAGCTTACGATATAGCAGTAGTGATCATTAATTACAACAATGCTCAATATACCATTGATTGTATTAACAGCATCTGTAAAAATACCTCTCCGGAACTTTCAATTCAATATATCATTATAGACAATGCTTCCGGAAGTGAGGATCTAGAAAAGCTCCAAAAATTTGCCCGTACCACCAACATACCTCATCTCACCTTATTTCCGGGCAGGATAAATACCGGCTTTGGAGGCGGTAATATGCTGGGGGTACAATTCGCAAATGCCAAATATTACGCCTTCATCAACAATGACACCCTGCTTCTTGATGATTGCCTTAAAATTTGCTACGAGTTTATGGAATCGAACGCCGAGGCCGGGGTTTGCGGTCCGCATATTAAAATAGAAGAAAAAGGCCAGGCCGGAAGTTTTGATCATTTCATTTCACTGACCAAATTACTATTGGGCAATGCATTTCTTGAAACCGCCGGGATAAAACCCAGGCGTAAAATCTCCTACCCAAACCCCATAAAGGTGGACTATGTAAACGGCAGTTTTATGTTTTTTCGCGCTTCAGATTTTGAAAATTCCGGGGGGTTTGACACGAACATATTTCTGTTCTATGAGGAAAGTGACCTATGCAAACGATTAAAAAAAGAAAAGAAATTTTGTTACTATATCCCACAGGCAAAGTACCTTCATTTTGAAGGGAAAAGTCAGGGAACATCTATACGGAAAAAGATAGAGCTGAAATTATCCATGCTTTATGTACTCAGAAAGCACGAGGGGCATCTCGTTTATCTTATTGCTAAAGGCTTTCTTATCTTAAAGTATTCCCTATCAGTCGTCATAAAACCAGGATATCTTCCGCTACTGAAGGTTCTGCTCAAAGGGACCCATCTTTCAGATTCCCTTAAACAAGATCAGAAGATCCTCGAAAACCGGTGGACTTAAAGGGCTAATATTCTATAAAAATTCTCTTTAAAAAGTATCAGGTTTTTCCCGGTTTCCAGTTTTTTGGAATGGTAACTTCATTTCCATCGCGCTCAGCCCTGTAATGGGGCGATAGAATTTCAACCCCGGCCTCATTAAACGCATCCTGGATATTGGCGTGCAGGTTAGAATAGATACGTGCCTGTTTACTCGCTTCTTTGGTATACCCATTGATCTGGTAGCTGATAAAAAAATCATCCAGGCTGGTTTGCAGTACAAAGGGCTTAGGCGTTTTTAAAATGAATTCTGTATTCAAAGCGGCCTGAACCATCAACTCATGTACCTGCCTCCATGGCACATCATAACCAATAGTGATCGTGGTATGTACAATGAGCCCGTCTCCCTGAGCACCCATAGAATAATTAATAGTACTGCCGTTCAGGATCGCAGCATTAGGAATGGCTATTTCTTCATTTTTAGGAGTTCGTATACGGGTAACCAGCATGGTTTTTTCAACCACATCTCCCTTAACATCGCCGATCTGTACACGATCTCCCTTTTTAAAAGCTCTCATATAGATAATCACCAACCCGGCAATGATATTACTTATGGCTGTGGTGGAACCCAAAGACAGGAGGAGACCAAGAAATACACCAACCCCTTGAAAAGCAGGCGAATCACTTCCCGGAAGGTAAGGGAAAATGGCAACAAAGGTGAACAAGTAGATAAAAATGCTGGTCAAACGATATGTAGGCATAGCCCAATCCGGATAAAACCCGGGCACTACCAATGCCTCCCGTTCAACCTCTTCTGCCAGAAATTTCAGAAATCGCTTCAGGTATCTGGCTGCTAAAATAATGATCGCAATAATGATCAATTCAGGGATATATCCCAATACAGCCATGGCAAATCGCTCAACCGGATGCAATACATAATTGAAAAGTTTTAAGGCGATAGGCTCTGTCTTTGGAAAAATGGTGAATAACAAAAGGGAGTAAAAATAGATCAGCGTTAGTAAAACCGCATTCTTAATAATGCCCAGTCCAAACAGGATCAACCGTTCGGCCCTGGCTCTTGACAGAAACTCATAATTGTTGAATTTAATAGCCTCAGCCCTGCCTTTCACTCTCTTAAAAACTAAGGAAACGATCCATCTCAATCCACGATTCAAATACCTAAATCCTATTAAAAACAGGATGAGTGCCGCCAGAAAAATAAATATTCGGTGTAATACCGCGGTCCAACTCCTGTCTTTCTGAGCTTCAAGGTAGGTTACTATGATATCATAATTCCTTTGAGACAGCTCTTTGAGGGTCATTCCCTGTCTTTCCGCCTCAACTTTGGTAATGGTGGTAATGGTATTTTCATCATAGCGAATGCTGCAAAACAGGTCTTCACAATACATGGAAAATTTTTCAAAATCGATGGGTCCGGTCTCCAGCATGTCGGCAATGCGCTTTGACAGCCCTGAAGCCCGCTCAGAAGCCGTAAAAGGCCCCAGGTTGGCCTTAATGGAATACAAGGTATCATCCTCAAAAATCACAAACGATTCCGCAGCATCCTTAACCACAATATCTGAAGACTCACTGAGCACGGTGGTATCTGCCGCTTCCCTGTTCTCACCTTGCCTCTGCTGTGCTGCAGGCTGAATATTTTGGGTAGCCCCGGCGCTATCCTGTGTTTGTTGAGCCGCTATGGGGTGTACCTGAAATAATATGGCCACCAACAAGATGGTAAATAACGAAATGGTATAAAGAGATCTTATCATTACCGTAGTGGGTTTTCTTAAAAACACCAAAGCAATGGAGGGGATCACTCAGTAGCGGTAAGAAAAGGAATCAGATTTAAACCTTCAATTTACTGATAATTAGAATATTATAGATCTAACTCCTTCGAAATATCAAATCAAGGCGACAAACGCATAATTCGGAAGCGAAAATCCCTTAAAAACCTTCCGCAAAAAGAGACATAATTATTATCTTTTGCCCCCGAATTCTCCAGGTTTCTTCATAGATCCTCACGAATATTCTTAAAATTCCAAAAACCCATGAAATTCTTTAAACTTCTTGTACTTATTGCCCTGAATGCGGGTATCTTTTACGGCCTGAACACCAAGTTTGGCAGTATACCCCCACTGGGCAAATTCCTGGCTCCCTCCCAGGGGGTCTGGCAAAATGAGTCTTCTGAGACAGCCGAAGCAACCTTGTGGCTACCCGGACTTTCTGCCCCTGTAACTGTTCAGTATGACGAAAACCTCATCCCTCACGTCTTTGCAGAAAACAAAAATGACCTTTATCGGGCACAGGGATACATTACCGCACAACACCGTCTATGGCAAATGGAATTTCAAACCATGGCCTCAGCGGGAAGACTTTCTGAAATTTTTGGGGAAGCAGCATTAAATTACGATCGCGGGCAGCGAAGAAAAGGGATGGTATTTGGGGCTGAAAAAGCCCTGGAAACTATGGCTGAGGATACGGAGATCATGGAATACCTGCAAGCTTACAGTGAAGGTATCAATGCCTATATCTCAGAACTTAATCAGGCTGATCTTCCGGTAGAATACAAAATGCTTGACTACGCCCCTGAACCATGGACCATAAAGAAAACAGCGCTATTGCTCATGTATATGACCGATATGCTTGCCGGGGGCGATTCAGATTTTGAATACACCAATGCCCTCTCTCTTTTTGGGAAAGAACGTTTTAATTTTCTTTTCCCAGATTATTTTGACAAGATCGACCCGGTGATCCCGAAAGAGCGCGACTGGAGCGAATGGCAGGTGAGTATACCTGATACACCCGCAGATTCACTGGCTTTGGATCAGTTGGCTGAGACCATGGAAAAACCGCACCCAGATAACGGAAGTAACAACTGGGCTGTCGGACCTGAAAAATCCTATTCAGGAAACCCCATTCTCGCCAACGACCCTCACCTGGGCTTGAATCTCCCGTCAATATGGTATGTAATGCAACTGGCAACTCCTGAACAAAATACTTTTGGGGCTACCCTGCCCGGGGCACTAGGTATCGTGATCGGGTTTAATGATAACATTGCATGGGGAGTAACAAATGCCACCAGGGATGTGAAAGACTGGTACAAGATCACCTTTAAAGATGATTCCAAACAAGAATATCTTTATGACAATACCTGGAAACCAACAACCCTGAAAGTAGAGGAGATCAGGGTAAGAGATGGGGAAACCTATCTCGATTCGGTATACTATACCCACCACGGACCGGTAACTTACGACGAGACCTTTATAAGTAAACGCGGAGGGGAGGGTTATGCTATGAAATGGACAGGTCACCTTGGAGGAAATAACCAACGTACCCTGCTGGAATTAAATGCGGCCAAAGATTACGAAGAGTATAAAGCAGCTTTAACCCATTTCCTGGCACCTGCTCAAAACTTCGTTTTTGCCTCTGACCAGGGTGATATTGCCCTGTGGATCCAGGGAAAATTCCCGAACAAGTGGGAAGGACAAGGAAAGTTCGTGATGGACGGAAGTAACCCCGAACATGAATGGCAGGGATTCATCCCACAGGAACACAATGCCCATATCAAGAATCCGGAACGCGGGTTTGTAAGTTCTGCCAACCAACACCCGGTAGACGAAAACTATCCGTATTATGTCTTTAACGACGGTTATGACACCTACCGCAGCCGGGTGATCAATGAATTCTTCCGAAATAAGGAAAAAGTAAGCATCGAAGACTTCCAGGCGCTGCACAACAATAATTATAACCTCATGGCCGCAGAGCTACTGCCGGTAATGTTAGATTCAATGGATACTTCGACCCTGACCCCGGAAGAAATGGCCATTTTTGAAAACGTAAAGAATTGGGACTTTTACAATGACATTGATGATGCCGGTCCTTCTGTTTTCGAAACCTGGTTTGATACCCTGAAACCCATGCTTTGGGATGAATTCAGCAATAAGGATCTGGCATTAGACAGACCCTTCAATTTCCAGACCGTTAGAATGCTGACCGAACATCCTGATGATCCGTTTATTGATATAGAGGCTACTCCCGAAAAGGAGGATGCCAATGACCTCTTCCTGGCCTCCTTCAAAAAGGCTGCAGCGCAAATACAGGAATGGAGCAAAGAGCATGGGGAGTACCATTGGGGGCCTTATAAGGCTACCTATGTGGGCCACTTATTACAGGACCTTCCTGCCTTTTCGAGATTCAACCTTCCTATCGGCGGGAATTCAGGGATCGTCAATGCTACCTCAGAAGACCATGGCCCCTCCTGGAGAATGATCGTAGAGTTGAGTGACCCTCCGAAAGCCATGGGTATCTATCCCGGCGGACAATCAGGTAATCCGGGAAGCAAGCACTACGACGACTTCATAGACCGATGGGCAGCTGGAGAGTATCTCGAACTGGAATTTGTTCCCTATGGAGAAGAATTAACAAGCAAAGTATCAACCCAAGTTTTAAAGAACGAAGAATAATGAAAACCCTGTTCAACCTTATATTAACGGCCGCACTGGCCTGGATCATCACCTTGTTCACCCCATGGTGGGGGGTTATGGCAGCCGCCTTACTCGTTGCCGTGTTAGTGCCGCTTCAAGGCCTGAAATCATTTATCATACCCTTTATGGGGGTGTTTCTACTATGGGCGTACCAGGCGTATTCGCTCAGCAGTGCCAACGACTTTACCATGGCTGAAAAAATTGCCACCCTGCTTCCTCTGGAAGGCAATACTTCCTTGCTCATTGCAGTGACCGCCTTTATCGGGGGGCTTGCCGCAGGGAGTTCCGGTATGCTGGGCAGCCAGTTAAGAGCTAGATCTAAATCCTGAATACCTTTACAATCCAATTGAATAACTTACCCCGTAACAGCAGATGTTCCGGGGTTTTCTTTTTTAATCACCGCATCAATTTCCTGCACTGCATTACTATCCTTCCACGATCAACTCAGCTGGTTTACATCCCATTTTTTGAGGGGATATAATTTCTTTAACTAAGGGAATAATCTTACATTTAGGCAACTAACTACTGCTCAATATGAAACGATTATTCTTATTCGGACTTGGCGTTTGTTTCCTGTTAACAAGTCCGGACCTAACCGCACAACGAAAAAAAAGATCTAACTCTCCATCAACCACAGAAAAGACAGTTTCGCTGGATGCCTTTAAAATGCGTAATGTCGGACCGGCTTTTCTATCCGGCCGTATCTCCGATATTGTCTTTCATCCTGACAACGACAACGTATGGTATGTAGCAACGGGCTCGAGTGGTTTATGGAAGACAGAAAATGCCGGAACCACCTGGACCCCGCTTTTTGACGGTCAAAAATCCTATTCACTGGGATGCATCGCTCTTGACCCATCAAACCCCAATACGATCTGGGCAGGTACCGGAGAAAATGTCGGGGGGCGTCATGTAGCCTATGGCGATGGTATTTACCGCTCTGATGACGGAGGTAATACCTGGAAAAATATGGGCCTGAAGAACTCTCAGCATATTTCTGAGATCATCGTACACCCTGACAATTCAGATGTAGTATGGGTAGCAGCTCAGGGTCCGTTATGGAATAAGGGAGGCGAAAGAGGTGTTTACAAGACCACCGATGGTGGAGCAACCTGGACACAAGTTCTGGGAGACAACGAATGGACAGGAGCCACTGACCTTATATTAGACCCCAGAGACCCGCAAACATTGTATGCAGCCACCTGGGATCGTCACCGTACAGTAGCCGCCTACATGGGAGGTGGCCCCGGATCAGGCATCCACAGATCAACAGATGGTGGAGAAACCTGGACCCGACTGACCAATGGATTGCCAAATTCAAATCTCGGGAAGATCGGAATTGCCCAGTCTCCGCAACAGCCTGATGTACTTTACGCAGCCATCGAACTGGATCTTACTGAAGGAGGGGTCTATCGTTCAGAAGACAATGGGGCTTCCTGGAAAAAAATGTCTAATACGGTTTCGGGAGGAACCGGACCCCACTACTACCAGGAATTATATGCGAGTCCGCATAAATTTGACCGCCTTTACCTTATGAACGTAAGAGTATTGACCTCTGAAGACGGAGGTAAAACTTTTACTCAGCTTAAAGAAGAAGAAAAGCATTCAGACAATCATGCCATTGTTTTCAAAAAAGATGATCCTGATTACATTATGCTCGGAACTGATGCCGGAATCTATGAGACCTTTGACCTGGCTGAAAACTGGCGCTATATCAAAAACTTACCTCTGACTCAATTTTACAAGGTTGCAGTTAACAATGCCGAGCCTTTTTACCAGATTTTCGGAGGAACGCAGGATAACGGTTCTGCGGGAGGCCCTTCTGCTACTGATGAACGTGAAGGAATTTCCAACAAGCATTGGTTTAAAACGCTTGGAGCCGATGGTCATCAATCGGCTACCGATCCTGTTTATGATAATATTATTTATGCAGAAACCCAGCAGGGTGGACTACACCGGGTAGATCTGACTACCGGTGAACAAGTTCCGATCCAACCACAACCTAGTCCGGGTGATCCACATGAACGTTATAACTGGGATGCTCCCATTCTGGTGAGCCCCCACAATCCTGAGCGTTTGTATTTTGCATCCTACAGAGTATGGAAATCAGAAAGCCGTGGTGACGACTGGACTCCGATATCAGGAGACCTTACCAGGAATGAAGATCGCTTTACCCTGCCTATTATGGGACGAAATCAATCATTTGAAAATCCATGGGACGTTCGGGCTATGTCTAATTACAATACGATCACCTCTCTGAGTGAGTCGCCCGTTAAGGAAGGCCTGATATATGCCGGCACAGACGATGGGTTTATACAGGTCACCGAAGATGGCGGAGAAAACTGGACCAGCATTCCGGTCACAAAATTAGGCCTGCCTGAACGCAGTTTTGTCAATGACATCAAGGCTGACCTTTTTGATGAGAACACAGTATATGTGGCGCTCGACAATCACAAGGAAGGAGATTTTAATCCGTATCTCTTTAAAAGCACCGACAAGGGAAGAACCTGGAAATCTATAGCTTCAGATCTGCCCGAGCGCACCCTGGTGTGGAGAATGGTTCAGGATCATGTTAAAAAGGACCTGTTATTTGCAGCCACCGAATTCGGACTCTATACTTCCTTAGACGGAGGGTCTCACTGGCAAAAACTCGGGGGCACCCCAAATATGTCATTCAGAGATCTTACCATCCAAAAGCGAGAGAACGACCTTGTAGCAGCATCGTTTGGAAGAGGATTCTTTATCCTCGATGACTATAGCCCTTTGCGGGCCATGACTGAGGAGGCTCTTCAAAAAGAAGGAGCGCTGTTCGCACCACGCACGGCAAAGTGGTATATCCCCAGAAGTAATGTTGGAAATACAGGAGCCGACTACTATTTTGCTCCTAACCCGGAATTTGGCGCAGTATTTACCTATCATTTATCCAAGGAGTATCCCTCAGCTAAGAGTCAACGTAGTAAAACAGAAAAAGAACTGAACAAGGAGAATAAAGACGTGCCTTTCCCCGGATGGGAGGCCCTGGATCAGGAAAAGATCGAAAAGGGACCCAGGGTAGTCATCGTCATAAAAGATGCTGATGGCAATATTATAAAAAGACTTTCAGAGAAAGCCTCCAAGGGAAGTCATCGAATTGCCTGGAATCTTACTCACAGTAATACGTCGCCTATAAATCCCGACCAACAAGGAGAATCCAGAAGGTGGTCAGGTGGGGCTATGGTTACTCCCGGTACTTATTCAGCCAGCCTTTATCTGGATAACAATGGCGAAGCAAACCTTCTTGACGGTCCGGTTCAGTTTGAGGTAAAACCAATACGTGAGGGCGTTCTGAAAGGTGTAGATTATGACACTTACAATGCATACCGGGAAAGAGTTAGTTCACTCCAGGCAGCGTATACCCAAGCGAACCATAAGTTCCTGACCTCAAAAAAACTGCTGACAGCATATAAGGATGCTGCATCAAAATCAAACCTCGAACCCGGCACACTCTCAGCTGAATTTAAGGAGGCAGATGCTATGGTTCGTAAGATCGATCTAAGCATGAACGGAAGCCCGACAAAGGATAAAGTTGGCGAAAAGAACGATCCTAATTACTCGACCTATATGCGAATGGCACGGGCTGGTCTTAGAACTACCTATGGGCCTACACCATTACACAACCAGAACCTTGAACATGCCGAAGCAGCATTCAAAAGCCTGCAGGATGATATTGAAGATCTTGCAACTCAGAAATTACCGGCCATTGAAGGGGTCCTGAATGCGTCTGACGCCCCTGCCGTACTTAAAAATTGAAAACCTTAAGCTTTATAAATAAAAAAGCCGGCCCAAATGGCCGGCTTTTTTATTTCACCTGCCAACAGGGAATATCTAATGAGAAATTTTCTTGCCTACCTATTTTACAAGAAGCACTGAATCTATTTATGTTTCATCTGCTAATAGCGTAACTTTAATCCTATGGAGGAATTCGCTAACAGAATGAAACAGGGCACGTTATATCGTTTGTTTAAACGATATGAAAAATACATGCCGATCCTGTTCTTCATAGGGGGATTCATCTTTGACTCACTGACTCTCGGACGAATAGACCGACTGTATGACATGACCATGCTCTGGCTCTACATGTTGCTTCTTACGGCCACCCTTTATGCATACAATCTGGCTGATGACGGCAGGTGGAAAGATCATTTTCTTGAGCGGGCAGAACCCTATTTTCCACTTATTATTCAATTTTTCTTCGGAGGCCTGTCAAGTGCCTTTGTGATCTATTTCTCGAGGAGTGTCTCCCTGTCAAAAACCGCCTCCTTTTTTGTGATCCTTCTGGTGCTCTTCCTGGCCAATGAATTTTTAAAGAGCAGGATATCCAATAAATACCTGCAGTTCAGCATTTATTTCTTTGTACAATTTACCTTCCTGGCTGTTATGCTCCCCGTATTACTCTCAGAAATGAATACGGCCATTTTTATTATTTCAGGTATTCTAAGTCTATCCTCAACCCTGATCTTTATAAGTGCTATCTACGGAATAAGCCCGTCTACACAGAAAGAGATCTCGCTTAGAAAAATATCGTTTTTGATCGTCCTGATCTATATTGCCATGAATGCCTTTTACTATTTCAACCTAATTCCACCGGTACCCCTGGCCCTGCAGAACGGGATGGTAGCACACCGCGTAGAGGTCATTGACAATCGGTATCATGTCACATATGAAAAAGACCATCCTTTAATTTTCTGGAGAGACCACCGCATAAAGTACATTCACCAACCCGGTGATCCCGTATATATATTCTCGGCGGTCTTCGCCCCTACTGATCTGAAAAAGTCGATAATTCATCAATGGCAGTTTTATAGCCCTGAGAAAATGGAATGGGAGATCGTTGACAATATAGGATACAGCATTACCGGCGGTAGGGACCGCGGTTACAGAGGGTATACTTATAAATCGAATGTCTGGGAAGGAAAATGGCGGGTCAAAGTGATCACCGAAGATGAGTTCATTCTGGGAGTGATCGACTTTGAGATCATTAATGAGGGGGAGCTGAGACCCGGGCGACTTATAACCAGAAGTTTTTAAATGACTGATCTTGAATGTTTTATGCCCTTGCTCAATATTCCATAAATATTTATTTATGCTTTTGATAATAATATTAAATAATTATTTATGGATTGAAATTACAATCTTTGCAGCAGTTAAAAAAACAAAAATCTTTCGAAATGGAAATCAAAGAAATGACTGCTACAGAGATCTCCCTGGCTAACGTAGATCTCATCAAAGGGCAATTCACGCCTGCTGAAGCCATCGACATCATCAGTGCTCTTATCGACCAGAAGGTAAACTTTCACGAGGTTCGCAAATTCCAGCGTTGGGAACTTGATCACGACTGCGGTACAGAAGATCTTGACCGTCGCATTAGTGAGTTAAAGCAAGAAAAAGTAAAGACCAAAGAATTTCTCAGCAAATTCCTGAACTCCAACAAGACCATCACCATTAACGGGGTGCTGGACGTAACTGTATCCGACAACTCTTAATCGGAAACCCCTTTGAACCTATAAAGGTTATCGTTTCTCCTCAGGAGGATATTTATCACAGCATTTATTATAAAAAGGATATGACTGAAATTTCCAATACTACCCGGAGATCTAAAACACCTGCGCAAAATTCTGAGAAAGCTCCACTGCTTTCTACCCTGATCCCACTTTTATTTTGGATACAATTAGCTGTCACACTGGTACTTTCCGGTGTATACCTTACAGCTTCAAGTTCATGGTATTTAGACGGGATATTACGTGTTAACGGATTCACATTACTCATGTGGACAACCGTGAGTTTGTTCAGTGCTTTAATAAGCACCTATGGGAAACGTTACCTGGCCGGGTTCAAATTTGAAGGCAAATTTATGCTGCTCACCCTCGCCTTTACTATTTCTGTTATGCTTTTAATGGCGGCAGAACATTTAGCAGTTTTAGTGATGAGCTGGACCGGAATGGGGTTCTTTATGTCAAAATTGATCGGTATTAACCGCCATTGGGGCGAGGCGAGGAATTCGGGCAATATTGCTGCCCGACACTTTTTTGCCAGTTCATTTTGTCTTGCCGCAGGCCTCGCAATTCCGGCAGTAACTCTTGAAACCTATCACCTTAGCAGTCTCCTGGAAGCCCTGCCTGGTCTGCCTGCCTCTTATTTATTCATTTCGGCCCTGTTGGTTATTACAGCCGGAATGATACAATCGGCCATCTATCCATTTCACCGATGGTTACTATCAAGCATGACGGCACCAACGCCTTCCTCTGCTTTAATGCACGCCGGTTTTGTGAATGGCGCCGGACTTTTGCTTACCCTTACTGCTCCGCTAATCGTTTTATCAGATACCTCTACCCTGCTGTTTATCATAGGAGGGCTTTGTGCCGTGGTTGCCCAGTTTGCCAAGCTTCTTCAAATAAGTGTTAAACAACGCCTTGCCTGTTCTACCATAGCACAAATGGGCTTTATGATCATGCAGTGCGGTCTTGGATTCTACAATGCGGCCGTAGCACACCTTATTCTTCACGGCTTCTATAAAGCATACCTCTTCCTTTCTTCAGGAGAGGGTGTACAGCAAACGCACCCGAAACTCCCCCCACAGATCAGGATCACCCCGGGTCAAACCCTTTTTGTTCTGGTAAACGGCCTTGCAGGTGCCTGGCTATTTGCCCAGCTTACCGGAAAAGGGCTGCAGGTAGACAGCGGAATCTTTTTAACCCTGATCGTTGCTATTGCGGTAGGTCAGGTAACGTATAACTTCATAAAACAATACACCCTGCCCACCCTGTACCGCATAACGGTACCGGTCCTGATGTATATGGCAGGTATTATTCTTTACGCTTTGGCCTACAACGGCGTTGGAGCCTTTATGGCCGAAACCCCAATGGCTATGGCCCCACAGCAGCTCACCCCTGTTCAGGTATTTTTCGGTATCCTGTTCCTGATTGGGTTCTTTATCATGAAACTTGGGATATACAGAAAATACCCCTGGCTTTACGTACAGCTCTTAAACACCACTCAACCCTTTCGTCAAACGGTTTTAAAATTTAAAAAACAGTAGCAATGAGCAATCAAAATATTCATACACTGATCCAGGAGGCCTCAGAGCTGGTTGGAACCACGTGGCCGCTTTACAATTTTGTTACCTCCAATCCGCTTTCAGGATATGAAAATCAGCACTTCCTTAAAGCCGGAGAAAAAGCCAAACAACTTTTAGGAGCCAGGGTTTTCCCGGAGGCTGAACAATTTGCTCAGGCCTTCCAACAAGGCGACATTGATCCGAAGGTCCTGGATGAGCTACTCAAAGAACAAGGCTATAATGAACCTGCTGTAAACTATCTTGAGGCACTCAAACAGGATGAGCCGACAGCTGCTGAAAATCCCTCTCACGAGTTGGACAGGCTGACAGCCAAATGGGTTGGTGCTTTTATGGACGAAGGATTAGGGGAATGGGGAATGCCGAACAAAGAGGAGGGATTCTACACCTCATGGAAAAAGATCGCCAAATACGACACCGAACTCTCTAAAGGACGGCACTGCACCATGCCCGCCAGTGCAGGGGAAGCGATCGAAGAGGTATTAAAACCCTATTCAACATCAGACCGCAAAGAAATTATCACGCTGCACCTGACGGCCCTTCCCGGATGGACAGGATATATTAAGCACCGGAGTGAAAACCCGGGAGAATGGCAGCAACAATACCACATAGACCTCGTTGAATATCTTGCGGTGCGTCTTTGGATCGCAAAGATGATCAACACCCCTTTATTACCTGAAACAAAAAAACGGGCCACCAACGAGGAAGTCATTGCATTGCAATACATTTTCCTGAATGCCTGGGAAAGGTCGTGGCAGCAACGTACCTTAAAGTCTTTCCGGGAGAGCAGAAAAAACAGTGCCCAACCTGAGCCCGGCACGCCTGATGCTCAAATGGTATTCTGCATCGACACCCGATCAGAACCCATCAGACGACATGTTGAAGCCGTTGGGAATTACGAAACCTTTGGTTATGCCGGGTTCTTTGGGATCGCCATGGACTACGTGAACCCAACAGACGGACATTCCAGAAAGTCATGCCCCCCTATTGTTCCTTCCGCATACCAGGTTCAGGAAAGACCAAAGGAAGACAAGGCAGTTAACTACCAGCAGTATATTGAGAAAACGGCATTAAAAACCTTCTTCAGGTACTTTTTAAAAAGAATGAAAAATATGCTGCCTTCCACCTTTGGTTTTGTGGAAGGAAGCGGCCTGGTTTACGGATTCCGACTTCTGGCGAGAACATGCTTACCCGGAAGTTTTTATCGTAGAACAAGGAAAGAGCAAAGTCAATACGAACAAATTTGTTCTCCTGAGATCGGGCATATCCATAACCGGGAAGAGGATGCCATGCAACTAAACATCTCTCTGAAAGAAAAAACCCAGATCGTAAAGTCGGCCTTTGACCTGATGGGCTGGAAGACCTTTGCTCCCCTGGTGGTTTTTACCGGACACGGTAGCCATACATCTAACAACCCATTTGGCTCAAGTCTTGATTGCGGGGCATGTGCGGCAAGTCCGGGGCGTCACAACGCACGGATGTTGGCTAACCTGGCCAACCTGAAGGAGGTTCGAGCGAAATTACTGGATGAACATGGTCTTGTTATACCGGAGTCTACCTGGTTTCTGGGAGCAGAGCACAATACAACAACCGATGAAATAGAGCTTTTTGACAGTAATATTCCTGAGACCCATAGTGAAGCGCTGCGTCAGTTAAAGCATGATCTGGCAGTAGCACAGCACAATGCAGCAACGGCCCGACTCAAGGTAGAAAACAACGGGGTTGCCATTGCTCAGGCAAAAGCGGGAAGCTGGGCCGAGACGCGACCTGAATGGGGGCTGGCTAAAAATGCAGGTTTTATAATCGCTCCAAGAAAGAGTACAAAAAACCTCGACCTGGACGGAAGATGCTTCCTGCACTCTTACGAATGGCAACACGATGAAGAAGGCAAGGCCCTGGAAGGTATCATGCAAGGTCCGATGGTGGTTACACAATGGATCAATAACCATTACTACTTTTCCTCCGTTGATACAGAAGAATTTGGAAGTGGTTCAAAGATCACTCACAATGTAACCGGTATGTTCGGAGTTGTTCAGGGTAATGGGGGAGATCTGAAAAAAGGATTGCCATTACAGTCGCTCAAAAGCACCGACAACGAAAGTTACCATCAGCCACTCAGACTTTCGGTGATCATTGAGGCTCCCTGCGACAGGGTAAATGATATCCTGAAGCGCAACCCTCAACTTCAGAACTTATTAGACAATCAATGGATCCACCTGATCGTGAACGACCCTAAGAAAGATTATAAAACCTTCAGGTATATCGGCGATCTGAAATGGCAACCTCGACTGGAAGTGCCTGTAATTAACAGACAACTTACCGAGCCAATGATGGCCGAGTAAAGTTCGCTTCAGGCACTATAAAAAGCGTTAACATGGAAGTATAAAGCTCCCCCTGTATGCGCCTAAGATTATAATAGCCTTCTTCTCATGAGCAAAGAGAAGAAGGCTTTTTTTGTGACTACCCTTAAAAAATTACCTTCAAAAAATCAATCTTGCATTTTAATTCCTTTATGTTAGTTTTACCACTCCCCCAAAATAAAGTCCACAAATACTATTAAACCGTAAAACCGTCTTTCTATATGGCAATGTTTGTGATCAGCACACGCAATAACGGGCATTATAAATTTGACTTTACATCCAGGAGAGGCACCCCCATTTTCAGCAGTATGGCCTGTAAACAAAAGTCAGATTGCGAATTGATCATACGTGCTGTACAGCAGCAATTCGAAGATTTTACACTAACACGCAAATCAACCCCCTCAGGCAAACATTTTTTTCGTCTCTCTAAGAATGGGTTGGTCCTTGCAACCAGCAGGTACTTCTCTACTCCTCTCAGGCTTGAAAAAGGCTTGGAAGAGATCCAAAAATACCTGGGTGAAGCTGAAATTCTTGATTTTTCAGAAAATCAGGACATTTTTTCAGAACCTGAAGAAAGTTTCTGATATGATTACCCCCCGGGGTTTGCAGATTAAGCACTATCTTGAATATCTGCAAAACCTCATTACATGAAAAACACCAAACAATATCCAAAAGGTACCTTTGTTGCCCTTGGCATGTTATGCTTTATCCCTGTGGGCATTGCTCTGGCCATAGGAACCAAGAATCCCGGACTCATCGGTATAGGTCCGGCCTTAGGGCTTCCTATGGGCCTGGCCTGGGAAGAACAACAACGCAAGAAGGGTAAATTACTCTCTGAAACGGAAACAAAAGGAAACAAAAGAACATTGTTCTGGATACTTTTTCTGTTAGGGATTATGCTATTCGGCATACTCGCTTTTCTTCTTATTTATTAATTTCTCCTGATATATGTGCCTTAGTTTCCATTTACAAACAATGCATATTACCGGCTTTTTATACACAGTTTTTTCACTCCTGAAATTCACCCCTTCCATACAGCTCCTTGCTATACTTTTTACAATGTCACCGGCTTTACAGGCTCAATCTCCTACCCCCCTTGTCATAGACAGTATAATAAGTTCAACCCCGCCGCAACATATCATCCTTGTTAAGATCCCCGGGGATGGTCAAGAGACTCTTCAGGCTGATATTGTTATATCAGAGGGCCATCCTATGACCACCAGTGCCTTTGGTTCAGAAGAAAATGCCGTGCTCTCTGTTAACGGCAGTTTTTTTAATACGAAAACCTATGAAATGGTGACCTATTATGAGCAGGATAACCGGGTAGAACGCAGGAATGTATCCTCATCAGGGCCATCACTGTTTAATGGTATCGTTATTATTGACCATGAGGGAAAATTACGCCTTGAACCCTTAACACAGGAAAGTTTCTATGTCAACTCCCTGCAAGAAAAGGAAGCCGTTGCTGCCGGACCTTTACTTCTTAAAAATGCCAAAAGAACGCCCCTGCCGGACAGACCGGCATTTACCCTAAAACGACATCCGCGTAGTTGTCTTTGTATTACAGACGATGCTGTTTTAGTTATTGCCATTGATGGCAGAAGCAACCGGGCTTCCGGAATGACACTGCCCGAATTACAGGATTTCCTGATCGAACAAAAGTGCAGAGATGCCATAAACCTTGACGGAGGAGGATCTACCAGTATTTGGGTAAAAGGACTCGGAGTCTTGAATCACCCCAGTGATGAAGCTGGCGAGCGAAAGGTGGTCAATGCGGTCGTTTGGAAAATGACCTCTTCTGCCCCTGAAAACTAAAAAAAGCCACCCCGAAGGATGGCTTTTGATCTGCATGAAGTTATGTTAAGTATTGAAATCTATTTCAAATCAAACCGATCAAGATTCATCACTTTATCCCAGGCCTTCACAAAATCTTTGATGAATTTTTCCTGGGCATCAGCACAGGCATAAACTTCAACCAGGGCTCTTAATTCGGTATTAGAACCAAAAATAAGGTCAGCTCTGGTTCCAAGCCATTTCATCTCTCCGGTTTTACGATCACGCCCTTCAAAGATCTCCTCCTCTTCTGAAGTCGCCTTCCAGGTAGTACCCAGATCCAGGATATTCACAAAGAAATCATTGGTGAGTTTTCCCGGACGTTTGGTAAACACCCCGTGAGAAGACCCGTCGTGATTAATATTTAACACTCTCATTCCTCCCAGAAGCACTGTCATTTCAGGAGCGGTCAGGGTAAGTAACTGCGCCCGATCGATCAGCATTTCCTCAGAAGAAACCATATAGTGTTCTTTGATGTAATTTCTAAACCCGTCAGCAAGAGGCTCCAAAGGTGCAAAACCTTCTACGTCGGTTTGTTCCTGGGTGGCATCCATTCTTCCGGGCGTAAATGGCACCGTGATCTTGTGACCGGCATCGGCTGCTGCCTTCTCAATTGCGGCGCAACCTCCAAGCACGATCATGTCGGCCATGGATATCTTTTTACCATTGCTCTGACTGTCATTAAATGACTTTTGAACCCCTTCGAGAGCATTCAATACCTTCTGAAGCTGTTCCGGGTTGTTAACTTCCCAGTCCTTTTGAGGAGCCAGTCTTATTCGTGCTCCGTTAGCACCACCGCGCTTATCCGATCCTCTGAACGTTGACGCAGAAGCCCAGGCAGTTGAAACCAGTTCACTGATGGTCAATCCCGAGTCCAGAATTTGCTGCTTTAAAGATTCAATATCCTTCTCGTTTACCAGCGCATGATCTGTTTCCGGAATAGGATCTTGCCAGATCAGGTCTTCTTCAGGAACTTCAGGCCCCAGGTATCTCGACTTGGGTCCCATATCCCTATGGGTTAACTTATACCAGGCTTTGGCGAAAGCATCTGCCAATTCATCCGGATTTTCGTAGAAATGTCTGGAAATGGGCTCGTAATCGGGATCCATTCTCAGAGCGAGATCGGTCGTAAGCATGAATGGTGCATGCTTCTTTTCCGGATCATGTGCATCGGGAATCAATCCTGCCCCTGCGCCATCCTTTGGACGCCACTGGTTGGCCCCTGCCGGACTTTTGTACAACTCCCATTCATAACCAAAAAGGTTTTCGAAGAAATTGTTGCTCCACTTGGTTGGGGTTTTCGTCCAGGCACCCTCCAAACCGCTGGTAATGGTATATTCGGCGTTACCTGTACCATAGGAATTTCGCCAACCCATGCTCTGCTCTTCAATCGTTGCTCCCGCAGGTTCGGCCGAAACATATTCATCAGGATTGGCAGCCCCGTGTGTTTTACCAAAAGTGTGTCCTCCTGCTATCAGGGCCACTGTTTCATAATCGTTCATGGCCATACGACCAAAGGTCTCACGAATATCTTTGGCAGCTTTCAAAGGGTCAGGTTCTCCGTTAGGACCCTCAGGGTTCACATAGATAAGACCCATTTGCACGGCAGCCAATGGATTCTCCAGTTCTCTGTCGCCTGTATACCGCTTGTCGCCAAGCCATTCTCCTTCAGACCCCCAATAAATATCCTTTTCCGGTTCCCAGACATCTTCACGACCTCCGGCAAAACCGTAAGTTTTAAAATCCATCGTCTCCAGGGCCACATTTCCTGCCAGAATCATCAGGTCGGCCCATGAGATCTTTTTACCGTATTTCTGCTTAATTGGCCAAAGTAATAGTCGGGCCTTATCCAGGTTGGCATTATCCGGCCAACTGTTTAAAGGAGCAAAACGCTGTGTTCCGGAACCTCCCCCACCACGGCCATCTGCAATACGATAGGTACCGGCACTGTGCCAGGCCATTCTGATAAAAAACGGACCGTAATGCCCATAATCAGCCGGCCACCAGTCTTGTGAGTCTGTCATCAGATCAGCAAGATCCTTTTTCACAGCTGCCAGGTCAAGCGATTTAAAAGCTTCCGCATAATCAAAATCTTCATCCATCGGATCTGTCAATTTTGAATGCTGCCTTAAAATATCCAGGTTGAGCTGATTAGGCCACCAGTCTCTGTTTGAAGTACCACCGCCTGCCGTTTTCTTTAGTTCTCCTCCTAAAAATGGGCATTTGCTTTGGTTTACATTATAGCTGCTCGTTGAGCTGCCATTGGTTTGTGATTGTGATTTACTATCCATCCTTGAGTCTATTTTCAGTTTTATGTTAAATTTCCCTGTTTTCAACCAAAATATTAACGCATGCTTATTGTTATTGATAATTAAACTATCAACAACCTCTATTTATAACCCTTGGCTCATCAGATTAATTAATAGATAGATTCATTCGGGGGCAATTTTTGATACGAACACCCATGAAAGCGAGGGATATTCATTCATTATAAAGATAGGTACTCTCTTTGCCTTTCAGAAATGATAACCATCAATATTTGAATAGATTAGCCGTGTATAAGAATTATAAAAACAATTATGGTCACTGCGGCTAAAAGAGCGGGAACTTTCTCTCATGGCTAATGATACAGGAGAAGCGTGGAGACACTAACATGGTATTGGATAACAATAACAGGAAATTCCTCCCGGCTAGCGGAATCATTTCTTGTAAGCGGCTTGCTTACCGCTATTAAGGAATATCTTTTTGAATGGTTTTTGGCACATTATGTCCGGGAGGACGAAAAGCCTCCGCAGGAGTATTCTTAATTTTTTCCTTCATCCGTTGAACCTCTCCAATTGACATTCCTGCTGTTAAAGAGTCTCTGAAGGCTGCGTATTTTGCAAGACGTATATCTTTTATACCGTCTTCATCGTAGAAGGTCTCGTCAAGCTTTTTCGTCTTTTTTCCGAGACGAATCGTTAAGTCCGGTTTCGATCCTGTTATTTTTATAGGAATCCCAATGATACCTAAAGGTGGTAATCCCAATCGCATTTTTAAATTCACCTGGTTATCAAGGCTGGTTTGCCCTTCAAACCGAAGCCGAAACGGACGTACCCTGAATTTAAATCGCTCCACATCCATTACATTGTGTGCTATTCTGCTGCGTATCTCTATTTCCTGCAGCTCAGCGTCTTTCCATTCTTTATTTCCTGTTTTTTCAGAGATCTCTGATAGTATATCGTGATTCTTTACCCTGACATTATTCAATGACAAAACCCCTCCTCCTTCAAGGGTAGGATAGATCAGCTTCATATCCTTATCCAGAATACCTGTTAACCTATAATTCAGACCTACTACTCCGGAGGCATTCTTAGCTCCCGGAGCCATTTTCTGAAATAGTTCGATCTCCTGATAAGCCCGCTGAATATCAAATTCCTGAACCCTGATATCGTATTCAAAAAAGGCCCTGTCTGCACCAAAATCTTTGTAAACACCATCCATGCGGATCTCGGCCCCCACCATATTCATCTTGATATCCTTGGCAAACAAGCCCCCTTCGGCCAATGCCATCAAACCGCTGAGTTGGCTAATATGAAGGTCATCCCAATAAAGGTGATCGGTCTTAAAATCGAAGGTCACATCAACAAAATCGGGTATTTGCAACACTCCTACCCGAAGACTGTCTCCCAGGTTTGCTTCTCTCAGCATTTTTGATTTGCCTTTTCTTTCATCCAATACATCCTCAGACTTTACAATAAGGTCGTCCATATGAACCTGGTCTGCTGCGAAGGCAAAACGGCCCAACACCCTCTCATCTTTATAAAGAAAGTGCCTGATAAAATAACGCAGTTCACCATTCATGTTAAAATTAGTCCTGGCATAGGTGCCTTCAAAACGATTGAACTGCAGGGTGCCCTTATCAAAACTAAAGGTCCCCTGATGTAAGGTTATAGGATACTCTAAAAAGGCGCTTTCCAATTGAATATTTTCCAGTTCGAAGGATCCGGAGCTTTCAAAATTTTTAAAGTCCCGTCTCTCGATGGCCTTTTGACTTCCCTTAAGCCTCATGTCCATCTTTGCAATGCCGTTCAACTCCAGGTTGTCGCGACCAAATACCTTATACAATCGGCCGGGATGTAAAACCCCCTTGCCATTCACCTCAAACTTCAGATCGGTCAGATCATTGAAATTGGCATTCACGGTAAAATCTTCATCTTCAAAACGAAACTTGGCCGGAGATAGTTTCAGCATGGCACTTTTAGGGTCTGCTCCGTCATGATAAAAATCCATGATCACCTCAATATCTTCAATAGGTTTGGGATAATATTGGGTGAGCAGCTCCCCGTTACGAATTCTCAGCTCCCCGTTTACCCTGGGGTATTTCCCCTGGAGGGTATCGTAAACGCCTTCCATATGAATTTTTGAATAGAAATCTCCTTTTAAAGATATACTGTCTAAAGCAAGGGCTTCCGTGAGCTCTTCCAGGTTCATTTGTGTGTTGATATCGCCTTTAACATAGGTTTCGAGGGAATCTTTTTCTAAAAAAACATGCCCCTGAAGATAGTAATCGCGCCTGCGCAGATTAATGGTATCCAGCATAACCTGTGCTTTTTGCAAATCGAATTTCGGTACCTTCAATTTAAGATCAAGCAAGATATCTTTTATAGGCTCCTTGACTTTCGCAGGAGTCAAAGATCCGTTTGACCATTGAAGACGACATTCGAGATCGGGCTGCAAGTTTTCTTCCTTGATCGACATTCCTTTTATTTGCATGGAAAAAGCGGCCTCTCCCTGAACATCTACGCCCTTCTCACGATACCAATTCGATACAGGGGCTGGTAAAGAGGTAAAGAAAGTTCCCAGATCAGGCGCATCGGTGTTCAGATCCAGATCGATCCCGAAACCATTCGCTAAAAAATTTAATTCTCCCCGAAAATTGAATTTCAGCTCGTTAAAATAACCTTCATTCTTCTGCAGTAAAAGGGTTACCTCATCCTCTTTAAAGATCGTAAGATGCTCTGATCGCAACTGATTATCACTGAAATAAGCAAATCCTTTCACCATCAGATCGACCTCATTCAGGGTGGTCTGAGATTGTATCACCAACTCATTCCCCTGACTTTGTCCCCTTCCCCTGTATTTTACCCCGGCCAGATGAATGTCAATATCTCTGTAAAAATCCGACACATACACCTCTCCATCATCAATGGCAAATAATTTCACCTTCAGAGACATGTTTTCCTTCTCGAAATTATCTTCAACGTCTCTCTTTACAGTTTTCGAGGATTTTTTCTTCCTGACTATATTATAATTGGGAATCCCATTTTCATCTACCAAAAAGTTCACCAAGGGTTTCTCAATAATGATCCCATTGATCTCAATGTTCCCGGCAAGTAAGGCAGCCAACCAATTCACCTTAAGAGTAAAACTTTCGATCTCTGCGAAATTCTCTTCAAAATTCTCATTACTCCCTTTGATCTTCAGATCATGAAATGACAAGGTCATGTCGGGAAAATGTCGAAAAAAGGTCAGGCTGGCATCAGAAAATTCAATAGGATGTACCAGGGAGGAATTGATAGCGTTCAAAGCTTTGTTTTCTATCGTGCGTTTAATAACCCGGGGAAAGACAACCATGAACAGCACGATGAGGAGTAAGCCAATAGCACTCCCCCGAACCCAGCCCGTAAAGATCTTAGGCAATTTTTTATTCTTGTTATTTTCCGTTTTTTCCTCCATATAAGTTTCGATAAAAAGACAGATCTTTTAAGAGCACATGAAGGTATTGACAATAACAGTCCGGATTGAATCCTGTTAGTTGTTGCAGGTACAGGGGGCGTCAGGTCTGAATGACGCTGTATTGCATTGTGGTTGGATGGCATGGAGGTGCTCCTGATGACTCACAAAAGCCGCTCCCCAGACTTTAGGACGCTTTTACTCAAATATACATTTTTATACTCATAAAAATGTCTTAAAAGTTTTATTATCAGCTATTTAAGATTAAGCCTCTGATTTTGTAAAAACATGCGTCCCGGACAATTTTTATTTTCATTATTCATTTCCGGGAAGGTATTCTTTTGGGATAGAGAGTGAGGGTGATTCTGCCGACCAATAAATATTGACCACCCACCAGCGTTCTCCATCATTTAAGAGTTGAATACTGTTGATTCCCCTTGCGAAGGGCTCATCATCCTTTCTACTGTGATAACTTTCGTAGGTGCTGAATACATGGGTGATAGGTCCGAAGGATTCGGTTGTGCGATGTATCTCCTTTTCAAAAAATCCATTCTCTACTAAATACCGCCCGGAAGACTCAATGTATTCTTCTACCGACATATATTTCGCCGAGTCTCTTCCTTCTGTATCCTTTCTTGTAGGAATAAGTTTGGCATCGGCATGGAATAAATATCGAAAGAGGTCCCAAGCTCTGGCCTCTCCCTTCTCACCTGAAATTACCGCATAGAGCGTTTCCAGGGTACCATCCAGAGATGAAACATAAGAAGCGTATTCATCAGCCTCACGTTCCTGTGCCTTTAATGAACTAACAGAAAGGCTGAAGACAAGCAGGAGCAGCGGAAAAGTATATTTCATTTTTAACTTATTTAACTTCAATTTCTATATAAAAAATATGATTTCCGGGGATATCACCTTATTATCCAATTACCCTCAAATTCTTAGCTTTCGAAAAAGTATAGTCCTTTATAGAGAAAGTAAAAGAAATACTCCCACAGCGATCACTGTTCCCAGCAGGGGGCCCACGACCGGCACCCAGGCGTAATCCCATTGACTGGACCCCTTATTCTTTAGGGGTAATAGCATATGCACAATGCGGGGCCCCAGGTCTCGAGCCGGATTGATCGCATATCCTGTGGTACCTCCCAGCGACAATCCGATAACCCACACCAGGAATGCTACAGGAAGTGCTCCCAATGAGCCCAACCCGATAGGTACCGCTACCTCACTTTCCAGACTCGCACTGCTAAAGAAAAAGATGGTGAACATCAATACAAAAGTGCCGGCGGTTTCACTAAAGAGATTCGTCTTTAAATTTCTGATGGCGGGAATCGTGGCAAAGGTGGCAAGCTTCATATTCGGGCCTTCGGCTTTTCGGTAATGATCGTTGTAAAAAAGCCAGACCATAAAGCTGCCTGTCATCGCACCTAACATCTGAGCTGTTATATACAAGGGCACCTGTGCCCAGGTGAAGTTGCCCGAGAGGGCCAATCCTATGGTTACCGCCGGATTAATATGCGCTCCGCTGTAAGGCGCAGCAACTACCACTCCCACGAATACAGCAAGGGCCCATCCTGTGGTGATCACCATCCAGCCGCCATTATTCCCTTTGGTTCCGGGCAACAGCACATTGGCCACAACCCCGTTTCCTAAAAGGATCAACATAAAGGTTCCGAAAAATTCTGCAAAAAAAGGCGTCATAGTAGTGTGATACGAACGAATTACCCGTTGCAACTCGTCAGAAAACCCTGAAGTTATAAATAAGATCCATAATTTACTAATTATCAGAGATTAAAACTTTTAACCACTGACGTAACGGGAAAGGGTCTCAAATTTCTGTTAAAAGCCTGCTTACGATTTTGTTCTGAAGAAAGTGCCCTGTATTTTGAGCTTAAATTCAACCGGTTTTTGAAATTATACCTTTCCATATGGTTATGTTTGATCTTCGTGGCAGCCAACGCCCAGGAAGATCTTTTTAAAGGACGTATAACCGATGGCCATAGCAACCTCGAATCGGCACATATACTCAACCTGAGCAAAGAACTGCAGACCATCAGTGATGCCAACGGCGCCTTCGAGATAAGTGCAGATGTTTCAGATACCCTGGTCATTACTTTTCTCGGATACAGTCAACTGAATTTTTTGGTTACAGAGGCCCAACTCAGTGCAGAGAGTAACCTTATAGAATTGAGCAAAGACGGTATTCCTTTAGAGGAGGTAACCGTAGAAGGTTACCGCGCCATGGATGCTGTAGCCCTGGGGCTTATAAATAAGCGACCCAAAAAATTAACCACCAATGAGCGCAAGCTTAAAGAAGCCGGCGATTTCAAAGCTGTTCAGCTCCTAGGTATTGTTGGAGGTGGTGTGCCCATTATTCCTATGCTGAACAAGATCACAGGACGCACGAAACGATTAAAAAAGAGGGTGGCTGTAGAGAATGAGAACCTTCTAAAGGAATATCTTCATGAAAATTACGGCTCCTTTTGCAGTAAACGTTTGGGATTGGAAGGAGAGCAGATTGATCGCTTTTTGTATTTCGCCGTCATCAATCACGACTGGGATGATCTATACCCTCATGCCAAGGAAGAACAATTTGAATTTCGTCTCATCCAGGCTCATCAAAAATACACTGCTTCATTATTAGAAGAATCTTCATCAGAAAAAACCTTTGCAGTACCCTCAAACAATTGATATCAATTTACCGGGGTCAGGTTTTTTTTTATTTACATTTACGGGAACTAACCTGTACAAATGAAAACTTTTCTCACTTATTTTTTACTGCTTTGTTCCTTGTCAGCGGGACTGGCACAAGACCTTAACACCTATCTTGAACCCGCTAAATTCAGAAATATCGGTCCATTCAGAAGTGGTCGCGCCAATGGCTCATCGGGTGTAACCGGAGACCCCCTTACCTATTATATGGGAACCACCGGGGGTGGCGTTTGGAAGACTAGTGATGCCGGGCGGCAGTGGACCAATGTGTCTGACGGTTTTTTTAAGACGGGGTCTGTAGGTGCCGTAAGTGTTTCTGAAAGCAACCCCAACATCGTATATGTTGGAATGGGTGAACACGCCCCCAGGGGAGTGATGACCTCCTACGGAGACGGGGTTTATAAAAGTACCGATGCCGGAAAAACATGGAAACAGATGGGACTTAAAGAAACCCGTCAGATCTCCCGTATCGTGATTCATCCTGAAAACCCCGATGTTGTTTGGGTAGCAGCCCAGGGAGCTTTACATGGCCCGAATAAAGAACGAGGCATCTATAAATCAACGGATGGTGGAAAGACCTGGAACCAGGTTCTTTTTATTAATGAACTTACCGGGTGCAGCGAGCTTTCTATTGACCACCATAATCCTGATGTCTTATATGCAGCCATGTGGGAACACCAGCGTAAACCCTGGCAGGTGGTCAGTGGAGGTGAAGGCAGTGGTCTGTATAAATCTACTGACGGTGGTGAAAGTTGGATGAAGATCGAAAAAGGGATTCCCAATGAAAAAGGAAAGATGGCCATTTCAGTTTCCAGGGTCAACCCTGAGTTGGTGTATGCCCTTGTAGAAAGTGATTCACAGAAAGAAAAGGGCGGCCTCTTTGTTTCACGAAACGGAGGAGAGCAGTGGACCCGTGTAAGCAGCGATCATCGACTGATACAACGAGCCTGGTATTATATTGAAGTATTTGCAGATCCCGTTGATGAGAATACCGTTTATGTATTAAGCGCTTCCTTTTATAAATCTATTGACGGTGGTAAGTCTTGGGAAGAGATCAGTACCAATCACGGAGATTATCACGATCTCTGGATTAACCCCACAAACCCTAAAAATATGATCGTCACCCACGATGGAGGTGCCGAGGTTACCTTTAATAAGGGAAAAACCTGGTCGGGAGTAGACCAGGCTCCAACCGCACAGATCTACAGGATCGCCGCCGACAATTTGTTCCCTTACAATATTTATGGCGGGCAACAGGACAACTCCTCCCTGAAGATCGCTTCTGTCGGACTGGGAGACGGCGGCATTGGCCGGGAAGACTGGTCACCATCAGCAGGGGGAGAAAGTGCCTTTCTGGCCTTTGATCCTGACAACCCGGTAAAGGTTATGGGCGGAAGTTACCTGGGTACTATAGATCTCCTTGATACTAGAGCACAGGCCAGCACCAATGTCATGATAGAACCCAACCTATACCTGGGGCTCGCTGCAAGAGATATGAAATACCTCTATAACTGGAATGCCCCTATTATTAAATCTATCCACGAGCCCAATACCTGGTATCACTGTGCACAGTATGTATTAAGAAGTCGTGACGAGGGTCAAAGTTGGGAGGTGATCTCTCCTGACCTGACCACCAATACGGATGAAAAGCAGGGTAAGGGAGGAGGACCTTATACCAATGAGGCCGTAGGAGCCGAAAACTACGGAACCATCAGCTATATTGTTGAATCTCCGCATGAAAAGGGAGTGTTTTACACCGGAAGCGATGATGGCATGGTATATATTACCCGCGATAATGGAGAAACCTGGAATAACATCACCCCAAAACAACTTCCTGAAACCCTGGTCAACGCCATTGAAGTTTCTCCTCACGATCCTTCCACCGTCTACATTGCAACCACACGTTATAAATTCAATGATCATACTCCCGGGCTCTATAAAAGCACAAATTACGGACGCACATGGAAGAAGATCGATGAGGGAATTCCTGTCGGCGCCTATACCAGGGTTGTACGCCAGGACCCTGTTCGTAAGGACCTCCTGTACGCCGGTACTGAAACCGGCCTGTACATTTCTACAAATGACGGCACCTCATGGCAGCCATTTCAGAGCAACCTGCCTGTAGTTCCCATTACCGATCTTTTGGTCAAAGAAAATGACCTGGTGGTGGCCACCCAGGGGCGTTCATTCTGGATATTTGATGATCTTGCGCTACTGCGTCAATACGAAAATAAAAAAGAAGCCCTGAGACTCTATAAGCCTGAGCCTGCAATGCCAGCGAATTGGTACAGCAGCATGAACGGCAACGATGCCAAGGGCACCCATCCTTTTGAAGGAGTAAACCCCCCAACAGGCATGGTGATCTATTACGAACTTCCTGAGCTGAAAGAAGACACTGAAGTTGTTCTGGAAATTCGAAATGAAGAAGGAAAAACAGTGAGAAGTATTTCTTCTAAACCCGATAAGGATTATCTGGAATACGAAGGGAATCCACCTAAGAAACCAACCCTCACCACCCAAAAAGGACTTAATCGTTTTGTATGGGATATGAGACATCCTTTATTGAAGGGCGTTCCGTCGGTTTACATAGAGGGAAGCTTCACGGGGCACCAGGCCATTCCCGGAAATTATACCCTTACCCTGAAAGCAGAGGACAAACAGGAAGAAGTGGTGGCCGAAATTATTCCGAACCCCTTATTTGACATCACCCCTGAAGAATACCTGGAATATGACCAATTCATGAGGAAAGCAGAATTGGCTTATGACGATATGACTTCAAAGACCAATATGAATTATGAAAGTTTGGAACTGCTGAAGTGTATGATCGAAAAGATCGATCCGAAAGGCAAGGAAGCGATCCTGGCCCAAGCAAAGGAAACTGTTCAAAAAATGGAAGCTTTTGATGCCCTTATGGTACAGCGGCTATCACAGGCCTATGACGATGTGGAAAATTTCGAGAACGGATTTACGGCACATTACCTGACTGCAATTAATCAGACAGACAGTCGTATTCCAAAAGTAACCGAAGGCAGCAAAAACAGGATGAAGGAACTAAACGACCAATGGGCGGAATACCAAAAAACTTATTACAATATCTATACAGAAGAAACAGTACAACTCATGAAAAGGATCTTCGCTTTGAGTATCGGCACCGAATAAACACCAGATAGTCCGAATACAAAAAGCAGCAAGAAATGCTGCTTTTTGTGTTTTTTAAACACCCAATTGTGTGCCGTGCAGAACAAATTTATCTTTTCGTAGGGGAAGAACTTTTGGTTAACAGTTTGCAGTTAGCGGTTTACAGTATATCTAACTAAAAAGGATAACCCATATCAGTTTTCAATTCCTCTCCCGAAATATGGGGATTGCGGTTTTACTGGCGAGATCAAACCTGTATGCCGACAGGCACGCTCGTCCCTTTTTACCGACCGTAGCTTTAGCGAAGGTTGGCAAACTCGTTCCTCATACTCAATATTGTATCACCGTTTTCAAATAGCCCCACATCGTATTGTGGAGGGTTTTCAGGTTAGTGCCATTCAGTTCGCCAAACCTGACAACCACCAACTCAAGTTCCGGTATCACGTTAATAAACTGACCATTAAGACCCGCAGCCGTAAACATTTGTCCAGGAGCATTTGCTGTAAAAATATCTGCAGATTGTCCGCCTGAACCGGGAAGTACAGCGCCTTCTTTATTCAACCACCATAAATACCCATAAGCCGGGTTAATTTCCTGGGAAGTGCTGATCATGGTGTTGAAATAATCTGTGTCTTCCAAAAGCGGGGTGGTATTCCATACACCCCCGTTAAGCATCAAGAGTCCGAAACGAGCCGCATCCCGGGCTGAACTCCAGTAGATCTTATTATACTCTTCCTGAATACGCCATTCGCCCTCCATCCCGATCGGGGCCTCGAGGTTATTCAAGGAAAAAGATTCATACCGGATTCCTGAGGCACTATCAATAATATCATCCAGCAGATTATAAGGAGCGTTATGATACGACCAGCGCGATCCTGCATCTGCCTTATATTGCAAACATTCCGGATCAGTGCAGTCATCATCTACATTATCATTCGGTGTATCATCTTTCACCTTTTCATCAAGGCCTGTGGTCATCGTTAAATGATTTCTAACACTGATGAGCTGTTGCTTTTCAGGAGAAACACTGCTCCAGGACTCGCCAAGATAGTTGGAAGTTGGCGCAGAAAGATCAAGGAGTCCCTGTTCCTTCGCAATTCCAGCCAGAAAAGCGGTAAGTGTTTTCCCTGCTGAAGCCCAATACCATTCAGAATCGCCTGTAAATGGAATGCTGCTGTTAAATTCTGCTCCATTATAGTGTTCTATAACTAATCTTCCGCGATGAAGCACTAAAAATGCCCTCGTCTTGTTATTATCCAGGAAATTCAGGAGATCATTGATAGCCGCTGTATTCCATGCCAGGGAATCCGGATCAACCGTTAACCAGGTATCTTCTCCCTGGGGTGGAAAGTAAATCACATCTTCTCCGGCACCTTCACCTCCGCTCCCGTCTCCGTTGCCATCGCCCGGGTCTCCACCGCTACCATCATCACCACCACCATCGCCCTCTCCGGAATTCCCGTCATCATCCGGAATGGTATCATTAACCACAACATCCGGATCCTCTGCCACATCAGGAGGGGTGAGCTCCTGGCTGCAGGAAACCATCAATAACGTTAAAAGGATGAACAAGCCCAGACTTTGTCGTATCAGAAGCATACGTCAAGTGAATTATTATTGGTTTACGTTCTATTGACCTATCAGGAGAACATAGAACGTGTAAATCTATTAAATATTTGGTTTTTAACATGTTACATCCTCATTTATTTGTAAAAACCACCCCGTTTAAAGGCTACGCCTTGAAACACCCCTCCTTAAAAAGGAGGGGGTAATTCCGATTCTAAAACTGCGTTTAATCGGAAAATTCCAAGTGCCAAATTCCAAAACTCTACCCGCCGACCCCGTAACACGTAACCCGTAACCGCATACCTGCCTGCTGGCAGGCAGGACCGCATAACGTAAAATAAACAGGATTTTTTGTAAACTACACTTTACATTTAAAAATTTCTTCTATCTTTGTGTAAAGTTTACTTAACATTTATTCAAATACATTTAACTTATGAACGCAACAAACAATGACTTTAAGTCAAAAACAAAGCGTAATACCATACAACTTGCGATCTGGACCTGGTCCTGGGTTTTATCGATGGCCCTGGCGGCTTTCGGACCCAAATTTTTATGGGATCAGAACAAAGGGCTAACACTTGCAGCCATCCTGCTTAATCTCGCGATGGGCTTCATGATGATTCGTGCCAATATGAAATTTCTTAACGGACTGGATGAATTGCAACGTAAAATCCAGATCGATGCCATGGCCATCAGCCTGGGTGTGGGTATCGTTGGCGGACTTGCGTATTCGTTACTGGATACTACCAACCTTATACCCTGGGATGCCGAGATCTCTCTCCTGGTAGTGATCATTTCTGTGACCTATATGGTAAGTCTTCTTGTGAACCAAAAAAGATACCTATGAAAAATCGCTTAAAAGTACTTCGTGCCGAAAACGACCTCACCCAGGGTGATCTGGCCGATGCGCTGGGGGTCTCACGACAGACGATCAATGCCATCGAAAAGGGAAAGTTTGACCCTAGCTTACCATTGGCCTTTAAAATTGCCCGCCTGTTTGAGCAGGCTATAGAGGATATTTTTGAATATGAAACCGAGACAACATGATTTTCTATTTGCTTTTGATGCTATGCTACTTCCTGCGGATAATAACTACCTTCTAAATTTATAGGGAGTAGCATCATAAAAAGCACCCTTGAATCTTTATGAGAATTATCATTTAATACCCCGCCAAGGCATCATACATTTGGAGTAGTAAAAACAGGTACTATGAAAACCCTCACTGCTGCTGAAGCTGTTCAGGCAGTAAAATCAAACAATCGGGTATTTATCCAGGGGGCTGCAATGACCCCTACACTTTTGATCGAAGCCCTGTGCGACCGGTATAAGGAACTCGAGAACATCGAACTCCTTCAAATACATACTGAAGGAGAAGCCCGATATACCCGGGCGCCCTACAATGAAACATTTAGGGTAAACAGTCTTTTTGTTGGAGGTAATGTTCGAAGGTCGGTAAATACAGAAAGTGCCGACTATACGCCCATTTTTCTCAGTGAGATACATCTCTTGTTCAGAAGAAATATCCTCCCGATTGATGTGGCACTCGTACAGGTGAGTCCGCCCGACAAACACGGCTTTTGCTCCCTGGGCACCAGCGTTGATGTAACCATTCCTGCCATTGAAAATGCCAAAACGGTTATTGCGTTGGTAAACCCCCTGGTGCCGAGAACTCATGGAGATGGCATCATTCACAACAGCAAGATCAATGCGGCGGTTCACTGCAACAACCCCATCTTTACACATGCCATGCCCGAGCTCAATAAAACCGACCGGGCCATTGGGCAACATGTAGCCAACCTGATCGAAGACGGCGCCACCCTTCAAATGGGAATCGGCACCATTCCTAATGCGGTGTTGGCGAATCTTGAAAATCATAAAGGACTCGGTATACACACTGAAATGTTTTCTGATGGTATTCTTCCTCTTGTTGAAAAAGGGGTGATTACCGGAGAACACAAGGCGGTAAAAACGAATAAGATCGTAACCTGTTTTGCCATGGGCTCTCAAAAACTCTACGATTTTATTGACGATAATCCATTGGTTCATTTTAAGGAGGCGGCCTATACCAACGATACGGCCATTATAAGAAGAAATCCGAAGGTAACCGCCATCAACTCCGCTATTGAGATCGATCTGACCGGGCAGATTTGTGCCGATACCATAGGACCGCGCCAATACTCCGGGGTTGGAGGTCAGATGGATTTTATTCGCGGGGCTGCCCTTTCAGAGGGCGGCAAGCCCATCATTGCCATGCATTCCATGACCAAAAACGGGGTTTCCAAGATTGTTCCCTTCCTCAAAGAAGGAGCCGGGGTAACCACTACCAGAGCTCATGTTCACTACGTAGCAACAGAATTCGGCGTGGCCAATCTTTTTGGAAAGAACCTGATGCAACGGGCCAAAGCCCTGATCGATATCGCGCATCCGGATCACAGAGAAGCTTTGGAGTTTCAAGCCTGGGAACGTTTCTCTAAAAAAATCAACCAAAGTATATAAGACAATAATTGAGCCCCACGAAACGTTAACCACCTATTAACTCTTGAATATCAACAGTATGAAAGCTTTCACTTTCCCTTTGCGTCTTCCCGTTCATTTTATGGTTCCACTTCTTGTGCTTCTCCTGTTAACTTCATGCAATAATGATGACGACCAGGGTGAAAACACCAACTCCCAAACCATTGAGGAGATCCAAAATAATATGATCTCAGGTACGTGGAGCATTATTCTATATAACGATTCCGGGGTAGATGAAACGAGCGATTATAACGACTATACCTTTACCTTTAACAGTAATGGCAGCCTGCTTGCAGAAAGTTCCACAGCAAGCTATTCCGGCACCTGGTCAGTAACCAACAGCAGCAACAGCAATGACGATAACAATAGCAGCCAAGACGAGGATATTGATTTCAATATTGCGTTCAGCACACCCGATATTCTCTTGGAGCTTACCGACGATTGGGACGTGGAGACCTATAGCCCGACCAGGATCGAATTATTCGATGTGAGTGGAGGAGATGGTACCACTGACCTGCTGACCTTTCAAAAAAATTAAATGCTTACCGGGTACCCGGTTAAACCAACATAATGTGAATCATAAAAAACATGACATAGCATCCCGGGAAGACGTTCAATTACTGGTGCACCGCTTTTATGACCGGATAAGAAATCATGAAGCCCTGGGGCCATTCTTTAACAGCACGGTACAAAATTGGGCAGAACACCTGGAGTTACTCACGAATTTTTGGGACTCTCAACTGTTTCTCAACCGAAATTACACAGGAGACCCGGTGAAGGCCCATATACATGTTGACAAAGTTTTCGGTCATACCATTACGATGGAACATTTTGGTTGGTGGCTGGAGGTATGGGTAGCTACCATAGATGATCTCTTTGATGGAGAACGTGCCTGGATCGCAAAAAACCGTGCCCGTAAAATGGCAACCATGCTTTTCCTGAAGATCTATGAGTCTCGAAAAACTTCGAGTTAATTCATTGATTTTTAATTCTTTATGATTTTTTTAATCAGGATTATCCTTAACTTTGACTCCTATTAACCAAAACCAGCCAGTCATGAAAAGGATGATCTTCTCCTTTCTAGCCCTTATCTTCACCCTGGGTTGTTTCAGCCAGGTGGCATATTTTCAATACAGGAAAGTTCCTGCCGACCGCGAAGCCGAATTTGTAGAAAAGGAAACCAAATACTGGTCTAAGGTAGCCAAGGATGCCATTGATAAGGGGTTGATGACCGGGTGGTCATTATGGCGTAAGGTAGGGGTAACCAACGAAGATGCTCCTAACTATGTTTTTGTGAATTCATTTGCCAGCCTTGACAAGATGAACCTGAATGAGGTCTGGGAAGAAGACAACCTCACTACCGTACTAGGGGTTGATCCTTCCAGCGTGGAAACCAATTCCTTTACGACCATTCCGTTCGATTACTGGCTGCAGCTGGAAGCAGCGATTCCCGGAGAATACGATTATGCCCTGGTCAATTATGCAATGCCGGAAGACCGTGCTGCATTTATTGAGGAGAATAAGACGCTTTGGCAACCCTTCCACCAATCGAACATAGATAATGGAGAAAGTGGTATGAAAAGCTGGGGTATGATGTCGGTGATCTATCCAAGTGGCTCTGAGGCACGATTTTCCGTCATGACCTGGGATGGTTTTGAAACTATGAAGGATGCATTGAACTACCTTCGTTTTACCCCACAGGGGGAAGTAGATTCCGGATGGTCTGAGATCATGAACAAGACCAAAATGGGTGAAATTCTTCCGGATGGATTTGTATGGAGTATCATGTACGAAAGGGTGATGAGTGTAGGACCCGAACCGGAGGGAGAATGATCAGACACACCCTCCACCGCTCTGATTTACAGTCTTTAATACATTTTTAAAAATTTTGTTTAACCTTGCGGCCCGTTTTTCGTGTAAGGCACGTAAAAAACGTACGTCAAACCTGATCAAACATCTTAAAATAATCATAAACTATACGAAACGGAAACTAAAAGCCGTTAGATTGTTTAATATTAGGTATAAAACACTTATAAATGGATTTAATAAGCGAAGCGATACATTTCGAACAGAATGAGCCCAAACCCAAAACCACCAGTGAACGAATCAGGTTTTCGAGAAGGGCGAAAGATCTTATTCTGAGCATTAATGAGATCTATAAGAAGAATAAGGATGAAAAATTGATGAACCTGATGAAAAAGCTTACCGTGCGTAAGCAACAGGCTGAAAAGCGTCTGAAAGGTCGTCCGGTATAGACCCACTATCAGTCAAAATTATGACGATCACCCAGCGTATGCTTTTTAAGAATACGCTGGTTTTCTTTTTTAACAAGGGGCTCTCTTCATAGCTCAAAGGCGATCGGAAGCTGATTTTCGCAGCAACTCCATATCTATCAGAGGGTAGGTATAATCAACGCCCGGTACAATTTTTAACCGGTTTATCCTTTCGGGTCATTTTCATACCAGGGACAAGGGTAGCTGAGAGTATTAAGACGCAAACCCGGAAAATTGTTAAGGGTAAGTAAAGCGATGCCTTGTAAGTTTTTTCCTGGTTATTCGTATACTTGTAGAAACCTTTAAAAGATCTTATCATGAAAAAATTAGTTTTCTCTTCCCTGATCTGTTTGTTGTTTGCCACCGCAGCGATGGCGCAATATCAGCAGCATAAAACCCTCAGCATCGGAGTTCGCGGTGGACTTCCCATAAGCGATCTCTATAGCGACCTCTACTCTTTTTCACTGGATGCTGATGTGAGCTATCACGTGTATGCTTATGAGAATTTTATGGTAGGTGGCGCCGTGGGCTATGGCCACGTTTTCGGGGAGACCCTAACAGAGGGCCTCATCAATATTGAGGTAGATGATTACAGTTATATTCCGCTAATGGCCTCTGCCAAGCTATATGCAGGAACCCTTCTTTACCTGGGGGTACAACCGGGCTATGCCTTCGCCCTTACAGAAGACACCGACAGCGGCTTTATCATTCGCGCTATTGCCGGATACAACGTTACCGAGAATCTGGATATCGTAGCCAACTACCAGAACATAACCCTGGGGACTGCCTTTCCGAGTGTGAATCTGGGGTTGAATTTTTATCCTTAACCCCTTCCCTTATAGCAGTAGAACTTAAATTTGGACGGAAGGGGTAAGCTGATGCTATCTCTTAATACCTTAAAAGATAATTCCAATTTATGTCCCTTCACTCTTAACTGGAAGATTGCCACGGTTTGCTTTTGCCCGCGCGCCAGCTGGCTCTATCGCTAAAATGGTCCGCCGGACCATTTTTTCACGCTCGGCCCCGCAAAGACGTCTCGAACTCAAACTCGTCCCTGAGATCTACTGCATACGCGGCAGTAACCGTTCTTTCTTTAATCGGAATTTTTCGGTTTCGCGAAGGATGGTATCTAAAAGCTTAACGGCATCGGTAATGTATGGTCCTTTATTAAGCATGACACATTCGGCCTTGAGGGAGTTGGTAACATCGGTGATCTCCGATCTTGAAGGGATTCCTTTTTTGGCCAGGTTTTCCAGTACCTGGGTAGCCCAGATCACCGGAACGTGAGCGGCACCGCACATGGCCAGGATCTCCTCCTGTACCAGGCCCATATGCTCCCAGCCGGTCTCGACAGCCAGGTCGCCCCTGGCGATCATGACGCCCACTTTTTGCTTTTTCATAGCCGCTAATAAGATCTCATACAGACGGTCATAACCGGCCCCTGTTTCGATCTTTAACACCACGCCCAAACGATCTAATACCCCTAATTGTTCCAAGACATGGTAAAGTTCTGTGACATCATCTTTACTGTTCACAAAAGAAAAATTAACGGCATCGGCATGCTTAGCTACGAATTCCAGGTCGCTCCTGTCTTTTTCAGTGAGTCCGCTTATCTTTAAATTTGAGTCGGGAAAATTCATCCCCTTTTCCGATTTCAACCATGAGCCCTTCTCACGGGCCCGGGTGATCTCGGTAATAAATCCGTTTTCATCAGTCCCGGTGATCACGGCCTCGATCTTTCCGTCATCAAACAATACCCGTTCTCCCGGCTTGACATACTGAAATACCTCAGGCATCTGACAAGGGATACTGGCAGGTGTTTTTAAACTGCCATCCCATTCCTTTTCGGCATTGCTTCCGGGGATACCCGGAGGGGTCACCATTAGGGTATCCCCGACCTTTAATAACAGTGGGCGTTCGCTCCTTGGCAATTCACCCACATCACTCACCAGGCCATCCTTTTTATGCAAGGCCGTTCCCGTACGGATGTAAGCCGTTTTATATAAGTAGGTTTTAACCATTCCCGGATTGACCTCCGCCACTTCCAACTCACGCTTCTTACGGCGTTCATCACGAAAGAATATCTTATCGCCTACAGCAATATTTTCCAAAAGATGCTGACTCACGGGAAGGGTGTTTTCCGGCGACTCCTCGGTGAGTTTTAAACGGAGGATCACCGTTGCCGGTTTCACAACATGTCCGCCTTCATCACGCTTTGGTGAGAATTTCCGGATCCGCATGCCGGCTTTCAGTTCTCCAGTACGGATCTTAGGTCCTGCCAGATCCATAAATATACTTACCGCCTGCCCGGTAGTAACAGCCTCCGACCGGATATTACTGATCATTTTTGCCCAAACTTCACGGTGATCATGAGCACAATTAATACGGGCACAATTCATTCCTGCACTGATCATGGCTCTCACCAGTTCGGGAAAATAAGCTGCTTCGGTAGGCAGGGTAACCATAATGCCCACCCTTCTGCCCGGTATTTCCTTTCCAACAACCCCCACCGTATGTTCCCAAAGACATTCCCTGGATCGCTCCATGTTTATACCTTCTCCGGGGTCAAACGCCTCTGCCTGCCCAATAAGCAACTGCAGTAAATACCGGGTATGCAAAAGAGAATTCATAAGGTGTCCCTCTGCATGTGAAAAACCGGTTATCCCTAATTTCCTGAGTATCCCCTGCAATTGGGTGAGGTTAAATCTGCGAAAGGTGATGTAATGGATGAGATTAATGGCACTCTCCTTAAAAGAGGGGTGAATTTCCTGGAGCAGGTCTGCACTCTTTTCCGTCTCCACCCGGAGTCGTTCAATGATCTCATTGAGACGTGCTATGGCACCTCTGATGGTTTTCTCATCCATATTTAAGGTGGGTTTTTAGGTATTGAGAAGCGAGTTGAAAACTTATTCTAAAGATAAGAAGTTCAGCGATTTTAAGGAAGGGAATTGTACTGCTTTCTGCAATCTGCTATCTGTAAACTGCAAACTACTTTACGAACGTATATCAAAGGTATCTAGACGGGCGAGGAGCTGTTCGGTAAAATCTCCCCTGAGCTTTCTGAGCTTTTTCAGATCTTTATTCATGGTATAAACAGCGCCAGATCGGTCTCCCGGACGTACCCCAATCAGTTCGCCGCTAAACTCGGCCAGGGGCCAAAACTCTTCTTCCTCCGACATTAGCTTCATCAAGGTGCGACTTCCGTAAATACGGCCGTTTTCAAAGGTCATCCCATCTGCGTATTTAAGAAATAACAGAAAGCTTTCAGGCAGCTTAGTTCCTGAGCTCCGCAACCTGTTATGAAGCCTGGAAAGACTTTTTGGACTCCGTACTTCTCTCAGTGAAGGGCTTTGCAGTAAAACTTCCAGAAATGGATATTTTATTAGCTTTCCACTGTTCTTTCCCGGTTGTGAACCGGGATTCAGATCCTCCGGATGTTGTAATATGCGGGTTTCAATAATTTCTATTTCGGCATTATTGAACTGATCTCCCGGATTAGGCCTGATATCCCAACCCGATATGACACCGCTGTTACACCGTAAGATCATCACATGATCCATCTCTCCGATCCTGAAGTTGATGCGGGCTAATTTGCCATCGCCCCCATAAGGAAAAAGCAGCTGCTCCTGCATGAGGTCCTGATCTTCTTCATATAGTTCAACATCATGATAGGCATTGTTCTCTATCCTCCAGTGCTTCCCTTTGTTCTTGAAATATTTTAATTGAGCATTGAGTTTACGTCCCAGATCGGGCTCATAAAGATCGGTGAAGATACGCAGTAGGTGGTTCTCGAGATGGTAAAATCCTCCGCGGATAAATTCAGGGGTTTTCACCAGCATTTGCTGATACAACAACCATCCGACCCCAATGCAGATCATAATTAATAAAACAAATACTATGAAAAAAAGAACCATGGATTACTGCAGAAGGTTGTAATTACCTACAAATTAGTGGTTTACGAATCAACAAAAGTTTAGTTACCGATAAAAATACCAAAAACACCGATGAATAACAAGCATCTATAGACTTTAATTCTGTCTTTTTTTATAATGTGCCTCCTTTACTTTGTGAGAAAATCACTCTTTGTTTGATGATTGGATAGATCTTGAGGAACCGCAAAAAAATTGAATTTTTGTAAAGATATATGCCAGATTAAGAAGTTATATCAATAATGAGCGCCTTCCCCTGCCCATTTAGGGCCGAGCGCGAAGTAATTTGGTGACCCTGCCGGGCGGCAGCCAGGGGGAGCCTGAATACGCTGAGTATGTATCGGCTCGCGATAGGTGTCGAAGAGAAGTGCCTGCCTGCGACAGGCACGGTCGGAAGGGGTTAAACGGGTAATGAAACTGATCAACCCTGGTAAGAGTGTTCTTTTGCTAATCCTATTCTGGTTATGACTCAAACATCGTGCAAAGGGATCAGATAGGTTTAAATAATATCAGTTATTTACTTAATAAAAAACGACCTCCTCTTTTAAAGTGATCCAAAAAAGTAAAAGTTTTCTGCCGACAATCCATAACTGTGTTAAAAATTCGTAACTTACTGTTATTCATTGTTTTACACTTTACAAAATACAATAAACATGTTACGTTGGACCATTATATTTGTCATCCTGGCTATTGTTGCAGCCATATTCGGATTCTCCGGTATTGCAGAAAGTGCTGCCGGTATCGCTAAGATCCTCTTTTTTATTTTTCTTATTCTTTTGATTGTTTCTGTGGTTACAGGAAAGAAACGGGTATAAGCCCGCATAATTTTTTAGCACATGAAAAATCTTTTCAGAGCCATTTTGGCATGGATGGGAGCCAAAAAGATGAGTGGGGGTCGTTGCGGATGTATGACCATCTTCTTTTTTCTTATTCTCTATTGGTTGCTGGGGTATGTTTTCGAAATGTTCTAGGTTGCCTTCGGCAGGGTTGCAAGGTTACGGAATTACAAGGTTATGAAGTCGTGACCCACTAAGTTCTGACAACCTATTTACAACCATATAAAACCTCGTTCTGCAGCCCTTTTTCCTGCATAAACCCATCATCATTTTTTAAAGTGTAGCCATGGCGAAGGTGGAGAACACCTCATCACTTGGTAACCTTATATCTGTATCCGGTCTAAAAAACCACCTGTTTTTTCTTCACATGACATATGTCATAGGTTTGCCTTGAATATGCCCCTAGTTTTACATTCAAATATTACACCTCATGTGCAACAGTCGCCTTATCCAAAAGTACAACGTACCGGGTCCCCGTTATACCAGCTACCCCACCGTTCCGTATTGGGATGCTCCCGGATTCAGCGCCGACCAGTGGAAACAACATTCCCTGAATACCTTCAGGCAGAGTAACCTTGAGGAGGGTATCAGCTTATACATTCACCTGCCATACTGTGAAAGCATGTGCACCTTTTGCGGTTGCCACAAGCGAATTACCACACGTCATGAAGTTGAAGCCCCCTACATAGAAACCCTCCTGGCTGAATGGAAGCTTTATTGTGATCTTTTTGAAGAGACTCCGGTGATCAAAGAGATCCACCTGGGTGGTGGTACCCCCACCTTCTTTTCCCCCGAAAACCTGAAACGTCTTATTGATGGCATTTTTGAACACGCCATTCGTGCCGCAAACTGGGAATTCAGTTTTGAAGGCCATCCCAACAACACCACCTATGACCATCTGAAAGCCTTGCGCAGTGTTGGTTTTACCAGGGTGAGTTACGGAGTACAGGACTATTCTCCCAAAGTGCAAAAGGCCATCAACAGGATCCAGCCTTACGACAGGGTTAAGAAAGCTACTGAATTGGCCAGAGAACTAGGGTATGAGTCCATCAGTCATGACCTGGTATATGGGTTGCCTTTTCAAACGGAAGCTGATATCATTGAAACCATCAATAAGACCATTCCTTTAATGCCCGACCGTATTGCCTTTTACAGTTATGCCCATGTACCATGGATCAAGGGCAACGGACAACGTGGTTTTAAGGATGAAGATCTGCCTAAGGGCGAATTAAAGCGGCAGCTTTATGAAACCGGCAAGACCCTGTTACAGGAACTGGGGTATAAGGAGATCGGTATGGATCATTTTGCTCAAACCGATGATGCCTTGTACAAAGCAATGACGGGCGGCAGGCTGCATCGTAATTTTATGGGATATACACCCTCCAAAACCTCTTTGATGATAGGACTGGGCGCCTCCAGCATAAGCGACAGCTGGACCGCTTTTGCACAAAATGAAAAAAATATAGATACGTATATGGCTATGGTGAAGCAGGGCGAGATCCCGGTGTACCGCGGACATATACTTACCTCTGAAGACCTGGTGATCAGAAAACATATACTTAACCTTATGTGCAGATTGCACACCTCATGGGAAAACGACGACCTTAATTTCGAAGACCTTCCAAATACCCTTGTCCGTTTATCGGAAATGGAAGAAGACGGGCTTCTGGAAATCGGAAAGCATGATATTAGAATTAGCGAAAAAGGAAGGCCTTTTATCAGAAACATCTGTATGGCCTTCGATATGCGGTTACGTAGGAGTAAACCCGATACTCAGTTATTTTCTATGACGATCTGAGTATCATCATGATCTCCATATTGGTTGGCTCCCCGTTCTGAGAACGGGGAGTTTTTTTATCTATACTTATTATTTGTAACCCGGCTTTGGCTATCAGTGACTCTACCGCTGCTTCCTTATAAAAATGCATATACAAGACGTCGCCTTCTGTGTTTACTGAAGCCACCGGACCGGAGCTTTCTTTTTGCCCTACCAGGAAACTCAGATAACAAACTCCCCCTGAGCTCAGCAAGTTGGCAATTTGGCTTAAGTGTAATCTGACCTGACCGGCATCCAGGTAGGGTAATACGAACCCTGAAACCACCCCGTCAAAACCGCCTTGTAAAAAACTCTCTATTTCGAGTACATTCCCTTCATAGAATCCGGCTTCAGGATTTAACTGTCGCGCTTCCTGCAGCATTGCAGGGGCTATATCTACCCCTGTAAGTTCAAGATCATTGCGATGATCGAGTAAAAACCGACTGATATTTCCCGGTCCGCACCCCAGGTCTAAGATTCGCCCGCCATTGGGAATACCTTCAAGAAAATCCAATAACATCGCCCCATAATTACCCTGGTCAAGGTACTTCTCTTTATAGGCCCTTGCGTATTTATTAAAGATGAATCGGGTGTTTTCGAGGTGGTTCATCTGATAAAGATATAAGAATCAAGCGAAATCACCCCATGTGCGGCCAATGCCGCGCACACCCCTCCTTTGAAAGGAGGGGATAATTCATTGTAATAATATATGTTGAGCTAATTAATCGTTTGATCCCCTTCCCCGCACCAGGGGAAGGTGGTTTTGTAAAACAAAACCGGAAGGGGTTATTAAATTCTATCTCCAAGTACATTTAAAAACCCATTCCCTTTTTAAGAAGGGGTGGCCGGAGGCGGGGGCCATTAAAACCAACGACTAAATGTTCGACAAGGTATAAGCAGAACGCCACAACCTGCTTTTGCAAGCGCGCCAGCGGGCTCCCCTGGCTGCCGACAGGTAAATTCGCTAAAATGGTTCACTGAACCATTTCTTCACGCTCGGCCCTGCGAAGACGAATAAACCATCGCTGCACCCTTCTTGAATCTTTATTCTTGATTCTAACTACGGTGTAACGCAATCAGCCCCGGCCTTTACAGCCAGGTTCATATCAGATGGAGAGAGGTAGGGAATACCGAGACCCAGACCTCGAAGCACAAACAGAACACCGATCAGGATCACCACATAGGGGATGGCTTTATTCAGTCGGTTACGCATGGTAACTGAAAGAAAATTACCGCTGTAGGCAGCAATACTCATAAGGGGTATGGTACCCATACCGAAAAGAGCCATATATAAACTGCCTTGCCAGGCGCTCCCCATGGCTATGGCTCCAAACAGCGCCATATACACCAGGCCACAAGGTAAAAATCCGTTCAGAAAGCCTATGGTGTAAAGGGTAGCCGGCGATCTGTCTTTCAGGCGTTCACCCAGTGCATTTTTTACACGGGAAACCATCAGGTAAAAAGGTGCCAGGATCCGATTATTACCTGCCTTTCCAATTAAAGGGAATAATGCGGCCAAAACCATGATCACGCCAAGAACCACCGAAAGACGCTGTTGCATTCCCGAAATAAACAATCCGCGACCAATGAGGCCAAACAATACTCCTATCAAAGCATAGGTAGTAATACGCCCGGCATGGTACCCCATTAATTGCAAAAAGCGCCTTACCGCATTGGTACGATCCAGCGGCAATACAAAGGCAATGGGTCCGCACATGCCAGCGCAGTGCAAACTCCCCAAGAAACCCAGTATAAGCCCGCTGTATATCATTAAAATTTGATCGATTGTTTTACAAGATAGGTTTCGCCCTCATAGCTCAAGTTGGCAATAAGGTTCCAACGGCCATCCAATAAACGGTTTTTAGGTATGAGCAAATATGGATCTGACAATGAAATAGCAACCTCAAAGTCAAATTGTTTATCAGATGGCCTGTACAGGAACACTTTTCCTTTTATATTTTCGGGGATCAGATCTTCAGGAAATTTCACCATTAATCCCTCCTCCACACGGCGTACCTCCAGGCTTATCCCCCGGTCAGCAGCACGTTGTTCAGCATCTAATTCCGTTTGAAATTGCAATTCCTTCTTGTAGTACTCCTCCGTAACCAATTCGTGCTCGAGGCTCTCATCGGTCAGGCTCCTCACCACAAAAAACATGATGAAGCTTATAAACAATACAAATGCTATCACAATTCCTGTACCCCAGTTAATTTTCATTTTTTCTCAGTTATGCGTTATGCGGTTATTCAGTTAATAATTATACTCATACTCAATTCTCAAACTTGTATTACCTCTCGATACAATTGCTTCGCAATCACTCGAGGTGACGTGAACTCAAACTCAAACCTTGCCTGCCGTCCCTAAAGCTTTCGGGAGGCAGACTCGTCCCTCGAACTGTCCTATTGGTAGCTTCTCGGCCCCAAAAAGGACGAGGTTGTCGTTTCTATAAGTTTTCCATCGCTGTAAACGCCCAGCTTTATCTTCATTTGATCATCATCTAAAAAGGCTCTGTCGATCTCAATAAACAACGTACCTTCTGCAAGGCCCTGCTCCGGAACATTGATGCGTTCTCCGGAGACCAGTTTTACTTCTCCTTCCGGAGACATCAGCCTGATATCTACATCTTCTATGGCATCAACCGTCTTATTAATGATCTTATAGGTATACACATTACTAATGATATGTTCTCCTTTGCGTTCATACAACTGTCCGGGCAATCGCAATACAGTAGCCTCCACATCATTTCTCAGGAAGAGCATCCCGGTAAGCACGGCAATAAGTATTCCGAGAACAGCTGTATATCCTTTCATCCTCGCGGTAAACCTAAAGGTGTCCTTCCTGGCAATATTATCTTCGCTGGCATACCTGATCAATCCCTTGGGCAGGTTCACCGATTCCATCATATGGTCACAGGCATCAATACAGGCGGTACAATTCACGCATTCGAGCTGGGTTCCGTTTCGAATATCGATCCCTGTCGGGCACACATGAACACACTGAAAACAGTCTATACAATCACCATGTCCAAGGGCCTTCCGGTCTTCCCCCTTCCTTATTTTCTTCCTTCCGTTTTCAGCCTCTCCCCGCACGTGATCATAGGCTACTACGATCGATTTATTATCCAGTAAAACTCCTTGCAACCTTCCGTAAGGACAGGCTATAATGCATACCTGTTCGCGAAACCAAGCAAAAACAAAATAGAATACCGCGGTAAATATCAGCAAGGCTACCAGGGTACTTATATGTGCCAGGGGGCCATCAGTAATATAAGCGATCAGCTCATCACTCCCTATAAGATAGGCCAGAAACACATTGGCTATCAGGAAAGAGATCACAAAGAAGACTGACCATTTCAACAATCGCTTTCTTATCTTTTCAGCATTCCAGGCTTGCTTTTGCAACCTGATCTGCGCTCCCCGATCGCCATCGATCCAGTACTCTATTCTCCGGAAAACCATCTCCATAAAAATGGTTTGCGGGCAGATCCATCCGCAGAAAATCCGGCCGAAAACCACAGTAAACAGGGTCACAAAGATGACCCCTATGATCATAGAGATCACAAAAAGGTGAAAATCCTGGGGCCAGAACGGAAATCCGAAAATATTGAATCTCCGCTCCATGACATTAAACATCAGGAACTGATTGCCGTTTACTTTGATAAAAGGCGACAGAAACAAAAAGGCCAGTAAAAAGTAACTTACGTACTTCCGGTATTCATAGAATTTACCCGAGGGTTTTTTAGGGAATATCCAGCTGCGTTTCCCATCGTCGGTAACAGTACCTATCGAATCTCTGAATACTTCCTTTCCCTGGTCGGCCATTCCTGTTGATTTATAGTTTTGGGGTTACTCTTCTACCACCGCTGAGGCAGCTTCCGTTTGAACCGCTTCCGGTTCTTCAACGGCAACTGTATCTGCACTCTGCTCAGCAGGTGTTGCAGCCGGGGCATCAGGATCGTTCCATACCTCCCCTTCGGCATCTTTTGGATTTGCCGGGGTGGTTCCCTGTAAAGAGAGCACATAACTCGACACCTGGGCGATCTCTGATGGCTTCAATACTGCATTCCATGCGATCATACCCTTGCCTGAGCGTCCGCCTTCAGAAACGGTTTTGAAGACATTCTTAATACCTCCTCCCAGGATCCAGTATTCATCGGTCAGGTTCGGACCAATACCTCCGCCTCCGTCCTGCATATGACAGGCCACACAGTTGGTTTGAAAAATGGTTTCACCCTTGCTCAGATCTCCGGCGTCGGTAAGCAACTCTACAGTATTAACATCGATCAGGTCTTTGGCGGTCTTCTTATACTCTTCGATCGCAATCCTGGCCTCTGTCATTTCCTGATCGTATTCCTGGGCTTGCGATGGCGCTCCCATTACGTGAAAACGTACCAGGTAAATTCCGGCGAATACGATGGAGATATAAAATCCGTACAGCCACCAAGGCGGTAAACTGTTATCCAGTTCCTGTATCCCGTCGTAGTTATGATCGAGAATGATCTCACCCTCTTCCTCAATGGGTTTTGTCTTAGTCAGGTTCTTATACAGTTTCCGGTACCAGGCATTCTTCTCTGCTTCTATCCTTGCGGTTTCGGCAGCAGCCTTTTGCTCTTCGGTCATCATGGCCTCTGAAATATTATTCATGGCAGCCAGCATAACCTCGATCCCTACCAGAGTGATGGTAAACAACACCAAAAAGAGAGAGACTTCCGGGTATTCTATAAAAGCGGGTTTATCAGAATCGATCATCCATTCGGCCCCCAAAAACACCAGGGTTACAATGACGATTACTCTTAAATATGATGCAAAGTCTTTCATGGTCTATTCGTTTTCTTGGTTGTCTAATGGAAAATGGCTCACCTTTTTGATATAGTCTTTCTTAGCGGTTAACACCCACCAGAATAGCAATACAAAGAACACAAAGAAGATGCTCAAGGAAATGATCGGGTATATCTCAACACCCTCTATAGAAGACATATGGCCTTTTACAAACTTAAACATACCTATTCGTTTTTAGCGGTTAATTCGTCGTTAGGATCTTTCACCTTAATATCCGTACCCAATCGCTGCAGGTAGGCAATAAGAGCGGTGATCTCGCGGTCTTTCATCTCAATAAAATCTTCCCCCCTGGCTGCCGCATCCCGTTTATCCTGCTCATAGTTCTCCTTGAACTCCGGATCGGCATACAGGTTTTGTTCTATTTGAGCTGCCTGTGCATCCATATGTTTCTGGGCATTGGCAATATCTTCATCGGTATAAGGTACCCCAAGGGTCACCATGGCTTCCATTTTATCCTCCGTTTGCGAACGGTCAAGCTCGGCGCGGAACAACCATTTATAGGCCGGCATGATACTTCCTGCTGAAGTTGTTTGCGGATCGTACATATGGTTCAGGTGCCAGTTATCAGAGTACTTTCCACCTACCCTCATCAGGTCCGGTCCGGTACGTTTACTTCCCCACAAGAAAGGATGATCGTATACATATTCTCCGGCTTTGGAGTATTCGCCATTATAGCGTTCGGTCTCACTTCTGAACGGACGAACCAGTTGGGAGTGACAGCTCACACAACCTTCACGAATGTATATATCTCGCCCTTCCAGCTCCAAAGGTGTGTAGGGTTTTACGCTGGTGATGGTCGGGATATTCGATTTTACCAAAAGGGTTGGTACGATCTGAATAATACCTCCGATAAGAATTGCGATGGTAGCCAATACAGTCAGTTGCACAGGGCGTCTTTCCAGCCAGGTGTGGAAGGCTTCTCCCGCAACACGACCTTTTCTTACCTTGGTAAGGGCAGGCGCTTCTGCCAACTCATCCTCTACCTGGGCGCCTCGACGGATGGTCATGACAGCATTGTAAATACCAACCAGAACCCCTATCAGGTAAAGTGAACCTCCAATGGCACGCATCCAATACATCGGAATGATCTGGGTAACGGTTTCCAAAAAGTTACCGTATACCAGGGTGCCGTCAGGATTAAATTGTTTCCACATAGAAGCCTGGGTAAATCCGGCTACATACATGGGTAAGGCATAGATAATAATACCAAGGGTGCCGATCCAGAAATGGAAATTAGCAAGTCCTACAGAATGTAGTTTTGTTTTGAACATTCTGGGTACCAGATAGTACATCATACCGAAGGTCAGGAATCCGTTCCAGGCCAGGGCCCCAACGTGTACGTGAGCAATAACCCAGTCGGTAAAGTGGGCCATGGCATTGAAGGTTTTCAGTGACAACATGGGGCCTTCAAAAGTAGCCATACCGTAACCGGTAATAGCAACCACCATGAATTTAAGAACAGGATCGGTACGTACCTTATCCCATGCTCCTCTCAGCGTCAGCAATCCATTGATCATACCCCCCCATGACGGAGCGATGAGCATGATAGAGAATACCACCCCAAGATTTTGCGCCCAGTCCGGCAGGGCTGAATACAACAGGTGGTGCGGACCGGCCCAGATATAAATAAAGATCAGTGACCAGAAGTGAACAATAGAAAGACGGTAAGAATACACCGGTCTGTTGGCGGCCTTAGGCACGAAATAGTACATAAGCCCCAGGAAGGGAGTGGTCAAAAAGAAGGCCACCGCGTTGTGACCGTACCACCATTGAACCAGGGCATCCTGTACCCCTGCATATACCGAATAACTTTTCAGGGCAGATACCGGAAGTTCCAGTGAATTGAAGATGTGAAGTACCGCAACAGTAACGAAGGTAGCGAGGTAAAACCACACCGCCACATAAAGGTGGCGTTGTCTTCGCTTCATAATGGTCCCTATCATATTAACCCCAAAAGCCACCCAAACCAAAGCAATCGCTATATCAATTGGCCACTCCAGTTCTGCGTACTCCTTAGAGGTGGTGAACCCCAGCGGGAGTGAAATTGCGGCAGCGACAATAATTAACTGCCAGCCCCAGAAGTTAAAATTCGACAGAAAATCACTATACATCCGCGCCTTAAGCAGTCGTTGCAGCGAATAGTAAACTCCGGCATAAAGGGCATTCCCCACAAAGGCGAAGATCACTGCGTTGGTGTGCAGCGGACGCAAGCGCCCGAAACTCAACCAGGAGATCCCATCGGTCATATTAGGGAAAACGAACATAAAGGCCAGTAAAAGGCCCACCAGCATCCCCACTGCCCCCCAGAGCATGGTTGCATAGAGAAACTTTTTAACGATCTTGTTATCGTAATAAAATTGCTGTACTTCCATAGTAATTTCTAATTATTTGCTTGGTTCAGATTTTTCATTTTCAGAAGCATCCTTTTCTACAAGTTCATCTTCAAAAAGCATACGCACGCTGGGCGTGTAGCTGTCGTCAAACTGCCCGCTCTTTACGGCTGTAACGAAGGCAATAAAGAATACCACCGCCACGACCAAACTTACCGTGATCAGAATATAGATTACACTCATACCTATTAAGAATGCTTTAACAAAAGTATTTTTCTACCGAAAAGAAAAACATGACAATTGTCATGTAGGTCTTATTTTAATCGCTTTCCTACCCATCCTGTTGCCAGGGTGGTGAATCCTACCACAGTTAATGAGCTAATGGGCATCAGAATAGCTGCCACCACGGGAGATAATTGGCCCGTAACCGCAAAGAATAAACCAATTATATTGTAAAGGAAAGACAGGATAAAGCTGTATTTGATAATGGTTACTGCCTTAAGTGAAGCCCATAAATAACGATCGAGTTCCTGTATTTTAGAGGCGTCAAGAATAGCATCACAGGCCGGAGAGAATACATTGACATTCTCTGCGATAGCAACCCCAACATCACTTTGCTGAAGGGCTCCGGCATCATTCAGACCATCGCCCACCATCATAACCCCGGCGCCTTCCTGCTGGTGAAAACGCACATATTCCAGCTTATCATCAGGCTTTTGATTAAAGAACATTCCTGTACCTGCCGGTAGTAATTTTTCCAGGTTACCCTTTTCGCTGTCATTGTCGCCAGAAAGGATCACGAGCTCGTAGTTTCTTTTCAAACGCTTGAACAGGGAAGCAATTCCCTTGCGGTATTTATTATAAAATGTATACGCACCCTTATAGGTATTGTTCACCCCGACGTGTACCACAGTCTTTAATGAAAGTGCGTCTTGTTCTACCCCCACAAAGGAAGACGACCCTGCTCTGACCAATGCTCCGTCTGATTGTGCCTCCACTCCTTTCCCGGCATACTCTTTAAAGCTTTCAAGTGGCTTAATGTCATAAGCATCCAACAATTCATAGAGCTGGCGGCTCAGCGGATGATTGGAATTACGGAGTGCTGATCGCAAAAGCCCCCCTTCTTCCTCGCCCAGATCCTCTCCGGAGTAGGTGATCTCATTGCCCAGCCCTGAGGTGATCGTTCCTGTTTTATCAAATACCACCGTGTTAAGTCCGGCCATTCTCTCAATAACCTGGGCATCTTTCAGGTAAAACTTATTACGCCCGAATATTCTGAGCATATTACCCAGGGTAAAAGGCGCCGATAGTGCCAATGCACAAGGACAGGCTACGATCAAAATGGCAGTGATAACCGGGATGGCTTTTGAGGCATCGAGCATAAACCACACAACACCCGAGATCAGTGCGATCAATAAAATGATGATGGTAAAATACTTGCTGACGGAATTGGTCAGGTCGCGAAACCTGGTAGACTTATCGTTTTGAAACACCTCATTGCTCCAAAGTTGGGTCAGATAACTCTGGGAAACATTTTTCACCGCTTGCACTTCTATGGCCTCCCCGAGCTGTTTCCCTCCTGCAAACAAGGAGTCTCCTGAGATCTTGGTCACCGGATCCGATTCTCCGGTAACAAAACTGTAATCTATTCTGGCCTTGCCACGAAGCAGTATCGCATCTGCCGGAATGATCTCTTCGTTTCTTATCAACAGGCGATCACCCTCTTTGATCTTGTAAATATCAACCGGTTCTTCTTTACCCGATGTATTAATGCGGGTAATCCCTATGGGGAAATAGCTCTTATAATCTCTTTCAAAAGAGAGAAAGTCGTAGGTGCGCTGTTGAAAATACCTCCCCAGCAACAGGAAGAACAACAACCCGGTCAGGCTGTCAAAAAAACCCTGCCCGGTATCCGTCATGATCTCCCAGGTACTTCTTAAAAACAGAACTGCGATACCCAGGGCAATAGGCACATCAATATTGAGTATGCCCGCCCGAAGGCCCTTCCAGGCCGACCGAAAATAATCGGATGCCGCATAGAAAACCACCGGCAATGACATGACGAACATGATAAGGCGAAAGAAGGGTTTGTACTGATTGAGCCAGTATTCGTCCATTTCGAAATATTCGGGAAATGAAAGTAACATGACATTGCCAAAGGCAAAACCGGCTACCCCGAGTTTATAGATCAGGCTGCGATTTACTGCACCTTCTTTTTTGTCGTAATCCTCTAGACTGATATGCGGGGCATACCCTATGGTCGCCATAAGAAGCACGAGAGCTTTTAACCCCAGTGCCGAACGAAATGTAATACGGGCGGTTTTCCTGGGAAAATTTACCTGGGAGCTTCGTACACGATCATCCAGTTTATGCAGGTTTTCTAAGACCCAGATACAGGAGCTGCAATGCATTTGCGGAATATAAAGATTGACAACAGCCCATTCGCCATCGTCAAACTCCAATAATCGTTGCTGCAAATCGGCATTGTCAAGAAAGTCGTATTTCCCGGCTTTTTGCTCAGGACTGATCCCGGGCGTCTTTTCTAATTTGTAATACCCCTCCAGCCCATTTCCTGACAGGATCTCATAAACGGTTTTGCACCCTGCACAGCAAAATACCTTTTCTTGAAAAACAATACGATCTGCATCGCAGTCTAAACCACAATGGTAACAGGATTGACCCATATTTGCTCATTTTCAGGACAAAAATCCTGATCTCCAATAGCAATTTATATGATTTTTGTCATGATATTTGTATTTTAGAATACGAAATAGCAACCTAAGCATTATTATGAGTAAATGTGAACAATGTATTGTTCGTCAGTTCAGCTCGCTCAAGGCCCTAAACAAAACAGAACTAATACGGATCTCGGACTGCAAGGAATCTATTGTTATCAAAAGGGGTGAGACCATCTTTGAAGAGGGTCAGCACCTTGATGGCGTTTACTGTGTACGTTCTGGTATCTGTAAGCTCACTAAACTTAGTGACAACGGGCGACAACAGATCATTAAATTCGTAAAAAGCGGAGACCTCCTGGGCCAACGCACCGTGATTTCAAACGATACGGTAAACCTGTCGGCCATAGCGGTGCAGGACATGGAAGTCTGCTTTATCCCTAAAAGAGAGATTAATCAGGCTTTCCAGGAAAACCCTCGTTTTTCGGGAGAGGTGATCAATGTACTCTGTAACGATCTGAAAGATGCGGACAATTCTATAGTAAACATGGCCCAGAAGCCTGTTAAAGAACGTCTGGCTTATTACCTGATGCATTTTCATGATGACTTCGGATTAGACCAGGAAGGATACCTTTCTGTTCAGTTATCCAGAGAAGAAATTGCAGGTATGGTAGGCACGGCAACCGAATCACTGATCAGAATGTTGTCTGAGTTCAACAAAAAAGGACTCATCGAAACCAAAGGGAAACGGATCAAGATTAAAGATACCGTTCAAATGGAACGAATGGCAGAAGGATTCTAATCAGTAAATGGTTTAGAGTTTACTGTTGGCAGTGATGGATCTCATGATATCATTGCAGCATCCTCCTTTTTCCTATTGTTATTTACTCCATATATAAATTCTACAATTACCTCCGTAAGAAGTAATATTTCGCGCAGTTCGGGAAAATCATTTTTCTACACTCTAAAGCGGGATAACTATGCGCCATAAGTCATAACAATATTGCGGTATTCATTCATAACCACGTACCTACCTAACCGCAGGCAGAACCGCATAACCGTATAACATCATACCCCTCCCCCGTTAGCAAATCATTACTGTTTAATGAAGAAAAAAATTTTTCTTCATTTTAATCTTCATTCATCACGCTGATTCATGGTGCATTAGCCTCCGGGCCCCATTTTACGGTAAAAACCGCATGACAAAAGTCATGTTTTCCATAGGAGATAATCCACATCTTTGTGATAGAATTAATTATAAATCCAATCAATAATGAGAATTCTAATCATAAATAGTAAAGCCTTAGCCGCCACGATATCTCTTTTCTTTTTGGGATTTCTTTCTATGACGGCTCAGACCTATACCTTAGATAACAGCAATTCGGAGGTTACCATTTTTGGTACTTCTAATATTCACGATTGGGAGATCGTGGTAGAAGAGCAAAAGGGAAGTCTCACCCTGAAACAGAATAGTCCTGTCACGTTAACGGCGATGAAAATTAGCATCCCGGTAAAGGGCCTGAAAAGCGGAAAGTCAGGGATGGACAAAAACACTTATAAAGCCATGAATGCTGACGATTACGCAGAGGTGACCTTTACACTTACCTCGCCTGCAACTTTGAGCGAGGCCGGAAGTGGAATCTACAAAGTAAAGGCCACAGGAAACCTGACCATCTCAGGGGTTACCAAGGCCACCGACCTTGTTTTCACCCTTAAAAAGACTGCTTCAGGGGTAATATTATCCGGAGAAAAAACACTTGATATGACCACATTTGACATTGAACCGCCATCAGCTTTGATGGGTACCATAAAAACCGGTAAGGAGGTAACTCTAAAATTCAACACCACCTTACAATAACAATTCTAAACAATAATTAACAATCCTTTTTATTAATACTACAACCATGAGAACACTTTTATCAAAAATTCTGGTAGTGGCGATGCTCTTCGCCGGAATGAGCATATATGCCCAAAAACGTGACCTTTCTAATTTCAGACCACCGGACCAACGAGGACTCCATATGTTCGAAGCTCCTAAAGATTCCGTACAATTATTTGACGGTATCAAGGTTCGTGTAGGTGGATCTTCTACCCTTCAGTTCCAAGGATTAAGTCATGAAAATGCTTATGACAATGCTGCTGTAGGAGATGTTGGAATTCCTGATCAGGATGCCCTTGATCAATTACAATTGATCGGGATCGAAAGCAACTTTAACCTGGCTACTGCTAACCTCGACCTGGATGTACAGTTGGCCAAGGGGGTAAGAATGCACTTAAGAACTTACCTGTCTTCAAGACACCACCCCGAGCCTTATGTAAAAGGTGGTTACTTCCTGATCGACGACCTAAGCTTTATCAGCGAAGGGTTTATGGAAAACTTCATGAAGTATGTAACCGTAAAAGTTGGTCACATGGAGAACAACTACGGGGATGCCCACTTCAGAAGATCTGATAACTCTATGGCTCTTTACAATCCATTTGTTGGGAACCTGATCATGGATGCCTTTACAACCGAAGTAGGTGCTGAGGTATATTACCGAAATGGCGGGTTCATCGGAATGCTTGGTGTAAGTAACGGAAAGCTTAACCAGTCTGTTGCAGAATCTGACACCAAACCTTCTTTCCTTGCCAAGTTAGGTTATGACAACTACGCCCAGGGTGATGACCTCAGATTCCGTTTAACAGGGTCTGTGTACACCACTTCGGAGTCTTCCAGAACCTACCTGTATGCTGCCGACCGTGCCGGATCAAGATACTACCTGGTACTGGAGTCTGTTCAAACAAGAGGAAGAGGAGGTCTTGCGGCAACCAGCCCTGTTAGTCAGTTCAGATCAGGACGTTTTGACCCCGGATTCAGCAACGAACTCACTGCATTCATGTTCAACCCATTCGTTAAGTTTGGCGGACTTGAGTTCTTCGGAACCGCAGAATTCTCAAGTGGTAAGAGCAATAATGAAGCCGATACCCGTAATGCCACTCAATTGGCCGGAGAACTGATCTACCGATTCGGAGGCAATGATGACCTTTACGTAGGAACACGTTATAACACCGTAAATGCCGAACTCGGTTCAGGAGATGTAGATATCAACAGATTTAACCTCTCTGCAGGATACTTCCTGACTAAGAACATCCTCGCCAAACTGGAGTATGTAAACCAAAACCACGATGGAGCAGGATATGACGGAACCAAATTCCAGGACGGTTCATTCAACGGAATAATGGTTGAGGCAGTGATCAGCTTCTAAAGAGTCCCTGATCTTACCCATCCATACACAAGGCAAGCCGTCGATAATAACTTCGAGGCTTGCCTTTTTCTTTTAAGTTTATTATTTTCAACCACATTGAATATGAGAGCGTTAATTATTTTCTTGGTAATTACCGGCCTTTTATCTTTCCGGTCTTCAACCTCGGCCACTGCCGATAAACTGGTCTATATTAAAAACAGTAGTTCCTTAAGTATCATCGGGAAAACCAATGTGAACACCTTTAAATGCCGTTATGATATTGAGGAGATCTCAGACCCACTGCAAGTGGGCTACACTCAAATAGATGAGACCCTGACCTTCAATTCGGCAGTGCTGCATTTACAAAATGAATATTTTGACTGCGGAGGAAAAATGATCAACAGTGACCTGCATAAGTTACTTGACACCCCCAGGCATCCGGAAGTAACCATTGACCTCCAGAGGGTATATCCGCATCCCCGGATCAAGAACAATTATATCGCAGCAGTGAGTATCACCATAGCCGGAGTAAGTAAACAATACGATATGTTTTTGAAAGTAACCCCGGAAGATGACCTGTCTGTAAAAGGTGTTCTCGAGATCATGCTTCCAGATTTCAACCTTGAACCGCCGCAAAAAGCTTTAGGGATGATACGGGTAAAAGATGACCTGGTTATTGAATTTCTGCTTGATCTGGTAGAAGCATGAGGTTGCGAACCACATCTTCCTGTTTCTAAAGAGTGCTATTCAAACTGGGCAAAGAGGCAAACCTGCCATCCCTTCCGGAAGAATTCCTGCAGCCAGGCTTGGGAGCGTAAAGAAGTAAAGAATTCGGATATCGCTCTGCTTTTAATAGCCAAATCTCAAATCCTACATGTGACCCATGCATATTGGTTGGTTTGTAGTAGCTTTATATAAACACTAAAGCATGAGAAGCAACATCTCTTTTTATCAGTTAACCGGGTTAGTATTTCTACTATTTCTTTCCGGCCTTCTTAAAAGCGTGGCCCAGCAGTATACCCTTGACAATATCAGGTCAGTGACCATTCTTACAGGAACCACTAATCATAAAGACTGGCAGCTAAATGTAAAAGAGCACAAAGGGAGCCTCTTATTGGAAAATAACGGAACCCGGGTGTTAAGCTCCTTATACGTTGAAATCCCGGTAATGAGCCTGAAAGGTAACAAAAAGGGAATGGAAAAAGACGCTTACAAGGCTATGAAAGCCGAAACTCACCCCAACGTCAGCTTTAGTTTAACTGCACCTGTAGCGCTGGAACCTTCTGTAGACAATACCTACAATATAATTGCCCGTGGCGATCTCAGTATTTCCGGCATAACCAAACCCATCGAGCTTCGGTTTACCCTGACAAGAACCACCAACGGCGTGGATCTGGAAGGAGAAAAAAGCATTGACATGACCGAATTCGGTATTGAGCCCCCCAAGGCCTTTTGGGGATTACTGAAAGTAAATAAGGAAGTTACAGTTAAATTCACCACTACCTTTCTAAAATAGCCCAGATGTACCTCTTCACCTCACAACGATTAGGATTCCGGCCATGGATACCCGAGGATGTTGAAAAGATGCACAGGCTCAACATCAACGAAAAGGTAATGCGATATTTTCCAAAGACGCTTAGTAAAACTGAAACAAAGGCTTTCGTTGATCGTATGGACCTGCTGTACAAACAGCACGGGTATTGCTATTTTGCCGTTGATCTTCTTGAAACCACCTCTTTCATCGGATTTATCGGCTTGGACATCAAAACATTTAAAGCCGATTTCACCCCGATACAGGATATCGGATGGCGCCTTGCTCCGGAATACTGGGGCAGGGGTCACGCTACCGAAGGCGCTAAACGCTGTATGAAATTTGCTCGTGAAGACCTGGGCTGGAAAGAAATTTATGCCATTGCCCCTGAGGTGAATACTCCTTCTATTGCCGTCATGAAGAAGCTGGGCATGGAGAAAGTGAAAGCTTTTATCCATCCTCAACTTGAAGAGGCGTCACCCCTTCAGCCGTGTGTATTGTATAAAGCGACGCTTTAGCTGAGTGCAACGACACCTGTAGCGCGATCACCGTAAACGAAATATCTATTCAGACGTTAAGGAACTTACTAACCACCCCGGCCTTCGGCCACCCCTCCTTACAAAGGAGGGGGTATAATTCGATTCCAAAACAATCTACAGTACAAGAATGGATCGAGGAAGATCTGGGAGATCACGAACCATCCATAATTAACTATTTGGTTACATACTGACCCTTTGCTCCTTTGCTGCTTTGCTGCTTTGCCTTTACCGTCATCCCTCTCCACAACAGGGAGATTGCCACACCACGCTCTGCGTAATTACCACTGACGGATTTAGATATTCTGTTGAAAAAGTATATAAATTGTGGCTCCCCACCCTGGACAGGGAGGGGTGGCAGCGATAAAATCGTTGACGGGGCGGGTTGATTAAATTGACCTCTCTTGCAACCCCTTCCGACCCCGCTTCTAGCGGCGCCACCTTCCCCTCACCAGGGGAAGGAGCCTGTTTTTGTTTTATTTTAAAAACGTCATCCCACTCCACAAGAAATCAAATTTCAGCGGTCCCGCAATGACAAATAGTTGCATTAAAAAAGCGACCCGAAGGCCGCTTTTTAACTATAGTGAAATAACTTCTTATTTATTCGCTGCGTAGTACTCAGCTACCTTATCCCAATTGATCACATTAAAGAAGTGTTCAATATAATCAGGACGACGGTTCTGATAGTTCAGGTAATACGCATGCTCCCAAACATCGATCCCAAGGATTGGATGTCCGCCACACCCTACTCCGGGCATCAACGGGTTATCCTGGTTTGGGGTTCCACATACATCCACTTTACCTCCTTTGTGCACACACAACCAAGCCCATCCAGAACCGAATTGTGAAGCCGCTGCTGATGAAAATTTCTCTTTAAATCCATCAAAAGAGCCAAATGCAGCATTGATCGCATCGGCCAGCTCACCTGAAGGCTTCCCGCCTCCGTCGGGAGACATTACTTCCCAGAACAGGCAGTGATTATAGAAACCACCTCCATTGTTACGAACTGCCATATTCGACATATCCAGGTTAGCCAGGATATCTTCAATAGACTTTCCTTCCAGATCAGTACCCTCTGCGGCAGCATTCAACTTGGTAGTGTACCCATTGTGATGCTTGGTATGGTGAATTTCCATGGTTCTTGCATCTATATTAGGTTCTAATGCATCATATGCATAAGGTAATTTTGGTAATTCAAATGCCATATTTTCAGTGATTTAATTGTTAGTGATTTTGTTGATCAAATTTAAGGAAATCTAAGACATTATACTCTAAGAAATTGTTAAGAACTCCAGCCGATTTACTATTTTGCACCAAAACCATCATCTCGTGCAGGAAGCCAAATTTCAGATCTATAATGCCTCAGCGGGCTCCGGTAAAACATTCACCCTGGTTAAAGAATACCTTTGTACCATCTTACAGTCGGGCAGTAAGGACCTCTTTAAAAACGTGCTGGCCATTACCTTTACCAATAAGGCTGTAAATGAGATGAAGGAACGTATTCTGGAAAGCCTTTCTGAATTTTCAGATCCTGAAATAATACAGCATCCTTCCCCATTATTTTTGGCCGTTAATGATGAATTAGGGCTGCCGCCGCAGCAATTACAGCAAAGGGCCCAAAAACTGATTCATTACATTCTTCACAACTACGCCTTTTTCGACATCGTTACCATCGACAAGTTTACCCATCGGGTTATTCGCACATTTGCCAGAGACCTGGAACTCCCACAAAACTTTGAGGTGGTTATGGATACCGAAACCTTGTTAAAAGAAGCAATTGATAATCTTTTATACCAGGCTGGTGAGAATAAAACCCTGACAGAAACCCTGATACAATTTGCCCTGGAGAAAGCAGATGACGACAAGCACTGGGACCTTAGCCGCGATCTGTTTAACACCAGTAAACTTTTACTTAATGAAAATCATAAGCCCTACCTTGACAAACTCAAGGATAAAAGCACCGAAGATTTTCTGAAGATCTTAGATGAAATTCGTTCCGAATTTTCCTCCCTGCAATCACAGGTAAAAGATCTTGCCAGGGTCACCCTTGACGAGATCAGGGATTCGGGTATAGAACATACCGATTTTAAAGGCGGAAAAAAAGCTCCGATCCCCTCATTCTTGATACGATCTGCCGAAGGCGATCTGGGGTATGATTTTGCCGGGAAAGTCTGGGTTGACAACCTTGAAACCCAACCCCTGTACAGCGGCACATTTAAAGGCAACAGGGACGCCATGGATGCGCTTCAACCCGTTCTGGCAGAACGCATCACCCTTATCAGATCGGCATCTGAACGCTACCAGTTCCTGAGAGCCATCTACAGAAACCTTGCCCCAATGTCTCTGATCAATGCCATTCAGAAAGAGTTTGATCGTATAAAAAAAGAACAGCAGCTGCTCCCCATATCAGAATTCAATGATAAGATCGCAGGAGCCATCAGGGCACAGCCTGCCCCTTTCATATATGAGAGATTAGGCGAACGCTACCGCAATTATTTCATTGACGAGTTCCAGGACACCTCAGAAATGCAATGGAACAACCTGAAACCCCTGGTGGCCAATGCTCTTTCAGGAGAAAGCCTCTCCGGTAAAAGGGGAAGTCTGATGATCGTAGGTGATGCCAAACAATCAATCTACCGATGGCGGGGAGGTAAGGCCGAACAATTCATAGACCTGTATGGCAAGAAGGAGCACAATCCCTTCCCCATCGAGAAACACGTTGTAAATCTTCCCAGAAACTATCGAAGCTTTGATGAGATCATCAGGTTTAATAACGACTTCTTTAAATATGTTTCCCGCTTTTTAACCAATGCATCGTATCGGGAACTATTTGAACATCACAGTTCGCAGGAATATAATAATAAAACCGGGGGCTATGTTGAATTCGGGTTTGTTGATAAGGAAGAGGAAGACAAAGAAACCAGGCAGCTGGAACACTGTTCCCGCACCATCCAAAAACTTTTAGAACAGGGCTATCAATATGGCGATATCGCCATCCTTAACCGGGGAAATAAACACGCCCTGCTGGTGGCACAACACCTTACAGACCACAACATCCCGGTGATCTCTTCTGAGTCGTTGTTACTACAGAACGACCCTAAAGTAAAATTCCTCGTCAGCATGATACGCTACGCCTATCGGGAGGAAGACCGGGAAAACCTGCTGGAGATGTTATGGTACCTGGCCGAAACAGAAAAAGAGGATGACATACACTCCTTCCTGTCTGCGGCCCTGCAACAGCCTGAGAATATTCTCAATGCCTATGATTTCAGCCTGAATCTGTTCAAACAACTCCCCTTTTACAATGCTATTGAATATACCATCGAACGATTCAGCCTCTACCAGGGCGATGAGGCATATCTGCAGGCATTTCTTGATGTAGTACTGGAATTCACCCAGAAAGAAGCAGGAAGCATTGGTGCCTTTATTGAATTTTGGGAGGCAAAAAAGAGCAAATTAAGCCTTTCGGCTCCCGATGAGGCCAATGCCGTTCAAATAATGACCATTCATAAATCAAAAGGACTCGAATTCCCTGTGGTGATCTATCCGTTCGCCAATGCCGACATCTATCATGAGGTAGACCCAAAGCTATGGTTAAAAATACCCGGCAATCCCTGGAATCTCTCCTATGCCTTACTCAACAAGAACAACCAATTGGAGCAATTCGGAGAAGACGCCAGTCAAGCCCTTATGCAGTATAAGGAACAACAGGAGCTCGACACCTTTAACGTGCTATATGTAGCCTTTACGCGTGCGGTAGAACAACTTTATATTTTCTGCGAAGAAAAAACAGATCGCAACGGAATAGAACAGGTAAAATACCTGCCCGGAATATTTATAAGTTATCTTAAAGAAAAAGGACTGTGGCGGGATCAATCCAGAACCTATAGCCTGGGTTCTCCCGTAAAACAACACAAGGCAGGAAAACAAAACCAGGTTAAAAATGAAGGCATCCCCTTTCAAACCAATAAAGGACTCCTGAATCATTACAATGTCATTACCCGCTCGGGAAGTCTTTGGGGTACCGGAGCCGAGGTTTCCATAGAAAAAGGAACCCTCTACCATGATCTTCTTTCTGAAATCCGGGATGTTAAAGACCTGGACCATGTACTTAACGATGCTCTTGACAGTGGCAGCCTGACCTCGGAAACCCTTCCTGAAGCAAAACATTATCTTTTAAAGGTGGTCAACCACCCTGACCTGAAAGCCTTCTTTACAAGCCATTATCAGGTGATCTCTGAAAAAGAACTGATCACCTCCAACGGGCAACTTATGCGTCCTGACAGGGTTATGATCAGAGAAGGGCAGGCCTGGATCATTGATTACAAGACAGGAAGTCAGGATCTGAAACACGAACAACAGCTTCATCAATATGCAAAGGCCCTTACCGAGATGGGCTATAAGGTGATTCAAAAGCTTTTAGTGTACATAGACGAAGAGATCTTTGTGAAAAAGGTTTCTTAGGACGAGTTTTATAACTTTGTCAAAAAAACTTTATGTACGGTAAAATCAAAGAACATCTGCAGCAAGAGCTGGAAGAGATCAAAGAAGCAGGACTCTATAAAAAAGAACGCATCATCACCTCTGCCCAGGGCGCTGAGATCACTATTTCAACCGGGGAAACCGTCATCAATTTTTGCGCAAACAACTACCTGGGGCTCTCCAACCATCCTGAGGTAGTTCAGGCAGCAAAGGACACCCTTGACTCGCATGGTTTCGGTATGTCGTCGGTACGATTCATCTGCGGAACACAGGATATTCACAAAGAACTGGAAGAAAAGATCGCCTCCTTTTACGGCACAGAAGACACCATTCTCTACGCAGCGGCTTTTGATGCTAACGGAGGAGTTTTCGAACCCTTACTGGGGCCTGAAGATGCCATTATTTCTGATTCCCTGAACCATGCCTCTATTATAGACGGGGTTCGCCTTTGTAAAGCAGCCCGTTACCGGTACCAGAACAATGACATGGCAGATCTTGAGAACAAACTAAAAGAGGCCAATGACAATGGCGCCCGATTCAAGATCATCGTTACCGACGGGGTGTTTTCTATGGATGGCCTGGTGGCTCCCCTCGATCAGATATGCGATCTGGCAGACAAATACGACGCCATGGTCATGATCGATGAATGTCATGCAGCAGGATTCATAGGAGAGACTGGTAGAGGAACCCTTGAAGAAAAAAATGTGATGGGTCGTATTGACATCATCACCGGAACCCTCGGAAAGGCACTTGGGGGAGCCATGGGTGGATACACCACCGGAAAAAAGGAGATCATTGAAATTCTTCGCCAACGTTCACGACCGTATCTGTTCTCTAACTCCCTGGCACCTAATATCGTGGGTGCCTCCATCAAGGTGTTTGACATGCTTTCAGAAAATACCGAACTGCGTGACCGCCTGGAAGAAAACACTAATTACTTCAAAAAGGGTATGAAGGCAGCAGGATTTGATATAATTGATGGCGATTCTGCCATAGTACCTGTTATGCTTTATGACGCCAAACTCTCACAGGTAATGGCAGACAAATTATTAGAAAAAGGCATCTATGTAATAGGATTTTTCTACCCGGTTGTTCCGAAAAATATGGCGCGTATCAGGGTACAATTGTCGGCTGCTCATACTCGTAAACATTTGGATGATGCCATAAGTGCCTTTACTTCAGTTGGTAAGGAATTAGGTGTCATTTAACGTATTCTTACAAAGAATATCTTAAAAATTTCTATATTTATTTTTGTTAATATGTAGTAACAACTTACATTTGTTAAGGAAATAACACTTAAAATTAAATAACTGAACATGAAAAATCTTGGCAAAATCTTAGTTGTTTTCCTATTGTTTATAGGAGTAAACAACGCAAATGCTCAAGACCACAACAACCCATGGCAGGTTAGTTTTGGTATAAACGCGATCGACGTTTTCCCAACTAATTCAGATAAGCCTTATTCGGGAGATTGGTTTGCAGAGTATTTTAACGTGACAGATCACTACAACATCCTGCCTTCAATTTCTACGATTTCTGTTTCCCGCCATGTCGGAGACGGATTCTCAGTAGGCGTTCGAGGATCATTAAACCGTATCGACAAATTAGGAGATACTGAGGTTGACGATCTGTCTCACTACGCTGTTGATGGTACTATCAAGTACAATCTTGTTAAAGAATCCTGGTTCCAGCCTTATATCGAAGTAGGGGGTGGTTATACCTGGATCGACGAGATCGGTGCCGGTACCCTTAATGGTGGCCTTGGTTTAAACTTCTGGTTTACCGACAACATCGGTATCAATGTTCAATCATCTTATAAGCACGTATTCGAAGATTACGGTGTTGAGCATTTCCAGCATTTACTGGGACTTAACATCAAGTTCGGAGGAACTGATACTGATGGTGATGGCATCTATGACAAAGATGATGCTTGTCCTGAAGTTGCAGGTTTGGAGCAATTCAACGGATGTCCTGACAGTGACGGTGACGGAATCGAAGATTCTAAAGATGCCTGTCCTAACGAAGCCGGTTCTCTTGATATGAACGGTTGTCCTGACAGCGACGGTGACGGTATTGCTGATAACGTTGACGAATGTCCTGAAGTAGCCGGTCTGGCTGAATTCAACGGATGTCCTGACAGTGACGGTGATGGAATCTCTGACAACAAAGATGAGTGTCCTAACGAAGCTGGTCCGGCTGAAAACAACGGATGCCCATGGCCTGATACTGACGGTGATGGTGTTCCGGATAAAGATGACCTTTGCCCAGAGAAAGTTGGTACAGTAGCTAACCAGGGTTGTCCTGAGGTTACTGAAGAAGTTCAGGCTGCTCTAAACAGCTATGCTAAGACCATCCTTTTCGATACAGGAAAATCAACTATCAAGGCTGAGTCTGAGCAAGTACTGAAAGATATTATTGCAATTCTTCAACAGTACCCTAACTCACGATTCATGATCGAAGGTCACACTGACTCTACCGGTAGTGATGCGATCAATGAAAAGATCTCTAAAGAAAGAGCCGGTGCAGTTGAGGCGTACCTTGAAAATGCAGGTATCCCAAGTGACCGTTTAGAGTCTGAAGGTTACGGTGAGTCTAAACCAATTGCTTCTAACCGTACTGCCGACGGAAGACGTCAGAACAGAAGGGTTGAGATCAACCTGATCAAAGAGTAGATAACTAATACCTCTTTATATAAAAAGCGCTCCGGAATTTCCGGGGCGTTTTTTTTATTTTTATGCTTCTCTAAAGCATGTCCATGAAAAGTTTCCTTGCAGAAGTCATCTCAGAAATATATTCCCGTCACCCGAATAACCTACAAGACCTCATTCTGGTATTGCCCAGTAAACGAGCAGGGGCATTTCTCAAAAAAGAATTGAAAGGACTCATTGTAAAAACCACCTTTCTTCCCACCATTTACAGTATTGAAGAGTTTGTACAGGAAATTGCCAATCTAAAGCAGGCCAATAATCTGGAGCTCCTTTTTGAACTTTACCAAATTTATTGTCGCTTAACTCCAGACGAACACAGGGATACCCTATATGAATTTACAAGCTGGGGAACCACTGCTATCCAGGATTTTAATGAGATCGACCGATACCTCATCGATCCGGACAAGGTTTTCGATCATCTTTTTAACATCAAGGAACTCGATCATTGGACCCATGCGGAGGAAAAAACAACCCTACAGGAGAATTACCTGAATTTCTGGAAGGAGCTTAAAACCCTCTATCACGACTATACGGCAGCGCTGACCGCCAAAGGACTTGGTTATCAGGGCATGATCTACCGCGAAGCCAGTGAGCAGGTAGAATATTATTTACAGGCCAACCAGGAACGACCACATTATTTCATAGGTTTCAATGCCCTGAACAAGGCTGAAAGTGCCATCCTACAAGAAATACTGGCTAATTGTGAGGGAGAGATCTACTGGGATATCGATCGGGAATTTATGGAGGATGCCGACCATGATGCCTCACTTTTTTTAAGAAACATTAAAAACGAGTGGCCGCATATTCAAAAAAACGGCTTTAAATATATTGCAGACCATTACCACAAACCCAAAGAAATAGATCTTGTGGGCATACCGGGTAATATACAGCAAGCCAAATACATCGGAAACCTTCTGACCTCTATTCAACATGAAGAAGCTTCAATAGAAAATACTGCTGTGGTACTGGGGCAGGAAGCCTTATTGCCCGCCATCCTTAATGCCATACCCGGGGAGATAGAAAATATTAATATCACCAGTGGTTTCCCATTACAACACACTCCTTTTGCCAGTCTTTTTGATACCCTGATACAAAGCTGGCACAAGAGCCAAAATAATAAGTGGTATTACCGGGACCTTGACAGTATCTTAACACATCCCGCAGCTCAGGGTATACTACCCCAGTCACTCATCAACAAGGGACTGGAAGCCATTAGTAAGGAAAATATTATTTATGTAACCACCACCCGAATCCACGAGCTGTTTAGTAACGCTGTAAATTCAAATATAACCCTGCTTTTTCCCGATCTGCGCCAGGCCAACATCAACGACCTCATTAAAAATTGCAGTGATCTCACGCTGACATTAAGAGATCATTATAACGAACAGGAACATCACAACCCTGTTTACCTGCAGTATTTATACAGGTTTTTCCAGGTATTTAATCAATTGGACACTATACAGTCAAAATACCACACAGTAAATGACCTGCGTGCTTTATTACAGGTGTATCGCGATCTGCTGGTAAAAGAAACCATCGATTTTCAGGGAGAACCCTTATCAGGACTACAGGTAATGGGTATGCTTGAGAGCAGAAACCTCGACTTTGACAGGGTCATCATCAGCTCTGTGAACGAGGGAGTATTACCCGGTGGAAAAAGCCAGAATTCCTTCCTCCCTTTCGACCTGAAGATCCATTACGGTCTCCCTACCTATAAAGAAAAAGACGCTGTTTACACCTATCACTTTTACAGGCTCTTACAACGGGCCAAAAAAGTACACCTTTTATACAATACAGCCACTGACTCCCTGGACGGTGGTGAAAAAAGCAGGTTCATTCAGCAACTGCTGTTAAGCAACAATCCAAAACACAGGATACGAGAAATCCTGGCAAGCCCAACCCTTGCCACCACTCCTAAAGAGCTGGTGACTCTTGCCAAATCTGAAGGACTTCTCAACAGGTTAAAACAGGTTGCCGGCGAAGGATTTTCACCTTCCTCCCTTACCAATTATATCCGCAACCCCATAGATTTTTACAAACAAAGGGTGTTGGGTATTAAAGAAATGGACATGGTAGAAGAAACAGTTGCTGCAAATACCATGGGTACCATTGTTCACGATAGCCTGGAGGAACTCTTTACTCCTTATATCGGCAAAGAACTTTTACCGAATGACATCGCTGTAATTCGCAAAAATCTGGTAGATGTAGTCACCAAGAATTTCACGTTGAGCTATTCTGCTCCTGAGACGGCCCGGGGACAAAACCTGATCAGCTTTCATGTCGCAAAAAAATATGTTGAAAAATATCTTGACTACGAAGCCGCCCGTCTTAAAGAAGGCAAAAAGATCAGGATCCTGGCACTGGAGAACGATGTTCCCGTTCAACTCGATATTCCGGGCCTTGATTTCCCGGTAAAGATCAAGGGAAAGGTTGACCGCATAGAAGAAGTTGACGGGGTATGGACCGTTGTCGACTACAAGACCGGAGCGGTACAACCCGGAGACCTGAAGATCTATGATTGGGATCTTATGCTTGAAGATTACAAATACAGTAAAGCCTTCCAGGTATTATGCTATGTATATATGATGCGTAATAGTATACCGGAGCATTGCGAGGTACAAGCCGGAATTATAAGCCTGAAAAGTATTGGCAATGAATTCATGCCGTTTGCCAAGGCCGATGCCCCAAGAGCCCGAAATGCCATAAATAAGGTAACTCCGGAGATCCTCGATGAATTTGAGAGTAAATTATTCAAACTCATTCGGGAGATCTGCGACCCCGGTATCCCCTTTACAGAAAAAGAAATTAAAAGTTATGACTATTAAACAACAACACATTCTTGACGGAATTCACGGACGCCCTATTCCTGTTGACCTCCACATACCCGAAAACCATAATGGCCGGACCGTGATCTTTTGTCACGGCTACAAAGGATTTAAAGACTGGGGTTGCTGGGATTTGGTTGCTGAACGGTTTACCGCTGCCAATTTTATCTTTTTAAAGTTTAATTTCTCTCATAACGGAGGTACCATTTCGCAACCCATAGATTTTCCCGACCCCGAAGCTTTTGCGCTGAATAACTTTACGAAAGAGCTGGACGATCTGAACACCGTTATAGATTTTACAACATCGGCAGCCAGCATCAACCCCAAAGACCTTCACTTGGTTGGGCATTCAAGGGGAGGCGGTATCGTTACCATTAAGACCGCAGAAGATAAGCGGGTAAGCTCTGTAAGCAGTTGGGCCGGCGTTAGTGATTTTAAGGCACGGTTCGCCGATGAAAAGACTCTTGCCTACTGGAAAGAAAAAGGCGTGATCTATATTGAAAACAGTCGTACAAAACAACAGCTGCCCCATTACTATCAATTCTACGAGGACTTTATAGCCAATGAAGATCGATTCAATATCAGAAGAGCAACAGAGAATCTCAATGTGCCCCACCTGATCGTTCATGGAACAGAAGATCCTACTGTAAACGTAAAAGAAGCAAAGGCCTTGCGCTCCTGGAACCCTGAGGCACAATTACAACTCATCGATGGAGCCGACCACGTATTCGGAGGTGCCCATCCGTGGAATAGTCAACATTTACCACAGCACCTTAACGAGGTGGTCGATGTTACTCTGAGGTTTTTAAAGTAACCCTAAGACATTCAAAGTATAAAATCTTTACCCCGGGTGTTTTTAGAAGGTTACTGCATTGGTTATTTTGATAATTTAGCACTATTCATTATACCAAGAATCAACCCGTGCAATACACTAAGATCTCTACCGACAAATATTTTGATCTCTCCAGGTTTCCAAAGGGAGAGATCTCGAAATTCTGGCTTCATATCATCAATAATGGCCTGGGCGAACCCATACGTGTACCTATTTTGGTAGCCCGCGGCAAGAAGGATGGTCCGATACTTGGATTAAATGCAGCCTTGCACGGTAATGAACTAAACGGTATCAATGTGATACAACGTCTATTTGACCGACTGAATAATAGCGAAGATATTCATGGCACCGTTATAGGGATCCTCGTAGCCAACGTTCCGGGTGTGCTCCTGGGGCAGCGACGATTTAATGATGACTTTGACCTGAACCGTCAGGCACCCGGATCTGAAAACGGTATTGCCAGCAGCCTGTATATCAACCGGCTTATAGAAAGAGTGATCAAAAATTTCGATTACTTTTTAGACCTCCACACCACAGGTTACGGTAAACAAAATTGCTGGCATATCAGGGCAGACCTTAAGGATAAGGAAACGAAGAACCTGGCCCTTTTACAAAATCCCGAAGCGGTTCTACACAGTACTCCCGATGAACAAACTCTCAGGGGTTATGCCTCCTCCCTGGGTATAAAATCGCTTACCCTGGAATTAAAAGATCCCTCCATTTTTCAACCCGATGTAGTAAACGATGCCATTGTGGGTATCTGGAACGTCATGCATTACCTGAAAATGGTTCCTACCCCCATATCTTGTACCCTGGAAGACACGTGGCTTGTTGAACGCTCCTCCTGGCTGCGCTCAAATGCAGGAGGCATCTTGACCGTCTTCCCTGAAATCCTAACCCATGTCGAAGAAGGCGAGAAGATCGCAGAGGTTCGCAATATTTTCGGGGAGCTCAACCGGGAATTCTTTGCACCCAATGCGGGCCTGGTGCTGGCAAAGAATGTAAACCCCATTGCGCAATCCGGGAGTGCCATTTTAAACCTTGCACACCAGATCGAAAAGATCGATTGCAGCATCACTTAACTCCGGAACCTATTTCTTGTCAGGACGTGTTGGCCTGACCTCTACCTTACTTGGCAGGGTACGGGGATGCATCTTGAGCAGGTCCACTACAAGCTCTCCAAGGTCTTCCGGCTGAATCTTCCAGGCATCAGCCTCTGAATCGGGTGTATGACCATTAAAATGCGAGGCTACAGAACCCGGCATGATCGTGGTTACTTTGATATCATACTGCCTGAGATCAAGCATGGCCGCCTGGGTAAATCCGACAACCCCAAATTTAGAAGCATTGTAGCCTGCAGCCGTTGGGAAAAAATTAGTGCCGGCAAGGCTGGCAAGAGTCATATAATATCCTTTGGAGCTTTTCAATGCTTCTACCGAAGCTTTCAGGGTATAGAATGCACCGGTAAGATTGGTTTCAATCATCTGAACCCAATGCTCAGGATCCATTTCATCTACAGGGGCAAAATGCCCCAATCCTGCATTGGCAAGAACAAGATCCAATTGTCCGAATTTCTCCAGGATAGCTGTAACCGCTTTTTGCTCTGATTTCAGCTCTCGTACATCAGACCCAAGTCCGAGCACCCGTTCCGCATCATTACTCAAATTGGCAGCGGCTTTCACCGCATCCGCCTCATTACGACCACTAATAGCTACTCTCATACCTGCATCGAGCAATACCTTTGCGATACCATAACCAATTCCCTTTGTACCTCCTGTAATGTAAGCTACCTTGTCTTTGATCTCCATAAGTCTTGTTTTTTACCTTAAAGATACAGCTTTGAAAGGGCTTTCAAAAAATCATCTAAAAACCATTCCCTTTAAAGATTCTCATCTTTAGTTTGAGGAACGAGTTTGAGGGACGAGTTTGAGGAACGAGTTTGAGGAACGAGTTTGAGGAACGAGTTTGAGGAACGAGTTTGAGGAACGAGTTTGAGGAATTGTTTATTGATAAAATTCTATATAGAAAATTTACTATATTTATAATAAAAATACAATGTTTATTTTCGAAAAATTAGAGGTGTACAACAAGGCAAAGTCATTTAATTTAAGCCTAAGAAAATACTCCAAGAGACTGTCAAACGATCCCTTTATTTTAGACCAACTTAACCGTGGATCCTTCAGCATATTACTTAACATTTCTGAAGGTTCAGGTAGAATTACTCCCAGGTATCAGGCACATTTTTATACAATTGCAAGAGGATCAACACTGGAATGCGCTTCCATTTTGGACTATTTAAAAGATGCCGACACCATTGAAGACTCATTTTTAAACAGTCGTTTTAAGGAACTTGATGAAATCTCCAGAATGTTGTTCGCTATGATTCGAACAAATCGAATAAAACATAAAGACGGGAGTCATAAAGCCGAATGGGGCTAATTTCACAATACTCCTTTTAACCGCAAGCACTTCTACTAATTGTCTAAATGTTAATGATGCTACAGTGCGTCCTCCCCACCAAACTGAAACTCGTCCCTCAAACTCACTTCCTCACGGCTTCCACCACGCTCACCTCAGGCGTCACAGGAACAACCCTTTCTAACTTCAGGCATGACCTGTCAAATAGTTCCTCAAATTCTTCCTTGGTACGTTCTTTACCACCTATGAGCAGCATGGTCAGGTCCAGCCATTTAAACGGATGAGGGTCGTTTCCGGGAGGGATAACCGCTTCTACTACCAGTACCTTACCTTTTGGATTCATGGCTTTACAGCAATTACTTAAAATCTTGACGGCGTCTTCATCATTCCAGTCATGTAAAATATGCCTGAGTATATAGGCATCACCATCGGCCGGCACTTCATTAAAGAAATTACCTCCTACACAGTCTGCCCGGTCTTTCATGCCCCAGCTTTTCATATTCTCTGCAGATCTTTTTACCACATGGGGCAGGTCGAACAAAATACCCTTTAAATGAGCATGCTTTCTGAATAACTGGTATAAAACCTCCCCGTTACCCCCGCCAACATCAACGATGGTCTTAAAGCCCGAAAAATCATAGGTGTCAATCATGGGGCGGGTTTCTCCTCCATGGATGTCGGTCATCATACGATCAAAGATCTTTGCTTCATCCTGATGCACATTAAAATATTCAAAGACGGGCATTCCGTGATGCACCTCAAAGCCTCCCTTTCCGGTTTTCACACTATACAAAAGTTCCTGGAAAGCCGGATACATTACCTTACCTATTCCCAGGGCCATCGCCTTTACACTTTGCGGATGAGCATACCGCAAACACTCAGCCATTGGGGTCATCAAAAATTGTCCTTCCTCGTTCTCCCTGAACACCCCTACAGAGGCCAGGGCTCTTAACAGGCGGTACAAGGCCTTCGGCTGGGCACCCGCCTTAGCAGCTAGGTCTTCCACCGACATATTTTGATGGGAGGCTATCAACTCGGCGAGATCAAGCTTTGCTGCCGTATACAGTGCCTGGTTGATGGCATATCCGGAGATCATTTGAACAAGTTGTTGATGAGGAGTGGGTTGATTATTCATGAGATAGAACTTTTTAACTGCCTTATTATCATAAAGTTACGGCTTTTAAAAAGGAATCTTACCCCTTGACACACAGGAAAATAGCATAATAAATTGCCGAGGTATTACTACCTGGAAAAGCGTTCTGATAAAGGAGTTCATTTTGATATTTAACAAAATCTACTATATTTGTAGTAGATATAAAATAATTATAGTACTTTTACTTTAAGCAATTACCACCTAATATGCAGTTACAGGAAATAACAAGAGCGCAGGAAGACATCCTGAAAGTGATCTGGGAGATCGGAGAAGGAGCCATCAGTGATGTTCTGCATCAATTACCGGAGCCAAAACCTGCCTATACAACAGTGGCAACCGTGATCAAGGTACTGGAAAGAAAGGGGTACCTTTCACATAAGACCTTTGGAAAAACCAATGTTTACTATCCCGTGATCTCAAAAAAAGAATACAGCCGCAATGTTTTAAGGGCTACCGTAACCGGACTCTTTAACGGGTCTGTAAACCAATTGGTGTCTCATTTTGTCAAAGACAAAGATGTTGATCTGAGTGAATTGGAGGCCATTAAGAATATGTTGGAAGAAGAGATTAAAAATCAAAAGAAGTAAGATGGAACCAATGTATTACATAATATGGACATCCATAAGTTTAACCCTCTTTTACGGGGTGTATAAGCTGGCTTTTAATGAAGCCATTCCCGCATGGGCACACCGGGTTTATTTGATCTTTACCCTATGCGGCTCCCTCCTGCTGCCTTTTCAGCCCTTTGCCCTTTCGTTAGGGCTTGAAAATAATGCTGTTACTGAAAACTTTAGTGATCTGGAAAGCCTTGAGATCCTGACTTCTTCGCAAGTAACCTCAACAGAGAAAAGCATAGACCTATGGACTGTTTTAGGTACTGTATATACCATTGTGCTAGCTCTCATGTTACTGCGGTTCTTATGGCAATTCATAAAAATGTATAAAATATACAGAAGGGCCGGCATTGAACGCAGCTCAGAGCTGGTACTCATTAAGCACCCTTCGATCATGGCACCATTCTCCTTTTTTAACTATGTTTTTATCAACGAAAAACTGGTAGAAGAAGAACGTTATGAGCAGGTACTCACCCATGAACAGGTTCATGCCAGACAATTCCATTCTATCGATATCATCCTTGCCGAACTATTCATTGCCTTTTTCTGGTTTCATCCTTTGGCATGGACCATAAAGAACAAGATCGTCCTGATACACGAATATTTAGCAGATGACGGAGTCCTGCAAACCGGCGTAGATAAAACCACCTACCAGGTACTGTTGCTAAATCAAATCGCAGAAGGAAGACTCATCTGCCTTTCTTCTAACTTCAATCATTCATTAATCAAAAAACGAATTCTTATGATGAGTAAATCAAATGTTAACCCAGGATCCGGCCTGAGGCTGTTGGTATTACTTCCAATTACCATGTTGTTATGCTTAGCTATAGCCTGCACCAATGCTGAGGAGCCAGAAGCGGCAAAAGAGGAAATGAATATTCCGCCACCGCCACCCCCGTTATCTATGGAAGACATGAATTTCGATGACGCAACCTTCGTAGTAGATGGAAAAGAGGTCAGCAAGGCCGAGGTGAACAAAATTGGCGCCAAAAATATTCAGACCGTTAATATTGTAAAAGGCGAGCATGGAGACCAATTTGAAATTGTTACCAAACCTCAGGTAGTTCAGGTGGCTAAAAAGATCAATTATGAAGATGCCAGAAAGCTATTCGTAGTTGATGGTGAAATACAAAAAGATGACTTCGAAGTTTCGTCTATCGGAAAAGAAAACATAAAATCTGTGAATATAATCGGCTTGCAGGAAGAGATCAAAAAGTATACCGATGGTGACTATGACCGGGTGGTGATCATAGAGACCAAATGATCGTCATGACACAACCTAAATTGCACTCCCTGTTTCCATTCGGTAAACAGGGAGTTTTATTTTAAATCAATAGACCTCAGTCTTCCCATAGGTCCTGATCGCTTCAATGGGAGCAATGATATTATACCCTTCCCAGATAGAGGCATCGTACGCTTCGATCTCAACTGGTTCAAAATTCTCCTGGGTTTCAAACGACTTATAATCATCTGCGGTAATTTCTCTGCTCTCTACAATATAGATCTCTGAAGACGACACATTGTCGATCTCAAAGGTGAAATCCATTTTAAACACCTGTCGGTCACTAGAAGCTTCTGTCCGGTTCTTGATAAATTTGAGGGGCCTGCTTATATAGGCGTACATACCGGAGCTCTTTCTTCCAAATTTCAGGTAATACTTTCCTTCCTTGTTCTTCCGGTATTCCGAAGTCACTTTTACCCGATCTTCCCTGTATTTAATGCCCAGGAGAAACTTCAGGTTGATATTTTGAAGGCGCTCTCCTTCCAGCATTTCATATTCGAGCCGCATCAGGGCAAAATCAAAGACGTTGATGTACATTTTACCTCTGAATTGGGCACTGCCCCGATCAGGGGTAAAGCTGATCACATACACCGACTCCCCTCCGATGTTGGAATACCCTTCTAGGGTATACTCATAGCGGTTCTGTTTCCGGAAGAAATCAAGATCATCATCCTTATAAAATTCGTTATGCCCTTTTAACCGCCACCTCAGGCTGCTTTTCACATACCTGGTTTTGCCTTTAACCGAATCGATATCCTCCTCGAACATCTCATCTGTTTTAAGAGAATCTTCAATCTTTATAATCCCGGTTTTGACCTTATAGGTGGCGTCATTCTCCAAATAAGGTCTTACCGTATTGATGAGTTTTTTGGTAATTTCCTCGGCAGACATGTCTCTGTCCTTGTCTTTCAGGATAACAGCCTTCTCCACCTTAAGCTTGGACGAATCTTCCCATTTGATATAATCGCCGTAATACTCGGTAAAAAACCTGAACCTGGAACCTACAATGCTTTCGGTAAGCTCCCCGATCTCCTGGTTGATCGTTTTCAGGTCGGCCCTTGACGATTTACTGGCTTTATCGATCTCGAAGGTAAAGTCAATAAGTCGCTGGTTCTCCTGGTTTCTCATAAAAAAGACCTGGGAGCGATCGTCCCCGGCATAGAGCTGAGGAGCTGCGTCCAACATTTTGGCTATGATCTCTTCAGGGGAGAGCTGTTTATTACTAACCAACACCTCATCCAACTCGGTTACCTGCTCTTTCAGCACATAGGTCTTTTCTGTGAATTGGACTGCGGGAATCTTCAGCGACTCGAAACCGAGGTACGATATGATCACCGTATCTGTTTCAGCCGGCTCACGTACCACCAGGGTAAATTCTCCATCGATGTTGGAGATCACCCCATAACGGTCGCCCATTTGAATGGTCGCATAGGGTACCGGGTTTTGCGCCTCATCAACGATCTTACCCGACACCGATTGCGCCTTGGTAAACAAAGAAGTGCCAAGAACTAAACCGAGAAGGAGGACTAATTTTTTCAAGATCAGGAATTTGAAATGTCTTCCTGTAAATATAACCCTACCTTTTTAAATGCTCATGCGCTATTAAAAATTTAAGATTAGAATAACATCCTGGGCGTATCATTGCTTACATGGCCAGCTAACTCCAAATACCCAAGAAGCTACCGCGGAGGTCCTCCTACGTGGTCAAAATCAAACAAGTATTCTAAATTAAATTTTGATGGTACTTATCACGGATTATTACTTAAAACCCTCCCTTTCTGGTAGGTCCCTTCATTTCCGGCCATTCCAACTGCTCCCCGGTTCGTTTACTCACTGGTAAAACGATTCTTTCCCGAGAAGTTCTTTCAGGATCTTCAGAAGCCATATAGGTCAGAATAGCGGTCAGGATCGCGTTATTTCTAACGTCATCAAAAATAATTTTGTCGTAGGTATCGCGGTTGGTATGCCAGGTGTAGTTCCAATACGACCAGCTCAGAGAGCTCAGACCGAAAGCAGGGGCTCCGGCAGCTACAAAGGAGGCATAGTCAGAACCTCCACGCCCCGGGGTGCCGGGAAAAGTGGTTTCAATATGCCTGGTGATGTCTTCGGGTACCGCATGCAGCCATCTTCCCAAATAATCATAGGCATGCAAAAAGCCCTGACCTGAGATACGTACCACGCGTCCGGTTCCGTTGTCCTGGTTAAATAATGCCTGAACATTTTCTACGATCTCAGGATGATCTTCAACAAAGGCCCTTGAACCGTTTAGCCCCTGTTCTTCACTTCCCCAGTGCCCTACCAGGATGGTTCTTTTAGGGTTGGGATAAACCTTTTTAAGGATACGCATAGCCTCCATCATCACCAGCGTTCCGGTACCATTGTCTGTTGCCCCGGTTCCGCCATCCCATGAATCAAAGTGGGCAGAAAGGATCACATATTCGTCCGGTTTTTCACTTCCTTTGATCTCAGCAATGGTATTAAAGGTGGGCACTTCTCCCAATTCTTCAGATTGCGCAACGATAGTCAGTTTGGGGGTTTCTCCTCTGGCTGCCAGACGGTACACCAGGGAATAATCTTCCATTTCCAGGTCAACCACAGGGATTTCTTTCGTTCTGGCGCTAAAAATTTTACTTACCCCAAATCCTTTAGACCAATAAGAACTCACAATACCGACAGCCCCGGCCTTTTCTAAAGGTTCATGAATGGATCTCGAGGTATAACCTGTATTGCGCATATTTTGTCCCCAGGCTTCATCCGCTTTCTCCCGTTCTGCTTTCATCTTTTCAAACGACTCTTCCGTAGCAAATTCTTCCCAGTTATAATCAGGTCTCCCGGTAGTTTCCAGTTTTGACACCATTACCAGCTTTCCTTTTACATTAGGCAGCCATTGGGCAAACTCAGCAGAGTCTTTCACCATCGGAAGTAATATTACTTCGGCAGTCACCCCCTTTTTAGAGGTAGACGGACTCCAGGCCAATTGGGTACCTTTCAGGCTTTGTACCCTTGGATGGATCATATCGATATGGGTAATACCTCTTTCCCATCCTCTCCAGGTGCCATAGGCTTCATTACGCGCAGGAATTCCCCAGGAGGCATAGGTATCTACGGCCCAGTCATGGGCTTGTTTCATTTGTGGAGAACCCACCAGTCGTGGTCCGATCCCGTCCATCAATTCCTGTCCTAATCGCTCCAATTGCGAATTTTCATTGGCTTCCTTAACGATCTGATCAATGACCGCCTGGTCTTGTGCAGTAAGGCTGAGGCTTAGAAGGAATACTAAGGCAGATAGGTAACGTGCTGTTTTGTTCATGGTTGTATTAATTTGGCGCCTAAATATAGACAAATCTCGCAATTGCTGTGTTATGTTACCTCAACTATCAGTTAAAACTTACGTGTAGTAATTCCGTGAATGACACGATCTCCTTCTCCCTAAGGGGGAGGGCCGAGCGTTAGTGCGAGATGTAGTGAACCTTAAACAGTGAGAGCCAGATGGTGCGAAGGATAACGCCAAGGGCATAGACTGAAGGGGTGGATAAGTTATAGTACTCATGCTATTAAAAGACATGTCGGATTGCCCATTTTTATACGCTCGGTCTTGATTTACCCGATATGAAAAATATCATTTCACAATAACCTTTTACGAGCAAAAGCTGCTCCAGACCCTGTCTTCAAATACCGCTCAAATTGGAAAGCTTTGTATTTATCTTGAAAGACGAGGTAGGTTATAAGTTCTACAGGTAGCCTAGTTCTTGTGTACTTTACTTCTCCCTTTTGATGTCTTTGTAGACGCTCTGACAAATCTGCTGTACACCCCTTGTAAACAGACCCATCCTCACACCTCAATAGATATACCGTCCAAAATTTTGAAGTCAATGTCATAGAATAAAAATAATCATTTCGATTATTTTCTACAATATGACAAGCCGAATATTATGGAGTGGACAGCGTCCACCGAAGCCCGACTAGCTAAAAATTCGAAAAACAAAAGGATTAGAAATGAAAAACCCTCCGTCGCTTTTCTGACGAAAAGCTATGGAGGGCGAAGCCCTCGCATTGATCTCAAATTTTAGATCTTTGTAATAGCCAACCTTATAGCCCAATTTAAACCCACGCTAAACTCAGATGCACTGCCTAGTGGACCGCGTCCACCGAAGCCCGACTAGCTAAAAATTCAAAAAACAAAAGGATTAGAAATGAAAAACCCTCCGTCGCTTTTCTGACGAAAAGCTATGGAGGGCGAAGCCCGAGCATTGATCTCAAATTTTAGATCTTTGTAATAGCCAACCTTATAGCCCAATTTAAACCCACGCTAAACTCAGATGCACTGCCTAGTGGACCGCGTCCACCGAAGCCCGAGCATTGATCTCAAATTTTAGATCTTTGTAATAGCCAACCTTATAGCCCAATTTAAACCCACGCTAAACTCAGATGCACTGCCTAGTGGACCGCGTCCACCGAAGCCCGACTAGCTAAAAATTCAAAAAACAAAAGGATTAGAAATGAAAAACCCTCCGTCGCTTTTCTGACGAAAAGCTATGGAGGGCGAAGGTGGAGAAGATCGGATTCGAACCGACGACCTCTTGACTGCCAGTCAAGCGCTCTAGCCAACTGAGCTACATCCCCATTGGATTCGGCTGCGAATATAGATATTTTTTTTCAATATATCGCCAACAAAATTTTCAGACTTTCACGGTGCAGGAAAATAGCTACCTTTAGGCCCCGCGAATCGAACCAACCTTTACTATTTATGCATACCATCAGAAAGGCAACCCTTAAAGACATTGACAATATCCTCCAGATCACCAAAGCCTGTGCCCAGAAAATGCGCTTGCAAGGCATCTACCAATGGAACGGGTATTACCCTTCCCGGGAAGCCTTTGAACACGACGTAGAACGGCAGGAACTTTATGTGCTTGAAAAGGGCAGAAAGCTTATCGGATGTATTGTGATCTCTACCCTGGCCGACGAGTTTTACAAAGACATAGAATGGCTCACTGAAGACGGAGAGCAATACTACATCCATCGCCTGGCCGTACATCCTGATCAGCAGGGGAAAGGTTTTGCCCAAACGCTAATGGACTACGCAGAAAACATGGCCCGTGAGAATAACATCACCTCTGTCAGGCTCGATACCTTTAGCAAGAATGAGCGCAACCAGCGGTTTTACGAACAAAGAGGTTATCAGAGATTGGGAGAGATCTTTTTCCCAAAGCAGAGTAAATTTCCGTTTTATTGTTATGAGTTACCTTTGGGGTCATAACTACAGCTACTATGTCGAGGGTTAGTTTTAAAGAGATCAATCGCCTGGCCATTCCGGCCATTATCGCGGGTATTGCCGAACCCCTGATCTCCCTGACCGACATTGCCGTGATCGGGAATGTAGATGATAACGCAGTAGAGGCGCTGGCCGCTGCCGGTATTGTAGGCTCTTTTCTCTCGGCCATTATCTGGATCGTAGCCCAGACCAAGACTGCCATTTCGGCCATCGTTTCCCGGCATTTGGGGGCTAATCGGTTAAATGCTGTAAAAACCCTGGTGCCCCAGGCCCTGGCATTCAATTTTATGTTCAGCCTGGTCATCTATTTTACCACGGCCTTTGCCGCCGAGGCCATCTTTCGGCTTTACAATGCTGAAGGACTTATCCTCGATTATACCGCTTCTTATTATCGTATCAGGGCACTCGGGTATCCGCTTACCCTGGTTACCTTTGCGATATTCGGGGTATTCCGCGGCATGCAAAACACCTCCTGGGCCATGCGTTGCAGTCTTACCGGGGCTGTTGTGAATGTGATCCTCGATTATTTGCTGGTGTACGGATGGAACGATCTTATTCCCGCCATGCACCTGGAGGGTGCTGCCTGGGCCAGTGTAGCCGCCCAATTCGTCATGTTATGTATGGCCTTCTGGTTCTATTTTAAAAAGACCCCATTTTCGCTGAAGATCAGCCTGAACATCAACCCTCGCATGCGCGACCTGTTGGTCATGAGCGCGAATTTATTTGTGCGTACCGCAGCCCTTAATTTTGCCATCTACCTTGCCAATGCCTATGCCACCGACTACGGCAAGAACTATATAGCTGCTCAAAGTATCCTGATGAATATCTGGTTGTTCTTCTCCTTTTTTATTGACGGGTATGCCAGTGCAGGGAACGCCATTTCGGGAAAATTACTGGGCGCAAAAGACTACACCCGACTTTGGAACCTCAGCAAAGATATCAGCAAATACGCCATTGTCGTCGCTATCATACTCATGACCATTTGCGGTATTTTCTACCGGGATATAGGAATGATCTTCAACAAAGATCCCGAGGTACTGGCCCTGTTTGCCACCGTATTCTGGATCGTCCTGATCATGCAGCCGGTCAATGCTATTGCCTTTATGTTCGACGGTATCTTCAAAGGACTCGGGGAGGCAGCCTATTTGAGGAATGTACTGCTGGCCGCCACCTTTCTGGGCTTTACCCCCACCCTTCTTTTTGGCGATCATATGGGATGGAAACTTCACGCTATCTGGATGGCGTTTTTTGTGTGGATGCTCATTCGTTCGGGCGCCCTGGTTATCAAGTTCCGTAAGAAGTACCTTCACGGGAAGGGTTAGAAATTGTATTTTTGAGAAAAAGATTACCGATGAACACCAACAGAACCGATGGAAGTTTGTATCAACACGTTCAGAACGGCATAGCCACCATTGAATTCGGGCACCCTGCCAGCAACTCTTTTCCCGGGGTTCTTCTTGACCGCCTGGTAAAGGCCCTGGACAGCGTTTCTGATAATCCCGAAGCCAGGGTTGTTATTTTAAAGAGTGAAGGAGAAAAGGCCTTTTGCGCAGGCGCCTCTTTTGATGAGCTCCTGGCAGTAACCAATGATGTTACGGGCAAGGAATTCTTCAGCGGATTCGCCCGGGTTTTACTTGCCATGAGACGTTGCAAAAAACCCATTATTGGCCGTGTTCAGGGAAAAACTGTAGGTGGAGGAGTTGGCATCATCGCTGCCTGCGACTACGTCATGGCTACAGAAGCCGCGAGTATCAAGCTCTCTGAGCTAAGCATCGGTATCGGTCCTTTTGTGATCGCCCCCGCCATTGAGCGCAAGGCAGGAGTAGCTGCCTTAGCCGAACTCAGTCTCTCTCCCACCGAATGGAAAACCGCCTATTGGGCCCAGGAAAAAGGACTGTTTGCGAAAGTACTCCCTACCATAGGAGAGCTTGACAAAGAGGTTGACCTGCTTAGCAGTAATTTGGCTTCCTATAATCCTGATGCCCTTATCGAAATGAAATCGGCACTTTGGGAAGACACTCCGTCATGGGACGGCCTTCTGTTTGACAGAGCCGCCATTTCCGGACGACTGGTCCTGTCTGATTTCACCACAAATGCCCTGGCTAAATTTCGTAAAGGCTGATCTATCTCGTCTTTAACCAGCCGGTGATACTCAGCCGTTCTCCCAACTTTACAGGCTTTACCTCGTGCTCCAGTACCTGGCTTTCAAATATCACCATGCGCCCGGGCATCGGTAAGATATCCAGCACCTCTTCCCTCTCATCTTTCGGCAAATAGAGGGTTAATTCTCCTCCGTTTTCCGAGTTCCAATGTTCGTCGTTCAGGTAACACACGACCGAAAGCTTTCGACGGTCATCATTTCTGAAGGTATCGAGATGACGCACGTAAAACGTTCCTTTCGGGTACACAGCATAGTGAAATTCCCGCTCTGCGATGCCCATAAAACAGGTTCGGTTCAGGTAGGTGATCAACTCCTGTATCCGGCTTAAGAACAATCGCTCTGCAGGCCCGGTTTCTGACTCCTGTATCCAATGAATAAAATCACCGCGAATACCACTTCGTATCAATTCGTTAAAATGATCTCCAATGGCCGACTTTCGAAACTGATCTTCTTCATACCGTGCCAACAGGGTAGAGCGCAGCAGGGCAACTTCATCGGGGTTAAAAAAATTTTCAACTATACTGTATCTCTGAACACTAAGGTCTTCGATGATCCTCTCGAACAGCGGCTCCTCCCGAAGCCCGGCCTGCTCTGTTAACACATCGGGTGTCATTTCTGTTTGAAAAGTGGCGCCAAGATAGTTCAAAAAAGCATTCATCGATCAAAAAAAATTCCACCGTGAAAACCCGTATCTTTGCACAAATTCTCAGCAAAATGTCAAAGATCCGTATCACCAAAATGTTCAATTTCGAAACCGGTCACGCCCTTTATGGTTATGACGGAAAGTGCCGTAATGTACATGGTCACAGCTATAAGTTATCGGTAACGGTTATAGGCACCCCAATTGCCGACACCTCCCATGTAAAATATGGAATGGTGATCGATTTTGGCGACCTTAAAAAGATCGTGAAGGAAGAGATCGTTGATAAATTCGACCACGCGACTGTTTTCAATAAAAACACCCCCCATATTGAACTGGCCAAAGAACTTGAAGAACGTGGTCACAACGTGATACTGGTTAACTACCAACCCACCAGCGAAGAGATGATCATTGATTTTGCCGCCAAGATCAAAGCCCGGCTTCCTGAAAATATCACCCTGCATTCCCTGAAGCTGCAGGAAACTGAGACCTCATTTGCTGAGTGGCATGCGGCCGACCAGGTCTAGTTACTGACCGCCTGCATTAATTTTCTATATTTATACCTCAATCATCTCTATGGAAATACCCCACGGAAAAAAGATCTATTTTGCCTCCGACAACCATTTAGGTGCCCCCAACCGGGAGGAGAGCGCAAAACGAGAACTGAAATTCGTTGCCTGGCTGGAGGAAGCTAAAAAGGATGCCGCTGCTATCTTTTTACTGGGTGATCTTTTCGATTTCTGGTTTGAATATAAAAGCGTGGTCCCCAAAGGTTTTATCCGCACCCTGGGAAAACTGGCCGAGATCACCGATGCCGGTATTCCGGTCTATTATTTTGTAGGGAATCACGATCTGTGGATGGACGGGTATTTTGAAGAAGAGCTGAACATTCCTGTTTACCATGAACCTCAAACTTTCGAATTTAACGGCAAGAAATTCCTGATCGGTCACGGCGACGGACTCGGCCCGGGAGATCTTGGTTACAAGAGAATGAAAAAGGTGTTCACGAATCCTGTGGCAAAATGGTTTTTCAGATGGCTACATCCGGATCTGGGAGTACGCCTGGCACAATACCTATCTGTAAAGAACAAGCTTATTTCAGGGGATGAGGATGTGACCTTTCTCGGAGAGGACAACGAATGGCTTGTGCAATACAGTAAACGCAAACTGGCAGAAGAGCATTGTGATTACTTTGTTTTTGGTCACCGCCACCTGCCTATGGAGATCGATCTTGGACAAGGGGCTACATACATCAACCTGGGCGATTGGATCGGCTTTTACACCTATGGTGAGTTTGATGGCACCTCCATGCACCTGAAAACCTATCAAAAAGAAAAAGAGGCCTGAGGCCTCTTTCCTTATTCTGCTTTTTTAATGCTGATGGCGGCACCACCTCCGGGAGCCAGCTTCAACTGTAATACGGTTTCATGGGTTACCTCCCGGGTGCTGATGTCAATAGCCTCAGGGTTCAGATCCCAATGTGCATCAGGGGCATCTTTATAGATAACCGCCTCATAAGAAATTCCCGGCTCCAGGAAATCAAGTGCGATATTCATCCCACGTGACTCCTCATCGGTAATACTTCCCACAAACCAATCTCCGGTTTCCCTTTCCTGTCGGGCAATGGTTACAAAATCTCCCGGCTCCCCATTGATCACCTCGGTACGCTGCCAATCTACTCCAACATCCCGAATGAACTGGAAAGCCGGATTCCCTTCATAATTTTCGATCAGGTCGGCAGCCATTTGTATCGGACTGTATATAACCACGTAGAGTGCCAGCTGCTGCGCAAGGGTGGTATTCACCTGGCTTTCCGGTTTCCAGGGGTCCAGTTTAATATTAAAGATCCCGGGGGTATAATCTATGGGGCCTGATAACATTCTTGTAAAAGCCACAATAGGCAAATGCTCCGGCGGATTCCCTTTTTCTATAGACCAGGCATTAAACTCCTGTCCGCGAAGACCTTCCCTGGAGATCATATTGGGGTAGGTGCGTCGTAATCCTGTGGCCTTAATGGGTTCATGGGCATTTACCGCTATCTCATACTCAGCGGCCTTGATCACGGCATTATTAAAGTGATTTACCATCCATTGACCGTGATGGTATTCTCCTTTTGGGATCAACTTCCCCACGTATCCGGATTTCACCGAATGGATCCCGTGGTGTTGCATAAGGGCGTAGGCGGTATCCATTTGTTGCTCATAAGTTCGCGGGGCCGCAGAGGTTTCGTGATGCATGATGATCTCTACTCCCTTCTCTTTCCCGTAGCGAACCACCTCTTCCAGATCGTAATCAGGATAAGGCGTTATAAAATCAAAAACGCCTTCCCGGTCTTCAAAGCCTATCCAGTGTTCCCACCCGGTATTCCAGCCTTCCACCAGTACCCCTCCGATATTGTTCTCAGCTGAGAAGTCAATAAAGGCTTTGGTGTTCTCTGTGGTAGCACCGTGAGTACCTTTGGCATCTTCAAGGGTCAGGGTTTCCCCACCTCGCTGGGTATTGGCAAAATCCCAGGATGATTTGCCCAGGTGCATCTCCCACCAGATACCGGTATATTTCATGGGGGTAAACCAGGAAACATCTCCGATCTTATTGGGCTCGTTCAGATTCAGGATCAGCTGAGAAGCGATCAGGTCTTTAGCCTCATCAGCCACCTGTATCGTGCGCCAGGGCGTATGAAAAGGAAGGCTTCGCTTTACCTTATACCCCAGTCGGTCACTCCCTACCAACCCACTACTCAGTTTCAGGTTGGTGGTATCTACCCTCAGAGTCATCCCGGCGTAGTCTACCAGGGCTGCTTCATGAAAACTCAGGTAGTATTTTTGTTCTCCTTCAGCTCGCATGGTTACCGGAGTATTCACAGAGTTTTCCGGAATATGGGTAGCTGCCAGGTTGGGATGATCCCGTTTGGCAATGGCATTGATCTCTGAAACTTTGGTGGTATTATACAGATGCTCATAAATATCCCAATCACCCGGGATCCACCATGCCGTATGATCGGCAGTAAGCTGAAACTCGGTATGCTCATCGGTTATAATCACCTCCTTTACACCTTCCATCTCGGGAAATTCGTAACGAAACCCGATGCCATCGTCATAAACCCTGAAACGCAGCGAAAGAGATCTTGCATTTTCATTCGCCTCCGTCAGGTCTACCGTTAATTCGTTATAGTGGTTATCAACCTCCAATTGTTCGCCCCACGGCATTCCCCAGGTTTCGTCCAAAGAATCCTTTTGAACTCCTGTAACTTCGAAATCGGTCTTCATTACAGGCATATCTTTAAATTCAAATCCGAAACCGGAGGTATCGATCACCATTTGACCCCGATGACTCAGGGTATAGGCGGGACTTCCATCCTCTCTCAGGAAAAAATCAAGGGTATTTACCCCGGATGGGGAGGTGATACTTGCTGATTGCGGAACAGGAGCTTCAGTGCTACAGGAGGCGATCATGAACAGCACTCCCATGGCCAGGCAAAAAGATGTCAGGCGATTCATTGCTATGGTAATTTAGTTTTTCCTTATTTCAGGTCCTTCACCTTCAATTGCAGGTTTACCCTGCCTTGCCATTCGTTTTCATCAATGGCATATACGGCTGCGAAGGATCTCTTATTCTTAATGATCTCCAGCTTTTCTCCTAAAGAGAACCCTATACCGTCTATGGCAGGACTTCCGTTCTGGGTCACACTCACTTTCAGGTGACTTCCATCCTGCCCCACCTGCCGGGAGCGTCCGGTATCTCTCAGGTCTTCACTCATAAATACAGGAGACAGGTTTCCCGGGCCAAAAGGTGCAAACTGTTTAAGAATACGATAAAATTTAGGAGTAATATCCTCAAGATCCATCCGGGCGTCTACCTGTATTTCAGGGGTAAGCAAGTCAGGATCGATGGTTTGTGTTACCACCTCTTCAAATCGTTGCTTGAAGGCTTCATATTGCTGCTCTAAAAGTGTAAGTCCGGCTGCGTATTTATGTCCTCCGAATTGCTCTATATGGTCACTGCATGCCTCGAGGGCATTGTATACATCAAACCCTTTTACAGAACGGGCAGAAGCAGCAAGTTTATCCCCGCTTTTTGTAAAGACCAGGGTAGGGCGGTAATAGGTTTCGGTAAGGCGTGATGCAACGATCCCGATCACCCCTTTATGCCACATTTCGTTGTAAACCACGGTTGTTTTACGTTCTTCTTCCCGGTTCTCCCTGATCTGTTCCAGGGCGTTTTTGGTGATCTCTTCATCAAGGGCTCGCCGATCGGTATTATAGGCATCGATATCTTCTGCCAGCGCAAAAGCAATATTCTGATCGGTTTCAGTGAGCAGGTTCACCGCATGTTGCCCATGCTTCATTCTCCCGGCAGCATTAATTCGGGGGGCTATGGTAAAAACGGCATCGGTAAGGGTGAGTTCTCCTTTCTTTTGGGCGGTAAAGGCCTTGAATCCGGCCCGGGGAGCACTGTTAAGCACCTTCATTCCGTGGTAGGCAAGTATTCTGTTCTCTCCCGTAACCGGTACGATATCTGCCGCAATAGCCACGGCCACCAGGTCGAGGTAGCGCATAAAATGTGAAAGGGTTTGACCTTTACGTGAGCCTAAAGCCTGTATCAGTTTAAAACCAACCCCACAGCCACAAAGTTCCTTGTACGGATAATTACAATCCTCCTGTTTAGGATCAAGCACGGCCACTGCATCAGGTACCTGCGCCCCGGGCCGGTGATGGTCGCAGATCACAAAATCAATCCCTTTCTCCCTGGCGTAGGCCACCTTATCGATCGCCTTGATACCGCAGTCAAGTGCGATGATCAGGCTGATGTCGTTATCTTCGGCAAAATCAATGCCCTGATATGACACCCCGTAACCTTCATTATAACGATCGGGAATATAGGTAGCTACCTGTTGGTAATCTTCCATCAGGTAAGAAGAAACCAGGGAAACCGCTGTGGTACCGTCAACATCATAGTCACCGTACACCAGGATATTTTCACCGGCTTCGATGGCCTTTTCAATGCGAATCACTGCCTTCTCCATGTCTTTCATCAACCACGGATCATGAAGTTCATCCAGGGACGGACGGAAAAAAGCACGCGCTTCTTCAAAGGTGGTTATTCCACGTTGCACCAGCAGTTTTGCGATAATTTCCTCAACGCCCAATTGGGCGGCAAGACTTGCCACCTGCCCGGAATCAGGTTCTGCTTTGAGGGTCCATCGCATATCAGAAGGTCGGTTTATTGACTATTTAAATTTAAGGCTTTTAACCATAGGGAAGCCTATGAATGATGAAAGATCGTTTCGACCTTTACATCGGCAAATTTTTTGAACATGGCCATCACCCCGCAGTAGGTCTCTATTGAAAGATCAACCGCTCTTTGAAGTTTTTTCTCGCTTAATTCAGGACCGTAAAAATGAAACTCCATAGTCACCTTATCGTAATACCTTGGATGCTCTTCTGTTAACTGTGCCTTGATGTCGATCTTAAAATCATCAACAGCAAGCTTCATCTTTTTGATCATCATGGCCACGTCAATTCCTGAACACCCTGCCAAAGAAGAAAGCATCAGGGCTTTAGGGCGTACGCCATCTCCATCTCCTCCATCCTCAGGACCTGCATCAATATGGAATTCTCCGGCAGGATTAGTGGTGTGAAAGCGCATATTCTTTTTCCAGGTAGTTACTACGTGATCTGTCTTCATAGATTGTTTTTTTTAGAGCTTCAAAATTACCAATAAATTCAAAGAATGGAAGATCTCTGAAGGATTATCGACCCGGAAAATTCCGGTGAATCTTTTAAATATCGTATTTTCAGGCGGAATCAAAAAACCAACATATGCCATTAGTACAACCACTATCACCGGATCATGATAAGAAAACCAAAGAACTCGCAGAATTCTTTAACGAGACCCTTGGCTTTTGTCCGAATTCGGTACTTACCATGCAAATACGTCCGGAGATCGCCCGTTCTTTCATCAACCTGAACAAGGCGGTAATGGCCAATCACGGCAGGGTAACCTCGGCTTTGAAAAGGCTCATAGCCTGGGTGAGCAGCAATGCCACCGGCTGTCGTTACTGTCAGGCCCACGCCATCAGGGCGGCAGAACGTTACGGAGCTTCGAATGAGCAATTAGAACATATTTGGGACTACAAAACCCATCCGGCTTTTAGTGAGGCTGAAAGAGCTGCCCTTGATTTTGCACTGGCTGCCTCGGTTATCCCCAACCAGGTGAATGACACCATTCAGAAACACCTTCATGAGCACTGGAATGAAGGCGAGATCGTGGAAATGCTGGGCGTCATTTCCCTGTTCGGCTACCTCAATCGCTGGAACGATTCTATGGGGACTACCCTGGAAGAAGGTGCTATTGAAAGCGGCGAAGAACATCTGGCCAAAGGCGGCTGGGAGGTTGGGAAGCATGTTTGAAAGGGAGTAGAGAGTCGAGAGTCGGGAGTAGTATTTTCTATGGTTACGAAGGTACAGAGTAATTGTAGTTAGTAGATGGTAGATGGTAGATTATAGATGAATTTGGATGCCATCTATAATCTATAATTCATCATTTATAATCAATAATTGATCCCGTGCTGCGGGATCGATTATTTTTTCGGCTTCCCGCCTACAACGAGGACGATCTCGCCTTTGGGTGGTTTCTTTTCATAGTGGGCCAACACTTCTTCGGCCGTGCCTCTGAAAGTTTCTTCGTGCAACTTGGTCAGTTCCCGGGAAAGGCTCACCGGGCGATCGGCTCCAAAATACTCCACCAGGTCGCGGAGGGTTTTCAGGATCTTATGGGGAGATTCGTAAAACACCATGGTGCGTGTTTCCTCAGCCAGTTGTTTCAATCGGGTTTGACGCCCTTTTTTAACCGGAAGAAATCCTTCAAAAACGAAGCGATCATTAGGTAAACCGCTATTGACCAGGGCAGGTACAAAGGCTGTAGGTCCGGGAAGGCATTCCACCTCGATCCCCGCCTCCACACAGGCACGGGTAAGCAAAAAACCGGGATCGGAAATAGCGGGTGTCCCGGCATCACTGATCAGGGCCACCGCCTCCCCGGCGGCAATGCGTTTTACCACCCCCTCTACAGTTTGATGCTCGTTGTGCATATGATGACTCTGCATGGGGGTATTTACCCCCAAATGCTGGAGTAACTTTAAACTGGTGCGGGTGTCTTCTGCAAGGATCAGGTCTGCTTCCTTCAACACCCGGATAGCCCGGAGCGTAATATCTTCAAGATTCCCTATGGGAGTGGGTACTATATATAATTTAGACATATCCTAAAATTAAAAAAGCCGCAGTAAATAACCGCGGCGCTTTCTATAAATTCATTTACAGGCTCAGGCAAAACGGGCTTCCAGGATCTTGATAAGGCGGGCCTCATAGATCTCCTGTCCTTCCCAGTTATTATAATCCGGCTTGACCATCTCGTTCAAAAAGCTATAGGCTTCTTCAAACGAACCCTTGGTGTTCAACTGAGAAATGACCCTGGCGTAATCCTCGTCGCTTCCGTTAAACAAATACTTTATAAAGGAGATCTTATCGTTCAAACCGATACTGAGTCCGCCTTTACTTTTACTCCTGGTTTCCACAGCAGGAGCAGGCATTTTGGTCTGCACCTTTTCTTTTACGTCAAGATCGGCTGTAATGATCTCCTTATCGCGCTTTACAAAATCGGGCTCTACCCCAAATCCTGCCAGGATATCTTCCAGCGATTCCGGATCCGGCATCTCTTTGACCATATCCCTGATGGTCTGCATCCCGGGAGTCATCAGATCATCTTCATGTTCATGCGGGTTGGTCTCCGGCACATTAGAATTGCCGCGAAGCACACTTCCGGCCAGCGTCTCAAAACGTTCAGCGATCTCATTTCGGATCTCCACCTGTTTACTTGGCTGTATATGTGTTTCCAGGAAACTCAATAAGGTAAGATTCTCATAGGCCAGGCGGGCCTCCCGTTTAAGGTCTTCGATATCTTCCTTACCCTGCATATTAAGAATGCGATGGGCGATCTTTACCAGTTCGCTTTCGATTTTCTTTTTCATCAATATTGCTTTTTGATCAGCCCGGGAGGGCCTTTCTAATTATGGTTTTCAAAACTATTGGAAAAGGTAAAAAATATTTTCATAAAACCATTTTATTTCGGTTAAGCTTCCTGTTAAATCTTTACCAACTTACTACCAACTACTCATGCCGTTACAGGTCTCCTAAAATTTAAATGATACCCGATCTCTCAGCAAATAATTCATTAAGTTTGCTCCTAATAGGAGAACGTATTATTTCTCTGAATCTTATAAGGCTTACACTACCATGTTTCTCGAGAATACTGTTAACCATAAAGAACAATTTGGATGGATCGAAGTGATATGCGGGTCTATGTTCTCAGGCAAGACCGAAGAGCTAATTCGTCGGTTGAAAAGGGCGCAGTTCGCAAAACAGCGGGTCGAGATCTTTAAACCTGCTATCGATGTGCGCTATGACGATGACCTGGTCGTATCACATGATGCCAACGAGATACGTTCCACCCCGGTACCGGCAGCCACTAATATCAGGCTCCTGGCCGATGGGTGCGATGTGATCGGTATTGATGAAGCCCAGTTCTTTGACGATGAGATCGTTTCTGTGTGTAACGACCTGGCTAATAAAGGGGTTCGGGTGATCGTTGCAGGACTCGACATGGACTTTAAAGGAAATCCTTTCGGGCCTATGCCTGCCCTGATGGCCACTGCCGAATATGTGACCAAGGTGCATGCCGTGTGTACCCGCACCGGAAATCTTGCCAATTACAGCTTTAGAAAATCAAACGACGACCAACTGGTTATGCTGGGAGAAACTGCAGAGTACGAACCTCTGAGCCGTGCCGCCTATTACAAGGCCATGCTCGAGGAGAAGGTCAAAAAAATGGAGGTAGCATCTCCCGAAAGCCTTTCTGATAAATCTTCAGGCAAGACCCATGAGTAAAGTTAGAGAAACCGTCCTGGAGATCAACCTGGAGGCGTTGGAGGCTAATTACCGCTACCTGAGATCAAAACTCAGGAACAACACCAAATTCCTGGCCGTTGTAAAAGCCTATGCCTATGGCAGCGACCCTTGTGAGGTAGCCTTAAAACTGGAGCAAATCGGAGCTGATTACTTTGCCGTAGCCTACACCACCGAAGGTATGGCACTGCGTAAAGCCGGGGTAACAAAACCCATCCTGGTGCTCCACCCCCTTCCCGTACATTTTGAAGAACTGATAGAATATTGCCTGGAACCCGCCTTATACAATTTGAAGGTGTTAAAGGAATTCCTGGAAGCCGCAGAAAACAAAAAGGTTAAAGATTACCCGGTACACCTGAAGTTTAACACCGGACTTAACAGACTCGGGTTTTGGGAAAATGATACCGACAGTATACTTAACGTTATCAGATCGTCTGAAGCGTTAAAGATCACCTCCATGTTCTCACACCTGGCTGCATCTGAAGATCACAACGAAAAAGAATTCAGTCTTGAGCAGATAGCTCGTTTTGAAAAAATTGCCGGGGTCATGGCAAGCGGCCTGGGGTATCAACCAATGAGGCACATGCTCAACACCTCAGGTATTTTAAATTATGCAGACCGTGCCCAGTTTGAAATGGTGAGAAGCGGGATCGGACTCTACGGTTTCGGGAATGAAGAAAAGTACGATAAGCAACTTCAGCCGGTAGTCGCCTTAAAGAGTGTCATCTCCCAGATCCATATGATCGAACCGGGAGAGTCGGTGGGCTATAACCGGAAATTTACAGCCGATGGCTATACCAAAACCGCTACCATTCCCTTGGGGCATGCCGATGGCATCGGACGCATCTATGGGAACAAAAAAGGATTCCTGACCGTTAACGGACAAAAAGCACCAATTATTGGGAATGTCTGCATGGATATGCTGATGATCGATATTACCGGGATCGAATGCAAGGAAGGAGACGAAGTGGTGGTTTTTGGCAAGAACCCGACTGCTGCAACCTTCGCGGCTACCGGGGGCACCATTTCCTATGAACTGATCACCGCCATTTCACAGCGAGTAAAACGCACCTTCATAAAGTGATCGTTCACAGTGATTTAGTTGGGAATTTTTCTTACATTAGAAATATCAACTAAACACTATACTATGGGATTCCTTTCAGATTTTAAAAAGTTTCTCCTCAAAGGAGATATCATCAACCTGGCTACGGCAGTGATCGTGGGCGGGGCTTTCGGAAAGATCGTTGCTTCTTTTACCAACGACATTCTTATGCCTCCAATAGGGCTTTTGCTGGGGGGCGTGGATTTCGCAGAACTGAAGCTCATCCTGAAAGAAGCGGTACTCGAAAACGGAGAGGTGGTAGCAGAGGCTGTATCCATCAATTATGGAAACTTTATCCAAATGGTGATCGATTTTATCATCATTGGATTCTGTATCTTTGCAGTATTAAAGGCGTATGAGCGGACTAAGAAAAAGGAGGTTGCTCCTGCAGCACCAAAAGGTCCGACCCAGGAAGAATTGCTTATGGAGATACGCGACGAATTGAAAAAACAGAATTCATAATACATCCCGACAGATCGGGACAGACCGCTGCACAAGCATGTTTAATTAAACCACCTCGAGAGAGGTGGTTCTTTTTTGTTATGCGGTTATGCGGTTATGGAAATAAGTAAGATTAAGCTGAAAAGCTAATTTTGAAATTAAAATATACCCCCTCCTTTTGTCACGAACATTAATTTGAAACTCGTAATATCCCTCCCCTTATTTAAAGGGGAGGTGGTTTTGCAGAGCAAAACCGGAGGGGTCTAAGGAGGGGTGTCTCCCGCTTTCAGCGGGAGACAGGGTGGTTTTAAACTAAGTTATTCTCTACCAAATACTCTGCGATCTGAACGGCGTTGGTGGCGGCTCCTTTTCGCAGGTTATCAGCCACGATCCACATGTTCAGGGTATTCGGGCGGGATTCATCTCTTCTGATGCGTCCTACGAAAACCTCGTTCTTCCCTTCGGCAAAGGCCGGCATCGGGTAGGTATTGGTATCCGGGTTGTCCTGTACCGTAATTCCGGGGGTCTCATTAAGAATGCCGCGAACCTCGTTTAACTTAAAGTCGTTGGCAAATTCAATATTCACCGACTCACTGTGTCCACCCACCACAGGGATACGCACTGCGGTAGCTGTTACAGCTATATTCTTATCTACGATCTTCTGGGTCTCACGAACCAGTTTCATCTCTTCTTTGGTATACCCGTTCTCTTCGAAAACATCGCAATGCGGAAGGGCATTTCGGTGGATAGGGTACGGATAGGCCATCTCTTCCTTTACACCGGCATATTCATTTTCAAGCTGCCTTACCGCCTTCACTCCCGTCCCGGTAATACTTTGATAGGTAGATACAATAACTCTGTTCACCCCGTATTTTTTGTGCAGGGGGGCCAGGGCCATGACCATTTGTATGGTAGAGCAGTTCGGATTGGCAATGATCTTATCGTTGGCGGTTAACTGATCGGCATTGATCTCCGGCACGACCAGCTTTTTGGTCGGATCCATTCTCCATGCAGATGAATTATCGATCACCGTGGTACCTGCCTCGGCAAATCGCGGAGCCCACTCCAGAGAGGTGTCTCCTCCTGCAGAGAATAACGCAATATCCGGACGGGCGGCAACAGCATCTTCCAGGCCGATCACCTTATATGCCTTACCATTAAATTCGATCTCTTTTCCAACAGATCGCTCTGAAGCGACCGGGATCAGTTCGCTCACAGGAAAACGGCGTTCTGCCAATACCTTAAGCATTACCTGGCCAACCATTCCGGTGGCACCAACAACTGCTACTTTCATAATTTGGGTTCAAAATTGAACCGCAAATGTAGGATATTCCCCTTTGATAACAAGCACCCAATTAGATATTTATAAAATAATAACAAATTGTTTGTTTTGTAACTCCGGAGGTGTTGTTTTTATGACTTTCTTAAAAGAAGACGCCTTCCGATCACGCTTACAGCGTGACTCCCTCGCGCCGGCTGGCTCCATTACTCCTTCGCAAAAACTTCATCCCTCTCCACAAGAAATCCAATTTCAGCGGTCTCGCAAAGACGACTCAATCCATAATTAATGCCCCCCTCCTCGTAACTTCGTAACCCTGCCTGGCGGCAGGCAGGCTCGTACCTCCGTAACTCCACATCCCTATATCCCCACATCCCTATATCCCTCAATTAACTCTTTCCTAACATACTTTTCTTTATTTTTAGTCAAAAATTGAAACACATGACCCAACGCATCAGCATTTTTGCCGGAGCTTTACTAGCTTTGGCCTCCTGTAAACAAGAATCAAACACCGACATGGCTTTGAACTACCCTGAAACCAAAAAGGTAGATACGCTCAACACCTACTTTGGCACTGAAGTAAAAGACCCCTACCGATGGCTGGAAGATGATATGTCTGAAGAAACAGCCCAATGGGTAAAAGCCCAGAATAAGGTAACCTTCGGGTACCTGGAAAACATTCCTTACAGACAACAATTGGAAACCCGATTAAAAGATCTTTGGAATTACGAAAAGGTAGGCGCTCCGTTTATCGAAGGAGATTACACCTATTACAGCAAGAACAACGGACTGCAGAATCAATACGTGTATTACCGCAAGAAAACAGGTGAAGACAAGGAAGAAGTCTTCCTGGACCCCAACACTTTTTCTGAAGACGGTACTACAACCCTTTCTGCTCTCAGCTTTTCGAAAAGCGGAAAGAAAGCGGCCTATGCCATCTCTGAAGGCGGTAGTGACTGGCGTAAGGTCATCGTGATCGATGCAGAATCCCGCGAGGTCGTTGAAGACACCTTAAATGACATCAAGTTTAGTGGTATTTCATGGAAGGGCGATGAAGGTTTCTTCTATTCCAGCTATGACAAACCTGAAGGAAGTGAACTTTCTGCCAAGACCGATCAACACAAGCTTTACTACCATAAATTAGGAACCCCACAGCAAGAAGACGAACTCATCTTTGGTGGTAAAGAAGAAGAAAAGCATCGTTATGTAGGTGGCCGTGTAACCGAAGATAACAATTACCTGCTCATCTCAGCATCGGTATCTACCAACGGGAACAAGCTTTTCTTAATAGACCTTAATAACAAAGAAGGTGGGCTAAAGACGATCATTGGAAATACCGACACCAATACCTATGTTCTCACCAATGAAGGAAGCACCCTTTACCTGGTAACCGATATGGATGCCCCTAACCAAAAAGTGGTGAAAACAGATGCTTCTGACCCTTCTCCTGCAACCTGGGAAGATTTTATTGCTGAAACCGACCATGTTTTGTCTGCAAGCACAGGAGGCGGATATTTCTTTGCAGAGTATATGGTTGACGCCATTTCAAAGGTAACCCAATATGACTACGATGGTAAAGAAGTAAGAACCGTTGAACTTCCCGGCATAGGAAGCATAGGCCGTATCGGAGGAAAGAAAGAAGCTAAAGAGCTTTATTACTCCTTCACCAATTACAAAACACCCGGTAGCATCTATAAGTTCAACCCTGAAGACGGCACATCTGAAGTGTACTTCAGTCCTGAGATCAGCTTTAATCCTGATGATTACGAATCAGAGCAGGTCTTTTACGAATCAAAAGACGGCACCAAGGTTCCGATGATCATCACCTATAAAAAAGGCATCGAGAAAAACGGAAAGAATCCGACCATGTTGTACGGGTACGGAGGATTTAACGTCAGCCTGACACCTTCTTTCAGCATCGCTATGGCCGTTTGGCTGGAGCAAGGAGGTATCTATGCTGTTCCCAACCTTCGTGGAGGTGGAGAGTATGGAAAAGAGTGGCATGATGCCGGCACCAAAATGCAAAAACAAAATGTATTTGACGATTTCATCGCAGCGGGAGAATACCTGATCGATCAAGGTTACACTTCGCCGGAGCACCTGGCGCTGAGAGGTGGATCTAACGGTGGATTGCTGGTAGGTGCAGTGATGACCCAACGTCCGGACCTTATGAAGGTAGCTTTACCTGCTGTAGGTGTTATGGATATGTTGCGTTACCATACATTCACTGCCGGTGCAGGTTGGGCCTATGATTATGGTACAGCCGAAGACAACAAGGAGATGTTCGAATACCTGAAAGGCTATTCGCCTGTACACAATGTAAAAGATGGCATTATGTACCCGGCCACCCTGGTAACTACCGGCGACCATGACGATCGGGTGGTACCGGCCCACAGTTTTAAATTTGCAGCTGAACTGCAGGAAAAACAGGCCGGAAATAATCCGACGCTGATCCGCATCGAAACCAAAGCGGGTCATGGCTCAGGAGGTACCGACAAGACCATAGAGTTGTATGCTGATATCTTCAGTTTCTCCTTCTATAATATGGGCTTTGAGGAGCTGCCCAATCAAGCGGCTCTTAAAGACCCGATCAAAGGATAATATCTGAGAACCATCTCACCTAAGACCCCGGGCTGCAGTCCCGGGGTCTTTTTGTTTTGTAGTATCTTAGCGCACGACAACAAGATCTATCTACAATGCTGCTGGTTAAGAATCTATCATTCGCCTACAAGGAGAAAAAGGTGCTCCATAACATAAACTTCACCCTGGAACCCGGCGAGCAACTCTCTGTTATCGGAGAAAGCGGCTCCGGAAAAAGTACCTTATTAAAGACTGTTTACGGACTTTTACAACCGGCAACCGGCACCATCTTCTGGAAAGGCAAGAAATTACTGGGTCCTGATTACAACCTGGTACCGGGGGAGGATTTTATAAAATACCAGGCCCAGGATTACGACCTGATGGCACCCCTGACAGTGGCTGAAAATGTCGGGAAATTTCTATCCAACTTCTACCCCCGAAAAAAACAACAACGCATTGCCGAATTACTGGAGCTGGTAGGTATGAGCGACTTTGCCCAACGCAGGCCTGATGAACTCAGCGGGGGGCAGCAACAGCGCGTAGCCCTTGCGAGGGTATTGGCAAGAGAACCTGAGCTGCTGCTCCTTGACGAGCCCTTCAGCAATATTGATAATTTTAAGAAAAGTGCTTTACGCAGAGAGTTGTTTAAATACCTGAAGCAGCAAGGTATTGCCTCAATAGTAGCCACTCACGAAAATGCAGACAGTCTTTCCTTTTCAGACCACACCCTGGTCATGAAAAATGGAAAGATCGTTCACCGGGGTCACCCTTCCATCTTATACCAAAAGCCAAAAACCAAATATGTAGCCCGTTTATTCGGGGAGGTTAATCAACTGCCCCTCTCCTGGTTTGAAGAAGACAAAAAGGGGCTTGTGCTCGTATATCCACACGAGCTGATACCCGACGCTGACGGCCATATCATTGCCATTGTTTCAGACAGTTATTTTGAAGGACATTCCTATTTGAATAAGGCAAGGGTGGGAAGACGTAATATCTTTTTCAGGAGCGAGAAAGGTATTCCTAATGAATTTGCCGTAAACCTTCGCTTAAAGAACGGCGTGCTGGAAACCCGGCTCAACGAATAGCTTTTATGGTTTGTGCAACACCATTAAAAAGGATCTGCTCACCTGCAGCTTTTCCTTTTAAAACACCCCCTATCGGAGAAGCTGACGACACCACTGCCACAGGGGTTTCGCCTACCTTAACCATCCCAAGGGAAACTGCCAGAAAATAGAGCCCCTTGTCGGTCTCAACAAGAGTCCCGGGGGTTACCGTACCCCTGTTTTTTGCATCGTTAAAGGCCAACCTCCTGAAACTGTTTAATTCGTCTTCGGCAATTTTAAGACGAGCAGACAGGCGTTCCATTTCCAGCTGCACCATGGCCCTTCCGGTCTCGTGCTTATCGCCGGCTGAACTCTTCGATTCACTTTCCAATGAGATCTTCAACGCCGCCAGCTGGGTGCGGTAATTGGCACATGAACTTTCGAGTTTTTCCCCGCAAAGGGTTATCACTCGCTCCTTTATGTTAGTGAGGTAGGTAGTCATAGTACTAAAATAAAAAAAGCCATCAAATGATGGCTTTATAAGTTTCAGGCAGCAAAATCTATTCAACCACCTTCGTATAGGTTTCCGTGATCTCCAACTGAACTCCCTGACCCAGGGCGTCGAATACAGTGCGAGCCTCAGTAAAGGAAAAGCTCACTCCTTCTTCAGCGAACTCAACAGGTGGGAAGTACAGCGCCCGACATCCGGTAACTACCCCGATCGAACTCCCTGAAAGAGCCCAGGTCCCTTCGAGAAGCACTTGCTCCTGGCAGGTTTCCCCGTTTAAGAGTCCGCCCGAATATTTAATGTTACGATCTGTACCGAATTGATATATTGCCACCTGGCTACAGGCGTCAAGCTGAGATAAGAGATCGGTTGACGGATTATCTACATTGTCATCAGTAAGGTCGATCTCTTCAGAAGCCGTCAAAGCGGTTAATTCCCAGGTGCCGGCAAGGGTTGCTTCATCTTCTGTAAGGGATCCTGAAAAAGGTTGAGGACAAGGCATCTCTTCATCTGTGGTACAGCCTGTCAAAAGAAAAAAGGCGCATACCAACCACATCATAGGTTTAGTCATCGTATTTGGTTTTATGCTATTATTTGAAAGCTGCAAAAGTACTAAAAACTGTTGCAGGGAAGGACTAAAATGAACTTGAATCAAGGAAATTAAAGCAATCCGCTGAGTTCCCGACCGGTCTGACTGCCTATGGCCACACCCATACCCCCAAGACGTACCCCGCAAGCTACATTATCAGAGAGCGATTTCAGTACCGGCTCCTTAGAGCTGCCCACTCCCATGATACCACTCCAACGGGTATCGATCTCAAAAGGAGTATCGGGTAAGATCACATTTTCAAGCAGTTCGATCAACCTGTTTTGTATAAGGGGTGTCATCCCGAAGTCCTCGGTCTGCTCCCCGGAAGGATCCAGGTTTCTCCCCCCACCGAAAAGAATACGGTCATCTATATTTCTGAAGTAATAGTACCCACGGTCCATATGAAAACTGCCTTTAATACGGAGTTTTTTAATCGGCTTGGTAATCAACACCTGGGCCCGGGCCGGGTACACCTCTTCTCCGGTAATAGCGCCTGCAAAGCCATTGGTGGCCAACATTAATTTTCGGCAATTAAAATCGGTGATACTGGTATTCAGGGCCACTTTACCGTTCAGGTCCTGGAAACCTCTCAGGGTGACCCCATAGAGAATGCGCACATCCATTTTGGCACATTTTGCGTACAATGCCTGCATCATTTTACCGGTATTCAATTGACCTTCACAGCGATTAAACAGTAAATGAGCCTGTACACCTTTAAACCCAAAGTTATTGGGAACTACATCGAACACTCGTTTTCTGAACAGTGGTTTCAATAATTTATTGACACGCTCTCTATGCTCCAGGCAGGCCGTAAAAAAATCAGAATCTCCTTTTGGAAATAACTCGTATCCGCCGTACTCCTTATAATCTATCGCTCTGTCTCCAAGGGTTTTTCGCAATAACTTCACTCCGCGATACCGCTTCTCTACGAGCTCCAACACCTCCTTTTCTGTTCGGGTATTCATGTCGTCAAGCAGTTCTGACAAACTCCCGAAACAGGCAAACCCGGCATTCTTGGTACTTGCTCCCTGGGGCAACAGACCCCGTTCTAAGACCACCACTCTGGCTTTCGGATGTTTCTCCTTGAGCGATAATGCACAGCTCAGCCCTACAATACCTGCACCTACAACTACGAAATCAGGGGTGTTAAAATACTCCTGAAACTCCCAATAAGAAAATCCTGAAGCGGGCGTACCGTTCATTGAAACCCAGGGGCCGTTTGCTGTGGCTGTTTTCACTTTCATATTCTAAAGATATATAAATCAGGAAAATGGCAAGGGGTTCTTTTAAAATTTTTTCTGAGTAATTCCTTGATTTACAGCTATTTGCATATTCACATAAAGCGGAGGCGTTTTCAAAAGGAAAATAGCTACGAGGTGAAGCAGATCCCTTCGGCTGCACCCCTCCTCTTGGAAGTTGGAGGTGAAAGTTCGATATCAAAGATATTTGTGTGTTATTCCAACCAGATCCTGTCGAGCTTTAAAGCAAAAGATTCCGCCTTTTTATTTCCGATAAGAATAGCGATCTCTGCAAGGGATTCTCCCGGAAAATCAGGCATATCCAATCGGTTCCCCCTAAAGGTGGGTACCATCTCCCGAAGGTTCAGGGCTACTTCCTGCCATTGGCCGGTAGTTTCAAACGGAGCAACATAACTCTGGGGTTCATTCCAGGAAGACTTACACCTGAATTGGTACCGGGTAGGCTCGCCCTTAACACGCAGATGAATGGTTTTAAAGCGCCTCAGGTCCATGGGAGACAATCGCAGTCGCATAGACGCAAATCCTCCGTTGTTTTCCAGAGATACTGCTCCTGAGAACACCCCATGTCCGTCCTCATCAAGTTCGAGGGAGGCGTCCGATCTGCCACCCATGACCACATCATTCACAATGCTCCACGCATCAACTTCTTCCTGCTCTTTAAAATCGTAGATGGTTACTGTTGCCTGCATAGTGATAAACATTAGTAAGATGATCCCTGCGTATGCTAAAAGTTTCATAGGTATAAGTTACGATAATTTGGGATTGGGTGGTTGCTACAGTTTGCATTAGCAATCTAGTATTCTGGCTCCCCACCCTGGATAGGGAGGGGTGGATCGAGACAAAGTCTCGAGACGGGGCGGGTTGATTCAGGGTAGCTATAATAACAACCCCTTCCGTCAAAACCTCCGGCTTTGACACCTTCCCCTAACCAGGGGAAGGAGCCCATCGTTAATGCAATACTGTAATTAGGAGATCGCCACAGTTTGCAAAGCAAACTTCGCGAAGACGACCACTTCATAACCTCGTAACCCCATAACCTTATAACTAAAAAGCCCCGCTGTTGGGCGGGGCTTTTTTTTATTCTTGTACTTCAGGTTTCATTTTGAAGTCTTCCATAAACTTGGTGGTGTAGTTCCCTGCTATATAATCAGGGTGATCCATCAATTGTCTGTGGAAAGGGATCGTAGTTTTTATACCTTCGATCACGAACTCATCCAGGGCACGCTTCATTTTATGAATGGCCTCCTCCCTGGTTTGGGCGGTGGTAATGAGTTTTGCGATCATAGAGTCGTAGTTTGGTGGAATAATATACCCGCTGTAAACGTGGGTATCCAAACGAACTCCGTGTCCTCCCGGTGCGTGAAGGGTTGTAATTCTTCCCGGCGACGGACGGAAGTCATTGTAAGGATCTTCTGCGTTGATACGACATTCTATAGAATGCAGTTTAGGGGTATAGTTTTTTCCTGAGATCGGCACTCCTGCGGCAACAAGGATCTGCTCACGAATCAGGTCATAGTCAATAACCTGCTCGGTGATCGGGTGTTCTACCTGGATCCTGGTATTCATTTCCATGAAATAGAAATTACGGTGTTTATCTACCAGGAATTCCACGGTTCCGGCTCCTTCATACTTGATGTATTCGGCAGCTTTCACAGCGGCTTTCCCCATGGCATCACGCAATTCGTCGGTCATGAACGGAGAAGGTGTTTCTTCAGTCAGTTTTTGGTGTCTGCGCTGTACAGAACAGTCTCTTTCAGAAAGGTGACACGCTTTACCGAACTGATCACCCACGATCTGGATCTCGATATGGCGAGGCTCTTCGATAAGCTTCTCCATATACATCCCATCATTTCCGAAGGCAGCACCGGCTTCCTGCTTGGCACTTTCAAAGGCTTTTTGCAGATCTTCTTCTTTCCATACGGCACGCATCCCTTTTCCTCCACCTCCGGCAGTAGCCTTCAGCATCACAGGATAGCCCATTTCTTTAGCCAGGGCCTTGGTCTGCTTAAAGTCTTTCAGCAATCCGTCACTACCGGGAATGGTAGGTACGTTTGCTTCTTTCATGGTAGCCTTGGCCGTAGCCTTATCTCCCATACGTTCGATCTGTTCAGGAGATGCTCCGATAAATTTTATCCCGTGTTCACGACAGATCCTTGAGAAGTTTGCATTCTCAGAAAGGAAACCGTAACCGGGGTGAATTGCATCTGCATTGGTGATCTCTGCAGCGGCAATGATATGGGCAATTTTAAGATAGGAATCTTTAGAAGGTGGCGGACCGATACAAACGGCCTCATCGGCAAAACGCACATGAAGACTCTCAGCATCGGCAGTAGAATAGACCGCCACGGTCTTTATCCCCATCTCCTTACAGGTTCTGATCACGCGCAGGGCGATCTCTCCTCTGTTGGCAATTAGTATCTTTTTAAACATAGGTTTTCATGTTTTAAATTCGCACAAACAACCACACACTGGCAGGGTTTCCCGAAAATGGGAATAACACAGGTGCAGGTTATAAGTTCTCGATTAAGATGGGTCAACCAGGAATAATGGCTGATCAAATTCTACTGGAGAGGCATCGTCAACAAGAACTTTGACGATCTTACCACTCATTTCACTTTCGATCTCATTGAAGAGCTTCATGGCTTCAATAACACAAAGTACATCTCCGGTAGCAATGGTATCACCAACCTCTACAAAGGCAGGTTTGTCCGGAGAAGGTTTTCTATAGAAGGTACCAATGATAGGCGACTTGATAGTAACATACTTACTATTTTCATCAGAGGCAGCAGCAGTAGCTTCTGCAGCGGCGGCCGGAGCAGAAGGCGCTGCAGCGGGCTGAGCAGGAGCCTGAGCTACAGGCTGACCCATTGGAATATGTTGCACATAAGTCGTAGCTTCTCCTTTCTTCTCATCAGATATGGTCTTGATAGTGATCTTCACATCCTCCATCTCAAGCTTTACTTCGCTTGCTCCGGATTTTGCCACGAATTTGATCAAACTTTGAATTTCTTTTAAATCCATGATTACTCTGTTAGATTAGTGTGTTTGTTAAGAGTTGTATGCCCATTTCAGGTAGATCGACCCCCAGGTAAATCCGCCTCCAAATGCAGCAAAAATTAAGTTATCTCCTTTTTTAAGTTGTTTTTCGTAATCTGCCAGTAACAAGGGCAGGGTAGCAGAGGTGGTGTTCCCATATTTATAGATATTGATCATCACCTTTTCTTCTTCCAATCCCATTCTGTTGGCAGTGGCATCTATGATACGCTTGTTCGCCTGGTGAGGCACCAGCCATTGCACATCGTCTTTTGTAAGTTCATTACGTTCCATGATGCGGGCAGAAACATCGGCCATATTAGAGACGGCGTATTTAAATACGTTCTTTCCGTCCTGGAATACGTAGTGTTTCTTTTCTTTAACGGTGGCTTCACTTGCAGGAAGGATAGACCCTCCGGCTTCGATCTTCAGAAACTCTCTTCCGATACCGTCACTTCTCAGGATCTCATCCTGAACACCTAAACCTTCTTCATTGGGCTCAAATAGCACAGCCCCTGCACCATCACCAAAAATGATACAGGTAGCCCGGTCTGTATAATCAATGATGGACGACATTTTGTCGGCTCCGATCAATAATACTTTTTTATAGCGTCCGCTCGCAATGTAAGCTGAGGCGGTTGACATTCCGTATAGAAAACTGGAGCAAGCCGCTTGCAGGTCGAAAGAAAAGGCATTAACAGCCCCGATCTGGCTGGCCACATAGGTTGCGGTAGCTGCCACGGGCATATCGGGCGTAGCCGAAGCCACGATGACCATATCAATTTCTTCCGGATTCAGACCGCTTTTTTGCATCAGGTCTTCAGCGGCTTTGATGGCCATAAAAGAGGTGCCTTTGCCCTCTCCTTTTAGGATACGTCGTTCCTTGATACCGGTTCTTGTTGTTATCCACTCGTCATTAGTGTCAACCATGGTCTCAAGTTCCTTATTGGTCAGCACATAATCGGGAACATAAGCCCCCACAGCAGTGATCGCTGCTTTAAGTTCATTCATAATCCGTTGGGTTTGAATCCTAAAACATGCAAAAATCGATAAAAATTTGTTGAAATTACTAATTTTTATCTGAAACAAGGCGCAAAATACTTGGTTTTTGGCCGATAGAAAAATTTTAATAAAAAAAACTCCCACTTCCGTGAGAGTTCCTATTTTATCCGAGTATTTTCCTTACGCTACCTCTTCAGCCGAGTTATCGATAAGTACCTGGCCTCTGTAATAAAGCTTACCTTCGTGCCAGTGCGCTCTGTGATAAACATGCGCCTCTCCGGTAGTAGGATCAACAGCAATCTGAGGAGCAGTCGCCTTATAATGCGTTCTTCTCTTATCTCTTCTGGTGCTGGACTGTCTTCTTTTAGGATGTGCCATTTTTAAATCTTATTTATCCGTTAATAGTTTCTTCAGTGTGTCCCAACGCGGATCTGTATCCCCGTCATTATTTTTGTTCTCTTCCTTCGGTTGAAATTCTTCAAGCTTTTGCAATAATTCACTGGAGAGCGTTCCGTCTTTTACCCCGGGATGCACCCTTTTGGCAGGAACGGCCAATACGATCATTTCGTATATGTACTGCGCTACATTGATCTGGTGTTCTCCGTGAGGAATAATGAGCAATTCTTCATTCTCATCATTGTATTCTTCACCAAATTTCACCACCAGGTGAAGGTTGCCCTCTACCGGCTGATCAAAAGGCTCATCAGTAAGATCACAAGGTACATTCACCACCCCGTCTACCTTAAAACTGAGCTCCAGCATATTGCTTTTTTTATCCATCACGAGGTTTACCTTCAGCGTGGCCTCAGCAAACTCGTCATAGTTAAAAGCTTCAAAGAACGTCTTGTCAATTTGATAATCAAACCGGTGTTTTCCAAGTTTCAACCCCACAAAAGGAATATCGAACTCCTTTAACTGCTTCATTTTAAACATCAGTTTTGAGTGCCATCTCCTTAAGGATAAGGCGGGTGCAAAGATATAAATTTTTATGAATCATAATAATGTTATCAACTTTTTTTTGTTCATAACTTGCCCTTGGCTTTTTGGAGCGGATTTGCAGTGATCTCCTTGTATTCTTCGCGGCTTCTGAAAACCTGCATGGCAGTAAAAACCGCCTCCTTGAACGAATGGTGATCAGCCTTTCCTTTTCCGGCCATATCAAAGGCAGTACCATGATCGGGAGAGGTGCGTACACGACTCAGTCCTGCCGTATAATTGACCCCATTACCAAAACTCAGGGTCTTAAAAGGTATGAGCCCCTGGTCATGGTAGGCCGCTACCACGGCGTCGAATTGTTTGTAAGCTCCGCTTCCGAAAAAGCTATCGGCAGAATACGGACCGTACACCAACATTCCCTCTTCGTGTAACTTCTGCAGGGTGGGTCTCATGACCTCATCGTCTTCCTTCCCGATAACACCCTGGTCGCCGGAGTGCGGATTGATACCCAATACGGCAATTTTAGGGCGACGAATCCTGAAATCCTTTAATAAGGAATCATGGATGATGGTGACTTTTTTCCTGATCAACTCTGGCGTAATATGATCGGCCACGTCCTTTACCGGAACGTGATCGGTAAGCAATCCTACCCTGAGGTCATCGGTTACCATAAACATAAGGGCATCTCCTTCCAGCTCTTTGGCCAGGTAATCGGTATGCCCCGGAAATTTAAAATCGTCACTCTGAATATTGTGCTTATTGATAGGGGCCGTTACAAGAACATCTACCTCCTCCTTTTTCAAAGCCTCCACAGCGGCCTTCAATGACAACAAGGCGTATTTACCACCTTCTTCGGTTTCTTTGCCGGGCTCAATATTTGGAGTCTCCTTCCAGACATTAACCACATTGAACTTGCCGTGTACCGCATTATCCGCGCGATCTATACCCTGGTAGATCACATCGAGCTTGAGCAGCTTTTTCTGGAAAGACATCACCTTGGTAGATCCGAAGATAACCGGGGTGCAAAGCTCCAGCATACGTGCATCTTCAAAAGTCTTTAAAATGATCTCACTGCCAATGCCGTTCAGATCGCCTATAGATATTCCAACTTTAATACGTTCTTCGCTTTTCATGTAACCAGAAGTTTTCGGTCGTTCAGTTTAGGGGTAGTCATGAGTTGTTCACAGCTTTCGCTATCTTTACCATTCCAAAAAACAGGACCGCCGTTAACGGCAAATTTAACCAAATTAAATCAGAATGTTCACAGGCATTATAGAAGAGTTAGGTACGATCACCAAACTTGAAAAAGAAAAAGAAAATCTCCACATACATATTAAAAGCGCCATCACCGGCGAATTAAAAATTGACCAAAGCGTAGCCCACAATGGCGTTTGCCTGACCGTGGTCGGCATCGAGGGCGACACCTATGTGGTTACCGCCATCCGGGAAACCCTGAACAAAACGGCTATCGGCCAATGGCAGGTGGACGACCAGGTAAACCTGGAGCGCGCCATGAAGATGGGCGCAAGACTTGACGGCCACATTGTGCAGGGACATGTAGATCAAACCGGCACCTGTACAGACATCGCTGAAGAAGATGGCAGCTGGCGATTTACCTTCTCTTATGACCCTTCAAAAAGCAATGTGACCATAGAAAAAGGATCCATCACCATAGACGGGACCAGCCTTACCGTGGTCGACTCCGGAAAAGACCATTTCAGCGTGGCCATTATTCCTTATACCTATGAGCATACCATTTTTAAACATTACAAGGTGGGCACCAAAGTCAACCTGGAGTTTGATGTGGTTGGAAAATATGTGGCGAGGATCATGGAGTTGAGGGACTAGCCTGCTTCCCGCAGGCAAGTTTGAGGAACGAGTTTGCCAACCTTCGCTAAAGCTACGGTCGGTAAAAAGGGACGAGAGTGGTCTTACCGAAAGCGGGAGAGATGATAAATTGTAAATGGTAGATTGTAGATGGGGTTTTTACAGCAGACTATTTTTCTTTTCCCCTCCCTAAAGGGCGGAAAAATAGTCTACACCTAACTCCACCTAATTAATATTTCACAACCCATCATTCATCATTCATAATTCATAATTAATTTCGCAGGAATCACTAAGGCCCTCCAAGGGTTTTGATGAAGCCGTGATACCCTTTGTTTTTGAGTTCTTGCAGGTGGGCATCTGCTTTTTTGCGGTCTTTAAAGATCCCGGAGAACAGGCGGGTGTAGCCATCATTTCCCTTTTCAAGCACCAGGTTATTCACCCGGTCAAAGCGCTTCAGGTCTATGGGCTCATGGTCCCGGTAGGCCGCCAGCTGAACGGCATAGGCTTCTTCCTGAGCATCAGCATCAACCCTCATCTCGGGGATGGCGTCGAGGTCTGAGGGAGAGACTCGAGGGGGAGATTCGAGGGGGTGGGCATTCCCCTTTGCTCCTTCGCTTCTTTGTCCCTTCGCCAGGGCATCAGACTGCGAATTGGCTTCCGCCATAAGGCGCTCTACTTTCTCCCTTTCAGGCTGATTAGAAATATAGAATTCAGATCTTCGGTTAAGTTGATGTTCTTCTTTTGTACATTTTACTCCATCCGGACAGTTGGTTTCCAGGTGGCGTTCTCCGAGTCCTACGGCTTTGATACGCGACGCATCTACACCTTTAGCTATAAGGTATTTTGCTGTGCTTGCCGCCCGGCGTTCAGAAAGTTTTTGATTATAGGCCCGCGTACCTCTGCTATCGGTAAAGGACAGGATCTCTAAGGTCAGTTTTGCATTTTTAAGCAGGTAACCCGCGATCTTATCCAATTCTGTTTGTGCATCCGGACGAATGGCAGCACGGTCAAAATCAAAATAGATATCGTTAAAGTCTAAAACCTCCAACAGATCGCGCCTAACCAGGTCTTCCAGGGCAGGCTTCAGTCCTAAGTCATAGTATTTTCCATCCCGGTCTACATCAAGCTTCTCGGTGGTATAGTTAGGTTTATCAGCCTCTACCCGGAGCTCCCCGTCATTTTTAACGTTCTCAAACAAGTAGCCACCCTTATGGTCGGTTAGGGTAGAATCAATGGCTTCTTCATCCTTATACAAGGTCACCCTGGCATCTTCAATAGGTTCGGCACTTTCCAGGTCAACAATAATACCCTCTACATCAATAATGTCGTCATTCGCTTTTATCGCATAGACATCATCAGCCCCTATACCACCCCAACGGTTACTGGCAATATATCCGAACTGACCGGTACTATCGGTCAGAATACTGAAATCATCCCTTCGGGTATTCACAGGATGCCCCAGGTTATTGACCCTCCCCACAATATAAGGGTCCAGCAATTCGGCCTCATAGATATCAAGACCTCCCAAGCCTGGATGTCCGTCACTGGCAAAATACAGCTTGCCATTGGCTACAAAGGGAAAGGTTTCTCTCCCTTCCGTATTTACAACTCCCTGAAGAGGCTGCGGAATACCAAAACTTCCGTCTTCCTTTACAGCCACCGCAAAAATATCTGAAGCCCCCTTGGTGCCCGGCATATCGCTGGCAAAATAAAGGGTTTTCCCATCCGGGCTTAAAGCAGGGTGGGCTACCGTCCATCCGTCATCGCTGAAAGAAACCGGCACCGGTTCTGTCCATCCCCCGTCTGGCAGGCGTTCGGCAGTCAGGATCTTTAAACGGGTAATACCGTCTTTGTCTTTTCTAAGCTTTTTACCGTCTGTATTATTACGGGTAAAGTAAATGCGCTGTCCGTCGGCAGAAAAGGCTGCGCTGCTTTCATGATATCGGGAATTGATCGCTGATGAAAATTTTCTAATCTCTTCCAGGTTACCACTGGCCGTATCCGGACGGGCGCGGTAGATCTCCTGGAAATAGGAGGCATCCCAGCCATGACGGTTTTTTGCTGCACCCCCGGTATCGCGGGTAGAAGTAAATACCACCTCATCACCGTACCAGGTTAAGCCAAATTCAGAGTGCACTGTATTACCCTTGATCTTTTTCAAGGTAAAACGATCCTTTTGTCGCCGTATTTCCTGCCTGTAATTCTTTCGAAGTTTTAGCAAACGGGCCCGGGCATCCATTTTATTTTTCTGGTACAGGGCATTCATGATAGCATCCGAACGGTTGTAATCGCCAACAGTTTTTAAGGATTGGGCAAAACGAAAATAGAGTTCCGGATCAGGGTCAGGATTGATGGCAAAAAGCTGATCATAGTAGGCGGCCGCATTTTCATAATCGGCTATAAAATAATAGGCATTGGCCAGGCGTTCGTACACATCAGGCGTTTGATGACCGCGTTGCACCACCCCTTCATAGAGACGGGTTGCCTTAGAATAATTTAATTCGTCGTAAGATTCATCTGCTTTTTGGAGGCGACGGTCTTGCGCATGTAGCAACATAACGCAAAAAACCAGTAGCAAGGGAAGCTTCTTTATCGCCATAAAATCCGGGAATGCAATTAGATAATCGGCAAACCGTTTATTGATAAACGTGATCCTGGAGCCACGTATACGTGTGTCTAAAATCACCTTATAACAACTAAATTATAATATTTTGAAGATAAAAGGTAAATTTTATAGATTAAAAGCATTTAGATAAGGTTAATCGTACAAAAAAATCCGTTAAAACACCTGGTTTTCTTAGTACTATACTTTATTACACGGGTATACTTTCCATGATTAATCGTGCCGATCTAAACATTGTTTATAGAAAATATCCCTATATTGTCGCACCCAATAATATGAACAAACTCATGCGAAATTCAGGTATTATTCTTTGCCTGCTGATCCTGTTTCAGAGCTGTATTTCCGGAGAGAAATCGCCCCGGGAACAGTTGACAGATCAAGGCAACCGGATCTACCGGGAATATCAGAAAGCCGAGGCCCTTAAACCCTTGGTTCGAAAAGCAGTTGATCAACAAGAGAGAACTGAGCTTGCACGACAGGGATGGGAGATCAATTCCCGATTACTCAAAGAAAAGGTGGCAGACAGCCTGCAGCCCAAACTGCTTGAACAACGTATGTTCTTCAGTGCCCGTCTGTTTTCTATAGACAGTTCTATTGCCCTATCACACGAATATGAAAAACTGGCTTTAACCCTCAAAGACAGCACCCTGCTTTCTGATGCTTATTTCCGGTTGGGGTATTATTACGACAAGGTAAACGCCGGCAGTGCTGCCATTAAATACGATGTAAAAGGTCTTGCTGTGGCCAAACAGATCAGGGATAGTATAACTTTTGCCAGAATATCCATAAACCTTGGCAATTTGCTTAATTCACTATCTAATTATTCAGATGCCGAAAAGGTGGCATTGAATGCACTTGATTATGCTACTACTAATGCGCATAAAGCTTCGCTTTACACAGTGTTAGCCAATGCCAATTCAGGATTGGGGCAGTACAAGGAAAAAATGTATTGGCAGGAAAAGGGCCTGGAAACAGGTAAAGATAAGGAAGGAGAGTTGATCTTTAGGAACAACCTGGCCATCGGGCAATATCGATTGGGTGATAAAACCAAGGCCCTGGAACTTCTGGAAGAACTCCATGCAGATCCCCTCTGGGAGGTAAAAGACACCATATTTGATAGTCAACAAAAGGCCAAAAGCGAATGGGCCAGGGTACATGCCAATTTAGCCCTTGTGCGGCATGACCTGGGGAAAGAAGGAAGTGAGGAATTATACCAAACCGCCCAACGTTTATGGGAAGAGGCAGACGAAAAAGACGAACTTACTGCGCTCTACCTGAGAATGGCTGAATTCTACGAGAAAGACCTAGAAACTGCCAGGGAATATGCAAGGATGTCGTTGCAAGCAGCCAGGGAGAGCAAGAATCAGAAAGCCACCTTAAAAGCCCTCCATCTATTAACACAGATCTCACCAAATCCGAAAGCCTACGCCCTGGAGTACCAGCAATTGAATGAAGCTTGGCTAAAAGAGTTCACCAGGTCGAAGGATGATTTTGCCAGGTATTCGTTTGACGTTGAAAACACCCGAAAAGAAAACGAAATACTGGAGGCCCATTCCCGGGAACAACAGGCCGCCCTGGAGCGTAACCGCATTATTAATATAACCCTGACCGTCGTATTCGTTCTTTTAATCATTGGAGGGTATCAAACCTATCGCCTCACCAAGATCCGTTATAAGCTAAAACAGTCGGAAGCTGTACGAAAAACGGAGTCCCGAATTTCAAAACAAATTCATGACGAATTGGCGAACGACCTGTTCAGCGCCATGACCTATGCAGAAACTAACGATCTGTCAAAGCCTACCTATAAAGATTGGCTTCTGGACAACCTGGAAAGGCTGTATATCCGCACCCGTAATATCTCGAGGGAACACGCTTCCATACCTCTCGGACTCGAACTGAAAGACTCCTTGTTGTCGCTCATATCCCAATACCGTGATGAGAACACCAATATTCTTGTAAAAGGTCTCAATGACATGGATTGGGCAGGGGTTTCTGAAGTGCAACAGGAAGCCCTCTACCGCACCCTGCAGGAATTGCTGGTGAATATGAAAAAACATGCCCAGGCCAGCCTGGTAGTATTGCAATTTAACAAGGAGGGTAAAAAACTCCGCATCACCTATAAAGACAATGGCAAGGGTATTGCTTCGCAAGGCACTTGTGCTCCCGGCGGACTCCAAAATGCGAAAAGCAGAATTACCCAAAGCGGTGGCCATTTTAAACTGGACAGCGCCGAAGGTAAGGGGGTGAAGGTGGAGATGAGTTACAGTTAGAGGAACGAGTTTGAGGGACGAGTTTGTCTTTGCGAGGTATTTGAAATGCGGATTTCTTGTGTAGAATGATGACGTCATGAGGATTAACATAATTATGGGCTTCTTCCCCTGGTCAGGGAGGGCCAAGCGTAAAGAAATGGTTCGGTGAACCATTTTAGCGAAGGCGCCTGAAGGCGGAGGGATGCGCCGCTAGAAGCGGGCCTGCCTGCGGTAGGCAGGGTCGGAAGGGGTTGTAGGAGAGGTCAATTTGAATCAACCCGCCCCGTCTCAGGGTTTCACCCTGATCGCCCTCACGCCGGCTGGCTCCTGCACTAAAAACAGCCACTGGCTGTTTTCTTAACGTTCGGCCCTCTGTCCAGGGTGGGGAGCCACAATTTATATACTTTACAACAGAGTATCTAAATCTGTCAGCGGTAGGTGTTCCGATACTTCGTTAGACCGCGGCAATCTTATTGTTCTTCCTCAAAGCCTAATTGATGTCCGGAATACCATTCGAAAGATTGCTTCGCTTGCCCTCCCACGGCAGGAGAGCTCTCGAAGGCCCCCTTCTCATTTCGAGAGATTGCTTCGTCCCACTGAAGTGGTCCTCGCAAAGACATCATTCATCATCCATCATCTATAATTTACCCTCAACTCTCAACCACCACTCCCGACTCTTTACTCTCTACTCCCCATCAACCAACTCTGATTTCATCCGAACCCTTTCCTGAAGGATCGAATCCCTGATCTTTTGAAACCCGGGGTGATCACGCAGGGGAGCAAAGACCGGATCGCTTACCGACTCCTCGCTGATCACATGGTAGAACCACCATTCTTTTCCCAGTCCGGTTTGCAGGGCGCGCTGCAGGTATTCCATGGCGGCGGCAGTATCTCTTTTCATCACGTAGATCTCAGACATCTCAAAGAGGGCATCGGTATCTGCCGGAGCGGTAAGCAGGGACTTCGTAACCCGCGCCTCGGCCTTGTTCAGAATATCCATCCCCTTGGCCGTGTCTCCTTCCTTGAGTAAGAGGAATCCCATGTTGATGGGGGTATGTTCCGGCTCTCCGTAGATGGTATACCGTTTCAGGTGTCCCAGGGCTTTTGTATAATCCTTTAAAAACACCTCATTAAAAGCGGCATTATTATACGGTTGCGGATAGGTATGAAAGGCGTATCGCAACAAAGAGTCGTTGTATTTGCGTAAGGCCGTGGTATCGCCCTTAAAGATCGACCAGATGGCATACCGACGGTATTTGGAGAGCGTGCTGATAGTATCCGTGCCAAACTCCACCTTATCGAGCATGGTTTTGGCTTCATCGGTCATCCCTATGCCCAGGTAGGCCCGGGTAAGCAACCGGTAAGCCGACACACTATCGGGATAGGCTTTCACCACCTCCCGGTACACCTTGATCGCCCCCGAGAAATTACCCTTCAGAAACATGGAATCCCCCGGCGCAGTCATCTCGGGGTAGGGTGGGTACGTAGTAGGAGGTGTGGGTTGTTGTTGGCAGCTGGAGAAACTGAGAACAAGCAGAAAGCAACTAATCAAATTCCGAATCATGTAAATTAAATACTCTAACGTTAATAAATCAAATACCCCCTCCGCTTGCCCTTGCAGCGCAACCACCTCCCCCTGTGAGGGGAAGGAGATATTTCTACTCTAATAAATACTCTCGTTAAAAAGCCATCCTATGAAAGCCGACTAAGCGTTTGAACTTCCTCTCCACCTCTTAGGGGGAGATGCCCGTAGGGCAGAAGGGGTATTCTATGCTACTCAGGCTCATTGTTTAAATGGTTCTGGTTACTCTTTCCAGAATAAGTCCGGTTGAAGACCATTCATAATTCATAATTTATCATTCATAATTGAACCCGCTTTGCGGGTTCATCAATCCCCATCCAACTTCCCTTGCACCTCCACTTTAGCACGTTTATTGGTCACAATACTCCCTTTAGAATCGTATTTCATCTCCACGGACTTCACCTTTTCGTCTTTATTTCCGGGGACCTTAAACGGGGTGGTGGCCATCCCTTTATTGAGTAATCCTGTTAGCGGTTTATAGGTCTTGCTCTCGCCACCTTCCATATTGATGGTGATCTCTTTGATCTGCACCGTTCCCTGAATACATTTTATCCTGATCCAATTGGCCTCGCGTTCATCTCCCTTCAGGCTCACCCGATCGGTTTCACTTTTAAAGGCCACGCTCTTCTCGGCCAGCTTTTTCCATTTCCCGTCCTGAGCCTGCATGGCAGGTAAGGTCATTACAAACAGCAGTACTATGCTTAACAGTTTCATAGATGTATTTTTTGAAATTATATTCTAATTTACTGATTTACTGGTAATTGAGCTAACACTCAAAGGTTAAGAGCTAAGAGTGAAGGGTTAAGAGTAAGGTCATCCTTCGCTGAAGCATCGGATGATAAAAGGGTACGTGGTACGTGGTACGAGTTACAGGTGAAATTAAGAGTAAGAAGCCCTCCACCCGGTTGGAGTATTGAATAGAGTTTGAGTAATCACCCTAAGTTCCTTCTATTTCTGCGAAAGCTCAGGACCGTAGTGCATATAGATGATTTAGAAGAAGTAAGCTCAATCTGTAATCGATCCGGCAAGGCAGATCTCATAATCCTTGGAACTATATTACAAGAAGCCCACCCGCCGGCAGGCCCTTTCGCTAAAAATGTCCACAGGACATTTTTTAAACGCTCGGACCCCCCACTTCCCTAGCGAAACAAAAAAAGCCCCGTGCTTTCGCAACGGAGCTTTTTCAATCATCAACCAATAAAAAATAATCAACTTCAATTATGAGATCGTATCGCTATTCTCCAAGGGGGGCGGGAGCACAGGCCTTATCTCAAGTAGGATAAGTGATATTTTGATGCAATGTTCAAGAGCTGAATCTGTTTCGACAATCAGTCTTGATTCCTGACTCTTGACTCTTGCGTCTATTTCAATATTTCAACAGGGCAAATATACGGCAGTACCCCACCTTAACTTTTGTACAAAACAAGCTTTAAATTGCTGTTTATCAGATATTTAGGTTTTTAATCGATAGATTTTAGAGGGTTAGAAAGTGGTTTCTGCATTTTTGGAGACTCTTGTCTTCGCGGGACCGAACGGTGGTGAGGAGCGAACGACCGTAAAAGGTCTGGTAGACCTTTTACAGAGAGCTGCCAGCCGGAGTGTTGGCATGTGAACCTTTCATAGTGAGGGGCCAGATGGCGCGTTGGCAAAAGCAAACCGAAGCGATCTGCCGGTTATACCACTGAACCTTCTTCATAGTAAGAAGCCCTCCCCCGGCCTTCGGCCACCCCTGCCTGCCATTACCGGCAGGTAGGCAGGCCCTCCCAAAGGGAGGGGGATGTTTTACCTATTTATCTAATTCTAGTATAAGCTGAATTAAACAACGTTTCCTCCCCCTCCGAGGGAGGGTGTCATCGCTTAAGAGCGACGACGGATGGGGCTTCTTAAACCAGAGATTCTTTACTGGAGAAACTCCCTACCTCCAAATTCCGGAAACCCGTAACCAACCGGCCCAAATTCATTTTATTTTTAACCTGTAAAATCCAATCTTACCATAAACACCTGCTTATGAAAACCACACCCTTGATCACATTAGTAGGAGAAGGCAGCAGCCTTACCATTTGTCGCTTGTCGCTCAACGGCATGAACTATTACTTTTCGGTACCTGAGGACGATGATCCTCAAACCCCGAACACCGGCCTGAGAGACCTGCACCCTAACTTCGAAAAGATCTGGAATACCCTGGAATTTGATCCTTTCTTTTGCTTTCCGGAAACCAACCAACCCCTCCCGGAGGATATTGTTCTTTTTCTACAAGAAAAATTTCAGATCAAGAAACAACAACAAGAGCTCAACGTTTTCCTCGCAGAACAATGGGAAGAGTGTTTGGTACAGATTCGGGAGTCGGGAGTAGAGAGTCGGGAGTAGGAGTGGGATTTTAGATTATAGATGATAAATTATAGATGGGGTATTTACGTGCTTAACTGACGGCAAACAGTACCCTCGTCTTCGCGAGTGCCACCTTGGGGGCACGTGGCGATCTCCCAACAATTACCTCAACAGTATTTAAATCCTTTACTATAACCAAAAGATTGCCACGTCGGGAAAGCCCTCCGACCATTAACGGATATAATAATTATACTAAGATGGATGTATAAGATGTGGCTCCCCGCCCTAGTCAGGGAGGGGTGGATCGAGACAAAGTCTCGAGACGGGGTGGGTTGTAATAAGCGTTTAGAGAACAACCCCTTCCGACCCTGCCTACCGCAGGCAGGCCCGCTTACAGCGGCGCATCCCTCCGCCTTCAGGCGCCTTCGCTAAAATGGTTCACCGAACCATTTCTTTACGCTTGGCCCTCCCTGACCAGGGGAAGGAGCCCATTATTGGTTTTATTTTCAATTTACTCTCCCAACAGGAAGATCCCTCACCCTAACCCCTGTTGCATTATAAATAGCATTCACTACAGCGGCAGCGGCAGGTCCCTGGGCGGCCTCCCCGGCGCCGAGTGGCGGCGTCTCCGGACGGTCAACGACCTCCACTTCTACCTTGGGAATCTCTTGAAATCGAAGAATGGGATAACTCTGCCAGTCGATAGAAGAGATATGGGTGTCATTCCATTTTACGGCTTCTTTAAGGGTCCAGGAAGCACTTTGTATCATGCCTCCCTCCGTTTGATTTTTGAGTCCGTCGGGGTTGATGCATTCGCCGGCATCGATCACGGCCCACATTTTTTTTACGACAGGGTTGCCATCGGTGACCTCCACCAGGGCGGCCACAGCACAGTAAGCGGCAGAATTCTTATAGCGGGCGAAACCGATGCCTAAACCTTGTCCTTTCTCGGGGGACACTTCACTCACGTTGAGCTTTAATCGTCCCAGGCAGGAGATGGCGCGTTTGTCTTCCAGGTGACGCAATCGGAATGTAAAAGGATCTTGTCCGGCCTTTTCGGCCAGCTCATCCATAAAGCATTCGATGGAGAATACGTTGGCATAAGCCCCAAGACTTCGCAGGGCCGACACCCTTAGCGGGCCCTGAAAAATATGAGAAGTGAGTCGAAAGGCATTGGTGGTATAGATGGGCGGAGCATTGCGAATGGCACCTCCCCGCCATCCTTGTCCGGGAGTCCCAAAGGAAGGTTCCAGGAAACGTCCGGGTAAGAGGTTGGCCGGATCGCCTGAGGTGGGACGCGTAGAGTGGGCATCACTCCACAGCTCGTAATTCCATCCTTTTATCTTTCCGTTCTCGCTGAGCACGGCCTCGTGTTCCATCACCATGGCCGTGCCATAGGGCTCCCAGGCGTGCTCTTCGTTTCGCATCCATTGGAGGCGAACATGTTTACCGGGAATCTCTTTGGCGATCAGTGCTGCCTCTCCCGCCACATCATCGGCAGGGTTATGTCCGTAGCACCCCGATCCGGGAACGCCCTTAATATGTACTTTTTCTAATGGCAGATCCACCATCTTGGCAATGGTTTCCCTTAGGGGATACACCCCCTGGCTGTGACACCAGATATGGAGCACACCTTCTTCAAACAGGGCCACAGCGCAGGACGGACCGTTGGCGGCATGCATGATATACGGCTTGGAATAGGATGCTTTATGAGTGATCGCGGCACCTTCAGCCACCTCCTCATAAGCCCCCCGGTCTTCATCGGTATTGGAATCCTGGGGCAGAGATTTTATGAATGCTTTTATGTCTTCGGGTTGTTCCAGTGGTTCGCCGACTTCCCAGGTAACCTTCCCGCCGAGGGCACGTTGAAGCTGTACCGCCTGGAATTCCTTTTCAGCCACCACGGCCAGGAAGGTCCCGTTACGCACCAGCTTTACAAATCCGGGCATATCCGCCACCTCTGCTTCCGGAACCTCAGCAAGTACGGCGTTATAGGCCGGTGTTCTGATAACCCGGGCATGGACCATCCCGGGAAAGCGCAGGTCCTGCACATAAAAAGCCTCCCCTCTTACCATTTTCTCCAGGTCGGGCCTGTGCATGGGATGTCCAACAAACGCCCTCCGTGTCTTTCCGTAGAGCTCCTTGGGCTCAAAGACAGCCTTTTCGATGTTCTTGCTTTTTAAAATCTCAGTAAATGGCAAGGCGACTCCTTTTACGAGCACGTTTCCGTTCTCGATTTCCAGGTTATCCACAGAGGTCTCGTATTCTTCAACCACCAAACCGAAAAAGGTTTCCCGCAAACAGGCAGCCGCTTGGCGAACGCTCATGGCACTGGTTTCCATGGACCGGCTCCCGGCGGTGATCCCCTCATCGGGAGTCACCCCGGTTTCGGCCAGTTGGAGGGAGAGTTGATTAAAGGAGGTATTGAGTTCTTCGGCCGCCACCTGGAGAATGGCGGTAGAGAGTCCCTGCCCCAGTTCCATCTTCCCGGTGATCACCTGTATGCGGCCGTCTTCCAGCAGCCGGATCCAGGAATCGATTCGCTCAGGATCGGTTAGCGGTTGTGGCATCTCCGCCAGGGCCAGGTCCTTATTGTCGGTCGTACAGGCTATGGGCCCGAGGATGGAAAACCCGATCGTAATACTCCCTGCCTGTTTTAGAAAAGATCTCCGTGTACTCATGACTTCCGGGATTTTAGAACGGCTTTCAGGATACGAGAGTGTGTCCCACAGCGACAGACATTCAGATCGAGGGCCTCCCGGATCTCCGCTTCTCCGGCCTGCGGATCGGCATCCAGCACAGACACCGCATGGATCACCATTCCGTTAAGGCAATACCCGCACTGGGCCGCCTGCGCGTCGAGAAAAGCTTGCTGCACGGGATGCAGTGTCCCCTCTTCACTTGCCAATCCTTCCAGGGTAGTCACCTCTTTGCCTTCCACCGCCGCAATCGGTAGCACACAGGAGGGCGTCGCATTGCCATCAATGAGCACCATACACGCCCCACACTGTTGGAGTCCGCACCCGAATTTGGGTCCGTTGAGCTCCAGGGCCTCCCGAAGAGCATAGAGTAAGGGCGTGGCCGGGTCGAGTTCGAGTTGAACGGGGGTTCCATTCACGGTTAAAGCGATCGTTTCCATCATTAGTTTGTTGGTTGACTTGAAGTTACGAAAAGTTAGTGAGTGGTGCTACTACGCTAAAGCTATGTAGCATGAAATGAATCGGGAGTTGGGAGTGGGTTATTTTCGTCTTCGTGGTTCGCTGAAATTTGATTTCTTGTGGAGGATAGTCACAGATATGCGTTAAAGGGTGATCATAACCAAAAAATTGCACTTCGTTTTATAGAATTTTTATATCCGGTTGCCAGAGTGGTTAAGGAAAGTAAATTCACCATTCCCTAGACATTAAATCTATTTCTTCTAAACAAAGGTAAATATTCTATATATTCGAATTTGATTTTAATAACCGACCAAATCTTGATCTATGCGTCTTGCCTCATTGCTCCTGCTGTTTTGCATTTACACCTCTTTCAGTAAAGCGCAATCCTCACCTTTTCTTATTTCAGAAAGTGATGCCCACCGTGACTTGAATAACCTCGGAAAGATCGAAGCCCTTTATACCCACGAGGATAAAACAACCTCTATTTTTCGGATGCAGTTCAGCAACGACACGAGTGCTGAAGGAGCGTATAACATCATCATGAACCAGCTCTCTCCGGGGATGGAAGAATGGACGCAGACGAAGTTTCCAAAGCCGAAGTCGGAAACCCTGACAGGACATACCTACTACCAGGATGAAATTCACTTCTTCTTTTACGACAAGATCGTAAACAACAAGACCAGCATTATCCTCCGATCTGTTAACCTGAAAAACAAAGAGTATACCCATAAAGTGCTTTTCGCTATAGACACAGACAAGAAAGAGATGGTAAGCGATGGAAAATCACCCACTAAAATAATGGTGAAATCCTCCTCCGATGGCCGATTTGTAGCTATTATTTCCCGTAATTCAACCAAGGCAGAACACGCCTTTACGCTGAAGGTTGTGGATATGAATGAGAAGAACATTTTTTTTGAAAAGAAACTGATGGATCAACGCGGGGGTAATTACCTGTTAAAGGACCTGTATGTAAACGAAAATGGTCGTGTTTATAGTTTAGTGAAAGAATACTTTAAGGGTAAGCAGGAAAAGCAAGGAAGCAAAAGGAATTACCGTTATCTGCTTCACGAAAACAACCCGCAAGAACACAGGAGAACTATAGTAGATATTTCGGATCTTTTTGTTAGTTCGCTCAAGATGGAGGTTCAGGAAAATACTATGAACCTTATTGGTTTTTACGGACTTAAAATGAACGTTTATGGCTTTCATGGGGTTAACAAAATAGAAGACACCGATGGTTTGGTTATGGTTAAAATAGATAAGAGTAACCTGGAGGAACAAAGCCTGAACCTGGTTCCGGTTTCTGAGATAATGCTGAGACAACTTTTCCATACCACTCCCGGATCAAAAACAACCAACAAAAGACCGGAAAACATGCACCTGGATCACCTCATCAGGGATGAGGAGGGCAATCTCTATGTTATAGGAGAGTCCTATGAATTTCAGCAAGGCGGGGCTGTTATGGTTCCCGGAGGCATGAACAGTTTTGGCGGACCACCAATGGTAACATTCTACACCGGTTCCGGAGGTGTCCACGGGGATATGATCATTTTCAAGCTTAATGCCGCAGGAATTCTCCTTTGGGGAAGAGGGGTGCTAAAAAATGGCGTTTCCTATTATACCCCTATTGTGGTCGGGCAAGATCTTCACATTTTGTTCAATGCAGGGAAAAAGCCAAGACCCTTGGGTGACGGAAGAACACAATTCACCCTGAAAGCCAAAAGAAACTCTTCCCTTTTCGATCTGCATTTCAACGCTCAAGGCAGAATGTCTTATACGGCGATCCGAAATAATTCCAAGAATTCTTTTTACAAGCCTCTCCCATTTTCGTTTCAAAAAGATCCCTTTTTATTTACCGACAGAGAAGGGAGTACGATCAGGTTTATGAGTATAAGTGCCACTCAGGAAGAGGTTACATCAGCATTGGAAAGCAGTGTGGAGGAATAGGTTAAAAATGCTTGTGGATTTGCTTAATTATCGATGATGCTGAAAGTTATGAAAGTACGGCCCTGCCATCCCTTGCGGGAGATAATCTTACCGCCAGACAGGGTCACGAAGTGATCTGATTATTGCAAGCGTTGAAGCCGGATAATACCACCCCGCTTTTGCCAGCGCGCCGCCTGGTTTAATTGCTAAAAAGGTCTACTTGCCTCCGCACCTCCCGATAGCTATCGGGATGGCTCCTCACTATGAAAGGTTCACCGAACCTTTCACTACCATTCGGCCCTTTAACGCTCGGTCCTCCTTTCTAAGGAGGGGATTAATGCGTTTTTCAAATAACGCTTTGGTGGTGGAAGGCAATAAACCGGTAGCTCCTACTCATCAACCACCCGGTTCCAGCTGTCCAGGTACATCTTCCAGCCTGCCGGGGTCTTTTTCCAAACCACCACGTATTTGCCTTTCCAGGTTACCACTTCTCCCGCATCGTTGGTCGAGGTTCCTGAATAATACCCGAAATCATATGCGGTATCGCCCATGACATTGATCTCTTCCGGGAAAAACTGATGGGAAGTCACCCCGGTAACATTCTCCGGAGCCCAGTATTGCACCAGCTCTTGTCCAGACAGGATCTTACGGTCTACAGGGAAAAGCCTGGCATCATTGGTATACATCTTTGCAATGGCCGCTCCGTCGCCCGCAACCAGAGCCCTGGAAAAGTCCTTCATAGTGGCGAGAATGGCCTCCCCCTCAGCCTGGTCGCCCAAAAGGGTCTGGGCATGGAGGGTGCTGCTTAATACCAGGACCAACAGTACTATTATTCTTGTTTTCATAGATGATGGATTTAATACCAGTAAGTTACGGATTTTATATCGGCAGGGGTTTCCGAATTATGAATGATAGATGATAGATGGTACACCTTCGCCAATGCTTCGGTGCATACAATGGATTATGGATTGGGTGCTTTGACGATTTATTCACTCCCTTCGTAACCTCGTAGCTGCGTACCTCCAGTGAGGAGATTGCCACGCTTTGCACAGCAAAGCTACCACTGATGGATTTAGATACTCTGTTGTAAAGTATATAAATTGTGGCTCCCCACCCTGGACAGAGGGCCGAACGTTAAGAAAACAGCCAGTGGCTGTTTTTAGTGCAGGAGCCAGTCGGCGTGAGGGCGATCAGGGTGAAACCCTGAGACGGGGCGGGTTGATTCAAATTGACCTCTCCTACAACCCCTTCCGACCCTGCCTACCGCAGGCAGGCCCGCTTCTAGCGGCGCATCCCTCCGCCTTCAGGCGCCTTCGCTAAAATGGTTCACCGAACCATTTCTTTACGCTTGGCCCTCCCTGACCAGGGGAAGGAGCCCATAATTATGTTAATCCTCATGACGTCATCATACTCCACAAGAAATCCAATTTCAGCGGTCTCGCAAAGACATCCTAATTCAATACTCCCAGCCCGTCCCTGAAACTCGTCCCTCGAACTCCGTCGTGATTCGAAGCTTTAGCGAAGGAACGCGACTCACTAACTCAGATTAAATCCCTAACTTCATGCCTTTAATAAGAAAAACCAACCATGAAAAATCTTGCACTGCTGTTTATTACAGCCATTACCCTCTTTTCTTGCTCTACTCCTGAGACGAAAAAGGAAGTCGTCATGATCGAAGGAATCGATGAAGCCATCAAACCCGGCGATAACTTCTTCCGTCATGTGAACGGCATTTGGTATGACTCCGTTCAAATACCCCCATCGCAGTCCGGGGTGGGAGCTTACCGGTTTATGAACTTTCCGCAACGCATTCGGTTGATGAATTTGCTGGACAGTGTTTCTAAACAAGACAACCCGGAAGGAAGTATGGCCCAGAAAGTAGGCGACTTTTTCAGCTCCGGGATGGATACGGCTACCATTAACCAACGAGGCTATGAGCCCCTGCAACCCGTGCTTTCAAAAATTGATGAGATCACCGATGTAGCTTCCATGATGGGATTCGTGGCAAATGAATTTAAAGTTTATAATACCTCATTCATGGGATTCTATGTGGGGCCTGATGATAAGAACAGTAACATGAACATTGCCCATGCCTATCAAACCGGGATCGGGATGCCCGACCGCGATTATTACTTTAATACAGATCCGAATGCACAAGGCATTCAGCAAGCCTATAAAACCTACCTGGCTACCCTGTTCGAGTTGACTGGGAGTGATTCGGCCACAGCAAATAACCAGGCTGAAATGGTTTACAACATCGAAAAGCAAATGGCCGAAGCCCACCGTACCCGCGTAGAGCGTCGCGACGTGGAGGCCAATTACAATAAATTTGCCGTCACTGAATTGGAAGAAAAACACCCGAACATAGGGTGGCAGGAATTCCTGAACAACCTGGGAGCAGCAACCGATTCTATTGATGTAGGGCAACCGGAATACTACGATGCCCTGAACGGATTGTTGACTTCCATCCCTGTTGAGGACTGGAAAGTATACCTGAATGCGCATACCCTGAGCAACTATGCCGATTACCTCAGCACTCCGTTTGTAGATGCACAATTCGCCTACAGCAAACTACTTTCCGGGCAGGCTGAACAACAGGAACGCGGTGAAAAGATCGCTTCAGAAATTGACAATTTATTAGGGGAGGCTTTAGGGCAGATCTATGTGAATAAATATTTCCCGGAAGAGGCCAAAGAGCGGATGCTGGAACTGGTGAACAACACCCAAAAAGCCTATGAAGCACGAATTGACAACCTGGAATGGATGAATGACACCACCAAGGCGAAGGCTAAAGAAAAACTCTTTGCCATTACCAAAAAGATCGGGTATCCAGACAAATGGAGAGATTATAGCCAGGTGGAGATCCAACCTGGCAAGTATCTCGAAAATGTGATCGCTGCTGCCGCGAATCAATGGCAATACAACCTGGATAAATTAGGGAAGCCTGTAGACAGAAGTGAATGGTATACCACCCCTTCTACAGTAACGGCCTATTACAACCCGAGTGCCAATGAGATCGTATTCCCGGCCGGTATCCTGCAGCCCCCGTATTTTGATTATGAAGCAGATGACGCCCTGAACTATGGGGGTATCGGAATGGTGATCGGCCATGAGCTTTCACACGCCTTTGATGACCAGGGCGCCCAATACGACAAAGACGGGAATGTAAAGAATTGGTGGACGGAAGAAGATTATGAGCAGTTTCAGAAAAGAACCGGAGCCGTGGCCGACCTCTACAGCACCTTCACCGTACTCGACACCCTTCACATCAACGGAAAGATGACGGTTGGCGAAAACACCGCCGACGTGAGCGGCGTGGCTGCTGCCTATGATGCCTTTAAAATGACGGAACAGGGACAAGACACTGCCAAAATAGGAGGGTTTACCCCCGACCAGCGTTTCTTCCTTTCCATCGCCCGGATCTGGAGGGTAAAAATGAAGGAAGAATACCTGAGATACTGGATACAAAACGATCCACATTCCCCACCGATCTGGAGGGTGAACGGTCCGCTGATGAACACCGCGGCCTTTTATTCGGCCTTTGACGTACAGCCCGGAGATGAGATGTATTTGCCGGAGGAGGAGAGGATTACAGTTTGGTAATACCACCCCGCCCCTTCGGGGCACCCCTCCTTAAACCCCTCCGGCTGCGCCACCTCCCCTTAAAAAAGGGGAGGGTAATAACGTTTTCAAATTAGACTTAGGTGGTGGAAGTCATTGAGGTAGATTTGGGAGATCGCCAATAATCAAAAAATATAAGGGTCCTGTGCTTTTTGAAAGCATGGGACCTTTTTGTTTTGGGGATATCTTAACCGTCTTTCCAGATTTACTACTTCTTCAGTAAATCGCCAAGGTAGTCCTACGGCAAATTCCAAAAATCAAACCTGCCTAACGGCAGTCAGGTTCGACATCTCAAACTCACCTCTATCACTTTTTACTTGTCTGCCAAGCCGTAGGCATGGTCACCTGTTACCACCCAAAAGGAAAATCGAAGATGGGGTAAAGAGAGAAAGCGGTAAGGAGTATTAGGTTACGTATAGGCATTCAGGAAATTTCAGGAGCTCGGCACGTCGCTTTGCTCCTACCGCTGATGGATTTGAATTTGACTTCTCATGATTAATTAGCCCTTACTTTTTTGCATTGCCCAAAAAAGTAACAAAAAAGTCTAGTCCTGGTTCTTCGGCCATCCGCTAGCGATTCGTTGCCTAAGCCAGCTGAACTCACCACGCCTGCAGCGTGGCTTAAACAGCACCTGGCTTTTCACGGCAACTTCATCAAGCGGATCCTGGCCTGCCAGAACCTGAGGACGGCTATTAATTCTTAGAAAGAATTTAACCCAGTTAATCCTATTTGGGATGTTGGTTTGGAAGGAACGAATATTTGCAGCAATAGTCTGTAAACCAAGCGGAAGTGCGGAGCATGTAGCGCAGGGTTAGCAGCGGTTCTGCGGAGCAGAAATTGCCTCAAATATTCTTGATTTTTTGGTTCGTTTTGCATCAAGGCAAAATGAACAATGGCTCAATCAAGAAAAGCATATTCATTAAAGAAATTCATCGTCATTATCCTCGACGAGAAAGCTGGGTTTCAAAAACCTCGCGAAGACTATTTTATTTATCCCTCATAACCTCGTAACTTCATACCTGCCTGCCGAAGGCAGGACCATGTAACCGTATCATCCACCGAAGCTTTAGCGTAGGTGGGCATAACTGTATAACCGCTGATGAAACTCGCACTCGCACAAATAGCGCCGGTATGGCTTAACAAAGAAAAGACCTTGGAAAAGGTGGTGGATTACATTCACCGGGCCGGAAAGGAAAAGGCTAAAATGGTGGTATTCGGGGAGGGACTCTTGCCGGGATATCCCTTTTGGCTGGCGCATTTTAAGGGGGCCGAATTCGAGGCCGAACACAATAAAAAACTCCATGCCCACTACCTCAAAAATGCAGTTTGTATTGAGAATGGAGAATTGGATCCGGTATGTAAGGCTGCCAAAGCTTCCGGCACAGCGGTTTACCTGGGTATCATTGAGCGTCCGCAAGACCGGGGTGGCCATTCCGTGTACTGTTCGTTGGTGTATATCGACGCCTCTGGCACGATTCAGTCGGTACACAGAAAGCTGCAGCCCACCTACGAGGAGCGACTCACCTGGTCGCCGGGGCATGGCCATGGACTAAAAACACACCCATTGGAAGAATTTACCGTGGGCGGACTCAATTGCTGGGAGAACTGGATGCCCATGCCACGAGCAGCCCTCTACGCCCAGGGGGAGAATCTCCATGTGGCTGTTTGGCCGGGCAACCTCAGCAATACCAATGATATCACCCGGTTTATTGCCAAAGAATCCCGCTCTTTCGTAGTGTCCGTCAGCGGACTCCTTTGCAAAAAAGACATCCCAAAAGAAACACCTTATTACGAGGAGCTGTTAAAGGTACTCCCGGATCATCCCGCCAATGGAGGATCCTGTGTGGCCGGCCCCGATGGGGAATGGGTGCTGGAACCTGTGATTGACAAAGAAGGGTTGTTTACCACCGAGGTCTCGATAGAAAGAGTGTTCGAAGAGCGACAGAATTTTGATCAGTCAGGACATTATTCAAGGCCGGATGTGTTGCAGTTGCATTTGAACTCGGAAAGACAGTCGGTTCTTAAAAAATTATAGATTGTAAATGGTAGATGATAGGTTAGGGAGTGATCCCGCTATAGCGGGATTAATTCCCAATTCTTGTTCTGCTGTGCCAATGGGCTTGCATCACAAGTTGGTCATTAAAGAGTCGGGAGTCGTAGTTTAAATTCGGTGGTGGAACTGGGAGATCGCCACTGGCCTACGATGCAGGCCATCGCGAAGACGAGAAGGTTCATTATTCATACTTTACCCCTCGTACCTACGTACCTGCGTACCCTCGTACCTTTTTTCAGGAGATTGCCACACCCTGCCCTCGCAGGGTTCGCAAAGACGATTCATTCATCATTCATAATCCATCATTCATAATTATTCCTCTTCAGAACCGGACTCCAATGGCTCTTGCGTCTTATTCACCACCTGGAGCAAGTTCTCGTATTTCTCATTGAGTTCCTTGTTGCTTTCAGAAAGTCGTTCCTGTTCTTCTAACAAAGCTTCGGTGCGGGTATGATAACTGAATAGAATAAGTCCGCTCAGGATACCATAGAGCAGGAAGCCTCCGATGACGAAATAGGTTAGGTTGTGTTTAGACATGGCTAAAGTTTTATTCACTGACTTGGTGCAGGTTGAGGTTGTTCTAAGATAGGTTTTTTTTGGATACGGTGCGGTAAGCACCGTAGACGAAAGAATCAAGAAGAAAGAGCAAAGACTTGTTGCTACTAAATTTCAGGCTGGTTAACTTTTTTTTTCTCATTTCACTATTCTCATGTGTTACTTGTTACCTGTCACCTGTTACCTCTTTCAGGAGATTACTATACTTTGCTACTTGGCTCCTTTGCCATCTTTGCGTTTTCCGAACGACAAGCCTCTCGATACAATCCCGCGAGCGGGATCACTCGAGGTGACTCGAAGCCACAAGATGAAGTATGCAAGAGCAAAGACTCTTTACTACTAAATTTCGGGCTTGTTTATTTTTTCCCGGTCACCTTCTGACTCTTGTTATAATTTTGGGGAGATCGCCACACTTTGCTTTTGCCAGCGCGCCAGCTGGCTCCTTCGCTAAAATGGTTCACCGAACCATTTTTTTACGCTCGGTCCTGCGAAGACGAATCATTAATCATTTGGTACTAAACAAATCTTTGCTCCTTGGCTCCTTTGCCACTTTACCTTTGCCGTCAGGCAACCACGCGAAGACAAAAATCCCACAACACTCCATAAAAAAACCCGGAAGTAACTTCCGGGCCTTTCATAGTTAGTATAGGTATTGCAAAGGGTATTCTTAGTTATTTCTAGCTTCCAGGTAGGATTTAAATTCCTGTGAGCCATACATGCCGGCTGCATTATGCCCTGTATTAGGCACTTCAATGAGATCCCTATTGTTATTGGGGAAATAGGTGTTGAGGTATCTGTCGTAATTACGACCTCGCTCCAGGCGGTTGCTACCCAATAATACTGCACCGCAGTCAGTAGTATTTAGCGTGCCGGTTGTTGAGGTATCATTCTGTCCGTGAAACAACACCATATTCATAGCACCTAATCGCTGCACCATGGCGTTCTTATCCGAGGTTGTTTCTACGTATTCAGGAACAAAATTATAGCCATAAGGCCAGCTGTTGAATCCTGTACAGGAGGCAGGCGTTTCAAAGCTGTTGGTGTCTTCATCATACCTCCGGTCTGTTGGATAAAAGAAGTACTGGCTGTTCAAAACACTGTATTCAAAATTAACCCCCGGTAACACATCAGCTATATCGCTCGACAAGCTGTAGTAATGAGTAAAGCTGGCCCCTGATGAATGGCCGGTTACGAAAATATTTTTCCTATCGGGGAATTGCGATGAATTACTGAAAGCAGTGATCATGGCATCGACAACGTCAAAAGAGCTGATCGCTGTGCCCACATTGCCTGCATTGCCACCAAAACGCCAGGAGCTTCCCCAGAATAATTCATTGCCTTCTGCGGCTGCCTCCTCTTTAAAGTAAGGGGCTACCACCAGGGTATTCCCCTGAAGAGAAGTTCCGGAAATCGTTTGGTTCATGAATTGAAAATACTCATCAGCATTGCGGTTTTGACCGTGCACCACCACCATGAGATTCTCGATACCTTCCCAGACAAATTCAGGGTCTGACAACACATCGTAGTTACTGTAAAAGTCAAATCCGTAATCAGTACCACCCACATTCAGCGTATAGCTTCTCAAACAGTTCACCGATCCTGTGGTACAGGCGGTATAACTGTTGCCGGCCTGGGTGGTAAAGGTAAAGCTCACCCCATCGTTCAACCGCTCTCCGGCGGCTCCCATGACGCCCGACATTAATTGTACTGTGTGTTGGGTCATCGGCTGAAGTTCACCCAGAGTGATCACCGCTGTAGCCGAAGCATTGGCGTAATTCACGGTATAAGGTATGGCTCCGTTGTTATCGGTTATACTCAGAGAACTTTCGAATTTCTGCCGGTCAACACTGGCTGAAAAACGCATCTCAAGGGTCGTACTCAAAGGAATATCTGCTGGGCTCCCATTCACTGAAGCTCCATTCAAGAGCGTCCCATTTAGGGTTAATACTTGCGCCTCAGGGGCATCATCGCCACCACCTGAGCTGCATCCCATCAACAGCACTAATAACAACAGCAGGCTCATCGGTCTATACATCATAGTCATTCCAGGGTTTGTTTAGAAAAGAAAGGCCAAAGAACTAAAATTCTCCGGCCTTTCCTAATTTGAACTTTAAACTATTGACATTCCGGATACGGACAAGCAGATGATTGCGTAGAGGTAGATCCTACTCCACAATCCAGTCCGCCTGTGGTCCAGGCACCACCTACTTTATAGGCCCAGCTTCCTGAGTATTCCCAAGGCTCTCCGGTACCGTCTACGTTGGCATCTCCGTACGTTTCAATAACAACACCGTTCTCGAACAGTTCGATGGCATCATCCCCATTCTGGTTAGCAGCATCCTGTGAATCGATCACAAAGTCAAAGCTATTGATACAGTTACCAAAGTATGCTGAAATGGTTCCTGGTTCCCTGGCGATAAGAATATTATCTCCTTCTTTAGCAGGTCCGGCAGGCAGGGTAAATTCTTGACCGTCGGTTCCTCCACCATTATTTGCAACTCCGATTCCGTAAATGCTCAGGTCTTCTACATCTTTCATAACCTTCAGGTGCCATGCTTTCCCTCCATTAGTACCACTGGTCTCCCAGGTAAGGGCTAATACTCCCTGAAGTGTTACGGCAGGGCCACATAGCGGATACTGGCATGAAGAAGCAGCATCGGTCATAGAACCAACCGTACATCCAACTCCTCCGGTCATCCATTCTCCATCCAACTTATAGGCCCAAGATCCGGTATATTCCCAGTCCTGTCCGGCGCCGCTAACATCAGCATCACCGTAGGTCTCAATCACATCGGTACCGCTAAATAATTCAATGGCATCATCTCCGTTCTGAGTAACCGCAGTAGATACCGGGATCACATGATCAAATTCGGCAAAACATGCCCCGAAATACGCTTCTAACAAGGCTGGCTCACGAGCTACCAGGATCTGATCTCCCGCGCTAACGCTTAATACAGGCAGGTCTAATTCGCGTCCGTCGGTACCTCCTCCATTATTGGCAATTCCGAGTCCATATACACTTAGGTCGGCAATATCTTCATTGGCAACCAGGTGAATGGCTTTACCATCGTTGGTTCCTGAACCATCCCAGGTCATGGCCATCACTCCTTTCAGCATTAATGGTGCCGGGGTATCAATGATCAGGATAGATACTTGTTGTGTGCCGCTTTCTTCTGCATTGGTTACAGAAGCAATTCCGATCACGATCTCTTCATTTACCTCACTCTCGCTATCCAGTCTTGAGGTAACAGTAGCTGTGGCCTCCAGTGATCCGACAGGGATCACCACAGAAAGCGGATCAAGGATATAGTCAGTATCAACGGTTGCCATACCTCCTGTTGAGAACTCTATGGTTACATCCTGGTCGGCTGGCTTATCAAGACTGGCTGTGATGGTGGCTACTCCTCCGTTCTCATCGATCTCTATGGCATCTGCAGAAAGTGAAACCTGAGGTGGTGTAAAGGCTTCGGTAGTAAAAGCGATCGAGAAGTCTTGCTTCAGTTCTTCTCCATTTGAACCATATACCCCGGCGGGGAGGGAAATGGTATAGGCGGTTTCATAATCCAGTTGCTTATTGCTACTTATTTGCAGTGCAGAATTCGAATTGGCAAAGGCCACATCAAAATCGGCCGCCCCATTACCACCGGTAATACTCAGGGCCTCCTGTACGGCCGGGGTTTCCATTTGGTGGGAAAAGATGAGGTTAATATCCACATTGGTCAACACATCCTTTGTTCCGTTCTCAAATTTAGCTCCGTTAATCTCTCCCTGCATGAATACGAGTTTACTGTCGTCGATAACAGTTTCATCATCATCTTCGCAGGATATCATCAGGGTAAACATCCCCAGCACGAATACCGGGAAAATGTACTTTAAAAGGTTAGACGTTTTTTTCATATCTCAGTTTTAATTAGTTTCCAGTTGTTATTTAATTGCCTTTACAAAATCCTGTCCCAGTTCCAGGGGGTCAAACCCCCATACCACCGGTAGCACATAATACACAAAGGCTGAAAGCAGCACGATAGAGATCAGGTTCATCCATATTCCCGTTCGCAGCATATCAGGGATGCGTAAATATCCTGAACCGAACACCACTGCATTAGGGGGCGTAGCCACCGGAAGCATAAAGGCGCAGGAGGCTGCCACGGTAGTGGCCACCATGAGGATATATGGATTGACTCCCAATGACACAGCCACGGGGGCCAGTATGGGCAGCAACATGGCCGTGGTTGCCAGGTTGGAGGTCATTTCGGTAATAAAATTAACGCTGGCTATGATCAGTACTACCAGGATCATTAATGGAAGGAATTGCAGCAGGGTCATGCTATTACCCATCCATACCGCAAGTCCTGAAGACTCAAAAGCTGCAGCAAGGGCCATACCCCCTCCGAAAAGGATGATGATCCCCCAGGGCATCTTCACAGCCTCTTCCCAGTCAATGAGTCGCTTTCCTGATTTTTTTGCCGGAAGGGCAAACAACAGGATCCCTGCACACATGGCAATAATGGTATCATCGATAAACGGCATGAACTTTTGCAACAGGAAAGAACGGGTGATCCAGCTGAAGGCTGTAAGCACGAATACCCCCAGCACTACTTTTTCTTCTCTTTTCATGGGGCCGAGTTCAGCGATCAGTCTCTTGATCTCTGCCTTTCCTCCGGGGAATTCCTTTTGCTTAAAGGTAAATGCCCTTTGGGTGAGGTAAAACCAGGAAATGGCCAATAAGATCACAGAGATCGGTAACCCGAACTTCAACCACTGGAAGAAGGTGATCTCAATATCATATACTTCCTGCACATACCCGGCAAGCACCAGGTTAGGAGGCGTTCCAATGAGCGTCGCTATCCCACCGATCGAGGCCGAATAGGCTATACTTAACATCAGTGCCTTCCCAAAGATCAGGTTCTCATCGGCTTCGGTTTCAGGATTATCCTTCAACTGACTGATGATCGACATGGCAATTGGCAGCATCATTACGGAGGTGGCTGTATTTGAGATCCACATGCTCATAAAGGCTGTGGCCACCATAAACCCGAGAATGATGCGGGTGACATTGGTACCGATCAATTTGATAATATGCAAGGCGATACGCTTGTGCAATCCCCATTTTTCAATAGCAATGGCCAGGATGAATCCTCCCATATAGAGGAAGATATATTTGTGTCCATAAGAGGCTGTAGTGCTGGCCAGGTCCTGTGCCCCGGTAAGGGGAAACAGTACGATAGGCAGCAAAGCGGTTACCGCAATTGGCACTGCTTCTGTGATCCACCATACGGCTATCCATAGGGTCGCGCTCAGCACATCCCAGGCCGCCTCAGGCATTCCTCCCGGCGCATCCATAGCCTGTAAGGCCAGGAACAACAGGGGTCCTAATAGTATAAATACTTTCTTTTTACTCTCCTTCATTAATTTGTGAAATTGTATTTCTCAACATCAAATCCTTCAACAAGGTCTCTCAAAAACTTCCCGGTTTCGGGCAATACAAAACAGAGGTATAATTTCTCACCGTCTGCAGTAGTGGTATATAAGCGATTAGGAATCTCGGCTACCGATTTCCCTGTAAGTGTCTTGTATATCAACAGGGCATTGAGGTAGGTCCCGTCGGGCGACTGGTGTTTGTCGTCAAAAAACAGTTCCAGGTCCGGACGCAGGGTCCTTGCTTTTTGCCAAACCAGTCCGGCCGGAATGACTTTTACCTTATATTCTTTGGCCATCGCCAGGTACTCCTTAGCGATCTCTTCCTGCATTAACGGGTTAGAGTCATAAGCCCATGTCATATACAATACAGGCTCCGCCTTTTTGTCGCGTACCTCATCAATGAATTTCCCGCCAAAGGTGTGCAGGCGTTCTTTCTTACTAATGGCACTGGTACTGTAACCTTGAAGTACCACCACATCCCATTGCTCCTCATCGAGTCGTTTGCGGGTAACGGTACCTTTCTCTCCTTCCCAGTGTTGCTGAAGGTTACTGCCTCCAACCGTACTCTGATAAGCATCGAGGTTAACGCCCTGGTCTAGAGCCATGGCTTCTACCAATTGAGGGGTATTCCAAAAAAAGGTAAAGCTGTTTCCTACGAAAAGCATTCTTTCAGCTTTGTCATCCTGGGCGCTGGCCTGCCCGATCATAAGAACGAGCATGGCCAGGCTGAGGATTTTCCTGAGAACATGTGTCATAAAATGCATTCGTTGCACTATTTATTTTTATTGATTTACGTCTGTGGGTTCGAAGAAATTCGGGATCGGGGTCGGTGTATTCTCATTTCTGTCTACTTCCGACTGCGGATACAGGAAGCGCTGTGGCAATTGATTGCCTGTATTAGGCTGTACTGCTACCCTTACATTGGTTTCCCCCAGGGTTCTTCTGGTATCATTAAAAGGCTCTACCTGCCCGAAAAGGGTAACATATCGCTCTTCCAGGATCTCTCTTAACAAGGCATCTGTAGCGCTAATTCCGTCTGTGTTCTCCATGCCGCCCGCTGCAAAGTCGTCTGCCACATAGGCTTCGTACAAAATATCGGCAGCATCTGCGTTGGCCATATATCCCCCTCCGTTCAGGTAGGCTCTGTATTCATTAAGGTGGGTCAACCCTGTATCAAATCCGCCACTTCTTAACCCTGCTTCAGCCAGGATCAGCATATTTTCTTCAAAGGTGACCACCGGAGCCGAAGCTTCCTGGGCAGCATATCCATTATTGAAATTTGGCTGAATACCTACACTGTTCTTGGTAAGCAGGTAGTTAAAACGTCCTGCTTCATTGGTTTTAGCATTTCCGCGGTAATTACCCGGAATAGGATTCCCTGCACCCGGCTCAATAAGACTGGCCATAAAATCAGAAACCACCAGGTCGGCCCCACGGGTTTCTACCGCAAAGAACTGATAGTACAAGTTACTGTCATCCTGTGCAGTACCGTGTGGTGAAGACATATTGTCTTCAGGACTACTGATCCCGTTCCGGGCTGCAGCGTAAGCCTGTCCGTACTGCTTGGTATGCATATAAAAACGGGCTTTCAGGGTCCAGGCAGTAGCGATCCATTGCTGTGGATTTCCGTCAAAATAGATGTCGGATCCCGTTGCAGGACGACCGGTACCTTGCTGCAGGTTAGCAATCGCGGCATCGAGCAGGCTTTGCACCTTACTGTACACTTCCACCTGATCTTCATATACCGGATCTGAGATATCTACCTGTCCGGCTTCCTCAAAAGGTATATCTCCGAAGAGGGAGGCCACGGTTCCAAATCCGTTAGCCTGCAATACCTGAGAAATCCCTAAAGCGATCGGTGCTCCTTCTCCGTCTTCACGAATAGCAGTCTCTGCTTCCAGGGCATTACGAAGGGTATTCACATAGGCATTGTACCACAGCGGATCAAAATCACTTGCCACTACGGTATAATTGGAGAATCCTTCATGCTGGCGGTCGATCCCGGTGAATTGTCCGGCAAAGATCCCTGCTCTACGAGCGGTTTCTCCGGAATGAAGAATGGCAGTACCAACCTCAGCTCCTGTAATAATACTTTCGTAGGTACTGGAGGTTAAACTGTTTGGGTCGTCATTAATATCTCCTACGGTGTTGTTGCAGGAATAAAGGGCTAATGCGGCTCCTACTGTATATAATATAGACTTCATTTTCATCGCTTTTTCGTATTACAGGTTGAGGGTTAAACTAAACAGGTATGACTTCGTACTCGGGTTGTTGAAGTAATCAATACCACGGGCAGCACTTACCCCAGATAAGTTCGTATCAGGGTCATTCCCTTCGAATTCAGACCAAAGGAAGAGGTTTCTTCCGGTTACTGAGAATCGTACCGACTCTAAAGAGGTCGTTCTTTTCAGCCACTCAGAATTCCAGTTATAGGCCAGGGCGATCTCCCGGATCCTGCTCCATGAACCATCCTCAATATAAAGTTCATCGTTTCCTCCGCTGAAGAATCCTCCTTCTCCGTTATACCATACCTCGGTAAGCGCTACAGGCCCGGCTCCGAAGTCGCCAACATTACCCCGGAAAGTTTCTCCGATGTTGATGATATTTCCGTTTGATTCAAAATAGTTTCTGGTAGCGGTCACCGTGTTCCCGGTGTCTTCCCAACGCCCGAGGTCGCGAAGTACCGATTTGGTTCCGGCATAGATGTCAGCTCCCTGGTACGTCTCAAACAATACTGACAGGCTGAATCCTTTCCAGTTCATAGAGCTGGTTACACCTCCCTGCCAGTCAGGGTTCGGATCACCGATAATTCCTTCTGTCTGGTCCTGAACCGGGAAACCGTATTCATCAAATACCACATTCCCCTGCTCATCTCTCAGGCTTCTTGAACCCCAAAGAACACCCAAAGGCTGTCCTTCTACGGCTCTTGAGCTTACAGCATCAAGACCTCCTAAGTCAAGAGATTCGATCCCGGCAAGATCGGTTACCTCATTACGCACCCTTGTAAAGTTGGCGTTGATGTTCCAGGTAAAATTGTTTGTTGAAAGGATCTGGTATCCTAGATCGAATTCAAAACCTTTGTTTTCTATCTCCGCCCCGTTATCATAAATAGAAGCGTATCCTGTTGAATTCGCTACCGGGAAGGGTAGTAAAACATCTTCAGTTACGTTTTGGAAATACGTACCACTCAATGAAAGACGGTTGTTAAAGAATCTCAGGTCGGTACCGAATTCCAGTTCTTTCTTGCGCTCAGGCTTTAGTGACTCATTACCTCGGTTGGCTGTTGGCACAAATCCTCCATTTCCATAAAGCCCCAGGTTTAGCTCACCTCCAAGGTTATCGCCATAGGTTGGCGATACAAATACATTAGAGGTATTATAACGTGCAGGCTGCACCCCTACCTCTCCGTATGACGCTCTCAATTTACCAAAAGAGAACACGTAGTTGTCATCAAACAATTCTGAGAACTGCCATGCCAGGGAGGTTGAAGGAAAACCGAAGGTGTTGTTCTTTGCACTACCAAATGTAGAGGCAGATTCTACCCTCATGGTTCCGTTCAGGAAGAACATATCGTAGGCAGAAAGGGTCAGTGACGAATATACCGCCGCTGTACGCTCTCTTCCGAAGGAACTCTGAGGAGAAATATTTTCAGGCAATGAATTGTCAATATCCCTGATGCCGCTGGCAACATCTACAAACTGAATGAAGTTAGTGGCGGTGGTACCATTTACCACTCTGTTTCTGGCATTATAATTAAACCCGACCAGCGCCGAACCGTTAAGGTCGTCATTGAATTCGAAAGACGCCTTGGCAATATGGTCCATGTTAAAAATGGTGTTGGTGGCCAGCTCCTGGTCAAGATACCCTGAACGGAACTCCCCTGCAGCAGATCCGGGAGTGAGGAATTGCGAACGACGCTCACTATAGTGGTCCATCCCCACACGAGAGATCAGATCAAGCCATTTCGTAGGCGAGGCTGTCAGCTCAAAGTTGGAGATAAAACGATCTACAATAGCCAGGTTTTCCTGCTCGTTGATCGTCCACAAAGGGTTGTTATAGGTTGCAGAATCGTCTGCTCCGAGCGGTTCACGATATGAACGATGTCTGTTAGGCACGGGAGAAGCATCAGAAGAGCTGTAGTAATCTCCGCGATATCCTGAGATATCAAAATCGGCAGGCGTTCTTAAAAGTCCCAGGTAAAGACCTGAAGAACTTGCCCCCTTACGAATTCGGTTAGATTCCGTATGTGTATAGTTAGAGCTGAACCTAAGTTTCAGCCAATCTGTAAAGATGTGTTTTGCGTTAAAACGCGCCGTTGTTCTTCTGTAATCTGAATTATTTCTGATAACTCCTTGTTGATCAAGGTCACCAAGGCTGAAGAAAACGGATGTATTCTCATTACCTCCGCTAAGGCTAAGGTTGTTCTCCCAGAAATATCCGTTTCCGAACACCTGGTCAAAGTTCGAATCGTCATAGATCGTCTGAGAATTTTTATTGATGATAGGATAGTATACACGTCCGTCCTGATCTACATAGAATTCTCCGGAAATATTCAATTCATCCTGCCCACCGGCTCTGGCCGAGATCAGGTCTCCCCAGGAATCCCTGGCTCGTTGATTATAAACCCCGTTATCTCCTTGTCCGTATAAGGTTTGCAGCGGATAACGACGGTTGATCTCGTCTATAGAGTAGGTGCTCTGGTAAGAAACAGAGAGTTTTTTATTGAATTGACCGCTTTTGGTCTTGATCACGATTACCCCACCAAGTGCTTTGGTACCCCAAAGAGCCGCAGCAGAAGCACCTTTAAGTACCGTCATACTTTCAATATCGTTCGGGTTAAGGTCATTCAAACGTGATTGCTGAGACACCCCGCTTCGATCACTGTTCCCCCGGGTATCGTTACTGATTGGCACCCCGTCAACCACGATAAGCGGCTGGCTGTTTCTGGTGATCGAAGAGATACCACGAATCTGGATGTATGAACCGGCACCGGGATCACCAGAGTTTCTTGAGATACGCACCCCGGAAGATTTTCCTGAGAGTCCGTTTACAAGGGTTGCCTCTCCGGACTGGGCGATCGCCTCCCCTCCTACGGTAGAGTTCGCATATCCCAATTCATCTTTGCTCTCTTCAAAACCAAGAGAGGTTACTACTACACCCTCAAGGGTGGTTACATCTGTAGTCAAAACGACATTTAAAGGTCCGTTAATGGAACTTACCGCAATCGTTTGCGTTTTAAAACCAAGATAAGAAAATACCAGGTTGGCGTCAGATCCGGAAACAGTGATAGAGAACTCTCCATCAAAATTCGTAGCTGTACCATTACTGGTTCCTTCTTCCATTACACTCACGCCCGCGATGGGAAGTTGTGTTTCATCATAGACCGTACCCGTTATGATCTGTTGATTTTGGGCAAAACTGATGTGGGATATCAAGATCCCAAGCAGCAGGAAAGTCTTTTTTAGGCAAAATTTCATTCGTAATTAGGTTTTAGTTTCTGGTGAAATATCGATTCCTTATCACAGGAATACCGCAAAAAATTCATGATAATTTTGCCAATTATATAAAATTGCCCCCTTACAAATCGTATTTTAAAAAATTTTATCAATTTTTACCAATTTTTACCAATATTTGCGGTAGACATGACCTGAACTTACCACTATGAAGGATTACGAAAATCTTAAAGATTTGCACCTGAATTTCATCAGGTTGCTGGAGCAGCTGTACGGTACTTTCAACCAGGAAAAGAACAAATTCGAATCGACCAGTAATTCGAAGATCGCACGCGACCTTTTCTATAGTGATTCACAATTTTCAAGACTTATTAATGGTACCGCCTCAGAAGGGGAATTCAAGCGAGCGGTGAGAAACGTAGAGCGCTCCCTGGAGTTAATTGGCCTCAAAGAAAAAGAAGGCATTGCTCCGGGCACTTCCTACAAACCCCAAAAGAATAAAAAAGGGCTTTCACTAGTACTTTCAGTGGTCGCTGTTATCCTTGCATCCAGCACCATCTATTTCGGACTTTCACATTTCAGTAATCCACAAAAACTGGAAGATCAACCCACCGTTCAGGTGTCTTCTCGCTTCGACATGTTAAAGTGGAGTTTTGAGAATCATTATATCAACCCCTATGTAAAGCTGAGAGAACTTCCGGAAGATTGTTATTACCCTTGCTATAAATACCAGGGAAAATGGAACCTGAAGGAAGAATACAAAATTCCTTTTTTCAGGGAGCGTAACGGTTTTCACTATGTAGCCAAAGAGGCCACCATGTACACGAATTGCCTGGAAAATGATTCAAATACTAACGGTGAAGCCTTTGAAGGATACGAGTATCAGAAGCATGAGATCTGGTATGACACCCGCGAACTGCCCATAGATTCTTTCCTGGTAACCGCCGGTTCTACCAAGATAAGACCGGAATATACCCATGCAAGGTTTGAAGAGGATGATCATTTTGTAAAGATCGCCTATGTACATACTTTTTTCCGCGGAGAGTACACTCTTGACAGCGCTTCTGTATACCGTAGCGGAAAGGTGATCGGAAGAGATCTTGAGTTTATTGCTGATGAAACCCTGCTAAGCCGACTCGATTCGGAAAAACTCGTTGAGGATATTAAGAGTGAGGTGAATGCCATTGCCCAAAACCGTTTGGAAGATTTCTCCAAGCCCATCAGTTGTGACCCCGCACAATTGCCAAAAGAAGATTTCCATATGCTCGACGAAGGTGATGCCCTGGAATTTAATTGCCAGTTCAGTACCGGCCGCTTTTTAGTGGATTACCACAAGGAGTACGTTCTGGATTACCAGTATATTAATAATGTTTGCCGTTGATAGTTTGCAGTGAGCAGTTTGCAGATAGTTTTCGGTTTTCAGTTAAACTCAAACTCCGAACTCGTCCCTCGAACTATTTCTCTCCCTCGCAATCTCAAACAACTCCCCAGCCACCCATTGCAGGCGAATACCTTTCCAGTCTTTGATCTGGTTACCCTCGCTTTCCATGAATTCTTTTACCACCGGTTCTTTAGAGTTCACATTGTGAAAGGTGAACTGGAGCCCGTTAAGCTCGATGTAGAGACAAGGACCTTCTTCCGGATTTAAATAGAAATCATCAACGTATTGCCCCTCCGATTCTATGAGCTGAAGCAAAAAAAGTGATAACGGCTTTTTGATGCCCCCGTAATAGATCTCTTTTTTAAAAACCTTTCGTTTAATAGCCGCATTGAGCAGGTTGATGCAGCATAGAAAGTAAAAGGCTTCTTCTTTTGAGGTTATCGCCATATACCGATCATTCCATGCTTTTTCTACCTGTTCGGGTGTAATGGCTCCCGGCTTTTCGAGGGATTGGGCTTTTGCTATGAGTTCGTCGATCTTCATATAAGGTACGAGGTACGAGGTACGGGGTACGAGTTACTAAATATTCGTCTTCGCGAGGTTTACAACGTAAATCGTGGCGACCTGCCTGGCATGCCACAGCAGACAGGTCTCCTGAATCGTTAACAGGGTACGGGGTACGGGGTACAAAGTTATACTTTTTGGACTTTGGGACCTTTTTTAAAACCCCATTCTGACAAGACAAGTCCGACCTCAACCACCTCATTTTAAATATTTTAAACTAACTTTAAGTGACTGTACTAAACCAACCATTAAATGAAATCCTTTTTACTCTGCCTGACAATGGTAGTTCTGTTGTCCGCCTGCAGGCAATCCGTTAAAAACGCCCCCACCGATGAAGAAAAATTACTGACCGCCTATATAGATTCGACCATTCGGGTCTATGATTCCCTGGCGGTGATCAAGCTGCCCATCAACAATGGCGTTAAGATCTGGAATCCCGGGGTGCTGAAGACCGGACCGGAAGGGCGCATCTTCGGTGCGAATCTCACCGGGGAGATCTACAGCCTGGAAGATACCGACGGGGACGGACTGGAGGATACCGCCAAACTTTTCTGTAATGTCAGCGAGGATGGGTTTCGCACCCCTGCCGGGATGGTATTTAAAGATTGGGACCTCTATGTGGGTCTGCCACAGCAAATACGGGTGTATAGGGATACCGATCACGATTTTGTGGCCGATACCAGCTTTGTGTTCTTTGATAAGATCCCATACAGCGACCACCCCTATGAATGGACCTCCGGTCTAAACTTCGACGAGGATGGATGGCTGTATTGTATCCTGACCACCGATTCCTGGAACCCGGGAGCGAGTCCGGATCCGGAAAAGCTTAGAGGAAGTCTCTTGAAAATATCCCCTGACGGAAAAGAGTACGAGCAGCTGGCCACCGGATTGCGGTCTGTACACGGAATGGATTTTAATGCTGAAGGAGAATTATATATGGTAGACAACCAGGGCGGACAAAATTCCGGAGAAGAATTTCTGAAATATGTGAAAGGCGGATTTTACGGTCATAACACCACCAAATACGGGGAGCAGGAAGAAGTACCCACCATGGCCTACCTGGAAACCGAAGTGGCGCCATCAGATCTCTTATTTCATGAAGAGAACGGAAAGGAAGAATTATACGTATCCTATTACGGTCCCGGGGAATACTGGGAGCGAGGTGCTATTGCCCGAATTCATTTTGTGGAGGATGAAAACGGCAACCCTACAGTGAAGGAAGAGATCATTACCAACCTGCCCAAGGTATCCAACATCACCTTTTCAGAATCAGGAGAACTCTATGCCTCCCGTGTTGGAGTCACTGATTACTGGTACCAGAAAACCGATTCGCTGGACGGAGCCATCTACAAGATCAAAAAGGCCTCATGGGTGATCCCTGACTCCAGGGAGGGTCTTTCCATGGCGTCAACAGATTTAGACGCCAACAGCATTGAAGAGGGCAGGATTTTGTTTAATACCAGGGCCTGTGCTGCTTGCCATTCTTTAGACGGTACTACAGAAATGTTGGGCCCTGACCTAAAAAATATTGGCCTGTTCTACAACAGGAAAGAGCTGGAAGAAGAAATAAGAGAACCCTCCAGGCGGATCAAACCCGGATCTTTTGCCTCTAAGATCACCATGAAGAATGGCGAGGTTCAATTGGGTCGTGTGATCACCCAAAACGAAGAGGAGCTCCAGCTCATGCTGGTGGGCAACCAGATCAAGAAAATACCCACTACCGAGATCGCCGACACCGAACTCTATCCCGAATCGATGATGTACCCGGGCTTATTAGACGGACTAACCCGGAAGGAGATCGATGCGTTGCTGGATTTTTTGATATCCAATGCTAAATAGTTAGACAGTTATGCGGTCCTGCCTGCCGGTAGGCAGGTATGCGGTTATGCAGTATTGTCATTGCGAGGAAGGGCAAAGCCCTGACGTGGCAATCTCCTGAATCGCTAACAGGTTACGGGGTACGAGGTACGAGTTACTAAATATTCGTCTTCGCGAACTTTGCTTTGCAAAGTGTGGCGATCTCCCGTAATCGATAACAGGGTTCGGGGTACAAAGTTATTCTATTCGGAATTTGAATATTCCCCCTGCAAACTGCAAACTGCTCAATGCAAACTAATCACCCGATAGATCTTCCAGCCGTCGGGGGTGTCTTTCCAGACAATAACAAACTTACTGGGTTCAGACTTGCTGCCGCCTTCCATATGGTTGATAAAGGAATGTTTTCCGATCTCTACCGCCCCGAACCCGGGAATGGGAGTTACCTCGATACTCCCCTCGAGTAATTCCCTGGAAACTTTACCACATATATTTTCTTCTGTCGACTTCAAAATGGCAGCCTTATCGGTGGTTAGCCCGGTATGGTCGTGATAAAACTCTATTTCTTCGTGATAAAAGTCGGCCTGGGTTTCCATATCACAGGTATTATAAGCCTCAAAATACAGGCGGTCCATTTCCTTAATGGCAGCTTCCAGGTCTTGCTGTGCAAAAGAGCATAGGGGAATGGCTAAAAGCAACAGGGTGTTTACAAAAAATAGTTTCATGAAGGTGATCTTTGATTGATGTGCTTATTAGTAGTTCTTAGAGGAGATTTGTTACAGTTTGCTCAGTGCTCAGTCTGCAGTTTACAGTCTGCAGATTTAAACTGGCATTCAGGAAGAAGCCCTCATCCAATTCGGTAACCTGAATCGAACCACCCCGGCCTACGGCCACCCCTCCTTTCCAAGGAGGGGATTAATAGTGTTTCCAAAATTAACTCCGATGGTGGAAGGAATTTAGGAAGGTTCAGGAGATTGCCACGTCGGCCAATAGGGCCGCCTACCACTGTACGGATTTAAATTCTCGTTGAAGAAACATATAAAATGTGGCTCCCCACCCTGGACAGAGGGCCGAACGTTAAGAAAACAGCCAGTGGCTGTTTTTAGTGAAGGAGCCAGCTGGCGTGAGGGCGATCAGGGTGGCACCCTGAGACGGGGCGGGTTGATTTAAATTAAGCTCACATACAACCCCTTCCCCTCTCGCTTGCAGCAAGAGTACCTTCCCCTGACCAGGGGAAGGAGCCCATTTTAATATAATTTTTAATTGTAATCCTTCTCCACGAGAAGTCCGGGTTTCAATAACCTTCAGAAAAATCTACCATCTACCATCCACAATCTATAATCTACTTAACCACCCACAGCGGAATCTCCAACACACTCCTGAACAGCTCATCGGTGACACTCCCGATCAGCAGGGAAGAGAAGATATTACCTCCTTTATCGGCTACCAGGAGTATGTCAGCATTGGCCTTCACCGTTTCCTCGACGATCTTTTGGGCTACCCGGGTGTTTCGTCCGCGAACGATGCGGGTCTCCAGGTCAGGCATATCGATTCTTTTGAGAAACTTATCAAACTTCTCTTTGACGTGTTTCTCGATCTTTGGCACCATTTCTTCCTTATCGAGGTAGGGTGAAAATTGGATGGGTACATTATATACGTGTCCGGCAATGACCTTTGAACCTACATGATCCTGAAGGTAGCGGGCCAATTCAAAGGTCTTTTTTGATTCTGATGAAAAATCGGTTCCGGCAAACACGGTGGCCATGGAATAGGCCGCCTCCCGGGGAACGGATAGAATATCACATTTAACCATCCGCAGGAGCTTATCAGGAATAATTCCGCTGCCCACATGACTGTTCTTATTACCCACCACCACCAGGTCGATATAATTGCGTTGTACCACATAATTGATCAGCGATTCGGTGTAGGGGTCTTCTGAGATCAACACTTCGGCCTCTGCCTTTGCTTTGAAATGTTGTGCTACCAGCTCATCGAGTTCTTCACTGATCATCTCATCGAGCTCAACACCTTTTAATTGTTCCTTAAACAGATCAGACACCTCGTATTTTTTGATATTATGCACAAAAACTACATGTTCTGCCCCAAGTTGATCAGAAAGGTAGGAGGTGTAGCGGATGATCACCTCATCCATCTCAGAAAGGTCCAGTCCGACAAGGATATTCTTAATTGGTTTCATCAGAGAATGGTTTTGGTTTTTTTGATGTACTGCGTTTTGTTATGATCTTCGATATGATCTCTTCGTAATTCTCCTGTTCTTTCAGGGATCGTTTTTGCTGGAGTTTTCGCCAGTCTTCCCGCAAGCCCTTCAGCAGGGAGTAACACATGACCAGAAGGATGACCGCAAAGGGCAACCCGGTTACCGTTGTAGCGGTTTGCAGGGCCTGGAGCCCCCCTCCCAGCAATAATACAGCCGCTACCGCACCTTCTACCACGGCCCAAAAGATACGCTGGGCTACCGGGGAATCTATTTTACCTCCGGAGGTCAGACTATCGATCACCAGGGATCCGGAGTCGGAAGAGGTAACGAAAAACCCGGCGATTAGCAGTACAGCTACCACATTGATCACAATGGTTAAGGGATAGTCCTGGAAGAACACAAATAAGGCTGTAGCAATATCAGCATCGATGGCTTCAGCAAGTTCCGATTTCCCGTCCATGGTTTGCTTGATAGCCGAGCTCCCGAAGGTCGACATCCAGAAGAAGGTCACCAGGGAGGGTACAAGCAGTACCCCGAGGATAAACTCGCGAACACTACGCCCTTTAGAGATCCGGGCGATGAACATCCCCACGAAGGGCGACCAACCGATCCACCATCCCCAATAAAAGACGGTCCAGTTGTCCTGCCAGGTAGTGCCGTTAAAGGTTTCTCCCCAGGTGGCTATCTGAAGAAAATTAAACAGGTAGCTCCCCGTATTTTCAATAAAGGATCTTAGGATGTAGATCGTCGGACCGAGGACTAAGGCAAGGATCAACAGGAAAAACGCGATCCGCATATTCCATTCACTGAGCACCTTTACACCCTTATCGACTCCAAGGGCCACAGAGGTGGAAGCGATCACGGTGATGATGGCAATCAGGATCATTTGGGTGAATATTCCGTTAGGCATTGAAAACACATGGTTGAGCCCCGAGGCGATCTGTTGCACTCCAAACCCCAAAGAGGTGGCGAGCCCGAAGAGGGTTGCCAATACCGCAAAAATATCAATGATGTCGCCTATGATCCCGTAGATACGATCGCCCAGAAAGGGGTAAAATATAGACCGTATGGTGAGGGGGAGTCCGCGGGAATAGGTAAAATACGCCAGAGCCAGTCCGACCAGGGCATAGATGGCCCAGGGGTGAAAGCCCCAATGCAAAAAAGTGAAATTCATAGCCTGGGTAGCGGCCTCAGCCGTTTCCGGTTCAGCCCAGGGCGGATTCTGAAAATGCATGACGGGCTCTCCCACTCCGAAGAACAGAAGACCGATCCCCATCCCGGCACTAAAAAGCATAGCAAACCAGGAGCCGGTGCTGAATTCAGGTCGCGCCATATCGCCCCCCAACCGCATAGTGCCGTATTTACTAAGGGCGAGGTAGATGAGGAATAATAAAAAGATGTTTACCGAAATAATGAAGAACCAATCTGCATAATTGGCCACCCCGCTTTGCACATCAGCAAAAAAACCTTCTGCCGATTCCCGGAAGATCAGGGTCAGGGCAATGGCAAGGACGATCACTATAGTGGAGATAAAAAATACGGGAGGGTTCACTTCAAATCCGAACATGGATTTTGACTGCGTGCTTCGGGTTACTTTTTTAGCCATAGATCTTTCTTTTTCAAAGGTTATCCATAGCAGCGATGGGTATATGGGTCCGGGAGGGCAGAAAATTAAAGTTACAACAGGCTGCTTCTTAACAGAAGCCAAGGAATTAAGGAACACCTGTAAGCGAAATGGCAGGTTGCTTTTTAAAATACAAAAAAAAAAGGGAAAGGGGGATGTGGGGAGGACCGAGCGGTCATGAAAGGTTCGGTGAACCTTTCATAGCGAGGGGCCAGGCGGTGCGCAGGGAAGGCCTGGTAACCTTCCTCCATGTGAGAAATGGTTGGAGGCAGATTTGGGAGACCTGTCTGCCGTTGCATGCCAGGCAGGTTGCCACGCTTTGCAGGGCAAAGCTACCGCTGACGGATTTTAAATCTTTATTAAGATAGTTTTTAAGGAAAGGCTCCCCGCCCTAGTCAGAGGGCCGATCGTTCAGAAAACAGCCAGCGGCTGTTTTTAGTGAAGGAGCCAGCAGGCGAGAGGGCAATAGAGACAAAGTCTCGAGACGGGGTGGGTTGTATTTAGCCCTTTTAAAACAACCCCTTCCGACCCCGCTTACAGCGGCGCCACCTTCCCCTAACTAGGGGAAGGAGCCTATTATTATTAATACTATTATTCGTCATAATCCTACACTAGAAATTAAATTTCAGCGATCTCGCAAAGACGTTCTAATTCAATACTCCAACTCCAGCCTGAAACTCGCACCTCGAACTCTAGGTTCTAGCCCGCCCGCCGGCTGGCCCCTCACTATGAAAGGTTCACCGAACCTTTCATGACTGCTCGGTCCCCCCACATCCCTAAAAAATTCATATTTTTGATAATCAATCACTTACAATCAAAAAACAATGAAAACCATCATCTTATCACTATTTATTTTGGGGAGTATATGGACCCTTCAGGCCCAGGAGCCGAAGGACAAGCATGGAGCCTGGAAAGTCAACAAAGAATACGATGAAAACGGCAACCTGATCCGCTATGATTCGGTGTACAGCTGGTCGGCAGATGGTGCCGTGGCACCCTACGACCAGGAAATGCTCGACAGCTTATTTGGAGAGATCCCCGGGATCCTGGAACCTATCAGCAGGGATATGGCAGAATTCTTTGATAACGATCCTTTCTTTTCACAGATCTTCGGTTCAAAAGGAAATCCGGAGTTGTATTCACAACCTTTTTCAATGAAAGAGTTCGAAGATCTCCTGCGAAGCGACTCTCTGGATCTCGATGAAGACGAGATCGACAAAATGCTGGAAGAGATGGATCGGTTAAGGCTTGAAGTTATAAAACAACTGCGCGGACAGCCCAAGGTCCCGGAGGAGAAGAGAGATACGATCCGGTGAGTTTAAGGTACGTACGAAGGGATTATAAATTATAGATGGTACATGGTAGATGGGGTTGGAGGATAATTTCTGTTTCGTCTTCGCGAGGCACCCTCCAGGGTGACGTGGCGATCTCCGCGTTACAGTATTGAATTCATAACAAATTCGAAGTTCCTACGTAATAGCAAAGATCCACCACTCAGAGAGATCATTCCATTCAGGATTATCGGCTTCAATGAATTTTATCTTGGCTTGCAAATTCTTAGTGTTCGGTACTTTATTTTGGGAGACCTGTCTGCCGTGGCATGCCAGGCAGGTCGCCACAGTTTGCTTCGCAAACCTCGCGAAGACGAACCATGTATAAATTACAGTTTGTTTAAATATGGACCCTTTGCTCCTTTACTCTTAACAACGAAATACCTTTCTTTCAATACATTAATAAATTTTCCCTAAATTTCAATGAGTTATCCCCCGGCCTGACAAAAGTCAACCAACCAATAACTCAAAATGACAACCAACCCGACCTCCCTGCGGCCCACTTCCGAGAAGGAGCGCATTCGCTCGCTGGATATTCTCAGAGGTGTTGCCCTCTTAGGCATCCTGATCCTGAACATCCTGGGCTTCGCCTTTATTTTTGATTCCTACTCCAACCCTACCCTGATCAATTTCGAAGGTATCAACAAAACCATCTGGCAGATCACCTCCCTCCTGTTCGAGGGCACTATGAGAGGGTTGTTCAGTATTCTATTTGGGGTGGGATTTTTACTTTTCCTATCGCGACTGGAGAAAAAGATTCCCGGAGGAAAAGCCATTGAGATCTATTACCGCCGGTTGTTATGGCTGATGCTTTTCGGACTCTTCCACGCCTATGTCATGCTGTGGTCTTTTGATATTTTGTTTCACTACGGGCTAATGGCCTTGATCTTATTACCCTTCAGACATCTTAAGGCCAAGCACCTTTTATTGTGTTCCCTGCTCATGCTTGGCATAGAAACGGCTAAAGGAATTCTCAATTATACAGATACGGCTCATGCAGCTCAGGAGGCCACCGAGTTGCTCGAAAAACAACAATTTGGCATCTCCCTCAGTGAAACGGAAGCCAACACAATAAAGTCATGGCAACAAAGGCAGGAAAAAATGACCCCGGAACAAGTGGCGATGAAAAATAAAGGCATGCAAGGCAGTTACCTCTCCGTATGGAAAAATTTAAAGCCTCAAACCGACTTTTGGCTGGGTAGTGCCACCTTTAGTTTTGTTGTCTGGGACCTCTTGTGCATGTTCTTCCTGGGCATGGCCCTTTACAAATGGAATATTCTTCAAAACGGAAAGAGTGGGCGTTTCTACCTGATCATGGCCCTGGTCGGATATGGCTTTGGCCTTATGGTCAACTATTGGGAAATGCAGGCCCAGCTCCAGGCAGATTTCAGTCCTTTGGCCACAGCCAAAACAGGAACCACTTATGGCATCGGAAGGTTTTTCACGACCCTGGGGCACATTGCACTCGTCATGCTTTGGATCAAAACGCCTTTCCTTGGATCTCTTCAAAAAGCCCTGGCGGCAGTAGGACGCATGGCCCTGACCAATTATATGGTGCAAACCCTGCTTTGCGGGTGCTTCTTCTACGGTTATGGCCTGGGGTATTTCGGAAAACTGGAACGTTACGAGACCTATTATGTCATGGCAGCGGTATGGTTAATACAACTAGTGGTGAGTCCGCTGTGGTTACACTATTTCCGCTTTGGCCCCATGGAATGGGCCTGGCGGTCACTGACCTATTGGAAGCTGCAGCCGATGAAAAGAATCAGTAAAGAGAAGGTCACTGTATCGATATCAAATTGACCTTAAAGTAGAATCCTTTCCCCCGGTAAAAACAACTCAACCATTATGAAATATCTGCTGTTATTCACACCACTGATTCTTTTACTTTCCTGCCAAAAGAAACAAGAAAAAGACCGTCCGGCCCTGGCCGAGCAGGTCACCATTTACAGGGACACCTGGGGGGTGCCTCATGTAGTGGGGGAGACGGATGCGGCGGCTGTATTTGGATTGCTCTATGCTCAGTGCGAAGATAATTTTACAGCTGTAGAGTACAACCTGGTGAAGGCAATGGGGCGCCTGGCTGAATGGGATGGCGATGAAAGATCACTCATCAGAGATCTGCAAATTCGTCTTTATATGGATATCGATGAGGCCAAAACACTCTATAAAAAGGCTCCTGAATGGATGCAACATTTATGTGAAGCTGCAGCAGAAGGCGTGAATTGGTATTTAAGGTCTCACCCCGAGGTGCAGCCAAAGATTCTTACCTCTTTTGAACCCTGGATGTGGCTGTTTCACTTCGAAGGTTCCATTACAAAAAACATTGACAACGACATCCAAGGTCCCCAAAGAACAGACATAGGATCCTATTATTTCCCTGACCAATCTTCCCGGGATGCATCGGTGTGGCTTGATGAAGGTGAATCAAATAGTTTTGCCGTTGGAAATAATCTAAGTGTTACGGGAAATCCACTTCTCTACATCAATCCACATACCTATTTACACTATCGAACTGAAGCTCATATAATAAGTAAGGAGGGATTAAATGCCTATGGGGCGATCACCTGGGGGCAATTCTTTATCTACCAGGGATTCAACGAGAACAATGGATGGGCCCACACCACCAGCTATGCTGACAATATTGATCAATTCATTCTGGAAACCAACAGCCTCGACCCCGCCGAGTCCTTCATCTTTAACAAAGACACCCTTACCTTCACAAAAAAACAGATCTCCCTGGCTTTTAAGGCTGATCAGGAAATGAAAAATACTACCGTTGAGATCCTCAGAACCTCCCTGGGCCCAGTAACCCATCAAACTGAGCATGGCTCGCCTGTTGTAACAAAAATACATTGGCGTCCACTGAAATCCCTTGAGCAATCTTTTAAACTTATGAAGACCGGAAACCTTAAAGAGTTTAAAGAAGTCCTCCAGATTCGTGCAGACGCCACCAACAACACCATGTATGCCGGGAAAGATGGCAACATTGCCTATTTCCATGGAAATTTTATGCCCAAAAGACCTGAAAACAGGGATTATTCCAACCCTTACCCCGTAAGCGACAGCACTGATGTATGGCAAGGGCTTCATGAATGGGACGATATGATCACTTTAGAAGACCCTGAAAACGGATGGATCATTAACTGTAATTCAACCCCATTTATGAGTGCCGGGAAGGATAGTCCGAAACAAGAAGATTATCCCCCCTATATGGCTACCGATCCTGAAAACTTTCGGGTGCGCCTGGCCGACTCGCTTTTTTCACAAGTAAGATCACTGGATATTGATGGCCTCATTGACCTTGCCTATTACAACCGATTTCCCGCGCATATGAAGGTTAAAAAAAGCCTGGTGAATGCCTTTAAAGAATCTGGCACCAACTTTCCAGAACTCAATGAGCCCATGAGATTAATTAAAGAATGGGATGGCCAGGCAGATGAAACTTCAGTGGCCTACAACCTGGTAACGCTATACCTTTTTGATGGCCTCTTACAAAGGATCATCCCTATAAACGGCCCTGGAGAGATCATCTCCTATGTAAACTATCTCTCTGACAGCCTGCCTGCTCAAAAGCAATTACTGCTGTTCAAGAACACCTTAGATTCTCTTACATCAGAATGGGGGCGCTGGGAAGTACCCTATGGGGACTTAGTACGATATCAACGCCTTGAAGACCCCCTTAGCCAGCACTTTTCTGACGAGAACTCCAGCCTGCCTATGGCGAGGGGTTCAGCCATTTGGGGAGACCTCTCCTCCTTTGAAGCTTATTCATCTGATAAGAACAAATCCTGGTACGGTGTTGCCGGAAATAGCTTTGTAGCAGCGGTGGAATTCGGCGAAAACATCCGAGCCAAAGCCCTTATGGCAGGAGGCCAAAGTGCGCATAGCCACTCTCCTTATTTTGATGACCAGGCAAAAATGTACACCGAAGGTGAATTCAGAGAGGTGCTGTTTTACATGGAAGACATTCTGAACAACCTGGAAAGTCAGTACAAGCCGGGGGAAGAATTACCAAGGCAAAACCATAGTAAAGAATAAATCCATGAAACTCTTCCGGTTACTTTTGCTATGTATGTTTTTTTCGGGCTTCGGACAATCTGATCCGGAGAAGGAAGGAATTGCTAAGTCCTCCCTTCAACTATTGGATCAGGAGATCTCCAAATGGGTAGAAGAGGGGCATTTGATCGGTGCGGAGGTGCTGATCATAAAAAACGAGAAAACCATATTTCATGAGGCATTTGGATGGAGTGACCGGGAAGAAAAAACACCCGTAGCAAAGAACTCCATCTGGTCGATCATGTCCATGTCGAAACCGATCACCGCCACAGCCATCCTGCATTTAATGGAAGAGGATAAATTATCGCTAAACGATAAGGTTACTGCATACCTCCCCTCCTTTAAAGGGCACCCTAATACAACGATCAAACACCTGCTGAGCCATACTTCGGGGTATGAAGACATCGACTATTTACCGGTATATGAAACGGACTTTAAGGCCTGGACCGAGCGATGGGCACAGGTAAAACCCACCCTTGAACTTGGTCAATATGCCTATGCCAACCTCAACTATTTCCTGTTAGGTTACATTATAGAACAGGTTAGTGGGGTAAGTACCGATAAATACATCGCTAACAAAATTTTTAAACCTTTGAACATAAAGGAGCTATATCCCTTTTTCACTCCTGATGAACCCTGGGCTTCGAGGGTCAATAGTCGTTACCGTTGGGAGGAGGGGCGCTACCGAAAATTCTGGACTCACAAATATGAAGTCCGTTGGGCATTTTACCCCGGAGCCTGGGGTTTTTGGGGTACGGCCATGGATTACGCCACCTTTATGCAGCTTTGGTTAGACAAGGGCAAGCATGACAAGGTGCACCTCCTTCAGGAAAACACCATCGATCTTGCGCTTTCCCAACATGGCGATAATTATGGCCTGGGGTGGGCATTACAGCGAAATACCAATGGCCAGTTGCAGTATTTCTGGCATGGAGGGCATGATGGCACCCGGGCCTATGCCTTCCCTGAAGAAAATACCATCGTGATCTATATGAATCACAGCCGTAATGGGGAACACCTTGGCGCTTTTGAGGCGCTTTTGAACGACCTGGATATTGTTGCGGCAAAGCCAAACATGATCCCCTTTCCCGAATCAAAATCCTTTTTAACATTGACCCAAAACCAAGTGGAAGCCCTGGAAGGCATCTATATAGCTGATGATTTTGAAAATGCCCCTCCTTTTAAAATGGAGGTCCGGCAAAATAAAGGCGATTTAACCATCCAGTATGCCTCTTTAGGTTCAGCTTTCTCAACCAAAGATCACCTCCTTCCCATTAATAACCTACAATTCCTGCTGGGAGCGATCTCCCAAGATCACCCAACCCTTTACGATCCGAACGTATCGCTTTCCTTTACCGATAATTCCAAGCAGGCAAGTAAAGTTCATTGGATGATTCATGCAGATACCCTCTTCACAGGGTACAGAACTACTGCCAACGAATTAGCCCAAATAGAAGCTCAAACCGTCAGGACTCACCAATACCTTGATGCTATTATTGAAGAAGCTATTGAACAGAAAGGGGTAGCCTATGCCAGGAGATTGAATGCCAGCATAGCTGAAAACGAAGGTGATTCCATCATGATCAAAGAAATATACTTGAATGCCTTAGGGTATCAATACTTACTTAAAAATGAACCGGAAAAGGCTATGGCGGTTTTGGAGATGAATCTCATCCATTATCCGAACTCCCCTGATATATGGGATATGCTTGGACAGGTTGCTTTAAGATCAGGGAAAACTGAGAATGCCGAAGCGTATTTCAGAGAAGCCATTAGAAAGGCTGAAGTGCAAAATGATCATCGACTAAACTATTATAAACTAAATCTGGAAAGGGTCAGATCTAAAAGCAGATAAACCCATTTCCTTTTTAAGATCCAAGTATGAAAATAAAATCATTGAAACTTTTCTCCATCCCTTTTAAGGTAATAGCACTTGTTTTGCTACTGGGATTATGCATTTCCTGCAAAGAAAAACAAAAAGTCAAAGGCGACCTGATCATCACTAATGTGAATGTTATCGATGTGATCAACGGGGAGGTATGGCCTTTGAAAACTGTTGTTATTGCTGCCGATACCATTGCTTATATTCTGGATTCACTTCCCGGGAACACCCTTGAAGCATCACAAATTATCGATGGTAGTGATAAATACCTGATCCCCGGGCTTTGGGATATGCATATGCACCATATGGGAGATTCACTGATGACCAAAGCCATTTGGCCACTATACCTCGCTCACGGCATTACCGGCGTACGGGAAATGAGTGGTATTCCGGACGATTTTGCCACCCGGGACAGTATCATGAAAGGCCTGATTCCCGGCCCTGCCGAATACATGATTGGCAGCCCCCTTATTGATGGAGTATCTTCGTGGATGCCAGGAGACCATCATATTTTGATCGCTGATGCGGAGCAGGCAAGGGCGTGGACCGACACACTTCACCAGCAAGGTTTCGATTTCATAAAAACCTACTCTTTTCTTTCACGGGAAGCCTACCTGGCCATTCATGAGCGTGCGAAGGAACTCGAAATGGAGGTTAGCGGACATATCCCGGCCGATGTCAGTGCCATTGAAGCCATTAAACTTGGGCATAAGACCATTGAACATCTTATCGGACTGGAGCTGTCTTCTGCCACCAACGAAGACGAAATAAGAGAGCAATTCCGTGAGGTAGCAGCAACCCTTAGCAAGGAAGGCCCGGACAAGCCGAGTTACGATCTTTTCCGAAGTTTGGAAACCGAGCCCATCCAATCCATTGACTTACAAAAGGAAGACTCTCTCTTCAGTCTTTTGGCAGATTCTGATACCTGGGTGGTCCCTACATTAGTACTTCAGAAGCTGAATTCTTACCCAGAAGACACTCTGTTTGCCAATGAACAATTTCAGCAATTCCTCCATCCTACCGCCCGAGGCGACCTTATTAAAAAAGAACATCACAACCAGGGAGAGTTCAAAACAACTATTGATTATCGTATGAACTCGGTAAAAAAACTGGCCGATAAAAACGTTAAGCTCCTCGCAGGATCAGATCTGGAAGGTGGTCGAAGCTTGCATATGGAGCTCGAACTCCTGGTAGAGGCAGGATTAAGTCCTTTACATGCCCTGCAAACGGCGACCATTAACCCGGCAAAGTACAGAGGAACAACAGCAACCGAAGGGAGTGTAACCCCCGGAAAAAAGGCCAACCTGGTATTACTGGGGGCTAATCCCCTGGAAGATATCCGGAATACCCTGAGCATCGAAGGAGTTATCCGTAGGGGTGCGTTTTTCCCTGAAGAACAATTGGATTCGCTTAAACAAAAGGCGGTGGAGGTGCTGGAAAAGGCTGAGCAGGCCTATTCCATTTTTCAGGAAAAAGAATATCTGGAATCGCCATAAGAAGGCTTTACGAAAAACAACTATGAAAACCATCGCTTTAGCCACTTACAAAACACTCCATCTCTGGCTCTTCTTACCCTTGTTGATCATGCAGGCAGGCAGGTAGACAGAGGGCCGAGCGTATAGAAAACAGCCTGCGGCTGTTTTTAGCGATGGAGCCAGCTAGCGCGAGGGCAATGCAAGGCGGTAATCGAGTAGACAAAATTAAACGACACTCCCGGCATTTTTACTCTACATCCATGAAAATCATTAACTTATTAATAATTAACACCAACCTTTCACTATAAACAGATCGCAATGACAACATCAACCAATACCAGCAGTCATCATCTAAGAAGAACAAAATCCTGTTTTTTGGGCATCATACTACCCCTGGCTTTGACACTGTTTACCATTAGTAATACCAACGCACAGGATCAGGCCCCGGCTTCTGAAAACACCCCTGAATTCCGTTTAACCCTCCAACACACCACGGTGGTGGTGAGTGATTTTCAAAAAAGCAGGGATTTTTATCTCGGACTTCTGCAGTTAAAGGAGATCCCGGCCGAACTACCTGAGAACCAAATGTTCGTCGCTGCAGGCGATAAACTGGAACTGCATGTAGGGGAAGTCCCCGGAGTGGAGATCAATCCGAGTACCTTCAATCATTTTGCCCTTTCTGTAAGCGATTTTGATGGCTTTTTGGCCTATCTGAAAGCCAAGGGCGTGATCTACACCTCCCTGGGTGGCGGAGAAGATTACTACGTACAATCCAGAGCTGATGGCGTGCGCCAAACCTGGATACAGGACCCGGATGGGTATTGGGTAGAGTTTAATGATATGGAGTGATGGGGTGGAACTAATATTCATTCGATTAATGAAGCCCCCACTTAAGCTTTGTTATTAATTCGTCTTCGCGAGACCGCTGAAATTTGATTTCTTGTGGAGAATGATGACGAATTAGTTATATTAATATTGGGCTCCTTCCCCTGGTCAGGGGAAGGTACTCTTGCTGAAAGCAAGAGGGGAAGGGGTTGTATGTGAAGATTACCTGAATCAACCCGCCCCGTCTCAGGGTTTCACCCTGATCGCCCTCACGCCAGCTGGCTCCTTCACTAAAAACAGCCACTGGCTGTTTTCTTAACGTTCGGCCCTCTGTCCAGGGTGGGGAGCCACATTTTATAATTTTTTTCAACAGAGAATCTAAATCCGTCAGTGGTAGGCACCCTTCAGGGTGACGTGGCGATCTCCCTGTTAAAGTACTGAATTCATAAGAAATTTGAAGTCCCTAAATAACATCAAAAATCCATCCCTCAGAGAGGTCATTCCATTCCGGATTATCAGCTTCTATGAGATTTATTTTATAGGTTCTACTACGTTTTTTGATTTGTTTCTCTCTTGCAATAGCCATCTGCATATCCAGAAACGTCTCATAATAAACAAGCAGGGAACAATTGTATCTAGTTGTAAACCCGGGATACATTTTTGATTTATGCTGATAGATTCGGCGAGTCAAATTGCTTGTAACTCCAACATATAAAACTGTATGATGAGCATTGGTTAGGATATACACGCAGCTCGTCTCGAACATTAGAATCTATTTTATTTAAATATAGTAAATTTTCTACGTGTTCGGTGATTGTTTTGGGAGATCGCCACGCCCCACTATAGTGGGGCTCGCGAAGACGAGTACCTAATTATCAACTACCTCCCTCAAAACCTCCCAAACATTATCCGCCAATATCTTCTGCCCTTCTGCGGTGGGGTGAATGCCATCTTCCTGGTTGAGCTCAGGATCGCCGGCTACGCCTTGCAATAAGAAGGGGATCAACGCCAGGTCATTCTTTTGAGCCAGCTCACCAAATAATCTTCTGAATTCGGTGGTGTATTCCTCCCCCAGGTTGGGTGGGATCTGCATTCCGGCCAGGATGATGGTCGTATCGGGGTATTTAGCTTTCACCTTATCAATAATGGCCTGCAGGTTCTTTCGGGTTTCTGTAAGGGGAATGCCGCGAAGGCCGTCATTTGCCCCTAGTTCCAACACAAAAACATCCACTTCATTCTCCAGGATCCAGTCCAACCTGCTGAGTCCGCTGGCAGTGGTATCCCCGCTGAGTCCGGCATTGACTACCTGGTAGTCTAACCCCAAAGAATCCAGTCTGTTCTGGATCAGGGCAGGAAACGCCTCCTGGGTATCGAGCCCCATGCCTGCGGTCAGGCTGTTGCCGAAGAACACTATATTTTTTGTGCCCTTCGCCGTCTCCTTATTCCACTCTGAATCGGTTTCCGAACTCCAGGAATCAGTGGCTTTTTGATCTTGCTGAGTAGTATCATTGACTACTCCCGACTCCCGACTCCCGACTCCCTGCCGATCACTTTCGGCACCTTTCTTACACCCCATAAAGAGTATCAATAGGGTCATGAGCCATATCCTGTGCCAATTTCTTATCTTCACCTCACCGAAAACTTTTGAATGCATACGTTTAGTTTTTGCGTTCCTGCAAATTACCAAAAATGACCCACATCCTGAAGGTTAATAACCTTACTAAAACATATCGTAGCGGCAGTAAAGAACTGACCGTATTGAATGATGTCTCTTTTTCCATACCTGAAGGCTCCAGTTTTTCTATTGTAGGCCCCTCGGGTTCCGGAAAAACCACCCTGTTAGGGTTATGTGCCGGACTTGACACCACCGACAGCGGAAGTGTTACCCTTTGCGGTACGGAACTGAGCAGTCTTACTGAAGATGAACGGGCCATCCTTCGCAATCAGAAGGTTGGATTCGTATTCCAGGATTTTCAACTCTTACCCACACTTACTGCCTTAGAAAATGTAGTGGTGCCCTTGGAATTACAGGGTGTTAAAAATGCCGATACCACGGGGAGGGAACTATTGGAAAAGGTCGGACTCGGGAGTCGCATGGATCACTACCCGAACCAACTTTCCGGGGGAGAGCAACAACGGGTTGCGTTAGCCAGGGCCTTCTCAAACAAACCACAGATCCTGTTTGCCGATGAGCCCACGGGTAACCTGGATGAGGCCACCGGCGAAAAGGTGACCAACCTTTTGTTTGAACTCAACAAACAGACCGGCACCACCCTGGTCATTGTGACCCACGATATGGAACTGGCCGGGATGACCGATCATATGATCCGTTTAAAAGGAGGAAAACTGATTGAAAACGAAACCACGGTATGAGTACTCCTTTAAAGCATAAGGCAGGATTCGGATGGCTTTTAAAAATGGCCTGGAGAGACGGAAGAGCCAGCTGGGGGCGCATCTTGTTATTCATGGCTTCTACCATTCTCGGTATTGGAGCTGTGGTATCTATTCAATCTTTTAGCGATACCCTGAAAGAAAACATTGCTCTCCAATCAAAAGAGCTCATGGGGGCCGATTACATCATCGACAGCGACAAGGAACCCAACGAACGGGTGGTTTTTCTGATGGACTCCCTTGGAGGCTATGATGCCCGGGAGGTAAGCTTTGCCTCCATGGCCTCTTTTTCAAGTACCGACCAGACCCGTTTGGTACGCGTTAGAGGTATAGAAGGGGGCTTCCCTTTTTATGGGTCTCTGGAAACGGAACCAACGTCAGCCGCTCAGGAATACCAGGAGCAGGGAGGTGCCCTGATGGATGCCACCCTGATGATGCAATTTAATATTCAACCGGGTGACACCATTAACCTGGGAGAGATCAGTCTCCCCGTTTTGGGAGCCCTGAAAAAAGCCCCGGGCAGTAATACCATGTTTGGCGCCATAGCGCCTCCTGTCATTATTCCCCATCGTTTTATTGGACCTTCACAGCTCGTTCAACTGGGCAGCCGGGTAGATTATGAATTCTATTTTGAAGATACCCTTTCAGATCTGGAGGTACTCGATGAGGTAGTAGATCCCATGCTTGACGATGAGAATGCCGACCTTGACACCCATACCTCCACCAGCAGCCGGTTAGGACGCCGCTATGAGAATTTCGGGAAGTTTCTCAACCTGGTGGCTTTCATTGCCTTATTACTGGGATGCGTTGGTATTGCCAGCTCCATCCATATTTATATCAAAGAAAAACTTTCTGCTGTAGCCTTGCTCAAATGCCTGGGTGCCACCCGCAGACAAACCTTTATGATCTACCTGTTGCAGATCTCCTTTATGGGGCTGCTGGGAGGACTCCTTGGGGTTGGTGTCGGATTGTTATTACAGCAGTTCTTCCCTTATTTCCTGGAAGACCTTCTGCCGGTGAACCTCAGCCTTTCTGTCTCTATCCCGGCCGTGGTAAGCGGTCTTCTATTGGGAGTTTTAATGAGTGTGCTCTTTGCCCTCTACCCTTTGTTAACCACCCTGGGGGTATCGCCTTTACAAACTCTGAGAAAACAAACCACTGCATCCACCCTTCCTAAAAAGTGGGGTTGGAGTGTATTCGCGGCCATCTTCGCATCCATATTTCTTATATCGTTATGGCTGCTGGATAATGTTCGCTATGCCCTATGGTTCGTGATCGGGATCGGGATTACCTTTGCTATTCTCAGTGGGGTTGCCCACCTCTTTATGCAGGGTATCAAGCGATATTTCCCAAAGCACTGGAACTTTGAGGCCCGCCAGAGTCTGCTTAACCTGTTCCGTCCGCAAAACCAGACCCTCATCCTTATCCTGGCCATTGGGGTGGGGAGTTTTTTGATCTCTACCCTCTATTTTACCAAAGACATGTTGCTGGCCCAGGCCACCCTGGAAGACCAGCAAAACAATCCGAATATCGTACTCCTTGATGTGCAAAGCGACCAACGGCAGGGGGTTACCAAAACTATTGAAGGAAATGAGATGAACGTGATCAGCGATATTCCCATTGTTACCATGCGTATTGCCAGTATCAAGGGCAGGCCTGTCAATGAGATCCGAAAGGATACTGCCCGGGAAGTCAACCGATGGATCCTGAGCCATGAGTTCCGCACCACCTATCGCAGCAGAATGGTGGAATCTGAAGAGCTCGTTCAGGGCACCTTTGTAGACTCAACAACAAGACAGGGTGTAATTCCCATTTCAGTGAGTGAAAACTTTGTAGATGATGCCGGGGTTGCCCTGGGCGACAGTATTACTTTTAACGTACAGGGCGTGCTGATGCCTACCGTGATCAAAAGTGTCCGCCGGGTAGACTGGAGCCGTATGGAGCCCAATTTCAATATTCTTTTCCCTGCCGGGGTACTGGAAAATGCCCCTCAGTTCAGGGTATTTACCACCAAAGCAGGCAATGAAAACATCTCTGCGAGGTTTCAGCAGCAATTGGTGAGGCTCTTTCCGAACATCTCAGTTCTTGACCTCCGGCAATTATTAAACATACTGCAGGATCTGCTGAGCAAGATCTCCTGGATCATCAACTTTATTGCTTCCTTCAGCATTATCACCGGGATCATTGTACTGTTCGGAGCCATTCGCAGTACCAAGTTCCAGCGTATTAAGGAGAGTGTGCTCTTGCGAACCTTGGGCGCCAAGGGAAAACAGATCACTAAGATCGTAGCCCTGGAATACCTCTACCTGGGTGCCTTGGGCAGCCTGATCGGGGTGTTGTTATCACTGATAAGCTGTTGGCTGCTGGCGTATTTTGCTTTCGACACCACCTTTGTGCCGTCATGGTTCCCGTTTGTGGTACTGTTCCCGGGAATTACACTGCTTACCCTGCTCATTGGCTGGAGCAACAGCCGGGGAGTGATCAAAAGTGCGCCTTTGAAGGTTTTGAGAAGAGAGTAAACTAAACGCGCAAGACGCGTTTAGTTTAATTATAAATGATGGATTATAGATTATAAATTGCTGTCTTGCTCTTTCATCTTTGCTCTTTCATCATAGAAACCACCTGCGAATGATGCCGATGCTTCTCCTCTTCGGTCAACTCCAAAAACCGGGCGGCATTGAAATACAGTATATCCCTTTTCTGAGCTTCGTTCAGCCAGCCTATATTGAAGATTACTCTCAGGTTATCTTCTATGGTACCTTCAAAATCGGAACCGAACATTAGCCGGTCTCCGAGTCCACGGGAATAAAGCAATTTTAAATTGGGTTCCCATACATCCTGGGATTGATAGAGGGCTATGGCGCTCATATCACAATACACCCCGGGATAGTCGCGCATCAAGGCCATGGCCTGTTCTGAATAGGAGCCCCCGAAATGCATGAGGTAAAGTTTCAGGTTGGGATACTTCTGCAGAATGGGTCGAAGTAATTCCGGGTTTGCGTATTCAGGATTGTAATTCGGGCGTTCTTTTTTATTGACCCCGGGCGGACCGGCATCACTGTGAACTCCAATAGGGAGCTGCAATTCTTCAGCCAGCTTCCAATAGGGATCTAACCGCGGATCGGTTGGGGGGATGCCATAATAATTAAAAAGCGTTTCTCCCATGGCCCGGAACTGATTATCCTCATAGAGCAGCTTTAGCTCTTCATAGCTCATAAACTCCTTTTCACAGGGCCAGTCGCGGGCTGCCATCTTACTGCACGGAAAGGTAATACCTGCCCAGATACGGGGGTCAGCCTTGCCATATTCCTTAGCGTACTTTACACTGCCACCTCCCAGGGCCAGTACCACATGGTTGTTGTCGAGAGATTCCATAAGCCATGATTCCCGCAGGGTATCAAGGGCCTTGCCTTTTCCTATTTTATCCGGATTGTAAAATTCGCTTTGGGCATCGCCACGGTATAGGTGCAAATGCACATCTATAACCGGTTGTCCTCTCATGAATTGCTCAAAAGTCTGGGCGTATCCCCGTGGCAGGGCTATCGTGAAAAAAAAGAGCAAAAAAAGTAGAAGAATCTGCTGAGGTACTTTCGGCATCGCCTAACATATTGATTGTATTGAAGGTAAGTATTTCTTTTCACAAATTATTCATGCTCCAGTTGAGAAGATCATTTACAGGATGACCAATGAAATTTGAAGAGCTTGCTTATATTTACTTCAAACCAGAACCGTTTCATGAAAAATATTTTCTTGCTTATTGCCTTTATCCTGACTCTTGGCCAGGCCACCGCTCAGAAAGAGCCTTACCGCATTTATAATCAAAAAGGGAAAAAAGTCTCCTATAAAAAAATGCTGCGAAATATGGAAAAATCGGAGCTTGTCTTCCTGGGAGAACTCCACAACGACCCCATAGCCCATTGGCTGCAACTGGAGATCACCAAAGACCTTCACAGTAAAGAAAAACTGGTAATGGGGGCCGAAATGTTCGAAGCCGACAACCAGGATGCCGTCAATCAATACCTCAGCAAAGAAATCGATAAGAAAGCCCTGGATACCCTGGCCCGATTATGGCCTAATTACCCAACTGATTATGCTCCCCTGCTGAATTTCGCCAGAGATAAGGGCATCCGTTTTGTAGCTACCAATATCCCAAGAAGATATGCCAACGATGTCTACAAAGGCGGATTTGAAGTGCTGGACAGCCTTAGCGAAAAAGAAAAAAACTGGATGGCTCCGCTCCCTATTGCCTTTGATCCGGAGCTGCCTACTTATCAAAAGATCCTGGAAATGATGGGCGGTCATGGCTCTGAAACCCTGGTGATGGCCCAGGCGATGAAAGACGCGACCATGGCGCACTTTATTCTTAAAAACATGAAAAAGAGATCGATCTTTATTCACTATAACGGATCTTACCACTCCGATTTTAAGGAAGGGATCGTTTGGTATATCAAACGTCAAAAACCGGAACTGGAAATCGTAACCTTTACCACGGTACTGCAGGAAGACATCTCTAAACTGGAAAAAGAACACGCCGGGAAAGCCGATTATATTTTGGTGGTTGATGAGGATATGACGAGGACGTATTGAGGGATGAGTTCGAGTTTGAGGGACGAGTTTGTCTAGGGGTAAACTACCTCTGACTGATTTAAATTTTCTATTGAAACAGTATACAAAATGTGGCTCCCCACCCTGGACAGGGAGGGGTGGATCAGGGTGAAACCCTGAGACGGGGCGGGTTGTATTTAACCAAAATAAAACAACCCCTTCCGACTCCGCCTCATCGATAGCTATCGAGAGCCGGCGTCACCTTCCCCTGACCAGGGGAAGGAGCCCGTTGTTTTTTAATTTTTTCAATCCGTCATACTCTTTTACAAGAAATTTGGATTTCACAAAACCCGCAAAGACGAAATCTTTGAAACTCAATTTTCTCACTCTTAACTCTTAACCCTTAACCCTTAACTGAACAACCACAATAGAACATAATCTCCAGTAAATCCGAATATACCTCTGAGCCATCTAAAAATCATCGACGAAATGCATAAAACGCTGATTAACAGCAATTTATTGCTGGTTTTATACAAAGGCTCAGGGGATTATCCTTCCTATATTTGCAGTGTTGAAATAATGAAATAGAGCAAAGAGCCATGATGAAAGAAGAAAGACTCATTCTGGTTTTACTTTAAACTTCATCTCTTTGCATTAAGATATCACTTATCCTACTTGAGATAAGCAATGTGTTCCCGCCCCCCTTGGAACACAAAGTAAAGATCTCATAATTGAAGTTGATTTTTTTATTGGTTGATGATTGAAAGCCTCCTCCCGTTCCCTAAACCGGGCGGGGGCTTTTTTTTTAAGGTTCGGTCCTTACCGCTGACGGATTATAAATTCAGACTTTAAAGAACTTGCGAACCACCCCGGCCTTCCCAGTGCGCCGGCTGGCCCCTCACTATGAAAGTTTCACTGAACCTTTCACAACCGTTCGGTCCTCCTTTGCTTCTTAGCCTCTTCACCCCTTCACCCACTTCATTTATCTCTCAAATATTTCCCCACAATCATAGCGATCACCACCGTAAGATAGAATTGGCCTGACAACCCTAAAAGAATAGCTGTTTTCTGGGCCGTAGGTACAACCGGTGCGATATCACCATAACCAATAGAAAGTAAGGTGATGAAGGAAAAGTACATTAATTGGGAGGTGCCAATAGAAGTGTCGGGTTGATCAATATTGAAATAAAGGGCGTCGGGATACTGAAGGATGATCAATTGCAGCAGGAACAACCCTATAAATCCCAGAGTGATGTACCCACTGAACATCCCCAGGATCACCTCGCTGTTCACCTTTTTTTCTCGGATGATCTGATGAAGGACCTCTACAAAAAAAAGAACATACAAGACTAAAAACAACCCGGTTCTAAGCTTCATAAATAAACTATCGAGCGGCTTCCAAAAAGCAACAAAGATCTGTAAACCAATGAGAAATAAAATGGTATAAAAGAGCTTCTTCCTCCTTGAGAGTATGGTAAATCCACCCATGAGGTTAAACAGCAAAAACACCGATAAGAACAAACTTTCCCATTCCTGTACCGGAATAATAAGCGACCCGAACAGCACCAGGAGTTGGGTGAACAGGAAAATATGAAAACGATAGGGGTATAACACCTTGAAAGGCTTCATTCAGAGAATTTTATATGAAGTTACGAATTTGTTTCGGTAGGCGGGTAAGTAAGTGCATTCCTAACAGCTTACCAGGATTACAATTTAACCCCCTCCTTTTTAAGGAGGGGTGGCAGCGTTGCAAGCGCTGACGGGGTGGTTTCCTCACCTCATAACCCCATAACTTCGTAACTAATTTGTATTTTTCCTACATCAATTCAACCCAATGCAACTCAACCGTTCGATCGCATTTACGGCTTCCTGGAAATACACCCTGCTGATCACCCTGATCCTGGGGGCTCTGATCAGTTTTATCATGATCTTTTTACAGCCTTTTGACACCTATCAACACAATGCCCCTAATAAAAACTTACTGCTGAGTGGGTATAGTCTATGTATAGCCATTCCTATTTTACTGCTGCATATTCCGGAGTTGGTTTGGTTTAAGAATCAAAATTCCCGCTGGTACCTCTTCAATGAATTGATCCTTATTTTTTTGGGGACGGCTTTTATGACCATCCTGGCCTTTGTCTATAACACCAAGATGGTCAACGAATATACTATTAGCTGGGGGTATCTTTGGGATTGGCTGCTGACTTTTGGCCTCCCCTTTGTGCCTTTTGTCATCCCGATATGGGCCTACCTGAGGTTCAGGTTCAGTGATGTGACCATTTCTTTGGTCACGGCCAATACCTCATCGATCACAATTACCGGTGAAAATGTAAACGAACAGCTGCAGTTTGCTCAGGAGCAATTCATCTTTGCTAAGGCGCAGTCAAACTATGTAGATGTCTATCTCCTCAATGAAAAACAACAGGCTGAAAAACATGTATTACGCAGTACCCTGTCAGGACTGGTAAACCAGCTCTCCTTTGCTGAACAGGTACACCGATCTTATTTAGTGAATCCTGAACATATTCTCTCCTTAGAGGGGAACACCAGGAAGGGAGCCGCTTTGCTCAACCATATAGAAGAACCTGTACCGGTGTCGCCAAAACACTTCAAAGGCCTCAAAACCTACCTTCAAAATCGTCCCTGAATCTTCATTTTTAGCCCTGTTTATGCAGGTTCGTCACTGATTCTTCATGCCTGTCACAGTTATTTTTACACAACCAAAACGTGGTGTTACTTTGCTGAAAAATCATCAACATCATGAAAATTATTGTATCAATCATCATCAGTTTTTTAAGCCTGTTCGTTCAGGCAAACGACCCGATCAAAGAACGCAAACAGTTATTAGACCAGGTTTTCCAGATCCTGGAGACCAACATCGCCAATCCCGCATGGCTGGAGAAAGATTCTTATAAGGAATTCAAAAACACCCTTTACAGCGAAAAAGTTCTCCACCTCAGTGAAGAAGACTTCATTGCCTTTTTCAAAGAACAACGACACTCCCTCCCGTTCTCTCATTTCGACCTGAGATTTCCGGTGTCTGCTTCTAAAGAAAGTACCTCCGAAAAAAGGGAAGCTATTAGCTGGAAAGCCCTCGACGAAAAAACGGCCTACCTGGATGTTCGCACCTTCGTGACCGACGCAGCGCCAATGATCAAGGCAGTCAGCGAAATTGGCATTGACCGTTTTGAAAACCTTATCATTGACCTCAGGAACAATGGGGGAGGTTCCTTAGACGCTCCGGTGGTTCTCGGACAATTTCTTACCGATCAACCCATAGATGCAGGGGTTTACCTTACCCGGAAATGGTTTGAAAAAGAAGGGCGACAGGCTACTCCGGAAGATATCGCTAAAATGCCTTTCTTACAGGAAATGACCTACCAGAGTATCGGGAAAATGTTTGCTGAAGAGGCCGCATTCCGCATGGTCCTTCCCGGACATAATCGTCCCACATTTAAGGGAAATGTATACGTGCTTATCGACGGAGGTACAGGCAGTGCTTGTGAACCCCTGATCGACCTGTTCAAGAAAGAAAAGATCGTTACTCTGGTAGGAGAACGTTCCTTCGGAGGAATGCTCAGCGGAAAAACCTTCCCGATGGAAAACAGTGACATCAAGGTGTTCCTGCCCATAGCCGATTTTCAAACCGCCACAGGCGAGCGTATCGATAAGGTGGGCGTGGCTCCCGACATTGAAGTCAAGGCCACCGAAGCCCTGGACTATGTAATGGAAGAGCTTATAAAATAACCGTTATATTTATTGGTTGATGAAAGCACCCGTTGAGAGTTGATGGCTTTTAATGGGTGTTTTTCTTCTTTACTCTTTACTCTTGGGCAAAACCCAAAACACATACCCGATAGCAATAAATCCAACAGCGGTAAGGCCCGGAGCCGTGATCTGGTTCATAACGGCGATGACCAAAAGCCATCCGGCCAGGAAAAAAAGTACAACGGCAGCTATCTTCTTCATTCTTAATAGATTTACAAACCTTGAATTTACAGTATTATTCCATGAATCACGGATAAACCGTATTTATATTTCTGTTTTTCAGTAATTTAAACAACACCTTGAATACTATTCCTCTAACAGGGCTTCATCAAATTCATAATCATGGTAGTGCACCTTATACATCAAGCTATACATGGAGGGTATAAATAACAGGGTGATCACGGTTCCGAAAAGCAGTCCGACCATTATACTAACAGCCATCCCCTCCCACATATCACCTCCACTTAAATAGAGGGGTATTAACCCCAAAACCGTCGTAAAGGTAGCCAGGAGAATGGGCCGGAATCGTTGTAAGCAGGCACTGATAATGGCATCGTGGGGATCTCTGCCCAATTCTCTCTGCTCCATTTCCATCCTGTCAATCAGTACAATGGCATTATTGATCACGATCCCTGCGAGCGAGATCACCCCTAAGAAAGGCATGAATCCAAATGATTGATTAAAGAGCAATAACCCGATGACCACCCCTATAATACCCAGGGGGATGGTAAGCACGATCATGATCATTTTCCTAAAAGAATTGAACTGTATGATTAGTAAGAGCACTATGATAAACCCGCTCAGGGGCAAGTAACGCAGTACGGCACCCATATTCTCGGAGCTGTTTTTAGCATCCCCTCCCAATTGATAATAAAAATCCTGGGGCCATGATCGCTGTTGTTCGTCAAGCCAGGGCAACATGACCTGCATAATAGCTGCCGCATTACCATCCGCAGTAAGTTCACTGGATACATTGATGGTTCGTTCCTGATCAAACCGCTGCACTTTCGCGTATTGCCACAATGGAATAATGGAGGCTACCTGTAACAGCGGGACACTTTTCCCGGTACTTTGAGCATACACATTTAGGGTCTCCAGCGATTCCAGACTTTGTTGCTGGTCGGTATCGCCCCGCATGAGGATAGGTATTGATTTATCATCTTCCCGATACTCCCCGGTTTTAAATCCGTCCAGTATGGTTTGCAAAGAAATGGCAATATCCTGGCTCGTTACCCCGGCCATCTGCGCCCTGTTCTGATCAATATTGATCAAAAACTTCTTACTCTTCGGACCCCAGTCATCCTTTACGTTCTTCGTTCCGGGTTGGGCTGAGAGCTTTTTTCGTATGTCCAGGGCAATATCGGAAAGCGCATCAGGATCCTCCCCTGAAACCTTGATCTCTATAGAAGTCCCACCGCCGCCACTCCCCAGAGGAGCCACCTTAATATCAGCTCCGGGAAATGTGTTGAAGCAATAGCTATCCAGCTTCTCGATCAGAAAGTTATTGAGGGTCGCATCACTGGTGTTTACCAGTATATGGGCATAGTTGGAGTTGGGTTCATCGGGGGTATACCCCAGGTCATAGGATGCAGGTCCTGCCCCGATATAAGCCGACCAGTCCAGGACACCTTCCTCCCTTGTTTCGTTTACCTGCAAAGAATCACGCATATAGGTTTCAAGATCGGCTATCAAAGCTTGGGTAGCCTCAATTCGGGTTCCTTCAGGGAGATTGATATCCACCGTAATAAGGTTCCTGTCACTATCGGGAAAAAACAGAAAAGGGATCTTGCTAAACCCTAAAAGCGAAAGCAGAAACAAGCCAAGAATACCAACAACAACCAACAGTTTGCGGGAAAGCGCCACCAGGATCAGGTCTTTATACCGCAATTTTAATTTATACAGTACCTTATCGATCAGTGAAGGTTTACGCTCTTCTTTCTTGGTGGGTTTGAGAAAAAGAAAACAAAACAGGGTGATCACCGTCAAAGCGAGTATCCATGAAGATAATAAGGCAATAGATATCACAACAAAGATGGGCCCCACAATATCACCCATCGTCGATTCGGCCAGGTAAAACGCCAGGAAAGCCGCAGAAGTGGTCAGGGTAGAAATTAACAGGGGGATCGATAATTCTGAACAGGCTTCAATCGCTGCGGACTTAGGAGGCACCCCCTGGTCCATCTTAACCATGATGGTCTCTGCAACTACAATAGCATTGTCTACCATCATACCCAAAGCCATAATGAGTGCAGCCAGGGTAACCTGGTTAAGACCGATATCCATAATACCCATGATCATCAGGGTCATCACGATCACCATGGGGATCAGGCTGGCAATGACGAGTCCGGAGCGAACGCCCAGAAAGAACAGCATTACCAAAAGAACAATGACCACTGCTTGTATCAGATTAACTACAAAATCATTGATCTTATCATCAATATAGGTATCCATAGAAGCCATTCTTGTCAGTTTGAGACCAACGGGAAGTTTAGCCTCCCACTCGGCCACGACCTTATCCACATCCTCCCCGAGATTCACAACATTGGCCCCCTCGATCAGGTTGATGTGGATCGAAATACCTCTTTCTCCTTCTATACTGACCACTTGCGAGGGTGGGTCTATATACCCTTTTTCAACCCTGGCGAGGTCTTTTAATGCAACCATTTGGGTGCCCTGCTCTCCTACAGGCACCAGCATATCTCTTATCTCATCAACACTATTGAAATTTCCCGTGGGCTCAAGAATGATCCGTTCCTGATCCAAGTTGATCTGCCCCCCTGAGCTGAGGATATTGGTTGAAGTGATCAGGTTCTGTAACCGACTTGACGAGAGTCCGTACTCCTTTAGCTTGGCATCTTCATACTCCACAAACACCCGCTCATCCTGTACCCCTCCCAATTCAACCTTGGCCGCATCGGGTAATTTGATCATGTCGTCTTTGATGTCATCGGCAAATTCCTTGAGCTCGGCATAACTAAAACCTTCGCCGGTAAGCCCAACCACAATACCATACACATCGCCCAGGCCATCATCATCAAGAAAAGGGGTTACCCCCTCAGGCAGACCTTCCATACTGGATAACTTTCGTCTCAGACGGTCCCAGACTGATTGAAGTATATCGGGACTCACCTCATCCTTCAGGGTTACGGTTACTACCGACAGGCCTGTTCTTGAAGTACTGCTCATCTCCTTGAGCTCAGGAAGTTCCTGGGCTATTTTTTCTACCCTGTCGGTTACCAGAAGTTCTGTTCGTTCAGGGCCTGCTCCGGGGAACTTGGTAATAATATTTGCCACCCGAACTGTATAGGGAGGCATACTATCCCTCGAGAGAGAAACATAAAGACTAATGCCCAATAACATGATCGTACCCAGCACCGTGAAGGTGATGCGGTTTCTTTCAATAGAAAATTGGGTGAGATTCATGCAGTTATTCTTTATATAGTTTCACTTCTTGTCCGTCAAGCAGGGTTTGTAACCCGGCCGTGGCTATCTTCTGTCCGCGTTCCAGTCCTTCCCTCACCACAAAACCTTCCATAGTAAGTTCTCCAAGGGTTACGGGTTGTTTATTCACTATCAAGGCCGAATCACTTTCATTGATCACAAAAACAAACCTTCCTTTGGTATCCTCTCCAACGGCATAGGTAGGTACAACCAATGCATCTTCCTGGATCTCATCTTCAGAAAAATTAAAGGTTACGCTGGCCGCCATGCCGCTTCTCACCTCCTCAGCCTTGTCAATCAATCGCACTCTAACGGGGTAGGTGGCAGTGGTTTCATCTACGGCAGGCGCCACTTCTGTGACTTCTCCCTTATACACCTTTCCGGGTAGAGAGGTGAAACTGACCGACGCTCGCAGGCCTACTTTAACCTCATTGATAACACTTTCAGGAATACCGAGACTGATCTCCATATCGGTACCGGCATTGAGTACGGCTACCACCTGCCCGGGGCTTACATTTTCATCCACCTCTGCCGTGATGCCTGAAATAGTACCATTGGCAGGGGCATATAAAAATCCGTAGCGAATCTGTTCTTTTTGAATTTCCACACTGCGCTTAGCCGACTCATAACTCTGCTGGGCGGTTCTATAGGAGTTTCTGGCTGCCTCGAAATCGCTTAAGGAAAGACTCCCTTTTTCGTACAGGGTTTTCACCCTGTTAAGGTTGAGCTTGGCTGTATTCATTTGAGAAGTGGCACTATTTACCTGGGTCAGGGCTTGTTCGTATGCGAGTCGCGACTGCACATTGTCAAGCCTGGCCAACAGCTGACCTTTCTCTACCCTTTGCCCCAGGTTGATCTCAAAACTGGTAATGATACCACTGTTTCTAAAACTGAGATTGATGATCTTTTCTGTACGGGAGGTCCCACTGAATGTGCGTACCCTATCGCCTTTCAGATAATCAACAGCTGTATATTTCACCGGGCGCAACACCTTAGGAGGAGCCTCCTCTTCTTTACACGAAAAACAGGTTAAAATTCCTGCGAGTATCAAAAAAAGGTGAAATCTATAGATGACAAGATGATGTTTCATTGGCTTAGTATTGATCAAAAAATTCTATAAAACGCCGCTCAAATTCTGCGTTCTCTTCGGGAGTATGCAGTAAAAAACTATGTCCTATTAGCCTCTCAAGCTGGGTGGCGTTAAGTAAAAAGTTGTAGATCGCATTCGATTGGGCGAGTTGGGCACGCAAGAGGTTGTTTTGGGCATCTATAAGCTGTACGATGTTCACCGCACCGGCAGTGTACGACTCCCGTGTTAGTTCAAGGGCTTCCCTGGCGGCATCGGCCGATATCTCTGACAGTTTAATGTTGGATATTTGGTTGATCAGGTTTAAAACCACCTCTCGAATGGCAGTCTCATTATCCTGGGCCAGGCCTGCCTTCTGTATTTCCAGCTGGTCTTTCTGTATTTCTGCAGTCTGACGATTGATACTGAAATTATTTTGCTGAAAAATGGGCACTCTCAGATTGACGCCGGCGGTAAAAAAACCTTTCGGGCGAATATCGCCTGCCCCGGCACCCCATTGGTTAAAATCATAATTATAAGCCCCTTGTAAGCCCAGTTCAGGCAATAATCTGCCCGTGGTGTTATACCTGATGTTTCTTTGTGTGGCTTCAAGCGACCGGTCGATCACCTTGAATTCAGGCAGGTTGGTTTTGCCTTCATTAACTAAAAACTCAATAAAGGGTTGGCGCATGCGAGGGTTGTCTAAAATTTCAGCCAGGTTACTGTAGTTATACGCTTCAAAGATTCCTTCTCCCAATTTGGCGTCCGCCACAGTTATCGGAGTCTCCAGGGGCATATTGATCTGTCGGTTGATCTCTACATAGGCCAGTTGCAAGGCATTGGTAGCCTCAATAAGGTTCTGGGTGTTTTGTGCCATTTCACTTCGAAATCGCAACATATCTGACCTTCCTGATTGTCCGGCCTGATAATTCAGTTCGGCCAGCTCCAGGTTTCTCAGGGTAAGATCTCTGTTTTCTCTTTGGATGTTCAGGTTGATCTTAGCGATCAGGGCATTAAAGTATAAAGCTGATACCTGTAGAATCGCATCGAGGTTGGCCACGTTAAAGCGTTCCTGCTGGGCTTCCCTCAAACGCTTTTGAATACTGATCCCGGCGTTTGCGGCTTCTGAAAAAACGAGTTGATTTAGAAATACATTGCCCAGTAAAGCGTACTCAGGAAGTATCACCTCAAAGGTTCTTGCCGCATCCCGGTAATTCGCCTGAGCCCCTGCCCCCACTTCCGGCAAATAGGTGCTTGCTGCCAGTTTTACCTCCTGCCCAAGCAGGTCGACATCTCTCTGGCTTGCCTGTAGTTGCAGGTTTTCTACCAGGGTCATGTCTATAAGATCGAGCAGATCATAGGTAGTTACCCTGCCCGACTCAATAATAGATCCTACAATATTAGTCCCTGCTAATAAACTGTATTTTAAGGGTAATTCCAGCCGGATAAGCGTGTTGATGTTTAAGGTGAGTTTTTTACTCAGGTCCAATTGTACCGGCATGGTTTCCAGGGGAGTCCCACTAATATACTCCTGAATGCTGAGGGCGATCCTTCTGAAGATGCGTGTGAAATTCTCAGAACTCTGGTTGGTTCCTAATATTCCCGATTCTACATCATTGGCAAAGGAAGAGGTAAAGGAAGGGAGTTTTCTTTCCAGAAAAAGGTCGGCAAGGTATTTTATGTCTTTATCGGTGAGATAAAAGGCCTCGGCCAGGTACACAGCATCAATATCATCTGATAACCGGGCAGCAACGTCTTCTGCATTATTGTAAAATATTAGCTCATAGTCTATGCCCAATCTGCTGGTAATTTCATCGAAATAGTTTTTTAAGGCCAGTGATTCATAGAAATCCCTCCTGAGTACAATGCCTGCCTTTTTAAACCTTGTCAGATTATGAAATGTTTCCAGGTCGTTACTCATAGATTGTGAAGTTACCAGGTAGAGAAAATTGGTGATTCCCGAGCCCTCGCCCTTCAAGGGCAGTTCTAACCCCGGGGCATTAACTCCTGCCATTGAGATCACAGGCTTCGTAAATTGGAGGTCATCGAACAATAAACTGTTATTCATGGTGCCGAAGCTCAGAATTAGATCGGCATCAGACTGCTGCAATTCCCGGTATTGTTTCCTGGCGAGCTCCAGGTCAAGTTGGTTGACCTTAAGAAGAGAAGGCGGAAAAAGCACCTCAGCATCTTCTCCTACCACCCTGCGAATCTCCATTTTAAGCTCTTCGATTAGATTTTCGGTTTCAGAACTAGACACCTCCAGCATCAGACCAATACGAAATTGCTGAGATTCCTGTCCCAAAGCAATCATCGCAATAAAGAAAGTAAAGACAAAGAAGAGAATTTTTTGCAGAAGACTATTTATAACCATTCCTGCCGGATATTTTTGACAGAAAAAGTTACAGAAATTATATTTTAACTCACTGATTTACAATGATTAAACGACGAGATGCTTTAAAAAACATTTCTTCTGCGAAATTCAGTAAGGAATGATTGTGAGTAGATGAATGTTGGATGATAAATTATAAATGGTAGGTTATAGATTTTGGGCTGTGGGCTTTGGAATTTGATTGATTCCCCTTCAACTTCATAGCCGCATAACGGTATAACTATTACTCCAACAACCTGGCAAGGCTCTCTTCATCCACCGTCAACAAGCCAACCTTGGGTAGCCTGCGGGTAAGTTCACGCCAATTTGAATCTCCTGCATAAACAGGTTTCAACATCTCAACGGCCTTGTCGATGTCGCCATCGTTCGCCAGGGTAATGGCTGTCCAGTATTGCATCTCCAGGTTATCGGGAAACATATTCATGGCTGCATTGTAGGCCTCCATCGCTGCCTTCATTTCTCCTTTTTCCACATAGAGATCTCCCCGGTTCATATGTTCATAGGCCCGATGTACTTTTAGCAGCCTGGATAGTTCGCCTATAGGGTCCTGGTGGTCATCTACCCTCAGGTCTACCAATCGGTCGCTCCAGGGTTCCCCTGTGGCTTCTCCTCTTACTACCAATAGTGCGGCCGATTGTTTCCCGCGGATGTCGCCTCCGGCTTTTTGAGCTGCCTGTAGTACGGCAACCATGCGCTCTGCCAGGGGTAGCTCTGCGTTCGCCTTCCACGAGGCTTCCATGGCCGGCACTACGCCGTATGTGAGCATCATATTCGCCTGCACAGAGAAATTCTCTCCATTGGCATGACCTGCAAAATCAATACATTTTTCTCCGGTATGAGTGGCCACTTTTCCCTTGGAATTCAACAAGGCTAACTGACGGAAATCACGGCCTTCATCTGCATTGAGCAATGCATCTGCAGCCTCCCCGGGCGACTTTCCCTCTTTCATCAGGGCCAATCCGTTGGGGCCAAAACTCTGGTTCACGAACGACTGGGTAGCTACCACCCCCACTCCGGCCTCGCCCCAGGCCACTACAGTACCCACAGAAAACCAATGCGATTGCACGGCCACTGCCATCTCACCGGTATTGGCATCGCGGGCCACAATAGAAAAGGTGTGAGCAAAAGGATCGGTGGGCTTATTTTGCGCATGCACAGATATACTCAGGAAAAACAAGAGTGTTGACGACAGAATTCTTTTCATAGCTGGAATTTTTGTTCCCCTAAATTTAAAAAGAAATGTCAACCATAACCTGCAGATCATGACATTGGTCATTACCCCTTCCCTATACAGCCATTAATTTGCAGGTAAATACCGGTTATCATGAAAATACATCAGCTGATACTGCTTGTCCTCCTCGCCTTTTTTGTAACCCATTGCGACACGCAAAAAAAGGAAAAAGAAGGTTTTCAATATGAACAAAGCGTTTCCAAAAAGACAACCCTGCCAGACGCGCCTGCTTCAAAACCCTCTGAAACGGTAGACCTGAGCACCAAGGGTATCGGGCCGGTAAGCAAGGTAAATATTGCCTCTGAGATCGACATAGATATGGCTAAAAAAGGAGAGGCGCACTTTAAAAGGGTATGCCTGGCCTGTCACCTGCCAGATCAAAGAATGTTAGGACCCGCCATGAAAGGGATAACCGGGCGAAGAACCCCTGAATGGATCATGAACATGATCATCAATCCACAGGAAATGGCACTAAAGGATTCTTTGGCTAATGCCCTTTTAAAGGAATATAATCAATCTATCATGCCTAATCAGAACATCACCGAAGAAGAGGCCAGGGCCATGCTGGAGTATTTCAGGACGCTTTAATATTTGAGAGTGGAGAGTGGAGAGTGGAGAGTCGAGAATCGTGGGGGCGGGAATGAAATATTAATACATTGATAGGCGTACAACCTATCCCTTTAAGTCATTTTTGGAAAACATTCCCTTGTTGAATTCTTTAGATTTTCCCTTAGGGATGGACAAGGATCGCCAATTTTCACCGCAGATCATTTTGGCAAGGAGCACGATCTGCCCAATGTGATAGGCATAATGCCCGAGTTGTCTGTTCAACGCCTCCACAACAGTATGGGGCTCTTTTCTAATGTATACGATCCTTTCCAGGTCTGCTTCTACTAAGGGTTCGATGTTTTTGAATAGACACTGCCACCCTTCTTCCCAGCGTATCATTAAAGATGCTCTATCGCTGTTCTCTGATTCCACCTTGAACTCTTTATCTCTTTCCCTCCAGGGCTTCTCGCCATCAGACGTCAGGAAATCGGTAAATCTCGAAAGCATATTTCCGGAGATGTGTTTCACGATCACATAAACACTATTGCCGGTTTCATTGACCTGCCAGTGTAATTGGTTATCGGGAATTTGTTCCAGGGCATCCTCTCCCAGTTGCTTGTAGAACCGGAAACGTTCAACGATGGAATGTAAATAGGAGGATGGCATCTCACTAAGTTACGGGATATTTCGGATTTTATTTTTTATCCGGAAGTGCTAAGGAAATCCCCTTCCGCTTGCGCTTTTGCGCATCGACATTCGCCATGGTCTTTTCTCTCTTCCCCACCCTAAAGAGAGGAGCGAACGGTCGTAAAAGGTCTGGTAGACCTTTTACAGAGAGCTGCCAGCTGGAGCGGTGGCATGCGAACCTTTCATAATTGGGGGGGCAGGTGGTGCGAGGGAGACATATCCACGGCGCTGACAGAAGGGGTTAACCACAATCTTTCGGGGTTAACGCAAAAACAAGTTTATCTTTAATTTTAGCTACCTTCCGGGCCCCCAACTTTTTCAAAGCGTGCTGCGATCTGAAATTCTTTTCAAAGACATCGAAATACACCGTGGTCACCTTTTGAAAGGCATGGTTGAGCATTAAATTTTTTACTCTGCGGTTGATTCCTGTTCCCCAGCATGCACGGGCCAGAAAGGTGTAGCCTATACGCACCTCCTTTAGTCCGGGATCATATTTGTAAAACCTGGTTCCACCTATAACTGCTCCTGTCCTTTTATCTATGATCAGGTACATCCCCAGTTCATTGGCCATCCCGTCTGCAAAGAACTGTTTAAAAACCTCTTCCTTCCATCGGTCATGAGCGTTGTGCTGCTTCCAGATGAGCGGGTCGGAAGCCACGGCAAATAAGGTTTCAAAATCTGAAGAAGCAGCCGGTTTCAGCAGCAAGAATTCATCTTGCAATTCCATTCTGAAAAATAGCTTCTCGGTATTTGCGGCCATTGGTCTCATTAGTCTAATACTGGATTGAAAACTTAGTGGCTAATTTAATGGTAAAATTAACTCCATCATCCACCAAAAAGCCATGATCTCTGTTTCTGATCTGTTCCAAAATCCAATGCCACAGAGGGTATTCCGTTAGGTCATTTGAACCCTTTATTAATGTGCCCCATTCAGATTCCGGTGCGGCTTCGGTAAAGATTTAGTGTTAACATTTATCGGCATTATTCGTCTTTTATCTTCTTGAAAGTCAAATTATTCATGTTTATGTAAATTTTCTCTATTTTAAGCTAACAATCATTTAAACAATCAGTTATGAGATTATTTTTAATGTTAACCGCTTTGGCGTTTACACTATCCCTGAGTGCGCAGAACTTCAAAGCTGCGGATATAAATATTGAATATGAGAAATTCGTATTGCCTAACGGACTCACTCTTTTGGTACATGAAGACCACAAGGCACCTATTGTTGCCGTAAACATGTGGTACCATGTGGGCTCAAAGAACGAGAAGCCCGGAAAGAGTGGTTTTGCCCACCTCTTTGAACACCTCATGTTTAACGGAAGTGAAAATTTTAATGACGACTATTTTCAGGCTATCGAAAGGATCGGGGGGACCGACGTAAATGGCACCACCAATAGCGACCGCACCAATTATTTCCAAAATGTGCCGGTCTCAGCGCTTGATCAGGTGTTATTTCTCGAATCTGACCGTATGGGTTATATGCTGGGGGCCATTACCCAGGAGCTTTTAGACGAACAGCGCGGGGTGGTACAAAATGAAAAAAGACAGGGTGAAAACCAACCATACGGAAAACAATGGAATTACCTTACCAAAGCCATGTTTCCGAAAGGACACCCCTATTCCTGGACAGTGATAGGAGAAATGGAAGACCTGAACGCTGCCACCCTGGACGATGTCAAAGAGTGGTTTAAAAGTTATTACGGGCCTAACAATGCCGTAATTGCCATAGCCGGGGATATCACCCCCGAGGTAGCTTATGAAAAAACCCTGAAGTATTTCGGGGAGATCCCTGCAGGGCCTACCATAGAACGTCAGGAGATCAACCTTCCTGATCACCCTTATGACACCCACCAGGTTTACCAGGACCGTGTGCCTGAAAGCCGAATCACTTTTGCATGGATCTCCCCTCCCTTTGGTCAGGAAGAGGATCTTCATTTAGATCTTGTTTCTGCCATTTTAAGCAGTGGTAAAACCTCGAGGCTCTATAACCGACTGGTCTATAATGACCAGATCGCATCAAACGTATCTGCCTTTCAAGCTTCTTCAGAAATTGCAAGCAATTATGTTATTCAGGCCAATGTAAAGCCGGGTGAAGATCCGGAACGAGTAAAACAGGTTCTTATGGAAGAAGTTGATCGCTTTATTACTGAAGGACCTACGGAGGAGGAGCTGAAAAGAGTTAAATCGGCTTATTTTGCCAACTTCATTAAAGGACTGGAGCGTATTGGTGGCTTTGGTGGGGTTTCAGACATTCTCGCCTCCAATCAAACCTATTTCGGCGACGCGAGTTACTACAAAACCATGTTGCAATATGCAGAAAAGGCCACCGTTGCCGATCTGCAAGCCGTTGCAGCTAAATGGCTCACCAAAGGCAAGCACATACTGGAATGCCATCCTTTTCCTGAATACACCATCACTGACACCTCTGTAGACCGATCAAAATTACCGGCATTAACAGCACAAAAGAGCTCGAAATTTCCTGAACTGGAACGGGCAAAACTATCCAACGGATTAAATATTGTTTTAGCACGCAGAACGGGAGTGCCTACCATTGCCATGCAGATGATGTTCGATGCCGGCACCAAGACCGATGTGTTAGGAAAACCCGGGAATGCCACCCTTGCTATGAACCTGCTCGATGAGGGGACCAAAACCATGAGCACCCTGGAGATCAGTGAAAAACTGCAAATGCTTGGAGCTTCTATGTACACAGGTTCCGGCCTGGATAATTCGAGTGTAAATATGAGTACCCTGAAGCCCACCCTGGATGAAAGTTTAGATCTTTTTGCCGATGTGATCCAAAATCCTGCTTTTCCGGCTAAGGAGTTCGAACGACTCAAAAAAGACCAGATCAATACTATAAAAAGAGAAAAGTCTCAACCCATAGGAATGGCTTTAAGAGGTATGACCAAATACATGTATGGCGAAGATCACCCCTATGGAAATCCCTATACCGGATCGGGTTATGAAGAAACGGTGGAAGCCATTACTTTAGATAACGTTGAAGACTTTCACAAAACCTGGCTTCGACCCAACAATGCCACCCTGGTGGTAACCGGAGATGTGGATATGAAATCCCTTACCACAAAACTGGAGAAAGCCTTTTCAGGGTGGAAGAAAGGCGATATCCCTGAAATAAAAATGAACAAGCCCTCCCTGGCCAATCAAAACACCCTTTACCTGATTGACCGGCCTGAATCACAACAATCGGTTATTATCGCCGGACATCTTACTGATGCCTATGGAGCCGTCAATGAGATCGCCAGGGAACAAATGGTAAACATCCTGGGAGGAGAATTTACTTCAAGGATCAATATGAACTTAAGAGAGGACAAGCATTGGGCCTATGGTGCCGGTGGGTTTGTTATGGATACCAAAGCCGAACGTCCCTTTATCGTATACGCCCCGGTGCAAACCGATAAAACCGCCGAGTCGGTGCTGGAATTAAGAAAAGAGCTCAGCGAATTTGTAAGTACTCGCCCTGCCACCCAGGAAGAACTGGATAAGGTAAAGACCAACCGGGTACTCGCGCTTCCCGGTCAGTGGGAAACCAATGCGGCTGTGAACAGCTCTGTGGCCAATATTGTTAATCACGATCTGCCGGATGATTATTACCAAACTTACGATAAGGAGGTTCGGGATCTCGACCTGGCTACCCTTAAAAAGGTCAGCGAAACCATGGTAAAACCCGAGGAAGTAAGATGGTTCATTGTGGGTGATAAGGCTAAGATCGCTGCCAAACTGGATGAGCTTGGATTTGAAAATATCGTGGAGATCGATGCCGATGGCAATCCTATTCGTGAAAGCACCATCCCGGAAAAACCAACAGAACTAAAGAATTAAGCCTATAAAAAATACATGTCAAGGGCCTTCTCAATAAAAGAAGGCCCTTTTCTATTTTAAGCTTCTTTGGGTTCAGTTTTAGAAAATAGTAATGCCTTTTTGATCTTTCTGTGTTACATTTTTTCCACTTCATCGTCTCCCTTTTAAAACACATCAACATGAAAACGACATTTATGACCTTCCTAATGCTGTTAACCCTTACAGCAACCATGGCACAACAAAGGGTAAAGGAACGAGACGTATTAGGCACTTGGGAGCTGAAAGTAGACATTCAGCAGGCCATTAAAGAAGAAACCAAGAACATGAACCTGTTTGAAGGTATGATGGCCCGTGCTTTTTCCGGCATGGCTGAAGAGGTGATGGAAGAGATCGATATTACCTTCGATTTTAGAAAAAACAATGTGTTATACCTGACCGTTCATACCGATCTGGGGGAAGATGAAACCGATGTGGAAGAGCTCTATTGGGAGATCAACAAACACGGACAACTCATCATTGAAGACATTGATAACGACAATGTTCAGGTGAATAACGACGGTTACTGGATGAAGTCTGAAGGCAGATTGGTGGCCATTGATAAAGATGGAAGCCTGGAGCCCTTGGCCTGGATGCAGCGTGTAAAATAATATCCTTACCAAACCATTATATAAAAAGGCCTTCCCGTAATTCCGGAAAGGCCTTTCTCTTTTTATTAGAAATCCACCACGATCCCAATACTCGGTATCGGTTGGCTGTTGTCACTTACAATAGGCACTAAACTTTCAGGCTGCACCACACTTCCGTCAGGATTGCGGTTGAGTCCGTATTCTGTAGGTTGCGGAATGGTTTGCCCCAGAACATTCTGAGCTTCAAAGAACACATTAAGCGCTAACTTTTTAAGGTTCCATTTTTTATCGATCCGGATGTCAAGCTGGCTGAAGGTGCCCAGCTTTTCTTCTCCCAATCGGTCGTAATCCAATACCACTTCCGGGTAATTGGCCAGGGTTGCATCGAGATCGGTAGGCACAAAAGGCGTTTTTCCGGCAAAACGATACCTGGCACTGAACTCCCAGTTTCTTCCAAATTTATACCCCCCTGTAAACGATATCAGGTGACGACTGTCCCATACCGATGGCAGGTAATCATCGCGATCAAACCCGGTGAACTCGCTAAAGAACCAGGTATAGGCAAAAATGCCGTAAAAATTATTGGTAAGCTTTTGCTGAAACTGCAACTCGGCCCCATAACTGCGACCCCGACCAACGGTTGCAATATCTTCACTTCCCAATACTTCAAATCCTCCGCCTTTGTTAGCCAAAGATACCCCGTCAACTACAGAAACCGGATAGTCGTCATAACGCTTATAGAAGCCTTCTACAGAAATAGTTGATGAGGGCGAGAAATAGTGTTGGACGCCCAAAACAAAATGATCGCTCAGGGTATAGTCAACATCCTTATTCAGCAGGTTCCCCGTGTTGTCTCGATACCCGAGAATGGTGTACGGAGGCAATTTATAATAACGGCCCACCGATCCGTTAACACGCCAGTTTTCAATAAACTCATAAGAGAGTGATAGTCTTGGCGAAAAGGTTGATAAAAGGTTGTCACTCTCGGTAAAGGTGTCGTCATCCATTCGGAATCCGAAAGAAACATCGAGTTTATCATTAAAAAACGATCTGGTAAGATTGGAAAAGAACCCATATTTGAAGAAGTCGATATTCGTATCAAATTGCAGGTTGCTGTTTACATCAACCGTAGCATTTTCATAATCTGAATATTGTACATTCAACCCGGAAGTCAGTTTCCATGCTCCTAAGAAATTAGTCATCGCATAGCGCAGTTTGGTCTCCGATTCGACGGCGTCGTTATTAAAGATCACCCCGGCTTCATTTTCCGGATCCTGATAACGCGTAAAATCATTCATCAGGGTGTTATTGCTCAGGGTGGTTTGCATAAACCCTGAACCGTTCTTAAATCTCTTTTTCCAGGTAAGCCCAATGGCATTGGTTCGCTGTTCAATGAAAGGTGCCTGATCAAGTGTCGCCTGCTGTTCGGCATCAAAATCTTCAGGAGCCTCTAGGGTAAAGTCATCAATAGAACCAATACCTATCAGGCTTATCTCATTATAGGCATCCAATTCATGATTTATCTTGAATTGATAATCCCAGTAATCCGGTCTAATGGGCAGGCCAATGGCCTTGAACAGGAATTGAAGATAACTGCGTCTCACCGAGGCCAGGAAGGTCGTTTTTGACTCATTGTTCTTTCCTTTAAAGAGCGGCCCTTCCAGGGTTAAGGCCGCTTCACTGGCACTCACCCGGAAATTCCCTCTGAAATTTCTGTTGTTCCCGTTGCGCTGGCTGAATTGCAACACTCCGGATAACGGATTGTCATATTGGGCACCAAATGCAGAAGTAGAAAGTGTTACATTATCAATAAAAGAGACATTCACCATTCCCACCGGACCCCCGGCACTGCCCTGAGTGGCAAAGTGGTTAATATTGGGGATTTCCATCCCGTCCAGGTAATAAACGGTCTCATTCGGAGCCCCACCTCTGATGATTAGATCATTTCGGAAGCCGCCTACAGAGGGAGAAACCCCGGGCAGGGTTTGCGCTACCCTAACCACATCATTATTACTACCTGGATACGTCGCGATCTCTACCGCAGACAGCTTCTGGGTTGACAATGGCGTCTCCCTGGGCCTGCTGATCTTATTGGCATTGGTAACTACCACCTGCTCCAGTTCTTCAGCATCCTCTTCCAGGATGAAATTGTAATCGGGAGTTCCTACCGAACGCACCAGAATATTAAACCGGGTTTGGGTCTTAAAACCGATATAACTCGCAACCAGGTTGTAAGAGCCCGGAGCGACATTCTTAATAGCGTATTTACCTTCACTATCGGTTTGCGACCCTTGTTGAGTGCCTTCCAGGTATACCGAAGCTCCAGGGATCGGTTCTCCCTTTACATCAGTAACAGTTCCGTAGATCTCTGTACTCACCTGGGCCATACCCATCTGAAAACTCAGCAGGGCGATCAGCATAAAGAATCCACCACGATCAATAGTAATTTTCATAGAAGCAGTATTTTTTGTTCAAAAATACTTTGTTGACCCTTAAACGTATGATAATGTTTTGCAAAAATTCTTACTGATCTGACTTTTAACAAGAGCTATTCCTTTGATCGTTTTTATCTGCCCACAATTATAAATACACACAAATACCATGTTTACAACAAGAAAGTTTATTCTTACAACATAAATTTCATTTAAACACATCCTGCCCTTACATTTACACTGTTGATATTTAAGAACTATTACAGCCCCAAAGTGTTATTAGTTTCTGCTCCAAATCAACCCACATGAACCTACTGTGTGAAATAGAAAAGATTAAAAGTCTCAGCGCCCCCTGAGACTTTTTTTGTGCCTTATAGTTTCCTATTCCAAAACCAGACGGAATGCTTATGATAAACCACCCCGTGCACGTCCATTGCCGTGCACACCCCTCCTTAGGAAGGAGGGGGTAATTATGAGTACATGGTAGATGTTTTTGTGAAAGTCTTTTAAAAAAGATGACTATTAAAAGTACCTTCCCCTTCCCCTGGCCAAGGGGAAGGGGTCAAAGCTTTCAGCTTTGACGGAAGGAGTGGTTCAGTTCGTTATGTATGCCTCTAAGAATAAGGCTTTTTAACGACCCAAAAAAAAGCACCATTTAAAATGGTGCTTTTATAGTAGAGACTATTTATCTATTTATCGTCTAAAAGTTCATAACCCTGGTTAATTCCTTTTTCCTTGGCGGGAACGCCTCGCTCCATCCAGGCGGGTTTAGGCGCGCCTTTAAGGTAGTGGTCAAAGAACTGGGCCATTCGGATATTGAAATCTTTACGATTCTGAAGTTTTAACGGCCAGTGTGGTTCTCCGTTGTAATTCAGGAACCAGGATGGTTTGCCCAATCGTCTCAGCCCGGTAAAGAACTCGATACCCTGATACCATGGCACATGACCATCGGCATCGTTGTGCATGATCAGTAGGGGAGTGTTGACCTTATCGAGGTTATAGATCGGTGAATTCTCGATATATCGCTGTGGGTATTCCCAGGGGGTACCGCCAATTCTACTCTGCGTATGTTCGTATTGGAACTGTCGGCTAAGCCCTGTCCACCATCTTATTCCTCCATAGGCGCTGATCATATTAGGCACGGGAGCCCCTGACTCGGCAGCTTTAAAAATATCGGTTTTGGTCACCAGGTAAGCGATCTGGTAACCTCCCCAGCTGTGACCCTGAACCCCGATATTGTCTTTATCGATAAATCCTTTTTCGATCAGAGCTGTTACACCAGGTATCACGCAATTAAAAGCACTTTCTCCCGGATACCCCGTGCGATAATGCACATCAGGGTTAAAGATCACATACCCTCTGCTGGTGTAAAAACTGTAGTTCAGGCTGGAACGCTCTGCACGTGGCGCCCGGTGACGGTGGAGTCCGTCAGAACTCTTCTCATAGAAATTAACCAGTAAGGGATACTTCTTATTCGGGTCAAAATTTTCAGGTTTTACCAGCATTCCTGTCAGTTCAATACCATCCAATGAAGTCCAGTTCACCAATTCAATCGTACCCCAGTTGTATTCTGACTGTTGGGGGTTAGCATCGCTGATGCGGGTAACATTGCTGAAATTGGCGTCGGCCACACGAAGATCGGGGAACTCCTGGAATGACTCCCGGGTAAACAATAGCGTATTCGCTTTCTCAGCTTTTCTTGGGGTACTGTATCGATAAGGACCACCTATAAGGTCTGTCAATGACTTTGTTTTAAAATCAAAGTGGGCATAGCCCCCGCTCTTATCCGTCTCATTGAAAACCGTTAATAAGGCCTTTTCATTAGTGTCAATATAGTCCTGGTCATCATCCAGTTCCACGTAACGATAAACGATCTTATTTTCTCTTCCCTGTGTCAAACGGGTTGCTTCTCCTGTTGACGGATCAAAACTCCAGATGTCATAACGGTCATAAAGCAACAAGGCCTTGTCATCTTTTGTGAACCCGGCAGCTCCGTAAGATCTTGGGTTACTCGGACTGTCATGCAGTTCATCATAGAAAACCATTCCTTTTGTAAGCGGGATATATTTTTTCTTCTTTATGTCATAGGTAAACCAAAGGCTGTCTGCATTGTTATACCCGTAAACATAGTTCCCCTCCGGACTCAGACTCACTCGTCCGGGTACCTTTTCAAGAACAGGGGTTAAATTGCCTTTGTTCATATCCAACACGGCATAATCACGGGCTCTTTCTCCTGTCCACTGAGATTCCAATTGGTAGGGCACAGCATTGCTCAGCAGAGCATAACGCCCATTGGCTGAGGGGGTGAATTCGGCATCAGGCCATTCTGCATTGGCAAGCTGAGTAAACTTCTTTTTCTTACCCAGGTCGATTACGGCACGGTAGGCCGCAATGGTGTCTTGCTTTATATCCATTTCCTGAACTGTGTAAAGACGGGGCTCATCGTAGGTCCATACCTCTACATTCACGATCTCCTCCCCAAGCAGCGTTGTGTCTTTGATTACAGGTGGCAGGGCGAGCCCGAAGAAAAGCTTTGACTCATCATCTGAAAACCTCATGCTTTGGTAAGCCGAAGGTCTGAGGTCATTTCCGGTGGTATTGGCGTCTACCATCTTTTCTGCTGCAGACATTCCTTCTTCCCAATAATAAAGTTCTCTCGGGCGCAATTGTACCTTGGTGGTATCAGTATCTACCACGAACCCCAGACGCTTTCCTGAATCACTCAGGGTGAGTTGAGAATAGGTAGCTTTCTTTGCCTCGTGTAACAAGACAGGCGTCATATCGTCCAGGTCCATCACATACATGGCTACATTGGCGCTGTCATTAGGCCCGGTGGTGGTCCACGCTAACAGATTGTCTTTTTTGGCAAAGGCATATTCGGTTACATAACGAAGGGTGTCTTCTTTTCCTGATGCCAGTTCGCGAAGCACCAGGTGGTATCCGTTATCTCCGTTGACCTTCTTGCCGTTCTTTTCTTTTTTCTCAGTAGCAGCAGTATCTTTTTCTTCCTTGACCTCCTCATATTGGTAGGCCAGGTAGCCGCTCCATTCCTGTGGAAGATTCCAGGATTTAATGTTTGGGATCTTCTCCAGGTTGCCGCTGCCCAGGTGATAGATACCCAGGGTATCTTTGGGCAAATCTCCCTTTTTCACCTTTCTGCGTTTCATATCCATCACGCTGTCTTTCCAGGCAGTGATGCGAAAAACAAGGCTTTTGGAATCATAGCTAAAGCGTCCGTTAGAGGCACGGTCGTAGGTGAAAACCTCCTTGCCGGAAGCGTCTTTCAGGTGAAGGTAGTGGTCTTTCTCTCCTTTGAACAAGCTGTAAGCCACATGGGAGCCATCAGGTGAAAGAGTTGAATTTTCAATGGAATTCCATCGTTCCAGGTCTTCATGATCCAGAACCTTTTTCTGAGCATGTACTGAAAGTAATGCAAAGATGGAAAGCGTAGTAAGTATCGATCTCATAAGTTGATGAATTAGGTGCCCAAATATAGGGGTTTTGTAACTCTTTTCCTTCCGCCACCGCGGACGTCTTCGTCCGTAGTAGAAGACCTGATAACACTGCTTTTAATTCTTTTCATTCTCCCATGAACTTTCTAATTTTGCTAGGATCAAAAAAAGTACCTTCCATGAACAAAATAGAACACCTGGGAATTGCGGTCAAGGATATTGCCGCCTCTAATGAATTATTCACCAAACTCCTGGGCGTTGCGCCATACAAGGAAGAAGAGGTAGCTTCGGAAGGGGTAAAGACCTCCTTTTTCGAGATGGGCGAAAGTAAGATCGAATTGCTTGAGGCAACCAAAAAAGACAGTCCAATAGCTAAGTTTTTGGAAAAGAAAGGAGAAGGCATTCATCATATTGCCTTTGCCGTAGCTGATATTCAGAGTGAGATCGAGCGATTAAAAGGAGAAGGCTTTGTGGTGTTGAACGAAACCCCGAAAAGAGGTGCAGACAATAAATGGGTTGCCTTTTTACACCCAAAAAATACCAATGGCGTCTTAATAGAATTGTGCCAGGATATTGATTCCTAACAAGCTGCCACAACTGCTTATTGCTAGAGGTAAAAGTTTTGCACCATTCAATAATTAATAGTAATATTGCACTCCAATTTTCGGAATAATTATGTACTTTGAAAGTCAGTTATCTGAAGATTGCTTTGAAATACTGAGAACGTGTCTGTCATGAGTTTATGACAGCATACCATAACCAGAATCACCTTATACATTGGTCCTATAGCTCAGCTGGTTAGAGCACCTGACTCATAATCAGGGGGTCCCTGGTTCGAGCCCAGGTGGGACCACTTAAAGCGCAAACCCGCACTCTGTAAAGAGTGTGGGTTTTTTGTTTTCTGAAAGCGTGAAGAACTTGTTCTTCTAAGCGAACAGGAAACAAAAAACGCATCCTGCGTTAGCAGGAGTGGGTTTGCATTTTCACGAGAGGGATGCCCTGGCCCATCAAGCGCAGCCCTTCTTCGCTTTAGCTATGAAGGGCAAAGAGCGATAACCCAGGTAAATCCACCCCGTCCATACCTTTGGCATGTCCACCCCTCCTTGAAAAGGAGGGGATATATTACCTTTTCAAAACCAGCTATACAGCAAACCTTGCCATTTCCTGTTTACACTAGCGAAACAATCTATTTATGCGACCCCAGGGAGCTAATTTTACCAGGAGTTCGTTGCAGTGAAGCCCCTTCCGTCAGTGCTTATCGCGCTGCCACCTTCCCCCATCAGGGGATGGAATCAAACTACATCTTGAAAATCGTTTAGAAGGCAGCGTGCGGTTTGCATTTTCAGGAGTTTTCCTACTCAACACCTGGCTCCTCACTATAAAAAGTCTGCAACATCTTTTATGGCCGTTCGGTCCGGCCCCTCCCTCCATCCCTGTCTCCCTATTTCCCTATTTCCCTTACCATCTAATATTTCCACCACTGCTCGGGTTCTTTTCTGCTTCGATCTTAAAACCGCCTATTTTTAAGGAATATGACAGCTCGGTGAATTTCGAGCTCTATGTCGTTTTTTTACGGAGATGACCTCTCCTTTAAAAAATGAGAAGCTGCAGGACTATACCTTCCTCGTTTCTAATGAGCAAGATGAATCCTTCCGGTTGCTGATCGATTATGTCGCCCTGAGCGATGGTCCTGCCTCACTTTAAGTGCGTGCTCTTCTCACCAACCGATTTTTCATTTTCTTTGCCCTCCCTCCTCCAGATAACCGTCTGGCTGGCATCTCACTATAAAAGGTTCACATACCGCCGCCTTAGCTGACCGCTATCTATAAAAGGTCCACTTGCCCTCGCACCACCTGGCTCCTCACTATGAAAGATTCACAGAACCTTCCATGGCCGTTCGGCCCTTTAAACGCTCGGTCCCCTCGTAACTCCGTAACCATATAACCTCATAACTTCATAACCCCGTAACTTTATTTCGTACTTTTGTATCATGGAGACGAACAGACAGAAAAAGATCGCCGGGGTCATACAAAAAGACCTGGCCGAGATCTTACAAAGAGCAGCCCAGGGTGGTGGACTCACCAATATTATCATGACAGTGACCAAGGTAAAAGTAACCAGCGACCTTTCTATCGCTAAGGTATATATCAGCTTTTTTCCGCATGACAAGGGCAAAGAGCTTCTCGAGGGCATCCGGTCGAACCAGCCGCTTATCAAGCACGAGCTGTCGCAGCGTACCCGAAATCAATTGAGAAGGGTTCCCGAGCTGGAATTCTTTATTGACGATTCTTTAGAGTATATTAACCGTATTGAAAAATCGCTGAAAGGAGACGATAACCCCCTGGAAAATCCTGATCTCCTTGATAAAAGAAAGAAAAGCTGATTCTTGAACATTGCCCTGTACATAGCCAAACGCTACCTGGTATCTAAAAGCAGTCAAAATGCGGTGAACATCATCAACATGGTGACCTTCCTGGTAACCGTGATCGGGGCTGCAGCCTTATTTATAGTACTTTCGGCCTTCGCCGGATTGAAAACTTTCAGCCTTTCTTTTGCCAATGATTTCGACCCCGACCTCAAAGCTTTGGCCGCTACAGGGAAGTATTTCGTTCTCCATCCGGATAAAGAAAAAGAACTTAAGGCTATTAATGGGGTAGCCGCATATTCTAAAGAGATCGAAGAACGGGTGTTTCTTACCCACGAGCAAAAGAACTATGTGGCCTGGGTAAAAGGAGTAGACGAATACTACCGGGAGGTGGTTAAGGTAGATACCCTGCTCTATATAGGTAATTGGTTTGGTTCAGACCCCTACCAGGTTGTTTCAGGATTTACTATCGCCCAACAACTCAATACCGGACCTAATCGTTATGGGAGTCCTGTAGAGATCCTCGCGCCAAAACCGGGAGAAGGAAGCATTACCGGGGCTACCAAGCCTTATAATGTACTGCCGGTAACCCTCTCAGGCGTCTACGCTATCAATGAGGAGCTCGACAAGAAATACATCTTTGCCAACCTGGCGGTGGTGCAGCCCTTACTGGAAAAAGACAGCACCCAGATCACCGGCATCAACTTTAAACTGGACCCAACCGCCGATATGGAGGTGGTCTCATCAGAGATAAAGTCGGTTCTGGGAGATAATATCACTATGAAAACAAGGGCTCAGCTCAACGATGCTCTCTACAAGATGCTCAACACCGAAAACCTGGTGATCTACCTGATATTTACCCTGGTACTAATCATAGCCCTCTTTAATGTGGTGGGCGCCATTATCATGATGATCCTCGACAAACGCAGCAACCTGAAAACCCTGTTCAGCCTGGGTGTGCCCGTCAAAAAGCTGAGGCGCATCTATTTTTTACAGGGCTTATTGGTTACCTCCGTTGGCGGCATCCTCGGGATTCTCCTGGCGGCTCTGCTGGTGTGGAGCCAACTCGTTTTTCAGTGGATCCGCCTGACCCCTTCCCTGCCCTACCCGGTAGAATTCCAATTAGGCAATGTACTTATTGTATTTGCCACCATTTTTGTTTTAGGGATGATCGCCTCAAAGATCGCTTCTGCAAGGATCAACAGGAGTTTGTTGCAGTTATGAGGTGGTATAGGCATCTTTCCCGGGAGCATTCATAAAGCACTAGATCCTGAGTTTTGCAAAGCAAAAAGAAGGGCCTTCCGAATTGACCTTAGATTTTAATTAGGAGATCGCTACTGGCCTGCATTGCAGGTTTCGCGAAGACGATTATATAAACCCACGCACCCGTAACCCGTACCTCGTAACCCCAAACTCAACTAAGCAAACTGAAAGTCACTGAACTTCTCCAGTACCTCATCAAAGGTGGCAAAGACATCGGCAGCCTCATCGCTGGTCACCATTTTGGTGCGATAATCCTTGAAGTGTGGAATACCTTTAAAGTAATTAGTGTAATGACGACGGGTTTCAAATACCCCCAGCTTCTCTCCTTTCCAGTCGATCGCCATTTGCAGGTGACGTCTGGCGGCATCTACCCGTTCCTCCATAGTAGGTGCCGGAAGGTGCTCTCCGGTAGCGATATAGTGTTTTACTTCTTTAAAGAACCACGGATAGCCGATACTGGCACGACCGATCATGGCCCCGTCAAGTCCGTACTCATCACGCATCTTTACCGCCATTTCAGGAGTATTTACGTCCCCGTTTCCAAATACAGGGATATGCATACGTTGATTGTTCTTTACCTCAGCAATAGGTCCCCAATCGGCATTTCCCTTATACATCTGCTTCCGGGTTCGTCCGTGAATGGAGATCGCCTTGATCCCGACGTCCTGAAGACGCTCAGCCACCTCAACGATCTGAATGGAGTTATGGTCCCACCCGAGGCGGGTTTTTACCGTTACAGGCAGGTTGGTGCGTTTTACCATTTCCTCGGTAAGCTTTACCATCAACGGAATATCGCGAAGAATTCCGGCCCCGGCGTTCTTGCAAACCACCTTTTTTACCGGACACCCGAAGTTGATGTCTATAATATCAGGATTTGATTTTTCTACAATATCGATAGCCTGCAGCATGGAATCGAGCTCAGACCCAAATATCTGAATACCAACGGGACGCTCCTTTTCATAGATATCAAGCTTTTGAACGCTCTTGGCTGCATCCCTGATGAGTCCTTCAGAAGAGATGAACTCGGTATATACCACATCAGCCCCCTGTTCCTTGCATAACTTCCTGAACGGCGGGTCACTCACATCCTCCATGGGAGCCAATAACAACGGAAACTCTCCTAATTCTATGTCAGCTATCTTTACCAATTTCCTCTTTTTTAGGGATTTGCGGTGCAAAGATAATCGATTTTATGAGATATCATGAAGATTAAGATTTCCTTAGGCCGTCTATTCTCTTACACGTTTAACCTCAGTAGGATCGGTATTTCGGTTATTGTCGTCAAGCCTGAAGTTCCCGAAATTATAACGAAAGGAAATGAAGAATCTCCGGGTTTCTTCACGGGCAAAGAAGCCATTGTCTTGGTTCAGGTACCTGGATTCTAAAGGTACATTTTGGGTATTAAATACATCATCAAGCCCTAAGGACAGAAATGCCCTCCCGTCCCATAACCTTTGACGTAGAGATAGATTAAGAAAGTGTTGGTTTTCCAACGTCCTGGATCCGGTGAGGTAATTGCTGAGATATATATAAATGGCATCCAGGGTAAGGCCTTGCTTTTTTCCTAGGGTAAAAGAATGATTTGTATAGGCTTGCAGCCCTGGTGTATTCAGTTGTACGTTGACATTGCCGCTCTCTTTGGCAAGAAAGCTGTTTTCAGCGTAGAATGCTGAGACAAAAAACACAGCAAACCAATTCCTGTTAAGACTTAGTGGTGCTAAAAAATCTAAACTGTAGAATTTGGAATAATCGATATTATAACGGGATGCATAAAACTCTCGTGAAGTGTTATTCTGAAACGGAAGAAGTTCCAGAGCGCCCTTAATATGTTCATAGGAAAGCTCAAAAGAAAGTTGTTTGTAGGAATAACTTAATGCTATTTTATCTCCTAAAGTCCTTGTTAATAATGGGTTTCCTTCTCTATACTGATTCTCAACAATATAGTATCGAAAAGGATTAAGGCTCTGGTAGCCGGGTCTTGAAATGCTTCGCCCGTAACTCACCCCATAACTTTGATGTTCACCAGGGGTGAACTGAACTCCTAAAGAAGGTACAAAGACTAAATATTTTTGAGTATTTACTTCTCCCAGGGCAATTGAATTCGCGATGACATCGGTGTGCTCTACCCTGCTTCCCAGCTGAAAGTCCCACGCATCGGCAGACCAGCTGTAATCCATATAAGCGGCATAGGTCTTCTCTCCGTATTCAAAATCATCAGAAATAGCCCCGTTCGGAATTGAGATCCCCGTAAAATCGATCCCACTGCTCCCATCTATCTTTGCATATTTAAGTCCGGTACTAAATGTACCTGCTCCCACAGGAGCGATAAGGTCAGACTGGAGGGTGAAAATATTGTTCTTCTGACGGCCGTCCGTTTCAAAGTAACTTATCTGGGCTATATTATCACCGGCATCATAAAAAGTGGTGGCTAACTCCTGAAACTGCTCTTGTTGAAAATAGATATAGTTAGCCCTGGTATTCCAGTTGGCTCCCTCTCCAAAATTTGACTGGTATTCGGCACCAAAAACATAATTATAGGTGTCATTCTCAAGGAAACTCTCCGTGTCAAAAGAAAAATCGGTCAGACCCTCTGCATTGATTATTTCGGTCTTAGCGGTGTTATTGAATCGTTTGTCAGGAGACCAGGACAGGTTTGCACTCAAAGTTAATGAGCTTTCTTCGCCGGTAGCTATATCCAGGATAGAGTTTACACTCTGGTCGTTGACTCTGGTGATCCTGTTCAGATCGGTTTCCCAGAACTCCTGCCCAGAACCTTCGTCCGAAAAATTTATATAGTTATTATCGTTCTTGTTTAGCTTTTCACGATTGTAATTATAGTTGAAGAAAAAATCTATGCCTTTGGTTTTGTAGTAATGTTGGGTGTTAAAATTGTATTTAGGAAATACGGCGTAGGTACCCCTGCCTTCCAACGATCCTTTATACCCTATAGAGACATTGCTGCGCGTAATGATGTTCAATACAACACTCCCCTCGGCATCATATCGGGCAGGTGGGTTGGTGATCACTTCAATGGCTTCAATATTGGCCCCGGCATATCCGTTTAACAAACTTCTAAGCTCATTATCGCTCAGATAAACCCTTTTTTCATTTAAATAAATTACAGGGCTGGTGTTCTTCACTATGATCTGATCATTCATCACAATAACTCCCGGGGTACGCTTTATGATCTCATAACCGGAAAGTGCAGAAAGGGTGGTGTTGGCTACATTAAAAACCAGTCGGTCGGGCTTTTTCTCAATACTCGGTTTCCGGTAGCTTACCGTAACCCCCTGAAGGTCTTCGGTGGCGGGAAGTAAGGAAATGCTTCCTGCATCAGTATTTCCGTTTACCGTGATGTTGCGAAGATCGGTCTGAAATCCAACGTAAGAAGACTTAAGAAGGTAATTGCCATTAGCCACATTCTCAAACAAAAACCCCCCATCATCCATGGTAGATACCCCCTTGATCATGGTAGAATCTTCCACTTTCAACAGAAGTACATTCACAAAAGACATCGGTCTTCCTTCCTGATCGTCCACCCTGCCGGAAAGCTCATATTCCTGGGCGTAACCCTTAGATATATATAAGAAAAATATGCTAATGGCATACAGAAGAGGTTGGCGCATACTGTAGGTTGATGGTTAATTTGGTTTAAAAATAACATATTATTAACAATATCAAACCCAACTCTTTTAAATTGTTAACTGTTGGAAAAATCTATCCTCATGCTACGTATTAAAATAGCGTATATTTGCAGTCATATTGGATGTTAAGTAAGGCTATGAAGCACATTAGAAACTTTTGTATTATCGCGCATATTGACCACGGGAAAAGCACCCTGGCCGATCGTTTGCTGGATTTCACCGGTAGTGTTACCGAACGTGAAAAACAGGATCAGCTGCTCGATAATATGGACCTGGAAAGAGAGCGTGGAATTACCATTAAGAGTCACGCCATCCAGATGGAATACAACTACAAAGGAGAGCAATATGTTCTCAACCTCATAGATACTCCAGGACACGTGGATTTCTCTTATGAAGTATCGCGTTCTATTGCGGCCTGTGAAGGAGCCCTGTTGGTGGTTGATGCCGCCCAGAGTATACAGGCACAAACCATTTCAAACCTTTACCTGGCTCTTGAAAATGACCTGGAGATCATTCCAGTATTGAACAAGGTTGACCTTCCTTCGGCAAATCCGGAAGAAGTTACCGACGATATCGTAGACCTGCTGGGGTGTGATCCTTCTGATGTGATCCCGGCCAGTGCTAAGACAGGGATCGGGATCGGAGAGATCCTGGAAGCCATTATAGAGCGCATTCCGGCCCCCAAAGGGAATCCTGATGAATCGCTTCAGGCCCTGATCTTTGATTCCGTATACAACCCTTTTCGCGGGGTAGAAACCTATTTCCGGGTTATCAATGGTAAGATCACCAAGGGACAGAAGATCAAGTTCCTTGCTACCGGGAAGAGCTATTATGCCGATGAAGTAGGAACCCTGAAGCTCTCCCAGGTTAAAAAGCAGGAGATCAAAACCGGTGATGTGGGTTATTTGATCACAGGGATCAAGGATGCAAGAGAAGTAAAGGTGGGAGACACCATTACTGATGCCGAAAACCCAACCGCCAATATGATCGAAGGGTTCGAGAATGTAAAACCTATGGTATTTGCCGGGATCTATCCTGTTGACACCGAAGATTACGAGGAACTTAGAGGAGCTATGGAAAAGCTTCAGCTCAATGATGCCTCCCTGGTGTTTGCCCCTGAAAGTTCGGCAGCTCTTGGTTTTGGTTTCCGTTGCGGATTCCTCGGAATGCTTCACCTGGAGATCATTCAGGAGCGACTCGAGCGCGAATTCGACATGACCGTGATTACCACGGTGCCTAACGTAAGCTACCATGCCTACACCAAAAAAGAACCGGACGAACGTATTATTGTAAACAATCCTTCTGACCTTCCCGAGCCTTCAAAGCTTGACAGAGTCGAAGAACCTTATATCAAAGCTTCCATCATTACCAAGGCCGATTTTGTAGGTCCGGTCATGTCGCTCTGTATCGAAAAACGGGGAGAGATCACCAATCAGAATTACCTGACTCCGGAAAGAGTTGAGCTGAACTTTGACCTGCCCCTTGCAGAGATCGTTTTCGATTTCTACGACAGGTTAAAGACGGTTTCCAGAGGGTATGCTTCTTTTGATTACACCCCTATTGGAATGCGTGAATCCAAGCTGGTAAAAGTAGATGTTCTCATTAACGGAAACTCAGTCGATGCCCTTTCAGCACTGATCCACACGGATAATGCCTATAACATTGGGAAGAAGATGTGTGAGAAACTGAAGGAACTCATTCCGAGACAGCAATTCGATATTCCGATCCAGGCAGCCATCGGAGCCAAGATCATCTCGAGAGAAACCATTAAGGCGCTTCGTAAGGACGTAACGGCTAAATGTTATGGTGGAGATATCTCACGTAAGAGAAAGCTTCTGGAAAAGCAGAAAAAAGGTAAAAAACGAATGCGACAGGTAGGAAATGTAGAAATACCTCAGCAAGCCTTTATGGCTGTTTTAAAACTAAACGACTAAAACTTCAAACCCCGGAAATCCGGGGTTTTTTTATACTTGTTCGATAGCTGTTTCTCCCTTCCGGTCTACCCGGATTTCAAACGCCCTGTACTCTTGTAAGTTGTAAGACACAAACGTATAACGGCACACCAGGGTGTTCGCATCACTCTTTATCATGTCAACTTCAAAACTCTCCAGCCCTGCATTTTTCCAAAAATCGGGGTCTTTGTGATAGGAGGTCGTTAACTGCTTTAATGAATTGCTTTTGAGAAGTATTTTGTCATCAAAATAAACTTCTGCTATACTGTCATAAATGGGTTGTCGGGCTGCATTCAACACCCGGTCCTTGTATGAGATCTCCGGATGATCCTGTAAATGAACAATGGTGTTCTTTAAACGAAACCTGTTAGATAATACAATGTCTGTGGTCTTTTTAAACTCAAACGCCCCCTGATCTTCAATGGCTAACCTTGTACTTTCCACGGGCTTTTCCTCATCATCCAACAGGAACTGATCTTTTAAAATATCGATATGGGCAGTGACCATGATCAAGGCGAAGCATGCTAATAGAGCAGGGAAAATACTTTTATTTTTCATAGATCATGCCTTGTCTTCAGATTCGTTTTCAACATCGTTCTGAATTTCTTCCTTAATGAGTTTTACCGGTTTACCGAGATACACCAATTTATAACCGGGTTCGATCTCTTTCATATCGGTAAATGAGGCTATGATATGAATTTCTCCGGAGAGGTCTTTTACAAAAATAGGGATGGAATCTTTTAGATTATTCAGCCGATGCATATACTCCAGGTACTCCTCTCTTGAATTAAGATCGATCTCATTGATCTTCGGATAGTCTCTCGCCACCTCACTCAGGTTGATGTAGTCATCTTTTTTAGAGAACAAGAGCTCGTCATTGGCTTCTGAAGGATCCATCATTTCTTCAGAGGTAATAAGCCTGAAGGCTCCATTCTCTCCCAATTGCTCCCTGAAACGCTCAATAGCGTGTTTGTTTACCTCTTCACTGGCCGTTAATGCCATGAGGTATCCGATATCATTGAACTCGATATTATCGGTAAGCTCGTCAGAAAATATATTGGCTTCCTCTGCGTCAAGGTCCATCGCCTTGGCTTTTTCAATATTCTCCTTATTACTGTCGATAAGCACCACATGACGGTCATTTTTCTGAAGGTATTTCCCTATTAAGCGCGATACCTTTGACGAACCAACAATGAGAATTCCGGTAGATTCTTTCAGGAACACCCCCGAGATCTTTGCAAAGATCCTTGCCGTAGCAGCATTAAGTAATACGGTTCCCAGCACGATCACGAAAACCAGGGGGGTAATATACTCTGCGCCCGGCTCTCCTTCTAAAGCAAGGCGGGTACCAAAAAGCGATGCAATACCTGCAGCAACGATACCACGGGGTCCAACCCAGCTTATAAAAAGCCGTTCATTGAACTTAAGGCCTGAGCCGAGGGTACTTAAAAATACCCCAAGCGGTCTTATGATAAATACCACAGAGGCAAACAGGAGCAGGGTTTCCCAATTATACACCAGGTAGAGATCATTCATATCAATATTGGCAGCCAGCAGTATAAACAGGATGGAGATCAGGAGTACGCTCAGCGATTCTTTAAAATAAAGAAGTTCCTTGATATTAGGCAGGTCAATATTACCCAGAACCATTCCCATAACCACTACAGAAAGCAACCCGGATTCATGGGCAAACTGCTCTGAAAGCACGAAAACACCCAACACCACCGAGAGGGTAAATACATTCATCAGGTAATGAGGCACCATCTTCTTTTTGATCACAAAATACAGGGCATAGGCAAAAAAGAAACCTTCAGATAAACCTACTACCACTGTTTTACCAAACTCTATTAAAGCCTGACGCGTATACTCTTCTCCCTGACCTACACGGATAAACTCAAACACCAATACGGCCGCTACTGCACCGATGGGATCGATCAGAATACCTTCCCACTTTAATACAGCAGATAGATCTTTCTTCAAAGGAATATTTCTGAGGATGGGAGTAATAACCGTGGGGCCGGTAACGATGATCAAAGAGGCAAAAAGAAAAGATATGGGCCAGCTGAGATCGAACAGGAAATGCGAAACAACCCCGGCCAGTAAAAAGGTTACCAGGGTGCCCACAGTGATCAGTTTAATGATCACAGGGCCTACATTAAGCACCTCATTTCTTTTCAGGGTCAGTCCGCCTTCAAATAGGATCACCGCGATAGCGAGCGATACAAAGTGAAACAGCGATTCGCCCGGAAAAAGCCCTTTATTGTATTCCGGATGCCAAACCGGTTCTATAAGTTTTGTGCCATCATGGGTATACAGGGTGGCGATCGGGCCCACGGCCAAACCAATAAGGATAAGCGGTAAAATAGCGGGTATTTTGAACCTCCAGGCTACCCATTGTGCAATAATTCCCAATATAATGATACCCGCGAGTTCTAACATAAGTTCGGTTCTGTGTCTAAATTAAGGTCTATAAAAATATAAAAATGTTAAAAATAGGATAATAAAGATGGGCCTTTTTACCATTCTATCATGCTTTTCTTAATTTGCATAACCTTTTTTTAACCTCAAAAATGCGCTATGCGGTTATACCCGATAGAAACAGGAAACTTTAAGTTAGATGGGGGGGCAATGTTCGGGGTAGTACCTAAGTCACTCTGGTCGAGAACCAACCCTGCAGATTCCAATAATATGATCGATATTGCTGCCCGGTCACTTTTGATCGAGGATGGCGATCGGCTTATTCTTATCGATACCGGAATGGGCAATAAGCAGTCTGATAAGTTTTTCAGCTACTATTACCTGTGGGGAGATCATACCCTTGATGGCTCTCTTGCCAAACACGGCTTTCATCGCGATGATATTACCGATGTCTTTATGACTCATTTGCACTTTGATCATTGTGGCGGAAGTGTAGAACGACATCCGAACGGAGAAGGGTACAGGCCTGCCTTTAAAAACGCGCGCTTTTGGACCAACAAAGACCATTGGGAATGGGCCGTAAACCCTAATGCCCGTGAAAAGGCCTCTTTTTTATCTGAGAATATTCTGCCGCTTCAGGAAAGCGGACAATTGCATTTTACAGATACCCCCAGGGGAGATTTTGCTGAAACTTCTGAACTTGGATTTGGGATCCTTTTTGTTGACGGACATACCGATAAACAAATGATCCCCCATATTAATTATAAAGGCAAAACCATCGTATTTACTGCCGACCTCTTGCCCACCGCCGGGCATATTCCCTTGCCCTATGTCATGGGCTACGATACCCGACCACTACTCACCCTGGATGAAAAGGCCAGATTCTTGAAAAACGCCGTGGATAAAGAGTTTTTTCTCTTCCTTGAACACGATGCCCATAATGAGATCTGTACCCTAAAGGAAACCGAAAAAGGGATCAGACTGGACAAAACTTTAAAATTTGAAGACATAATTTAAATTGACGATGATGAACATGAAGTATACATTGGCCTCAGGTATAGTGGCCATGGGCTTGCTGGCCGGATGCGGGGCAGCTCCTATTGATCTGGATCCTATTACCAATACCGGTCAGAGAGATCTTAATAAACAAGAGTTTACTGAAGAACAGTATAAAGACTGGGGACATGCCGACCTTTTTACAGATACCATCCCGGGAATGAGCGTCATGAAAGCTTACCGGGAGATCTTAGCCTCAAGAGAAGGAAAGAAGGTCATTGTGGGGGTAGTTGATTCAGGAGTGGATATTAATCATGAAGATCTGAAAAATGTGATCTGGGTGAATGAAGATGAGATTCCGAACAATAATATTGACGACGACAACAATGGATATGTAGATGATATTCACGGATGGAATTTCCTCGGAACCGCTGTTCATGAAAACCTGGAAATGACCCGTATCGTAAAACGAGGTGATGACGGTTCTGAAATGTATAAGGCTGCTAAAGCCCAATACGATAAGGAATTTAATGAAACCGAGAACACCCTGAACAGGTATGCAGAAATGATGGCCATTACCGACCTGACCGATAGCATTGTCAGAAAAGAACTCGGAAAAGACGCTTATACCCTGGAAGAGTTGCGAAGTATTGATGCCCAGGACGAGCAAATGATGCAAACCAAGCGATTTTTAGAATTCTACATGTCGCAATATGGCTCAGTGGAAGAGTTTAAAGACCTGCTTGAAAAAGACATGGAAATTCTGACCTCTCAATACGAGTATCACCTTAACCCTGATTTTGACGGCAGGAGTGAGGTAGGAGATGATCCCTATGACATCAACGATACCAATTACGGAAACAATGATGTGATCACTGATCTTGAACGTACCCGACACGGTACCCATGTAGCCGGGATCATTGCTGCCCAGCGCGATAACAATATCGGGATGAACGGGGTAGCCACGAACGTGGAGATCATGGCCCTGAGAGCTGTGCCCGATGGCGATGAGTACGACAAGGATATTGCCCTGGCCATTCGTTATGCCGTTGACAATGGCGCAAAGGTGATTAACGGAAGCTTTGGAAAGAGCTTTTCTCCAAACAAAGAATGGGTATACGACGCCTTAAAATACGCTGCAAAACACGATGTATTATTCGTACATGCGGCCGGTAATGACGGAAGTTTTCTGGATGAAGTAGAGAACTACCCGAACGACCAGGAAAACAACGGCCCTGAATTTGTTGATAATGTTCTTACCGTCGGGGCATTGAACTGGGCTTATGGAGAACAAATGATAGCCGGGTTTTCCAATTACGGGAAGATCAATGTGGATGTATTTGCCCCTGGTACAAAGATCTATGCCACTACCCCCGATGATACCTATGAATACCTTCAGGGTACCTCGATGGCCGCTCCTGGAGTAGCAGGGGTGGCAGCACTGATCAGGTCGTATTTTCCTAAGTTAAAAGCCTCCCAGGTAAAAGCCATTATCATGGAATCAGGACTGACCTCAGATCAGGAAGTGATCGTTGCCGGTGATCCGAACAACAAACAAAAATTCAGTGAATTGTCAAGGTCAGGTAACATGGTGAATTTATACAATGCCCTGATCATGGCCGACAAGGTATCGCGAAAAAAAATTAAACTCTAATACCAAATAATGACTACCGGGCTCAATGGAAAAAGTTATGAGCCTTATTTACTTAAAACCATTCTATGAGAAAGATATTATTTGCAGCGCTGAGTCTAGGGTTTACAATGTCAACCTTTGCCCAGCAAAAAAATGAACGACCGTATTACTGGCAACAGCATGTAGATTACAAAATGTCGGTGGATATGGATGTAGAAACCTACCGTTACACCGGAGAGCAGGAACTGGCTTATACCAACAATTCTCCTGACACCCTCCAAACGGTATTTTACCACCTGTATTTTAACGCTTTTCAACCGGGAAGTGAGATGGATGTGAGAAGCCGAAATCTGCCCGATCCGGATCGACGTGTTGGTTCAAGGATCAGCGAGTTAGGGCCTGATGAGATCGGATATGTAAAGGTAAACAGCCTGAAGCAAAACGGAACTGAAATAGAGCACCACACCGAAGGAACCATCCTGGAAGTAGCGTTGGCTCAGCCAATTCTTCCCGGAGAAACCGTAACCTTCAACATGGATTTTGAAGGTCAGGTACCGGTACAGATCAGAAGAAGTGGTAGAAACAACAAAGAAGGGGTAGCCCTTTCCATGACACAGTGGTATCCTAAAATGGCTGAATACGATTTTGAAGGATGGCAGGACCACCCGTATATCGCCCGCGAATTTCAAGGCGTATGGGGCGACTTTGATGTAAAGATCACCATTGATAAAGACTACGTGATAGGAGGTACCGGATACCTTCAGAATCCGCAGGAGATCGGACATGGTTATGAGGCGGAAGGAATGAAGGTTAAACGCCCAAAAGGCGAAAAACTGACCTGGCATTTCAAGGCGCCGAATGTGATCGATTTTGCCTGGGCAGCAGACCCTGAGTACGTGCACGATACCTTTGTAATGGAAAACGGACCAACCCTGCATTTCTTCTACAAAGACAATGACGAGATCAGGGAGAACTGGAAGAACCTGCAACCTAAAACTGCTGAACTGATGGATTTCTTCAGCAAAAACGTTGGGCCCTACCCATGGGAACAATACTCTGTGATACAGGGTGGAGACGGTGGTATGGAGTACGCCATGTGTACCCTGATCACCGGGGAGCGTAAATTTGGAAGCCTGGTAGGGGTAACCGCCCATGAGCTGGCTCATACCTGGTTCCAGCACATCCTGGCTACCAATGAGGCCAAACACGAGTGGATGGATGAAGGGTTTACTTCCTTTATCTCTGACCTGGCTGAGAACCAGGTGATGGAAAGAGAAAATGAAAATCCGTTCGAAGGTGCTTACAACGGGTACCTGAAACTTGCAAACTCAGATAAACAAGAGCCACTGTCTACCCAGGCAGATCGTTACAGTATGAATACTGTTTATGGTATTTCGGCTTACAGTAAAGGGGAGGTGTTTTTAAGTCAACTGGGATATGTGATCGGCCAGGATAAGCTGATGCAAACCCTGAAAAAATACTATGACGATTTTAAGTTCACCCATCCAACCCCCAATGATATTATCCGAACAGCAGAAAAAGTGTCGGGCATGCAATTATGGTGGTACCTCAATGAGTGGGCACAAACCACACATACGATTGACTACAGCATTAAAAGTGTTGAGGCTGAAAATGAAGGGAAAACCAGGATAACCCTGGAACGTATAGGGAAAATGCCAATGCCTGTTGATCTCATGGTAGAGTATGTAGATGGAAGTGTAGAATCTTTCTATGCGCCCCTGAGAATGATGCGTGGCGAAAAGGATAATCCCTATGAGAATATTGAAAGAACGGTGATGGAAGACTGGCCATGGGTGTATCCTGAATATTCTTTTGCCATAGATCGCGACTCATCAGAAATTAAAACCATCTACCTTGATCCTTCAGGATTAATGGCAGACATCAACAGAGAAAACAACATCTACAGACAACCTGATACAGCTAAGAATGATTAAATACCATTCTTAGGTATTACTATTTAAAACCTCTCTTTTTAGGGAGGTTTTTTTTATTTTTACCCCTTAATTCCTTATATGGACAGGTCCTTCCCCAGAAAAGAAAAACTAAAAAGCAGAAAACTCATCGAAGCGGTATTCACTGAAGGGTCGTCTGTATCTGCATACCCCTTAAAATTGGTTTACCTTCCCGCCGAGCTGCCCGAAGAAGTACCAGTTCAGGCAGCGGTATCAGTACCCAAGAGACGTTTTAAAAGAGCTGTAGACCGCAACCGGATCAAGCGACTGATGCGTGAAAGCTGGCGACTTCAAAAATGGGAATGGTTACCCCAACTTCAAAAGTCTTACGCCTTCGTTTTTATCTATACCGGCAGGGACCTGCCGGAACAACAGCAATTGAATAAAAAAATGGCGCAATTGTTTCAGAAGTTTCTCAAGAACAACGTAAATATTTGATATTCAACGAATAATAACTAAAAAATTACGTTAAATACCCCGTTGTGGCCGGATATTCTTTTTGAGTAAGCATCAATTTTGGTACTTTTAGTAGAAGGTGTATTAATCATAGTGCAAACGAGAATGAAAAAAAAGCTGCTCATCCCTGTTCTGGTTGTAGCTGTCCTCCTGACCGCAACAAGTTATCGCAACGACTATTTCGAGATCGCAAAACAAGTAGAGATCTTCACTACCATGTTCAAGGAACTCAACATGAACTATGTTGATGAAACCAATCCTGCCGAGCTTATGGATCACGCTATTAAAAGTATGCTCGATGATCTGGATCCCTATACCCGCTTTATGAACGAGCAGGATGTAGAATCATTCAAGATCAATAACAACGGGGAGTATTCCGGTATCGGTGCCATGGTGCGCAGTTATAATGATAAACTCCTCATTATTGAACCCTACGAAGGTTACCCGGCAGACAGAGCCGGTTTAAAAGCCGGAGACGAGATTGTTCAGATCGGAGATATCAAGGTGTCAGATTTTAAAGATGATGCCACAGAACTGCTTAAAGGCGCTAAAAACTCAACTGTTGAAGTGGTTTATAAACGACAGGGGGCTACCAACACTACTACCGTAGAAAGAGAGGATATCGAAGTAGATGCTGTACCTTTTTATAAAATGGCCGATGGCAATACCGGTTATATAGTACTATCGCGCTTTAATCGAAAAGCCGCTGCACAAACCAAACAAGCCCTGGAAGATCTGAAAGAACAAGGTGCAGAGAACATCATTCTTGACCTTAGAGGTAATCCGGGAGGGCTGCTCAGTGAAGCCATCGATATCTGTAATCTCTTTGTTCCAAAAGACGAACTCATTGTGAGCACCCGTTCTAAGGTGAAAAAATTCAACCAGGAATTCAAGACCCGAAAAACCCCGGTAGATACTGAAATACCCCTGGCCATACTTATTGATGAACGCAGTGCTTCTGCCAGTGAGATCGTAAGCGGCGCCCTGCAGGATCTCGACAGGGCAGTGGTATTAGGTGCCCGGAGTTTCGGTAAAGGCCTGGTGCAGCGCCCTATCAAACTCACCTATGGCACCCAGTTAAAGGTCACCATTTCAAGATACTACACCCCCAGCGGTCGCTGTATTCAATCTACCGACTACTGGAACCGCGACGAACAAGGCAACGCTGTATCTAAAAATTCATTCAGGGAATATAAAACCAGAAACGGACGAAGTGTGTTCGACAACGGTGGGGTTACCCCCGATGTGGCTATTAAAGAATTGGAACAAAACGCACTTACTCAGGCTTTAAATAACGATATGCTGATCTTTGATTTTGCCACCGACTACTATTTTAAACATCCCGATAAAGAGTTGCAATCGTTCAGTTTCTCCACCCAGGACTACATTGCTTTTAAACAGTACGTAAACAGCAAAGACCTTCAATACAAAACACCGGCAGAACATGTGCTGGAAACAGAACTTAATGCTGAGGAATTGGTTGTGATGGGCAGCGAGGTTCAAAAAGAATATCAGGAACTGCTCAGCAGTATTGCCAACAGTAAAAAGAATGCACTTGACACGGCAAGTGACCGAATCATTAAAGACATTACAGATGAACTGGTAGTACGCTATGGCTACCGCGAAGGACTTTACAATTACTACCTCAAGGAAGATAAGACCATAGGAGAAGCCCTTTCTGTACTTCAGGATACCGAAAGATACCAGGGCATTCTACAATAACAATCTGCATCCATGCAAAAAAAACCCGTAACACAGAACAGCAGAGTTGCGGGTTTTTTATTTGAGCACGATTCTTACGTCTGATGTATTTTATCTTATGAAACCACCCTGTACACGACTGTTGTCGTGTACACCCGTCCTTAAAAAGGAGGGGTTAATTCGTTTACATGGTTGATTATGTATCCAAAGACATCAACAAATGATTCCACAAAGGTTAAAATCCTTCTCCCTAAGGGGAGGACCGAACGGTTATGCAAGGTTCAGTGAACCTTGCATAGTGAGGGGCCAGATGGTGTGGGGATGCAAAGCCGGATGGGGGCTTCTTCACCAAAAGTCCACTTCCCCTGCTACGCTCTACAGCCTCCCGCCCGTCAGCTGGCCCCACATCCCCATATCCCCATATCCCCATATCCCCAATTTCCATTATCTTAACATAAAATCGCCACCATGTCTGAAAAATCCTTTAAGCTTTGCCTTACCATGGCAGGGGCCGTATCGGCCGGAGCCTATACCGCCGGGGTGCTCGATGAGCTCTTTCATGTTCTTGATCTGTGGGAGCAAGAAAAACAAAAGAACGCCGCACTGGGTACCGACCATCCTGATTACGATCACAGCATTCCCATGCATGAGGTGAGCCTGGAAGTAATGAGCGGGGCATCGGCTGGAGGAATCGCAGCAGCCCTGAGCCTGCAAAAGATATTAGATGCTTCTTATGAAGCCATGGAAGATAATAAGATCTTAAAAGAGTGCTGGGTAACCATGGCAGATGATGACCACTCCGGTACCCTTGAAAAGCTGTTGAACAGTTCCGATCTGAAATGCCGCCAAACTCCGTCATCACTGCTCAATGGCAAGCCGATCAATGACCTGGCAAACCGCCATTTTAAACCCCTTAAAAACGTTAAAAGGCCTTCCTGGGTATCTGAGCAGGCAGAGCTATTGTTAACCACCACCAATCTTGACGGACTGCAAATTGATATCGGGTTTAACGGAGCTGATAAAAAAGACCAGGGACATGCTATGACCCAACACAGCAGTGTATTCCGATTTAAACTGGGTGAACAAAACAATACTAAAGAAAACCCGGCAGAAGCAGATTATTATACCATAGACCTTACCCGGGAAACTGCCATTGATTACCTCAAAAATGCAGCCTTGAGTACTTCGGCCTTTCCTATTGGTCTGCCCTCCAAAAAGGCCGAACTGCCTCATAAACCCTATTTAAAGTTTGATGCCTATCTGAAAGGAGAGGAGACCCTGAACTGGAAAGTAGAATGGCCCCGTACATTCGACAGCATAGACGGGGGATTGCTTAACAATGAACCCTATGGATGGGGAGTAAAGATATTAGGAGAAAATTGTAAGACTGAATTAAAGGAAAACCGGTATGCGGTTATTATGATAGACCCGCTGCCTTCATCCAAGCCGAAAACCAAAGATCCCTCCATCTCCGGTATATTTAAAACAGCCATGGCCATGTTCAAAGCCCTGAGAAATGAAGTTATGATGAACCAGGAAGGTATTGTACAGGCTATTGCCCTTAAAGACCGCACCCGGTTTCTGATAGCGCCTAAGAAAAGTACAGACAACCTGAAATTGGATGCTAAAAACAATTACGTCCTTGCATCGGCTCCACTGAGCGGATTTGCAGGATTTATCGAAAAGAAAAGACGTGCACATGACTATGAACTGGGAAGAAAGAACTGTAGGGACTTCCTGAGATTTCATCTGTGTTTACCCCTTGAAATGGTAGCTGAACGCCTTGGAATTGATCCTAATGACGCTATGATGCTACGATTTGGTATAAACCCCGATAAGGAGCAACCGGTGGCTGAAAATCCGTTTTTTCCCATCATTCCCGATATACGACTTCGTAAAGCCTGTAAAAATGATACCCTTCCCCAATTTACGAATGCAAATGAATACCTCGATCATCCTGAATTTGATCCTAAGAAATTCAGGGAAGATTATGGGAAATTGTTGAATAAACGACTGAATAGATTAGCAGGTGGAGTCATTAAAAATATTTTTCTTTACCTGCTGTTTATAGTGTTGGGTAAAAGAAAAGTAAAAAAGGTAATTTACGATACCATTAACATCGAACTGGACTCCCAACACACCGCCCCTGATGAATAAAGGTCGTTATTTGGCTGTACCTGAGAAGGTTCTGCTAAATGTTAAAGGATTTTAACACTGTGATTACTTGATATTTAGCTGTAAAAATTGTATCATACTTGTTATGATAGCACTTGACAGAAAAAATTATCAGGATTTTTTGACACAAACTGTGAACTATCTGGAGAACCGCGGATTTAAGAATATCAAAACCGCTTTAGAGGGCTATGAGAGCCCAAAATCATTCCTTAAAAAAGGGAGTGATGTAAGTGTTACTCCGGATATAGTAGCTGAGAAAATGGGCATTAAGCATTATTTTGAGATCAGTGTAAAATCGGAAAAACCAAACCTTCTTAAATCTAAATGGATGTTTCTCGACGCCTTGAGCAAAAGAAACTCCTCCCGCTTCAAAATCATTACCACGAAAGGTCATTACAAGTTTACCAACACGATGTTACACGACCTGAACCTGGAAAAGAACATGATCAAGATCAATTAACCGCGGATCATTTTAACATGGGGAATACCATCTTCAAGATAGGTTTCACCCACCGCACGAAATTGATGATCATTGTAAAATTTTTCCAGATAGGTCTGTGCAGAGATCTCAATGGATGTTGTACCAAACCGGGTTTCCACCGTTTCGATGGAAGCCCTTAGTATTTTATGCCCCAGATCTTTTCCCCTTTGTGATGCTCTAACCACAACCCTGCCAATGCTCGGTTGAGCAAAATAATCTCCTGCGCGGAAAATACGTGTGTAGGCGGCCAGTCTGTCTTCGTTAAACCCCATGACGTGCAAGGCCTTGTGGTCTTTGTTATCAATATCCTGGTAAACACAATCCTGTTCTACTACAAAAACTTCTGAACGCAGACGTAACAGCTCATACAACTCTTCAATAGATAATTCCTCAAAGGTCTTTACTCGTATTTCCATGGTACTTTTATTAATCCTGAACAATAAAATCTTTTGGATCTTCCTTGTTGTATTCCGGTTGAATATTCACATGGTTGATCCCGTATTCTTCCTTTAAAATCGTTTCTATCTCCAAGAGTACCTCATTAAACCTGCTCAGCGTAACATCTTTTTTAAAATCCAGGTGGGCTTCCAGGTGCAACTCGTCGTCATTGAGACACCAAACATGAATATGATGAAGTTTGTTCACATCTTCCAATTGATGTACAGAACGCACCAGCGCCTTAATATCTATATGACGGGGAGTAAACAACATGAGCATTCTTGTAGAATTCTTCAGCAGATCATAACCAACATAAATGAGGTAGATACCTATTAAAAAAGTAAGGAGGCTGTCTATCCAGTATATGCCGAAAAACTTCATCAGAATACCGCCTATCAAAACAGCTACACTGGCCATCATATCAGTCAGTAAATGCAGGTAAGCCGACCGCATATTGATGTTCTTTCCGGCGTCTTTCTTTAAAATCAAAACGCTGATCCCGTTGGCAACGATACCCAGCAACGCCAGCCAGATAACCAGGTCAGAGCCTATTGGCTCAGGTTTCAGAAGTCTTTTAACCGCCTCAATGATCAGAATAACAGCGATCACAATAAGTGAAACAGCATTCACAAATGCAGCGATGATCTCTGCCCGCTTATAACCGAAGGTCTTATTGGTAGACGCCTTTGTGCGCGCCAGCCGGTTGGCCACATAGCTTATGACCAAAGAAATAACATCGGTGAAATTATGGAGGGCATCAGAAAGTAATGCCAGACTGCCCGAAGCTATACCACCTATTACCTGGGCCAGGGTAATACCCACATTCAACAGGATGGAGATCAAAAGATTCCTCCCCTTTAAAGGCTGATGCAAGCTGTGGTCATGCTGATGGGTCATATTAACATCCTAATGGAATTTTATCTACCCTGCGTTGGTGTCTTCCTCCTTCAAATTCAGTTTCCAAAAATGTCTTTACCATCTCCAGAGCCTGCTCCTTGGCAGTAAATCTTGCCGGTAAACAAAGTACGTTGGCATTGTTATGAGAACGGGTTAGTTCTACCAATTCTTTGGTCCAGCATAATCCTGCGCGAACATTAGCATGTTTGTTAGCTGTCATGGCTACACCATTACCACTGCCACAGATCAAAATTCCGTAATCAACCTTTCCTTCTTCTACCGCAGAAGCTACAGGGTGTACAAAATCAGGGTAATCAACACTGTCAGAAACATCTGTTCCGCAATTGATCACCTCAATACCCATAGTTTTCAACATTTCAACAATGGCAAACTTATAGGCTGTTCCTGCGTGATCATTTCCGATGGCAATTTTCATAAATAAGAGGTTTTAAATAACAAGACAAAGGTAGTAAATAAGGCTTTTTTACACTTATAAACAGCCGTGTTAAATGCAAATACATAAAAACTTAAAGATGAAACACTTAAGAGATCAACAGAATTGTTGATAAGTAGACCGTTATTTCTTTTAAATAAATTTGGTCGGGTAAAATGGGTTCTCAATTTGTAAAAATATCCCATTTATGCAAGCCTTAATTTTACTTTTTAATTGACAATTCTTAAACCCGAATGGCAGTAAAATGAACAGTGTTAACAACCTTAAGATATTAAAAAATCTTCCGGATATTTTGTTGTGAACAACTGTTGATGTAAAATGGCTAAGAGCTGAAAATAAATCACTTAAATCGATAATAAGTTGTTAATAACCGTTTATTAACCTTCTTTTGTTCGATTTACCAAACAATTCTCTAAAAAGTTATACCCGTTATTAACAAGCCATAATACACCATAAAAAATTTAATTTTTAAAAAAAGAAAAAAGATAATAATATGAATATGGTTAATAAGTGAATAAGCCTGTTCAGGTTGAGATCTCTTTTTTGGATTAGAGCAATGGAGGGTTGGAAAGAGATCTGATAAGAAAGTGACTGTTGTTCTTTTGAAGGGGAAAGGGGTTAAACCACGCGCAGCGGAGAGGAGGGCGCGTTGAGATCGTTGATAAGTTCGATCACGTATTCTACGTAGGCCTCCGGTACCAAAAGACGTATACCTCCAAGGGCATTGGAGTAAAATGGAGAAATACCGACCATGGTTTCATTCTCAAAAACGAATGGAATGTCTTCCTTCTCCAGAAGGAACTTCAGTACCAGGTACTCATGAGGGTAAGTAAAAGTAGCTACCAGCCTAAAATTTTTCACGCTTAATGTCTTGTGATTCAGAGTAAAAGTAAGAAAAAAAGAAGTAGGTATAATGTGAATTATACGTTAAGGTGATGGGTGGTGGCCACCTTTTCGATCTCTGCTGCCTTGGCCTTTTCCTTTTTATCCAGGGTGTAGTTTATATAACCGGCAAATGCACCTATTCCCAATAGAAAAAGGATGACAAAGAGGAGTAATATCTTATAAAATCTTTTCAAAAATGTAAGTGTGCTTTAATATAAAGACGGATATATAGTGAGAACGTTACAAAAAATTTAATATTATTTTAACTCAGCCTGATTTTCAGGAAACCATCGTATTAATTCGTACTTTCGGACTATAAAATTAACATATGTCAAAACGAAAAAAAAGAGCAGATAAACAGCGGAAAAGTGAAATTACGAAAGGAATTTTTTCTGTTCTTGAAAGTGATCCCGATAAAAGTTTTAACTACAAACAAATTGCTTCGAAGTTAGGTATATCTGACCCCGCCGGAAGGAATACGATCATAAAACGCCTCGGGCAGTTAGCAGGCAACGAAAAAATAGCGGAGGTAGCACGCGGTAAATACAAATTGATCGTAAGTCAGAATTACTATACCGGAGTCGTTGATATGACCGGCAGGAACAATGCTTATGTAGTTTGTGAAGAGCTGGATACCGATGTGTTCGTACCTCAATCTCTCTTGAACAAGGCCTTGAATGGTGATACGGTTGAAGTTTATGTATTTCCAAGAAAGCGCAGAGGCAAAAAACTGGAAGGGGAGATCACCAGGATCCTGGAACGCAAAAAAATGACCTTTGTGGGGGTATTGCAAATGCAAAAGAATTTCGGATTTGTATTACCGTCTGATTATAAGATGTATACCGATATTTTTGTACCCAAGAACAGGATCAAGGATGCAGAACACGGTGATAAGGTGATCGTGGAGATCAATGACTGGCCGGCTAATGCCGATTCGCCCTATGGTACCATTATAGAAACCCTCGGAAAGCCCGGAGATCATCAGACAGAGATGCACGCCATCCTGGCCGAATACGGCTTACCCTATGAATTTCCGCCGGAGGTAGAACACGAAGCCAATAAGCTGGATACCTCTATACAGGAAGAAGAGATCAAAAAGCGCAGGGATATGCGTTCGGTAACTACTTTTACCATAGACCCTAAGGATGCCAAGGATTTTGATGATGCTCTTTCTTTTAAAAAGTTGGAAGACGACTGGGTAGAGATCGGGATACATATAGCCGATGTTTCTCACTACGTACAACCCGGCACCCTGCTTGATGATGAAGCCTATAACAGGGCAACTTCTGTATACCTGGTAGACCGGGTCGTACCCATGTTGCCTGAAATATTATCGAATAAGGCCTGTTCTTTGAGACCTCATGAAGAAAAGTATACCTTCTCTGCGGTCTTCGAAATGAATAGTAAAGCAGAGATCAGAAAGCAATGGTTCGGAAGAACAGTGACCTATTCAGATCAGCGATTCGCCTATGAAGAAGCCCAGGCCATGATAGAGTCTGGTAAGAATAAAGTGCCTTCAGACGTTTCCCTGACCGGAAAAACCTATGAGGTTGATCAGGAGATTGCCAACGCCGTACTGCATATGGATCGGCTTGCCAAGATCATGCGTAAGAAACGCATGCAGGACGGAGCCATATCTTTCGATAAGGTAGAGGTTAAGTTTAATTTGAACGAAGAAAATGAACCGGTAGGTGTATTCTTTAAAACTTCTAAGGATGCCAATAAAATGATCGAAGAATTTATGCTTTTGGCCAATAGGAGGGTAGCTGCCTTTATCGGAAAGCAGAAGAAAACATTTGTGTACAGGGTACACGATGAGCCGGATGAAGAGAAATTACTCACCCTACAGGGCGTTATAAAGCGATTTGGGTACAGTATTAACATGAAGAGCAGAAAGACCGTTACAAGCTCTTTAAATAACTTATTACAGGAAGTTCAGGGAAAGAAGGAACAAAACCTGGTAGATACCCTGACCATTCGATCCATGAGTAAGGCAGAATATACCACTGATAATATTGGTCATTACGGACTTGCCTTTGATTATTATACGCATTTTACTTCTCCCATACGGCGTTATCCGGATGTCATGGTGCACCGGTTGTTGCAGCACTATTTAGATAAGGGCGCTTCTGCAAAAGAAGAAGAATATGAAGATAAGTGCAGGCACTCTTCAAATATGGAAGGTCTCGCGGCCCAGGCCGAGCGCGACAGCATAAAGTATATGCAGATCAAATTTATGGAAGATCATAAAGACGAAGAGTTTCTGGGGGTGATCTCCGGAGTAACAGAATGGGGTATTTATGTCGAGATCGTTGAAAATAAATGTGAAGGTATGATACGCATCAGGGATATTAAAGACGATTATTACGTTTTTGACGAAAAGAATTATGCCCTGGTGGGAGAGGTTACCAAAAATGAATACCAGTTAGGAGATGAAGTATATGTGCAGGTTAAAAATACGGACCTTGTAAAGCGTCATCTCGATTTTAGCCTGATAGGAAAGAAAGAAGATAAACCGAATTAAATTCTACATGATGAAAAATTTGATTGCTGTGGTATGTTTTTGCTGGGCTGTTATTGGAAGTGCCCAGGAGACGAATGAAATGAATGTGGAGCGTTTTTCAGAGCTGAAGGTATTTGATGGTATTTCAGTCAACCTGATTCCTTCAGATGTAAACAAATTAGTGATCACAGGGGAGTACGCAGAAAATGTTGTAGCAAAGAACAGCAATGGTACCTTAAAATTAAGGCTGGGAGTTACCACCCTGTTTAAAGATCACGATACCTCTGCAGATCTGTACTATTCAGGACCGCTGTCGGTACTTGATGTCAATGAAAACGCAAAGATCACCTCGAAAGAAACCTTAAAACAAGTAGATCTTGAGCTCAGGGCACAGGAGGGAGGAGAGATCCAGTTGGATGTGGCCTTAGAAATACTCCGCATCAAGGTTATCAGCGGTAGTACGATCGGAGTTACAGGTAGATCTACCAACCAGGAAGTGAATGTTAATACAGGAGGGGGTTACGAGGCCGGGAACCTGGAAACCGAGCAAACAGATGTAAAAGTGAATGCAGGTGGCTATGCCGATATCAGAGCTTCTAAGTATGTGAATGCCAGGGTAAATGCCGGTGGTAACATCAATATTTACGGAAAACCCGGAGTTATAGATCAGACCAAGTTTCTGGGTGGTACTATAAAAGAAATTCAATAGCCGCTGCAGGTATAGGGGCTCAAAATCTGAAAAGACAGCTGGATTTTATACTTTTGAACTAAATCCAAAACTTCTCATGCTGGAAGACATTGCTGCTGCCATACCATTGGGCATTTTGCTTTCTTTTACTATAGGTCCTGTTTTTTTCGTGTTGCTGGAAACGGGTGCACTAAAAGGTTTCAGGGCCGCTATCAGCTTCGATCTCGGAGTGGTACTGGGAGATGTTGTCTTTATTCTAATTGCCTATTTCAGTACCAATCGTATCCTGGAACGTATAAAAGATGATCCTTCGCTTTTCATTTTTGGAGGAGCTTTATTGATCACCTATGGTATTATTTCGTTCATTAGAAGTCGTAAAGCCTATAAAAAGGAATTGGATAAGGATGTGGAAGAGGTTATTAAAAAGAATAATTATCTGAATCTTTTTCTAAAAGGTTTTTTGTTGAATTTTATAAATGTTGGGGTCCTGGGATTTTGGTTAGGTATCATCATTATTTTTGGTCCGCGAATGGAAATGGATGAAAACAGGATCACGGTTTTTATAGCTACCATCCTGATCACCTATATATTGGTAGATTGTATCAAGATATTGCTTGCTAAGCAATTAAAGCACAGGCTTACCCCATATCTGATCTTCAGGATCAAACGCATGATCAGTATCATCCTGGTGGTCTTCGGTTTCTTCCTGATGTTCCAGGGATTATTTCCGAATGAGAAAGAAAAGATCAAGGGGGTGATAGAGGATATTAGAACCAACTAAATATTTTATATATGTTATACCTGAAATACCTGATTTTATTTTTTGTAGTGATCACCTTTCTGCAGAGCGCGGTGGATAAAATCGCCGATTGGAAGGGTAATATAGCATGGTTAAAAGAACATTTTAAAGATAGTCTGCTTGACGGAAAAGTAGCTTTTTCCCTTGGGATCATCCTGGTTTTGGAAATGCTGGCTGCCTTAACCGCAGTGGGAGGAATATGGTTCATTTTAAGTGAAGAAAATGAAACCTTAGCTGTATACAGTTTGTTGCTTTCGGGTGTTACCCTTTTGTTCTTATTGCTGGGTCAACGCCTGGCGAAGGATTATGATGGTGCCAGAACGATCGTAATATATCTTATTCCGGTATTCTTCGGACTATATTTATTTACTCAGTAGATCATGCTGGTTATCAAACCTTTTTGTACGCATAACCACATATAATTAAAATAGGATTTTGTTTTATTTCTTGTAACCTCAAATGCTTGTTGTTTGAGGTTTTTATTTTCTTTTCTTATTAGGGTATTAGCAATAGTACTCCATAATTTTTTTTCCTTTGATCCTTCTTTATTCATCACCCTTATCTGCAGATCCTTATATGACATGACCACAGTGCCCGTGGCGTTGTTCTCATTACCGCTTATCTGGAACACGGCATGTTGCAAAAATCCTGTGTTCCTCACTTGAAGATTCTTTGAAGTAAAGGCATCCAGTCTTTTGGTATCAAAATCGTTGAGATAAATATTTGTAATAAAATAATCATTGGTGTTCCATACCGGGATCTTGGAATGAATATAGAGTTGACCCTGGTCCATAAAGGAGCCGGTAAATTCTATATTCATGGTATCTTTAAAAGTATTATTCAATCGGCTTATGTTTAGATCCAAATTCGTGATCGCTATTTCTCCGGCTTTGTCTTTATGCTTAAGTAATTCACCATAGGTTATGGAACCTTTTTTTACCTGAAGACTATCAATATCTAATGTAATGGGGAGTGTACGTAACATTTTGGAGATCATAGGACGATAGGAGAGGTCAGGGGGTAGGGTTTTATCTCTATAAATATCTGTATGTAATTGGTTGATCTCTACAAAGGAACTTTTCCAAATGGAATTCGGTTCCTTGGCAAATTCTGGGTGGTGAATAACTATTGTATCAGTTTTGAGTTCAATACGGTCTTTTTGATTAGTCAATTGGCGTGAATATTGTGTTTTGTTAAATTTTGGTATAAGATGAAACGCTGAAAGACTCCATTTCAAAGTATCCATTTGAATGGATGGGATTCGTATTTTGTTTAAGGGGTCAGGTTCAAATTCTATATGTTCCATTTCAATTTTATATTCCTTAGGTATGGGAAAAGATTGAATGGACGGATTAAAGGAAGTATTGGATAAAAGTATTTGGTATTTTGCGGTCAGTATGGTGTCTTTATTTAAGGAAGTTCTAAAGAATTTCCCTTGTGAAAGCTCTAGATGTTTAATATGAACCTCCTTAATTTTTTGTTGCTTAACAAACCTTTTTTTCGTTGAATTGGAATTTAGAGCCTGTACTGTTATCGTAGGTGAATCTATCTTTATTTTGTTAACAAGAATCTCTTTATTTACTAAAAACGGTAAAATGTCCAGTCCCTCTATTATCAAAGAGCTCGTGGAAATGTATAAGGAGTCCTTTTCCAGGAGCCCCCTGATTAGAATTTTATCGCTGAGTAATTCTCCCTTTATTAAACTCAGCTTTGGGTTATCTGCATGTATATGGAAGTTAGATATCCGAAGATTTTCAAGGTCCTTTTCAATGCGATGTATTTTGTAAAATAGAAATGAAAGCAGGCTTCCTGCAAGGATGAGAAGGGTAAGAATAGAATACTTTAAAATCCTGGTCCGATTCATTTTCAATGAAGTGAACCTTGAAGTTAAAAAATAAAACCCTCAGAATGAGGGTTTTATATGAATTAAAAAAGAGGGTAAGACCTTATTTTTTACTATTGTAATTGTTGTTCAATTCTCTCAATACTTCTTCTGTAATATCTTTAGTTTCTTCTCCATAAAAAACATTACCACCTTCGTTTTCTGCCAGAATAAAGGTATATCCATTGTTCTGGCCATAATCTTTTACAAAGGTTCTGATCTTTTTCACCAGTGAATCAACCTCCTGTGCACTTTGTTGGTTAATAGCTTGTTCTTCCTGTTGAAGGGTTTGAGCCATTTGTTGTCTTTTTTGCATCAGGGCATTGTATTGTTCCTGTTGTTTGGACTGGCTCATTCCTTTAGCGCTGTTTTGGAAAGCTTCAGCTTCTTTAGTGAATGCGGTAGAGGCACTGTCGTACTTTTTCTGAAACTCTTCGTATTTCAGTTTGTATTTATTTTCCAGGTCTATTTTTTCCTGGTATTCTTTAATGAGTTCGGTGTTGTCAACATAGGCTATTTTGTCTTGCTGACAAGAAACAGCCATAATGGCTGTAGCGATTAGTAATGGAATTTTCTTCATGTCGTAAAATTTGTTCTCGAAGGCCAAAAATAGGAAAAGAAGGGTTTTTATCCTGATCTATTTTAGTTATTAAGTGTTATTTATTTTAACTATACTAAACTAAATTACCATAATTGTTTTCAATTATTTTCTACCCGTATAAATGAGATATAAGCCACGTTCTCTTTCTAAGAAGGTCTATATATAGTTGAGACTCCACAGCATCATTAAATCGCCTTATTTTAGCTTTTTTTGATAATATAGATGATGGAGGAGGGTTGCTTGGTGTATAGTGATCTAAGATTGGAAATAGTGGCAATAATGAAAGCTCTTACAGGTGCTAATATGTTTTTTAGATAACCTTCACTCAGTAAACTTACATAATAGGCATCCCAATACATTGGTAAGAATTTTACTACATTTAAGTTTTGGGAAGACAATAACCTGGTTAAAGCTGTTTTATCATAATGGTAAAGGTGTCGAGGTACATCGTATCCGGCCCAGTAGGATTTGTAGTGTTGAGCATCGTATGATTTATAATTGGGTAGTGCTATTATGAGAAGTCCATCATCCTTGAGATGGGTGCTAATTTTTTGGATCATCCTGTCCGGTTCATAAAGATGTTCAAGAACATGCCATAGGGTGATCACGTCATAGGGTTCTTTTAGTTGATCAAGATCAGATTTTATGTCCAGGTTTTTGGACCGGGCTATAGATGCCGCCTTGGGACTTACTTCAACTCCTTGACGTTTTTTATTGGCGGGTATTTGTGCAAGAAAATCTCCTGTTCCACAGCCGATATCCAGGATGGAATTATAGGATGGGTGGTAAGAATTAACCAACCTTGTTTTACGGTTTAAGTTCATTGATTTCACCCAGCGATAGAGACTTGCAAACAACCCGGTTGCACTATCGTCATGAGAAAGATATTTATCACTTTCATAATAGAACTTTATTCTGTCTGGTCTGGGTTGGGGGACTGTTTTCAAAAATCCGTAAGTAGCATCCTGTTCCAGGCGAAAGTTTTCCTGACTTAAAAAATGATCCTTAATATTTTTTGGGTAGGCTGTTTTCATGGCGTAAACTTAGGATAATGTTGGGATAAAAAAAAGAGCGTTCCACGTGGAACGCTCTTTTTTTTATTGATGGTATTTTTAGATTTTTTATCTGCCCATATAGACTAATAAGACTGAGATATCACTCGGAGAAACTCCGCTAATTCGAGAAGCCTGGGAAAGTGTTTTTGGTTTAATAGATTTTAATTTTTCCTTTGCTTCGAATGAAAGAGATTTAAGTTTATCATAATCGAAGTTATCTGGAATTATAATACTTTCTAATTTGTTAAGCTTATCTGCATTGTTCTTTTCTTTTTCTATATAACCCGAATATTTAACCTGTATCTCGGTTTGTTCCAGTACCTCGGTATCCAGGGTGTTTTCCTGAATAAAGGATTCCACCGTGGCTAATTTGCGCATGTGGTTCAAGGTAACCTTGGGTCGGCTGAATACCTTGAACATCTTATCTGATTGTTTAAGGGGAGAAGATTTCAGTTCTTCAAGTATCGGATTGATCTCTTCTGGTTTTACGCTGGTATCTTTAAAGAAATCTACAAAGGCCTTAGACTGTTGTTGTTTTTCTTCCATGCGTCGCAGACGGTCTTCCGAGGCTAACCCTATCTCATAAGATTTAGGGGTAAGTCGAAGATCGGCATTATCCTGTCGAAGCAAGGTTCGGTATTCGGCCCTTGAGGTAAACATACGGTAAGGTTCTTCCGTTCCTTTGGTAATAAGGTCATCAATTAAAACCCCGATGTAGGCTTCGTTCCTCTTAAGAATAAATGGATCTTTTTCCTGGGTTTGTAAGGCAGCATTGATGCCAGCCATCATTCCTTGAGCAGCGGCTTCTTCGTATCCTGTGGTTCCGTTTATTTGTCCTGCGAAATAGAGGCCGGAGACCAGTTTCGTTTCCAGGGTGTGTTTAAGTTGCGTGGGAGGGAAGTAGTCATACTCAATAGCATATCCCGGTCTGAAGAATTTGACATTTTCAAAGCCTACTACAGATCGCAGTGCCTTGTATTGTACATCTTCCGGTAAAGAAGTAGAAAATCCGTTTACATACACCTCTACAGTATTCCAGCCTTCGGGTTCTACGAAAAGCTGATGACGGTCTTTGTCAGCAAAACGGTTGATCTTGTCTTCGATGGAAGGACAATAGCGCGGACCAATACTTTTGATACGTCCGTTAAACATAGGCGATCGATCAAAGCCTTCTCTTAGTAAGTCATGAACCTCAAGAGAGGTGTAGGTCATATGACAACTTCTTTGTGTTTTTAAAGGCTGAGTACTGTTGGAGAAAGAGAATTTTTCCGGATTTTCGTCGCCTGGTTGCTCCGTCATTTTTGAATAATCGAGCGATCTTCCGTCTACTCTTGGTGGGGTACCGGTTTTCATTCTTCCCGATTCAAAACCGATTTTAACAAGGTCTTCAGTAATACCTGTTGCTGCTCTTTCACCGGCACGGCCTCCTCCAAATTGTTTTTCTCCAATATGAATAAGACCATTTAAAAAGGTTCCATTGGTCAGTACCACGGTTTTTGCATACGCCTCTAAACCGAGTGAGGTCTTTACCCCTTTTATTTGATCGTTCTCAATGATGAGACCTGATACCATATCCTGGTAAAAGTCCAGGTTGGGGGTTTGTTCAAGCATCAATCGCCACTCTTCAGCAAATCGCATACGATCACTTTGAGCGCGCGGTGACCACATGGCAGGACCTTTAGACTTATTGAGCATCTTGAATTGAATGGCCGTTTTATCGGTAACAATCCCCGAATAACCACCCATAGCATCGATCTCTCTTACGATCTGTCCCTTTGCAATACCACCCATGGCGGGATTACATGACATCTGTGCTATGTTTTGCAGATTCATGGTGATAAGCAGGGTAGAAGCACCCATGTTTGCAGCAGCGGCAGCAGCTTCAGATCCGGCATGGCCCGCACCCACTACAATAACATCATAGGTTTTATTGAACATAAGGCAATTTTATTTTTTTGGTTCCACGTGAAACAGCGCCAGTTTTTCTTCTTCCTTGGCGCGCATTTCAGATTCTTCTTTTTCTGTTTTGTCTTTGTAACCACAGTAATGTAATATACCGTGAATCATAACCCGTGATAATTCATTCTCAAATGAGGTGCGGAAAGTTTCGGCATTTTCAACTACCCGTTCCACAGAAATGAAAATATCGCCGCTGATACGATCGCCTTCGCTGTAATCAAAACTGATGATATCGGTTAAGGTGTCGTGATCTAAATATTCCAGGTTGATACGATGAAGATATTCGTCGTTACAAAAGATGTAGTTTACCGGACCGAGAAGAAGGTCTTCAGAGGCGACCACCTTGTTGATCCATTCGCGATAGCGGTTTTCATCTTCCAGCTGGAAATCGGTTTCGTAATGAAAATCAATCATTGACTTTGAAATAGCGCTGTACTTTTAGTTTGTAAATTTCGCGCAAAGGTAAGACTTGTCTCTGTAATATCTCAAGCTCCTGAAAAGAATCTTGAACTTCAGATGATTGATTAGAAGTGTTTTGAGTGAATTCCTTACGGTTGGTAGTACTTTCTCGTTCGTTTTTTTCACCCTGTAGCTGTTCGGCCTGCTCCAGTTTGAGTAATTGATGCTTTAAATATTGCATCTGTTTTAAAGTTTGCTCATTGATACCCTTGTTTAAAAGATCTCGTTCAATGCGCTCCATCTGACGCACCAAGGCCTCCGTTTTCTGTTTTGCAGACTCTTTGTTTTGAACATCTTCCAATTGTTGCTCATTCTGCATTTGCCTTAATTGCTGAAGCAAAGATTCCTTAAGCAGTTGTTGTTGTTTGTAGATCTCATACAGCTGTTCAGACATTCCTTCTCCATAACCCTCTTTATCTTCCTGTTTGCCTTCACCCTGTTGTTCCTTTCCATCCTGCCCATTCTGCTCCTGGTCGGAATCTCCGGGTTTTGGTTTAGACAACATGTCCTGCATTTGTTGATTGAGCTGTTCCTGAGATTGTATAATGTCCGGTAATTGAAAAGAATCCTGATTTCCCTTACCGGATCCCATCATCATGTTTTGCATCTGATCTAACAGATCACTTAGAAAATCAGAAAGATTATTAGCCGCAGTCAAGGTATATTGCTGATGGGTGATACCTTGAAAATATTGATTATCGGCAAAGCGCTCTAATGATTTATCTACATTGTAGTATACCTCCGTTATATTGGTATTTACCACTTCACTTACTTCAGGCCTTCTTAAACTCAACGCAAATAAACTGTCATCTACATGCTCAAATAGAATTTTCAGATCATTTTGTTTCTTTAAATAATAGGGTAGGTTCGGGTTGTTTTGGTCGAATCGGTTTAATTCTTCCATGATATCTTCCTGGTCAAATGAGAATTTGATGAGATTTTCCAGTATTTGTCGTAACATTGCAGCATCTTCACTGATCATCTCCGCGCCTTCCATACTCATAGAAGATTGCATATTTTGTACGATTTTTCTTATATTTCGTGAAGCCTTTTTCTGATTTTGGTTTTCGCTGCCTTTCGGACTTTCTTCTTCATTAAGTTTCTCGAGAGCCTCTTTTTGTTCCTGGTTGACGTTTTCTTCTTCCGATTTGTTGCGGCCGAGCTCCATGGGCTTCTTTAAAGCATCGTTCTCTTTGGTGAGATCTTCCATTTTGTTTTGGATCTCTTTGAATGCTTTGTTCAATTCTTCCTGTTTTGCAGCTTCTCCGGTTTCGCTTTTTGTGCTCAGGGTATCCTGTTGTTTACTTAATTCTTCCAGATCCTTTCTGATATTTTCGGCCTTCGCCTGTACATAGTAGCGTTTGGTTAATTCCAATAGTTGCTCCAGGCTCCTTTTATTGCTCTGTTGGTTTTTAGCCAGTTCTTCGAGTTTTTGGGTTAGGGTTTCCTTGTCTATTTTTTCAGTGTACTCCTGTAATTCCTTCAGGAGCTTTTGATTTCTCTCAATTTCTTGTTGCTGCCGTTCCAGGCGTTCTTTTAAGAGATCATTATAAGGGTCATCAGCCTTCTGGTTTTTTGAAAATTCCTCCAGGTTTTGCTCCATGTTCTTGCTGAATGACTTCATCATTTCCTCCTGCTGTTCCTGTCGTTTTAGAAAGTTGTTCAACTTTCTTTTGTCGTTATAACTAAGATTGTCTTTTTGTTTATTGACGTTCTTTAGCTCCTGTAACTCTGATTCCTGTTCATCTATTTGCTTAAGGGTATTTCCTAATTTCTGTATTTGTTCTTTCTGCTGTTCAAGTTGTTTCGCCTTAAGCTCATTTTCACGCAGCTTGTAATAGGAGTAAACTTCACTCTTAGCCTGTTTACCGTTCCTTAGAGCGTCATTGTCGGTTACTGAAAAATAGTAGAGATAATTTACCCCTTCCTTTAAACTGAGATTACCGGGAAAATTAAAGCGAAAGCGATCTATATTTCCTTTTGGATTACTGAGTAATACTCGTTTTTTTGTATCAGGATCTTCCTCCGGATAATAAACCAATTCGAGTTTTTTAAAGCCGTAGTCGTCACTGATCTCTCCGGTAATAATGTTGCCGGAGGCTGCATCCTGCTCTATTAATTCACGACCTGTAGTTATTTTTGGATACTGATCTTTTATAACCCTTAGATTAAATCCGATCTTTTCAAATTGTTTTAATATATCATTTCCGGTAGCAAGTTCATAAGAAAGAGACTTAAATACCGTTTGGTATAATTTAAATTGATCTTCCGTTCCTTCAAAAGGAATTACCGAATCTTTCAGCAACAATTCTACCCTTGTGGTGTTATTGGTTTCTACTTCCCAGCCTATCCTGCTTCCTTCAGGCACGGTAGCATTACCGGTATTATTTAAAGATTCATCTCTGCGCCCGGTATATTCAGGATAATCGAGGGTCATTTTGAAGTTAAGCATGGCAGGAACCGGAAGCACCTTAAGGGTATAAGGGCCGTTACTTACGTCATTCGAAGTGAGGTGAAATGACAGCTCTTCCTGGCCGGGATCAATCAGGTATTCAAAATTTCCATTTCCGTCAGGCTGCATATAGTTGAAAGCTCCCCTGTTTTTAATTTGTACTGCGGCCGGTGCCAGGGTACCTTCCGTACTTACTTTAAGCAGAAAGGGCACCCCGCTTAAAGCGGTTAATGAATCGTTTAAAATTTTAAAACTGAAAGGAGCCGGTGGGGTGTATACGGTGGTGTAATCTACCATTCGCTTATAACTGTCCTTAAAAGAAAGCGCCTTACCACTTAACCATACCAAGAGAATTAATATCAGGGGTATCGACAAAAATTTAAGGTATTTGGTATTTGTGCTGAAATTTATTGCCTTGTTAAACGGGATATGGCTGAGCTCCCGGGATCGTTTTTCAATACCTGCCAATAGTAATTCTGATTTCTCCGGTTGTTGAGCCAATTGTAAAAGGTTCAGCAGCTTGTCATCTACTTCTTTAAAATGCTTCCCAATTAGTTTAGAGGCCGTTTTCTCTGTTAATCCTTGCTTAATTTTAAAGAGATAAAGCAGCGGAGTTATCACGAACCTGTAAAACAGCACGCTCTCAACAGCTACGAACAGCCAGAATAAAACAGTACGGACGTTTGGTGAAAGCCAAAGAAAATACTCTACTCCAACGCTGAACAAAAAATAGCATCCTCCGATAGCCGTAAACAACAATACACCCCTGATGAGCATATTGGTGTAATACTTTTTCAGAAATCCTGATAATTTCTTTTTAATGAGCCCGATCTGACTTTCCATAGTAAGGTGATATTCAGAATGTCATCACAGTGTGATGAATAATTTTTAAATTAGAGAAATACAAATCTTTGTATTTACCTTGAACCTAATTGCTATTAAAATTACAATAATAGACAGGAACTTTACTTCTGTAAGGGACTAAGTTTCTGTTAAAGAAGCCTATGAAATGGATGGATTTTAAATATCTGGCTGCCTACAGTATACCTCTATCTGTACTGCTTGGCTATTATGCCGGGGGTATTTTCTACTGGTTGACCCCTGTTTATACCTTTGGCCTGGTTCCTGTATTGGAACTGATTCTTCCGGTTAATACCGGCAACCTTAACCAAACTGAGCGGGAGCAGAAAAAGAAGCTGGTTCTCTTTGACCTGCTGCTCTACCTGAACATTCTTATGGTGTATGCCATTGTTTTCTATACCCTTTACCTTCTCAAATTCGGTGAACATACGCCTTTAGAGATCGCCGGGATCATATTTTCATGTGGTATAGCGATGGGATCCAACGGTATCAATGTGGCTCATGAATTGGGTCATCGACCCGATCGGTTATCAAAGACCCTCGCGAAAGTGCTTTTATTGCCCAGTTTGTATATGCATTTTTACGTAGAGCATAATTTTGGGCATCATTTGCATGCTGCCACGAAAGAAGATCCGGCAACGGCAAGGTTTAACCAGTCTGTATACTCGTTCTGGATCACTTCTGTATTAAGACAGTATCGCAGTGCATGGCAAATTCAAATGCGCCTGCTACAACAGGATAATAAGGGTTTTTTTTCGCTGCAAAATGATATGTTATGGGGAGGCCTGTTGGAGTGTGTCTATTTAGTATTGATAGGTATTATGGCAGGTTGGCAAATAGCCCTCTTTGCTGTGATCATGGCCCTGGTCAGTATTTTGATGCTGGAAACCATTAATTATATTGAGCATTATGGGCTGTTGCGCCATAAGATGAATACAGGACGTTATGAGAGGGTTCAAACTATTCATTCCTGGAATTCTAATCACGTGATGGGCAGGATCATGCTTTATGAACTTACACGCCATAGTGATCACCACTATCGGGCGTCCAAAAAATATCAACTCCTGGATTACCATCAGGAAAGTCCGCAAATGCCCTACGGATACCCTACTTCCATGGTGTTATCACTTTTTCCTCCGCTTTGGTTTCGCATCATGAATCCGTTGATCCCTGCCGATATGAAGCCTCAGGCAGCCTAACCCAACCCGGAGTTCTCAAATGTTAGATTGAACACGTATCTTTGCCAAAAATTTTGAGATGAGTAAGCCAGTACGTGTACGATTTGCACCGAGTCCCACAGGGCCCTTACATATTGGAGGGGTCAGAACCGCTTTGTTTAACTACCTTTTCGCGAAGAAAAAAAACGGCACCTTTATATTGAGAGTTGAGGATACTGATCAGAACCGCTATGTAGAAGGAGCTGAGCAGTATATCATAGACGCCTTGAATTGGTGTGGGATGCCTTTTGATGAAGGTCCCGGGAAAGATGGTGGTTTCGGACCCTACAGGCAAAGTGAACGCAAGCATCTGTACAAGGAATATGCCGATACCCTGATAGAAAACGGTAGTGCTTATTATGCGTTTGATACTCCTGATGAATTGAACACCATTCGAAAGGATTATGAATCAAGGGGAGAAACCTTCATTTATAATTGGCATAACAGGATGGAGCTTCAAAATTCTCTTGCACTATCGAAAGAAGAAGTTGCCCAACGACTGGAGAAAGGAGATCATTATGTGATTCGCTTCAGATCGCCTCAAGACAGGGTGGTGCAATTGGAGGATATGGTTAGAGGGAGAATGGAAATAGACAGCAATGTGCTGGATGATAAGATCTTATTTAAAAGTGATGGTATGCCAACCTACCACCTGGCTAATATCGTTGATGATCATTTGATGGAAATATCGCATGTGATCAGGGGAGAGGAATGGTTGCCCTCTTTGGCCCTGCATGTATTGCTCTATGAGGCTTTTGGCTGGGAGTCTCCTGAATTTGCTCATTTACCCCTTATTTTAAAACCTACCGGTAAGGGTAAGCTCAGTAAGAGAGACGGTGATAAACTCGGCTTTCCTGTATTTCCCCTAGAATGGAAAGATCCGGCTTCGGGCGATACCTCTATGGGTTACAAGGAAGAGGGATACTTCCCGGAAGCAGTTGTAAACTTCCTGGCGCTCTTGGGTTGGAATCCCGGAACAGAGCAGGAGATCTTCAGCATGAAGGAACTTATCGAAGCCTTTGATATTGCCAGAGTAAACCGTTCAGGTGCGCGATTTGATCCTGAAAAAATAAAATGGTTTAACCAGCATTACCTTCAAAAGACTGATGATGCAGTGGTTGCAGAGATCTTCGGCCATTTACTGGAGCAAAAAGGTATCCTCTCAAACCCTCAGTACAATGAAAAAGTAGCAGGCCTTTTAAAGGAAAGAGCTGTTTTTGTAAAGGATCTTTGGGATCTGGGCAACTATTTCTATACAGCCCCGGAGACCTATGATGCCAAAGCCGTTAAAAAATCATGGAAAGAAAATACCGATCAGTATATTAAGGAAGTGGCTCAGTTACTGGAGCAAACAGAGGATTTCAGTTCTGCCCATACCGAAGAAGTGGTAAAAGCCTGGATCAACGAGCAGGAGCTTGGCTTCGGAATGGTTATGCCCCCATTGCGCCTGGCGTTAGTGGGTGCTATGCAGGGACCTCATGTGTTTGACATTCTTGAACTTTTAGGAAAGGAAGAGGCTTTGAAGCGTTTAGAACGTATTTGCGACCAGCTCAGCTAAGTGCAGTGAAATATAAAAGAAAAGAAGCCGGGGAAGACCTCCGGCTTTTTTTATGGATCCCGGTGTAACTTTTAAAGAATAACTCTTACATATAGATACATAATGTCGTAATTTAAACTTCTTTAAAAAGTACAATAACTATGAATTTCTTCTATTTTCCCATTATTGCAGGGCTAACCGTCCTGCTGTTATTCGGGGTCTTTTTCATTGTAAAACAGCAAACCGCTGCTGTAGTGGAGCGTTTAGGACGCTTTCATAGCATACGAAATTCAGGACTCCAGTTCAAGATCCCCATTATAGACCGGGTGGCCGGCAGGCTAAGTCTTAAGATTCAACAGTTGGATGTGATCGTTGAGACCAAAACCCTCGACGATGTATTTGTTAAGCTGAAGGTATCGGTGCAGTACGTGGTTATCAGAAACAAGGTTTATGAAGCCTTTTATATGCTCGAATATCCTCATGAACAGATCACCTCGTACGTATTTGATGTGGTAAGGGCAGAGGTACCTAAGATGAAGCTCGATGACGTATTTGTAAAGAAAGATGACATTGCCATTGCCGTAAAGGCCGAATTACAGGACGCCATGCTGGAATACGGATATGATATCATTAAAACGCTGGTTACTGATATTGATCCTGATGCCCAGGTAAAGTCGGCTATGAACCGTATTAATGCTTCGGAGCGGGAGAAGATAGCCGCCCAGTTTGAGGGTGATGCGGCCCGTATTTTGATCGTGGAAAAAGCCAAGGCTGAGGCTGAGAGCAAGCGTTTGCAGGGGCAGGGTATTGCTGATCAGCGAAGAGAGATCGCCAGAGGTTTGGAAGAATCGGTGGAAGTGCTGAATAAGGTGGGTATCAATTCTCAGGAAGCCTCGGCACTTATTGTGGTTACCCAGCATTACGATACTTTGCAGGCCATTGGTGAAGAAACCAACAGCAACCTGATCCTGCTGCCTAATTCACCCCAGGCAGGCAGTGACATGCTGAACAATATGGTAGCTTCTTTTACGGCCAGTAATCAAATAGGAGAGGCCATGAAACGGCAGAATAAAGACCGCGATAAGAGTGAAGATTGATCATAAAGAAAAAGCCCGGGAAACCGGGCTTTATTTTTTCATGAATTTTTTCAGGATCTTGAGCAGCAGGGCCCGTTTGGCAACGAAACTTACTGCCGTACCCACAATGGAAAACATGCCCAGTTGTTCTTTAGCTACCTGAAGTTGATGACCTATCCTTGCTTTTTCGAGTTCGGCTTCTGTTTTGTAGATCTCCAGTTGCAGATCGATCTCTTCAAAAGATCCGTATATCCTGTTATCCATAATTCCGGGTGTTATTCAAAAAATATTTTAGACGATTCTTTCAGCATACGGCCTTCTACCTTCTTCCTGATCACAAAAATGAAGAGTAAGAGAAAGAAAACGTAGATGCCCCCCATGATTATGAAGGCCAGGGGAATATTGTCAAGCCATCCGGCCAGTTGCCAGGCCCCTGCCAGGGAAATAAATATCACGGTATTGAAGAGTATTGCTCCTACGATCAAAAAATTCACCATGGCACTGGCGCCTTTCATGATCTTTTTGAAAAGACTGAGCTTGTAATACTCCAGTTGTTTTTCAAGGTATTCCTGGCCGTGTTCATTAATATGTTCGGCGTGCTCCCGTATGGTATTCAAATCGCGTATGGTTTTAGTTTAGTAAACGATAACAAAAGCCATCAGTTTATTTCTGAAGTTTGGCATTCTTTGCTTTCAGGTCCTGTAGTTTGGACTCCAGTGCATCGATAACATCTTCTGTTTTATAGCTCATACTTGAGAGCGCCTTGTCGAGGTTAGCATCGAACTTGGCCTTGGCATCAGTGATCTTGGCATTCATGTCTGCCTTGGTCTTATTGAGCTGTGCTTCCATATCTTCCTGGGCTTTTCTGGCCTGCTCTCTTAACTTTCTTCGCGTATCCTCTCCCTTTTCAGGAGCATAGAGCAATCCGATCCCCGCTCCGATCAGTGCACCGGTTAACAGGGCTACAATAGTACTTCCAGTGTTGTTGTTCATAATGATAGCATTTAATTAATTCTCTTGTTAAAATAAGAATTTTAAATGCAAATACCATGGAATTTGTACAGCAATTCCTTAATTATGAGATAATTACGATGAAATAAAAAAAGCACCCGATGAGGGTGCTTCTTTTAATAGATGTTTAACAATTATCAGCCTTTATTTTCGATCTTGGCCCAGCTGTCTCTTAAGCCAACGGTCTTGTTAAAGATGAGTTCGTTTTCTGAACTGCTCTTGTCTACACAGAAATATCCAAGACGTTGAAATTGAAAGCGGTCTCCGGGTTGCGCCTCTTTTAAGGAAGGCTCCAGGTAGGCCGTGGCGGTTTGCAGGGAGTCGGGATTAATGAATTCCATAAAATCCTTTTCTTTATTCTCTTCGGGCTCGGCAACACTAAACAAACGATCGTAAAGACGTATAGTTGCAGTTTCTGCATGAGCTACAGATACCCAGTGAAGCGTACCCTTTACCTTACGCATACTTTCAGGAGTGCCGCTGCCGCTTCGGCTCAAGGGGTCATAGGTACAATGAACTTCCAGAATATTGCCTGCCTCATCTTTGATGACCTTGTCGGCCTGGATGATATAGGCGTTCTTTAGCCGAACCTCTTTGCCGGGCTTTAATCGGAAGAATTTCCTGTTGGCTTCTTCCTTGAAATCTTCCCTTTCAATATATAATTCCCTTGAAAACGGCACCTTGCGGTAAGTGAGTTCCTCTTCTTCAGGATTATTCTCGGCATCCAGCCATTCTTCCTGTCCTTCCGGATAGTTCGTGATCACGATCTTTAAAGGATCAAGTACTGCCATAACTCTTGGGGCGATCTTGTTAAGATGCTCTCTGGCGCAGAATTCCAGTAAGGACACGTCTACCAGGTTTTCCCGTTTGGCAATTCCAACGGTATCTGCAAAGTTTCGGATAGATTCAGGCGTATAACCTCTTCTTCGAAGTCCGCTGATGGTAGGCATTCTTGGGTCATCCCAGCTCTCTACCACTCCCTCTTCAACAAGGCGTAGTAACTTTCTCTTACTCACAACCGTATGACTCAGGTTTCTTCTGGCAAATTCGCGCTGTTTAGGGCGTACCTTCCCCTCGGTATATACCTGGTCTAAAAACCAGTCGTATAGCTCTCTGTGCATAGCAAACTCCAGGGTACAGAAGGAATGAGACACCTGCTCAATATAATCGCTCTCTCCGTGTGTCCAGTCGTACATGGGGTAAATACACCAATCATTCCCGGTACGGTGATGTGCCTTGTGTAATATGCGATACATAATGGGGTCGCGCATGAGCATATTCTGATGGGCCATATCGATCTTGGCCCGCAAAACATGTTCTCCTGCCTTGAACTCCCCGTTCTTCATACGTTCAAAAAGATCGAGATTCTCTTCTACCGAACGATTTCGGTAGGGGCTGTCAGTTCCAGCCTTGGTAGGTGTACCCTTCTGCTGGGCGATGGCCGCCGAATCCTGACTGTCTACATAGGCCTTGTTTTGCTTGATCAGCGCTACAGCCCAGTCGTATAATTGTTGAAAGTAATCGGAAGCATAACATTCATTCTCCCATTCAAATCCAAGCCATTCCACATCGCGCTTTATAGCCTCTACGAATTCCTTTTCCTCTTTTTCCGGATTGGTATCGTCAAAACGAAGGTTTACAGGGGCCTCATAGTCCAGACCGAGTCCGAAATTCAAACAGATCGAGCTGGCGTGTCCGATATGGAGGTAACCGTTAGGCTCCGGCGGAAACCGGAAACGGAGGGCTTTTTTATCAAATCCTTCCCGAAGATCCTCTTCGATGATATGTTCAATGAAATTAAGTGATTTAACGTCTTCTGCCATTGTAAAAAATTATAGCGGCAAAATTACGAAATATGGAGATTTTGGAGAGTTATTAACAACAATAATCGAAAGAAACCCTTAATACCGACCGGTATTTTAATTTAGCACTATTCAGAAAACTCTTATAATCAAAACGTTGTCCTATAATTTAGAGGCTTTCACCACATTCGCCAAAAATTGTTGAAAAATTCTAATAACTTTAGGATAATTATTGCAAAAAGAGTTACTTTGTGATTACCCAAATTAATACCTAATTTATAATGAAAGCCTTACAGCCCCAACGAATTAACTTCCTTCTGGCGTTCGTACTATCGCTCGCTGGGGTCGCTGTCTGCGCTGCCCAAACCTTGAACAAGCCCACGCCTGACTTCACTTATGCCTGTGCATCGGCTTCTTTTAACGACTTCTCTATATCCTTTACTTGGCAGTCACCGGCAGTAGCATCTGACAACCAGTTTATTCTGGAATTATCTGACGCTAACGGTTCATTTAACAATCCAACCGTATTGAGCACTTTGTCAGATAAGAATACAACCTATGAATTTAAATTCAACATTAATTGGCCTGAAGATACGGCAGGAGATTCGTACAAAGTAAGAGTACGAAGCACCAGTCCGAGCCTCACCAGTCCCGAAAGCGACGCCTTTTCTGCCTACTACATGTCAGTTACCGATGCCCTGGTCATTAATAATTACCAGGAAGCATCTATTTGCAATGGTTCTGCCTATGTGCTTAGTGTGGATAATTATCCTGAGGAAGCCGCTTATAACTGGTACAAGGATATGATGCTAATCCCCGGAGAAAAAGAAGCCTTTCTGGAAGTAACCGAACCGGGTATTTATTTCGCCGAGGTTGATTACGGAGATTATTGTTCGGTAAACACAGCCTCTAACCTGGTGGAAGTATATGCAGAAAATTCATTGGGTATTACCCTGATGGGAGAACCCAACATTACCCTGTGCCAGGGAGAGACCTATACACTTACCGCCAATATTAACGATAATACCCTGCTCTACAAATGGTACAAAGACGGTCAGTTAGTAGTACAGAATAATGAAAATACCTTTTTGGTAGATGGTAATACCACCGGATTTGAAGGAGAGTATTACCTGGTGATTGAAAATACGCTGACCGGGTGTGACGAGGTTTCCAATACTATTTCGGTAGGCTCTAATGGTTTCGAGACCGGACTAAATACGCCCAATGGCAATGTATTGCTGCCCGGACAAAGTATTACCCTTGAGACCACCACCACAGCAACCAATCCGACTTATGAATGGTACAAGGATGATGTGCTGATGACGGGAGAGACCGGGTCTCAACTCATCGTGAGTACGCCTGGCTCATATAAAGCTAAGGTCATTGGTTCCGGAAGTTGTGTTACAGAAAAATTTACGCCTGAAGCCCAGGTAGTGGTTCCGGATACCTTTGTTGTATACCTGAATACTTCGGGATATACCGAATGTATGACCGGAACATTGAACCTGGAACTTGCAGGAATAGACGCCGTGTCAGGAACAGAAACCTTTTCATTACAGGAAAGTGTGCTGGCCGGTTTCAATTACCAGTGGACTTTAGAAGGAGCAGCCATAGCCGGAGAAACCAACAGAACGATTACTCTGAGTGGGATCGAGGCTTCCGGAAATTATGCTTTAGCCGCTACGATCAACGGAACGGCCTACACCTCTTCAGTGCTGAATGTAAAAATGGGGATTACCGAATCTCCTGTAATTACTGCTCCTGTGGCAGTAACCTGTAATGATGGCACCATGCTGGACATCACCTCGAACATGACCGCTACCACCTATACCTATACCTGGTACAGAAACGGCGTGGCCATGACAGAGGCTTCACCAAACCTTCAAACCACCCTCCCGGGCACCTACCGTTTGGAGGTTGGCGCTAATGGATGCAGCGTAGCATCTAACGAAGTAACTATTTCAGAGATCAACCAGGATATGGTGCAGCTTGATGTACCTCAAACATTTTCCATTCCGGAAGGAGAAACCCGCGTGGTAACGGCTACCGGAGGAGACAGCTATATTTGGTATGATGCAGCCATGAACGAATTAAGTACTGCTGCCTCTGTTGAATTATCGCTGGAAGGACAGTATATGGTAAGAGCTGTGGTGGGCAATTGTGAGATCTCAAAAACAGTAGAGCTCACCTATCAGCTTAGCTATAGTGTGCCCAATGCCGTAACTCCGAACGGGGACGGATTTAACGATCTGTGGATCCTCCCTTCGGCCTATGCATATCAGCCGGATATACAGGTAACCATCTATGACGAGAGTGGCATACAGGTGTTTAATGTGTTGGAATATCAGAACAACTGGCCACAGTCGTCAGATAATATGAACTATAAAGGAGGCCGACCTCCTATCTATTACTATACCATTAGTAAAGGGAAAGACATTGTAAAACGAGGAACGATAACAGTGATAAAGTAGAAGCGTTGGTTTGATGATCAGAAAGTGGAGCTACATATTGATGATGTTGATTGGAGCCTGGGTATACGCCCAGGAGGAGGCGCCTGTTGCCACTATTCAAATACCCGGGCAAAACTTATTGAAGTTTAACCGGTTTGTTATTAACCCTACCTTTTCAACGGTTCAGGAAGATAAATCATACCTGAATCTCTACCACCGGAATCAATGGGTGCGGTTTGACGATAACTATCAAACCTATCTGGGGAGTTACTCCGGGAGAATAGGAGACCGTATGGGAGTAGGCCTTAGTGTATACCACCAGCGATTTGCCACCATCTCCAATTTTGGGGTGATGGCCAATTATGCTTATGGGGTAAAGCTGGCCGAAAAAAGTAACCTGACCTTCGGATTTAACCTTTCTTATTACGATAGCGGTATCGATCAGAGCAATGTGAATATCGCCCAACCCGATGATCCGCTTTTACTGGCAGTAGACGGGAATTCATTGATCAGTTTCCAGCCGGGGGTAAACCTCTCTCTGGGAAGTTTTGACGTGGGGGTCTATGCCGAAAACCTTTTTGATTACAACCTCAAAACAAATCAGTCGCTTACTGAATTTGATCAGAAGACCTGGACAGGCCACCTGATGTATACCCGTAAATTCAATGCTTATGACGGCCTTTTTGAGAACGGAAAGTTGAGCATGCTTTCCAGGGCAAGAAGTATAGCAGGTGACGACCTGAACCTATCGGGAAGCCTTATACTCGACCTGCCCAAACTGGGATGGATACAAACCGGTTATGATGATGTATTCGGACTGGCTGCCGGTCTCGGGTTTAATCTGACCGACAGGATCTCTATCGGGTATACCTTTGAAAAGGGCATCGAAGATCAGATCGCCAACCTTGGGGTAACCCATGAGGTGAACTTCGCCTACTCGTTTACACCAACCCTTACTGAGAACCGTGTATTTGAGGATCTTGAGGAAGAAAACCAAATGGTATATTCTGAAGAGTCCGAGGAGGAAGTGGTTTCCGATAAAGATGCAGAGATCGCTCGCCTGAAAGACCTGGTAGAAGAGAACAACATGATCATCGAAGAAATGATGTTCCGTCAGGATTCTATGGAACAGGCTAGAAAAAAGGACATCAACCGCCGTTTTGCCTACATGCAGAAGTTCGTGAAAGATTATGCAGACAGGGATAACCGGGAAGAGATAAACCAGCAGTTGCAACAGTTCAAAAAAGATATGGATGAAGGTGTTGCCTTCACGGAGCCGAGCATTGATACCAATCGGTATAAAAAGAGAGAGCCTGTTTTGGAACAACCTGTATCTTATAGCCGTAAAGCTGATCTGGCCGCAACTGAACCATCAGGATCAACGCAATCTAAAGAAGAAGATCCCGCAAAAGATCTTTATGCTGCCAACGATCCTAATATGGGAATAGCCCAGGAAGAACCTGAGGCAGAAAAACCGGTTGCTAAAAAGCCAATTACCGCTACCTCTACCGACAGGGTGAGTGGGGCTTCACGAGGATACTACCTGATAGCAAATGTTTTCAGAAGCAAAAGTAACCTGGAGCGTTTCCTCAAAAAGCTGAAGGCGCAAGGTATTGAAGCCTCGTCATTCCAGAAGAACGGTTTGAATTACGTATACCTTGAAAGATTTGACGATATCGCCTCTGCGAAACAGGCCTATAAAACCGACCTTAACGGATTGTATGACGGAAAGTCGTGGGTATTGCAGGTTCGCGAAGACAGCAATGCAGTGCAAAATGATACCCGTCTGGCTCAAAACACAAGTAAAAGGGCTAAGACCATCAAGCAGGCAACAACAGGCAATACACCTGAAGGCGATTCAAAGTACAATGATTACATCAATAAACAAAGGGCGATACTTTCTGAATGTACCGATCGGTATGTAAATAATCTGATCAGTACCTTCCGTAAACGTGAAGATCGTGAAGTGCTCTATGCCGAAAACAGGGAGACAGCACCTCAGCCTAAATTAGAAAAGAAAGGGTATTACATCGTTGCCAATGTATTCAAGAACGATGAGTATGCTCAAAAATTTGTAGACGCCCTTAAAAAGCAGGGCATAGAAGCGAACATTTATATTAACCCTAGAAATAAATACAAATACGTTTACCTGCAAAAGCACGACTCCTGGCGAAAGGCCATGAGCTCGTACCGATCTAATGTCAATTATACCTATGACAAAGACATTTGGATCATGCCGGTAGGAAGTTCATAGAGCAGCTGATTGAAGCCCCCAGATCAATTAGTGCCGCCCCAAAAAATTACCCAATGAATAGAAACTACACCAGCTTAACCAACCTATTGCTGCTTGCTTGTATAATTTTTGCAAGCACTTTTGCGTTTAAGGTCACTCCTCAACTTTTGACCAAAGAACAGCGGTCTTCATGGACGGAATTTACTGCTTCCGTTAGTGATGAATTTTCAGATTGGTCATCCGATCTGTCTGCAGGGCTATCCAGGATTAGTGAGTCTGTAAACCTGAAGGAGGTATTTACACCGAGCTCTTCAGAAGTGAATGCGGCTCCCGCCTTATTTGCTACTAATGTGCGATTGAACAAAACGGTTACCAATACCGGAGGGGGACAGCTTTTTTATGCCGATCCCGGACAGGAGCTCCTCTACAATCTCGAATATGAAAACATTTCCGGGGGTCCGCTTTCCGGAGTAAGTATTGCCGATATTTTACCAACCGGTTTGGAGTTTGTAAGCGCAAGCCCTGCTCCATCCTCCAACAACAACGGAAATCTAACGTTTAATCTGGGGAATTTAGGCGCGAATGCCAGCGGAACCATATCCATCAGGGTACGGGTAAGCGCCGATCCTGCTATCTTCAGAGATGGTTGTGCCAATGCGATCAGCAATACGGCTACAGTAACCTCGAATGGCCTTACCGAAGACAGTTATAACAGTGCAACGGCCACGACTCAAGAACCATCGGTGTTCTATGTGAATCCTGATGAATTGAACTACACCCGTACAGAAGCCATCTGTGCCGGAAATGCTACTTTAACAGCAGCTCCGGGGTTTGACACTTATATCTGGACCCGGAATGGCGCCCAGGTAGGGGCAGGGCAAACCCTGAATGTAACCTCGGCAGGCACTTTTACGGTAGAAAAAACAGTGAATGACTGTAACGGACAGCAGTTCACTTATTTCGAGACCATCAATGTCATTGACGCCCTCACGATTACCAACCCGATTATTAACTATGCAGATGATATAGATACCAACCCGAATAACGGGGATCGTATTCCCAGTATTTTATTGTGTGGTACTGAAACCAGCAGAGCATTGTTTAGTGGATTTGCTGACTCCGCAGAAAGCATTACCTGGACCCAGGCAGGGGTGGGAGTGGTTTCAACCACCGACACCTTCGTGGTAAGCCAGGAAGGCAGCTATACGTTGAGAATTGTTTTTGATGGCGGATGTCAGGATACCTATGAATTTAATGTGTACAATGGCCAATTGAATGCAAGTACCAGTTATAGTAGTTATTCTACCTCTTCCCTGGGGTCGATCACCATCGATGCCGGAGGAATAGGGCCGGAGTATACCTATACGGTAACAGACCAGACCAATAATACGTTTACCTACGGGCCCACCAAAGAGAATACCCATACCTTTGAAAGTTTAACCGATGGGGTTTATGATGTATTGGTAACCAGCGATTCCGGGTGTTCTTTTACAGATACAATTACTATTCCGGATAACAATGATATTATTTTTGAGGTTACCCTGGAAACCGATCGTGGTAATAACGTAACCTGTGACCGGGTACAGGTACAGATTCGAAGAAATCTCTTAAATCAAAACGGGCAGACCCCCTTCCAGTTCGCGGTATGGAGTTTTAACGGGGTGCCCTTATACGACTCCCTGGCAGAGGTTCCCTTTGAGTCCCTGCCTGCCAATCAAACCACCATCTATGAGTTTGACTACATAGGAGAAGGAACCTACCAGTTTATTACCAGGGATAAGAATGGAAAGTACGCACTTTCTAATGCGTTGGCAGTAGAACTGGATCCGCTGTATGAATTTTACCTGGACACCACCGATGTTTTGTGTTATGGGGAAGAAAACGGGGTGGTGGAGTTTCAGTTCACTAACCAAACAACCGGTAATAACAACAGGGAAAGAGAGATCATTGCCACCCTATTTCAGCTGAACGAAGACGGTACCCGAACCCAGTTGGGTGCCTCCAACCAAAGTGGGGTGTTTCCTAACCTGGCGGCAGGTGATTACCAGATGGAGGTTGAGATCTTTATCAAGAACAACACCTCTTGTACCTTTACCAGGAACTTTACGATCAATCAACCCGATGCCCCTCTTGAAGCCTTTGCGGGGGTTATCACCGATGCGTCTTGTATTCAGGGAGAGCAAGGGTCTATCGTAAAAATATCCAATCCAACAGGAGGAACCCCTCCTTACCAGTTTGAATTTCCAAGTACAGGCCTGACCTCAGATAATGAAGGCATCATGTACAATGACGGTACTGTAGCCGTAGTTGACGCCAACGGATGTAGATTTGAAATGCCTGTAGATGTAAATGCTGCTGATGAGATCCCGGTCATTACCCCGGATCTGACCTATACCTGTGACGGCCTGGGAACCGTTACCCTTAATGCTACTTTGTCTGACTCCAGTCTGATCTACGAATACGAATACAGCATGAACGGGCAACTGCCTGTAACAGATAATGTGTTTCCTGATCTTGCGCCCGGAAATTATTCGTTCCGTGTTTACTACGAAAACACCACGCCTGATAATCCTACCCCGGGTATTCTTTTCGAGAACAGCTTCGGTACGGGAAGTAATACCTCCCTATTGGATGTAAACGGAGATTATACTTACCAACCCCAGGATGCCGGTCAGCAACTGAGCCCGGGACAATATGTGGTTACTTCCAACTTACAGTCCGGTGGCTCCCTGATCAGCCCAGTAGACCCTTCAGGAGGAAGATACCTGGCTATTAACGCCAATTCAATTCAGGGTAGTGCAGCCGTGATCTATGATCGCATGATCGAAGATATTGCCGGGGGTGCCGATCTGACCATCGATCTGAGTACGATCAACCTCTTGCCGAGCTCTTCATCTGCCTGCGATCCTGAAGTGATCCTGGAAGTACTCGATGTTACCGGAACCCAGGTAGACCAGGTGAGTCTTGGGGCTATTGCCAACGACCAGGCATGGCATCGAAATACCGTAACCCTGAATACCGCAGGGAACAACCAATTACAATTCAGAATTAAATACGGTAATTCCTGCACAGATCCGGCCTCGAATGCCCTGGCTTTTGACAACTTAAGGATCTACCAGACCCCGGAGATCTGTACCGCCTTTGTAGAGGTGGCCGTGGTGGTGCAAGACAACCAGGCCTTTGCCGGTTCTATTATCAGCACGCAAGATGTAACCTGTTTCGGAGGAAATGATGGGACCATCACTTTCGATCTGATCAATTACGACATCAACGCTTCTTACCAGTATAGTGTGGATAATGGGGTAACATGGAATGATATAACCCTGGACCCTGCATTGACAGGACCACAACCGGTAACAGTCGGGATCGGTCTGACATCCGGATCATATGAGATCATGGTCCGCAATATTGATGATCCTACCTGTGATTTTACCATCGATCAGATCGTTGACATCGTCCAACCACAGCCCGTTGAATCGACAGCCGATGTCACCTCCGGAGCCTTGTGTGACGGATCGTCTGCGGTGATCGAAGTAACGCCTACGGGAGGAACACCTCCGTATTCGGTAACCCTGGTTAATTCTGCAGGTGCCAGTATTGGTCCGCGAACCGGAAGCGGTACCGTTAATTTTGTTAATGTTGCGCCGGGCGATTACGATGTTCAGGTTACTGATGCCAATGGATGTGTCAACCAGGATACAGAGACGATCACCATTACACAACCGGAACAGCTGGATGTAAGCGTAGTCGCTGAAAATTGCTATAACGGAAGCGATAACCGTATCAGGGTAACAGTAAATAATCCGGAAGACAGAAATTATGAGTTTAGCCTGGATGGAGTGAATTTTGTTTCTCCAGATCCGGCAACACCCAATGAATACGTTTTTGATCAGAATATAGATCAATTAAGCTATACCGTATATGTGCGGGATGCGTTGAACTGTACCTATGAAGAAACCCTAACGCTGAATCCTGCCTTAACCCTTACTGCCACCGGAGGCGTACTTCCTTCCTGTGGAGGGTCTGTAAACATTAATGCTTCTGCCAATGGAGGTGATGGGAATTATGTGTTTGCCGTGGTTCCTTCGGGAACGACTCCTGCAGATACAGATTACAATGCTTCAAACAGCACTTTTTCGGCTACTGCAGCAGGATTTTATGATGTATATGTAAGAGATCGCAATGGAACTCCGGTTTTCTGTGAAACCATGACTACAGTTGAGGTGACCCAGGATCCTGCTTTGACTTTTGGTCTTGACCCTGTAAATATTGATTGTAATGGAGGTAATAACGGAAGTATTAGGGTGATCAACCTGACCGGAGGCACTCCTCCGTATACTTACAGCATCAATGGCGGAGCTTCTCAAACGTCAGACGTGTTCAATAACCTTTCGGCTGGTTACCATGAGGTAACGGTAACCGACAGTGAGGGCTGTTCTATCACTGAAGGAATCACCCTCACCGAACCAGATGCCCTGACTATCGGATTGGCTGAAACCGTGGCCTACGACTGTTCAAACAATGGAGCTACTATTCAGGCAACTGCCGGTGGTGGCAGCGGGGCCTATGAGTTCAGCCTCAATGGTGGAGCATGGGTAACTAACGGAACAGCTACCTACGACTTTACCGATGTAACCGACGGCACCCATGTAATAAGAGTTAGAGATGCCGCTGCCAATACGTGTTCTGAGCAAGCAAGCATTATCGTTGCACCCTTACCTGCAGAGCCAACCCTAACCCCGACAGTGAGTTATGATTGTACGGGAGGCGGTATCATTACCGTTGATCCGGCAGATGCTTCATATACCTACACCCTTTATGATAATTCAGGAGGGGTTATTGCAACGCAGCCCGGAAATAATGTATTCACTGCCCAGGCAGCGGGAACCTACAACGTTGAGGTTACCTACGGACCCAATTGTACGACCAGTGCTCCTGTGGTTATTAATGCAGGACAAAATGCTACAGCTTCAGTAACCGCTATAACAAATGTTTCTTGTAACGGACTTTCCGATGGGAGCCTGACATTTGGTGTAAGTAATTTTGCCGTAACCTCGGGGTATCAGTACCGGGTTAATGGTGGGGCCTGGATAGCTTCAACCAACACTTCCGAAACCATTAATGGCTTATCTGCCGGACCGGTTTCTATTGATGTACAATTTGATATCACAGGGACTTGTGTAATTACACTGAATGAAAATATTGTGGAGCCAACCCCCGTAAGTGTTACAGCTACCGCAACAGATATGACTTGTAGCAATGGGGAGGTTTCTACCATTACTGCAGTAGCAACAGGGGGATCAGGCTCATACGAATATAGTATTGATGGCGGATCAACCTATCAAACTACGAATACTTTTGACATCACAGGCGCGATCAACGCAGGTACTTATACCATTGAAGTAAGAGATGTAAATGGATGTGTTGCAACGACAGATGTCACAATTGTCCCCAATGAGGCGGTAGCGTTTACTCTATCACCAGTAATTTGTGCTACTCCTTCAAATGCCGGAGAAATAAGTGTGGCTATCACTGCCGGAAATGGCAACTATGTGGTTAGTATCGATGGAGGACCTTTTGTGTCACCAAATGTAGATGCCACAAATCATACTTTTACAAATGTCGGCGATGGGCCACATACTATTACCGTACGTGATGCCTATGGCTGTGAGGACACTCAGAATGTAACTTTGTCTAGTCAGATTTCTGCAAATGCTACTATAACTAAAGAATTGGATTGTAGTACTTCTCCTGACGGACAGATCACCGTTAATATTAATGGGGGTCTGGCAGACTTCAGTTACCAGGTAAGTGTTGACGGTGCGCCTTATGGTGCTTCTACAAATGTTGGGGTCGGGAACACCTCCTTTACCTACAGTTATACTAATCCTGCAGCCACAACAACCTATCAATTCCAGATTACTGATAGCGCCGGATGTATTACAGAAACCGGGGTAATTACTGTTGAACCTATTACGAACCCATTTGCAACGGCAACAGTGGAGCCTATTTCTTGTGCTTCCAACGATGATGGGGTCATTATAATCAATGTAGATAACACTGTTGGTTCGGCACCCTACGAAATAAGTTTTGAGGGAGGACTATTTACCGCTCAGACCGTTTATACCGGGTTAGCGGCAGGCACCTATAATTATACCGTAAGAGATAGCAATGGCTGTACTTATGATGGCAATGCTACCATCGATCCGGTTGATCCAATTGTGTTAGGCTTATCAGCCAATCCGGTAACATGTGGTCCGAGCGGTAATATTCTTGGAAGTGTTGATGCTACCATTTCTTCAGGAGGAACAGCTCCATTTAACTATTATCTGTACGACAGTACCAATACATTGATCAATCAAATCAATAACTCGTCTAATACTACTGAAAATTTCCCGGGATTAGATTACGGGTTCTATTATGTGCAAGTTGAAGATGCCAACGGATGTGAAAGTACCATTGGTTCAGTCAATGTTCTTGCAGCACCTTTCTTGTCACTTAATGCTATAGTAGCCGCGCCGGATTGCCCTACTGGAGGTTCTGCTCAAATCACTGCTTCAAACGGATCAAGTGATTATAGTTTCGAAATTTATGGATCAGGAATAGGTCCTGATATTGAAGTAGCTGGGCCTGGACCGAATGAGGAAACAGCAACCTTTAACAATTTGACGCCAGGGGTTACCTATACCTTTAGAGCTACAGACAATAGTAACGGATGTACGAGTTATGTAGAAGTCGCCATTCCTCCGTTAACTACGATGAGCATTACGGGTACAACAACAGATGTAACCTGTAATACTAATGGAAATGGAGTGTTAAACTTTGAGGTAACAGATTATGATTCATTTACCACTCAACTCAATTATGAGGTGGTAAACAGATATACCTTGACTCCAGTAGTCGGAACAGGCACCTATATTGGTAACCTGCCGGCTGACGCAAGTAATATCACTTCAGGTACTATTAATGATATCCCTCCGGGAGATTATACCCTGATCATAACTGAAAACGACGGAACCCAGTGTTCCGCAGTATTTGACTTCAGGATTACTGAACCTACAGCAGTCGGTATCGACCTGTTATCTCAAACCAATGCAAACTGTAATATCGGAGCTCAGGTTGTAGTTCGTGGTAGAGGCGGTACGGCTCCTTATACCTATGCCTTCGTACAAGATGGAGTCGCTCCGGTAGCGGGAGACTATACCCCTAGTGCCTCTGCTGTTTTAGATCCTGCGATTAACATTAACTGGGATGTATGGGTGATGGACACCAACGGGTGTACAGAAAGTCTTGATGTTACCATTGCGGCTGATCCTGATGTTACCATAAGCCTTTTAACCCCTCCTGACCAATGTGCAAACGGATCCTACACCTTCGAGGTTGCGGGTACTGGTCTCGGCACACTCGAATACAGCATCGGAACAGGTTTCCAGACCTCAGGTACCTTTACCGTTAATACTCCCGGCACATATACTGTTACCGTAAGAGATGAAAACGGATGTACCGACACAGTGGATGTAGAGATCTTTGAACCATTGCGATTAGATACTGTATTAATAGAAGGTCTTGACTGTGAAGTGGGGGATGAAGACGCTGAATTCAGTTTTGAGATTAGTGGTGGAACTTCGGCCACCCTGTCAAATATGACCTATTCGATCGATGGGCCCGCAGGGTATACCGATATCATCGGAGCTTCCTTCTCGACCAATCCGGAGATCATTACCAATGCAAATGTTGCCGGAGATTATCTAATTACAGTAGTTGACGGTTTTACCAACTGTCAGGTAACTGCAACCGTGAACGTTCCTACCTTGGTTCAACCAGCAGCTAATGTTATTGCTCACACTGACGTAACTTGTTTCGGGGCAGATGACGGTACAATAAGTGTAAGCGCTGTTGATAACGGGATAGGACCATTTACATTCGCAATCACTTCAGCTTCTGACGGTTCAGTAACCAGTCCTATTGCACCGGCTACCGCAGGAGGATATAATGCAGAATTTACCAACCTGGCAGGAAGCCTAACTGGAATTACTTATACCATAACTGTAACCTCAACAACCAACAACTGTTTTACTACTGTACAGGAAACAATTTTAGAACCTGAAGAACTTACTGGAATATCGGCAGTAGTTACCGAATTCGCTTGTACAGCGGGGAATTCAGAAAATGCCGCACGAATTGTGGTAACCGGGGTAACAGGAGGAACCGGATCAGGCACTTACACTTATGAATTTATTAACGATGCCACAAGTACAACAGTACAAAGAGGGCCTGGCAATGAGTTGATATGGTCGGATACAAACGGTGGAAGTTTTACCATCAATGTAACTGATGAAAACGGATGTCCGGTTTCTACCAATGCAACAATTGCGCCTTTCGTGGAACTACAGGATGTTGCCCTTCTTCCAACAAACCCAAGCTGTAACAACAACGACGGCAGCATCGAGGTGAATGTAACCCTGAACCCGGCGACGGCATCAGCTCAACTTACGTATGAGTTGTTCTTAACCTCAGATCTTACTACATCAATTGCTGACTTTACGGGTTCGGCTAATACAACAGAGACCTTTGGCGCACTTGCTGCCGGAGATTATGTAGTACGTGTTACTAATGATATTACCAACTGTTATATCGAACAAGCTGTGAGCCTATCTGCTCCTGATCCGTTTGGGGTGGAAGCACAGGTAACCCAGCAGGTTGCATGTGTTGGCGACAACGCCTTGCTTGATATCGTGGTAACCGATTATACCGGCACCTATGATTGGGTAATTTACGAGGCCGGCACCACCAACATTGTCGATTCCGGTGATAACACCAATAGTTCCGGAATTGCTGTTGCAGCCGGAGATTATGACCTGGAAGTAACCCAAACGGCATTCCCACTTTGTGTGGAAACCGATAGCTTTACCATAGAGGAACCAGCCACGCCATTACAGGCCAATGTTCGTTATGAAGATCCAACCTGTGAGCAGGGAGGATTCATTGAGATATTTGATGTGACCGGCGGATGGGGTGGATACGAGTACTATATCGGTACTGCGGCAACCCCAACCTATACGGCCAACCCTAGACTTGACAATCCGTTAACGGCTACCACTTATTACGTATGGGTTAGAGATGCTGAAGGATGTGAATTTGATCTGGGTACAGTAACCCTGACCGAGCCACTTCCGCCTGCTATTGTTGGCACTTCGGTTCCGGACAGCTGTGATCCGACCAACGGATTTGATCTTACCATAGAGCTTGATCCTTTACAACTGGGGCTGCCACCTTATACGGTAATGGTAGACAACCTCGAGTACAACAATGTGCCCCTGGATGCCTCAGGAACCAGCATTACCATTTCAGGCCTGACCCCAGGAGATCACGATATTCAGGTGATCGACGCCAACGGTTGTACTGACGCCGTGGCGACCCCGATAACCATCACACCTTTTGAGTTTGATCTGACCCCGGTTTCAGGAATTACCTGTGCTGCCGATGGAGTTATTGAGATCAGTAATCTAACCGGTTCCGGAAACTACTATTATGTGATAGAATATGAGGATGGAACACGGGCCGATGCCGGTAATATGCCATCGACCGGAATTATCTGGCCAAACGCAGATCAACCGGGGGTTTATAACGTAGAGGTTAGTGACCTGACCCTGGGATGTTCCGTAAATTATGATGTGGAGATCCCTGTGATCCCTGATCCGCTGCTGGAAATTATTTCTGTTACTGATCAGACCTGTGATACCGGTGCCGATGGAGAGATCATCGTAAGAGCTACCCAGGGTACCCCACCGTTTACCTTTGAAATAACAAGTGCAAGCGATGGATCGGTAACAACGCCAATCCCTGCAGACGCCGGAAGCAGTGGAAACACCGCTACCTTTAGTGGACTCCCTGGTTCAACCGCAGGTATCACCTACACCGTGACCGTGACCGATGCCAATAACTGTCCTGTGACTATAGATGCAACGATCAATGCTCCGGCTCCTATAGTGGTGCCGACCCCGGTAGTAACCCCATTCGGGTGTGATCCCGGAAGTAATGCGGCCAACTATGCCCGTGTTACAGTAGATCCAAGTTTGATAACAGGAGGCAGCACTTCATTTGTACGTTATGTGTTTACCTATGGAACCATTACCCAGGATAGCAGCAACCCTGAATTTATCTTTACTGACCTCGCCGGAGGAACGGTAGATGTTGCCGTATATGACTCTAATGGATGTTTGGGAACCACCTCTGCTACCGTAGCGCCATTTAATGCGATCAGTAATCCTGTTATTCAGTCATTGTCGACTGCGACCTGTGATACAGGAGAAAGTATCCAGGTATCTGTAACGGTTACAGATCCCTTGAATGTACAGCTGGAATACACCCTTACAGATACTGCCGGAAACCCGGCGAATGATTTCTTTGGAAATCCAGTCGCCCCGATCGTTTCTTCGAATACTACAGAAACATTCTCTAATATCCCGGTAGGTGCCTATTTCGTGAACATCAGGAATATTGATACCGGATGTGAGGTGTCAGAAGGATTTACAGTTCAGGAACCAAACACCTTTGTGCTGACCGCCCTGCAAACCGATCCGGCTTGTTTCGGTGAGGCCAACGGTACGGTTACCCTGACCATGATCGATACCTTCCAGGGAGATGGTGACCAGGCAGGCGCCTTTACCTATGAGATCACGAATATGGATGATGGTACCGTATATGGACCTTACACCAGTAGTGGTGCGGTAGAATTGGTGCCCGACACCTTCCCGGCAGGGAACTATGAGGTAACGGCTACCATTAACGGATTGAATTGTGAGGTAACAGCACCGCCGTTCTCGATCACTCAGCCGTTGACTCCGCTTACGGCAACCATCGAAGAAGTGGCCAATGTAACCTGTACCAACGACAAAGGAGAGATCTATGTAGATGCCGAAGGCAGCTACCCATACTATAACATCGACCTGTATTTTAACGGGGTGTTATACCAAAGTGTGACCAATGTTGACGGGTATGTATTTACCGGACTTTCTGAAGGAATCTACACAGCCGTTATATCCGACCAGGAAGGTTGTGCCTTTACTACTGTAGAAGAAACCCTGGTAAGACCCGAGTTCATTACCGCTGACTTTGGTTCTGAACCGGCTACCTGTAACGGTGCATTTACCGGACAGGCCTTTGTAACCAATGTACTGGGAGGTGCCGGAGAAGGCAGCTACTGGTATACCCTGATGGATGCCGGACAGAATCCGATAAGTGAAACAGTTCAGGATCCTTTATTTACAGATCTGGCTGCAGGAACGTATTATATCGAGATCTCTGATGCCTGGAGTTGTGATTATATAGCCGGACCTATCGTGGTTGCTGAACCCCCGGCCATTGTTATCACTACGACCGATCAGCCAAATGTGGTATGTTTCGGTACTACTGACGGGTACTACGAGTTTAACATTACAGGAGGTACCGCGCCGTTTACGGCAGCGTTGTATCACCCAGACAGTGATACGCCGGTTGACAGCCTTAGTGGTCTTGGCCTGGCTGAAACTGCCACCTTCTGGGATCTGGAAGGAGATGTTGATTACCGTATCGTGGTAACCGACGCCAATACCTGTACCAATGAGATCACCTTTATGATACCAACCGGACCGGACCTGAGCGCTGCTGTAAATGTGGTTTACGAGTGTTCTACCAACCTTCCGGAGAATTATATAGAGGTAACCCTCACCAATTCAGCTATGGACATCTCAGAGGTCTTATACGCCCTGAACACCGATGATATTAACCAGGCTGTATTGTTTGATGAGATCATAGACGGAAGAGGAATCGTGAGAAATGTTCCTGCCGGAGCAGGTCAGTACGTAACCATCTTCCATGAAGGATGTTCTCAGATCATGCCTGCTGAAGAGTACTTTGAGATCATCGATTACCAGCCGCTTGAACTGTCGCTGTCTAACGAGCAACTCAATGTCATTGACTTTAACGCAACCGGAGGTCAACCCCCATACACCTACTACGTGAACGGGGAATACCGTGGCGATGATGCCGACTACCGTATTCGCGAAACCGGCACCTATGAGGTGGTTGTGGTGGATGCCAATGGTTGTGAGAACCGTGCTTCGATCTTTGTGGAGTTCTACGATATAGAGATCCCGAACTTCTTTACGCCCGACGGCGACAGTAATAACGACGTCTGGGGCCCCGGAAATTCTGAAGCCTACCCAAGTATTAAAACACGTGTTTATGACCGTTACGGACGAGTAGTGGGCGAAATGCGCGTGGGAGAGTTCTGGGATGGAACGTACAATGGTGCACCGCTGCCTACCGGTGACTACTGGTACGTGATCAAATTTGACGAAGAAGAAGACGCAAGAGATTTTGTAGGGCATTTTACCCTATACAGATAACGAAAGGAGGATTACCATGATGAAAAAACTTATTTATGCTGCCATCGCCCTGCTCGGAATCACAGCTTCAGCCCAGGAGCTTACCCTTCCGACCTTTACCCAGTACACCTCAGACAATGAGTTTGTGATCTCGCCCACCTACGCGGGCATCGGAGACTTTGTGAAGGTGAGAGGAAATGCCCTGACCCAATGGGTGGGTATCCGGGATGCGCCCGATACCCAGACCCTGGTAGGAGATGTACGTTTAGGACAACGCTCCGGTACCGGGGTGCTGTTCTATAACGACCGTAACGGCTTTACCAGCCAGATGGGGGCACGCCTGTCGTTTGCCCACCACCTGACCCTGAATAATATGGATGATAAGTTCCTCTCGTTCGGGTTGTCGTACAACGTAAACCAGTTTCGTATAGACATCAACCAGTTTGACCCCAATGCCGATCCTTCGATCACGGACGACAGGGCTACGACCAACCACAACTTTGATGTGGGGATACTCTACCGTCACGGAAGCTTCTTTGCGAGCCTGAATGCGGCGAATATTCTGAATAAAGACCTGAATGTATTTGCCATTTCAGAGCCTAACCGTTTGAGAAACTACTACCTCTATACCGGGTATCGCTACAAGGAGAAGATCACCTCGAGCTGGGAGTACGAACCCTCGGTGTTCTTCCAGTTGTTTGAGAGTGACGGACGTTCGAGTACCGATGTGAACTTCAAGGTACGTTACTGGAAGTTCCAGGATGAGCGTGATGAGGAGTACTACTGGTTCGGGCTTACGTATCGTTTCCTGAACGATCAGTTCCTGAATCCGTGGAATATCGGCCCCATGGGCGGCCTGAAAAAAGGAGGCTTCTACGTAGGGTACTCTTACCAGGTGATCTTTAACGAGATCCAGCTCTACAGTACCGGAACCCACGTGTTAACGGTGGGGGTAGACCTGTTCCAGGGAGTGAGTAATTGTAAATGTACCATGAGATAATAATCCCTGATAAGACGACTAACAGTTTTATTACTAAATACTTAACCCTTCTTTGTGTTTCAAAGAGGGGTTTTTTTATGACTTCAGGTAAGATTTTACCCTTGAAGAAGTTTTCACCCGGTTCGATCAGTGTATTTCATCGATTAAATGTAAAATACTTACGTCGAAATGCACTAAACATCTCAAAATTATCGTATAATTACTACATAATGAGAGATTTAAATTTATGAACCCATAACCACCAAGCCTATAAACAACATTACGCTATCCACAAATCTTTATCGGGAACGAATCTTTATCAGAAGTTAATGGCAAATCAGTGAACCGTCCTGCCTTCTTTTCCAGGCAATTTCACTACCCGTAACCTGCTGCCATTCTTTCTGCGCCATTAATGATTCCTTTACTAGGGTAAGTCGAGTTTAGTCATTATGCCCTGAACCTACAAAGACTTTCTTCTTATCCTGTCTAAGGATTCTTCAACGTTCTGAAAATATTATGGATGCTGATCATTAACTGCAAGAAGCCCCAACTCTTGTGATTATAAAATCATCATGCTATGAACGCGACAACTACCTACTTCAAAAAAATGATCCTGTTTGCCTGCTTACTATGGGCGGGAATCGGGTCTTTAACTGCACAGATCGGAAGACCCTTTGAACAGCGTTTTACTACCAATGTGAGAGGAGAATTGGTCATGCTGGCCAATAACATTCTTAATCCGTCAAATGACCCTAATTCAGATTATAACGGGAATCAGGACAACAATAATGTTGATGTTGCCTATATAGACATCGACGGTGACCCTGCCACCTTCAGCTCATCCAGTTCTGATCTTTATCTTGATGGCTGTACCCGTATTGTTTATGCCGGGTTGTATTGGTCAGCCATCTACCCTCACGATATGGATGAATCAACACCTCCCAGAGATGATTATGACCAGGTTAAGTTCATGGTGCCGGGTCAACCCTATATAGACCTCCTGGCAGATTGGAAGTATTATGGCTCTCCCACCAACCGGGCTAACGAGACATCCTATGTTTGTTACAAAGATGTAACCGATGTGGTTACGGCCTTACCGGATCCTAACGGTACCTATATGTTGGCCAATATCCGGGCCAACCAGGGTACAAAGAACGGGGGTTCAGGAGGAGGATGGATCCTGGTACTGGTGTATGAAGACCCTAACCTTCCCGGAAGATATATCTCAACCTTTGATGGTTATGCTGCGGTTGGAGGTAGTGGGAGTAATAATATCCAGGATTTCAGCTACAGCGGTTTTCAAACCATTCCCAATGGTCCGGTTCGCGCCCGATTGGGAGTTGGAGCCCTGGAAGGCGATTATGGAAAGGTAAATGACCGAATGGAGATTCGGGCCGATGGCAATGCCACCTTTACGGCACTGCGAAATGATGTGGGTGCAACCAACAACTTCTTTAACAGTAGTATTACCGTAGATGGGAATAATGTGACCACCAGGCAGCCTGCAGGGATAAATGCCCTTGGCTTTGATGCCGATATCTTTGATCTTGACAACCCTAACAACAGTGTTATCAGTAATGATGAAACAGGTTTAACAGCGAGGGTGGAAACCACCGGAGATGGTTATGGAGTATTTCTGAATACCCTTTCTATCGATATTATTGAGCCCAACATTCAGCTTACCAAGATCGTAGAAGACCTCACGGGAAATGATATTACAGGCGGGAATGTCACCCTCGGTCAGGAAATGTACTACGTACTAACCTTCGACAATGTTGGGAATGATGACGGTACAGATTTTTCTATAAGAGACAAGCTCCCCATAAACGTAGACCCTTTATTGGATGAACTGGCCTATGATTCCAACGGGGATGTCATTGATGTGCAATACGACGAGGAGAATCATGAATTGACCTTTCAAATTCCGGATTCCTATATCGAGATCGAAGATGGCAGTTATTCTATCAGGATAAAGGTGAAGGTATTGGAAGACTGTTATGGGTTGCGGGATGCCTGTTCTAATATCATAGAGAACCTGGCCTACGCTACCTATCGGGGTGTAATAAACGATAACCAGATCACCGATGACCCCAGTGTGAGTCGGTTCAACAACTGCGGATTTCCTACCCCGGGCTCTACCAACTTCCTGGTTGGCCTGGAAGATTGTGACTTTGAAAGAGATGAATACCTCTGTGGCTCCAGTATTGAATTGACTGCAGGTAGCGGGTACATTGCCTATCAATGGCAGCGGGGTGATGGCAACGGAAACTTTACCGATATTGCCGGAGCCACCGGACAAACTTTTACTGCTACAGGGTTCGGTACGTATAGGGTGGTAAAGACCGCCCCACAACCATGTATCTCTGACGAGGAGACCATTAACGTGGTACCCTTCAGCAACAATGCCGTGAATCCTTTTATTGCCATTGCCGATGAGGTGGTTACCTGTCCGAACGATGGGAGCGACCTTCCTAAATTCTACCTGTGCGGGGCCAATGACGATCGGTTCTTAGATATTTCCTTTAACGATGCCCGGTCTTTTGAATGGCAGCGATTGGACGGTGGTTGTGCTGATGAAGCCTCTGACGACTGTCCCACCCGTGGTAATACCTGTACCTGGACCACCGTATCAACCGAAGAAGATTATACCCTGGAAGGTCCGGGTGAATACCGCCTCGTGGTAGTCTATCAGAACGGCTGTTTTAATCGTTTTCCTTTTAAGGCCTATGAAAATACCCTGGATCCGGAGGTCAACTCCAGAGACATCCTTTGTGCCACTCCGGGTAACATTACCATCACCAATGTACCAGCAGGGTATGAGTACGCCTTGACCGCAGATCCCGCAGGTTTTGATGCCAATGCCGCCAACTGGCAAATGGCAAATACCTTTGACATAACCACTCCGGGGGTGTACACCGTATTTATTCGTCAGGCCGGAAATGATCCGGGTGTTGACGGAAGACAGCCTTGTCTGTTCACAGTCCCTGATATTGCGATCACAGCGAGAAACGTTATCACTAATGTGGCGGTTACCAACCCTGCCTGTCCCACGGGATTCGGTAGCATCACGATAACCATTAACAATGCCGAACCCCAGTATACCTACACCCTCTTAGATGATGCCGGAGTTACGGTTGATGTATTTGGACCTGATAACGACAACAACTACACCTTTAACAACTTAGCGGTGGGTGATTATAGCGTCATTGCGGAAACGGCAGATGGTTGTTCCTATACCGAAAATGTGAGTATTGTAAGTGATTCTGATCTTGATATAACTGCTTTGGTTGAGCAGCAGATCATTTGTGAAGCCAATGGCTTGATCAGGCTGAATGCAACGGGAGGGTTACAACCGTATTTCTTTGCTGTCTGGAGCTATACCCCTGCCCCCGGTGCATCAGCCCCGGCCATTAATTACAGTAGCATAGATGACATTCCATCGAATGCCTTCACGAGAAATGAAGATTTTCAGGTGGCACTCGGGGCTGAAGGGACCTATGAATTTGTGGTCGTTGACCGAAACAACTGTGCAGCCTTCTCGAACCTTGTAGAGATCATGGCATCGCCGGTAACAGAATATACGGTTGATAGTGGTGACGTAACGTGTTTTGGTGCTGACAACGGTTACGTAACCATTGATGTAGTTGCAGGAACGGGAGGTAACAGCCAAACCTATGAGCTGGAATATCCCGATGGCATCATCCTTAGAAATGATTCAGGGAATTTTCAAAACCTGCCGGCCGGACAATACATTTTGACAGCCACCGATACCAATGGGTGTATCTTTTCCGAAACTATCGATATAGATCAACCTACAGAAATAACCTATACTTTATCTGATGAACAAATAAGTTGTGCCACCGGGTCTCTGGGAAGTATTACGGTAGAAAATGTGAACGGAGGCATTCCTCAATATACCTATACCCTGACACGTCAGGATGGCTTTAATTTGTCTTACACAACTGTTTCTGCCCCTGCAGAATCACACACCTTTACAGATCTTGATTATGGTGTTTACTATGTGGAGGTGACGGATATTCAGGGATGTGCTGGAGGACCGCCAACAGAAGTAATTATCGCCACGCCGCCGGATGACTTGATCATAGATACTTCAACACCGACCCTTGACTGTAGCGCAGGGGGAACATCGGTGGTAAGCGTCTCCTCAACCCTGACAGGTAGCGGCAGCTATGAGTTTGCTATTCTGGAGAGTTATACCGCACCTTATTCAACAAACTACCAGGTGCCAGATACCCCCGGAGGGGATATAAAAACATTTACCGGGTTAACCCCGGGGGTTACCTATACCTTTGTGGTACACGACCTGGTAACAGATTGCTATTATTTTGAAACAGCAACCGGACCTGTAGACAGTCCATCTGCTATGAGTCACGCCCTTGACCTGGTGAGAAACGTAACCTGTTTTGGTGCTGCCGACGGAAGTGTAGATTTCACCGTAACCGGTTATGATTCTTTAACCACGGATATTGCCTATGAGGTATTTGTCCCTGAAACCAATGCGTCCACCGGGGTAGTTGGCAGTGTTCCCAGGTCGGGATCGGCCACTTCAGGAACCATTAGCGGTTTACCTCCGGGCACCTATTATATTTTATTTTCAGAGGTGGGAGGCAGCTATGATGCCTGTTCGGTGAGCTCTGTGGCGTTTGAGATCACCCAATCAATCAGCCTGCTGTCAATGGATGCTGAGGTTTCTCAAACGCCAACCTGTACCTCGCTTGGTGCCATTATCACCTATGCTTCAGGAGGAACAGCCCCGTATGAATACCAGCTTTCTGAAGTTTCCACCGTGCCGGAAACCATTGTGGTGACTTTTGGTCCGGCTTCGGAGTTTACAGGACTTCCCGGCGGACAATACCGGGTGACGGTAAGAGATGCCTTAGGCTGTGAGGTTGTTCAGGATGTATCAATGGTGGCACCGAACCCTATTTCAGCAGGAATGCCATCGGCTACCCCCATACTTTGTGCAGGCGATTCTTCCGCCTCCATAGTTTTAGATGCCTCAAGTATAAGTGGAGGATTGCCCGAACTGGATCCTGCTGCCCGTTACCTCTATACGCTGAATTACCTCGATGCTTCCGGTGCAAACATCCTGTTCAGTACAGCACCGCTTTTTGACGGAACCTTTACGAACCTGGGGGCTGGGAATTACAGTGTTACCGTGACTGATGGTTGGGGTTGTGAAGATACAACGGCTCCGATCACTATTGCAGAACCTGAGGAGGTAAGGGCACAGCTTCGCCTGGAAACGGTTAACACCTGTCTGGATGATGCCACCATTACCCTGACAGCTTCAGGAGGTACCGCCCCCTATAGTTACGCTGCCACACCCTCAGGTAGTTTTATACCCTTTACCGGAAGTTCCATCACCCTTACGGTTCCTGCCGGCGAGTACAGCTACTTTGTAAGAGATGCCAACGGGTGTATTGCTGAAATAACCAATACGGTGAGTATTGAAGAGGTGGCCCCCATCGAGATCGATGCTGAGATCGCTGCCGATGCCAGCTGTTACCAGGAAGCCACGGGCTTTATCCAGGTAAGAGCCACCGGCGGGTTAGGAAATTATGTATATACCCTCCTAGACGAGACCATGGATACCAATAACCCGGTGCGACCTGCACAAACCTCCAATGTATTTGATGATCTGTTAGCCGGAGTGTACTATGTAAGGGTAGACAGTGAAGACTGTAATGAAGTGCTTCGCGTTGAACTGGGAGAAGGAAATCCGATCTCAGCCAGTGAACCCATCGTAACCCAGCCCGCCTGTGCAGAAGAATACGGTGCTATAGAGGTGCAACTGGAAGGAGGAACCGGGATCTATCAATATGCCATCTCTCCGCGTTTGGACCAATTTCAGGATCAGAATGTTTTCTATGACCTGGAACCGGGTACTTATACCATTATTGCCCAGGACTCCAACGGGTGTCTGCCTTTTATCTTTGAAGTGGATATCGTAGCTCCTGCTCCTTTATTATTGACTCCCGAGATCATTTCAGAGGAATATTGTGAAGGGGAAGATTCAGGGATCATTTCACTGGATATTACCGGGGGTACAGCTCCCTATTTCACTTCCTTAAATTCTAATAATCCGGACGATTTTGTGGAAGGACAGACCTTGTTTGAAGGACTTTCAGGAGGAGAAACCTATACCATTTTTGTAAGAGATGCCAATGGATGTGAGCAGAACGTTTCTATAACCTTACAAGCTCCCGTGCCTTTAGACCCGCTTGTTGAAGTGGTGTATACCTGTATAGGCAATACTTCCAGCAATGAGGTGATCGTAAGTGTAAGTGATCCATCCATTACCGATGTGATCTATAACCTGGATGGCGGACCGGATCAGTTTGAAACTGTTTTTGTGGATGTGGCTCCAGGCCCTCACACTATAACAGCAAGCTATGAGGGGTGTGTGAGAACCATCGACTTTGAGATCGATGCTATTGAACCCCTGGAACTATCGCTTGCCAATGAAGAGTTTAACCTCATAGAAATGAGTGCCGTTGGCGGAGTACCTCCCTATACGTACTACGTGAACGGGGAATACGTAGGTGACGATACCACCTATCGTATTCAGGAAACCGGTACTTATGAGGTCGTGGTGGTGGATGCCAATGGTTGTGAGAACCGCGCTTCGATCTTTGTGGAGTTCTACGATATAGAGATCCCGAACTTCTTTACGCCCGACGGCGACAGTAATAACGACGTCTGGGGGCCTAATAATACAGAGGCCTTTCCAAGCATTAAAACCATTGTATACGACCGTTACGGGCGTGTAGTGGGGGAGATGCGTATTGGAGAATACTGGGATGGCACCTATAACGGCTCAGAGCTGCCTACAGGAGACTACTGGTACGTTGTCCGCTTTAATGAGGATGAAGATACCAGGGAATTTGTAGGGCATTTTACCTTATACAGATAACGAAAGGAGGATTACCATGATGAAAAAATTGAGTTATGCTGCCATCGCCCTGCTCGCAACCACAGCTTCAGCCCAGGAGCTTACCCTTCCGACCTTTACCCAGTACACCTCAGACAATGAGTTTGTGATCTCGCCCACCTACGCGGGCATCGGAGACTTTGTGAAGGTGAGAGGAAATGCACTGACCCAATGGGTGGGTATCCGGGATGCGCCCGATACCCAGACCCTGGTTGGAGATGTGCGACTGGGACAACGCTCCGGTACCGGGGTGCTGTTCTATAACGACCGTAACGGCTTTACCAGCCAGATGGGGGCACGCCTGTCGTTTGCCCACCACCTGACCCTGAATAATATGGATGATAAGTTCCTCTCGTTCGGGTTGTCGTACAACGTAAACCAGTTTCGTATAGACATCAACCAGTTTGACCCCAATGCCGATCCTTCTATTACGGACGACAGGGCTACGACCAACCACAACTTTGATGTGGGGTTACTCTACCGTCACCGAAGCTTCTTTGCGAGCCTGAATGCGGCGAATATTCTGAATAAAGACCTGAATGTATTTGCCATTTCAGAGCCTAACCGTTTGAGAAACTACTACCTCTATACCGGGTATCGCTACAAGGAGAAGATCACCTCGAGCTGGGAGTACGAACCCTCGGTGTTCTTCCAGTTGTTTGAGAGTGACGGACGTTCGAGTACCGATGTGAACTTCAAGGTACGTTACTGGAAGTTCCAGGATGAGCGTGATGAGGAGTACTACTGGTTCGGGCTTACGTATCGTTTCCTGAACGATCAGTTCCTGAATCCGTGGAATATCGGCCCCATGGGCGGCCTGAAAAAAGGAGGCTTCTACGTAGGGTACTCTTACCAGGTGATCTTTAACGAGATCCAGCTCTACAGTACCGGAACCCACGTGTTAACGGTGGGGGTAGACCTGTTCCAGGGAGTGAGTAATTGTAAATGTACCATGAGATAAAATGGGTTGTGCTTTTTCAAACAGGCTTATTGACGTATTTTTGACCCAAAATAAGAGCCTGTGGGAACAATTAAGGTGACGAACATCCAGGTATATGCCTATCATGGCTGCCTGACCGAGGAAGGGAAGATCGGGAGCGATTACAGGGTTGATGTGGAGGTTAAAGCCAATCTCCAGCCTTCTGCAAAGAGCGATGCCTTGAAGGATACCGTAGATTACGTGCACATTAACCGTATTGTAAAGGAAGAAATGGCCGTTCGTTCTAAATTGCTGGAACATGTGGCAAAACGAATGCTCGACCGGATTTTTGGCGAAATCCCTATTGCCATGGAAGCCACAGTAGCGGTTTCCAAGATCAACCCCCCTATCGGTGGAAATGTAGAACAGGTGACCATCGAAATGACCCTAAGCAGGTAGTGTAAATTGTTTTGGATAAAAGAGAATTAATTTCTTATTTTTGCCCACCACAAAAGGGCATCGTGGCCGAGTGGCTAGGCAGAGGTCTGCAAAACCTTGTACAGCGGTTCGAATCCGCTCGATGCCTCCAAAAAAAAACCCGCACTGAAAAGTGCGGGTTTTTTGTTATACAGTTATCCGGTGATACAGAATAATCGTCTTTGCGGGACCGAGCGTTAATAGATGGTCCTGTGGACCATTTTAGTGAAGGGGCCAGCTGGCGCGCTGGCAGAAAGGCCGGGGTGGTTCGCCCATCCCTGAAACTGAAACTCGCCCCTTTTACCAACCGTAGCTTCAACGAAGGTTGGCGAACTCAAACCCCTTTCTCACCATTTTGCGAATACCTTTTGATGGAGAGATCGGGAACGTAGAAGAGTTAAGACTGACGGTAAAACGAAGTTGAAAGATGATATTTTTCCTACAAACATTGAATGTTTTTATATATTTATGCACCCAACTTATTTAAGCCCTGATAACTGCCACATTACTAACTACCCTGCTATTTTCAAGTCCGCATTTAGATCAAAATTTAATTACTCTTAATAAAACTGTTTATGAGACTCTTCTTTGTATTAGGGCTATTTCTGGCTACTGCCTGCCAGGTGATGGCTCAGGAACAACCCAATTGGATGCGTTATCAAAGTATTTCACCCGATGGAAAAACTATTGCTTTTACCTATAAAGGTGATCTGTATACCATTCCGGTAACCGGAGGTGAGGCCAAACAAATTACGTTTCATGAGGCCCACGATTTTATGGCTGTCTGGAGTCCGGACAGCAAACAGATAGCCTTTGCTTCTGATCGTTACGGAAATTTTGATGTGTTTGTAATGCCGGCCATGGGGGGTGAAGCCAGGCGTTTAACCTACCACTCGAATCCGGAAAAGCCATTTGCCTTTAGCCATGATGGCAGCCGGGTTATTTTTGGAGGATTGCGTCAGGATGCTGTCAATCACAGGCAATTCCCAACATCCTCCCAACCTGAGCTTTATTCCGTGCCGGTGTCTGTCGGAAGGGTAGATCAGCTGTTTACCATTCCTGCAGAATATGTGCAGGTGAGTCCTGATGGGAAAACCATGTTGTATCACGATAAGAAAGGCGGGGAGAACGAGTTTCGTAAACATCACACCTCATCGATTACCCGTGATATTTGGTCATACAATACAGAAACCAAAGCCCATAAAATGCTTACCAGTCATGATGCCGAGGATAGGCAGCCGGTATTCATTAATAACAAGGAGTTTTATTTTCTAAGTGAACGCAGTGGCACCTTCAACGTGTGGAAGGCATCTGTTGAAGATGCTGAAAATCCTGTGCAAATTACCTCTTTCGCAGATCATCCCGTTCGTTTTCTGAGTTATGCAAATGAGACCCTTTCGTTTGGTTACGACGGTGAAATGTATACTATGAAGGCCGGAGCAGAACCCATGAAATTACCGGTGTCGATCAGAACGCAGTCTGCCCATAATAATGACAAGTTTATCACCATCAATGGAGGGGTCAGTGAGATGGCCGTGCACCCGAATGGTAAAGAAATTGCTTTTATAGCAAGGGGTGAGGTGTTTGTCACCTCTGTCGACGGTTCGTTGACTAAGCGAATTACTACTACCCCAGAGCAGGAGCGCTTTGTTACCTTCTCTGCTGACGGTAAGTCGGTGGTCTATTCGAGTGAAAGAAACGGTAAATGGACTGTATATGAATCTCATAAATTGCGTAAAGAAGAGCCTTTTTTCTTTGCGGCTACTCTAATTGAGGAGCAACCAATGATTGAGAGTGAGGTAGATAATTACCTGCCTCGTTTTTCTCCTGACAGTACCAAGGTGGCTTTTATTGCGAACCGAAGAAATTTAGTAGTACGCAACCTGAAGACAGGATCAGAGAACATACTATTTAAGGCAGACGAGATGATTCATATGCGTGACGGAGATAAATATTATCGCTGGAGTCCTGATAGCAAGTGGTTGCTGGTAGGATGGAGAAAATCGCTGAATAATTCTGAAGTGATTTTGATCTCGGCAGACGGTGAAAAAAGGGAAAATCTGACCCGAAGCGGATTTTATGATGCGAGTCCGAAATGGGTTAATGATGGAAAGCAAATGATCTGGTTCAGCAACCGAAATGGGTTAAAAAGTTATGCCACCAGTGGCCGTACCGAGATGGATGCTTATGCCATGTTCTTTGAACAGGAAGCATATGATAAATTCATGATGAGTAAGGAAGACTATGACCTGAAAAAGGCCATTGAGGAATCTCAAGAGGAGGCGAAAGCGAACGAAAAGAAAAACGGAAAGAATAAGGATAAGAAGGAGAAGGAGCCAAAGACAGAAGCATTGACCTTTGATTGGGAGGAGATGCGGGAACGTAAAGTACGTTTAACGATCCATTCTTCAAATTTAGGCGATGCTGTGTTGTCAAAAGACGGAGAGAAATTGTATTACCTGGCTGCCTTTGAAAAGGGGCAAAACCTTTGGGTAACCAATCTTCGAACGCAAGAAACAAAAATGGCCCTGTCTTTAGACGCTAAAAGGGGCAGCCTTACCTGGGATGCGAAAAAAGAGAATCTTTATCTTCTGAGTGATGGACGTATTTCCAAGATCGACCCCGATGAGGGTAAAAAGAAGGATGTCACCATTAAAGGAGAGATGACCTATGATGAAGAGGCTGAATTTGCTCATATGTTTGATCATGTATGGATTCGTACCAAAAACATCTTTTATGAACCAACCTTTCATGGGGTAAATTGGGAGTTGCTGCGTACGGAGTACGAAAAGTACCTGCCTTCAATAGGCAATGGCCACGAGTTTTCAGAGTTAGTTTCTGAGATGGTTGGTGAATTGAATGTTTCACACGCCGGAAGTCGGTATCCCGGGCGAGAAGTGTCAAACCCGGATGAGACCGCCTCTCTGGGGATATTTATGGACTGGAATCACCAAGGGGATGGAGTAAAAATTGCCGAAGTAATCAAAGGAGGCCCACTGGATAAAGCAGCGTTGAAGGTCGAGAAAGGTATGGTGATTACTGCTATTGACGGGGAAAAGATCACACCGTCTATAGACGTGGCGATGCTTCTTAACCGCAAGGCGGATAAATTCACTCTCCTGGAGGTGACAGACCCTGCCGGTAAAACTAAGCAAGTAGTGGTTAAGCCCATTTCTTTGAATGCCGAAAGTCGATTGCTGTATAAACGCTTTGTGCGCATTAATGAGAAAGAGGTGTCGGAAAAGTCGGGTGGCCGACTGGGCTATGTCCACATTCCCGGCATGAGTGATGGTCCCTACCGTGATATGTTCGAGAAGATGATGGGTAAGTATTTTGAATCTGAAGCTGTAATTATCGATACCCGTTTTAATGGTGGAGGCGACCTGGTGGCTGATCTGGCCATGTTCTTTACGGGGGAGCCTTTTATTACCTATGCCACTGAAAGTGCTGTGGTTGGCGGAGAGCCTACTTCGCGATGGACAAAGCCTACACTGGCACTGTTCAATGAGAGCATGTATTCTGATGGTCATTGTTTCGCCAGTGGTTACACTGATCTGGAAATTGGTAAAACGGTTGGGATGCCGGTGCCGGGCACCTGTAGTTTTGCCGGATGGGAAGGGTTGCCTAATGGCTCCAGATGGGGAGTAGTGCCCGTATCTGCTAAAAATAAAGCCAACGAATGGATGGAAAATAACCAAACCGAGCCTCAAATTATTGTCAAGAATATGCCGGGCCAGATTGACCAGGGTATTGACCAACAGCTCGATCGGGCGGTAGAGGAATTATTGAAGGATTTGAATACCGGAGAAGATTAACTAACAACCTTTCAGGCTTCCCTTTCGAAGGGGGAAGGAGAATGAATCTTTTTGAGTCATTTTTATTTAAGACTTCCACCACAGAGTTAACCATATTGTAGAATTAATCCCCTCCTTCCCAAGGAGGACCGAGCGTATAGAAATGGTTCGGTGAACCATTTTAGCGAAGGGGCCTGCCGGCGGGCTGGGGAAAAGCAGGTTATGACGATCTCCCTCAAACTGAAACTCGTCCCTTTTACCAACCGTAGTTTCAACGAAGGTTGGTGAACTCATACTGCTATTCACTCTTTCTATGCAGTAATCTTGTTAGCGACAGTGACAGATCGGTAAAGATCACCTTGCTGTTCACATTGCGCTCTACCTGGTAAAGGGCCGTTTCAAGCTCCTTATGAATGTCGGTAATATTGTTTCCGTGAACAAATGGCGCAAATTTCTCCAGTTGAAAACCGGTATCGAATTCCATAAAGGCCAGTTCCTTTGCATTGTAATTGTACACCAGGGCCTGTCGGAATACTTCAATGCAGTAATGGATAAATTTCTTTTGGGTTTCCCTGCCTGTTTTTCCGACTTCATCACTCCAGGCGATCAGGTCGTTCACCACCTGCTTATTCCCTTTGGCCTTAAAGGCGGTGCGCACCCAGGTAACGAACCATTTTTCGAAAACCTCATCTTCAGAGCGGTGCTCCATGAGGTCAAAAGCCTTATTCAGGTTTCCGTCCGCACGGTGAGCCAGTTTTAAAGCTTGGGCCTGCTCCATACCTTTTGCCTGCAGGGCAGCGGCTACGGCTGCTTCTGACAGAGGCGGGAAATGGATCACCTGGCAACGGGAACGAATGGTTTGCAACAGGGCTTCCTCATCCTCAGCTAGAAGAATGAATACCGTCTTAGCCGGCGGCTCTTCAATAAGTTTAAGCAGCTTATTGGCGCAGGGAATATTCATGTTCTCTGCCATCCAGATAATGTTTACCTTATAACCGCCCTCATAAGCCTTTAACGACATATTCTTCACGATGTCTTTGGCCTCGTGAACGGAAATATTTCCCTGTTTTTTTTCGATGCCAATGCTCAAAAGCCAGTCAAAAAGATTGCCGTAAGGCTGCTCTTTTAAAAAGGCGGTCCATTCCTTGGCATAATCCTTACTGGTAGGATCTTTTTTTATTTTATCACTGGTATTTACCGGGTAGGAGAAATGCAGGTCCGGGTGAGCAAAGTTATCGAACTTCAGCTGGCAGGCGCTTGCATTGGCGCCTGCATTCCCACAGATCACGTACCTGGCATAGGCAATAGCCATAGGCAGGAGTCCACACCCCTCAGGCCCGGTAAAGAGTTGGGCGTGAGGTATTCTCCCGTGGTCTGCACTTTGTTTCAGATGGTTGATAATGTGCTCCTGACCGGTAATATCTTCGAATTGCATAAGGAAGGTTTTCAGCCGGAAAAATAACTGATATTGGGGGTATCTACAAGGATTTGATCTTTTTTTGAGCTGAGCCCTGCCTTTGTCGATGCTCACCACTAGATTATCGTAAAGCCTTCTTTCTCCTTGTGAGAAATATGTAACTTTGCGCCTTATATAAGCTCATTTATGAAGACAATAGACGATTTTAATTTTAAAGATAAAAAGGCCCTGATCAGGGTAGATTTTAACGTACCGCTGAACGACAAGTTTGCAGTAACCGATGCCACAAGGATCGAAGCAGCCAAACCAACCATTATCAAAGTGCTTGAAGATGGTGGTAGCGCTGTGCTGATGAGTCATCTTGGGCGCCCCAAAGGGCAGGTGAATGATTCTATGTCGCTGAAGCATATCGTTAATAAAGCCTCTGAGATCATTGGGGTGAAGGTAAAATTTGCAGAAGACTGTGTGGGACTTTCGGCAGTAGAGGCCGTTTCTGCCTTGCAACCCGGAGAAGTGTTGCTGTTGGAAAATCTCAGGTTTCATGCAGAAGAGGAGAAGGGCGATGAAGCTTTTGCAGAAGAATTATCAAAGTTGGGTGACATCTATGTGAATGATGCCTTCGGTACGGCCCACCGAGCCCATGCCTCGACCACTATTGTAGCACAGTTTTTCCCGGATCATAAATGTTTTGGGTACCTGCTGGCCAAGGAGATCGAATCGATTAAAAAGGTGATGGAGAGCGGTGAGAAACCTGTTACCGCCATTTTAGGTGGGGCCAAGGTATCCTCTAAGATCACCATCATAGAGAACATCCTTGACAAGGTTGATCACCTGATCATTGGTGGTGGAATGACGTATACTTTCGTAAAGGCCCAGGGAGGAAAGATCGGGGACTCAATTTGTGAGGATGACAAACAAGACCTGGCGCTAAGCATCCTTGAAAAGGCCAAGGCAAGAGGCGTACATGTACATATTCCTGTTGATGTGGTGGCAGCCGATGCTTTTGATAACAATGCAGAAACCAAGTTCTGTCCGGTAGGGGAAATTCCTGACGGATGGCAGGGTCTCGATGCCGGGCCGCAAACCCTTGAGAATTTTAAAAAGGTGATCCTTCAATCAAAGACCATCCTTTGGAACGGACCGGTTGGTGTTTTTGAAATGGAAAATTTTGCCAAAGGAACCATTGCAGTGGGTAACTATATTGACGAAGCCACCTCCAACGGTGCATTTTCACTCGTAGGTGGCGGTGATTCTGTGGCTGCCGTGAAGCAATTCGGTTTTGAAGATAAAGTAAGCTATGTTTCTACCGGGGGTGGAGCCATGCTTGAAAGCCTGGAAGGTAAAACCTTACCCGGAATAGCAGCGATCTTAAAATAAGAAAGGCTATTCTGCGTTGATAATACAAACCAACCCTTGTACCCGGTACAGGGGTTTGTTATTTAACATTAGATAACTTGTTGTTTTTAAAAAAACTACGATTTTTGCAAGCCCTAATCAGTACCGTCATCATGAGAAAAACCATTTACTTTATATTTCTGCTCTTAGGTTGTTTTACCACCGTGCTGGCTCAGGAAAATGCCAATGAAACAACGCCAGAGAATCCTAAAACAACAGAGGCAGATAGTTTAGAGATCACCGACAATATCAAAATGATAAAAGGTGATACCATTACTGCAAACGGTTTAACTAAAAAGGGAGGCCGTTATGTCTTACCCGATGATGCCTTTGCCAAAAACGTTGACAGTCTCTGGCTCGAACAGTTTTATGGTTCGGGCATGTTCGATACCATCTACAAGGATATTGAGACTATGGAATTCGAAAAGGTAGCCGATGTTGAGCTGCCTACCGATACGCTTAAAGCGCGTCTGGAGCGTCTGAACAGCAAGACACCTTTTAATATTGAGTACAATCCTATCCTGGAGAGCGTTATCAACAATTTCCTGAAGCACCGTCAGAAGCAGTTGACCCGATTGATCGCCTTAAGCAAGTACTATTTCCCGCTTTTTGAACAGGAGTTTGATCGTCATGACATTCCTTTGGAGATGAAATACCTTTCCATTGTAGAATCTGCTCTGAATCCCAGGGCGAAGTCAAGAGTAGGTGCTACCGGTCTGTGGCAATTCATGTATACCACCGGTATTTCTTACGATCTTGATGTGAGTAGTTATGTTGATGAACGCAGTGACCCGGTACGATCAACCCAGGCGGCAGCGGAGTTTTTAGAAAAACTTCACGATATGTTCGGCGATTGGGACCTGGCCCTGGCGGCCTATAACTCCGGTCCGGGTAACGTGTCAAAAGCCATCAGACGTAGTGGCGGCAGTAAGAATTACTGGAACCTCAGACCTTTTTTACCGCGGGAAACTGCAGGATATGTACCTGCCTTCCAGGCAACCCTGTATATCTTTGAATATGCCAAAGAGCACGGATTGCAGGACCTGAACCCGAAGTGGGCCTACTACCAGTCAGATACGGTACAGGTAAAGCATTTGATCACCTTTGATCATGTGGCAGAGGTACTCGATATGGATGTGGAAGAGCTGGAATTTTTTAACCCATCCTATAAACTGAATATCATACCACATATTAAGGGTAAGAACTATACCCTCAGACTCCCCATACACAAGCTGGGGCCTTTTGTAGCCAATGAGGCCTTGATCTATGAGCATGTAAAAGAGGAGCTGGCTCAAAGAGAAAAGCCGCTTCCGGAACTAGTGAAGCGAAATGCCAGCATACGATACCGTGTGAAGCGTGGCGATTATCTCGGGCGCATCGCCAAAAGGTACGGGGTTCGGGTAAGCCAGATCAAACAATGGAATGGATTAAAAGGCGATAATATCCGGGAAGGGCAGCGACTGATTATTTATCCGCGAAGGATCTAAGATTCGGTAAGAATCTAACAAATAGCAACAAGGCTTCCTTTAGCCCCGTTTTTCGGGCATGGAAGCCTTTTTTATTAAATTTGTTCCTGGTATTATTCAGAATGGAACGATATTCGCAGGGAAAGCGGATGAGAACCAAACTTTAAATTTTAATGATCACAATGAAAAAATTAGGAATACTGCTCTTTCTTGGATTAGCCCTGGGTGCCTGCCAGGATTCTGAGAAGGTGCTGCCAAAATCTGTAGGTGCTATCAACGAAATTTCCCTGGTGATCGAGAACGATCTTTGGGAAGGCGCTGTGGGCGACAGCTTAAGAAGATATTTTGCGGCGCCGGTAGATGGTTTGCCATGGGACGAACCCTTATTCACCATTCGCCAGGTAAGTCCTGAGGTATTTACCGACTTTGTTCGTACCCGCAGAAACGTGCTTATTGCCAAGGTAGATTCTACCGAATCTGCAGGGATAAAGAACGATATGTTCGCAAAACCACAACAGGTAGCTATTCTGAAGTCGACCACTGAAGAAGGGTTGATGGAGCAGGTAGCTCAATATTCTCAGCAGATCATTTCAGAGTTTAAGCAAATGGAGCTCGAAGAATCTCAGAAACGATTCAACCGGTCTCTCAACAAAGAGAAAGACCTGGAAGAACTGGGAATTTCGCTCACCATGCCGTCCATTTATAAGATGGCGAAGAAAGAAGATAACTTTTACTGGATAGAAAGGCTTATTCATAAGGGTACCATGAACATCCTGGTTTATGAAATGCCTTTAGGGTCTATTCCAAATGATTCCACCCGTGTAGAGGCCATCATAAAGATGCGCGACAGTATTGGTGAGAAATATGTGCCCGGAAGAGAAGAGGGTATGTATATGATCACAGAAAAAGCATATGCACCCTATGTTTTCGACGCAGAACTGGCAGGTCGCAAAGCTATTGAGACCAAAGGGATGTGGGAGGTGAAGAATTTCTTTATGGCCGGACCCTTCCTGAATTATATCGTAGAAGACAAGCCGAATGACAGGCTACTGGTATTGGAAGGCTTTACCTTTGCCCCCTCCACCAATAAAAGGGATTATATGTTTGAACTGGAGGCCATTATAAAGACTCTTGAATTTGCCGAAGAAGAAGGGAAGAGTGAGTTGGCCAGCAACGAATAGAATAGCTGTAACGCAATAAAAAAGCCTTCCGACATGGAAGGCTTTTTTTATGAATTCAATGATGATTTAATCATTCTTTTTTTCAGTTTCAGTACTGTCTTCTTTAGAAGCATCTTTAAATTCCTTAATACCGCTTCCAAGTCCACGCATAAGCTCGGGTATTTTCTTTCCACCGAACAACAGTAAAACCACAATTGCTATGATCAGAACCTGTTGCCAACCAATTGCAAGAAAAAATGTCAATGCCATGATATTAAAATTAAGTTCGCAACAAAGGTAAGAATTAATGTCTAAACTACTGATACTTCCTGATAAAAAGCAGATATCCCCGGGTTGATTTACGTTCGTGATGTATTATATTTGTTCGATATGGCAGAAAAGGAACAAAAAAGGAAACAACTTAAAAGGAAGCTCCTGCACAAATACAGGTTGGTGATCCTCAACGAGGACACCTTTGAAGAACGCCTTTCTTTTAAACTCAACCGGTTAAATGTATTTGTATTGGGAACCCTCTTTGCCACCTTCCTGATTGCCGGTACTATTTTGCTGATTGCCTTTACCCCGCTTAAGGAATATATACCGGGTTATTCTTCAACGGCCCTGCGTATCCAGGCAACCGACCTGGCCTTTAAGGTAGATTCACTGGAGTATAAGCTGGCGGTGAATGAAGCCTATTTTGGGGAGATACAAAAAGTATTAAAAGGAGAGATCAATACTGAAGAGCTGGACCGGGATTCACTTTTTGAAGCCTTTCGCCTTGATACCACCCAGGTTGATCTTGAACCCAGTAAACAGGATTCACTCTTACGTGAAAAGGTGGCTATGGAAGATAAATACAACCTTTTTCAAAAGGCATCCTCTAAATTAGACTATGTACTCTTTCCTCCTCTGCAAGGAAAGATCTCTCAAGCCTATAATGTTGAAGAAAAGCATTTTGCTGTAGACCTGACCGCTCCTGCCCAAACCCCGGTAAAATCTGTTGCCGACGGAACCGTTATCTTTGCAGAATGGACTACCGAAACCGGGTATGTGATCATTGTTGAACACCCCTATGGATTGCTGTCTGTATATAAACACAATGCCTCTTTAGGTAAACAGCAGGGTGACCTGGTTATCGCCGGAGAGGTCATCGCCACCATAGGAAATACAGGAGAGTTTACTACCGGGCCTCACTTGCATTTTGAACTTTGGAGTGAAGGTCAACCGGTAGATCCGTCAGATTATATAGACTTTGAATAGTATGTCGATAAAAGCAGTTGGAGCCAGGATATTTGCCCGGATCGTAAAACACCGTATTAAAAAATGGGCCTCCCGGCCTGAAGCCACCCAGGAAAAGGTTTTCAGAGAACTTATAGATCAGGCCTCAAAGACGACCTTTGGGAAGGATCACGATTTTGAAAATATACGGACCCATAAAGATTTTACAGCCCGTGTACCCATTCGCGACTACGAAGGGTTGAGGCCCTGGGTAGACCAGGTGGTGGAAGGACGAGAAGATGTACTTTGGCCCGGCAAACCGATCTATTTTGCTAAAACCTCAGGAACGACCTCCGGGGCCAAGTATATTCCTATTACCAAAGAATCGATGCCCTTTCATATAGAGGCCGCCCGGAATGCTATCCTTTGCTATATTGCCCAAACCGGGAATGCCAATTTTGTTGATGGCAAAATGATATTCCTGCAGGGGAGCCCCGTGCTGGAAGAAAAGAATGGAATTAAACTTGGAAGGCTTTCGGGTATCGTGGCCCATTACGTGCCACCGTACTTGCAAAAGAACAGGATGCCCGGTTGGGACACTAATTGCATTGAAGACTGGGAAACAAAGGTAGAAGCCATCGTAGATGAGACCCTGCCGGAAGATATGACGGTGATCAGCGGAATCCCGTCGTGGGTACAGATGTATTTTGAACGTCTTCAGCAAAGAACCGGGAAAAAGGTGGGCGAGATCTTCCCAAACTTTAATCTCTTTATTTACGGAGGGGTTAATTTTGAACCTTATCGTCAGCGATTTGAAGGCCTGATCGGGAGAAAGGTAGACAGTATTGAGCTGTTTCCTGCCAGTGAAGGATTTTTTGCTTACCAGGATTCTCAAAAAGATCCGGGTATGCTGCTCCTGCTTAACAGTGGGATCTTTTACGAATTTATCAGAGCTGATGAATTCTTTGATGAGAACCCGCAGCGTCTTACCGTAGGGCAGGTAGAGAAAAATGTGAATTATGTGATGATCATTTCCACCAATGCCGGTCTCTGGGGGTATAATCTGGGTGATACGGTACAATTTGTTTCCACCGATCCTTACCGAGTGATCGTTTCCGGAAGAATAAAACATTTTATCTCTGCATTTGGAGAGCATGTTATTGCCAAGGAGGTAGAACAGGCTATGAAGGTGGTATCTGCAGAGCTGGAAGTTAAGGTGAGAGAGTTTTCAGTAGCCCCACAACTAAACGTTGAAGATGGGGTATTGCCCTACCATGAATGGCTGATTGAGTTTGAAGATATTCCGCAAAACCTGGACCTAATGGCTAAACGCCTGGATGAAGAGATGCAAAAGCAGAACTCGTATTACTTTGACCTGATAGCAGGTAAGGTGCTTCAACCATTAAAGGTAACCCCTGTACGCCATGATGGTTTTAACGGATTTATGAAAAAGATGGGAAAACTGGGCGGACAGAATAAGGTGCAGCGGTTGGCAAATGATCGCAAAGTGGCCGATGGACTCTCCGAATTTTTAGCCTGAGACAGGATCAAATATTCAAAACATGAAATGGCTTGACGGTGCTTTTTCTAACCATGTAAAAACGGCCTTAAAGGCGGCGGTTGAGGCCGGTAAGGTTATTATGGAGGTTTATGGAGGGCAGCTTGAAACCGAACTGAAAGCCGATGATTCTCCGGTAACCCTGGCCGACAGAAGGGCACATGACATCATTTCAAAAACCCTTCAAACCACCGGGATTCCCGTGATCAGTGAGGAAATGAATCTCCCCGACCATGAGATTCGAAAAAAATGGCAGCGGTATTGGCTGGTAGATCCACTTGATGGTACCAAGGAATTCATTGATAAGGGGGTTGATTTTACCGTAAATATTGCCCTTATGGAAGAACACCAGCCCGTACTTGGTATTTTGTTACTTCCGTGTTCAAAAGAAATATATCTCGGTGATAAACTTCAGCAAAAGGGTTGGAAGACTACCCTTGATCGTTTGGAATGGGCTGATCTGCATGAAACATCCTGGCAATCTTTGCCGAAGCTTACCCCTGTAGAAGATTGTACCATTGTAGCCAGCAGATCTCATCTCAAAGGAGAGACACTTGAATTCATTGAGCAGATCAAGGAGCATTCGGAAGGGCAGGAGGTCAGGTTATTGTACCGGGGCAGTGCAGTTAAATTTTGCATGATCGCAGAAGGGAAAGCCCAGGTATATCCGCGATTTGCTCCTTGTATGGAATGGGATACAGCGGCCGGACAAGCCCTTTGTGAAGCCCTTGGAGCAATAATGGTTCGTATGGAAGACCGAAGACCCCTTGACTATTCAAAACCTTTACTTTTAAATCCTCCTTTTTTGTTGACCGCCCCCGGAAAACAACATTTTTAGTGACTTCCTAAGGGAAGTACACCCTTGCATATCAATACCTTAACATTTTGTTTGATAAGGGTTTAAAAAGAACTCGTATTTTTGGGATGAAATATCTGAAATGAGTACCATTACAAAACGTACCCGGGCCCAGGAATCTACAGCGGCCATTGAGCGCATGTATATCACTATGCGCCATCTTTTTAACAGAGGATTTTATAAACCCATGGGAGTGTCAGGAGAGACCCTGATCGAAGCACTGTTGCAGCTGCGTCCGGAGATCTACGGGTCTGTGGCTGAAGAAAAAACAGAGCTCGACGGCCTGGTCTATGTCCTGGATCGTTTGCCATACGGCATAGAGCAATGCAGCTATATTAACCTTACCAGTGATGAGGGGTATAAGAACTCGGGCTTTAAAGTGATCATTCCACCAAAGCGAAGACGTAATTGCTATCGAATTGATGATGAGCAGATGAATATTGAGATCACCCGTGGACGATCGGATATCTATGATATTCTGACCCACCTGACCTTCATGTTCATTGAATCTCACAAGATTGCCACCCGGATTTATGATGAAGAAGACAAGACCATTCTCAGGGATTGGGAAAAACTGGAGGAGGCCATTCAGAAAAAAAGACTTTCACTTAATGAAAGAGAGGTAGCCCTGAGTCATATGACAAATATTTTAGGGCGCACCTTTGAAGAATTAAAGCATGCGCATAAGGTGTTCAGAACCAAGGAAGAACCCGATCGATTCTTAAAGATCATTTACTGGTTAGGAAAGATCGGACTTTCAGAGATCAGGGAAGGTAATAAGCGAACCATAACTTTCAGTCCTATTCTTCGCGAAAGGCTGGGGCACCATATCCACGGTGAACGCTGGGCCAATGAAATAAAAAAGGTCATCCGGAAAAAAGGAATGCAGAACAGGCCCCTGCATATTATCAGTGCCAATATGCATTCGGTTATGAATACACTTTTTGCCCGAAAGGCGTTGGGTAATAGTGTAAAAGATAAGTCAGATCTTGATCTCTATACAGAACTGAGTCAACCTGAAAATGAGGGGTTACGATCAAAGGTGGTTGCTTATGCAGAAAAGAATGGGATGACTTCCATTCCCGACACCTCGGGTGCAAATATTAACGCTCAGTTATTTGACCTGAAAGTTTCCGGCCATTTTTCTGCCAATGAGGAAGAAATCCCGGTACTATTCGTTATGGATTACGCATTCGGAGAGCAGGCCTATGAAACCATTGATGAATTCCTGAAACCATACCGTGAAGATGATGGTATAAAGGAGTACCTGAACCTTGCTTCCGTATCTATTATGGGTAAGGCAGGCATCCTGGAAGGAGGTAAGGGCGACCTGATGATCCCTACTGCCCATATCTTTGAAGGAACAGCCGATAATTATCCTTTTGACAATGAACTCTGCGCAGCAGATTTTAAGGGCCATGGTCTGAAAGTATTTGAAGGAACCATGATCACTGTACTGGGCACTTCGCTTCAAAACAGAGATATATTGAAATTCTTTCATGACAGTACCTGGAATGTTATCGGACTTGAAATGGAAGGCGCTCACTATCAGAAAGCCATTCAGTCGGCTTCGAGGATCAGAAAAAGTATATCTGATAAGGTAAAAGTAAGATATGCCTATTACGCCTCTGATAATCCTTTGGAAACCGGGAGTACGTTGGCTTCAGGGGGTCTTGGTATCACCGGGGTAAAACCTACCTATCTGATCACTGAAAAGATCCTGGATCAGATCCTTCAAAAAGATTCCTGAACTGAAGCGAAACCTAACTGAGAATGACACCAAAACGAAGTATACTTATTACCGGAGGTGCCGGTTTTATAGGCTCTCATGTGGTCAGACATTGGGTGAACACCTATCCCGATTGCCTGGTGATCAACCTCGACCTATTAACCTATGCCGGGAACCTTCAAAACCTGAGGGATATAGCCGATAAGCCTAACTATAAATTTATTAAAGGGGATATTTGCGACAGGGAATTGCTCCATGAAATATTCCGTAAATACAATCCCGGGGGAGTGATCCACCTGGCGGCAGAATCACATGTAGACCGATCTATAAGCGGCCCTATGGCCTTTGCGCAAACCAATATTATCGGGACCCTGCAACTATTGGAAACGGCCAGAGAGTTTTGGACGAAGGGAGGTAAGAACAGGTTCTATCATATCAGCACTGATGAGGTGTATGGAAGTCTTGGGCCGGAAGGGTTGTTTACCGAAGAAAGCAGGTACGAGCCCAACAGTCCTTATTCTGCATCTAAGGCCTCTTCAGATCATTTTGTGAGGGCTTATGGCGAAACCTATGATCTGCCCTATGTGATCTCCAATTGCTCAAATAACTATGGGCCCAATCAATTTCCTGAAAAGCTGATCCCGTTGTTCATTCAGAATTGTATTGACGGAAAGCCTTTACCGGTATACGGGGACGGGAATTATACACGTGACTGGCTTTATGTGATCGATCACGCAAAGGCCATTGACCTGGTATACCATAAGGGAGGAAATAAGGAAACCTACAACATTGGTGGATTTAATGAATGGAAGAACATCGACCTGGTCAGGTTGCTCTGTGATATCATGGATCGGAAACTGCAACAACCCTCCGGAAAGGCAGCGTCTTTGATCACCCATGTGAAAGACCGCCCGGGTCATGATAAACGATATGCTATTGATGCTTCAAAGATCCACAGAGAATTGGGTTGGGAGCCTTCTGTTGATTTTCAACATGGCCTGGAAGCAACCATAGATTGGTATCTGGCCAATCCTCAATGGTTAAAAGATATCACCAGTGGCACCTACCGGGAGGAAATATAATGGCCTCCCCCGCAAAAGTTGTAGAAAAGAACTTATTTTAAAGGTCTAAACCAGATACCCATGAAAGGAATCATTTTGGCAGGAGGCACCGGATCGCGATTGCACCCGCTTACCCTTGCGGTGAGTAAGCAGTTGATGCCGGTTTACGATAAACCCATGATCTACTATCCCTTATCTACCCTGATCTATGCAGGAATAAGGGAGATCCTGATCATTTCAACCCCAAAAGACCTTCCTCTTTTCAAAGACCTTCTCGGGGATGGCAGGCAGTACGGATGTCACTTTGAATATGCCGTACAGGAACAACCCAGGGGTCTGGCTGAAGCCTTTATTATAGGAGAAGAATTCATTGGCGATGATAAAGTGGCTCTCATTCTGGGAGATAACATCTTTTACGGCACCGGTTTAGCCGAATTGTTGCAGGCAAACAATGACCCTGATGGGGGTATCGTTTATGCATATCATGTGAATGATCCACAGCGCTATGGTGTAGTGGAGTTCAATGAAAATAAGGAGGCCCTTTCGATCGAAGAAAAGCCTGAAAACCCCAAGAGTAACTACGCAGTACCCGGCATCTATTTTTATGACAATGAGGTCGTAGCCATCGCCAAAACCATTGCCCCGAGTAAAAGGGGAGAATTGGAAATAACAGATGTCAATAAGGCCTACCTGAAGAAGAAAAAGTTAAAAGTCAGTATACTTGACAGGGGTACGGCCTGGCTGGATACAGGTACTTTCAGGTCGCTGATGCAGGCCTCGCAGTTTGTTCAGGTCATAGAAGACCGGCAGGGATTAAAGATCGGAGCCATAGAGGAGGCCGCCTGGAGGATGGGACTCATTAGCAGGGCACAAATGGATGAACTGGCCCGACCATTGTTGAAAAGCGGTTATGGAGAGTATCTGCTCGGATTGAAGTAAGTACGTCACCCCTTAACAGGTTGGAACGAAATAAAAATTTAAACGAATTGGAGGTAGAAAAAACAGAGATTGAAGGTTGTTTCCTGATCAAGCCAAAAAGGTTTTACGATGAAAGAGGGTCTTTTTCTGAAGGGTATAATAAAGCCCGTTATGAGAAGATGTTGGGCAGGTCTTTAAATTTTTGCCAGGATAACCTGTCTTATTCCGTCAAGGGGGTTTTAAGAGGGTTGCATTTTCAAAGGTCGCCCCACGCGCAAGCTAAACTCGTTCAGGTTATTAAGGGAAAGGTACAGGATGTGGTAGTTGACCTGAGACCCGAATCGCCCACCTTCAAGAAATATGTCTCTGTTGTTTTAAGTGAAGAGAATGGCTATCAGCTTTTTGTTCCCAAAGGAATGGCCCACGGATTCCTTGCCTTAACCGATGAGGTAGTTTTTCAGTATAAATGTGATGCCTATTACCAACCGGAGGCAGAAGCGGGCATTATGTACAATGACCCTGAACTTAGCATTCCATGGATGATGAATGAAAAAGAGCTGATACTTTCCGGAAAAGACAAGGAACTCCCGGTCTTAAACCAATTCTTACATGAAGAGCAATAAACCGACAGTGCTGATCACAGGGGCCACCGGTCAATTAGGGCAAGCTTTAAAAGAGTTGTTGGAATTGAAGGCTAACTACAAGGTTATATGCACTTCATCGTCAAATCTCGATATTACTGTTCCCGGGCAGATAGCCGATGCTTTTAAGAAATATGAGCCGGATTTCTGTATTAATTGCGCAGCCTATACCAACGTGAGATTGGCTGAGACAGAGAAAGATAAAGCCTATAAGGTGAATGCTGATGCTCCTGGGATCCTGGCACGGGCCTGTGAAGAATATCAAACCACCCTGATCCACATTTCTACAGATTATGTGTTCGATGGTAAAAAGGACGCCCCTTACACTATTCTCGATGCGCCCCGACCTTTGAATGTATACGGAGCCTCGAAATTGGAAGGTGAGCAAAATATTGAAAAGCACTGTTCCAGGTATTATATCGTCAGAACCTCCTGGCTTTACAACCGAAACTACGGGAAAAATTTTTACCGTACTATTCTGGAAAATGCGAAGAAGGGGAAACCCATGAATATTATTACTTCTCAAAAAGGGACACCCACAGATGTTCATAACCTGGCAGCTTATATCTGCCAATTAATGGAGGAGACCCCTGCCTATGGAATAAAGCATTTCAGTGATGAAGAGGTGATGAACTGGTATGATTTTTCAGTGCGCATTCTAAAAGAGAATGATCTTGACATTTCCCTTCTTACCCCTATAGAGACCTTGAAAAATGATGTGGTAGACCGGCCTTTGTATTCGGCCCTTACCGCCGAGGCTAATGAACAGGAATAAACCCAAAGGAAAATTTTCAAACTCCAAATTCCAATTTTTTGTTAAGGGGCTTTCATTGCCTAAGTATGTATTGCGTCCCGTCCCTGCAACTCGTCGCTGCAACTCGTCCCTCAAACTCAAACTCGTTCCTCAAACTCGTCCCTGAAAATCCCTATCTTTGCACTCGCAATTATCAACGTAAAAAGCACATTCAATGAACATCCTTGTACTCGGTTCCGGAGGGCGCGAACATACCCTGAGCTGGAAAATTGCTCAAAGTAATCAATTGGATAAATTATTTGTAGCTCCCGGGAATGCGGGAACTGCGGCCATAGCTACCAATGTGGGCATTGCGCCAACTGATTTTGATGCGGTCAAGGACCTGGTTCTTAAAGAAAATATTGAAATGGTTGTGGTGGGGCCTGAAGATCCGTTGGTGCAAGGTATTGCTGATTTCTTTGCCCAGGATGAAGCTCTGAAATACGTACATCTTATCGGTCCGTCAAAATCGGGAGCAATTCTGGAAGGAAGTAAGGAGTTTGCCAAGGAATTCATGTCAAGGCATAATATTCCAACGGCGGCTTACCAAAGCTTTACAGCTGAAAGCCTGGAGGCCGGTTATGCTTTCCTGGAAACCCTTAAACCTCCATATGTATTAAAGGCCGATGGATTGGCTGCAGGAAAAGGAGTGTTGATCATCGACAACCTGGAGGAGGCCAAAGCTGAACTGAAAAAAATGCTGGTAGACGCTAAGTTTGGTAATGCCAGTGCTAAGGTGGTCATAGAGGAATTTTTGAGTGGTATAGAATTAAGCGTTTTCGTACTTACTGATGGTAAAGACTATATGATCCTGCCAACAGCTAAAGACTATAAGCGCATCGGAGAAGGCGATACCGGACTGAATACCGGTGGAATGGGGGCCATTTCTCCCGTACCTTTTGCAGACGCAGACTTTATGAGAAAGGTGGAAGAGCGTATTGTAGAACCAACCATTCAAGGTTTTTCGAAAGATAATATTGATTATAAGGGCTTTGTGTTCATCGGACTCATCAAGGTGGCCGGAGAGCCTTATGTTATTGAGTATAACGTAAGAATGGGAGACCCGGAAACTGAGGTGGTTATACCCAGGGTAAAGAATGATCTTATAGATCTGTTTCGGGCAGTTGCCAACGGCACCTTGAATCAAAAGACCCTTGAAGTTGATACCCGATCTGCTACCACAGTAATGGCCGTTTCAGGAGGATACCCGGAAGCATATGAGAAAGGCAAAGAAATATCAGGGCTTGATGAGGTAAACGATTCCATTGTGTTTCACGCAGGAACTAAAATGGACGGAGATAAGGTGGTTACTTCCGGCGGTCGTGTGATGGCCTTCACCTCGTTCGGCAAAAATTTCAGAGAGGCTCTTGATTCATCGTACGAAAGCCTGAATAAGGTGTGTTTTGACGGTATCTATTACCGTAAAGATCTGGGGTTTGACCTGGAAGCGTAAAGTATTCCATGAATGAACTAAAAACAAAAAAACCCGCAGCTTCTTCAACTGCGGGTTTTTTGTATACGATTAGATGCTATAATGGATGGCTTTCTTACAGGTAAGAATGCGCAGTGATATCCTTGTTCTCTTCGTTGTTATCGTTAAATTTCTTTAACTGTCCCATCCAGTAAACAAAGGCAACCGCACCTATGATCATAAAGATCCAGTTTAAGGTGTTGGCTGTCCACCAATTCTCCATACCCCTTAATGCATGCAGGGGGGCGAATAATATTTCTTCAAATAAGTACTGGATACCGTAGAAAAAATCACTCATGAGTAAAAGTTATATTAAATTTACCCCGCAAAAATACAAAAAGCACCCATGATATCAAGCATTTTCGGCAGAACTAAACCTATAAATTTTATTTTTCTGGCTCTTTTTGCTTTATGCTTTCTGCTGGGGTATTATTTTCTGGGGAATACCAACGGATTTACCCTGGCTCAATTACCTGATTTTCTGATCACCGCAGCCCTGGTGACCTTTACCATGCTGCTTATTGAATTTATAAATCGGAAGAATACTCTTACCAAGGATAATTCGTACCTGACTTTTTTCTTCCTGCTGTATCTCTGTATGTTTCCGAAGATCTTCGCCGACGTCGAGGTGATCGTAGCCCACATTTTTGTGTTGTTGTCTTTTCGCAGGATCATCAGTATTCGCAGCGGACAGGATGTGCGCTCTAAGATCTTTGATGGTTCCCTGTGGGTGTTTGTTGCCGCGATGTTTTACAGTTGGTCTGTACTTTTTTTGATCCTGGTCTTTGCGGGTATATTCCTTTATGGGGTTAATTACTATAAAAATCTATTGGTGCCATTTGTAGCCTTACTTATTGTTGCTATCCTGGGCGTAACATGGAAGTTGTGGATGGGGCAGGAGCTGGACTGGCGGGTGTTTGTAGATATGACCCCCACCCTCAGTTTTGATAAATATACCGATCTGCGACTTGTTTTCCCTGTTATTTTTATTTCCGGTATCGCCCTTATCTCGGGGGTGTATTACTTTATGAAAGTAGGAGGAAGGGCGTATAAGGCTCGTATTCCCGGGTGGTTGGTATTGTTATTCTTTGCTTTGGCGGCTTTGTTGGTAGCCCTGGTGGAGAGTGCGAATACCTCAGAACTGATCTTCGCAGGCTTTCCCCTTTGTGTAATGATGACCAACTACCTGCAATCCATTAAGAGAAAATGGCTCAAGGAAGCGTTTCTATGGGCATTTTTAATACTCCCGGTGCTGGTGCTATTTCTGTAATTTCCTCCCAAATGCCAGGTCTCCGGCATCTCCCAATCCCGGAACGATATAGGAGTAATCGTTTAATTCCTCATCAATATCGCCCACCCATAACCGGGTGCCGCGCGGAAAATGCTTGCTGATGTATTCGACGCCTTCTTGAGAGGCTATGGCTGTTACCAGGTGAATCTCTCTAGGCAATCCTACTCTTGAGAGGGCTTCAAAAGTGGCCACGAGGGAATGACCGCTGGCCAGCATGGGATCAGCCAGGATCAAAACCTTATTATCCAGGTCGGGACTAGCCAGGTACTCAACAATGATCTCAAATTCAGTGTCGCTGGTATGATAGCGATAGGCTGAAATAAATGAATTCTCTACCCAGTCAAAATAGTTGAGAATACCCTGGTGCAATGGCAGTCCTGCGCGCAATACAGAACAGATCACGATGCGATCCTGAAGGGTAACTGTGGACTTTCTGCCCAGGGGAGTGTGCACCACCTCTTCTTTGTGATGCAATTCCTTACTAATCTCATAGCTGATGATCTCTCCGATACGTTCAAGATTTCTGCGGAAGCGCATGGAATCCTGCTGGAGTTCCTTATCCCGCAATTGGGCCAGGTAATTGTTTAAAACAGAAGGGCTTTTGGCCAGGTGATGAATTTTCATGACTTAAAGTTAGGTTTTTTTAGGGAGTCGAGGGCCGAACGTTAAGAAAACAGCCAGTGGCTGTTTTTAGTGAAGGAGCCAGGGGGCGCGAGGGCGCTCAGGGTGTAACCCTGAGTCGGTCTGAATTACTCGATTTTTCACTCTTTACCTGTCACCTATTACTTGTCTCCTGCCTGCCAAGCCGCAGGCATGGTTGCCTATTACTTGTCACCTGTCACCTTCCCTTCAACCGAATCTAAAGTGCCAAACTGATACGACCCTCTCCCGAGTTGTTGTACGGTTTTGATCACTTCTTTCGGGGTCATATCGAGCTTCACGATGCGTTCAGGATCTACATAAACCACCGTGCCCGACCAGGGGTTCGGTGAGCTGGGAAGGTATACAGCCACCCGGCCGGTATCGGTGCGTTCGATCTCAAACCCGATCTGGGCGTTATCATCAAATTCGGCCAATACAGGTAGAAAGTGCTCGGAGGCCTTTTCATTGCTTTTGATACCATCTGTAATACCCTTTACGAATCGATAGCCCGGTAAATTGATGAGCACTTTGCTTTCCAGGGTGCGTTGAAGTTTTTTCAGGTTTCTTCCGTTGGCAAGCAGGCCTGCCAAAAAACACAGAACAAGAACAGCGAAAATGGCGATGAGATTGGCAAGGGCAACACCTCCAACAGATTCTATAGGGATAAGCTTATCTATGGGTTGGGCCACTTTGAGCATGATCTGGAAGGCCTTGGTGACAATGATGATAATGATAACGATGGGCACCATGAACAGGATACCGCCAATGATGGTTGTTTTTATAAAATTTAAAATCTTCTTCATTACCGCAGGATTTAAGTCTTGAATTATAACTATCTAATTTACAATTAATTAGTAAAAATATTTAATAACAGTCTTGTAAATACTGCTTACTACTTTTCACGTGTTTAATGTGGCTGCTTTGAATAGGTGGACAACCTCACCTTGGGTATCTAATTCCGGAATTTCAGGGTAAAAACGTGTTGAATGAATTATATTTGCGTAACCAAATAAATAACTACATGTTCAGCGAAAAAGCATTCAGGATTTTTGAGGAGAGTATAGAGAAATACCATATAAAGGATGATGTATACCAATCCTTTGAAAACCCGTATCCAAACGACAAGATCGAACACCTTTTATATCGTAAGAACTGGATCGATACCGTTCAATGGCATTATGAGGATATTATTCGTGACCCGGAGATCGACCCCGTAGCGGCTCTTGATTTGAAAAGAAAGATCGATGCTTCTAATCAGGATCGTACCGATATGGTAGAGTATATTGACAGTTATTTTCTGGATAAATACAAGGATGTTACCCCGAAGCCGGAGGCTACCATCAATTCTGAAAGTCCGGCATGGGCTATTGACCGACTATCCATTCTTGCCTTAAAGATCTACCACATGCAGGAAGAGGTTGAGCGGGAAGGTGCTTCAGAAGACCATAAGGCGAAATGTCAGGCCAAACTGGATGTACTTCTGGAACAGAAAAAAGATCTTTCTACAGCCATCGATCAACTGCTGGCAGATATTGAGAATGGCGACAAGTACATGAAAGTGTACAAGCAAATGAAGATGTATAATGATGATGAGCTGAATCCGGTACTTTACAAGAATAAAAAATAACGACCCCATTGGGTTTACAATAAAACGATTATGGCTCAAGACAAGAACATTCACATCTTCTGTATGAAGTGGGGCACCCTCTATGGTCCGGAATATGTGAATCGCTTGCACGCCATGGTAAAGAGGAATCTAACCCTGCCTTTTACCATGGTGTGTTTTACCGATAACGAAGAAGGGATCGATGAGGATATCAAATGTTTCCCCATCCCGGAGATCGATATTCCCGGGAATCTTCCGGAAAGAATGTGGAAAAAACTAACCACCCTTAAAGCTGATCTTTACGGACTGGAAGGAACAGCTCTTTTCCTGGACCTTGATATAGTGATCGTTGATAATATTGATTGTTTCTTTGAAGATGATGCCCCTTTCCGGATCATCAAAGATCATTCCTGGAGAACCTGGCGAATTACCGGAAACTCTTCGGTGTATCGTTTTGAGATCGGGAAACACGGGTATGTGTTCGACTACTTCAAAGAGAACTTTGATGAGATCAGGAAACAGCATCGCAATGAACAGGAATACCTTACCTGGGCAGTGCACGAAAAAGGGTATTTGAATTATTGGCCCAAGCCATGGTGCCCGAGTTTTAAATATGACTGTGTGTCGCGTTTTCCCCTGGCATTTTGGAAGAAACCGATCATTCCAGAAGGAGCCAAGATCATTATATTTCACGGAGAGATCAATCCGCATAAAGCTATTGAAGGTGGCCGTGGAAAATGGTACCGCTACGTACGACCCGCCCCCTGGGTGGCTGAGTATTGGAAATAAAAAAAGGGAAGCGTTGAGCTTCCCTTTTTTTATTTCAGTTATACCGTTAAGCCGTTAAGCCGTTATTCGGTTAGATAAGATGAACCATAGATAGGAATATACCCCCTCCTTTCAAAGGAGGGGTGTCCATGGTGAATACCATGGACGGGCCTGCCTGTCGGCAGACAGGGTGGTTCGTCTTTGTTCCTTCATCCATTTACACATCATCGTAATCTATCGATAATGTATTTGAAACAGGGTGTGCCTGGCAGGTAAGTATAAGTCCTTCTTCCAACTCGCTGTCGGTGAGGATCTGGTTCTTTACCATCTCCACCTTCCCTTCGGTAACCCGTGCAATACAGCTCGAGCAAATACCCCCCTGGCAGGAGTAAGGCGCATCAATATCTTCTTTGAGTACAGCGTCAAGAACGCGCTGCTTTTTGTCCATCACAAGACTATATTCCTCATCATCAACCAGTACATTCACCTTAGTCTTCCCTTCAGGAATGTCTTCTGAGCTTTTTTCACCCCCTTCATCAGAGGTATTAAAGAGCTCAAACTTGATCTTGTCTTTGGCGATACCCTGGGTAGCAAGCGTATCAGATACATTGTTGATCATCTCCTCAGGTCCGCAGAGGTAAAACAGACAATCTTTAGGTTGGCTTACCTTGTTTTTCAGGATGTAATTCACTGTAGAACGTTCAATACGACCAAACATAGCATCTTCTTCCTGCTCCCTGCTGTATACGAATTGTACCTGCAGACGATCTCCATAAGCAGCGACCATTTCGGCGATCTCTTTATGGAACATGGTTTCTTCCAGCTTCTTATTACCGAACACCAGGATAAATTTCTTATCTGTGTGATGCAGCACCTCCTTCATGATGCTCATAATAGGAGTGATTCCGCTTCCGGCGGCAAAGGCCACAATGGTGGAGGCGTCATCAGATTTAGTGTTAAAGGTAAATCGCCCTTCAGGAGGGTGAACCGCCAGTTGTACCCCGGCTTTTAGCTGGTCGTTGGCGTATTTTGAAAATAATCCGTCAGGAACCTTTTTGATACCCACGGCAATTTCATGCTCGTCTCTTCCCGAACAAATAGAATAGGAGCGCCTCACCTCGGTTCCGTTGAGCTGAGTTTTGATGGTAATGTATTGCCCCGGGGTGAATTTAAAGTTCTCTGCTTCAGCTTCCGGAATCTCGAAAGCGATCTTGACGGCATTAGGAGTCAGCCGTTCAACCTTGTTGATATTAAGATGTTTAAATCGGTCCATTCGAAAAAATTTTTTCAAAAATAAGCATTGTAAACCGCTTATGATACAGGCATTAAATAATTGTTGACTTTCCCTTAGTATAATATCTACATGATATGTGTTTTGTTTTAACTATTGTTTTTTAGAGAATTATTAAGTCAATTCGTAGAAGGAACTTTAGTAATGAACTATGAAATTTTACTTTTATAGCTGACGGGATGTAACATTTTCATTACCATCTATACCAATAGCCTGCAAACCATCAACCTATGCTTAAAAAATTCATCACCCTCCAGTGGCGTTCCTTTATCAGGTCGGCTTCTTTTCAAACAAATCTTGCCCTGAAGATCCTAATGGGATTCCTGGCCCTGTATTTCATTTTTGTTTTTTCCATGTTAGGAGCCTTTTCCTATAAGATCATTCAGGAACAGCTCAATCAAGACCCATTAATGGTGCTGAATCGTTTTCTGGTGTTCTACCTGGTAGGCGACCTGGTGATGAGGTACCTGATGCAGCGTATGCCGGTGGTCAATATCAAACCCCTGCTGTCTCTGCCTTTCAGCAAGAACAAGATCGTTCATTTCAGTCTTTGGAAAACAGTAATTTCATTCTTCAATATTGTTCATGCGTTTTTCTTTATTCCCTTCTTCATTGTACTTTTAACCGAAGGGTATCCTGCTGCAAATGCGGTCGCATGGCTGGTTATGGTAACGGCACTGATCTATTCCAATAATTTTCTCAATGTTTTTCTGAACGATATAGATACCGTTTTCTATACAGTACTTACCGCACTCTTACTTTTGGCAGGTCTTACGTATTATCAGGTTTTCGACATAACCCAATATACGGGGCCGGTGTTTACCTGGGTGTATGACCACCCAATCTGGAGTGTAGTACCGGTGGTTATACTGGTTGGTTTATACCTGACGGCTTTTAAATACTTCAGAAACAGATTGTACCTTGATGATGGGTTGAAGGGTAAAACGAGTACGGTAACCTCAGAAGATCTTACCTGGCTGAACAGATTTGGAGGCCTGGCGGTGTTTTTAAAGAATGACATCAAGCTTATTAAACGAAACAAACGTTCCCGCACCACTATTTTTATGAGTCTTGCCTTTATTTTTTATGGGTTGCTGTTCTTCAGTGGGGGTATCGAGGTTTATGAGGGACCGGTATGGCGCATCTTTGCCGGGATATTTGTTACCGGTGGATTCCTGTTTACCTTCGGGCAATTCGTACCAAGCTGGGACAGCTCCTACTATCCGTTAATGATGAGTCAGAATATCAAATACAGGGATTACCTGAACAGCAAGTGGTGGTTAATGGTCATTGCCACCCTGCTTACCACCGTGGTAGCCTCTTTTTATCTGTATTTCGGATGGGAGGTATACCTGGCCATAGTTGTTTCTGCAATTTATAATATAGGGGTGAACTCCCATGTCGTGTTATGGGGTGGCGCCTATATTAAGACACCTATAGATCTTACCTCCAATAAAAAAGCCTTTGGCGATAAGCAGGCATTTAATGTAAAGACCCTATTATTGACCATACCGAAACTGATACTACCGTTGCTTCTTTATGGCGCCGGACATTACACCCTGGGTCCTAACTTCGGCTATATTCTTGTAGTAGTGGCTGGTTTGGCCGGTTTTGCTTTTAAAGACCGCGTATTTAATGTAATTGAAAAGGTATATAAGTCAGAGAAGTATAAGACCCTGGTAGCCTACAAACAAAAATCCTAAAAAATCAACTTGAACATGATCACCTTAAATCAGATAGCAAAAGAATATAAGAAAGTACGCGTGCTTGATGTGGAAGCACTTGAAATACCTAAAGGGCAGAGTTTCGGACTTGTAGGAAATAATGGGGCAGGGAAGACCACCATGTTTAGTATGCTGCTTGACCTGGTTCGTCCAACCACCGGGTATATCATGAACAATGACGTTCGTGTTGACCAAAGTGAAGCCTGGAAACCTTTTACGGCAGCCTTTCTCGATGAGTCTTTTTTGATCGGGTACCTCACCCCTGAAGAATACTTCTATTTCATCGGAGAGCTTCGCGGTCAGAACAAGGCAGATGTAGACCGACTGCTGAAGGGGTTTGAAGATTTTTTCAATGGGGAGATATTGGGGGTGAAGAAATACCTGCGAGACCTCTCTAAAGGAAATCAAAAAAAAGTGGGTATTGTGGCTGCGTTGATCGGAAATCCGGAGGTAATTATTCTTGACGAGCCTTTTGCCAATCTTGACCCTACTACTCAGATACGCCTCAAGAAGATTCTCAGAGAATTAAAGGAAACCACAGAAGTAACCGTACTGATCTCAAGCCATGACCTTATGCACGTTACTGAGGTATGCGAAAGGATCGTTGTACTGGAGAAGGGTGTCGTGGTCAAAGATATCAAGACCTCTCCCGAGACTTTGAAAGAGCTTGAAGTATTCTTCTCCGGGGAGCTTAAGGAAAACGTACCGGCTTCCTGATATGCTTTTTTGGGCGTTTATCGCTATTCTTGCAAAAGAAATGTATTTTTACCCCGAACCGACAATAAATTTGTTGCGTATCGGTTAATAATACTCCAGAGCGAATCAGGTGAAGCACCTACTTAAAATACTATTTGTTCCGGTCCTCTTTTTGATCGCAATATCTTCCTGCTCTACCAGGAAAGATGCCTTCATAAACAGGAAGTGGCATGCTATGAATGCCCGGTATAATGCCATTTATAATGGTAAGAACGCCTTGGCCGACGGGCGTCAGGACCTCATAAACAATTATCGCGATAATTACTGGGATATTCTCCCGGTGGAACGGATGGAGGTGAGAGATGAGGTGATCCTCGACGGAACCCAACTGACTCCTAACTTTGAACGGGCCGAAGAAAAGGCTGCCAAAGCCATTCAAAAGCACGGAATGAATATAGGTGGAAGCGAAAAAAATTCTCAGATCGATGAGGCCTATTTGCTGCTGGGAAAGGCCCGGTATTACGATCAGCGATTTATTCCTTCCCTGGAAGCCTTTAATTATATCCTCAACAAATATAGGGACAGTGACATTATCGGGCAGGCGATGATCTGGAGAGAAAAAACCCATATCAGGCTGGAAAATGAGGAGTTGGCTCTGGAAAATTTAAAGAAACTTCTTAAATACGCCCCCAACCTCGACGATCAGGATTATGCAGATGCCAATGCCATGATGGGGCAGGCCTACATTAACCTGAAGTACAAAGATTCTGCGCTGCAACGATTAAAAACAGCCTCTTTATATACCCGGAATAAGGAAGAAGAAGGGCGTTACCTGTTCATTATTGGTCAATTGTATAACGAGCTCGGTTATTTAGACAGTGCCAATTACGCCTTTGATAAGGTAATTGATCTGAACAGGAGAACCGCCAGAATTTATCATGTAAACGCCAAAATTTTTAAGATCAGGAATCTTTATGATACAGGCTACGATAAAGAAGAGCTGTTAAAGCTACTGACTAAAATGGAAAAGAATCGGGAGAACAGACCTTATCTGGGTCTTGTATACCGACAAATAGCCTTATTTCATGAAGATCAGGACTCCTTGCGCCTGGCTGAGGTGTATTACAATAAGTCACTAAGAGCTGAATCGCAGGACAGAATATTAAACGCTAAGAACTACAGGGCGCTTGGACAAATGGCCTTTGACGCCCGGGATTATACCCTGGCCGGATCCTATTATGACAGTACCCTGACCCAGATGGAAGAAAAGACCAAGGAATTCCGATTGCTGAAACGGCAAAGAGATAATCTTCAGGAGGTCATTACCTATGAGGCTGTGAGAAAGCGCAACGATAGTATTTTGAATGTTCTTGGAATGGAGCCTGAAAAGCGAACGGCTTACTTCCAAAATTATATAGATTCTATCCAAAAAGAAGAAGCTTTAAAGAGGGAAAGAGAGCGAACAGCAGCTTTGGAAAAAAATAAGAGGGGCAGTAATGCTTTTGGTTCAAGATCGGGAAATACCGATGCATTCTATTTTTACAATGAGGCCAGTGTGTCTTATGGAAAACAGGAGTTTCAAAGTGTTTGGGGAAATATCGATCTAACCGATAACTGGAAATACGGTGGGCAGGCCCCGTTGGGAAATACAGCTTCAGTGATCTCTGAAGATCTTGCTCAGGGTAATACAGCTAATGTATATGATGCAGAATTTTACCTTGCTCAGCTTCCTGATACGCCGGAAGAGATTGACAGTATCCAGGAAGAGAGAGATCTCGCCTATTACCAATTGGGGATATTGTATAAGGAGCGTTTTCGGGAATACCTCCTTGCTGCTCAGCGCTTGCAGGACCTGTTAAGCTTTTACCCGGCTGAGCGATTAATACTACCTGCTAAATACAATCTGTATCAGATCTACCTGGAGACCAGTTCACCCCTGGCTGAAGAAATGAAAAGTGACCTGGTAACCAATTATCCCGATTCCCGTTATACGCGGTTTATTCTGGATCCTGAAGGATTTGCAGCCGATGAGGCGGATGATCCCGAAAGTAATTATACGAATTTGTACAGGTTGTATGAGAACCAACGGTATGAGCAGGTTATTGCTGCAGCCACACAATACAGTCGTCAGTATAATGGAGAGGCCATTGCGGCCAAGTTCGATCTGTTAAAGGCACAGGCCCTCGGGAGACTCGAAGGAGTAGAATCCCTGAAGAAGGCATTAACAGATATCAGCCTGAACCATCCTTCAAAGCCCGAAGGTATCAGGGCAGAACAATTGCTGGAAACAAGTATTCCGGCATTGGAAGCTCTTTCTTTAGAAGACAACGATGAGTCTGCTGATCACTGGAAGGTGGTTTATCCATTTAAGAAAACCGATACCGCAGCCCTGGAAACGCTGATTAAAAAGGTAGAGCGATCCCTGGCGGAGGTCGAGGTGCGCGGGTATACCTATTCTGTAGATGTATATAACAGGGATCTGGTGTTCCTGGTAATTCACAATGCAGGATCCAGGTTGCGGGCAGAAGGGTATGCAGAACTTTTAGCTATTAATAAAGAGTATTTGGTTGACAGAGAGAATTTTGTAATTTCGCGAGACGCTTACAAGGTAATTCAGATAAAAAAGAATTTGGAAGCGTATTTGCTTCTCTCGGAGCAACCATCCCCAAATCTAAACTAGAGAATATGTTTGCAGAATCTAAAAAAACCAAAATGGAACCTACCAACGCTTTAAACAACCGTATTGCAGAGAACACCAAGATCAAAGGAGATATCACCTCAGAGGCCGATATCAGAATTGATGGAGAAGTAGAAGGCACCATCATGACTTCCGGAAAGATCGTGATCGGAAAAACCGGGGTGGTAACCGGAAAGATCCAGTGTGAGAATGCCGACATTGAAGGAACCTTTAACGGAGAAGTTAAGGTCGCTCAGATCCTTGTCTTAAAAAGCTCTGCAGTCATTGAAGGCGATGTTGTTGTGGGGAAACTTGCCGTAGAACCCGGAGCAAGCTTCAACGCATCCTGTGCCATGAAAGGAGCAGGAGTAAAGTCGCTTAAAGATGAACAAACAGGACGACCAGAGAAATCCGCTTAAAAATTTCGCGATCTTTTCAGGGATCGCTATTCAAATGGGTGTAACCATCTTCCTGTTCGCATGGCTGGGAAGATGGTTAGATGACACCTATAATGAGGGCAATAAGCTCTACCTCATTATATTAACCCTGTTCGGGGTTTTTATTTCGATTTACGTGGTGATCAAACAGCTAAATCAGATGCAAAAGTGAGATCGAAAATACACCCTTTGTTTTGGATGATATTTTGGTTTCTCCTTTTTATTCTCGGGGCCTATTTTATTCATGAATTAACCCTCGAACTGAATGCTATTCGACCTGCCCAGGTGCTTTTAGACCATGCCTACCTTGCTAACGCCTTGCTTGCCGTACTTATTCTTGTAATTATTTATTGGTTAAGAAAGAAATACTTTTCTCAAATCGGATTTCTTTTTCTAGCCGGCAGTATGTTAAAATTTGCCGTGTTCTTTATCTGGTTCAGCCCGGCATATAAAGCCGACGGGATCCTGTCAAAAGCTGAATTCATTGGGTTTTTCATTCCATACTTCATCAGCCTCGTTTTTGAATCCCTGGCCGTTTATCGATTGTTAAATTCAAAACCCGACACAGACTCCTGAACAAGTGGGTTTTACACCGGCTAAATATTCGAGAAAAATTGTTTTTGTTTTTCATTTAAAGCGTTACATTTGCACCGATTTTTAAGCCACCTTTATTTGAGTGATATGCGAAGAGAATTTACTGAAAAGATCCTTTTAGTTTTATTCGTTTTAGCCCCGTTTTTTACCTGGGCACAACATGAAACAACTGAATCCGCTCATGGGGAGGAGTCTAAAAGAGAAGGTATTAAGGCCTTTATTGACCACCACCTTCAGGATTCATATTATTTTATTCTTACCGAAGATGAAGAGGCCGGCACTCATGTGGGGATTCCACTGCCGGTGATTTTATGGGATAATGGACTAAAGGTGTTCTCTTCTTCTAAATTTCATCATGGAGAAACTGTGGCTGAGGTAGACGGTAATCACTATGCGCTTTACCACAATAAGATCTATAAGACCGATGCTGAAGGCACCATCAATTATGATGACCATCATCACCCTACCAATGCAAAACCTCTTGACTTTTCGATCACCAAGAATGTAGTAACCATGTTATTGGTGTCGTTCCTGATGTTCTGGCTGTTCAGAAATCTGGCTGTCAGCTATGCAAAGAACAACGGTATTCCCACCGGCGCAGGAAGATTCTTCGAGCCTTTGGTGGTATTTGTAAGAGACGAGATCGCTGTTCCAAATATTGGAGAAAAGCATTATAAGAAATACATGAGTTTCCTGTTAACCATATTCTTCTTTATATGGTTCCTGAACCTTTTAGGAATGACACCTCTTGGGGTTAACGTAACCGGAAACATCGCTGTAACTTTCGGGTTGGCTTTACTTACCTTCCTGATCACCACCTTTACAGCTAATAAAAATTACTGGGGTCACATCTTCTGGATGCCCGGAGTGCCTAAGCTTATGAGAATCGTTCTTGCTCCGATCGAGGTACTTGGAATGTTCATTAAGCCGTTCTCCCTGATGATTCGTCTTTATGCGAACATGACCGCAGGACACGTGGTGTTGATGAGTATTATCGGACTGATGTTCATCTTCAAAAATTGGATAGGAAGCACCCTTTCTTTCGGACTGGCATTTGCCTTATCTATCCTGGAACTTTTGGTGGCTGCGCTGCAGGCGTATATTTTCACCATGCTTTCTGCTCTGTACTTCGGTATGGCTAATGAAGAGCATCACGACGATCATTAATAAATTGAATGTTTAATTTTTAATTATATAACTATGGAAATCCCAACTATTGTAGGAGCTGGTTTAATTGTAATTGGTGCTGGTCTTGGTATCGGTAGAATCGGTGGTCAGGCTATGGAAGCTATTGCGCGTCAGCCAGAAGCTTCTGGTAAGATCCAGACTGCTATGCTTATTGCTGCTGCTCTTATCGAAGGTATTGGATTTGCTGCTCTTTTCGCAGCTTAAAACTCTTCAGATAGCTGCAACGGTTGGTTGCAGCTATCTGTTTACCCTAAACAGATTAAACATTTATAACAATAATATTTCATGGAAAAGTTAATAGAATCATTTTCGTTCGGACTCTTCTTTTGGCAGATCGCCATTTTTGTTGGACTGGTATTACTACTTAGAAAATATGCATGGGGTCCTATCCTTAAAGCGGTAAATGATCGCGAAGAAGGAATTAAGCAAGCTTTGGAATCTGCAGAGAATGCCCGTAAGGAAATGCAGAATCTGCAGGCAGATAACGAAAAGTTGCTAAAGCAGGCTAGAGCTGAGCGTGACGCCATGATGAAGGAAGCCAGAGAAGTTAAAGATAAGATGATCGCTGACGCCAAGGAGCAAGCTCAGGCAGAAGCTAACAAGATTATTGTATCTGCTCAGGCTAGCATCCAAAGCGAAAAGCAGGCGGCTATTAATGATCTTAAGAATAAGGTGGCAGAACTTTCCATCGAGATCGCAGAGAAGGTTGTAAGAGAGGAACTTTCTGCAAAAGACAAGCAGTTAAAGCTTGTAGAAGGAATGTTGGAAGACGTTAAGCTAAACTAATACAGCATGACAGGTAGCAGGGCAGCAATACGATACGCAAAGGCTATTTTAAGCTATGCGCAGGAACAGGGTCTTTTAGAGGCTGTTCACGGGGATATGCTTAAGGTAATTAAGGTAGTAGGAGAAAACGAAGAGCTACGGACACTGATTGCAAGTCCGGTGATCAAGGCTCAGGTAAAAAGCAATGTGCTTAAAGAGGTTTTTGAAGATTTCAGCGACGCCAGCCATAAGCTGATCGCACTTCTTCTTGAGAACAATCGTATCGAGATTTTCGAGATGGTTGCCGAGAAGTTCATGGTGCTTTACGATGAGCTGAAAGGAAAACAAAAGGCCGTGGTAACCACCGCTGTGCCTCTTACCGAAGCATTGGAACAAAAGATATTGGAGAAGGTACAGTCGCTAACCGGGAAAGATGTTTCCCTTGAAAAGGTAGTTGACGAAACCATCATTGGCGGGTTTATCCTCCGAGTAGGGGATCAGCAATTTGATGCAAGTATTGCCAATAAACTAAGTAATTTGAAGAGAGATTTCGTTAATACAACGGTAGTCTCTGCATAATTTTAAAATAAGGATGGCCGGTCTTGTTCGCAAGTCCGGTTCGAAAATCTAAATATTTAATTAAGATGGCTGAAGTTAAAGCTGCTGAGGTATCAGCAATATTAAAAAAGCAACTATCAGGGTTTGAAGCAAAGGCTTCTTTAGATGAAGTTGGTACCGTTCTAACGATCGGTGACGGTATTGCCCGCGTATTCGGACTGAATAATGTTCAATACGGAGAGCTCGTTTCTTTTGATAACGGGATGGAAGGTATTGTACTTAACATTGAAGAAGATAACGTAGGGGTTGTACTTCTTGGATCTTCTACCAGTGTTAAGGAAGGTGATACTGTAAAACGTACCGAAAGAATTGCCTCTATCAAAGTAGGGGAGAAAATGGTAGGACGTGTTGTTGACACTTTGGGTAACCCTATCGATGGGAAAGGACCTATCGGAGGTGACCTTTACGAGATGCCGCTTGAGCGTAAAGCTCCGGGGGTAATCTTCCGTCAGCCGGTAAACGAGCCACTTCAAACAGGTATTAAGTCTGTTGACGCCATGATCCCGATCGGACGTGGACAGCGTGAGCTTGTGATCGGTGACCGTCAGACAGGTAAAACAACTGTTTGTATTGATACCATCCTTAATCAGAAAGAATTCTATGATGCAGGTGAGCCTGTATTCTGTATATATGTTGCCATCGGGCAAAAGGCTTCTACGGTAGCAGGGATCGCTAAGACCCTTGAAGACAAAGGAGCTATGGATTATACCGTGATCGTTGCTGCGAACGCTTCTGACCCTGCTCCTATGCAGGTATATGCTCCTTTCGCAGGTGCTGCTATCGGAGAGTACTTCAGAGATACAGGACGTCCGGCATTGATCATCTATGATGACCTTTCTAAGCAGGCTGTTGCTTACCGTGAGGTATCACTTCTTCTTCGTCGTCCACCGGGACGTGAGGCATATCCCGGAGACGTATTCTTCCTTCACTCAAGACTTCTTGAGCGTGCTGCTAAGGTGATTGCCGATGATGAGATCGCTAAGAACATGAATGACCTTCCGGATTCTCTGAAGCCGGTTGTAAAAGGAGGAGGTTCTTTAACGGCTCTGCCTATCATTGAAACACAGGCGGGTGACGTATCTGCTTATATCCCAACAAACGTGATCTCGATCACTGACGGACAGATCTTCCTGGAGTCTGACCTGTTCAACTCAGGGGTGCGTCCTGCGATTAACGTAGGTATCTCTGTATCGCGTGTAGGTGGTTCTGCTCAGATCAAGTCGATGAAGAAAGTAGCAGGTACCCTTAAGCTTGACCAGGCCCAGTTCCGTGAGCTCGAGGCTTTCGCTAAGTTTGGTTCTGACCTTGATGCTGCTACCATGAATGTAATTGAAAAAGGTAAGCGTAACGTAGAGATCCTTAAGCAAGCTCAAAACGATCCGTTTACTGTAGAAGATCAGGTAGCCATTATCTACGCCGGTTCTAAGAACCTGTTGAGAAATGTTCCTGTTGAGAAAGTGAAGGAGTTCGAAAGAGATTACCTTGAGTTCCTGAACACCAAGCACAGAGATGTTCTTGACACCCTGAAAGCTGGTAAGCTTACAGAAGAGGTTACTGATACCCTGGAAGCGGTAGCAAAAGACCTATCTGCGAAATACAAGGCTTAATTTTAATATTCTATCCGAAGCTGGAGTGTAACCTCCTGCTTCGGATTCATAAATAAGAGTATGGCAAATTTAAAAGAAATACGTAGCAGGATTAGCTCGGTAGGATCCACCATGCAGATTACCAGTGCAATGAAAATGGTATCTGCTGCCAAACTTAAAAAGGCACAGGATGCGATCACTGCCATGAGACCTTATGCTGATAAGCTTACCGAACTTTTGCAAAACCTGAGCGCCACCCTCGATGGCGATTCCGGAAGCGTTTACGCTGAGCAAAGAGAGGTGAATAAGGTTCTTATCGTAGCCATTACTTCAAACAGAGGTTTGTGTGGAGCCTTTAACTCAAATGTTATCAAGGAAGCTTCAAGGCTGGCTGAAGGTCAGTTTGCGGGAAAGGAAGTAAGCCTGGTAACCATTGGTAAAAAAGGGAATGATATACTTTCTAAAAAGTATAAAGTAGCCTTTAACAACAACGAGGTTTTTGATAACCTTACTTTCGATAATGTTGCTGCCATCGCAGAAACCCTGATGCAACAGTATGCCGAAGGTAACTATGACAAGATCGTGTTGTTGTATAACCACTTTAAGAATGCTGCCACGCAGATCGTGAAAACGGAAGATTACCTTCCTATCAGTCCATCTGAAGGAGAGGCTAAGGCGTCTATGGATTACATCTTTGAACCTAATAAGGTGGAGATCGTAGAGACCCTTATTCCTAAATCGCTTAAGACCCAACTATACAAAGCCATCAGGGATTCTTTTGCGTCAGAGCACGGAGCACGTATGACGGCTATGCATAAGGCAACCGATAACGCCGGTGAGCTAAAAGCTGAATTAACACTAACCTATAACAAGGCGCGTCAGGCGGCTATTACCGGAGAGATCCTCGAGATCGTTGGTGGTGCCGAGGCCCTGAACGGATAAGTTGAAGGTTCATACCATAAAAAAGCCCCATGTGTAAGCCTGGGGCTTTTTTTAGTTATGAGGTTATGAGGTTAAAAGGAGGAACACATCGGTTATTTCACCTCAAAGAAAACAGGTTCTTCTTTATGAAAGTGGGCTTCATGGGTTGTGAAGGCGTGCATGCAGTAAAGTGCATATTTGCCCGGAGGAAAGGTGATTTTTAAGTTGGAGGAATAATGATTATTCATTCGAATTTCCTTTCCTAACCATGGATTAGATTGGCGTATTTCTTCTATTTTGACCTTATTTTTATTAACAAGGGCACTATGAAAGTTTGAAATATAATCTTTAAAAACGTCAGACGTAACACCTTCTTTAAATCGAAATAAAACAGGAGAATGTGATTTAAGATCGGATGGCCTTATTTTTATAAGATGAACTCCGGGTTTTAGTTCTTCTGAGATCGAAAATCCATTCGCCGTCATGGTTAGATCAATGGCGGTTTGGACTGTATAAGTTTCATTGTTTGCCTCCAGTTTTCCTGAATTTTCTATGGTGAAGGGAACATCTTTTCCCCAGGGAAATCCGAAATAGGCCATCCATGAATAATCGCCGGGATCAAGATTAAGGGTAACATAAACCACCTTCCCTTTTTCTGCTTGTTCACTGCCCCCAAGCATCTTTGTCGGTGTGGGATCAGTGAGATTTGTCAAGTAGGATTCTGCAGCATTTCGATAGCTTACCTCATCAAATTTAATCAAATGTATATTCGCATCAGGTCCATCGTGGATGATCTTAAAGGTATTTTTGCCTCCTTTTAAGGGTAGATCATGAGAAAGGGTGAATTTGGTAATGTTAATGTTGCCATCGGCTTTAGGCTCCCTACTTTTCACTTTTTCAGCAGACACATGGAAATACCGTACCATTCCCAATTTAGAGTGTTTTATTCCTTTTTCTGTGATCGCCCCGCATCCCATAAAATATTCTCCTGATTCCAGGTAAAGAGTCGTCTCACTCGCTACTCCGGAAGAATGTAATCCCGGGCCACCATAGCCAATACCTTCGTAGTGTTTTTTGGGATTGTATACCATGGCAATAAATTCCTGTGTGGCAAGGCTGTCAGGTTTCCTTCCTATATAAGCCATATGAGTATCCATGCCCTTGTTCATCATTCTGAAAGTGATCCACCCTGAAGGAATCGTATCAGGCATGGCAAAGGCATAATCCAGGGCATCTACCTTGACGATGTATTTATCACCTTCTTTGAATTGATAAGATTGGCAAAAAGCGGAAAAGTACATCAGGCTTAAACAAAGTATGAATGTCTTACGCATGCTTGTATTAGTTTGTGGTGTTTGCGCAGGGTGGAGGAATTTGGTTAGTTTAAGATAAGGAAAATATATTCACCATAATTTCCTTCTTGATTCCTGGCTCTTGAATCCTGGTTCCAGACTAAAAACCTTTCCCGACTCTCCACTAACTACGTTGGCATCAATTTTGAATACGTATATTTATAATTGAAACCGAGCAAACCATGAAAAACCTGTTTACCCTTCTTTTTGGGGTGTTAACTCTCCTGGTATTTACCCAGTGTGGGAGTTCTCAGATCCTTGAGACCAAAGCACCTTTTACCCTCGAAAATCCCGCGGTTGAACCCTGGACAGCCGGTGCTAATAGGCAATATACCGGAGTGAACCTCTATTTTCCCGTATCAGAAGGGCGTTCCTATACCCTCGATTCAGTATACTACGGTAACAAGGGGACAGCACTTGAAAAAATTCAAAAGGACAATTACCTCGTGTACAAAGGCACCATTGAAACCACAAAAGAAGATTATGATATCGTAATGCATGCCGACCCGAGAAAGGAAGTCGGCAACCGGCCTCCCAGCCTTAAAAAAAGCCCTTTTGAACTGGAAGAAGGAGTGGCCGTGATCAGTTATCTCGATAAAGGAGAACGCAGGTATTTTAAAATTGATAACCTCATATTGTCCACTGCCATTCACTACGAGGAAAAGCCTTCTGTAAAAAACAGGCCATAACCATTGGAAGGCCTGATTAATTTGAATAATTTTAGCGTCTAAATAATTCAATTTGACCGCCCTAAAGAAACTGTTTAAGAATACCTTTATCTACGGTCTGGCTACTGTGTTGCCCAGGGTATTGGGGCTCATTCTGACACCGCTCTACGTTGCGGGATTACCTGAAAGCGATTTTGGTATTTATATTTCACTCATGATCTATTTGATCATGGGTAATGTGTTCCTGTCTTACGGGATGGAAACAGCCTTTTTTCGTTTTATCAACCGGGGTGATGATCCCGGTAAGGTACAATCTACGGCCTTAACCTCCCTGACGATCACTTCAACCCTTTTCCTAACTGCTGTATTGTTGTTCAGAGATGGGGTTGCAGCTTTCTTAAAATATGAGACTGCATTTATTGTTTATGCTGCCTTGATTCTGTTTCTCGATGCCCTTGCGGTGATCCCTTTTGCATGGTACCGCCAAAAAGAAAAACCTCTCCGGTATTCCTTTATCAAAATATCCAACGTGGTCCTGAACCTGGCATTAAACCTGTTCTTTTTTCTGGTATTGCCTGTATTAACCAAGGATGGGCAAGGGGCCCTGAGCGAATTGGTTTTTGAGAATAAAGTACACTATATTTTTATCTCTAACCTTATAGCCAGTGCCTTTACCCTTTTGATGGTATTACCGCTTTATTTCAGAATAGGATTTAAACTTGATACCCATCTATGGAAACAAATGATAGCCTATGCTTTGCCGGTATTAGTAGCAGGTTTAGCATTTTCTATCAATGAAGGAGGTGATAAACTCATGCTTAGATACCTGTTGCCTGACGAGGTCGCCGAAGCTGAGGTAGGGGTGTACGGAGCTGCCTATAAGCTGGGGGCTTTTATGGCCCTGTTCATTACAGCTTTTAAACTTGGGGTAGAGCCATTTTTCTTCAGCCAGGCCAATAAGAAAGACGCTAAACAAACCTACGCCAATATAACTCTCTACTTTACCATTTTCGGGTCCTTTATTTTACTGTTCGTAGTGGTGTATACAGATCTGTTCGCCATGATATTGTTGCCCGAAAAGAGTTATTGGAGGGCCTTATGGATCGTTCCTTTTATCCTCCTGGCAAATTTATGCCTGGGTATTTATCACAACTTATCGGTGTGGTATAAGATCACCGATCGCACACGTTTTGGAGCATTGATCTCGGTAGGAGGTGCGGTCATTACCATCGGCCTCAACTTTTTGCTCATCCCGGTTTTGAGTTATAAGGGTTCGGCAATCGCTACCCTGGCTGCCTATGGCAGTATGATGGTCATATCTTACCTCCTGGGGCGAAGATATTACCCCGTGCCCTATAACGTAAAAAAGATCGGGGCTTACCTGGGCGCTTCAATAGGGTTATCTGCCCTCTCCTTTTATGTTTTTAAGGGTGATCTGCTAAGTGGAACCGCCTTACTTTTATTATTTTTGACCCTTATCTGGTACCTTGAACGCCGGGAGCTTCTCAGGCTGTTCAAGCCTCTGTTGGATAACACCGTCAGGAAACTTAAATAACACAATGTCATTCTATGAAGATACATGTAATAAACAAGTCAAACCATGCATTGCCCGAATACGAAACCGATGCCTCAGCAGGATTAGATCTAAGGGCTAATATTGATGCTCCCATTACCTTGAAACCTCTTGAAAGAACCATCGTAAAAACAGGATTATTTATTGAATTACCTGTAGGTGTTGAGGCCCAGGTTAGACCAAGAAGTGGTTTGGCGGCTAAAAAGGGCATTACAGTCCTTAACGCTCCCGGAACCATTGATGCCGACTATCGTGGAGAGGTTGGGGTGATCCTTGTGAACCTCTCTAATGAAGACTTCACTATAGAAAACGGAGAGCGGGTGGCCCAACTTGTCATTGCTAAACACGAGCGTATCGACTGGAATGAAGTAGAGGTGTTAAGCGAAACTGCTCGTGGAGCCGGCGGATTTGGAAGTACCGGTACTAAATAATAGAATTAAAGTTAAATCATTTATATCAATGAGACCGTTAGGTCGTAAATGCAGAAAGAGATGAGAATTATTGTTCCTATGGCAGGACGCGGATCAAGACTGCGTCCGCACACATTAACGATCCCTAAACCACTAATACCTATTGCAGGCAAACCCATCGTACAGCGATTGGTTGAAGATATTGCCGGTGTTTTGGAGGAGGCGGTTGAAGAGGTTGCCTTCATCATTAAGGATGACTTCGGCGCAGAGATCGAAGAAAAACTGTTGAAGGTGGCTAAAGATCTGGGTGCAAAAGGAACGATCTACTACCAGGATAAGCCCCTGGGTACTGGACATGCCATTATGTGTGCAAAAGATTCCCTGGAAGGCCCTTGCGTGGTAGCCTATGCTGATACGCTGTTTAAGGCAGACTTCAACCTCGATAAAACCGCAGACAGTGTGATCTGGGTGAAACAGGTTAAAGATCCTCAGGCTTACGGGGTGGTTGAATTAAATGAGGCTAAAGAAATTACCGGCCTGGTGGAAAAGCCACAGGATTTTGTGTCTGACCTGGCTGTTATCGGGATCTATTATTTTAAAGATGCCGGAGTGCTTAAGAAGGAATTGCAAGGGGTGCTTGATAACAATATTATCCACGGTGGCGAATACCAGATCAATGATGGTATCAAAGCCATGATGGAAAAGGGAATGCGCTTTGTGCCCGGCAAGGTTGATGAATGGATGGATTGTGGAAACAAAGATGTTACGGTAGAGACCAACAGCCGTATGCTCGATTTTCTTCATGCTGATGGAGAGAACCTGGTGTCAGCAAACATCACTTCAGAGAACTCTGAGATCATAGAGCCCTGTTACATTGGGGACGGGGTTGTTTTGAAAAACGCCACGGTAGGTCCTAATGTATCTATTGGTGATGGTACTCACATTGAGAACACTACTGTTAAAAACAGTCTAATTCAGACCAATGCCATCGTAAAAAACGCTAATTTAGAGAATGCCATGATCGGTAATCATGCAACCTTTAATGGGCAATTTACCGACGTGAGTATAGGCGACTATTCGGCTCTTAAATAACGTCATAAGGTGGGTTTAGCCCCCTTTAAAAGAGTCTGACAAACCGGAGTAAAGGCATGAAAGTTGTGTACAGTATACGACCCCTGATTTTGGCAGCAATATTTTGCTTCACAGGGGTGCTCTGTGCGCAGGTGGAAGAAAATGCCGACATCACCACTGAGGTTGTAGAAGACACTTTTCAGGAAAACTTTTTTGAAGCCTTAAAACAGAAAGGTATCGGTAATTACGACAAGGCATTGCATTACCTGACCCAATGCAAGTCACTCAATGCCGGTGAGCCTGCCGTTGACTTTGAAATGGGAAGGATCTACCTGCTAAACCGGGATTATATGGCGGCAGAGGATCATCTTCTCAGGGCTGTCAAAGCAGCTCCCTCTAATGTATGGTACCTGAATGAAACAGTTCATCTGTATCTGGAACAGAATGCCCTTGATAAGGCCGTAGCCATAACCGAAGAATATCAGGATCAGGGCTGGGAGCAGCAGCTAATCATGGCTGGTCTGTATCTTAAAAAGGGTGATGAAGACAAAGCACTGGCTATAGTTGAGAGGGTTAATAATAACCATGGGCCTCTGGCTGAAGCTGCGGCACATCGCATGAAGCTTTCCATTATGGAAAAGACTGAGCCTGAAGAGGAGGTTCAGCAGGAAGCGGAGACTTCCGCTACGAGAGGTGAAGGAGAGGAAGGCAATACTCCCGATCATTTCAGGAGGGAGCTCAAAACCCTGGCAGATCAAAAACGCTATGACCGGGTGTTGCTGAAAAGTACAGATGCAGTAAGCAATTTTCCTGCCCAACCGGAGTTTTATTACTACAGGGCACTTGGACTTTTGCATACAGGAGACCCTGAACAGGCTGTGGCGGTGGCAGAGGAGGGATTGGCATATTTATTGGAGAATAAAGAACTTGAATTGCGTTTCTTTCAGATCATGAAAGAAGCCTATACGGAACTGGGCAATGAGGATAAAATCAAAGAGATTGACAGCAAGATCGAACAATTACATAATTAAAAAGGGCCGTAGCATTGCAACCTCATGGGTGTATGTTATTTTAATTTCGGCGTTTCTGGTGTCTTGCGGCTCTAAAAAGGCGGCCATAGCAACGGCTACAGAGAGTAACCTCAGTGCGAAGCAGATCATTAGGAATCACTATCGAAATGATGCTGATTTTGAAACCCTTAGAGGAAGGATCAAGATCGATTATGCAGACGACCATACCAGCCAGGGATTTTCGGTGAGTATGCGTATGAAAAAGGATGAGGCCATTTGGCTCTCTGCCACCCTCTCTGTGGTAAAGGTGTTGATAACGCCAGATCGGGTAAGCTTCTACAATAAACTTGACAATACTTACTTTGATGGCGACTATGCCTTACTCAATAAGCTTTTGGGTACAGAGGTCAACTACACCATGGTGCAGAACCTCCTTCTGGGACAGTCTATTCTCGATCTAAAGGATCAGCGATTTGACGCAAGTGTTTCCAGCGACTATTACCAGTTGACACCCAACAGGCAACAAGAGCTTTATAAGCTGCTGTTTCTCCTGGAGCCGAGAAATTTTAAAATGGCTGTACAACAACTTTCTCAACCCGAAAAAGGAAGAATTCTTAATATTGCATATGAAAGCTATCAACAGGTTGAAGGCATAGTGGTTCCCGATAAGATAAGTCTCGAAGCTCAGGATGGTACCGTGCTTACGAAGATCGATCTGGAGTACCGAAGCCTGGAATTCAATGAACGCCTCAGCTTTCCGTATAATATACCCAATGGTTTTACGCCCATAGAATTGGACCGTTAATTTATGAAGCACCTCAGATCGCCCCTCATTCTTATAGTTCTTGCCAGTTTTTTATTCCTGGGAGGAGTGCATGCTCAATCGGCAGAACAGCGAAAGCTGGAGGCCCGTAAAGAACGTCTTCAAAAAGAGATCAGGCAGATCAATTCGTTATTATCGCAGCAAAAAAAAGAGCGGAAATCCGTGCTCGAAGAGCTGGAGGATCTGAATCAGAAGATCCGTGTGCGGAGAGAACTGATAAAGGTAACCAACCAGCAGGCCAACCTGCTTAACCGCCGTATCAACGCAAACATCAATGAGATCAGCAGCCTGAGAGAGCAATTGGAAGGTTTGAAGGAAGATTATGCTGCCATGATCAGGAAATCCTATAAAAGTAAGTCTCAGCAAAGCCGTTTAATGTTCCTGCTGTCATCAGACAATTTCCAGCAAGCTTTTAAGCGTGTTAAGTACATGCAGCAGTATGCAGGTTACCGAAAAGAGCAGGGGGAAGAGATCGTTAAGACTACTGAAAGGCTTAAAACCCTGAACAATGATCTCATTGCTCAGCGTAAGGAGAAGCAGGCCCTGGTGGAAGAAAATAAGGTGGTGCAGGCGGAGTTGCAACAGGAATTGAATGCCCAGCGGGACCTGGTGAACTCCATCAAACGAAAAGAAAGCCAATATGCGGCCCAGATACGTAGAAAACAACAGGAGTCAGATGAGATCGATCGCCAGATCGATAACCTGATCAAGGAGGCCATCGCTCGTTCAAACAGGGAAAACCGGGCAAAAGGAAAAAAAGTGTCGTCTACCAGTTTTGCCCTTACGGCAGAGGCTGAAGTGATGGGCAAGAACTTTAAGGAGAATAAAGGGAAGTTACCTTGGCCTGTGGAAAAAGGGGTTATTAAAATGAGATATGGAACCCAGCCCCACCCGGTGGTACGCTCCGTTCAAATTAAGAGTAACGGCGTTCGTATTGCCACCGAAAAAGGGTCAAAAGCGCGATCTGTTTTCAAAGGAAAGGTGCTTGCAGTAACCGGATATAAGGGTGGAAACAAAGCAGTGCTTATTCAGCACGGAAGTTATATTTCTGTGTACAACAACCTAAGTAAGGTGTTTGTAAAAGAGGGGGATCTGGTGGGTACCAAGCAGCAGATAGGGGAGGTCTTCACTAATAATGTTACCAATGAGACCCTTTTAAAATTCATGATCTACAACAATAATAAGATCGACAATCCTTCCAACTGGATCTACAGAATGTGATCTTATTACAAGGTTCTCAGCAAGTTTCAAACTGACATTTGTTTTGTTTTAAGTGAATAATAGGGTGTATTTTTAACCTTATGATGTCCTTTTGGGGCATTTTAATCTTAAAAACAAAGCGTATGTTATCAGATATTGAGATCGCCCAAAAGGCAAAACTTCATCATATTAAAGAGATTGCAGCACAGCTTAATGTAGCTGAAGATCAATTGGAGCAATACGGAAAACATAAAGCGAAATTACCTCTTTCGCTCATTGATGATGAAAAAGCAGCCAAGAGCAATCTCATACTGGTTACTGCTATTACCCCCACTCCGGCAGGAGAGGGAAAAACAACGACCTCCATAGGCCTGGCCGATGGGCTTGCAGCCATCGGTAAAAAGGTGGCTGTGGTGCTGCGGGAACCGTCTTTGGGGCCCGTTTTTGGTATTAAAGGGGGTGCTGCCGGGGGCGGTTATTCTCAGGTGGTTCCCATGGAAGACATTAATCTTCATTTTACCGGGGATTTCTCGGCTATTGAAAAGGCGAATAACCTTTTGGCTGCCTTAATAGATAATAATATTCAGAGCAAAACAAGAAGTTTAGGTATTGATCCCCGCACTGTGCTTTGGAAGCGCTGTATGGATATGAACGACCGTTCTCTGAGAAAGATCGTGAGTGCCCTTGGTGGTAAGTCAGGAGGTATTCCTATGGAGACCGGTTTTAATATCACAGCGGCCTCTGAGATCATGGCTATTCTATGTTTAAGTAATAATCTTGAAGATCTCAAGGACCGACTGGGAAATATTTATGTGGGGGATACTTTCTCGGGAAAAGCTGTTTATGCCCGTGACCTGAAGGCACAGGGGGCTATGGCCGCATTGCTTAAAGACGCTATTAAGCCAAATCTTGTGCAGACGCTTGAAAATGTTCCTGCATTCATTCACGGTGGTCCCTTTGCTAATATTGCCCAGGGAACAAATAGCGTGATAGCTACCAAGATGGGCATGTCTCTGGCAGATTATGTGGTAACCGAAGCCGGATTTGGGGCCGACCTCGGTGCTGAAAAGTTCTTCAATATTAAATGCCGTAATGCGGGTATTTCTCCCCGGGCCGTGGTGCTGGTAGCTACCATAAGAGCCCTGAAGTATCATGGAGGCAAGGCCTTGTCTGAACTAAAGGAACCGGATGCCGAAGCAGTAAAGGCCGGTTCGGAAAATCTTCGAAAACACCTGGAAACCATTGCGAGTTTTAAGGTCCCTGCCGTAGTATGTGTGAACCGTTTTCAGGCAGATACTGATGAAGAGGTGGAAGCCCTGAAATCAGTATGTCAGGAATACGGGGTGGAAGTGGCTGTGAGCGACGGTTTTGTGAAGGGAGGTGAAGGTACTAAAGGTCTGGCCCGCGCTGTGATCGGGGCCCTCGGCAGATCGGGAGAAGGTTTTCGGCCTACCTATGACTTAAAGGATCCTGTTAGAGAGAAGATCGAAAAAGTATGTAAAACCGTGTACGGGGCCAAGTATGTGATCCTGTCTAACAAGGCTAAAAGCCAATTAAGACGTTTTGAAGAGCTCGGTTTCGGAGAATTACCCATTTGTATAGCAAAGACTCAAAAGTCGCTCTCCGACGATGAAAAGCTATTAGGAAGGCCGGTAAACTTTGATATACATATACGCGAATTTGAGATCGCAGCCGGAGCAGGATTTCTGATTCCTATAGCCGGGAATATACTTCGCATGCCGGGATTACCCGGAATACCCTCAGCTGAAGGGATGGATATTGATGCTAATGGAAATATCAGCGGACTTTCCTGAGCTTAATTAGGGCTGCCCGATTTAATCAAAAAGCGCTTTTAGTTCGGTAGCTTCATGAGGTTTCATTTTACCTGCCAGTACAAGACTCAGCTGTTTGCGCCTTAAGGCTGCAGCGAAACGTTCCTTTTCAAGATCTGTTTCCGGTACTACAGGAGCCACCTCGATAGGGCGCCCGGTTTCATCTACGGCCACAAAGGTATAGATGGCTTCGTTGGCCTTGGTGCGATTACCGCTTTCCCTGTCTTCTATCCATACATCAATAAAGATCTCCATGGAGCTTTTGAAAGCCCTGGAAATAGTGGCTTCTACAGTAACAACACTCCCTAATGGGACTGCCCGGTTAAAAGCCACGTGATTCACAGAGGCTGTTACGCATACACGCCTTGAATGTCGTCGTGCGGCAATACTGGCAGCACGGTCCATCCTTGCCAAAAGTTCTCCCCCAAACAGGTTGTTTAAAGGGTTGGTCTCGCTGGGCAGTACGAGATCGGTCATAGTAGTACGTGAATCGCTTGGTGTCTTAGCCTTCATTGATGTGAATTTTATGCAAAGATACTTTTTGTAGTGCCAAAATTAAAATAAGGGGGTTGTTACATAGTTATGAGGTGGGGTATATGTTTGGATATGCCTGTGCAGGGACCTTAGGGTTTCGGAGTCTCGGTTAATTTATGTGTTATGCAGAAGCGGAGTCTTATAATTTAATTAAATTGTGACTTCATATAAAGCGCAGGTTCAGGGCAATTTAAGTTCGATCCTTTGCGCGGAAATCCTAAAAATACCATCATATGACCTTTAAAAATTCTTTCATTTATTTTATGGCGTTTACCCTTGTCGTTGGGAGTTTTTACTCTTGTGAAACGATCGGATCTAAGGGTACAGGAGGTCTGGCCCTGTATACGGTAAGAGCTGAGATGAAGCAAAGTGCAGACAGTACGCTTCAGCAGGTAGCTAATGCCGGTTATGCATATATAGAAGCGGCCGGATACGAGGATGGAAAATACTATGGGTATTCTCCGGAGGGCTTTAAAAACCTGCTCGAAGAAAAAGGGCTCACTCCTATAAGCACTCACCAAAGCAGTGTTACCCTTGAAAATGCAGACAAATTGATCGCAGATGCGAAGGCTGCAGGATTCACCTATTTTGTGGTGCCCATACCACCTATGGGAATGTTTGTTTATGACAGGGAAGCTATGAGTATGGGTATGAACGGCAGGGTAGAAAGACTCGCTGAAATATTGACAGAGCTCGGTCAAAAATGTAATGCGGCCGGATTACAGCTGTTATACCATAACCACGATTTTGAATTTAAGCCGAATAAGGAAGGGGTTGTGCCTATTGATTATCTATTAGAGAATACTGACCCGGAATTGGTGAACTTTCAAATGGATCTTTTTTGGGTGACCAGTGCAGGTGCAGATCCATTAGCCTATTTTGAAGAATATCCGGGGAGATTTAAATTATGGCATGTAAAGGATATGGATGATAAAGGTCGGTTTGCTCCTGTAGGTCAGGGTAATATTGACTTTAAAAAGATACTTGAGCAAAAGGAAAAGTCAGGTATGAAATACTATTTTGTTGAGCAGGACATGACCTTTGACCAATCTCCACTGGAGGCCATTAAAATAAGCCATGAAGGTATTGAGGCTATTGGTTTTGAATGATGTCTGAAATCTCAAATTTCCTTGTCATTTTGAGCCCTCTGAAATTTGATTTCTTATGTAGTGAGATGACGATTTAATAAAGGAATAAAGAAGTAAACCTGCTTGCCAACAGGCAGGAGGGGCAGCCACATTTTATATAATCATTTTAGCATAATTATTAAATCCTTAACGGTAGAAGCAACAACATTATATAAATCAAAAAAACCTTGTGGAGTTCCACAAGGTTTTTTTGCTATCATTTGATCTTAAAGACGCTTAGTCGACTAGCAGCCAAGCTTCTGAAGACTCTTCTTTTTTAACTTTTCTGAGATAGGATAAGGCATCCTGTACATCGGCAAAACTTGAATAAGCCACCTGGTGGAGTCCGTATTTATTTACTCCTACCAATCGGGCCTGGAAACCGCGTTTTTCCAGTTCGCTGATGCGCTTTTGTGCATTGGCCTCTATACGAAAAGCCCCTGCAATAATGTGATACTTTAATGGAGCCTGATGCAGCTCAAGTGTTACCGCAGGCATCTCAATGGGTGTGGTATCAAAGAAGGTGGCTTCCTGAATTGTTCTTTCTACCTCCTGGTGAGCCTGTTGTTGCGCAAATTCCATTTGACGTGCCTGATCCTGCTCTACTAATTTATAACCCACTGTACCTGCTGAAAGAGCCAGCAAAAATATAGCTGCATATTTCAGGTAGGAAGGGGTTTCTCTTCGACGCTCCGGAGTAAAAGCAATAGGAGCTTTTTCTTCCAGTTCGGTCACCTGTTCTTTCAGGGTTTCTCTTTTCACTTCCGGAGAAACAAATGAAGATAATCCAAAGGCACTGGTCAGGTAATTTACCCGATCAGAAGGTTGGAATAGAATCCGGTCTTCTTCATTGTACCAGATCTCACCAATACTGTCCATCTCTATAGTCTCTCCTGCTTGCATTTTAAGCAACCAGGCTTGTACTATTTTAGAGATCTTTTCAGAGGCTTCTTCGTAACTTATCTGGTTTACCTGGGCGACGTGCTTGGTAAGTAAGCCATCGTCTTTACAAAGTTGACCGTTAAAAGAAATTTCTTTAGAAGGAGGGTAAAATGCATTAGTGGAGTTGTGGATTTTTGCAGATCGATATCTGGTCAGGAAAGAGCCCAGCCCCGGTACAGTTACGCACTGGTAGCGGTACAACAGGTCACTAATGTATTTTTCTATTCTCATAGAAACAAAGATGTGAAAAAATGCAACAGGTTTTCAATTTGTTATTCTAAATTTATTAACAGTTTGCCTTATGGCTTTGTAATAAATTAAAAACCAGCTGCATGCAAAACCTCAGAGACCTCTATTACCTGCTCGCCTTACAGCGTGCTAAAGGTGTAGGTGATCTTACCGCCCGCAAGTTGATTGCTGCTTGTGGGAGTGCTGAGGCCGTATTTTCTGAAAAGCTTTCTTTATTGAGCCGTATTGAAGGGGTTGGCACTATGGCTGTCAGGGCCGTTAGAAACAAAAGGAACCTGATCGATGCCGAAAAAGAAATGACTTGGCTGGAACAGCAAAAGATCCGGGTGATACCCTTTACCGATCCGGAATATCCTTTTCGGTTAAAACATTGTCCGGATGGTCCGCTTGTCCTGTTCGTAAGGGGTAATGTTCGTCTGGAGGCTCCCCGGTTTTTAAGTGTGGTGGGTACCCGCAGGATTACCCCACGGGGAATGGAGCTTACCCAAAAGCTGGTTGAAGATCTGGCGCCTTTGGGGCCAACTATAGTGAGTGGGTATGCTTATGGGGCAGATATTTGTGCTCACAGGGCAGCTATCAATAGCGGATTACAAACCATTGCCTGTATGGCTCATGGGCTCGATATCACCTATCCGTCTGCCCATAAGGTTTATAATGAAAGCGTAATGGAAAACGGCGGGTTTGTCACTGACTTCTGGCATGGAGAGATGCCCGACAGAGATCATTTTTTAAGGCGGAATCGGATCATAGCCGGTTTATCTCAGGCTGTGGTGGTGGTTGAATCTGCCGAAAAAGGCGGCAGTCTGGTTACCGCCGATATTGCCAATTCGTATAACAGGGAGGTTTTCGCTATTCCGGGAAGACCTGAAGATCCACTTAGTAAGGGTTGTAATCTTTTAATTAAAAAGCACCAGGCCCATCTCATGGAGAGTGCTGCAGATCTGATCTATATGCTTGGCTGGGATCCGGATGAGGACGATCATAAAGTTCCGGTACAAAAGCAGTTGTTTGTAGAACTCGATGCTACAGAAGAATTGGTAGTGTCGAGGTTACAAGACTCAGAAAAAATGCTTCTTGACGACCTCGCATATACCTGTGATATACCCGTGCACAAGCTTTCGGCAACCCTCCTGAATATGGAAATGAAGGGAGTTGTAAGACCCTTGCCGGGGAAATACTTCGAACTGGTCTGAACTAAAAGCCGAGTTTCTCGCGGGTTCTTTCTAGAACTCCGTTGGCCACTTTTGCGGCTTTGGCAGCTCCTTCAGCCAGGATGGTTTCTACCTTCTCAGGATGCTCCATGTAATAGTTGAATCGTTCACGCTCCTGAGCAAATCTTTCCAGGATCAGTTCATACAAGGCTTGTTTTGCATGACCATAACCAAAACCACCGGCCAGGTATTTTTCTCTTAATTCTGCGGTTTGCTTTTCGCTTGCCAGAAGCTTGTACAGTGCAAATACATTACAAGTGTCAGGATCTTTTGGGTCTTCAAGGGGAGTGCTGTCGGTCTGTATTCCCATGATCTGCTTTCTAAGCTTCTTGTCGGGCAGAAAGATATTTATGATATTATTTCTTGACTTGCTCATTTTTTCCCCGTCCGTTCCCGGAATAAGCTTGGTGTTTTCCTGAACCTTTGCCTCCGGTAGCACAAATATCTCACCCACCTTGCTGTGTATTCTGGAAGCAACATCACGCGTCATTTCCAGGTGTTGCAATTGGTCTTTTCCAACGGGTACGAATTCGGCATCATACAGTAAAATGTCTGCAGCCATTAGCATGGGATAGGTAAACAGACCTGCATTTACATCCTCCAGTCTGTCGGCTTTGTCCTTAAACGAGTGCGCAAGCGTTAGTCGCTGATATGGGAAAAAGCAGCTGAGGTACCAGGTGAGTTCTGCTGTTTGAGGCACATCACTCTGTCTGTAAAAAACCGTTTTTTCGGTATCCAATCCGCAGGCCAGCCATGCAGCGGCTGTAGCAAGGGTATTTGCTCTTAAGGTCTCTCCGTCTTTTATCTGGGTGAGAGAATGAAGGTTGGCAATAAAAAGAAAAGAATCATTCTCCGGGGCTTTTGCCATTTCAATTGCAGGAATGATAGCGCCTAATAAATTTCCCAGGTGCGGAACACCTGTACTTTGAATACCTGTAAGAATTCGTGCCATTTAAATTCAATTTGCTGTCCGGCAAATTTAAGTATCATGACAGACATTATAAATACGATCAGGATATTTATTGGCGGCATTTGATTTTTAAAGTTATGTTTGTAGCCACCGTAAACTATAGACTGCACAATGAACCCACTCAGATGCCTCCTGATGCTGCTCTACCGGATATGGTTTTACCTGTTGGTGAGCATTCCAATTATTTTGTTTTTTCCGGTGCTTCTTGTGCTAACCGCCTCCGAACGTTTTTACCCGCAATTCTTTTGGGTAGCCAGAAATATTTGGGCAGCCCCTATTTTGTATGGAATGGGACTTTTTCCCCGGATAAAAAAAGAGGGGAGGATGCAAAAAGGCAAGAGTTATATGTTGGTGGCCAATCATACTTCTATGACAGACATCATGCTGATGCTGAGGGCGAGTAAAAATCCATTTGTTTTTGTAGGGAAAAAGGAATTGGTTAAGATGCCGGTCTTCGGGTATTTTTATAAAAGAGTATGTATTATGGTAGACCGCGAAAGCCCCCGGAGCAGATCGGCGGTCTATCTGCGTGCCCAAAAACGATTGGCCCAGGGCTTGAGTGTTTGTATTTTTCCGGAAGGAGGGGTGCCCGAAGGGAGGGATGTTTTGTTAGATCCTTTTAAGGATGGTGCTTTTAAGCTGGCCATTGCCCATCAGATCCCGGTGGTGCCTATGACATTCAGGGACAGCAAAAAGAAATTTCCTTTTGAGATCTGCGACGGTGGTCCCGGCAGGTTACGCGTAACTATACACAGGTTTCTGGAAACAAAGGGGAAGGATATGTCTGAGGTGACTGAACTAAAGAACTATACCAGGGAAATTATTCAAAAGTGCCTGCTGGAGGGCAAATAAAAAATGCTCCCCACCACAGAGAGCATTTTTGGTCATCATTGCCTTGGCAATTTAACCTAACCAACTAAATAGTTAAAACCTAAAACTAAAGCCTGTATAAACACCCAGAAGATAGGGGCTGAAACCTCCGGTATCTCCTGAGAATGTATTCCATTGATATTTGAACATGGGTTCAAGATTGAACAGCAGTGCATCGCTGAAGCGATAATCAACGCCAACACCAAGATTGGTGCTGAAATTCAGTGAATTTACATTTGTTGCTGTTCCTAATTCTGTGTTTAGGGTCTCAGATTGCAGCATGATGCTGTTGTCAACCAGAAACAGTGAACTCAAACCTCCGATAAGGTGAAGTCCTATTTTGTTACCAACCATTTTATATTTTAATTCAAGAGGCACCTCTACATAGCCCAGGCGTTGCGCCATATCGCCGTTATACCTTAGGTTGGCCTTGGGTACATCGGGAAGAAAGGCGTTTTGTGGTCTGCGTCCGAGATCATTGATGATAATATTGAGGTTGCTGCTTGCATAATCTATGTTCCCAACCCTGGCAGCAGGAGAAGCAGTGGGGGTATAGGAGACATCGTTAGTGGTGTATCCCATGGTTACCCTGTTCACCCCGGTTCGCAGGCTGAGCTTCTTGTTAAGATGGTAGGCAACATTGACCCCATAACTTAAATGGGTTTCTCCGCTTTTAGAATGATCGCTTAACCCGGGTTCGATCGGAGAGCCATTGTTCAGACTTCCGTAATATACCGGGGCTACCGCAGGGTAAACAACCCAATTGCCGGCTGCGTCCTCATTAATTTTCTCCTCATCGTTTGAAGCGAGATCCAGCAGGGACGGGGACTCTTGCGAAAGATCAGGGTGGTTTGCTGGCATTATGCCTGTTGTAAATGCATAATCCTGATACAGTACGATCGGTGTGGAAGCAAGGTATATTTCGCTGGTATAGCCGTAAGTAAAGCTTTGTGTGCTACCTTCAGGATTTACAGTCTCTCTTTGATTCAGCCTGTTTTGACTTCCTTTTGATTGGTTTCGGTCCCGGATGCTCCCTTCTGAAGATGGCGCTTCCTGTGGGGATGTTGCTATTGCTTTCCTTAAAGCTTCCGGCGTTGAAGATATTTGTATTGAGGTTTCGTCTTTTATTTGCTTATCAGGAGAAGAGGTTTGCTGTAAGGGGCTGGCGGTAATGATTGTATTGTTCTCCGGATTTTGGTTGGGGGTGTTTAGAAAGGAGCGCGCACCAAAAAATGCCACTCCCAGTAATGCGGCTACCCCCATGGCTCTTTTCCAGAATAGAGGGATGGTTTTTCGGTTCTCAGAAGCGTCGAGTTGATCTTCTATACCTGTCCACAGATCGCGGGCGGGACTTACTTCAAAATCTTTGAAGCGTTCCCGGTAAAGACGTTCGAGATCTTTTTCCTCTTTCATGGTTAATTTGTGCTTTTGATCACTTCTTTTATTTCATTTATGCGCTTGCGCAATAAGGCTTTACCCCGGGCCAGATTTGACTTCGACGTACCTTCACTGATGTTCAGCATAGCGGCGATCTCCTTATGAGAGTAGTCGTCCAGTACGTAAAGACTGAAGGTAATGCGATATTGATCCGGTAATTCCTGTACGAATCTTAATAACTGAGCCAAGTCAATATTTTCGTGCTCAACCCCTGCTTCTTCAGTTTCCGGCAGTTCCTGGGTGCCTACCAGCTCAAGAACCCCGTCTTGGCGATACTTTTGCAAAACCGTGGTAAGGGTTACCCTGCGCAGCCATCCTTCAAATGAACCTTTAAATTTATATTGATCTATCCGATCAAATATCCTGATGAAGCTGTCTTGAAGGTTGTCTTCAGCCTCGCGACGATTACGGGAATAACGTAAGCACAAGGTATACAACTTGTCTCCGTAGATACGGTATAGTTGTTCCTGGGCTTTGCGATCCCGTTTCTTACAACGCGCTACAAGGTTTTTTAGCTGCACCTGGTTTCTGATCAGTTTTAGTTTAAGGGGGTGTTATGACGGGCACCTCATAGATAAGAAATTCTTTCTCTCCATTTTCATTGGTACCTGTGTACAATTTAAACACATATGTCCCGGTAAACAAAACCTCAAAATTAAAATATGCAATGATCGTCTCTCCTTCCAGTGACAGGCAATCGGATCGATTCAGCACAGAACCGATCGCGTAAACCGTTCTTTCGGTCGCTGTTTCACCGGTACGATAAAAGTCAAATCCTTCGAAATAGTGGCAATCACCGGGCTTGTTCATATGAACGTTAATACGGTAGATCTGACCTAACTCAAAACTGTCAGGAAACTCTGCGTCTACGATCTCAAGCGCTTCGAAGGAGTAACTGAAATCATTATCATCATTGAGATCACAGCTTTGAAAAGCGATGATCCAGGGAAAAATTATCAGATAAACCAGATATTTTTTCATGCCATATGATGTAATGGTCTATCATATAGATGCAGAAATGTAGAAATGGTTGCGTGGGAAAATAAAAAAACCCGGTTCATCCGGGTTTTTTTGTTATTCTTTCAGGGCCTTGATAGCCTCTCGTATTTTTTCTTCGAGTTCTTCGAGAAGTTCAGGGTTGTCCTTCAGGAGATGTTTAACGGCATCTCTTCCTTGTCCGAGTTTGGTGTCGCCATAACTGAACCAGGAGCCGCTTTTCTTGATAATGTCGTATTCTACCCCAAGGTCGAGAATTTCACCAATTCTTGAAATTCCTTCCCCGTACATGATGTCGAATTCTGTTGCCTTGAACGGTGGTGCCACCTTGTTCTTTACTACTTTTACACGGGTTTTGTTACCTGAAACATCACCGCCGGTATCTTTGATCTGAGTAGAACGTCTGATATCCAGTCGAACAGAGGCGTAGAATTTAAGTGCATTACCCCCGGTAGTGGTTTCAGGGTTTCCGAACATAACCCCGATCTTCTCTCTCAGCTGGTTGATAAAGATCACGGTACATTTGGTTTTACTGATACTCGCGGTTAGTTTTCGCAGCGCCTGTGACATAAGTCTTGCATGTAATCCCATTTTGGAATCTCCCATTTCCCCTTCGATCTCACTCTTTGGAGTCAGGGCAGCAACAGAGTCAATAATAACAATGTCGATAGCTCCTGATCGAATCAGGTTGTCAGCAATTTCCAATGCCTGCTCCCCGTGATCGGGTTGAGAAATGATCAGGTTGTCTATGTCTACTCCAAGCTTTTCAGCATAGAAGCGATCAAAGGCGTGTTCTGCATCAATAAAAGCAGCGATTCCGCCAGCCTTCTGAGCCTCGGCGATAGCGTGAAGGGTAAGAGTGGTTTTACCGGATGATTCCGGCCCGTAGATCTCAACGATCCTTCCTTTTGGATATCCACCCACCCCGAGGGCGAGGTCTAACCCGATGGATCCGGTTGGAATCACTTCCACATCCTGAACCACACTGTCTCCCATCTTCATTACTGCACCCTTCCCGTAGGTCTTGTCCAGTTTATCCAGTGTAAGTTTCAGCGCTTTTAATTTCGCATCTTTTTCCGAGCTCATGTATGATAAGGTTTAGTTTATGAATGGTGCTAAAATACTATTTATTTTTCAGCAAACAACCCCTTGAGACCCACTTTTTTATGGAAAAAATCCAATAAAACGGATAAAATCCAAATAATTGGATGCTGGAGGCGGTCTTTTGAAGGGTGGCAATGGCCCTGAAATCAGTATTTTCAGGAGGTTTAAAAATACCTTACTTTTGCAGCAAATTCATTCTAACTTAAAATAAGGTATAGCATGCAACTGTACAATACATTAAGTGCGGAAGAAAGAAAGGAACTCATAGCTAAAGCCGGTAAGGATCGTCTCACGATCTCCTTTTACCAGTATGCCAGGATTGAAGATCCGGGTAAATTCAGAGATGAGCTTTTCCTTCAGTGGGATTCCATGGAAGTGCTCGGCAGGATCTATGTGGCTCATGAAGGAATTAATGCACAACTTTCGCTTCCCGCTGAAAATTTTCAAAGATTTAAAGATCATCTTGACAGTATTTCCTTCTTAAAGGATGTGCGTCTTAATATTGCCATCGAGCAGGATAATTTTTCCTTTTTGAAATTAAAGGTCAAAGTGAGAAAGAAGATCGTGGCTGATGGTCTTAATGACAGCACCTTCGATGTAACCAATAAAGGGGTACACCTTGACGCGATTCGGTTTAACGAGATCATCGAAGACCCGAATACCGTGTTGGTGGATATGCGTAACCATTATGAAAGTGAGATCGGGCATTTCAAAAATGCGGTTACGCCTGATGTGGATACGTTTAGGGATTCTTTACCCATCATTGAAGAAGACCTGAAGGAGCACAAAGAAGACAAGAACCTGGTGATGTATTGTACCGGAGGCATTCGCTGCGAGAAGGCTAGTGCATACTACAAGCATAAGGGCTTTAAGAATGTTTACCAGCTTGAAGGGGGTATTATTAATTACTTCAGGCAGGTAGACGAACAAGGTCTGGAAAATAAGTTTATCGGGAAGAATTTTGTTTTTGATGAACGAAGATCAGAGAGGATCTCAGACGATATTATTGCTCAGTGTCATCAGTGTGGCAAACCTTGCGACACCCATGTTAACTGTGCTAACGACGGCTGTCATTTGCTCTTTATTCAATGTGAGGAGTGTGCCGCCGAAATGGATGCGTGTTGTTCAGATCGGTGCAAGGAGATCATAGCACTGCCTTTAGAAGAGCAGAGGCGATTGAGGAAGGGTAAGAACCAGAGCAACAAGATCTTTAAGAAAGGTCGTTCAGAGGCGCTTTTGTATAAAAAATAGCCCGTTTTTGTTGTTCCGAAATAATCTTATCTTTACGAGATAGTAAATCGAAATATGAACCTACTCCGCGGTTCTTAACTCAGGTTAAGACCGCGGATCAAGATATATAATTATGGGTTGTAGCAGTTGTTCAACCGGTAAGGATGGACAGCCCCGCGGATGTAAGAATAATGGAACTTGCGGTAGTGACGGTTGTAATAAGCTTACTGTTTTTGATTGGCTTTCAAATATGTCCCTCCCCAATGGTCATGAACCGTTTAATTGCGTGGAGGTACGCTTCAAGAATAGCCGAAAAGAGTTTTTCAGAAATACGGAAAACCTGACCCTTTCCATTGGTGATGTGGTGGCTACCGAGGCAAGTCCCGGACATGATGTCGGTATCGTTACTCTTGTGGGTGAACTGGTAAAGGTGCAGATGAAGAAAAAAGGCACCGATCCTGAAGATCCTTCCTTGCCTAAAATTTATCGAAAAGCATCCCAGAAAGATATTGATATCTGGCAGGCCGCCCGTGATCGGGAGCCCGATGTTCAGAAACGATCTCGTGAACTGGCCATTTCTCTTGGATTGGCCATGAAGATCTCTGATGTTGAATTTCAGGGTGATGGCTCCAAGGCAACCTTTTACTATACTGCTGAAGGCCGTGTAGACTTCCGCCAGCTGATCAAGGATATGGCCAGGGCATTCAATATACGTATTGAAATGCGGCAAATTGGCTACCGTCAGGAAGCTTCCAGGCTCGGAGGTATCGGGTCCTGTGGCCGGGAACTTTGCTGTTCTACCTGGCTCACAGATTTTCGCTCCGTGAATACTGCAAGTGCGCGTTACCAGCAATTATCACTCAACCCTCAGAAACTTGCAGGGCAATGTGGTAAGCTCAAATGCTGTCTCAACTATGAGCTCGACGCCTATCTTGATGCCCTTAAAGAGTTTCCGAAACAGGATATTAAGCTGGAGACCGAGAAGGGTCTGGCTGTTTGTCAGAAGATCGACATCTTTAAAGGTCTCATGTGGTATGCCTATGAAGGTGATTGGGTGAAATGGCATATGCTGTCAACCGAACAGGTGAATACCATTGTAGAGAAAAATCAAAAGGGAGAAACTGTAGTGAGTCTTGAAGAGTTTTCTTTAGACCCTGCAGAGAATAATAAAAAAGACTTTGAGAACGTTGTAGGACAGGATAGTCTGACCCGTTTTGACCGACCTAAAAATCGACGTAAAAGTAAGCGCTCCGGTAAAGGTCGTCCGAAAGGAGGGCAACAACAAAAGTCTAAAGGTAACCAAGTGCAGCCGGCCGCCAAAAACCAAGGTGGTGGGAAACCTAAAGGAAACCGCAAACCCAATAAAAGAAGAAGACCCCGAAATGCATAGAGCTGTTATTTTGCTTGGCCTGCTGATCATGCTGGGAAGCTGCAGTGGGAATAATATCGCTTTTGCGGAATACAAAACCATAGGCGACGGTTGGGATAAAGACCAGGCCGTCAATTTTAACTTCAGGGCACCCGATACCCTGAATCGCTACAACCTGTTCATCAATCTTCGAAATGATGAAAAATTTTCCTTCAGCAATATATTCCTGATTGTTGATATGGAATTTCCTCAAGGGAAGGTGATCACTGATACTCTTGAATATGAAATGGCAAGGCCTGATGGGGAATGGCTGGGGAAAGGATTTACAGACCTGAAGGAAAATAAACTCTGGTATAAGGAGGCGGTTCAGTTTCCTGATACCGGGAGCTATGAGGTTAAAATCCTACATGCGATGCGAAAAAACGGAAATGTAGAAGGTGTAAGATCCCTGCAAGGGATTACAGACGTAGGTATATCGATAGAACGTTTACAATAGTACTTATTTATGGCTAAGAAAGCTGCTCCAAAGAAGAAAAAGAAAAACCGGAATTTCAGCGTATATATTAAATGGTTCTGGAGGTTGTTTGCCTTGGGTGTCCTGGCAATTGTCATGATATTTTCCCTCGCTTCATGGGGGTTTTTCGGAGAATTACCCACTTTTGAGATCCTTGAAAACCCGCAAACCAACCTGGCCTCTGAAGTTATTTCCTCAGACGGTAAAACTCTTGGAAAATACTACCTGAGTGACAACAGAACTCCGGTTCCCTTTGATGATCTTCCTGATCATCTGGTAAATGCCTTAGTAGCTACCGAAGATGAGCGCTTTTATGATCACTCCGGTATTGATGCCTGGGGTACCGTGAGAGCCGTTGCTTTTTTAGGAAGCCGCGGCGGGGCCAGTACGATCTCTCAGCAGCTGGCCAAACAATTATTTACCGACCAGGTTTCTGCCAATATTGGCGAGCGTATCCTTCAAAAGATCAAGGAATGGATCATTGCTGTTCAGTTAGAAAAGCAATACACCAAAGAAGAGATCATAGCTATGTACTTTAACATCTATGATTTTAATAATAATGCAGATGGTATTCGTTCTGCGGCACGTGTTTACTTCGGAAAAGAGCCCGGAGAACTGAACGTAGAGCAATCAGCCATGCTGGTGGGAATGTTCAAGAATTCAGCGCTATACAACCCGAGAAGAAATGTAGAAGGGGTTACCAACCGCAGAAACGTTGTTTTGGGGCAAATGTATAAGAACGATTTCTTGACCAAAGAAGAGCGTGACAGTCTGCAGGCATTACCGCTTGAGATCGATTATCACCCGGAATCTCATAGTACGGGTATCGCCACCTATTTCAGGATGTACCTCAGAGATTGGTTAAAGAATTGGGCTTCCGAGGAAGAGAATAGGAAACCGGATGGTTCTAAATACAATATTTACCTGGACGGATTGAAGATATTCACTACCATTGATTCCAGGATGCAGGCCTATGCCGAGAATGCCGTGCAGCAGCATATGCCGCGTTTACAGGCCGAGTTCTTCCACCAGAATACCAAAAAGAGAAACCCTACGGCGCCTTTTCAGGATCTTCGCCAGGGGCAGATAGATACCCTGATGCGGCTTACCATGAAGCGATCGGAACGTTGGAGGAAAATGAAGTATGATATGAAGAAGAGTGATGAAGAGATCGAAGCTTCATTTCATAAACCCATACCCATGGAGATCTTTTCCTGGAAGGGAGATATCGATACGGTGATGACGCCTATGGATTCTATCCGTTATTACAAATACTTCCTGAGAACGGGTATGATGTCTATGGAGCCTCAAACAGGTCATGTAAAAGCCTGGGTAGGGGGAATCAATTATAAGCATTTTCAGTACGACCAGGTAAAACAGTCTAAGAGACAGGCGGGTTCAACCTTTAAACCCTTCGTGTATTCTACAGCTATTGATCAGTTGCACTTATCGCCCTGTGATGAGTATCCGGATCTGCCTACCTGTATAGAAGGTGGAAAATATGGTAATATGGAGGCCTGGTGCCCTGAGAACTCCAACGGGGAATTTACGGGAGAGAATATCACCCTGAAGCAGGCCCTTGCCGGTTCGGTGAATTCGGTAACGGCCAGGTTGATGGATATGGTAGGGCCACAGCCGGTAGTGAACCTTATTAAGAAAATGGGGGTAGATGCCGATATTCTACCGGTACCTTCTATTGCACTTGGAACACCCGATATCTCTGTGTATGAAATGGTGGGTGCTTACGGAACCTTTGCCAATATGGGGGTGTATGTAAAACCGGTCATGATTACCCGTATAGAAGATAAGAACGGGACCGTTTTATATGAGAATGTTCCTGAGACCAGAGACGTTATGAGCCCTGAGGTGGCTTATACCACTGTAAACCTTATGAAAGGGGTTACCGAATCAGGATCCGGAATGAGGTTGCGTCACAAATCATTGGGAGAGCAGACAGTTTATAAGGAGATCATCACCGGGTATCCTTATGAGTTTAACAACCCAATAGCCGGTAAAACCGGTACCACCCAGAATCAAAGTGACGGCTGGTTCATGGGAATGGTGCCTAACCTGGTTACCGGAGTTTGGGTAGGGGGTGAAGATCGTGCAACCCACTTTGCAACTATCACCTATGGTCAGGGCGCTTCAATGGCATTACCAATGTGGGGTCTTTATATGAAGCAGGTCTATGCCGATGAAGATCTGGGGGTATCAAAAGAAGATTTTGAAGTTCCTGAGGGTCTTACCATTCGAATTGATTGCGATCTGGCAGCAGATGAGGCTAATGACACTATTCCTAAGGTGAAAACCCCTGATGTGGAAATAGATTTCTAAAAGAAGGTCTTTAGGAGTCTACGTTTTTAAATTATTCGCAATTTAAACCTGCCTTTTATTGATTCTTCGTATTTTTCATGTTGAAAAAAATCAACTATAGAACCCTTGTCCAGGCAGGGGGTCATTTGAAAAATACAAAGCTTTATGATCAATAAAACGGTAGGTTCTGCAGAGCGAGCCCTTGAAGGTGTTGCCGATGGCATGACCTTAATGCTGGGCGGATTCGGGCTCTGTGGTATCCCTGAGAACAGCATTGCTCAACTCGTTTCCATGGGCGTTAAAGATCTGACCTGTATTTCTAATAATGCTGGGGTCGATGACTTTGGCCTTGGACTTCTATTGCAAAATAAGCAGATCAAAAAAATGATCTCCTCCTATGTGGGAGAAAACGATGAATTTGAGCGCCAGATGCTCAGTGGCGAACTTGAGGTAGACCTTATACCCCAGGGAAGTCTTGCTGAGCGTTGTCGTGCAGCCCAGGCCGGTGTGCCTGCCTTTTTCACCCCGGCAGGGTATGGAACCGAAGTAGGAGAAGGCAAAGAAAGCCGTGAGTTTAATGGTAAAATGCATATCCTTGAACACGCCTTTAAAGCCGATTTTGCCTTTGTTAAAGCCTGGAAGGGTGATGAAGCAGGAAATCTTATTTTTAAGGGCGCTGCAAGAAATTTTAACCCGGTTATGTGTGGGGCTGCAACCATTACCGTAGCTGAGGTAGAAGAGCTGGTGCCGGCGGGAGAATTGGATCCAAATGCCATTCATATCCCCGGGATCTTTGTGCAAAGAATTTATCGGGGTGAACACTACGAAAAACGAATAGAACAGCGAACCGTTAGAAAAAAAGTATAAGATGAGCCTTAGCAAAGAACAAATAGCACAAAGAATAGCTAAAGAGGTTAAAGACGGTTATTATGTGAACCTTGGAATTGGGATTCCTACTCTTGTAGCAAATTTTGTAAGAGATGATATCTCAGTCGAATTTCAAAGTGAGAACGGAGTGTTGGGCATGGGGCCATTTCCTTTTGAGGGAGAAGAAGATGCCGATGTGATCAATGCCGGTAAACAAACCATAACAACCCTCCCCGGAGCCTCATTCTTTGACTCTGCATTGAGTTTTTCCATGATCAGAGGACAGCATGTAGACCTTACCATATTAGGGGCTATGGAAGTGGCCGAAAACGGTGATATCGCTAACTGGAAGATTCCAGGTAAAATGGTAAAGGGTATGGGGGGTGCTATGGACCTTGTGGCGTCTGCTGAGAATATTATCGTGGCCATGATGCATACCAATAAGGCGGGACAATCGAAGCTGCTTAAAACCTGCTCCCTGCCGCTTACCGGTGTAGGTTGCGTGAAGAAGGTGGTTACCAATCTGGCTGTACTCGAAATTCAGGATGGTTCCTTTGTTTTGCTTGAACGGGCTCCCGGGGTGTCGGTGGAGGATATCAAAGCGGCAACTGAAGGAAATCTGAAAGTGCCCGCGGAGGTGCCTGAAATGAAGTTTTGAGTCTGAAATGATATTAAAAGCAAAAAGGCCTTTGGGCCTTTTATTTTTACCTGAACCGTGCATTTCATCGAAAAAATCATGTTGATTATCGATGAATTCAAAATTTGTTGTAAGTTTATTCTTGAAAGCAATCATGACGTTCTTACACATAGAGATTTAAAAGAGAGATACACAACAAGAATTAGTGTCTTTGCAACATAAATTGTAAGCATTGTATTTGTGGTCTTACTTTTATAAAGTCTTTAATCGTAAACCTACTTCAATCTGCTTTGTTATGAGTGAGTATTCTGCAACCTACCAGAATAGGAAGTCTGAGGGTCGATCAGCTTTTGCTGCCCTAATTGAGAACTTAACGTCGGCCCTTGAATTGAGTAAAAGTTTATTGCTAGTGACTAAGAAGCTGTTTATGTTCTGATCGCCCCTCAGAATGGCCCCAAAACAAACAGTTTTTTGGTGAAAACTTGAAAAGAGACGCAAAATAGATTTTTGCGTCTCTTTTTTTGTTTTGATCATATCCATTCTAATCGTTTTTATACCATAAAAAAACCCTCTGCCTTTAGGGGCAGAGGGAGGGTATGATTTTTTGGTGTAAATAGTCAGGAAGTAGGAAAGTCAGGATGATTTTTTATTTCCATGATCTGAGCGTTATGACGCTTTTGGTGGCCGGCACCGAAGATCAACAGCTGATAGGTATCTACCGTTCCGAAAGGAAATTCAAAATAATGGTTTCTCAGATCCTTGTCCGTCTTCTTTATCATGTTTGCCGTTTGTTTTCTTGAGCTTTTAAAGGCTTTCATGGTTTCTTTGGTAGTGCCCCATTTACCGGATGGTTCCAAGGGTTCCTGGGTTTGCATTTTTTGATCTCTGTTAGTGATCATCGCAAAAACCTCTTTGTCGGAGAACTTTTTGTTAGCCTTCATGGCTTCATCTGCGGGTGTCTCCAGTGATTTCTCGATCATTTGCATAAACATGTCTTCAGTAAGGGTCAGGTGCTCTATACAGTCGGCAATAGACCAACTGTCTTCTGTGGGTTTAAACCGGAGTTGTGCTGCAGATAACCCTTCAATTACCTCGTCTGTTTCTGCCATGGCATTGTCATAAAGATTGATGGCTTTTTTTCTTTCTTCTTTGGTAAGACCTTGTTGTGCATCTGCTGTGTTTATGGTCAGGCACATGACAATCAGGAGGATGGTTGACATTTTTGTTTTCATGTTGATGTTTTTAATAAACGCAAAAATACGCAATAAAGTATTTAACACGCTGAAAAACAATTAATTAAGTATTTGTAAAACATATTGGCTGGTAATAAAAAAGCCTGCAATACTGCAGGCTTTTTTATGGTTTATGTTGTTAAAGGTTTACCCTTTTACAGAGGCTGAAAGATACTCGCGGTTAAGTCGTGCGATATTCTCCAGGGAAATACCCTTTGGACATTCTACCTCACAAGCTCCGGTATTCGTACAGTTTCCGAATCCTTCAAGATCCATTTGCTTCACCATGTTCATCACCCTCTCTGTAGCCTCTACTTTACCTTGTGGGAGCAGTGAGAACTGAGATACCTTGGCAGAGGTAAACAGCATGGCGCTGGCATTTTTACAGGCAGCAACACATGCCCCACAGCCGATACAAGTGGCAGCATCAAAAGCCTTGTCGGCATCGTGCTTATTGATCGGAATAGCATTGGCGTCAATGGTGTTTCCTGAGGTGTTCACAGAAATATAACCTCCGGCCTGCTGAATACGATCAAATGCGCTTCGGTCAACAATGAGGTCTTTAACAACAGGGAATGCTTTGGCGCGAAAAGGCTCAATATAGATAGTATCGCCATCTTTGAACTTTCTCATATGCAGCTGACAGGTAGTAACCCCTCTGTCAGGACCATGAGGCTCTCCGTTTATCTGGAGCGAACATGCTCCGCAGATACCCTCTCGGCAATCGTGATCAAATTCTACAGGATCATCTCCTTTAGCGATCAGGTCTTCGTTAAGTACATCAAGCATTTCCAGGAAAGACATATCCGGAGATACGTTGTTGATGTCATAATCGACGATCTTTCCTGCTGAGTCGGCGTTTTTCTGACGCCATATTTTGAGTTTTAATTTCATAATCTTGGTGCTTTTAACCCTGCCTTAGCAGGGGTTGCCCTTGAGCAACAGTTTTACTTATAACTTCTTGTTTTAAGTTCAATGTTTTCGTAAACCAGGTCTTCTTTATGCAGCACAGCATCTTTGGGTTCTCCTTTGTATTCCCAGGCGGCTACATATTTGAAGTTTTCGTCATCCCTGAGGGCTTCACCTTCCTCCGTTTGATATTCTTCACGGAAGTGGCCTCCGCAAGATTCATTACGGTGAAGGGCGTCTTTGGCGAAAAGCTCACCCAGTTCAAGGAAGTCAGCTACGCGAAGTGCTTTCTCCAACTCTGAGTTTTTGCCGTTCTCATCCCCGGGAACGCGAACATTCTTGTAGAAATCTTCACGAAGTGCACGAATCTCTTCCATGGCCTCTTTAAGACCTTGTTCGTTACGTGCCATTCCGCATTTATTCCACATGATCTTACCAAGTTTTTTATGGTAATAATCTACAGAATTGGTTCCGTTGTTATTGATCAGACTGTTTATTTGCTCTTTTATATTCTTTTCGGCCTTTTCGAACTCCGGCAGATCGGTAGAAATAGGACCGGTTCTGATGTCGTCAGAAAGGTAATCTCCTATGGTGTAAGGCAGCACGAAATATCCGTCAGCAAGTCCTTGCATCAAGGCTGAAGCTCCAAGCCTGTTTGCTCCGTGGTCAGAGAAGTTAGCTTCTCCGGCTGCGTAACACCCGGGGATGGTGGTCATCAGGTTATAGTCTACCCAAATACCTCCCATGGTGTAGTGAACCGCCGGGTAGATCATCATTGGGGTCTTATATGGGTTTTCATCAACGATCTTTTCATACATCTGGAACAGGTTCCCGTATTTAGATTCGATGATCTCTTCTCCAAGCTTACGCACTTCAGCATCAGAGGCGTTCTTCATCCCGCTGGTAATGGCTTTTTCACGTCCGTAACGCATGATGGCTGCATCAAAATCAAGGAATACAGCTTCACCGGTTGCATTTACTCCGTATCCTGCGTCGCAACGCTCTTTCGCGGCACGGGAGGCTACGTCTCGTGGTACAAGGTTACCAAAAGAAGGATATCTTCTTTCCAGGTAATAATCGCGATCTTCTTCAGGAATTGCGGTAGGCTTTAATTTTCCTTCGCGAACAGCCTTGGCATCTTCCAGTTTCTTAGGTACCCAGATCCTACCATCGTTACGAAGTGACTCTGACATCAGGGTAAGTTTTGACTGATGGTCTCCCGAAACAGGAATACAGGTTGGGTGAATTTGTGTAAAACATGGATTGGCAAAGTGGGCGCCTTTTTTGTGGATCTTCCAGGCCGCAGTAACATTACTACCCATGGCGTTGGTTGATAAGAAAAATACGTTTCCGTATCCTCCGGAAGCGATAACCACTGCGTGAGCTGAATGTCTTTCGATCTCTCCGGTTACCAGGTCGCGTGCAATAATACCACGTGCTTTTCCGTCTACCAGTACCAGGTCAAGCATTTCATGGCGGTTATAAGCCTTGATCTTTCCACGGTTGATCTGTCTGTTCATGGCGCTATAGGCACCGAGTAACAATTGCTGCCCGGTTTGGCCTTTAGCGTAAAAGGTTCTTGAAACGAGTACGCCTCCGAAAGAGCGGTTGTCGAGTAACCCGCCGTATTCTCTTGCAAAAGGAACTCCCTGGGCCACACATTGGTCAATAATATTTGCTGACACCTCTGCCAGACGATATACGTTGGCCTCTCTGGCCCGGTAATCACCTCCTTTTACGGTATCGTAGAATAAGCGGTATACAGAGTCTCCGTCACCCTGGTAATTCTTGGCGGCGTTAATACCTCCCTGGGCTGCAATAGAGTGTGCTCTTCTTGGAGAATCCTGGTAACAAAAGGTTTTTACATTATAACCCAGCTCTGCAAGGGTGGCTGCTGCCGAACCTCCTGCAAGCCCGGTACCCACTACGATCACATCGATATTACGTTTGTTGGCGGGGTTTACCAGGTCAATATCATTTTTATGTTTGGTCCACTTATCGGCCAATGGCCCTTGTGGTATTTTAGATTCTAATGTTGCCATGTATCTTAGTGTTTAGTGGTTAAAGTGATGGAAAATTGCAATAACGACAAAGCCAAAAGGTATAAGGACCGCGAAGGCTTTCCCCAGGTTTTTAATGGCCGGGGTGTATTTGTTATTTACTCCCATCGTTTGGAAGGCCGATTGGAATCCGTGCCACAGGTGAAGTGCCAGCAGGATAAAAGAGACCGCATAGATTCCGGTTCGGGCCGGGCTTTCAAACTTGTGCACCAGCTCTTCGTAATAGCGGTTCGGATCTTCCGAATTAAATTCAACGTATTTGTAGATCATTTCTGGTACCCAGAAATCGTAAAAGTGTAATCCCATGAATGCTAAAACCACCAATCCGCTGATGATCATGTTTCGGGATACCCAGTTCGCATTGGCGCTTCCTTTGTATACTGCATACCCGGTGGTTCTCGCCGCGCGGTTTTGAAGTTCAAGGATGAAACCCATAACAAAGTGAAAAACCACCCCAAAGATCAATACCGGCTGCAATAAAAACTGCACCAGTGGGTTGGTACCCATGAAATGAGAAATTTCATTAAAACTTTCGGGGCTGACCACCGATGTGAAGTTGATGATAAAGTGTTGGGTTAGAAAAATTATCAGGAAGAGGCCGGACAAAGCCATGGCGATCTTTCTGGCAATTGAAGTGTTAAGTATTCCGCTCATTAGTACTATTTTGTTAGTTACAGCAAAAATAACCCAGCGCATGCTATTGCACAAGGGATAACATCCCTTTTACAAGGAATTTAGAACAATTTTAAAATACCGGATTTGCCTGTTTAAAGATTAGGTGGTATTAAGCCGGAAAAGGCCTCAAAGACTAAACGAAAATTGATTTCCGTACCTGCTGAATATAATAAAACCCCGGGTATCACCCGGGGTTTTAAATAAAAATTAACTAATAACTATTTGATCTCAAATGACTTTTCGTGTGTAGTGCCATTTTTAGAAACTGAGATGGAATAGGTTCCTTTGGGCAGGTAGGTTGCACCGTTGTCTGCCTCTTTCAATGATTCCTTTTTGTTCTTTTTATTCCAGGCTCGAATACCATTTTCATCGGCACGCAGGTCGTACGAAAGGGTATTAAATCCTTTTTTAACCTCCATGTCAGTGGTTCTCATTTCTAACCCTGATTCACTTTTAACCGATAGCTTTAGCGTGCCTTCGCTTTTGGCGTAAACCGTAAAAGAAAACTCTGGTTCATATGGATCAGACCAGGTGCCTGATTTACCCCAACGTGGTGAATATCTGATGTCTTCCGGTTCAAACAGGGTTATTTCACTCTGCAGGGTAGCAGCATCGGCCTGTTGTAAGGCTTCAATATTCACTATGTAAATGCTTCTTCCATGCGTACCTACTACCAGGTCTTTTGCTCTTTCCTGTATTACCAGGTCATGAACAGCCACCTGAGGAAGGTCGTTGCTGAAGGGTTCCCAGGAGGCTCCGCGATCAAAGCTTATATAGAGTCCGTTATCGGTACCGGCAAACAGAAGATTCTCATTTCCCGGGTCTTCCAGGATCGCGTTCACAGGAGATAATGGGAGGTTGCTGCTGATGTTTTTCCAGGTGTTGCCACGATCTTCGCTCACGAAGATATAGGGTGTAAAGTCATCCCAACGGTAACCATTTAAAGCTGCATAAACCCTGTTTTCGTTGTGGCCTGATGCCGACACACGACTCACCCACAGGTCTTTAGGCAGGCTTTCTGAGATCAGCTGCCATGAACTGCCGCCATCGGTAGAGCGTTGTATCATTCCGTCATCACTTCCCGTGTATAAAAACCCGAAAGTAAAAGGCGATTCGCTGATGGTTGTCAGAGTGCCATAGGCAACATTACCGCGTTTTCCTCCGGCGGTAAGGTCTTCAGAGATCGCTTTCCAGTTGTCTCCACGATCAAGACTTCTCATGAGTTTGTTTCCTCCCAGGTAAAGAATATCGGAGTTGTGAGGAGAAAGCAGGATAGGCGTTTGCCAGTTAAAACGATACGGACTTTCACCCAGTTCGTGCTTCGGTTGAATGTACTTACGTTCTTTTGTTTCCAGGTTCAGGCGGAAATAATTTCCAAACTGAAATCCTGTGTAAACGATCTCGGGGTTACGCGAATCTACTTCTACCTGCATGCCATCACCTCCCATGATCATTTCCCACGGATACTGACCGCGCTGATGCCAGGAAGAGGATTCTTGGGCATTGTGTGGAGCTTTCCACACACCATTGTCCTGGAGTCCGCCGTAAATATTATAGGGTTTCTGATCGTCTACTTCAATGGCGTAAAATTGGCCTACAGACGGAGTGTTATTCTTGATCCAGCTCTCACCGTCATCATAACTAATATTTACCCCTCCGTCATTTCCGTTGATTATATGACCGGGTTTTTCAGGATTGATCCAGATGGCGTGATGGTCAGAGTGTACATTGTCTCCGTTTATGGAGATCCAGGTTTTACCTCCGTCATCTGAGCGGATGATCGGTACACCACCGGCGTATAATTTCTCAGGATTGCCCGGGTCTACAGCGATCTGGCAGAAGTAGTACCCGTAACTGTAAAAGAGGTCGTCAATACTGTCCTCATGCGTCTTGGTCCATGTTTTACCGCCATCGGTGCTTTTAAAAACCTCGGCGCCGATCACAGGGGTGTCAAAAAGCATGGTATTGGCATCTTCAAGATACTTGGCAAGATCAGCGGGGTTTACAGAGCCGCTCTTTACCAGCTGCTTGACATTCTCTGCACGGTATTTTTCCTGGAATCCGTTGGTCTTCAGGTACTCATTTAATTTTTTATTATCTAACGCCAGGAAGGTTTCGGTATCCATGGCCTTGAAATCATCTTTTTCAAGACGGTCATCTTTCTTGGTTTCACTTTTTTCTTTTTCTCTGTGGTATTGGTTATCGTGAATGGCGTAAATGGTATTTTGGTCGTAAACCGCAATTCCGATTCTTCCAACACCTTCTCCTGTTGGGAACCCGCTATCTTCGGTAGTCAGTAAGGTCCAGGTCTCTCCGCCATCGGTACTTTTGTAGATCCCGGAGCCCTTTCCGTTTCCTTTAAAGTTCCATGCTTTCCGGTCCTTTTGCCAGGCGGTGGCAAAAATGAGTTCGGGATTCCCGGGAACCATGGCCATATCAATAATCCCTGTCTCTTCATCTATGTAGAGAGTTTTACTCCAGGTTTTTCCGCCATCAGTACTTTTATAAACACCTCTTTCTTCATTAGGAGAGTACAGGTGACCGGCAACCCCTACCCATAATGTGTTGGGATCTTCCGGATGCAGCAGAATACGGCCAATATGGTGAGAGTCGGGTAATCCTACATGTGTCCAGGTCGTGCCTCGATCATCAGAACGCAGCATACCAATTCCGGCATAAGATGATCTTGAAGCGTTATTTTCTCCCGTTCCTACCCAGATAATTTCGTTTTTCCAGTCTACGGCAATATCACCTATGTTTTGAGTGGGGGCATTATCCATTACCGGAGTAAAGGTGGTCCCGTTATTAGCGGTATGCCATAGGCCACCACTTGCATAAGCCACATAAAATTCGGTCGGGTCCTGTGGGTTTACAGCAAGATCGGTCACCCGTCCGCTCATAATGGTAGGCCCCGCATTGCGCAAGGGCAGGGCTCCCACCCTGGATTGAAGCTCGAGTTCTTTTTTAGTGTTAATGGCTTCCAGGTAATCTTCAGGAGCAGAAGCCGGTTGTTGTGCCTGAAGTTGCAATTGCATCCCTGCAAGGAGCGATAGCAGTAAAGGGTATTTCATAGTTAGTGGTTTTTAGTAAAAAAAATACGTCTGTTGACGTGTTTCGGGAAATTTAGCGAAGTTTAACATTAAAGGCTGTCATTCTTCTTAAATTTGGGGAAATTTAAACAATAGATATGAAATACGACCTGATAGACCGTAATCTATTCATCGCGAACCGCAAAAAATTCATGGCTCAAATGAAGTCGAAAAGTATAGCGGTATTTAATTCAAACGACATTTATCCCATTGGTTCAGACAGTACCATGCCTTTTCAGCAGGCCAGAGATATTTTTTATCTGAGTGGTGTAGACCAGGAAGAAAGTATCCTGCTACTTTTCCCTGATGCTGTAGAAGAAAAGCACAGAGAAATTCTCTTTGTGCGGGAAACCAATGATCATATTGCTGTATGGGAGGGTGAAAAGCTCACCAAAGAGAAGGCTTTTGAAGTAAGCGGGATCAAAACAGTATACTGGCTTACTGAATTTGAGAAGGTATTCTTTGATATCATGACCGAAGCCGACACTGTGTACTTCAATACGAACGAACACTACCGTCAGGCGGTAGAAACCGAAACCCGTGAGGATCGTTTTATTCAATGGTGTAAAAAGAAATATCCCGCTCACAAATGGGAGAAAAGTAATCCCATCCTTCAGCGACTCAGGGGGACTAAAGAGCAACAGGAGATCGACATCTTGCAACAGGCGTGTCATATAACCGAGAAAGGGTTTAAAAGGGTATTGCAATTTGTGAAACCCGGCGTTTGGGAGTATGAGATCGAAGCAGAATACATGCACGAATTCCTGAGAAACCGCTCCCGTGGATTCTCCTATACCCCTATTATTGCCTCGGGTAATAATGCCAATGTACTACACTACATTGAGAACAAGAATCAATGTAAGGATGGTGATATGTTGTTAATGGATGTTGGAGCTGAATATGCAAATTACTCCAGTGATATGACCCGTACCATTCCGGTTAACGGCCGTTTTACTGACAGACAAAAACAAGTTTATAATGCTGTGCTAAGGGTTAAGAATGAGGCTACAAAGATGTTAGTTCCCGGAACTTTCTGGAAAGAATACCACGTAGAGGTAGGAAAGTTAATGACCAGCGAATTGCTGGGGCTGGGACTTCTGGATAAGGCTGATGTGCAGAATGAAGATCCTGATTGGCCCGCCTATAAAAAATTCTTTATGCACGGAACGAGTCATCATATCGGGCTGGACACCCATGATTACGGGCCCTTAAAGGAGCCTATGACAGCCAATATGGTTTTTACCGTTGAACCCGGTATCTATATTCCCGGTGAAAATATGGGAATTCGACTCGAAGACGATGTGGTGATCAGAGAGAATGGAGAACCTTTTAATTTAATGAGGGATATTCCCATCGAAGTAGAGGAGATCGAAGATTGGATGAACAAATAAGGAGGTAGATCCTTTAAATTATCAAACCGGCTTGAACGATCATGTTTTAGCCGGTTTTTTTATTTGAAAAAGGAGAAATACAAGCAAGGCCGGTGCGGCCCAGCTGAACTCTGTGGTTTTCCATGGAGTGATCGCTGTGAGTTGTTCGCTGGCCCAGCTATAGCCGAGGGCATTTAGAACATCGGGTACACAGAAAAGGATCACGGTGTAGGTAACCCACTTAAAAGTATCAGGTCTAACCAGGTTTTCCGGGAGGTTGTGGAGGATGATAAAAATAATGATCAGCGGATAGATAAACAGTAAGGCAGGAATGGCCAGGTCAATGATCAGATCAACCTTGAACTGCCCGACCAGGATTCCGATGATACACCCTAGTAATGCTGCGGCCCTGTAGGCCAGGTCACTCTCCCTACTGATGCCTTTTACAAAGTCGGAGGCTCCTGTGATGATGCCTACCGTGGTAGAAAAACAGGCCAGGGCTATAAGCACTGAAAGAAAAAAATGACCCTTTTCCCCCAAGGCATAGAAGATCATATTGTTCAATATTCCACTGCGGTCAAGTCCTTGTTCATAGATTCCTGAAAGCAGGGCTCCGCTGTAGATCAAACCACAATAGATCAGGCAAAGTCCTAATCCGGCCATGATCCCGGCTCTGGTAATGATCTTTTTACGATCCCGGTACGCCAGGTCGGTTTTGTAATTGAGGGAAATAATGATCACGGCACCGACCACCACAGCTCCCATGGCATCAAAGGTCTGATAACCCTCCAGGATGCCTTCGGTAACGGTGGCATTACCGGCTATGGAGTTTGCTAAACTCAGATCGCCGAAGACGACCATTAAAATGACCAGGCAAAGAAGTGTCAGGATGAAGGGTGTGAGGAACTTGCCGATATTATCAAGAATTTTTGATCTGAAATAAACGAAAAAGAATACTCCTGTAAAGTAAACGGTGCTGGTAAGCAGGCTGCTCACCTCGAAATAGGGTGCTACGGCCATTTCATGCGTAAGGCTGGCGGTTCTGGGAGAAGGAAGACAAACAGCGATCAGGTAAACCAAAGAGCAGAATACAAGGCTGAAAAGGGGGGAGATGCGATTTGCAAAATCAAGCATACTGCCCTGTAAACGGGCATGAGCTCTGATACCCAGAATGGGTATGATGACTGCCGTGATCATAAAACCAACAGCTACCCACATCCAATTGCTTCCGGTGGTGAAACCGAGAAAAGGAGGAAGAATTATATTACCGGCGCCGAAAAAAAGTGAGAATAAAGCAAAGCTGGTGATTAGGGTAAGTTTCGTATACCTCATTAGGTTGGTTTATCTTTGAGCTGACGATTCATTTTAAAACGTGATTCAAGATAGCATAAAATGGAATTAGCTTACAAAGGCACTCAAATTTTTTATACAGATGAAGGGAAAGGTACTGCGGTGATCCTGCTTCACGGATTTTTGGAGAACAGCAGCATCTGGGAAGGTCTTAAGTCGCATTTGGTTGAGCGAAATCGTGTGGTATGTATTGATCTGTTAGGGCATGGGGCTACGGGCTGTCTGGGGTATATGCATACCATGACCATGATGGCGGAGGCAGTAAAGGCTGTACTGGATCACTTACGGTTGAGAAAAGTGGTGCTCGCGGGGCACTCTATGGGAGGTTATGTGGCCCTGGCTTTTGCAGAAATGTATGCCGACCATGTGAAGGGGCTTGCCCTGGTCAATTCTACCCCACTTCCTGACTCTGATGAAAAAAAGAGAAACCGTGACAGGGCCATTGCTGCGGTCAAGCAAAATCACAAAAGCTTTATAAGGGTAGCGGTGGCCAATCTTTTCAGGCCTAAGAACAGGAAAATCTTTGCCAGGGAGATCGGAGTCTTGAAAAAGGAAGCTTTGAAGACCCCGCTTCAAGGAATTGTGGCTGCCCTGGAAGGAATGAAAATAAGACCTGACAGGGAAGTTTTAATGCACTTTACGCCTTACCCAAAAATGGTGGTTTTGGGTAAAAAAGACCCGGTGATGGATGTGGAATTACTTCGTAACAGGTTGAAATACACTGATGTGGAAGTGGTTGTTTACCCTGACGGACACATGAGTTACCTCGAGAATTCGGCAGTTTTACAACAAGATCTGGGGATTTGGCTAAAAAAAATTTGATAGCTGGTTATAATTTTTTAAGTTAGAGTGCCTTAAAATCCAAAACTATGAAATCTTCTAATTTAAGCTTGGGCAAGATGCTGTGTTCTGTGTTTGGACACCGTTACCGGGTGTCAAAAGAAGTTACCCCTCATGTAACAGAGTACAAATGTGAAGTTTGTCAGTGCGAAACAACCACCAATCCTAATGGAAGGCTGGATGTTCTAACTCCGGAATTAAAGGAGATCAATCGCGTGCTGGCTGATTTTTACCGCAAACGGCACTCGCTGAGAACTGTTGCCTGATCTATTAACTTTTCATGGCATTCCATCCACGGGCCTCTAAAGGAATCTTAGTCTGAGCCCGCGTTACCAGATGTGCGCCTTCTTTTTCTTCCGTCATATGTCCTATGACGCTTAGGTGCGGATTGCCCTTTATTTTCGGGTAATCATCCTGGGAAATCGTAAACAGGAGTTCATAATCTTCACCTCCGCTCAGGGCTACCATCGTACTGTTTAATTCAAACTCTTCACTTGTTGATATAACCTGGGGATCAAGAGGAATTTTATCTTCATACAGATTGCATCCTACCTTAGAACCCTTGCAAAGGTGCAGGATCTCAGAAGAAAGTCCGTCACTGATGTCGATCATGGCAGTGGGTTTGACCTCTAATTCTTTCAGTAATTCGGGGATATCGGTTCTGGCTTCCGGTTTTAATTGTCGTTCCACAATGTAAGCATAGGGAGCAAGGTCAGGTTGATTATTGGGGTTAACCTTGAAGACCTCCTTCTCACGTTCGAGGACCTGTAACCCAAGATAGGCGCCGCCAAGATCACCGGTAACCACCAGCAGATCGTTAGGTTTTGCCTGGTTGCGATACACAATATCATTTTTTGGGGCTACTCCCAAGGCCGTTACAGATATGAGAAGTCCTTTGGTAGAAGATGTGGTGTCTCCTCCAACAAGATCCACCCCATAACGTTTACACGCTAATCCAATACCGGCATAAAGCTCTTCCAATGCTTCTAAAGGGAAGCGGTTCGAGACTGCAATAGAAACTGTGATCTGGGTTGGTTTGGCATTCATGGCACTCACATCAGACAGGTTTACCACTACCGCCTTATAACCCAGGTGTTTCAAGGGTGCGTAAGCAAGGTCAAAATGCACTCCTTCTACCAAAAGGTCGGTGGTCATTACTGTTTGCAGGTCGCCGAACTCCATGACAGCAGCATCATCACTAATACCCTTGATGGTAGAGGGCTGAGTAGTGGTAAAGCTTTTGGTAAGATGATCTATCAAACCAAATTCCCCTAATTCTTCCAGGGGTGTACGTTGTGGATTTTTGTCTTCAAGCATGCTGCAAAGGTAAACAGATGCATTGAATTGTTTAATATCGGGAGATTGTCAATTGTTGAATCGTAAAAAGTTTCCTGCAAACAACGGGAATTTCATTTTTTTTGCAAGCCCTGTTTGTGAAATTTTCGACAATTGCCGAAAATCTTTTAAAACCTTCCAAACAGCGGTGAACAGTATAGGAAACGCCTATATCTTCATTTGATTTATAAATTCATTAAAATATGGTAAATCGTCTTTTAGTTCTTATTTTTGTGAACTATTTAGAAATAATCTATTTAAGATGATAAAAGTATCTGATACAGCTAAAAATAAACTTTCCCAGCTCATGGCGGAAGATGGTTATGACGTGCAGAGCCATTATGTTCGTGTAGGGGTGAAGAGTGGTGGTTGTAGCGGTTTGTCATACGACCTGAATTTCGATAAGGAACAAAAGGAAAATGACAAAATATTTGAAGACAATGATGTGCGTATCGTTGTTGACAAAAAAAGCTTTTTATACCTGGTAGGTACAACCCTGGAATATTCAGGAGGGTTAAACGGAAAAGGGTTTGTGTTTAACAATCCGAATGCCCAGCGTACCTGTGGATGTGGTGAAAGCTTTTCATTGTAAAATACAGACAACAGAAGAAAAAGATCAATGGCATATACCGAAGAAGAATTAAAGAAGGAACTGGAGACCAAGGAGTACGAATACGGATTTTATACGGATATAGAATCTGATACGTTTCCCGTTGGCCTGAATGAAGATATTGTCAGGGCTATCTCTAAAAAGAAGGAAGAGCCGGAGTGGATGACGGATTGGCGACTGGAAGCCTTTCGTGTCTGGAAAGAGATGGAAGAGCCGGAATGGGCGAATGTAAAGTATAAAAAGCCCGACTTTCAGGCGATATCCTATTATTCAGCTCCGAGCAAGAAGCCTAAATATGACAGTCTCGATGAGGTAGATCCGGAATTGCTGGATACCTTCAAGAAGCTTGGAATTTCTCTTGACGAACAAAAGAAGCTTGCCGGGGTGGCGGTCGATGTAGTGATGGATTCTGTGTCTGTAGCCACTACCTTCAAAAAGACCCTCGCCGAAAAAGGCATTATTTTTTGTTCGATCTCTGAAGCTATTCGCGAGTACCCGGAATTAGTAAAGAAGTATATCGGTACTGTAGTGCCTAGAAAAGATAACTTTTATGCGGCCCTGAACTCAGCAGTGTTCTCAGATGGATCATTCTGTTATATTCCAAAAGGTGTAAGATGCCCCATGGAATTATCCACCTACTTTAGAATTAACCAGGCAGGGACAGGGCAGTTTGAGCGAACGCTGGTTATTGCCGATGAGGGCAGCTACGTAAGCTACCTGGAAGGTTGTACGGCACCTATGCGTGATGAAAATCAGTTACACGCAGCCGTGGTCGAGCTTATTGCGCTTGACGACGCAGAGATCAAATATTCTACCGTTCAAAACTGGTTCCCCGGTGATAAAGAAGGTAAGGGAGGTGTTTTCAATTTTGTGACCAAGCGAGGAATTTGTGAGACCAATGCAAAGATCAGCTGGACACAGGTAGAGACAGGTTCTGCAGTTACCTGGAAATATCCTTCTTGTGTGTTGAAAGGAGATAATTCTATCGGAGAATTCTACTCGATAGCGGTAACCAATAATTATCAACAGGCAGATACCGGTACAAAAATGATTCACCTTGGTAGAAATACCAAGAGTACCATCATCTCTAAAGGTATTTCGGCTGGGAAATCTCAGAACAGTTATCGTGGCTTGGTACAGATCAACGGACGCGCCGAGAATGCCCGAAACTTTTCGCAGTGTGACTCTCTGTTGATGGGTAATGAATGTGGGGCTCATACCTTCCCGTACATTGAGGCCAAAAATAAAACTGCGCAAATAGAGCACGAGGCCACAACCAGTAAGATCGGAGAAGACCAGATCTTCTATTGTAACCAGAGAGGTATCGACACCGAAAAAGCTATTGCTTTGATCGTGAATGGTTTCAGCAAGGAGGTGCTCAATAAGCTCCCCATGGAATTTGCTGTAGAGGCACAAAAATTATTAGAGATCTCTCTTGAGGGGTCAGTTGGATGATAAAAAAGTAAAATTTTCCGGATGGCCGGAAATACAGAAACAGATATGTTAAAGATAAAGAATTTACACGCTAGCGTTGAAGGAAAAGAGATCCTTAAAGGAATTAACCTGGAGGTAAACCCCGGAGAAGTACATGCTATTATGGGACCGAACGGTTCAGGTAAAAGTACCCTGGCTTCTGTGATCGCGGGAAATGAAGATTTTGAGGTAACCGACGGGACCATTGAACTGGAAGGAGAAGAACTTAATGAGTTGGCTCCTGAAGAGAGAGCTCACCAGGGAGTTTTTCTTTCATTCCAATATCCTGTAGAGATACCCGGCGTTACCGTAACAAACTTTATGAAAACGGCTATCAACGAAACCAGAAAGGCCAGAGGTCTTGAGGAGATGCCGGCTAATGAAATGCTTAAAAAGATCCGCGAAAAATCAGAGCTTCTGGAGATCGATCGTAAATTTCTGTCCCGTTCCCTTAATGAAGGATTCTCAGGAGGTGAGAAGAAGAGAAATGAGATCTTCCAGATGGCTATGATGGAGCCTAAGCTTGCTATACTCGACGAGACAGATTCAGGTCTTGATATCGATGCCCTGAAGGTGGTTGCCAATGGAGTGAATCGTTTAAAAACTCCTCAGAATGCAACCATAGTGATCACTCACTACCAAAGATTACTTGACTATATCGTTCCTGATCACGTACATGTATTGCTGAACGGTAAGATCGTGAAGTCAGGAGGAAAAGAGTTAGCCCTTGAACTAGAAGAAAAAGGGTACGACTGGATCAAGCAGGAAGCAGCAGTATAAAAAGCAACGAATTACATGGATTTAAAAGATAAATTGGTATCGTCTTTTATGGCATTTGAGAATACGGTTGATGTAAATCATCCGGTTCACGAGGTGCGGTCTGAGGCGATAAAAAACTTTGAAACTCTGGGATTTCCTTCCAAAAAAATGGAGTCCTGGAAGTATACTTCACTTAAAAGTATTCTGAAACCTCAGTTGAGCGTTTTTCCTAAAAAGGAGACCTCTTTAGATTATAAGGACGTAAAACAATATTTCATTCACGAAATAGAATCGTACAAGATCGTCTTCGTAGACGGAGTGTACAGTTCGCACCTTTCGGAAACCTCACATGAGGGGCTGGACGTATGCTTAATGAGTGCAGCACTCTCTAAGCCGAAGTATCGTTTACTGATCGAGAATTATTTCAATAAGATCGCGGTAAAAGATGGGCTTACCTCTTTAAATACTGCTTTTTCTAAAGAAGGAGCCTTCATTAATATCCCGCGAGGGGTGGTGGTTGAAAAGCCGATACAGATCCTCCATTTTACTACCGGAGTAGAGTCTTCACTGTTGACCCAGCCAAGAAACCTGGTGGTTGTAGGAGAGAATGCGCATGTACAGATCATTGAAAGACATCAGAGTCTTACCGATAATCCTACCTTTACGAACTGCGTTACCGAGATCTTTGCTAACAAGCGAGGGATCGTTGATTATTATAAGATCCAGAACGATCGTGATGAGGCGTCTTTGATAGATAATACCTATATCTCTCAACAACGTAACAGCCATGTTTCGGTACATACTTTTTCACTTGGAGGTAAGTTAACGCGAAACAACCTGCAGTTTTTCCAGAAGGGTGAATATCTTGATTCTACCTTGAAAGGAGTAACGATAACCGATAAGAAACAACACGTAGACCATTCTACCCTGGTGCACCATGCACAGCCAAATTGTGAGAGTCACCAGGATTATAAAGGGATCTATGCCGATAAGAGTACCGGTGTTTTTAACGGACAGATCATCGTAGAGAAGGAGGCCCAGAAAACCAATGGTTTCCAACAGAGTAACAATATTCTGTTGGATGATACGGCTACCATCAATGCCAAGCCTCAATTGGAGATCTTTGCAGACGATGTGAGATGTTCACACGGGTGTACCATCGGACAACTGGATGATGAGGCATTGCTTTACCTTCGCTCAAGAGGTATACCAAAAAAGGAGGCAACTGCCTTGCTTATGTTTGGTTTTGCCAATAATGTTCTTGAAAGTGTGAAGATTCCTCAACTAAAACAGCGTATTACCAAATTGATCGCCTCTAAATTGGGTGTTAATCTTGGTTTTGACCTGTAAGTAAAGAAAGTTTAGAAAAGAAAAAGGCCGTCATGAGTGACGGCCTTTTTTATTGAATTGCCTTGCTGACACCTCCCGCAAGACCATTCCCGTCAAAATAATCTCCGTTGGTTAGTCCCAGCCTGACGATCACAAGATCTTTAGAAGGTATAATATAAACCCGTTGACCCTGGTAGCCATCAGCATAATAAGTATCTCTTGGCGCATCAGGCATAACACCCGAAGCATTAAGCCAGAATTGGGCTCCGTAGGTGCCTTCAGAATCAGCAGCAGGCGTGCTCACGTAATCAGCCCAGTCTTCAGAAAATATCTGTTCGCCATTCCAATGGCCCTTGTGCAGGTATAGCAGTCCGAACTTAGCCCAGTCTCTTGCAGTTGCCCAGCTATAGGACGAACCCACAAAGGTGCCGGAAGCATCTGTTTCCATGATCATACTGTTCATGCCGATCTTATCGATCAAGGCTTCATACGGGAAATTTAAATAGGATTGCAGGTCGGGAAATTCATCCTTCAGAAGACCGGAAAGGAGATTGGTGGTGCCTGAGGAGTAATAAAAATGTTCTCCGGGCTCATGGAGCAGTTCTTTTCGACTGGCTACACCGGCCATATCTGTGGCAGTAAACAACATCTCTGTAACATCTGAGATGCGCGAATAATCCTCCTCCCAGGCCAGACCACTGCTCATTTGAAGTAAATGATGGTAAGTGATCTTACTGCGATCATCTTGCTGCCATTCTTCAACGGCTGCCGGTTGATCTAAATCAAATTGACTTTTATGTTTAAGAATACCGTAAAGTGTGGCGGTTATGCTTTTTGTCATGGACCATCCGAGGTGAATAGAAGATTTATCGAACCCCGGAGCATATTTTTCAGCGATGATGCGGTCTTTATAAACAACTAAGACCGCCCTGGTTTGTTGCAATTCATTACCGGCAAAAGCATTTTCAATGGTTTCTGTTAGAAGCCCGTAGTTTACTTCAGGAAATACGGTGTCTCTTGGTTCTGCTGTTCCATAAGGAAAAGGCAGGGAGGTTGTGCTTCGTGATCGTAACGGACGCTCGCTAAAGGTAAGCTCATCCTGTTGCGGTGGCATAAGGATGCATCCCAGTTCAGGGAAAAAACGCGCCTTACGTTTTTTTAATCCTACAAGGGAAGCGTAAGCAGCCTGTTCTGATCTGCTCACACGATCGTCGGCAAGATTTACGGGAGAAAAGTTGTTGTCTACACTGTCGGTAAATGCCTCAGGTCTGCCCGCGATATAGGTGCAGGAACAATTGCTTTTTGATGAGTATCCGGTAATGATATCCAGCTTGGGATAATTCAGGAAGAAAACTGCAAAAAGTCCACCTATGAGAAGGACTCCGAGCAGCTTAATACCTTGTTTGAGTTTAGTCACAGGGGTGGGATTTTGTTATTGCAAATAAATGTTAAGATAGGGATTCCTCCTAATAAATACTTAGTATTTTTGTGTAAAGAATTGTTATGATTGACATTAAGAGCATCAGGGAAGATTTTCCTATTCTCAACAGAAAGGTCAACGGATATCCCCTTGTCTACCTGGATAATGCAGCGACTTCTCAAACGCCTAAACAGGTTATAAAGGCAATAACCGATTATTACACTAATTACAACGCGAATATCCACAGAGGGGTACACACCCTTTCTCAGGAAGCCACGGAAAAGTATGAGGAGGCCAGGCAAAAGTTACAAAGGCATTTCAATGCGGCCCATCCTTATGAGATCATTTTTACATCAGGAACCACCCATGGGATTAACCTGGTGGCCAACGGATTTGCCGCCTTGTTACAACCTGGCGATGAATTGCTGGTTTCTGCCATGGAACATCATTCAAATATAGTACCCTGGCAAATGCTTTGTGAAAAGACCGGTGCTGTTCTCAAGGTTATTCCCATGAACGAAAAAGGGGAATTGGAAATGGAGGTCTATGAGCAATTGTTGAGTGATAAGACCAGGATTGTGTTTTGCAACCATATTTCTAATGCCCTTGGAACGATCAACCCCATAGAGAAGATCATTAAAATGGCACACGATGCCGGGGCCGCAGTGCTTATAGATGGTGCGCAGGCGGCTCCACATATAAAAGCAGACCTTCAGGCACTGGATGTTGATTTTTATACCGTCTCGGCTCATAAAATGTGTGGCCCTACAGGAGTAGGGATGCTTTACGGGAAAGAATCATGGCTTAGGAAGATGCCTCCTTACCAGGGTGGTGGAGAAATGATCGCTGAGGTTACTTTTGAAAAGACCACTTATGCAGACCTGCCCCATAAATTTGAAGCGGGTACCCCCGATATCTGTGGGGGAATTGCTTTTGGAGCAGCGGTTGATTACATGAACGGGATCGGATTTGATGCCATTGCCGCCTATGAGCACGAATTACTCGACTATGCTACAGGTAGACTTCTTAAGGAAATAGAGGGGGTTAAGATCTACGGCACTGCCGAAAATAAGACCTCTGTGATCTCTTTTAATATTGAAGGTATACACCCTTATGATATTGGTGCTATTCTCGATAAGCTGGGGGTTGCAGTGCGTACAGGACATCATTGTGCTCAGCCGATCATGGATTATTATAAGATTCCCGGCACAGTAAGAGCCAGCTTCGCTTTTTATAATACCCGCGAAGAAGTAGATCGGTTTATCGAAGCCGTTCAGAAAGCACAAATGATGCTAGCCTAGTCATAACACAGTTGATTCTTATCCATTTGCTCTCAAACTGTTTAATTGTTGATAACTTTTAAGGAGCTTTCTGACTCTTTTAACGGAAAGGGGTTATCGACAAAATACAAATTACGGTATCGATTATGGTTTTCTAATTGTCTTAAACAAATTGTTAACATTAAGTTAAAGTGTGTATATTATGCCTCTATTAACCTAACAATTAGTCAATTATGAAAAAACTATTTTTGAGTCTTACCGGTTTGTTACTGCTGCTTGCCTCCTGTGAGAAGACAACTTCTAACGAAGAGGTTGTAAATGAGATACAGGAGCAATTAGTTTTTGCAGAAGACCAGTGTGGTACCATGGGTGTCTTAAATGAAAACCTGCTGAACGACCCTGATCTTGCGGTAAATATGCAGGCCATCGAACTGCATACCAGCAACATTATTAAGAGTGGTCTTTCACAGCGATTGGTAAACGGAGTTATTGAAATTCCGGTCGTTTTCCACGTTATTTACAATAGTGCCAGTGAAAATATTCCTTTATCGCAGATCCAGGAACAGGTTGATGCTTTGAATGAAGATTTTAATCTTCAAAATCCCGGTCGAAACACCATTCCTTCAGAATTTCAGACAGTGGAATCTAATATTGGAATTCGATTTGTGCTGGAAGACGTGATTCGTGTTTCTACCAAGAAAAGATCATGGAGACCGGATGATTCTATGAAATTCTCCTCTTCGGGAGGAAGTGATGTGGTGAATCCTCAGGAATTCCTGAATGTTTGGGTTGTTGGAAATATGCCTTACCGCGGAGGAAACATTTTAGGATATGCACAATTTCCGGGTGGTAGCTGGGCTACCGATGGGATAGTTTTAGATCACAGGTTTACCGGAAATACCGTGTATTCAACCGGGAGAACTGCCACCCATGAGGTAGGACACTGGCTGAACCTTCGTCACATCTGGGGCGATGGCGGTTGTGGTGCTTCTGATTTTGTGGCCGACACTCCTGATTCTGACGGGCCAAGCAGAGGGTGTCCGACCTATCCTACCGTGAGTTGTGGTACGAATGATATGACCATGAACTTCATGGATTATTCTGATGACCCTTGTTTGAATATGTTCACGGAAGGTCAAAAAGTAAGAATGATGGCCAATTTCGAAAACGGAGGTTTCCGTGTTACCATGGCCGACTAATTCTCAATATAATAAAGTACAGAAATGGCACTCTTATTGAGTGCCATTTTTATATCTTTTAACTATAAACCCTATTTCTATGAAAATTCTAATCGTATTAATTGCTGTTCTTTCCCATTGCAATTCGAATCAGGGGCTGCAGGAGAACGAACCTCAAATGTTTCGATACGAAGCGGTTACCCGCGGCAGTTTGTATGAGGTCACCATAACCGAGGACAGTCTTAAGGTGCGTTCCGGATTAAAGGGGATGGATCGTGCCGGCCGTAAGATCACATCAGAAGAGTGGGAGCAGTTACTGGATGTTTCAGGCTCATTTTCATTGTCTGAGATGGATAAATTTAAAAGCTCAGGAGAAAAGAGATTTACAGATGCTGCTCCGGCTGCAATGGTAGAGATCAAGTCTCCCGGAGGAACATATAAGTCGGCGGAATTTGATCACGGGGGCGCACCAAAGCCATTAGAGTCATTGGTTAAAGCTATATTATCATTGGCAGAAACAGTTGAATAGCATGGCAAGTTGTTGTATTTTTGCTCAAAATTTTCACTATGACCATAAAAGAGATCCAGGATACTATTGTTGATGAATTCTCCATGTTTGACGACTGGATGCAGCGTTATGAATACATGATAGAGCTGGGGAAATCTCTGCCTCTTATTGACGATAAATACAAGGTGGATGAAAACCTTATCAAGGGTTGTCAAAGTAAGGTGTGGGTACATGCCGAACTTGATGATGATAAGCTGAAATTCACTGCCGATAGTGATGCCATCATTACCAAAGGGATCATAGCGATTCTTATCAGAGCTTTCTCCGGACAGTCACCTAAAGATATTATCGATGCCGATACGGCCTTTATTGATGAGATCGGCCTTAAAGAACACCTGTCTCCTACAAGGGCAAACGGTTTGGTAAGCATGGTTAAACAATTAAAAATGTATGCCATTGCCTATCAAACACAATTAAACTAGAAGATAATGAGTGAAGCCACTATAAATACCACAGAACTGGGAGAAAAGATCGTAAGAGTATTAAAAACCATCTACGATCCGGAGATCCCGGTAGACATCTATGAACTAGGATTGATCTATGATGTTTTCGTTAATGAAGATCACGAGGTTAAGATCCTGATGACCCTGACCACACCCAATTGTCCGGTGGCAGAAACACTGCCTGTAGAAGTCGAGGAAAAGGTAAAGACCATTGACGAGGTAAAAGACGCTATGGTAGAGATCACCTTTGATCCGCCATGGAGCCAGGACCTTATGAGCGAAGAAGCTAAGTTGGAATTAGGATTATTGTAGTAAGCAGTTTGCAGTTAGCCGTTAGCAGTTATGGATGAAAAACTGTAAATCATTAGATTAAGAACTCTGGAATAGATTATATTTATAGAAAATATTCTATAAATGATTCAGAAAGGGTTTGAAAACCTTATTGCATGGCAAAAGGCAAGAGCTGTAAACAAGATGACCTACGAGTTAGGTCAAACAAGTACTTCAAAAAGAGAAACTGTTCTTGAGAAACAATTAAGACGTACCGCTGTTTCAATTTCATCAAATATTGCAGAAGGTTGCGGGCGGCGAAGTAAGAAAGAGTTCATAAGATTTTCAGACATTGCCAAAGGATCATGTAATGAGTTAAAGTCGCAATTGTATTTGGCTGTAGATGTTAATCATATAACTCAAGAGGAATTTGAAGAAACCTTTGCCTTGACTGATGAAGTTTCTAAGGCAATTTTTGGTTTAATGAAGCATCTGGGCAAAACCAAATGAATATATTTTAGCAAACTGCAAACTGAATATGGAAGAAATTCGTAACCGAGTAGCCGAAAGTAAGCTGGTCACCTTCGACCTGGAAGACCACTATCCGAAAGGAGAGCGGGTACAGCTGGATATCAGTCAGTGGCTTTATGAAGGGTTGCTGCTGAGAGAAAAGGAATTCAGGCAAAGTCTTAAAGAAGTGAATTGGCAATCCTACCAGGATGCCTTTGTAGCCTTGCACTGTTCTACCGATGCCATTGTTCCTGCCTGGGCATATATGCTTATCGCAACCTACCTTACTCCTTATGCCCAAAAAACTGTTGTGGGAGATCCTGATCACCTTGAAACAGTGATCTATCAGGAAGTCATCAATGACCTCGATCTGGAATACCTCCGGGACCTTCCTGTGATCGTTAAAGGCTGCTCTAATAAGCCGGTACCTCAAAACGCCTATCTCTTTTTGTTAAGAAAACTTCAGCCGATAGCCAAAACCATTATGTACGGAGAGGCCTGTTCATCGGTGCCTTTGTACAAAAGAAAGTGATTTTTATATTCTCTGACATGTAAGGGTTAGATTTAGTTGTTATTTGATGTCAAATCAGATAGTTATAATCTATACCTATTTCATATGAGATCCGTTTATCTATTCCTTACAGTAGTATTATTTTCTTCTCTTGCCTCCGCGCAGACCATCGAAGAGCTCAAAGCACTCAAAGAACAGAAACAAGACAGTATTAAATTGCTGGAAGATGAGGTGAAATTTCTCACCGAGCAGATCGACAACGTTAAAGGCTGGCAGGTCGGTGCATTGCTCACCGGTGGAATAAGTATCTCTCAGTTCGACAACTGGTACGCCCAGGAGTCACCGAACGTGAATTCCGGTAAGATAGGATTCAATTTCAATGGTTTTGCCAACCTAGACCGGGATGCCTATTTTTGGAAGAACGCCATGAATGTCAATATTCAATGGGTAAAGTTCGATGATAAGAACGACCCTAACGATAATGAAGGTTTTCGGGAGGCCACCGATGTATTTAACGTTAATTCGCTATTCGGCTACAAGCTTTCTGAAAAATTTGCCCTCTCTGCAATGGCAGAATACAGATCGACCCTCCTAAGTAATTTTAATGATCCGGGGTATTTAGACCTGGGGGCAGGGGTTACCTGGTTGGCCATCAAAGATGAGTTGACCATTGTGGTACACCCGCTCAACTACAACTTCGTTTTTAGCTCCTCTGACGATATATTCACCTCTTCGACGGGTGCCAAGGTCATGGCCGATTACTTTAAAAAATGGGGCGACCTGAAGGTGAAATCTAATTTCACAGGATTTTTCAGTTACAAGAGCTCCAATTTTTCCAATTGGACATGGACCAATACCCTGGCCTATACCCTTTGGAAGAATATTGGTTTAGGCTTTGAATTCGGACTTCGTGATAACAAGCAGGAGGCCCTTAACTATGCCATTAATACCCTCGGAATTCCGGATGCCGATTTTGACAATGTAGATAACGCCCTGCAGTCCTACTGGTTGCTGGGTATTAATTTCAGTATTTAAGAGTGATCGGAAGATCGTCTGACCATTAAGTCGGGTCGATCTCTTCATACTCCGGATACAGGAAGTTATTGTAAGGGAATCTGGTAACATGGATCTCCCTTACCGCCTGGTATACCTTCTTTCTGAAATCCTCAAGATTCTCCTTATTTAATGCAGAAATAAATAAGGCATTATCTCCGATCTTGCCCATCCACGTATTTTTCCACTCCTCCAGGGTGAAATGTTTACTGCTTTTTTCGGTAATGAGATCGTCCTCTTCTATCGTCTCGTGGGTATAGGCATCGATCTTGTTAAACACCATGATGGTGGGTTTATCAGCACTTTCAATCTCGTCAAGGATCTTGTTCACCGAGGCAATATGTTCTTCAAAATTCGGATGAGAGATGTCAACCACGTGCAATAAGAGGTCGGCTTCACGAACTTCGTCAAGGGTACTTTTAAACGATTCAACCAGTTGGGTAGGGAGCTTTCGGATAAAACCTACCGTGTCACTCAACAGAAAGGGCAGGTTTCCTATAACCACCTTTCGTACGGTGGTGTCGAGGGTGGCAAAAAGTTTGTTCTCTGCAAAAACATTGCTCTTACTGATCACATTCATAAGCGTAGATTTTCCAACATTGGTATACCCTATCAGGGCGACCCTTACCAGGGCTCCGCGGTTACCTCGCTGAGTTTCCATCTGCTTATCTATCTTGGCGAGCTTTTTCTTAAGCAGGCTGATACGATCTCTTACGATACGACGGTCGGTCTCGATCTCCGTTTCCCCGGGTCCGCGCATACCAATACCCCCTCGTTGACGTTCAAGGTGAGTCCATAATCCGGCAAGTCTGGGAAGTAAATATTGATATTGAGCTAACTCTACCTGGGTGCGGGCGTAGCTGGTCTGTGCTCGTTGGGCAAAAATGTCGAGAATAAGACTGGTTCGGTCAAGTACTTTACACCGCAGTATGCGTTCAATGTTCTTTTGCTGGGCCGGAGAAAGTTCGTCGTCAAAAATAACCGTACCTATATCATTGGCCTTGACGAAATTTTCAACTTCTTCCATTTTACCTGTCCCAATAAATGTTTTCGGGTTGGGAATATCGATCTTTTGAGTAAATCGGCCTTCTACCTGCCCTCCGGCGGTAAAAGCTAAAAATTCCAATTCATCCAGGTACTCTTTAGATTTTTCTTCGTCCTGCTCCTGGTTGACCACCCCAATGAGCACTACTTTCTCATAATCTAATGTCTTCTTTTCTAGCATAGTTCTGTTTCTGCTGCAAAGGTACAGAAATGAAAGATTATTCATTTTGACTGAGGACAAAGAATATTTAGGGTAGGTTGTACCGGAAAGAAGACATGTTGAAAACGAATGGGTTGTTAAATGGTGAAGGGGTTAAGATTGAAACCTTCCTTGCTGCAGAAACGACTATACAGATCAAAAACAGTATTAAATCCTTCATTTTCTCAGGAACATACAGGCTTTCTATCAATTGCCAATACTTACCCATGAAAGAAAAAAACTACATTAATAGTGCATTTCATCGAAAAAATATTGCTTTTTATCTGTATTTGTAAGTAAAGTTCTACATTAGAGTTACCCCAAATTTTAATTTATGAATAACCACCGGACAAAGCTCTTGGTAATTTCGGCTCTGTGTTTATGGTCTTTTCTGGGATCGCACGCGCTATTTTCTCAAAATACATCGACGTATTCTGAGAGATCGCATACCCCAAATCAAGATCTGCGTGCGATGGCTGCTAAATTTAAAAAGCGTGCCATAGCCAATAAATCTGAAGCAGTAAAAAAAGCCCGTGCTCACGGATGGAAAGTTACCGAAGAGCTTCCCGGCGGTGGTTATCGCGAATTACAGAAAGTGGGGCCGGGAGGAACCCCCATTTATAAGGAGTCCTTTAATGAAGTAGTGGTAAAAGGAAACAGAACAAACTTTTTATCAAGAGACTTTTCCGATCATTTTGGAGTTGACGGTACAGGGATGACCATAGGAATATGGGATGGCGGTAAAGCCCTGCCTGACCATCAGGAATTTGATGATCGGTTTAGTGTGGGTGACAATGCCAGAAGAGTAAGTGGTCATGCCACCCATGTTTTAGGAACGGCCATAGCCGCCGGGGTAGATCCTCAGGCAAAGGGAGTGGCCTTTAATGCCAATGGGCAGTCTTTTGACTGGAATCAGGATGAAGGAGAGGCGGCAGAGGCTGCTGCCAATGGATTATTGATATCCAATCATTCGTACGGATTAAGCGGGAGGAATTTACCCGATTGGTATTTTGGTTCTTATGTAAATCAGGCTCAGGACTGGGATGAAATCATGCATGCTGCACCCTACTACCTGATGGTTACCGCAGCAGGGAATTCACAACATCTTGAATATAATGATGAGCCCTTGACGGGAACGGCCGCGGATGGTTATGATCTTCTGCTCGGATTTGCTCTTTCGAAGAACGGTTTGACCGTGGCGGCGGCAGATCAGCTTGAGGTTAATGCAAATGGAGAATTGCTCAGTGCTGATATAGCCTACTTCAGTAATTTCGGCCCGGCCGATGATGGCCGTATCAAGCCGGATATTACCGGAGCAGGGGTCAATGTTTATTCTGCATACGACGAGGGGGAAGACAGTTATAAAACCCTCTCAGGTACCTCCATGGCCTCCCCGGGTGTAGCGGCTTCCCTGTTGCTGTTACAACAGTACTACCATATTGCTTTTGGAGATTATATGAAGGCTGCTACTTTAAAAGGTCTGGTGCTGCACACAGCCGACGAAGCCGGAGATTTTCCCGGACCGGATGCAAGATTCGGATGGGGTATCATTAACAGTAAACGCGCTGCAGAAACTATAGATGCTGTGGGTGTAAATACACGTATCGATGAAAATCAGTTGGGCAATGGGGAAGAATTTGCTATGAACGTTACCGCCCGTGAAGGGGAAACCTTTTCGGTTTCTTTGAGTTGGACAGATCCGGCCTATTCAGGAAAAATGCATGGCCGGGTTAACGATTCTACCAGGGTACTGATGAACGACCTTGATGTTCGTGTTATAAAGGGAGATGAGGTGTTTTATCCATGGAGGTTGAGTTTAAGTGATATCAGGGGAGGAGCAAAGAAAGGAGATAATAGGGTAGACCCCTTTGAGAAGATCGAAATAGAAAATGCATCCGGAGAATATAAGATCGTTGTTTCGCACAAAGGTGAGTTGGTGAATATATCTCAGGACTTTTCATTGATCGTTACAGGGGTGGCTGAATCCGGCTGCTCAACGGTTGTACCCTCGAACACTATAGTAGAAGAGGTGTTGATCAATGAGGCAGTAGTAAGCTGGGACCTGGAGAAAGACGCTTATTATGAAGTTCGTTATAAAAAATCTTCAGACGATAACTGGTTATCAAAGATGGTTGATGAGAACCGTATATCACTTTCCTCCCTGGAAGAAAACACCGAATATATGCTGGAAGTGCGCACGGTTTGTTCTGCTTTGATGGGATCAGAATATGCCAAGGCAGTGGTCTTTACTACCAAGCCCTCAGAAAATAATACAGATGACCCTGTTGACAACCCTGGAGATACCCCTGTGGATAATCCTGTAGACAATCCGGGAGATACTCCCGGCGATGATCCAGTGAGCGACCCTGTGGATAATCCGTTTGAAGTCCCTATAGATGGGCCGGCAGACAATCCCGGAGAAGTGGCACCTGAGGTACCAGAGATCGGAGATGCTCCAAACCCTGATGAACCCTTGGGAGAAGTAGTTCGTGAAGAGGATCCATCTGAGGTTGGCTGGGGTGATGATGATGATTACTATGGAGTCATAAATGACCCTGAAGCTGTTCCTGAAGAAGATATAATTATTATAAAGAGTAACGAATCGCAAACCATTTCTCTTTCCGGAAATACTAATGGCTTAGGAGCTTATTTTATGACCGATGCGGTTGGGAGGGTTATAGCAGAAGGACAGGATGCTTCAAACCCCATATCGATCGCATCTTTAAGTTCCGGCATGTATATCCTCGTTTATGAGGTGGGTACAGAAAGGGCATTTAAAAAGTTCATCAAATAGTTAGCTATACATGCTTTATGGCCTGGGGTGTCAGGAGATCCTCACCCCTCAGGCGTAAAAGCACCTGCGCTGTGGCCACCACATCTTTTTCGCAATAGGTCACGATTCGATCCAGGTCATTCTCCCGGTAATATACCTGGCTAACCATGCTTCCATCAATATCGTCTTTTGGCGATGGGATACCCAAAACATTAGTGAGAAGTTTTAGTGATGTATAATGCTTGAAGTCTCCGAATTTCCAGAGGTCCATAGTATCCAAGTGGGGAATCTCCCAAGGTTTCTTGCCAAACAGGTTAAGTTTCTCCGGTAAAGAAATACCTAGTATGAGCATACGTCTTGCTATATAAGGAAAATCGAATTCCTTGGCATTGTGTCCGCAAAGGATCTTTTGCGGGCCGTAATAATGGGTTTCCAGAAGATTTTTAAACTCCATTAAAAGTTCTTTTTCTTCCCCGAAGAATGAAGTGGTTCGAAACTGCCGTTCTCCGTTTTTCACCGTGAAGAAGCCTACGGAGATACATACAATTTTCCCGAATTCAGCCCAGATGCCGGCCCTTTCATAAAACTCTTCAGGACTTTGATCTTCCTTGCGTTGATATCGCGATTTATGTGCCCAAAGATCCTGTTTAACAGGGTCCAGATCATCGTATTTTTCGGTTTCAGGTACCGTTTCTATGTCCAGGAATAAAATATGATCTAAGGGGAGTTTATGAAGCATTGTTCAGAATTTTATAGGCTTCCTCAATATATATGTAGGTATCTGCTCTGAAAGGATCGTTTTCTTTTTTAGGGGCAGCCTGATGGCCCAGCCTTACGATCATGATATTGTCTTCAGGCTGTACAATAACGTATTGACCTAGATGCCCGCGTAGCATAAAAAAGTCTTTTCCCATATGGTTCAACAGCCAGAGTCCATACCCGTACTCGGTATCCTCGGGAAATCTTGGCACAATAGAGCGTTTGGCGAAATCTTCCGGTAAAATACGTTTGTCATTCCACAGCCCTCCATCTTTGTAAAGCTTCCCGAACCTTGCAAAATCCCTGGCAGATGCAGCTACACAACAATAGGCTTTTTCCATCCCGGAGTCTTCGCTGTCTAATTGCCATAAGGCGTCATGTTCGGCTCCCATAGGTTTCCAGAAATGCTCTGAGATATATTCAGAAAGGGTCGATCCTGTAGCCTTTTGAAGGACCATGGCTAACAACTGGGTGTTTCCACTGAGATATTTAAACTTTTTTCCGGGTTGTTCAACCACTTTAAGATCTTTAATGATAGGGGCAAGCGATTCGTCAAAATAAGCTCTGGTGGTCACCGAGAATGGAGAATAATATGACTCATCCCAATTAAGTCCACTCGACATGCTTGACAGATCTCCTACCGTCATTTCTCCGGCGAGACCTTCTTTGAATTCGGGGAAAAAATCACCTACAGGTTGGTCCAGGCTTTTAATACTGCCCTCCATAAGGGCATGCCCTAACATGGCCGAGACAAATGATTTGGCCATAGAGAAGGAGTTGCTTTTACTGTTCTCGTTATAGCCATCAAAATAATTCTCATATCTCAGGCTGTCATTTTGGAAGATGAGAAATGCCACCGTACCGAATTCGCTATGAGTTTCCATGAGACGATCATTGGGTTCGCCAAGATTATAATGTTTATGTTCAGGCCAGGGTTGCGGGGTATCGGGTGCTTCTACCACCCGGTTGTCAAAATGTTTATAGTCGTCAAGGTAGGCGGTTTTATGTCCTTCCATATAAATAACCCTGGCGGCAGTGAGCAGGTAATCGTAGTTAAAAGCATAAAGTGAGATCACCAAAAGGAGTAGTAGGGCGGTTATGAATTTAAATAGGTTTTTAAGCAGTTTCATCAGTTAAATTTAGGTTGGATTAAATATACCTATTAATCACAAAAATTTTTCAGGTTGATTCTTTTTCTCTTTCAGACGTAGGTTTAAAACTGTAGTTAATCGTATAAAACCCACAAAATCAGGAATTTACAGAGCGGTTTTCATTTTATTTTGTTAAACTTTGCAGCATGAAACTTAAACTTTTTCCTGCATTTAAGACGATCGTTTTTGCACTATTTACAGTAATGAGCATCACCCTTTCCTGCGGCAAGGATGATGTTATTCCGGATAACGAAAACCCAGAACAAACAGAAACTCCTATTCCACCTGATGATGATAAAGGTTCCGGGGACGATGCTTCGGGTGGTGGCGATTCAGGAGGTTCTGATGGTGGTAATGGAGGAGACGGGAGTAGTGGCTCCGGCGGTGGTGATGGTTCTGCAGGCAATGATGACGATAAGGACGGTATTGCCAATGACCTTGATCAGTGCCCGGAATCGCCCGAGGGAGCCAGTGTGAATGAGCAAGGCTGTGCGGAAAGTCAGTTGGATGACGACAATGATGGCATCAGCAACGATTTGGATCAATGTCCTGAAACCCCCGAGGGATCCAGTGTGAATGGGCAGGGTTGTGCCGAAAGTCAATTAGATGATGATAATGATGGCATCAGCAACGATTTGGATCAATGTCCTGAAACTCCTGAGGGAGCTAATGTGAATGAACAAGGTTGTGCGGAAAGTCAATTGGATGATGACAATGATGGTGTCAGCAACGATTTAGATCAATGCCCTGAAACGCCTGAGGGTATTGATGTGAATGCTCAAGGATGTGCAGCAAGTCAGTTGGATGATGATAATGATGGTATCAGCGACGATGTAGATCAATGTCCTGAAACCCCTGAGGGAGCTAATGTGAATGCTGAGGGATGTGCAGCAAGTCAGTTGGATGATGATAACGATGGTATCAGCAATGATTCTGATCAATGCCCTAATACTCCTGAAGGTGCTTCGGTAAATTCACAGGGATGTCTTTTGAATCCAGATTGTAATGATCCATCTTCATATATTTTCCAGGAGTCTGATGGACTGGTACTCGTTGAATTCGAGGCTGCTGTTTTTCCTGAAGGGTGGGTACTTAAAAATGATTTACCAGGTATTTCCGGATCAGGATATATGGTTTGGGAAAATCGTCAATATTTCAATCAACCCGGTAATGGTAGCACTTCGTATAGAATTAACATCTCAGCACCGGGCACTTATCGCTTTATTTGGAAGTCGGCCGTTACAATTGGTGACAAGGGTTCTGAGCATAATGATACCTGGCTGCGTTTTGCCGATGCAGCCGACTTTTATGGAGAAAAAGACGGCCTAAGGGTATATCCTTTAGGTACCGGAAAGGAGCCTAACCCCGAGGGTGCATCTGGCGATGGCTGGTTAAAGGTGTATCGGGGAGGTGGTGACCTTGGATTTAAATGGCAGGCAAAAACCAGTGATAACGATCCCCATGATGTCTTTGTTGTTTTTGATGCTCCGGGCGTTTACACCATGGAAGTTTCCGCAAGATCTACAGGGCATGGAATTGATAAGTTTGCATTATTCAATAATTCAGTTTCTATAAGTAAGGTGAGAAATGAGGTCTTCGATTTCAGTGAAATAAATTGTAACTGATGCCTCTCAAACTCAATTGAGGGGTTAAAGGGATAGTCAATTTTATCGGCTAATATCCAGGTTAAAATAGCGTGGTTTGTGAAAACCCTTGTTCATGAGATAGCAACCATTTCTTTCTCCAGAGGCCGCCTGCATATCCGGTAAGTGAGCCATCGCTGCCAATCACCCTGTGGCACGGAATAATGATCCATAACGGGTTCTTTCCATTGGCGGCAGCCACGGCCCTGATCGCTTTAATATCTCCGAGTTTTTTTGAAAGTTCGGCATACGAGACCGTAGAACCATAGGGAATTTTTTCAAGAGCCGTCCAAACAGACCTTTGAAAGGGGGTGCCCTTTGGAACCAGCTGAAGCGAAAAGGTGGTGCGTTGCCCGTTAAAATATTCAGTGATCTGACGGATGGGTTCCTCAAGACAGGGCGGGATGTTTGTATGAGTAGCCTCTTCTTCTGAAAGTGTAAAGCGGCTTAATCCTTGTTCGGTACCCTCCAGAATAGCAGTTCCTATAGGGGTGTTAATCGATGCCCGGTACATTGTCTTCCGTTTCTTCCGGGTTTTCAAGTATTCCCATTCGCTCGGCCCGAATTTGCCAGTTACGACGAGCCAGTAATTGCAAGTCTTCTACATTATCGCTCTCATCAACGATCTCCAGCCCTAACAGTGTTTCAATGATATCTTCCATGGTCACCAGACCTCCAATAGAGCCATATTCATCTACTACGAGGGCAATATGATCCTTGTTTTCAATAAACTTCTCAAACAATTTAGGAATAGGGATATTTCGTTTGGCTACCAAAATGTCTCTTTTGAGAGCGCTGAGCTTTTCTTTTCCGTTCCCGTTGATCATTTCTTCCAGTACCTGGTCTTTTAAAACAAAACCTGTGATATTGTCGGGTTTGTCTTGATAGATAGGTATTCGGGAAAATCGCAATTGCGGATTTTCTTCAAAGAACTTTTCAATGGGTTGATCTTCCGAGGCAGTTTTCATGACCGTTCTCGGAGTCATGATATCTTTTGCTTGTATCTGGTTAAACTGAACCAGGTTTTTGATCACCTTAGATTCTGATTCCTCAAAAACTCCTTCTTCATGTGCGATATCTGCCATGGCTGTAAAATCTTCCCGCTGAAAAACAGAGGCATGGGCACCTTTTCCTCCAATAAGTTTAGTGGTAAGCTGCATAAACCAAAGGAGACCGGTGTATTTTAAGGGAATGATTAGAAGTTTTAGGGTCTTTGCCGTAAAATTGGCCAGCTGTTTCCAATAGGTGGCCCCAAGGGTTTTTGGTATGATCTCAGAAACCACAAGGATCAGAAATGTCATGATGGCCGAAACTACACCCACCATGTTAACACCGAAAAAATCGATGGAATAAGGCAGCTTTTCAGCCTGAACTCCCACCAGGATAGCTCCCACAGTATGGGCAATGGTATTAAGGGTAAGTATGGCAATCAAGGGTTGATCAATATCTTTTTTTAACTCCTCAAGTGTAAAGGCATACCCCTTTCCTTCCTGTTTCAATACATTAATGTACGTGGGTGTGATGCTTAAGAACACAGCTTCCAGGATGGAACACAGGAATGAGAAAAAAATAGAAAGCAGGGCAAATAAAATGAGTAAGGTCATTTGAGTGGTAGTTGCTTTATAGCTAATTTACTAATAAAATAGAGAATGCCTGTTACCAACCGCTATATCTGGGCGGCTCTATGTTTAACAGGTTCATATAAACAATTAATTGGCCCCGGTGATGGGTTACATGGTCTTGCAGTAAGTTTAGAATTTGCAGCCGTGTTTTAGGGCCTGCAAAAAACTCCACCTCTTCCTGAAGCCTTGCAGGATCTGAAGCCTCTACAAGAGTGGCAACCCTCTTAAAACTTTCCTTGAGTGCAAGTACGAGCTCTTGCTTGCTTGAGGGGTTCTCCTTATTGGGAGATTTTACATCGTTTGTATTGAAATAAGTATCACCCAGCCAAAGCATATTAGAACGGATATGGAGTAATTGCTCTCTGATGGTCATCTGTCTTGACGTTGGTCGATACTCCATGGAAGAATCAGGAATTTGTTCTGCCATCTCAATGAGATATGCAGATGAGTTATTCCACTTTTCAAGAAAGGCAGCTTTTACCTCGGCCTTCTGAGAGTATCCTGAAATATTCATGCTGAGAATTATGATGAGGGTTAGCAGGCTAAATTTAGACATCAATGGTGGTTTATAATAATTCGGCGATGTTTTTAGCAAAATAAGTTGCAATGATATCAGCTCCTGCACGTTTTATGGCGGTGGCTTGCTCCATCATGACAGCATCGTGATCCAGCCAGCCTTTTTCTGCTGCCGCCTTGATCATAGCGTATTCTCCACTTACCTGGTACACTGCCACGGGTACTGTAACCTGTTCCCTGATATCACGAACAATATCTAAATAACACAACCCTGGTTTGACCATGACGATATCGGCTCCCTCTTCAATGTCCATAAAGGTTTCCCGCAGGGCTTCCATCCTGTTGGCCGGATCCATCTGATATGTTTTTTTGTCTCCAAATCCCGGTGCCGAATCCAAGGCATCACGGAAGGGGCCGTAGAATGCGGAGGCGTATTTAGCACTGTAGCTCATGATGCCGGTATCATAAAAGCCCTCAGTCTCTAATGCCTGTCTGATCCCATAGATTCGTCCGTCCATCATATCACTGGGTGCAACAAAGTCGGCACCTGCCCGGGCATGACTTACGGCCATTTGTGACAGTACTTCCACAGTGGGGTCATTTAAGATCTTTCCGTTCTCTACGATGCCGTCATGTCCGTAACTGGAGTAGGGGTCAAGGGCTACATCGGTATATACATGCATTTCAGGAACAGTTTCCTTGACCATCTTAATAGCACGCTGCATTAAACCATCAGGGTTGAGGGCTTCAGTTCCCTTGTTGTCTTTAAGGTTGTCAGGTACCTTCACGAACAGGAGTACTGAGCGCAGGCCTCTTTGGTATAAATCCTGTATTTCTTTTTTTAACAGATCCAGGCTATACCTGTAATATCCAGGCATGGAAGCAATTTCTTCTTTTACCTGCTTGCCCTCTGTGATAAAAAGAGGTACCATAAGATTGGCAGGAGAGAGGGTCGTTTCTCTTACCATGGAGCGGATGGCTTCAGTGGTTCTTAGTCTTCGGTTTCTGCGTAAAGGATACATGAGTTGATGTTTTTAAATTCAGGAAACCCAGGTTACAGGGTTTTCAAGTACTTTAATGAGTTTTTCTTCTTCTGAACCCGGTTCAGGATGGTGGTCATAGACCCATTGTACGTGAGGAGGTAAGCTCATGAGGATACTTTCAATTCGTCCGTTGGTTTTAAGTCCAAATAAGGTACCCTTGTCGTGGACGAGGTTAAATTCAACATACCTCCCTCTTCGTATCTCCTGCCAGGTTCTGTTCTTGGGTGTAAAAGGAAGGTCTTTCCTTTTTTCTACAATAGGAACATAAGCCTTTAAAAAACTGTCTCCAACTTCGGTAACAAAGCTGTACCAGTCTGAGATAGACATGTTCTCATTGGCCCTGCAGTAATCGAAAAACAACCCGCCAATTCCTCTTGCTTCATTACGGTGACTATTAAAGAAGTAGTTGTCGCACTTTTCCTTAAAGTCTTTATAGAAATCAGGGTGATGCTGATCACAGGCCGTTTTGCAGACGGTATGAAAATGCTCGGCATCTTCTTCAAAGAGGTAATAAGGAGTAAGGTCCTGTCCGCCTCCAAACCAACTATCGATCACCTTCCCGTCTTTGTCGTACATTTCAAAATATCTCCAGTTGGCATGTACGGTAGGTACAAAGGGATTTTTCGGGTGGATCACAAGGCTCAATCCACAGGCGAAGAAATCAACATCTCCCACCTTAAAATATTGCTGCATTGCCGGAGGTAGCGGGCCGTGCACGGCAGATATATTTACACCTCCTTTTTCGAAAACATTGCCATTTTCAATAACACGGGTGCGACCGCCACCGCCGCCCTCTCGATTCCATAGATCTTGTTGAAATTTTGCTTTTCCGTCTATTTGCTCCAGCGATTGAGTGATCTCATCCTGCAGCTTTTGAATATATGCGTAAAACTGATCTTTCATTTTTGCTATGTGTTAAGATACAACAATTGAAGAGGGGCATGATTCATGGTCATTTGAGAGTCCTTCAATTTTTTTGCATCCTTCAACAAAGGTAATAAGGCTTGAGTGATTTGTTGATTTTTTACTGGTTTCTTCCCGAATTTTTCACGGTATAAGAGCCTTCCTGTTTGGTTATTGTGCAGGTCCATTGCCCTGGCAAGATCGCGATTGGGAGAAAAATCTTCATGCCAGTCGGTAAGTTCTTTTGCCCATGCCTCAGAAGTCATGGAATTGCTGCAACATAGTAAGGCATTGCGTACCAAAAGCATATTCCATAAGGCGTGTCTGAAAGCATTGGCCTTATTGTCTTTATGATGGGTGTTTCCAAACTTGCGGTCACAAATGGAAACACATTGCCAGGTAGCCGGAAGAGCGCTTAAAAAAAGAATGGGGTGTCGGAAAAAAAATCCGGCCACCCCTTTAAGTTGTCTCCATTGAATGATCCTTAAAAGTTTTAAGGGGGCGTTCATCAGGAGTTGTATTCTTTAACTGCCTCTATAAAGGCTTTTGCATGGTCTACCGGTACCGTGGGTAAAATACCGTGCCCCAGGTTCACCACGTATTTATCTTTTCCGAAGCGATCGATCATTTCGTGAACCATCTTTTTAAGCTGAGGAATGGGTGTAAACAACCTGGAAGGATCAAAATTTCCCTGTAGGGTGATGTTGCCTCCGGTAAGTTTTCTTGCCGTCTCAGGAGAGCAGGTCCAATCTACTCCAAGGGCGCTGGCCTTGCTTTTTGCCATGGTGTCCATGGCGAACCAGCAGCCTTTTCCAAATACAATAACTTCCGTTAAAGGAGATAAGGCTTCGACGATCTGGTTGATATAAGGCCAGGAAAATTCCTGGTAGTCTTCCGGTGATAGCATTCCTCCCCAGGAATCAAAAACCTGAACGGCATTCACCCCCGTGGCTACCTTTTTCTTCAGGTAGGCAATAGTGGTATCAGTGATCTTTTGGAGGAGTTGGTGGGCTGCCTCGGGTTGCGAGAAACAAAAGCTTTTTGCAGTATCAAAACTTTTTGAACCCTTACCTTCTACGGCATAACAAAGAATGGTCCAGGGAGAACCGGCAAATCCGATCAGTGGAACTTCATCATTAAGCATTTCCTTGGTAAGCTTTATGGCGTCCATCACATAACCGAGGGTTTCATCGATATCCGGAACAATAACCTGATCAACATCTTTTGCAGAACGAATTGGCGAAGGCAGCCAAGGGCCTACTCCTGCTTTCATTTCTACCTCGATGTTCATCGCCTGGGGAATTACCAGGATGTCTGAGAAGAGGATAGCGGCATCGGGTTTAACGATCCGGATGGGTTGTACAGTGATCTCGGCTGCGAGCTCCGGAGTACGGCATCGGGTAAAAAAGTCGTATTTTTCTTTTAAAGCCATAAACTCGGGCAGGTATCTCCCGGCCTGTCGCATCATCCATACCGGTGGTCTGGAAACCTCTTCTCCTTTCAGGGCTTTTAAAAACAGATCGTTCTTTATCATATTCGTGGGTCTAAATTGTGGTCTTTTTGTTTCTTAAAATACTTGATTACCTCAAGAATAAGGCGTTCTGCGGTGGGGGTGTTTGCTATTACTGTTTCTGCATGATGCTTATCGAGGCTTTTTGCTGTGGTGGGCCCAATACAAAAGGCGATCGAATCGTTCAGGGTGTTTTCTTGCAGATAGGATGCCACAGCACTTGGGCTGAAGAACAGTATTCCGTCAAATTTACCGGGTGCCTTAGCCGGGTTTAAAACGGTTTCATACACATGTATCTCCGTCAAGGGTGTGTCATTGTTGCTTAGCATTTCGGGAAGTTCGTTTCTTCTTGAGTCCGTGCCAAAGAAATGAAAGTTTTCGCCCCGGTACTTCTCGATCAATATCCGGGCAAGTGCCGCTCCTGATTCTGCGCAAACCTCCGGGCTATAACCTGCTTCCCTGAGGGCTGCAGCTGTTTTTTGACCAACACAAAAACACTTCCCGATCTTTATTCCCCTCTCCACCAAAGGGTCAATAGCATTCATACTGGTTATAATGCCCTTTTCTACAAAGGCCGGTGCAGTAAAATTAACGGGGTTGGTCTTGATAAATGAATGTTCCACCACTGCAAATCCCGCATGCAAAAGGCGCTCCTTCTGCGGGGGCGTCAAAACCTTCGTGCTGAGAATGCGAATGGGTTTACTCATGGCTTACAGAACTATGTGCCCTAGTTGGCTAAGGCTTTCTTAATTTTTTTCATAATGGCGTCTCCACCATTCATTAAAATTTCCCTTGCGCAAATGGCTCCGAGGCCTTCTATATTTTCGATGAGCACCTTCTTTTCAATTTCTGCCTTCTGTTTTCCGTTAAGGGAGTGAAGAACCCCTTTAAAATGAAGATAATCAACATCTACGGTAGCAAGGGCTCCGATAGGTGCGGTACAACCTCCTTCAAGGGTTCTCAGAAAATCACGTTCAATGGTCGTGCAGATATCTGTTTCGTAATCGTTCAGTTTATGCAATACCTTGAGCAAGGCTTGGTCTTTTTCCAGGGCTGCTATCATCATAGCCCCTTGCGCGGGAGCAGGAACCATCCAGTCCAGGGAGATGGCATTTTCCGGTTTCAGGTTAATGCGTTCCAGACCAGCTGAGGCAAAAATAGCGCCATCCCATGGGTTTTCTTCGAGTTTCCTCATCCTGCTGTTCACATTTCCCCTGAGGTCAGATACCTGATGCTTTGGGTACCTGCTTAACCATTGGGCCTTTCTCCTGAGACTTCCGGTGGCTATATGACCTTTTTTACTGTCCAGGAATTCAGTGCCGTTCTTTACTACCAGGATATCGTTCGAATTGGCGCGCTTGAGTACAGCTGCTTTGACGATGCCTGAAGGCAGGGCCGTGGGCACGTCTTTCATGCTGTGCACGGCTATGTCGATCTCTTCTTTGAGCAGGGCAACATCAAGGGTTTTTGTGAAGATTCCTGTAATACCCAACTCGTATAAAGGTTTGTCAAGAACAATATCTCCTGTTGATTTTACCGGCACCAGCGATGTTTGGTACCCCAGGGCCTCTAATTTCTGCTGCACATGCCTGGCCTGCCACATGGCTAACTCGCTGTCGCGAGTACCAATTCGTATTATTTTATTCATTTAGAAGTTTCTAGTTGAAACACTTTCTTGATAAGTTCAATGCTTTCATCCGAGCTGTTCGGACTTTCCCGCAGATGGTTGGCAAAATGTGTGGTGATTTTTTGTATGATACGATCACTGAGGATCTCAGCGTGTTCGTCGTTGAAGTCCTTGATCTTTTTGCGCTGATTGTCAATCTCTGCTTCCTGGATTGATTTGAGCTTCTTTTTCAAAGCTTTGATGGTCGGAGCAAATTTTCTGGTCTCCAGCCATTTTTTGAAATCACCCTCTACCTCTGAAATGATCGCTTCGGCTTTTGGAATGTATTTTTCCCGACGTTTCAGAGTATCATCGGTCATTTTGGATAATTGATCCAGGTGTACCAGGGTTACATTCTCTAAGTTACCGACATTATCATCAACGTTTCTTGGAATGGAAAGGTCAAGTACCAGTAAAGGTTTTGAAGTATGGATCAGGTCGCCTGATACCGTGGGGTGTTGTGCCCCCGTAGCCACGACCAAAACATCGGCTTTTCGTATCTCTTCCTGCAATTCTCCGTACTCCTTTACCAGAAGATTGAACTTTCCGGCCACCTTTTCTGCTTTATCCCGTGTACGATTGATCAGTACAATATGATCGTTGTCTGTATGCTTTACCAGGTTTTCACAGGTATTTCTTCCGATCTTTCCGGTTCCGAATAAAAGAATGTTCTTTTCTGAAATATTAGGAACCTTAGACAGGATATATTGAACCGAAGCAAAGGCTACTGAAGTGGCTCCCGAAGATAATTCGGTTTCATTCTTAATTCGTTTGCTGGCCTGGATAACCGAGTTGCACAAACGTTCCAGGAAATGGTTAGTCATATCTTCTTCCCGGGAGGCATAAAAACCTTGTTTGATCTGGCTTATGATCTCAAAATCTCCCAGGATCTGGCTGTCAAGACCTGTTCCTACCCGAAACATATGGTTGATAGCCTCATAGTTTTTGTAAACGTATCCTACCTTTTGAAACTCCTCTACCGTTCCCTGGGTGTTCCCGCAAAGTAATTGAATAAGCTGAAAAGGGTGTTGTGCAAAACCGAATAATTCGGTTCTGTTACAGGTAGAAGTAACAAGAATACCGTCAATACCTGATGATTTTGCCTGACGCAATAAATTAGTTCTCGATTCTTCGTTGAGACTGAAAATACCGCGTGTATGCACATCGGCTTTTTTATAACTCAATCCTACGACGTAAAACGAACTGTGTTTAGAGATGTTATATGCCTTCATTCAGTTAATTCCGAATTGAACTGCAAAAATATGACGACTGTCAGTAAAAAAATAACGCTGAAAGTACTTTTTATATCGCTGTAAGTGATTTGCCTGTTTTTTACGTATAATTTATCCGAAAACCCTTAATTTTGAAGGATTCACAAAGGAAGTGTGAATTTTAGTTTAGAACAATTCTAAATAAAATACACTAGAAAACTACTTATGAGCCAGGAAAAAAATATCGCTTCAGGTACCCCGGTCGAATTTCAGTTTGAAGAGGGGTTTGTAATGCTTATTAATCGTAATGATGGTGACACCATATCAGAATATACCAGGGAGGTGAACAGCAGGTTCATTCAATTCCATTTTTGCCTAAAGGGTGAAGGCGGTTTTTTGTTTAACAAGGGCAATTATTCCATACCTCTCAAAGAGGATGACTCTCTGCTTCTATACAACCCAAAACGAGACCTTCCTATTCATCTTGACCTGTCTGCCAATACCTGGGTGGTTTCAATTTTGATAAGTATCAAAAAATTTCATTCTCTTTTTTCAATGGAGGCCGGTTATATTACCTTCCTGAGTGAAGAGAATATGGACAAGAAATACTATAATACGGCACCTATAAACCCCGCCATGGCGGTAGTATTAAGCCAGGTCATTAATTGCAATCTGCATCCTTCGGTTAAAAAGCTTTATCTGAAAGGAAAGGTTTATGAACTATTAGGGCTTTACCTGAACAAACCTGAAGACGCCGATACCGAACAATGTCCGTTCCTGGTTGATGAAGATAACGTAAGGCGTATCAAAAAAGCCAAGGATATCATCATTGCCCGTATGACCGACCCGCCCGGATTGCAGGAATTGTCTGAGGAGATAGGGCTCAACCTTAAAAAGCTCAAAGAAGGCTTTAAGCAGATCTATGGAGATTCGGTTTACAGTTTCCTGTTTGATTACAAGATGGCCGTAGCGCGAAAAATGCTTGAAAGTGGTGAGCATAATGTGAATGAGGTGGGTTTAAAAGTAGGGTACAGTACTTCCAGTCATTTCATTGCGGCATTTAAAAAGAAATACGGCACCACTCCTAAAAAATATATTACCTCCCTAAACAATGGTTAGGCTATGATCTCGCAAACTTTCAGGCTTTTTATCTTTTTGTGTTTTACAGGTCTCTTTTCCGGCGAAGTGAGTGCCTTTCAGGCGGGAGACGATGAGGGCCCGAAAAAAGTCTTGGTGTTTACAAAAACAGAGGGCTATAGACATGGCTCTATTTCTGAAGGAGTTGCCCTGATCAGGCGGCTTGGAAAAGGTAATGGGTTTTTGGTAGACCATACCGGGAGATCTGAAAAGTTCAATACAGAGAATTTAAAGAGATATGCCCTGGTGATCTTTTTGTCAACAACCGGTGATGTGCTGAATATGGCTCAACAAAACGCCTTTGAGTCGTACATTCGGGAAGGAGGGAGTTTTATGGGTATTCACGCTGCCGCAGATACTGAATACGATTGGAGATGGTATGGTGCCCTGGTAGGTGGGTATTTTGAAAGTCATCCGGAACCGCAGCAAGCAACTGTTGTAGTTCGTGACCATGAGCATCCTTCAACAAATATGCTGCCTGACTCCTGGTCAAGAATGGATGAATGGTATAATTTTAAATCTCTTCATGCTGATCTTCATGTACTTTTGATGTTGGATGAATCAAGCTATCGGGGAGGAACAAACGGTTCTTTTCACCCTATTGCATGGTGTCATGAGTTTGATGGGGGTCGCAGTTTTTATACAGGCTTTGGGCATAGTGATGCTGCCTTTGGTGAACCCCTTGTTGAGAGTCATATTTTGGGGGGCATTCAGTGGTGTTTGCGATCTGAAGAGTAAGTATTGGTCATGTCTATTCGGTTATAAAATTTCAATGGGGCATGGGTCAAGAAGGTTTTTGAATTAGTCTTAACTTTGTGTCAAAAGAATTGCTGTATGAAAGGAGTATTATTGGTAAACCTCGGATCACCCGATTCAACCGATCCCGAAGATGTAAAACGCTACCTGGATGAGTTCCTTATGGATGGCAGGGTTATCGATCTTCCAAAGTGGTTGAGAACCCTTATCGTTAAAGGAATTATACTGAACACAAGGCCTAAAAAATCTGCTGAGGCCTATTCCAGGATCTGGTGGGATGAAGGTTCGCCTCTTATTGTATTATCTGAAAGACTTCGCGACAAGGTAGATGATATGACTGCCGTACCTGTAGTATTGGCTATGCGTTACGGAAATCCATCTATAAAGGCCGGTTTACAGGAGCTTTATGATAAAGGAGTCAAGGAGGTTCTTTTGATGCCGTTATATCCGCAATTTGCCATGGCCACCACCGAAACCATTTTGGTGCTGGCTGAAGAGGTGCGTAAGCAACACTTTCCTGAAATGAGCTTTACCAATGTGCCTGCCTTTTATAACCATCCGGATTATGTCAGAGTGTTGGCAGAATCGATCAGGGACAGCCTGGAGGGTAAAGATTGGGAGCACCTGCTCTTTTCTTATCACGGGGTGCCGGAAAGACATATCAAAAAATCAGATATTACTAAGTCGCATTGTCGCATTGACGGTCAGTGTTGTAAAACTCCTTCACCTGCCCACCAATACTGTTACAGGCACCAGTGTTATGAAACTACGCGGCAGGTGGCAGAATACCTGGAATTAAAACAGGGAACTTATTCCACTTCTTTCCAGTCACGTCTGGGAATCGATCCATGGCTGAAACCCGCCACTGATAAAACCATTAACGGATTCGCAGAGAAAGGACTTAAAAAACTGGCTGTCGTCACCCCTGCTTTCGTTTCTGATTGTTTGGAAACCCTGGAAGAGATCGGTTTAGAGGCAGATGAAGAATTTAAAGAACGCGGGGGTGAAGAGTTTCACCTCATTCCCTGTCTGAACGACAATGAAGCCTGGGTGAAGGTTATCGCCAGGTGGGTAGATGAGTGGGCTCATCAGCCTGAGGTCAGGGTGAACTAACAAGTAATTTCATGGCAAAAATTTCTTCGGAAGAGCTGGGTACAGAGCCTATTGGAGGTCTGTTGGTCAAGCAGGCTGTGCCGGCTTCCATCGGGATTCTTGTCATGTCTCTGAATATCCTGGTTGACACCATTTTTGTTGGTAACTGGATAGGCTCTGTGGCTATTGCAGCGATCAACGTAGTGTTGCCGGTCTCTTTTTTCATTGCTGCCCTGGGTATGTCCATCGGTATCGGGGGGGCAAGCATTATTTCCAGAGCATTAGGAGCAAAAAATAAGGACAAAGCCCTAAAAACCTTTGGTAACCAGCTGGTGCTTACCCTGGTGCTGACCAGTATTCTGGTTTTTGCAGGTATTGCCTGGGCCGATCAGATCATACCGCGATTCGGCGGAAAGGGAGCCATATTCGAACCCGCAAGGATCTATTACCTGATCGTGCTGTACGGAGTACCTTTTCTGGCGCTATGCATGATGGGGAATAACGTGATACGCGCTGAAGGTAAACCCCGCTTCGGCATGGTCGCCATGATCATACCCTCGGTAGGGAACCTGATCTTAGACTACCTTTTGATCAATGTGATGGATCTTGGTATGTATGGAGCCGCCTGGGCAACCACCGGTTCTTACCTCCTGTGCTTTGTTTATATATTTTGGTTCTTCCTTTCAAAGCATTCCGAATTAAAGATCAGTTGGTCGCATCTCGGCCTGGATTTCTCACTGGTAAAAGAAATAGCTTCCCTGGGAGGAGTCACCCTGGCTCGCCAGGCTGTGGTAAGTGTTACCTATCTTTTTGTAAATAATATTCTGTTCGATCTGGGGGGAGAATCTTCCATTACCGTATATGCCATTATCGGGAGAATGCTCATGTTTGCCCTGTTCCCTGTACTTGGAATTACCCAGGGCTTTTTGCCGATTGCCGGCTATAACTATGGGGCCCACCAATACGACAGGGTAAAGGAGTCTATTGGCACGGCCATAAAATACGCAGCTCTTTTAGGGTTGCTGGTTTTTGCACTGATCATGGCCTTTCCTGAACAGATCACCCGGGTTTTTACCGATGATGTTGAGGTGCTCAGAGAAACTCCTGATGCTATGCGCTGGGTTTTTGCAGCTACCCCCATAGTGGTTGTCCAGCTTATAGGTTCGGCCTATTTTCAGGCAGTCGGGAAAGCACGTCCCGCACTCTTTTTAACCCTTACGAGACAAGGGTTCTTCTTTATTCCCCTGGTGCTTATCCTGCCAAAATTTTTAGGAGAATTTGGGGTATGGATCTCTTTTTCTATCGCAGATCTTTTATCAACCCTGGTAACCGGATATTATTTGCATAAGGAAGTCCGCACGAAATTGGTAAGAATTAGTAGCGATTCATAATTAATTTTTAAATTGAGCCCCTAACTCTAACAAACTTAAAAATGCGAACTCTACCTATGCTGAGGGGCCTGGTTATGCTCCTGTGTATACTTACCTTTATGCCTTCTCAGGCACAAAAAAATAAAGTTGAATTTACAGAAGACCTTTATAGTTCTCTTGATTACCGTTTGGTGGGTCCTTTTCGTGGCGGGCGTTCTGCTGCCGTGACAGGGGTTCCGGGAAAGCCTAACCTGTATTATTTTGGAGCTGCCGGTGGCGGTATCTGGAAAACTGAAGACGGAGGCCGAAGCTGGGAGAATATCTCTGATGGGTTCTTCGGGGGCAGTATCGGTGCTATCACTGTAGCCCGTGGCGATCACAATGTGATCTATGCCGGCGGGGGAGAGAAAACCGTACGTGGAAATGTTTCTTCTGGATATGGGATCTGGAAAAGTGTAGATGCCGGAAAAACATGGAGTAAGGCAGGTTTGGATAAAAGCCGCCACGTGCCTCGCATTGTTGTACATCCGGAAGATCATAATACGGTATATGCGGCAGTATTGGGTAATATCTACAAACCTACCCAGGATAGAGGGGTATATAAAAGTACTGATGGCGGAAAAACCTGGAAAAAGACTCTGTTTGCTAACGATATGGCCGGAGCGGTTGATCTGATCATGGATCCGAACAACCCGAGAATTTTATACGCCTCTACCTGGAGAGTACAACGAACTCCGTACAGTCTGAGCAGTGGTGGGGAAGGTTCTTCACTATGGAAAAGTACCGATTCTGGAGAAACCTGGAAAGAGATATCAACTAACGAAGGTTTTGCTGAAGGTACCCTTGGTATTATCGGGGTTACCGTATCTCCGGTAAACTCAAACCGGGTTTGGGCCATCGTAGAGAATAAAGAGAACGGAGGGGTGTACAGGTCTGAAGATGGCGGAGAAACCTGGGATCACATTAATGATAGTCGCAGCCTGCGTCAGCGTGCATGGTATTATTCAAGGATCTATGCAGATACCCAGGATGAAGATGTGGTATATGTGATGAATGTTTCTTACCACAAATCAAAAGACGGCGGTAAGACCTTTAGCGGCAGTAATGCTCCTCACGGAGATCATCACGATCTGTGGATAGCACCGGAAGACCCACAACGAATGATCATCGGTGACGATGGTGGAGCACAGGTTTCCTATGATGGGGGAGATACCTGGAGTACTTATCATAACCAACCTACTTCACAATTTTACAGGGTTACTACAGACAACCATTTTCCATACAGAATTTATGCAGCCCAACAGGATAACTCTACCATTCGAATCGCACATCGCACCGAAGATGGCAGCATTAGCGAAGACGATTGGGAGTCTACCGCCGGGGGTGAATCTGCCCATATTGCTGTAGACCCTGAGAACGACGACGTTGTTTATGGGGGTAGCTACGGAGGGTTTCTTACCCGTGTAAACCATGAAACGGGTTCTACCCGGGCAGTTAACGTATGGCCTGACAACCCTATGGGTTACGGTGCTGAGGGAATGAAGTACCGTTTTCAATGGAACTTCCCCATCTTGTTCAGTAAGCATAATCCGGACCGTCTGTATACCTTTTCAAACCATGTACATGTTACCGAGAATGAAGGTCAAAGCTGGGAGGTGATCAGTCCTGATCTTACCCGTAATGATCCTGAGAAATTAAAATCTTCCGGAGGTCCTATCACCCAGGATAATACCGGTGTTGAGTACTACTGTACCATTTTTGCAGCTAATGAGAGTCCGCTTAAAGAAGGTCTTCTTTGGGTAGGAAGTGATGACGGACTGGTACATGTAAGCCGTGACGGAGGTCAAAACTGGGAAGATGTTACTCCAAAACAAGCGCCAAAATGGTTAATGATCAATAGTATTGAGCCTTCTCCTTTTGACGAGGCTGTCTGCTATGTGGCAGGTACACTTTATAAGGAAGGTGATTTTCAGCCATACTTATACAAGACTACAAATTATGGTAAAAGCTGGGAAACCATCACCGATGGAATCAACGGAGAACATTTTACCAGGGTACTGCGGGCAGATCCAAACCGTAAAGGATTGTTGTATGCCGGTACAGAAACCGGAATGTATATTTCGTTTAATGATGGTAAAAACTGGACTCCTTTCCAGTTGAATCTTCCGGTGGTTCCAATTACCGATCTTGCTATTAAAGACAACAGCCTGATCGTGGCTACCCAGGGGCGAAGCCTTTGGATGATCGATGATCTTACGGTACTGCATCAATTGAATAAAGATCTTGAAGGTAAGGAGGCTGTACTTTACAAGCCACGTGACAGCTATCGACTTGGAGGTCGTGGCGGTCGCGAATCTAATTCGGCAGGTACGAATATGCCTAACGGGGTGATCACTCATTTTTACCTGAAGAGTTTCGATGCCAAAAAGGATTCTGTTTCTCTGACCTTCCTTGAAAAAGCAGGAGACACCATAAAAACCTATAGTACTTTCCATAAAGAGAACAAGCTGAAAGATCTGAAAGCCGGGGGTAACACCTTTGTTTGGGATACACGTTATGAAGGTGCTGAGAAATTAAAAGGGATGATCTTATGGTGGGCCAGCCTGGAAGGGGCAAAAGCTGTTCCCGGAGAATACCGTGTGGTTCTCAATGTTAACGGAAAAGAGCAGGAGCAGGCCCTCACGATTCTTCCTGATCCACGCTCAGAAGTGACGGTAGCTCAAATGCAGGAGCAATTTGAATTTGTGGAAGAGGTGAATGCTACCGTTGATGAGGCTCATCAAACCATTAAAAAGATCAGAAAGATCAATGAGCAGTTAGATACCTTTGTTAACCGTTACGGTGATATGGAAGAGGTTTCAGACCTGGTTGAAAAGGCTAAAGGGATGAAGGAAAAATTAGGAGAGGTTGAGAAGGCACTTTATCAGACGCAGAACAGAAGTAACCAGGATCCGTTGAATTTCCCGATCAGGCTTACTAATAAGCTGGCGCACCTGAACAGCCTGGTAACTATAGATGATTTTCCTCCAACAGCCCAGGATATCGCCGTGAAGGATGAGTTGTCTGTAAAGATCCGCGAAGAATTAAAGAAATTCAATGCGGTAGTTGATGAGGAAATAGATAACTTTAATCAGGAATTCAATAATAAGAACCTGGAGTATCTGAATATCAAATAGATAATGGCCGAATACTATAATTATATAAAAGCCCTGCACCTCATTTTTGTGACCACTTGGTTTGCAGGGCTTTTTTATATCCCAAGGTTATTTGTTTATCAGATCGAAGCTTCTAAGAAACCCTCTCCTGACAGGGAGATCCTTGGAAAACAACTGGCGTTGATGGCCAAACGTTTATGGTATATCATTACCTGGCCGTCTGCTGTATTAGCCTCGATATTTGCCTTATGGCTATTGATCATCATTCCCGGATGGATCACCCAGAGCTGGATGCTGGTTAAACTTGGTTTCGTAGTACTGCTGTACGTATACCATATGAAGACGCATCAAATGTTTAAAGAGCTTCAAAGCGGGCATGTACGATATTCTTCTGCCTTTATGCGCATCTGGAATGAGGGGGCAACCATTATTCTTTTTGCAGTGGTTTTTCTGGTGATCCTTAAAAGTACCATTAACTGGGTTTTCGGGGTGGTAGGAATTATTGGTTTAGGCGTTCTGCTGATGCTTGGTATCAAGCTCTATAAGAATATTCGTAAACGCAATCCGGAAGCCTGATTGGCGCAATTGTTGATGAAATACCCGAAAACTGATATTGGTGTATAACAAGCTTTCTCTGAGATTTCGCATTTTCCTGACCATGATCCTGTTGGTGATCATTGCATCTATATTTTTTGCGGGACTCACTATTTATCAATACCGGGAACAAAATGTAGATTATCATAAAGATCGTCTTGAAAGAAAGGAAGAGCAGGTACAGGCACATATTAACTATGTGTTAGAAGAAACCACCTATGAGGTGAAGACCGAGAACTTAAAATTCATCTTTAAGGATGATATTTATGACATAGCCGATATACAAAACCTTAACTTCAATATCTTCGATCTTCAGGGCAATCTGATCAAGAGCTCCAGGCCACCTGTTTATGAAGATGATTCCATTTTTGTAAAACTCTCTCCGGTCGTTTTGAAGAATCTTCGTGAAAGCTCCGGTTCCCATCCTACACTGGGAAAACGATATGTGGAGAAAAAGTCGGCAGCCGGCGGGCGCTATCAGTCCTCTTACAGTTATATCCTCGATAAGCGGTTCAAACCTATAGGGATCTTAAACATTCCGTATTTTGAAGACAACAGCTTTAGTAATTACGAGCTGAAAGAATTCCTTATGCGACAGGGGGGCGGTATCCTGATCATTCTTGCCCTTGCAGTATTTCTGGCCTACCTGATATCAAGTTATATTACCAGGTCGCTTAAAACCATTATTAAGAAACTTGATGAGACACGGCTGAGTAAGAAAAATGAAAAGATATACCTGGAAGATCCCAGTGAAGAGATCGGTGCCCTGGTTGATGCCTATAACAGCATGATCGACGAACTCGACGAGAGTGCAGCCCTCCTGGCTAAAAGTGAGCGGGAACAGGCCTGGAGAGAAATGGCCAGGCAGGTAGCCCATGAGATCAAAAATCCGTTGACCCCCATGCGGCTCAGTTTGCAAAGTTTTCAGATGAGGTTCGATCCTAAAGCCCCCGATGCCCGGGAAAAACTTCAGCAATTTGCAGATACCCTGATACAACAAATAGACACGCTCAGCAATATTGCTTCGGCATTCAGCAATTTTGCGGATATGCCGGCCCAACAGAACGAAACTCTTAATGTAGTTAAGGTGGTACGGCTTGCCCTGGATATTTTTCACGAAGACTACATTACCTTTGTAAGCGATGAAGAAGAGATCATTGCAAAACTGGACAGGACCCAATTGATCAGGATCGTGACCAATCTTTTGAAAAATGCCATTCAGGCCATCCCTGAAGACCGTGATCCTAAGGTCGTGGTGAGCGTATTTTCACAGGAAAACAAGGTGAAGATCTCTGTGGCAGATAACGGGATGGGTATTGAAGAAGATATGAAAGAATTGATCTTCGAACCCAAATTTACCACCAAGACCAGTGGCATGGGGCTTGGCCTGGGAATGGTTAAAAATATTGTGGAAACCTATCAAGGAAGTATTACCTTTACGTCTGTACCACAGAAGGGATCCGTTTTTACGGTGAGCTTTCCCAAAGTCTGAGCCGGACACCACTTCATTACGTTCATAGTAAAAGTATCAATCTGATAAAAATTACGATATGGAATTCAATAATATTCTTACTGAAAAAGAAGAACACATTGCAGTTATTACTATCAACAGGCCGTCTAAACTGAACGCTTTGAACCGTGAGACCATTAGTGAGCTACACACGGCCTTCAAAGAGTTTGATCAGGATACTGATATCAGGGCAATTATTATTACCGGATCGGGTTCTAAGGCATTTGTTGCAGGGGCCGATATTTCTGAATTTGCTCATTTTTCCAAAGAAGAAGGGGCGCTTCTTGCCGCAAAGGGTCAGGAGGTTCTGTTTGATTTTATCGAGCAGTTATCAACCCCGGTCATTGCTGCGATAAATGGCTTTGCCCTTGGTGGGGGGCTTGAGCTCGCTATGGCTTGTCACTTCAGAATAGCTACTGATAATGCTAGGATGGGACTTCCTGAAGTAACCTTAGGGGTCATTCCCGGTTATGGAGGTACCCAGCGTTTACCCCAGCTCGTTGGAAAGGGAAGGGCAATGGAAATGATCATGACAGGTGATATGATCGGTATAGAACAGGCGCATCTTTGGGGCCTGGTAAATCATATGGTAGCCCAGGAAGAGCTATTGCCGCTTTGCAAGAAGATCGCCGGCAGGATCGCTAAAAACTCGCCTAAGGCTATTGCTACGGCTATAGGCGTGGTCAATGCCGGATTTAACCGGGAAGGTTACAAGGCAGAGATCGATGGATTTGGAGCCAGTTTTGGCACCGCAGATTTCAAGGAAGGTACAACCGCCTTTCTGGAAAAGCGCAAACCTGAATTTAAAGGAGAATAATCAAATGAATATGGTTGACCCCGGCTATCTGCTCAATGGCAGTCTGAGTCAGCAAAAAGTATACAAGGCGCTTCGGGAGCTGCGGGTTTTCGAGCGCCTTCGTCATTTTGATCCGGTGCTTGCAGGAACCTTTCCCCTGGACCTTGCAGGGCCTGAAAGTGATCTTGATATTCTATGCGAGGTTGACGATCACGATCATTTTAAGAAAGCAGTTACAGCCTTTTTTGATCAGGAAAAGAGTTTTAATATCAAAGAAAAATTGATCAAAGGGAAGGCTGTGATTATTGCCAGGTTTCAATATATAGACTTGCCTTTTGAAATTTTCGGGCAGGATGTTCCGGTAATTCATCAGGATGCTTACAGACATCTGTTAGTTGAAAAACACCTTCTTCAGCATCAACTAAAGGGAAGTGAACCAACACTAAAAGCTTTGAAACAAAAAGGGAAGTCTACAGAAGAAGCCTTTGCGTTTCTGTTAAAAATGGAAGGAGATCCCTATGAAGGTCTGATCGCCCTGGGAAAAGAGCTTGGTTTGTATTCTTAACGTTTTCCTTCCCATTCAGCATAGAATTGTTCAAGGAAATCTTCCATGAATCTATGGCGCTCTTCAGCTAACTTCACTCCTGTTTTAGTGTTCATGCGGTCTTTGAGCAGGAGCAGTTTTTCGTAAAAGTGATTAATTGTGGGAGCCTTGTGGTTTTTATATTCTTCCTTGCTCATATTGAGCCTGGGCGGAATGTCAGGGTCGTATAAAGGTCTGTTCTTAAAGCCGCCGTAGTTGAACGTCCTGGCAATACCAATAGCTCCCAGGGCATCGAGCCTGTCGGCATCCTGTATGATGTCTAACTCAACAGACCTGAACTTTTGCGCGAAGTTACCTCCTTTAAAAGAGATGTTTTCTATGATCTTTACCACATGCTGAATAACCTCCTCTTCAACGCCAAGCTCGTGAAGAAAACCGGAAGCCATTTCCGGACCTACGGTTTCATCTCCTTCGTGGAACTTAGAGTCGGCTATGTCGTGTAAAAGAGCACCGAGTCCCACAATAAGAGGATTAGCCTTTTTTTCGTCTTTGGCGATAAAAAGGGCACTTTTAAAAACTCTTTGGGTATGAAACCAATCGTGTCCGCCCTCGGCATTCGTCAGCGCTTCTTTAACAAAGGCTATGGTCTTCTCTATGATCTCGCTATTACTCATTATTGCCTATACGTGAAATTATAGTTTCTTCTATCTGATCTATCAGGGTTTCGGTATCTGTACTGCTCACCTCTACCGAGGGGTGAACATCAAAGGTAATGTGGTTGCCGACACCCATGGGAAAGGCTCCGTAACGCACAGTTTTCCATGAATTATTGATGCTGATCGGAATGATGCGGGCTTCCGGCATATCCTCGATCAGGGTCTTCAAACCGGAACGTTTAAACTTTTTCATCCTGCCCTCGCTACTTCGGGTTCCTTCAGGAAAAATAACCACCGATCGCCTGTGCTGGTTAGCGTAGGCTGCGATCTTTTTGATCTCCCTTAACGCCTGATCACTATTTCTGCGGTTGATGAGTACAGAACCTCCGTGACGAAGATTATAGGAAACACTGGGAATGCCTTTGCCCAGTTCTTTCTTGCTGATAAACTTCGGGTGATATTTGCGCATATGCCAAATAATAGGCGGGATGTCGTACATGCTTTGGTGGTTGGCAACAATAATGGTTGGTTTATCCGCCGGAGTTTCTTGTGTGTTTCTGAAGCTTACCCAATTACCCAGGATCAACAGGCAGCGGGTTAGCCCAAGGTTGAGGTAATCAACACTCTTTTTGTGTGCCTGGTATCCAAAAACATTCAGGCAAAACCATTGAATCGGATGGAATATCACCAAAAGGAGCCCAAAAACAAAGTAGTAAATGACCGTTAATGGATAGGAGATGAGTTTCAACATAACATCATTTATCTGCGGGTTGAAAATAGGGCAATTTGATGGCTTCAACAAGTTTCACTACCTCTTTCTCCAGGGCCGGAAGTACCAGGGCCGGGTCTTTGATATAATCGTCTTCAAAGCTCCAGTACTCAATGCGCTCTGCCCATTCCGGATATTTTTCCTGCATGAGCACAAAGTGTTCCTTTCGGTCCATGGCAATGACCCTTGTGGCTTCTTTAAGGTCTCTAAGGCTTAATGAAAGGGGTAAACGAAGGTGCTCAGTAATGTCGATCCCTTTTTGTTCCATATAGGTCATGGTGTGTTTCGATAAAGGACCTTTGTTACCGCTCCATAATTGAAGTCCTCTTGAAAAGGAAGTCACCCCATGATCGACATGGTTGGTTAGATGGTTAAACATGATTTCGGCAAACCGACTGCGGTAGTAATTGCCGGTACAAATGAATAAAATGTTTTGTTGCATGTTGGTGGCAGGTCAAGGGGGATAAAAAAGCCACGTAATGAACGTGGCTTTTTGTAATGATTTATTTCAGAGCTGATTAGCAAAAGTCGTTGTAAGCTTCCATCAGGTTGTCTGCGATCATTTCTGCAGGTCTTCCTTCAATATGATGACGCTCAAGCATGTGAACCAGCTCGCCGTCTTTGAAAAGAGCCATGCTCGGAGATGATGGAGGGAAAGGAAGCATGTAACTTCTTGCCTTATCAGTGGCTTCACGATCAAAGCCGGCAAAAACGGTGAAAAGATTATCAGGAGTTTTAGTGTTTTGAAGGCTCATTTTAGCTCCCGGTCTCGCATTTGCCGCTGCGCATCCGCAAACTGAATTTACCACGATCAGTGTAGTTCCTTCTTTTGCGATAGCCTTATCAACATCTTCTACAGTTAATAATTCTGTAAACCCAACCGATGTCAGGTCTTCCTTCATGGGTTGTACTAATTCTGCTGGATACATATATTTCCTTTGTTTAGTTTGATCTGAGACGGACTCAGTAAATTTTATCTCAAATAAGATGTCGCAAATATATGGAAAAACATACACCTGCAGGGTCATTTTTTCTTTTCCCGGATTGGTTTTCAGGTCATAGGGAGCAGGCTTGCTTCGGCTCTTACATCTAATACCGCAAACTGCACACAGCAAACTGTAAACTACTTTTCAGAAACACTATATTTGAACTCTCAAAGTACTACTATGTATAAATGGATAGGCGCATTTATTGGTTTCCTTCTATATCGTTTTCCGGGAGCCGTACTCGGATTTTTTATTGGGAGCTTTATTGATGGCATTAAGGTTTCGCGGGTAGATCCCGGAACTATTTTTGGCAGCCGGGGTAATGAGGTGAGTCCGGCAGATTTTGAATTAAATCTTCTATCTCTTTGCTCTATTGTGATCAAGGCTGATGGCCGGGTGAACACCACAGAACTCGATTATGTACGCAGGTATTTTGTGTCTACCTACGGAAAAGAAAAGGCGAATGCCATTTTCCGAACCTTTAATGAGGTGGTTAAAAACCGGGAGGTTAATGCCCGTCGTATTTGTTTGTACCTAAACACAAAGCTGGGGTACGCGGTCAGGTTGCAGCTCATTCACTTTCTTTTCGGTATTGCCGCGGCAGATGGCGCCGTTAGTGAGAAAGAAAGCGGGAAGATCCTTGAAATAGCCGGATTCTTTCGCATAAGTTACCGGGATTTTGAAAGTGTTAAGGCCATGTTTGTCAATTCTGCCGATAACGCCTATAAGATCCTTGAAATAGAATCTACGGCTTCAGTAGCTGAGATCAAGAAAGCCTATCGTCAGATGGTGAAAAAATATCACCCCGATAAAGTACGCTCTCAGGATGAAGCCATTAAAAAAGGGGCCGAAGATAAGTTCAGGCAGGTACAAAAAGCCTACGAACAGATCCAGAAAGAAAGAGGGTTTTAGATCCTTGACAGGGCCTGACGAATATTTACATGGTTCTCAGGAGGTGTTAATGGAGGGGGTGTCACCTGGAGTCTGGCAGGAAATAACTATAAGGCCGTCTATTTTCGTAGGGTAGGTAGTTCATTCTTTTCACGAATTATTGTAAGTTTGACCGTACCTGAATTTTAACCTCAAATTATGACTGACTTTTGGTTCAATGTGAAGCTGGGACTCACCCATGTTTTAGATATTAATGCCTACGACCATATTCTTTTTCTTATTGCGCTTACGGTGCCTTATACCTTTAAAGACTGGAAAAAGGTACTTTGGCTCGTAACGGTTTTTACCATTGGACATTCGATAAGTTTACTTCTGGGGTCGTATAATGTGATCGCAGTAAATAGCGCCTGGGTTGAGTTTTTAATACCCGTTACCATTTTGTTGACGGCTCTGTTTAATGTATTTACTGCCGGGAAGGGAGCGCGAAAGGAGAAAATGGGGATTAATTTCTTTGTGACCTTATTTTTCGGATTGATTCACGGTCTTGGATTCTCCGGTTTTTTCAGGATGAATGTAGAAGGCAGAGATAATAAATTACTGACCTTACTTGAGTTCGCCCTTGGGGTCGAAGCTGCTCAGATCATTGTGGTGTTGGCAGTGCTTTTACTCGGGTTCCTGATACAGGCCGTATTCCGGTTCAATAAACGTGATTGGGTCATGGTGATCTCTTCGATAGTGATCGGAGTGGCCCTGCCCATCTTAAGAGATACCTATCTCAGTTTATAGAAAATTTTAATAGCTATAGTGTTGTAAATCAGTAACAAACCTTATATCTTCGTTAAACATCGAAGGAAGCAACCTATATGATCAGATAGAGTTGCTTTTTTTGACCCAAATTCACCTATGTCAGAGAAAAAACAGCTGAAGTACGATAAAGCCTACTTGCGAATGGCCCGGGAATGGGGAAAATTGTCATATTGCAAAAGAAAGCAGGTTGGGGCAGTTATTGTTAAAGACCGAATGATCATCTCCGATGGTTATAACGGCACCCCTACAGGATTTGAAAATTACTGTGAAGATGATGAGGGTTATACCAAGTGGTATGTGCTTCATGCAGAGGCTAACGCTATCTTAAAGGTGGCCTCTTCAACACAGTCCTGTAAAGGAGCTACCCTGTATATCACCTTATCGCCCTGTAAGGAGTGCAGCAAATTGGTGCACCAGGCAGGAATTACTCGTGTGGTTTATCACAGTGCCTATAAGGATGACTCCGGTATGCAATTTCTCTCCAGGGCAGGTGTGGAATTGGTTCATATGCCAACCTTAGAAGATGATTAAATGAAGCTTAAATCGTATTTACTACCCTTTGTACTCGCAATGGCTTTCGCATTTGGATTGCTCATAGGGGGTAAATTAAATTTTAACGATACGCCCGAGAAGCTCTTCTCGACCAACTCCAAGAAAGATAAATTGAACAGACTCATCGACTACATTGATTATGAATATGTAGATGAGGTGAATACCGATAGTATCGTTGATGTTACGGTAAATAATATTCTCGATAAGCTCGATCCGCATTCGGTATATATTCCCAGGCAGGAGGCAGCCAGGGTGGCTGATAATATGAAGGGTGATTTTGTGGGTGTAGGAATAAGCTTCAACATGTTCAAGGATACCGTTGCCGTGATCAGGCCCCTGGAAGGAGGTCCCAGTATGTTGGCCGGTATCAGGGCGGGCGACAGGATCCTGGTGGCCGATGAGGATACACTTTACGGGAAAAATTACAATAACGAAATGGTGGTCAGAAAACTCAGGGGTATGGTCAATACGCCTGTGAATCTGAAGGTCTACCGAAAATCTGAAGACAAGGTCTACGATGTAGAGATCAATCGCTCTAAGGTGCCACTGCCCAGCCTTGACGCCTATTATATGCTTACCGAAGACCTGGGGTATATTCGTCTGAATCGTTTTGCTGAGAGTACCTTTAAGGAATTTAAGGTTGCCATGAAGGCCTTAAAATCAATGGGCATGAAAAAGCTTGCCCTGGATCTCAGAGATAATCCCGGAGGCTATTTGGGAATTGCCGAACAAATAACCGATGAATTTCTTCCTTCCCGAAAACTGATGCTTTTTACCCGGAATAAAAGCGGGGCTGTAGAACAATCTTTTGCCACTCGTCGTGGGGATTTTGAAGATGGAGAGGTCTTTGTGATGCTTAACGAGAAGTCTGCTTCAGCCAGTGAGATCGTGGCCGGAGCCATACAAGACAACGACCGGGGTACCATCGTTGGCCGTCGTTCATTCGGAAAGGGTCTGGTACAGCGTGAAATGGAACTAGGTGACGGCTCTTCTGTCCGGCTTACTGTTTCAAGATATTATACTCCAACGGGCCGATCTATTCAGAGGTCTTATGAAAATGGCACCGATGATTATTATGAGCAGTTCTATAAGCGTTATGACAATGGCGAATTGTATTCAGCAGATAGTATAAGGGTGGCAGATTCTCTGGTGTTTAAAACACCTAAGGGGAAGATCGTTTACGGAGGGGGAGGCATTATTCCGGATATTTTTGTACCCCTTGAGGAAACGAGAAAAGAAACCTATTATAACGGATTTTTTGAATCGGGTATTATGTCTTTCTACGTTTTTGAGTACCTGGATGCGCATCGTGAAGACTTCGTCGATATGGATTTTGAAGTATTCCAGGAAGAGTTCACCGTGGGAAATGAATTTGTGGATGGCTTTGAGAAATACCTGAGAAAGGCAGATTTTGATGCCGACCTTTATGAGTATCGGGATAGCGCTAAAAAATACATCAAAGCAACCATAGCAGAACAGCTCTACGGCCAAAATGCCTATCAGCAGGTGCTGCGAAAAGAAGATCCCATGATTCTTGCCGTGATCGATATCAGCAAAAAGTCTGATCTGTAATCAACCCTTTTTACTTTGCAACCTTGTCGTGTACCTTGGTATGAATCCCGTCATTCCATAAGGTGAGAATATCGGTGGCAACCTGTGCCCCGCTTCCTGCTGCGATGGCAAATTGACTTCGCCATCCGGCAAGTGTGCCGGCCACCCAAATTCCGGGAGTCACCAGGTGATTGGTGTTTCTCAGCTGAATACGGTTTTTATCAGCAGGAGATAAGGCATGAGGCTCTATATAGGATTCCAGTCCTTTTATGTTAAAGAGGTCGGTATAACCTACCGCAATGACCACCTTGTTTGCTGTATAAACCGATTTGCTGGTTCTTACCTGAAATACCCCTGTATCCTCTGAGATCTCAAGTACTTTTTCTTTATGAATCTGATCTATATGAGGGTAAAGGGTAGCGAGCTGTTGTTTTCCTTCTTCTAAAATATCGATCCCAAGGGTTCCCGGTTTTAAACCAAGTACATTATTGAACAGGGCATTTTGAAGATGAGACGCCTTCTGATGCATGATGATGCCGGTAACCTTATCAAGGGCATAGGGTTTGTTTACTGCAGAACCAATTACAAGAGCACATTGCATGCCCGCAGCACCTCCACCTATAATGAGCAGATCGTACTTCATTTTTTCTCCTTTACCTTGTCCTGTATTTTCTTTGAGATGTTTAAAATGATAAGCAGTAATACCGCACAGAGGGCAGCAACCACCCCGATAAGGGCAATGGCACTGTCGCCTTCCAGCGGATTGCTGAAATCTACAAGGGTTGCGTTATAAATGATAAGGCCTAAGGCTATAACGATAAGGATGATGTTGAATACTTTCATAGCAAGTTTTTAAAGTAATCCTGAAATGTTGGTAGTAAATAGTTTTACAGCAATGGCCAGCAGAATAACACCAAAGATCTTTCGTATAACAGCCAATCCTGATTTCCCCATTACCTTCTCTATTTTCTTAGACGATTTCAGAATAATGTATACAAAGATAATGTTAGCAATGATGGCTACAATAATATTTTCCACATGATATTCGGCCCTGAGGGATAGTATGGAGGTAAGGGTTCCTGCTCCGGCAATTAAAGGAAAGGCCAGAGGAACAATGGAAGCGGTTTCCGGGGCGTCGTCCTTGTAAAGGGTGATACCAAGGATCATCTCAAGCGCCAGGAAAAAAAGGATAAAACTACCGGCAACTGCAAATGAATTTACATCAATACCAATGAGCTTCAGGATAGACTCTCCAATAAACAAAAATGCGATCATGATCACCGAGGCAACCAAGGCGGCTTTCTCTGATTGAATATGACCGGCTTTTGCTCTCAGGTCAACAATGATGGGAACACTGCCAATAATATCTATAACCGCAAAAAGGATCATGGTGGCAGGAGTGATCTCAGAAATGCTCAAATTCATGGACATAGAGGTTAAAAAAAAATTGGCCGCAAAGGTACTGATAACTATGAGATTAACATTAATTCCAGGTTAAAATTTTGGAGTCTTTTTTAGGTGCCGTATGAGTCGTAAAAACAAGGTATCTTTGCACCATGTTTCAATTGGGAAAAAGTATCGTATCAGAAGAGATCCTGGAAAATGATTTTGTGTGTAATCTGAACGCATGCAAAGGTGGATGTTGTGTAGAAGGAGAAGCGGGAGCACCGCTTGAGGAAGACGAACTATCCATCATGCAGGAGATATACCCCAAAGTAAAACCCTATCTCAGAGAACAGGGGGTACAGGCTGTTGAAGAACAAGGCGTTTATATAAAAGGCAAGGACGGAGAATGGGAAACTCCGCTGGTAAATGGATCAGAATGTGCCTATGTTACCTTTGATGATAAAGGTACAGCACTTTGTGGTATCGAACAGGCATACATGCAGGGAGCCATAGATTGGAAGAAACCCCTTTCCTGTCACCTATATCCTGTGCGTATAAAACAATATGCCGAATTTTCTGCTGTGAATTATCACAAATGGTATATCTGCGACGATGCCTGCTCCCTGGGCAAAGAACTGGGTGTTCCCGTTTATAAGTTTGTCAAGGATGCCTTGATAAGAAAATTCGGGGAAGCCTGGTACGAAGAACTGGAAAGTGTGGCCCGGGAACTGAAAGAAAGCAGATAAGTAAAATTAAATTACTCTCAGAAGCGGTTATTATTTATAATGCCCGTAAAGTTTATTGAATTCTCCGGATGCTTTTTAAAACGATAAACATTCGCTGTAATCCCTCTTTATGGTTCCTCTTAAGGACAAGTTTCAAGACACTTTGCATTCAGGGCACGTAATTCTTTCCCGCTGTAATAAGTGTCTTCTCCTATAACATCATCTGCGGTTAGGTGCTTTGGTAAATATTGGTTGATCTCGGGATAAAAATTGCAATTACAACCATCGGGATCTATCTCCTCCCTCGTACAGGCATAAAAGGTAAGTCCACCTAACAGGATCACCGCAACAGATCTGCCGACTTTAGAAACCATCTTCTTCTTCATATTACTTCGTGTTTTTGGTATTAGTTATTACAATAATACTGTTGCATTTTAGTTGGGGTGTTAAGTGGAAGTTAGGGGATTGTTAGATTTTCTTTCTTTATGAAGAAAAATAATCAATAACTTGACAATCAGGCTATTATAAATTTAATAAAAATTTCGGGAGGTTGTCAGTATAATTGAAAATACACCCTCCTTTAGGTTTTTATCCCGTCTTAAGGATCTTAAGAATACTACCTTTTTTTCGGGTAGCTTATACGTTCGCGTTCACCCGTCTGTATTCACTTTGAAGCATAATTGAAGTGAGGTATTATGAACTGCCTGACAAAGTCGATTTTGTTGCACACTTCCTTTTTAAGAATTCAGTATTAGTGTTCAGGGTTTACGAATTTATTCCTTATAGCCATTGACCTGGTGACACATTTCAACAATTTGTGTTAAAAACTTTTAAATCTTATAGGTTCAACAACCTTTCAAAATCACCCTTCTTTTTAAATCTTTGTTAGTCCCCCGAGTCTTCAAAATTTATCGTAATCCCTTTAAAACGAGCATAGAATATGTCTGAGGTAAAAGAACCCATCTTACAGGAGAACAAAGATCGCTTTGTTATTTTTCCAATTCAACACCACGACATCTGGGAGTGGTATAAAAAGCAGGAAGCTTGCTTCTGGACGGCAGAAGAGATAGATCTTCACCAGGATCTGAATGACTGGAACAACAAGCTCACAGCCGATGAGCAGTATTTTATTAAGCACATCCTCGCATTTTTTGCTGCTTCAGATGGGATCGTGAACGAGAATCTGGCTGAGAATTTCGTTAATGAGGTGCAATATTCGGAAGCCAAATTTTTCTACGGTTTTCAGATCATGATGGAAAACATTCATTCGGAGACTTATTCTCTTCTGATCGATACCTATGTAAAAGATGAGAAGGAAAAGAACGTACTTTTTAAGGCTATTGAAAATTTTCCTGCCATCAAGAAGAAGGCCGAATGGGCATTGCGGTGGATAGAATCGCCGAGTTTTGCTGAGCGACTCATAGCCTTTGCTGCGGTAGAAGGAATATTTTTTTCGGGTGCATTTTGTTCTATTTTTTGGTTGAAGAAGCGTGGTTTGATGCCCGGTCTGACTTTTTCTAATGAATTGATCTCGCGAGACGAAGGGATGCACTGTGATTTTGCCGTTCACCTGCACAATAAGCACCTGGTGAATAAGGTGCCAAAGGAAAGGATCAGGGAGATCATCACCAATGCTCTTGATATAGAACGTGAATTCATTACAGAATCACTTCCTGTAAGCCTTATCGGGATGAATGCGACCCTGATGACTCAATACCTTGAATTTGTGACCGACAGGCTTTTGGTGGAGCTGGAGTGTGAAAAAATATATAACTCATCCAATCCATTTGACTTTATGGATATGATCTCTCTGCAGGGTAAGACTAACTTTTTTGAGAAAAGGGTTTCTGAATATCAAAAGGCAGGAGTATTGAATAAAGACGAGTCTGACCAAAAGATCAGCTTTGACGCTGACTTTTAATACCTGCTCCGGAATTTCCCGGGGGTAGTGGTGTAAAGTACATTTTAAACTAACCAACCTAAACTTTTTTAATTGTAGCCTATGTATGTTTTAAAAAGAGATGGCAGGAGAGAGCCTGTCATGTTCGACAAGATCACTGCCCGAGTACGGAAATTATGCTACGGACTCAATGACCTGGTAGACCCGGTAAAGGTTGCCATGCGTGTTATTGAAGGTCTTTATGATGGGGTAACCACCTCAGAACTGGATAACCTTGCGGCTGAGATCGCAGCTACCATGACCACCACCCATCCTGATTATGCCCGCCTGGCAGCCAGGATATCGGTCTCTAATCTTCATAAGAACACCAAAAAGTTGTTCTCTGAAACCATGACCGATCTGTATGAGTATGTAAATCCCCGTACCGGTAAAAAGGCGCCGATGATATCTGATGAGGTGTACCGGGTCATTATGGAGCATGCAGAAAAATTGGACTCCACCATCATTTACAACAGAGATTTTGGCTATGATTATTTTGGTTTTAAGACCCTGGAGCGTTCTTACCTGCTGAAGATCAATGGAAAAATTGCCGAACGCCCCCAGCATATGTTGATGCGGGTGGCCGTAGGTATTCATTTGAACGATCTGGATAGCGTGGTGGAGACCTATGAGCTGATGTCTAAAAAGTATTTCACTCATGCCACCCCAACCCTCTTCAATTCAGGAACACCCAAGCCTCAGATGTCTTCCTGCTTTTTACTTACCATGAAGGAGGATAGTATTGAAGGCATCTACGACACCTTGAAGCAAACAGCGAAGATCTCCCAATCTGCCGGGGGCATTGGCTTATCTATTCACGACATCAGGGCAACGGGAAGTTATATCGGAGGCACTAACGGTACCTCTAATGGTATCGTACCCATGCTGAAGGTTTTTAACGATACAGCGCGATATGTGGATCAGGGAGGCGGAAAGCGCAAAGGTTCTTTTGCCATATATATTGAGCCCTGGCATGCAGATATTATCGATTTTCTTGACCTTAAAAAGAATCATGGTAAGGAAGAAATGCGAGCCAGAGATCTGTTCTATGCCATGTGGATCCCCGATCTGTTCATGAAAAGAGTAGAAGAGGATGGCAGCTGGACCCTGATGTGTCCCAATGAATGTCCCGGACTTTCCGAAGCCTACGGAGAAGCCTTCGACACCCTATATAAAACTTATGAAGCAGAAGGTAAGGGACGTAAAACCATGAGGGCCCGAGATATCTGGGAGAAGATCCTGGAGTCTCAGATCGAAACCGGCACCCCTTATATGCTTTATAAGGATGCGGCGAACAGAAAATCCAATCAGAAGAATCTGGGTACTATCAAGTCATCAAACCTGTGTACAGAGATACTGGAATACACAGCTCCTGATGAGGTTGCGGTCTGCAATTTGGCTTCCATAGCCCTGCCTATGTTCGTGAAAGACGGTAAATTTGATCATAAGGAGCTGTTTAAGGTTACCAAACGCGTTACCCGAAACCTTAATAAGGTGATTGATCGCAATTATTATCCGGTAGAAGAGGCCAAAAACTCCAATATGCGTCATCGTCCTGTAGGTCTGGGGGTTCAGGGGTTGGCAGATACTTTTATTCAGCTTCGACTGCCCTTTACCTCTGATGAAGCCAAGAAATTGAATCAGGATATCTTTGAAACCCTTTATTATGCTGCCGTGACCGCCTCTATGGAAATGGCTAAAGAAGAAGGACCTTATTCTTCTTACGAAGGTTCCCCGATGTCAAAGGGAGAGTTTCAGCATAATATGTGGGGCATTAAGGACGAGGAGCTTTCAGGAAATTGGGATTGGGCTAAACTTCGAAAGAATGTCAAAAAGCACGGGGTTCGCAATTCCCTTCTGGTAGCGCCCATGCCAACAGCCTCTACCTCTCAGATCCTGGGTAATAATGAATGTTTTGAGCCTTATACTTCTAATATTTACACCAGAAGGGTATTGTCGGGTGAATTTATCGTGGTGAACAAACATTTGCTGGAAGATCTTGTTGAGCTGGGCTTATGGACCGAAGAATTAAAACAGGAACTTATGCGAGCCAATGGCTCGATACAGCATATAGAAGGAATTCCTGAAAACATTAAGGAGTTGTATAAAACCGTGTGGGAGCTCAGTATGAAGGATATTATTGATATGGCCCGCCACAGAGGTTATTTTATTGATCAGTCACAGTCTCTTAACCTGTTCATGGAAGGGGCTAATTTTGCCAAATTAACTTCGATGCATTTTTATGCCTGGAAAAGCGGCCTGAAAACCGGAATGTATTACCTGCGAACCAAATCGGCGGTAGATGCTATTAAATTTACCCTGGATAACAGTAAGGCGGCAAAGCCTGCAGCCGCAGTACAAGCTGTGGCAAAACCAGCTGAGGTCAAAGAAACACCGGTGGCTGTGGAGCCCCTGACTCCTCAGGAACTTAAAGAAATGATCGCAAGATCAAAAGACAGTCAGGATGATGATTGTTTGATGTGCGGATCCTAGCCGATCTGAATCGTTTTTAAGTAAAGCTAAAAAAGGGAGTTCAAAGCCTCCCTTTTTTTATTTTGCATTGACTAATAGGTCAGTCCCCAGGAATTTATCTTCCTTGTTAGTGTACCAGCTTCTTGATTTCGGAATACGCATGCCCTGAACCTCCATCAGGTCTTTGAGAATGATGTATTCGCCATCGACTTCGTTTTCATCATGAAAGAACTGATAGACCTCCATGGCATAGGTTTCCGGGTTCATGTAGAAGTACCAGGTGTCTTTACCCACTTCAGGGTCGTATGTAGCCTTTAAAACGAGATATTCTTGACCCTGAAATGTTTTACGGGTAACCTGAGGGTCAATATGGGTACCCGGGTCTCTTAATTTCATGGGCAACCCATAAAGATAGGTGTAATAGTTTTTCATCATTTCAGTGCGTTCACAGGTGCCCCGGTGAGCCTCTATCTCCTCAGCGCTGAGGTCGGTTCTGCCATTCAGCTCAAAGGTGCAGGAGTCATGAGAGAACTCCCTGTAGGTAACAATCGTATCTCGGGTAGTTTTGGCGGTAAACCGGTTTTCCGGAAGGTTAAGGGTAAGTTCACTGTTTCTGACCGGTTGGTCGGGCGTGGTTAACTCTATGGTCAATGCGCCTTTAAATTGCGGCCAGTTTCCTTCGGGATCGTGATAAGCTATAGACTTATTAAGCAGGGCCTCACCGTCCGGGATTGGGTTGCAGGAGGTGAATGTAATTACAAAGAGCAATATGGGAAGTAAATGTTTCATGGTTGGTGATATGAAATTTATTGGTGCTGGATAAAAATAAAAAATGCGCCGTAAAAGGCGCATTTTTTTTAGTTTGATGTTCCGGCGGGTTCTGCCACCGGTATCTTGCTGTCGTATTCGTTGGCGTAAAGTTCCATGAGGTTCATTACCGCTACGGTAAGGTCTCTGGTCTCCATGAGAATACTGAAATAAAGAGAGGTATTCTTCGGGCTCGATTCTTCAGTGCGCGTTCTTGCGATCTGCTTTTGAACTTTATCCGAAACCTTGTTCATCAGTTGCTCTTTATTCTTAAGGAAAGATTCGATAGCTCCGAAGTCTTTGTTTAAAAAGGCAACATTGATCTGGTTGAATAAGGTACCCATCTCAGACTGTAGATCAAGTAACTCACGGGTTTGGTTGAACTTCAGCTTTCGGTGATTATTATTCACGTGTTTGTAACTTGCTTTGCTGATAAATTCAAGCGACTGGCTCATATCCTGCAAGTATCCCAGGGCAGTAATGTAGAAGTTAGAGGCTCCCACACTGGCTTCATCAAGGTTCTTAATGAAATAGAAGATGTTATCTCTCATTTCTTCCACCTCAGTTGTAAGCTTGGTAGTACCCTTTTTACTCTTCTTCAGAAGTTTCAGATCTTCCAGGGCAAGTCCGTTGATCGAATCAGAAAGTATCTTGTTACTTCTGCTGGCAACGGCTGCGATATTATCAGCACTTTCCTGGATAACCCCCTGAATAGAGCTGCTTTCGGCACGCTTCAGGCTGTCTTCTTCTTTGGTAAGGGAGTTGCTCTTTTTGTAGCTGATGTAGTTACGTACCAATAGAACTACGGCAAAGAACAACAGTATTGCAATGGCTGCAGGTCCACCCAGGTAGATGATCGATGCCATAATAGCGGCTGCGATAAAGGCAGAGAAAGCAGTAAAGAACCATCCTCCGATCACGTTAAATACTCCGGCTACACGGTAAACAGCACTTTCTCTACCCCAGGCACGGTCGGCCAGAGAGGTACCCATGGCCACCATAAAGGTCACATAGGTGGTAGATAATGGCAGCTTCATAGAAGTAGCAATGGAAATAAGAACTCCCGCGATCATAAGGTTTACAGAGGCTCTGATCATATCGAATACAGGAGCATCTTCTTTGCTGATGGCTTTGGTTTCTACTTTGGTAAACTGCTTTGCGATATGACTTTTTGCTGAAGCAGGTAGTACAGCTGTCAATCCATCATTAACACGAGTGGTAAGGCGTACAATAGAACGTGATAAAAGGTTTGGCTGAAACTTTTCTCTACCTTCATCCTGGCGGGCAAGTCCCAGCTCAGTTTCAGTAACAGAACGCGCTTTCTTAGAGAACCAAAGGGTAAGTACCATCACACCTCCGGCGATGAATAATAACAGGGGTTCAGTGGGTACTTTGTTAGCTAAAACACCCATTGAGAATTCTCCCGGAGCCACACCGCTGGCTACCCATGCTTCGTAAGAGTGGTAGGCTGCCATAGGTACTCCGATAAAGTTTACCAGGTCATTTCCTGCAAAGGCCAGGGCCAGACCGAATGTTCCCATGATGATCACAAATACCAGTATATTCTTCTTAAAGATGCTGGTGTAAAGTTGTGAGAAAAGGGTCCAGATTACAAAGCTTCCTGCAAGGATGTAAAGCTCGTTTCCGGTCAGATAGGTCTTGATATCATCGTAGTAAGGCGTACCTTTTAGTCCCTTCATAATGATGAAGTACGTAATGGCGGTTAAGGCCAGCCCTCCGAATACAGCTCCGAAGTGCTTGATCTTTTTCTCGTATTGGAAAGAGAAAACCAATCGTGAAATGAACTGCACCAGGGCACCTATGGTAAAGGCAATGACTACCGAGAGTAAGATTCCGGATATGATTACCAGCGCTTTATCAGAATTAATGTAATTCCCCAGATCGGCCAGGGTCTCTGTCTGGGAGGCTCCGATCTTAATAAGGGCCATGGCTACAGCAGCTCCGAGTAACTCAAATACAATGGAAACGGTTGTAGATGTAGGCATTCCCAGGGTGTTAAAGAAATCCAGTAACAGGATGTCTGTGATCATCACGGCCATAAAAATGATCATGATCTCACTAAAGGCAAACTGATCGGGTACAAAGATCCCCTTTCGGGCTACCTCCATCATTCCGCTGGAGAACACAGCTCCGAAAAATATTCCCAAACTTGCAATGATCATGATGGTTCTGAAGGATATAGCCTTCGATCCGATCGCCGAGTTCAGGAAGTTAACTGCATCGTTACTTACCCCGACTACCAGGTCGGCGATAGCCAGAACGGCCAGTGCAACGATCATTAATAAATAGATATTTTCCATGGTAATTAATTTAAAAGTGCTTTACAGCAAAGATTTAATTTTTTAAAAGTGGAAATCTAACTGCAGTCTCCATTGTAAACGGTCAGGACTTGCGTCGAAATCCAGTAAAGTTACGTCTGTTTGCAGTTTTAGTTTATGTCCTACAAAATATTTTGACAAACCTAAGGTATATTGATTCTCTTCACCAATTCCGGTTATTGATTCGTCAAGAGTAACATTAGAGTATCTTCCTGTTACCTCGTAGTTATTCTTGAATAAATAACCAGACATCAGGTTGAGGCCGTCACCCACCCAAACTACATCACCGGTAGCGGTGCCGTCAAGATTCGTGGCAACAGGATCGTCAGCAGTTCTCTTTGCGTATTCTCCCATAAAGGAAAATCCTTTGTATTTGAACATCATATCTGCAAAGAAGGTGTTGATGTCTGTCTGGTGAAATCCGTAATCTGTTTCCATATAACTACCCATATTACTACGAGTACGAACAGCGTCTTTGTTCATGTCGTAGGTAGCGGCAACCATTAATTTAGGGGTTTCCTGTCTGTCTAAAGCCGCTCCTCGGTAATCACCCTTGTTGGCGAATTTACCGAAAGGCAACACCTCAAGTCGTCCGGTGTACTGGTGACCTCCTAGGTTACCGGTGGTTACGTTTCTTCCTTCTCCCTGAGAAAGAGCAATCTTTTCTCTGATCAGGAAAGAATTTCCAAGAGTTATATGGTGCCTTAACTGCACGCCCATGTCACGGTCAATATTAAAACGTGAATTTACCACAGAACGATCTACTAATTGCAGGTCTCCTGAAGAAATTACACGCTCAATGTTACCGGGTAGTTTGGTTTGTCCTGCCCATAACTCAAAATTCTCGTAAAAATTCCATTTTAACACAGCGTCCATGATAAAACGCGGGGCGTTATTGGTAAAAGCTGAAGCACCACCCATATCTCTGTTAGATAGGCCGAACTCCATCTTATAGGTTACTTTAGGGTTAAAAAGATGACCTTTAAATTTTAGTCTTGATCGTCTGATCAGGGTGTTGGTACGGTCGTATTCAAAATTATCGTCTTCTATAAACCAGGTAGATCCTGAAAGAAGCTGAACACGAGCAGAGAAATTCATGCTCCAGGTGCTGTCCTGTCCAACAATGTTTAAAAGTCCTTTTCCGAATTTTGGGGCTGTTACTTCCTGCGCTTTTACAGCGGCAGTACTCATTAGTAACAGCATAATTGCCGTTGCTAAATACTTCATTATAGTTTACTAGTATTAGTTTTTGTCGGGTGCAAAGAACATGCTCTTATGTTAACTGAATGTAAACTGACTGTTATTAAAGGATGTTTTTTATCGGTGAACTACCTGAAAAAGAAAAGGGTTACCGGTTGGTGGTAACCCTTAATACTTCATTAAAGTTGACAAAAACTATATTAGAATAATGAAATATGGTTTTGTCTTAAGACAGGACAAAAATGAAGTATGTTGCTGAAATAAAAGTTTCGGAAATGTTATCTTAATATTAATTCAATTTTTTCAGGAAAAAATTCAAAGACACTAAAGCGTCATTTTTAAAACATACCATAGTATATTGCGATTGACAAAATCAGCTTATGAACTGGGAAGACCTATTATCGCTAAAACGCTCCGGAGATACCTTTAAAAGATTACGAAAGGAACAGGATGAGACCCGCCTTGGATTTGAAGTAGATTATGATCGCATCATATTCTCTTCGGCTTTTAGGAGTCTGCAGGACAAGACACAGGTGATACCACTGTCGAAAACCGATTTTGTGCACACCCGGCTCACCCACAGTCTTGAAGTTTCTGTAGTGGGAAGAAGTTTGGGAAGGGCCGTAGGAAAAGCAGTTCTGGAAAAACACCCCTACCTGGCTGAAATTCACGGGTACCGGTTTAATGACTTTGGTGCCATTGTAGCGGCAGCTGCACTTGCCCACGATATTGGGAACCCTCCTTTTGGTCATAGCGGAGAAAAAGCCATAGGTGAATTTTTCTCGATAGGCAATGGACTTCAATTTAAAGAATTGCTTACCGAAAAGGAGTACCAGGATCTGGTGGATTTTGAAGGTAATGCCAACGGTTTTAGCATTCTGACCGAAAATCGGAAAGGTATCGAGGGCGGTTTGCGTCTCAGCTATGCAACCTTGGGGGCCTTTATGAAATATCCTAAGGAATCTTTGCCTAAACGGCCCAGTAATAAAATAGCCGATAAGAAATACGGGTTTTTCCAACATGAGAAAATAATCTTTCAGAATGTTGCTGCTGAACTGGGGCTTATTGCTACAGGGAAGGGTGGTGACATTTCTTATTGCAGGCACCCCCTGACGTTTCTGGTGGAAGCCGCTGATGATATTTGTTATACAATTATAGACTTTGAAGATGGGATCAACTTAGGACTTATTGCCGAAGAATATGCCCTGGAGTACCTTATCAATCTGGTGAGAGATTCTATTAATACGGGTAAATACAATGCTCTTACCAGTAAGGAAGATCGGCTGGCCTATCTGCGTGCCCTTTCTATCAGTACCCTGATCAACGATGCAGTACGTGTGTTTTTAGAGAATGAAGAAAAGATCCTGAATGGAGAATTTCATGTTTCCCTGCTGGAACGGTCCAGGTTTAAAGCGCAAATAGATGATATTATAAAGATCAGTGTATCTCATATTTACCAAAGCCAGGAAGTGGTACAGAAAGAAATTGCCGGGTACCGCATTCTAAACACCCTTCTCGACATTTTTTGCGGAGCGGTCATGAGAGATTTTAACGGCAGGTCTACCAATTATGACAAACTTATTTTAGGGATGCTTCCCGGTAAATTCCAGGAGTCAGAGAGTGCCTATGGCAAGCTGCTCGCAGTCTCTCAATTTGTAGCCGGACTCACAGACGGTAACGCCTTATTGATCTTTAATAAGATCAACGGCCAGTCACTCACTTAAAAGTTGTAGATCAGTCCTATCCCCAGCAATTGTTTGAGCTGTAATCGCGGCCCGACGGGAACGTTTTCTCCGGTTACAGCATCGGTCTCACTAAACTTAACGTCGTTATCGTAGATGATGTGTGTTCCAAGGGTGGCTTTTACGTATTCATTCACCCGAAGTTCCAGGTCAAGGATCCAGTTAATATCAATGTTTCCGAAGCTGTTCAGGTAATCGGTATACAGTGCTATTCGGCTGGCGAGGAACATGTTTTCGTAAATTTTTCTCTGAATCTGGTGAGTGATGAGAATACCGATCTCTGTCAATACTTTTTGTCCGTCCCGGATCTTTACCCCCAGGGTGTCAAATGCTGCCGGACGCACCCCGAAGGCACCTGAATCGGCCAGACTTTGGTCAAGAACAAAGGTGGTTTTTTGCGTCAGAGGTGAGATATAAAGCGACATGTCTTTATTGTCGGGGGAGTATTCTGCTCCGACCCCCAATAGTAAATAACCCGGCGCCATAAATTTAGAAATGGGTTGTTCGCGGTCAGGGTATTTATATCCGCTGGCAAATTGGGTCTGAAAGTTAAATTTAGCCGACATATACCAATCAGACAAAGCATCGTGACGAGCACCGAAGGTCGAGTTCATTTGAATGACATCATCTGATTTGCGGAGTTTCTGTCCTTCCTGGAGGTTTAAACCGAAACGAAACAACATCTCATTGGTCCATTGTATGTTCCTATCCTTATATTTTCGGTTAAACTCAGCTCTTAAAAGGGTGGTGATGGCATTGTTACCCCCGGCATTCCAGTTCAGGAATGCGATCTCGCTTAGATCAAACCCCAGTCTGTTTACTTTCGACCATTTTGGAGGCGTGGGCTGGTAACTCGACAGGAGTTGTTCAATTTGAAGAGTATCATTTTTTATGATCAACAAAGTGTCTTGAAAAGGTTTTCCTTCAAGGACATAGGAGTCATTTTGTGCGGAAATTTGATAATAATTGCATAATATGACGAACAGGAGTAAGATCCGGTAGCGCATGGGTCAGTTTAGGTTAGTTCGGGTTCTACATCTTGGCCAAAAGCTGCTTCAACTCTTGTGCCAAACTCATTTCATCGATCTCAGCGATCCTAAATAATTCTTTTACATTGCCGTGTTCAATAAAAGTGTCAGGAATTCCCTTAAGAAAAACCGGGGTTTTATACCCGTGTTCTGCCGCGAATTCCAGTAAGGCACTTCCCATTCCGCCATGCACTACGCCGTCTTCCACGGTAATGACGGCCCGGTGTTCCAAAAATACTTCATGAAGCATCTTGGTATCTAATGGTTTCAGAAAGCGCAGATCATAATGAGAAACAGCCTGCAGCTCTTCCTTGGTTAATTGGCTTAGAGCGTCCTGTACATTATAGGCCATATTACCTATGGTAACCAGTGCGATCTTATTGCCTTTTCTTAAGATATCACCCTTGCCGATAGCAATGGTGTTAAAGGGTTTCTCCCACTCAGTGATCCGTCCTCGTCCCCGGGGGTAGCGAATCGCGATCGGGTGGGCCAATCCTTTGGAAGCTGTGTAGAGTATGTTTCTCAGTTCCACAACGTTCCTTGGTGCAAAAATAATGAGATTTGGGATACATCTCAGAAATGCAAGATCAAAAATTCCATGATGGGTAGCCCCATCATGTCCAACCAGGCCTGCCCGGTCTAAACAAAAGATCACCGGCAGATCCTGAAGGGCCACATCATGAATGACCTGGTCATAAGCCCTTTGTAAAAAAGTGGAATAAATATTACAAAACGGGATCATGCCGCTTTCGGCCATACCCGCGGCAAGGGTTACCGCATGCTGCTCGGCAATACCCACGTCGAAAGCGCGGTCCGGATAGGTTTTCATCATGATATTCAAAGAACTGCCCGTTGGCATGGCAGGGGTAATGGCAGTGATCTTATCATTATAACCGGCCAGTTCGGTAACCGTTTTTCCGAAAACATCCTGGAATCGTGGCGGAAGCCCTTCTGTGTTTTCCGGGATCAATTTTCCTGTTCTGGCATCAAACCTGCCCGGAGCGTGATAGCGCACCTGGTCTTCTTCAGCTTTTTTTAGCCCTTTGCCTTTAGTGGTGATCAGATGAAGAAAATGAGGCCCTTCTAATTTTTTTATACGCTCTAATTCCTTGAGCAAGAGCGGCAGATCATGACCGTCAATAGGGCCTGTGTAATCTATATTGAGAGCCTTGATGATATTCGGGGCTCTGTGGTTGGGGTATTCCTTGATTCTGGTGAGGTAATTTTTTAATGCCCCAACACTGGGGTCAATGCCAATAGCGTTGTCATTTAAGATGATCAGGAGGTTGGCATCACTGACTCCTGTATGATTCAAAGCTTCAAAAGCCATTCCGGCAGCAATCGAAGCATCTCCTATCACTGCAATATGCCTGCGATCACTTATTCCCTGCATTTTAGATGCCATGGCCATACCAAGGGCTGCCGAAATAGAGGTGGAACTATGCCCGGTGCCAAAGGTATCGTAAATACTTTCTGACCGTTTGGGAAATCCGCTAATGCCATCAAGCTGTCTGTTGGTGTCAAAAATATCTCTTCTTCCGGTAAGGATCTTATGTCCGTAGGCCTGGTGACCTACATCCCACACCAGTTTGTCATCGGGGGTGTTAAAAATGTAATGCAGGGCTATGGTGAGCTCAACAACGCCCAGGCTTGCTCCGAGGTGCCCCTCTTTGGTGGCAACGATGTCAATGATAAACCGGCGTAATTCTGCGGCCAGATCTTCAAGTTGATCAGGTGGTAAGCTGCGAAGGTCAGAAGGATCATTGATCGTGTTCAACAGGGAGTTGCTCATAACAGCAAATTTACGGGGAGATTGGGTTTTTACCTACCTAATTATTCAATTTGCTTCAAGAAAAACGGTGAAATTGTATTTTTGCTGTTATGATAGACGTATTTGACGACACCTATTTTATGCGTAAGGCCCTGCAGGAAGCAGAAGAGGCCTTTGAACGAAACGAGATCCCTGTCGGAGCCGTTGTCGTGATAGATAATCGTATTATAGCACGGGCCCATAATCTCACCGAAACGCTGAACGATGTTACAGCCCACGCGGAGATGCAGGCCATTACTGCGGCGGCCAATTTTTTAGGAGGTAAATACCTAAAAGGGTGTACGCTCTATGTTACCCTGGAGCCATGCCAGATGTGTGCCGGAGCACTTTACTGGAGTCAGATAGACAGAATTGTTTATGGGGCTAAAGATGAACACAGGGGCTGTGGGGTGATGGGAACTAAACTGCACCCAAAAACAAAAATGCAAGGTGGGGTACTTCAGGAAGAAGCTGCAGATCTTATGAAACGTTTCTTCATTCAAAAACGCAATCTCAATTAATGAAAAAATGCACCCTTTTGGGTGCATTTTCAAACAAAATAAAATAAATATCCTTAGCCAATAACCTCTACATCTGTAGCGGTCATTCCCTTTCTGCCTTCTGTTTCTGAATATTCTACTTTGTCACCATCACGAAGTTCAACTCCGTTCAGATTTGAAACGTGAACAAAGATGTCTTTACCTGATTGATCATTGGTGATGAATCCGTATCCTTTAGATTCATTGAAAAATTTAACTGTACCAGTCATTGTAATAAAAAATAAAAAATTAATGCCGTAAAGGTAGGTTTATATTTGTTGGAAACTGTTAATAAATAGCTATTTATATGAAAAATTATTGATTGTTGGTTTTTTTGTGCTTTTCATCCTTCATCTTCTCAAGGTTTTCCGGGGTTAACGTATAATCTTTCAGCTTTTTACCTTTAGAGCGATGGAAGATGAATAAAGGCATTAATACAAAGGCTGCCGTTAGCACGGCAATGCCCACAATACGGTCGCCGGTAAGATGATCGTTCTGCCATTTAAAATAATACCCCACCCCAATAGCTGCGAGTATTAAAAAGAAAAGAGCCTGAAGCAAACGTTTCATGATTATCTGGTTAAATGAATTAATTTTCTTCGGTAAGCGGTCAATAGTTTCGACTTGGAGACAAAGCCGTAGTACTTACCGTCTTTGATCACAGGAAGGTTCCAGGCTCCACTGTCCTGGAATTTTTTCATCACCTTGGTCATTTTATCCTGTTTGATCTTGATCACGGTAGGAGGGTTGTTCATCAGGTCCTGTGCAAAGATCTCATCATACATCTTGTGTTCGAACATGATGGGGCGCAGGTCATCCATTAATATAATTCCTTCCAGGTAATTCGTCTCACGGTTCAATACAGGGAAAATATTTCTTTTTGATTTCACGATGGCCTCCCTGACGATCTCACCCAGGCTCATGTCTGGGTATACAGGAATGAAATTGGTTTCTACCACAGATTCAATATCCATTAAGGTAAGTACAGCATGATCCTTATTGTGTGTTATGAGTTCTCCTTTACGACCCAGCTCCATGGCGTACACCGAATGCGGTACGAAATAGCGGGTAATACTGTAGGAGATGGCGGCAGTGATCATTAAGGGTACGAAAAGACCGTACCCTCCGGTTAATTCTGCAATAAGGAATATCGCCGTGAGGGGGGCGTGAAGTACGCCGGCAAGTAAGCCTGCCATACCTACCAGAGTAAAATTACTGGTGGAGATCATTCTTGGTAAGATATTGAGCGTATTGATAAATAATGCCAGGCAATATCCCATGATGCTCCCCATGAAAAGTGTAGGCGCAAAAATACCTCCAACACCTCCTGCCCCAAAAGTGAAGGTCACTGCAAAGATCTTGAAGATCACCAGTCCGGCAAGCAGGGCAATAACGATCCATGCATTGCTGAGGTCGAGGGTGAGAATGCTGTTGCTTAAGGTTTTTTCAGGTTGGCCCTGGATGAGGTTATTGATCACCTCGAAACCTTCCCCGTATAAGGGCGGAATAAGAAATAATAGTAATCCGAGAGCCAGTCCTCCCAGCAGTAAACGGCGCAACGGATGTTCGATCTTCTCAAAATAATTAGCCGATCGCTCGTAAATATTTGAAAAATATACAGATACCATGGCTGCTACTACCCCCAGTATAATATAGTAAGGGAGGTCGTAAATGTCATAAGTGTCAGTAACCTTGAAGGGCAATATAATATCGTTTCCAAAGAAAAAATAAGAAGTGATCACTCCCGAGAGAGAAGCCAGCAACAATGGCAAAAGAGATGCCAGGGTAAGATCGAGACTAAAAACCTCCACCGCAAAAATAATAGCAGCGATCGGAGCTTTAAAGATCGATGACATGGCCCCTGCAGCGGCACATCCGATAAGAAGCATGCGCGATGCCTGGTTGGTGTGCAAAAGTCTGGAAATATTGGAACTGATAGCCGCACCGGTGGCAACTGTTGGACCCTCTAATCCGACCGATCCACCAAATCCCACTGTGATAGGAGCAGTGAGTAAGCTTCCGAACATCTGGTACCTTCTCATAAGACCTTTACGTTTGGAAATAGCAAAAAGGGTAGAGGGAATACCGTGACTCACCTTATTGCGAATCCCGTACTTTATGATCAGCAGGGTGATGGAGAAGCCGATGATGGGAAAGATGAAATAAAACTCCAGGTTCAGATCCCGCACCAACACCCTTTGCAGCATCAGGTCAATGAAATGGGTGAGATTTTTTAAGGCAACAGCCACCAGACCGGATAAGAGCCCTGCTATTACACTGAGAATGTAGATGAAGTTTTTATCGGATATATGCTTGTACTTCCAGATGAGGAAGCGGGTGATCAGATTCTTTTTTGACTTGGTACGCGCCATTTCTGATTTTCTATATCCAAATCTAAGCAAAATAAAAAGGCTGCCGGCCAAATATTCCGGCAGCCTTTTGATTTTCATTGGATTATCGTAAAGAAATATGTAGTTCTTCCAGCTGCTGATCGTCTAATGATGCCGGAGCATCGATCATTACATCTCTTCCTGCATTGTTCTTGGGAAAAGCAATGTAATCTCTGATGGATTCCTGTCCGCCTAAAATGGCGGTCAGTCGGTCAAACCCGAAGGCAATTCCTCCGTGAGGAGGGGCACCGTACTGAAAGGCGTCCATGAGGAATCCGAACTGCTCCCGGGCTTCTTCTTCAGAAAATCCGAGGTGTTTAAACATCAGGCTTTGCAGGGCCTTATCGAATATACGTATCGAACCACCACCGATCTCGTTACCGTTCAATACCAGGTCATAGGCATTGGCGCGAACCGCTCCCGGATCTGTTTCCAGTTTTGCGATGTCTTCAGTTTTCGGAGAGGTAAAAGGGTGGTGCATAGCATGATATCGCTCTGTTTCCTCATCCCACTCCAGAAGTGGAAAATCAACCACCCATAAAGGAGCGAATACCTTTGGATCTCTTAATCCTAAACGCTCTGCCATCTCCATACGTAATGCACTGAGTTGAGGGCGTACCTTGCCGGCGTCTCCTGATAGTATACAGATCAGGTCACCGGGCTTGGCACCGGTAGCTTCTGCCCATTTAGCCAGATCTTCCTCATCGTAGAATTTATCAACCGAAGATTTAAAGGTACCGTCTTCGTTACATTTTACGTATACCATTCCCAAGGCTCCTACCTGAGGACGTTTTACCCAGTCAATGAGCTTATCGATTTCTTTTCTGGTATAGGAGGCAGCACCGGGAACAGCGATACCGATAACCAATTCGGCTTCGTTGAACACTTTAAATTCTTTGTGCTGGGCAACTGCATTTAACTCTCCGAACTCCATGCCGAACCTGATGTCTGGTTTATCATTACCATAACGTCTCATGGCCTCGTCATAGGTCATTCGTGGAAACTCGCCGGTGTCGATTCCTTTTAGGGTCTTGATCAGATGTCGGGTCAGGCCTTCAAAGGTGTTTAAAATGTCTTCCTGATCAACAAAGGCCATTTCGCAGTCTATTTGTGTAAACTCCGGCTGACGGTCGGCTCGCAGGTCTTCATCGCGGAAACATTTCACGATCTGGAAATACTTATCCATCCCGCCAACCATAAGCAGCTGCTTAAAGGTTTGAGGTGATTGGGGGAGGGCGTAGAACTGCCCTTCATTCATTCTTGATGGCACCACGAAATCTCTGGCGCCCTCAGGAGTAGACTTGATAAGGTAAGGAGTTTCCACCTCGATAAACCCTTCGTTTGCAAGGTAATTTCGAACCTGCATGGCTACCTGGCTTCTGAAGATCAGTTTGTTCTTCACCGGGTTTCGGCGAATATCCAGATAGCGGTATTTCATTCTCAGGTCTTCACCCCCATCGGTGTCGTCTTCTATGGTAAAAGGCGGTGTGGCAGCTTCATTTAATATCGTCAATTCCTTTACAAGGATCTCGATCTCCCCGGTTGGGATGTTCTTGTTCTTAGATTCTCTTTCTATGACCTCTCCTGTAACCCGGATCACATATTCCCGGCCCAGACTTCCCGCTTTTTCAAAAACCTCTTTTGGAGTGCGTTCTTCATCAAAGATCAATTGGGTGATCCCATAGCGATCTCTGAGGTCGACCCATACCATAAAGCCTTTATCTCTTACTTTCTGTACCCATCCGGCCAGGGTAACCTCTTTGTTGATGTCTGCAGCTCTCAATTCACCGCAGGTATGATTTCTGTACATAGATGTTAATGCATTTAGGCTGCAAAGGTAAGAAGTTACAGAAATAAAACGCACCCCGGAGGCGAATAGCTGCTGAAGGTACTTTCGTTAAAGTACAAGGATAATTTCTGTAAGAAAAGACATCTTTTAGTAAGAATTAACACTATTAAACACGGCAAATCAACAGATTTTATCGATATATGAATTAAAATATGTTATTTTACGCACAAATAGTCTAATCAAACAAACGAATTATGAAACAAAAAACATTGAAGAGTATCATTTTCATGGGTCTCTTAATGCTTCCATTATTCGGGTTTTCTCAGGGGCAAGTGACCGGAACGGTTACCGATGCTGAAAACGGAACCCCGTTGCCGGGAGTAAGTGTAATTATTAAGGGGACTACCCAGGGAGTTTCTTCCGATTTTGACGGAAATTATTCGATTACCGTCAGCGAATTTCCCGCCACCCTGATCTTTTCTTATATTGGTTTTGAGACCATAGAGAGAAGAGTAGCAGGGCCCATTTCTATGGACGTTGCCTTGAACATTGAGGCTACCGGACTTGAAGAGGTGGTAGTAACCGGTTTAGGATCGTCTGTAAAGCGGGCCAACCTGGCCAACGCAGTTTCGACGGTATCTTCTGAAGAACTGGTAGGAACCACTGCACAGCCAACCCTTGACGGAGCCCTTTACGGGAAGTTAACAGGGGTTAACATTGTATCGGCTTCCGGTGCTCCCGGTGGGGGTATCGCCATGCGTTTGAGGGGTATTTCTTCGATCAATGGTAATAACCAGCCACTTTATATTATAGATGGGGTTTATGTAAACAACGCAGAGATTCCTTCAGGACTCCGTTTTGCCTCGGGTGCAAACCAGGGTAACGAGGAGAACTCTTCTAACCGTATTGCCGACCTTGACCCGAACGATATCGAAAATATCGAGGTGTTAAAAGGAGCTTCTGCGGCAGCTATTTATGGTACCCGTGCAAATGCGGGGGTTGTGATCATAACCACCAAGCGTGGTCGCGAAGGGAAAACTGATATTCGCTACAGCCAGGATGTTGGATTTAACACCATCATTAAAAAGCTGGGAATGCGCGACTGGACCAGAGAGCGGGTAGTAGATGTTTTTGGAGAAGATGAGGCTTTGATCTATGACCAGGCGATCGCTGAAAACGGTGGTCTTTACGATTATGAAGACGAAATATATGGAGAGCAGGGTTTAATTACCGATACCCGTATCAGTGCTAGTGGAGGAAGTGAGAAAACAAGATTCTTCCTTTCTGCAGGCCTTAGAGATGAGGAAGGTATTATTAAGAATACCGGTTTCGAGCGTTTCTCTCTAAGAGCTAACCTCGATCATAAGATTTCTAAAACCTTTAGTATTTCGGCCTCAACCAACTTCGTAAAAAGTAGTTCCAGCAGGAGTTTTACCGGTAATGAGAACGAAGGAGGTTTAAGTTATGGGTACAACCTGGCTTTTACAAGGCCTTGGGTTAATCTGTACCCCAATGAACTGGGGGTGTATCCTAATAACCCTAACTTTGCGGGGAACCCATTGTTTGTAAGAGACCGCGCCAAGAACGAAGAAACGAACAATCGTTTTATCCAGGGACTTAAATTCACTACCAATATCCTCAACGGAGATACCAATAAGGTGCGATTGATCCTGAACGGAGGTGCTGACTTCCTTGCTAATGAAACCTTTGTGTATGTACCCGAAGATCACCAGGCACAAGCAGGAGCCCAGAACGGATTTATCGGGGCGGGTAGAAATAACTTTGACTTCTATAACTTCCAGGGTATTGCTGTTTGGGATACCTTTTTAATGGATGGTAATTTAAGTTTAACCACCCAGGGAGGTGTTGCTTATCTCGAGCAGCAATCAGACCTGATCTTTAATCAAACCACCCAGCTAAACTCTGCTCAGACTAACCTGTCTCAGGGTAGTGCCTTTGATATTGATCAAAAAATTCAGAACGTAAAGGAATTTGGTTATTTCTGGCAAACAGAAGCTAATTACCGCGATATATTTATCGGTACGATAGGATATCGTTTAGATAAGTCGACCCTTAACGGAGATCCTAATAAATTTTACGGATTCCCAAAGGCCTCTGCAGCAGTAAACCTTCATAATTTTGGTTTCTGGGATGTTGATGCCGTAAACCAATTGAAATTCAGAGCTGCCTACGGGGAAACCGGTTCTTCAGCAACTTTCGGAAATGTATTTACCAGTTTAAATCCTGTTATTATAGGTGGAAATGGTGGTACTACTATCGATCCTGCTAAGGGAGACAGTGCGATCGATCCGGAAACCTCTGCAGAGTTCGAGGTTGGGCTGGATGCCACCTTCGGCAATGCTGTAACCATGGAGTTTACCTATTATAACCGTACGGTTCGAGACCTGTTACTTCAGCGAGTACTGGAAACTTCCAGTGGATTTGGTTCAGAAACCACCAACCTGGCTGACCTTAGAAATACCGGGGTTGAACTTGCATTAAAAGCAACAGTATTGAACAGTGACAACCTGTTTTGGAATACAGGGGTGCAATTCTGGAAGAATGTTTCTGAGGTAACCCGACTTGATGTGCCGCCATTCCCACAGCCGGGAGCCGGATTTGGATTAGGACTTGGTACTTTTTATATTCAGGAAGGACAGCCGGTTACACAATTGGTAGGAAACATTGACGGAACACCCACCCAGGTGGGGAATACGGAGCCAGATTTCCAGATGACCTTTAATAACCAGTTTAACTTTTTCAACCACTGGGATCTTTCTTTCCTGCTGCATTGGAAAGCCGGGGGAGATAACCTGAACCTGTCGAAGTTCCTTACTGACCTTGGGCAGCTCACACCCGACCTTGATGATCAGTCCGGGCAGGATCGTGTTGCCTTAGGTACAACAGCAGTGAGATTTGTGGAGCCTGCTGATTATTTAAGAATGCGGGAATTAGCACTTTACTATACTTTTAATTCTGAGCAGTTGGGAGGTATGTTAGGAGAAACCATTTCAGGTATCCGAATTGGTGCCAGTGCCCGTAACCTGTTTACCATAACAGACTACAGTAGTTATGATCCGGAAACCTCAGTTAACGGTAGTGCCGGATTGTCAACAGGAATCGAGGTAACTCCATTCCCGAGCTCTAAGCAATATTATTTCCATCTAAGAGTTAATTTCTAAACCGAACAAGGAATGAAAATCACAAAACATATTAGAATAAAACTTCAAAGGATCGTATTGGCAGGTGCAGCTCTTGTTGCTACCTCCTGTACCTTCGATGAACAAATTGATCCCAATGGACCCAGTTTGCAGGGTGTATTGACCAACGCAACATCACGACAGTTAAACGAAATGGTGGTGGGCGTAGAGGCACGAATGAGAAACAGCATGGGTATACAGACAACTGGATCCGGTACCATGGCCAGAGAGTTATATCTTTTTGATGCTGACCCTCGTAATACGGAAGACCTTTTAGGAAAGAACGGGACGAGTCTCGATAATAACTCTTTCTACTCTACCGCCCCATGGGCAGCGAGGTATCGCTCTATAAAGAATGCTAACATTCTTATTGAAGCGGCTTTAAATACGGAGTCAATTAGTGCCGAAGAGGCTTCAGGTTATATCGGTTTTGCAAAGACCATTAAGGCGTATGAACTGATACAGATCCTGAAATCCTATAACCGTGCAAGAATTGATGTGGCAGATCCGGAAAACCTGGGGCCTATCCTGGAATTCGGGGAAGCTATGGATAACGTTCGGTTAATGCTGGATGAGGCTTTAAGCGATATTAACGCTGCAGGCGATGCTTTTACCTTCGAGCTTGCAGGTTTTGATGGCTACGATACACCGGCCGGATTTGCAGAATTTAACAGAGCAGTAGCCGCTCTTGCCGCTGTCTATGACGGTGACGGACAAGCAGCCCTGACCGCATTATCTAATTCGTATTTTGATCTTAACGGAGATTTTAACATGGGTCCAAAACATGTCTTTTCTCAGGCTGGGGGTGACCTCACCAACCCTCTGTTCAAGATCGTGAATAACAATGGAGACCAGATCATTGTGCACGATAGCTGGATCAACGAGGCAGAAGCCGGTGATGAGCGGGTAGACCTGAAAACGGTTATTCGTGCCAACCCTACCTCTCAGGATGGGTTGAACGGAGCGTATCAGACTGCACTTTATGAGACCAACGAATCTCCAGTTGACATTTTGCGAAATGAAGAGTTGATCCTTTTATACGCAGAGGCTAATATTCTTACCGGAAATACCGGGGAAGCCGCAACTGCCTTAAATGTGATAAGAAATGAGTGGGGATTACCTAATACTTCGGCATCAGCGGAGCCCGGACTGATTGACGAGCTTCTGAATCAAAGAAGGTATTCCTTATGGTGTGAAAACCACAGGATGTTTGATCTTCGCAGGTATGGCAGAGGAGATGATCTGCCTATAGACAGAGCAGGAGATCAGATCTTTAATGTACTTCCTGTACCGCTTACTGAGAACGAATAGTTCCTTTAAATAGTATTGTATTAAAAGCCCCTCGATCGAGGGGCTTTTCTTTTTATAGCGGCCTGACCTATTGGGCATATTATCAGGTATTTACCATGAGTGATGAGCTTTACGTTAACAGGGGTATTTTCACGTATTGAGTTGTAAATCAATGCAAAAGCACTCTAATGTTAATTTAATGTTACGTAAACGTTTCATTAGTATGAAATATTTAATACATTTGTAATCATAGTGTTAATGAAACTAAAGCCGAATACCATGAGAAATATAATGTTAACGTTTGCGATGCTTTTCTCAATGACTCTGTTAGCTCAGGAGGAGATCAAGCCAAAATATGAGATAGAAGGAAACATGGTAAAGGCTACCTACTACCACGATAATGGTAAGGTTGCCCAGACAGGGTATTATCTTGATGGTAAATTACACGGCGAATGGAAGGCTTATAACCAGGAGGGTAAAAAAATAGCTATGGGTACCTATAACCAGGGAGAGAAAACCGGTAAATGGTTCTTCTGGAGTGAGAATACACTGCACGAGGCTAATTACGAGGATAGTCGTTTGGCCAGTGTTACCAAATGGAACAATTCCAATTCTATCGTGATAAGTAATTAACAAACCAAAAATGCTAATTGTATAAAAGGCCCGGAGTTTTCCGGGCCTTTTGTTTTTTGGCTCTTTCCAATTATCATTAAAGGTAGTCGACAATTTCGTACTTTTGCCCTAATTAAAACATCAGCATGATCCATTCTATGACCGGTTTCGGGAAGAGCGTTCGTCAGCTTCCCGCCAAAAAGATCACCATTGAAATCAAGTCGTTAAACAGTAAATCATTAGACCTGAATGCCAGGATACCTTCCAATTACAGGGAAAAGGAGCTGTCTATGAGAAAACTCATAGCCGATCGCATGATGCGGGGAAAGGTTGATTTTAACCTGTATATCGAGATTACCGGAGAAACTACATCTACGGCGGTCAATAAAGGCGTTGTTAAAGAATATGTGCATCAGTTGATGGAGGTATTTCCGGAGATAGTCGATGATAGCATGAAGGTAGAGATGATGAAAATGGCTGTGCGAATGCCCGATGCCCTTAAAACTGAAAAAGATGAGATCGATGAGTCAGAATTTGCAGTGATCCTGGAAGCCCTCGAGGAGGCCCTGGATCAAATATCTGAGTTTCGTGCTCAGGAAGGGGTGGCTCTGGAAAATGATTTTAAGGCCCGTGTGACGGCTATCGCCGACCTGCTGGAGCAGGTAAAAGCCATTGACCCGGAACGTACTGAGGCCATTCGTATTCGTTTGCAAAATGCGGTATCAGACCTGAAGGAGAATGTAGACGAGAACAGGTTTGAACAGGAGCTTATCTACTATTTGGAAAAATTCGATATTACAGAAGAGAAGGTTCGCCTGGAGAATCACCTTAAGTATTTTGATGAGAGTCTGAATTCGGAAGATTCCAACGGAAAAAAGCTGGGCTTTATCTGCCAGGAGATCGGCAGGGAGATCAATACCATCGGGTCAAAAGCCAATTATGCTCCCATGCAACAGCTGGTGGTACAGATGAAAGATGAATTGGAAAAAATAAAAGAACAAGTACTCAACGTATTATAAGGAGATTTATGGAGGAGCATCGATCAGGAGGCAAATTAATTATTTTTTCTGCCCCTTCAGGCAGTGGAAAAACGACCATAGTAAAACACTTACTGAAGCACCCGGAATTAAATCTGGCATTCTCTATCTCGGCCACTTCCAGGGAGCCGAGGGGCGATGAAAAGCACGGCCAACACTATTACTTTCTATCTGCACGTGAGTTTAAAGATCATATCAAAGCCGGTGATTTTCTCGAATGGGAAGAGGTGTACCGCGATAACTTCTACGGAACCCTGAAATCGGAGGTGGAGCGACTTTGGGCTGAAGGCAAGAATGTGATCTTTGATATTGATGTTGCGGGCGGACTGCGTATAAAAAAGAAGTTTCCGGAAGAAACCCTTGCAGTTTTTGTAAAGCCACCCAGCGTTGATGAATTGAAAAGACGTTTGAAGAAACGTAAAACAGAGAGCGAAGACCGTATAAACATGCGCATTGCTAAAGCCTCTGTTGAATTGGCTACAGCACCGCAGTTCGATACCATTATTAAAAATTACGACCTCGACACGGCTAAACAGGAAGCCTATAACCTGGTAGCTGACTTTATCGGAATAAGTACCTCGGAGACAAAAAACTCTTAGCGATCGCCATGAAGAAAAAGGTAGGATTGTATTTCGGTACCTTTAACCCCATTCATATTGGGCATCTTGTTATTGCCAATTATATGGCAGAGTTTAGTGATCTCGATGAGGTTTGGATGGTGGTAACCCCCCATAACCCATTTAAGAACAAACGAACATTGCTCGAAGACCACCATCGGTTCGAGCTGGTTTACAGAGCTACCGAACACTACCCTCATCTAAAACCTTCTGATGTGGAGTTTGGACTGCCTCAGCCTAACTATACAGTGAATACCCTGGCGGTACTTGAAGAAAAATACCCGGACCTGAACTTCGCCCTGATCATGGGAGAAGATAACCTGGATCATTTTCACAAATGGAAGAATCACGAGCTGATTCTGCAAAGACACGATATTTATGTGTATCCAAGGATAAGCGGAGATCGGCAAAAGACTCCGGCAATGACCCATGAGCGAATTCATAAGGTTGATGCCCCCGTTATGGAGCTATCGTCAACTTTTATTAGAAAGGCTATTGCCCAGGGTAAGGATGTGCGCCCCATGCTTCCTGAACCGGTGTGGGCCTATATCGATGAAATGAACTTTTACCGTTAATGGTTGAATCTCCAAACTCGTCCCTGAAACTCATCCCTTTTACCGACCGTAGCTTGAGCAAGGGTTGGCAAACTCAAAAAAAGAACCGCCCTTCCAAAACAGGAAGAACGGTTCTCCAACTAAATAACCAACCAAAAAATCAACTAACTAAATTATTCCAAAACTTCGGAGCAGTTTTTCCGTCTTTACCTTCAAGTTCAGGAACTCACTACGGTGTTCTCAAACAGCTCCTGTTGATTTCATCCAATCAACCGGATGATTGAAGATCTCATGTCTTTTAGACCTTTTAGATCAGAAAAGACTCCCGGGCGGCGGAAACAATTTGATAGTTTTATTATACAGAACGCTGCTTTTGAAAAATTCATTGTCCTTCATGTCATAATCATGTGTTAAAGTTTTATCCCGGCTGCATGGATGAACAGGAATGGGCAAGTTCACCATACGAGGGCACAGCATTATGCAGGCCTGAATTTCGGGTTTGTATTTACAACCTTTCAACCATCATGCCAAAATGATGATGAAGACGGTATCTGAATTGAATTATATCCTTTATTTTTGGGAAGATTTTTCGAAATGAACAGGTATGGATAACAAGGCAAAAGTGGCTGTTTTCGGAGGAGGAAGCTGGGCCACCGCAATTGTAAAGATGTTAAGCGAGAATCTCGATGAGATCGGCTGGTATATGCGTAGTGTTTACGCCAAGGAACACTTGCTGAATCAACAGCATAATCCGAATTACCTCAGTTCAGTTGAATTTCATACAGAGCAGTTAAAACTAAGCAATGATATCAATGAGATCGTCGCCTGGGCAGATATACTCATCTTTGCCATTCCAAGTGCTTTTTTAAAGAAGGAACTGGAGGCACTTAATCTGCCATTAAGCGACAAGATCGTTTTTTCTGCCATTAAGGGAATTGTACCGGAAACGGGGCAGATAGTCGGAGAATATTTTAATGAGCACTATCAGGTGCCCTTAGAGTCTATCGGCGTGATCACCGGGCCCTGTCATGCAGAAGAAGTGGCATTAGAGCGTCTTTCCTATATTACCGTTGCCTGCTTTGACCGTGAAAAGGCAGAGACCGTTGCCGGGTATCTGAGAAGTGATTATATCAAAACCAAGATCACCGATGATATTATTGGGACGGAGTATGCAGCAGTTTTAAAAAATATCTATGCCATAGCAGCGGGCATAGCCCACGGTCTGGGTTACGGAGATAATTTTCAGGCTGTTTTAATGAGTAACGCCATCCGTGAAACAAGGCGCTTTATAAAGCGAATTCATAAAATGAAGCGCAATATCAATAACAGTGCTTACCTCGGGGATCTTTTGGTAACCGGGTACTCTGTTTTTTCCAGGAACCGAATGTTCGGGAATATGATCGGGAAAGGGTATACGGTGAAGAGCGCCATGATGGAGATGAATATGATCGCTGAGGGGTATTATGCTACCAAGAGTGCTTATAAGCTCGCCAAAGACTACAAGCGCAAATCAAGGACCCCTATTCTTGATGCGGTGTATCAGGTGCTCTATGAGGGGAAAGACCCTATGCCTGTATTCAAAAAGCTTACCGAGAAGTTAGATTAAACCCGGTCAAAACTAAAATTTGAATGTTCTTCTATGGCGTGAAGAAGATCTGATCTTTCGTCATCGAGTTGTTCCGGATCTATATCAAACTTTTCCCCATAATCTTTTAGGATCACCTCCAGCCACTCGCGCACGCTGTCTATATAGAAGTACATTCTACCCGTACGGCGAATAAAGAAATCGAACACATTTAAGATCATTTCATGTTCGCAAGCAAATTGAAATTCTGCCCTGATCATTCGTTCTTTAGGACTGCCTTGATCGATAGACCTGTATATGTCTAACAATTGATCGGTTTGCCTGCCATAATTATGCACCAGGTAACGTGCATCTTTTGCGTCGAAACCGTCCTTTTCCAATTCCTGTAACAGGTCTTTTTCATATTGCAAAACCTCTTTGTATCCTTTTTTCCAGGGCCCTCCGCACAGGTCAATGCTGTCGGTAATGCAGGGGTTGAATTCCTGCTCCCTGCTTTCCCGGTATTTTTCAGCAATTCGGTCAACCACCCTTTCAGCCATTTTTCTATATCCTGTCAGCTTACCACCGGCAATACTGACAAGTCCGCTGTCGGAGGTAAAGATCTCGTCTTTACGGCTGAGTTCTGTTGGTGACTTTCCTTCTTCATGAATAAGCGGACGTAAGCCGGCCCAGCTCGAAATAATATCTTCCATTTCGAGGTTGATGGAAGGAAACATATTGTTTACCGCTGAGATCAGGTAGATGGCATCGGCAATATCAGTATGTACTTGCTCTTTCTGGTCATTGTAATTGGTGTCTGTGGTGCCCACGTAGGTAACACGCCCCCTTGGAATGGCAAAGATCATCCTGCCATCAGGAACATCGAAGTAGACCGATTGCTTTACCGGCAGCTTTTCATATGGAAATACCACATGAACTCCTTTGGTGAGGTGAAGCTGTTTTCCCTTTTTAGAATTGTTCAGGCTTCTCAGCTCGTCTACCCACGGCCCTGTGGCATTTATGATGTAATCAGACCTGATGTTAATACTTTTTCCCGTAACCTCATCTTTAGCGATGACCCCGCTAACCTTCTCATCTTTATAGGTAAATTCGGTGACCTTCATATAGTTTATCGCTTCAGCTTCATAGTTCAATGCCGTTTTAATGATCTCCAGGGTTAACCGGGCATCATCGGTTCTGTATTCGGCGTAGTAGCCTGCTCCCTTTAATAGTTTTTCAGGTAGCAGGGGTTCTTTTTCCAGGGCTTCTTCCTTCTCCAGCATCCGTCTTTGATCATCTCCTTCTACCTGGGCTAAAATGTCATATACCTTCAGTCCGATAGAGGTAAGCCACTTTCCGTAGGACCCATTCTCTATAAGGGGTAAAAGCATTTTTTCAGGGATCACCAGGTGAGGAGCCAGCTGATGTACGATGGCCCTTTCAGAACCTACCTCCTTGACCAGCCAGAAATCGAATTGTTTCAGGTATCGCAATCCTCCATGAATAAGCTTGGTCGATTTACTGCTGGTTCCCGAGGCAAAATCACCCATTTCCAGTAACAGGGTTTTCATTCCTCTTGAAGCTGCATCTAAAAGAATACCTGCGCCGGTAATACCACCGCCAATAACGATCAGATCGTATGACGCCTCTTCCAGCCTTGAAAGATGTTCTGTCCGATTGATATTTGAAAATGGTTTCATAGTTTCTTGTCTGCGTTTTCATGTTCTTCAAGCCATTGTCGAGATCTGCCCACCGCTTTTTTCCAGCCGGTATAGCGCTTGCTGCGTTGTTCGTGACTCATATTCGGGGTAAATACCCGCTCAATGGTTTTAAGTTCTCTGATCTCCTCCAGGGTCCAGATGCCGGAAGCGTATGCGGCCAGAGAGGCCGCCCCCAAAGCGGTGCTCTCAACGCTTTGATGGCGTATAACTTCGTTGTTCAGAATATCGGCCTGGAATTGCATCAGGTAATTATTGGAACTGGCGCCTCCATCAACTTTGAGTTCGGTCAATTCGGTTTGAGCATCCTTCTGCATGGCATCGAGAATGTCTCGAGTTTGATAGGCGAGGCTGTCAAGGGTAGCCCGGGTTATATGAGGTATCCCGGTGTCTCTGGTCAATCCGAAAATGGCACCTCTGGCATACATATCCCAGTAAGGGGCGCCCAGGCCTGCAAAGGCAGGGACCACATAAACCGGATTCTCTTTTTTTAATTCAAGAGCTATCGGCTCTGACTCAGCGGCGTCTTCAAAAAACTTCAATTCATCTCTTAACCACTGCACGGCGGCCCCGGCTACAAAAATACTACCTTCCAGGGCGTAATAGACCTCGTTGTCAAGACCCCAGGCAATGGTGGTGATCAATCCATTTTTTGATCTTTTGATCTTCTTCCCGGTATTCATGAGCATAAAGCAACCCGTACCATAGGTGTTTTTGGCTTCTCCGGCCGTAAAACATCCCTGGCCGAACAGGGCTGCCTGCTGATCTCCTGCTATACCCATGACAGGAATGGGTTTGCCGTCAATCTCAATATCACCAAAATGCGCTGCTGAGGGTAAAACCTCAGGAGCCATACTTTTGGGGATCTCCAGGGCTTCAAAGAGCTTGCTGTCCCAACACAGGTCCCGGATATTAAATAACATGGTACGGGAGGCATTGGTCAGGTCTGTAAGATGTTGCTGTTGTATGGTAAGACGCTGTATGAGCCAGGTGTCAATAGTCCCAAAACACAGGTTTCCGGCTTCGGCCTCTTCCCGGGCTCCTTCTACATTATCGAGGATCCATCTGATCTTGGTTCCCGAAAAATAAGAGTCAATGAGAAGACCGGTGTTTTCGGATACGTAGTCGGAGAGCCCTTGGTTCTTTAAAGATTCACAGATAGATGCTGTGCGGGAGTCCTGCCATACAATGGCGTTGTAGATAGGTTTACCGGTAAGTTTGTTCCAAACCACAACCGTTTCTCTTTGGTTGGTGATACCGATGGTTTTGATCTGATCGGGATGAATCTGCCGGTCGGAGATCAGGTCCTTGAGAACCTCGATCTGAGAACTGATGATCTCTTCAGGGTCATGTTCGACCCATCCGGGCTCGGGAAAGTATTGCTTGAATTCTTTTTGTTTCATGCCGGCAATACGACCGTTGAGGTCTACCAGCAAGGCTCTAGAGCTCGTCGTACCCTGATCGAGGGCAACGATATACTCTTGTTTCATAGGTGTACGGGTTTTCCTTAAAGATACTGGAAACCCCTTTATTTTCAAAAAGATACCCGGCTGCTAGGCCGGGTATCATGATGTTTTACTCTTCGTAAATGCCTATGTAAAGCTCTTCATTGGCATCGATGCTCGCCCGGTACATTCCCGGAGTGTTGAACTCCATAGAGATCTCTCCGTTTTTGTCAATGGCAATGATACCTCCTGTACCACCCATCTCGGTTAGTTTATCCTGAATAACCTCTTTAGAAGCGTCGGCAACCGATTTATTCTGGTATTCCATTTTAGCTGCAATGTCGTAGGCAACGACTCCTCTGATAAAGTATTCACCCCATCCGGTAGAAGATACGGCACAGCTCTTATTGTTGGCATAGGTACCTGCTCCGATGATCGGGGCGTCACCAATTCTGTTATATCTTTTATTGGTCATACCTCCTGTTGAGGTTCCTGCCGCAAGGTTTCCGTTCTTATCCAAGGCCACACAACCCACGGTACCGTATTTGGAATTTTTAATGTAGGGATCATAAAAGGCTGCTTGTCCGTCGTGGTCCAGTTCTACTTTTTCTCTTTCAATTGCCCTTTCTAATGACCGCATGCGATTTTCAGTGTAGAAATAATCAGGAGATACGATCTCAAGCCCTTGCTGTTGGGCAAAGGTTTCGGCGCCTGCTCCTGAAAGCATTACATGCTCTGATTCTTCCATGATGGTTCTGGCTAATTGAATAGGGCTTTTTACCGTGCTTACCCCGGAAACAGCTCCGGCATTGAGGTCTTTCCCGTTCATGATCGAGGCGTCAAGTTCGTTTTTGCCTTCGTGGGTAAAAACAGCTCCAACTCCGGCGTTGAATAATGGAGATTCCTCCATGATCTGAATGGCCGCGATGACCGCATCGAGACTCTCCCCGCCGTTCTTTAACACTTCGTATCCGGCAGTTACTGCTTCTTTTAGTTTGGCCTGGTAAGCCTCCTCCTGTTCAGGAGTCATGTTTTCTTTTAAAATGGTTCCGGCTCCACCATGGATTACAATACCAATTGGAGGCTCCTGTTCTGTGGTTGCAGCTGTATCTTCAGCAGTGTTCGTGGTACTCTGTTCCTCGGTTGAAGGTTTGCAATTCAGGAACAATAGCATTAGGACGAAAATTTTGACAAATTTCATGGAGTTCTGTTAGATTTTGATTAAAAGCGTTTAAATTTAGGTGATTCGAAAAGAATTAAAAAAGAACCTCCTGTTTTTTTAAGAGGTTTTTATTTGCCTCTTTCCTTTAAGTTTTTCTACACCCCATTTCATTTAAGGCCCCGTTTATTTTAACAATGCTCCCTCTCTGATCATGGCTTGTTAATTCGGGCAGGTAATGAAGAATGTTTTTTTAATGATGACCATATTCCTTGGGGGGGTGTTGGTTTCTTGCAATAATGAAGGATTGGAAGCCCCCGCGCCAAGGGCTGTCGGGGAGGTGGTTGCTGAAAAGCAATTGGAATCTCAGACGTTGAACCTGGTGAATGACTTTAGAAGTTCACTTAACCTTGGTATACTGAAATATAATGAAAAGGCCTATGATCTGGCCTTTGAACATGCTGTCTATATGGCCGGAACGGGTAAGTTAACCCACGATAATTTTCAACAACGGGCAGAACAGCTGGCCGCTGAGGTGAACGCCGTATTGGTTGCAGAAAACCTCTCCAGAAATTATCCGGATCCCTTCGAAACGCTTAAGGGCTGGCGAGAAAGCCCGGGACACCTGGCAAATATAGTGGGCGATTATACCCATACTGCTGTGGCAGTGGTAAGCACTAAAGACGGACAGGTGTATTACACCCAACTCTTCTTCAAAACAGCCGGTGAGTGATCATAGATCCCGGCGGAAACATTCAAGCGTAGTATTTTGATAATGTTTTAACCCTTCAATCGGCCTGCATTTCTTAATTTTAGAAACCGAAAAAATAAAACGCTATGTCAGTTAGCCCACCTTTTAATTTACATAAGTGGCTTGAAGAGAACAGAGAGCTTCTTAAACCCCCTGTGGGAAACAAAAACCTTTATAAAGAATCCAAAGATTATATCGTTATGGTCGTAGCCGGTCCGAATGCACGGAAAGACTACCATTACAATGAAACCGAAGAACTCTTTTACCAGTTGGAAGGAGAGATCGAAGTACACATACAGGACGAAGGGAATAAGAAAACCATGAAGCTGGGGCCGGGAGATATGTATCTTCACCCTGCAGGTATACCGCATTCTCCGGTTAGAAAGGAAGGCTCCGTAGGGCTGGTGGTTGAACGTAAGCGTACTGCTGAGTCAGGAAAAGACGGGTTGCTTTGGTTTTGTGACCATTGCAATAATAAGCTGTACGAAGTGTATTTTCCTTTACACGATATTGAAAAGGACTTTCTCGGGCATTTCAAAAAATTCTACGGTTCGGAAGCACTTAGAACCTGTGACCAATGTGGTCATGTAATGCCTGTTGATAAAAGATTTGTTGCTGAAGACGCTGAATAGGAATTGTACTTAAGACAGTGGGCAAAAGTATTAAATCTTTGTACATTTGTGATATTCATAACAAAAAACACCCAAATAGTTAAATAATGTCAATTACTTTAGAAGATTATGGAATTCGAGAAGCCCTGGAAAAACTGGGGGTTAAAGAGATAAATGAAGGTACTTCTACCGGATCGCATTGGTTTGGAGAAGGTGAGCTGATCGAGTCAGTTTCGCCGGTGGATGATCAGGTGATCGGAAAAGTGCGTCAAACCAATAAGGAGGACTATGAAAAAGTAGTGGCTACTGCCGGAGCTGCTTTTAAGCAGTGGCGAACGATGCCTGCTCCTCAACGTGGTGAGATTGTACGTCAGTTTGGAGAAGAATTGAGAGCGTTTAAGGAACCTCTTGGAAAACTGGTATCTTACGAAATGGGTAAATCCCTGCAGGAAGGGTATGGAGAAGTACAGGAGATGATCGACATCTGTGATTTTGCAGTGGGCTTATCGCGTCAGCTTCACGGTTTGACCATGCATTCAGAAAGACCGGGGCACAGAATGTATGAGCAATACCATCCGTTAGGTATCGTGGGTATTATCTCTGCCTTTAACTTTCCTGTGGCCGTTTGGTCATGGAATACGGCCCTGGCATGGGTTTGTGGTGATGTGTGTATCTGGAAGCCTTCAGAAAAAACTCCGCTTACGGCTGTAGCTTGTCAGAACCTGATCGCACGAGTGTTGAAAAAGAACGATCTTCCCGAAGGGATCTCCTGTTTGATCAATGGTAATTACAAGGTTGGTGAATGGCTTACCAGCGATAAGCGCGTACCTCTGATCTCAGCTACCGGATCTATCAGAATGGGTAAGATCGTAGCACAGGAAGTGGCCAAAAGATTAGGAAAATCCCTGCTGGAGTTGGGTGGAAACAACGCTATTATTGTAACTCCTGATGCCGATATAAAAATGACCGTGATCGGGGCGGTATTTGGTGCTGTGGGTACCTGTGGTCAACGCTGTACCTCTACCCGAAGATTGATCGTTCACGAAGATGTTTACGATCAGGTTAAGGAGGCTATTACTGATGCTTATAAACAATTAAAGATTGGAAATCCTCTTGATCAGAATAACCATGTAGGACCGCTTATAGATAAGGATGCTGTGAGTAATTATTTAAATGCCCTTGACCAGGTTAAGAAGCATGGCGGTAATATTCTTGTTGAGGGAGGTGTTCTTGAAGGGGAAGGATTTGAAAGCGGTTGCTACGTCAAGCCTGCCATTGCCGAAGCTGAAAATCACTGGGATATTGTTCAGGAAGAAACCTTTGCACCCATACTCTATCTGATGAAATATTCAGGAGATGTTGAAAATGCCATTGAATTGCAGAATGGGGTTGTACAAGGATTATCATCTGCCATTATGACCACCAACCTGAGAGAGGCAGAGCGTTTTCTTTCTGCTGCAGGTTCCGATTGCGGGATCGCCAATGTGAACATTGGTACCAGTGGTGCAGAGATCGGAGGTGCCTTTGGTGGAGAAAAGGAGACCGGGGGTGGTCGTGAAAGTGGGTCTGATGCCTGGAAGATCTATATGAGAAGACAAACCAATACCATTAATTACACCACTGAGCTTCCTTTAGCTCAGGGTATAAAGTTCGATCTGTAAGCAGAACGACCTCAAAAAATAAAAGCCTTCCATTTACGGAAGGCTTTTTTGCTTTAAATGACTTTTGCCTTATCCATTTCGACCATTCTCTTCAGGGTAAAGCGTATGAACATTATCGCTTTGCCAGAATTCCTTTGTAGCGACATCCATAATTGTTAACGGACTTTTATAGGCGGCGCCTGTATCTAAATTCCATATGGTGGCTTTGTTTACCGGGGTGGTTTTTCCGATACGTGTTGTTGGGGTATGACCGATGTAAATTTCATGATAGTGGGTAAGGCGCTCGGGGTAAAAGGGGTCGTCAGGACTTAGGTCGGGATCCAGTGCCAGGGCCATCTCCCATAGTGATCGGTCCCAAAACAGCATATCAGTGAAATATTCACGGGTAACTCCATGAAGATTAGTAAAGCCGGCGTGTACAAAGAGTCTGTTGGAGCCGTCCAGGTGGTAGTTGTCAAGTTGTTCAAGAAATTGGCGGTGAAGGGTTGTTCTTGAGTCTGGCAGATCCCGGTAGGCATCAACAGTTGCCTGTCCGCCGTGCTGCAGCCACATAGGGTTCTCTTCTCCCGTTTCCAGCCATTTTAAAAACAACTGATCATGATTTCCCCTGATGAATACGCAATCATGGCTGCTTCGCAGGCTGATAAGATGGTCCATGACCCCCGGAACATCACTCCATCCATCTACATAATCTCCCAGGAATATGAGTTTATCATCCGGGGTAACCGCAGCGCGTTCTATAACTTGCTCCAGGGCCTTTAATCCTCCGTGAATATCTCCGATGACCAAAGTTCTTGCACCCATAATAATTGCGTTTAATCTTCAAAGATAGTGAGCTCACAGATAACTTTTATATAACCTTCGCCAATAGAACCCAATTCGCTATCTTTAATAGAGAACCAAATCTGATGAGTTGTCATGAAAAAGGTGTTTTGTATCGGAGAGATCCTGATCGATTTTGTAGCCGAATCCCAAGGCACTAACCTGGAAAATGCCACTGTCTTTTCAAAGAAGCCCGGGGGTGCTCCTGCCAATGTAGCGGCGGCTGTAAGCAGACTCGGTGGCAAGGCCGTATTTGTAGGCGCTGTTGGCCGGGATCCCTTCGGAAGTTTTTTATTGCATTGTCTTCAGGAGGAGGGGGTTGATGTAGCTCATGCTCAACAGGTAGAGCATTTTACCACCCTGGCCTTTGTTTCATTAGATCATACCGGAGAACGGGACTTTGTTTTCAATAGGGGGGCAGATAGAGAACTGAAATACGACCCTCAACTGGTTTCTGTCTTTGGAGGACAGGTGGTTCACTTTGGTGCTGCAACCTGTTTCTTAGGGGGAAAACTTGAAACTGCCTATCGCCAGTATCTCAGAGAAGCCAGGGCTGCAGGCTGTCTGATAAGTTTTGACCCTAATTACCGAACCGACCTTTGGAAAGAGGGGAGAGACTACTTTATTGATCAGTGTATCTACTATTTAAAAAGCGCCCATTTCGCAAAATTAAGTCTTGAAGAAGCCAGGCTGATCACCGGAAGTGAAACCCTGGAGGGAGCGTGCCGTTTTATACATCAATTAGGGGTTTTCTGTATCACGGTAACCCTTGGTGAACAGGGTACTTATCTGAGCGTAGGAGAGCAAAATACCACAATAGGCTCAGTTGCGGTAGAAGCTAAGGATACCACGGGAGCCGGTGATGCTTTTGTGGGTTGCGTTTTATGGCAATTATCCCGTTCCGGTGACCCTGTGTCTCTGATTCGTGATTTTGACCGAATGAGTAATGTTGTAATGCTTGCCAACCGGGCGGGCGCTCATACCACCACTGCTTTCGGAGCCATACCCGCATTACCTTATGAGGCAGACCTCGGGGTGAATTAATTATAACGTACCTTTCTTAAGATTCTCAAAGCCTCTTTTAGTGACTGATAAACCTTTTGATCGGCCGCTCTGACATATTCCTTATAATCTTCCAGCATTTGTTTGGCACCTTCAAAACCATTCAGATAACAAATAAGATGGGTGGCCGGTAACTGTTCCAGGTCTTTAAAGTCTTTGGAAGAGAGTTCGGTTTTCTTTTTTAATTTTTCAAGAATGGTGTTGTTGGTGTTGAAAATATGGTACAGCATTTTTTTATCGTACTCCGGAGGCTCAAAAAGTAATTTGCTGTGAATTCTGTACGTGCCGTTATCCTTAAAAGTAATGGTCATCCGTTCAAGAGGGTAAAACTTTTTATGTTGCTGTAATCCCAGTTTTACATATTCGGTAGTGGTAAAGCTGTTGGCATCAAAATGGATCTCTACCTCATCAAGGGCAGAATAAAAAAGACGTACCTGCTCGTTGATCAATTCGATATCTAAACGGGAATAGTAGGTTTTGCCTTTGACATTTTTTGTTTGCCCGGCCCAACAAACCACAAATTGCTCTTTAAATACCTTGTAAGATGATTCCAGGTCGGGATGGCGGTGATTTATAAAATCGACCACCCCGTCAAGGGTTAATTCTATGTTGTTTCTTGCGTGTTGTTCAATCTCGGCCACAATGGCCGAATTGATATCCTTCATCTCAATGTCAAATACCTTGGGCATGCTCATGCTTCCATCTCTGAAGAACACAGAGCCACCCCAATATTTCCATATATTTTTTTTCAGGGCACAGAGTTTACCTTCGGAGCGTATGGTAACCAGTCCCACCACCTTGTCTTCAGGGAGATTGGGAAAGGGAATGTTTTCATAGGTGATAATAGGTGGGTTTTGTATGTAGGCATTAACCAGGTTCTGGATCTTACTGTCATCAAAAAAGTCAACGCCTACAATACTGTTATCTTCATCTTCTATGCCCACAACGATGTAGGAGTTGTTTTCCGGATTTGAATTGGCAAGCGCACATACATGCTTTATAAACTTTGCCTTACCCTCTTTGTCGCCAATGTTTAATTTTCGTTTTTTATCATAAAAACTGTTCTCATCATTATGAGCCAGTAGATTTTTGATAAGTAAACGTTTATTGATCATGGCGTTGAAGAATTGGCGCTTTTCACGCACTCGAAGGCTTTAAATGCAGGGTTTATGGGGTAATTATAAATTTAAGGATTCTTGTTCACTATGGTGCTGCTTGCCTGATCGGTACACATAACTACCAGGTCGGCAATGTTAACGTGGGGAGGTCTGGATACCATAAACCAGGCGATCTCAGCTACATCCTCCGGACTTAAGGGGGTATAGCCTTCATACACCTTTGATGCTTTTTCCTTATCGCCTTTAAAGCGGACCTCGCTGAACTCGGTTTCTACCAAGCCCGGATTTATGGCACCAACGCGGATGTTGGTTCCATTCAGGTCTAACCGCATGCCCTGGTTGATCGCATCAACGGCATGCTTGCTGGCGCAGTATACATTGCCTTTCGGATACACTTCCTTCCCGGCGGTAGAACCGATATTAATGATCTGCCCGCTTTTTTGGGCTTTCATCTTAGGTAAAACCGCATGGGTTACATACAAGAGTCCTTTCACGTTAATATCCATCATGGCATCCCAGTCATCCGGGTTGCCCTCATCAATAGGGTCCAGGCCGTGAGCGTTCCCTGCATTGTTTACCAGAATATCGATGGTTGAAAAAGAGTCGTCCAACGAACTGACGGCTTCCAATACCTTCTCCCGGTCTCTTACATCAAACCGGAGGGTGGTGACTTCGGTGATGGCAGAAAGTTCCTTTTTGAGCTCTTCCAGCCGTTCGCTCCGGCGGCCGCAAAGAATAAGTCTCAAGCCCTGTTTTCCGAACTCATAAGCGATGGCTTTTCCGATGCCGCTGGTGGCACCTGTTATCATTGCAGTTTTCATAGTTGTTGGGTTTTGTTATGGTACTTTATGCCCCTGGCTTGCAACCTGGATCTCAAACCAGTCTTCCAGGTCAAGATCGATCTCGGTGGCTTTTATGGAATTGGCAATACGTTCGGTATTTGTGGTTCCTATCACCGGAATGATACCCGCAGGATGTTTCATGATCCAGGCAAGCAGCAGCTGATCTGCAGTAGCAGTATATTTTTCTATGAGATCGAACATGAGGGTTTTTAACCGGGTTGTCTGGGGGGTGTCTTCCTTAAAAAGAACCCCTAATGGACTCCAGGCCATTGGCTGTATCTTGTGAAGCATCATGTGGTCAAGGTCGCCGTTAAGCATACTCTCAAAATGAGTGGCAGAAAATTGGATCTGATTGGCGGCCACTTCTGTCTTCGATCGAACAAGATCGGTCTGGGAAGGAGTAAAGTTTGAAACTCCCAGCGCTTTGATCTTCCCTTGTTCTTTTAATTTTTGTGAGGCAGCTGCGATCTCATCGGGATGCATGAGCGGACTTGGGCGGTGCAGTAAGAGCAGGTCAAGATGATCGGTGTGCAGGTGCTTCAGGCTCTGTTCTACACTGCTGATGATGTATTTTTCAGACAGGTCATAGTGCTTTACCTTGTTATTCCTGGTCTCAGCCATATATTGGATACCGCACTTACTTATAAATTCAACCGAATCCCGGTTCACACCACTTTTCTTAAACGCCTGCCCAAAGGCGGCTTCTGTGGTATAGCCTCCATAAATATCAGCGTGATCAAAGGTGGTGATCCCGTTGTCAAAGCAGTATTTGATCAACTCTGACATCTGCGCAGTGGATAGGTCTTTACCCCATTTACCCCATGTCATGGTTCCGGCAATAATCTTGGAAAACTTCATGTGTTTTTCTTTTTTAAAAGCAAGTTAACCAATAAGCAATTAATAGCCTTCCTTTGCGGTTAATACTTGTTAAAATCGCTTTTAAAAGCTCTCGAAATTATGTAGGTTTGCCTATCTGCTTCATGGATCTGAAACAAGGTTGTGATATCACTTTACAACATCTTCTGAAAATAAAATGATCCAAAATGCGTTATCCAACGTATATAGTATTAAACCCTTAATTTTTAATAAATTACCTATAGTTATGCTAAACAAATTCTTACGCAACGCCTTGGCGTTGTTCGTTTTAACCGGAGCTACGGTAAGCTGTAGTGATCAGGACGATACCAAATTGTCTGATACGGCACGATTAACCGTGCGACTAACCGATGCACCCGGAGACTATGATCACGTGTACGTTGATGTACAGGATGTGATGATCAACCCTTCTGAAGACCCTGAATCAGGATGGGTGAGTCTGGAGAATGTGAATACCGGAGTTTATGACCTTTTAAAACTTACCGGTGGTGAAAACGTGCTTTTAGCCGATGTGGAATTGCCTGCAGGAAAACTAGGCCAGGTGAGACTGGTTTTAGGAGAAGAGAATTCTGTAGTTATTGATGGAGAACAACATGCACTAAAAACACCAAGCTCACAGCAATCCGGATTAAAGATTCTATTGAATGAAACCGTGGAGGCAGGATACACTTATAACATCGTTCTTGACTTTGATGTGGACGCGTCTGTAGTCATTGCAGGTGCTTCCGGTATTAAGAGTCTTAAGCCGGTAATTCATGCGAGCTCTGTTGCTACTTCCGGGATCATTTCCGGTAAGGTTGAGCCTGTAGGATTCGACGTAAAAGTTAGCGTTGAAGGTCAAGGTATAAGCGCCTACACTGATGAGGGCGGAAACTTTTTCCTTTATGGAGTTCCCGGTGGAACCTATGATCTGATGGTAGCTCCGGACCCAACACAAGGTTATGCTAACGCTGTTGCTACAGGAGTAACGGTAACGAACGGAGAAACCACTGTTCTTGAGACCATCCTTCTGCCTGAGCTAACTGATGGCTATAATGTTTTTGGTAAAGTAACCAAAGAAGACATGCCGTTTGCGGCTTTTACAGCTAAATTAGTGACCGGAACAGATGAGAACATGACCGAATACGAAGCTGTTTACAGCACTGACGGAGGCTTCACTTTCTATAACGTACCTGTTGGTAGCTATTCACTGGAGATCACTCCTGATGAAGAAGGAGCTACGGCAACTACACAAACAGTTGAGGTAGCCGAAGGAGAGGTTAATTATATCGATCTTGGAGCTATAGCCCTATAGTAGCGTTAATTTCTGCTAAAAAAATACTAAGAGTGGCCTAAACACAGGCCGCTCTTTTTATTTTTAACCAATTGTTAACAACAAGAGCGGAGATTAATTTTCAATTTGCGTGCTAGAGGAAGTGGTATTATATTCAATTTTCAAAAAATTAACATATGGAGCAAGAAAGTACTATTGATATCAGTCAGATCAATGAAAAAATCGCTGCTGACAGTGCTTTTGTTGATGTATTGACAAAAGAAATGACCAAGGTGATCGTTGGCCAGAAACATATGGTGGAGCGATTGCTTATCGGTTTGCTGGGGCAAGGGCATATATTGCTTGAAGGTGTGCCCGGACTTGCGAAGACGCTGGCTATCAATACACTTTCAAGAGCTGTTCACGGAAGTTTCAGCAGGATACAGTTTACACCAGATCTTCTGCCTGCCGACGTTATCGGAACCCTGATATATAATATCAAGGAAAATGACTTTTCCATCAAGAAAGGTCCTATTTTCGCCAACTTTGTATTGGCGGATGAGATTAACAGGGCGCCTGCCAAAGTGCAGTCTGCTCTTCTGGAGGCTATGCAGGAAAAGCAGGTGACCATTGGAGACGAAACTTTTAAGCTGGATAAGCCATTCCTTGTAATGGCTACCCAAAACCCTGTAGAGCAGGAAGGAACTTATCCGCTGCCAGAGGCTCAGGTAGACCGTTTCATGCTTAAAACCGTTATTGATTATCCAAAGCTTGATGAAGAACAGATGATCGTGAGAGCAAACCTGAAAGGCGGTTTTGCAGAGGTGAAGCCCGTGGTAACTCTGGAGCAGATCCTGAATGCACAGGCTGCTGTAAGAGAAGTGTACATGGATGAGAAGATCGAAAAATATATTCTGGATATCATATTTGCTACACGTTATCCCGAAAAATACGGCCTGTCAGAGTTAAAGCCGTTGATCAGTTTTGGAGCATCTCCTCGTGGTAGTATTAACCTCGCCACCGCAGCAAAATGTTATGCTTTCATAAAGCGTCGCGGTTATGTTGTTCCTGAAGATGTCAGAGCGGTTGTAATGGATGTTCTCAGACATCGTATTGGAATTACTTACGAAGCCGAAGCAGAAAATATCAGTTCAGAAGACCTTATCAATAAGGTGGTCAACGCTATAGAGGTGCCATAGACAGAGATCGAAATCCGAACCCTGAAAAACACCTTAGTCAGTTGATTCAACCCTGAATATGGATACCAAAGAAATACTCAAAAAAGTTAGGAAGATCGAGATCAAAACCCGTCGACTGAGCGATCATGTCTTCGGGGGTGAGTACCATTCTACCTTTAAGGGTCGGGGAATGACCTTTAGTGAAGTTCGTCAGTATCAATTTGGTGATGATGTTCGGTCTATTGACTGGAATGTTACCGCCAGATACAATGAGCCTTATGTAAAAGTGTTTGAGGAAGAACGCGAGCTTACGATGATCCTGATGGTCGATGTGAGTGGTTCAGAGCTGTTTGGTTCTACAGGTCAGTTCAAGCGGGAAGTGATTACAGAGATCGCTGCTACCCTGGCTTTTTCAGCTTTACAGAACAATGACAAGATCGGGCTGGTACTTTTTTCTGATGAGGTAGAGCTCTATATTCCGCCCAAGAAAGGCAGGTTTCATGTGCTGCGTATCATTCGTGAATTGATAGAGTTTACCCCCGGCAGTAAACGAACCAATATTGATAATGCCCTTCAGTTCGTTTCAAGGGTAACCAAGAAGAAGGCCATAATTTTTATGTTGTCTGATTTTATCTCTCAGGGATACGAAAACAGTTTAAAGATCACCGCAAACAAACACGATATAACCGGTATCAGGGTTTATGATAAGAGGGAAGAAACCATGCCTAATTTAGGAGTGGTGAATATGAAGGATGCCGAGACAGGGGAGATTTGCCTGGTGGATACTACCTCCAGGGCTGTCAGAAAGGCCTATGAGAACGATTATAATGAAAGAGTAGAATATTTTAAAAGTGCTTTCAGTAAGAGTGGTGCGGGAGCTTTGAGCTCACGTGTAGATGAGAGCTATGTAAAAAAATTATTAGGGTATTTTAAACGTAGAGCCTGACCATGAGAATGCCATTTAAAATACATACCAAAAGGAGAGGAATATCCTTGAATCTTGCTTTTCTGATCATGCTTTTTGCCATGATGAGTAGTACTCTTGTGCAGGGACAGGAAGCCAGGGTACAGTCGTCTGCAGATACCACCCGGATGAGAATAGGAGAACAGATCGAATTCCGCATTGAGGTGGAAACAGATTCTTCGAACGTTGTTTTCTTTCCTGATGGACAAACCTTTTTGCCGCTGGAGGTGGTAGAGGCCTTTCCGGTAGATACCCTAAAGGCTGAAGACAAATACAGCCTGATAAAAAAATACGCCCTGACCCAATTTGATTCGGGAAGTTATACCCTGCCTACCCAGCAGATCATGGTTGGCGATAAGGCTTACTTTACAGATTCTCTTCGGGTTGCAGTGAACACCGTGGAGGTTGATACCTTAAAGCAGAAAATGTATGATATCAAGGGGCTGCAACCGGTTGATCGAAGTTTGTCTCATTGGTGGCAATACTTGTTGATCGGGTTGCTTGTTGTTGGTGGAATACTCGGAATTTTGTACTGGTTCCTGTGGAGAAAGAAACCTTTGACAGAGGAGGAGGCTGCTGCCTTGTTACCTCCTTACGACAGGGCGTTGCTCGCACTTGAAAAACTGGATAACTCAAAGTATCTGATACAATCTGAGTACAAGGAATATTATTCAGATCTGACCAATATTGTGCGTTCTTACCTGGAGGATGAGGTGCATATTACCGCCTTGGAGAGTACAACCTCAGAACTGATCCTGAAACTGGAAATGCTCAGGGATTCCGGTACCTTAAAACTTGATGATGCCTCCATATCACAATTCCAGGAAGTATTGGAAACGGCCGATCTTGTCAAATTTGCCAAGAACGTTCCTGATGACTCCGTCATAAAACATGATCGTGAGCTGGCAGAGGCCCTGGTAAATAAGACGCATGACTCTCTTCCGGAGCCGGAAGAAAGTGAGGAAGATCCTGAAGTGGCCCTGGAGTTGATCAGGAAAAAGCAACGCAAGAAAAAAGTGATCTATGCCTCCCTGGCTTCTTTAGGGTTTTTGATCGTTGTATTCGGGAGTTTGAGTTACTTTTATGGCTTTAAAAGCGTAAAGGATACCGTATTGTTGCACCCTACCAAGCAATTGCTTGATAAGGAATGGATTGGCAGTGATTATGGTTATCCTTCCATTTACGTGGAAACCCCTGAGGTTTTGCTGCGTACCGATCAGCCATGGCCTGAAGAGATAAGGAATCAGATATTTGGGAGCCAGGTTTTTCATTTGGATGAGTTGGGAGCGCCCTTTTACATTAACCTTAGGGTGACCACCTTTAAAAAGGAATCAAAGATAGATGGCAGCGAGGCTATGAACAATGCTATCAAATTACTGGAAGATTCCGGGGTGACCAATATGTTGGTCAAGGAGGAAGATTATACAACCATGACCGGGAAAGAAGGTCTCAAGATATTTGGTACCATGGGAGTTCCGGTAAAAGGCGGAAAATATAAGAAGATGGAGTATGCCATGTTCAACTTTGTGCATGCCGGAGGATTACATCAATTATTAATGGTTTTTGAACAGGATGATCCGTATGCCCCGCAATTAGTGGAAAGGATCATTGGTTCGGTTGATTTTAAAAAGGCTGGTTAGCATGTTGGAGAATATAGAATTTGCAAATCCACAATTTTTTTGGCTGCTGTTGCTGCTGCCACTGGCGCTGGCTTGGTATCTGTTTACGAGAAAAAAGCAATTAGCGACCCTTACATTGCATAGTGTTTCCGGGTTTAAAAGACGCTCATCGTTCTTGTCGCGTATGAAACCCTTACTGTTCGTATTGCGCTTACTGGCCATCGCGGCTCTGATAACGGCCATGGCAAGACCTCAAACGAAGGACGTTTCAACCAGGACAAAATCAACAAAAGGTATTGATATTGTTATGGCCATAGATGTTTCTTCAAGTATGCTGGCGAAAGATCTGAAGCCCAACAGGCTTACTGCATTGAAGGAGGTGGCTGCCGAATTTATTAAAGATCGGGTGAGTGACCGGATCGGTCTGGTGGTCTATTCAGGTGAGAGCTTTACCAAAACCCCTATCACCAGTGATAAGTCGATCGTGCTGTCTTCTCTTGATGAGATCCGGTACGGTCAATTGGAAGATGGTACAGCCATAGGCATGGGATTGGCTACCTCGGTAAACCGACTCAAGGAAAGCAAGGCTAAAAGTAAGGTGATCATATTGCTGACGGATGGAGTTAATAATTCTGGATTTATTGAGCCGGCTACAGCTGCTGAACTGGCCGTAGAGTTCGGAATTAAAACCTATACCATAGCCATTGGAACCAATGGTAAGGCAGAGACTCCGGTGGCCTACAATCTGGACGGGAGTTTTCGTTATGCTTTCCGGGAAGTGGAGATCGATGAAGATCTGCTAAAGTCAATAGCCGAGAGTACCGGAGGGCGCTATTTCAGGGCTACCGATAATGAGACCCTTTCAGAGATCTATGAAGAGATCAACAAATTGGAAAAAACCGAAGTTGAAGAAATAAGATATACGAATTTCGAAGAACGCTTCCGTCCGCTTGCTTTGTTGGCAGGAGGTCTGATCTTTATGGAAATTCTTTTGAGATTCACCCTGTTTAGAAGTTTTGTGTAAATGTATCAGTTAGATCAACATAATTATTTTTACCTGCTCGCGGTTATTCCTGTACTGATCGTGCTGTATTTGTTGTTGCAATTATGGAAAACCCGGGCCAGAAAGCAATTTGGTGATCAGAACCTGTTGAGAAGGCTTAGTCCGGACCGTTCAGGGTTTAAACCGGTTCTCAAACTGGTTATGTGGTGCCTGGCATTTGCCTGTCTGGCAGTAGCTTTGGTAAATCCTAAGATCGGGACCAAACTTGAAACAGTGAAAAGGGAGGGTGTTGACCTGGTTTTTGCCATAGATGTATCTAAAAGTATGGCTGCAGAAGATATTGCGCCCAATCGTCTGGAAAAGGCCAAACGGTTAACCTCAGAGATCATCAACAGCCTGGTAAGTGACCGTATCGGTATTATTGCTTATGCCGCAAGGGCCTATCCGCAATTGCCAATTACCACCGATTATGCAGCAGCTAAAATGTTTCTGCAGAATATGAATACCGATATGATGTCTTCACAGGGTACGGCCATAGGCCAGGCCATTGAACTGGCAACTACCTACTTTGATGACCAGGAACAGACCAACCGTGTACTGTTTATTATATCAGACGGAGAAGATCATACCGGTGAGGTGGAGGAGGCTATAGAAAGAGCCCGGGAAGAAGGTATTAGGATCTTTACCATTGGAGTAGGAACGGTCAAGGGTGATCGGATTCCCCTGAGATACAATGGGGTGATCCAGTCCTACAAAAAAGATCAGAACGGAGATGTGGTTATCACCAAACTGGATAACAGTATGCTTTCTAAGATCGCCGAACTGGGAGAAGGAGGTTATGTTAACGGTGCCAATACAGAGGAGGTAATCGAATACGTTACCGATACCCTTGCTCAAATGGATAAAAAGGAGTTCGAAGCCAAGCAATTTGCCGACTTTAAGGATCAGTTTCAATGGTTTCTTGGAGGAGCCTTATTGTTCCTGTTTATAGATGTTTTCCTGCTGGAACGAAAGACAGCATGGTTGAGAAAGCTCAATTTGTTTAATGAAAAGGAAGAAACATTATAGATAGCAAAAGATGATGAAGAAAACTATCATAGCGTTTTTTATAGGGCTGTTTTTGCAAACAGGAGGGGTGGCTGTTTTTGCCCAGGGAGAAGAATTGCCGGAAGATAAGCGAAGTCTGCGGCAATCGGTTGACCTTACCTATGAGGCGAACAGTGATCTTGTAGAAGAGAATTTTGTGGAGGCTGAGGCCAAATACAGAAAGGCAATTGCCAAAAGCCAGAAAAACACCGCAGCTCCGTATAATCTCGGAAATGCCTATTACAATAAGAAAAGTATGGGCGAGGCGTTTATGAGGTATAAGGAAGCCGGAGAGAGTGCCGAAACCAAGGCGGAGAGACATAAGGTTTTTCATAATATGGGGAATGTCTTTATGAAGAACAAGGAATATCAGAAGGCGGTTGAGACCTATAAGCAGGCCTTGAGAAATGATCCGACCGATGAGGAAACCAGGTATAACCTGGCATTGGCCAAAGAAATGCTGGAAAAGGAACAACAGCAAAACCAGCAAAACCAGGACGATCAAAACCAGGATAATCAGGACAACAAGGACAATCAGGATCAGCAGCAACAGCAGCAACAAGATCAGGACCAGCAAAATCAGGATCAACAAAATCAGGATCAGCAGGAACAGGAGGGAGATCCTAATGACCAGGGGCAGGACCAACAGGATAAAAAAGACGAAGGAGAGGGCGAACAGGAAGAACAGCAACAAAAGAAACCTGAGCAGGGAGAAGGGCAGCCCCAGCAACCTCGTCAGAGTCAGCTGTCTCCTCAACAGATAAAGAATATTCTGGAAGCCATGAATAATGAGGAAAAGAAGGTACAGGAGAAGATGAATGCCAAAAAAGTGAAGGGGATACCCGTTAAATCAGAAAAAGACTGGTAAATCAGGACGATATTTTCATGAGTGTATTACGATTTTACATAACAGTTTTATTTGTTCTCGGTGCGGGGTGGTTGCTGCATGCCCAGGAAGAAGAGGTTTCTTTTAAGGCCGGTGTAAGCAAAAGTAAACTGGGTATTAATGAACGACTAAAGATCGAATTTTCCATGAATAAGGATGGAGATAACTTTACTCCTCCTGATTTTAACGGCTTTAAAGTGGTAATGGGGCCTAATCAATCGGTTAGTCATCAATGGATCAATGGTAAAAAGAGCTTTTCAAAATCATATTCCTATATACTTTCTCCTATTAAAAAGGGAAGTTTTACCATTAGCCAGGCCACAGTAGAGATCGATGATAAGGTGTATAAGACCCTGCCTGTAAAGGTTGAGGTCACTTCAGCGGTAAAAGATCCGAATGCTCCGCCAAGTGCTAATGATATTGCCTCAGAAAGTCTGCACCTGGTAGCAGAGCTCTCCAAAACCGATCCCTACTTGAATGAGGCGGTAAGTGTAGAGTACAAGCTCTATGTAAGTCCTGAAATAAGTATTTACAATTTTATACCGGTAGACAATCCGACCTATAACAATTTCTGGTCCCAGAATATTGAGGTTAAGCGTATAAAACAGGAAAGGGTTATCTATAAAGGAAAGCCTTATACCCAGGTAGTGCTAAAGCGTGTTGTGTTATACCCCCAGCGCAGCGGCAACCTGGAAATAGAACCTTTAACTCTGGAGGTGCAGGTAGAGGTGCCTACCAACAGGAGAAATATTTTCGGAGAAAGGGTGTATACTCAAACCGCTGTAAAAGTAGCAGCCAATAAAAGAACGGTTCGGGTAAAACCATTGCCTGAGCAAGGGAAGCCCGAGAACTTCTCGGGTGCCGTAGGGCAGTTTGATTTTGATGTTATTGTATCAAAATCTTCCTTAAGAGCCAATGAATCACTAACCGCCAAGGTTACAGTAGAAGGTGAAGGAAACCTGAAATTATTTGAATTACCTCATTTGATCCTGCCGAGCTCCCTTGAGGTTTATGAGCCTGAATTTTCAGAATCAGTACGTACACGCCTCAGTGGAATGAAAGGTAGGGTAACAGAGAGTTATACGGTGGTTCCTCAGTATAAGGGAAAGTATCCTGTACCTGAAGTGGAGTTCAATTATTTTGACCCGGTAGCGGAAGAGTACAAATCCCTGAGTTCGGTACAAACCATGATCAATGTATTTGACGGACCTGTAGCAGGGGCAGATTCTGCTGCTTCCGATGAAAATGCTGTGGTAAAACAGCCGGTAGCGGTAGTAGGAGATCAATTCAGGTTCCTTAAACTGAAAACAGATCTTACACCTAAGATACAACAGGAATTTTTAGGCACCCTTGAATTCTACCTGGTTTACTTCGGTCCTTTACTGCTCATTCCGTTGGCCATCTTTATCGGTAAAAAGCGAAAGGAAAGAGCTCTTGATGTAGAAGGTAATAAAATACGAAAAGCGAACAGATTGGTGCGTAAATACCTTTCTGAGGCTAAAAAGAACCTGGAGGACAGTGACCTCTTTTACGATGCTCTCGAACGTGCATTACACAATTATCTCAAGGCAAAACTGAAATTAGAGACCTCAGATATGAGTAAGGAGCGTATTAGTGAGTTGCTTACCCAACACCAGGCGGCAGATCGGGATATTGAAGAATTTACCAAGCTTTTATCGTCCTGTGAGCTGGCCAGGTATACCCCGGTAACCATTCAGGGAATGAAAGATGATTATAACATGGCCGCAGAGGTGATCTCTGCACTTGATAAACATTTAAGATCATGAGCAGAACGGTTAAAATATCCAACGGTATAACATTGCTACTCCTGGGGTTATTTTTCCTTACAAGCCTTCCGGTCCCGGCCCAGAATATGGAATTGTTTGAAAAGGGGAATGCGCTCTATAATGCAAAAGACTACCAGGGAGCCCTGGAGCAGTACCGGAAGATCTCAGATAATGGGGTTCATTCGGCAGAGTTGTACTTTAACATGGGTAATGCTTATTACAAACTTAACCAGATAGCACCAAGTATTCTTTACTACGAAAAGGCGTTATTACTTGATCCGGACGATAAGGATATTGAAGTCAATCTTTCTTATGCGAGAAATATGACCATTGATGATATTGAAGAAATGCCTCAAACAGGGGTCTCAAAACTTGTCAATGGTGTCATTGGTCAATTGAGTTATCAGTCATGGACAAGAGCTGCTATCATAACCATGTTTTTGTTCGTAGGCTTCTTTATCGCCTACTATTTTGCCTATACCCAAGGACGAAAAAGACTTTTGTTCGCAGTGGGTAGTGCATGGATGTTACTCTCGGTTTTAAGCCTTCTTTTTGCATTTCAACAGCGAAGGATCGAACGTGAAAATAATCCGGCCATTGTATTTGCCGAAGAGACTACGGTGATGGCCGAACCTAACCTTGGTAGTGATGAGGTATTTCGTCTGCATGAGGGTACCAAAGTCTTTATTCTGGATACCATGAGTGACTGGAAAAAGATCCGTCTGGCGGACGGTAAAGTGGGTTGGTTACCTGAAGATGAACTTCGCAAGGTTAAAGATTTTATCAAAAAATAATGCTTTTCTTCACGAATACTTCTATTTTAGCTTGTAAGAAGAAGAAGATTTTTTGAAAACTAAGGAAAGAATATACCTGTTCACCTTCCTTTTTAGTTTTTGCACTTTTATTATCAGTCCCTCTATCCTGGTACTGCTTGAAGAGCACCAGGATATTGCCTATTATTTTAATGTGTCTGAAGAAGAGGAAAGCAAGGAAGAAGGGAAGGAAAATGAGATGAACGAAAGTTTCGTGCTTCATACCCACGAGCTCGATATGGTATGCCTGTATACGGAGTATAAGGTATTCTTTCACCTTCAACCCACCGAAGATGAGGTCTTTCTGTCTCCGGTATTACCCCCTCCCGAAATTATTTCCTGACCTCAGATACCTTATAAACAAACCAATTTTCATCTATATGTTCTCATCTTTTTGAACTTATAGATAACTCTTAATATACTTTTATGTTTAAGCATTTAAAAAATGACCTGCCAGCAAGTTTGGTGGTATTCTTTGTTGCTTTACCCCTATGTCTGGGTATCGCATTAGCCAGTGGAGCTCCACTGTTTTCAGGACTAATAGCAGGAATCGTTGGGGGGATGGTAGTAGGTGCCTTAAGTGGTTCCAATCTCGGGGTAAGCGGGCCGGCAGCCGGTCTGGCTGTGATTGTTCTCAATGCCATAACCGACCTTGGCAGTTGGGAGATTTTTCTTGTAGCCGTTGTACTCGGAGGGGTATTACAGATCCTTCTCGGGGTGATCAAAGCCGGGGTTATAGGGTATTATTTTCCTTCCTCGGTAATTAAGGGGATGCTCGCCGGTATCGGGATCATCATATTCCTCAAGCAATTGCCTCACGCTGTTGGGTATGATTCTGATTATGAAGGCGACATATCTTTTAGGCAGGCTGATGGTGAAAATACCCTTACAGCCCTGGCTAATATGATAGATAATGTTTCGCCAGGAGCCATTACTGTGACACTCATTTCCCTTTGTATATTGCTGTTGTGGGAACTTGTGCTGACTAAAAAATCAGATATTTTTAAAATTATACCGGGGCCCCTGGTAGCTGTGATTGTTGGGGTTATTTACAATTTCCTGATAGCTGCCGATAGTGCCTTTGGCATCTCTGCAGATCATTTGGTTTCTGTACCCGTTCCGGAAAGCGCTTCCGACTTTGTTAGTCAGTTTGCCTTTCCTGATTTCAGTGCGATAACCCGTTACGATGTCTGGATCACCGGGATCACCCTGTGTATTGTGGCAAGTTTAGAGACCTTGTTGTCGGTGGAGGCCACAGATAAACTGGACCCTCAAAAGAGAACAACCCCCACCAACAGAGAATTATTTGCCCAGGGTACAGGGAATATTGTTTCCGGTCTGATCGGAGGTCTTCCTATCACCCAGGTAATTATTCGAAGTAGTGCCAATGTACAATCAGGAGGTAAAACAAAGATGTCGACCATCATACACGGGTTTCTCTTACTGACCTCTGTGATCATTATACCTACCTTGTTAAATAAGATCCCGTTGGCTGTATTAGCCGCAGTACTCCTGGTAGTGGGATATAAACTTGCAAAGCCGTCACTCTTTAAAAGAATGTACAGCCTGGGCCGGGATCAGTTCATTCCCTTTATAGTTACCGTTCTTGGAGTAGCCTTTACCGATCTGCTGTTAGGTATTGGCCTTGGTTTGGGAATCGGTATTTTGATGATCCTGATCAAAAATTACCAGAATTCGCACTTTTTGCACATTGTGGAGAAAGATGACGGAGTACACACGGTTCGGATGACGCTCTCTGAGGAAGTGAGCTTTCTGAATAAGGGAGCTATTTTACGGGAGTTAAATTCACTTCCCGAAAAAACACATCTTGAATTAGATGTAACGAAGTGTATTCGTCTTAATTATGATATACTGGAGATCCTGGATGAATTTTTATATCGTGCAGGTCCTAAAGAGATCACTATTACCGTGATTTCAGAAAAAGGGATATTTGAGAATCCCAAAAGCTTTACAAAACTATTTTTAACCTCAAAAGTGGCTTAAGTACCGGGCCATGTATCATATAAATTAATTTAGAAATGGATCTTAAAACAATTTTTAGTAATAACGCTTCCTGGATTCAAGGTAAGCTCGATACAGATAAGGACTTCTTTGAAAAACTGGGCAAGGGACAAAGCCCGGAATTGCTTTACATCGGTTGCTCTGATAGCCGGGTAACAGCTGAAGAGCTTATGGGCTTAGAGCCAGGAGAGGTTTTTGTACACAGAAACATTGCCAATGTGGTTTCAAATATTGACCTGAACTCCATGTCGGTCATTGAATATGCTGTGAACCACCTGAAGGTAAATCATGTGGTGATCTGCGGCCACACCAGTTGTGGAGGGGTTAAAGCGGCTATGCAGGCTGCAGACCTAGGGTTGTTGAATCCCTGGCTCCGAAATATCAGAGATGTGTACCGTTTACATAAAGACGAACTCAATGCTATTTCTGATGAAAGCAAGCGTTATGATCGCCTGGTGGAACTGAATGTTCAGGAGCAATGTGTAAACCTGATCAAAACGGCTGCCGTACAGAAAGCCTATAAGGAAAGAGGGTTAAAAGTTCACGGTTGGGTTTTCGACATTCACTCAGGAAAACTGATTGACCTGGAGATCGATTTTGAAGGGATATTGGAAAATATTATGGAGATCTACGATCTTGGATAAATAAAAAGCCTCTTCACAGAGGCTTTTTTTATGGTGTAGCACTATCCAATACCTGCTTACAGGTTTTCTTCCTGCTCCCGGAGTTCTCCCAATTCTGTGTCGTCTTTTAAGATCATTTGAAAGACAAAATTGCCCAGGTCTTTCACAGGGGAATAGAGTACTGAAGATTCTGTGCTTTCTTCGTTAATGACAGGAATGGATACGTTGAGTCTTGAGGTAAATATGAGTAAACCTCCAACGATCACGATAAATTTCAGCGCTCCAAAAACACTTCCCATAAGTTTGTTAAGCAAACCAAGAGCAGCGATGTCGGCCAGCTTGGTTAATAATTTCCCGATAAGGGAAACGGCTAAAAGAATCACGATAAAGGTAATGGCAAAAGCGGCGAGATTGATATAATCTTCATTCCAGTCAAGGCGTTGCGATAAGTAAATACCTGCGATATAAGAGAAATGAATGGCCCCGAAAACGCCCGCGATCAGGGCAACCAGCGATGCAACCTCAACGAATAATCCGTTGATAAATCCTTTGATCAGCCCATAGAGAATAAGGGCACCAAGAATAATATCGATAAAATTCATGATAGCAGGTATTTAAGCAAATATATGATTTGAAGTTCTTATTTTTGCAAAAAAAGATTGTTATGGCTCGCGATGCGGAACTTAAGCTCAGATGGGATACCCTTGTCCGGAAATTATCAGATCGGTTCGCCGATGGCGATGAACTCGATCTGGATTCTGTGATCTACCTGGTAGGTGTTCAGGAGCTCGGTCAGTTGCACCGTCGTTTTAAAAAGGACGAAAAGGTCAACCTGATGCATATCGCAATTTGCCGTTTACTGGAACCTTACGGATATTACGAATTCGATTTTTTTGATGACGATGGCTGGCCGCATTACCGGTTTAAAGAAGAATTGCCTGTTCTTAAGCCCGGCGAGCAAAGTGTCTTGATGAAGGAAGCAATTGTAAACTACTTCCTGGAAATGGAGTTTATAGAGTAAAAAATTAACGCTCATGGTTATTCAGCATTTCCCAAATGATACCGGACCTATCTATGCTGAAACCTTAGCGGGAAGATTTCCCGTAGAACCTTTTAACACCCTCAGTAACCTGGTGTTTTTCTTTATCCTGGTGTACTGGAGTGTCAAGGTATATAAAAATCCAAAGGAGAACCGTTTTCTTTCCCTGGCATTACCCGTTCTTGGGGTGGGCTGGATAGGAGGAACCTTGTATCATGCTACCCGTAGTCATGAGATCTGGCTGCTGATGGACTGGGTGCCCATATTGCTGTTGTGCTTTGCAGCGGTGCTGTATTTCATTTTTAAATTAATACGTCCGGCAGCCTATCGTCTGGCATTGCTGACGATCATAATTGGAATCTCTGTAGGGCTCAGATGGCTTCCGGTTCCTAAAGGCTATGTGCTGACCATAGATTATGTGATCTCTGCGCTGACCGTTCTTATTCCCATCTTCCTCTATCTCAGAGCTACTAAATGGGTACATGGGAGTTGGGTTATTGCGGCTGTTTTGTGTTTTGGTGTTGCCATAGTTTTCAGGTACCTGGACGGAAGACAGGAGGTGTTGCCCTTTGGTACCCACTGGCTGTGGCATATCTTTGGCGGGGTCTCCGTATTCTTCATGTTTAAATACATTTATGAAGACAAACAACTTTCTCTGAATAAGATCTCAGCACCCTGAAGTATATACCAGAATTATTTTAAATTTGCCCATCCAAAGATCGAACGATATGATAGATACCATTAAGGATCATTTGTCTCAGGTAGAGGCATTTTCTGCCGACAACCTGAAGGATATAGAAGCTTTCAGAATTAAGTACTTAGGTAAAAAAGGCCTCTTGAATGAGTTTTTTGCTGCGTTCAAGGATGTTCCCGGTGAGCAGAAGAAAGAATACGGGCAATCCATCAATCAACTCAAGAATGCTGCCCTTGAGAAAGTAAATGCCTTAAAGGAACAATTGGAAGAGAGCCGCTCTGAGGCGTCGGTCTATGGTGATCTTACCCGTCCGGGTACGCCAATGGAGATAGGAGCAAGACATCCAATTTCTATTGTAAAAAATCAAATCGTTGATATCTTTTCGCGTATTGGATTTAATGTATCTGAAGGTCCGGAAATGGAAGATGACTGGCATAATTTTACGGCCCTGAACCTTCCTGAATACCATCCGGCAAGAGACATGCAGGATACTTTTTTCATTCAGACAGATCCGGACATTCTACTGAGAACGCATACCTCTTCAGTACAGGTTCGATATATGGAAAATAACAAGCCGCCTATCAGAACAATTTCTCCAGGTAGGGTGTACCGGAATGAAGCCATCTCTGCAAGGTCACATTGCTTCTTTCATCAGGTGGAAGGACTTTATATTGATAAGAATGTTTCTTTCGCAGATCTCAAACAAACCCTTCAATATTTTACCACAGAGATGTTCGGTAAGTCTAAGATAAGACTCAGACCTTCTTATTTCCCATTTACCGAGCCAAGTGCTGAGGTAGATGTGTACTGGGGCCTTGAAACAGAAACGGATTACCGTATGACCAAAGGTACCGGTTGGCTTGAGATCATGGGTTGCGGTATGGTAGATCCAAATGTACTTGAAAATTGTGGTATAGACTCTAAAGAGTATTCGGGTTTTGCCTTTGGAATGGGTATTGACAGGATCGCCTTGTTACTGCATCAGATCTCTGATATACGTATGTTAAGTGAAAATGATGTGCGTTTCCTGGAACAGTTTAAGACCGTATTGTAAGCAACACGAGACCGGGATCAGTTATGAGAAAAGATATTGAAATACCCAAAGCAGAAGGAGTCAGATTATTGGCAGTGCAGGAATTTCATGAAGAGCTTGGAGAAATGGTCTGGAATATCTACTTATACAATGCAGGTAGTCGGGTAATGGATACTGTCATGGTGGTTTTAAGAGGGTCTTCTGAAGACCGTGAAACCTCGGTGATGAGAAAATCACTGAGTCGCCTGGAACCGGGATCATATGCTCGTTTAGAAATTCTTCGTGAAGAATTGCTGGCTTTTAAAAATGAATATCTGATCACCTATTTTGATCAGGAAAAAATGTTCGAGAAGAACTTTACCCTGGCTCCCGGTACTATCAAAGAAGACCGTATAAAGCCCATAGAGGAGGCCGGTTTATCAGGGATCGTATTTGACAGTTAAAGGGCTGGAACTCTACATATTAAGAATTGTATTTATAAGGCTAAAATATTGATTATCAATATTTTAGCCTTATTTTTAGAAGAACAAATAAGCAATCGCCGCAAATCTTGTTTTCGTTTTTTGAACCAAAATTCAAGATGAAGTATATGCGGTTTTTCTTTATTCTACTGTTTTCCATTGTTTTATTGGGTTGTAAGGATAAGGGTTCGGAAGGAGCTCAGGAAACTTCGGGGCCACCTCCCATTAAAGTGCTCGAAGTAAAAAAGGGCAGTATTACCGGATACCAAAATTTTCCTACAAGTATTCAGGGAATCATAAGCAGTAAGGTCAGGGCCAAGGTTTCAGGGTATATCCAGGAAGTATTGGTGGATGAAGGTGAGCGGGTGGTTCAGGGACAGCCGATGTTTCGTCTGGAAACAGAAACCCTCGATGAAGATGCTCAGGCAGCCCGGGCTTCGGTCAATGCCGCCCAGGTAGAAGTTGATAAACTCATCCCTCTGGTGGAACAAAATATTATCAGCGCTGTACAGCTTGAAACAGCGCGGGCCAACCTGGCCAGGGCAAAAAGCAACTACAACAGCATCAGCGCCAAGATCGGATATGCCACGGTAAAAAGCCCGGTAAACGGTTTTGTGGGGTCAATTCCCTATCGTGAAGGAACCCTGGTAAGTCCTAATGACCCCAGGCCTCTAACCACGGTGAGCAATATTGAACGAGTATTCGCTTTCTTTTCTATGAATGAGACCCAATACCTCGATTTTTTACAGGAGTCTGAAGGAACTACCATAGAAGAAAAGATTAGAAATTTCCCGCCTGTCTTACTGCAGCTGGCCAATGGATCTGTGTATGGTATGGAAGGGAAGATCGAAACCGTTTCCGGGCAGATCAATCCGGAATCGGGTACCGTTAGTTTTCGTGCGGTTTTTGACAATCCGGACATGCTTCTCAGTGATGGTAACAGTGGGACGATCAAGGTTCCCGCAGTATATGATGATCATCTTCTGGTTCCCGAACGTTCTGTTTACGACCTTCAGGGAGAGATCTTTGCCTACAGGGTAAGAGATGATAATACTGTAGAAGGGGTGAAGCTGGAATATATAGATAATGTGGACGCCCAATATGTTGTGACAGGAGGGCTTCAACCCGGAGACATGATCGTTGCTATTGGTCCGGGAAAACTTCGGCCCAGCCAGAAAATAGATCCGCAGCCCGTTCCTTATGACAGTGTAGCGAAGCCCATAGAATCGATATTTAAATAGATCAACCCTATGTTTAAGACCTTTATTGAGCGACCTGTTCTATCCACCGTAATATCGATCATCATCGTTATCCTCGGGGTTTTGGGCTTATTGACTTTGCCGGTGGAGCAATATCCTGATATTGCACCGCCAACGGTGAGGATCGTGACTACCTTTCCCGGAGCTAGTGCCGAGACGGTTATTGAAAGTGTGGTTATACCCATTGAAGAACAGGTAAATGGGGTTGAAGGAATGACCTATATCACTTCAAGGGCTACCAATAGCGGGGGATGTACCATCACCGTATATTTCGAGCAAGGGGTTGATCCGGATATAGCGGCGGTAAATGTTCAGAATAAGGTAGCCCAGGCTACTCCTTTTCTTCCTCCGGAGGTGGTGAAAATGGGGGTGATGGTGCGAAAGCAGCAAACCAGTGCCTTGATGTTCATGTCGGTATATTCTACTTCCGATACATATGATGAGACCTTTATCACCAATTATCTTAACATTAACGTGGTACCGGCCTTTAAGCGAATTAGCGGAGTGGGTGACGTCAGGGTGTTCTCTGCCCGTAACTATTCTATGAGAATTTGGCTCAAGCCGGAAAAGCTTGCCTCCTATAACCTGCAGCCGTCGGATGTGGCCGCGGCCTTGAATGAACAATCCCTAGAGGCTGCCCCAGGATACCTGGGGGAGGGCAGCGGAGAGACCTTTACCTATAAGATCAGGTATAGCGGAAGGTTTAGAACGCAGGAACAATACGAGAATATTGTGATCAAAGCACTGGATAACGGACAGTTCCTGAGGCTTAAAAATATTGCAGACGTAAAATTTGAATCCTACTCGTATTCTTATACCTCCTACACTAATGGCCTGCCAAGCATCGTTATGGCTGTCTACCAGGTTAAAGGCTCCAATGCACAGGCCCTTATCGAAGAGCTAAAGCAGGAGCTTGCAGTCATGGAAGAAGATTTTCCGGAAGGGTTGGAGGTTGATATTGCCTATGATACCAATCAATTCCTGGAAGCTTCCATTGAAAAGGTAACCCATACCCTCTTTGAGGCGTTTGCCCTGGTGTTCCTGGTCGTCTTTATATTCCTTCAGAATTTCAGGGCAACTTTGGTTCCGGCAATCGCCGTTCCGGTATCGATAATAGGTGCCTTCTTTTTTCTTAAGATGTTCGGGTATTCAGTGAACCTTTTAACCTTATTTGCATTGATCCTTGCCATTGGGGTGGTTGTTGATGATGCCATCGTTGTGGTGGAGGCTGTAGAGTCAAAGCTTGAGGAGGGAGCTAAAAATGCACTCGATGCAACCCTGGAAGCTATGGATGAGATCACTCCGGCTATTATATCCATGACCCTGGTAATGGGGGCTGTTTTTGTGCCTGTAACCTTTCTATCGGGTCCGACAGGAGTGTTCTATAAACAGTTCGGGGTAACCCTGGTCATGGCCATTTTTGTTTCGGCTATTAACGCCTTAACCCTGAGCCCGGCTCTGAGTGCTATCTTGCTTAAACCCCACCATCATAAGGAGGGGGCAAAGCGCAATATCCTGCAAAAGTTCTTTGATTGGTTCAATCGCAGGTTTGAAGCATTCAAGCGGATGGTTGGGAATTCGCTGGCCTTCCTGGTGAGTCATAAATGGGTGGTGGTAAGCATTCTTGTGTTGGCGGTGGCAGGAATTATTTGGGCCTCCAAAACAACGAAATCAGGGTTTGTTCCTAATGAAGACCGTGGGATGGTCTTTGTAGACATTCAGTTGCCCCCCGGGTCTTCTCTTGATCGCACTGATGAGATCATGAAGGAACTGAACGTAAAGGTGAGAGACATATACGGGGTAACGGGAACGACCCTCGTAGGAGGATTTAGCGTATTAAGCGGGTCGGGGAGTAATTTTGCCCTGGGGATGATTAAATTTCTCCCATGGGAAGAACGCGAGGCCGACTCTTTATCTGTTCAAAGTTTATTGCAAAAGCTTTTTGCTGTCGGGGCCACCATTCCCGAGGCGAATATTATTTTCTTCTCCCCTCCCAGTGTGCCGGGCTTCGGTGCTGCATCAGGATTTGAGGTGAATCTCCTCGATCGTTCCGGAGGGTCTGCCGAAAGTCTCAGTCAGGCCAATAATGAGTTTTTACAGGCCCTGAATACCGATCCGGTCATTAAATATGCCAGATCTTCTTTTGATGTACGCTATCCTCAGTATGAATTGATCATGAACGTAGCGGCGGCAAAGCAAAGAGGGGTTTCTGTGCGTAATATTCTCAGTACCATACAGGGATACATAGGAGGGATCTATGCGGCCGACTTTGCCCGTTTCGGCCGACAGTTTCGCGTTAAGATACAAGCCTATCCTAACGACAGAAACAACCTAAATGACTTCAATCAGTTATATGTTCGGAATAATGAAGGAACAATGGCACCCGTTTCAGAGTTCGTTACCATGAAAAGGGTATATGGCCCCCAGTCGGTTACCAGGTTCAATTTGTTTAATTCTACCAAGATCACAGGAGAATCAAATCCGGGCTACAGTACCGGAGATGCTATAAGGGTGATTGAAGAAAAGGCTTCAGAACTGGGAGCAAATTATTTTGTGGATTATTCGGGCCTTACCAGAGAAGAGGTCAGCGCCGGGAACCAAGCCATAATGGTTTTCCTGCTTTGCATCATCTTTACCTACCTCTTCTTATCGGCCCAATACGAAAGTTATTTTTTACCATTCGCCATTTTATTGTCCCTGCCTATCGGGATACTTGGGGCATTTCTGTTTACCAAATTCCTGGGTTATGAGAACAATGTGTTCTTCCAGATCGCCTTGATCCTTTTGGTCGGTCTTCTTGCTAAGAACGCCATTCTGATCGTGGAGTTCGCCTTATTGGCTCGTAAACAAGGAAAGAGCTTGAAAGATGCTGCCATACAGGGAGCTGTGCAGAGGGTCAGGCCTATTTTTATGACCTCTTTTGCCTTTGTGCTTGGGCTTCTTCCTCTGGCCATCGCTACGGGTGCAGGAGCCGCAGGTAACCGGTCAATAGGTACAGGGGCCGCAGGTGGAATGCTTGTGGGTACCGTATGTGGAGTGTTTGTAGTGTCTGTACTATTTGTGATCTTCCAATGGCTGCAGGAAAAGATTGTTGGCCTACCTAAAGAACTTAGAAAACGTGAGGCTGTGGATAACGCTAAACAAAAAAATACATGAGGAAGGCAGGGGCATTAAAAGTCATTTTTATCCTGTTGGCAGCAGGTTCGTTATTTCAATCCTGTTTCGTGGCCAAAAATTATGAACGTCCGGAGGTGCAGGAAATAGAAAGCCAGGACCTTTACCGTATCTCAGAGGAGGTAGTAGACAGTCAGTCACTGGGCATGGTCTCCTGGAGAAACTTTTTTAAAGACAGTTTGCTGAATGACTATATCAGTGAAGCCATTGAGAACAATCTGGATCTTCAGATCGCAGCACAACAGGTGCTTATAGCTGAGTCTTTGCTTAAACAGGGGGAAGCACGATTCTTACCCAGATTGGATGCCCGTGCGAGTTTTGGGAGTTACTCATTCTCCGAAAACGTCACCAATCCACCCCCAAACCTTGATTCCAGAGAATTTTCTCTGAGTGGTAATCTGAGCTGGGAAGCTGATATCTGGGGTAAGATCAGAAGTAATAAAAGGGCTCTTGAAGCCTCCTTCTACAGGACCGAAGCGGTAAAGAATGCGGTAACCTCTTCTCTGGTGGCCGGTATTGCCTCTTTATATTATGAATTGTTGTCACTGGATGCCAAACTGGCCTTGGTGAACAGGGCTATTGAGATACGGGGTAAGGCTGTTAATGCTATGAAAGGGCTTAAAGAGGCAGGGATGACCAACGAGGTAGGGGTGCAGCAAACCCTGGCGCTCCAATACAACTCAGAGGCAGTGCAGGTTCAGGTGGAGAACCAGATCAGGGTGCTTGAAAATGCATTTTCGGTATTGCTTGGGCGCGTACCCGGACCTATTGAAAGGGGCAATTTCAGAAATGTACAGCTCGACGTGGAGTTGAAGACCGGAGTACCCTATCAACTTCTTCAGAATCGACCTGATATCATAGCGTCCGAATTTGCCTTCCGTCAGGCTTTTGAGTTCACGAACCTGGCCAGGAGCAATTTCTATCCTGCCTTAACCCTGAATGCATCGGGAGGGGCGTTGAGCCAGGATATTGATAACTGGTTAAGTGCAAGTTCAATATTTTCTTCCATCATAGCCGGTTTAACACAGCCCTTATTCAGACAACGGGAAATACGTATCCAATATGAGAATGCCCAAAGCCGCCAGGAGCAGGCCTTTTATAATTTCAGACTTTCATTGCTGACGGCTGGTAGAGAGGTTTCTGATGCCCTCTACAATATTGATGCAGCCGACCGACTCTCAACTATAAAATTAAAGGAGTTGGAAGCCAATACCATGGCGACCCGGTATTCGGGTATTTTATTAACACAGGGATATGCAGATTACCTGGAAGTGCTAAACGCAAATACCAATCAGTTGATCAGTGAATTCGACTATGTAAATGCCAGGTTACTGGTATTGCAATCTAAAATTGAGCTGTACCGCGCCCTGGGTGGTGGCTGGAGATAGGTTATTCAGAAGATGGCCCTTGCGGTAGTTCCTGTATTATTTTCGCCAGTACCTCCTTATCACTGACTAAATTTTCAAGATTCACCAAAGCAATATTCCGAAAGTCGATAGGGTGGCTTTCACTTTGCAATGCGATATAGCCTTCTTTCAGGGGAGTGCCTGCCTGTCTGAACTTTTCATCAGCATCTTCAGCCATGTCCCCACCCAATTGAGGGTGTGTATATCGAAGCACTTCCTTTCCATTTACATAATGCACCACCAGGGAATCACCGAGTACGAGAAACCCCGCTCTTATCCATTCATTGCCATGAAATGTTGGGGCATCTGCTGTAATGCAATGTGGTGTTACCAGGGTGTCGGCCATTTTAACATGGGTGCCGGGAGTGCAAAGATTCATGGTGGGTCGTTCATCCTGGCCATTCCCTCCCAGGAACTGGCCTTCCAGACTTACCGGGAAGTTCTGATCTTTTTTCATAGAAGCAGCAGACTGAGAATGAAACATAACGCCGCTGTTTTTAAAGGCCCAGCCTTCACCTCCGCGGGATTGAACCCCGTCAAAACGGTATTCCAATGAAAGGAAATAAGAGGAAAAAGGTTTCTTGTAAAAAAGGTGCCCAAAGCGGTTTTCAAAATTCTCATAATTGCGGTAAGAAACTGAAATAGCACCGTCTTTCACAATGAAGGTCCCAAGGGAATCCATTCCGGGTTCCTCACCTTTTATTTTTGGGGTCCATCCTTCCAGGTCCTGACCATTAAATAAAGAAACCCACTCAGGAGCAACGGCTTCCTGAGGGGCTTCTGTATTTGAATTAGTATTTCTTTTGCATCCCGCAACAAGAAGCAATAGAAATACGTAGGTAGTAAATTTCATAATGAAATGCCTTCCGGGTTATTCAACGATAAAGGTCCCCTGCATTTGAGCAAAGTGTCCGGGGAAGGTGCACAAAAATTGATAAGTTCCCGGAGCAGGAGGGTCAAAAGTAACGGTGTCAGATTCTCCTCCGCCTAGCATTTTGGTGTGAACGATCACATCTTCAGTTCCTTCAGGAATGTAGTCATTGTCCATGGCAGCCGAAGCTTTAGAGGCAAATCCAACCAGGTCTGTCCCTTCTTTAAGCAACACCCAGTTATGTCCCATCACCTTGATGTCTAGTTTTCCTATGTGCTTCAACGTAAGGGTTACTGGCTCACCTGCTTTAACTCGGATTTCCTTGGTGCTGTATTTCATGAGGTCGTCGCCCGTAATAAGCACTTCGTTCTGAGATTTTTCTTCAGAAGTGTCTTTATTTTCCTGGGCTTGCTCGTATTGAAAACCTTCTTTTTTTTCTTCTTTTTTGGTCTCTCCACAGCCAATAGAAAATACAAGGCTGAGGCAGGTTACTAATCTGATAATAGTGTTCATAATTGATCTTTATTTTAAAGCTAATATAAGGATTTCTCAGGGTTGGCTAAACGGAAAATCCCGGTAAACTTCCCAGTGATCTCCTCTGTGTTTTAGTATGGAAAAAGACTTGACCTCAAAAGAGCGTCGGTATTTCCGGTCTTTGAAAGCTTCCCAGCAGTCAGGAAAACGATCTGCAGACAGATCGCGATTTGCTATGGTAATATGTGGATGAAACCTTTCGGGGAGCTTCTTGTCTGAAAAACTATGAACTTCTCTTAAATGATCCTGTAGGGAAGTACGTAAAGATCGTAATTCCTTGTCGGGTAAAACGTCCACAAAGACCACTCTGTGATCAAAGTGATCAAAATCTTTTACCGAACAGTTAAAAGAGGTCTGCTCCCCAGCAAGCAGAGTTAAAGAATTCAGTAGCAATGCCTCCTGTTCTTCTTCGAAATGAAACGGCATCTGAAGGGTAATATGAGCAGGCGACCTTAAGGCATGACTGGATTTAAATTCCTTGCTGATCTCGAGTTTAAATGCTTTGATCTCTTCCCTGATCTCATTGGGGGGTAATACCGCTATATAATACATGGTTTTCATGACTGTCAGATCGATCCGGCATTTTTGACTTTTTCTTTCAGAAACTTCAGGGCTCTATGTTCATTGTAGTACAGATTATTGGTGTCGTAAAACCCGACGTGGCCACCATATTTCGGTATTTCAAGATAGACCTCCGAATGGTTCTCTGCTATAGGAACCGGGTAGCATTCTTCGCAAAGAAAGCTGTCATTCTGAGCATTTAGTATGTAAGTTGGAACGTTTATATTTTCTAGGTGAGGCAAGCTGCTTGCACGTTCATAGTAATCCAGTCCATCCAGAAAACCGTGTGCTTTGGCCGTGTAAATGTCATCAAAATCTCTTAAAAGTCGAACCTTGTTGAAATCTTCGTTCCTGATCTTTTCAGGATAGAAGTGTTGCTTTTCACGTAATTTTCCAAGGAGATGTTTTTTGAACCTGCGGGCGTATAAATAATTCTCTGTTTCATGCAGTGCCAGCATGGAATGAAACAGTGAACAGGGCACAGAAACGGCAATTCCGGCCTTAACCTCTTTTGGGATGTCGTCGTAGCTGCCTAGATATTTCAGGGTAACATTGCCTCCCAGGCTGAAACCTTTTATAATAATATTCTCGTATTTATCGGTTTGCAGTATATGGCGGATAATCCTATCCAGATCATCGGTGACGCCTGAATGATAGGAGCGGTACAGCCGGTTGGGTTCTCCGCTGCATCCCCTGAAGTTAACCGCACAGATGTCTATGCCAGCATTTAGAAAAGCTTTTGCTGCTCCCAGTATATAGGGCCTTTGGGCATTGCCTTCCAGGCCGTGAAGCAGAATGGCTACAGTGTTGTTTTGCTGTTTTGCAAAACTCCAGTCTATATCTATAAAGTCACCGTCGTCAAGCTCCACCCGTTCTCTTTCCTGCCCGGGATTTTCAACCTCCCTGATCAGTCCTGAGTATATGGTGGCAAAATGCCCGTTTTTGAACAGCAAAGGCGGATTATAGTTGGAGGATGCTATTGGCATGATCGAACTTTTAAAATAAAGATAACAAGGTTTTACTAAAAAGATTCTACTTTTGGCATAGTATTATGCACGCATAACATTTTGAACTATGTATTTTAAGGAATTTGAGATCAGATGGAATGACCTGGATGCCAATCGTCATCTGGCAAACAAAGCTTATATAGAATTTGCTGCTCACACAAGAATGTCCTTTTTGCTGGAGCGGGGGTTTGATCATTCATTATTGGATAAGCTGAATATTGGTCCGGTTGTTTTTTTTGAACATATTTATTATTTCAAGGAGGTTTTTGCGGGAAAACCGGTAAAGGTTTCTCTCGAACTCAGCGGATTGAGTGAAGACGGGATGTTTTTTGAATTCCGCCACAATTACTACGACTACAAAGGCCGCAATGTAGCTCACTGCGAGATCATGGGAGCCTGGATCGACCTGGAAACAAGAAAACTTATTGGTCTGCCTGAGGAGGTTCGTGCCTTTTTAAAAGAGAGTGACCGGTCTGATGAATTCAGGGTACTGACTAAAGAGGATACCCGGAAACATCAAAAGCGCCCGGTCAATATTGAGCTTTAGGCCTTGTTCTTTCGGGATACCAGGAATACCCCGTAAAATACCATGATGGAGGCAGCGGCCTTTACCAGGTTGAGTTCATCTGCTCCTGCCAGAAGTGCAAAGGCGATGGCGATTATAGGTTGAAGGTAGATAAATGCCCCGATCGTTGAGGCTTTTAATTCTTTTAGGGCAAAGATATTTAAGAGGTAGGTGAGGAAGGTGGTGCCGATAACCACGAAAGCCATCTTCCATACCGCTTCAAAGGGGAGTTGTGTCCATTCAACCTCCATAAATTCTCCCAAAGTCACCGGAAGGTTAATAAAGATGGCCGAAAGAAAGAGCCACTTCATAAGGGTAATGGCGTGATATTTAGCCGTAAGTGGTTTTACCAAAATAAGGTAAATAGCATAACTGGTGGCGTTGATAATAAAAAGCGTATTGCCCAGAGGGATATTAGGGGCATCCTGGCGAACCTCCTGCCCGTAAAGTACAAGCATGAGCGCGCCGGCAAAGCCGATCAGTATCCCAATACTTCTCTTAAGAGTGATCTTTTCTCCGATCAATAAGGCCGACAGAATGAATACAATGATGGGCGAGATCGTAATGATCACGGAGCTGTTGATAGGGGTTGAAAGTGACAGCCCTTTGAAGAACATCAACATATTGATGACCATTCCAAATATGGCACACGCAAGAAGCCGTTTCCAGTCTCTGGGATCTATCTTTTCTTTCGGCCCCCAAAGGCTGATGATCCAGAACAATACGGAGGCCCCGATAACCCTGAGTAAGATTAGTCCGAAAGGCTTGATGTATACAGGCATGAGGCCTTTGGCAATCGTGTGATTCATGCCGTAGATCGCGCTGGCTCCAAAGGCCGCCAGTAAGGCCAGGGTACGATTATTCATCAGGATTAGCTGCTCAGTGCAGATTTTGCTTCGGCAACTGTTTTTTTACTGTTACCTGCAAACACCTCCGTGCCGAGAACAAGAACCGGTCGTTTTAGAAAGGTGTATTGTTCAAGAATGAGGCTGCGAATATCATCTTCCGAAAGTGTTTCATCCTTGAGTCCTCTTTGCTTGTACAACTGACTTCTTTTGTTTAACAAAGACTCATAGCTCTTTGTCGAGGCATACAGATGATCGAGCTCTTCTGGTGTAATAGGTGTTTTCTTGATATCCTGAAGCTCAATGTCTACCGGGAGATCGAGTTCTTTCATGATTCTTTTACAGGTGTCGCAGGTGCTGAGGTAATAGAATTTTTTCATACTTAAAGTTAAGACTTCACTTTTGAATAGTAACCGGTTAAATACGACTCTTCCCCTTAAATCTTAAATAGTTGTTCACCTCTTCATAAGGAATGTCAATAATGATCTGGCCTTCAGAATACGGCGCTATTTCATAAGGATTGTAGATCAGTTTTAGTCCGGAGGTGGTATATCCTATATTTTCCGGCAGGTGAAAACGATCGCCTTCAAACATGAATCCCTGTTCGTTAAGGGGTGAATCATCATCCAGCTGGTATTGAGCTCTGAATTTTTTCTCTGCCAGGGCCATGAATCCTTTTTGGTCTTGCACCAGGTGAGGAGTGTCTATCATCTCCCCTTCAGTTTTGCTGAACAGGAGGTAGTGAGAGCTGCCATATCCGTGTGCACCCCCGGTGTATGAATACGTTTCCATGCAAATGACCAAAAGCTGATCATCTTCGTAGCAGATCTCTCCATCAATGGTCGATTCCCAGTTCATGTTGTAGTCATCCGGGAAGTCATTCTTGATCTTCTGATAGGCTTTTCTGAATTCAGCGACCGCTTCTTCCACCGTAGCTGATTCCTGGTCGGGAGAAAGGTCGATAGCCCTGATCACCCATCGATTCAGGGAGGCGTTGATCTTTTTTTCTTTACGATTTTTTCCGGCAGCCATGGGGTATTGTAATTCAATACGGGCACAGGCGTCACAGGCAGGATCTGCCATGGAGTAGGTAGTAACCTCTATTTCGGCATCAGATTGACATGCAATAAGGGAAAACAGGAGAGCAATAAACAGCAACTTCTTCATCATGATCGGGGACTTTTGATCTCTAAGCGTATAAAGATACATGGTTCTTTGTATTGGGAAAAACAAAAATTACATTTGTTAAAAATACCATACCAGTATGAATGATAAGAACATAGCATTTAATACCAAGACCATACACGGTGGTCAGGAGCCTGATAAAGCCTATGGGGCCGTAATGCCTCCTATCTATCAAACCTCCACCTACGCTCAGACCACCCCGGGAGGTCACAAGGGTTTTGAATACTCAAGAAGTGCAAACCCGACCAGGACCGCCCTGGAGAATAGTCTGGCAAGTATAGAAGGGGGTGAATACGGTCTTGCCTTCAGCAGTGGCCTGGCAGCTATTGATGCGGTCATGAAGCTGCTCTCTCCCGGAGATGAGGTGATCTCGACCAATGACCTCTACGGGGGCAGTTATCGCTTGTTCACAAAGATATTTGAAGGGTTCGGAATTCGGTTCCACTTTGTTGATATGAAAGATGCCCACAAGGTAGCAGAACTTGTTAACGATAATACAAAGTTGCTTTGGGTAGAAACCCCTACCAATCCAATGATGAATATTATCGACCTGAAAGCCATGGTAAAGATCGCTCAGGAGCATAAACTTCTCCTGGCGGTAGACAACACCTTTGCCACCCCTTATCTGCAGCGACCCCTGGAGCTGGGGGCAGATATAGTAATGCATTCAGCTACCAAATACCTGGGAGGTCATAGTGATGTGATCATGGGCGGACTGATCGTTAAAAATAAGGAGTTGGCAGACCGTTTGTATTTTATTCAGAATGCTAGTGGTGCAGTGCCGGGTCCGATGGATAGTTTCCTGGTATTAAGAGGTATAAAAACACTGCATGTGAGAATGCAGCGACACTGCGAAAATGGTGCTGCGATCGCACACTATCTCAAAAAGCATCCTAAGGTTGAAAAAGTATACTGGCCGGGCTTTGAGGATCATCCCAATCACGAGGTGGCCAAAGCACAGATGAACGATTTTGGTGGAATGATATCTTTTGTTCCTAAAGGGGGGCAATTTGAAGATGCGGTAAAGATCATTGAAAATCTTAAGGTATTTACGCTTGCCGAGTCATTGGGAGGGGTAGAGTCATTGGCCGGTCACCCTGCAAGTATGACCCACGCCTCCATTCCGAAGGAAGAACGTGAAAAGAGCGGAGTGGTTGACTCTTTGGTGCGTCTCAGTGTTGGAATCGAGGATGTGGAAGACCTGAAGAATGATCTTGAACAGGCCTTGAGTCATTTTTAACTACAACGTTTGAGAAATTCTTAAAATATGGGGGTCTATATTTTTTTATTTCCATAATTTTGACCCCAAATTATAAATCTTTCATTTATTAGATTTTTATGAAATCGATGGACAAAAAAATTGAAGTATTTATGGAGGAAGTAAAACTCCGTAATGCTCACGAGCCGGAGTTTCTCCAGGCGGTACAAGAGGTGGCAGAAACCGTGCTTCCTTATATCGCTCAACATGAAATTTACAACGGGAAGAACATTCTGTTAAGAATGGTTGAACCGGAAAGAGCGATCATGTTTCGTGTACCATGGGTTGATGATGAAGGCGAGATTCATGTTAACCGTGGATACAGGATCCAGATGAACTCTGCCATTGGACCTTATAAAGGAGGTCTTCGTTTCCACCCAACCGTTAATATGAGTATCCTTAAATTTCTTGCTTTTGAGCAGGTGTTTAAGAATAGCTTGACCACCCTGCCAATGGGAGGTGGTAAAGGAGGTTCTGACTTTGATCCAAAAGGAAAATCTGATGACGAGATCATGAGATTCTGTCACAGTTTTATGGCAGAGTTGGCTCGACATATTGGTCCAAATACCGATGTGCCTGCGGGTGATATCGGAGTGGGAAGTCGCGAGATCGGTTTCCTTTTCGGAATGTACAGAAAGATACGTAATGAATTCACCGGGGTGTTAACCGGTAAAGGGCTTTCCTGGGGTGGATCTCTTATCCGTCCGGAAGCTACCGGTTACGGTACCGTGTACTTCGCCGAGAATATGCTTGAAACTAAAGGAGAAAAGATAGAAGGAAAAACCGTAGTAATTTCAGGTTCCGGAAATGTGGCGCAATATGCCGCAGAGAAGGTGTTGCAGTTAGGCGGTAAAGTGGTTACCCTATCTGATTCTTCAGGATATATTTACGACAAAGACGGTATTGATGAAGACAAGCTTAAGTTCGTAATGGAGCTTAAGAATGAGAAACGTGGTCGTATTTCTGAATACGTAAAAGAGTATCCAAACGCTGAGTTTACCGAAGGTGGAACTCCATGGGGTGTTGCATGTGATGTGGCCTTGCCATGTGCTACTCAGAATGAGCTTAATGGTGAAGATGCTAAAAAACTGCTTGATAACGGATGTATTTGTGTGAGCGAAGGTGCTAACATGCCTTGTACTCCTGATGCTGTGAATACCTTCCTGGATCATAAGATCCTGTTTGCTCCCGGAAAAGCCTCCAATGCCGGAGGGGTGGCAACATCAGGTCTGGAGATGTCTCAAAACTCCCTGAGAGTGAGCTGGACCAGAGAGGAAGTAGATGAGCGTTTGAAAGGTATCATGAAGAACATTCACGCCTCGTGTATTGAATACGGTAAAGAAGGTGACTTTGTGAATTATGTGAAAGGAGCAAATATTGCCGGATTCGTTAAAGTAGCCGATGCAATGCTCGCACAGGGGGTAGTTTAATTCTACGCTCTTAGAAATATACAAGATAGCTTCCCTCAACAGGGAAGCTATTTTTTTTGATATTTTAGAGGCCGTTGAGCGGTAATTGTGCACATATATGATCATACATTCCCAAGCACTTGTTATTTCGGCTATAAAGTATGGCGATAACAGCCTTATTGTTAAATTATTTACCCGTTCATCAGGGTTGAGATCATATTTGGTAAGAGGAGTGCTTTCTTCCCGGAAGGGTAAAATGAAATCAGCCTACTTTCAGCCTTTAACCCAGCTCGAAATTGTAGCGAACCATAAAGACAAAGGGGGCTTGGAATACCTTAAAGAAGTTAAACTTCTGGTACACTACCAGACCCTCCAGTCTGACATCAGGAAAAGTACAGTGGTGATGTTTCTTTCAGAATTGCTCAACACAGCGCTTCAGGAAGAAGAGCCGAATGAACCCTTATTTGAATTTCTCAGCACTGCCTTTCAATGGCTTGATCATCACAGTGAGGCGGCCAATTTTCATATCGCTTTTTTAATTCACCTAAGCAGGTATCTGGGCTTTTACCCGGAAGACAGTAATACCGACCTGCCGTATTTTGACCTGAGAGAAGGAGAGTTTTCTGCGCAATCCCTGAACGAAACCATAAATGGAGAACTGTTAGTGAAGTTTGTCTTGTTTTTGGGTACAGATTTTGATGGAATGTCAACGATCAAAATGAACAAAAATCAACGCAGGGAACTGTTGAAATCACTGATAAGCTATTTTCAATTACATTTGCAGGGGTTCAAAGAACCCCGGTCCCTAAGTGTGTTGAACGATGTCTTTAATTAGAATTCGCTATGAGATTCCTACCATGTCTGATTGCTTTTGTATTCATGATAACCTTTTGCCATGCCCAGGAGATCGTTGTTGTTGATGCGGTTTCGGGTGATCCGGTGGTAAATGCCTCCATTACTGCAGAAGGGGTAAAATCATACAAGATCAGTGATGTTAACGGATCGGTTGATCTTTCAGACTTTGCCTCAGATGACCTGCTGGTTATTTCCCATGTAGCCTATCAAAGTATGCTTATTCGTAAAAGCCGGCTCCTGAGAGACGGTAGTAAGGTTATGCTGACACCTCTTTCAGAAGAGTTGGAAGAAGTGGTGCTTTCTGCCAGAAAGTGGGCTGAACCCAGGCAAAGTGTTGATCAGCGAATACTTGCAGTAACGAAGGAAGAGGTGCTTTTTTCGAATGCTCAAACCTCTGCAGATCTGCTTCAATCTACCGGAAAGGTTTTTGTTCAAAAAAGTCAATTAGGAGGAGGAAGTCCTATGATCAGAGGGTTTGCTACCAACAGGTTGTTGATCGTGGTAGATGGGGTGCGCATGAATAACGCTATTTTCCGAGGTGGAAATATTCAGAATATAATAGCTATCGATCCCTTGTCTGTAGATTCGGCAGAGGTGATCTTTGGTCCCGGCTCTGTAACCTATGGGAGTGATGCTATCGGAGGGGTGATGAGTTTTTACACCCTTGATCCGAAGATTCGACAAAGAGGTAATGACCTGGATGGAAGGGCTTTGGTTAGGTATTCAACTGCAAACAATGAAAGAACTGCCCATGCAGTCTTAAATTATGGAAGTGCAAAATGGGCCGGAGTCACCTCAGTAACAATATCAGATTTTAATGATCTTATAATGGGTAGTCACGGTCCGGAAGAATACCTGCGTCCTGAGTACGTGGTAAGGCAAGATGGGGTTGACCAGGTCGTGACTAATAGTAACGACAGAAAGCAAACGCCAACCGGATATGAACAACTGAATATCCTTCAAAAATTCACCTACCAACCTGTAAAAGACTGGTCGCTGAAAACCGGAATTATCTACAGTACAACGGGTAATTATGACCGCTACGATCGGTTAATTCGATATCGTGATAATGAGCCAAGAGCAGCAGAATGGTATTACGGCCCGCAAGAATGGTTGATGATAAATCTTACTGCCGAGCATTCTGGCAATGGGTGGTTGTATGACACTATGCGCTTTACCAATGCTTACCAGCAATTTAAAGAAAGCAGGCATGACCGCGGATTCATGGAAGAGTGGCTGTATGCAACTGAAGAGCGTGTGGATGCATTTTCGTCTAATCTCGATCTGGAAAAGCATTTCTCTAACCGTTCCCGTTTATATTACGGGGTAGAGTATGTATACAACAAGGTGGGTTCTTCGGGATATTCCCAAAACATTACCTCGGGTGCCGAGCAGGATATAGCCTCGCGATACCCTGATGGTTCCAGGTGGCAGTCGCTTGCGGCTTATGCAAATTTCAGCTACCAGCCTGATAGAAGAATGACATTGAGAGCAGGCGTTCGATATAATTATCTGGATATATTCTCTGACTTCAGTGAAAATAATGTCTTCTATAATTTTCCCTTTACCACTGCGAAGATCAATACTGATGCCCTGACCGGAAGTGCCGGACTGCACTGGAGTCAGAGTCGTACTTTTAGGGGGCATGTACAGTTTTCTACAGCTTTCAGGGCTCCTAATGTTGATGATGTTGGTAAGATCTTTGATTCTGAACCCGGATCGGTGGTGGTTCCAAATCCATCATTAAAACCTGAATATGCTTATAATGCCGACCTTGGTTTTCAGCTCAATCTCAAGGAGAAATTTAAATTTGATCTTTCTCTTTATCACACCTGGCTTAAAGATGCCATGGTTCGCAGAGATTTTACCTACCAGGGGGTAGAGCAGATAGAGTACAACGGTCAATTGTCAGATATTCAGGCCATTCAAAATGCGGCAAAAGCCAGGGTTTACGGATTAGAAGCCGGTGCTAACTGGCGAATCAGCAATACGTTAAGCGCCCTGGGTACACTTACCTATGTAAAAGGAGAAGAGGTGCTCGATAACGGCAGTACTGCCCCTTTGAGACATGCGGCGCCCCTATTCGGACGCGTGTTGCTTGAATGGCAAAAGAGCCGTGTTAAATTGGATCTGTGGACACAGTTTAACGGGGAGATCTCATTTGATGACCTTGCCGTGTCTGAGCAAGGAAAGCCGTATTTATATGCAGTTGATGCTAATGGCAACCCCTTTTCACCATCCTGGTACACCCTGAATATTCGGGGAGGTTATGAGGTGCTGAAAAATACCCGCTTGCAGGTCGCTTTAGAGAATATCACCGATCAACGTTACCGGACCTATTCTTCCGGAATTGCTGCTCCCGGCCGCAATCTGATCTTGTCTGTACGTCAAACTTTTTGATCCCGAGGTAAAAAAGAGTAAGGTTGCAGGGGTAATACTACCTCCGGGTGTTATTTAATCACAGCAAAGGGCTTCAATTGACTGGAATTTAGTAATTTTGCCAACTTTAATACGAGAAGGTATTTTTAAAATGAGTTTTACAGAATATAAGGGAATGAATCTTCCGCAGACTGCAGATGAAATACTTAAGTACTGGGAAGAACATGATATTTTTGAAAAAAGTGTAAGTGAGAGAGAAGGGCAAGAACCTTATGTGTTCTTCGAAGGGCCGCCCTCTGCCAATGGTTTGCCGGGAATTCACCACGTAATGGCGCGTGCCATTAAGGATATTTTCTGTAGGTATAAGACTCAAAAAGGATTTCAGGTAAAGCGAAAAGCCGGTTGGGATACCCATGGGTTGCCTGTGGAATTAGGGGTTGAAAAAGAACTCGGAATTACTAAGGAAGATATCGGAAAATCGATCACAGTAGAAGAATATAATGCGGCCTGTAAAAAGGCAGTAATGCGTTATACTGATATCTGGAATGATATGACCCGTAAGATCGGGTACTGGGTAGATATGAATGACCCTTATATCACCTATAAATCCAAATACATGGAAAGTGTTTGGTGGCTGTTAAAGCAGATCTACGATAAGGGACTTATTTACAAGGGGTATACCATTCAGCCCTATTCGCCAAAAGCCGGAACGGGATTAAGTTCGCATGAATTGAACCAGCCCGGAACCTATAAAGATGTTTCAGATACTACCGTGGTGGCTCAGTTTAGAGCTGTGGAAGACAGTCTTCCTGAAGCACTTCAAGGTCTTGGAGAGCTTTTCTTCCTGGCCTGGACCACCACCCCGTGGACCCTGCCATCAAATACGGCTCTGACAGTTGGTAAGAATATCGATTATGTGGCGGTTAAAACATATAACCAATATACCCATGAGCCTGTCACAGTGGTACTGGCTAAGGCCCTGGTAAAAAATATTTTCAGTGGTAAGTTCAAACCCGTGGAATCGGAAGAGGCGCTAATTGCCTATGAGGCCGACGCTAAAAAGGTGCCTTACCTGGTCGCTAAAGAATTGAAAGGAGCAGAGTTGATAAATGCACGATATGAGCAATTATTAAACTATGCGCTGCCTTATGAAAATGCTGAAAACGCCTTCCGTATTATCGCCGGTGATTTTGTGACCACCGATGATGGTACCGGTATCGTACATACGGCTCCGACCTTTGGTGCCGATGATGCCAAGGTGGCGAGAGAAGCATCTCCTGAAGTTCCTCCTATGTTGGTCCTTGATGACAATGGCAATGCAGTTCCTTTGGTTGACCTCCAGGGTAGATTCAGATCGGAGCTTCCTGAAGTTGGTGGTAAATATGTGAAGAATGAATACTATGCCGAAGGAGAAGTTCCTGAACGCTCAGTGGATGTTGAGATCGCCATTGCCTTAAAAGAGGCTAACAAGGCCTTTAAGGTTGAAAAATATGTCCACAGTTATCCGCATTGCTGGAGAACTGATAAGCCGGTTCTTTATTACCCTTTAGATTCCTGGTTCATCAAGGTTACTGATGTTAAAGAACGGATGTTCGAATTGAACCAAACCATTAACTGGAAACCAAAAGCAACCGGAGAAGGTCGTTTTGGAAACTGGCTGCAGAATGCTAATGACTGGAATCTTTCAAGATCAAGATTCTGGGGTATACCTATTCCTATCTGGAGAACCGAAGACGGTAAGGAGGTAAAGGTTATCGGATCTGTAGAAGAACTTAAGGCGGAGATGTCAAGGTCTGTGGAAGCCGGTTTCATGGATAAAGATATTTTTGAAGAGTTTGTGGTAGGCGATATGAGTGAAGAGAACTACGACAAGGTTGACCTTCATAAGAATGTGGTTGATCGTATCGTCCTGGTCTCTGAGTCAGGAAGCCCGATGAAGCGTGAAGCCGATCTGATCGATGTGTGGTTTGACTCAGGTTCCATGCCCTATGCACAATGGCATTATCCCTTTGAGAATAAAGACAAGATTGACGGAGGAGAAGCTTTTCCTGCCGATTATATAGCTGAAGGGGTCGACCAGACAAGAGGCTGGTTCTATACGCTTCACGCCATAGGTACCATGGTCTTTGATTCTGTAGCGTATAAGAATGTGGTTTCAAACGGATTGGTGCTGGATAAGAATGGTCAAAAAATGTCTAAGAGATTAGGCAATGCCGTAGATCCTTTCGAAACCCTTCAGGAGTACGGTCCTGATGCCACAAGATGGTATATGATCGCCAATGCCAATCCATGGGATAATTTGAAATTTGACCTGGAAGGAGTAGCCGAGGTAAGACGTAAATTCTTTGGTACTCTTTACAATACCTATTCTTTCTTCAGCTTGTATGCCAATATTGATGGTTTTGATTACAGTGAAGAAGAGATCGCTATCGCAGACAGACCGGAAATTGATCGCTGGATCCTTTCTGAATTAAATACCCTTGTTAAGCGGGTTGATGCTTCTTTGGCTGACTATGAGCCTACCAGAGCAGCAAGGGCAATCTCAGATTTCGTTCAGGAAAATCTGAGTAACTGGTATGTAAGACTTTGCCGAAGACGATTCTGGAAGGGCGATTATGGTCAGGATAAGATCTCGGCCTATCAAACCCTTTACACTTGTTTGCTAACGGTAGCTAAATTAGGAGCACCAATAGCACCGTTCTTTATGGATCGCCTGTATCTCGACCTGGTAAAGGCAACCGGAAAAGAAACCTTTGAAAGTGTTCACCTGGCAGATTTCCCGGTGTACAAGGAAGCGTTGGTTGATAAAGGTTTGGAAAGCAGAATGGAGAAAGCGCAAGTGATCTCCTCCCTGGTACTTTCACTCCGTAAAAAGGAAATGATCAAAGTGCGACAACCTCTTAAGAAGATTATGATTCCGGTATTGGATCATAATCAGAAAAAAGAGATACATGCTGTAGAAGATCTGATACGTTCTGAAGTGAATGTTAAGGAGATTGAACTGCTGGATGACGCCTCAGGAATCCTGGTGAAACAGATCAAACCTAACTTTAAGGTTTTAGGTCCGCGGTTCGGAAAAGATATGAAATTGATTGTGAGTAAAGTACAATCGTTGACGCAGGATGATATTCAGAAAATTGAGCGCGAAGGCTCAATAATACTTGATATTAATGGAAAAAGTATTACTTTAGGAATCGATGAGGTGGAAATCTCATCTCAAGATATAGAAGGTTGGTTAGTAGCCAGTTCAGGTATGATTACCGTTGCCCTGGATGTTACCATTACTGAAGAATTGCGCAAGGAAGGTGTTGCCCGTGAGTTGGTCAACAGGATCCAGAACCTGCGTAAGGACTCAGGATTTGAGGTAACCGACAAAATAGATGTGATGCTTCAAAAGGATGGGGTTGTTGAAAATGCCGTTCAGAGTAATCTCGATTACATTAAAAATGAAACACTTACAGCAACGCTAAGCTTTGAGGAGACCCTGGAAAGCGGCACGGAAATTGCGTTTGATGAGGTAAACACCAGATTGTTGATTCAAAAACACTAGTACTATGGATGCAGACATTAAAGTAAGATATTCTGACAAGGATCTGGAAGAGTTCAGAGTCCTGATAGAAAATAAGATAGATAAAGCAAGACAAGATCTTGATTTGCTTAAGAGCTCCTATAAGAACGATGGTAATAATGGAACCGATGATACCTCTCCAACCTTTAAAGCTTTTGAGGAGGGATCTGAAACCATGAGCAGAGAGGCCAACACTCAGCTGGCACTCAGACAGGAGAAGTTTATTCGTGACCTTAAAAATGCCCTGGTACGTATTGAAAACAAAACGTACGGGATTTGCAGGGTAACAGGAAAACTGATCAATAAAGAGCGTCTGAAGCTGGTGCCTCATGCAACCTTGAGTATCGAAGCAAAGAATATGCAAAAATGATAATGCCGAAAGGTAGGTGTAATAAAAGAACACGCCCTGTTTCAGGGCGTTTTTTTATGGCTGTTGTCCTGGGTTTACTCCTTGGTGGCGGTTGTGTATGGGGTCAAAAGCTTAGCAGCAGGAATTTTGATGCTGCCAACCTCACCCAATTGCAGATCGCAGCCGATCAGATCTTCGAAGTGGAATTGTATAGTGCTTCTTCAGGGGGGATTCAGGCTGAGATCGCCATAGAAGGGGAGTATCAGAACGACCTCACCGTAACTTCAAAAAAAGAAGGGAGTACCTTGATCCTGGAAGGCTCTTTTATGCCCGCCTTTGAAAACCCTAACGACAAGTTAAGTGCTCATAAAGTAGTTTCGGTTCGTTTAAAGGTAGGGGTGCCCGATCATCTTGGCGTGGTCGTCTCCGGAACTGGGACCAGGGTAGCGGCAAAAGGTTATTTTAATAGCCTTGAGGTATCAACAGGAAAGGGTCCTGTTGTGCTCGAAGAAGTGACCGGGATGATTGAGGTTAAAACCCTATCCGGAGAAATTCTTGTTACCGATGTTCATGGAGAGATCCTCGCAGTTTCTAATTATGGTCAGGTTTTTCGAGGTGCTGTTACAGAGGGGAACGCAAAGGTAAAACTGGAGTCGGTTAACGGCGATATATACATTAATAAACAAGAATAATATTCTTATTTTTGAGGCTTTTAGGTGTAAGCCTAATGCCTGTCCTGAACTAATTGAACGAAAGATAAAATGTCATTAAAAAAAGCTACATTGATTATTTTCCTGGTCCTCTTTATTGACCAGTTGTCTAAGATCTATATTAAAACTCATTACGTACTTGGAGAATATACAGAAGTGTTCAGTTGGTTCAAGATCTTGTTCATTGAGAATGAAGGTGCGGCATGGGGAACCAAGCTCAGCGATATTTTGCCATTTATATCTGATGGTACAGGTAAATTAATCTTAACTGTATTCAGGTTATTTGCTATCGGGGGTATTGGCTACTGGATGTATGATACGATTAAAAAAGGAGGTACAGCAGTGCTGATCACGGCTATTGCATTGATATTCGCCGGAGCTTTCGGGAATATAATTGATTCTGTTTTTTACGGAGTGATCTTCAATGACAGCTACGGCCAGGTAGCCACTTTATTTGCCGATGAGCCTTATGGGGCCTTGTTAAAAGGAAAGGTGGTCGATATGCTTCATTTTCCTCTTATTGATACTGTTTGGCCGGACTGGATGCCATTGGTGGGGGGTAAGAACTTCAGGTTCTTTGAGCCGGTGTTTAACATTGCCGATGCCGCCATTAGCACCGGGGTAGGTATTCTTATTGTATTTAATAAAAAAGCTTTTCCTAAAAATAAGGAGCAGGAAGAGGCCTAGTTTCTAAAATCATAAACCCCCTCGGGTGTAATACACATGTCAAGAGCGATGTCGTCTTGATTAACATCGTTGATCTTATCTTCAGGGGGGAAAAATGACAACCCGATTTTTAGGGTATCAGGATTACATTCTTTAAGAAACCGATCGTAAAACCCCTTGCCGTACCCCACACGATTACCAAAACGGTCATAGGCCAGTAAAGGAACAAAGACCACTTCAATAGCAGCCGGAGCGATCTCAATACCTGATTGGGGTTCGGGTATGCCGTAAGAATTGGTTTTCATAACCGTATTGTCGGTAAGTAAAAAATGCTTCATACTTCCGTTGTTGAAATCTGAACGGGAAATGATCACCTCTTTATCCTTTCCTTGTAACACTGTTAATAGAAATGAGGTGTCTATCTCATGTTGCCTTTCTATAGGAAGAAACAGATGATAAGTGGCGTGATCCCAGATGGGAGATCGCAATGCCTGATTGGTAATTTCAATGCTTAGGTCTTCCAGCTCCGCGTTCTTTAAGACCTTGCGCTTCTCTTTGTATTTTGTTCTCAGTTGATGTTTATCCATGCTTTTGAGATTTATTGAGGGCTTTCAAACTTACACATTCCTTTAAGAGGGAGTACTAAGTTTCCTGTGAAAAGTGATCGCTGTATTTAATGGTTATAAGAAGCCTTTCTCCGGATTTTATATAATTTAAAAGTCTAAACCGGCTTTCAGGTGTTACTTTTACAGTGTATTAAAGGCCAAAATTCTCAGTAACTTTTCTGCTTTTTTAGATGGAGAGCTCAGGAATAGACATACAATTGAAAACCCTTCCGGAAAGCCCGGGGGTATATCAGTTCTACGATAAGGATGAAAAATTGCTTTACGTAGGAAAGGCTAAGAACCTTAAAAAAAGGGTGTCGTCGTATTTTCAAAAAACTCACGAATACGGCAAGACCAGGGTGTTGGTTAAAAAGATCAGATCTATACGTCATGTCGTGGTACCAACAGAGACCGATGCCTTGCTTCTTGAGAACAATCTCATTAAAAAGTATCAGCCTCGGTACAATGTAATGCTGAAGGACGATAAAACCTACCCGTGGATTTGTATTAAAAAAGAGCGCTTTCCCAGGATCTTTCCTACCCGAAAGGTCATCAGGGATGGTTCTGAGTATTTCGGACCGTACACCAGCATGAAAACTATAAGAACCCTACTCGATCTTATTAAGGGGTTGTACTCGCTCAGGACCTGTAATTATGACCTCTCCCCGGAAAAGGTTAGTAGCGGTAAATATAAGGTCTGTCTGGAGTATCATCTGGGTAATTGTAAGGGGCCTTGTGAAAATTTGCAATCGGAAGCAGTCTACAATCAACAGATCGAAGAGATCCGCAAGATCATTAAAGGAGATTTTAAAGATTCCCTGAAGCATTTTCAAGACCTGATGCATAGCTATGCTGCTGAAATGCGATTCGAAGATGCTCAACGCATCAAAGAAAAGATAGAGGTCCTGGAAAATTACCAGGTAAAATCGACCGTAGTAAATCCGAAAATCAGTAATGTAGATGTTTTCAGTATCATTTCTGATGAAGGCTTTGCCTATGTGAACTTTTTGCAATTATCATACGGGTCGATAATCCGGGCACATACTGTAGAGATCAAAAAGAAACTTGACGAGTCTGATAAGGAGTTACTGGAACTGGCTATCACTGATATGCGTAATAAGTTCCATTCCAATTCCAGGGAGATCTTTGTGCCGTTCGAGGTAGATGTTGGAGAAGAAATTAAGGTAACGGTGCCGAAGCTGGGTGATAAAAAAAGGATCGTTGAGCTTTCAGAGCGCAACGCCAAGCTCTACAGGCAGGAGAAATTTAAGCAGATCAAAATTACCGATCCTGACCGCCATGTTAAACGTATCATGGAGCAAATGAAGAAAGATCTGAGGTTGTCAAAAGAGCCCAGGCATATTGAGTGCTTTGATAACTCAAATATTCAGGGAACCAATCCTGTTGCTGCCTGTGTGGTTTTTAAAGACGGCAAGCCAAGTAAGAAAGAATACCGACATTTTAATATAAAGACGGTGGATGGGCCTGATGACTTTGCTTCTATGGAAGAGGTGGTGCATCGGCGCTACCGTAGACTGTTGGAGGAAGATGCACCCCTGCCACAGCTTATTGTGATAGATGGAGGGAAGGGGCAGTTAAATTCAGCCTTAAAAAGCCTTGAGCGTCTGGGGCTTCGGGGCAAGATCGCTATTATCGGTATCGCCAAGCGCCTGGAAGAAATATTTTATCCGGATGACCCTGTACCACTCTATCTTGATAAGCGATCAGAAACCCTTAAGATCGTTCAGCAATTGCGCAATGAGGCACACCGATTTGGTATTACATTTCATCGAAAGAAGAGGGCTAAGGCGGCAATAGATACCGAACTTGAAAACATAGATGGAGTTGGTAAAAAAACTGCAGGTGAATTACTCAAAAAGTTCAGGTCTGTAAAACGGATTCGCGAGGCCAGTCTCGAGCAATTGACGGAGGTTGTGGGTCCGTCAAAAGCATCGAAAATATACAAGGCTTTTCACTAAAATTCGTATTATCTTTATTTCTATGAAATGGTGTGTCCTCATCGTATGGTTGATGGTCTCGCCCTGGATTGTGATTTCCCAGGAAACCCGGGGAGAAAACAGTCTCAAGGTGGGGTTGGTGCTCAGTGGAGGTGGGGCTAAAGGTCTGGCTCACATCGGAGCCCTCCGGGCTATAGAAGATGCCGGGATAAGGATAGACTATATAGGCGGTACTTCCATGGGGGCTATTGTAGGGGCCTTGTATGCCAGCGGCTATTCTGCCAAACAACTGGATTCTTTATTTAACAGTATTGACTTTGACCGGCTGATCCAGGGATATATTCCAAGGTCGTCCATGAGTTTTTATGAAAAACAGAATAATGAGCGGTACGCCCTGATGCTGCCTTTCGATGAGTTTAAATTAAGTTTTCCCTCCTCAATTTCCAGTGGTCAGAATGTATACAACCTGTTCTCAAGATTGCTTTTTCATGTAAGTGACATCAATGATTTTAATGATCTTCCCATACCCTTCTTCTGTATGACCACCGATGTAGAGACCGGAGAATTGGTGAAACTTGACAAGGGCTACCTCCCGTTAAGTATCAGTGCCTCGGGGGCATTTCCTTCTTTTTTTGAACCGGTGGAGATTGATGGGCGCACCTTGATCGATGGGGGGGTTGTTGATAATTACCCTATAGAAGAGGTTAGAAACATGGGGGCCGATGTGGTTATAGGGGTCGATGTTCAGGATTCCCTGGCCAAGGCCGACCAATTGCGTTCTGCCACCCAGGTATTATTACAGATCAATAATTATCGCACCCAAAGGGGGATGAAGGAAAAGGCGGAGAAAACCGATATTTTTATAAAACCTGATATTTCTGATTTTACGGTCATTTCGTTTAATGAAGGCGCAAGTATTATTAAAAGTGGGTATGACGCCGCTTTAAGAAAGAAGGTATCTCTTGACAGCCTGGCACTGCTGCAGGATGCGGGGCCTCTGCCACCCCGGGGTGTGCAAATAGCAGATACCTTATTATTGAACAGCGTACAGCTAAGCGGGAATCAGCAGTACTCCCGCAGGTATATAAAAGGGAAATTGAGGTATGAGCTAAATGAACCAACCACCTTTGATAAACTTGACCAGGGGTTTAGTAACCTGGCTGCCACCTCAAATTTTCGAAGCATCAAATATGTTCTGAGGCCCTCTGAAGGCAAGTCCGGGTATAATATGGATCTGAGACTTAAGGAAGAGACCAATAAGACCTTTATTAAGCTGGGAGTTCATTACGACGGTCTCTATAATACAGGGGCCTTGATCAACCTGACAAGAAAGCACTTCCTTTTATATGATGATGTTTTGTCTTTTGACTTTATAATTGGCGATCAGATACGGTATAACTTTGATTATTATCTCGACAAAGGAAGTTACTGGAGCCTGGGAGTCAGATCGAGGTTCAATACTTTTGAAAAAGATGTCGATTTTGAATTCGTCAGCAGAGAAATAGGGGTAGAACTCCCCCAGGTGAATAAATTGGATATTACGCTGTTTGATTTTACCAACCAGATCTACGCTCAAACCAATTGGGGAGAAGAATTTGTTTTCGGCCTGGGGTTGGAACACAAGTGGCTGCGGCTTCGTTCAGAGACCGTGATCGCTGATCAGGGGCCGGCTATAGATCTCGATAATTCCAACTATCTGAGTACTTATGGGTTTTTAAAACTGGACACGATGGATGACCTGTATTTTCCGACTCGTGGATTGTTCTTTGATGGTGATTTTCATCTTTATTTATTAACGACTGAGGAAGGCTTGGAAGATGTCGGCAGTTTTTCCATTGCCAAGGCCAAAATGGGGTTTGCCCTACCGATCACCTCGAACTGGGCCTTTAATTTCTTTACCGAAGGAGGTTTTAATTTAGGAGAGGCCGATGTAAACTCTTTGGATTTCGTTCTGGGAGGGTATGGGGCTGCTTATATAAATAACCTGACTGACTTTCTCGGATACGATTTTGTTAGTTTCGGGGGTGACAGTTATGTGAAGGCTGTTTTTAAGACCGATTGGAACTTTGCCGGGAAACACCATCTGAATCTTACCGCCAATTATGCCAATGCAGAGAATGGTATTTTTAAGGAAGGAGAATGGTTTACCCTTCCCGATTACAGCGGGTATGCCCTGGGTTATGGTTTTGAATCGCTGGTAGGACCTGCTGAGGTGAAGTTTGCATGGTCACCTGAAATAGCCGATACTTCCTGGGTATTCAGTATCGGTTTCTGGTTTTAAGAAATCCTTATTGGAATTCCTTCTCAATTATTCCGATATTTGTTAAAATATCAAACGATTGCGTTATGCCTTTTTACCATAAACTGGGTAAAATCCCACATAAACGACATACCATTTTTAAAAAGCCGGATGGCTCTCTCTATTATGAGCAGTTATTCGGAACTATAGGATTTGACGGCATGTCTACCAATATGTATCACCTGCACCGACCTACCCAGGTTAAAGAGATCAGGGGGCAAAGAGATGTTACTCCCAGGGTGGCCATCGCCAACAATATGAAGTCTTACCGTTTTCATGGCTTTAAGGTAAAGCCGGCTGACGATTACCTGGACAGCAGGATTCCTGTGCTCACCAATGCTGATTGTACCATTTACCTGGCGGCACCAAAAAGCTCAGTAAAGGATTATTTTTTTAAGAATGCTGATGCCGATGAGTTGATCTTTATTCACCGGGGTAGTGGTAAGTTGCGAACCATGTTGGGTAACCTGGATTTCAAATACGGAGACTACCTGCTGCTTCCAAGAGGTATTATTTATCAGATCGATTTTGACACCGATGATAATCGCTTGTTTATAGTAGAATCAAGAAGGCCTATCTATACTCCTAAAAGATATAGAAACTGGTTTGGGCAGCTGCTCGAGCATTCACCTTTTTGTGAAAGAGATCTGAGGGCGCCTCATGAAATAGAAACCATTGATGAGAAGGGTGAATTTCTTATGAAGATCAAAAAGCAGAATGAGATCTTCGATATGGTTTATGCCACCCATCCGTTTGATGTGGTTGGATATGACGGGTTTAATTTTCCTTATGCGTTTAGCATACACGATTTTGAACCCATCACCGGAAGGATTCATCAACCGCCACCGGTGCATCAGACCTTTGAAACTGATGCTTTTGTAGTGTGTAGTTTTGTGCCTCGCCTGTATGACTATCACCCTGAATCGATCCCTGCGCCCTATAATCACAGTAATATAGATTCTGATGAGGTATTGTATTACGTAGATGGTGATTTTATGAGCAGGAATGATATTGAGGCCGGACATATATCACTTCACCCGGCGGGAATACCGCACGGGCCTCATCCGGGAGCAGTAGAGCGAAGCATAGGAAAGGAGAAAACAGAAGAACTGGCAGTGATGGTTGATACATTTAAGCCTTTAATGGTTACAGAACAGGCCATGGAAATTGCCGACGAAACCTATCATAAATCCTGGTTGGAATAGTATATGTTGAATTATAGAATAGATATAACTGCGCATCTTAGAGCCATGTGGTGAGGGCAGGTGAACTGAAGTATATAGATCAAGTATAACCTATCAAACAAGTAAAAGAAAATGGCAACAGATACATCATCATTAAATTTAAATAAGGAAGTAGAAACAGCAGAAGATTTTCTGCCGATTCTGGGAACAGATTACGTTGAACTTTATGTGGGTAATGCCAAACAGGCAGCTCATTATTATCAATCGGCCTGGGGCTTTCAACCGGTGGCCTATGCCGGTCTTGAAACCGGGATCAGGGATCGGGTTTCATATGTGCTGCAGCAAGATAAGATCCGGTTGGTATTAACTTCTCCCTTGCAAAAGGGAGGCGATATAAATCGTCACATCAATGAACACGGTGACGGGGTAAAAGTGGTAGCACTTTGGGTTGATGATGCAACCAAAAGTTATGACGAAACCATAAAGAGAGGGGCCGAAAGCTATATGGAGCCTAAAAAAATTGAAGATGAGAACGGAGAGGTCGTACTATCAGGAATACATACCTATGGTGAGACTGTTCATATTTTTGTGGAGCGCAAGAATTACAACGGTCCGTTCATGCCCGGATTTAAGAAATGGGATCCTGAATATAAGGCTCCTGAAACCGGCCTCAAGTATATTGACCATATGGTTGGGAATGTAGGCTGGAATGAAATGAATAAATGGTGTGAATTCTATGCCAAGGTCATGGGATTTGCTCAGTTAGTGTCATTTGATGACAAAGACATTTCTACAGAATATACAGCACTTATGAGTAAGGTGATGAGTAATGGGAACGGCCGTATTAAGTTTCCTATTAATGAGCCTGCAGATGGACGTAAGAAGTCACAAATTGAAGAGTATATTGACTTTTATAATGGTGCCGGGGTGCAGCATATTGCCGTTGCAACCGATAATATTATAGAAACTGTGAAGGCATTGAAGGCCAGAGGTGTTGAGTTTCTTTACGTTCCTGAAACTTATTACGATACTGTGCTTGATCGCGTCGGTGAAATTGATGAAGATCTTGAGCCGTTAAAGGAGCTTGGAATTCTGATCGACCGCGATGACGAGGGGTATCTTCTTCAATTATTTACGAAGCCTGTTTTAGACAGACCGACCATGTTTTTTGAGATCATTCAGCGAAAAGGAGCTAAATCGTTCGGAAAAGGAAACTTTAAAGCCCTTTTTGAAGCTATAGAACGTGAGCAGGAAATGCGAGGTACATTATAAATGGCTCTTTTTTATAGCAAAATAGCAAGCAAACACTTTAATTTATAAAGAGTTTACAGCAAATGCGTTAAACTTTACTGCCGGGGTTTTGCAATTAAAAACCTGTAGTATATTTGCACTCGCAAAAGCGGGTGGTGCCCTTTTGCTGACTTTAAGTAAAGTTTTCATAATTTAAAGTTTTTGGTTGGTTAATGGAAAAAGCCCGGCGTTCGCCGGGCTTTTTTATTTTGGTTTGGAATAATAATTGTTTATTACTGCGTTAGCATCAGTATGTTACCGAATTTTTTATTTTTGCACCATGTTCAGATACCTGCGATATAGTATTTTAGCAATCCTCTTACTCTTACTTTCTGCTTTCGACCTGCAAGGAGAAGGTGCTGACAGCCCCAACAGCTTTCAGTCGGGAGAATGGTTTAGATTCCGAATTCATTTCGGATTTCTCAACGCTAGTTATGCAACCCTTTCATTACAGGAAGAAAGGTTGAAGGGAAAAGAGGTTTATCATGTAGTGGGTAAAGGAAGCACCACAGGATTTGCCCGGTGGTTCTTTAAGGTAGATGATAATTATGAAACCTATTTTGATAAATATACCGGTAAGCCTTACCGGTTTATAAGAAAAATAGATGAAGGAGGTTATACTAAAGATCTCGTGATCGATTTTAATCACGATGCGAATAATGCTTTAATAACCAATCGCAAACATAATACGAAAAGGATAATAGAAACCACAGAGGGGGTACAGGATTTGCTCTCGGGTTTTTATTATTTGCGTAATAATTATGACACAGAGTCGTTAACTCGGGGAGACGAGGTTGTGATGGACCTTCTCTATGATGACGATGATGATGTATTTAAGTTCAAGCTTAAATACCTTGGAAGAGAAGTTTTGCAAACCAAATTCGGAAAGGTAAGATGTTTGAAATTCAGGCCTTACGTATATTCCGGGAGGGTGTTTAAAGAAGAAGAAAGCTTAACGCTGTGGGTCTCTGATGATGAGAATAAGGTGCCGGTTCGAATTAAAGCCGACCTTATGGTAGGGTCTTTAAAAGCCGATTTAGATGCTTTTAAAGGATTGAAGTATCAATTTAAAATACTAATGTAAGAATGGCGATTTCACCGGAGATCGAAAAACGAATTCAATTACTGGAGGAGAAGTACAAGAACTCCGGTCAGGACCTGGGCTCTTATCTTGACGGACTCTTGCATGACCGATATCTGACCTATTGGGATTATATACATTTAGATACGCTTCTCAGCATACAAGTGCCTAAAACACATTTTCCTGATGAGGAGATCTTTATTATGTATCATCAGATCACAGAACTTTATTTCAAACTGATCATTCATGAACAAAAACAGATCATTGATGATAAGTTGCAGGATGTGGAGTTCTTTGTAACTAAGATCAACAGGATCAATAATTATTATAAGACCCTGATCTCCTCTTTTGATATCATGATCAAAGGGATGGATCGGAAGCAATTTTTACAGTACCGCATGTCGCTCTTGCCGGCCAGTGGTTTTCAAAGTGCGCAATTCCGTATGATAGAACTGTATGCAACGCCACTGGAAAATCTGCTCCATAATTCGGTTGTTGAAACCATGAGCAAGGAAGACGATCTTGAAGTGCTTTATGAAAATATTTATTGGAAAAGGGGTGCCATTGATACCGAAACCGGTGAAAAGACCCTGACGCTGAAACAATTTGAATATCGATATACTCCGAGATTTCTGCGAATAGCCAATCAGGTTAAGGGGAATACCATTTATGAGAAGTACCTGCAATTACCTGAGACAGTCCGCAAAGATAAGCACCTGATCAAGGCCATGAGAACACTTGATCAAAATGCCAATATAAATTGGAATCTCATGCATATGGGGGCGGCATACCGTCACCTTAGCAAAGACAAAACCACCATTGATGCTACCGGTGGTACGAATTGGAAAAACTACTTACCTCCCAGTTTCCAGAAAATTATTTTTTTCCCGGAGCTTTGGTCTGAAGCCGAAATAAATGATTGGGGGAAACAATGGGTAGAACATATTTTTAATCCTCAAATTAAAAAGAAGAATGCTTAAGAATGTTATGGTTGGATTATTGCTGTTAACTGCAGCAGTAGGATGTAAGAATGAAACTGAAAAAAAAGCTGTCGAGAGCACCCCTGAATTAACCGCTGAAAATGAAGCCATTCCGGAGCCCGAATATGAATTTGGGTATAATCTTTCCGATTACAAGGTGGTTCGGGATACGATAAAGAACGGAGACAGCTTTGGAGCTATTCTTCAGAATCACAGGCTGGGGTATCCTGAAATATACCATATTGTTGAAGCCGCTAAAGACTCATTTAATGTGGCCAGCCTCCAGGCAGGGAAACCTTATACCCTTCTGTGCTCAAAGGAAGATAGTCTGCAGCGTCCGGTATCTTTTATCTATGAGCCAAATCGCGTAGATTATGTGGTGATCGATTTTAAGGACTCTACAACCGTCCGCAAAGAAAGCAAGCCTTTGAAACTGGTAGAACGCGAGGTATCTGGTGTTATTAACAGTTCATTGTACGAAACCTTCCAGGAGAATGATGTGAATATCCTGGTGGCTTACAGAATGGCTGATATCTACGCCTGGACCATTGACTTTTTCAGAATACAGGAAGGAGACCGCTTTAAAGTAATCTTCACCGAAAAATTTGTAGAAGACAGTATATCAGTTGGAATTGGAGAGATCAAGGCGGCCTATTTTGAGCATAAGGGTGAGCCGGTATATGCCTTTCCATTCGAAACTGATTCGGTAAAGCATATTGTTGATTATTTTGACGATAATGCCAAAAACCTGAGACGGGCATTTCTGAGGTCTCCGGTACAATTCAGTAGAATTTCTTCCAGATATAACCTTAAAAGAAGAATTGCTTACTATGGTTATAAGGTCAGACCTCACAAAGGAACCGATTTTGCAGCCCCAATTGGGACTCCGATCTTGGCAACAGCCAACGGTACTGTAATCGAATCCAGAAGAAAGGGAGGCAACGGTAATTATGTAAAGATCAAACACAATTCTACCTACACCACCCAATACCTGCACATGCAAAAACGATTGGTTAAGGTGGGTGACTTTGTGAAACAGGGAGACATTATCGGTACCATCGGGATGACCGGAAATACCGGAGGACCACATGTTTGCTATCGTTTCTGGAAGAACGGAAAGCAGGTAGACCCATTCAGACAGGATCTTCCGGATGCCGAACCGATCAGTGATGAATTGAAGGAAAAATATAATGAACATATAAGCCCTGTGAAGCAACGTCTTGATGCCATTACTTTTCCTGCAGAGCCTGCAGAAGAAATGAATTCAGAAGCAACAATAACATCAAACGAATAATTAGCAGATTATGGCATTGAAAGCAATAAATCCGACCAAAACAAAGGCCTGGGAAAAACTGTCTTCCCACTTTGAAGAAATAAAAGACGTTCATATGGTGGAGCTCTTCAGGAAGAACCCTGAAAGAGCCAAAGAAATGGCCATAGAATGGAATGATTTTTATGTAGACTATTCTAAGAATCGCATTAATAAAGAAACCCTTGATCTTTTGGTATCCCTGGCAGAAGAGTTAGATCTTCAAGATGCTATTTCAAAATATTTTTCAGGAGATACCATTAATGAGACAGAGGGAAGAGCCGTCTTGCATACAGCCCTTAGAGCCGGAAAGGATGATGAGGTGCTCGTGGATGGAGTTAATGTTGTTCCGGAGGTATATCAGGTGCGTGAAAAGATCAGTCAATTTTCAGATTCTGTGATCAACGGTTCCAGAAAAGGGTATACCGGAAAAGCATTTACCCATGTGGTGAATATCGGAATTGGAGGTTCTGATCTGGGCCCTGCCATGGTTACTGAAGCCTTAGCATACTATAAAAACCATCTTGATGTTCGGTTTATCAGTAATGTTGATGGAGATCATGTAATGGAATCTTTGAAGGGTCTTGATCCTGAAACTACACTGTTTGTGGTGGTTTCTAAAACATTTACCACCCAGGAAACTCTGAGCAATGCTACCACCGCAAAGAACTGGTTCCTCAAAACGGCTTCTGAAAAGGATGTAGCAAAGCATTTTGTGGCCGTATCTACCAACCTGGAAAAAATTGCAGACTTCGGAATTCACGCCGACAACGTTTTTCCAATGTGGGATTGGGTAGGAGGACGATTCTCACTTTGGAGTGCGGTAGGATTGTCTATAGCGCTTTCTGTAGGATATGAGAATTATGCTAAATTACTGGATGGTGCAAGGGCCATGGATCAGCATTTTAAAGAGACGCCCTTTGAAAGAAATATTCCGGTGGTATTATCGCTGATTAATATCTGGTACAATAACTTCTTTGATGCCGAAAGTGAAGCTATCATTCCTTACACTCAGTATTTACATCGATTCTCAGCCTATCTGCAGCAGGGAATCATGGAGAGTAATGGTAAAAGTATAGACAGAAACGGGCAACGAGTAGGCTATCAGACCGGTACCATTATCTGGGGAGAACCGGGTACGAATTCGCAGCATGCCTTTTTCCAATTGATCCACCAGGGTACTAAATTGATTCCTGCAGACTTTATCGGATTTACTGAGTCCCTGCATGGGGAAGAAGATCATCACAAGAAATTGATGTCTAACTTTTTCGCTCAAACCGAAGCCCTTCTTAACGGAAAGGTGGAGGATGTTGTTATCGGAGAGCTAAAAGCTCAGGGTAAAAATGAAGAGCAAATAAAGGCTCTTACTCCTTTTAAGATCTTTGAAGGAAATAAGCCCACCAATACCTTTATGATAGACAGGCTTACACCGCAATCTCTCGGAGCATTGATTGCGCTTTATGAACATAAGATCTTTGTTCAGGGTGTGGTTTGGAATATCTTCAGTTATGATCAGTGGGGAGTTGAGCTCGGTAAACAACTTGCCAATAATATCCTTAAAGATTTTGCAGGAGAAACTACTGCAGAGCACGATCCTTCAACAGCGCTGCTCATCAAAAGATTTATGGAGCATTAATAGGGTTTTAAAGCCTGAATAATAAATGACCAAACCGAAACCTGATTACTTGGGTTTCGGTTTTTTATTTTTTTGAGTTCAGATAAGCCGGCAATAGGCCCGTAAGAAGTGTGTGCCACGCATCAACAATTTATGCCTGCTCTTATTTATAAGTAAAATGCTTACTTTTGGTATCGCTAATTAATCTCAACATATATGTATACTTATCTAAATGTTCTGCATTCCTATTGGGCATATCTTACCCTCTTTATTCTGATCGTTGCTGTTGTTAATGCCGTATCAGGTCTGAGTTCTAATAAAGAATATACCATGGCAAAAGACCTTAGAATAGGATTGTTCGCATTGATCTTTAGTCATATTCAACTTTTGCTGGGGCTGGCTCTATATTTTGTAACTCCCCGTTTTTCTGCCTGGCAAACCGGTGGAGTAATGGGCGATAGTCTTTTAAGACTGCTTCTTGTAGAACATCCCTTTACCAATATCATTGCCATTGCTCTTATAACTGTAGGGTGGAGTAAGCACAAGAAGAAGGAAACCTCAAAAGCCAAGTTTAAAAGTATTGCCCTGTTCTATGGAATAGGTCTGGCTCTTATCTTACTCAGGATTCCTTATGATATCTGGTTTTCCTAAGGATTCTTTTGATTTGAAGATCAAATAAACAGGAAAATGGTCACTGTAGCCCCCCTGGTAAGAATTTCCGATATAAGTGCGAAAAGGGTAGCCTTTGTAACGTCCTTGATCTGTTTTTAGCCAGGAGGGCATATATATTCCTGCCTGATGAAAGGTGTATGTAGCCTGCACTTCTGAGAATGCGGGACGACTCATGAGAATTTGGTCAAAAAGATGCCAGTTGTCTCTGTACGCCAATGACCCAAAACCTTTTCTGAAGAGGGGCAGCATAGGGTTTATCAGGTTGTGATAAGGGGTTATGAAGCCTGCTTCACGGCCTCCGAGTATATTATAAATACTGTTGCTGGTAGGGTCGTCATTGAAGTCGCCCATGGTTATAATGAAGGGGTTGCTATAGAGTCGGGAGATCGAATCAATAATTACTCTGTTCAATTGGGCCGCTTCCCGCCGGAGATAGTCACTTCTTTCACTGCCACCACGCCTGGAGGGCCAATGATTTACAAGAATATGGATCAGGTCCGGTCCGAAATATCCTGTAACTACCAAAACATCTCTGCTACGTATAATTTGCCCTTCCGGAAGGCGGAGTATTAATGGGCGTCGTTGTGACCGGACAGGTATGAATGAGGCTCTTTTATAGAGGAGAGCCACATCAATGCCTCGGTGGTCCGGAGAGTCAAAATGGACCACATCATAGGTTTGCCCCGATAAGAGGGATTGTAATTTAAGGTCATTCAAGACCTTTATGTTTTCCACTTCTGCTACTCCCAGAATGTCAGGTCCGGTAAGACCCCATTCATTACCTAAAGAAACTATTACCCTTGCAATAGCATCGATCTTATTTTGATATTTAACCTCATCCCATGAAGATCTGTTGAAAACATAGGTATCAGGTGAGGCTTCTTCATTATTGGGCAAAAATAAATTTTCAACATTGTAGAATGCCATCATTCTAAAAGAAGGGGTAGATTCCTGGGCTGAAACGGTCATGCAAACACTCAAAGTAGAAAACAGTAGTATTCTCATTTATAATTAAATAGCGATTTATAAGTATAAATATAGAAAATAATCTATATTTGTGTGATAGTTAATTGTTTAGGTATGTTTCAATTTGGTTTGTGGCTTACCTGCTTATGTTTTCCTGCCCTTATTATCTCTCAGAACACATCATCAGTTACCGGGTCTGTCGCAGACGCCAAATCTTATGAATTTTTAAAGGGGGTCGAGGTTTGTTTCGATGAGTGTATGGTTCGTGTTAACACTGATAAGACCGGAGTATTTATCCTGGATGATCTGTCGGCCGGTAAGCACCTGATCATCATTTCGCATCCGAGATTTCAGCAAGTGAATTTACCCGTTGTATTAAAGCCGGATGAGATCCTTGATCTTGGAAAGATCTTTTTAGAGAGAACTTTAAAAGCTCAGTCTTATGAAAGTTCTGTTGAAGAGGAGTCGATTGCTGAGCTGACGGATGTTCCTATGATTGCCGACTTTTCGGTTTTAAATGCGCAACAAGATCTCTATGAACGGAGGAGTGCCTTTAATTTTGGGAAAGCTTTTTATCGAATACGAGGATATGATTCGAAATACCGCGAAGTACTGATCAATGGGATACCGGTTTATGATGAGGATTCAGGGCGGGCTCCTTTTTCGTTATGGGGTGGTCTTAATGATATGTTTCGTGACAGAGAATTTGCCCCCGGGCTTAACAGTGTGTCACAGAGTTTTGGAAGTATTGGGGGTACAACCCAGTTTATACTAAAACCTGCCAATAACCGAAGCGGGTTCAGGGTTACTTCTTCAGCCTCTAACCGAAGCTATCTCGGAAGGGGTATGTTTACTTATAATTCAGGGTTGCGTTCGCAAAAATGGGCATTCAGTTTTTCCGCTTCGAGAAGATGGGCAGAGCAAGGCTATATAGAAGGGACTTTATATGATGCTTATTCTCTTTTTGGTGCCGTTCAACTGAATCTGGGTAAAGGGCAGGAACTGGTGTTTAACATTTTCTACGCTCCACAGCGCAGAGGAATGCGGTCTGCTTTAACAGAAGAAGTTGTTTCCCTGGCAGGGGCAAGGTATAACCCTTATTGGGGGTTGCAGGATGGAAAGATCAGAAATGCCAGGACCAGAAGTAACAGGCAACCGGTATTTTTATTGAATTATTTCCGTAACACATCCAGGGGGAGCTGGCAAATTGGTCTTCTGCATACTTCAGGGATCAAGGCAAGCAGCCGATTAGGTTATTACAATGCTCCCAATCCTTTTCCCGATTACTACAGGTATCTCCCGTCCTGGCAATTAAACGGGAACATGGTCAATTTTGAGAATGCCAGGGAAGTTGGTGCTGGTTTTTCGTCAAACCCTCAATTGAACTGGGCAGAACTTTATAAGATAAATGCGGCCGAGGTGAAGGGGGGTATGGCCAGTTATATTGAATACGAAGATATTGTTTCAAGCTCTCTTTCGTCATTATCAGTAACTCTCACCAGCCGATCGGGAAAGAGGGGCAGACTACATGCCGGTGTTAATGGTCGCTTTTCGAATAGTCAGTACTTTGCCAGGATCATCGATCTGTTGGGGGCTGACTATCATCTTGACCGGGATCCTTTTTCAGAAACCAGGAATGATCTGAACACGGAAGGGATGAGTTATAAAGGCGATCGCATAGGTTATAACTATCAACAGCGTACGATGAAGGCGCAAGCATATATTAGGTATCACAGAAATTTTAATCGTGGACAGGCCTACCTTAGTTACCGGGCAGAGTATTTGAACACGGTGAGAGATGGATTGTTTCGTAACGAAAGATACCCCGAAAATTCCTTTGGAGAAGGGCAGACCCTTACCATGACAGGGCACTCTTCTAAGGCAGGACTCAATTACAGGATAAGTGGCCGTCATATTCTCGATCTTGAATTGGCCTGGTTAAACCAATTACCCCTGCCAGGTTCTTTGTACATCAATCCCAGAGAAAACCATCTTACCATAAAGGATCCTGTTCCTGAACAGATAACAGGTGCCGATCTGAGGTACAGGATGGATCTGCCGGATCTTAAACTAAGAGCAACTGCCTATTTCACCTTATTTTCTGATCTGACCGACGTGAACTACTTTTATTTTGAAGGGGGTGTAGGTAATGCCTTTGTACAGGAGCTTAATACAGGTATCAATAAGAGGCACTATGGAGGGGAATTAAGTTTAGAGTACAGCGTTTCTTCTGATGTCAAGTTTGATCTTGTCTGGGCTCATGGGGTGTATGAATACACCACAGACCCTAATTTGTCACTGACGTTTAATACCGTAAATACCGAGAGCAGTATAAACGCTGAAGGAGCTCTGGATCTTGGCCCGGCTTTTATCGCAGGAACTAAAATAGCCCAGGGTCCTCAAACAGCCGGTGCCCTTGGGGTTGAATACCGGTCTCCGGAATACTGGTGGTCGGGTTTAACCATAAGCTACCTCGATAACAATTATATAGGACTATCGAACGTGCGACGTACTTCAAGTTTCTACCTGGATCCCGAAACCGGTGAGGAATTCACAGAGATCGATCCAGAGATAAGTAGTTTATTATTAAAACAGGAGCGATTACAGCCTATTTATTACCTGGATCTGGCAGGTGGTAAATCATGGCTGGTTAACACTGTGTACATATCTGTTTTTGCCAGTGTAAACAACCTCTTTGATACGATATATCAGACCGGTGGATTTGAACAAAACAGGAGGGCCACCTATGCCGGTTTGTACGAGGACTCATTAAGCGGTTCTCCATCTTTCGGTTCGAGATATTGGTGCTCTAACGGGCGTACCTACTTCCTTAACCTGGCTGTTAATTTTTAATTTTTTTCATATGAGTATGAAATTTCGCAGCATGATGATCAGCCTATATGCATTACTGCTTATCCAAACCGCATGTGTTACGGGTAAAGAGTTTGAAGATCTTGCCACATGTGAGGAGACGGAGGGACTACGCATTTGGAAGGTTGAAGAATTTACTTCAACAATTGGGGATGAGGTAACTGTTGTTCAGGAAGACATTGGCATTAAACTCTATGTTACCTCTTCAGATCGATTGGGTAACATTTACGGAGCTATATATCTACAGGACGATCCTGTGTCGCCTTCAATGGGGTTTGAATTAAGAACAGAATTGTCTGATGCCTATTTGCTTTATCCGAGAGGTGCATCCGTTTACTTGCGTCTCAAAGGACTGTTTGTGCGCAAGTCAAAAGGAGGTGTACAAGTGGGTACTAAATGGAGTAGTTTCGGGAATCTCAGTATTGGCAGATTGCCGGTTCAGATAACCAAGAAACATTTGATAGCTTCCTGTGCTCCCCTGGTCAATATTACGCCCAAAGATCTGGAATTAAATTCCCTTAATTCTCAATGGCAGTATATGTATGTACGCTTTCAAGGATTGCAATTATCCTCAAATGAACTTTGTGATCAATTTGCAGAACGCAGAGAGACCACTGTTCGAAAGTTGATAGCCTGCGATGGCAATACTTTGGATCTTGTAAATAGTGGTTATTCAGATTTCTATGATCAGACCATGCCTTCAGGTATGGGGGCTACCTCAGGAATATTGACTTATAAAGGGCAGGCTGCACGGCTGGTTTTAAACACAATGGATGATATGATTATGGACGGCCAACGATGTGAGGGATTCGTGTATGATTGTAATGAATTGACCATAGATGCCGATAACAAAAATGACCAATTGATCATTTCTGAAATTGCAGACCCTGTAAATACGACCTCAGAAATCAATTCCCGGTTTATTGAACTCTATAATGCAGGAGAACAGGTGGCTGATCTATCGGGTTGGGAGCTTAGGAGATATACCAATGCCAATAGTGCCTATACTGAAAGCTCAGTAATTTATTTGCCGGGGTTTCTGTTGGCCCCCGGAGCAACTTTCGTAATAGCAGCTAACGGAGCCCATTTTGAACAGGTGTATGGCTTTTCGCCCAATAAGGTTGGAGGGTCTTCTTCTGCGGCCGACAGTAACGGAGATGATAATATTGTTTTGGTAGATGAGGTAGGGCAACACCGCGATGTTTTCGGTATTCCGGGAGAAGATGGTACTGCAACCAATCATGATTTTCAGGACGGGAGGGCTGTCAGGAAACCCGGGGTGGTTGCCGGGAGCGATATCTTTATGGCTGAAGAGTGGGAGATCTGCAATGCCCATGGCGAACATCAAACGGTTTTAGGAGAAAAGAGAGCCCCTGATGATTTTGACCCGGGTGAGCATGACCATGAGTCTTAGTGGTATTACTCTTGTGATGCGCTGGTATTTTAAGTACCTTTTTATCCAGAATTAAAGATATGAATGAATTCAATACTGCCTTTATACAGGCTGATCTTGCCTGGGAAGACCCGGCACTAAACAGAGCGTATTTTACCCGGAAATTCGAAGATCTTAAACCGGGGACAGACCTTGTGATCCTGCCGGAAATGTTTACGACCGGGTTTACGATGAACCCGAAGTTGGTGGCAGAACAGATGCAGGGCCCTACGGTTGAGTGGTTAAAAAGTATGGCTGCAAAATATGCAGCGGCCATAGCCGGCAGTATTGTGATCAATGAGAAAGGAGTTTACAGGAACCGTTTCTTTTTTGTAACACCGGAAGGTACGGCGGAGTACTACGATAAAAGGCATAGCTTTACCCTGGCCGGAGAGCACGAGCAGTATCAACACGGTAAAGAACGAAAGTTAATTAATTATAAAGGCTGGAGGATCTTTCCTCAGATCTGCTATGACCTCAGGTTCCCGGTATTTGCCCGTAATGATGTGGGTTACGATCTTTTGATCTATGTAGCGAACTGGCCTGAAAAACGAATAAATGCCTGGGACGCCCTCCTGAAAGCCCGGGCCATTGAAAATATGTCTTATTGTATTGGAGTGAACAGAATAGGTACGGATGCTAACGGGTACAATTACCCTGGGCACTCCGGTGCCTATGATCATTTAGGGAATTGTTTAGCTTTTTCAGAGAAAGAAGAGGTGTGCTCTTTTACCCTGGATAAAGACAAAATGATGGAAACACGGAATAAATTAGGGTTTTTAAATGACCGGGATGGCTTTACTATTCATCCAGAATAAAGATCTGTTCGATCTCCCAGTTTGCTCTTAGTTCGATCTCTTCCGGGTAATAACTTATCTTTTCAGGTTGACGTCCTTCAAGAAATCTTCCGGTGTCCCACTTTTTATTGCCATTGGAGTCATGGATCACCCTCAGGTAATAGGTGCCGGGATCAATATTTCTGAATTCATATCCCGATTTTTGTTCGGTGATAAACATGGAATGCTTTACTTCATCCCGATTGTTTGTAAGTTCTATGACCACCGGGAACTCTGAAACATTCTGAAGTTTGATACGAATGGTTCCCAGTTGACCAAGTTCTTTGGTGTTCACCGCATACTGAAGGCTGTCGTTGGTGTTGTTGAAAAAGTCACTTACCGCTCCCGGAGCAAGGGAAACGGTATATTGATTGCCCGGTTGAACATCCCATATAAAATTGAGTTTATTTTCAACCTCATTAAGATCTAATTCGAAATCCAGGAATGTGGAATCCCTGTCCATTACGGTAATGCTGTCGGCTTTAAAAGATCGCAGAGGGATATTACTGGTAATATTGAAGGTGTCGCTTAGTTGCAGATTACCCTGAATAGGACTTTCTATATTTAAGCTGTCTCTGTAAAGATTTCGCACCCTTACCGTAAAAGTATCGATCAGCTCTTTCTTGCGTACCTCAAATAATAAAGAATCTGTCTCGAATGGCGTAAAATAGTAGTTAACAGAGTCTGATTTAGCATCTTTTATGGTCGTGGATCTGAAGTCTTCAGGGGTTGGTGAAAGAATGGTGATTTCCATGCCTTCTGGGTTTCCTTCGTACCCGAAAGCGATCTTGTCTTTGTTCACCATGACGGGTCTGCCCAACCTGAATTCCGGGATCTCTTTGAATAAGGTAAGTTGGTAAACACTGTCGGTAGGCAGCTCAACAACCTCCTCTACAAAGCCTATCTTGTCGGTTTTAGGACTAAAAAGATTGTCATTTGCTTCATCTTTGAGAGCAATGAGTTTGTATTTCCCTTTCTTGAGATTGGTCAGCCTGAAGTCAACGGCACTATCAAGTGTGCTGGTAATATAGGTGGGCTGTTTTTGATATACAACAGAGTCGTTATAGGCTGAATCGACCTCATAAAGCATTACACTGACAAAATTGTCAGATTCTTTTTGGGTGGCATCTTTGATCAATCCGCCTAATTCCAGAGAATCTATATAATCTCCTGTTGAAAAAACATAACTAAAAAACGGATAGGGGTTTCCTTCGTTATGATCAACGATGCTCTGACCGAAATTCATAACATAGGTGGTGTTGTCATTCAGGGTGTCCAGCAGCTCAATAGTGATTCGTTTAGCCGCTCCTCCCTGAGGGCTTATGTTTGGGGGATACTTCAAAGGGGGAGAAACCACTAATTGTTTTTGAAGATCCTTCAGGGTGATATATTCGTCGAAAGTGATTCGAATTCTTTTGCTTTCAAATCCGGTGGTGAAATTTTCAGGGTCAGAGGATATGATCACCGGAGGGGTCTCATCTTTGGCTCCCCCGGTTGGCGTTCCTCTTTTCGCGCAGTTAATCAGACTTATCATCAGCCCAAAAAACAGGGCGTAATAAAGTATTTTACCGGATTTCATCCAAAGTGGTTTAGTGCTGCAAAATAACGATTATTTTTAGTAAAGATAAAATCAATAGGTGATAGCCATGGTAGCGATACTGACCTTGATATCAGAATACTTTTTAATAACCCTGGCCGCAGATTCGAGAGTGGTTCCTGTGGTTACCACATCATCGGTAAGCAATACATGCCGGTAGGATCTCAAATCTTCAGAAATGACCTCAAATGACTGTGAAGCATCAAAAATTCTTGTTTTTCTGCCGCGATGGGTGAGGGTGGAGGTTGTGTCGCATCGTATCAAAAGATCATTCCGGAATGGGGCTTCTAGATGTTGAGCCAGAGCCCTGGCAAAATTATCGGTTTGGTTGTAGCCTCTTTTGCGATGCCTCCTTTTCTGTAAGGGCATCGGAATTACCAGGTCAATATTATTAAATCGGGGAGAAGTTTTCATCTCTTCCCCAAGCCAGTTCCCCAGAAAGGTTCCGGCCTTTTGCCGGCCGTGGTATTTTAGTTCATGGATAAGATGTTGCACCGGACCGTTCTTATGGTACCATAAAAGAGAGGTGGCCTGCTCAATAGGAACGCGTCCGAAAAAGATCTTTTCACAAGGATTGGCCTCACGGTCTGTAAAGGCAGTCAGAGGCAGCTGATGAGAGCATTGTACGCAAATAAATTGAGATGAATCAGGAATGAGCGCCTTGCAGCAAAGACAAGAGGCGGGAAATAAAAGGTTTTGGAGATCATTTATTATCTTTACAGCGCCTGTCAATTTTGAAACATTAAGTTATTCTCAAAGCTAATTATTTTTAATGAGCTCCCAAAAGAAGCAGATTGGACAAAAAATAGTTCTGGGAGTCCTGCTACTGTGTATTATAGCCCTAACAGGATTTTCATATCTGAACTATATAGAAACTGAAGAAAAGGTGTCATTCCTTGAGAATGCCAAGGGCATGATCATGGATGACCTTGAAGAAATAGAATCAGACCTGGATGGTCTGGCAAAGGAAAATGACGCCTATGCCAATGAGATCCAAACCAGCAGACGGCGAATTGCGTTGCTGATGGATTCTATAAAGCGTATGGAGGTCGACTATCAGATATTGGGACGCTACCGTAAGGAGCTGGCCACTATTCGTATGGAAAACAGAAGACTGCATGCTGTATTAGACTCGGTGCGATTTCAGAATGCCTTGTTGAACCAGGAGATAGACAGTACCCGACTGAGATACTCAGAGCTAGAACGTTATTCTGAGGCACTGGAGATCGCTAATGAAGATCTGACCCAATTCACAGATTCCCTTATTAATGAGAATATTCAGCTGACTGCCAAGGTAAAGGGCAGTAAGGCCTTGACAATTACCGCTCTTAAAGGGTCGGCTTATAAGGTGCGCTCAAATGGCAAGGCAGTTAAAACAACAAGGTTAAGCAGTGCCGAGCGATTAAGAGCCTGCTTCAATATCGCTCCCAATACGTTGCTGCAGCCCGGAGAAAAAGTGTTCTTTCTTCAATTTGTAGATCCTGAAAATGAGATCCTGGGCCCGGCAGCCAAAGGCAGCGAGGGTGGAGACCAGGTCTTTTACAGTAAAAAGGTTGTTATTGATTATGAAAATCGCCCTATGAATATATGTGATTTCATCGTGGTGGATGGATTGCAAAATCCAGGTAATTACAGGGTCAATGTATTCTATGAGGAGAGTCTCCTGGCTACTTCGGTTTTTACCCTGAAATAGGGTTTCTTTTTTTCAAATACCATATTTTTGCGCCATGGCAAAACAAGAAGATCAATTTAAAAAAGTGATCTCACATGCAAAGGAATACGGATATATTTTTCCTTCCAGTGAGATCTACGATGGTTTAAGTGCCGTATATGATTACGGTCAGAAAGGTGTCGAATTAAAAAAGAATATTCGTGAGTACTGGTGGAAGGCCATGGTGCAGATGCATGAAAATATAGTTGGGCTTGACTCTGCTATATTTATGCACCCTACAACCTGGAAAGCTTCCGGTCACGTAGATGCCTTTAATGATCCGCTCATCGACAATAAAGACTCTAAAAAAAGATATCGTGCCGATGTTCTGGTAGAAGATCATACGGCTAAGATCGAGGCCAAGATCGAAAAGGAGGTCACAAAAGCAGCAAAACGTTTTGGAGATGCCTTTGATAAAGATCAGTTCATGGCTACCAATCCGAGGGTGCTCAGGTATCAGGAGGAGATCAATACCATACTTAAGCGCCTGGGCAGTTCTCTTGAAAAGGAAGATCTGGCTGATGTAAAGGCTCTTATCGAAGAGTTGGGTATTGCTGATCCTGAAACGGGAAGTAAAAACTGGACAGATGTTAAGCAGTTTAACCTGATGTTTGGTACCAAGCTGGGGGCAAGTGCAGACTCTGCAATGGATCTTTACCTGCGGCCGGAAACTGCCCAGGGAATTTTTGTGAATTTCCTGAACGTGCAAAAGAGTGGCAGGATGAAGATACCATTTGGGATCGCCCAAACCGGTAAAGCTTTCAGAAATGAGATCGTTGCCCGTCAGTTTATTTTCCGAATGAGAGAATTCGAGCAAATGGAGATGCAATTCTTTATTAAGCCGGGAACCCAGAAGGAGTGGTATGATTACTGGAAAGAAATGAGGCTTAAATGGCATCTTTCTCTTGGGATGGGAGCGGATAACTACCGCTATCACGACCATGAAAAATTGGCTCATTATGCCGATGCGGCAGCTGATATAGAGTTCAAATTCCCATTTGGCTTTAAAGAACTCGAAGGAATACATTCCAGAACGGATTTTGACCTGGCAAAACACGAGGAATTCAGCGGGAAGAAGCTGCAGTATTTTGATCCGGAAGAAAATAAGAGCTATACACCTTATGTGTTAGAGACCTCTATCGGACTTGACAGGATGTTCCTGGCTGTTTTTTCCAATGCACTTCAGGAAGAGACATTGGAGAATGGCAGTACCCGGGTGGTATTGCGAATTCCTTCCGTTCTCGCTCCAACCAAGGTGGCCGTATTACCGCTTGTTAAGAAAGACGGCCTGCCGGAAGTGGCCAGAAAGATCGTTGATGATCTTAAATGGGATATGAGTGTTGATTATGATGAAAAGGATGCTGTAGGGCGAAGATATCGTCGTCAGGATGCCGCCGGAACACCTTTCTGTATTACGGTAGATCACGAAACGCTCGAAGATGATACTGTGACCCTGCGCCACAGGGATACGATGGAACAAAAACGGGTGAAGATCTCGGAATTAAGAGGACTGATCTCTGAAGAAATATCTATGAGCAGCTGGCTGAAAAAAATAGATGCAGCTTCATAGTTCTGTAAATATAAAGTATTAAGACCCCTTGTTAACACAAGGGGTTTTTTTATAAAATATAGCGTAGGTTAAGATTGATGTAAAAGTTTCTTGGCAGTCCGGGGTAATAATATCGTGGACTGGCTCCGCCAAATCCTGTAGCATTGATGAGTACCGATGAGGCGTATTTGATGTTAAATACGTTATTGATGCCACCTTGCAGGTTTAAGGACATACTTTTTGAGGGGTAAAAAGAATAACCTGTTCTAAGGTTCATGATCTCAAAAGCTTCGTTGTACAAGTTGTTTGCATCAGTGACCGGTGTTTTTCCCACCATTTGTCCGTTAAGATTAGCGTAGTAGTTATTCATGGATATTTGAATGCCCGGTATCACTACATATTCCGGAACTCCTGTAAGCTCATTCCCTGAAAAATCATTCTCCCCGTCAATAAAATCCTCGAACCGGTGCCAGTTGTGGGTGCCATTGAGTAAAAATTGAAACTCCAGGCTATTACTTACCATCCATATTTTTTGGACCGAATACTCCGCCCCGAAATGGCCGGTACGCCCCGCATTTCTGCCAATAAAGGCATCCTCTGCTGTACGACGTGCCACCAACAGGTCTTTTACCTGCATATAGTAAACAGACGATTCGATACTCCAGCTTTCTTTGCGGAATAAGAATCCGGTTTCATAGTTCCACCCTGATTCCGGTCTGATCTCAGGGTTTAAAGTACCTTCCGGATTAAGGGTTTCCTCCAGGCTCGGATAGGAATGACCATGAGAGCTATTGATGAATAAGTTAAGGTTTTGATTGAAATGGTAGGCCAGAGATAGGTTTGGAGACCAAACTCCCGGGAAATCCCTTTCTATTTCATTTGTTCCGGTCTCCAGGTCGCGATATCGAAAAAGGGTATTGTTGTAGTTTATTCCTGCTTGTACAGATAGTTTGTTAAAAGACAGTCTGACTTCGGTAAAGGCGTTCAGAAACCGCCGGTTTTCGCGGTTATCAGTTAAGAGCGTTCCCTGAAGACTTCCCCTTCCGTTATTTTGTTCATAAAGGTTTTCATAGGTGCTCCAGGTATATCGGTCCTGCAGGTATTCTATCCCTGTGTGTACCTGGATCTGATCATTGTGGAAATACTGGAATAAACTCCTGAAGCCGGCTCCGGTAGTAGCTTCATTCAGGATGTTAAATGGCCTTGGTTCATAGTGGTCGTTGTAGGTGGTAAAAACACTGCTGATATTGATCAATTTGCGATGAATTCGCAATTCAGAAGTAAGGCCTGCAAGAGTAGTGTTGTCGTCTTCATATCCCTGCGATACGGCCCAGTTATTGGCAGCCTTTTCAGGGTTGTTGAGATAGTCTTCGCGGTTAAGGGAGCTTGGAATTTCTGAAAAATAGTCAATGTGGTTGAACAGCAGCTTAAGATTAAAGTTATTGCTGAATGCCTTTTTCATGTTCAGCAGATATCCGTTCCTTCTGTATTTGTTGTTATCGCGATATCCTTCCTGTTCAAGGTGGTCATAATTAAACAGCAGCGTGAGCCCTTCTTCGTCATAGCCGATCCGGCTGCTTTGTTTGAATTGACCAAAGGAGCCCAGGGTTTGGCTGGTGCTGAGGTAGTTCTCTTTTGATGGTAAAATGGGGTTCAATAAAAGAGTGCCTCCCAGGTTGGAGCCGTAAACAGTAGCTTTAGGGCCTTTTACCACCTCTATACTTTCAAGAGCTTCCGGGTCGAAAACCCCAAAGGAGGTTTCACCTACCCCGTTTGTCACAGGGATCTGGTTGATGTATGCTTTAACCTTATTCGTGCCAAAGGGTGTTCTTGATCCAATTCCGCGAATGGTAAGTCTGTTGGTATTCAGGCTGCCGGAAAATACAAATACGCCCGGTGCCTCGTTAAGATTGGAAACTATATCAGCAGGATTATACCGTTTTGAAGTGGCAGGAGAAATTTTGGTGGCGGGGATGAGTTGTTTCGGACGTTCCAGGCGTTTTGATTCCAGGATAACTGCGCTGAGAGTGTCAGGTGTCTGTTGGGTATGTCCTAAGGCCGCGGAAAGTAACAGGAAAAGAAGCAGGGCTGTTTTTTTCATGAGGTAAAAATAAACATAAGCTCTCAAACAAAGGGTTTCTAATGCTTGCTGAAGGGTTTAGGAAGCCAATATTTAATCCTTATTTTTAGGGCGGAAAAAAATTGTACATGAAGATCATATCGTATAATGTGAACGGTATCAGGGCTGCCGTAAGAAAAGGCCTTGTAGAGTGGATGAAGGTTGCCGATCCTGATGTTTTGTGTGTGCAGGAAACCAAAGCCCATAAAGAGCAGGTAGACCTGGATGTTTTTAAGGAAGCCGGTTATGAATACAGTTATTGGTTCAGCGCTCAGAAAAAGGGGTACAGTGGTACTGCCATTTTTTCTAAAACAAAGGCAGATCACGTGGAGTATGGTACAGGAATTGATTATATGGACGCTGAAGGGCGTAATATCAGAGCCGATTTCGGAGATGTTTCGGTAATGAGTATGTACTTGCCCTCAGGGACCAACATGGATCGTCTGGACCTTAAACTGCAATATATGGATGACTTTCAGCGTTATGCTGATGACCTTCGAAAAGAGCGGCCAAACCTTATAGTCTGCGGAGATTATAATATCTGTCACAGAGCTATTGATATTCACGATCCTGTGCGCAATGCTAAGGTGTCCGGATTTTTGCCGGTAGAGCGGGAGTGGATCGATAATTTTATAAACAGTGGTTTTACAGATAGTTTCAGGCATTTACACCCTGAAACTGCCCATGAATATTCCTGGTGGACCTACAGGGCAAATGCCAGGGCCAATAATAAAGGATGGCGTATCGATTATAATATGGTTGCAGAGCCCCTGACCGATCGTATTAACAGGGCTGTCATGCTAAAGGAGGCTAAGCACAGTGATCATTGCCCCGTGCTTTTGGAATTGAATAACTGAACAACTTTAAGAGATCTTAGAACAAATAATTAACCTAGCTTATGAAAACCTATTTATGTATTGTGGGGGCGGGACTCATGCTTAGTTCCTGTGTTTCGTCTAAAGTGTACAAAGACCTGGAGTCAAGGTATGATGAATTGAAGGAGGAAAGAGCCTTATTGGCAGATGAGAATCAGATGCTCGAACGTGAGAATAATACCTTGAAGAATGAAAAGATTGGGTTATCTAAATCGCTCGAAGAAATGCGGGCAGAACGCGATCGTTTAAGGTTAGAGTATGAAGGAGCAAGAAAAAGACTTGCCCAATTAGAGTCCTCTTATGATGCCCTTGAGAAGCAAAGCAGTAGTGCTCTTGCCGAAAATGCACAACGCAACAGAAGTCTTTTGGCCGACCTTGAGGAGCAGGAACGAATTCTCGATCAAAAGAGGAGTGAACTGGAAAAATTAAGGCAAACCATGGAGCGTCAATCCGGTAGGGTTGCCGAGCTGGAAGGTATTTTAGCTGCCAAAGAAGCCGCTATGAAGAATTTGAAAGATGCTATTTCAAAGGCTTTATTAGATTTTGAAGGCAAAGGCCTAACGGTAGAACAGCGCGATGGAAAAGTTTATGTGTCTATGGAGAATAAACTGTTATTCAATAGCGGTAGCTGGCAGATCAATTCGGAAGGGCGCAGGGCTGTAAATCAATTAGGAGGTGTTTTGGCTTCAAATCCTGATATTTCTGTTCTAATAGAAGGGCATACAGATAATGTTCCTTATGCGGGTAACGGTAGCCTTGAAGATAACTGGGACCTTTCTGTAAAGCGAGCTACTACTATCGTAAAGATTCTTTCAGAGAATTCACAAATTGACCCGGCTAACCTTACTGCAGCCGGTAAAAGTAAATATGTTCCGGTAGCTGATAATGGTTCAGCCACAGGGAAGGCAAAAAACAGGAGGATCGAAGTAGTGTTAACGCCGAAACTTGATGAGGTTAGCAAGTTGCTCAGTGAGATCTGATAGGAATAGAATTAGTAATTTTGAAGTCTTCTGTATAGATATGCGGAAGACTTTTTCTTTTAAAAAATGCTATATGAAATACACATTATTACCTCACACCGATATAAAAGTGAGTAAAATATGCCTGGGTACCATGACCTGGGGACAGCAGAATACAGAAGCGGAAGGGCATGAGCAAATGGATTATGCAATTGATAAGGGAGTTAATTTCTTTGATACTGCAGAACTTTATCCGGTGCCTGCCAGGGCAGAGACCCAGGGGGAGACAGAGCGAATTATCGGTACATGGTTTAAAAAAAGAGGGAACAGAGATAAAGTGATCCTGGCCTCAAAGATAGCCGGGCCTGCGGCTATTACCAAACACATAAGAACCAATGGCTTTAAAAAGGAGGCTATTGAGGAGGCCGTGAACGAGAGTCTGAAGCGGCTTCAAACAGATTATATAGACCTCTACCAGCTGCACTGGCCGGAAAGGAATACCAACTTTTTTGGAAGCCGAGGTTATAAGCACGATCCGGATGAGAGGTGGGAAGAGAATTTTAAGGAAATTCTGGAGTGTTTGGATGGCTTCATAAAGGCAGGAAAAATAAGGCATGTAGGACTGTCTAACGAGAATCCTTATGGAACAATGAAGTATCTGGAGGAGAGCAGGAAGAGCAGATTGCCGAGGATGATCACCATTCAAAACCCTTATAACTTACTGAACCGACTTTTTGAGGTTGGAAATGCTGAGGTTTCCATGCGTGAAAATATTGGGCTTCTTGCATATTCTCCTTTGGGATTTGGAACTCTAAGCGGGAAGTATTTAAATGGTAATATGCCGGAAGGATCGCGAATAAAATTATTCCCGAATTACAACAGGTACAGTCAGCCAAACGGGGTTAGGGCTACAGAAAAATATGCAGAGCTGGCGACTAAAAACGGGATGTCGCTAACACATCTGGCCCTTGCCTTTGTAAATCAGCAGCCCTTTCTGACCTCCAATATTATCGGAGCTACCTCCATGAGTCAGTTGCAGGAGAATATCGAAAGTATTAACGTGGAGCTAACCAAAGAAGTTATGGCAGCCATTGAAGCCATTCACAACGAAATTCCTAACCCGGGACCTTAATGCGCAGAACCCATTTGTTAACCGAATAGGAATTGTGCAACATCTTCTATTCGGTTGACCTTTTTTATAAGAATGTTGTGGTTCTTTAAGGTGATCTTATTGTGCCCTGAGATCATAATGGTTGAAAATCCCAGCTTCTCTGCTTCCAGGATACGTTGATCAATACGTTGTACCGGTCTTATTTCTCCTGCCAGGCCAACCTCTGCAGCAAAACAAATATCCTTGCCTATTGAGATGTCTTCATTAGAGGAAAGTACAGCCGCTATTACAGCAAGGTCGATAGAGGGGTCGTCAATATTGATACCTCCGGTAATATTCAGAAATACATCTTTGGCGCCTAGCCTGAATCCGGCTCTTTTTTCCAGGACTGCCAATAGCATATTGAGTCGTTTGGCATTGAAGCCGGTACAGCTGCGTTGGGGTGTTCCGTATACAGCAGTGCTTACCAGAGCCTGAATCTCCACCATAAGAGGGCGCATTCCTTCAAGGGTTGCTGAAATAGCTGTTCCGCTGAGTTCTTCCCCGTTCTTACTGATCAGGATTTCAGAAGGATTGCTTACCTCTCGTAGTCCGTCTCCCAGCATTTCGTAAATACCGAGTTCGGCAGTAGAACCGAAACGGTTCTTTAAGGCCCGGAGTATTCTGTATACGTGATTTCGATCGCCTTCGAATTGCAGTACCGTGTCTACCATATGTTCCAGGATCTTAGGCCCGGCAATGTGACCGTCTTTGGTAATGTGCCCGATGAGAAGCACCGGAGTGTTGGATTCCTTTGCGAACTTGATCAATTCTGAGGTGCATTCTCTGATTTGGGAGATGCTTCCGGCAGATGACTCTATATGGTCGGTTTGAAGGGTTTGAATAGAATCTATGATCACGATCTCAGGTTCGATAAGGGCGATCTGCTTAAAGATGTTCTGAGTTTTGGTTTCGGTGAGTACATAGCAGTTGGTGTTTTTGGGATCGATGCGTTCTGCCCGCATCTTGATCTGCTTTTGACTTTCTTCTCCGGATACGTAAAGTGATTTAACGGGGAGTTTCAAAGTGATCTGCAACAACAAGGTACTTTTGCCAATTCCCGGTTCTCCTCCCAGCAGGGTGACCGATCCGGGAACAATACCCCCGCCAAGTACCCGATCAAGTTCGGCATTACAGGATGGGATGCGCATTTCGGTACTTCCGTCAATTTCCTGAATACGCAAAGGTTTGTTGACTTTAGATTGGCCGCTGCTTTCCTGTTTCCAGGTTCGCTTTTCTTCTTTTTGAACCATTTCTTCAGCAATGGTGTTCCATTGCTTACAGGAATTGCATTGGCCCTGCCATTTCGAGTATTGTGTTCCGCAGTTCTGACAAAAAAAAGTGGTTTTAACCTTCGCCATAAATGTGATTATTGTCGCATAAAAATACCCCGAATCAACGGGGTATTAAAAGAATGTTTTATCATTTGTTGTTTACCATCCAAAATCTTCCTTGATCTTGTCAATTCTTTCCAGGGCAAGATCTTTGGTTAAAAAGTCTATTTCAGGCATGCTGAAAGCCTTTTCATAAGTTCGCATGGCCTTCTTAGGTTCTCCTGAAAGCTCCAGGTATTCGGCCTCTACGAAAAAACCGAGCATGGAGTCAGGAAACTCTTTTTTAGCCAGTCTGCTCAATTGTTCTAAAGATTCGAGATGGTCGTTTTTCTTGCTCACCGAATAGACGGCCATGAAATCATTTAGAATGATTGGTTTTCTAAAACCGTAAAGCTCTTCAATGGTGTTGTATTTCTTTTCGAGATATTCATAAGGTTCACCAACATAGGTCATCAGTTTGGTGCGGAATTCTTCTACACTAATAGGGTTGTAAATTTCAAAGATCCTGTCGAGTGCTTCCGGCAGGGCGTAGGCGGCAACGGCATGGTGATCAGCATTTTCATACTCTTTAAAGTAATAGTGAAGCTGCTCACTTTTCAGATCTTTCAATCCTGCATGAAGCCTGTGAATGGCCTCCCGGTTTTCCTTCTCATCCTTCTTGGAAGTTGCCAGGAAATAGAACAAGTTATCCGAATTTGCTGTAAGCCGCTCGGTAATATATTGTTCCATTTGAACAGGAAGGGTAGGCGACAGGTTGATATAAGCCTGGAAAAGCGGGTCTTCTTTAAAAAGATAGTAATTGACGAAATTGGCTGTAAGGCCATGGCCAATAACAGTTCTAAAAGGGGCCAGTTCATATTCCTTTTCTATCTTTGGAATCAGCTCCATTCCCAAAAATTCAAAGAATGCAGCTCCTGAACCTTCAGGGAAACCGGAAGCCGGATTGATCTCAAGATCCCTGCTTCTGGAAGTCTTTTGGTTGACACCAACAACGATACATTCCGGTATTTCCTCCTTGTTTCTGAAGAATTTTACAGAGGCAACGGTGAGGTCAAACAGGTAATCAGCATCAAGAACAACCAGCAGGGGGTAGGTCTTATCAGCATCGTAATCATTGGGAACATAAAGACGGTAACCTCTTTTTTCTCCCAGTTTATAAGAATCGATAGTCCCGAGACTTGTTTGTGCTAATGAGAACTTTGTGCTCAATAAGCATATGACTAACAGGTAGATAATGTTTTTCATGTCTGGTTGATTTGGGACAGGAAGATAAGAAATTATTTGCTTTTGTTGTAAAAAGGCAAATACAAGAATGATAAGGCACCAAAAAGAACCACCATCAGGGTTTGAGAGGTCCACATGATCCAGCCAAAGGCATCACCTGAAGCTTTTGAAATGCCATAAAATACCAGGATCTTGCTGACGGCAAGAGGGTAAACGCCTATGCCACCATTGGTAGTGCTCATAGCAAAAGCACCGGCAACAAAGGCTGCCAGTATCTCGTTGATCCCCAGGCCTGAGGTTTCTGGGATGCTGTATTTGATCAACCAGAACATTCCAACATAAAGGGCCCAGATGCCTATCGTGTAACCGATAAAGGCTGTTTTGCGCTTCATCTTAAAAATACTGGTCAGGCCTTCCAACAGGCCTCTCAGAAATTGTCGTATTTTTTGCAGGAACGGGATACGGGTCCTGTTGAGAAAGTATATGCCGATCAAGCCGGCGATACCTAGAGCGAGGAGTGAGAGCAGGGTGTAAATAGGATTGATCCCCTTTTCGGCAAAGAAGTCAAGTATCACATCGGTTTGCAGTAATGCGGCTATCACGACCACCATTAATAGCATCCCCAGATCAATCACCCTTTCAGCTACAATGGTACCAAAGCCTTTGTCGAAAGGTACTTTTTCATAGCTGCTCAGGGTAGTGGCGCGGAAAACTTCACCGGAGCGCGGAATACCCAGGTTGGCAAGGTAGGCAATGAGAATAGCCATTAAATTATTACCCATTCTAGGCCGATACCCCATGGGCTCAAGCATAAGATTCCATCGCCAGGCCCGCATAAAATGGCTTAACAAGCCTGCAAAAAGCGATAAGACTACCCAGAAATAGTTGGCCTCACGAATGTTTTGAAGAATGAGTTTTCGGTCTTGTGGGGTGGTTTGTTGGTAAGAATACCAAACAAGAAAAACTCCCAGGGTTAGTGGGAGTATGATCTTTAATTTATGTTTTAAACCTTTACTCAAATTCAGGTTAAGGTATTGTTTTTCTCGTTAGGGAATACCAACGAAGGCTTAAAACTTTTGGCTTCTTCAAAATCCATTTGAGCGTAAGAGATAATGATAATAACATCTCCTCTCTGAACCTTTCTGGCGGCCGGACCGTTCAGTGTGATCTCTCCACTGTTTTTGTTGCCTTTTATAGCGTAGGTTTCAAGGCGTTCGCCGTTGTTGATGTTAACGATCTGCACCTTTTCTCCTTCAATGATATTAGAAGCTTCCATCAGGGCTTCGTCAATCGTAATACTTCCAATGTAATTCAGATCGGCACCCGTTACTGTAACGCGGTGGATCTTGGATTTTACTACTTCAATCTGCATGGCGCAAAGGTATTAATTTAGAGCAATATTGTCGATAAGTCGTATTTCATTTGCGAATACCGCAATAAACAAACGATATCGATCATTTTTATTAAATGATTTAACAGGTTTTAATGTGGCTTCATCAGCAATTTCAACATATTCCAGCTTAAGATAGTCTATTGTATTGAACTGATTTTCAACCCATTCACATAGGTCTTCGGCATTTTTCATGCCAAATTGTTCCCGGGCAGCGACAATAGTTTTGTAGATAAACGAAGCTTGATTTCTCAGCTCAGGGGTGAGTCGCTCATTTCTCGAGCTCATGGCAAGGCCATTGGCTTCCCTTAAAATGGGGCATCCGACAATTTCTGTTGAAATGTTTTCTTTTTCAGCCAGTTTCTTGATGATCTGTAGTTGTTGAAAATCTTTTTCGCCAAAGTAAGCCCGGTCGGCCCCTGCCAGTTCGAGAAGTGCTTTTACAATGGTACCGACTCCGTCAAAATGTCCGGGACGAAACCTGCCTTCCATCTGATGTTCCAGTCCGTCAAAATCAAATGAACCGGAAATCACTTTGTTGGCGTACATTTCTTCAGTATTAGGAGTAAATACCACGATCTCCTTACCTGTGCTTTCCAATAAGTCGAGGTCTTTCTCCAGTGAGGACGGGTAGTTCTTCAGGTCTTCCGGGTTATCAAATTGTGTCGGGTTCACAAAAATACTTACCAGGGTAAGGTCATTTTCACGAGCCGAATTCAACACCAAAGAAAGGTGACCTTGGTGAAGAGCTCCCATGGTGGGGACAAATCCAATTTTTTTTCCTTGAGCCCTTGATTGATCCAGGTGCTCTTTCAGGTCTGCTTTATGTTTGAAAACAAGCATTTGAGAAAAAATTAACAGCGTGCAAAACTATGCATTTTAAATAAATTAGGCATATTTTTTGTAATTTTGCACTCCTAAGACCTAATGTGTAAAGAAACAATTTGACTATATGACAGACAAAAGAGTATTATTTGTCGCTTCTGAAATGATACCATATCTTCCGGAAAACGAAGTTTCATCCTTGGCTTACGAAAGTCCCAGAATGGTGAATGACAGAGGTGGGCAAATACGAATCTTTATGCCCCGATTCGGAAACATCAATGAGCGAAGACATCAATTACACGAAGTGATCAGACTTTCAGGGATGAACCTTGTAGTGAATGACATGGATATGCCGCTAATCATTAAGGTGGCTTCCATCCCAAAAGAAAGAATCCAGGTATATTTTATCGATAATGAAGAATACTTCAAACGTAAAGCAACCTTTACCGATGAAGACGGGAACTTATTTCCTGATAATGACGAAAGAGCTATCTTCTTTGCTAAAGGAGTAGTAGAGACAGTGAAAAAACTGAATTGGAATCCTGATATTATCCACGTTCACGGATGGATGGCGTCTCTTTTGCCTCTTTACCTTAGAAAGTATTACGCTGATGAGCCATTGTTTGCAGAAAGTAAAATTGTTACTTCGGTTTACAGCAAAGAATTTGAAGGGAGCCTTGATGCCGAGATGATCAATAAGGTCAAATTTGATGGAATTGAAGAAGATCAGGTAAAAGCCCTTGAAGATCCGACCTATAATAACATCTTAAAAGTGGCTGTTGATAATTCTGACGCTGTTATTATCGCCTCAGAAGAGATTGATGAAGAGCTTCAACAATATCTGTCGTCCCTTTCAAAGCCGGTTTTACCCCATAAATCTATATATGAGTTCGAGGAAGCATATAATGAGTTTTATGAGAATGAAGTTTTAAGTTAACCTACCACCGAATATGTTTTTAAAGAAAAGTTATGCTTTACAGGCACTGCTCATTTTGAGTGGTGTTGTTTTTTTTAGTAGTTGTGAAAAGGAATTTAATGAGTTGGGAGTTGACCTGATCGAAGACAATAACTTTGATATTCGAACCCAATCCTTTAATGTTACTGCGGCCAGCATCGATTTGTCTGCCGTAAGAACCGATGCGATGCCGCTTTATCAGCTATCAGATTATACTGATGCGCTTTTTGGAAAGTCGCAGGCTTCATATGTGACACAGTTAACTCTTTCGCAAACCTCTCCCGTTTTTGGAGACCTGTCAAAGCAGGCCGAGATAGACTCTTCCTTTAATGAGAATGAGCGTGTTACTGAGGTGATCCTTGATCTGCCCTTCTTTAGTAGAGCAAATGATACCTTGAGTGATAACAATGCTCCCATTCCTTACGATATTGATTCTGTTTTCGGAGATACAGATGCTCCCTTGCAGGTAACTGTACGGGAATATACCAAGTATCTGAGAAACCTGGATCCGGCCACTAATTTTCAGTCGCTGCAGGAGTATTACTCTAATGAAGATCCTGTACCGTTTTTGTCCACAGTGTTGTTTGATGGGAGTTATACTCTGAATTTTGAGGAGTTGCTTTTCTTTGAGAATGAAGACGATCCGGATACTCCTGATGTAGATGAGTCTCAGGATGTTTCTTCAAGGTTTTCACCTCGTATCCGTTTGTCATTAGATCCGCAGTTTTTTCAGAATAAGATTCTTGATAATGAGGGAGAAGAAGTGCTGACCAACCAGGAGTTATTTCAGGACTTTTTAAGAGGGATCTATGTGGCTCTGGATCATCCTACCGATGACTTAAAGCTGCTGCTTAATGCCAACGAAGGGAATGTGGTGGTAAAATACGATTATGACTTCCGCAATTCAGAGAATAACGAGATTGAAGTTGCCAAAGACAGTTTTCTTCTGAATATCGGGCAGGGCAAGTCTTTTAATATCTACAATGAAGCGCCTTATCCGACTTCTATACAGGAAGAGATTACTGCAGGAGAAGCGGCTCAGCGATTATATCTTAAAGGAGAGTCGGGTGTTGCTGCAACCATTGACCTGAGCGCCGGGCAGGGACTGGAAGGATTCATTCAAGAGGCCAAAGAGAATAACTGGCTTATTAATGAAGCCAATTTGTATATCTATCCGGACGCCCAACTCGCAGGGAATCAGGGGCTTCCTGGAAGGATGTTTTTGTATGACTTCGAGAATAATACTACATTGTTCGATTATATTTTTGATCCTGTTGGATTAGTTCAAGATTTGCCTTTGTCCAGCTATCCGTTTTATGATGGTATTCTACAAGACGAAGATGGAGAAGATCCGTTTTACAGGTTCAGAATTACCGAGCATGTAAAAAATATTGTCAACAACGACTCTACTAACGTGAAACTTGGGTTGAGTCTTACGGCAAATGTGAATAGTGCTACATTCGTTACTGCTTTCGATCAGATGTCGGAAGAAATTCAAGTGCCTCAGGCAGCAAACTATTACCCTTTTAGCGTGGTTTTATATGGTGCAAACCTTCCGGCTGAAGAACAGGGTAAAAGAATTCGTTTAGAGCTTATATATACGGAGCCTAAAAGCATATCAAACTAAATAAATAAGGAATACTATGTGTGGAATTGTTGGATATATTGGAGAAAGAGATGCATTCCCGATCATAATGAAAGGGCTTCAGCGCCTGGAGTACAGGGGCTATGACAGTGCCGGAGTTGCCTTATATAATAAGGGTCTTATCGAATTGTGTAAGACCAAAGGAAAGGTGGATGACCTTAGAGTAAAGGCAGAAAGTGAGGGTGTAGTGCAGGGTAATATCGGAATCGGTCATACCCGTTGGGCCACCCACGGAGAACCTAATGATACCAATGCTCACCCGCATTATTCAAATAGTGGAGAGCTTGCTATAATCCATAACGGTATTATTGAGAATTACGCGACTATAAAGGAAGCTTTGATCAACAGAGGGTATACTTTTTCTTCAGATACAGATACTGAGGTTTTAGTTAACCTGATCGAGGATATTAAGATCAATAAGCAGGTCAAGCTCGGAAAGGCTGTGCAAATGGCACTTAACGAGGTGGTAGGAGCCTATGCCATAGCTGTTTTCGATAGAAAGAAACCGGATGAGATCATCGTGGCCAAATTAGGGAGTCCATTGGCCATTGGTGTAGGTGAAGATGAATTCTTCATTGCCAGTGATGCCTCTCCCTTTATAGAGTATACCAACAATGCCATCTATCTTGAAGATGAGCAAATGGCTATCGTTAGGAAAGGAAGGGATGTTCGTGTGCGTCAGATCAAAAGTGATGCTCCGGTTGATCCTTATGTTCAGGAGTTGAAGCTGAATCTGGAGCAGATCGAAAAGAATGGCTACGACCATTTTATGCTTAAGGAGATCTATGAGCAGCCGGAAGCTATTAAAGACACCTACAGAGGTCGTTTAAGGATCAATGACGGGATCATCAAAATGGCGGGTGTTGAAGATAACCTCGAAAAGTTCCTCAATGCCAAGCGCATTATCATTGTAGCCTGCGGTACTTCGTGGCATGCAGGTTTGGTGGCAGAATATATTTTTGAAGAATTGGTGCGGGTACCGGTGGAAGTTGAGTATGCTTCAGAATTCCGTTACAGAAATCCTATTGTCGGCCCCGGGGATGTCGTGATCGCTATTTCACAATCAGGAGAAACAGCCGATACCCTTGCTGCCATTAAGCTTTCAAAAGAAAAAGGCGCTTTTGTATTTGGAGTTTGTAACGTGGTAGGTTCTACCATTTCAAGAGAAACACATGCCGGAGCCTATACGCATGCCGGTCCGGAGATCGGGGTGGCTTCTACAAAAGCCTTTACCACTCAGATCACAGTACTTACTTTGATCGCTCTGAAACTCGCGAAGAGTACCGGAAAGATCACCAACTCAGAATTCCACAATTACCTGGCTGAGATGGAGGTGATTCCTAATAAGGTTGAAGAAACCCTAAAATCAGATGAGCACGTTGCTGCCATTGCAGATATATATAAGGATGCGGGTAATTGCTTGTATCTTGGTAGAGGGTATAATTTCCCGGTTGCATTGGAAGGAGCTCTTAAGCTAAAAGAGATTTCCTATATTCACGCAGAGGGATATCCGGCTGCAGAGATGAAACATGGGCCGATCGCTCTTATCGATGAGCAAATGCCTGTGATCGTTATCGCAACCAAAAAGGGTCACTATGAAAAAGTAGTGAGTAATGTTCAGGAGATCAAATCCCGAAAAGGAAAGATCATCGCTGTGGTAACCAAAGGCGACAAGGATGTTAGTGCTTTAGCAGATCACGTGATCGAAGTTCCTGAAACTGATGAGCTTTTAACGCCATTGTTGACAACCATCCCTCTTCAGTTGTTGTCATACCATATAGCCGTGATGAGAGGATGTAATGTAGATCAACCAAGAAATCTTGCGAAATCGGTTACAGTAGAATAATTATAATTTTTATAGTTAGTTAAAGATTTTGGAATCCCCGGGCGTCAGAAAAATGCTCGGGGATTTATTTTTTTCTGTATCTTTCCCGCCTAACTATAAATTTTTATGATGAGAACTTTACTAATAGCATGTGTTTTTCTGATCGGGGCTACCTTATCTGCTCAGACAACACTTTCCGGAACAGTGATCGACCCAGAGGGGATGCCTGTACCGGGAGCCAATGTCAAAGTAGTCGGGGCAGATGTAGGTGCGGTGACCGACTTTAATGGAGAATTCACTCTTGAAACCCGGGAATCACTTCCTTTCTCAATTTCTGTGAGTAGTATTGGGTTTAAAACGCAATCGATTGCGGTAACAACAGCTGCCTCTCCTTTGCAGATCCAATTAGAGGAAGAGACCACCCAGTTAGGGGAGATCGTACTTTCTGCGTCAAGAACACCGGAACGTATTTTTGAATCACCGGTAACCGTAGAGCGATTTGGTATAAAAGAGATTAAAAATACACCCTCTGTAGACTTCTATGATGGTCTTGAAAATCTAAAAGGGGTTGATATTAATACCAACTCTTTAACATTTAAGTCGATTAACACCCGTGGTTTTGCCACCTTCGCCAATACACGTTTTGTGCAATTAGTAGATGGAATGGATAACTCTTCCCCTGCCTTGAACTTCCCTCTTGGTAACCTTTTAGGTATTACCGAGGTAGATGTTCATAGTGTTGAACTTCTTCCAGGGGCGTCTTCTGCACTTTATGGTGCTAACGCTTTTAACGGTATCCTTTTTATGAGAAGTAAAAGTCCTTTTGACTATGAAGGGGTGAGTGGTTATGTAAAAACAGGACTAACCTCTCAGGAGGCTGCAGGAGATAATGAATTTTGGGATCTTGGAATTCGTTTCGCCAAAGCCTTTTCTGACAAGTTTGCGGCCAAGGCTAATTTTTCTTATCTGAAAGGTACAGACTGGTGGGCGGTAGATGAGCAGGATCTTAGTAATCCGCTTGGAACAAGAGCCAATGATGTTAATTATAATGGTCTCAATGTTTACGGTGATGAGGTGAGTACTAACCTTAGAGAGAATGTTGGACCCGGTCTTGTTGCGGCAGGGGTATTACCGAATCCTGCGCTTGTAAACCTGTTGCCGGACGAAAATGTGAGTCGTACCGGATATGCTGAAAAGGACCTGACCAATTATAATGCAGAGAGTGTTAAGTTTGATGCAGCCCTTCATTACAGACCTTTCGCTGATGATTTTGAAATGATCTATCAGGCAAAGATGGGTAAGGGAACCACAATTTACCAGGGTACCAACCGATATACGATCAAGGATTTCTTCCTGCAACAGCATAAGCTGGAAATCCGAAATGATAATTTCTTTGTTCGCGGATACATGACTGATGAGGATGCCGGAAATTCTTATGACATGGTGTTTACAGGGATCAACATTAACCGCGACTGGAAAAGTGATAGCCAGTGGTTTGGAGAATACGCCGGTGCCTACATCCAGGCAACTCTGGGCGGAGCAAACAGCGACCAGGCTCATAACATAGCAAGAGGGGTTGCAGATACCGGGAGACTTATTCCGGGTACTCCTGAATTCCAGGAGTCTTTTGACCGAATTACAGCAGATCCTGATTTTTCTAAAGGATCTAAATTCCAGGATGCCTCTCAGTTAAAGCATGTTGATTTCAATTATAACTTTTCTCACCTGACTCATGGGTTTGCAGATATCCAGGTAGGGGGATCTTTCAGAGAGTATAAATTGAACTCTTTCGGAACGATCTATACTGATGGAGACGGACCAATCAGATACAGTGAACAAGGGTATTATACTCAGATCCAAAAACAGCTTTTTGACGAGCGTTTAAAGCTTACAGGATCGGTTCGATATGATAAGTCTGAATTGTTTGACGGACAGTTCACTCCAAGATTCTCTTTAGGGTATACTGCCGGTGAAGGGAGAAATCACAACATCAGGGCTTCCTTCCAGACAGCCTTCCGTAACCCAACTACCCAGGACCTTTTTATTGGACTTGATGCTGGGCGTGCTGTATTGGTCGGATCTGCAATTTCGAATTTAGACAGGGATGTAAGAACCTTTGATGTTTCAGGAAATGGGCAGGCTATTGTTGGATCTCCAACGGTTGATGTAGTAGGACGTCAGGCTTATGAGAATGCATTTTCTTTAAGTTCTGTGCAGGCGGGTGCTCCTACAGCGGCTAATGTTGGTTTGGTAGGACCGGAAAAGGCCAAGGTTACCGAGCTGGGTTATCGTGGTGTTCTTGGACCGGTTACTATTGATATGAACGGTTACTATACCTGGTATGATGATTTCATAGCTAATGAGAACGTGCTTGTTCCTTATTATGGAGATGTAAATGCTGCTCCGGGTTCAGCACTTCCACCTCAGGAGTCATTTGAAGGTGCATTATTCGCGCTCCAAAATGAAGATTTTAGTGTTTACCAGACATACACAAACGCAACGAGCCAGGTACGATCTTATGGTGCGGCCATTGCTACTACGACCAAGCTTTTCGGTGATTTCGATCTAGGTCTTAACTACACCTTTGCCGATTTTGAATTGGATGATCCTGATTTTCGTCCGAACTTCAACACTCCAAAGCACAAGTTTAAGGCAAGCTTCGGGAACGCCAATGTTTTCGATAACTTCGGATTTAACGTGAGCTACAGATGGAGCGACAGCTACTTCTGGCAGGCCACCTTTGGTGACGGAATGATCCCTTCTTACTCGGTGATCGATGCCCAGATCAACCTGAGAGTTCCAAGCCTGAAGTCGACCTTCAAGGCGGGAGCTGCCAACCTTGGTGGTGATGAGTACTTCACTGCTATTGGTACCGGTAGAATTGGGTCTCAATACTACATTTCCTGGACAATCAACAACTTATAATATTAAAACACTACAACTATGAAATTATCGTATAAATGGATCCTTCCGGTTGTTGCTATGGGCTTTATGGCCTGTGAGAGTGACGATCAGGCGGGGATGATGGAAGGTGAGGATGTGGTAGAGTATTCTGCCGGTTCTGCAGATTTTACGACCTATGTTTCTCTTGGAAACTCTTTAACAGCAGGATATACTGATGGGGCCTTGTTTCAGGCCGGTCAGATGAATTCTTTTCCGAACCTTCTTGCCAGTCAGTTCGCTGAAGTAGGAGGTGGTGAGTTTACACAGCCACTGATGGCTGATAATCTTGGAGGAATGCTTATCGGAGGATTTAAATTCCTTGAAAACCGTTTGTTTTTTGACGGTTCCGGTCCTGCACGTCTTCCCGGTGATCCAACTACCGAGGTAACTCAAAAACTAACAGGATCTTTTAATAATATGGGAGTGCCCGGTGCTAAAAGTTTTCACCTGCTTGCAGAAGGTTATGGCAGCCTTCAAGCCCTGCAGTTAGGACAGGCCAATCCGTATTTCGCAAGGTTCTCTTCCAGTGAAGGAGCTACTATTTTGGGTGATGCCATGGCGCAGTCGCCAACCTTCTTTACACTTTGGATCGGAGCCAATGATGTACTTGGTTATGCAGTAGATGGAGGTGATGGAGAAAACCAGGCTGGTAATTTTGACCCTTCTACCTATGGTTCAAGTGATATAACCGATCCTCAGGTGTTCGGGTCTGTTTACAGTACTATTGTTTCAACCCTGACCTCAGGTGGAGCAAAAGGAGTTGTTGCCAATGTACCCGATGTAACCGTTATACCTTATTTTACTACGGTACCTTATAATGCTATTCCATTGGATGCAGCTACAGCAGCATTTGTTAATAACGGTTTTGCACAATATAATGGTGGACTGCAACAACTGGCAGCGGGTGGAGCTATTTCTCCAGAAGAAGCACAGGCCAGAACTATCAATTTCGTAGAAGGGCAGAATGCCCCTGTGATCGTTGATGAGGATCTGACCGATCTTTCCGGATTCGGACTACCTCCATACCGTCAATTGAAAGAAGGGGAGCTTTTGGTATTGCCAAGTGCTGCTTTCCTAGGTACTCTGGTGAACGACGATCCAACCCTTGTTAATGGGGTTTCAGTGCCATTGGCAGATAAATGGGCCTTGACAGCTAACGAGCTTGAGGAGATCGATGCTGCTACCATGGCTTTTAACCAGGTTATCAGTGATGTTGCTGCTCAGAACGGGCTTGCAGTTGTAGATGCTTATAGTCTGATCAACGAGACCTTTACCGGTATTCCTTTTGATGAGTTTAACCTGACCAATAATCTGGTTACGGGAGGCACTTTCTCATTAGATGGAATTCACCTTACGGCAAGAGCAAATGCCTACGTGGCAAATAAGTTCATGGAAGCCATTGAAGAAAATTACGGAGCTGTGTTGCCGAGATACAGTGCCGGTGATTTTGCGGTGGCTTACCCAGTGCCGATGCCTTAAAAACATCCTTAAAACAGAGATAAAAAAACCCGGTTCAGATACCGGGTTTTTTTATGGGTAAACCTTCCTATTTAAGGTTACAATCAGGGGGTTAAAAAAAAATTGTAAAATGAATTATTTTTCAATTAAAAGCATATCTTTGCACCGCGAAAAAAGTCGGTTTTGATAGAAATGCAGGTGACTTTTTCGTATCGATTAAGCTAAACATTAAACACTTAAGTAATGTCTAAAGTTACAGGTAAAGTTGCACAGATTATTGGTCCGGTTGTGGACGTGGAATTTGGTTCAGAAGCTGAACTGCCAAAAATTTACGACTCACTGGAGATCATAAAAAAGGATGGATCAAAATTGGTTCTTGAAGTACAGTCTCACATCGGAGAAGATACTGTAAGAACTATCTCTATGGATTCTACCGATGGTTTAAGTAAAGGAGCTGAGGCGGTAGCCAAAGGTAGTCCTATCCAAATGCCGATCGGAGATGATGTATACGGACGTCTGTTTAATGTAATGGGTGATGCTATTGACGGTCTTGGAGATCTTCCTAAAGAAGGGAAAAACGGTCTTCCAATTCACCGTGAAGCCCCAAAGTTTGAAGAATTATCAACCTCTACTGAGGTACTTTATACAGGGATCAAGGTAATTGACCTTATCGAGCCTTACGCAAAAGGAGGTAAGATTGGTCTTTTCGGTGGAGCCGGAGTAGGTAAAACCGTATTGATCCAGGAGCTTATTAACAACATCGCAAAAGGTCACGGTGGTCTTTCTGTATTCGCAGGAGTAGGAGAAAGAACTCGTGAAGGAAATGACCTTTTAAGAGAGATGCTTGAATCAGGAATTATCAAGTACGGAGATGATTTCATGCATTCTATGGAAGCAGGTGGTTGGGACCTTACCAAGGTTGACAAGGCTGCTATGAAAGAATCAAAAGCAACCTTCGTATTCGGTCAGATGAACGAGCCACCGGGAGCACGTGCACGAGTAGCCCTTTCAGGTCTTACTATCGCTGAGTATTTCCGTGATGGTGCCGGAGACGGACAAGGAAAGGACGTTCTTTTCTTCGTAGATAACATCTTCCGTTTTACACAGGCCGGTTCTGAGGTGTCTGCACTTCTTGGTCGTATGCCTTCTGCGGTAGGTTATCAGCCAACACTTGCTACCGAGATGGGAGCTATGCAGGAGCGTATTACTTCTACCAAGAAAGGATCTATTACATCTGTACAGGCGGTTTATGTACCTGCGGATGACCTTACTGACCCTGCACCTGCAACTACCTTTGCTCACCTTGATGCCACTACGGTACTTTCAAGAAAGATCGCTGAGCTTGGTATTTACCCTGCGGTAGATCCATTAGAATCTTCTTCGAGAATTCTTGCTCCTGAGATTATCGGAAAAGATCACTACGAGTGTGCACAACGTGTTAAAGAGCTTCTACAGCGTTATAAAGAGCTGCAGGATATTATTGCTATTCTTGGTATGGAAGAGCTTTCTGAAGAAGATAAGCTGGCAGTATCAAGAGCCAGAAGGGTACAGCGTTTCCTTTCTCAGCCATTCCACGTAGCTGAGCAGTTTACCGGTATCCCCGGAGTTCTTGTAGATATTAAAGATACTATTAAAGGATTCAACATGATCATGGATGGTGAGCTTGATCATCTTCCTGAAGCTGCCTTCAACCTTAAAGGAACCATCGAGGAAGCTATCGAGGCCGGAGAGAAAATGCTTGCTGAAGCATAATCTGAAACCGGTTTCCCTGGGGTAACCCAATGTTGAATACTGAAAATTATAAACTATGTATTTAGAAATAGTAACACCCGAAGCTACGATCTTTAAAGGAGAGGTAACCTCAGTTGCCGTTCCTGGTGTAGACGGGGAGTTCCAGATGTTGAATAACCACGCCCCTATCGTTTCTATTTTAGGAAAAGGTAAGGTGAAGATCTACGGAGATGTTAATATTTCCAAAGAGTTTGCAGGGCGGTTTTCAAAGGGTGAAAAGAATGAGACCATTCTGCCCATCAACAGTGGAACCATAGAAATGAACGATAACAAAGTGATCGTTCTTGCAGACTAAGACATGTACTTTAGATATAAAAAAAGCGCCGGTATTACCGGCGCTTTTTTGTTTTATTACTTTTCGGATTGAGCGCCCAACCAGGATGTGCGGGCCGTCCCGGTCTTTTCACTTTCAATGGGCATTAATTCAAGGGTGTATTTAGGGTCACTTCCCAGTGTAATGCTTTTGGTGATCTTTTGACCATATCTTTCAATTTCGAGTATGATTTCCTGGCCGGGTTTCATATCCTTGGTGAAATCGTCAGTATGCAGATTGTCTACAGGGTTATTGTTGACCGATAAGATCTTGTCTCCTTTGCTTATTCCGGCCTGCGCTGCAGGTCCCCCTATAACAGGGTAGTTGCTCACCACACTGTTGTTTACCGTCATTCCTGTAAAAGCCCTATCCTTATTTCGTTGAGCCTGGATACCAACCAAACTAAATAGATCATTGTAATCGGGCATTTTACTGTCGTAAACATAATTCTCAAAGAACTCTTCAGCCAGGGCCTTGCCCCCGTATTCGGCCAGCGTAGTTTGCAGGTTTTCCAGGGTGTATGGCTTCTCTTCCTTTCCATACTTCTCCCATAATAAGCTCATATAACCATCCAGGGTTTTCCCGTTGTTTCTAAGCGAGAGGTCCAGGGACAGCCCAAGCATATGACCGTATGAATAATAGGATATAAAGGTGTTGCCACGGTTGACCGGATCAACAGAGGTGGCCGCATCTACGAAAGGTGCCTGTTGACTCATCTCCACAGGGTTGAAAAATTGCCTTCCGGGAGAATTCCATACGTAGTTAAAGGTGGGGGTGATCGACTCAAGGTAGGCTGCCTCATCAATTATTCCGGTTCTTTTCAGGATCAAGTTCGTATAATAGGAAGTAAAGCCTTCTGCAAACCACAATGCGCCGCTCATGTTGGCTTTTTGAAAGTCAAAAGGCTCAAGGCTTTTCGGCCGTAATCTTTCTACGTTCCAGGCATGAAAAAATTCATGGGCTACCGTGCTTAGGTTTCTCATACCTTCAGGGGAGGTAAGTTCTCTGCTGCTTGTTACAATGGTTGAGTTTCTGTGCTCCATACCGTCACCACTCGCCCATGGCAGGTAGCAGCCAAGGAAGGTATACCTGTCATAGTCAAATTCCGGAGCCTTCCCGTATACGGCTATCTCTTCTGTTACGATCTTTTTTACCCCTTCAAAAAACTCATCAAAGATCATGGAGCCCCCACGGTGGTGAAGGGCAAATTCTATTGTTTGCTCTCCCTGGGGTCCGTCAATCTTAAATGACCTTACCTCATGATCCGATATTTCAACAGGGCTGTCCATCAGGTAGTAAAGGTTGGGGGCCGTATATGTGTCTTCATCTTCTTTTACCAATTGGGTAGCCACCTTCCATTTCAGGTCTTCCCGTAAATTAAAGTTTAGTACCTGCTCTCTGTCGGCAAGGGCAGGAGCATAGATCAGGGTAGCGGGAATATTCAGGTGGGCATGCGATTCACTAACATCACTGTAGGTGCCGTCAGCTCTGTTTGCAAAAAGAGTATAATGGAGTGCTACGGTTCCGTTGTGACCTTTTAGCTCCCAGCTATATGGATCTTTCCTGATCAATTTCAGTTCTTCACCTTCTGCATTAAAAGCGTGCAGGTCGTACACATTTTTTACAAATTCATGTAAAGCATACCTGCCCGGAGAGCTTCGGCTCATGGTAATGAGCAGCGGGTCATTATCAAGTTGATTGAATTGAACTTTTATCCTTGCCTCATGTTGGGAGGCGTTTTCAAAACTCAGATGGTAGGTAACAGTCGGCTGACCGAATGTTAAAAGTGAAGTCAATATAAATAGCGAAGTAATTAAAGGTTTCATAGAATGGGTAAATTAATGAGATCATGAATTTATCGATTATTATCCTTTCTATACAGGGTTTGGAAGGAGGAATTTTTTAAGTGTTGTATTTTTACCCTGCAAAAATTTCCATCTGATGAAATTCCCGAAGAGGCTCAATAAGAAACTTGAACAACGGCTGGCGGATAATGCTTTCAGGCGACTTCCCTCAGCAGCAGAGGGTATTGACTTTTGCTCAAATGACTACCTGGGTTTATCTCGTGATCCGAAGCTAAAGGAGTTCATCGGGGAGATCTTAGAGGGGTATGATTTTGGTGAAGGTAGCACGGGATCTCGTCTTATTAGTGGAAATCATAAGCTTTACAAGGAGGCAGAAGATATGCTTACCACCTGGTATGCATCTGAATCAGCATTGATCTTTAACTCCGGATACGATGCCAACATAGGTTTTTTCTCATCGGTTCCTCAGCGGGGAGATATTGTGTTTTACGATGAATACATACATGCCTCCATACGCGATGGTTTAAGTATGGGAAATGCAGGCAGCTTTAAGTTCCGACATAATGATCTTGAACACCTGGAATCTTTGTTAAAAAAGTATCTTGTTGATGACAACGAATGTTATGTGGTTACAGAATCTGTATTTTCTATGGATGGAGATTCTCCCGATCTAGACAGATTGATCAACTTGTGTAAGGCCTATGATGTGAACCTGGTGGTAGATGAGGCACATGCAGTAGGGGTTGTGGGTGAAAAGGGTAAAGGGCTTACTTTCAGCCAAGGCCGCAGAGAGTCTGTTTTTGCTCGAATTGTAACTTTTGGCAAGGGACCCGGTGTTCACGGGGCTGCTGTTTTAGGCTCCCAAAAACTTAAAGATTATCTGGTGAATTTTTGTCGTAGTCTGATCTATACCACGGCCTTGCCACCTCACTCCGTGGCCGGTATTATGGCATCTCACCGCTTGATGATCGATGATGGCAGGCGAGATCAGTTATGGGACAGAATAAGGTGCTTTCAGAACAAATTAAACACCACAGAAGTGCTCATGGAGTTTAAAGGTGGCGATTCTGCTATTGCCACTATTGTGATACCCGGTAATGAAAATGTAAAAGAGGTGGCAAAATTACTCAATGATGAAGGTTTCCGGGTAAAGCCTATAGTATCGCCTACCGTACCCAAGGGGAAAGAGAGGTTGCGTATTTGCCTTCATTCGTATAATTCTTTTGAAGAAATTGAAAGTCTTTTCGACAGACTTCTTATTTTTGTTAAGCCCTATCTGTTAGATGTTTAACTATTACATGATAATGATTTATGAGTAAAAGGATCTTTGTTACAGGGATTTCTACCGATGTGGGCAAAACCATCGCGTCTGCCATCATTGTTGAAGCCCTCGAGGCAGATTATTGGAAACCTGTTCAGTCAGGAGATCTTGAAAATTCAGATACACACAGGGTAAAGGCCATGGTGAGCAACCCCGTAACTAAATTTCACCCGAATAGTTATGCCCTTAAGGTACCCATAAGTCCGCATGCTTCTGCGGCTATTGATGGTATTACCATTCACAGTGAGCGCATCACGGAGCCAGAGACGGAAAACAGTCTGGTCATAGAAGGAGCCGGTGGGCTATTAGTGCCTTTAAATGATCATGCTACCATTCTTGATATCATGAAACCTGATTATAAGGTGGTGGTAGTTTCCCGTCATTATTTGGGGAGTATTAATCATACCTTACTTACCATTCATTTCCTGAAACAGAAAGGATTTGATATTTCCATCATTTTTAGTGGTAAAAAGCATCCAACTACAGAGCAGATCATTGAAAAAATGACCGGGGTGCCTGTTATTGGCAGGATCGATGAAGAAAAGGAATTCACCAAGGAGGTTATACGTAATTACGCATCTAAATTCCGGGAAAGACTTCAGGCGCTTTGATCTGCCCTTGCTATCTGCCAATATCTATGCTTTTGTTATTTCTTCTTAAGGTTAAATATTAGCATCTTTGTACCTCTTAAGTAACTCCGGAAATACGGCAGAAAAGATGACGATCGCAGACAGAGATAAGAAGTATTTATGGCACCCTTTAACCCAGCATAAGACCCATCCGGATATGTTGGGTATAACCAGGGCTGAAGGTGCTGTATTTATTGATGAATCAGGAAATGAATATGTAGACGGAATTGCGTCCTGGTATACCTGTGTATATGGCCACTGCAACCCTCATATCATCTCAAGAGTACAGGAGCAAATGCAGCAGCTTGATCATGTTATTTTTTCCGGGCTTACCCATGAACCTGCTGTGCGGTTATCGGAAATGCTGATGGAGATCCTTCCTGACAACCAGGCTAAGATCTTCTTCTCTGATAATGGGTCTACCTCTGTTGAAGTTGCTGTAAAAATGGCCTTGCAATACCATTTTAATCGTGGTCAGAAACGAAATACCCTTGTAGCCTTCGAAAACGGGTTTCACGGGGATACTTTTGGGGCCATGTCGGTTTCAGGTCTGTCTGTATATAACGGTCCTTTTGAGGATCTCTTTCTTGAAGTAGAGCGACTGCCGCTGCCTACCGGTGAGAATAATGAGGAAGTTTTAAAGCGTTTTGAGCAGATCCTGAAAAACAAGCAGGTATCTTCTTTTATTTTCGAGCCTCTGGTACAAGGGGCGGCAGGAATGATCATGTATGATAAGGATGGTCTGGAGGCTTTAATGTCTATGGCAAAGGAACACGGGGTGATCACTATTGCAGACGAGGTAATGACCGGTTTTGGGAAGACAGGAACAAATTTTGCCAGTGATCAGTTGGAAGTTAAACCCGATATGATCTGTTTAAGTAAAGCCCTTACGGCTGGTTTATTGCCTATGGCCGCCACCAGTTGCACACGGGAAATCTATGAAGCATTCTATGATGATGAGATCGGGCGGGGGTTCTTTCATGGGCACACATATACCGCTAATCCTTTGGCATGTACTGCTGCCATGGCCGGGATTGAGCTGTTGCTTTCAGCTGAAATGCAAGCTCATATAAAAAGGATCGAAGCTCTTCATCGGGAGTTTGATCAGAAGATCAGAAATAACCCAAGAGTAAAGCAAACCAGGCAGCTGGGAGTCATTTATGCCCTTGATCTGGACGTGGAAATGGAGAGGTATGGTGATCTGAGAAAAAGGCTGTATGAATATTTTCTTTCTAAGGGTGCATTTTTGAGACCCCTCGGTAATACCATCTATATTCTGGCTCCCTATGTTACTACGAATGATCAAATGAACATCCTTTATGATGCTGTAGAATCTTTACTTGAAGAGGTCGCGGTAGTCGGATAGGAAGAACGGAATGAGACGGGTTTTATAATCTTCAGCAATGACCGGAGAACGAATAGCAATTACAGGAATAGGCAGTATTTCGCCAATAGGAGGTACCTCAGAAGAGGTGTGGCAACGGTATTTGGATGCCGACCATTGCTTTACAGAGCAAGAGGATCAGGGTAGAATATATCCGGTTGCCCTTGTTGGCAAGAAAGAAATGGAAAAGATCGATACTCTCAGAAGTTCCGACCATCGCTACAAGGACCTCGATCTTTCGGTTTTGTTTGCTATAGAGGCTTCAAGACGGGCAGTACAGGGTGCTGGTTGGACTAAAGGCGATCATTTTGGCGTGAACATTGGTTCTTCCAGGGGCGCTACAGGTCTTTTTGAAAAATATCATGAGACCTACCTTGACAAAGGATATGCACCAACCCTTACTTCACCCACAACCACACTTGGCAATATTGCATCATGGGTAGGGCATGACCTTCAGGCAGACGGACCCGTAATTTCACATTCCATTACCTGCTCTACCGCCTTGCATGCCGTACTCAATGGTTATGCATGGCTGAGATCAGGACTGACGGACAAATTTCTGGCCGGAGGCAGTGAGGCGAGTTTAACGCCCTTTACGCTGGCCCAAATGCGTTCGCTGAAGATATATGCTTCTGCAGGAGAGCAATACCCGTGTAAGGCACTGGATATGGCAAAAAGGCGAAATACCATGGTGCTGGGGGAAGGTGCTTCTGTGATCTGTATGGAATCAAAACCTCACACAGTACCTCTTGGTTATATCAAGGGAATAGGTTACGCGACAGAAAGATTAAAGCACAATATTTCCATCTCATCAGATGCTAAATGCTTTCAGAAATCCATGAGGATGGCGCTGGGGGAGCTTTCACCGCAAGAGGTGGATGTGGTGGTTATGCATGCGCCCGGAACCATTAAAGGCGATGCGTCAGAGTTAAAAGCCATAGAGGCTGTTTTTGGAAATAGTCTTCCTGCAGTAACCAGTAATAAATGGAAGATAGGCCATACTTTTGGCGCCTCAGGTGCTCTGAGCTTAGAGTTGGGATTGTTAATGCTGAAACATCAGCAATTCATTGGGGTTCCCTTTACGAGAAATAAGGATTTCCGTGTTCCCAAAACCATTAGAAAAGTAATGGTGAATGCCGTAGGTTTTGGGGGGAATGCTGTTAGCGTGCTGTTAGAGGGTATCTGGTAATTCCTTGTAGTCATAACTCTTATAGAGGCTCAGGATTGAACCTCGTACTAGTAGTTTATAACCCAGCCTGTTACAGCTGGGTATCCATTAATGAATTTTTAGCTCTTTAGTATTTAGGGCATTTTATAAACAAGAGTTTGAATTGATCTTGGCGGGATGTTTACAGGGGCTGCAGAAGTTCCTGTATTCAGGTAGTACTCAACAGGCTTATCATTTTGATTGAGAACTACTGTAATAATAGTGTTCCCTGGATTTTTAAAGGAAGTGCTGAGTAGTGAACTTCTGCTGGTAGCTGAAGCTATCACCTTTGCGCCTTTATTTACAAATTTTGAAAAATGACCAATAAAATAATATGAGGGAGTAAAGGTTAATTCTCCGGTTACAGTATCCCCGTGAATAGGGGCAAAGCAGAAGTTCCCGACATGGTTAGGGCCTCCATTTTGATCAAGGAGGATGTTCCAGTCAGTCCAGCCCACAACTCCGTTATTGAAATCATTGATCATGGACCTCCCGTATCGCTCTCCGTTCTCCCAGAGCTGATAGTTTTCCGGGTTAAATTTTTCCACACATCCTTCCGTAAATAACATATTAACCTCAGGATAAAGGGCGTCAACAATACCTGCGTTCTGATACATATTGTCACCCCCGCTCCAGTTTTCGTACCAGTGATAGCCTACGCCCCAAACGTATTTTGCAGCTTCTGGATCATCGAGAATAGTTGTAGCACGCTGGGTGATCAGGTCTCTGTTGTGGTCCCAAACCACAACTTTCTTATCTTCCATACCATTTTTATGAAGGGTGGGGCCAAGATAATTTTTAAGAAAATCTCTTTCTTCTTCTGCCGTGTAAATACACGATTCCCATCGTTGAGTTGCCATAGGTTCATTTTGTATGGTGAGACCCCAGACAGGGACCCCTTCTTTTTCATATTCCTGAATAAACCTGATATAATATTCAGCCCAACTCTGATAGTATTCGGGTAGAAGCTTACCTCCTTGCAACATTTTTCCGGTATCCTTCATAAAAGCAGGCGGACTCCATGGGCTTGCATAAAAGACTGCTTTGTCGCCTATCTTATCCATTGCCGCCTTAATTAAGGGAAGCTTAAATTGTCTGTCGTGTTCGATAGAGAACGTATTGAGCGCCTTGTCGCCTTCTTCTATGTAAGTATAACTCTCCGAGCTAAAGTCACAGCTGTGTATGTTAGTTCGCAAGATATTATATCCAATACCTTTTTCAGGATCAAAATAGGCGTCTAAAAACCTTTGTTGTACTTTGGGTTTTAGGGTCGCGAATACTTCAGCACTTGCATCTGTAATAGCTCCGCCAAACCCAAGTACGGTTTGCTTTTCCTTATCAGGCATTACAAATATGCAGGTTTGTGTCTCTAAAGGTTGATCCATTTTTGTAAATGAACTTTGGGCGGTTCTTGTTAGTCTGTCATGACTGTCCTTACTACTTGTGTAAATGGTAACCTGTTGACCGATAGCAGGTGTTGACAAAAAGAGTAGAGTAAGGGTTAAGCACCAATATTTCATATTTTTTATTTTTTACCAGGCAAAGGTGGCAACAGCATTTTTGGATAACGATGCTGTAAACCACTTACCTTGATATTTCACATTAAACATCTGATCTTTATCGGAGGTGTTTACTGCGATCAGGATGGTCTTATTTTCCGGGGTTACAAAAGCCACATTGTGAATTTCTCCTGCAAGGGTAGAGGCAATGCGAACAGAGCCTGGAGGAATCATTTTAGAGGCATGTGCAATAATGTAATAGCTGACATTTCTGTTGATGGTAAAAGGAGAATGAATAGTAAGAGCTCCTTTGCATAAGGTACAACCTCCTTCGGTATGGGGCTTAAATTCCGGATCGCTGGCCATGTTCCATTCCAGGACAACACGACTCCAGTTTCTCAGACTACCTATGATTACATTTTTTGTGTGCCATGAAAGATCTTCCCCAAAGTGCCCATTACCTGAGGTCCATTGTTCTGTAAAGTAAAGGGCCTTATCAGGATGGGCCTGATGGACTTTACTCAGAGCAGATATATCACCGCCATAAAGGTGAAAAGCAGATCCGTTTACATATTTACGGGTGTCGGCATCGTTTAATATACTGATGGGGTAATCGGGACGATCACAATTGTGGTCATAAATAATTATTTTGGTTGTTAGTCCGGCCTCCTCAAATGCTGGCCCCAGATGATTTTTAATAAAATCTGACTGCTGTAGGGCAGTCATATACATACTGGGATTATTTCCAGGATGTAAGGGTTCATTTTGTGGGGTGATGGCATCTATAGGAATGCCTTCTGCTTTCATAGCCTTGATATACTCTACAAAATATTTTGCATAGGAAGCATAATATTCAGGAAGTAAACTGCCTCCAATACTATGTTGATTATCTTTCATCCATACCGGGGCAGACCATGGACTTCCCATGATCATGATCTCAGGGTTAATGGCTAAGATTTCGAGGAGTACAGGGATAAGGTGGGTTTGATCGTTTGCAATTGAAAAATTTTGAAGCTCAGGATCTTTTTCTCCTGGCGGTAAATCACAATAAGAGAAAACAGATGCATCGAGATCCGAAGCGCCGATGCTTATTCGCAGGTAGCTAATCCCGATCTCCTCTCGGCCACGACCAAATAATTCTTTTAATAAGTCTGCCTTGACTGTAGGATCTAATTCATTGATCAGTTGAGCACTTCCCCCGGTAAGTGTAAACCCAAAACCATCAACTTGCTGAAAAGTTGATTGAGGATCAAGTGAAATATTTGGATGCGTATTGGGAGTGCTTGAAAAGGAAAGCTGGTTCGGATACGCTTTTAGCTTTTCTGATTCATCCGGTAAGGTTATCCAATAACTGACCTCCCCGGTTTGTTCCGGGATCTGTTGCGGAGGGTCGTCCTTCGATATTAGTCCTTCCTCCTGACAGCCTGAAATAATGAACAGGCAGAATGAGCTAAGGATAAATAAATAGTTAAAACTGTTACTCATAATTTAGTTGATAGATATTAAACCGTGAATGTTTGCCTTAAAAAAGGGAGCAGATGCTGATTGAACGCTGAAGGGCGTACGAACTAAAACAAATTCATTTCCGTGATTAAATCAAACCCGCGATCTGCTCGCCATATTTTTAAGGTAACCACCCCAGATCGACAAGCCGATTCAGGGTGGTGTTGAAACTATATGAAAACAATGTTAATCCTTACTTATAACTTACTCCACAGGGGTCAGTTTAAAATACCAGGCGGTCCATGGTTCCCCGGTACCCTGAGATCGGATATATAAATAGTCAGGGGTAACCTCAAGAATCTCATATTCCCGTATCATATGTCCAAAGGCTACAAAAGTGAAGGTGTCATTTGGAACGATACTCGTTCTTGTAGAAAGGGATTCATCTAATATGCTGGAGGATGGTATAAATGAAAAGCTTGAACTACTGTCACTATAGGAATAGCACCCTTCATCTCCGCTTTCTGGTATGTTGGGAATTGCACTTAGATTCCCGGTTTTAGTGAAGGCACCCTCCGGGGTATGAACATCCAGAGTGTATGAATTTGCACCTTCATCATAACCAAAAGTATAAGTGCTGCTGTAGAGACAGTCAGCTACACCGACCTTCTCATTAACTCCTGATGCCCACCAGTTAGGAGTAGTGTAGTCGTCGAAATCCCAGGGTCCAACGCCCATATGTCCGGGAAGCGACGGGTCTACAGCCCAGGTTTTTGAGGCATTATTGGTCAGATTTGTAACAATTTCGGGATCCGGCTGGTATTCAAACCGAACGCTCACTGAAGTACTTGCATTAGAACTGCTGCCTCCAGCTCCGTAGGCCACAACATTCACGGTATAGGTTTCGGTACCAATGGTAGTATACTTTTTAGTAGTCATACCCCCTGGAATGGATTCCATATTGATGCCATCTGATTCATCAAAATCGATTTTATAATTAATGGCATTTTTAGCTGTGATGGTAAATAAGACATCTCCAGATCCGTCTCCATTAGGATTGGATTCATCCTGCCCCACAACTTCTGCGATGATCTGTATGTCAGAAGGACCATTTAGTTCGTCCAGAGTGTAATCTTCGTTGCCATCACATGAGAATAAGGTGCTTAACCCTGCAAGGGCTATGGCGGCATATTTAGATAGTTTATTCATCTCCTTCGTTGTATTAATTAGTTTGGTGTATATTATCAATATAGATCACTTCTCCTGTGCCTTCAGCGCTATCGTTATACCTGAATACATATTGAGTAAACTTCACGTCATCGGGCAGGGCAGCTATCGTGCTGTAGTCAAAGGTGAGCTCTTCCCATTCATTAGCAACGGTGTTAGCCACCTTGAGAACAGCTACTCCATTTTCTACAACGTTATCCACTGCCCATTCCAGCTCGAGGTTAATTTCTTTCCCAACTTCATTGGCGTATACCCAGATCTTGATTTTTTTACCCTGGGATAAATCAAGGGGAGTTTGCAAAGGTGTCCATGTACCACTCCACGTGGCGGCAGCAGTATTCTTAGTGTATTGCCAAACCTTAGCAGAGGTGTTAATACCACCCGGGGCAGGATTGTCAACTATGGCCGTATCAACTCCACCGAAGGTGCCTCCATGAGCGTAGTTTTGATTAAGATCTTCGAAGGTGATCGGTAAGCCGTAGGGATCATAGATCTGTACTTCAATGACCTCCTCTGAGGTGGCAGCACCTCCACTTAAGGCAATTACTCTTACCTGGTATAAACCTGCTGAGGCATAGGTGTGAGCCGGGAGGGTCTCTCCAACACTCAGAGGAGTGCCTTCTTCATTTGGATCATCGCCAAAGAAAACCAGGAATCCATTGGCAAAATCGGCTGTTGCTGAAATGGTGAGGTTATAGGCGTCCTGGCTAGCAGAAATACTGATGTTTTCAGGAGCACGATAAACCATGTCAAGATTGTGAGTGGAGGCCTGGATAGCACCGGTAATGCTTTTGGCCTGGATGTCAATGGTATAATTGCCCTCCGGGTAACTGTGATGAAGACTTTCTCCGGGCTTTAGAGTTACGGCACCGTCTTCTCCATGTCCGGGGTCTACCACAAATTCCAAAACTCCTTCTGCCATTGGGGTAATTTGGACATTTCCGGAATTGTCTTCAGAAATATTTAATACGGCATTCAGTTCTTTTGGAACGGTATTGTGCAGGTTGGCGTCCACATCGTTCAGCGCGTCTTTAGTGCAGGCTGTGCTTGCTGCCAGAAGAAGCAGGCCGCTAAGGTATATCGAAAGTTTTTTCATAGTACTGTGCTTTATTAATTATAACCCGGATTTTGTACCAATTGCGTATTTTCCAGTTCCTTGAATGGAATAGGAAGAATTTCATCCACTCCGGTATCAAAGCCTCTGTCAGATAATGCCTCAGCTGCTTTTCCGGTTCTTACCAGGTCAAAGAATCGATGGCCTTCTCCGGCCAGCTCTTTTCTTCTTTCAAGGGCAATAGCATCAGGAGATACCGGTACCGAGGGCAACCCTACCCGTGCACGAACGGCATCGAGAAGTGCCTGCGCTCGTGCTCCTGTTCCGCCAAGTGCTTCTGCCTCCATCAGATAGGTGTCAGCCAGTCTGATGATGTAAGAATTCTGTCTGTAGTTAAGAACAGCATCACCCGCCCCTGTATGTTCTACAGCTATGGTTGGAGTGAACTTATTCAGGAAGTACCCGGTATCTTCATATCCGGCTATATAATCAACCTCTCCATTTTCTTTCATGGTTTTCAGGTCTAGGATGGTGGCTTCAAATCTGGGGTCGCCCGCCATGATGTCGTAAAACTTTTGAGTGAATACATTAAAGCTCCATCCGGAAGGTATTTCCGGTGCATCTTCACTGATTTTACTGTAACCTCTTGGGCCAACCATCACGTTGAGGGTGTTGCCTTCATCGGCTCCACTTCCCCATATTCCCCAATGACTTTCTCCTTTATTGGTGTGGGCTACTTCCAGAATAGATTCAGAATTGAACTTATTGTCCACAACCCAGAGATCTTCAAAATTACTCAGTAGTTCATATCCATAAGGACTTGGAGTTCCCGGTGTGCCGTTTACCAAAGCAAGTTGGGCAGCCGCCTCACTGTTTTTGCCTTGCTGCAATAAGGCCTTTCCTAATAAGGCTGTTGCTGCTCCTTTGGTAATTCTTCCTGCTTCTGTATCCAGGGGTATAACGTCCGGAAGGTTTGGTATTGCTGCCTTGAGGTCAGCCTCAATGAGTCCGTATATTTCGCCGGGATCTACCTGAGTGATGGTATTATATTGGTCTTGGGTCAGGGGTTCAGTGATAAGAGGAATATTTCTGAAAAGCCGGACAAGATTAAAATAATACAAGGCTCTTAAGGCTTTTACCTCTGCTGTATAACGTGCCTTTAACGCATCACTTACAGGTGCTTCCGGTAATTTTTGGATCATAACATTGGCTCTGAAGATGCCTTCATAGTGATCGTCCCAGTAGCTTGCCCCCACAGTTGTAGAGCTTAAATCATGCGTAGAAAAGCGTTGTAGCTGAATACCATCGGTAGCTCCACCGCCTCCGGCAACATGGTCATCAGATCCTGAATTTAAAAGGGCGACCATATTCTCAAAACCACCGGTGTTTTTGCGTAAAATGTCATATACTGAAACCAGACCCGAGTAAACCTGATCTTCCGTATTGTAATAACTGCTGGATAAGAATTGTCCCTTGGGTTCTACTTCCAGGAAATCGTCTGAACAAGATGATGCCAATGGAAAAAGTAACCCCAGTGCTAGAATATAATTAAGTATTTTCATTGTGTTCTTCTTTTTCTAATTATTAAAACTGTACATCCAGACCAAGCATGAAAGATCGTGCTTGAGGATAATATCCGCGATCAATACCGAGTACATTTCCTCCAATCTCCGGATCGTAACCCGTGTAATTGGTGAAGGTGAGCAGGTTTTCTCCTGTCATGTAGATTCGTAAACGTTCTGCTCCAATAGATTGAATAACACCTACTGGCAGGCTGTAACCGATCTGTAGGTTTTTTAATCTCAGGTAGTCTCCATCCTCGAGAAAGAAGTCAGACATTCTGCTAAAGTTCATGTTTGGATCGGAGTTAGAAAGACGGGGATAATCGTTAGATGTTCCTTCTCCTGTCCATCTGGTGAGGGCTTTGGTTTGGTAGTTGGCATTAAGTATGTCAAGCCTTCGCAAACCCTGAAAGATCTTATTTCCGGCGGCTCCTTGGGTAAACATTGTAAAGTCAAAGCTTTTCCAGTTCATGCTAATGGTCAAACCAAAGGTGTATTTTGGAAGCGGACTACCAAGAAAGACACGATCGTCATTAGTAATGCTTCCATCTCCGTTGGTGTCTTTCCATCTGAAATCTCCCGGAACAGCTCCTGGTTGTATTGGGGTGCCGTCAGCTCCGGTATAATTCATTACCTCTTGCATATTTTGGAAGATGCCATCGGTTTCAAATCCAAAGAAAGAGTTGTATGACTGTCCTACCTGGGTACGTGTTATAGGGCCCATAGCCTGGAAACCAGCGGTGCCGGTGGTAATGAATTCTTTTCCCTGGCCGAGATAGGTAACCTCATTTTCCAGGTAAGAGAAATTACCATTAGCACTAAAATTAAAATCTCCCCATTGATTGCGATATCCTAATTCAACCTCCAAACCACGGTTAACCATGTCTGCTACATTTCCTAACGGACTTCCGGGGGCTCCTACAAAACCTGGTATTTCAACCGCCTGAAGAATTCCCGTAGTAGTTTTGTTAAAATAATCAACGGTTAGGTTCATATACCCCAGGAATCGGGCATCGAAACCGATATTACCCTGAGCGGTTTCTTCCCAGCGTAAGTCCGGATTATCGGGTGCGTTCGGACTGTACCCGGTCACAATGGTAGAGCCGGTGTTGCCGTAGGTATAGTTACGTCCTCCCGAAATAAGAGCCAGATAGCCGAAATCACCTATGCCGTCATTACCGGTGATTCCATAACCACCTCGAATTTTAAAGGTATTGAAAACCTCATTTTCATTCCAAAACCCTTCGTTTGATAAGACCCAACCGAGGGAGAAAGAAGGGAAGGTGCCATACCGTTTGTTAGGGCCGAAGCGGCTGGATCCATCACGTCTTACAATTCCTGTAAAGAGGTATTTTTCATTAAAATCATAGGTTACCCTGGAGAAATAGGAAGTGAGCTTATGTTCAGCTCCGTCCCAGGCGTAAACTGAACGGTCTTCTGTTGGAATGTCAAAATTAAAGGAGGCGTCTTTATAAGAAGTTACGGGGAGATTGAAATACGTGACTCCGGTTCCTTCACTGATACCGTCTACATAGGCACCCTGCCCCAGAAGTACTGAAAAATTGTGCTTTCCTATAGATTGATTATATAAAAGAGTGTTCTCAATGTTCCAGCCAAATCCTCTGTTGGTGTTTCTACTTAGGTTGTTTTGACTATTTGCATTGGATGGGTTTAGATAAAATGCTGGTGTATACCCTTCAAACCCCCAAAAGGACAGCTTTCCTCCAAAAGAAGATTTGAATTTCAGGCCTTTCAATGGATTGGCCTCCAGGTAAGCATTTCCTACCAGGTTGTCAGACCAGCCATATTGGCCCAATCGGGTTTGGACATAGGCGGCAGGATTACTCATTTCCTGGCCCACAAGGGTTGAAATGCCATAAGGGTTGCCATCTGCATCTCTAATAACTCGGGGGTCAGAATAAATATTACTTGCGGCCTCTGCCGGATCAGTAACCACAAACGGGGTAAGAGGGTCTAGGTTAATAGCAGAACTTAAGGGGCCGCCAAATTCACTATTGGTATTTCCAATTCCCGTGGTTTTCTCGTGTGTATACCCGAAACTTTGTCCTAAAGTAAAAATCTTGGAAAGTTTATGAGTTGAGTTAAGTCGAAAGTTCTTTTTGTTGTATTTTGATATTTCCGGTGTTACGATTCCTTCCTGGTCAACAGTTCCGAATGAACTGAAGAAGCTGGAAACATCATTACCTCCTGTAATACTTACTTCATGCAAATATCGGCGCGCATTATTATTAAAGATCACATCCTGCCAGTCGGTTCCCCTGCCTAATATTGATAAGTCAGGATAGAGAATGTCGCCCCCGTCTGCAACAGATTTTTCATTCATGATTGCCCCATATTCGGTGGCATTAAGGAGATTGAGTGTCTTGGAAGGGGAGGATACGCCGGAGTAACCATTATAGTTAACGGTAATTCTGCCTGCACGGCCCTTTTTTGTGGTAATTAGAATAACCCCTGCAGCTGATCTGGCTCCATAAATAGCCAGGGAAGCAGCATCTTTTAAAACCTCAATAGATTCGATGTCTGATTGATTAATAAATCCGATACCGCCAGCATCAACAATAACACCATCTACTACCCAAAGGGGTTCATTCCCTCCGAAAGTATCAAAGGTGGTAATACCACGTACCCTCACGGTCGAATTTGAACCGGGTTGTCCGGAATTGGCAGCAATAACGACCCCGGAAGTACGCCCCTGAAGCACGTTTTCTACCCGGCCGTTATTGGGAACCACCTGAATGTCTTCAGCCTTGATACTTGAAATAGACCCGGTTACCACACTTTTCTTTTGGGTTCCGTAACCTACAACAACCACTTCTTCAAGAGAAGTGTCATCAGCCTGCATAATCACCTCTAAATTCGTGCTGCCGGTTACTTCCACTTCCTGATTTTGAAATCCGATATAGGAAAAGACAAGTACATCACCAATGTCAGCGCTGATAAAAAAATTACCGTCAAAATCGGTAGCGACCCCTTGGTCAGTACCTTTAATGACGATGTTCACTCCGGGTAGGGGAACCTGGTTTTCAGACTCAACCACCTTACCCTGAATTTGAGCTTGCTGAGCGTGTATTATACCTACAACGAACAGCAAGAAACAGGTCAAAAAATATTGAATTTTCATTTATAAATTGGATTTTGGGTTGTTTTAGTTTGTTTAATGCTTTAAGGACATTATCCTGATAAATCAGAATTCATTATTCGAAATCGTTTGAATTTGAGAATTCGATAATTTTAACCATCGAAAATTAAGCTTCCCTTAATATTGAACAGGCTTTTTTATTACTTCACGAATACGCCAGAAAGAAGAATCACACTACGTTTTAGCTACGCATTTACACTTATGAGACTGAAAAACAGGATTGTTATAATGTTAAATTTTAATTAAATTTTAACTATATTTATCTGACCTTAACCCCAGCTATCTCTCATGCATTTCCAGAAATTCCAATCACATAGCCCCTTTATTTCACTCCTCTTCTTAATCTGTTTCCAGACTTTTTATCTCTCCGCACAGGTTAAACAAAATCTTCCGCAACTTTCAGAGCTGAAGCTAAGCAGGGTAGCTTATTATGGGAAATCTGATTTTAAATCTGATGCTCAATTCTGGACCATGGAAGAGATGGATAATGGAATTTTATTGTTTGGAAATAATGAGGGGGTATTGATCTGGGATGGTGCTGAATGGGAGACTGTTGTTTTACCCAATTTTTCTTCTGTACGAAGCCTTGGTCTTGATCATAAAGGCAAAGTTTGGGTTGGAGGATATAATGAGGTCGGTACGCTAGAGAAAGATGACAAAGGTGAGCATCATTTCAAATCGATGACTGCTGAACTCGGTTTAACTGATTCAGATTTAGAGAACTTGTGGCAAATAATCCCTTTTAGAAACTCATTGGTATTGCGATACGATCGCGATTTGGTGGTAATCAAGGATAATATTGCAGCGAGAATTAAAGCGCGAAATTTTCTTTTTCATGCTGAAAAGGTGCACGACAGACTTCTGGTTCAGGATTTGAATCATGGTATTTTTGAACTTAATGAAATTACACTTGAGTTAGAATTGCGTATCAGCGCCAAGGCCATTTATGATCAAAGTGTAAAGGCCATTCTTCCGGGTAAATCTGAACGGGAAGTTGTCTTGATCACCAAGGAAGGAGGATACTTTCAAGCTGATCTTAGCACAGGAAGAGTCTTCAAGGTACTGGAGGTGTTTGATCAGGAGGAAATTGATCAGGTAAACAGGGCCATTCAGCTTCAGAGCGGTAGTTATATTCTCGCCACTCAGGGTAGTAAACTTGTGGAGATCAGACCGGATAATACTGTAAATCGTAACTTTTATTTAAATCCAAAGATAAAAAACCGAACGGTAGAGAATGTTTACCTGGATGAGGAAGGTGATCTTTGGGTTTTGCAAAATCAGGGTATTGACCACATTTCTTTTGATGCCAGTTATACCCAGGTTTTAGATAATATACCTGTTTATGATGTTGCCTTAAATCAAGGTAATATTTACACCGCCACAAATCAGGGAGTGTTTATGTTGTCACTTGATTCTTTGTATACAGGGGTGTCTCAAAAGGTACATAATTTGCCCGGCCAGGCTTGGAGTATCAATAAAATAGATGATCATTTACTGGTTGGTCATAACGACGGCCTGTTTCAGATTCGTGAAGATCGAGCCATCTCCGTTAGCAAGGAAACTGGATTTTGGGGAATTTGCCCTGTACCAGGCAGGGAGGATCTTTACTTGGGTACTACCTACAGTGGGTTTTATAAAGTGCATTATAAAGATGGTGAATTTAGAATTGGAGAACGGGTGTCAGGTTTTGATGAATCTACACGGGACGTTTCCCCTTCTTTGACAGATCCTTTTACTTTTTGGGTGTGTCATGGGTATAAGGGGGTTTTTCGCGTGAAGTTCGACAAGAATTACAGCCGTGTAATATCTACTGAATTCTTTACAGTTTACAATGGCTTGGAGTCACCCTTTAATATCATGCCACGTACTTTTGAAGATCAGTTGATTTTTACAACGAATACCGGTGTATTTACTTTTGATGAAGAGGGACATAAGTTTGTTGAAGACCCCGACCTCAATAAAATTCTAAATCCAAAAAAGAATACTACCCTTCTTAAAAGCGCTTTTGATAAAATATGGTTTGTCAATGGAAATGAATTGGGATATTACCTGAAAGAGGATGCAGATGCATCATTGCACACCATGGCCTTTGCTCCTTTGAGTAACTCCTTTGTGAAATCTATGGAAAGCTTGCTGCCACTAACTAAGGATCTTGTGGCTGTGGGCACCATTAACGGACTTTATCTTTTTGATATCAGGAGTAGGGTTGAGAAATCAGGAGTTATGTCCAAGACAATGATAAATAGGGTGGGATTGGAGAAAAAGAATGGTTATCAGATGTTGCCTCTTAAACCGGAAAAGCCTTTAGTAATTGGCAATAACCCCTTGGGATCTTTAGCTTTTCACGTGGCAAATCCAAAGCTTGGCACCCGGTCAAAAGTGTATTTCAGTCATTTTCTTGAGGGTAGTGATGAGGATTGGTCTGCCTGGAGCAATGACCCTGAAATCACATTTACCGGATTGGATAGTGGAGACTATACTCTGAAGGTAAAAAGCAGGAATGCGGAGGGCGATTTGGGTGAAAGCGTGAGTTATGCATTCGTGTTAAGTCCTGCCTGGTATGAGACTGCTTTTTGGCAGGGTGTTCTTATTCTTTTGTTTACGGGTCTTGTGCTTGGGTTGAGAACTCTGGTGATTAAAAGAATCAGAAAAGAACAGTTGATAGCAGAGAAAAAAGTAAAACATACCAGGAAAATGATGCAGTTGGAAATGGAAAAGTATAAGTTAACTGCAAAGCAAAGAGAGATGGAACGGGAAAAGATTTTTCTCGAGCAGAATGTAATCGATAAAAGCAAAGAGCTCGCTAATTATACCCTGCTTTTAAGTAAACGAAAAGAGCTGTTTAATGAGATCTATAAAGATTTGCAGGAACTTAGATTAAAAGTTCAAAAGCCTGCATCTAAAAAGGCAATTAATTCTGTATTCAGAAAATTGGAAAGTAGTCGCATTGGGGAAAAGTATCTTGAGATTTTTGATGTGAATTTTGAAAGAGTTCACCAGGATTTTTTTTCCCGGTTAAAAAGTATAAATCCTAATCTTTCCAAAAAAGAAGAGCAGTTATGTGCTTTGATAAAAATGGACCTTACCAATAAAGAAATTGCTCCGATCATGAATCTTTCTTTACGGGGAGTGGAATCGGCGCGATACAGGTTAAGAAAGAAGTTAGGGATAACTCATGAAGATGGTTTGCGGGATTTTTTAGAAACCTTTACCCATGCAGATATGGAGAAAAGTCAATAGGATCCCGATAGACTGAACGATTTTAAATTCTATTTTTTGGGGATGTTCCATGGAATTACCCAGGAGTTGGAGCCCTTATCTACTCTTCCGTTAAGTTCTTTAAGGATAGTCATTTCTGTTACCTTGACCCCATTAATGGCCATGTGCCTGAAATTATCAATGGCATAAGGCTCAAAATTTTTCCTTGTTCGGTGAATATTAAACTTGTCTGAAAATGATCTGCCGAAAGCTTTCTCAATGCCATCCTTCCCGTAAATAAACCCTAGCAGGCCTCCCCAGGTCGCGGTCGGGTTGTCTGAATCCCATCCTGCGAGTGTTCCGATTTTAATGGTTTCCGGGAGATTACCCTTTCCGTAAAACAGACTGATAAGGCTTGCAGCAAAATTAATGCCTCCAGCGAAACATCCGTTACAGTATAGGTTTCTGGAAGTTACAGTGTAGCCGTCCATTTGTTGTACCTGATAGCGGTTGTAAACAGAATCTCTGGTGGCTTCCCAGGGTATTCCGGATATGTAGCACGATGCTACAAAATCAAACATCTTCGCCACATATGTGGTGTCAGGTACCTGTGCCCTGGCTATCGTGGCTATTTCCATAATCTGTGATTCAGGCTCCTGGTTTGAAGGCAGTATAGCCAGGGAGTGCATGGTAATGTAGAATTCTGCAATTAGGGCAGCCTCCTTTCTGGCAGTAACTCTTATAGGTAACCAGGCCATCTTCAATGCTGTTTCCGGATGGCCAGGAGCAAAAAGACCGAAGATCTCGGTTGTGAGCTGGGCATCGATCATGTCGAAGTGCGGATTATTCTCTGGGTCACTGGTAGCTGGGGGCAGCATGCCATTTTGCATGAGGTCAAAAGCCTTTTGATTAGATACCCATAAATAATTTTCTTCTTTCTCGTGAATGTGGTGCAGCCAACCTTGTCTTATTTGCTTCGGGGTTAAGTAAGGAGTTTTATGTGTCAAAAGTAGATGTTGGTACATGTACTCCATGTCGGTGTCGTCATCTGCTCCCCAGATCTCTCCTTGTCCCTTAAATACAAAATCAATATTTTTTGATAATTCACTTGGCACTCCCTCTCCCCAGATGCTGGGTTCATCGGGTTGTCCCCATTCATCCCTCGTATAAAATGCCCCGGTTTTAGTATCACCAACGTTCCCTATCTTATCCATTTCGGTAACCAATCCTGTCCAATTCCCGATACACTGCCCCAGCCAAAAGCCGTATAGCTTGTCGGCATAGGCGCTTTTAGATACCCAGAGGCTGTCGCCAATAATGCGGGCGGGCTTGTGCAAGTGATTTTCAGTTTTTGCCACGTGTTGGCCACTAACTTGAAGCGTTAGGAGTATTCCCGTAATAATGATTGACCTGACCAATGTGAAGATTGCATTTTCATTAAAGATAGCGCAAGTAAGATAATATTCATAAACCTTATACGTAGGGGTCTTCTCATTGATCCATAAACTGTATGACAGCAGAGGCTTTATTCTCCCCCCTAATTAATTACAATGCTTTGAGGTGGCCAAGGGCATTTTCTTTATTTTTGTCACAGAGAAAACTAATCAACCCGTGTTGCCCTTTTGAGAATATCGGGCAGAAATAGAAGTATATGGCAGACATAAGATTTAACTGGACCAAGGAGGAGATACTGGAAGTATATAACCAGCCATTGATGGATCTGCTCTATCAGGCGGCCAGCGTTCACAGAAAATATCATGACCCAAATACTGTTCAGGTATCTACCCTGCTGTCTATCAAGACGGGAGGATGTCCTGAAGATTGCGGGTATTGTCCGCAGGCAGCAAGGTACCATACCGATGTTGAAGGAAATGACCTGATGACTGTGCAGCAGGTAAAAGCTCAGGCACTTCGTGCTAAATCATCCGGGAGTTCCAGGGTGTGTATGGGAGCTGCCTGGAGAAACGTTAAGGACGGTCCGGAATTCGATCAGGTGCTTGAAATGGTAAGAACCATTAATAAGCTTGATATGGAAGTGTGCTGTACCCTTGGTATGATCACCGAAAACCAGGCGAAACGTTTGGCAGAAGCAGGATTGTACGCATACAATCATAACCTGGATACCTCTGAAGAGTATTACAAGGAGGTGATCTCTACCCGTGGGTATGAAGATCGTCTGGAGACCATAGACAATGTTCGTAAAACCAATGTTACCGTTTGCAGCGGGGGAATTATAGGAATGGGCGAGTCTGCTGAAGATCGAGCCGGTATGCTGGTAGCTTTAGCCAGTCTGAACCCTCAGCCGGAATCAGTGCCGATCAATGCCCTTGTGGCCGTAGAAGGTACTCCGATGGAAGATCAGAAACCGGTAGAGATCTGGGAGATGATCCGTATGGTAGCTACGACCAGGATCGTAATGCCGGAAACCCAGGTAAGACTTTCTGCCGGACGAACTGAAATGAGTCGTGAAGGACAGGCTATGTGCTTCTTTGCAGGAGCCAATTCGATCTTCGCCGGAGATAAGTTGCTGACGACTCCAAATCCTGATGTAAATGAGGATATGGATATGTTTCGTCAATTGGGCTTGAACCCACAGAAGCCTTTTATAAAGAAAATGCAGCCGCAAACGGTAGAAGCAGAGAATTCTCAATTCCAGGCACTTGGTGAAAAGCCCAAATGGACACGCCCCGGTCATAAGATCGATAGAAATGAAGAGGCAAAGTCAAAAGCGAAAGAGCTAAAAAACGCCGATAAGTAAGTCGGCAAAATAAATAGATCTTAAAATTTTCACGGTCATCTTACAGAAGTAGGGTGACCGTTTTTTTTAGGGATGTAGGGAGGTAGGGAAGTAGGTCTGTTGTACTGTGCTTCAACGAGCTCTATTTCCAAAATTTTAGTTTTGCATAACCGCATAACCGCATAACCGCATAACCGCATAACCGCATAACCGCATAACCGCATAACCGCATAACCGCATAACCGCATAACCGCATAACCGCATAACCGCATAACCGCATAACCGCATAACCTCATTACCCCATAACCTCATTCACCTTCTCATACACCAGGTGAGGTTCCCAGCCCCGGTAGAGCAGGTAGTCTGCGAGTTTCTTTTTTGCCTTAAGTTTATTGGTTTCCCTGATCTGTTTGTGCTTTTTAAGGGCCAGCTCATGAAATGTGTTCAGGTATTCCTTTTCAGGAATTTCTTTTAAGGCTGTTTGAATATTAAACCTGGAGATATCACGAAATTTCAGCTCTCTTACGATCCTGTTCCTGCCCCATTTTTTTACGCGAAACTTTCCTCTTGCAAAGGCCTTGGCAAAACGTTCTTCGTTCAGGTAATTGTGTTTTATGAGGTGAGCAATGATGGTGTCTATAGCCAGGGGTATCATGTTCATAGATCTCAGTTTGGCAATAACCTCTTTATGGCATCGCTCCTGATAGGCGCAGTAATGCTCCATTTTCTGGGTGGCCTCGTCTACGGTATATGATATCTGTGACTTCACCCTGCAAATGTATAAAAAGGCTTGTTACTGGACGCTTCTGTTATGGGAGAAGAAGGGAAGGGTTAATGCAGCAGGTGTTTTTCAAATGGGTATAAACAAAAAAACCACGCCGGAAGGCGTGGTTTTTTTATTTTAATTCTTTTCCGTCTTTGTCTTTAAAACGGTATTCTAAATAAGTGTAAGCATCTCTGGGTAAGACTTTAACCCATTTTTTGTGTTCTAAAAACCATTTAGAACGAACGGATGGAAATCCTTTGGTAACATAGGCTGCAATGAAGGGATGCGCATTAAGTATGATCCCGTTCTTATGGGCCTTGTTGGAAATGATTCGTTCAAGATCGGCGGTCATTTTGTGAATGAGAACAATGGGGGCTTCAACTTCGCCCGCTCCATTAGGATTCTCTTCTCTGGTTTTGATATTAACCTCCGGTCTCACTCTTTGTCTTGTAATCTGTATAAGCCCAAATTTACTTGGGGGCAGTATTTTATGTTTGGCTCTGTCGTCTTTCATTTCTTCCCGCAGATGATCATATAGTTTTCTACGGTTATCAGCAGAGGACATATCGATGAAATCGATCACGATAATACCTCCCATATCGCGAAGTCTGAGTTGCCTGGCTACTTCTTTAGCTGCGATCAGATTTACCTCCAGCGCTGTGTCTTCCTGGTTTTTGGCTTTGTTTGAGCGATTCCCGCTGTTCACGTCTATTACGTGAAGCGCTTCGGTATGCTCAATAACCAGGTAGGCACCCTTACTGGTAGAGACTGTGCGTCCGAAAGAAGTTTTGATCTGACGTTCGATCCCGAATTTTTCGAAGATCGGCACGTTGGAATCATACAGCTTTACAATTGATTCTTTTCCAGGTGCAATTTCTTGCACATAATCTTTAATTTGATAATAAAGCGTTTCATCGTCAACATGGATTCCGGTAAAATCATCGTTAAATACATCTCTTAAAATAGATGCGGCACGATTGAGTTCACTGAGTACCTTTGACGGTAACTTTGCTTTGTAGATTTTCTTGCACATTGCGGTCCATTTGACCAGCAGATTGTTCAAGTCTTTGTCTAGTTCGGCGACTTTTTTGCCATCGGCTACGGTACGTACGATTACTCCGAATCCTTTCGGTTTAATACTTTGTACCAGCCTTTTTAAACGGTCTTTTTCTTCCTTGCTCTCTATCTTTTGTGAAACAGAAACGCGGTCAGAAAAAGGAACCAATACCAGGTATCGTCCAGCTATTGAAAGCTCTGAACTTATCCTGGGTCCTTTTGTAGATATAGGTTCTTTTACGATTTGGACCAATATAGACTGATTGGCCTTGAGTACATCATTGATGCTACCGTTCTTGTCTATATCCTTTTCAAAAGGAAAGCCTTTAAGAGAAAAATCTTTTAATTTACCTGTGCTTACACGTTTAATGAATTTCAGCAAGGACCTCAATTGAGGGCCCAGGTCGTGATAATGAAGGAATGCATCTTTTTCATAACCTACATTAACAAAAGCGGCATTGAGTCCCGATACCGGTTTTCTCACCTTGGCAAGCATGATATCGCCCACCGAGAAGTCGCTGCTTTCCTGATCCTTGTGTAATTCAGTAAGTTTTCCATCCTTTAATATGGCAAAATCAACGTCAGAGGAACCAGATCTTACGATTAATTCTTTATTCACTCTGAATGAATTTATATCTGTCCGGATATCCCGGACCGATGGATTAAACAATCATCTAAAAACCTGAGGTTTTTAAATCTTTTTTGATGTTTGACAGGTTTTAAATTATAACCCGGCAGAATAACCGGCGTGTGGGCCGCTTATTCCTATTTCAAGGAACGAATAGTATAGGATAGTTATACCATTAAAAAAGAAAAAGTAGTTAATCTAACTACTTTTTCTTGTGGCGGTTAGCTCTTCTTCTTTTCTTACGCTTGTGCGTGGCTACCTTATGTCTTTTTCTTTTTTTACCACTTGGCATTGACTAATGAATTTATATTAATACTTATTTACTTTACTTCTACATTGGTTTTTACACCTTCTACGAATACTTTCGCAGGCTTGAATGCAGGGATGTTGTGAGCAGGTATTTTGATAGTAGTATTCTTAGAGATATTTCTTCCTGTCTTTTCAGCTCTTGTCTTGATGATAAAGCTTCCGAAACCTCTCAAATAAACATTATCTCCGCTCTCCAGAGAATTCTTCACTTCCTCCATGAATGATTCAACAGTGGCTTGAACATCACCTTTTTCCATTCCAAGCTTCTCTGAAATCTTCGCTACGATATCTGCTTTTGTCATTTTAGTATTTTTGTTTAAGTGTTATAATTTAGGGGTTGCAAATATATAAATTAATTAGTCAATAAATAAAGTGTAATTGATTAAAATTTAATCAACTAAAGGCAATATAGGAAAAATAATTAGTTCTGTTAATGACTTTCTATCAACACATAATTAACTGGTATACAGATAATAAGCGTGATCTCCCTTGGAGAAATACCCGTAACCCCTATAAAATATGGCTTTCGGAGATAATGCTGCAACAAACCCGTGTAGAGCAGGGACTCCCTTATTACAATAAATTTGTTAATAAGTTTCCTACAGTACATCATTTATCAGCAGCATCAGAAGATCTGGTAATGAAGATGTGGCAAGGTCTGGGGTATTATTCACGGGCCAGGAACCTGCATGCCACGGCAAAATATATAAGCCACGAGCTTGACGGAAGGTTTCCTGATAATTATAAGGATCTGAAAAAGCTGAAAGGGGTTGGTGAATATACAGCGGCAGCCATAGCTTCCTTTTCATACGATGAGCCTGCACCCGTAGTAGACGGGAATGTTTACCGTTTACTCTCCCGTTACTTCGGGGTGGATCTGCCTATTAATGCGACCGAGGGGATTAAGTATTTCAAAGCCCTCGCAGAGGAGGTGATGCATACCTCTGATCCTGCCACCTATAATCAGGCAGTTATGGAGTTTGGAGCAAGACAGTGTAAACCTCAAAACCCCGATTGTGAGCAGTGCCCGTTAAACTCCTCTTGTGTGGCCCTTCAGGAAAAGAAGGTTGCTTCCTTGCCGGTTAAACTCAAGAAAGGAAAGATCAAAAAACGTTATTTTAATTATCTCGTGCCTTTCAACAGCACGGAGATCATTTTGGAAAAGCGTACCGGGAAAGACATCTGGAGAGATCTTTATCAGTTCCCCCTCATTGAAACTCAAGGCCCGGCAAATCTTGATCAGATCATTGCACAAGAGAGATTTCGTTCTATTCCCGGAGCAGATCCGTCAAAAATCTGGCTTTATAACCAGGATGATATAGTGCATAAATTGTCTCACCAGCATATCTTTACCCGATTCTGGATCGTTAACCTGGAAGATGAGCTTCCGGGAGCAGTCAAAAAATCTAGGGTGAAGGATTATGCCATGCCCGTGTTACTGGCTAACTTTGTGCATGAATTTGAATTTTCCAATTAGGTAAATTTTAAATACATTTATAAATACTTAAAAACTTAACCATACTATAATGAGTGGAACATTAAATAAGGTAATGCTGATCGGTCACCTGGGTGACGATGTGAAGATGAATTATTTTGAAGGAGGTAATTGCCTTGGCCGGTTCCCACTGGCTACCAATGAAACATATACCAACCGTCAGACCGGAGAACGGGTTACCAATACCGAATGGCATAATATTGTTGTCAGAAATAAAGCAGCCGAAGTATGTGAAAAGTATTTAAAGAAAGGCGATAAGGTGTATGTGGAAGGCCGCCTTAAAACCCGTCAATGGCAAGGAGAAGATGGTAATATGAGATATACCACAGAGGTGCATGTAACCGACTTTACATTTCTATCTAATAAGCCTGAGCCCGGCTCCAATCCGGGTGCTTACGGAGGAGCGTCAACCAGCTCTGAAGCTCCCACACAAGCAAGACCTGTTCAGAATTCGCCTTCATCACCCTCTCTCTCTCAGGAAGAGGAAGATGACGATCTGCCATTTTAATTGAGTTTAACTAAATTGTTTTCACTTGGACCCTGAACCCTCGAGTTTAGTTTCTTTTATCCTTGCTGTAGATATAGTCACGGTCGTAAAGATTGCGGTGCTGTTCATACTGCTCTTAAGTTCTGCCTTGATCTCCGGAGCCGAAGTTGCTTTTTTCTCTCTGACCCCTTCAGATATGTTACAAACCAGAAACGAAGGTGATCAGCGTATCCATATAGTAACTGCCCTGTTAGAGCGACCCAAAAAGTTGCTGGCTACAATTTTAGTGGCAAATAACTTCATTAATATTGCCATCGTTTTACTGATAAGCTCTCTAAGTACATTTTTCTTTGGCAGTATTGACGGGGAGATCCTCGGAATTATTCCTCTTAGATTTATTGCTGAGGTGGTGGTAGCTACCTTTCTGATCTTGCTATTCGGAGAGATCCTTCCAAAGATCTATGCAAACAGGAATAGGGTGGAGTTCTCACTATTCATGGCTTATCCGCTTCATTTTCTGAATAAGCTGTTTGCTCCCCTTAATATACCCATGCGCAGCGTAACCATTTATCTGCAGGATCAACTGGGAAAACAGAAGTCTAATATTTCTGTCGATCAGCTTTCTCACGCCCTGGAGCTTGCCTCCGGAGAAGACACCACCCGCGAAGAACAAAAGATCCTGGAAGGTATCGTTACTTTCGGTAATACCGATACAAGACAGGTCATGCGCCCCAGGATAGATATTTTTGCTCTGAATGAAGAAATGAAGTTTGAGGAAGTAGTCGCTGAGATCATTGATCACGGTTACTCAAGGGTGCCCGTATTTAAAGAACATATGGACCAGGTAACCGGAGTGTTGTATGTAAAAGACCTCTTGCCCTATCTGGACCGTAAATCTTTTGATTGGGTTTCCCTCAAAAGAGAGCCCTACTTTGTGCCGGAAAATAAGAAGCTGGATGATCTTCTGAAAGAGTTTCAGGACATGAAGAATCACCTGGCCATTGTTGTTGATGAATATGGGGGTACTTCCGGACTTGTGACCCTTGAAGATATCATAGAGGAGATCGTTGGTGATATCAGTGATGAATTTGATGATGAAGACCTTATTTACTCCAAGCTGGACGAGAACAATTATGTCTTTGAAGGGAAGACATCTCTTAAGGATTTCTATCGCGTGTTAAGGCTTGATGATAATACTTTATTTGAATCTAACAAGGGAGAGTCAGAAACAGTTGCCGGCTTTGTTCTGGAGATTGCCGGAAGCTTTCCTAAAAAGGGCGAGAAGATTAGGTTTGAACAATATACCTTTGTTATTGAAGCCCTTGACAACCGTAGAATAAAACAAATAAAAGTAATGCTTGATTCATGAGGAATGTGGTGAAAAGATTTATGGGAGTTATTGTTTTGATATTGCTTACAGCAGCATGTTCAGAGCCTCCCGTACCGAAACCTAAGGCTATGCTTAGACTGGAGTATTCGGGGCAGAAATATGCCATGACCGACCTTCCATGTCCGTTTCAGTTTGAAAAAAATACCAAAGCATCATTGCATAGTGAATCCGATTGTTCCTTCGTGATGCAATACCCTGAAATGAATGCTAATATCTTCCTTACCTATAAAGAGGTGGATAACGACCTTGATAAACTGCTTAGAGATGCTCAAAAGCTCACCTACGAACACGTGGTGAAAGCAGATAATATTACAGAACAGCCTTTCGTAAATGAGAAGGACAGGGTGTACGGTATGTTCTATAATGTTGAGGGTAATGCTGCTTCTCAGACCCAGTTTTATCTCACTGACAGTATCAAACACTTTGTTACCGGGTCCCTGTATTTTGAAGCGAAACCTAATTACGATTCAGTACTTCCTGCCGCCCATTACCTTGGCAAGGATATCAGAACTATCATGGAGACCCTGAGTTGGGAGTGAAAATCCTAAATAATTCTTAATCATATAATTATACTTAAAAGCTTGTGCTATTTTAGCCCTGAAGTTCATTATGAAGTTCAGGTTAGTTAGTTAGTAAAAATTAAACGCCCCGTTCGGGGCGTTTTTTATTGGGATAGTAGTTGTTCAGCGTTTTTTATGCTTTGGTTTACTTCATCTCTCATGGCTTTTACTTTGATCTCTTCTTCTTCAAGCCACTTCTGCTTTTCAGGGGTTAATGGTTTGCCTTTTAGGATCTCTTCAGAGTCAAATCTTTCTCCAAATCCTTTCATCCAGTCCATCATTGATCTATGCGCATCCTGAAGGTCGGTCACTGCCTTGATATAGGTTGAGTCTGTCTGACTGGTGTCAGCCATGGGTTTTAATTCTGCAACTAATTTGCCTATGGTGCCCATTTTTGGCATCACCTCGTCATGTATGGCCATAACCTCTGCCATTTTACTATTTGGTTGCTCTTTTTTTGATTCTTGCTTGCAGGAAGTCGTAATTGCGACAAGACATGCAAATGCGAATAGAAGTTGTTTCATGGGTGTGTTGTTTACGTTTAAATTCGATTTTTCATCTTAAGATTACTTTTTGTTGCGATCACAAGGTATATTGTAACCCCAGCACCAGGGTGTTTTTTTCCTTGAGTTGTATTCCATAAAGATTTTGATAAACAGGTAAAATAGCTTCAGCGCCCAGTCTCAGATCTTTCAAAATTCCTTTGAAAGCATAAAGGTTGACACCAAACCCTGCATTGGCGTAGGTTTTTCCGGAGTTTTCTGTATCAGCAGTCAGTGCCGTGGAGGGGGTAAGTATTGGATTTGCACCTGAGATCTTTCCGTGAGCACCCCATTCCAGTCTTCCTGAAATACTGAGCCAGGGTGAAATTTTCCCGGCAAGCCATTTCTGTATACTTATGCGGTGCCCCAGGTGGTAGTCATTGTCATTTTCGCCCAACCTGAAAGTACCTCTGATCTGCATGCCTGAGGAGAGGTTTTTCCATTGATCAAGCCAGGTCATTGCGGGCTCCAGATCGTAGGTCCCGCTACCGGGCTGCATTGGGTAGGATAGGATCATTTCATTGGGGGCAGAGGCAGGTGTCTGATCCGTAATGTCAATACTTCCTGTTGGGAGTGATACCCCCAACTGCGCATGCAAGTGTGTCCCTGAACCATTGTGTATCCCATACATCAAAGTTACTTTAGTGTCGGCGAAACCAGAGCTTTGAGTAGTAAATACTCCCGGATCTTGCGGCATCATTCGGGTGGTATGATCCATCTCCAAAGAAATGTAATTTGCCCTGACCATCAAGGTGATCCGTTCGGCAGGTGCGAACATCACTCCCAGCATATGAATTTGCATCGACATATTAGCAGGGCTAACCATGTAACGGTCCAGGGCATCTGCAAAAGAGGCGTCATCAGTTCCGGTCTTCAGGTTGGCCATATCCTTTTGCATAAAACGGTATGAAAACATCCATTCCCCTTTATTATGCATATGATCACCCAATACCGATATCGGAGCCTGTCCGTCCGGACGGTCAGCGGTCCACAGATCTTCCTTAGGAGCCTGGGCACTAAGTAATATTGTTGTTAAGATGCAGGCGGTAAACAGGAGTTTTTTCATGTTATCAGATGTAAAGGATCGGTGTTTTGATGAGGAGATCACCTATTAATTGCAATAACAAAGATAAGGGTTAATCTGTCTATGAAATTGATAATATACAGCTGTGCAGAGGCGGTTGTTGAATGAAGTAGGGGCGGGGGTCATTTATTTCAAAAAAATACCTGAATTTTGCGGCTTAAATTTCTGTATGAACAACGAACAGCGCAAATGGTTTTACCTGGTAGTACTTTCCCTGATCTGGGGTAGTTCCTATATCCTGATAAAAAAAGGACTGGAAGGGCTGAATCCGATCCAGCTTGGTGGGGTAAGGATCATATTCTCAACAGCTTTTCTTGCTGTGGTAGGTTTGCGCTCTGTAAAGAAGATCAAAAGATCAGAATGGAAGTGGGTGGCCGCATCAGCTCTTTGCGGGACTTTCATCCCGGTTTTTCTGTTTGCCTATGCCGAAACGGAGATCGACAGTGCTATAGCTTCTATTCTTAATTCGCTGGTGCCCCTATTTACAATTATAATAGGCTTTGTTGTTTTTAAGATACGCACCTTTTGGTCGCAGGTTATAGGGGTATTGTTAGGGCTTGCAGGGGCAGGGGTTCTTATTTTTCAGGGGGCTAAGGTGAACCCTGATCAGAACTATTTTTACACCCTGTTGGTGGTGCTGGCTGCTTTGATGTATGCAATTAATGCCAATATTATCAAATCAAAACTTCAGAAAATGCCTGCTATGGCTATTGCCACAGGTAGCTTCCTTCTTATGTTACCTGCCGCCATTGCGCTCACTGTCTATTCTTTTTTGCCGTTTGCAGGTGGCTCGGAAGAACTGCCTTCACGTTTTTGGTCAAGCGTTGGGTACGTAGGAGTGTTATCGGTATTTGGCACCGGACTGGCTAAGATCATGTTTAATAGGCTTATTCAGATCTCTACCCCGGTATTTTCGACTTCAGTGACCTATTTGATCCCCGTAGTTGGTATTTTTTGGGGGGTATTGGATGGAGAAAAATTCACATTTATACAGGTGGCGGGTGCCCTGATCATTCTTATGGGGGTGTACCTGGTTAACAGGGGGCGTAAATAAAAAAGCCGATCTGAAACAGACCGGCTATTTTTGGAATAAGGTGGTGTTTATTCAAAATCTGACACCTGGAAATCTTCATTGAATTTTACTTCAGTTACCTCAAGATCAAAACTTTGAGGCCCAACGTTCTGCTGCATGCTAAAAGGTACTTTTACCCCCTCAACCTCACGGTAATCACTCAGCAGTAATGTCGACTTAATGGTATTAGGGCCCATTTGTGTTGAGCTTTCCTGTTTTATCTTCAGTCCTGATTCTGTATCGTAGAATGAATAATTGTCATCAGAGACTTTCAGTACATAGGCCTGTTTACCTTCAACCATGTCAACCCGATCAACAACCACACTCTCATCGTTTAACCATTTTAACTCAGGAAAAATGATCGCCGATTTTGCCATTTCCTCTGCAGCCTTTCCTGTCGCCTCTATCTTCTGTCCCTGGGCAAAAGTGAATCCTTTTTCCCCGTCATAGACTTGTTTACTAATACTGTTGCCTTGCATTTTGGTATCCATCAGGTATTTCCCGTTCCCTTTTTTAAATTCAATGTCAAGAGTCATGCCTTGTATGCTGGTAGAAGCACTGGCATACATAGTCGAAATGCTCTGCAGTTTTTCAGTGCCTCCGATAGCCTTGATATATTTTTGAAGGATTTCTTTCTTGCTAACATTATCTGCAGGGGGTGCAGTATAATCAGGTTTCTCCGCAGGATCTCCCTCGGCGTTAAAGTACTTAACCGGCAACTTTTTACCATTATAAGTCATCTTTTCGAGCGCTTCCAGTACCTCGCTGCCTTTACCGGCAATAACAATTCTCATGTTTTGAGGTTGAAGTAATCGCTGTGCTGCATCGCTGATGTCTTCAACAGTTACCTTATTGATCTGCTCCAGGTAGTTTTCATAGAAATTGGCTGGCAGCTCATTTTGCTTGATGTTCAATGCAAGTTCGGCAACCCTCTCTTCATCTTCCAGAGACATGATAAAATTACCTGAATACTTTGCCTTGGCTATGTCAAGCTCTTTTTGTGAGACAGGATTGTTTTTAAAGTCATTTATAACGTCTAAAAAGGCAACAACGGCACTATCGGTAACCTCATTTCTTACACTGGCTTGTGCACGGAACAATGAGGCTCCGTATTTGCTTGGACGAGCACCTGAATAGGCACCATAGGTATATCCTTTTTCTTCTCGCAATACCTGGAATAGTCTTGCATCACCACCGCCACCTAAGATATAGTTGGCTAACAGTGCAGGGAAGTAATCTTTATCGCCCAGTTTCAGGTCGATCAGGTTTTGCACCCTTATCTCAGATTGTACCGCATTGGGCATATCGATGAAATTGATCTGGGTATACTGCACATCTTTTGGAGTGGAGTAACTTAGGTTTAACGGAGAAGCCTTTTTCCATTTAGAGAAGTATTTGCCTGCCATTTCCCGGGCCTCTTCAAAAGTAATATCACCCGAAACGATCAGGTAGGCGTTGGCAGGCACGAATCGGTTACTATAGAATGATTTTATATCCTCAAGGGTAACATTGTCTACCGTTTCAGCTGTGGTGAATTCTCCCTTAGGGTGTTTCTTGCCGTAGGCCAGCGCACTGGAAACCCGAGTAGCTATGAAACCAACATCCTTAGTACTGCTCTTAAGGTTGTCTTTTAACTTGGTTTTTTCAAGTTCCAGCGCCTCTTGTGTAAAGTTCGGAGAGATGGCAGCCTCGGCCATGAGCTCCATGATCCTTTCGCTGTATTTTGATAACCCGGTTGCAAAAGCTCCGCTGATACCAATATTGAGGCGGGCACCCATAAAATCTACTTCTTCATAGAATGCGTCCTTTGGAATATTGACTGATCCCTGACCCAAAAGGTTGGAAGTTAGGGTTGAAACTCCGGCCTTATCACCTTCCAGTATTGGGGGGTTATCTATGTCGAGAGATAAGGTGATCCTTGGTAGTTTCGCATCTTCAACAACCAACACCTGAAGGCCGTTGGGAAGGGTGAATTCTTTCGGGCTACCCAGGTTGATCTCCGGGCTGGGCCCCGGTTCGGGCATAACAGTGCGATCTACCTGGGCTGAAACTATGGCCAGGTTGAATAACAGTAGTAGTGCAAATATATTTTTCATAACGATTTTTTTATTGGTTTTGTTCCGGAAGGTATTCAATAACAGCTTTTTGTTGTGGCATCAGATATTTGATGGCTACATTTTGAATGTCTTCCCTCGTGATTTTTCTATAGATGTCTATCTGAGAATTGATCAGGTTGGTATCGCCATAAAGCATATGGTACCTGGCCAGGCTGTTGGCAATTCCCTGGATACTGCTGTTTGAACTAATGAAATCTGCCTCAAATTTATTCTGCAGTTTCTGGAATTCTTTTTCCGATATCAGGTCGGTGCGCAGGGCCTGGATCTCTTCTTCGATCTCCTGCTCAAGGGTTTCAAGGGAGGTGTCACCTAAAGGCAGGGCAAATACCAGGTAAATGCCATAGTCTTCCTGTTCTAAGTTAAAGGCAGCTACCTGCAGGGCTTGCTTTTGATCATCTACCAGTTTTTTATAAAGCTTAGAACTTCTTCCATCGCTTAAATAGGTAGAGATCATATTAAGTACATAAGCGTCCTTATGTCCAAAGCCGGGAGTTCTATACGCATTGATCAGCGCCGGCAACTGTATGTTTTTGTCGTAATAGGTTGCCCTAATGGTTTGCGAGATGGGAGCTTCCTCCGGGAAATTTCGAACTACCGGTTCTCCAGAAGGAATTGGTCCGAAATAGTCCTGAATCATTTTTTTGGTCTCTTCAACCTCAATGTCTCCGGCAACTACCAATACTGCATTGTTGGGTACGTAGTATTTTTTGAAATAGGCCTGGAACTCTTCAAGCGTTGCCGCATCGAGATCTTCCATATAGCCAATGTTCGGATCCTTGTATGGGTGAATTTTAAAAAGGTTTTCGGTAACTGCGCTCAAAAGATTTCCATAGGGTCTGTTGTCATAAGAGCTTCTTCTTTCTTCTTTTACCACCTCGTTCTGAGTATCTACACCATCCTGTCCGATCACGGGGTGCAGCATTCTTTCAGACTCCAGCCATAATCCAAGCTTCAGGTTGTTCGAAGGAAAGGTTTCATAGTAATACGTTCGGTCGTTGGAGGTGTTTGCATTATTATTTCCGCCTCTTGAGCTAACGATCTCGAACCATTTTCCTTTTTCGATGTTTTCAGTGCCTTCAAACAAAAGGTGTTCAAAAAAATGTGCAAAACCGGTTCTTCCGTCTTCACGGTCTTTACCTCCTACGTGATACATTACTGAAGTGGTAACCACGGGAGCTGAGTTATCCTGATGAAGAATAACATGCAGGCCATTGTCCAGATCGTATTCTTCAAAAGCTACTTCCTGAGCGGTCATGCTTATTCCCGTAGCCAGGAAGAATAAGGATAGGATAGTCTTTTTCATAATTGATGATAGGTTTGGTTCTAAAAAGATGTGTTGTAGCTGTATTTAAGGCAGCCAAAGTTCAATTTGTTCGAAATATAGGAAATTTCCCTCGTTGCAATGTTAAGGCAAATAAAAATTAACCCCAATATAAATGTTACCCCTCTGATTTTTTGTAAATTAGAAAACATAAATTGAAAAGTCATCCAAATGAATCCCAGTAAAATACACATCAGATACGGTCTCATTATTGCTGTTGTTCTTATTGCCTACTTTTTATTGGTTCGTCTTTTCGGATTACATGAAAATCCATGGCTTCGACTACTCAATGGAGGTATTATGGCCTATGGGGTTTATGCTGCCATTCGGTTGCGCAGAATTCTGGAAGGAGAAAAGTTTGATTATTATAAAGGATTTAAAACAGGGCTCTATTCCGGCTTTCTTGCCACCCTTGTTTTTGTTGGGTTTATGGCTGTTTATATGTTTCATATTGACCCCGGGTTTCCCGAAAAACTCATGGAATCCTGGATGAAAGACTACTACCAGGGGCCGGGTATTCTTATGTTTGTTCTGGTTGTTGAGGGGTTTGCCTCTACAGTTGTGCTTACCCTGGCCTTTATGCAAAAATTCAAGCCAAGCTGGAATCCTAAAAAAACAGCTCAAAAGGCATAAAAACATTTGCGCTTTAATGAATTAGCAGTATATTTGCACCCGCCTAAAAACTAATTTTTAGGATCGAGTTAGAAGTTAATTTATTAATTCATACGTATATGTACGCAATTGTAGAGATAGCAGGGCAGCAGTTTAAAGTTGCGAAAGACCAAAAGGTTTACGTGCATCGTTTGGCTTCTGAAGAAGGTGAAAAAGTGTCTTTTGACAATGTACTTCTTCTGGATGACAACGGTAACGTTACTATTGGCGCCCCGGCTATAGACGGAGCCGCAGTAGAGGCAAAAGTCGTAAAGCACCTTAAAGGTGACAAAGTGATCGTTTTCAAAAAGAAAAGACGTAAAGGGTACCGTGTAAAGAACGGACACAGACAAGCCCTTACTGAGATCGTGATCGAAGGGATCACTGCAAGCGGAGCAAAAAAGGCTGCGCCTAAAAAAGAAACTAAAAAAGCAGATGCCCCTAAGGCCGAAGCAGAAGCAACTAACGATCTTAAAGATATGACCGTTGCCGAGCTTAGAGAAATGGCTAAGGACAAAGGGATCAGCGGATATTCTTCAATGAAGAAAGCCGAGCTGATCGAGGCATTGAGTTAATTGTTTAATCTGATAACGAAATAAAACTCTAATACAATGGCACACAAAAAAGGAGTTGGTAGTTCCAAGAACGGTAGAGAATCAGAATCGAAACGCCTCGGGGTGAAGATCTTCGGAGGTCAGGCTGCTATCGCCGGGAACATCATCGTAAGACAGCGTGGTACTGCCCATAATCCGGGTGAGAACGTTTACATGGGTAAAGATCATACCCTGCACGCTAAAGTTGACGGTATCGTAAGATTCCAGAAGAAGAGAGATAATAAATCTTATGTTTCTATCGAGCCTTTCGAGGCTTAAGAAAGCATAAAGAAGATAGTTAAAACCCTTTCACTCGTTGAAAGGGTTTTTTTATGTGCCAATTTTAGCGGTCAGATGACACTGTACAACGATAACATTTTAATAATAAGGTAGTTGGATGAAATTATAGTATATTTTTTCTATCTTTAAAAGGCAACTAAAAGCTATCATTATGAAGAAAAAAATTATCTGTATCGCTTTGGCGAGCTCATTAATGTTCTCGAGCTGCCTCGGTTCGTTTTCAGCCTTCAACGGATTGAAAGATTGGAATATGGGAATGACCGACAGTAAATTCCTTAATAACCTTGTATTTTGGGGTCTCTGGATCCTGCCTGTCTATGAGATCTTCGTTGTAGGTGACCTTTTTATTTTTAATGTTTTAGAATTCTGGACCGGTAACAATCCTGTGGCCATGAAAGAAGGAGAGAAGGAGGTTCAGTACGTAGAAAGGGATGGTAACAAGTATAAAATGACTGCCACTACAAATCGTATGCAGATCGAGGTGGTAGATGGTCCTAAAACCGGTGAAAAAGTAGATCTTGTTTACCGGCCACATGAAAAAAGCTGGAATGCCATTAAGCCCAATGGGGAAGTTATTCCTTTAAGCTCTTTCAAAGATGGATTCTATATTGTTCATACTCCTGATGGAACGGATCTTAAAATAGATGCCAATACCACACGCGAAGAAGGAATTGCCATTCTCAACAAATACAAGGGAGATTACGAGGTAAAAACCATTCTTGCAGAAGCGGAATAAATCACAATTCATATTTTTAATAAACCCTGCTATTGGCGGGGTTTTTTTATGTAGCTATTCCTTAAATAAGTACGTGGCCTGCTAGTATTTGTTTTTTTATATTTGTCCAAAGCCCTAAGGCTTGCATATTCGCGCCATATGAATGAATACTTAGACCCCACAGGAGACCACCTTAGCCCGGAAGAAACCGATATCGAAAGAGCCTTACGCCCATTGTCTTTTGATGACTTTGCCGGGCAGGACCAGGTGCTGGAGAATCTCCGGGTATTCACCGAGGCGGCTAACCTGAGAACCGAGGCTCTTGACCATACCCTTTTTCATGGTCCCCCCGGACTGGGAAAGACTACCCTGGCCCATATTCTTGCTAATGAGTTAGGCGTGAATATTAAAGTAACATCAGGACCGGTACTCGATAAGCCCGGCGATCTGGCCGGTTTGCTTACCAATTTGGAAGAACGCGATGTACTCTTTATAGATGAAATTCACCGGCTGAGTCCTGTGGTTGAGGAGTATTTGTATTCGGCCATGGAAGATTATAAGATCGATATTATGATCGAAAGCGGCCCGAATGCACGTACTGTGCAGATCAACCTGAGTCCTTTTACCCTGGTGGGGGCCACCACCAGATCGGGGTTGCTCACCGCACCCATGCGCGCGAGATTCGGAATTAGCAGCCGATTACAGTACTATACCACCGAACTTCTTGCAGATATTGTACAGCGAAGTGCGCAGATCTTAAAAGTACCCATTACCATGGAGGCCGCTATCGAGATAGCCGGTCGAAGTCGCGGTACGCCTAGAATAGCCAATGCCCTATTAAGAAGGGTGCGCGATTTTGCCCAGATCAAAGGGAATGGAAAGATCGATATTGAGATCTCAAGATTCGGCCTTAAGGCATTAAATGTAGATGCCTTTGGCCTGGATGAGATGGATAATAAGATCCTTGCAACCATAATCGATAAGTTCAAAGGAGGCCCCGTAGGAATAACCACCCTGGCTACAGCCGTTTCTGAAAGTGCCGAGACCATAGAAGAGGTGTATGAACCCTTTCTTATACAGCAGGGATTTATTTTGAGAACCCCTAGAGGCCGAGAAGTTACAGAACTAGCCTATAAACACCTTGGGCGTACTCCCGGAGGAGGGCAGAGTAACCTGTTTTCCTTATAAGGCAAATTGGCGGATAAGCCATTGGGTTAATGTTACCGGGTGACCAGGTTCCTAAGTGATCATCAATTTTACGATTTCTCTCCCGAAGTGTCGGGACCTCAGTCTTACAATATTCCGACCACAGACCAGAATTAAGTGACCAGGTTACTGAGTGACTTGGTTACTAAGAGATTAAAGAGGTTCAAATTCGCGATTCCTCGATTCCTCGATTCCTCAATTCCTCTCCCGAAGTGTCGGGATGCCCCCCGCTGGCTGCCGCCAGGCAGGTTCACTAAAAAGATCCACTTCCCCTCGTACCACCTGGCTCCTCACTATGAAAGGTTCGCAGAACCTTCCATTGCCGTTTGGCCCTTTAAACGCTCGGTCCCCCTACCACACATCCCTAAAAAAGACTTACTCTTTTGTTCATTGTATTGAAAATCAACGCTAAACAATTAAATATCGATTATTTTCATTAAATTCACGTTCTTAACAAACCAACCAATAATACCGATGCCATTGTTCATGGATTTGCATATCATTCCGGGTGCAAAAGCCGAGGATGTTGCAGAAGCTCACGTTAAAGACTTGTATTGCCAGGATGAATATGGTTGCAAGGCCATTACGTATTGGTTCGATGAAGAACGGGGCAAGGCTTTTTGCCTGATAGAAGCACCTGACGAGGCTGCCGTGAATGAGTTGCATAAAAAAGCTCATGGGCTGATCCCGAATCAGGTTGTTCCCGTTGATCCCTCCCTTGTAGAGTCTTTTCTTGGAAGACTCACCGATCCCGCAGACGCTGTAGCTGTTGAAGGGTCAGAATTGAAGATATTCGAAGATTCTGCCTATCGGTACCTGATGTATGTAAAGTTGCCTGATTTTAACCTGCTGGCCGGTCAATATGGTCGTGATGAGGCTAGACTTCTGGAAGATTATGCCTATGACTCTTTGAATAATTTTGCAGGTACTTTTGAAGGCCGAAGGGTGATGCTGAAACAAGGTCAGTTTTTGTATTCGTTTGTCGCCCTGGAAAAGCTATTGGAATGTGCACTTCAAATTCGCAACACTTATTTGCAAAAGTCCCCGGCCCTTGAGCTGAAGATTATTGTTGGTGGAGGAGAGCCTTTAACCCCTGATTCAGGTTTTTTTGAAAAAGCCTTTTCCACTATAAGATCACTTAGTTACCCTGCTTTTCGTGGCAATATTTTGGTGTCCTCAGAATTGGGCAGAGCCACAAAGGGCTTACTTCACTCTCGTCTGAAAGAGCATTCAGAGCTTATTGAGATCATTAGCGCAGACCGTGAGGCTTTCCTGTCTAAACTGGTTCAGACCCTGGAAGCCTCTTATATGAATCCGGAACTGGATGTTGGATTGCTTTCGGCCAGGATGAATTACAGCAATTCAAAATTATACAGGATGTGCAGGGAATATACCGGAATGTCACCAAACCGTTTTGTTCGTGTATTTCGTCTGTACAAGGCCAAGAAATTACTCCGGGATGATTTGCTTTCAATTTCAGAAGTAGGTTTTAAATGCGGCTTTAATACCCCTTCTTATTTTACACGCTGCTTTCTGCAGTCTTATGGTATGAACCCTACAGATTATATTTTGTCAAGTTCCACTGTGAATGATATGTAGTAGGAATTGATTGAAATGTTTAGCTGTATATGCCAGGGAGGTTGTAATATAGCGTAACCAATAAAATAATCGATATGAAAACTAATTTGAAAAGCATTCTTGTTCTGTCTATGTTCGTTGTTTCCGCTTCTGCTGTTTCCGCCCAGGAGACTGCTAAAGAAGGTGACATGGATATCGTAAAGCTCGATGAGACCTCTGAAATGAAAACTTATGTAATTGAAAGAAATGTAGAAGGTATCGGGAATTCCTCGGTAGCCGATCTTCAGGGGGTTACCAAAGGCTCCTGCGGTGTATTGCATGAAATGGGGTCTGCAGATATACAGTGGGTTCAGAGTTATTTTACAGGAGATAAGATCTACTGTATTTACAAGGCTAAGAACAAGGAATTAATCAGGAAGCATGCAGAAACCCTGGGAGTTCCTGCTGATGAAATTAATGAAGTAAAATCAATCGTTGCCTCTTCTAACTAGGCCGATCCAAAACTTAACAGATTAAAGATGGTCACTGCTTCAACCGGGGTAGCGGCCATTTTTTATTGGAATAACTTTAGCGTCATTAAACTCAATCATTGTTTACCTTTGGGTTGATGGGTAAGGCAGAAAAATATAGCCGGATTATTAAGGAAGAAGCCAAAAGACTGGGGTTCCTTTCCTGTGGTATTTCCAGGGCCGGTTTTTTGGAGGAGGAAGCTCCGCGACTTGAGTCATGGCTAAATGCGAATATGCACGGAGAGATGGGGTATATGGCAAATCATTTTGATAAGCGACTCGACCCGACTCTGCTGGTAGATGGGGCCAGGTCTGTTGTTTCTATGCTGTTAAATTACTATCCTGCAGAAGGGCAAAAAGACCCTGAGGCACCGAAACTATCTAAATATGCCTATGGAACCGATTACCATTTTGTGATCAAAGATAAGCTCAAGTCGCTTCTGCAATTTATCAGGGACGAGATAGGGGAGATAAATGGCAGGGCCTTTGTAGATTCTGCTCCCGTACTTGACAAGGCATGGGCCGCGCGGAGTGGTTTGGGGTGGATCGGCAAGAATGCCAACCTTCTTACCAAGCAGCAGGGTTCTTTTTATTTCATAGCAGAACTAATCATCGATCTTGAACTTGAATATGACACTCCTGTAACCGATCATTGTGGTAGTTGTACGGCCTGTATTGATGCCTGCCCTACTGAAGCCATCGTGTCGCCCTATGTGGTAGATGGCAGTAAATGCATATCCTATCTGACGATCGAATTAAAAAACGAGCTTCCCGGGCAATTTCGTGATCAAATGGACAACTGGATGTTTGGATGTGATGTGTGCCAGGATGTATGCCCGTGGAACAGATTTGCAAGACCTCACCAGGAAAAAGCCTTTGAACCCCATCCGGAACTTCTTGACATGACTCGGGAAGACTGGTTTGAACTCACGGAAGAGACTTTTAAAAAGGTGTTTAAGAAGTCGGCCGTAAAGCGTACCAAGTATAGTGGTTTAAGACGCAACCTCGACTTTCTGCTTCCACCGGAGAAGGAATAATCCTAATTTTATTATCGTCTAATATTGTGTATATTGGAAGCAAATGCGATGATTTATAGGAATTACGCATAAATCTGCCCCGGAATGTAGGAAGTTGAAAAAACAGCTTCCGGGGATCATACTAAACTGCTAGACCGAAAACTATTATGGGTTCATTACAAACGCTGGATGTGATCGTGATCCTGCTATACCTTGTTGGGATCATCATTTACGGAATCTCCAAATCTAAAAGAAACAGCTCTGAAGATTATTTTTTAGGAGGAAGAACCATGACCTGGCCCATTGTGGGTATTGCATTATTCTCTGCGAATATTTCCAGTTCTACCCTGGTAGGCCTGGCATCTGATGCCTACCAGACCAATGTTCATGTATACAATTATGAATGGTATGCAGTAGTAGTACTCATATTTTTTGCGATATTCTTTCTTCCATTCTACCTGCGCTCCGGGGTGTATACCATGCCGGAATTTCTAGAAAGGCGCTATGACCGCCGATCTAGGTATTACTTTTCATTTATAACCATTGTTGGGAATGTGCTGGTTGATACGGCAGCAGGGTTGTATGTGGGGAGTATCGTATTAAAGTTGCTCTTTCCTGATATCTCCTCAACCACCATCATTATTGTCTTGGCAATTGCAGCAGCAGCCTATACGATACCGGGTGGGTTGAATTCTGTGATACAGACTGAGGTGATACAGGCAATTTTACTGATCATCGGCTCTTGTTTATTAACCTATTTTGCCTTTGATCAGTTAGGTGGCGGTTGGGAGGCAATGATGACAGGGCTTGATACCATGCTTAATAACGGAGAGGTTGAATTTGGGAACAGGGCCGCTGAAGGGTATTATATTCCTGAAAATTCAGATGAGGTATTCAGCCTTGTCCGTCCCGGGAATGACGAATTTCTCCCTTGGTGGGGACTGCTTTCAGGGGTACCTTTGCTCGGTTTTTATTTCTGGGCCAATAACCAGTTCATGGTTCAGCGGGTTTTGGGTGCAAAAGATCTTAATCACGGTCGGTGGGGAGCCTTGTTTGCAGGGTTCTTAAAACTACCCGTAATTTTTATAATGGTGGTGCCGGGAGTTCTGGCCATCATGCTTTTTAAGGGGCTTGATATTTCCGGATTGAATTACCCCCTGCCTGACGGAGGGGTTTGTTCAGATCTTTCTCAGTGTCCTAACCTTACTTACCCGGTATTGCTGTTTCAATTATTGCCAACAGGGATCCTTGGGTTGGTAGTGGCCGGGTTGCTGGCCGCCATGATGTCTTCGGTGTCGGCAACCTTTAATTCTGCTTCAACCCTGATCACCATGGATTTTGTACGCAACATCAATCCCAGGTTAACCAGTAAGCAGCTGGTAAGAGCTGGGCAGATAGCCACGCTTATTCTTGTGGTCCTGGCCTCTGCGTGGGTGCCGTTCATTGAACGTGTCAGTGATTCTTTATGGGGGTATTTGCAATTAGTGATCGCTTATACGAGTCCGCCGGCGGTAGCAGCCTTTGTCCTTGGATTATTTTGGAAAAGGGCTAACGGTACCGGGGCCATTGTCAGCTTATTATCCGGTGGAGCTTTGGCGTTGTTTATGATCTTCTCTCAGATCTATGAATGGCTGCCGGTGGTTAACGATATTCACTTTTTGGCCAAGGCATCGCTTCTGTTTTTGATCTGCGTTGTTATACTGGTGGCAGCTTCGTTGGCAACAGCGCCTCCTGCACCAGAAAAGGTTGAAGAATATACCTATAAAACAGCCTTGTTTCACCAGGAAACCAAAGAGATGCAGGCCTTGCCCTGGTATAAGAACTATCGTAAGCTTGCAGTAATATTATTGGTGTTAACAGCCTTTATTGTAGGATATTTTTGGTAATCATAAAATTATGAGGATTAAACTGTTTTGTTTTCTTGTTTTAGGTGTTATGGTATTTTATGGTTGTAAGAACCATGAGAACATAGTTCTTGAAGTTGATGTGAATAAAAGTATTGAGGCTTTATTGAAAGATGAAGATACTGATGGCGATAAGAAGATCACCAAAGATGATAATGGAGATAAACGATTTGAGCTTGTTTTGCTCAACGGGAAGGAAGTGGCCATCAAGTCTACTTATCATATCTCGAACCTGTTGCAGGAACTTGCGTTGAGAAAGAAAGCGGGAGATTCTGTGGCTATTCTTGATATCAAAAGAATTGAAGAGGCCCCTTCGGGAAGAATTTCAAGAAATATTAGGGAGGTGTATTGGGACGACCTGACCCGAACGGTAGACCGAAAAGGGTTGAAACGTGTTCTGGAGGATACTAAGTCATCAGATACTGTAACCCGACGTATCTATGTGTCGTTTAAAGACACCCTTGCTCAGAATTATTTCAGGGCTTTACAAAGGGAATTCTCCAATTTTAAAATGGAAGTTCTTCCCGAAGATGTTACACCTGAATATGTGAAGTCAATAAATGATAAACCCGGTATACTATCACTTAAGATAGAGAATGGTAAAGGGGTGCCTTTTGTGGTGCCCGGCGGACGGTTTAATGAAATGTATGGCTGGGACAGTTATTTTGAAAGCATCGGTCTCATACTTGATGGCCGAATAGACCTTGCCAGGGCAATGGTAGATAACTTCTGCTACCAGATAGATCATTACGGAAAGATCCTCAACGCCAATCGCACCTATTATCTTACAAGAACCCAACCACCTTTTCTCAGCTCTTTTATCAGGGGGGTATATGAAGCCATGGAGGTGGAGGACCTGGAATGGCTGCGGTATGTTACCGGCGTAGCCATAGATGAATATGAAACCGTTTGGATGGTTGAAAATAAGCGGATGACTCCCAACGGACTGAACAGGTATTATGCAGAAGGGATAGGCATACCGCCAGAGACGGAAGAGGGGCATTTTGACGAAATACTTCAGGAATTTGCTGACCGGTATAACGAATCTCGAGATTCATTTGAAAAGGAAGGGTTAACCATGCACGAATTCGTAGAAAAGTATCAATCGGGAGAGATCCTTGATCCGTTACTGGATAACTACTTTTTACATGATCGCAGCCTACGTGAAAGCGGTCATGACACTTCCTGGCGACTGGAGAAGGTGTGTGCCGATCTTAATACGGTAGGCTTGAACGCCCTGTTGTATAAATATGAAAAGGACCTTGCGTTTCTGATCGATAAGTATTTTGGTGGCAACTTTGATCATCCCAATGGTAAAAGTTATACCCCTTCTTATTGGGAGGAGAGGGCAGAGGAGCGAAGAGAAATGATGAATATTCTTATGTGGGACCAGGAAAAAGGAGGGTATTATGATTATAACCTTGCAACAGGATCGAGAACAGATTTTGAATCGGCCACCAATTATATTCCTTTATGGGCCGGGCTGGCTAGTGCTGAACAGGCTGAATTAATGCTCAACCGGTTAAATGAAACCCTGGTAGAGCACTGTGGTATTGCTTCAACCTCAAAAGAATCGGTAGAGAAGTATGCGCTCAATGATATTCAACGGCAATGGGATTACCCAAATGGTTGGGCACCTCACCAAATGATGATCTGGTCAGGATTGCAGCGGTACGGATACCAGGAGGAGGCCGAGGAGTTGGCTTACCGTTGGTTGTGGATGATCACCAAAAACGCTGTTGATTACAACGGCACCATTCCTGAAAAGTACGATGTGGTTGAATGTACCCATAAGGTGTATGCTGAATACGGTAATGTAGGTACCGAGTTCGACTATATTACTACCTCAGGATTTGGATGGATGAATGCGTCATACCAGCTGGGTCTTGATATCATTTCTGATGACCTGCGGATTAAACTCGATGCGCTTGTACCTCCGGAAGAGGCCCTCTAATTAATTTCAATTTCATTTCCGTTTATTAGGATTTTAGCTTCATTATTCTTTTAACTTTGCAAGACAAACAAACGACTATGAGCAAAGCTACTAAACGAAGAGAAGCCTTGATCTACCACGCCAAGCCCAGGCCGGGAAAGATCAAGATCGTACCTACTAAGAAATACTCAACCCAAAGAGATCTGGCCCTGGCCTATTCGCCGGGGGTGGCAGAGCCCTGCCTTGAGATCGAGAAAAACGTAGAGAACGTTTACAAGTATACCATCAAGGGTAATCTGGTGGCTGTGATCTCGAACGGAACTGCGGTTCTCGGACTGGGAGATATTGGTCCGGAAGCTTCCAAGCCTGTAATGGAAGGGAAGGGGTTGCTCTTTAAGATCTTTGCAGACCTTGACGGGATCGATATTGAACTGGATACCAAAGATGTTGACAAGTTCGTGGAGACCGTAAAAACCATTGCACCTACGTTCGGAGGGATCAACCTCGAAGATATCAAGGCTCCTGAGGCTTTTGAGATCGAGAGACGTTTAAAAGAAGAGCTGGATATTCCTGTAATGCATGATGACCAGCATGGTACTGCCATAATTTCTGCGGCTGCCTTGTTAAATGCCTTAGAGATCGCTGAAAAAAAGATAGAAGATGTTCGGATCGTGATCAGTGGGGCCGGAGCAGCAGCAGTATCCTGTACCCGTCTTTACAAGGCTTTTGGAGCCCGTTCAGAGAATATCGTAATGCTTGACAGTAAAGGAGTTATTCGTAAAGATCGCGAGAACCTTTCTGCTGAGAAACTGGAATTTGCCACGGATAGAAAAATAGATACCCTCGAGGAAGCCTTGAAGGATGCTGATGTGTTTATCGGGCTGTCTATAGCCAATATCGTGAGTCCGGAAATGCTGTTATCTATGAGCAATGATCCTATTGTTTTTGCCATGGCAAATCCTGATCCGGAGATCGAGTACGATCTGGCTATCAATACCAGAGAAGATATCATTATGGCTACAGGGCGTTCAGACCACCCTAACCAGGTGAACAATGTACTTGGCTTTCCGTTTATTTTCAGGGGAGCCATGGATGTAAGGGCTACCAGTATAAATGAAGAAATGAAGATGGCAGCGGTAAAAGCGTTGGCCGAACTGGCTAAAGAACCGGTGCCCGAGCAGGTAAATATTGCCTATGGTGAGACCAGGCTGACTTTTGGCAGAGATTACATCATACCAAAGCCCTTTGATCCGAGACTGATCGGTTCTGTTCCTCCGGCAGTAGCCAAAGCAGCTATGGATAGTGGAGTGGCTAAAGCACCTATTACAGATTGGGAGGCCTATAAGGAAGACCTGCTGCAAAGACTGGGTAACGACCATAAAATGGTAAGGTTACTTCATAACAGGGCAAGAACAAACCCGAAGAAAATTGTTTTCCCCGAAGGAGATCATCTCGATGTTTTAAAGGCTGCCCAGATCGTTTATGATGAAAGGATCGCTATTCCAATTCTTTTAGGAAGAAAAGAAGTGATCCATGAGTTGATGGAAGAGATCGAATTTGAAGGTGATATCGAGATCATAGACCCTAAGGGTGATGAGAAAGATCCTAATAAGGAACTTTATGCCCGAAATCTTTGGGAACTTCGCAAACGCGATGGTATCACCTTATACGAGGCGCAGAAAAAAATTCGCGACCGCAACTATTATGCGGCCATGATGGTTAATGAAGGTCATGCAGACGGCATGATATCGGGATATTCCCGCTCATACCCAACAGTGATAAAGCCTTTGTTTGAGCTTATCGGAAAGGCTCCGGGAGTGTCAAGGGTAGCGGCTATGAACCTGATGATCACTGATCGCGGTCCGTTGTTCCTGGCAGACACCTCTATCAACATAGATCCTACAGCCAAAGAACTTGCAAAGATCACTCAGTTAACAGCTCAGGCTGCAAAATTGTTTGGAGAAGAACCTGTAATTGCCATGTTGTCTTATGCTAACTTCGGGTCGTCTAAGAACCCGAATGCAACCAAGGTAAGTGAAGCAGTGGAATATCTTCACCGATATTTTCCGGAGATCTGTGTAGATGGGGAGATCCAATCGGATTTTGCCCTTAACCCGGAAATGTTGAAGAGCAAATTCCCATTTTCAAAGATCGCCGGGAAGAAGGTGAATACCCTGGTGTTTCCGAACCTTGAATCGGCAAACATCACCTATAAACTTATCAAGGAGATGGACAATGCCGACTCGGTAGGTCCTATTCTACTGGGTATGGCAAAGCCGGTTCACGTATTGCAGCTGGGAGCCGGGGTAGATGAAATTGTTAATATGGCTGCTGTGGCAGTGGTAGACGCCCAGGAGAAAGAGAAGAGGGCTAATTTATAATCCGTCCCCTAAGGCGGGTGGCAGCAGATGGTTAATGCCTTAATTGTGATTTATTTTAGTACATTTGAGGCGTTAACCTATTTGCTGTAATGATTGCACATATTAACGGAAAACTCGTTGAGAAAAATCCGACCGAGGTCATCGTGGAATGTAATGGAGTAGGATATTTTATCAACGTTTCACTCTACACCTATTCCAGAATTCCTTCGCAAGAAAACATTAAATTGTTTACTCATCTTATCGTCAGGGAAGATGCTCATACCTTATACGGCTTTTTTGATAAGGGAGAAAGGGAGATCTTTAAGTTACTGATCTCTGTTTCCGGTATAGGAGCCAGTACTGCCCGAACGATGTTGAGTTCAATGACACCACAGGAGATCATGGAGGCTATAGCATCTAATGATGTAACTTCTATTCAGTCGGTCAAAGGAATCGGAGCCAAAACAGCCCAAAGAGTTATCATTGACCTTAGAGATAAGGTGGTGAAATTGTACGGCATGGAAGAAGTGGCCGCAGTTCAGGACAATACGGCAAGAGATGAAGCGTTATCTGCATTAGAGGTATTGGGTTATACAAGAAAACAATCAGAAAAAGTAGTTAATAAGATCATGAAAGAGTCCCCCGACTCCGGAGTGGAAGAAATAATTAAAGGAGCCCTGAAAAGTTTATAGGCGCTCTGTGGATTTATCAAATCAGCCAACAAATTGCTTAACCAACTTAAAAAAGCTGTATTCACAATTCTCTGTGTTTTTGTAGGTGTGCTGTCTTACGCTCAGGAGACAGATCCACAGCCGCAAGACTCGGTACAGACCGGGGTATCGCTTGGAAAGATTAAGCTGAAAAACCCGGCTGACATCATCAGTAAATACACCTATGACCCTGCTCTTGACAGGTATATCTATACGGAAAAAGTAGGGGCTTTTGATACCAGGTACCCTTTGATCCTCACTCCCGACCAATACAGGGAACTGATATTAAAGCAGGAGATGCGATCTTATTTTCATGAAAAGATCGATGCTGTTACGGGCAGGTCAGGCGATGAAGAGGGGCAGAAAAATCTACTGCCCTCGTTTTATGTGAATTCCGATTTCTTTCAAAGTGTCTTCGGAGGTAATACCATAGAAGTAATACCCCAGGGGTCTGTGGCAATGGATCTCGGATTGCGATATCAGAAAAATGACAACCCGGCCTTATCGCCACGAAACAGAAGTAATTTTTCGTTTGACTTTGATCAGCGTATTTCGCTGAGTCTGTTAGGGAAAATCGGTACACGGCTGAATATTAATGCCCAGTACGATACTGAAGCTACCTTCGATTTTCAGAATCTCATAAAGATGGAGTACACCCCCACTGAAGATGAGATACTTCAAAAAATAGAGATCGGTAATGTGTCTATGCCCATTAACAGCTCCCTGATTAAAGGGGCTCAAAGCCTCTTCGGGGTTAAGACACAGCTGCAGTTCGGAAATACAACGGTAACCGGCGTTTTCTCAGAGCAACGATCACAAAGCAGAAATATAACCGCCCAGGGAGGGGGTACCATAAATGAGTTCGAAATTCTTGCCCTTGATTATGACGAAGACAGGCACTTTTTCCTGTCTCAGTTTTTTAGGGATCAATATGACACGGCTCTAGAGAATTATCCCTTTATCAGAAGCCAGGTGCAGATTACCCGAATTGAGGTTTGGGTAACCAACAGGATCCAACGTACCGAAAATGTAAGAAATGTTGTTGCAGTACAAGATCTTGGGGAGCCTACACCTGAAAATACAAGGATCAATGCAAATGCTCCGGCTGGCTTTTTTGCACTGGGTAATAATCTGCCAAGGAATGATGCCAATGCCTATAACCCTTTAAATATGGGAGGAGCGGGCTCTGCGCTTAACGACAATATCAGAGATATTGCCACGGTACAGCAAGGGTTCAATACCGGGGCCTATATGACCAACCAGGGCTTTGATTACGCTATTCTTGAGAATGCCAGGAAATTGCAGGAGGGTCGGGATTTTAAATTGGATACACAGCTTGGATATATTTCCCTTACACAGAAGCTCAGTAATGATGAGGTTTTGGCAGTAGCCTATCAATATACCTATAACGGAGAGGTCTACCAGGTGGGTGAATTTGCCAATGATGGGGTAAATGCCACCACCTTCGAATCTACCAATGGGATCGTTTCCGCAGTAAATCCGCAGGCATTGGTGCTGAAGATGTTAAAAAGTAACATAACCAATGTGAACGATCCGGTTTGGGACCTGATGATGAAGAATATCTATGCCACCGGAGCCTACCAGTTATTACAGGAAGATTTTCGTATGAACCTGCTTTATGTAGACCCCAGTCCGGTAAATTATATTTCTCCTGTTGATGAGACTACCTGGCCCCAGGGCCTTGAAGAGCGGATCTTACTGGATGTGTTTAACCTGGATCGACTTAATATTTACAATGACCCACAGAATGGTGGAGATGGTTTCTTTGATTTTCTGCCGGGGATTACGGTAGATACCCAGAACGGACGTATTATTTTCACTAAGGTGGAACCTTTTGGAGAGTACTTGTACGATCTTTTGGGAGATGGAGCTAATTACGATGATCCTAATTTTACCCCAAACAACCCCAACCAGGAGCGTTATGTGTTTCGGGACCTTTATAAGCTGACTAAGGCGGCAGCGCTTGAAGAAGCAGACAAGAACAAGTTCATGCTTAAGGGACGCTATAAGGCAGAGAGTTCCGGCGGAATTCCCATTGGGGCCTTTAATGTACCCCGCGGCTCGGTACAGGTTCGGGCAGGTGGAAGATTGCTGCAGGAAGGGATTGATTACACTGTAAATTACCAGGCCGGTACGGTGCAGATACTTGATGAGGGGTTAAGGGCTTCCAACGTTCCAATAGAGGTTTCTGTTGAAAATAATGCGGTCTTCGGTCAGCAGACCAGGCGATTCTCAGGGTTGAACATCGAGCATCGCTTTGGTAAGAAGTTAACTCTTGGAGGTACCTTACTTAATTTAAACGAAAGACCTCTCACCCAAAAAGCCAATTTCGGGGTAGAGCCGGTAAACAATACCATTGTTGGGGTAAATCTCAATTATTCCACAGAAATGCCATTCATGACCAGGTTGGTCAATAAGCTTCCGAATATTGATACGGATGCTCCTTCCAATATTTCTGTGCGTAGTGATTTTGCATACCTGTTGCCGGGATCTCCTAAAAATGCCGATTTTAATGGGGAAACAACTTCTTACCTCGACGATTTTGAAGGAGCCCAGGCTTTTATAGATATTCGATCGGCCCTGGCCTGGTCGCTGGCCAGTGCGCCCTTGGGGTATGGGGGTGAATTGGAAAATAATAACCTGGCTTCGGGAGGTCAGCGCGCTAAGATGTCGTGGTATACCATTGACCCTATCTTTTACAGTTCGCAGCGTCCCGATGGAGTAACCAATGCAGATCTTTCTGATAACAGGACCCGAAGGATCTTTATAGATGAGATCTTTCCGCAGCAGGATGTTGCCCAGGGACAAACCCTGGTGCAGCCTACCCTTGATGTGGTGTATTATCCGGATACTAAGGGGCCTTATAATGCCAATAACTCGTTTGATGCTTTGAGTGCCGATCAAAGATGGGGTGGTATTATGCGTTCAGTAAGCAGTACCAACTTTGAGCAGGCCAATGTGGAGTACATTCAGTTTTGGCTTTTAGATCCATATTATCAGGATGGAGTACAGCCGGGTCAGGGAGGTGAGCTCGTCTTTAATCTTGGTAATATCAATGAAGATATCCTGAAAGACGGTCGAAAGCAATATGAGAACGGGTTGCCTGTAACCGATAACCCTGCCCTGGTAAACACCACCAGTTTTGGTAAGGTGCCGGCTTCTCAGTCGTTGGTTTACGCCTTTGATGCAGATACGGCCAACCGAAGTATACAGGATGCTGGTTTTGACGGATTGCTGGATGATGAAGAGGCGGTGATCTATGGGAATAACGGACCTGATCCGGCCCTTGATAATTACGAGTTTTACCTGAGTCGTAGTGGAGGTATTCAGGAAAGATATTTCAATTACAATAACCCCCAGGGGAACTCTCCGGTAAATGTTGATAATACCAGCAGAGGAGCCACGACCCTTCCTGATGTGGAGGATATAAATCGCGACCTTACCATGAATACGGTAGATAGCTATTTTCAATACAGAATACCTATCACGCCTAATATTCAACGTACCGACGACTATGTATCCGATATCAGGGAAGTAGATATTCAGACTCCCGATAATCAGCAATACCGTGTACGATGGATCCAGTTTAAAGTTCCGATTGACGATTTTGATGAAGCTATAGGGGGCATTACCGACATCCGTTCAATCAGTTATATGAGAATGTTTCTTACAGGATTTGCTGAACCGGTAACCTTGAGGTTTGGTACCCTCGACCTGGTTCGTGGAGACTGGCGAAACTTTACCCGCAGCTTCCAGGAAGAAACTGATCCGAACCCGGAAGATGACGGCACCTTTGTAGATGTGAATACAGTAAACATTCTTGAGAACGAGCAGCGTACCCCGATACCTTACCGCTTACCTCCCGGAGTTTTTCGCGAGCAGTTAAATAACAACAATACCATTGTAAGGCAGAATGAGCAATCGCTCTCGTTTGCAGTTTGCGACCTGGAACCTACCGATTCCAGAGGGGTGTTTAAAAATGTGAACATAGACATTCGTCAATATAAAAGATTGAAGATGTTCATGCACGCTGAAGCCTTTAATAACGTCTCTCTCCGGGATAGAGAGCTGGTTGGCTTTTTGCGTTTTGGTACCGATTTCAGTGAAAACTATTACCAGGTAGAAGTGCCCTTAAGAGTTACCCCGCCGGGGACTTCAGATCCTGCCGGGATCTGGCCTGAAGAAAACAGTATCGACCTGTTGATGTCGGTGCTTTCTGATGTGAAATCACAGGCTATTGCCTCAGGGAGTCTGCAGCAGCTTACCTTTTACGATGAACAGGGAAATCCGGTTCCTGAATTCGCGCCGCGACAAATAGGGGAGCAGCGTATCGGGATCAAGGGGAATCCGAGTATTGGAAATATAAGGGCTGTTATGGTAGGGGTAAAGAACCCAAGCCAAACCCTGGGTGATGATGTTTGCGGTGAGGTGTGGTTTAACGAATTACGACTTGCTGAGTTAGATAATGAGGGAGGCTGGGCGGCCATTACTACCATTGATGCCAATCTGGCCGATTTTGCCAATATCTCTGCTACCGGAAGTATGAGCACCTCCGGTTTTGGAGCCCTTGATCAGTTGCCAAACGACAGGGCGCGCGAAGATGTGCAACAGTACAACCTGAATACCAATGTGAATCTCGGTCAGTTGTTGCCAAAAAATTGGGGTATCCAGGTGCCGTTGAATTACAGTGTGTCTGAGGCTTTGATCACTCCTGAATTTGATCCGCTCTACCAGGACCTTAAGCTGGACGACCGTATTGCGGCCGCCGCAACGCCTCAGGAAGCACAGATCATTGAAGAACAGGCCCAGGACTATACCAAAAGAAAAAGTATCAACCTGATCGGGGTTCGTAAGGCCAGGGGTGAGGAGCAGCGCGCTGATTTCTTTGATATAGAGAACTTCACCTTTAATTATGCCTATAATCAAACTGATCACAGGGACTTCGAAATTGAAAATTTCCGCGATCAGAATGTAAAGACCGGCGTATTGTACAGTTATAATTTTGAGCCCGCTGAAGTAGTACCTTTTAAAAATGCCGACTCCATTTTGAAGGGAGCTTACTGGCAATGGCTTAAAGATTTCAATTTTAATTTACTGCCAACAAGTATCTCTGCCAATACGGGATATACCAGGACCTTTAACCGTCAGAGTTTCCGACAGGTGCTCGGTTTTGGTGGTGGGGCAGACCTTTTAGGGCTTCCCGAGCTTCAACAGCGAAACTATCTTTATGATTGGCAGTTTGCCCTTAATTACAATCTCTCAAGATCATTGCAGCTGAATTTTACGGCTTCTAATAATAATATCGTACGAAATTATTTTACCCAGGATACTAATGGAGATCGTATAGTAGACCCTGCGCTTGGGCTCTGGGATGATTTTTGGAATACAGGTGATCCTAACCGAAGAAATCAGCAGCTGCAACTTAATTATACGCTGCCATTTAATAAGATTCCGCTCCTTAATTTTATTGATGCGACCTACTCTTATACCGGTGATTTTAATTGGCAAAGAGGAAGTGATGTCTTAAACCAGGTTGCCGGAGAAGATCTGAATACGGTCCAGAATGCAAGCACCCATGATATTAATGCAGCCTTAGGGATGGACAGGCTTTATTCTTACCTGGGGCTGGTGCAGAAAGACGGCAGTGGTACCTCGGCCCGTAGACAGGGCAGGAGTGCTATTCCTGATCAGGACGGGGGAAGAGATGAACGAGGGCCCGTGAATGTGAACAAGAAATATGGTTTCAGGAACACTGTTGTTGGATTGGTGACTATGCTGAAACGGATCAATATGACCTATACCAATAACCGCGGTAAATTACTTCCCGGGTATACCCAGTCTATCGGGTTTCTGGGAACCTTGCGGCCATCTCCGGGATTCGTTTTCGGAAGCCAGGCAGAGGTGCGGTATGAAGCCGCCAGGAAGGGATGGTTAACAACCTTCCCCGAATTCAACCAGCAGTATACTCAAAGCGAGAGAGAGCAGTTAAATGTGACTGCTAATCTTGAACCCTTACCGGAGTTGACCATAGATCTCGTGGCCGACAGGACTTTTTCTGAGAACTACTCAGAGAATTACAATGTTACTGATCTTGACGGAGATGGGTTGCTGGATTATAATCCTTTGATCCAAAACAGGTTTGGAGACTTTTCTATTTCAGGGATCATGCTGAAGACCTCCTTCTCTTCACAATCTCAGGATAATTCAGACTTGTTTAATGAGTTTAGTGCAAATCGCCTGTTGATCGCTCAGCGCCTGGCCGGGCAGCCTGCCGATCCGAATGCTACAGAATTCCCTGCCGGGTATGGCCCTACCAATCAGTCTGTTTTACTGCCTGCTTTTGTGGCGGCCTATACAGGGCAGGATGCGAATGATGTTGCACTGAAGGCTTTTAGAGATGTGCCACTGCCCAACTGGACCATGAAATATACCGGTTTGATGAGAATGGGCTGGTTCAGAGAGAAGTTCAGAAGATTTTCCCTGACCCATGCTTACAGGTCCAGTTACAGTATTAATGGATTCAGAGCCAACCTGGATTATGAGGATGGTACCGGCTTTGATCAGGCGGGGAATTTTAAGAATGAGATCTTGTATACCAATGCTACCCTGATCGAGATGTTTAACCCACTTGTAAGGGTTGATTTTGAGATGAAGAACTCGGTCAGTATTCAGGCGGAGTTAAGAAAAGATCGGGCCCTGGCTCTTAGTTTTGATAATAACCTGCTAACCGAACAGTGGGGAGATGAGTATGTTGTTGGCTTGGGGTATCGTTTTTCAGACGTGAGACTGCCCACCAATATTGGAGGCAGACAAACCATCTTAAGAGGAGATATTAATCTGAAAGCAGACCTTTCATTGAGGGATAACGTAACCGTGATCAGAAACCTTGATATCAATACCAATCAGGTAACAGCCGGACAGAATATCTGGGCCCTGAAGTTTACGGCCGATTATGCCTTGACCAAAAGTCTGAATGTATTGTTCTTTTACGATCATACCTTCTCACAATTTAAAGTGTCTACAGCTTTTCCTCAGACTACCATACGCTCAGGGTTTACCCTGCGTTACAATTTTGGAAATTAACTCCGGAGGCCTTTGAATGGAAGGTTAGAATGAATTACATTTGTGCTTCTGAATATTAAATCACTATAATTATGAACATTCCGTCGGAATTGAAGTATACCAAAGATCACGAGTGGGTAAAGATCGAAGGTGATATTGCCACTGTTGGTATTACAGATTTTGCCCAGGGTGAGCTGGGAGATATCGTTTATGTTGAAGTAGAGACTGTAGATGAAGAGCTTGAGCGGGAAGAGGTCTTTGGAACCGTAGAGGCTGTTAAAACTGTTTCTGATCTGTTCTTGCCGGTTTCCGGAGAGATCATTGAATTCAACGAAGCGCTTGAGGAAGAGCCTGAAATGGTAAACTCAGACCCTTATGGTGAAGGATGGATGATCAAGATTAAAATGACCGATACTTCCGAGGTGGAAGATCTGATGAGTAGTGATGATTATAAACAACTCGTGGGTGCTTAAAAGACTGAAGTTTCTTTTAGCAGCTTCCCTGTGGCTTCTTTCTGTAGCCGTAGCGAGCCTGATATCTGCTAATTATCTTCCGGATGTTGAGGTTGATGTGACCTATTTAGATAAATTGGTGCACGCTGCGTTTTACATGGTTGCCACTTTTTTGCTTTATTTGCATTTTCGAAACAGCCAACAACCCCGAATCTTATTAAAGATCGCCATGTTTTGTTTTGGGTATGGAATGATTATTGAGGTGTTGCAATACGCCCTTCCGTACAACAGAGGTTTTGAATGGGCAGACATGATGGCGAATGGTTTCGGAATCCTTTTAGCTATTATGCTGATAAAGTTTGTTTTAAGCCCTGCGGGTCAGGGAAAGGGTAAATTTTAGTTGCAATTAATGTGAATAAATAATTAAATTAGCGAACATAAACATCTATAACCTATGGAACCGAAAAAGAATCCCAAAGCGGATCTGACGAGAAATAGTGGACTCTACTTCGCGATTGGACTGGCATTAGTGCTGTTCATAACGTGGCAGGCCATTGACTGGAAGACTTATGAAAAGCAAGAAAACTTCGAATACACGATGGAAGTTGAGGAGCTTTTAGACGAAGAAGTGCCAATTACAGAACAGTTAAATACGCCACCACCACCACCACCACCGGCAGCTCCCGAGGTGATCGAGGTTGTAGAAGATGAGGAAGAGGTTGAAGAGACTATTATCGAGTCTACTGAAACTGACCAGGAAGAAGAGATCGTTGAGGTAGAAGAGATCGAAGAAGTTGAAGAAGAGGTTGCTGTAGATGTACCGTTTACAGTAATTGAAGATAAGCCTATGTTCCCTGCTTGTAAGGGAGTGCCAAAGGCTCAGCAGTTTGCTTGTTTCAAAGAGAATCTTGATAAGCACGTGCGTAAAACCTTCAAATATCCTGAGATCGCTCAGGAAATGGGAATTCAGGGAAGAGTATATGTGAACTTCCGTATTAACAAAGATGGTACGATTACTATTCTTAATACCCGTGCTCCCGATAAGTCTCTTGATGAGGAAGCAAGACGTATTATCAATAAGCTGCCAAAGCTTATTCCTGGTAAGCAGCGAGGAAATCCAACTCCTGTAACCTTTGCTTATCCTATCGTGTTCAAACTGAACTAAACGAATAAGATGTATAAATATTGAAGCCCGGATGAAAGTCCGGGCTTTTTTTGTTGCTAAGAACCTTTTGCTCATTACATGAATTGGCTTTTTACCGCTGCGGGTGCGGTCCTGATAAAACTGTTAAACCATTGCATAGGAAGCTTTTGTGAGTTATCTTTGCACCCCATTTTACAGATAATACATGAAGACCGCAATTAATACCGCAGTAAAGACCAGGACATTGCCTCTGGCGATTGCTGATTTCAAGCAAATTACCAAGGCCGGACTGGCCTTCAGCGTGGTATTTTCTTCTATTGCCGGTTACCTGTTGGGTGCAGATCAAATAGATCTTACAGTCTTACTGCTGCTCTCTGTTGGGGGCTATTTTATGGTAGGTGCTTCAAACGCCTTTAACCAGGTTATTGAAAAAGATCTGGACGCTTTGATGAAACGTACCAGAAAACGCCCGGTGCCTTCAGGCAGGATGTCGGTGCCTACAGCCTTAACCATTGCAAGTGTGTTTACTGTTCTCGGTGTGGTAACCCTTTATGTGGTAAACCCTAAGACGGCTATGTTCGGGGCCATCTCTATTTTTATGTATGTGTGTATGTATACACCCTTAAAGACTCGTACGCCACTGGCGGTTTTTGTAGGGGCCTTTCCGGGTGCAATTCCGTTCATGCTTGGGTGGGTGGCAGCTACCAATGACTTTGGAATAGAGCCGGGAACCTTGTTTATGATACAGTTCTTTTGGCAGTTTCCTCATTTTTGGGCAATCGGTTGGATGCTTGATGATGATTATAAGCGTGCAGGATTTAAAATGCTGCCAACAGATAAAAAAGATACAGCAACCATCATTCAGATCATTATGTATACTTTCTGGATGATCCTGGCTTCAGTATTTCCGGTAACCGGGCTTACAGGGACGTTAACCCTTAGTGTGCCTGCGGCGGTGATCGTATTCATACTGGGGCTTGGGATGTTGCTTTTTGCCTTTAAACTTTACAATAACAGAAGTAATCGGTCTGCAAGACAACTTATGCTTGCCAGTGTGAGTTATATCACCCTGATGCAGATCGTTTATGTAGTAGATAAATTTTTATAGATCTATGGATTTGACCGACGGTAATTTTGAACAGAAGAATGCCAGAGCTAAAAAGATGATGCTGTGGTTCGGTATGATCAGTATTGCCATGATGTTTGCCGGGTTAACTTCGGCTTATGTTGTGAGTAAATCGAGGCCTGACTGGCTTCAGGATTTTTCCATTCCCGTTGCTTTTTACTACAGTACCGTAGCAATAGTGCTTAGTAGTCTTACATTTCATCTGGCCGGAAGAAGTATACGGTCAGGAAACGATAAAAAGGCTTCGGGCTTGCTTATGGGTACTCTTTTGTTAGGACTTGCCTTTGTGTACCTGCAATTTGCCGGGTTCGCAGAAGTGATCGATGCAGGGTATTATTTTACAGGAATGGAAAGTACGGTAACGACCTCTTTTCTTTATGCGATCGTGTTCTCTCATGTGGTGCACGTTATTGCGGGACTTATTGTGCTTTTGGTGGTAATTTATAATCATTTTAAAAAGAAGTACGATGCGACTCAAATGCTTGGTTTCGAGCTGGGAGCTTCTTTCTGGCACTTCCTTGATTTTCTCTGGGTCTACCTCATTTTCTTTTTCTATTTCTTTAGATAAATAAAAACCGTAAATTTGACAAATTTTTTAAAACAGATTACTTAAAAACGTTTATGGAAGCTACTGTTACAACAGCTACAGAAGAAAAAGTATGGAGCGGAGGCAATGAACCTCTTGGGGCCAGCTATGGGAAAATGATGATGTGGTTTTTCATCGTATCAGATGCCCTGACATTCTCAGGATTCCTGGTGGCCTACGGATTTTCTCGATTTAAATTCATCGAGACCTGGCCAATTGCCGATGAGGTGTTTACTCACTTCCCTTTCTTACACGGGGTTGATGCGCCAATGTACTACGTAGCATTGATGACCTTTATTCTTATTTTCTCTTCTGTAACCATGGTATTGGCGGTAGATGCCGGACATCAAATGAAGAAGACCAAGGTTACCTGGTATATGTTGCTTACCATTATAGGAGGTCTGGTGTTCGTTGGGTCTCAGGCATGGGAGTGGAAAAACTTCATTAAAGGAGAGTACGGAGCGGTAGAGCTTAAATCAGGAAGGATCCTTCAGTTTCTGGATGGTACTACCGGTGAAAGAGTGGCTATCTCTGAATTCGCGGTACCTGTAGCTTCAGACCGTGTTACGCATCAGTCTAAAGATGGTGTTTGGTACCAGTCTGAGAGTGGGTTGCCAACCTATTCTCTGGAAGAAGTATTAGCCGGATTTGAGGCAAATAAAAACCTGGTAGTAAGAACTGAGCGTTTGAACGAAGAGGGAGAGAAAACGGTTCTTTCAAGAGCAGAGTCAGAAGAGCGTTTAACTCAGGCGGTGATGGTTGTTGAAGGTGCTAACCTGGTACACAATGAATATGGAAACAGACTGTTCGCTGATTTCTTTTTCTTTATCACAGGTTTTCACGGATTCCACGTATTCTCAGGGGTAGTACTTAATATCATTATATTCTTCAATGTTATTCTCGGAACCTATGAAAGGCGAGGTCATTATGAGATGGTTGAGAAGGTTGGTTTGTACTGGCACTTTGTAGACCTTGTATGGGTATTCGTATTTACATTCTTCTATCTGGTATAAAAAATATTTAAAGTATAAAATGGCACACGCACACGAATCTAACACGTCAAGAATCTGGACAGTTTTTATTATCCTGTCTGTCGTAACTATAGTTGAGGTAGCATTGGGTATCGTTAAACCCGAATGGTCAATGGTACCGGTTGTAGGGATGAAGATCCTGAACTGGATCTTTATTATCCTGACCATTGTTAAGGCCTACTATATTGCCTGGGCTTTCATGCACCTTGAAGGTGAAAAGGGAAGCTTTAGATGGTCTATCGTTCTACCATTAGTGATCCTGATTCCTTACCTGGCATTTATACTGCTGGTAGAAGGAAACTACATTCACGATGTGTATAGCGCAGGTTTTGTAAAGTGGGATTTCTAAGACATACAAACTCAGTATAAAAGACGGTTTTTCAACCGTCTTTTTTTATTTTTGCACATAAATTAATGCTCCATGAAAAAGTATCTTGTCCTGGGAATTTTATTCGTACTTCCTATTCTCGCCTATATGTTCTTTGCTTCAGGGGTAAATAACTTTGGGAAGCTCCCGATACTCAATGATGATGTTACAGCTCCGTCTGTGGAAGGGCTTTCTTTGCAAGGCAGGATTACTATTCTTGGCTTTCCCGGAGATCAGCTCGATCAAAAGAAAACGAATGCTCTTAATTTGAACCAAAAGATCTATAAGCGATTTAATGGTTTTGATGATCTGCAGTTCGTGATGTTATTGCCGGAGGGTAATGACGATAAGATAGCAGAGCTGAAGTCAGAACTGGGGCAATTAGCCGATATATCCAATTGGAATTTTATTCAGGCCGGTCCAAATCAGGTTTCCGAGGTTTTTAACAGCTTAGGAACACCTCTTACTCTTGATGAGTATTACGGGTGTAATGAGGTCTTTATCATTGATAAGGAAGGTCGTTTAAGAGGACGTGAAAAGGATGATAACGAAAAGCCTCTTTATGGGTATGATGCAACTTCTGTTGCTGTGATCAATAATATAATGGTAGATGATGTAAAGATCATCCTTGCGGAATATCGTTTAGCAAAGAAAGAAAACAATAATGGATCTGAGGGAGGAAGAAATTCCATCCTCAAAAAGAACGTACAATGAAAAACAAGAAGTATATCCTGACCGCCCTGGTTGTAGTGGTCTTCGGTGTTATTTTTATTCCTGATATTATTTCCAGGTTGCGATCCGGCCAGGTAGTAGATACCGATCGTCATCAGGTCGGAGTGAGATCTTTTTCGGCAGATGAATTACCTGTAATGGGAGAAGTACCCGAATTCAGTTTTATTAACCAGCACGGAGATACCATAACCAATGCAGATTATAAGGGTAAGGTTTATGTAGTGGAATTCTTTTTTACAACCTGTCCTACTATTTGCCTGGTTATGACCAGCAATACTGTGAAGTTACAACGCGCATTTAAAGATCGTGATAATTTTGGGGTGGCCTCCATTTCCATCAATCCGGAAAATGATACTCCTGAGGTCTTGACCAAGTATGCAGAAACCTATGGGATAACCCATCCGAACTGGCACCTGCTTACAGGAGACCTTCAGGATGTTATGGCTCTTTCTAACACAGGTTTTAATCTCTATGCGGGGGTAAATCCTAATGTGGAAGGCGGATTTGAACATTCAGGAATGTTTGCCCTTATAGATGGAGAGGGAAGGATTCGTTCCAGAACCGATCAGTTTGGCAATCCTATTTTTTACTATGACGGTACCACCGATGAAGGAGTTAGTTTAATTGAACAGGATATCAGAACCTTATTAAATGAGTAATATGTCAGCATCACCGGAAGCATTAGAAAAGAAGTACAATAAGTATATCTGGGTTTTATCAGTAGTTATCCCGGTAGCGGTTGCGGTACTTTTTCGGGTTAGAATTCCCAATGTGGAGCCTTTGAGCTTTTTACCCCCGGTTTACGCCTCCATTAACGCCTTAACAGCTGTCCTATTGGTTTGGGCTGTGGTGGCTATCAAAAAGGGTAACCGAACACTTCATGAGAACCTGATGAAGGTGTGTATAGGATTATCTTTAGCGTTTCTGGTAATGTATGTGGCCTATCATATGACTTCAGACCCAACTCCCTTTGGAGGAGAGGGGATGATAAAAACTGTTTATTTTATTTTGCTGGTTAGTCATATTGTACTTTCCATTGGTGTTATTCCCCTGGTGTTGATCAGTTTTGTGAAAGCCCTTTCTCAAAGGTTCGACAAACATAGAAAGATCGCAAAGATCACTTTTCCGATCTGGTTGTACGTGGCAGTAACAGGGGTTATTGTTTATCTGATGATATCTCCCTACTACCAGTAATCTTAAGTTGTTAGCTGTTATGAAATTCAAGTATCTTTTTCTCCTTCTTGCGCTGCTGATGCTGCTGATGCCTGCAGAAGGGTTTTCCCAGTGCGCTATGTGTCGTGCTGTTCTGGAAAGTGGAGATGACCAGGAAGTTGCCAAAGGACTGAATAATGGAATTATCTACCTCATGGCGGTACCCTATGTTCTGATAGGTGCTCTGGGTTACGTCATCTATCGGAAAATGAAGTGATTCACCTTTATTTTGGCAGTTTTAACAATATATTAGTAATATCATTGTAACAAAAGCCGGTCTCGAAAGTCTTACATGATGAACCCTTATGGGTATGTTAATAATATTTACAGTTCAAATTGAGCTGTTAAAATACACTAACCATCATGATCGAGATTAAAGACCTGCACAAGTCTTACAGGACGGGCAGTAACTCCCTGCATGTACTGAAAGGAATAAACTTCTCTGTTAAAGAAGGCGAGTTAGTTGCCATCATGGGGTCATCGGGCTCCGGAAAATCCACACTTCTTAATATTCTGGGAATGCTTGACGGGTATGATACCGGGAGCTACCATCTCGATGGGGTGCTCATCAAGGATCTCAACGAGACAAAAGCAGCCAATTACCGTAATAAATTTCTTGGGTTTATTTTTCAATCTTTTAACCTGATCAATTATAAGTCGGCATGGGAGAATGTTGCCCTGCCTCTCTATTATCAGCGTATTAAAAGAAAGGAACGTAAGGATCGGGCCCTGCACCACCTGGAAACTGTCGGCTTAAAGCCCTGGGCTGAACATTTGCCCAGTGAATTATCCGGTGGACAGAAGCAACGGGTAGCCATAGCCAGGGCAATGGCGGCAGAACCTAAAGTGCTTTTGGCTGATGAGCCTACAGGAGCGCTGGACAGTGTTACTTCTCACGAGGTGATGGCCCTTATTCAAAAGATCAATGACGAAGGGAGAACCATTTTGGTGGTAACCCACGAAGAGGATATTGCTCATATGTGTAAACGTATCGTGCATCTTAAAGATGGGGTGATTGTTAGTGACGAGTTTGTAGAACAACAAAGAGCAGAGGCAAATGTTTAGCAGAGACCGCTGGCAGGAGATCTTTGATACGATCAAAAAGAACAAACTGAGAACCTTTCTTTCAGGGTTCACCGTGACTCTTGGAATCCTCATTTTTACCGTCCTTTTTGGAATGGGTAATGGTCTGAAGAATGCCTTTATGGAATTTTTCATGGACGATGCCACCAATACCTTCTTTATTTTTCCCGGTCGCACGACTGAACCTTACAGAGGATTTAAACAAGGTAGGCGAATTCAATTCAGGAATGATGATGTAGAAGATATAAAGAAAGACTTTGCTTATTTCCTGGATTATATCAGCCCGAATATTCAGCGTAGAGGCATGGTTAAATACCAGGGCGAAAGCAATACCTATAGTGTTGGCGGCGTGGGACCCTCTTACCGATTGAACGAGAAGACCATTATGATGAAGGGGCGTTACCTCAATCAGCACGATATAGATAATAGAACGAAGGTTGCGGTTATAGGACGTCTGGTAGAACGAGACCTTTTTGGTAAGGATGCCAACGCCATTGGGGAGTATATTGTTTTTAATAATGTGGCTTACAAGGTTGTTGGAGTTTTCCAGGATGACGGAGGAGATAACGAAGAACGCGTGCTTTATGTTCCCTACACCACCTTGCAGCTGGTAGAAAAAAATAACGATGAAATTAGCAGGATCGTCCTGGGTTATGATACCTCTATTGGGCATGCCGGGGCCATGGCCTTTGAAAGAAGTCTTACAGAGTACCTTAAGGATAAGCACAACATAGCACCGGAGGACCGCAGCGGGATCTTTATAAGAAACCTGGCTGATATCGTACAGCAGAACATGATGTTTGCCAATGTTATCCAGATGGTCGTTTTACTGGTAGGTATCGGTACCCTGATAGCCGGGGTAATTGGTATCAGTAATATCATGGTATTCGTTGTAAAAGAACGAACCAAAGAACTGGGAGTCAGAAAAGCCCTTGGAGCCACCCCCTGGTCGGTGATTGGCCTGGTATTACAGGAATCTGTATTTATCACCGCTATTGCCGGTTATATCGGATTGGTGATCGGTATCCTGATCCTGCGCTCTATGGGAGACAGCCTGGAAGATTACTTTATTGTGAATCCTTCAGTGGGTGTTGGCACCCTGGTCGGGGCTACGGTCATCCTGATATTTTTCGGAGCACTTGCAGGTTATATTCCTGCCAGAAGAGCGGCCCGCATTAAACCAATTGTAGCATTAAGAGACGAATAAGATGTTCAGATTTATATTTGATAAAGACACCTGGCAGGAAATATGGGGCTCCATAAGCAAGAATAAGATTCGTACGGTAATTACGGTTATTGGCGTACTTTGGGGAATCTTCGTATACATTGCCTTATCAGGAGCGGCAAAAGGTCTGGACAATGGTTTTGAAAAGGAGTTTCAGGATATTGCCAGTAACAGTATGTTCATCTGGGCCCAGAGCACCAGTATACCTCATAAAGGATTTAAAACCGGGAGGAGATTTAATCTTAAAGTAAGCGATGTAGAAACCTTAAAGAATAAACATCCGGAAATTCAGTTTATAGCACCTAGAAATGTACAGGGAGTTTTCGGAGGAGAGCCACCCCAGGTGGTGAGAGGATTTAAAACCGGTACCTACCAGGTTTTTGGAGATTACCCGGTGGTTGACAAGGTGAATAAAAAGAAAATATTTGATGGAGGTCGTTTTTTAAACGATGATGATATTAAGTATGACCGTAAGGTAGTAGTGATCGGTGAAAAGGTTCGCGATGAGCTTTTTGATAAGGATGAAGACCCTGTAGGGGGCTACATAAAGATTGGAAGCATCTATTTTCAGGTGATAGGTGTTTATAAATTAAACAACTTTGGTTTCGAAGGCGATGATTCGATCTTTATGCCATTTACCACTTATAGGAAGGTCTATAATTCCGGAGATTTAGTTGGATGGATGGTCGTAGCTGCTTATGATAACGCTGATATTGTGGCCCTGGAAGATAAAGTGAAAAGTACCATCAAGAAGCTTCATGATATTCATCCTGATGATGAGCGGGCAGTGGGAGGATTTAATCTTGGTGAAGAATTTGGAAGGATCAAAGGTTTTGCAAAAGGAATGAACCTTCTTTCATTGGTGGTGGGGTTAGCCACCATTATTGCCGGAGTCATTGCCATCGGAAATATATTGCTGATCTCTGTTAAGGAACGAACAAGAGAATTAGGAGTGCGAAGAGCCTTAGGGGCAACCCCTAGGGAAGTAAAAGCACAAATATTGCTCGAGTCTGTTTTTCTTACGGTGGTTGCCGGAATTATTGGGATCATCCTGGGAGCAGGTGTATTGGCCCTGATACAAGCGACACTGCCTGAAGACGGAGATTTCCCCTATACAAATCCAACGGTACCTATTCCTTTTGTACTGGGTGCCCTGGTGATCATGGTGGTTCTTGGAACCCTCATCGGACTTATACCGGCGCAAAGAGCGGTAAGCATTAAACCGATTGATGCCTTAAGAGAAGAATAATTTATAACGAAAACTAAATACCTAATTCAAATCCAATGAAAATCGTCAAATATTTAGGAATAGCCATATTGGTGATCGGTGCCCTGGGAGCGGCAGCATTCTTTATAAAATCGAATGCAAAATCGCCAATAACCTATGAAACCGAAACGGCCTTCAAAACCGATATCGAAGAGAAATCGGTGGCTACCGGAAAAGTGATCCCCAAGGAAGAGGTACTTATTAAGCCTCAGATCTCAGGGATCATTGATGAGATCCTGGTAGAGGAAGGCGATCAGATTAAAGCAGGCGACCTTATTGCCCGCATCAAGGTAGTACCGAACGAACAGGCTTTAATGAGTGCCAGAGGTCGGGTAAGCAATGCAGAAATTGCTTTAAGAAATGCCAAAATTGAATACGAACGAAACAAGACCCTTTTTGACCGGGGGGTAGTGGCAAGTCAGGACTTTCTTACCATTGAGCTGCGCTACAACCAGGCGCTTCAGGAATTGCAAAACGCCAAGGTAGACTACCAGATCATCAAAAGCGGATCTGCCGGAGGAGAGGCAACCGCCAATACCAACATCAGGGCAACCATTTCAGGAACTATTCTTGAAATACCTGTTGAAGAAGGTTTCCAGGTGATCCAGGCTAATAACTTCAACGATGGTACCACCATCGCTACCATTGCCGATATGAGCAGAATGATCTTTGAAGGGCAGGTAGATGAAGCTGAGGTTGGAAAACTTGAACTTGGCATGCCATTAGAGATCAGTCTTGGGGCACTTCAGGAAGAGACGTTGTTGGCCGACCTTAAATTCGTCGCACCTAAAGGAGTAGAAGAACAGGGTGCTGTTCAATTCAAGATCGAAGGAGATATCAACCTTGACAGCATTAACTCTTTTATACGTGCCGGTTACAGTGCCAATGCGTCTATGATCCTGGAACGTAAAGAGCAGGTGCTGGCTATTAAGGAAGCCTTACTGCAATACGATAAAAAAACTGATGATCCATATGTGGAAGTACAAACAGGAGATCAGGAATTTGAACGGAGAGATGTTGAACTTGGAATATCAGACGGAATTAATGTTGAGATCCTATCCGGGATTGATGAAAACGATAAGATCAAGGTTTGGAATAAAACTGAACCCGTAAAGAGAAATACGGATAAAGACGACGCCTAATTTCTAATAACTACTATTATGAGACTAAAAAATAGCCTGAAGCTGTTTGTTATTTTGTTGTGCCTTTCCGGGATGAATATCTCCCTGGCCCAGCAAAAAAAATGGACCTTGAGGGAGTGTGTAGAATATGCCATAGAGAATAATATTACCGTACAGCAATTTGAACTCGACCTGGAAAATGCCATGGTTGATAAGAAAGATGCGATCGGGAATTTTGTTCCGAGTTTAAATGCAAATTCGAGTGTTGGGTTTAATAAGGGTCTTACTATTGACCCGACAACCAACAACTTCGTTACCGAAAATATTGTTTCGGCTAATGCAAGTGTTTCTTCTAACCTGACCATATTTGACGGGATGCGAAACTTTAATCAGCTCAACAGGGCTAAACTGAGTTCGCTTTCTGCACGCTATCGTTTAGAAGGAATGAAAGATGATATCAGGCTTTCAGTTTCCAATGCCTATTTAAGAGTGTTGGCTAACAGAGAAACTGCCAATACCTTTCGAGCCCAGTTCAGGGCTACCGAACAGGATCTGAAACGTACCAAGGAGCTGGTAGAGAATGGGGTGCTGCCCGAAGGAGATCTACTCGAGATCGAATCGACCGCTGCTACCCAGGAACAGCAGATCATCAATGCAGAAAATAACACACTGATCGCGAGGATCAACCTTGCCCAGTTATTGCAGATCACCGATTATGAGAATTTTGATGTTGTGGATGAGGGATACATCATTCCTGAGTCTAATATTCTTAACTACACTCCGAAAGAGATCTATAACAAGTCGCTGGGGGTGGTTAATGTTATAAAAGCCTCTGAGGTTACTGTAGAATTAGCCGAGAAAGACCTGTCAATTGCAAAGGGTGCAAGATACCCTACATTGGGAGCGAGTATGAATTACAACACTCGTTATAGTGAGTTAAATGTTGATGAGAGTTTTAATACTATTCCCTTTGTTGAACAGTTGTGGCTTAATGATGGTATCTCGTATGGTTTCGGATTAAATATTCCGTTTTTGAATGGATTCGGGGTGAGAAATAATATTGAGCGTCGTCGGATAGCCTTAGACCGTCAACGCCTACAGTATGAAAGTGACAAACTGGATCTGGAGACCAATGTAAACCAGGCCTATGCCGATGTAAAAGGATCGTATAAATCGTATGAGGCGGCTACCAAATCGGTAGAAGCACGCAGACTGGCGTATCAGTATGCCAAAGAGCGTTATGATGTAGGTTTGATGAATAGTTTTGAGTTCAGTCAGGCCCAGGCGCGTCTTGATAATGCTGAGGCAGAATTGATCAGGGCTAAATACAATTATATATTTAATTTAAAAGTATTAGAATTTTATTTTGGGGTGCCCATAGACGAGTTGTAATTTTGCGACATGGCAACCATTTTAAATATAGAAACAGCCACCACCAATTGTTCTGTTAGTATTGGCAGGCAAGGGGAGGTGGCTTTTTTACGCGAAACAGCTGGGCAGGGGTATTCACATGCTGAAAATCTACACACCTTTATAAAAGAAGGGATGGAAGCATTGCAACTGACCTATGCTGAATTAGACGCCATTGCCGTGAGCATGGGCCCAGGGTCTTACACCGGACTCAGAATAGGAGTCTCGGCGGCTAAGGGGCTTTGTTTTGCTGCAGATCTTCCGCTTATTGCCATACCCACCCTTGATATCTTAAATGCCCAATTGAAACCTAACGAAGGGTTGGTTATACCCATGCTTGATGCCAGACGTATGGAAGTTTATGCGGCTGTTTATGATATTAAAGGCACCCGGGTCGTTGAGACCCGAGCTGTGATCCTTGATGAACATTCTTTCGGGGAGGAATTGCGCAAGGGGAAGGTGCACTTTTTAGGAAATGCCAGCGAAAAAACTGCTGAAATAATACAGGACCCCAACGCCATCTTTCATACTGACCTGCAATTACCTTCGGCAAAAGAAATGGCAATGCTTGCAGAACACCGTTTTCAGGAAAATCTGTTTCAGGATGTGGCTTATTTTGAGCCTTATTATTTAAAGGATTTTATGGTTACTCCTAAAAAAGCCTGACCACTTTCGGCTTTTTATCTATTGCTTTCGTATCTGAACCATATGTGGGAAAGGTATTTCCACTCCGGCCTTGTCAAGGGCTTCCTTACAGGCCTTCAAGCAATCAAAACGGACATCCCAGTAGTCTTCTGTTTTTGCCCATGGCCTTACCACAAAGTTTACCGATGAATCTGCCAGGGCTGAAACAGCAACAGTGGGCGCAGGATTTTTAAGGGTTTTCGGGTGTGAGGTAATAGCTTCTATCAGAACTTCCTGAGCCTTTTGAAGATCTGATCCGTAATCAACTCCTATTTCCAGATCGACCCTTAGGGTGCCCTTTTTACTGTAGTTTACAATATTACCGTTAGAGAGGGCTCCATTGGGAATAACGATCGTCTTATTTTCCGGGGAAATGATCACGGTATTGAAGATCTGGACCTCCTCAACTACACCAAGTTCTCCCTGGGCCTCTATAAGATCACCAACCCTGATGGGTTTAAAGATCATGAGAAGGATACCCCCGGCAAAATTGCCAAGTGAGCCTTGCAGCGCCAGACCTATGGCCAAACCTGCAGCGGCAATGATGGCAGCAAAGGAGGCCGTGCTTACTCCCAGCGTGCCCAAAATGACAATCACCAGTAGTACTTTGAGACCGTACCTTAAGAAATTTAGAAGAAACTTGGTCAGACTAATATCGTACTCCCGATTCTCCATCAGGTGTTTAGATACTTTTACAATTCGCTTGATGAGCCAGGAACCTATGATCCATATAAGGATGGCTCCGATGATCTTCGGACCGTAGAGAATTATAGCATCAATACCTTTGTCTAACCAATTTTCCAATTCCATAATAGTAATTTTAAGGTTTAGTGATTAATAACCTGCAATGGAAGGGAAAGCAATCTGGTATTTGGGGAGATTAAGCTTTTTTCTGGATCTCTACCATGTGTGGGAACGGTATCTCAATACCTTCGGCATCAAAGCGCATCTTGGCTTCTTCAATAATATGCCAGCGGCAATCCCAGAAATCAGCATTGGTGGCCCAATAACGCAATGATAAATTCACAGAACTCTCTGCAAGTTCGGCTACCATGACTTGCGGAGCAGGGTCTTTCATGACCTTGTCAAAGTTATTTACTATATCTGTGAGTATTTCTTTAGCTTTCTTTATGTCAGAATCATAACTGATCCCAAAGGTCAGGTTTTCCCTTCTGGTGTTCTCAGCACTGTAGTTGAGAATGTTGTCATTGGCAAGCTTACCATTAGGTATAATGGCGATCTGATTGCCGAAAGTACTCAGACGTGTATTGATAATGCCTATTTCCTTAACAGTTCCTGACATGCCCTGGGCCTCAATAAAATCGCCCACTCTGAAGGGTTTAAAGATCAGGATCAATACGCCTCCGGCAAAATTAGACATAGAGCCCTGCAAAGCAAGACCAATGGCCAGACCGGCAGCAGCGATGATTGCGGCAAAAGAAGTGGTTTCTATCCCGAAGGTGCCTAAAATGGCAACAATTAATAAGATCTTTAGTGACCAACTGATAAGGTTTTTCAAAAATCCGCGCAAACTGGATTCGTAATCGCGTTTGGCCATGATCTTATCGGCAATTCTTACAACACGGCCAATAAGCCATCCCCCGATAATATAGATAGCAATAGCGGCGAGGACCTTAAGGGCTATAGCTTGCAGATCAATATTTTGAATGAATTCAAGAGCTTTTTCCAGAAAATCGTTTGATTGAGTGCTTTCTTGCATAATAGAATTTTTAACAAATTTAAGAAAACTACTTACAAACCCGATTAAATAACCTGTTAAACAGCGATTAAGGTCGTTATTTTGAGCTATTTGTAACCTGTTTTAAGCAAGACGAAAGATCAGAGACCGGGAGGTCACATCGTTGATCGCGACAAACATAGAACAGTTCTTTTCCGTTTTGAAAACGCCCATTTAGCAGGGGTATATTACTGGGTATCTCTGCATGAGCAACCACCACGTTGGGGAGGTAGGTTTTCTGGATTTCCAGGGTGTGTTGCATGGCATTGCTCCCGGTAATTGCAATTTCGAATGCAGGGTAGGTAAATTTCAGGGCCAGGTGAAGCCAGTTGGCATGACTATACCCGTAAGACCTCATATCATCCTTCATACGCACCAACATGGCCTCTGAAAGGTTCAAGTAGGCGGTATTGCCGAAAATAGTACCCAGGGTATGCAGGTTGTGGGCCATGACCGAATTCGAAGCAGGGATCACATTGTCACTTTTCTCAACAGGAGTATTTATGAGGCCGGGTTCGTTCTTTGAGGTGAACCCAAACATTTTGTGCTTCTCATTAAAGAAATTATCAAGAGTATAGTTACACAGGTCTCTGGCCCGAATCAAATAGTTTTCACCACAGCCTGCCTGGTAGAGAAGAATGTAGGCCTCTATCAGAAAACAGTAATCTTCCAGGAACCCCGATATAGCAGCCTTCCCCTTTCTAAAGCTGTGCAGCAAGCTGTTATCGTTACTGAACATATGCTGCTCGAGAAAGGTAATATTACGAAGCGCGGTTTCCAGGTATTTGTTTTCACCTGTAGCCAGGAAGGCATTAACGAGTCCGGTTATAGCCATCGCATTCCAGGAGGTCAGGCACTTGTCATCAAGACCGGGATGTGGTCTATTACTTCTTGCAGAAAGAAGCTTGCCGGTCATACTTTTAACGAGTTCGTCAAATTCGGTGCTATCCATACCCTTATCAGCAGCGATACTGCCGAAGTCTGAGCTTCGGAATAATACATAGCGTCCGTTTTCCCAATATCCTTTAGCATTGATATTAAATACCGTTCTGAAGATCTCAAGATCTTCACCCAAAAGTTCTTCCAATTCCTTCTCGGTCCAGGTATAAAATGCCCCTTCTTCCTGAACACCCTTTTCATTTAGACTGTCGGCATCAAGACTGGAATAAAACTCTCCTTTAGGCCCTGTAAGTTCTCTGCTAATAAATGAATGTATGCCATCAATAACACTTAGGTATTCAGGATCCTTATACTTTTTATAGGCCAGGGCATAAACAGATAATAGCTGGGCATTGTCATACAACATCATTTCAAAATGGGGAATATGCCACCTGTTATCAGTGGAATACCGTGCAAATCCGCCCCCCAGCTGGTCGTAAACACCTCCATGGGCAATTTTTTTCAGGGTGGTTTCAAGATGTGATTCTGTAAATTCGTCTTTCTCCAGGTGGGTGTAGGCGAGCATGAAATTGAGGTTTACTGGCATCATGAATTTTGGGGCTCCCTTTCTGCCACCATACTCCTGATCCATATATTGTTTCCAATGTTGAACTGCGGTATGTAACAAGTCCTTTCCCGGAAGGTCACTATCGGCAGGGGGGTTTAAACTATTCAGAACCCCTATGCCTTCGGTTAACCGCGAGGCGTAATCCTCAACTTTATCACGTTCGTTTTGGTAGAGTTCCCCAAGTTGTTTTAAAACAGATACCCATTGTTCTTTTTTAAGATAGGTGGCTCCCCAGAAAGGTCTTCCATCAGGAAGGGCAACAATATTCATGGGCCAGCCTCCGCTGTTGGTCATGATCTGCAGGGCCGACATATACACCTGATCGATATCAGGACGTTCTTCCCGATCTACCTTGATATTGATGAAGTTTTCATTCATAACCTGTGCTACCGCTGGATCTTCAAAGCATTCCTTTTCCATGACATGACACCAGTGGCATGCGGCGTAACCAACACTAATAAGGATTGGCTTATTCAAGGCTTTGGCCTTTTGAAGCGTTTCGTCGTTCCAGACTTGCCAATGTACCGGATTACCGGCATGTTGTAAAAGGTACGGACTATTTGAAGTGTGAAGTTCGTTGGTCATATATAGATTTTTTCTACAAAAAAAACGTCCCTCCCGGGACGTTGATCAATAGATTCCCTTCATGGAATTATTTTATACCAAAGGTAATCTTGACATTTACCCGGTAAGACTGGATCTCTCCATCCTTGATCGTGGCACTTTGTTCATTAATATACACCGATTTTATATTATCAACAGAATTAGAGGCTTTCTCTACAGCCTTCTTTGCTGCATCTTCCCAGCTTTTATCAGAATCGGCCAGTACTTCAATAACTTTTAAAACAGACATTGGTTTTGATTTTTAGGTTGAACAATACGTATTAGCAATAAAGATAATGATTCATATCTGAAATAAAGATAAAGCACTGTAAAACAAATAGTTAAAAGCTTAGCGCTCTTAAGTTAATTATTATTTAATGTTACGGAAACAGCTCTTTTTCAAGACTGTAACACTTTTGCACTATTAATACAGCGGCTGAATTACTTCTGTGATATGATCTTTTCTCCATTTGTCAAATACTATATTCCCTTATTTGCCGGGAGAATACTGCGTATTTTTTCCTGTGCTATTAATGGTACAAATGGATGGTTCATTCTGATGTTGACCATACTATGTCTGGGTGTTGCAGTTTATTTATTGACAACAAGGAAACCACTCTTGAAGAGAAGAGGTTACAGGCTTGATGAACTAGATACTTGGGTGCCCGGCGCATCAGGCAGGATGAGGCAGGTGATCATGGAGGTCAGCATGATCTACACGGATACGATAGGAGGGTTGGCCATAAAAGATCCTGAGGACCTGCAAAAAAATATGGTCAAACTATCGGCCCTGGAAGCAGAAATTGGTCAAATATCGGAAGAAATAAGGGCTGTTCTTTGTTCATCGGAAAAGACCTCTGTAAAGATCGGTAAACCCTATATTTCCATTTTAGATCATCTACAGGGCATGATCAGATCGGTAGGAAATATTACTGCTGATAGTTATGACCATCTACTTAACCATCATCGTAATTTAAGCTTCAATCAGATCAGGGAGCTCAGGAGAATATACGAGCGTTCTGAATGTGTTTTTGAGTTGTTAAACGCTTATTTTGAAAACAGGAGGCCGAAGAACATACAAAGAGACCTGGAGGAGTCTTTTTCATTATTTAAGTATGTTTCGGGACTTACCAAAACGCAGAAGGTACGGTTGAAAGATGACCGGATCGTGGCATCTAACATAAAACTTTATGTTAACCTTCTAAAAGACACCCGCGATCTGATCGGTAATACTGTAAATCTGATATGCTTACTTTACGGGCTTCCCCCGACAAAACCGTAAGGTCAAAAAAATAAAAAAGCCGCATTCTTGCGGCTTTTTATATTGTGGTATATGTTTTAGCCGTTTATGGCGATAACCTCATTTACTTTTTCATTGAGCATATTCTTCAACATAGTCTCGATTCCGTTCTTCAGGGTAAAAGTAGAAGAAGGGCAACCGCTGCAGGCTCCCTGGAGTATTACCTTCACTGTTCCTGACGCTTCATCGTAGGAGTCGAACATGATATTTCCTCCATCGCTGGCAACGGCCGGCTTTACGTATTCTTCTAAAATGGCAACGATCTGCTGTGAGGTATCATCAAGACCGGAAAGATCGGGTCGGGCTGGCGAAGCGGCTGCTGATGCCGCAGTATCGGCCGATTGACCGGGTTGTACGCTTACAGCCTCATCACTAACAATGGTCTTTCCTTCTTCGAGATAGCTTCTCAGGAATTCTCTGAGTTCCATGGCAACATCATTCCACTCAGCAATATCATATTTCAATACTGAAACATAATTTTCGTCGATGAATACCTCTTTCACGAATGGAAAATGAAATAATCCGGTTGCTAATGGTGAGGGTTTAGCTTCTTCGATGTTCTTAAATTCATACGGAGCCAATACCAGCTTTTTATTAACCACAAATTTCATGGCAGCAGGGTTCGGCGTAGACTCGGCATAAACCGTTACAGGAACTTTTTCATTAGAGTCCTGGTTAATAAATACAGGCTCTCCTGAATTCAGGTAATTTTCTATCTGTTCTGCCACCTCTTCCTGAACATCGGGCCACTGTACGATATCGTAGCGCTCTATGGCAATGAAATTTCCGGAGATGTAAACTGTTTTTGTAAAAGGCAGATAAAACAATTGCTTGGCCAGAGGCGAGTTGGCTGCTTCATCTACATTCCTGAATTCGTAGTTTTTATCTCTTGAAATAAACTTGTTAGCTTCAAACTTTACAATAGCAGGCCTGTTAGTAGGCTTTATTTGGATCTCTATCTTATTCATTAACTATATTTTGGTGCAAAATTACAAAATCACTGGCGAACTGTCTTATATTTGAGATGGTTCTGTTTGAACAGTAATCTCAACCCGGATGGCCATTTCTAAATTAACGGCACTGTTCCTTTTCTTCCTGCTCCCTGTTTTGTGTTCCAGCCAGGAGGGACTCCCGGTATATCACGATTATCTTTCTGATAACTGGTACCTGATACATCCGGCTATGGCCGGTGCGGGCCAGGGAGGGAAGGTGCGACTTACCGCCCGAAAGCAATGGTTTGACGCAAAACGTGCTCCCAACTTACAAACACTTAATGCTCATATGCGAATAAGCGACCGCAGCGGGGCAGGGATCATTCTCTTAAATGATGAGAATGGCTATCACTCTCAAACCGGAATAAAACTTACCTATGCACATCACCTTCGGTTTTCCAGAGATCTGATTGACCTCCATCAGCTTTCTTTTGGATTGAATGTTGGACTACTGCAAAGCCGGTTAGATGAATCTGAGTTTATGTCTCTGGTTCCCGACCCTATAGTAAGTGGTGGTAACCTGCAGAGTACATACTACAACGTTGACCTCGGTTTATCCTATCATTTCCTTGAATTCTTCTTTCACGTTACCCTTAAAAATCTCCTGGGTACAGGGAGAGACCTTTACACCGTTGAAGAGATCGATAACCTGAGGCGATACCTGGTGACTTCAGGATACGTTTTCGGAAAAAATTCGTGGCAATATGAACCATCGGTACTGTTTCAATATGCAGACTATACCCGTGAGTCTATGGCTGACCTTAATTTCAAGGTATACAAGCAGCTCACAGGTATAACACTCTGGGGAGGGATGTCGTACAGAACCAGTCTTGAATCCGGAAGCAAAGCAGCATTGAATGCAGCAACTTATGGACAGGGCCTTGATCTGTTAACCGCTCTTGCAGGTTTTAATTACGGGAATTTTATGTTTTCGTACACCTATTCTTATCAGACAGGAGATGCTATATTTGATGCCGGGGGATTTCATCAGATAACCCTGGGTTACGATTTCTTAAAAGGTAAACAACCTTATGATTGTAAATGCCCGGCAGTAAATTACTGATGTGATCCTTGAAAAAAGATCTACAACCAGATAAAATTTCGACTATGATTTTACGAGAGGTTCGCGGTAACAAACCGCAATATGGTAAAAAATGCTTCTTTGCAGAAACAGCTACCCTTATTGGCGAAGTCGCCATGGGTGATGAATGCAGTGTTTGGTATAATGCTGTGGTAAGGGGCGATGTCCATTACATCAAAATGGGCAACCGGGTAAATGTTCAGGATGGAGCCGTCATACATTGTACCTATCAAAAGAGCCCGGTAAATATTGGCAACAATGTTTCTATAGGGCATAATGCCATCGTACACGGTTGTACCATACATGATAATGTGCTTATCGGTATGGGAAGTATTGTGATGGATGATTGTGTGGTGGAATCGAATGCCATTGTAGCGGCAGGTGCAGTGGTTACCGCCAATACCAGGGTGGAGTCAGGATATATTTATGCCGGTGTTCCCGCGAAAAAGATCGCGAAGGTGCGCCCGGAATTGAGCAGCGGTGAGATCGAACGTATCGCTAATAATTATGTAACCTACGCCTCCTGGTTTACAGAGGGTGATGACGTTTGAATTAATTAGCTACTTTTGCATTTAAATAATCAAAAGAACTAGGATGAAAGCATATGTATTTCCCGGACAGGGTGCGCAATTCACAGGAATGGGTCTGGATCTTTATGAAAGATCGGCCGAGGCAAAAGAGCTCTTTGAAAAGGCCAATGAGATCCTTGGATTCCGGATCACTGATATCATGTTTGAAGGCTCTGCAGATGACCTGAAACAGACCAAAGTAACCCAGCCGGCAATCTTTTTACATTCGGTTATATTGAGTAAGGTAATGGGAGACAGTTTTCGTCCGGATATGGTGGCTGGTCACTCTCTTGGCGAATTTTCTGCTCTGGTAGCCAATGGAGCTTTGAATTTCGAAGATGGACTAAAGCTTGTTTCCAGAAGAGCCTTGGCCATGCAGGAGGCATGTGAAATGAAACCGAGTACCATGGCGGCTGTTCTTGGACTGGCCGATGAGGTGGTAGAAGAGGTTTGTAATAGTATTGACGGAGTGGTGGTACCCGCCAATTATAATTGCCCCGGACAACTTGTGATCTCGGGAGAGATCGAAGCTGTTGAAAAGGCTTGTGAGGGCATGAAGGAAAAAGGAGCAAAAAGAGCGCTTTTACTCCCCGTGGGAGGTGCCTTTCACTCTCCTTTAATGGAGCCTGCAAGAGAGGCCCTGGCAACGGCTATTGAACAGACTGTTTTCAATACCCCTGTTTGTCCCGTGTATCAGAACGTAACCACTACTGCGGTAACAGATCCTGAAGCCATCAAAGAGAATTTAATAGCACAATTAACCGCCCCCGTTAAGTGGACCCAAAGTGTACAGCAAATGATCGCAGATGGAGCTCAGTTATTTACGGAAGTAGGCCCCGGAAAAGTACTCCAGGGATTGGTGAAGAAGATCGATCGTTCAGCCGAAGTTGCTGCCGGTGAGGTTCCGTCAGCGGAATAATAATTACCTGAAGAATTTAACCTTAATAATGAGACTATGAGAAAAATGTTAGTGTTCGGAGTAATCCTGATGGGCGTTGGATTAACCACTATTTCCTGTCGTGAAAAGACCACCGCAGAGAAAATAGAAGACTCCTTTAAAGATGCGGGAAGTAAGCTAGAAGAAGCAGGCAAAAAGCTCGGAGAGGCGGGTGAAGATCTCGGAGAAGCTGCAGAAAAAGCGGGAGAAGCCATCGAAAAAGAAGCTAAGAAAGTAGAGAAAGATCTCGAAAAAACGCTTGAAAAGATTAAGCTATAAAAAAAGCCCCTTTCCGGGGCTTTTCTTTTCTTAAGCTGTGATCACACAGTCTTTACAATCTTTTACCTTTCCATAATAGGTTTCGCGGTACTTGTGCAATGTTTGAAGAGGTACCAAACCTAAAAGCATCTTCTTAACATAAGTTACTTTCACGCTTATACTTCCCATTTTTTTGCTGTACCTTTTTTCTAATCTTGTTTTTCTGCTAATGCTTATTAAAGACATACTATAGAATTATTGTAGCAAATAACGCTATTTCAGGCTCTTAAGTCAAATAGTTATATCTTATGTAAAATAGAATTTTCCGGAATATCTGTCAGAAAAAGAAGTAAATTAGTATGTTCACAGGTGCCATTCGGGCATGACCTGATCCTAAGTGTATGGGCTCTCTTAGAGCTTATGGCATAGGGGGTAAGGGCCATATTATGTCAAACTCGATATCGTTTGAATTCCTGCTATTGTGTCTCATTGGTGAGGATCATAGATAAAATCTATATACCCTGATGAAATTGGGCTGATCACGGCATAAATTGTGAAATAATTTGGATTTTAAAGTAGAAATACTGTTCAGTTTACCCGGAATTGTAGTTTATAAAACACCTAATAAGCCATAGCCATGAAATTGAGAATTAAGGGTGATACCATTCGAATGCGACTCACACAGGGGGAGGTGGATGAATTTCGTAATACAGGCCGCGTCACCGATACGACTACTTTTTCTACCCCGTCATCATCTTCCCTGGAATACGCCCTGGTAACAGAAGAGAATGGCAGGGAACTCTGCGCCTCCTTTTCAAATAACAGTATTACAATACACGTTCCGAAGGCCATAGCCCGGAAATGGACGGAAACCGGGCAGGTTGGTTTCGATAACCGGGAAAAGGAAGGCGTGTTGCCAACTCCCTATATTTTGGTGGAAAAAGATTTTAAATGCCTGCATAAACGGCCCAATGAAGATGAATCTGACCATTTCCCGAATCCTCTTTCCTGAACTTCAAACTTCAGCATGCCCTGAGTTCAAAGTTTTTACTCCTTTTTACCTAATACGAAAACTGCCAAAGGGGCCATACGTGCTTTGTTCAAAGACAAGGTATCTCCATTAATAGTGTAGTTGTCAACCTTATCCAGTACTTCCATAAACGGCAGTTCGATCTCATTAGGCATACAAGCCATTTGGGTAGAAATGATCTGCGAAAATGTTATGCGATTTCCTTCTTTAAGGCTGTAGTTTCCTCCGATATCATTACAGCTGTTATTGCCACCAAAACGACTGTTCTCTTCATCAAAAACAAGGTAGGCCGGTTTTTGCCCCTCCTCAGGATTTATAGCCTCTCCGCCAAGCTTGATTAGTATCCATTGTCCGTCGGTAAGGTCAGCAGCCTCAGTAACGGTCTTTCCGGAGCTCATACTTTCTTCGGTTCCGGTTATGGAATCATTGCCTTGGTTGGCGGATTTGTTTTTTTCATTTACGGGTCCGCAGCCGGCCATCACGATCAATGCCCAGATCATGATATAAGGGATGTTAAGCCGAATTCTTTTAGCGTTTTTCATGTTTTATAAAATTTTGAAGTTTGAATGATCGAAATAGCAGTTTTTATGCCAGACTCCTTTCATGCAGAGATAAAATAGTTTCCACCCTCCTTTAAAGTTGATGTTTTATTAGTGTCAGACCATAATTATCTAAGGTAAAGATTGTAAATTAATCAGGCAAATATTTGAAAATGAAAAGGTTGTTTGTTTTTTGTCTGCTAGTGCTTTTGATGGTCTCCTGTGGTTCGTCAAAATCAGAGCCTACACCCGAAGAATTATCTTCTTTGAAAGCACTGTTGGAAGAAAGGGATTTTGAATTCCAGGCGCTTTGGGCGCTGCCGCAGACCACCCGGGAAATGGCGGCGTTGGCCAATGCAGGGTTGTTGAGAAATGGCGATACCCCAAACAGGATCAACCTTGTTGGTAACCCCAATTATCTTCGTATGACCGGTGACTCGGTGGACGTTAACCTGCCGTATTACGGGGTGCAACGAATGAACGTATCCTTAGACCCTCGAAAGAATGGCTTTAACTTTCATAAACCCTATCAGGGTTTCGAGCTAACCTATAAACCCGAGAAACAACTTTATGAAGTGCGCTTTGAGGTAACCGATAAAACAAACAGTTACTGGATGATCCTTACCGTATACCCGGGGCGTACCGCTTATTTGAAGGTCAACAGTTCAAACAGAGATTTTATCAATTACGAGGGTAAAATAAGCAGCATTAAGGAGAAAAACTCTCCATAAGAGCTATCCCAATGCTGCCTTATTAAGACACCTTTTCTATGTGTTCATCTATTGAATTATACTTTCTATCTCAACCTTACTTACTTCCCCGTATTTGGCGGCAATACCCTCAATTTCTGTAGCCTTTCCTATCATGACGATCTTAAGGTGGTCTTTCGGGAAATAAATGCTGATGATCTCTTTGACCTTTTCTGTGGTCATTTGATCAACGTTGGTGTTGAAATTGTTAATAAACGATTCGTCAAAACCGTACCAGAACATTTCACTGAGTAAACCGGCCAGTTGACCACTGGTTTCAAATCGAGGAGGAAATTGCCCTTTCACGTAATTCCTTGCTGAGGTAAGATCCTGCTCTGAGATTCCCTGATCATGCAGTTTTTTAAGTACTTCAATGGCCTTATCCATGGCTGCTTCTGTGGTTTCGGTGGCAGTAAAGGTACTTATATAGAAGCTGCCGCCTTCTTTCATAGTATCAAACCGACTTCTGGCACCATAGGTAAGCCCTGAATTAACCCTTAATTCATCGTTGAGCATGGAGGTAAAACGTCCTCCAAAGAAGGTGTTTACCACCATGATGCCGAGATAATCCGGGTTGTTTCTGCTGATACCTCTACCACCAATATAAAAGGTGGTTTCGGTGGCATCATCTTTGTTAACCAGGAGTACCTGGTTGCTCTCGGCCAATTCGGGAAGGCCGTCAACAGAGGTGCTCTCAGCCTCTTTTCCTTTCCATGAGCCGAAATAGTTCTCCATACGTTCTTTCATGGCTTCCAGGTCAAAATCGCCTACGATGCTTATCACAGCTTTTGAAGGATGATAGTGTTCGTTGAAAAACTCCCGGATATCTTCTCTTGTGATTGACTGTACCGAACTCAGGTTGCCATCGGTAATGGTGCCATACTGGTGATCGCTGTAGATCAATTGGTCAAAGAACTGACCAATAACGGCTCTTGGCTGCTCTTTCTTGCGTTCTAACCCGGCCAGGTGACGGTCTTTTTCCTTCTGCAGTTCTTCTGCATCAAAACCTGGTTGGGTCATGATCTCAGCCAGGATGGGCATTACCTTATCGAGGTCTTTGGAAATGAACCCTGCTTCTAAGCCGGCGAATTCTTTCCCTGCATAGGTATTGATCTCTGCCCCTAAAAAATCAAGGGTCTTATCAATATCCTCCTTAGAATAGTTGGTAGTACCATGTTTGAGAGCAGTTGCCGTAAGGTAGGCAATCCCCGGCTTAGTATCATCGTTGACAGCCCCTGCGGGGATGAGCGCTGAGATACTTATCAAAGGCACCTCCTTTTGTTCCATCAGATTAATGGTCAGGCCATTTTCCAGCTGATAAGAAGTGTATTCGGGGAATGTATAGCTCTGGGCGAACAGGACATTGCCTGTTAAAAAAAGTATCCCTATGAAGATGATGTGGTGTTGAATATTTGATCTCATGACTAATTTTCTGGTTGGTTACGAATAATCCCCACGGTTTTGTTCTGATGGGTAAGGTATTTTTGGGCGACCTCCTTTATCTCTTCTTGGGTAACCTTATTGAAGGCCTCGGGTGCATTAAACATTTCTGCATAATCTCCAAAAAACACCTCATAGGTGCCTATATTGTTAGATTTACCGTTGATGGTCTGTATCTGCTGATAAAATTCTATAAGCTTCTGATTCTTTACTTTTTGCAGTTCTTCTTCGGTGATCCCTTCGGTCAGGATCTTTTCTATTTCCTCATAAATACCGGATTCAATGGCCTCTGTATTGACCTCAGGGCTGGCAAGGGCATATATGGTAAATAATCCCGGGTCAAAACTGGCATCGAACAGGGTGCCTATTTGAGACACCTGTTGTTTGTCATCAACAAGGCTTGAATATAATCTGGAAGAATTTCCATTGCTCAGCACAGCACTTAATAAGCTCAGGGCATAATAATCTTCATGGGTGGCTTCAGGCACATGATAGCTGATCATCATATAGGGGGTGGCTACCTCGCGGTAATGGGTGAAGCGCCGCTCTCCCTTTTGTTCAGGCTCTGTGATGTGAACCTTGGGGGGGGAAGGCTGAGCAGGAATGGGGGCCATGTATTGCTCTGCCAGCTTTTTAACCTCCTCTGTGGTGATGGCTCCGGAGATAACCACCACACAGTTATTGGGAGCATAGTAAGTTTCGAAATAGGCTTCCAGGTCTTCCTGGGTCCAGTTCTTCATGTCATCTTCATAACCGATCACGGGCCATTGGTACGGGTGTTCCATAAAGGCCATTCCATTGATCAGGTAGATCAATTCACGCCAGGGTGAATTCTCCAGTCCTGTTCTTCTTTCGCTCAGAACAACGCCTCGCTCGCTCTCTACCATTTCCGGTGCAATACTCAGGTTGGCGATGCGGTCACTTTCAAGATCAAAGATCACTTCTGTAGACGCGGCCGGAAACCAGTCGGTATATACGGTTACATCATTGGTGGTATAGGCGTTGTTGGCACCTCCATTGAATTCCATGACACGGTCAAACTCTTTTGGACCGTATTTTTTAGCACCGTTGAACATCATGTGTTCAAAGAAATGAGACAGACCGGTGATGCCCTGGTATTCATTCCTGCTGCCTACCTTATAAAAGAGATACATATTGGCATTGGGAATGGAAAAATCTTCGACAACCAGAAATTTCATTCCATTGTCAAGCCTGAAGGTGTCTACATCACTCGCCTTGAGCTGAGCGCTCAATAAGAGGGGACACAAAACAAATACTAGTAAGAGTATCCTAAACATGGTTTAAATATTAATTTTTAAATAGAAGTTCTTCCTTCATGGAGGGAAGTTGTTTTTTGTTTTCGATTAGGTAATGGTCAAACCATTGTAACATGCGTAAACTGAAATCGTATCGGGCGGTAGACTTTCGGTTTCCATGACCTTCTCCGGGATAGAGCACCATGCGTACCGGAGTGTCTGTTCTTGTTTTGATATGGCGGTAGAGTTCATAAGACTGCCCCGGATCTACCCTGGTGTCGTTTTTACCGTGCATGATCAACAAGGGTGTTTTGGCCTGATCGGCGTAATAGATCGGACTTCTTTTCAAAAAGAACTCGTAGTCATCCCAGATACGTTTTCTGCTGTGTACCAGAAACATCTCTTCCGGAATATCACTGGTGCCCCATTTGGAGAGATTGTTACTTATACCGACAGACATGACTCCCGCTGCAAACCGATCGGTATGCCTGGTGGCCATCCATGCCGTGGCATATCCACCGTAAGATCCTCCCGTAACGCCAACCTTGCTTTTATCAATATTTCGCGTTTCAATGAGGTGATCGATGCCGTCAATGATATCGTCAAATTCTTTCCCTGCCGGATCACCCTGGCTCGACATGGCAAACTCTAACCCTCTTCCGGTACTGCCGCGGTAATTGGGGTAAAATACAGCATACCCTTTCCCGGCAGCCATTTGCCCCGGTCTGGAATAGGTGGTTAGCCAGCCATTATTAAAATGGGACTCGGGCCCTCCGTGTACCACCGTGATCATTGGTGTCAGGCCGGTTTGCTTTACAGGGTTTATTAATAACCCTTCTATCTCCAGGCCATCTGCAGCCTTATAGGTGATCACTTCCTGTGTGCCCAGCTCTTTTTCCTGAAGCCAGGGGTTTAGGTCTGTGATCTTTTTCGGGCTCTTGCTTCCTTTCTCTATCAGAAAGACTTCATTGGGATGTTCCGGACTGTTTGCAATAAAAGCTAAACTGCCGTTAGCGGCTATACTGAAATCCTGAATAGCTAATTGATCAGATTGGATAATGGGGGAGATGGTGCCTCCGTTTTTCATTTCACCCAGTATGGTGCCTACTCCTTTGCTTGCTGAGAACCAAAGTGAATTATTGTCTTTCCAATGAAGCTTTTCAAAGGTCATTCCCATTGCTGCAGTCATAAGCACAGGTTTGCTGTCTTTACCGGATGCCAGGAAAAGGCGACCGGCAATAGGGTCGTGCTTATCGGCTCCGGCAATAAAGGCCAGACGGGTACCATCGGGTGCCCAGGTCATTTCACCTTTTTTTCCTGTGTGATCGATCTCTGAAGAAACGGTGTAGTTTTCAGGGTTTAGAAAATAGATCTTCTGGCTGGTGTAGATATCATCGATCAAAGAGCTGGGAGCTGCAAGCAGTGCTATCTGATCGCCGCTTAAGCTCCAATTAACCGCAGTGACATGACCTGCAATGGGCAGTATGTTAACTGCACCTGAAGCCACTTCTAAAGTATATGCAGCATTTCTTTTCAGATCTTCTTCAAAGATCTCGGGCTGGTAAGGCAGTTCCGGTTTGGGTTGGTTCGGGTGTTCCGGAGCTGTAAATAAGATCGTTGTACCGTCAGGACTCCAGGTATAAGAAGCTATAGAGGTTTTATAGGAAGCGATCATGGAGAGGTAGTCCCCTTCAATGGAAAGCTCATAGATGGCTGTATTCTTTCGGTTGCCGGGTCGGGCTGTAAAGCTGAGCGTGTTGTGTTTGGGGCGCAGTGCCAGGTTGGCAATCGCCTTTTCATTGATCAACGCAATACTTACTCCACTGTCAGTATCATAACGGTATAATTCGGTGGCGGGCAGGGCATTTTCTGCCCTCGGATCTGCAGGAACAGTGATGGTGTAAAAGATATGCTCGCCATCGGGCGTAATCAGGACCTGTTTAGCCTCCTGAATGCGGGCCACATCATCAGGAGTCAGGATATTGGGTTCCTGTCCTTGTAAACCGTTATAGCAGCAGATCAGAAGTAATATGAAGAGTCTTTTCATGGCAGGTGCTTTAAAGCAAAAATAACTTTCAAGATATTCAATTTCAGAGGTTTTGTAAGACTTATCGGTATATGACAGTAAGTACCGATAAGCTACCGGGTTTTAAATGAATTCAGGAGGGAAGGATCTTTTTCAGGATGGCCATTTGACCCAGGTGGTAATGAGTATGCTCCAGCAGGCCTATAAAGTTCCGGTGGTAGGAGCCGTATTTAACATCGGTGAAAAAGGTATCCAGGATCTCATCGGGCAGGGCAGCAATGGCTTCAGAAAGGTGGCTGCCATTCAGCAGTACTTCATCCTTAAAGTCCTGCCATTCTTTCTCGGTAGTGAGTTCAGGATGATCGAAGCTGAATTTGTCATGGGCATCTAAAACCCCTTCACTCAGTACCCCGGATACGGCCTCGATGTAATAGTTGATGTGATAGGTAAGCGCCAGGATGCTGTTGAGGTTCTGTACTTTTTGGGTCGCCATTTTTAAGGTGACATCCTTTAATACATCCTTTAAACAGACACCGGTCCAGTTGCCTCCTGTGTAGAGCTGTTTCAGGTGTTGCGCAAATTTTTCAGTGGTTTTCATGGTGGTTTTTCAACGAGCGAAAGCTGTTATCAAGATACGGAATATTTTAGGGATATGGGGATATGGGGATGTGGGGATGTGGGGATATGGGGATGTGGGGGGACCGAGCGTTTAAAGGGCCGAACGGCAATGGAAGGTTCTGTGAACCTTTCATAGTGAGGAGCCAGGTGGTGCGTGGGGAAGTAGACCTTTTTAGCGAATTTACCTGTCGGCAAACAGGCCTGCCTGGCGGCAGCCAGGGGAGTCATCCTGACGCCTCGGGAGGTGCGCTGGCAAACAACTGTTTTTTTTAATATCTCGCCTTTAATCGGGTACGATAGGTGGTGCAGTGGGGCCACTGTAAAGAATGGGAGCTTCTCCCGCGAGCTCTGGATCTATTTTTTATGGATGATTTAGTTTTCTTAGCCCTTAGCCCTTAGCCCTTAGCCCTTAGCCCTTAGCCCTTAGCCCTTAGCCCTTAGCCCTTAGCCCTTAACCCGTACCCCGTAACCTGAATTTTTAACCCATTCACCATCTTAGGGTAGGAAGGCCTGTCCACAGCTATATCCCATTAGTGTCCGGTGATAATAAGCCGTTATTTATTTCATTCTCTACCGTAGTGGCATCTTCTGTGGTGCCATAGTAAACATTACGGAAGTAGTCCCATTGCGTTTTATTTCCATTGACGTCATAGGAGATCTTTTTCTTGGTGGCATAGATCACCAAACCCCCGATATAACCCGCAAGGGCAAAAACCACCGGGGTGACAGCAGCCATACCCGCTCCAACGGCTCCCCCGATTCCGGAAGTATCATTCATTGACTGTGAAAATATAACAAGTCCGGCGCCAACTCCTGCCAGGGCAGCATACCCGGCACCTCCTCCGGCGTAATGCCCGAAGGAACGATAGCCTTTGATGTGGCCGATGGCATTGTAGGGTACAGAGTAATTCATACCACCTCTTTTCAGGTGAAGAAAATTCTCGTCGGCTTCCGTGATATACCCTTTATAAAGCTTTTCTCCGTCGAGGTCGTATACCCGAATGAAATTTGCCCGTTGAGCATAACCCTTGCAGGTGATGAACAATAGGGTGAGTAGCAGGGTTGGCAAGAGGAATCTCATAAGATGGTTGGTTTCATAAACTAAGGGGTAAATATATAATAATATCAGAAAAATCTGATAATACGTTTTACTTAAGGGATGTGGGGATTTGGGTAGAATGTTAGGATGGCGAGGTCCTTCGCCGGGGCGCAGGATCTTCTTTTTGATGGATGATTTGGTTTTCTTACCCCATTAGCCTTTAGCGTGTAACCCGTACCCTTAACCCAAAAAACTTACTTTGAAGAAGCCCTTCTCATCCGGTCATTAACCGAAGCCCCAACCCCTTGCTCAGGCAGGTATTCTGCTATGATAAGATCGAGGTTGGCCCCATCGAGTTCATGCATGAGGGCATATAACCGGGAGGCAGCCTCCATGGGGTCTCTCCCCGGAGAGAGTACCTTCCAAATGTGTTCGTCGGTTGGAAGTACTGAAGTGGTAAAGCTGATGATACCCAGTTTCTTTCCGGGGTGTTTTTCGATCTCGGAATGCAGGTCGTGGGTGGCTATAAAGGGCGTTTTAGGAGAATAGTGCTTTTTAAACATTCCCGGGGTGACCACCTCTTTACTTTCTTTTGTCATTATTCGGACAGATCTGCCCAGTACATTTTCGATGTCCTCTTTAGACACGGTTCCCAGCCTGTAGATGACAGGTTGCCCGTTATCAAATCCTACAATAGTAGATTCTATCCCTTTCGTACAACTTCCTCCATCTAGAATAAAAGGGGCTTTGTTGCCCAGAGATTCTTTCACATGTTCGGGGCGGGTAGGACTGATATGGTTCGACCGGTTAGCGCTGGGGGCCACTAATGGGAAGTCCAGTTTTCTGAGCAGGGAAAGGGTGAGCTCATGATTTGGCATCCGCACCGCAACGGTGTTCTTTCCTGCCGTTATCTTCTTTGAAATATGTGGGGCCTTCTCGAGTACTAATGTCAAGGGTCCCGGCCAGAAGTGTTCCGCCAGTTTGAGGGCCTGCTCCGGGATGTTGACAGCAAGGTCTGTCAATTGAACCCTGTTGGCAATATGAACAATGAGCGGATTATTTGCCGGACGGTTCTTGGTTTGGTAGATCTTTTCCACAGCGGTGTCAGAAAAGGCGTTTGCCGCCAAACCATATACTGTTTCGGTAGGAATGGCTACCAGCTCATCGTTCTGTAGTAATCTTACTGCCTGTTCTAATGCCGAATCTTTGGCCATTGCAACAATTTTATGCAAATATAGCTCACTCCGGGGTATAGTTGGATAGGGAGGTAAGCAGGGGCGCAGCTATCATGGATGTTTTGGGGTTTTTTTTGGTATGATCGCAGAATTCTTACAGGGCTTTTGGTAACATCTAATGGAGTTGAAAGTCTTGGTTAGTATAACACCTAATTGATGAATAAAATGAAAAAGACTATGAACTTCCTATCCTTATTATTTGTGTTTGTTAGTACTTGGAATGCTCCTTATGCCAAGTCGGAATAGTCATAAATATCATCTAAATGCTCCGTCGATCGAATAAGGAGATCAAGTATTGAGAGCATTTTAATTTAAAAACTACCCATGTAACAAATCCTTGACCTCCTCGTCGAGTTTAAACATGTATTTAAAACAATATTACATTATGAAAAAAGCAATGATATGCCTTGTCCTTATATTGCCTTTTATGCTTTTAGCCCAGGCAAAGAACGATCCTAAAAAGATCCTCATGGTGGTAAGCAGCTACGGTAAGGATTTAGGAGAGACCAGACCGGGATATGAGTTTGATGAATTTACCCAGGCTTATTTGATATTTAAGAAAAATGGTCTCGTGGTAGATGTGGCCAGTCCCAAAGGAGGAAGTGTCGAAGCCGATCAGTTCAATAAAGATAAGATCTATAACCAGGCCGTTTTGAATGACCAGGAAGTGATGAAGGTTTTGCGTAGTACTCTGGCAACATCTGAAGTAGATCCTTCCGGGTATGATGCCGTTTATGTTGTTGGGGGGAAAGGGGCTATGTTCGATTTGCCCTACGACCCTTCGCTTCAGGATATTTTGTTGAATTTATACCGAAGGGAAGGAACGGTAATTTCTGCCGTATGTCATGGTCCCGCTGCATTTGTAAATGTAAAGGATGGGGATAAATTTATCATTGAAGGCATAGAGATGACCGGGTTTTGCAATCTGGAAGAAGACCTCTTTGGTAAGAAATGGGTAAAGGAATTTCCCTTTAGATTGGAGGATCAGCTCAAAGCCAGGGGGGCTGTCTTTTCTCAGGCCGATTTTATGCTTTCGGGGGTGGCTGTATCCCGAAAGTTCATTACCGGCCAGAATCCATTCTCTACGACCGGATCTGCAGAGGCAGTGGTGAAAGCCCTGGGAATAACCCCTGCGCCCAGAGATCTCTATAAAGATGAACGCAGTATCTACCTTGTTCAGGAGGTGTCTGATGGCAAAAGATCATTCGAATCGGCTGTGGTGGAATTGGAGAAAAATCAGGCAGCTTATGATATGCCGTTGATCGCTGTTTGGGGGTATTACAAGATCTTGGCCTCTGCAGAAGACCAAAATGAAATGAAGAAGGGTGTGAAGATGGTCGAATTGAGTATGCCTTATTTTTTCGATGAAAACCTTCAAATGGTACTGGCACAGGCGTATCAATCCTTGGGTGAAAAAGAGAAAGCAACGGAAATACTGGAAGATCTGATCGCTAAGAATCTTTTGAAAGATAAGGCAAGTTCTCTTCTACAGGAGCTGGGTAAGAATTAAAATAAATACATCTAAAGGATAAAAAGTCAAATTACAGTATTGATCGCCCTGCTTATGCCCGGTGCATGCAGCAATCCGGAAAAGTCATCAATTAGTCAATAACCTACCTTAGATGATTCCCAATCCGGCAAACAATGGCTGTAAACCTACAAAGGTCTCCCACAAGTTTCGTCTATATTACTTAACTTGATCTGTAGTGGTGTATAATTCGTGTAAATTGAAAGATAAGGAGCATAATATAGATATTGAATTTTTAGACCATATAGCCCTACGGGTGTCAGATCTCAATGCTTCTGCGCAATGGTATGAAAATGTTTTAGGTCTCAAGCCCTGCCGGCTGCCTGAGTGGGGTGATTACCCGATTTTTATGATGTCAAAAAAGTCGGGCATTGCCTTGTTCCCTGCTAATGTGGCCGACCCTGAAATGGATCCGAATTCTAAAAATGTGAAGATCGACCATTTTGCCTTTAACGTAACGCGGGAAAATTTCGAAAAAGCTAAAGAAAAGTATCAGGAACTGGGTCTGGAGTTTAAGATCCAGGACCATTATTACTTTGACTCCATTTACACCAAAGACCCTGACGGGCATACTGTCGAGCTGACAACAATTAAAGTGAATGAGCAAGAATTTTATAAATAACTTTGCTGCCTTGCAATGTTGGGTAACGAATTCCTGTTGTTCTTATTAACCCTTGTAAATAGGCTTTTACAATCAAAGGATCATACTCCGCCCAGTAAATCATTTACGTTTGACTTATAGAAACAATAAAGGTTTTTGGAATTTGAAAAAAGTGTTCTGAAGAAGTGTCTTGATAACGTCAGAAACTTTTTTAATAAGAAAGCAGAGTCCATCACTATTCTCCATTTAATGTATACAAGCATATGAAGTCACTCTTTAAAACGGCAAAAGGAAAACAGGATATTTTACAGCTTTATGATCAAAAGCTTGATGAACTTAAAATTCCATATGACTCCTTTAAAGTAAAAACATCGTATGGAGAGACAAACATAATTTCTGCGGGAGCCCCGTCAAATCCACCAATCCTCCTGGTTCATGGTTCTAATGCCTGTGCTCCTATCGCCCTGGAAACCTACCCAAATATTTACAAAAACTATCGGGTATATGCTGTTGACGTCCTGGCTCAGCCCAATAAAAGTGCCGAGACCAGGTTAAGCATGAAAGATGAATCGTATGGGAAATGGATGAATGAGATTATCCGGAATCTGGAGCTGGATGCTGTTACCATGGCAGGTTTTTCGTTTGGGGGGTTAGTGATCCTGAAAACGCTCGAATACGATGAAAGTAGAATTGAACAAGTATTTTTATCTGCACCTGCATATATTGTGAATGGCAATCCCTTAAAGGCCTTGTTCAAAGTCTTTATTCCGATGAAGCAGTATATGAAGACCAAAAGACCCAAATATGTAGAGCAGTTTTTGGCTGAGGTTTTCACAGAGAGGGACGAATTTGGAATTCAATTCCTTTCGAAAGTGTTTCTCGAGTTCGACATGGACTTTACCCCGGTACCTGTGATCAATGCGAAAAAAGCGTCCGGTATCAAAACCCCGATAACCATTTTTGCAGCGCGTCATGACGTCATCTTTCCGGGAAAAAAAATGCTCAAAAGAGCAAAACGAATATTCCCCTCCTTGAAGGCAGGTGTGCTGCTTGAGCATTCTAAGCACGTTCAGAGTAAGGATGATAATAGGAGGATTGAAGAAGTTATTATGAGTTGATGTAGCCTTTCTTATATTCTTAAGCCTTGCAAACGTTGGTGTACGCTTGGTTAGACTCATTAGCTTTAGGGGCAAAGGTGTAATGGTGTCGACCTATCCTCCCATCTGTATTTTGCTATCTTTACGCCCTTATGAAAGCATCTTTTAGATCGTTCATTCTGCAAAAAACAGGGGCTTCTTCCTGCACTGAAAAGGAGATGATCCAGGAATTGTGGAGTGGGTACGGAAAAATTATGCGGGTAGGGTTGGAACATGCTCATGTAAACAGTGTGGTGGTAAAGCATGTGCAGATGCCCACACAAAGCAATCACCCCCGCGGATGGAATACCGATGTCGGTCATCAGCGCAAGGTGAAGTCATATGAAGTGGAAACGACCTGGTATGATCGCTACAGCGAGGTCAGCGCTGCCCGTTTGCCGAAATGTCTGGGTATTGAGAAGAAAGGAGATGAGGTGCTTATGATCCTGGAAGATCTTGATGAAGCCGGCTATTCTTTGCGTAAGGATATGGTTTCATGGGATGAGATTGCCCGGTGCCTGGAGTGGCTGGCTAGATTTCATGCCAGTTACCTGGGGGCAGCTCCGGAAGGCCTTTGGGAAACAGGGACGTATTGGCATTTGGAAACAAGGCCCCAGGAGTTGGAAGCCTTGGATGATCTCAGGCTGAAAGAGGCAGCCCCGGTCATTGATGAAAAACTAAACACCTGTCAGTACAAAACCTTTGTTCACGGTGATGCGAAACTCGCCAACTTCTGTTTTTCAAAAGACGGACAGGTGAGTGGGGTGGATTTTCAGTATGTCGGTGGCGGATGCGGGATGAAAGATGTCGCTTATTTTATTGGAAGCTGCCTTCGTGATAAGGATTGTGAGCGTTTGGAAGGTCTTATCCTTGATACCTATTTTGAGTATTTACAAGGAGCATTGAAACAAAGAAATGAGGCCCTGGAAGCTGAATGGCGATCATTATATCGGGTAGCCTGGGCAGATTTTCATCGCTTTCTGAAAGGGTGGAGTCCCGGTCACTGGAAGATCAATGATTATAGTGAACGTGTCACCGCAGAAGTGATCGATAATTTGTAGCCATGGACTTTTTAAAACTTACTGATATAGCCATAGAAGCCGCCATTGCCGCAGGAAAAGTCATTCAGCAATACATGAATGATGACATTGAAGTAATGAAAAAAGAGGGAGGTTCGGGCTACGCCTCTCAGGTCGTAACCGCGGTAGACATGGCCTGTGAAAAAGACATTCTTTCGCATCTGCACCCCACCTGTGCAGCGTTCGGTCTGGGGTTTTTATCAGAAGAGATCGAAGATGACGGGAGCAGGTTCGAAGCCGATTATTTTTGGTGTATTGACCCTATGGACGGCACCCTTCCCTTTATCAATAAGCAACCCGGATTCTCAGTATCTATAGCCTTGATCGCAAAAGATGGAACCCCGTATATCGGAGTGGTTTTTGATCCTGCAACGAATACCTTGTATCACGCTGTTAAAGGGAAAGGGGCTTTTAAGAAGGGTGAACCCTGGAGGATAACCCCTACAAACGACTATTTAACCTATGTTACCGATAAGAAATTAAAGGATACACCTCGGGCCTCCGAAATAGAAGCTTTACTGTATGAACAGGTGGTAAAACTTAACTTAAAAGGGGTAGTAGAACTTTCAGGAGCGGGTTCGGTGCTGAATGCCATTCGTGTGCTCGAAAACGGTCCGGCATGTATGCTAAAGCTTCCGAAAAAGGAAGCAGGCGGAGGGAGCATATGGGACTTTGCTGCTACCGCATGTATATTCTATGAATTGGGATTGCCTGCAACCACTTTTGCAGGAGGAAGATTGGATCTGAACAGAAAGGATAGCACGTTTATGAACGAGGAAGGGATTTTTTATAGCTGTTTTAAGTAGTACAGGACGACCCCTTCCGTCACCGCTTTCAGCGCTGCTAGCTAACGCTTCATGGCATGGCCGTTAACAGCTATCGAAGGCTGCCCTTTACCTTCAAAGCAATTCTTAAGGCTTTCACAAAAAAGAATGAACATTCATTTTTATTTGTATCTTTGTAGCCTCAAACACAATTTCATGGCTAAACTTCAAAAAAGCATAGATAAGCGTAATGCACTCATAAAGGCTACCATCGAATTAGTGAATAACAGTGGTTTCCATGCAACGCCTATGAGTAAAATTGCGAAAATGGCAAATGTCTCCCCTGCAACGATCTATCTATATTTTGAAAATAAGCAAGACCTGGTAAATCAAACGTATTTAGAAGTAAAAACGAAATACACAGATTTTGTTTTTAAGACTTATGATGAGAGTACATCCGTTAAAACCGGCTTTGAACTTATATGGAAGCGTATTGCAGAATTTAACATTAATGAATGTGAATATTCTTTTTTTTTAAATCAATGCAATAACACTCCAATAATTGATGAGCCCAGCAGAAAGGAAGGCATAAGGCATCTGCAACCCTTGCTCGACCTTTGGGAACGCGGGAAGAAGGAAGGGGTTATCAAGCCCATTTCAGATTATATTTTATATGCTTATTCGATAAACCCTTTATCATATTTGATGATAGCTCAAAAACAGTACGAATTTCAATTGAATAAAACACATGTTGAAGAAGCATTTCTATCAGCCTGGGATAGTATTAAACGCTAAATGAAAAAGGATTACAATAAATAAAAATTCAAAAAATGGAATTATTAGACAAATTAAACTGGAGGTATGCAGCAAAAGCAATGAATGGTGAGAAAGTGCCTCAATATAAAATTGATAATATTATCGAAGCAGCGCGTTTAGCTCCTACATCGAGTGGCTTGCAACCTTTCGAAATCATTGTAGTTAAAAATCAAGAGATAAAAGAACAAATTAAACCAATAGCATGGAATCAATCTGTAATAACAGACTGTTCTCACCTGCTGGTTTTTGCTGCCTGGGATACCTATACAGAAGATAGGATTAATTATATGTTTGATTTAACAAACGAGATTAGAGGCTTCAAAAATGAAGGTTGGGAAAACTACCGTCAAATGTTGTTGAAAATGTATCCGTCTCAGGATGAAGAAGTAAACTTTAATCACGCTGCCAAACAAGCTTACATTGCATTTTCACAAGCTATTACTGCTGCCGCCTACGAAGGGGTGGATGCAACCCCTCTGGAGGGTTTTGATCCTGATAAGTTAGATGAAATACTGGGTTTAAGAGCGAAAGGTTTGCGTAGTGCAGTAATGCTACCCCTTGGTTACAGAGATGCCGAAAACGATTGGTTGGTAAATCTCGTGAAGGTTAGAAAAAGCACAGAAGATTTAGTAACAGTAATTGAATAACTGATTTACTATAAAAAAATAGGGAAAGAAAGATGAACAATTTTGAATTTAAAAACCCAACCAAAATTATTTTTGGAAAGGATACCATAGAAAAACTAAAAGAAGAAATTCCTGCAGATGCTAAAGTACTATTACTTTATGGTGGAGGAAGTATTAAAGAGAATGGTATTTACGACGGGGTAAAAACGGCATTAGCAAATGTCGATTTCACGGAGTTTGGGGGGATTCCTGCAAATCCGGAATATGAAATATTAATGGACGCTTTAAAAGTGATTAAAGCAAAAAATATCACCTATTTATTAGCTGTTGGTGGGGGTTCTGTAATTGACGGTACTAAGTTTTTATCAGCCGCAGCCGTATACGAGGGTGATACGCCTTGGGATATTTTAACCCAAAATATCAGGACCGAAAAAGGAATGCCTTTTGGAACGGTGCTTACCTTGCCGGCAACAGGCTCTGAAATGAATTCCGGAGCTGTAATTACCCGTAAGGAAACCAGGGAAAAGCTTGCTATGGGCGGGCCGGGTTTATTTCCAAAATTTTCAATCCTGGATCCGCAAGTCATAAAATCGATTCCTAAACGTCAAATAGCAAATGGTTTAGCAGATGCCTTTACCCATGTATTAGAACAATACATGACCTATTCGGTAGATGCTAAACTACAAGATCGTTTTGCAGAAAGCATCTTACTAACGTTGATTGAAATTGCACCAACCATGCTGAAGGAGGAATTTGACTATAAAGCAGCTTCGAATTTTATGTGGAGTTGCACCATGGCTTTGAACGGGTTAATTCAGAAAGGAGTGCCTACAGACTGGGCTATTCATGCCATGGGACATGAATTAACAGCTTTATATGGTATAGATCATGCGAGAACATTAGCGATCATAACACAAAGTCATTACAAATATAATTTTGAAGCTAAAAAAGAAAAATTAGCACAATATGGTGAACGCGTCTGGGATATTAATGAAGGAAGTGTAGACGATAAAGCCCATGCCGCTATCGAAAAAACAACTGCATTTTTCAAATCTTTGGGAATCGACACGAAACTGTCTGATTATACGAACGATTACGAAGGAACAGCAGAAGAAATTGCAAAACGTTTTACAGACCGTGGTTGGTTAGGTTTAGGAGAACATCAGTCATTATCGCCCGAAAAAGTCAGGGAAATTGTTGAAATGGCTTATTAACGTCAACTATGCAGAGATTGAAAATAGTAGTGTTACTACTAATGTGTATTACAGCATCAAGCTGTAAAGACACAAAAAAAGAAACATCTTCTGAAAAAGTTTCAGAAGAAAACATTGAATCACAAAAACCAAAAGAAATGAAAGTATTATTTGTATTAACATCTCACGATAAGTTAGGAGATACAGGAAAAAAGACAGGATTTTGGGTGGAGGAATTTGCGAATCCATATTACACATTATTAGACCAGGGGGCAGATATTACCATTGCAACACCAAAAGGAGGTGCTGCTCCAATTGATCCGAGTAGTGATTCGCCGGATGCCGCCACTGAAGATACAGAACGTTTTAACAATGACGCCGAAGCAAAGGAAAGAATTGCGAACACAAAAGTATTGGCAGATATGAATCCGGACGATTTTGATGCTGTCTTTTATCCGGGCGGACATGGCCCATTGTGGGATTTAGCAAACGATAAGACTTCTATTGCTTTAATCGAAAAATTTAATAGCCAGGAAAAGCCTATTGCCTTTGTATGTCATGCCCCGGCTGCATTAAAGGAGGTTAAAGGTGTAAATGGAGATCCATTAGTAAAAGGTAAAAAAGTAACAGGATTCACAAATTCTGAAGAAGCAGCAGTGGGACTAACTGATGTTGTGCCTTTTTTAGTAGAAGATATGTTGATAAAGAACGGGGGTATCTACTCTAAAAAAGATGATTGGGCAGCGTATGCTATTGAAGATGGAAATTTAATTACAGGTCAAAACCCGGCTTCATCAGAATTGGTGGCAGAATTATTAGTAAAGAAAATAGACCATGTTAATGAATAGCTATTTCAGCATACCGTAGCTAAACACGGTGAATAAATCATAATTAAAATTTCTTTAGCTCGTTTACAGGCCCTCAAAACAGGCCGGGTAAACGAGCTTTTTTTATGTTTCCCTTTTAAGGAAACCACCCAAACAAGCCAATCTTATAAAGGGTAAAAAATAAAAAGGATTCGGGTTATTTAGTAGCGTCATTGCTCTGATCGAGTGGCTTCAATTTTTCCTTGAGCAAACCTACGTCTTCTCCGAGCTTTCTCTCAATGATTTTAGCGTAATACTGGGTAGTTTTGTGGGTTAGATAACCTGGCATCCTACTTACGTATTTAAAAGGACCCCATTGGCCAGGGTTAGGTTGCTGACAAAAGTATTCCGGCCATTATGAGGGGTGTTTTTTTAAGCTTTAGTGTTCTGTATTGTTAATGCTCAGTATGTTTTTTATAAGGGCAGTTTCGAAAAAAGTAAAAAGAAGGGAGCTAACTCTATGCAAGGATATCATTACTATATATCTAGCCCGACCATGCTATCCCTTTTTGTTGATATGAATATTGTTGCTCTAATTATAGTATCTTACTTTTAAGAAAATTCTTAACCGAAAAACACCTAGAGCAAACCTAAGACCCCAACCGTTAGCAGTAATTTTAAGAAAGACGTTAAACAACCTGTAATAAAAATTAAAATCATGAATAAAGTAACATTATTAGTAGCATTCCTACTGTCAATGAGTATGAGCCTCAGGGCACAGGACAAACAGCAGATATTAATCACAAATGCGAATGTTTTTGATGGCGTAAATGAAAAACTTCTGAACGAAGTAGATGTGCTGGTAGAGGGTAATTTGATTAAGGAAATTGGCAAAAATCTCAAGGCGCAAAATGCAGAGGTCATTGATGCAAATGGGAGAACCCTTATCCCGGGATTGATTGATGCTCACTGGCATACCATGTTCGCCTATCTCTCACAGGCCCAATTAATAACTTCGAATGTTGGTTTTATCAATATTGCGGCGGCCCAGGGGGCTGGAAAAACGCTCATGCGTGGATTTACAACGACACGTGAGGCAGGAGGTAATGCCTTTGGCGTGAAAAAAGCGATCGATCTGGGGATGATTCCGGGACCCCGTATCTATCCTTCGGGTGCCCCGATCAGCCAGACCTCGGGTCATTTCGATTTTCGCGGGCCCAATGATGTCCCTGCCAATCCGGCCGATCCGTTGACATATCAAGAGCGCAACAGTATGCTTATGGTTGCTGATGGTGTGCCGGAGGTGACGAAGCGTGTACGCGAACAACTTCGGTTGGGTGCGTCACAAATTAAGTTAGCTGCTGGTGGTGGCGTATCCTCGACTTTTGATCCCGTTGATGTTTCCCAATACACCTACGAGGAGTTAAAGGCTGCTGTGGATGTTGCCAAGACCTGGAACACCTATGTGATGGTGCATGTATTTACCGATGCTGGCGCTCAGTCTGCGTTAAAAGCCGGTGTTATGAGTATTGAACACGGTAATTTGATGACAGATGAAACCTTTAAAATGATGGCCGATAAAGGGGCATGGCTTAGCATGCAGCCGATTTTCAATGACGAAGATGCCATCCCTTTTCCAGCCGGATCTCCCAATCAGGCCAAGTTTGTTCAGGTCACAGATGGCACGGCAAAAGGAATTGAGTTGGCAAAGAAGTATGGTGTTAAAACCGCTTTTGGTACAGACGTGATCTTTGATCCGGCACTTGCAGATAAACAAGGTAAGCTTTTGGCCAAACTAAAAAGCTATTACACGCCCTTTGAAGTTTTAAAAATGGCAACGCACGACAATGCACAACTAATTAAACTTTGTGGCCCACGTGATCCTTATCCAGGTGATTTAGGTGTTATAAAGGAAGGTGCTCTTGCTGACCTGATTCTCGTGGATGGTAATCCACTTGAGGATATTGAATTGGTGTCTGATCCGGAAAAGAATTTTGTTCTAATCATGAAAGATGGTGCGATTTATAAAAATTCGGCTAAAAACTAATAATGAAAATCCTGCAAATAAGATTTTCCTTATTGCTCATCTTGTTCCTGGGGTTTGTGGTAATTAGCAATGGGCAAACTATTGTGGTTAAAGATAGTATAGTAAGAGACTCCTTGAATCTGACCAAGAAAATCGTGCCCGAGGGTGACCGCAAAGAACAAAATGTACTCCATACCGGAGGCGATTTAGTTGATGAATTATTTTCAGGCTCTTGGCCTATGTTCGGCACTGACCTTAGAATGAAAATAGGGGGTTATGTGAAGGCAGACTTTGTGGCCGACCTGGATGGCACTTTGGATAATTCACAATTTCTGATGTCTACCATACCAGTGGAAGGTCAACCAGAATATGGCAATTCAGGTTATGTGAATTTCTTTGCTAAAGAAACCCGATTCAACATAGATGTTCGCAGAATTGAACAGGGTAAAGTGCCGCTTAAACTATTTTTAGAAGGTGATTTTTTTAATGATGAAACGCGTTTCCGCCTGCGCCATGCTTACATGGTAGTTGGTGATTTTATTATTGGACAAACCTGGACTACACTTTCATTTTTGGAAGCGATGCCTGATATGCTTGATTTTGCCGCGGGTGATGCCTTGTATGGAGGTCGCACCGTTCAGGTGAGATACCAAAAAAAAGTCAATGAAAAAATTCTCTTTGCGGCAGGTTTAGAACAACTCAGTTTTCTGGGTATAGAGAATCCCGATACATTACCCGGCCAGGCAACAAGAAAATTGCCGCTTTTAGCATTAAGAATGGATTATAGTTGGAAAACGGGGGTGTTGTTTGCTGGTGGAAGCTTTGCGCAGCTTGCATGGGATGGCGGTATAAATGGACAAAACCATGAAGCCATTCAGCTTAATGGGGCAGTTGCCCTGAGACAATACTACCTTAAAAACAAGGGCTTCATTACAGCGGGAATAACCTATGGTATGGGCGCAGGAGAGAATATTATTGCTTTTGCAGGAAGCAATGCAAATGCAGTACTAAGCGATGAAGGCCTGAAAACCATACCCGCATTATCTGCCAGCGTAGGCTTGAATTTCAAATGGACTGAAAAATGGGCTTCGAACATTCATTACGCCTATGGCTGGTTGGAAGCACCACCCGAACGAGCACCTTTTTCCCTGAAAAGAGGCGGCATTGGACACCTCAACCTCATTTATAGCCCAATCAATCATATTTCAACAGGCCTGGAATATATATGGGGAGCCCAACGAACAACCAATGATGCATTTGGACGGGCTGAACGTATACAATTCATGACAAAGTTTTCGTTTTAACCCGTTGAGAAGAGATGCTGAACTATAAAAAATAAAAGCTGCTAACAACCGTATCTATACTACAAGTAATAATTCCAAAAGCTCGTTTACAGGCCCTCAAACCAGGCCGCGTAAACGAGCTTTTTTTTACTGAATGTTTAATGATATTCTTTCTCCTCTTCCTTTCAGGGAGGGAGCCAGGCGATGCGTTGGACTGAGGGGGTCTTCCAGCACAGAAACCCATTTTGAAATCGAAATTATTCCCCTCCTTATGAAGGAGGGTAACACCTCAGGTGTGCAGTGATTCTGTAAGATAAAGTGTCTGAAGCCCGGGAGGACTATTTCTTTTTTTTGCGATTGTTAGATCTTTTATCACCTCTGGTTTTAGGCTTTTTATATTTCTGTTTGATGGTCCTGCGATAGGAGCCTCCCTGGTTGGTCTTCTGATTTTTTTCCTTTTTTTTATGGAATGCCGGTCCTGGGGCATCGCTATCAGTATAGGTCAATGGATTGTGGGCTTCTTTTTTATGTGGCCGTTCCTCGGGGCTGAGCTGGGTTGCGATCGTGATGTCTTCGGGCATCGCAATTTCAGGAATCTTGAAATCCATAAGGGTTTCGATGGCTTCTTTCAGGGGTTTTTCTTTTTCAGTGAACAGTAATATAGAGGTTCCCTTTTCTTTGGCCCTGCCGGTACGCCCTATACGATGAATGTAGTTTTCCGGATAATGCGGGGTGTCAAAATTGATCACATGTGAGATCTTATCGAGATCGAGTCCGCGGGAACTCACATCAGTGGTTACCAAAATGCGCAGTTCTCCTTTTTCAAATTGCTCTAAGGACCGCAGGCGGTAATTCTGGGTTTTATTTGAATGAATAACTCCAAGCGATTCTCCAAAGGTGTCTTCCAGGGTTCCAGCCAGCAGGTCGGCACTTTTTTTATTGGAAACAAACACCAGCACCTTTCGATATTCATCCTCATCTGCAAGGAGATCACGCAGCAGATTTACTTTGGTGTAAAAGTTGGGAACGGCATAGGCTGTTTGGGTTATGTTTTCGAGAGGGGTTCCGCTTAGGGCTACCGAAACCTTGGTCACATTGGTGAAGAAATTCAATATAAAGGCTTCAATATCTTCAGTCATCGTAGCAGAAAACATAATGTTTTGTCTGCGTTCAGGAAGCAGATCAAAAATATTGGTAAGCTGAAAACGGAACCCGAGGTCCAACATAATATCCACTTCATCAAGTATGAATTTATTTATGGCACGTAATTGTACAGCCCGGGAAATGACCAGGTCGTATAGCCTTCCGGGGGTAGCTACCAGGATATCACAGCCAAAACTCAGCATTTCTTTTTGACGGTTGATATTGGTGCCTCCATATACCCCAAGAACCATTAGATTCAGATCCTTGCATAGGGTCTCAGCAGTATCGGCAACCTGAACGACCAACTCTCTTGTAGGTACCACGATAAGTACCCTGGGATGCGGATCTTTAGAATATTTTAGTTGATCTAAAACCGGTAACAGGTAGGCCAGGGTCTTTCCGGTTCCTGTTTGTGCTATTCCGAGCATGTCAGACCCGGACTTAATAACCGAAAATGATTTTTCCTGAATAGGGGTGGGTTTGGTAATCCCCTGTTCACTCAGGCCTTGCTGTAATCGTTTGGAAAAATTGAATTCTTGAAAAGATGACATGGTTTTGCTTTTTAATTGGAAGGATAAACGGAGCCCTCCGAAATGCAGGGCAAAGATAGCGAGACATTTAAAGAGACCGGCAGAAGAAAGTCTTTTTTGAAGTAGAATGCTCCATATTTATGAGATCTGTGATTTTTATTGGTGGAATCTTTGCCGGAAAGCCTTCCGGTACAAAAGCCTGTTTTGAAAACGTAATAACTCCCCTCCTTTTCAAGGAGGGGTGGCCATACGCCGGGGTGGTTCTAAAGGAGGGGTGTCTCATGGCTTTGCCATAGGACGGGGTGGTTAGCCGCAGGCGGGAGTTAGCTCCCTGCAGTCGCTGGATTCCCGGTGCGTCATGTTGAGAATACAAAGCCAAGCCCCTTCGGGTCTTACTTTTTTGTTTCCCTGCACTCCTTTGAAAGTAAGCCTGTCTGACGACAGTCAGGCTTTCGGGAGTTCCGAAAAACTCGTAACCCGTACCTCGTCCCCTGTGGCGGGAGTTAGCTCCCTTCTGCCCCCTCTCGCCGGCTGGCCCCTTCGCTAAAAAGGTCTACTAGACCTTTTTTTAACGCTCGGTCCTCCTGTGAACGTCATTCTGAGAATACAAAGCCAAGCCCCTTCGGGTCTTACTTTTTTGTTTCCCTGCACTCCTTTGAAAGTAAGCCTGTCTGACGACAGTCAGGCTTTCGGGAGTTCCGAAAAACTCGTAACCCGTACCTCGTAACTCGTCCCCTGTGGCGGGAGTTAGCTCCCTTCGGTCGCTGGATTCCCTTAACGTCATTCTGAGAATACAAAGCCAAGCCCCTTCGGGTCTTACTTTTTTGTTTCCATCCTGCCTTTCAAAAGCAAGCTTTTGACGCCCGTCTGGAAACAAAAAAGCCAGGACTTTCGTCCTGGCTTTGTATTCATCTGTACTCGAGGTGGGAGTAGTTTGAAGGGGCTTCTTCCTAGTGTTTATAGATCTTTCCAGAGGTTGTTTTTGGAGTGCCACCGAATGCGAAACTTTTAACAAAGTTTAACTTCCTGGCGTTTGAATCCTGCTGCGATTTGGATGGATTTTCTATTAACTAAAACAAAATATGGGATCCCCGCCCTAGTTAGGGCGGGGTGGCTCAGGGTGCAACCCTGAGACGGGGAGGGTTGTTGCATAGATGATGCTTTCAACCCCCTTTCCATTCCCGAATTTGCTATGTATGCCCTCGCGCCGGCTGGCACCTGCGCTAAAAAGGTCCACGGGACCTTTTTTTAACGCTTGGTCCCCCCATATCTTCCATAACTAACCTATGCAATGTTTGGGATAAAATTGTGGTAAAAACGCTAATTCACATGTTCATGATGCAACATGCGATTTCTTCAGTAATGATAGGGGCTAAGGGGAATTATGGATAAAAGCAACGAGCTTCAGCGCGTTGCCCTCTTGCTATTCCCCTTTTATTTCATTCAACATTCATAAATATGGTTAGTCACATTTAAACCATTTTTATTTTAGTTAAATTCAAGAGATTATTGCATTAAAATACATTTAGCTAAAATGCCTGAACTTTAATATGTTTGAAATATTCAGTAACCGTGAATGGGCCATTTTTTTATGGATTTCCATTTTTCTAGCCTACTACATAACCAAACAAGGGGTGCGAAAATCTATGAAGAGGTTGATAAATGTTTTCTTTAGTGAAGGCATAATCGATATCGTCTTTTTTATTATTCTTTATTTTGAAATTATAATTCTTGGATTAACTCTTATTGAATTTTGGGAAATATACCTTTTAAAAGATACTTTACTATTTGTAGCTTTTATCGCCTTTCCCCTAGCAATGAAACTTAGCTCCATAAATGATGAAGATCAATACCTGTATTCAATCTTGCAAAATAGCTTTAAAGGAATAATAATCATTGAATTTATTGCGAATGTTTATAGCTTTTCATTGTTGGTTGAACTCATTCTAATTCCAGTTATGACCATTATAGCATTTACTACATTATTGACACAAGAGAAGGAAAAAAATAAAGATCTTAAAAGGTTTCTAAATAGCTTGACTTTTATTTTCTCACTAATAATATTAGGCTATACGATGTTTAATATACTGCAAGGATTTAATGAATTCGCTAGTTTAAAAACATTGAAAAGTTTCTTACTGCCAATAATCCTAACATTATCATTTATACCGTTTTTATATTTCCTAAGTCTTTGGTCACTTTATCAAATAATGCTTATTCGCATTGGAATCAGGATAAAAAACAAAAAAGATAGAAAACATCTTAAACGAAAATTGTTCTATTCTTTTAAATTCAACAGGAAAAAATTAAGACGATTTAGAAATGAACTAAGCTTTAAACCAATTTTAAATAAGGATGATATAAATGCAACAATAGAGAACTTTTTAAAGAAAGAAAAAGCACTGTAGCTTTCATTGGCTATGCTTCATAGCTAGTTTATTACCTCAAAAAATAATAAATTCAAGAGCCTGGAAGGCTTTCAATCTTTGTCGGGTGAATTATCAATACTGCTCGCTACGAATAATAGCCCGACTAGTATAGAAAAAATTTAAACCATGAACAAACATCAACATGGCTAGGAAAGTTTATTATAGTAAGCCACTCAAATATTTTTGGGAGCATCTTTATCGAACACAAAAGAATTACACCCCAGAATATACGGATGATCAAATATTTGAAATAATAAGAAATAATATTTTGAATAAGCCAGCAGCAGCTTTTGAGACAGCGGCATCAAAACAATTGATTGTTTCAGGGTGGGAAATGTGGAGGATGGACGCTAAAGGTGAACTTCTTCATGTATTTTTTGTTGACAGAGACCTACAGGATTTCCTTGAAAACACGACTTTATCGGATTTAGAAGGTATTAAAGACTTCCTCCTGGAACAGGGCCATAACCGAAGTGTATTTCATTTATATTCAAATAAACAGAGTAAACACATAGTATTTCAATTTGCTTTACATATTCCATATGAATCTGAGGGATATGCTTTTTCTATAAGTGTAGAAGAAGATGGCAGCATAGAACTGTACTACTCCAGAGCAGAAAATGGAGGGCGTATGTCTGATAAGTTCTATAAAGACGTCAACAATAAAAATGACGAAATCTCATTAACACACTCCAAAATGTTTCGTCTGGCAATTAATACAATCACTTACATGAGTTGCTTCCCCGAATGTGTGGCTGATGGAGTTCCAAAGAATTTGTTAGAACGAAGTGAAAATTTGTCGGCAAGGAATTTTTCGTTGCAATTATCGGATAAGGTCAAGGAAATAGAAGGTTCCAATCCCTCAAGAAGACCACATTTCAGGAAAGGTCATTTTAGACACCTTCGATCTAAAAAATTTGTGAATAAACAGGGACAGGTGGTATTTGTATCTGAAACTATGGTTAAGGCTAAGGCAAAGACAGTATCAACTTCACCTGAGATAGATAGATTTGGAAAATCCGAGTGAAAGTTCAAAGGATTAGTTTAAGCAAAATCGCCTCCCACGAGTCATAGCCAATCATTGAAAGAAAAAAGTAAAGAATCTTATGGAGCTACCAAAATATCATGAAACCTTTATCCCGATTTTAGAAATTCTAAATACGGTAGAGTCTATTAAAAGTCGTGACCTGGCTTCCAGGGTTCGTGATGAGTATTATGCATACTTACCAAAAGAGTTGTTATCTCAAAAAACTAGCTCCGGTGCTAACGTCCTTATAGATAGAATACTTTGGGGTAAGTCATATTTGAAAATGGCAAAATTTGTTTCATATCCTAAAAGAGGAATGGTGCAAATAACCGAAAAAGGCAAAAATAAGCTGCACAAAGGTAGTTTACCCTTGGAAGAAGTTCAAAATGACCCGGATTTCATCAGTCATCGGAATGCGGTTAAAAGTGAAAAAGAATCGGAGATTGAAATTGATTCAATTAAAGTCGAGAATGCTTCTCCACAAGATTTAATCGACTCAGGATTTTCGACGATAGAAACGGAGGTGAAGACGGAATTGCTTGAAAAGCTTAAGGAGATAGATCCTTATTACTTTGAAAAGGTAATCCTGATCCTACTGAAAAAAATGGGCTATGGTGACTTCATTGAAACTTCCAAGTCAGGTGATGGTGGGGTTGATGGAATAATAAATGAAGACAAATTAGGGTTAGAAAAAATCTATACCCAAGCAAAGCGTTATAATGAAAACAAGGTCCGAGAGAAAGACATCAGGAACTTCATTGGTGCTATGAGTGGTGATACAAGTAAAGGGGTGTTTATAACTACATCTACATTTGACGATTCAGCTATTAAAAAGGCAAGGGAAGCCCATCACTCAATTATTTTAATTGATGGTGCTAAACTGGTTGATTTAATGCATCAATATAATGTTGGGGTACAGGTGAAAACTGTTTATGAAGTTAAGGAACTTGACAACGACTTTTTCGAAGAAAACTAACTGTGCATAATGCTATGCCTTATTACGGGTGTAGTGCTTTATTAAAGGCAAATGACTGAATTCCAAATAAACGATCCTAGTTTAGAATCTCAATGGAGGGCATTAATTCTATTTGGGAAAAATTCAGCGACCTATAAATTCGCTTTCGCGAAAAGTCTTTTAGAATTGATTGAAAAAGAGACTACTTCCATCTCCTTAGAAGAATTAGCCAGGCCATTTTCCCGAAACATAACAGAACACCTAAAGCTTAGCGATAAACAAGGTAATTCCAGCTCAAGTAAGTTTTTAAACTTTTGCAGGAATTATAACAATGGGATTATTGATGAAGCTCAATTATTAAAACAGACTGAAAAGTTAGGCTTTGTAAACGTAGTTGACGCCTTTCAGAACGTGAATGGCGGACAAATTCCAAACTTATTTTATGAAAAGGATTATTCTAAAGGGGATAAGCGAATCGTAATTACAGACGACCTGCTAAGACTTAAGGAAAGTTTTCACTTTCAAAACTTTGAAAACGAAACGGAAGCAAGGTGGAAATTAGTCGAAACTGCCTGGAATTTACAGATCAATCCCAACCTTCTCGAAGTGAAGTATGACGAAGCCGCTTCGCTCTTCTTTCTCGAAAATGATTTCATGAGAAGAGTAGATATCACCTCTGTTAGAGATTCTCTCAATGGATACCAAAAGGGCAAATGCTTCTACAGCTTTATGGACATTTCAATAATCCAGGGGAGCCCAGATATATGTCATGTGGATCACTTTCTACCTCATGTAAATAAGCAATTTCATGCAGATGCCGGGGCAAACATCAATGGTGTTTGGAATTTGGTTTTGGCGCATTCATCTATGAATAGCACTAAGGAGAAGGGTGCGAAAGTTCCGGATCGTAAATTTCTGAAAAGGTTATTCAACCGCAATGAGTTTTATATAAGCAGTAAACATCCGTTAGCTGAAACGATCATCAATCAGACTGGCAAATCAAAAGAGGTAAGGCGTGCCTTTTTAGAAAAACAATATAATATAGCACTGGAAAATTCCATCGTAACCTGGACGCCCAGTGAAGAACTTCAAGGAACATTTTAATGAGCGTATTTTTAACTATACCAGAAGACAAAAGGATCTATTCAGGGAAGCATTTCTTTTTGATCTATGACGGATACCCGGTATCTCCCGGACATATTCTAATCATTTCTAAAGAAGAGAAGCTAGATTATTTCTCGTTAAACAAAGAGGAGCAGAATGAGCTAACCTCCCTGATACAAGAGGCAAAGAGGATAATAGAAAAGGATCATAAACCGGACGGCTATAACATCGGGATGAATTGTGGTGAGGCAGCAGGTCAAACCGTTATGCATTTTCATTGTCATGTAATTCCCAGGTTCTTGGGAGATATGGAGAATCCAAGAGGGGGCATTAGGCATTGTATAAAAGGCAAAGGGTATTATTAAAGGGGGGTCATGCTATTTGATCTATTCAAATGCTTACATTTCTATAAGAATTAGAATATTTAATTTTAAGGCTATTACCAGAAAAGGAAAATTGCCCCTGCATTTCGGTTGCCGTCTCCGCCCCAACTGATGGTAGCAGGTACGTCAAAGGCCAAAAGGTCCGCCACTGGCCCTAATTATGCCTGCGGTTAGCCGGACCGTTGTAACTCATTTTTAGAAAATACAAACTAATCGAACCTTCTTAATTGCTCAGAAATAAGTTTTCTAACATTAAAATACTCTTCTTCTAAATACACCTTATTTGCTTCAATTTTTGCAATTGAAATTTGTTCAAATTTCACGTATTTATCTTCTATTTTAAAACTAGCTCCTTCGAATTTACAGAAAGATTTCTCTCTAATCCTTGTTGCAATGGTAGAATACGATTGAATTGTGGCTTTATCAAATTGATTATAGATTTCCTTAAGGTTTGTGAAATATCCATTAAATCTTTTTAATTTTTTAATAGAGAATGTTTCTGGTCCTTCATTTAAAGAAACTCCCTTAACTATATAAATCTTCATAGCAATTATTTGTCAACAATTTTTGTAATATAACTATATATTATAGCATATTTTAACAGATATCATTATTAATATATCAGGATAACCCAAAATTTCTATTAGAATATAACTATATATTACAAAATCACGTTGATAACTATTCGACCAACAAGGTGGTTGTCAGCTAGTTATAAAATATTTTTACGTCAGTATTATTTGGGTAATATGGCTAAAAAAGGTAACATAGGAAAGTATATAAGTCTGCACAAAAAGGAGTTAGCGAAATGGGAGGTCAAAGTAAGATACTTGACTTTATTTATATTTTCGTGTTTTCTGATATTTTACATCCTCCATTTAAGAGAGGCTAATTGGAAAATTAATCAATTAGTTCTGCCCCCAATAAACCCATATAAGTACTCAGTTTTATCCCCTATCATATTTTATCTCATTTTTGCAGTTAAACAGTTTAATTACCACAAAAAACAATTAGATCTTTATAGAATTAAAAACCTTGAATCGGATAAATAAATATGATCTTAAATGTAAAACTTGTTGCAACTTCGGTTATACCCAAAGCTACTTTCCTGTAAGAATTAGACTATTTTCTTTATATTCATCAGCATTAATAACTAATGCTCTCGTACTTGTTGCCATAGCCCTTGCGAGAGGCAACGGCCAGTGTCACCTTACAAGGCCAGATACCCACGTCTGTGCATTGCCATACTGGTAGAAAACAGTTGATAGACCTATGAAAATTAAAAGTTTAGAATTAAAAAATGAGCAAAGAATTGAATTGGGTAAAATCTCGGTACTTGTTGGTGCAAACAATGTAGGTAAATCCCAAACTTTAAGAGATATTCAAGGGAGAATGCAAGAGGGTTTGGCGAGTAAATTTGTTTTACTAGAGCATATTAATTTTGAAAAACCAGATAGTTTCGATGATTTATTATCCGCTTTGAAAGTATCTGACAGTCCACGACACATAGGCAATAAAATAATCGTTGGAATTAATAAGAATCTAACTGAACAAGATAGTTTTGAATTGAATTATGATCATTCAAAAAATAGATTTGAACAGGAAGAAAACTTGGACTGGATTCTTGGAAATATTGCAAAGTTCAAAGTATCTCATTTAGATTCCTCGACCAGATTAAATTTAATTAAAACAACACACTCATTTAATCCAGATTCAGAAGACCCTACTAATATTCTTCAAAATCTTTTTCTAAATAAGAAAAATGAGGAACTATTGAGACTTGCTTTCAATGAAGCCTTTAGTATGCAAATTATGCTTGATTATAGTGGTTTAAAGGATTTTTGCTTAAGGGTTGCCAAAGAGTTTCCAGAAATACCTGAAGACCCACGCAAGGCTTATTTGATTACAAAAGACTTTAATAAGATAGATAATCAAGGTGATGGTTTTAGAAGTTTTGTTGGCATTGTATTGAGCTTGCTATTTTCAAAAGATAGAATTGTATTATTAGACGAGCCAGAGGCATTCCTACACCCAGCTCAAGCTCGTTATTTGGGCAAGTGGATTGCAGATAATTCAGATAAACTTTCTGGACAACTTATTGTTTCTACACACAATTCCAACTTTTTAAGTGGACTACTGCAAAGTGATAAATTAGTAGATATATATAGACTAAATAGAGTGGATGATGTTACAACATTCCAGTTAATTCCACCAGATGCAACTGAAAATTTATCAAAATCGCCAATGCTGTCTAGTCAAAGAGTTCTTGAAGCTATTTTCCACAAAGCCGTAATTGTCTGTGAAGCTGATGCTGATAGAATTGTTTATCAGACTGTTTCTGCCCTACATCATAATAATCAAGAAATTCTTTTTGTCTATTCTCATAATAAGCAAACCCTTAAAGATGTTGCCTCTTTACTTATTGCTACGAAAATTCCAGTAGGAGTTATTTCCGATATCGATATTTTGAATGATGAAACTGATTTTAAAAATCTTTATGAAGCCGTAACTAAATCAGTAACACCACCTGATTTACTTGCTTCTAGAAAGGAAATTGCTGAATCAGTTGATAATTCTTCTGAAGAAAAAGCATTAGAAAACTTAAAAGAAAATATCGCAGAATTCTATCAACAGTTAAATGATAATGAACATTCTTTTGGAGGGGCTAGAGGAGCATTAAATCGGATTAGAAAAGCAACTTCAAAATGGAGCTTACCAAAAAAAAATGGGGTTGAGGGTTTCAGTGAAGAAATAAAACCAAAAGTGAATCAAATAATAGAGGAGCTCAATGAAAAGAATATTTTTATTTTACCAGTTGGCGAATTAGAAGGTTGGATGGAATTGGGAACAAGTAGAAAAAATAAATGGATAGTACTAGCTTTGAATGAGATTTTTGATAAAAAGACATCTAAAGAATTAGTTGAATTTGTTGCCATGATTCTTAAAAATGTAATAAAAAACGTTGCCTAATTCTGTATATAAAGCATAATTAAAACTTCCTTTCATCTCGTTTACAGGCCCTCAAACCAGGCTAGGTAAACGAGCTATTTTATACTTCCCTTTTCAGGAAACCATCCAAACAAGCCAAACATAAAAGGGTGAAAAATTAATAGGGAAAGAAGGGTTATTTGATAGCGGAGTTATTTTGGTCCAGTTGCTTCAATTTTTCTTTGAGCAGACCCACGTCTTCTCCCAACTTTCGGTCGATGATCTTGGCGTAATGCTGGGTGGTTTTGATGGATCGGTGACCTAGCATCTTACTTACCGATTCAATAGGTACGCCATTCGCCAGGGTTACCGTGGTGGCAAACGTATGACGGGCCATGTGAAAGGTAAGGTCTTTGGTGATGCCGCAGAGCACAGCGATCTCCTTTAAAAAGGCATTCGTCTTTTGATTGCTGGAATAGGGTAGGAGGGCGTTGTTAGGGTATTCCTGTTCATTGTATTTCTCAATGATTTCCTGGGCCATTTCCAGTAAGGGGATGTTACTAATCGTTCCTGTTTTGGTTCGCTTCACCCTTAGCCATTGATCACCATCAATACCCAGAACAATATCGTCCGGGGTAAGTTTGCAGACATCGCTATAGGAGAGTCCGGTATAGCAGGAGAAAATAAACAGATCCCTTACCTGTTCCAGGCGCTTGTACCTTAATTCCTTTTGGATGATACTCACCAATTCTTTGCGGGTTAAAAACTCCCTTTCCTTTTGTTGAAGCCTCACCTTAAAGTTGTAAAAGGGATCCTGGTCGATCCATCCGTTACCATAGCATATCCGGACGATCTTTTTAAAGTATGCCAGGTATTTCATTGCCGAGTTATGTGCCAGGTGTTTCTCTGTTTTTAAGTAGTATATAAACGCATTGATAAAGGTGGTTTGAATGCGTTTGACATTGATGTCTTCAGCGTCGTAATTGGCCTGAATGAAGTCACTAAGATGGCTCTTGGTGGTCTTATAGCGCTGAAGGGTGCGGAAGGAGAATTCTTTGCCTACCAGTTTCTCCATCTTCTGATTGTGAACTTCTAAAACGTCAAGGATGTACCTGTGGGTCTCTTCAATACCGAGATATCTGTTCTTGATCCTTTTAGCTGTGATCTCCTCTTCCCGGTCTAATAATTCCTGATAGGTGATAAATACATGCTTTCTGATAATATCCAGATGGTGGTTTACATGTTTTGCCTCTGCTGAATGTCCCATCACCTTATTGGCCTTTGCATTCCATCTTTTGAGATTTGCAGAGAGGAAGGTGCTGGCTTCTGCACGCATGCCATTGTAGGTGATGCGTAAATAGATCATCCCTTTTTCCGGGTCTTTAAGCCTGTTTTTTCTGATGTAGAACAATATGGAAAGCAGATCTTGCATAAAAAAGTGCCTGATTTCTAATTAAAGATAGACGAAAAGAATCTTAAAATAAAACGGGAGTGCCTTTGTTTTCAAGGGTTTGCGTTTAATTCGGTGGCGCAAGATCTGCGCTGATGATAGTCACCGAATTAGACACCTTTCAAGTGATATTTTTTGATATCAAATGAAATCAGTAAAAAAGAAAAACCCCGTAAACACTGGTGTTTTACGGGGTTTTGATGTGAATTGGAATTTTAAAAGTACTCGAGGTGGGAATCGAACCCACACTCCCGAAAGAACTGGATTTTGAATCCAGCGCGTCTACCAATTCCGCCACTCGAGCATTATGTTTGATCTCGGAGAGATCTTAATTTTTCTTTTCCAATTCCAGACTTCCAATATTTTTCACGAATTCTGGCCTCTTTTCTGTCCTTGCAAACTTCGTGATAAATTAGTTTAAAAGGAAGATAATGTCTGGTTGTTTTTTCCCTTCCTTTATTATGTCGCCGAATTCGTTCTTCAATATCCTTCGTTTGACCAACATAAATATAGTTGTGTTCCAAACTTGATATGGCGTAAACGTAAATCATTTTGAATCCAGCGCGCCTGCCTGTCGGCAGACAGGTCTACCAATTCCGACCTGCCTGCCGACAGGCAGGCACTCGAGCATTGAGAGTGCAAAACTATAAAATATTTTTATTTGCAAAACTAAAATTACCAAGATTTATCCTTTACCACTACGAATAAATTTCTAAATTTGCACCCTGTTTAAAACAACACAACATTAACGAACTACTAAACAGAACATTAAGATGCCATATTCAGTACCGGATCCAAAGATTTTTGCCTGTACCCAGAGTGAGAAACTCGGGCGAAAAATAGCCAAGGCTTTTGGGCAGGAATTAGGAAATGTAAAGTTTTCAAGGTATAGCGATGGGGAGTTTCAACCCTCATTTGAAGAGTCGGTGCGCGGTGCCCGTGTGTTTATCATAGGGTCTACCCACCCCAGCTCTGACAACCTCATGGAAATGTTACTGATGTTGGATGCAGCGAAAAGAGCTTCAGCACGTCATATTACTGCCGTGATGCCTTATTTCGGATGGGCGCGTCAGGACAGAAAAGACAAGCCAAGGGTTCCGATAGGGGCCAAGATGATCGCTAAAATATTAGAGGCGGCAGGAGCCACCCGTATTATTACGATGGACCTGCATGCCGATCAGATTCAAGGGTTCTTTGAAAGACCGGTCGACCATTTGTTTGCGTCTACCATCTTTTTGCCTTATCTGGAAAGCCTGAAGCTGGAGAACCTTACGGTAGCTTCACCCGATATGGGAGGTTCGAAAAGGGCCTATGCCTACTCGAAATTCCTGGGTAGTGAGGTAGTGATCTGTTACAAGCAGCGTAAGCAGGCCAATGTGATTGACCATATGGAGCTTATCGGGGAAGTAAAAGGACGTCATGTGGTATTGGTTGACGATATGGTAGATACTGCCGGAACCCTGACCAAGGCAGCCGACCTGATGATGGAGCGGGGTGCGCTCAGCGTAAGAGCAATTACCACCCATGCCATCCTTTCAGGAAATGCCTATGAGCGTATCGAAAACTCAAAGCTTACCGAGCTTATCGTTACCGATTCGATCCCGCTTAAACAGGAAAGTGAAAAGATCAAAGTACTTACATGTGCCAATCTTTTTGCTGATGTGATGCACAGGGTGCACCACAATACTTCGATCGCCTCGAAGTTTTTAATGTAGAATATTAATTTAATTTATATATAATGAAGTCTATCACTATTGAAGGATCTCAAAGAGAAAGCGTGGGCAAAGCAGCGACTAAAGCCTTACGTAATGCTGGAAAGGTTCCTTGCGTGCTTTACGGAGGGGATAAGCCACTGCACTTTTCAGCAGATGAAATTGCATTTAAAGATTTGGTTTACACTCCAAATGCACACACTGTGGTGATCAAGTTGGAGGATGGTAAGGAGCAAAATGCGATCTTACAGGATATTCAATTCCACCCTGTATCTGACGAAATCCTGCACATCGACTTCTACAGATTGTTCGAAGACAAAGAAGTTACTATCGACATTCCTGTTAGAAAGAAAGGAAACTCTCCGGGGGTTATTGCCGGTGGGGTTTTACGTATGAACCAGCGTAAACTGAAGGTAAAGGCACTTCCTGCCAACCTTCCTGATTTTATCGATGCAGACGTATCTGAGCTTCAGATCGGTAACAAACTTTATGTTACAGCTATTTCTCAGGAGAACTTTAAGATCATGCACCCGGACAACACGGTTGTATGTCAGGTAAGAATCTCACGTGCGGCTATGAAAGCTGCTCAGGAAGCTGCCAAAGCAGAAAAAGAAGCTGCGAAGAAGTAATTTCTTTAAAGTCTCAAATAAAAGCACCCCTGAATTGGGGTGCTTTTTTATTTTTGTTAAAAAACTACCTATGTTCAACGCCCTTTTAGAGCGCTTGGGAATTATTAAAAAAGAAAGCGAGCCTGATATGAAAAAGTTTTTGATCGCCGGATTGGGAAATATCGGAGCTAAGTATGAAGAAACCCGTCATAATATAGGGTTTAAGGTGCTCGATGCCCTGGCTGAAGAAGAGGGGGTGAGTTTTGAGACCAGGAAATTAGGCGATATGGCCAGCTTCAGGTATAAAGGACGCACCTTTATCTTGCTTAAACCAAGTACCTACATGAACCTTTCCGGAAAAGCCATTCTTTATTGGATGCAGATGGAAAAGATAGCGCCGGAGAATCTGTTGGTGATCACTGATGATATCAACCTTCCTTTTGGTGCCATTCGTCTCAAAGGAAAAGGGAGCGATGGCGGACATAATGGATTGAAAGATATTCAGGCCAAGCTGAACACCACCAAATACAACCGGTTTCGTTTTGGGGTCGGGTCTGATTTTTTTAAAGGACGACAGGTCGATTATGTTCTTGGCGAATGGACCCCTGAGGAGGCTGATGTCTTGAAGGAGCGACTGAAACGCAGCGCTGCCCTGGTGCGATCCTTCGGTACAGCCGGAATGGCCAATACCATGAATACTTTTAATAACACCTGATCAATTGGCGGTTGCAAATTGAGATACCTCAGACGTTGAGCGGTTACCCGATTCATCGGTGGTGATGATTCTCCAGTAATAGGTGGTTCCAGGCTGCAATGCATTGACCATTAATGATTCTGCCGGACCATTACCTCCAATATTGGTCACCGGGGGGTCCTGGGTATCGAAAAGCACCTCATAGGCAGCGATATCGTTATCTACATCGGCGCCTTCCCATCTTAGTTCCAGGCTTCCCGAAGCATCCAGGTTTACTGTAGCACCCGATTTAGGATATATCAGGTCTGCCGGAAAAGGGGCATATGAAGTGACGCCGTCTCCTGCATTAAAGAATTTCCAGGTAGCACTTTCGGGAGAGCTGGTGGTTTCAGAATTTGCTCTTACACTCCATGCATAGGGTGTTCCTCTTATCAGTGTAACGGGAAAAGAGGTTGAAGTGGTCGATTCTGTAATGGTAACTCCTGAATTCAGATTTCTTATGGTCAGGGTATAACCTGAGGCACCGGAAGATGCTTCCCAGCGGAACTGAATAGTGGATATATTGGGACTTTGTGCGCTTACTTCGCCTTCAAGGCATTCGCTGTTATTCTCAGGAAATACCAGCCGGGGTGACTCGGGCGGACCGGCAGGACTCTCATCCCCTCCACAGGAAAACAGGCTTAAAACCAATGCTAAAAGAAATATATATCCCGTTGTTCTCATTGTTTTATCAGTTTGATCTTTTTATGGGTGTTGCCACCCTTCACTTCAAGAATATAGATGCCTCCCGACAAGAATGACATGTCTGAATCTGAGCGGCCGGAATCATTCGTGGTTACTTCTCCCTGCCAGATGCGTTGCCCGGTAACCGCATAGATGGCGAGATCAAGTTTAGTGTTTCGTTCCGCAGTTTGAAGTTGCAGACTGTTGTTAACCGGGTTGGGGTAAACTCTGAACAGGTCTCCTACCACAAACTCCTTGGTGAACACGCCCTGACACCCTTTGGTTGTGCTGACTTTTAAAGAATTCAGCCCGTCATTCAGGGTAAGGGTGATTTTGTTTTCAGTTGTTGAAGTTGTTACGCCGTTGAGCTCGATGAAATAAAGGGATGCTCCGTTGAGGTCCAGCTCAAGAGTTCTGTTCTCCAAATCTGGCTTTGACAATACTGAGAGGGGTTGTGGTTCCTGTATGGAGATCTCGAAACACTGCCGATATTCAGGCTGCCCTTCTACGGTAAAACAGAGCTCATAATTCCCTGCAGACAGCCCTTCAAAATTCGTAGAGGTAGTGAAGCTGCTGCTTAAGTTTGTGGAGGTACCCGTAAGTGTGGCAGTATAATTCAGGTTTTCTTCTGTATTGATCTCGATCAGGCCATCTTCATTGTTTATACAACTCTCTCCTTCTGTTCTTATCAGGTAGTTAGAGGCTGCTAAAGAGAACTGGGGGCAGCCGGTAATGTCAACCTTGGTTCCCGGGGGAGTGTTATCACAGGCATCATTGATGTCAAGAACACCGTCTCCGTCTGAATCATTCTCAAAATTACCGTTCACGAAAATGTCAAGGCTAAAATTGTTGATCGACCCACCATCAAGATCAAACCCATCAATAACGGTCAGGGTCCACGTTCCCAGGATAGGTTCTCCTTTAAATGCTGAAAGCGGGTCGCGGGGTTTTATAATACCCCCCACGGCCGGGTTGTTACCACAGCTGAGATCATTGCCTTCGTCATCAAAGATCGCATCGATGTTGTCATTCTCTCCGCAGGGCAGGTTTAACAGGGTGACGTTACGACCATTTGGCGAGGTCAGGGTTACCGTCAGGTCTTGCACATAGGTATGTGAGATATTAACCCCTACCCTTAATTTGTTGAGATCGCCTTCCTGGTTGATCAAAATACTGGAAGAAACTATAGGAGTTCCGTTTTCTGAGATCTCGATCACCTCATTGTTTTCAAATTGCGCACTATTTATCGCTATGGTCGTAAAATTGAACACATTTGTATAAGCTCCTTGTCCGCAGTCGTTTTCAGGCCGTACTCTCCAGTAGTATTGGGTGCTGCCTTCAAGATTTTCAGGCAGGTAAACGGGATTGCTCACGTCGGCTGCTTCAATAATGTTTGTAAAACCTGCGTCGGTAGCAATTTCAACCCTGTATCCTATCGTATTTGGAATGGGGGTCCAGATAAGCTCAGTTTCTACCAAAAGGTTGGTTGCATTATTGGCTGGAGAGTTCAGGGTGATAGTTTCAAAGCTGCTGTCAAATACATTAACAGTAATGGGGTATTCTTTTACCTGGCCACCTGAGGCCGTAGCTACCAGGGTAAAACCATTAGCCCCTGCTGCGGCATTAGCTGTACCGCTTACTGTGGCAACCACTGCCGTTTCATCAGAATTGGCCGTTGGGGTATTAAAGTCAATGGCCAGTCCGGGGCTGGGGTTCGCCACCGAAAAGGTGGTAGTCTCATTAAAACCTGCAAAGGCGCGATAGGTAAAGGGAATAAGCAGGTTGTCAGGTTGGCAGGCACTGTATTCCAGGGTACTCAATTCAAGAGCGAATTCAGATTGTCGTACTTCTAAGGGAGCCTTGTTGATGGCAAAAAAGATGTTGTCTGAACCTCTTACCATGATCCGCGCATTGCTGGTGGTTATTCCGGCAGGAATCACCACTTCCTGGCTTCCGTCATTGGGTGTTTTTTCTTCTATGACCACCGGATTGTCGAAATCACCGTCAACAATAAGGTAGATGTCAACCGCATTGGTGTTGATGGGTTCCATATTGGTTTCTCCTACCTCCCAGGTAATGGTTTGTACTTCACTGGCTTCGAGTATGGTCGATTCATTTAAAGAAGTGACCCTGAAAGGGGTAGCTGTTTTAAAAACTTCGATCCTTGTATCGGCCCTGGCTCCTTGTCCACCTACAGCGTTATTATCTCTTACCATGATAGAGAAATTAAGTTCTCTTGATACGGTAGGAATAGGTTCCCAGGTGGGTGCCAGGTTATTGGAAACATTGGTTGCCAGCAGTGCTTCGGGATTCGGAAAGAACCGGTTCGGACTTTCGCTGGGTGGTCGGGAACGAAATACCGGACCTTCACTTGCATTGGGCAGGGGAGGATGGGTGGTGATCTCATTGTCTTGCTGCTCCCAGCTATAGGTCAAAATATCACCGTCGGGGTCTGTGGCGGTAGCCTCCAAAACGAAAGCAGTTCCTGCAGGAATAACATATTCCATGGGTTCGGCCAATACAGGAGGTGCATTTGCCAGGGTGGAAACAGCGCCGCATTGACTATTGCCTATGGTGATGTTCGTCCAGATCTGTTCTATGCTGATGGCGTGGAAATATTCGTCACTTTGGCCCACAACATTGGGAGGACATATCCCGGAATAGGCCATAATGGTCGATCCGCTGCCGGGTTCTACAGCCGTAATATCAGTTCGGTTTCCTGAGCAGGAGTTGTTAAAGGTATGGGTGGCTCCAAACTGATGGCCCATTTCATGGGCTACAAAATCAATTTCAAACGTACGTCCTTCCGGCCTGGCCAGCCCGGTTACCCCTTTGGCTTTATTTGAAGTACAGGGAGAGGCTACCTGGGCGATTCCTCCTCCTCCGGTACTGAATACATGTCCTATATCGTAACTGCTGGAACCTACGGCACTGTTTATTACAGTGGTGATTTCATCGAGTAATGTAGGCCCATCACTATTGGTCAGGCCGTCGGTTTGAGGGTCAAGAAATATAAGCTCATCATTATTGGATATGATCTCCATGGTGATCGAAAGATCGTTTTCAAAGATCCCGTTTACCCGAGTCATCGTCGTATTCATAGCCGCGAGAACCGCTGCTTTTTTTTCTGCGTCTGTACCACCGGTTACCCCGGCTTCCGAAATATGATAGTTTGCATATTCTCCTGTGCAGGCAAGTGCCAGCCGGAAGGTTCTCAGGGTGACATCGTTTAACAGACGTTGTTGTACCTGCGATTTTCGGGAAGCCTCCTTCACAATCTTGTCTTCCGTCAAACAGTTGAAGTCGGAAGGAGATAGTTGTGATTTTGAAGCCACTAAAATCCGGTCACTTCCGTAACTCTCAGGATCCAGGTACCAGGATCGTCCGGATTCTCTGATCATCCCGTGAAAGCCTGATGGGTCAATGGTAAAGTAGATCTTCCTGGCCGGATTTTCTGCAGAAATACCGGTATAAGAGACCACCCCCGGATATTTGGCGGTTAATTCAGGAGCTATAACCCTGGTTTTGCTCACCACATAGGTTTCTGTTTTTCCTTCCGGGGTCGGAAAATTCATGAGAACCCCGTCCTTGTTAAAAACCCCTGATTTGATATTTCTGACCGGGGTTTGCTTCAGCGTATTTGTAAAACGATCGGTATTGAGTCTGAAACTGTTTACCGTGACTCCCTGCCTGAGGGTGGGATGTGCCGTCAGATCGCTGCTTTGTTGCCAGAAATTCTCATGCTGGGCATAGAAAAATTGTAAACTTAAAACAAGGGTAGTAAGTATAGTAAGGTGTAATTTCTTTTTCATTCTGCATCGGTGTACGGTAAATTTAATAAAAATACCTTGGCGTAAAAGAGGCAATTCTTCACCCTCTCGTTGAAATAGTTATTTTTTCGGTTTATAATTTGTTAATTTGTGGTAGCTACCATGTTTTATTAAAAGAGCTTTTAAGTGATCGTAAAGCGTAACCTTTTTGAGATTAAAGACAACCATCATACGGTGGTAACTATCGGGACTTTTGACGGGGTACATGTGGGGCACCGGAAGATCATTCGAAAATTGGTAGCCAATGCCAAGGCCAATAATCTCAGGTCGACCATACTTACCTTTTTTCCTCATCCCAGAATGGTATTGCAGCAGGCCAGTGATCTGAAACTTCTTAATACCCTTGATGAGAAAAAGGAAATTCTTGCAGCAACGGGCTTAGAGCAGCTCATTATTCATCCTTTTACCAAAGAGTTTTCGCGCATGACGGCTGAGGAATACGTAAAAGATGTGCTGGTAGGGGCTCTTCAGGCTAAAAAAGTGATCATCGGATACGATCATCGTTTTGGCAGAAACCGCACAGCCACTATTGAGGATCTGAAAGTTTACGGAGAACGATACGGGTTTGATGTTGAGCAGATCTCTGTAGAAGAGGTTGACGAGGTGTCTGTGAGTTCTACGAAGATAAGGAAGGCGTTAGCGGTTGGAGATATTGAGACGGCCAACCAATACCTGGGGTATAGTTATATGTTGTCAGGGATTATAACACGAGGGAAAGGGCTGGGAAGGCAGTTGGAGTTTCCAACAGCAAACCTGCATATCGAAGAGCCTTATAAACTGGTGCCTGAAAACGGGGTGTATGTCGTGAAGAGCCGGCTGGGCGATCGCGAAGTTTTTGGGATGATGAATATAGGGTATAATCCAACGGTAGATGGAAAGCAAAAATCCATTGAAGTACATTTCTTTGACTTTGACGAAGACCTGTATGAAAAGCCGGTGAGGGTGTCCTTACTGCATCGTCTGCGCAATGAGACAAGGTTTGATTCGCTTGATGAATTAAAACAACAATTGCGTAAGGATAAAGAACGCTCTCTGGCCTACATTGCTCAATATTATGCTTAATACGTGGTTATTTAAACGCATAGATAACAGTGCCCTGATCGTTTTTCGTATTTTTTTTGGTCTGCTGATCTTTCTGGAGTCAGTGGGCGCTATTTTTACAGGATGGGTTAAGCGCACCCTTATCGACCCTGATTTCACCTTTAATTTTATCGGATTTGATTTCCTGCAACCCCTGCCCGGAAATGGCATGTATATTTATTTCGCAGTGATGGGGCTTGCCGGCTTCCTGGTAATGCTGGGATACCGATACCGGTTGAGTATGCTGGTGTTTACGCTCATGTGGTGCGGGGTGTACCTGATGCAGAAGGCCAGTTATAATAATCACTATTACCTGCTGATGCTGCTTTGCTTTATCATGCTTATACTTCCCGTACACAGGTATGCCTCTCTTGATGTGAAAAGAGATCCAACACTTAAGAGGTTATGGATGCCCAGGTGGTGTGCCTGGCTGATCATTATCCAGGTTTGGATCGTGTATACTTACGCCTCTGTTGCCAAGTGGTACCCTGACTGGCTTGATCTGACCTTTGCAGCCAACCTGATGAAATCGCGAGCCCATTTTCCTGTAGTTGGAGAAGTTTTACAGCAAACATGGGTGCATGCTGCCATTGCTTACACCGGCATATTTTATGACCTCCTTATAGTGCCTCTTTTGTTATGGAAGCCTACCCGTAAGTTTGCATTTTTGGTTTCTGTCTTTTTTCATCTTTTCAATTCCTTTGTGCTTCATATCGGGATCTTCCCGTATTTGGCCCTGGCCTTTACCCTGTTCTTTTTTGAACCGGAAACCATAAGAAAGATCTTCCTGAAAAGGAAGCCGGCCTACACAGCCGGAGAAGTGGTGTTGCCCAATTACAGGCCCTGGTTGCTTGGGGTTGGGGGTGTATACTTGTTGGTGCAGCTTCTTTTGCCTTTGAGACATTGGGCAATACCTGGTGATGTGTTATGGACCGAAGAAGGTCATCGGTTAAGCTGGAGGATGATGTTGAGAAGTAAATCGGGGTACATTACTTTCCGGGTAAAGGATAAGGAAACGGGAATAGAATACAAGATAGAGCCAAAAGACTATCTTTCAAGGAAACAGCAGGGCATTATTGTAAGTAAGCCTGATGTGATCTGGCAATTTGCCCAACACCTCAAAGAGAAGTATGCAGCCCAGGGGAGGGATGTTGAAGTATATGTGAGCCGGAGTGGGGTTAGTGTTAACGGCAGGCCATATCAGCCATTTGTTGACCCTGAAACCGATCTTGCGGCCTCGTCCTGGTATTGGTGGAAACATCAACCCTGGATCCTGCCCTTTAAAAAAGAAGAATAGATTTCCTAAAATGGCATATTGCCATTAAATTTGTGGTCTTAATTCAGGCCCGCCTGGGCCTGGTCAATTTTTAAATCCCTTTAATTTATGCTTCAGGTACAATTTATAAGAGACCATAAAGAAGAAGTGATCAGCAAGCTGGCCAAAAGAAATTTGGAAGTGTCTGAACTGATCGAGCAGGTATTGCAACTGGATGAAGAGCGTCGGGCTACCCAAACCCAACTTGACGCCACCCTGGCCGAATCCAATAAATTGTCTAAGGAGATAGGGATGCTTTTCAAGTCAGGGAAGGCAGCAGAGGCGAATGAGGTTAAAAAGAAAACCGCCGGTTTAAAAGAAGAATCTAAAGAACTTGGAGAACGGTTAAATGAGGTGTCGGCTCAACTTACCGAATTGCTTTATACCCTGCCTAATGTTCCTCATGAATCTGTTCCGGAAGGGACTACAGATGAAGATAATGAAGTGGTCTTCGAAGAAGGCTCTGTGCCAGAGTTAGCAGAAGGGGCATTGCCACACTGGGAACTGGCAAAGAAATATGACATCATTGATTTTGACCTGGGGGCTAAGATCACAGGAGCCGGTTTTCCTGTGTACAAGGGCAAAGGCGCGCGATTGCAAAGAGCCCTCATCTCTTATTTCCTGGATAAGAATACCGATGCCGGTTACCGGGAATACCAGGTGCCGCATGTAGTGAACGAGGCTTCAGGTCTGGGAACAGGTTCGTTGCCTGATAAAGAAGGACAGATGTACTATATAGGTCAGGACGATCTGTATCTGATACCCACCGCTGAGGTTCCGGTTACGAACTTTTTCAGAGATGAACTGCTTGCAGAAAAAGAACTTCCGAAGCTTTGTACGGCCTATACCCCTTGTTTCAGAAGAGAGGCGGGGAGTTATGGCGCTCATGTACGCGGTTTGAACAGGTTGCATCAATTTGATAAGGTGGAGATCGTTCGTATTGAACACCCTGATAGATCATATGAGGCGCTGGAAGGAATGGTTGATCATGTAAAAGGTATTTTAAGAGAGCTCCAGCTGCCTTATCGCATTTTGAGACTTTGCGGTGGCGATCTTACTTTTGCATCGGCCCTTACCTATGATTTTGAAGTGTTTTCTACGGCCCAGGAACGATGGTTAGAGATCAGTTCGGTTTCTAATTTTGAAACCTTTCAGGCCAACAGGATGAAACTCCGATTTAAAGATGCCGATGGCAATAAGAGTCTTGCGCATACGCTGAACGGAAGTGCTTTGGCCCTTCCAAGAGTATTGGCAGCGATCCTGGAAAATTATCAAACCCCTGAAGGTATCGTGATCCCTGAAGTGCTTAGACCCTACACCGGTTTTGATATGATCTCATAAGAGAAATAAGATATCCTCTATGATACATCAAGCCCGGGACTGCTCAGTTCCCGGGCTTTATATTTTTAAATTAACAGCAAGTTTGCAAGCTGTGAACTATCTTTGAGTAAGTGCGATAATCATGAAAAGATTTTTTCTAACCCTTTTATTCGGCTGTGTATTTCTGGCGGGTTATGCCCAGGCAGAGGATGCGCTGGCTAAGACCTATCTCGATAAAGGACAATATGAAAAGGCACTTTATTACTACGAAAAACTCTACGATGGTAACCCGTACAATATGAATTACCTCCAATCGCTGGTTAAATGTTATCAGCAGCTGGAGCAGGCAGAAAAGGCAGAAGCCCTTTTATTGATGCAGCTGGAACGTCCCAGGGTGCATCCTGCTATTTATATAGAACTGGGATACAATTACCAGTTACAGAACAAAGAAGAAGAGGCAGCCGCAGCCTATGAAAAGGCAATGCAGGCCATAGAAGAGGAGCCTTCTTATGCCTATATGGTCGGACAGGGATTTCGGTCAAAACAACTGCTGGATCAGGCTGTTACCGCATTCAGAAGGGGTATGGAGTTAAACCCTAAACTGAATTTCAACTACGATCTGGCTTATATATATGGAGAACAGGGTGATCTGGAAAAGATGTATAATACCTATCTGGATCTTATCCTGATGCGCACCAACATGAAAGAAAATATTAAACGCAATATTGGAAGGTTTCTCTTTGAAGATGGTAATGAAAAAGGTAATGAGGTATTGCGTAAGGTGTTGTTGCAAAGGGTACAGGCCGACCCCAATATTATTTGGAACGAGTTGTTGAGCTGGTTGTTTATTCAGCAGAAGCTATACAGGAATGCTTTTACGCAGGAAAAAGCGATCTATAAACGCGCCGAAGAGCCTACCCTGGACGGGATTGCCGATCTTGGGTTGATAGCGTTTAATGATGAAGATTTTGAAGTGGCACGTGATGCCTATGAATTTATGGTGGTCAATTCTGCTGATCCTTCGCTGAAGATTCAGGCACATTATTACCTGATGAAGATGGCAGTAATGGATGCCGGAAAGGATGATGAAGAAGAATTGATTGCAGAATTTGATAAGCTGCTGTCTACCTACGGTACCGAAGAGGAAACCATACCCATACAGGTGGAAAAGGCCAACTTTATGGCTTTTGTAATGAATAAGCCCGAGATGGCAGTCAAAGACCTCAGACGAATGTTGGAATTGCCTATGGACAGGTATAGCAGGGCGGCGGTAAAAATGGAGCTTGCAGATATTTTAGTCTACCAGGAGAATTTTAACCAGGCCCTGATCTATTACTCGCAAATTCAAAAGGAGCTGAAAAACGATGTGGTCGGACAGCAAGCCCGGTTCAAGGTGGCACAGACCAGTTTTTACAAAGGAGACTTTGATTGGGCAGAAGCCCAGCTTAAGGTGCTTAAATCATCGACCTCTCAGCTCATTGCCAATGATGCCTTGCAGTTGAAATTGGTGATCTCTGATAATTCTGTTCAGGATACCTTACAGCGAGCCTTGAAAAAATATGCGCGCGCCCATCTTTTGGCGTACCAGGGGCAGGATGATGCCGCTGCAGCACTGCTTGATGAGATCCTCGAGGTTCATAAGGGTGAAGCGGTGGAAGACGAAGCCCTTATGATGCAGGCCTCTCTTTTTTCAAAGAACAGGAATTGGGAAAAGGCAGTTATGAATTACAGGAAGGTTATAGAGTTTTACGCTGATGATATTTACATGGATGACGCCCTTTACAACCTTGCAGGTCTTTACCTTGATGAACTCAACCAGCCTGAAAAAGCAAAACCCTTGTTAGAACGTATTATCTTTGACCACCCTGACAGCGTTTATTTCCCGGAGGCCAGGAAGAAATTCAGAGAGCTTCGGGGAGATGCGGTCAATTAAGAAGATTTTCCAAACGGTTAAACATAAGTTTATGATTATTTATAACGTCACCATCAATGTTGAAGAAGCGGTAAAAGAAGAGTGGGTGCAATGGATGCGGGAACAGCATATACCGGATATGATAGGCACGGGTAAATTTACCGGTGCACGCATGGTCAGGGTGCTGGTAGAAGAAGAAATGGGAGGTGTCACCTATTCAGTGCAATATTATACCAGAGATAAAAATACCCTGGAGCGTTATTACCGGGAAGATGCCGAAAGGCTTCGTGCGGATGCTCTAAGGAAGTTTCCGAATAAATTCGTGGCTTTCAGGACGGAGCTGGAGGTCATAAGTGAACATTGAGATGAAAAAGAACAAAAGTTCCCGCTCACATCCTGCCCGAACCGCTGCGGAGGGTGGTAAGGTAAAACCAAAAAAGCATCTGGGTCAGCATTTTCTCAAAGATGAGAATATTGCCCGTAAGATCGCTGACACCCTGACGCTGAATGGGTATGAACGGGTTCTGGAGATCGGGCCCGGTATGGGGGTGCTTACCAAGTACTTATTGGAAAAGTCGATAGACGTGTACGCCATGGACCTGGATACAGAGTCGGTAGCTTATCTCAAAGAAGAATTTACCCCCCAATACCAGGAGCTGCCCAAACGGGAAAAAGTTTTCAAGGTGCTCGAAGAAGATTTTTTAAAATGCGACCTTGCCGGGATCTTTGGCAATGAGCCCTTTGCCATTACCGGGAATTACCCTTATAATATATCATCGCAGATCGTATTTAAGGCCCTCGAATGGCGGGAACAGGTTCCGGAGTTCACAGGAATGTTTCAGAAGGAAGTGGCTCAACGTATCTGTGAAAAGGAAGGGAGTAAAACCTATGGTATTTTATCTGTATTAACCCAGGCATTCTATAAGGCGGAGTATCTTTTTACAGTGCCTCCGGGAGTGTTTAATCCGCCTCCTAAAGTTGATTCGGGAGTATTGAGGCTGCAACGCAGGGAGAATTTTCATCTACCTTGTGATGAACGATTGTTTTTCAGGGTGGTCAAACAGGCCTTTCAGCAGCGAAGGAAGACCCTTCGAAACAGCTTAAAAACCTTAGGGGTGCCCGATAATTTAAAAGAACATACTATATTTGGTCGGCGTCCGGAATCCCTAAGTGTCGATGAGTTCATCGAACTGGTTCAGATGCTGGAGGCAGAAAAGTAACCCACGAAACCCCGTGAAACTACGCAGCAAGGTTTCACAGGGGTGAATCGTCCACAAAAAAATATTGCCAATGACTCCTTTTAAGCTTAGTGATGAACTTCTTGAAGAAATCAGAAGTCTTGTGGAATCCAAGAGCGATCAGTCGCTCCTGGAGCTCATGAGTGAATTTCACTATGCTGATATTGCGGAGATCATTGACGAGCTCAACCTGGAAGAGGGGACCTACCTGATCAAACTTCTCGATACTGAACGCACCTCTGATGTGCTTACGGAACTCGATGAAGATAAACGGGAGCAGATTTTGGAAAGGTTATCTGCCCGTGAGATCGCAGAGGAGATCGGGGAGTTGGATACCGATGATGCCGCAGATATTATTGCTGAATTACCTGAAGAGCGGGTAAGGGAGATCATCAGTCAGATCGATGACAGGCAGCATGCCCGTGATATTGTGGAGCTGCTGCGTTACGATGAGGACACTGCGGGGGGGTTGATGGCAAAAGAGCTTGTCAAAGTAAGAGAAAGCTGGAATGTACTTACCTGTGTGAAAGAGATGCGCCGACAGGCAGAAAATGTAACCCGGGTGCATTCTATCTATGTGGTTGATGACGAGGATAAATTAAAGGGACGCCTGTCTCTTAAAGACCTTTTGACAACCTCGACCAAAACGCAGATCAGCGAGGTATACATTCCAAAGGTAGATTACGTAAGGGTAGAAGATAAAGCTGAAGAGGTGGCCAGGGTTATGTCTAAATACGACCTGGAAGCCGTTCCCGTGATCGACGAGATCGGCAGGTTGGTGGGTAGAATTACCATTGATGATGTGGTGGATGTGATCAAAGAGGAAGCCGAAAAAGATTACCAGCTTGCAGCGGGTATTACCCAGGAGGTAGAGGCTGATGACAGTGTCTGGCAGCTTACCAAAGCGCGTTTACCGTGGTTGGTACTGGGCTTGTTAGGTGGTCTTGGAGCAGTGTTTATCATGGAAGGCTTTGAAGAGGTCATGTCGAATCCGAATTATCGCAGCCTTTTCTTTTATACACCTCTCATCGCAGCGATGGCCGGAAATGTAGGGGTGCAGTCTTCTGCGATCATCGTGCAGGGACTTGCCAATGATGCGGTGAAAGGTAGTTTATTGCAGCGTTTGATAAAGGAGGTGAGCCTGAGCCTGATCAATGGCGGCGCCCTCGCTTTGTTGGTGATTGCCTTCGGATTCTTGATCAATCAGCCTTTGGAGGTCAGTGCTACCATTGCCCTGTCCATGCTTGCGGTGATCGTTGTGGCCGCCCTTATCGGTACCTTTGTGCCTATCATTCTTGATAAAAGAGGGATCGACCCCGCCATCGCGACCGGACCTTTTATTACTACCAGCAATGATATTTTCGGGATCTTTCTTTTCTTTTATATCGCCAAAGTAATTTTAGGCTTTTAAACGAAGAGTTTCAGGGAGAATCACCTCATAATTACTAACTTTGAGATAAGTCCTCCGGAAGATCTTGCGTTGAACTTCTCATCCGCTTAATCCAGGAATATTTATTCGATGAAAATACTTCACGTTGATAGCAATCATCCGTTGCTCAAGGAGCAGTTGGAGCAGCTCGGCACCATTAATCATGAAGATTACACCTCTTCAAAAGCTGAGATCATGAAAGTGATCGGCACTTATGACGGTCTGATCATACGCAGTCGGTTTCCTATAGACAGGGAGTTTCTCGATGCAGCCAAAAACCTGAAATTTATTGGCAGGGTCGGGGCCGGCCTGGAAAATATTGATACGGAATACGCCAGGCAGCGCGATGTATTGTTGTTTAATGCGCCGGAAGGTAACCGTAATGCCGTAGGAGAGCATGCCCTTTGTATGCTGCTTATGTTGATGAATAAGATGGGCAAGGCACATACCGAAGTGAAGCAGGGAATATGGCTTCGTGAAGAAAATCGCGGGGTAGAGCTCGAAGGTAAAACTATAGGGCTCTATGGCTACGGTAATATGGGGAAGGCCTTTGCCAGGAAACTGCGGGGAATGGATGCTGAGGTGATCTGCTATGATATTCTAGGCGGTGTTGGCGATGATAATGCAAGGCAGGTGGGTATCCTTGAATTCTGCAAAAATGCTGACGTGGTAAGTCTGCATACCCCTCAAACACCTGAAACCCTGGGCCTGGTTAATAAAGAGTTTATAGACTCTTTTGCAAAACCATTTTGGTTCATTAATACGGCCAGGGGTAAAAGTGTGGTAACCGAAGACCTTGTAGAAGGCCTTAAATCCGGGAAGGTGCTCGGGGCGGCCCTTGATGTGCTGGAATACGAAAAAGCATCTTTTGAAAGCCTTTTTGAAGAAGGGGAGGCCCCTGAATCGTATCAGTACCTGGTTGATTCAGACAGGGTGGTACTTACACCTCATATAGCCGGATGGACGGTGGAGAGTAAGGAAAAGCTGGCCCAAACCATTGTTGATAAGATCAGAATATCCTTTTTTAAGAAAACATCGAAATCCCGTAGATCATGAAATACGATGTGAATACCCCCGATGATTATATGAATTCTTTGCCGGAGGATCGTAAAGAGGTGATCGCACGGCTTAGACAACTGGCTGCGGATCATCTGCCGGAAGGATTTGAAGAAACCATGAGTTATGGTATGATCGGTTACGTGGTGCCTCATACACTTTACCCGGCAGGGTATCACTGTGATCCTCAACTGCCATTACCCTTTTTGAATTTTGCTTCTCAGAAAAATCATGTGGCCGTATATCACAGTGGTGTTTATGCCAATGAGGCTCTTTATAAATGGTTCGTGGAGGAGTATCCAAATCATTCCGGCAGAAAGCTGGATATGGGTAAGAGCTGTATTCGTTTTAAAAGGATGGATGACATACCTTATGATCTGTTGGGAGAACTTTTTGGGAAAATGACTCCTGATGAATGGATAGAACTCTATGAAAAGAATGTAAAGCGATGAAAAAGAGGGTAACCGGCATTGGAGGTGTTTTTTTTATGGCCAAAGACCCGAAGGCGTTATTGGATTGGTATAAGAAACATCTTGGTATTGACACCGACGAATATGGCTGGTCATTTAAATGGGAGAATGACACGATGCCTGCACAATTGACCCAGTTGGGGGTGTTCTCTGATACCTCCGATTATTTTAAGCCTTCAGAACAGCGGTGGATGATCAATTTCAGGGTAGAGGATCTCGATGCGTTGCTGGGGGTATTGAAAGAAGAAGGGGTAGAGATCGTGGGAAGCCCCGAGACGTTTAGCTACGGAAAATTCGGCTGGATTCTCGATCCCGAAGGGAATAAGATAGAATTATGGCAGCCTTTGAACGAATTTTAAGCGCAAAGATTTAATTTTTACTAATTTAGATAGGAGCAATCAACTTGAACACCCATGACCGATAAGGAGGATAATCTTGGAGAAAAGGCCAGGAAATTCTTTAATGAAGCCGGAGAAGAGGCCAGGGAAACGGCAAGAGAGTTTTCTGAGAATGCAAAAGAGACCTTTGGTAACGGGGAGAATAAAAGAATACTTGCCGGGGTGACAGCCCTGTTTTTAGGGGCTTTTGGAGTTCATAAATTTTTGCTGGGCTACACTAAAGAGGGATTGATCATGCTTGGGGTCACTTTGGTGTTGTCGCCTTTTACCTGTGGAATGGCTGCTTCTTTGGTTGCTATTTTAGGGTTTGTAGAGGGGGTGATCTACCTGACTAAAACCGATATTGATTTCTATAACACCTATGTTGCCGGCGATAAACCCTGGTTCTGAAGGAACTCTTGACGGCATAAATTAAAACCTTGCTATTATGGGACACACCAAGCGCATGGCTCATACCCTGGAACAAAATCAGCTTGCAGAACTTTTTAAAGCGTTCGGACATCCGGCAAGGATCGCAATTCTTCAGTATATATCTACCCAGCCTGACTCTATCTGTACCGATATGGTAGAGGAAATAGACCTGGCGCAATCTACGATCTCCCAGCATCTGATCGAGTTGAAAAAGACCGGCATCATTGAAGGGAAAGCCTATGGTAAAAAAATGTACTACCGTATCAATATCGATAAACTTTACGAGGTAAAACAGGTGTTGAATCACTTTCTGAATACCACCCACGAGAACTGTTATTAACGCATGACGAGCCTGTCTGTACTGCCCATGATGCCTGAACATTGGAAGGAGGTAAGCCATATTTATCAGCTTGGGATGGATACAGGCATTGCAACTTTTGAAACCCGCGTACCCGATAAAGATTCCTGGTTTGCGAGGCACCTGGAATTTGCCCGACTGGTAGCTGTGCAGAATAATGCAGTGGTTGGGTGGGCTGCTTTAAGTCCGGTTTCAACACGGTTGGTATATCGCGGTGTTGCGGAAGTAAGTATTTATGTGCACCCAGCTACTGCCCGACAAGGCGTGGGAGATGCACTTATGAAAACCCTCATAGATGAAAGTGAGAAGCACGGGGTCTGGACGTTGCATGCTGCTGTTTTTCCTGAAAATACATCCAGTTTAAGACTGCATATTAAAAATGGTTTCAGGATCCTGGGCATAAGAGAGCGTATTGCCAAAAGAAAGGGTCAATGGTACGACAATGTGCTGCTGGAGCGCAGAAGCTCCAAATTCTGATCAAATTTTTTCGAAGGACTTCTCCTGAAAAAATAGCATACGATATTTATTCTTTCTCCTTGGTCTTGCCTGATAACCGGTTTTCCAGTTCGATCTGAAATTCTTCCATGACCGGCTTGACGGTACTCTCCGGCAGATCGGCAATACGGATATACATCAACCCGTCTACAGAATGATTGAATAAGGGGTCTACATTGAAGGCAACACACTTGGCATTTTGCTTGATGTATTTTTTTATAAGCACAGGAAGCCTCAGTTCTCCCGGTTCTACCTCGTCTATCAGTCTGTCAAACTTGTTGAGGTCGGCTTTGGTCTCATCAAAAATGAATTCTTTGTCGGCGTCTTTGAGCTTTACCTTGAATTTTTTCTTCGGACTCACAAAATTGGCTACATAAGGATCCCAGTAGTGTGACTTCATAAATTCGATCATGAGAGATTTGGAGAAGTTGGAGAACTGGTTGCTGATGCTTACCCCGCCAATGAGGTATTTGTGATCCGGATGTCGGAGGGTGGTGTGCACAATGCCTTTCCACAGCAGGAATAAGGGCATGGGCTTTTGCTGGTATTCGTTGATGATAAAGGCCCGGCCCATCTCAATAGATTCACTCATCATCTTGTAAAGTTCCGGCTCAAACCGGAATAGCTCACAGAGGTAAAAACCATCGATCCCATATTTTTCATAGATCTGCTTACCAAGTCCCATACGGTAAGCTCCAACCAATACCTTTTCATCACTATCCCACAAAAAGAGGTGGTGGTAATAATTGTCGTACTGGTCGAGGTCGATAGACTTGTTAGTACCTTCTCCCACTGCTCTGAAAGTGATCTCCCGCAGCCTTCCGATCTCTAACATGATATTCGGCATCAGGTCTGCTGTTGTTAGAAATACCTCGTAGTTCTTGCTTTGAAGCAATCGATGTCCGGCTTCCCTTAGATGATTCACCTCAGTCTCCATCAGTCCTTTTTTAACCGGAGTGGCGATCTCTTTCGGAGGACGTGGTATTTTAAAATTGGTAGGTACCTTATCTAAGAGACTCTCTTTTTCAAATGCATTGGACAGCATATAGGTCTTTCTTCTGAGAAAATCTGTAAAGTCGCTCAACTCACTGATCTCCTGCTGGGCACTTACCGGAATGGGTCTTCCTATTCTTACTTTGATAACCCTGTTTCTTTGGGTAAGCAGTTCTGATGGAAGCTTTGCTGTACGTAAGGTGTCGTCAAGCTTTGATAAGCGATAGAACAATTTGCTGTTCTTGGCATGAAAATAAATAGGGACCACGGGTACTTCAGCCTTTTTGATCAATTTCATGGCGGCTTCTTCCCATGGACGGTCTACGATGAGTCTTCCATCACGATAGGTAGAAACTTCCCCGGCCGGAAATATCCCCAAAGGATGACCATCTCTCAGGTGTTTGAGGCTTTGCTTAAATCCGGCAATACTGCTTTTGGCATCCTTGTGAGATTCAAAAGGGTTAACAGGCATGATAAAAGGTGCCAGGGGTTCTATACGATGTAATAGAAAATTGGCAATGATCTTATAGTCAGGACGGTTTTCAAGCAGCAGCTTCAGGAGTAAAACCCCGTCAATACCTCCCAGAGGATGGTTGGATATAGTAATGTATGCTCCGTCTTTTGGTAGTCGTTTAAGGTCTTCCTCGGGTATCTCGAACCTGATCTCGAATTCTTCAAGGATGGCATTGAGAAATTCAATGTCTTTTTTATCCCGGTGCTTTTCATAGATGGTATTCAGGGTAGAGATCTTCAGGGCTTTCATGAGCATCCACCCCATAAACGTACCCAAGGGGCCGTATTTGTCAGCTTTAATAACTTCGGCGACCTCTTTAGCGGTAACTAATCCCATGCGTTGGTTGTTTTTCAATCAATACAAATATAGAAAAACCTGCCAATCGGGACTTACTGCACTACCAACTGAATGGTTTCCTGGGTTCTTTGCTCCAGTAAAATTTTGTGTCCGTTCTGTAGTAATTTGATAGCCTCCTCATTGAAATGCCTTATGGTATAGAGGGATACGTTTTCGTAATGGGTCACCTTGAATTTTGATCGCAGGGTTTGCAGTAATTCTTCCAGTTTGTCGAATTTGTTATCAATACAAACAGAAAAACTGATGGCAGAGTTCTGGATGAGGTCGACCTTCATGCGATAGTGGTGAAAAAGTTTGAAGATCTCACTGATATTTTCTTCTACCATAAAAGAAAAGTCAAGAGAAGAAAGTCGCATTAGTACCTGGTCTTTCTTGATGATAAAACAGGGCACCCGTGGTTCTATGCCTATGCCTTTGGCTACAGTAGTTCCCTTTTCTTCCGGATGAATGAATGAACGTACATGCAAGGGGATTTCCTTGCGCTGAAGGGGTTGCAGCGTTTTTGGGTGTATTACCGAAGCCCCGTAAAAAGCAAGTTCGATGGCCTCGCGGTAGGAGATGTTGTTCAGGAGTTGGGTTTCACTGAAATGTCTCGGATCTGCATTTAAGACACCCGGTACATCTTTCCAGATGGTCACAGAATCTGCGTTCAGGCAGTAGGCAAAAATAGCGGCTGTGTAGTCAGACCCTTCTCTCCCCAGGGTGGTGGTGAAATTGTTTTCATCACTGCCCAGGAATCCTTGCGTAATATTAAGGATGCCGGTGTTGATGTTTTTAGTGATAGATGATTGGGTAAGCTCCCAGTCAACCTTGGCATCTCGGTACTCACTGTTGGTCTTAATTGATTCACGAACATCCGTCCAATGATTAGGGATGCCTTGTTCCAACAGGTAGGCACTTACGATCGAGGTGGAGATCAACTCACCATAACCAACCACCTGGTCGTAAACAAAACTCTTTTTGGGCGATTTATTCCAGGCCAGAAAACCTTTTAATTCTCCAACAAGTTCGTGAAAGCGCTGATATACCGGGTGTTGATCGTTGTCGAACAGGTCGTTCATGATCGCCAGGTGATATTGAACCACCTCTTCAACAGCTTCATTAACAGCATTTTTGTTTTCAAAATAATTTTTTACCACCACTTCCATGGCGTTGGTGGTTTTTCCCATGGCAGAGATCACCAACAGGGTGTTCTCATAACCGGTTACCTGTAAAACCCTGACAACATTTCTTACGCCTTCTGCATCTTTTACAGAAGCTCCTCCAAACTTAAAGACCCTCATAACCTAGTTTGATAAATACTTTTTGATTCCTTCTTCATCCAATTGAACGGTATCCCAATCGCGAAGCACCCTGGCTCCATTACGTTCGTAAAACCGGATAGCCCCGTCATTCCAGTCGAGTACAGCCCATTCAATGCGTTTTACCCCTTGTTCATGACCGTAGGCAATAACTCTTGAAAACAAGGCGCTCCCCAGGCCTGTACCGCGCATAGACGCTCTTACGATCAGGTCTTCCAAATGAATGGTTTTTCCTTTCCAGGTAGAATACCTTGGATATACCAATGCCATTCCGGCCAAACGACCATTGGCTTCGGCTACGAAACAATGAAAAAGGGGTTGATCGCCGAATCCATCTCTGAGCAGATCCTGTTCTGTGAGGTCTACAGCATCAGGCTCCTTTTCAAAAATGGCCAATTCGTTTATCAACTCTAAAACCTGGCCCATGTCTTCCGGACGGGCATCGCGAATGATATACTCCATAACTGTTACAAATATAACATCAAGTTATAAAATCAAAAAATAGAAGTTTTACTCAAACGTTGTAGTTTCACAAAAATACCGATATTTGTGAGCCAATACACAACATCAATCTTAAATGTCAAGAAAAAATCAAACCCTGGGTGAGTTCATAATCGAGAACCAGGCAGCTTTCAAGTATTCTTCCGGAGAACTTTCTAAACTGATCAATGCCATACGACTGGCTGCCAAGGTAGTTAACCACGAAGTGAACAAGGCTGGACTGGTTGATATTTTGGGTGCTGCAGGCGATACGAATATTCAGGGAGAGTCTCAGCAAAAACTGGATGTATTGGCCAATGAAAAGTTTATTCACACCCTGGCCAATCGGGAGATCGTTTGCGGGATCGCTTCGGAAGAGGAAGATGATTTCATTCAGATCAACAGTGCAGATAATAACCATCAGAACAAGTATGTGGTCTTGATAGATCCGTTAGACGGTTCAAGTAATATAGATGTGAATGTTTCTGTAGGTACCATCTTCAGCATATACCGAAGGGTTACCCCGATCGGAACCCCGGTAACCCTTGAAGATTTCCTACAGCCGGGCCGTAAGCAGGTAGCAGCAGGTTACATCATTTACGGAACATCTACCATGCTGGTATATACCACGGGTCATGGGGTGAACGGATTTACCCTGAATCCCGCCATAGGTACGTTCTATCTTTCGCACCCGGATATGCAGTTCCCGGAAACCGGAAAGATCTATTCGGTGAATGAGGGGAACTATATTCACTTCCCGGAAGGTGTTAAACAGTATATCAAGTACTGCCAGCGGGAAGAAGAAGACCGCCCGTATACTTCGAGATATATTGGGTCTTTGGTTTCTGATTTTCACAGAAACATGATCAAGGGAGGAATTTATATCTATCCAAAGAGCAGTGCCAACCAGAACGGAAAGCTCAGGCTGCTCTACGAATGCAATCCGATGGCATTTCTGGCAGAGCAGGCAGGGGGTAAGGCGAGTAACGGATTTACCCCGATCTTAGATGTGCAGCCGGAAGAGCTGCATCAAAGGGTTCCTTTCTTTTGCGGAAGTCGTAAAATGGTGGAGAAGGCAGAGGAGTTTATGCGAAACCATTCAGATTAATAAAAAAAGAAGGCCGGGTATTCCGGCCTTTATTTATTTATTTACTGTTTTTATGTACTTCTGTGAGGTATTTCATATTGTCCTTGAAGTGGTCGAGGGTAGCACCCTTGCTGATCAACACCATGGTCTTTCCGATGACCTCTTCAACCGAATCGAGCTTAAACCCGAGTCCGATACAAAGCCTTCGCATAATGCGCATTTCAGGTTCGTCGGCAATTTCATCTACGAATACCATCCTGGCAATATCGTAAAGACGCTCTACCCGCCGCTCATGTGAGAGGGGAGGGTTGATCTCATAGATGAAAGGGTTCTCGAGGATCTTTTCATAAGCTGCTTCTTCGATATCGAGATTTTTTGCCAACCGGCTAAGGAATTCCTGTTCATCAGGGGTGATCACACCGTCAGATAAGGCAACTCTGACGATTGCCGCGAAATGGTCGCGGTTTCTTTCTCGAAACCCACTGGAATAAAGATCAGATATAGACATACTTGCGGTTTATTATTACGATAATAAGTTCAAAAAATCATTCTTCATGACAGTAAACACAGGCCTTGATCCTGTGAACTACCTGAGTTCAATTTACGTAAAAAAGGTTGTTTTTTGGTGGTCTGAAGCTAATATTTTGGAGGGAGTTTTGAGGGTTAAGCAGTTATCAGTTTGCCGTTTGCACTTTTTAGTAGGAGGACCATGCTAAACGATGGGACCTTGAATTATATTCTCGTAATGAACAGTCAATCCCCTTCCGGTTTTACCTGGAAAAATGCCCATGTGCCTTCCGGTCCCTCACTATGAAAGATTCCCTGAACCTTTCACCCCCGTTCGGTCTCCCCACATCCCTACTTCCCCATATCCCCACCTCCCTGCGTCCCCAAAAAACCCGTTAATAACTCTTAACAATTCCCCTTTTGTCACCCCGATTTTCTGTTTAATTTTAACGCCTGCACCATGGTTAAAAGAAATCCCTGATACTTGTAGTTTTTTCTTTAAACTATGGTTGTATAAACCTTCATTATAAGGGTTTAAATAGCATTTTAAGAAGTCCGAATCCAGCAATATACAGAGCCCATGTACCTGATCTTCGATACTGAAACTACCGGTTTACCCAAGCGTTGGGATGCCCCGATTAGCGATACCGAAAACTGGCCGAGAGCCATACAGATCGCCTGGCAGCTCCATGATGAAATGGGTAACCTGGTTGATCAGCAGGATTATCTGATCAAACCGGAAGGATTTAATATTCCGTTCGATGCCGAGCAAATTCACGGTATCTCTACAGAGCTCGCCATGGAACAGGGAGTTGGGCTTGATGAGGTGCTGGAGAAGTTCAATGCAGCCCTTGATCAGACGAAATTCGTTGTTGGTCAGAACGTAGGTTTTGATGTGAATATCATGGGGGCCGAATTTTACCGTCAGGGAGTCTCCTCCAAAATGGAAGAATTACCGGTATTGGATACCTGTACCGAAGAAACGGCTTTACTGTGCCAGATACCCGGAGGTCGAGGGGGTAAATTTAAACTGCCTACCCTGACCGAACTTCATGAATATCTTTTTGGGGAACCCTTTGCAGAGGCACACAACGCAACGGCCGACGTAGAGGCTACCACGCGCTGTTTTTTCGAGCTGATACGAAGAGGCAGGGGCTTTACTACAGAACAGCTGGATGTAGCTCCTGATTATTTCGACCGCTTTTCTAAAGAGAACCCTCAGACGATACAGCTGATCGGGTTAGAACATCTCAACCTAAAAGCCGAATCGGAAAAGATCAGGAAGCAGTTAAAGAAAACCGAACCTGCTGCAGGACTGTCTAATGAAGAGATAAAACAGAATATTGCAGAACTGGCTGACACCACTTTTGCACATTTACATAACCACTCCCAGTTCTCTATTCTTCAGGCTACCTCCAGTGTGCCTGACCTTGTACAGGCCGCTGCCAAAGCAAAAATGCCTGCTGTAGCCCTGACAGATATCGGGAACATGATGGGAGCTTTTCACTTTGTGAAAGAGGTTGGAGCGCACAACAAGGCTGCCGAGGCTCAGGCCAAAGAGGCTGCAGAGAAGGGAGAAGAGCCTGAGCTGCTGCCCATGAAACCTATCGTAGGGTGCACGCTGAATGTATGTGAAAATCACCAGGATAAATCGGTAAAAGATAATGGTTACCAGGTGGTGTTTCTTGCAAAAAATAAAAAGGGGTACCACAACCTGGCAAAAATGTCATCAATAGCCTTTACGGAAGGATTTTACTATGTGCCGCGTATTGATAAGAAGGTGGTTCAGCAGTATAAAGATGATATCATTGTACTTACCGGTAACCTTTACGGGGAGGTGCCTTCTAAGGTGCTCAATGTAGGGGAGAACCAGGCTGAAGAAGCCCTCTTATGGTGGAAGCAGGAATTTGGCGAGGATCTGTATATGGAGCTCATGCGCCACGGACAGGAAGATGAAGACCGTGTGAACGAAGTCCTGGTTAAACTGGCTGAAAAGCATGAGGTTAAACTCGTTGCCACCAATAACACCTATTATATTGCGAAAGAAGATGCCAATGCACATGACATTCTTCTTTGTGTAAAAGACGGAGAAAAGAAAGACACACCCATTGGTCGCGGACGTGGGTACCGTTATGGCCTGCCTAACGAAGAGTATTACTTCAAGGATCAGGATGCCATGAAGGAGCTGTTTAAAGATCTGCCTGAAGCCATTACGAATATCAGTGAGATCGTTGATAAGACAGAGCCTTTTGTTCTTGCCAGAGACGTACTGCTCCCAAAATTTGATATTCCCGAACAATTTCAGGTAGCCGAAGATGATGAAGATGGCGGAAAACGCGGAGAGAATAAATACCTGAGACACCTCACCTATGAAGGGGCTAAGGCCAGGTATGAAGAAATTACCGATGAGATACGAGAGCGGCTTGATTTTGAGTTAAGCGTTATTGAGAATACCGGATATCCCGGATACTTTTTGATCGTATGGGACTTTATCGATGCTGCCCGAAAAATGGGAGTATCTGTAGGACCGGGTCGTGGTTCTGCAGCAGGTTCTGCAGTTGCCTACTGTCTCGGGATTACGAATATGGACCCTATTGCCTATGATCTCCTCTTTGAGCGGTTCCTGAATCCTGACAGGGTATCACTTCCCGATATTGATATCGACTTTGATGATGAGGGTCGAAGCCGGGTAATGGATTATGTGATCGAGAAATACGGTGCCAACCAGGTTGCCCAGATCATCACCTATGGTACCATGGCTGCAAAGTCATCGATCAGGGATACAGCAAGGGTACTCGACCTGCCTCTTAGCGATGCCGATCGAATTGCCAAGCTCATCCCCAATATGAAGCTGGGTAAGATCTTTGGCCTGGATGACAAGGGATTAAAGGAGAAGCTGAGATCTGAAGAACTTGAAAAGGTTAATGAGTTAAAGAATATCTCTGAGGGAGACGATCTGGAGGCGCTTACCGTAAACCAGGCCAGGGTGTTGGAAGGTTCGGTAAGAAATACGGGAATTCACGCCTGTGGGGTGATCATAACCCCCGATGATATTACCAAGTTCGTGCCGGTGTCTATCGCCAAAGACTCCGACCTTTATGTTACCCAGTTTGACAACTCGGTAGTAGAGAGTGCAGGATTGCTTAAGATGGACTTCCTGGGGTTGAAGACGCTTACCCTGATCAAAGACACGGTAAAGCTTATTAAGTATAAACACGGGATCGAGTTAAATCCCGACGAGATACCTCTGGATGATGAGAAGACCTATGAGCTCTTCCAAAGAGGTGAAACCGTAGGTATTTTTCAATATGAATCTGCCGGGATGCAGAAACATATGAAAGACCTTAAACCTACCGTCTTTGCCGACCTTATTGCCATGAACGCCTTGTACCGTCCCGGTCCGTTAGAATACATTCCTTCCTTTATCCGTCGTAAACACGGTGATGAAGAGATCGTGTATGACCTGCCGGCCATGGAGGAATACCTCAAAGAGACCTATGGTATTACCGTATACCAGGAGCAGGTAATGTTGCTTTCGCAATCGCTTGCCGGGTTTACCAAAGGTGAAGCCGATGTACTTCGGAAGGCCATGGGTAAAAAGATCTTCGCACTTCTGGAAGAGTTGAAGCCCAAATTTCTTGATGGAGGCGAGGCTAAAGGACATCCGAGAGATGTGCTGGAAAAGGTATGGAAAGACTGGGAAGCATTTGCGTCTTATGCATTTAATAAATCGCATTCTACCTGCTATGCATGGATCGGTTATCAGACCGCCTATCTAAAAGCCAATTACCCTGCTGAGTATATGGCTGCCGTGTTGTCTAACAACATGAATGACATCAAGCAGGTTACCTTCTTCCTGGAGGAATGTAAGCGAATGGGTCTTACTGTATTGGGGCCTGATGTAAATGAATCTTTCTACAAGTTTACCGTTAACCAGGACAACGCCATCCGTTTCGGAATGGGCGCTATTAAAGGGGTAGGTAGAGGTGCCGTAGACACTATTGTAGAATGCAGAAAGGACGGCCGTTACCGTTCGGTATTCGATCTGGCCAAACGCATCGATCTGCGGGCTGCGAACAGGAAGGCATTTGAAAACCTTGCCCTGGCAGGCGGTTTTGACTCCTTTGGAGATACGCACAGAGCCCAGTATTTTCACCAGGAAGCAGACGGGATCACCTTTTTGGAAAAGGCGATTAAATACGGGGCAAAATACCAGGAAAATGCCAATTCATCTCAGGTGAGCCTCTTTGGGGAGGCCAGTGAAGTTCAGATTCCTGAACCGGTGGTGCCTCCTTGTGAAACCTGGGGAACCATGGAAAAGCTCAGGCAGGAAAAAGAAGTGGTGGGGATCTATATTTCCGGACACCCCCTGGATGACTTTAAGATCGAGCTGGATACTTTTTGTAACGGGAACGTTGGTATGTTTCACGATCTGCACAGTATCGTAAACCGGGAGATCGCCTTTGGAGGTGTGGTATCTGAGGTGCAGCACAGGGTGTCAAAAAATGGTAAGGGCTGGGCAGCTTTCTTTGTTGAAGACTATAATGATTCGTATGAATTCCGGATGTTTGGAGAAGAGTATTTGAAGCTTCGACACTTCCTGGTGCCAAACAGTTTCGTATTCTTTAAGGTGTTTGTGAGAGAAGGGTGGACCAATAAGGATACCGGAAAGAAGGGAGAACCAAGGCTGCAGTTTAACAGCATGATGCAATTGCAGGATGTTATGGAATCTTTTGCAAAAAAGATTACCTTACACCTGAAACTGGAAGACCTGAAAGAGGAACAGGTTGCAGCATTAAAAGAGATCGTCTCTGAGCATCAGGGAGAGCTGCCCCTGTATGTGACTGTTCATGGCATAGAAGATCAGATGATGATCAAAATGCCCAGCAGGAAACAAAAGGTGGCGATCAGTGTAGGGCTTTTAAATGCTCTCAAAGAGGCTGATGTACATTACAAGCTCAATTAAATGTTCTATTGAGAACGCATATAATTGCATAACCAAAACATATCTGGGCGCTGTAAGGTTTGGTAAAATATTTGACTAAATTTGCGTTTTGCAGGTTAAGATAAAACAACAATAAACTAAAATTATATACAATGGCATTAGAAATAACCGATGCTACTTTTGACGAAGTAGTTTTAAAAAGTGATAAACCGGTAATGGTAGATTTTTGGGCAGCATGGTGTGGTCCTTGTAGAATGGTAGGACCAATCATCGATGAGCTCAGTAATGAGTTTGATGGTAAAGCCGTGGTTGGTAAGGTCGATGTAGATGCCAACCAGGAGTTTGCTGCTAAGTACGGTGTACGTAATATCCCTACGGTATTGGTGTTCCAAAACGGAGAGGTTGTTGGAAGACAGGTAGGAGTAGCGCCTAAGAACGTATACTCTGAGGCACTGGAAAAACTGATGTAAGCACAGTATTATCTATATAGAAAAAGGTTTGGCCGTAGGTCAAACCTTTTTTATTTTTATACAGGTGCCCCCTGTGAAATACTGCTGCGCAATTTCACGGGGCCGGGTCATTCGCTGTATCTTTTTAAGCCTTGCTTAAAAAGGATGCCGCTACTACCCCTGGCACATAAATAACCTTTAAAACCACCGGCCATGCCAAGTATTTTTACCCGCATCATTAACGGAGAGATTCCCTGTTATAAGATCGCTGAAGACGACAATTATTTTGCCTTCTTTGATATTAACCCCAATGCAAAAGGGCACACCCTGTGTATCCCTAAAAAAGAAGTTGATAAGATCTTTGACATGGAAGAGGACGCCTATATCGGGCTGATGGCCTTTTCACGCAAAGTAGCTCACGCCCTGGAGAAGGCGGTTGACTGTAAAAGGGTAGGAATAGCCGTAGTGGGTCTGGAAGTGCCACATACCCATGTGCATCTTATTCCCTTAAATGATATGAAGGAAATGACCTTTCAGCATAAGGTAAAAATGAGTCCGGAAGAATTTGAGGCTCTGGCCCAAAAGGTCAGGGAGCAGCTGTAAATAATTCAGGCTGCTGCCATACAAACCAGGAAGCAGTGGCTGCCAGCAGTAAAAGGATGATCACCAGGTAGGCTGTTTTCTTTATGCGGAAGACCTGTTTGGGTTTTCCCATGCTTTTCAGGTAGAAAGCCTTTACCCGCTCCAGGTCATCAGTATAGCGCACCGGATAGATGGGGGTTTCACATTTTTTACAGGTGATGTCTTCCGAGAGATCGGTAGAAAGTTTGTAGAACCAGAAGTTCTCGATCTCTTTTTGGTAAACCGTAAAAAGTAAGCTGTTACTGGCGTAACATTCAGGGCAATTGCTTGATAAGGTCGCTTCCTGAAAAACTTTTCGGCGATGACTCATTATTGGGCTGTTTTTAAGATGATTTGCATTGTTGTTCCTTTGTCTATCGCAGACTGTAACACCTTCACCTTTCCGTCATGATAATCTTCAATGATTCTTTTAACAAGCGATAGTCCTAATCCCCATCCTCTTTTTTTGGTGGTGAATCCTGGTTCAAATATACGAGTATAATAATTTTTAGGAATTCCCTTACCATTATCTGTGATATTTATGCGCACAAATTTCTCATCCCCTGAAATGGAGACCGCTAATTCTCCCTTTCCCTTCATGGCGTCGATAGCATTTTTTACCAGGTTTTCAATGGTCCAGCTGTATAGCTGACTATTGATCATTGAATAATACTCTTCCTTATCTGAATCGTAGTCTATTTGTACCTGCTTCGAGGTACGGGCACCGAGATAATCAAGGGTGGTCCTGGTTTCATTTACCAGGTTTTTTCGTTCTAACGCAGGAACAGAGCCGATCTTGGAAAACCGGTCTGTAATGGTCTCCAGCCTGGAAATGTCTTTTTCTATTCCATAAGTGATCTCGGGGTTTACCTGTCCTTCACTTTTAAGGATCTCATTCCAGCCTATCAGAGAAGATATGGGAGTTCCTATCTGATGAGCCGTTTCTTTAGCCATTCCTGCCCATAATTTATTCTGCTCACTGATCTTGGATGTTCTGTAAAAGAAGTAAACAACAGCGGCAAACAAGACGATGATCAATACCAGGGCTACCGGGTAATATTTCAGGTTGTTCAACACTTCAGAATTCCCGTAATACAAGGTGCCGTAAAGATCATTTTTGTAAGAGACCTCTATAGGGGCATTTTCCTGGGCATACTGTCTGATCTTTTTTCGGAGGTATACACTGTCATTAGCACGTTTTTCCGGAATGTTGTTTACTCTTAACTCCCCATCGATGCCTAAATAGATCATAGGGGTGCTGTTGTTGGTTTTTAACACTTCAAAGGTGAGGTCGCCCAGATCACGATCAAGATCGGTGGTTTGCAGAAATTCGGCCTGTGCCTCTGCCCAGATCTTCATCTTTGTGCGCTCTTCTTCTTTGAATTTTTGGAAGAAGATGTAGGTGTTAAAAAGTATGGAAACAACTATTGCGAAAGAAGAGACGATAAGTATCCAACGGGTGGTTTTATTCATGAATTGGCAGTAAAAAGGCTTAGCTTATTTATAAATATAAAAGAAAAACCCGGGAATTTATTGTTTGCCAGGTGGTAAAAACATTTTTTCACCTCTTGCAGAATGGCTATTTTTGTTCAAAATTTTACCATGCTAACCATTGATCCTAAAGACGTTTCTACCGCTAAGCTTCACGGGTATTTACTTGGGGCAGTCGGGCCCAGGCCTATTGCTTTTGCAAGTACCATAAGTAAAGACGGGCATGTTAATCTTTCTCCGTTCAGCTTCTTCAATGTGTTTAGTGCCAATCCACCGGTCATGATATTTTCACCGGCCAGAAGGGTTCGTGATAATACGACCAAACATACCCTTGAAAATGCCATGGCAACAAGGGAGGTTGTGGTGAATGTGGTTAATTACGATATCGTACAGCAAATGTCGCTCAGCAGTACTGAATATCCTGAGGGGGTTAACGAGTTTGAAAAAGCAGGATTAACCATGCAGGCTTCAGAGGTGGTGACTCCTTTTCGGGTAAAAGAGTCGCCTGTACAGTTTGAGTGCAAGGTGCTGGAGGTAAAATCTCTTGGTGCTGAGGGTGGAGCCGGTAACCTGGTGATCTGTGAAGTGGTAAGGATGCATATTGATGAAAACATTCTTGATGCCGATGGCAGAATTGATCAGCACAAGATTGACCTGGTGAGTCGTATGGGCGGTAATTGGTATTCCCGGGCCAATATGGGACTGTTTGAAGTACCCAAGCCTCTTTCATCGCTTGGTATTGGGGTTGACAGTATTCCTGAAGCTATTAGGCTGAGCAAGGTGCTAACCGGAAACGACCTGGGTAAGTTGGGAAATATCGAGCAATTGCCACAGGATGATGAGGTGGCCGCCTATTTAAAAGGATCGGTAGAGGCCAGGAAGGTGATCAGCTCCGGCGAAGAAACTGAAGTGCATGCTATGGCACACGAGTTATTGAATGAAAATAAAATTGCCGAAGCCTGGAAACTGCTTTTGGCTGCAATGAAATAAACAGACTTTAATTTTAATTATTACATGGAAGTACAAGGAAGAATCAAGATGATTGGAGAGACTAAGACCTTTGGCAGCAATGGTTTTAGAAAGAGAGAGGTTGTGGTAACCACAGAAGAACAGTATCCGCAGCACCTTATGATCGAATTTGTTCAGGATAAAACAGATCTGCTGAATGCCTTTAGCGTAGGGCAAGAGGTAAAGGTGAGTATTAATCTGAGAGGGAGAGAATGGGTGAGTCCGCAGGGAGAAACCAAGTACTTCAACACCATTCAGGGATGGAGAATTGAAAACCTGGAACAGCAGGCGCCGTCAGGGATGCCTCCTGTACCGCCGGAAGATGCCTTTGAACCGGCAAACGATTTTAGAGAGGAAGATCATGACGATCTCCCTTTCTAAAAAGATAGGTTATGATATAGAAAGGAAGGTTGTGTACCTTCCTTTTTTTATTTGGACAAAAAAAATGTCCCGGCTTTTGGCCGGGACAAGATGTTGTGGTTTTAGGTTTTGCCTTTATGTAAACTCAAAAAGCAATGATGAAAATAAGTGGTTTTTAAAGGCATTATAAAGTTGTCATAATTTTTTGGATATATCAAGAAAAAAATAAAAAAATTGACACATCATCAAATTTTGACGTTATAATAATCAGATATGTATTTTCTTAACAAAGATCTCGTTTTCCCTCCGGTGAGTGCTGCTTCCCCTGAAGGAGTAGTGGCGGCGGGTGGTGACCTTCGCCCGGACCGCTTGCTGCTGGCCTACCGGTCAGGGATCTTTCCGTGGTTTGAAGACGGGTCGCCTATTTTATGGTGGAGTCCCGATCCCAGAATGGTGCTTTTTCCGGAGGAGCTGAAGATACGTAAGAGCATGAGGCAGTTCATGAGAAACACCACCTGGAAGGTTACCAGAAACAAGGCTTTCAGACAAGTGATCAGGGAATGTGCCCTGATAAAACGCCCGGGGCAGGCCGGCACATGGATCACGGCCGAAATGATAGAAGCCTATACCCACTTACATGAAATGGGGTATGCGCAGTCGGTAGAGGTATGGGAAGAAGATGAACTTATTGGCGGACTCTACGGTATTGACCTCGGACATGTTTTTTGTGGTGAAAGTATGTTTGCCAGGAAAAGCAACGCCTCCAAACTGGGTTTCGTAAAGCTGGTTGAAACCTTAAGAGATGAGAACTATGCCCTTATCGATTGCCAGGTGTATACTGAGCATTTGGCCAGCCTTGGTGCCCGGGAGATCGATCGGGAGGAGTTTATGCAGATATTAAATAACGATTAGAACAGACCTCCCCATCCGTGATCGTTTTTTGAAGTTTGCAGTGAGCAGTTGGAGGTGTAAATTCGATATAATTCATATTTCCATGGGCGAAATAGCTAAGAGGTAAAGTGGTAAAAGGGTGAAAAAACAGCTTCGAAGGCTGAGCACAGTCAATTGCCGACTAACTAAAATATCCATCCCAGTTTAGCACTGAGCTCAGGATTGAGCAGCGGAGGGTCGTAGGTCTCAGTATCTACTGCGATATTCCGGTTACCGCCCACACGAATACTTAAGCCGCTCCATGGGCCCAGGTAGAAGTGTTCTCCGAAAGAAAAGATGTACCCTGCACTGCCGTTTAAAAGATATGTACGGAACCGGGTATCGGAATTTTGATCCGGTTGATCTTTAGTCTGAATGCTTCCATTCCAGAATGCCATGCCTCCTCCAGCCCACCAGCCGGTGAATTCCTTCTTTGGGAAATAATCAACTAAGAGGGCAAACGATCGGATCCTGTGATTGGTGAATTGATCAGGTGTTATAAGCTTTGGCATCTTGACGTAGGCGTATAAGCTTCGTATTCTGAAATGTCCTTTTCCCATCCATGCAGCCCCCATAAATCCTCCCAGGGCATAGGGCAGCACATCCGTCTCAATTCCGAATTTAACAGGAGGCTTTGACTCCTGCGCATGGCCGGTAAAGCAGCAAGCAAAAAACAACGTTAGGAGTAGTGGGGCATAAAATGTTCTCATGGGCTTTTGAATACCTTTTAAAGGTATGATTTTGTTTTGAAAGGTCACCTATCTTGTAATTAAACGGAATACAATAAGTAGTGTTAATTCTCAAAACGTCATCTTCCTCCATAAGAAATCAAATTTCAGGAAACTCGCAAAGACGATGTTAATTACCTTTCAAACTCAAACCTGTCTGCCGATAGGCAGGCCCGTCCCTCAAACTCTTTTAAACCACAAACTCAGCCAGTTTAGCCGCGTACAATTCTTTTATGGCTTCTTCAAAGTGGGCCAAAATGATCTTACGTCTGATCTTCAGGGTTGGTGTGAGCTCCTCCAGTTCCTGGGAAAATTCCCTGGTGAGCAGCTTTACCTTTTTGATCTTTTCAAAATCGGCCAGCTCTTCTTGCAGGAGGTTGATCTTTTCCTTAAAAAAAGCTTTGATCTCATTGTGGTTAAGCAGGTCTCCCAGGTTTTGATACTCTAAAGACATCTGGGATGCGTATTTCTGAAGGGCCTCGAAATTGGGTACTACAAGGGCTGTTACAAATGGTTTTCCTTCGGCAACCAGCATCACCTGTTCAATGAAACCGTCATTGGTTAATAAGCTTTCAGTTTGCTGGGGTACAATATATTTTCCCCCTGCCGTTTTCATCAGATCTTTGATCCTGTCGGTAATGTAAAGATTGCCTTCTTTGTCAATTTTCCCGGCATCTCCGGTTTTAAACCATTCACCTTCAAATACGGCTGCGGTTTCCTTTTCTTTATTGTAATATCCTTGCATGATAGTAGGGGCCTTTACCAGGATCTCGTCATCCTTTCCGATCTTTATCTCAATGCCTTCCAGGGGCGTTCCTACCGATCCGATCTTGTAATTGGATCTGGGGAAAGCGGTAACGGTAGCGGTAGATTCTGTAAGTCCGTATCCTATGGTGATCGGAATTCCCGCGGCGATCATGAAGTCCTGGATCTCTGCTGATAAAGGAGCTCCTGCAGTTGGCGTCATTTTTAATTGTCCGCCCGTTACTGCACGTATTTTTGCCAGAACCAGTTTATCGGCAAGTTTTTTTCGGATCTTTAAGAGGAAAGGCAGCGGGGCCTTTCTGTTTAAAAATTCCTGGTAGGTTCTTCCCTGTTTGATCGCCCAGTGAAATATTTTTTTCTTTGATGCGGATGCTTCTTCCAGTCGGTTCAGAATTTCATTGTACATCTTCTCGTACAATCTTGGTACTGTGCAGAACAATGTTGGCTTCACCGCTTGCAGGGCCTCCAGGATATCTTTCGGATTGTGTAGTACAGAAACTTTTAGTCCTCTGTGCATGCAATAAAGACTCCAGGTGCGTTCAAAAACATGACTTAGCGGAAGAAAGGATAAAGAGTGGTCTTCATCAGTTAAAAAAGATAAATACTTATCGTGAATTTCAAAGGCAGCAACAATATTGGAATGTGAGAGCATAACCCCTTTGGGTTCTCCGGTAGTTCCGGAAGTGTAGATGATGGTAGCCAGGTCATTCAGATCTGTGTTTTTAAACCTGGTTTCGAATTCAGTACTGATCTTGGGGGCAAAGGACTTCTTCATAAAATCAGAAAGTCTGATAACTGAATCCTCTCCTGTTTCGGCTGTGTTGTTAAAGGTCACCACGGTGTTCAGGAGGGTCGACTTCCGGTCTAATACCTCCCGGGTCTTGCTGAGTTGTTCCTCGCTTCCGGTGAAAATGAGTTTGATGCCTGCATCATTGATGATGTATTCTGCCTGTTTTGAGGTGTTCGTGGCATATATGGGTACGGTAACCGCTCCAACGCTCATAATGGCCAGGTCGGCCAATATCCATTCCATAGAATTCTGGGCAAAGATGGCTACCCTTTCATGAGGGGCTACACCATGATCAATAAGTGCAAAGGCAATTTGTTTGATCCTTTTAAGGATCTCGCTGCAGCTAAGATCGGCCCATTTCCCGTTCTCATCTATATAGGCAAGCCCGGTACGTTTTGGGTTGGCTTGAAGGCTGTTTAATATGGTAACCGTGGTATGTTGATTCACGCTTTGATGTATTATGTGGTTTATCCCTGTTTTTTCCCTTATTACAGATTGTAGGGTTCATTTTTATGATACACAAACAGGGCGGTAATGACCGGGAAGTTATTGGAGTGTAAAATTATGAAATTGTTTTGGGTAAATGGGGTAAATAGGTGAATGGGTAAATGGACTAATAAGTAAAGAAGCAAAGGAGCGAAGGAGCAAAGAGGACCAGGCAGGGGTGCCACGTCTCTTCCCTCCTCGCAAAGACGAGAACCGGGAAAACCATCATTCATCATTCATAATCCATAATCTCCTGATGACGAAAACAATCGGTTACATGATCGTTCACCATGCCTGTGGCCTGCATATGTGCATAGACTACCGTAGTGCCTACAAACTTAAATCCACGTTTTTTCAGGTCTTTGCTGATACGGTCAGACAAGGGGGTGTTTGCCGGGACCTCCTTCATTGATGTGTGTTGGTTTTGAAGAGGCTTATGATCTGTAAAGCCCCAGATATAATTACTAAAGCTTCCGAATTCTTCCTGTACCTTCATAAAGGCTTTGGCATTGGTGATGGTAGCCCTTACCTTTAGTTTATTTCTGATAATGCCCCGATCGTTCAGCAGGTCTGCGATCTTATCTTCCCCGTAGGAGGCGATCTTTTTGTAATCAAACCTGTCAAAGGCATCCCTGAAATTTTCCCTTTTTCGCAATACCGTTATCCAGCTCAGTCCTGCCTGGAAGGTTTCCAGGATGAGGAATTCAAAGAGTTTCGCATCGTCTTTTACGGGAACTCCCCATTCGTTATCGTGATAGGATTCGTACAAGGGGTCGCCCTCGCACCAGGAACATCGCTTCATCTAAATGAAATATTTTTGAGTATTACAGGGTGAATCTCACGCTGTTGTAAGGTTTCGTTCTATTTACTACTAAGTTAGACAGATTATCTTAATGGAAGTAAAAAATATGATCCTGGAAAACCAATTTGACGTTGCTGAAACTGTTTTGCAAGAAGCACTTTCTGAAGGTATGAGCTATGAGGAATTTCGTAAAGAGGTACAATACCTGTTTAGTACCAACAGGGTGACGGGAGCAGAACAAAGCGATGCTTTTTTACATTACACCCTGATGAATGAAAAGCGGATGGATCGTTGGGAAAAGACCTTAAAGATTCCAGGGGAGGTTGCTGAGGTTTTTTATCAATTTAATGGTAGGGTAACCTGGTTGGTGATCACTGAGGGTTGGTGCGGTGACGGGGCTCATGCCTTACCGGTCATAAAAAAACTTGCTGATCTTAATGAAGGGATCACTCTTAAAATAGTGATCCGGGATGAACACCCTGAGTTGATGGATGCGTTTCTTACTGATGGGGCGCGCTCTATCCCAAAATTGATCATGATAGATAACGAGACTTCAATGCCGATAGCCACCTGGGGGCCAAGACCTTCAGAAGCCATGATGATGGTGGTTACAGAAAAGCGTCTTAAAGGGAAATTAAGTCCTGAGTTCAGGGCAGAACTTCAAAAATGGTACAATAAAGACAAAGGGCAGAATATTGCCCGTGACCTTGCCGGGTTAGTCTCCCTGAAATAAATAGGTAATACTTCCGGGCTGGCTGCTTTTGGCGGCATCGGCATTAAAACGGGCCTGTTGTGCATAGTAAATAGCATTTTCTACCAGGCATTTGTTTGTGGTTGTTGAGCTTTTGCTGTTAAAGCTCGCATCGGTTACCTGCCCGTTGGCGTTCACTTCAATATTAATGACCACCTTCCCAAAACTTTCGCAGGTATAGATCGGGTTTGGGATCTCCAGTTTATAACGGTCTTTCAGGGAATAGGTGATGGTAGTGCGCCGCTTAATATTAGCCGGTTCCTTGTCCGGGTTTTGTTTTTCTTTTAATTTTTGCATGGCTTCCTTTTGTTTCTTCAGGCGCTCTGCAAATTCCTTGGCCAGGTTTAAATTTTCGGATAGTTCATTTATTTCTTCCCCCTCTTCCTGCTGTGCTTCCATTTCTTCGATCTCTGCCTGCAGTTCTTCCAGGGTCTTAAATTCTTCCAGTTCCTGGGCGTACCTGCTTTCATTGGCCTCATTAAAAGCCATGTGGGTTTCCAGTTCTGTCATCTTTGGAGGCATTTCCTCCGGGATCTCTTCTTCCAGTAATTCTTCATCGAAGGTAAGTTCATAGAGGTACTCTTCCTCCTGTTTGTCGCGAAGTTTCAGGTTAAAAGCAGTAAGCACAAAGATCCCCATCACGCAGAAGGTGATAATCAGAGATAATTGTTTATTATTCAGGTTCATTTTTGAAGGGCTTGATATCTAAATATAGTAATTTTTATAAATCCTGACTTTCCAGCATTTCCGGAAACCCGAGCGGATTTATAGCATTATCTACGTTGAAATCCCCTATTTTGGTTCTCCTAAGGGCTGAAAGATATCCGCCGCTGTTGAGGGCTTTCCCGAGGTCGTGCGCCAGGGATCGGATGTAAGTTCCTTTGCTGCAGACTATTCTGAATTCGAGCTGAGGAAGGTTGTATTTGGTTATTTCGAATTCATGCACTTCAACTTTCCTGGGTTCAATGGCAACATCCTCACCTTTCCTGGCAAATTCGTACAATCGTTTTCCATCCTTTTTAAGGGCAGAGAATACGGGGGGGTATTGATCGATCTCTCCGCGGAATTGGTTCAGGGTTTCCTCTATGAGTTCGGGAGAGATATGATCCGTTGGAAATTCAGCGTCAATCTCGGTTTCCATGTCATAAGAAGGTCTGGTAGCGCCCAGGGTAATGGTACCGGTGTATTCCTTAATAAGTCCCTGAAGTTCGGGTATTTTTTTGGTGAATTTTCCGGTGCAGATCACCAATAAACCGGTGGCCAGCGGATCCAGGGTTCCAGCATGCCCCACCTTTATTTTTTTAAGTCTGTAAGCTTTCTTGATGGCCCATTTGATCTTGTTGACGGCCTGGAATGACGACCACTCTAACGGCTTGTCTACCAATAATATTTGACCTTGTTTAATAGCCTCTTCCGTATACTTCATAGCAATGTCTCCTGAGCAGGAGTTTATTTAGGTTGCAAAGTTAGGTATAATAATACCCGAGTACAATGGCTATAAGTCCTACGATAAAGCAGTAAAATGAAAAGTATACCAGTTTACTTCTTCGTACCAGGGATATCATCCAGGTACAAGCTGCAATTCCGGCAATGAAAGCAGCAAGGAATCCAACACCCAGGATCTTGAATTGGGCGGCATCATAGCTAAGATCTCCGGAAAGAATATCCTTGCAGATCTTTCCCATGATCAGGGGTACAACCATCAAAAATGAAAATCGGGCCGCTTTTGTCTTGTCATTTCCAAGCAGTACAGATGTTGAAATAGTAGCTCCACTTCTGGAAATACCGGGAAGCATGGCAATGGCCTGGGAGATGCCAATGACAAAGGCATTGGTATAGGTTACGTCTTTGCTGGTTGATTTCGCCTTGTCGGCAAGGTATAAAAGCAGTGCGGTAACAATAAGCATAAAACCTACCAGTAAAATGTTGCCGCCAAAAAGGGCCTCCAGCTGTTCTTCAAAGTAACTTCCTATAAGTGCTGCAGGTACCATAGATAGAATGATCTTTAAGGAAAACTTTTTTTCCTCGTTCCATTCGGTATTCATTAATCCGCTGAAGATCTCGCCAACATCCTTTCGGAACACCACAATGGTGCTCAGCGCAGTCGCAAAATGGAGGATCACGGTAAACAGCAGGCTTTCTTCAGGAACCATTTGATCGCCCAGGATGGCTTTTCCAAGTTCAAGATGACCACTTGAAGAAACAGGCAGGAATTCGGTTAAACCCTGGATGATACCAAGGATAATTGCGTCTAGAGCTTCCATGAATTTGGGGATGCGGAGTTATTATTCAGACTTGCTCTTATGGGGGTTCAAAAGAATAGCGTAGATCTCGATGGCAAACCCTATCAGTACCAGGGTAGGAGCTAATCGTATTCTTCTGAAGCTGTAGATGTCAGGATTAAACACCTCCGGGTCATCACTGCCACCTCCGGTCATTAAAATGAACCCAAGGGCTATAACAGCAAGTCCGATGAACATAACCACATAGTTCTTGCGATGGAAAACAAAGTCTTTTTTGTCAGTGAGCGATGTCTTTTTCGATTTTTTTTCTTTGACCGAAGTACTTTTCATAGGTGCTTATTAGTAATAGAGATCATCTGTTCTGAGGTTGAGAAATCTCTGGGTTGCAATATAAGTGCTTATCCATGTAATTACAATCCCTCCCAGCAAAATTCCGCCAAATAGTATCATCAGCAGCTCCAAATCAGCCAGAAGTTGCAATTCCGGGTACTTTCCTGATAAATAATAGAGTAATCCTCCTACAGAGGCCAGGGCGATCAGGGCTCCGATAATACCCAATTGAACACTTTTTAAAATAAAGGGTTTTCGTATAAAACTTTTGGTCGCACCAACCATTTGCATAGTCTTAATTATAAACCGTTTGGAATAAATAGACAGTCTGATAGAACTGTTGATCAATAATACGGCTATAAGCGTAAAAACACCGCTGGCCACAAGGATCCAGAAACTGATACGTTTAACATTCTCATTAAGTAATGATACCAGGGGCTGATCGTACGATACCTCTGATACATAATCTTTGGCAGAGATGGTCTCGGCTATTTGTTGAATACTATCTGTAAGCACGTAGTCGGCCTTCAAATGAACATCAATGGAATTCTGCAGCGGGTTGTACCCAAGGAATTCCAGGAAGTTTTCTCCGATCTCCTTGCTATGGGCTTCGGCAGCAGCTTCTTTGGAAATGAATTCTGCACTCTTAGTGTAGGGAGCCATGGCCAGGCTCTTTTGTAATTGAGAAACCTCTACTTCTTTGGCATTATCTTTCAGAAAAACCGTTACAGCCACCTGCTCTTTGAAGTGGTTGGCCAGTTTTTTGGTATTGATCACCAACAACCCCAAAACTCCAAGTAAGAACAAAACAAGGGCAATGCTCAGAACCACAGAGAAATAGGATGAGATTAGTTTACGTCGCTGGTAGCGTTCGAAAGATCTGCTCATGGATAGTAAAATTGGATGTGTAAAAGTAATAAAGTAAATTTAATCGTTATAATCCTATAACCTTAAACTCATGCGAATTATTGTTGTTGGTATTGGTGGCGTTGGGGGCTATTTTGGAGGTCGTCTCGCCCTTACTGACCATCAGGTGGAATTTGTGGTAAGAGGCCCGCATGGGGACGCTATACGGAAGAACGGTCTTTTAGTAAAAAGTATCTACGGTGATTTTACTGCCCACCCTGATAGCGTGCACCCAGACCTGGGGTCGGTAGTAGATCCTGATCTTGTGCTTGTGTGCACCAAGTCCTGGCAGCTGGAGGAGGTGGCAAGAGGCTTAAAGGATAAGGTTTTACCCACCACAAGAATACTTCCACTACAAAACGGAGTGAACAGCATTGAAAAATTAACCGGCTTCCTTCCCGAAAACCTGATTTTAGGCGGACTTTGTAAGATCATCTCGAAGATAGATGCCCCGGGCGTGATCAATCACTTTGCTTTTCATCCGCAGATCATATTCGGCGAAGTCAACGGTAATGAATCGGAGAGTGCGAGGGAGGTGCGTAAGGTTTTGGAAGGTGCAGGAATTGATGTGGTTCTCTCTGATGATATCCGATTGGATGTGTGGCGTAAATTTTTATTTATCTGTACGATTAGCGGACTCGGCGGGGTATGCAGGCAAGAGATCGGGGTTATGCGTGAAGATCCGGGGTTACGGGAGTTAATGATGCAGACGGCCCGGGAGATTTTGGCCCTTGCCGGTAAAAAAGAGATCGGGCTAACGGTTAATGATATTGAAAAAACTTTTCAGGCCATTGATAAGCAGGCCTATCATTCTACTGCTTCAGTGCAGCGCGATCTCATGGAGGGAAGGCCCTCTGAGATTCATGATTTTAATGGTTATGTTGTTAGTGAATCAGAAAAGTACGGGTTAGAAGCCCCGGTAAATAAATTTATATATTACTCCTTACGTCCTATGGAGGATCACGCAAGAAAGAATTAATGAGCAGGTATTTAAATATTCAAAAAGAGCTGCAGAAGGTGCAGCTGTTTTCCAATCTTGAGCTTCTGGCAAAACAGGTGGTTGAGGGATTTATAAGCGGACTTCACAAGAGTCCTTTTCATGGGTTTTCTTCAGAATTTGCAGAGCACAAGATCTACAACCAAGGAGAGAGTACGAGGCATATAGACTGGAAGTTGTTTGCGAAAACAGATAAACTCTACACCCGTAAATACGAAGAAGAAACCAATCTCAGGTGTCACCTGATCATTGATAATTCGTCATCCATGCACTTTCCGGAGGTGAAAGATCAGACCGTCGAGAATTTGAATAAGATCGGGTTTTCAGTGTTGGCGGCAGCGGGTTTGATACAACTGTTTAAACGGCAGCGTGATGCCGTGGGTCTGAGTGTTTTTTCAGATACCTATGAGCTTTATACCCCTGAAAAAGGCAGTGAACGGCATTTTCATCAATTGTACGCCCATCTTGAGAGTCTTGCCCATCCAAAGCCGGTTGGTTCAGGTACCCGGACTTATACCTTTCTACACCAGATAGCCGAGAAGATTCACAGAAGGAGTATGATCTTTCTGTTTACCGATATGTTTCAGGTAGAAACAGAGCGAAAGGAATTGTTTAATGCGCTCAGGCATCTTAAATATAATAAGCATGAGGTGATTCTTTTTCATGTGATGGATAAGGCAAAGGAAGTAGATTTTGATTTTGACAATACCCCGCGAAAATTTAAAGATCTTGAAACCGGAGAAGAGTTGGAACTTTTTGCCGGAAACGTAAGGGAGGCCTACCAAAAACAGGTGCATAATTTCTTTTCTGAGATAAAATTAAAGTGCGCTCAATACCGCATAAAGTACGTTGAAGCTGATACAGCAAATGATCTTCAAAAAATATTGATGACTTATTTAATTGAGCGGCAGAAGTTTGCTTAGCAGTCCTTGAAAAAAGTTATATTTTTTTTCGCAAAACGTTTGCGGTATTAAAAATGGGGTGTATATTTGCAACCGCAATCAAGCAACGGTCTGGTAGTTCAGTTGGTTAGAATACATGCCTGTCACGCATGGGGTCGCGGGTTCGAGTCCCGTCCAGACCGCCAACAAACCGGGAAACCGGGAGCTGAAAAGCCTCGAAAACACCGAGGCTTTTTTTAAAGCTTTTAAAATTAGTTGTGTTGTTTGATCGCACTAGTTTGCGATCGTGGTTTAGTAGTTAAACCAATGAAAGGCTTTCCTAATTTGGAAGGCTTTTTTTGTTTCCGGTAACTACATAACTATGTCTTTTTCTTGTTTTTAAAAAAAGAGCCTGAATACTAGGCTTCTACGTCATTTTTTTTACTTTTGCCCGGATTTCTTGAATACCTCAGATCGAGAACTTAAACAAACTAATACGGGTGGAGCAGAAGTGGCTGAAATTGTTATGGGTAATGATCCTGTTTTTTACGGGAGCCTCGGGGTTTTCACAATCAGACCAATTAAGTGCTGCAGATAGTCTCTTCTATTTTGAAATAAAGAGCAAGGCAGATCATTTTATGCAAAAGGATCTGGATTCTGCTCTTTATTATTTCGATCAGCTCAATACCTACCTATTGGAAAGAGATTACCCGAGGAAGCGGCTAAGAGTGCTTTTAGATATGGGGAATGCCTATCTGTCAAAGGGACAGGCCGATCGGGCACTTGAAACCTAACTGGAGATCGCATCAGATTCTGCTATTACAGATGCGTCAGACTTTAAGCGTTATGCAGAGATCAGCATTGCCGGTATATATCTGAATTCAAAAGATTATCAAAGGGCTTTAGATCAATACAAAAAGATCAGGTCACGCTATGTGGTAAAAGACTCCACCTACATTGATCTGTTACCCTATTGTGTGATCTCAAATAATGAGGGTATTGCGAACGAAGAACTTGGGCGGTTGGAAGAAGCTGAGCGGCTTTATCGGCAAGCCATAAAGATTTCAACAAAGATCTCAGCCTTTTACGACCTGGCGACTGCCTATAGTAATATGGGGTCGCTTAAAGAACATACAGGGGATTATCGTGCGGCCCTGGAATGGCATGAAAGGGCAATGGCCATCAGGAAGGAGAATAGCCTTGTACTGGGTATTGCTCAATCTCATAATCATATAGGAGGTCTCTATCATGTGTTGGGTGATCTGCAACAGGCCGAATATCATATGGCTGAATCTTTGGACATTTCAAAGGAGAATGGATATGCTCAACTTATTCTGGAGACGGCAGAGCCTCTTAAAATGATCTATGCCGGGAAGGGTGACTATGCAGGGGCTTATGAGGTACAGGAGCTCCAAATGCAGGCAAGTGAGGAGATCCTCAATAAGGAAAGCTTGAAAAATCAGGAACGACTCAAGGCAAAATATGAGTATGAGCTCGAAAAACAGATAGAGGTAAAGAACCGAAGATTTCGTGAAACGGTATATCGATTTATTTTTGTGGGGCTATTGCTCTTGTTTGTCATTGCATTGATCTTGTTTTTATTGCAAAAAAGTAAAACGCGCCAAAGTGAGCTCGAAAATGAAAATATTCAGAAGGAGAAACTTTTGTTGCAAAAGGAGCTGGATTATAAGAACAAAAAATTGATGTCGACTTAAACTTGGTGTTACTATGTTGAGTCTTAAAGGTCTGGATAATCGCGGAGGCGAAGCTGACGTTACCTTCGAGGTAGAAGTAATAAACACAAATACGGCTCCTGAGGTATCTCCGATCGTAGATCAGACCTTGAACCTTTACACTGATCTCTTTGAAGTGTTCTGGGAAGATGTGTTCTCTGATCCTGATGGTGATGCAGTTACTTATGAGGCCTATACCGACAATATCGAAACCGTTGAATTGTTCTATAAGGATGGTTCTGTACTGGTTAAGCCACGAAGACTTGGGAAAACTCAAGTTACTCTAAAAGGTATGGACCCTCGTGAGGGTGAGGTTACCACCTCTTTCACAGTAAGGGTAGTAGGTAATATCACTACCGATCAAGCCTTGAGTGAAAGCTGGAAGGTTCACCCTAACCCGGTAGATGAGGTTATGAATATTAAAATGTACAGCCCTGTTATTGAAGAAATGACCATTAACATTTACAATGCAATGGGGGTATTAATTAAAACAGCTGTGTCTGCAGGATCTGATGATACTATTCAGGTACCCGTTGATAATTTACAAGCGGGGATCTACTTTGTGGAGATCGCTACAGATAATGCTAAATCGGTTAAGAAAATTGTGAAGCAATAACTTAAAGTCACCTACAACCATTAACCGAAAGCCCGGCTCAGTTATGAGCCGGGCTTTTTTATGGGTTTATGTTGTATTTTGATTTTCAGTATAATAGGTGAGTTAGTATTGACTATCTTTAAGTGTCATCTATTATTTAATCATTTCCTATGAGATCTTTCCGGGATTTAAGGTGTTCCTTTTTTAATAAGCTGTTTACATTTATGAGCTTGCTTATGTTTATTTCCTGTGAGGAGGAAACTCTCCCCGAAGCAGTCTTGAGTATTCAGAACGTAAGGGTGGTTAATATGGATGACTTTTCTGTGAGTGAGCCCAGCCGGGTAGTCGTTGATGGTGATAGCATCATCCTTATTGTGGCTGCAGATGAAGAGCTGCAATACAAAGTCTCCAAAACCTGGGATGCCAATGGAGGATATCTTATTCCAGGCCTTTGGGATATGCATGCGCACCCTGACGACCCGGAATTATGGCGATTGAATCCTGATCGGTCTTCGAGAGACTTATTAATGCCTCTATTCGTGCTGGAAGGAGTAACTGGTATAAGAGATATGGGAGGGTCTTTAGAAGAAGTTACACATTGGCGCAACTCTTATAAACAAGACAGTCTCTTATGTCCGAAAATTGTTGCGGCCGGACCTTTACTGGATGGTCCCGACCCGATGTGGGATGGATCTGTGGGTATTAAGAGTGCAGATGAAGTACCCAAAGTTGTTGACTCCATTATGGAGGCAGGAGCAGACTTTCTTAAGGTATATTCAAAACTTCCTGCCGACATTTTTCACGCCTTAAGTCAATATGCCCGTGAAAACGATATTCCTTTTGTGGGCCATGTACCCTATGAGATCACTCCAACGGAGGCTGCCCTGGCGGGTATGAAGAGTCAGGAGTATTTACTTGAGATCTTAAAGCAAGTAACCGGTCCCCTTCCCGATTCTCTTAAGATCGAGATGGAGAAAATCACAGATCCGGTTTCTTCCTGGGTGATGGTTAATAATTACCGGTTAGATCACATCAATACCAGCCTTCTGGATTCTGTGATCGGGATATTCGCAACTGAGAAGATATGGCATTGTCCGACCCTTAGTATGTGGTATAAAAATGCCTGGTATGAAGAAGAGCTCGAAAAAGACAAGGCCTTAATTCCTGAATTACCCATGTATTTACAGCGGTATTGGACCCCGGATGAAAATGATCATCTTAAACACCGCGACAGAGAAGATTTTATAGAGGTTAAGAAGGAGCTCTATGAGTTTTATGCTTTTTTAGTAAAACGCATGAAGCAATCGGGTGTGAAGCTGCTTGCCGGCACAGATACGGGAGCCAATCCGTTGTGTTTTCCCGGTGTTGGCGTGCATAATGAGCTGGCGGCTTTGGTTAAAGCCGGTTTAACTCCCGGGGAGGCTCTAAGAACAGCAACCTTGAATCCTGCAATTTTTCTGGAGATCGACGATCATTACGGCAGGGTGTCTAAAGGGTATAAGGCCGATCTGGTCATCCTGGTGAATAACCCCCTGGAGGATATCTTAAATACCCGAAAAATACAGGCTGTTGTACGCGATGGGAAACTGATCGGGGCCGGGGAGATCGATAAGAGAAAGGCAGAGATCTTTATGAAGCAGGGTGTAAATTGATTTCGGGATGAATGATATTTACTTGCAAGCATGGCTAATTAAAATGTATTTGCTTTTAAAGTTCTCCTTAAGAGTTAGGGTAAAAGCGTAAAAGCATATTTTTTAAACTGGAATAACTCACCAAAAAAGGCCTTGAAGCGATCAATTACCCTTAAATATAAGATTGCACTTACAAAAATTATCAAAAGCGCTGTTTTGGAGAATTTATTTGTTGTTTTATCGAAGATGGGGTCATAGAAAATCTTCCTAAATTTTAAATTACATACATTTGATGAGAAGCCAATCAATTTGATAGAGAATTAAAAAAATTGCTATGAATAATATTCTATTGATGGAGGTCTGTAAAAAGGTGTATCACAAAAATCTGCAAAGAGACCTTTGCACCTTGATCAAACCCACTTATAAGCTAAGTCATGAATTTGTTTTTAAAAGCCTAACTAAATCCCGGAATATTTGTCGTATGATCCTTCAGGATCTTCTTATTGAAACCGGTGATAGCTATACCCTGGAAGATAAAGACATCGACTGGATTATTAGTCGGGCCTTTCAAGAAGTTCAGCAAACATATCTTCAGGCAAATTAATTTATCGTGGTTGCATCCTCTGTCATTTTTGGCGGTTATTTGGCATTCAATACCACTTTAAAGTCAGTATGCTACTGAATAGTGAGCAGTGGCACTTCACTTCGTTACCTTCCTTTTTCTATAGCTTTAGTGAACAGGATTTAATAAGGTATTGGCCCTGAGGTTTTGCTTTATGAGGTGAAAGAGAAGGTGTATAGATTATACTAATACCACCATCAATCTTTTTTTAAAATCAAATTTTTTTTATTGATAAAATTACGTTAAATTAAAGGTTCTAATAGGCTGGAAATCAACCAAAAGTGTCCTTGTCAAACTTGTTTTACAGGGTTTAAGAAAACTAATCATCTATGAAGAAATCACTACCACAGGGCCCCAGCGCTGAGAAAATCCTCAGGTTGAAGTCCAAAGGAGAGCAGAAGGCGGTGGAGTTTAAGGTGTCCAAACTATCATCGAGATTAGCCAGAATGCTTAAAGAATACAGAGAGCTTACAGAAAAGAAAGGAGTACCTGCCGAAAGTGTAGAAGCTTGTTTCTTGGAAATGAAAATACAAAAAGACACCAGACGTCTTGCAGAATTAATCTCCGGAGCGGGATCATAATAGCTCATTATCAAGTTAGTTAGTAGGAGAGTCCGTGGTCAGTTCTTGATCGCGGACTTTTTTATGGTACTAATCACCCATTAACGAGAGAAGCCGGTCAATATCATTCTTCACCTCGTTTAATGAAAATGCCCCATGGTACCTTCGAAATTCTCGCCCCTCTGCCAAAATGAGTAATACCGGAACATTAAAAACAGTGTGAGAAGCAGCCAGAGCAGGATCTTCTTCAGCGATAACCACCCTGTAATCAATACCAGGGTATGTATTCATCACTTCTGATAACTTGGGTTTTAATGCAGTACATATACCACAGTTTTTCCCGCTAAAAAGAATGCCTTCTACAGAATTCATGACTCCGGAATTTATGGATCTACCGGTTTGAGTCGTTGAAAGGGCGTCTGCCTTTCGTAAAACAGCTATTTTTGAGGTTATTCAAGATATTATTCAACATCTTTTACGGTTCGGAAGCCTAAATGCTCCTGCCCTGAATCAATATCAGTAGCCATGCGAGCTGATACCCTATAGCTGGCACAATAGCTGTCGCTGCAAAGAAAAGAACCGCCTTTTACCACCTTCTGTTTTACATAGGGTTGGGTAGGGTTATAATGTTCAGGAGCCCCTTTCGGGTTGTTAACCACCCCCTGCTGCAATGCCCATGAGTAATATTTACTATTATACCAGTCTGAGGTCCATTCCCAGACATTACCTGCCATATCATATAACCCATAACCATTAGGCGGGTAGGTCGATACCGGAGCTGTGGTAACATACCCGTCTTCCTTATCGTTAGCCATAGGAAATTCACCCGTCCAGCTGTTGGTAGACGATTCCAGTTTTTCGCGCTCACTGCCCCATGGGTATCTTTTGTTGGTAAGCGCACCCCTTGCGGCAAATTCCCATTCTGCTTCGGTGGGAAGTCTGTGGCCGGCCCATTCGCAATAGGCTATGGCATCTTCAAGAGCTATATGAACCACAGGGTGATGTTCTAAACCATCTAAATTACTGTCGGGACCCTTTGGATGTCTCCAGTTGGCACCGATCTTCCACTCCCACCATTGGGAATAATCCTGTAGATTTCGTACCGGTTGTGAGGGTTGCCTGAATACCAGTGAACCCGGTAGTAAAACGGAGTCATGAGGCTTAGGTGTTCCAGGTGGCACCTGTGTCTTAAGATCTTCCCAGTCAATAGCGCGCTCAGCAACTGTAACGTATCCTGTGGCCTCAACGAAGGCAGCAAACTGTTCATTGGTGACCTCAGTTTTATCAATATAAAACGGGTCAACGGTTACCGGATGTGCCGGGTGCTCATGTGGCCATGCCTGAGTGTCACTTTCGGGTGCCCCCATGGTAAATGAACCCCCCGGAATATAAACCATGTTTTCAGGAGGATCTGCAGATTCTTCCATAGCTGCTTTTGCTATTTCTTGGGAATTGGAAACTTTCGAAGTTGCATCCTTACACCCCACGAGTAGTAGAATGCTGTATAGAAGAGGTAAAACGATTAAACGCATTTCAACGTAGTTTACTGAATTTCAGATGAATAAATATAAATGAAATAAGGGCGTTCTGGAAATAATTTGTCTGATCTTGGCTGTAAAGCCGGTTTTCCGGCTAAATTCAATACCTGAAACCGGATAATAATTTTTCTTTTAACTTACGCCCCATCATCAACCAGGCATTTATATGTACCAGCACTTTGAATACAAAGATTACAACCCGGATACTATCACAAAATTTATTGCAGATTTCCCGTTTGCGGTTATTTCAGGCTGCGATCTGAAATACAATCCCGTAGCAACCCAGGCCCCTGTTTTTTTGGAAGAACAGGATGGGAAAAAATTGTTGCGAGGGCATATGATAAAAGGGTCTGAACACCATAAGGCTTTTACGGAAAACAACCGGGTCATGGTACTGTTTCCGGGTCCTGATACCTATGTGAGTGCTACCTGGTATAGCGGTAAGCAAAGTGCATCTACCTGGAATTATATGACCGTTCAGGCTAAAGGAACCATCAGGTTTCCAGGAGAAGAACAATTGATAGAGATCCTGCGTAAAACCACCCTCCATTTTGAAAACAATAATGGCTTGTCTCCAACCACCTTCGATAATTTAGGACCTGAATATACCCAACGCCTGCTCCATGCCATAACGGCCTTTGAGGTGGAAGTTCATGACCTGGATCACGTATTTAAACTCAGTCAGGATATGGATGAAGAAAGCTTTGAGAATATTATCAAAGAGCTTAAAAACGGAAATGCAGCTGCACAGAGCATTGCCGGGGAGATGGAGAAACGGAAGCAGAGGCTGTTTGACAAATAGTAGACTTTTTAATATTCAATTTCCAAATTCCAAATTCCAAATCCCAAATTCCAAATTTTTCTCAAGCATAGAGATTCAAGATCTTAAATCGATCAGACTAAGGGCTAAGGGTTAAGAGTTAAGGGAAAGGTGCTAAAGGTGCAGAGTTTACTATCTCCATCCATAATCCATAATCCATAATCCATCATTCATCATCCATCATCCTGTTCCTTTTCACTCCATTTTTTAAACGGATGATTGCTCAGCATGGAGTTATAATACCTGGTGATTCCTGTAACTTCCTTTCCGAGCCATGACGGTTTTGAGAAAACCTGACCCTCTTCTTCCAATTCGATCTCTGCGATAATGAGCCCCTCGTTCTCACCGTGAAACTCATCAACCTCATAGCAATGCCCTTCGTGTAATACTTCATAGCGGGTCTTATCAATAACACCGGGTTCACAGAGGTTTAAAAGTGCTGCTGCTTCATTCTCCGAGATCTCCTTTTCCCATTCAAACCGGGAGGTGCCGCTCTCATTAGAGAGTCCTTTTACGGTTAGAAAACCTTCGCGGCCTTTGATTCGTACCCGAACAGTTCTTTCGGGGTGAGTATTCAAAAAACCCTGGGTGATCCTGGTACTTTTACGAGCCAGTGCACGGTATTCATCAGAGCGCACCAGGAATTTATGTTCTACTTCCTTCATATTACTGCTTATTACAGGATGTTGCCAGGTCGATCAGGCGATCATTCTCATAAACCCCTGGAGTATAGTCGCTATCAGCCAGGCAGATCATGGCTTTTGCAATTTGCTCAGGGTGTATGCTCCGGTATTTTTTAAGTGGACCTACCAATAGGTAGTTCAACCCCTTAAAAAGTTGTTTAAAGAGCCATTCTCCTGTTCGGTTTTCCTCCCGGTCTCCACTAATTAATGCGGGTTGTACGATAAAAGTATTTCCTGAATGTGCCTGCTGTACTGCTTGCTCCATTTCGCCCTTAAGGCGATTATAGAAAATACCGGACTCGGGATTTGCCCCAAGGGCAGAGATCACCACCAGATTCTCAATATCATTACGCTCACATAATTGGGCAGCGGTTAAGGGAATCCCATAATCGATCTTTTTATAGGTCTCTTTATCCGGTGTTTTGGCCTTGGTGGTACCTATACAGCAATATACCTCGTCGGCATGAAAATGAGCGTGTTCTTCCTGGAGGGTAAATAGATCGGTTAGATGTTCCTGCAGTTTGGGGTGTTTGAAACCTACCGATGTACGCCCAAATACAATGACCGTTTCATACGCTGCGTTATCAAGAAGAAGCTTCAGAACGTGCCCCCCGGTAAGACCTGTGGCACCGAGAATGATGGCTTTTTTACCCATTGGATTGTTGTGGTTTAAGATACCTTGTACATGCTAATTTACTTTAAATTTGCGGTATGCAAGAACAGTTCCCCATCAGAAAGATCATTCATGTAGACATGGATGCTTTCTATGCATCTGTAGAACAATTGGATGCACCGGAACTAAAAGGAAAACCTTTAGCCGTAGGCGGAGGTCAGAAACGGGGAGTGGTAGCCGCAGCCAGTTATGAAGCCCGTAAATATGGTGTTAAAAGTGCCATGTCGGGGAGAATGGCTGCTAAGCTTTGTCCTGAATTGATCTTTGTAAAGCCCCGTTTCGAGCGATATCGGGAGATCTCTAAAAAGATAAGATCCATATTTTTTGAATATACAGACCTGGTGGAGCCCCTCTCACTTGATGAGGCTTTTCTTGATGTCACTGTTAATAAGAAACAAATGCCATCAGCCACAATCCTTGCGAGGGAGATCAGGGCGCGAATTAAAGAGGAAACCGGTTTAAATGCTTCTGCAGGAATATCGGTTAATAAATTTCTGGCCAAGGTAGCCAGTGATATTAATAAGCCCAACGGCCAAAAGACAATTCCACCTGAAGAGGTTTTGGAATTTCTTGAAACCCTTGATATCAGAAAATTTTTTGGCATCGGGAAGGTTACAGCCGAAAAGATGTATCAGCTGGGGATATTTACCGGAAAGGAACTAAAGGAAAGATCTCTGGAGTTTTTAACCGATCACTTCGGGAAAAGCGGACAGCATTATTACCATGTGGTAAGGGGGATACATCAAAGTGAGGTCAAGCCGGAACGCATACCTAAGTCGGTAGGGGCCGAAAGGACCTTCAGTGAAAACCTGAGCAGCGAGGTTTATATGCTGGATAAACTGGATCACATTGCCGGCGAATTATCCGATCGGCTTAAGAAACACAGGGTAGCGGGTAAGACCATTACCCTGAAAATAAAATACAGTGATTTTCGTGTGCAAACCCGGTCAAAAACCCTGCCTTATTTTGTGGCAGATAAAGATCTTATCCTGGAAACAGCCAGGGAATTGCTTTACCAGGAAGAGCTTCAGGATTCGGTGCGATTACTGGGGTTGTCACTTTCAAATCTCAATACCGGAGAGAAGAAACAGCAGGAGGAGGAACCTCCTGAGATGAAGGTTCAATTAAAACTTGAATTCTGAAGTAAAAGGGTAAAGCCTTATTTTTAACCCATTCTTAATAGCTCCTCCTATGCAATTCGCAATAGTAGACATTGAGACCACTGGACTTGCAGGCCGCGACAACAGGGTAACCGAGATCGCAGTGGTTATTCACGATGGAAAACAAAAGCTTGAAGAGTTTCACAGTCTTGTGAATCCGGGGGTGCCTATTGCTCCCTTTGTTACACGCCTCACAGGTATTGATGACAGCATGGTATCAGAGGCTCCCGAATTCTCTGAACTTGCCAGCACCCTGCTTTCACTCATGGAAGATCGCATTTTTGTAGCCCATAATGTACAGTTTGATTACCAGGTGTTGCGTAGTGAGTTTAAAGCCCTGGGGTATGACTTTTACCGCAAGAAGCTTTGCACAGTTCGCTGGTCACGAAAAGTGTTTCCCGGGTTGTATTCCTATAGCCTGGGGAAATTATGCGCCAGTCTGAATATTGAATTGAACGATCGCCACCGGGCAAAGGGAGATACCGATGCTACCGTAATATTATTTGAAAAATTAATGGCCGCTGATCGTTCAGAATGGTATTTGAAGATGCTTTCAAGAAATTCCGGAACAGGCACCTTGCCTTCATTGTTGCCCAGGTCAGATTTTGAAAAACTACCTGAAACCCCCGGGGTGTACTACTTTAAAGACAGGAATCAAAAGGTGATCTATGTGGGTAAGGCTGTAAATATCAAAAAGAGAGTACTCGGACATTTTTATGACAAGACCTCCAAAGAGATCGCCCTTTGCAGGGAGACAGCCTGCCTCGATTATACAGAAACGGGTTCTGAGCTCATTGCACTTTTAAAGGAATCGGCAGAGATCAAAGCTATATATCCGAAGTATAACAGAGCCCAGAAACGCACCAATAAAGGGTATGCCATTACCTCTTACCGCAACAGGAAAGGTATTATTCAGTTGGGGTATAACAGCTCAAAATTAGTGAATGAGCCTCTTCGTACATTTTTTAATGTTCAGGAGTGCATAGCCGAATTAGAGCGGCTATGTGAAGCATATCAATTGTGTCCGCGATTTACTCAACTTCAATCTCAGCCCGGTCCCTGCGATCATTATAAGCTCACCTCCTGTAAGGGCGTGTGTTCCGGTCAGGAATCGGCAGAAGCATACAACGAAAGGGTATTGACCGCTTTAGAAGAACTGCGTATGGGAGGCTTGTCGGTAGTAATAAGCCTGAAGGGACGTGAACCGGGGGAGAGAGGTTTGGTATTGGTTGATCGGGGTGTCTACAAGGGCTATGGCTTTATTTCGGAAGAAGAGACCATAGATCGTTGGGAAAGTTTTGCCGAATATATCCAACCCCGTGAACACAACAGTGATGTGATGCGCCTCATAGATCAACACCTGCGTTCTCAAAAGAAATTGAGGTTGTATTACCCCGAAGACAATACTCTGGGAGAAAGTGATTAACCCGATGTTAACGGAAATTTCGTGATCTTCTCCCTAGTTTTGCAGGAAAAGAGCATTTTGAATGATCTGCTGCGATTTTTTAAAGCAAACATAAGACCGGTCGGATTCGCATGGAGCATGACCTTTCTCTCCGGTTTCGGGCAAACATTTTTACTGTCGTTATATGTGCCGGAGCTTCTTCGGATACTCGACCTTGAAAAGGCGGAGTTCGGTAGTATTTATGCCGTATGTACTGTGGTGGCCTCTGTAATTATGCTATCCATTGGGCATACCATAGATCATAAGCCGGTTAAAAGGATCACAACCCTTGTCTTGCTCTCACTGGCAGCTTCCTGTTTTTTTCTTGGATTTTCAGCCTGGCATATTTCACTTTTATTCATTGCTTTTACCGGCCTGCGATTAAACGGTCAGGGTATGTTGACCCATATCGGATTTACCCTGATGTCCAGATGTTTTGACAATGACCGCGGTAAGGCTTTGAGTCTTACATCTCTCGGGTTTTCGGTAGGAGAGGCCGTTTTTCCACTCCTGGTTTCCGCCATCATTCTGCAGTATGGGTTTAAGGCAGCTGCCTTGGCCAGTGGCCTGGTATTAATTGTTTATGCCTTGGGGGTGCAGTTTATGGATTTGAAAGATTTTGACAGACAGCAGGTCAACACAGCTGCATTTTCGTGGAAAGCTCTCGGAGGCACCTTTAGTGAACTCATCAAAGACAAGCGCTTCTTTATTATCGTGAGTCCAAGTTTTGCCCTTGGATTTATTTCTACAGCCATATTTTTTTATCAATATGTTTTTGCTGAGGAAAAAGGGTGGTCATTACCACTATATGCTTCTTTCTTTACAGCCTATGCCGTTACCCGTTTCCTGCTTTCGATTGCAGGAGGAATTTGGGTAGACCGTTACGGTGCCAGAAAGTTATTCGGAATGTACCTCTTCCCGATGTCAATAGGCCTTTTATTCCTCAGTTTTGTGGAGCATATTTACGGAGCATTGGTGTTCCTGATCTTGAGTGGTATCTCAATGGGTATAGCCGGTACTGTGAAAACAGCAGTAATTGCTGAGGTTTATGGTACTGCACGAATGGGAACTATTCGAAGTCTGTTCACCATGTTCATGGTATTCAGTACAGCTATGGGACCATTGTTGATCGGTGCCTTGCTCGATCAGGGGGTCTCTTTCAGTAGAACGATCTTTCTTTTATTCGTTTTTATGGTGTTGGCACAGTTAAATGCCCTTCGAATTTTGAAGGTCCCCAGGGTGAGAGAGGTAAACACTGTCGAGGAGGTATAAAAAGCTAGAGGAAAATATGGCTTCTTACAAAAAGAGATTATTTTTGTAGTAATCTGTCGGAAAAAATTAAATATCGGCCTCGTAGTTCAAGGGATAGAATAGAAGTTTCCTAAACTTTAGATCCAGGTTCGAGTCCTGGCGAGGCTACATCAAGCACAAACCCATCGCGACGACGATGGGTTTTTTATTCCCAGACGCGTCAAGAGCCAGCTCTTGTAAGCAGGCTGGGAATAAAAAACAAGCCTTGCACAGCAAGGGTATGGGTTTGTATTTGCAGGAGCGGGTTTAGCAGGTCCATGAGCGGAGCGAATACTCCTGCTTTGGAGGGTAATGTGAGGGGAATAAAAAACAAGCCTTGCACAGCAAGGGTATGGGTTTGTATTTGCAGGAGTGGGTTTAGCAGGTCCATGAGCGGAGCGAATACTCCTGCTTTGGAGGGTAATGTGAGGGGAATAAAAAACAAGCCTTGCACAGCAAGGGTATGGGTTTGTATTTGCAGGAGTGGGTTTAGCAGGTCCATGAGCGGAGCGAATACTCCTGGCGCAGAACCACCCCGCTTCTGCGAAGCACCCCTCCTTCGGAAGGAGGGGGTAATCTCATTTTCAAAATAGCATGGAGTAATGGAAGGCCCCATCTGACCACGCCTCACGCGTGGCACCATCGCACCACCTGGCTCCTCACTATTAAAGGTTCACTGAACCTTTCACTACCGTCGGCCCTCTCTGTAAAGGGGAAGGAGAAGGTGATCATTTAAATGATAGGTTACTTAGCCATTGTGCATGTATATTACAAACTGCAAACCGCAATCCGTAAACTGCAAACTCCTAACTCCAAACTGCAATCCGTAAAATAGTATATTTGCCAAGGCGCTCATAGGTGCTTAATGAATCTATCCTTATGAATACAATGCGTTTTACGAAGTATTTGAAACTGTTCTTTTTTATGGCCATCGGCCTGGTACTCTTTGCATGTGGTCAGGAACAATCAACGGAAAGTACTTCTGAAGATTCTGCTCAGGAAACTTCCTATACCTATGTACCGCTCGATCCTATACTGAAATTAGATGCTCAGGTAGAGGATTCATTGAAGGAATGGAAATCTTACTGGGAATTGCAACGTGAAATGGAGCGATTTCGCGGGGTAAAATCAGGAGATTTGAGCTATATCAATGAAGACCTGCTTAGAATTCAATCAGAACTTATACACGACTCCATCCCGGAAAAAGTACAGAACCCGGCTGTAAAGAGCAGGGCGCTGGTGTTCAGGACCTTTGCTATGAAGTTGAAAGATCAGTTGGAGCAAAGAGCTCCCTCGGCAGAAGTTGACACTACCAGGGTTAAATTATTCGAGTCTTATAACGCTTTTCGTTTTCATATAGCCGATGCCCTTCGGGAAAAGGTCTATGAAGACTTTTTGAAGAGAGACACGACCTATCTCGATTCTATCCTTCCGGAGTAATCCATCTGTTGTCTAACCTTCAATAATTGTAGGCCTTCAGGGGCTTTTTGACTACTCTGATCATACCCGAGGAGAAGCGTGATCCGGCATTCTCTTTTTTTATGTTAAGGAAGACATAAATAGACCTGTATGCATGTTTTAACACCTTATTTTAGTGCAATTCCAAAAAATCAATACAAAAAATGAAACGAAACAAATTACCATTACTCTCGTTGTTGGCGGCAGGAGCGATCGTTTTTTCGTGTAAAACGGAAAAGAATGATGAGCTGGCTATGAGCAGCGAGGAGGTTGTGCCCGGTATTAATCTGTCGTATATGGATACCACCGTGGCCCCTCAAGATGATTTCTTTACTTATGTTAACGGTACCTGGTTAAAAGAGACTGAGATCCCTGCTGATCGTACGAGTTGGGGTGCTTTTAACGAATTAGGTAAAAAGACCGATCAGGACGCTCTGGATATTTTGTTAAGAGCTTCAGAGGCAGAAGGCCTTGACTTTAGCTCAGACCAGGGAAAAGCGGTAGCTATGTTCAAAACGATCGTTGATACCCTAAGCAGAAATGAGGCAGGAACAGCGCCTGTTGAGTCCTGGTTAAAAGACATTGAAAGTATTTCAGATCTTCAGGGTGTTCAGGAATATCTTACAGCAAATACAACCTCTATGGGGAATGTATTCTTCAGTTTTGGTGTAAGTGCAGATTTAAAGAATGCCGATAAAAATGTTGCTTATTTAGGAGCTGCAAGTTTGGGACTTCCCAACCGCGATTATTACATGAATGATGATGAACGTTCTGTAGAGATCCGGGAAAAATACAAGAAGCATATCTCCCGCATGCTTACTATGGTGGGGGTAGAAGAGGCAGAGGCTGCGAAAGATGCCGAAGTGATCCTGGCCCTTGAAACCGAATTGGCCTCTAATACCCTTGATAAGGTTGATCGCAGAGATCCAAACAAAACCTATAATCCAACTGCTACGGCAGCATTACCTGATATGCTCGGAGCATTTGGTTGGAATGATTATTTGAATGCCATTGGTGCCGGTGCTGTAGATACCCTGATTGTAAGCCAGCCGGACTATATAGCTTCTCTGGAGAAGGTGATGAAGGCCGACAGATTGGATGAGATCAAGGCACTTTTAAGATGGGATGTGGTAAATACAGCTGCCGGTATGCTTACAACAGAGATGGATAAGGCTAACTGGGAGTTTTACTCTAAAGAGTTAAGAGGAGCTGAACAACAGTTACCCCTCGATGAACGTGCCTTAAGTACTATCAATTTCAGTCTTGGAGAAGCGCTGGGTAAATTATATGTGGAAGAAAAATTTCCTGCTGAAGCCAAGAAGACAGCTGAAGAAATGATCGCCAATGTGATCCGTGCTTATGAGAACCGAATCAATGCTCTGGATTGGATGGATGCAGACACCAAAGAAAAAGCGATCGGGAAACTCAATAAGATGACCATAAAGGTAGGTTACCCTGATAAGTGGAAGGATTATTCCGGACTTGAAGTGAAGGCGCCTGAACAAGGAGGTGATTATATTTCAAATCAAATGGCTCTTAGAAATTGGTCTTTTAAAGAGGATATCGATAAACTTGATGAGCCGGTAGATCGTGCTGAATGGTGGTTGGCACCTCAGGTGGTTAATGCGTATTACAGTCCGACAAAGAATGAGATCGTATTCCCGGCTGCAATTCTTCAGCCACCCTTCTTTAATTTTAATGCAGATGCTGCTGTGAATTACGGAGGTATCGGGGCTGTGATCGGCCATGAGATCTCTCACGGATTTGATGATAAAGGAGCACAATTTGATGCTGAAGGGAACCTGAAAAACTGGTGGACAGAAACAGACCTGAAAAAGTTTCAGGAATTAGGTGGAAATCTTGCTGACCAATACAGTGCGATTGAAGTAGCACCCGAATTGTTCATCAATGGTAAATATACGCTTGGTGAAAACATCGGAGATCTGGGAGGTGTAAATGCTGCCTATGACGGGTTGATGCTTCATCTTGAAGAAACCGGAAACCCCGGAGAGATCGACGGATTTACTCCCCAAGAACGTTTCTTCATGTCATGGGCTACAGTATGGAGAACCAAAATGAGAGATCAGGCCCTGAGAAACCGTATCCTTACCGATACGCACTCTCCGGGAATGATCAGAGCGGGACAACCCCTGAAGAATATTGATGCCTTCTATGAGGCTTTCAATGTACAGGAAGGTGATGCCATGTATTTAGCTCCTGAAGAAAGAATTAAGATCTGGTAATACACGAGATCTTTAAGTAAAGCCCGGCATTGCCGGGCTTTTTTCGTTATGCGGTTATGTGGTTCTACACTTATGCAGTTATACGGTTATGCCGTTAAACAGACAGGATTCTCCTTAAAGATTTACTTTGGTTATTGGAAAGAAGCATGAAGCGAGATGCCTTACTAAATTACGGCAGATCGCCGAAGTTTACTTCGTAAACCCTGTCTGACGCTAGGCAGGTTCGCGAAGACATTCCCGCATAACTACATAACCGTATAAGGGTATAACTAAAAAAGCGACCCTAAGGTCGCTTTTTTTAATTCTTGTTTTCTTCTTTTTGGCCTTCTTCCTCGGCGGCGGCCTGGGCCTGTTTCTGCTTTAAGAGAATGTCTTTGATCTGAATGGCCATGTTGAAATTAGGAGCCATGGCAATAGCCTCGTCAATAAGCTTGATAGCTTCATCCATCTTGGTTTTATCTTCATTGTAAAGGAACAATCCTTCCTGGTACTTAAAGGCTGCTTTTAAAGGCACCTGGTAGGGGGGCTGCGCCTCGTAAAATGGCAGCATTTGCCCATCCTTGGTGTTTTCAAGACCATAGGTAATATAGGTTTTGGCCTCCACGGTCTTTCCGATCTGCAGGTTGAGATCTGCTAATTCGTAGGCCAGGTATACATCCGGATTCCGGCCAAACATGATATCAAATTGTTGCACAGCAAGCTGTGGTTGATTTAAAGCTTTCAGTGAAATGGCTTTGATCTCCAGGGCCAGGTCTGAGGCATTCGCATCTTTTTCGGTGCCCAACACATTTAAGGCTTGTACATACTGTTTCGAGTTTGCGTAGAAATAAGCAAGCGTGTCTCTTCTTTGCTCTGAAGGTGAAAGTACCTCCAGGTGGGTCAGTGCATCGATCACTCCGCGTACATCTCCTTGCTTCTTCATTTGAGCGTAATAAGCCTCGTAATGAGAAACCAGCTCTTGACTATTTTGTGAAAATCCCGCAGCTGTAACGACAAGCATGAGGGTTGCTAAGATCTTTTTCATGAATTTAAAGTTTGTGTCTGTTCTTTTTAGATGCACAACACTATAAGCTTCGTATAGGTTGCAGGTTGTTTTATTCAGCCAAAACTATTAAAATATTTCAATTCTCATCATAAAGTTTTGGTAAGATGATACCGGCAAAGCCCTTTTGTTGTGGTTCTTTCAGTCCATCGTGCTTAATTCGGGATGCTGGTAGGTATAGGAGAGGAGCTGCATGGTTTTTTTGCCGCTGATGATCTTACCTCCCTTGGGGTCAGCTTCATTTTTGAAACCCGGAGGAGGTAACTCTCGTTTTTGGGCTTCCTTAACATAGTACTCACTTTTGGAAGGGTGAAAGGGTGTTACGCCGTGTAAAATGTTACTCCAGATGTTTTCGGTAACTACTTGGATGATGAGCCCGATGCAATCATCAAGATGAATAAGATTGATCGGTTTTGAGCCTCCTGAAAGGTCTTTTTTTCCGGAAAGAAAGTTTATGGGATGACGGTCAGGTCCTATGAGTCCGCCAAACCTGAGTACGGAATTCTTCCTGGAGTCATTTAAGATCAGCCTTTCAGCCTCCAGCAATTGTTTCCCGGAATTCGAATCGGGTTCCGGTGTATCCTCTTCTGAAAAGATTGTATTAAGATCGGGAAAAACCGAAGTAGAACTAATAAATAATATGTGTTGAATCTTTGTGTTTGCCAGGCCTTCAAGAAGTGTCTTAACTCGCGCAGGAAAATTCGAAGAGGGATTACTTCGCAACCCCGGTGGTATATCTACGATCAAGATGTTACTCCCCTCCACAAACTCCTTTAAAGAGCCTTCCATACGGTCTTCTTTAATAAGGATGTGGTAAGGTGATATGCCTTGTTGTTTTAAAAGAGGTGTTTTTTCAGCCGTGGTGGTACTCCCTTTAATAGAAAAGCCGTGTCCGAGAAGTGTTTTTGATAATGGCATTCCCAGCCATCCACATCCCAGGATACTTATCTGCTTTTTTGTTGAATTTGTCATGGTTATTTGAACAGTACTGACGTTTGAGCTGTTGTTTTAAAAATTTTTCTCGAATGGCTTATAAGGGTAATCGCCTATCAAAACCTGAAGGATTAAAGATATCCTATTTTCTTCAACCCGGAAATCGAGAGGGGTGTATTCAAGGGTTAAAAGAAAGAATTTTGTGTAAATAAAATGCTTGATGGTCAGATAGTTATTTGTTTGTGGAGAAAAATGCTTAATTTATAGGAGACCAAACTAAATTTTAAATGAATTGATATGGGGATCAAAAGTTATCAAGGGCCAAGAGCAGAGTTCAAGAATGAGTACAAGGCACCTATTCTTGTTGAAGATTATATGACGAAGAGTCTTATCACTTTCCACCCAAACCAATCTATTCTGGAGGTAATGGAGCTGTTGATACGGTATCGTATTTCCGGAGGACCTGTGGTGAATGATGATGGAGACCTGGTAGGGATCATCTCTGAAGCAGATTGTATGAAAGAAATCTCAGAAAGCCGCTATTTTAATATGCCGATCTTAGATAAGAGGGTCTCGCATTTTATGAGTGAAGAGGTGGAGACCATAGGTCATGACGTAAGTATTTTTGACGCAGCGTCAAAATTTAATAAATCCAACAGAAGACGTTTGCCTGTCATGGAGCACGGAAAGTTGGTAGGTCAGATCAGTAGAAAAGATATCCTTGCGGCGGCATTAAAGCTTAAAGCCTTTAGCTGGCGTCGTTAAACAGGTCTTCCTGATTTTTGAAATTGGCAACAGGCGTGTCTTCCACTACCCATATCATTTACGGTTTTTAACAGGCTAACCGGGTCATTGGTATTTCTCCGCTCTTTTCAACAATTTCTCCAACCCGGGTTCATTCGGGTCGTGGGGCAGACCCGGATGGATGCACATGGCCGGGCATTTTTCTGCTGCAGCAACGATCTTTGCGTATTTGTCGCCCTTGGGATTGTGTACATGGGCTTGTTTGTTACTATTGTATTTAAAAACGTTGGGTGCCGTATTGATGCAATCGTTGCAAGAAGTACATTCATCGCTTTCCACCCAGGGTACTTTACTCACCGATACCTCTTCTTTGTGTGTTTCCTTCGGAGCCGGTACAGTTTCAACGGATTCCTCATCCGTTTCCAATTTCACGCTAACGGGCACCGGAGTAATTGAATTCACGGCAAGGCTGGCCAGGTCGGTTTTTCCCTCCATGAGTGCAAAAAGTATATCGCGGATGGTTTTTTCAATGTCGGCGGCTCTTCGGGTTTCATACTCCTCGGATAACCGTGCTTCCAGTGCTTTTAGTGCTGCTTCTTTGGCCTTTGTCCACTCAGCTTTAGACGTCGCTAACTTGTTTTCAAAATGCTGGCTCCTGACTCCCCCGAGTTCCTGTAAAAAACGCCAATAGTCACGCCTGCTTCTTATCCTTTGAAGCCAGGATGCCGGAATGGCTGCCCTATGTAGTTTGTAGTCTTCATCCACGACCTGAATGATGGGTATCTTTCCTATCAGGGTCTTCGGATCATCTGAAAGATAGTCTGCTACAGGTACCAGTTTTTCATTTTGATACCAGCCGGGAATAATCTCAAGGGTTTGCAAATTGCGCGTCTCCATCGCAAGATAATCCGCTGAGCTCAGACTAATCTGTTCCGTATCCTTTCCGCCGGGATTTTTGATTTCCAGAGTTTGATTTGGATATAAGAGATCACATTGCGGATTGTTCTCCAAATTGAAGTGGCTTCCAAAATCCACCCCGGCCTCGATATCGTAGGTCAGGCGTGGAAATTGCCGGCTTTCGATCGCCCTGTGGATTCTGATGAGACTACCGGGGCCATCTTCCGATCCGATATCCGGGAGCAATACGTTCCAGAGTACCGGTGCGGTGGCGTTCAGACCATGACGTAATGCATTTTCAAAAGCGTAGGGGTCTTCAATACTTCCCTGGTACACATAAGCATTTCTGCGAAAGACAGCCAGTGATGCGATCTCCAGAGAGCTTTCTTCCATCTCAGAAGCTACGACAGGCAAATTAATGTCATTCAATGTGTTAATGGCGAAAACCTTAATAAAGGCACCGTCGGAAAAAAGGGAAATAAAATCCTTTGTCTGGTCGACAATATTGCGGCTCTCGTCAATAACAATGACAGGGGGGAAATATTTGATATCCCCGTCATTCAGATAGGACGGAGCGAATGCTTCAAAATAGGCATCATGCAAAGATTCATCGTAGGTTTGTGCTATCTCAAGCTCCGCCAAACGCATCGCCCGGATCAGTGCTACAAAATTCGACAACTCCTTTTTTAAGTAATCTTTGGCATGTGAGATGGCGTCAGATTCCACCACTTCAAGAGTTGCCTGACCAAACACCTCTTTAAGGTCATAGCTTTCCAGTAGTTGTTTTGTAATAAAGATCTTCGTGGGATTCTCTGTATAAACTTTTTCAGCGTTGGAAAGTATTTTTATGCTATCCCGAATTCGCTTGAGCCGTGCTTTTGGCAGATCTGAACTAACCCTCTGAGGTACCACATTCTGTAATGCGTCTAAAGACAAAAGGTCGCTGGCAAACTCAAAATGCGTACTGTCCTTTTCCCGGTCCTTATCCTGTAGATCAGCAATTTCATTCAATCCGGATAGTTTCCGTCGCATATGGGCAATGAACTCTGAATAGGTGGCAACTCGCTCTTTTAAATGAATATTGAGCAGTTGATAAGGAGTCCTAGCACTAAAAACCATGATGGGCCCTTTGCAGGATAAGAGTTTTTGATTTATTGGATCTAAATGTTCTTGTAAATTCTTTGGCGTATCGTCACCCAATGCATTGCCCATTATTTCCATCAACTCATGTACCTGTGAGTCATAATTAAGTTCCTTATCAGCCAATTGCAGTTTCCCTTGAAGTGTCAATAGGATGGAAGGGAGTTTCTCGATCAAGCTTCTGCCGATATCAGAATTACAATGATCTGAGATCAATACTTCAAGTCGTTCATGAAGGCTGCAGCAATTGCTTTTTTCAGGATCGAATAGCACCGGATAGTGCATGGCGGGTAATTTGCCCCGCAAGCATGGAGCAGACAAAATCGGTGCCACGGTAATATTTTGGCAAAAGTCTGTTTTTACACCCTGTACAAAGTACTTGTGCAATTGATCGCGATAGCTTTTCAATTGCTCATTCTGGGGTGCGGGTTCTTCCTCTCTGGTAACCACGACGTTGCTATGGGTATAACAGTCGAGGATCTGATCCGTATTTGAATTATTTATTTCGTTCATGACACCAATTATCTAGTCGTATATTGATCCAATAAGGATTCCAGGTTCTGCTTTTTCTCCTCAACGCCCATTCCGAGATTGTGAGCTCCATATTCATCATAGCGGACGTTGTCGGTATTTTGATATAGCAAACCGATCGGAATGCCATTATTGATCTCTGCGTGTTCCCTGGCCTTGTGGATATTTGAAGGATCGTGCTCGATCACCCGGCCAAAGGCTTTCCGGGCCTTTGGTTTCAGATCGATCCCATTTTCGTGTGAGAGCAGGATGAGGTTTTTAGGGTTGACGGCGATATCACCATAGAGGTCGCGCATAAACGCAGGGCACCGTTGAACGATACGCACGAAAGCGAGGCCGGGATGTTCGGCCGCTTTTCGTATGGTGGCATAGAGGTGAGCAGAATTCCAATCCACAGTCTGCGCCACGAAGGAGACATTGGCCAGGCCCAACGTAGTTTGTAGCGGGTTGATCGGAGGAAGAATGGAACCTTTAGGGTGCGTATTGGAATGGGTGTCCAACGGGCTGGTGGGTGAAGTTTGTTTTTTGGTCAAACCATAAATACCATTATCAAAGAGTAAGGCCACCATTTTCATATTGTACCTAATGGCATGTACCCAGTGCCCTGCACCGATTGAGCAACAATCCCCATCTCCGGTGACAACAAAAACGTTGAGGTCCGGTCGTCTGAATTTCACGCCACTGGCTACCGGGAATGCTCTTCCATGAAGGCCGTGAAACCCATAGGTTCCCATGTAATGTGGAAATCGACCACTGCATCCGATGCCGGAGACCACTACCGTTTTTTCAGGTTCATATTGCATGTCCTTGCAGACGCGCTGTACCGTGGTGAGTATGGAATGCCCCCCACAACCCGGACACCATCGGGCCACGCCTTTACCATAGTCCTCCATACCATAATCATGATCAAAGGAGGGGACAGAACAAAATTCATGAGTTTGTAAAAGCATACTATTACAGGTTTTTATACGCTGGCATTAGTGTTTTTAATTTTCAATTCGCGTTTGATCATTTTCAATACCTTTTCAGGGTTCAGGGGCTGCCCGTAGACATTGCTGAAGCTGTCAATATCCATGAGTGTTTGTGCCCTGAGGAGCCAAGCCAACTGAGCATAGCGACGATTCTCCTGAGTGATCATCGGGTGGCCCGGCGTATCACTATAATTGATCTCAACGGTGATGACTTTTTTGAATCTTTTGAAGATCTCAACCAACCCCGGAACCATAGGAAAGAGAAAACGCAGGTGAAGGCTGCTTACTTTTAGTCCTTTGGCGCGGGCATCGGCTACGGCTTCCTCTATGGCGCCAAGTGTAGATCCCCAACCAACCAGCAGAATATCACCCTCAGGGCCTCCGTTGATCTTTGGGGGTTTAAGGCTTTTCTGGAAAGCGGCGAACTTTCGGCTTCGGCTTTCAACGCTGGCCTGATTGATGTCCGGGTCATATGCCACCTTTCCTGTCTGTCCATGCGCCAGTCCTGTTACAGTGTACATGCCGCCTTTCTGCCCCGGAATCGGTCTTTTGCTGATTCCTGTATTTTCATCCCATTCAAAGGGCCAGACCCCATCCTTCCATGGACTCTGATCGAAGGGATTGGTCAGCCACGAGGGGTCGATTTTTGGACGCGGGAAGGGTTGTACCCCTGTTGCCAGGTTTGCATCACTCAATAAAATGACGGGCGTGCGCAATGATTCGGCAAGCTTTCGTGCCAAAACAACAAATTGAAAGCACTCTTCAATAGTAGCGGCTGCAAGTACGATTTTAGGCGCATCTCCGGCCTCCCCGTAGATCGCTGCCAACAAGTCGCTCTGTTCAACCTTCGTCGGTAATCCGGTAGAGGGCCCCCCTCGCTGAACATCAATTATCACCAGCGGGATTTCAGCCATGACGGCCAGGCCGATAAACTCGGTCTTGAGTGCCAATCCCGGACCTGAGGTAACTGTTACTGCCGGTTTCCCTGCGAAAGAAGCACCGATCGCAAATCCGATCGCGGCAATCTCATCTTCTGCCTGATGCACGATACCCCCAACCTTTTCAAAATATTCAGCCAGGTGATGGGATACGGATGTCGCTGGCGTTATCGGATACATTGAACACAGTTCAATACCCGATGCCATAATACCCATACTGAGGGCTTCATTTCCGTTCATGACCACCATATCATCATTCACATCCATCGGTGTCACCTCGTAACGATAGGCAAGATTATCTTTAGCCCAATCATATCCTGCTTGCAGCAACCTGATATTCAATTCTATTACCGCATCGGTTTTCTTTTTAAAGATGGTTCGGATCTGATCTTCGGCCTTGGGGATGTCACGATCGTACATATAGCAGAGCAGACCCAGGATCCACATGTTTTTACCTTTTCGGGGATCGGGAATTAGTTTCAGACATTCCTCTTCCATGGGAATTTCGACCACCTGAATGCCCAACTCCTTAAATTTCAGGAGTGCTTCCGAGTACTGCTGCCTAATGGTTTCATGTTCGCTTTTGGCCCATTTATTCTCGATAAACATCAGGGTGTTCTCATTATATGCATCCTGACTGATCCTGCCGTAGAGCACCTGTTCGTTGAGAGCGATTACCAGATCAGCGTGATTTCCCATATTGGTCACTTTATCCGAACCGATACGTACCCGGATTCCGGAGGCGCCTTCCCGTGAGCGTGCGGGTGGTTGTATTTCTGCAGGAATGATCTCAACGGTCCAAACGCCATTTCCCATTTTGGCGGAGATTGCTCCGAAGCTCTGTCCACATTTTTGGGCTCCTTCGCCTGAATCGCTTACGATCTCAACGATCACTTGTTTGATTTTCCTGGTTTTGATCGGGTCGCCCTCCTTCAAGATATCATTACTTGCAATGTGATCCATACTCTCTTAGCCTTTTGATTAAATATCAGCTTTAAAGTAGCAAAAGCCTGATTCACATTGTATGACAAATATCAGCTTATAAAATTAGGAGCCATGGCAATAGCCTTATCGATGTGTTGAATGGCACGGAAGATATTGGGTTTGTCTTCGTTTTAAATATGCTGTCCTTCCTGTTACCAGAATACAGCCTTCAGGGTGCCTGTTAAGGCGGTTGAGCTACGTAAGAGCAGGCATTTGCTGGTATGTTGTGTTTTTAAGTCCGTAGGTGATATGCGACTTTGCTTCTCCGGTTTTTTCAATTCAAAGGTTGAGATCGTCAAGCCTATAACCTTTAGCAGGCATTGTTAAGCTGTTCGCTTAACCAGCATAAAATAATCGTTGTCAAGAGGAAGGTAGCCCAGGTCGTAGACGAAATAGTAAGTACTGCCCTTTTTGGTGGTATATGTATGGGTAATAAAACTGAAATCAAACCCGCGATCTGCCATTTTTTTTCGACTTGCAGTGGTTTTTCCTTCCGGGTTTAGGTCCTGAAGTATTCGATAGTTTTTTCGCAATCGGTTATTGACGGTTCTTATCAGTTGGTTACTCTCTTTATTGCGTTTGTTGTTGTATGCATTTCTGCAGTGATCATTGCAGTACTTCTTATCTGCCCTGCCCAACAACTTCTCTCCGCATTCGAGACATGACTTTTCCATTACTCCTTATTTATTACTGGTCATTATAGCGGGAATGTTTTTTTGCCTGTAGAGTTCATTAAACCCTTTAAATCCTTCGTTTATGATCTTCTCCTGCTCCGCTTTGAGAGAAGTCCACATTTTTTTGAGATCGGTCAATCTTTCCTTGGCCCCTGAAGTGATCCTTGGGTCTTCCTGAGCTGAGAACTCCTTTAAATACATGAGCTCTGCATTCAGTTTGTTATTGAAGTTGATCACGTCCTGAAAGGTTTTCTGATCTGGCTGAATAAGTTTTGTTTCCCAGGTCTCAATGGTGCTGATCAGGGTGTCGGCTTTATTCGTCAGCTCTGCATACTGCTCATTGTCTTTCAACAACTTTTTGTGACCTTTTAATTGTGTTTTTGCAGATCGCATTTCGTTCACCGAATTGTGAATGTCAGTGATCAGGGCATCGATTTCATTCAAAAAGGTTTCCTGCTTTTTAAAATCTTCTGTAGTTGCTTTGATATTGGGGTTTGGTAATATGGTCACTTCTGTTTCAGAACTTTGCCCGTTAGAGGTAAGACGTAAGGTGTATTTTCCCGGGATGACCCTGTTTCCGGAGTAATCACCATAAACGAAGACTTTCTCAACGGCGGGAACAGGCTCTTTTCTAAAGTCCCAGGTAAATCTATTGAATCCCGATTCTGAAGGTAAGGCCTCCGGTTTTCCCGGACCACCCGGCCATGGCTTAAAGTCTTCTGACCCTTTGTTTTCAAAAGTACGCAATACCATACCGTTGGTGTCGAGAATTTCCAGGGTTAGGCTAAGGCTGTCTTCTGATTGCGGAATGTAATAATCTATGGAGACTCCAGACCTTGGGTTTTGACCTAAACCGGGAGTAAATTTTTTAGAGAAACCGCCTTCAAAGAGGTAAGTGTCTTTAGGTTGAAATATAGTAAGTTCTCCCGGAGGGGCTAATTTGCTCTGTTGAATGGGAGAGAGGTCATCCAGAATCCAGAAACCTCTTCCGGCTGTGGCTGCCACCAAGTCATTTTGTCTTATGGTCAGGTCATTGATGGGTACGGCCGGTAAGTTTAGTTGAAAACGATTCCACGACTTACCACCATTAACCGATATAAAAAGTCCTGTTTCTGTACCGGCATAGAGAAGGTCTTTTACCTTTCGATCTTCTCTGACCACCCTTGCGAAGGTATGCTCGTCATCAATACCATCGGTGATCAACTTCCAGGAGTTCCCATTATTGGTGGTCTTGTAGATATAGGGGGTAAGGTCATTTCTTTTATAACGCATAACGGTTATGTATACCGTTTCAGGATCATGGGGTGAAACCTCAATGCTATTGATGATCCCGTCGTTGACTTCTTTTGGGGTAACATTGCTCCATGAGTTCCCCTCATTGGTGGTCATATGCAGTAATCCGTCATCAGTTCCTGCCCACAACGTGCCCTTTGAATGAGGAGATTCTGTAACACTGGTAATGGTATTGTAATTCTCTCCTCCGGCAGCTTCATTGGTAAAGGGCTGACCACCCGGGCCTTGTTTGTCTTTTTCATTTCGGGTAAGATCGTCACTGATCAGTTCCCAGTCAATACCTTCATTTTGAGATTTGAAGATGACGTTTCCGGCGTGATAGATCGTATTCGAATGATGTTGTGAATACACGATAGGTGCGTTCCAGTTAAACCTGAATTTCATGTCCTTTGGTTCATTGCCCAAGGCAAGTTCAGGATAAGGTTTTATGGCTTTAGAAGTACCGTTATTACGGTTCCAGCTGTCAATAATACCCTGGTAACAGCCTCCGAAAACCATGGACGGATCTTCCGGATTAAAGGCAAGAAACGCACTTTCACATCCGGCTACTGAATACCAGTCCTTCCAGCCGATACCGGGGCCGGTGGTTCTGCTGGCAATGGCGATGGCACTGTTGTCCTGCTGACCGCCATATACGTGGTAAGGAACCTGGTTGTCTGTAATTACCCGATAGAATTGGGCCGTTGGTTGGTTGCTTTGTTCAGACCATGTTTTGCCGCCATTCATAGAAATATTGGCTCCCCCGTCATTGGCATTGATCATAATATCATTATTGACAGGGTTGATCCATAGGTCGTGGTTATCGCCATGAGGTGTCGGGATCGGAAGAAAATTACGTCCGCCATCAACCGATTTCAACATAGGTGCATTGAGTACGTATACGGTATTCTCATCCTGAGGGTCAGCAAAGATTTCCATATAGTACCAGGACCTCGCGATGTTGATACGATCTTTATTTACCTGGCTCCAGGTAGCTCCGGCATCATCAGATCGGTATACACCGCCCTTTTCTCCTTCAGCTTCGATTACCGCCCAGAGGCGATCGGGGTTCGCCGGAGAAACTGTTACTCCTGATTTTCCCATGACCTCAGGGAGGCCCTCTTTTAGTAATTTCCAGGAAGCTCCGCTGTTGGTTGATTTATAGATCCCTGAATGTTCTCCCCCGGATTGCATGGTCCACGGAAACCGCAGATGCTGCCACATAGAGGCATAAAGAATACGTGGGTTATCAGGATCCATGGCCAAAGAGGAGGCACCGGTATGCTCATGAGTAAAAAGTATTCGCTCCCAGTTGCTGCCACCATCGGTAGTCATGTACACGCCACGTTCTTCTGAATTACCGTATTGGGCTCCCTGAACCGCCACATAAACCCGGTCCGGATCTGTAGGGTGAATAACAATATCAGAAATATGCCTGCTGTTGTCCAGGCCGATATGTGTCCACGTTTTTCCGGAGTCTAAAGAACGGTACATCCCGTCTCCACTGGAAGTCATCACTCCACGAACAGCATGTTCTCCCATGCCGGCATAGACCACATTAGGGTCTGAAGGGGCCACGGCGATGGCGCCTACAGTACCGGTTTTTAAAAAAGGGTCTGAAATATTATGCCATGACAGACCTGCATCTTCAGTTTTCCAGATACCACCTCCGGTGCTTCCCATAAAATAAGTGAGCGGATCGTTGGCAATACCGGTACAGGCAACACTTCTGCCGCCTCGAAACGGGCCAATATTTCTCCACTGTAATTGATGAAATTCAGGAAGTTCTGAGGAAGAATTTCCGGTTTGAGCCTCAAGGGGTGTGGTAACAGCAAGACATGCCAATATCCACATGAGCACGTACTGCTTCATAGCGGTATATTTTAGGTTGGTTTTTGCTGTTTTTGTTTCCGGAATGTTCAGGTTCCGGAATGTTCGAAGGCGTAATTCAGAATCCTCTACCGTATTCTCCCGGTCTCATTATTCCTCTCAGGGTTCTACACTGCCCCAATTCTCACCCGACTTGATCCTGTACAACTGCATTTCGGAAATGCCAAATTGCTTGGCGATCATCTTCATTCTTGTCTTACGGTTCGGATCGTTGATCTTGCGTTTTATGATCTTTACCTTGGCCTCAGTGAGTTTGGCATAGCTTCGGTGCGTCTTTTTACGCTCCTTGGCTTTGATGACTCTTGGATTCTTACTGTTGTGTTTGGTAAGTTCACTTCGTGTAGCCCAGGCCAGGTTTTCAGCCTTGTTATTTTGTTTGTCGTAATCAAGGTGGATTACAAATCTCTTCTCTTCCGCATTGTCGATAAAAAGTTCAGCAACCGCCCGGTGAATATATACGAGGTCATTCTTTTTATCCTTCTTAATAGCTGTGATCACGGTATACCCACCAACTTTTCCGGGGGTTAGCATTTTACCTTCCGGATGGTGTTTATAACTGATTACTCTGCCATAGTTTGAAATTCGGTACTTTTCATTTTCACGCCAATGCTCGCGCTGGAGGTCTTTCCAGACTTCATTCTTTAAGTTTATGATCATTTTCAGTGTTTGAGGGAAAGCGTAAATATAGTACTTATTTCTTTTTTTTTACTTCATATAAGTCGAATCTTCTGTCTTTTAAGGTTTTTACACTTCCATGCTCGTGTAGCTCTTTTAGCAGGTCAATATCTACATCAACGATCAGGGTCATCTCAGTATTAGGGGTGGCTTCGGCTTTAATTCCATTGGTCGGAAAGGCAAAGTCGGAAGGGGTAAAAACAGCTGCCTGTGCAAATTGAATATCCATATTATTCACCTTCGGTAAGTTCCCCACGCAACCGGCTATGGCTACATAACATTCATTTTCAATGGCTCTGGCTTGTGCACAGTGCTTTACCCGGGTATATCCGTTCTGAGTGTCTGTTAAAAACGGAACAAACAGTATTTGCATCCCCTGGTCGGCCAGTAGTCTTGGCAGTTCGGGGAACTCAACATCATAACAGATCACGATACCGATACGTCCGCAATCGGTGTCGAAGGTTTTTATAAGATCACCTCCGCTCATACCCCAGGTGGATACTTCGTTAGGCGTAATGTGTATTTTAGTATACATTTCTGAAGAACCATCGCGTTTGCAAAGAAAACCTACATTGAGCAGTTTCCCGTTTTCCAGGTAAGGCATACTCCCGGTAATGATGTTGATGTTATAAGAAATGGCGAATTCCTCAAATTTCTTGCGAATCGGTTCTGTGAATTTGGCAAGCTCCCTGATGGCATCAGGTTCGTTCAGGTGATTGTAATCGGCCATGAGTGGAGCCGTAAACAATTCCGGGAACAGTGCAAAATCACTGCTGTAGCCTGAAACGGCATCAATAAAGAATTCGGCTTGCTCAAAAAGGGCATCCAGGTTATATAACGGGCGCATTTGCCACTGAATGAGCCCCAGCCTGACAACAGATTTCTTAGAGTTAATAAGTTTTGGACTTGGCTCATAATAAATATTATTCCACTCCATGAGAACAGCGAAGTCTTTAGATTCATTATCGCCCTCCAGGTAATTTTTCATCACCTTTCTAACGTGAAAATCATTGCTGAGCTGAAACGCCAGTACCGGATCAAAAAGGTCTTTCATACGAACCTTTTCGATGTATTGCTTGGGAGTCATTTGATCAGCAACCTTACTGTAATTAGGGATTCTGCCGGCAAACATGATCCCTTTCAGATTAAGTTGTTCGCAAAGTTCTTTACGCTGGTCGTAAAGCCGCCTTCCTAATCGTAATCCCCGATATTTTGGGTGTATGAAAACGTCGATCCCGTAAATGATATTTCCTTTCGGATCGTGGGTAGAGAAGGTATAGTTTCCGGTTATCTCTTCGTAGGTGTGGTTTTCGTCAATATCATCTTCATCAATGATTAGCGAAAGGGCCGAACCTACCACTTTGCCATCCACTAATACTACAAGTTGCCCTTCCGGAAAAACCTTTAACAGTTTTTCAATATGGTGCTCCTTCCAGTACATGTCTTCCATTTCAGAATAGGATTCGATCATAGAGCGTTTCAGCTCAAAGTAATCTTCAATTTGAAGGTTACGCAGTTCGATTTTTTTCAGCGTGTTCTTTTGTTTCATGGGTATGTCATCTATGCGTTTATAAACGTTTATACACGCTTGTAAACGAAAGTAAATATGTAGCTACCGTGTAATACTTAAGACCCAATGCATCTTTGTGCAAGAGATCTGGTACCACTCGAATTTACAAATAATAGATAAGTATTAATCATTAGAATCATCTGGAATTATGAATGCACTGAGAAACAAAGTACAGTTAATAGGAAACCTGGGTAATGACCCTGAGATCATCGAAATGGAAAGCGGTAAAAAGCTGGCCAGATTTTCTATGGCCACTAATGAAGCCTATAGAAATGCTGCAGGAGAACTTATAAAGGAGACCCAATGGCACTACATTGTAGCCTGGGGCAAGGTGGCTGAGATCAGCGAGAAATATCTTAAAAAGGGCTCAGAGGTTGCGCTTTCAGGAAAACTGACCACACGCACCTACCAGGATCAAAAAGGGGAACAAAAGTATATCACGGAAGTTAACTGTAACGAGCTGCTTTTGCTTGGTGGTAAGTGAGTTTGTTGAACAGCACCCCGGATCCTTGTGGTTTGGGGTGTTTTTTTAATGGGGATGTAGGGATGTGGGGATATGGGGATTGAGTTCGAGGGACGAGCCTGCCTGGCATGCCACGGCAGACAGGTCTGGTTAATTATAGTACTGGGTTTAATTAAGACTTTCTTTAATGAGCCCTCCCCCTTGCAAAACCGATGGTTTTGCTTCCCCCTCCCGGAGGGAGAGGGGGTGTGCCACGCCTTAGCTGTCACTAAGAATAATACCAGGTAATTTTGGAGTCGAATCGTGTTCAACGCTTGTTTTGAATCGGGCAGATGGGAGTATTACTGCCCAATCACGAAAAGATCAGACCAAAAAAAGGCCCTGATGAATACCATCAGGGCTATTTGTTTTATGCAACTTTTTTGAGAAGATCAAAGCAGGGGCAGCGTTTACATCGCTTGCTTTCCGATTTCTTATACTTCTTACAGCATTTCGATTTCAGAGGTTTGGAAAAATCACCATCCTGAAGTTTCTTAACTTTCTTGAACTGTTCTTTCTTAACCTTCTTTTCTTTCTCTTTCTTCTTGCCCAAGACCTTAAGTTTTTGATCGGGGCAAAGATATTTATTTTTAATGAATCCAAATAAACTTTAACACTTTCGGTCTCAGCCTTGTGTGGGGTCAACCGAGCTGCTTACATTAAGCTGTTTGATATCCCTGTCAAACAGGTAGAGTCCGCCCTTGTCATCACCGATCATACTGATCTTATCAAGAATGGTTCGAGCAACAGCCTCTTCCTCGATCTGCTCGGCTACATACCACTGTAGAAAATTATGGGTAGAGAAGTCTTTTTCGTTCAGCGTGATCTCCACGAGATTGTTAATGCATTCAGAGACAAAGATCTCATGCTCGTATAGTTTTTGGAACATTTCCTGAAAAGAATCAAAAGTTACGTTGGGGGCTTTTAAGGCCGATACCTGGGCATGCCCGCCTCTCTCATTGATATATTTTATAAGCTTGAGCATATGTTCCCGCTCTTCATCAGATTGAGCATACATAAATTGGGCTATACCATCCAGGCCTTTCACCTCTGCCCAGCATGCCATAGCTAAATAAACCTGTGAAGACTCTGCTTCTACACGCACCTGATCATTAAGTGCTTTTTCAATCGATTTACTAATCATAAGTGTTGGTTTTGAGTAAATTTAATCAATTCAGTCCATATGCTAAACCCCTTTTAGGCGATGCTTAAAAGTTCATGGCTAACTGAATACGTTTTCGGTCAAGGTCTATAGATTCTACTTTTACCTTAACGTGTTGGTGCAGGCTTACCACCTCGTTGACGTCGGCAACATATCCATCTTTCAGTTTTGATATATGAACCAATCCGCTCTCTTTGATGCCAATATCAACGAAACACCCAAAATTAGTGATGTTGTTAACGATTCCCGGAAGCACCTCTCCGGGTTTCAGGTCATTGATGGTTTTTATATGGGGAGCAAATTCGAACACTTTTGCCTTTTCCCTTGGGTCCAGTCCCGGCTTTTTCAGTTCCTTGAGAATGTCTTTAATAGTGGGTAATCCTACCTGTTCATCTACATACTTTTTCGGATCTATTTTTTCGATGGCTTTTTCATTGGCTATAAGGTCTTTTGCTTGTAAGCCCAGCTCCTCCGCCATGGACTTAACCAAACCGTACCGTTCGGGGTGTACTGCTGAATTATCGAGCGGATTCTCTGCATCTCTGATACGAAGAAAAGCCGCCATCTGTTCAAAGGCTTTTTCACCCAGTCTGTTTACTTTTTTCAGATCGTTCCGGTTACTGAACTTACCGTTTTCTTTTCGCCATGCCACAATGTTGCCCGCCATTTTAGGGCCAATTCCTGATACATAAGAAAGCAGTGATTCACTGGCTGTATTTAAATTTACACCTACCTTGTTCACGCAACTGCTAACCACCAGGTCCAGTTCTTCCTTGAGCTTTGTTTGATCAACATCATGTTGATACTGTCCTACCCCGATCGATTTCGGATCTATCTTCACCAATTCGGCTAACGGGTCTGCAAGCCGTCTTCCTATAGATACTGCTCCTCTTACGGTCACATCGTAATTCGGGAATTCTTTCCGGGCTATGGGGGAGGCAGAATACACCGATGCTCCTGCTTCGCTTACGATAAATACCTGCAGGTCCCGGTCAAACCGAACCCGTTTTACCAGGGTTTCTGTTTCTCTTGATGCCGTACCATTACCTATGGCAATGGCCTCTATCTTATATGCATTGACCAGGGTGCTTAGTTTTTTTATAGCATCCCGGTCATTTTTTTGAGGGGGATGCGGGTAAATGGTTTCATTGTGGAGTAATTCGCCGGCTTCTCCAAGACAAACAATTTTACATCCGGTTCGGTAGCCGGGGTCTATGGCCAGGATGCGTTTTTCACCAAGAGGCGCACCCAGGAGCAGTTGCCGGAGATTCTTTGCAAATACTTCAATCGCCGTTGCTTCTGCTTTTTCCCGGGCAGTATTCAGGGCTTCATTGGAAAGGGAGGGGGCAAGAAGTCGTTTATAAGCATCTTTAATGGCTTGCTCTAATTGTTCTGCACAGGCATTATTGCTTTTAATGACCTTCCTTTCAATAAAATCAAGAGCACGATCTTCATCAATGGTTACCGATACTTTTAAGACACCTTCATTGGCTCCCCTCAGAATAGCCAGTAACCGGTGTGAAGGGCATCGGCTTAATGATTCTGACCAATCGAAGTAGTCACGATAGGTTTGCGCACTATCTTCACCTTCCTTGGCTTTTGATACTTTTGAAGTCAAAACGGCATGCCTGGCGTACGACTGACGGAGGTAATTTCGTATATCAAGTCTTTCATTGATCCATTCGGCAATGATATGTCGGGCCCCCTCCAGGGCATCGTTAGCTGTAGAAACCTCCGGACCGGTATATCTTTCAGCTTGTAGCTCAGGATCTCTTGTGTTTTGGGCCATGAGGATCCTGGCAAGAGGTTCCAGTCCTCTTTCCCGGGCCTTATCGGCTTTGGTCTTTCTGGTTTTTTTAAATGGAAGATACAGGTCTTCCAAAACGATCAGTGATTCGGCCTTATGAATATCAGTTTCCAGGTCGGGGGTAAGTACTTCCTGCTCCTTAAGGCTTTTAAGGATGGTCTCACGTCGCTTTTCGAGATCGCGAAATTCTTTGAGGTGCTTACTGATGAGTTCAATGGCAGTCTCGTCAAGGTTTCCGGTTCTTTCTTTCCGATACCTGGCTATAAAAGGAATCGTACAGCCTTCGTCAAAGAGTTTTAGAGTGCTCTCTATAGAAGTAACCTTTAGGTCAAGATGCTTTTGAATATATTGGGATGCTTTCATATTTCTTAGTCTTCTAAGGTGCAATTTAGGTATTAGAGAAGGGTAGGGTCAAGGACTTTCAGAAATAAATATTCCTGGCAAGTCTGAAGGTATTGGCATGGGCTTCAATAATGGTTTTAATGTCAGGGGAGTAGCCTCCTCCCATACTGCATTGTACGGGAATACCTTGCTTGTAACATGTTTCCAGGACGAATTCATCTCTTTTCCTGCAACCTTCAAGGGTGAGTCCCAGCTTCCCTAATTTGTCTGATGCCACCACATCAACCCCACAGAGGTAAAAAATAAAGTCTGGACACTGCTCCTTAATAAGCTGCGGCAAAATCTCGTAAAGGCGTTCGAGATATCCCTCATCGCCGGTCTTGTCTTCCAGGGCAATGTCGAGATCGCTCTGTTCTTTTTTAAAAGGGTAATTATTCCTGCCATGCATGGAAAAGGTAAAAACACTCGGATCATTGGCAAAGATCTCGGCGGTGCCGTTGCCTTGGTGTACATCCAGGTCTACAACAAGGATCTTTTTGGCTTTCTCTTTATTTTGAAGGTATCTGGCCCCTATAGCCTGGTCGTTGAGAAGGCAGAAGGCCTCTCCTTTATCGGTATAGGCGTGATGGGTGCCACCGGCAATATTCATGGCAATTCCATGTTCCAGGGCATAATCACAACCTGTTATGGTGCCTTGGGCGATGATCACCTCCCGGTCTACCAACTCCTGAGAAAGCGGAAATCCGATGCGTCTTACCTCCCTGGCATTCAAAAGTAATTGTGTGAGCCTGGTATAATAGTCATGGTCATGAACCCTTAGGATGTCTTCATCATTGGGGCGGTCGGGGGTAAAGAAATCATCCGGTTCACAGGTGCCCTCATGCAACAACTGTTTTGGCAGCAGGTCGTACTTGGCCATAGGAAATCGGTGTCCCTCTGGCAAGGGATGCTTGTAAATAGGATGATAGGCTATTTTAAGCATAACTATAGTGAAAGAGTTGAGAGTTGGTTACGGGATATGCGAAGATATAGAAAACCATGAATTGACATGTGTTTAACAATATGAAGAATTTTATATACCCTAAAAAGGTTTAATAGGTTGTAAATCAATATTTTACTACCTTGAAAAGCAAAGCCGGAATGCTGTCCGGAAATGTTGAATGATAATTAATAAATGAACATGCCAAATACAAAAGCCTATGCCGCCTATGCCCCTGACCAGGATTTAAAACCTTTCGAATTTGACCGCCGTTCAGTGGGTGATGATGATGTTAAGGTAAAGATCGACTATTGTGGTATTTGTCATAGTGATATTCATTTTGCACATGATGATTGGGGAATGACCGAATATCCCGTTGTACCCGGACATGAAATTATTGGTCATGTTACTGAGGTGGGCTCAAAGGTTACCCGGTTCAAACCCGGTGACCTGGTGGGAATAGGTTGTATGGTTGATTCCTGTCGTGAATGTACTCCTTGCAAGAATGACCTGGAGCAGTTCTGCGAAAAAGGAATGGTGATGACCTACGGGAGTCCTGACCCCGAAATGGGAGGGGTAACCCAGGGAGGATATTCTAGTCAGATCGTGGTAAAAGAGCATTTTGTGTTGAATATCTCAGACAAGCTTGATCTGAAAGGGGTGCCACCGCTTCTCTGTGCCGGTATCACTACTTTCTCTCCCTTGAATCAATGGAAGGTCGGTAAAGGACAAAAGGTAGGTGTTATAGGCCTGGGCGGACTCGGTCATATGGGTGTGAAATTTGCCGCAGCTATGGGTGCTGAAGTCGTCATGATAACCAGAAGTCCTGAAAAAGGGGAGGATGCAAAGCGGCTCGGAGCCAGCAGCGTTTTAGTGTCTACTGATCAGGAAGCGATGGCCAGCCAGGCAGGTACTTTTGACTTTTTGCTTAATACTATTCCGGTGGCCCATGATATCAATCCGTATATGCCCTTGTTAAAATTCAATAAAACCATGGTGCTTGTAGGGGCCACACCCATTGAGGTGCACAGCATGCAAATGATCTTTGGTAATCGTCACCTGTCGGGTTCCCTGATCGGAGGGATCAAGGAAACCCAGGAAATGCTTGACTTTTGTGCCGAGCATAATATTGTATCTGATATTGAAATGGTGAATATCCAAGATGTGAATACGGCCTATGAGCGGGTTATGAAAGGCGATGTAAAGTACCGGTTCGTTATTGATATGAAGTCTTTGTAGTATAGGAGTTATGCGGTTATACCGTTATACCGTTATGCAGTGCGTCGTTTCGAGTCTACCTATCGGTAGAAAGGACTGCTGAAATTGTATTTCTTGTGGAAGATGATGATGGTACATGCAAAGGAGCTAAGAAGCAAAGGGGGCTAAGAGTAAGCCCTTATTGAAATCGAAAATTATCCCCTCCTTAGTAAGGAGGGGTACTCCGAAGGAGCGGGGTGTTTGGCAAGTTTCTCACCGTCTTAGTTTTAATCCGTCAGTAGCAGGTTTATGAATTCCGGATTTCATGAACCCCGTAAAGCCATATTCCACCATCCATAATCCATAATCCATCATTCTTGCTGTTCCTTCCATTCAGAAAAGGCCTTCTCCAGTGCTTCTGTAAAGAGGTGAGATTCCTGAGCTCCGGATATACCGTACTTGCGATCGATCACAAAGTAAGGCACCCCTCTTATGCCCAGGGCAGCGGCTTCTTTAAGGTCGAATTCTACCTTTTTGAAGGGCTCATCTGTAGAAAGATATTTTTTGATCTCACCTGCGTCCAATCCGGCTTCTTCTCCGATCCTGATAAGTTGATCCGGATCGTCAACATTGATATTCTCTGAAAAATAGGCCAACAACAAGCGCTTTTTAACCTCGTCTCCCAGTCCTTTGTTTTTAGCCATTTGTAACAAGGCATGGGCACGAACTGTATTGGCCACAACTACCTTTTCAAAGTCGAAATCGATCCCTTCTCCCGCACCTGCCTTGGTAACCTGCATCATCATCTGCTTGACCTGTTCAGCAGATAACCCTTTTTCACGGGCCAGATAGTCAACAAGTGAAGCGTCGGTATCAGTTTTCTGATTGGGGTTTAAAAGGAAGCTCTTCCATTCTACTTCCACGTGTTCTGAATGTGGAAATTGGGAAAGGGCTTTTTCAAATCTCTTTTTTCCGATATAACACCACGGACAGGCAACATCGCTCCAGATCTCTATTTTCATAATGAATTGATTTTTTATCGAACCGTTGGGTTCGCCTTTCCTTTGGTCGTAATAATCTTGGGGCATTACACCATCTGTGACAGGGTATCATTGAATAAGCGGTAACAGATGATTTTAGCCCTCATTGTGGGTGTGAAAAATAAAAAAAGCCTTTAACGTCCCGGGAGATCATTAAAGGCTTCTGTTTGTTAAGGTATAGGGCTATATTTCAGATCACAGGCTGTTTTCTATGTATTCCATGAGCATGATCAGTTCTTCCTGGTTATCAGGAGCTAGTTCATTCTCTTTAATATAGGCTTTCACTAAAGCCCGTTGGTCATCTTCAATAATTGACATGATACCTCTGCGGCTTAATTTTAAATATACAGGCTCTGTATTATTCACAGAAACATAATACTCGATCCGGTCTTCAAATTTGTCCGGAAAGTTAGACTGGAAAGAGGTCATGGCTTTAACACCTTCACGAAATTCCTTGTTTTTTCTCAGAAATAGGTCATAGGTATCTCCATCATAAACAACGTATAGATAGCCATTTCTGTACTTATCATTCTTATCGGCAAAATTCGGGATGTATTTCAGCTTTTCGCCATCGATCACAGCCGATATTTTACTGTCTTTTAATAGGGTTTTTACCATGTCAGAGTTAGGGCCTTCCTTTACTTCGATCTCGTCCATATAAGCGTTGTACCTGATATAGTAAGGTTTAGAGATGGTATCTTTATATATAGCCTCACCCTTTAGAAACTCAGGGGTGAAATAAGGAGACCCTTCAACCTTGGAAACATCTTTTCTGGTGCCTTCTTTGTAATATGAAAAGCTTTGACTCTGATAAGCCTTGTTCCAGTCAAATTGATTGTAATTAGTATTTATAGGGGCAGGGCTCTGTGCTTCGACTTTGGTTGCAATACAACCCAAAGCACATACTAGTAAGGTGGTTATTAAACGCATAGAATTATTGATTACAGCGTGAATTTCTTAAAATTTTAGATAATATCATTATTTAAATGCATGTTTCAGCTAAAATAAATGATAGATACTTTAACAGGAGCATTAGTTTTGGCGTCGGGGTAAGGGTATTTGAAAGAGACCCATTGGCAAACTTAAAGTTATTTGGCTTCCGTTTGGCAGTGTGTAACAAAAGAGCCCCTTCCGGGTGGAAGAGGCTCATTGTAAAAGTGCCTGATAATATCTTAGCTGATCATTGTGCCATTGTTGATCCCCTCCTCATCGGGATTCACAAAAACAAGTTTTCCCTCAGCATTCTCGGTCATCAGTATCATGCCTTCACTCATTACTCCTCTTAGTTTTCTTGGAGCAAGGTTCACCAGGACAGTCACCTTTTTTCCTATGATGTCCTCGGGTTTAAAACTTTGAGCAATGCCGGAAACGATGGTTCTGGTGTCGATACCGGTATCTACTTTTAATACCAGTAATTTATTGGCCTTCGGCATTTTTTCGGCTTCGAGTATCGTACCTACCCGAAGATCCATTTTAGTAAAATCTTCAAAGGTTGCTGTTTCCTTTTGGGGTTCAGCGGTCTTATTGGCTGCCTCGTTCATCTTTTTGGTGTTTTCCAGCTTTTCCAGCTGTTTTTCTACTTCTTTATCTTCGACCTTACTAAAGAGCAAGCTGGCTTGATTGATCTGTTTTCCTGAAGGTAAAAGCGATTCTTTGGTGGCGATCTCATTCCAGGAAATACTTTCTTCTCCTTCCTGGGCCAACATCGCTCTTAGTTTAGCAGAGGTAAAAGGCAACAGGGGTTCAGAGAGTACAGCAAGGGCAGAGGCGATCTGCAAAGCCGTATACATGATGGTGGTAACCCTTTCAGGATCAGACTTGATCACCTTCCACGGTTCTTCATCAGCCAGGTATTTATTACCAAGTCTGGCAACATTCATCAAAACCTGAGAGGCTTCCCTGAAGCGGTAACGTTCCAGGCTGCTTTCAAGTGCTGCAGGAAATGCCCTGAGGTCCTTTAATACGGTTTCATCGATCTCTGTAAAAGCACCCGGTTCAGGTACGATGCCATTGTAATATTTATTGGTCAATACCACGACCCGATTTACAAAGTTTCCGAAGATAGCAACCAGTTCATTGTTATTACGAGCCTGAAAATCTTTCCACGTAAAATCGTTGTCCTTGGTTTCAGGTGCGTTTGCGGTTAATGTATAGCGTAAAACATCTTGTTTCTCCGGAAACTCCTCCAGGTATTCATGCAGCCAAACAGCCCAGTTTTTAGAGGTGGAAAGCTTATTGCCTTCCAGGTTGAGAAACTCATTTGCCGGTACGTTATCAGGAAGTACATAATCGCCATGTACGTTGAGCATACTTGGAAAAATAATACAGTGAAAAACTATATTATCCTTTCCTATAAAGTGCACCAGTTTGGTGTTCTTATCTTTCCAATAGGGCTCCCAATCAATGCCTTTTCTTTTAGCCCATTCCTTTGTGGAGGAGATGTAACCGATCGGGGCATCAAACCAAACGTAAAGTACTTTGCCTTCTGCACCTTCAACAGGAACAGGAATTCCCCAGTCCAGATCACGGGTTACAGCTCTTGGTTTAAGTCCTTCGTCTACCCAGCTCTTTACCTGGCCATAAACATTAGGCTTCCAGTCGTCTTTATGACCTTCAAGGATCCACTTCCTCAAAAATGCCTCGTACCGGTCCAGAGGTAGAAACCAATGTCTTGTTTCCTTTAATACCGGTTTACTACCCGTTATCGTTGATTTCGGGTTGATCAGGTCGGTGGCATTCAATGAACTACCGCAGTTTTCACATTGATCGCCGTAGGCTTCGTCATGAGAACAACGCGGACAAGTTCCTGTTACAAAACGATCTGCAAGAAACTGTCCGGCTTCTTCGTCATAGAGTTGTTCAGTAACCTCTTCAATGAATTCCCCTTTGTCGTAAAGCGTCCTGAAAAAATCAGAGGCCGTTTCATGATGAATCTTCGCAGAAGTACGTGAGTAGTTATCAAAAGAAATACCGAAAGCCTCAAAAGAATCCTTGATCAGCTTATGGTATTTGTCTATGATCTCCTGGGGGGTAACGCCTTCTTTTTTAGCCCTCATGGATATGGCTACGCCGTGTTCGTCGCTTCCGCAAATGAAGGCCACATCATGCCCTTTAAGACGAAGGTATCTTGCGTAGATATCTGCCGGAACATAAACTCCTGCGAGGTGGCCAATGTGAATTGGCCCGTTGGTGTATGGCAAAGCTGCCGTAATGGTATATCGTTTAGACTGCTCTTGAGCTGCACTATGTGTATCTGACATTGTTATCTGTAATTGAAGCCACAAAAATAATCAATTTAAAGCGAGAGTTGCCGGTGGCCGTTAAAAATGAATAAAGTCCCGTTAAACCATTTTTTAAAGGAGTACGATTTTAGATACAAATAGTAATTCAGACACCGGTGATCATTTTAATTTATCAGAGTTAACTCTTTGATTTAGAAAATAATACGATATTTATGTGAAATAACATGCAAATGTCAAAAAATCAACGTTTTGGAGCTTGGGCAGAGCAGGTAGCAGCCGATTACCTCGTTGAAAAAGGTTATAAGATTTTGGAGCGCAACTACCGTTATGACCGGGCAGAGATCGATATTATAGCCAGGCATGGTGGTTACCTGGTAGTGGTTGAGGTAAAGGCAAGAAGTACTGATTATTTTGGGCACCCCCAGGATTTCATAACTAAAAGGAAGGTTCGGCAATTGGTAAAGGCAGCCAATCACTATGTGTTAATGCATAAAATAGAAACCGAAGTGCGTTTTGATGCGATAGGTATCCTTAGGGTGAATAAGACCTGGAGAGTTGAACATCTGGAAGATGCGTTTTATTTCTTCTAACTGTTTTATTTATAACATTTAGTCATAAATTTTTTTAATTGTTTAAAAAAAGTATTTTTACAACCGATTTCCCTATAAATCAAACAGTTTAATCAAAGCTTGTGATCATGAAGACCATTTCTTCTGTAGTTGAAGGTTATATTAAATCAAAACCATTCTTACAAAGTGCCCTTGCACAGGGTATTATTAACCTCACTTCTCTTTCAAGAAGCATTAAGCCGGAGATCGAAGAACAATTAGGGAAAGAGGTTAGAAATGGTGCCATTGTCATGGCTCTAAAGAGGCTTAGTGCCGATCTGGAGTTCAGAGCAACCCACAAAATTCTAAAGGTGTTGAAGAACATTGGCGAAATAACGGTTCGATCAAGTCTTACCGATTACACCTTTATGCTTTCTGAAACCATATTGAACAAACAGGCGAAGCTATTACAGGAGATAAACAGCCAGGACACCTTTTATACCTCCTCCAGGGGGGTAAATGAAACCAATATTGTAGTGAGTAATACGATGAATGCTGTTGTGGAAGAGATCTTCAGTTCAGAGAGGATGCTGCAAAAAGAAGAAAATCTTTCTTCCATCAGTGTAAAGCTGCCGGAAGAAAACGTGGTGGTACCCGGTATTTACTACTTTATTTTCCAGCGACTGGCCTGGGAGGGTATTATATTGAATGAAGTGATCTCGACTACCAATGAATTTACCATCATTGTTGGAGAAGATCAGATCGATAAGGCGTTTAAAGTGATCAAAGACCTGAAGGGGTTATGATTTCACTCCCGTAATGCCTTTGGCACATCCGAAGAATCTCTTATGCATGCTGGGGTTGCCCCCATGTTTCTCCAAGTGTGCAAGCATGAGATCAAACCCTTCAAAATTATTCGAATAAGTTTCCAGATAGTTGTAGGTTTCCGGATTTTCAGCCAGAAACTTGCTGAGAAATGGTATTACTTTTCCCAGATAAAACCGGTAACAGTTCTTTAACCATTGGGTTTCGGGCATAGCTACTTCCACCAGGCTGAAGCTGCCTCCGGGTTTCAGGATACGAAGTATCTCCAGGGCGAGTTGCTCCAGTTGAGCGTGCTCAAAGGTTTTCAGTCCGTAACAACAGATCACCACATCCTGAGAGTTGTCCTTAATACCTGAGTTAAATACGTTCTCACAATGAAGCTTGATGTTGTATTCAGGATAGCGTTCTTTTCTTTTCTCAGCCAGTTGTATCATGCTGGTAGAGAAGTCAAGGGCTGTTAACTCTCCTTCGGTTCCGATCCGGGGTAAAATATGCTTCCAGGATTCTCCCGGTCCTGTAAGCAGGTCGGTCACCTTTTTACCTTTGCCTATGGAAATAATTTCTATAGCCTGTTGACGCCAAAACGGATAAAACCCAAGGGAGGTTAGGCTATTCATGAATTCATAAGAGGGACTCATCCGGTCAAAAAGTTTGGCGACAAAATGGTCCTGGTAAATGTTTTCTTCCATAGCGGAAGTAAGGTACGAAAAATAACCAACCGGGTAGTTAAGCGTCTTTGCTTCAGGCTTCAGCTTTTTCCGGTGTTTTAAAGACTTTCATGGCATTTAAAGCTTTGCTCACCGAAGTGATGCCTTCAAATGACAAGAGAAGTCGCAACCCGTTTCGGGTTTCTTTTTCTTTAAGCTTACATATTTGTGGCCTGGACTGCACCATTTGTAATACCCGGTTGAAATTCGGACTCTGATAAAAACTGCTCTGCTGGTCGGCAATGAAGTAGCCTACCATTTTGCCTTTTTTCATGATAATACGCTCCAACCCTATAGAAGAGGCGATCCACTTTATTCTAACGCTGTCCAGCAGGTCTTTTGCTTGCTGGGGCAGATCACCGAATCGGTCTTTTAGTCGTTGTTCATAGGCCAGTAGTTCCTGTTCGTTTTTGAGATTACTCAGTTCGTTATAGAGATTCAATCGCTCTGTGATAGCATTGATATAATCATCAGGGAAAAGGATCTCGAAGTCGGCATCGAGCTGGGTGTCTTTTACATAAACCTTGTCTTCTTTTTCATGGGTATAAAGGTGGGCGAACTCCTGATCCTTGAGTTCTTCAATGGCCTCGGTAAGGATCTTTTGGTAGGTGTCAAAACCGATCTCATTGATAAAGCCGCTTTGTTCTCCGCCCAGCAGGTCTCCGGCTCCTCTTATCTCCAGGTCTTTCATGGCGATATTGAAACCGCTGCCCAATTCGGTAAACTGCTCCAGGGCCTGAATTCTTTTCCTGGCCTCTTCTGTCATGGCGCTGTAAGGCGGGGTGATAAAATAACAAAAGGCCTTTTTATTACTTCGTCCTACCCGACCTCTCATTTGGTGAAGGTCAGACAGCCCAAAGTTGTTAGCGTTGTTAATAAATATGGTGTTGGCATTGGGTACATCGAGACCTGATTCAATGATGGTGGTGGAAACTAAAACGTCAAACTCACCATTCATAAACGCCAGCATTATTTTTTCCAGCTGCTTTCCTTCCATTTGGCCATGACCAATACCGATCTTGGCATCGGGCACCAGGCGCTGTATCATTCCGGCAACCTCCTTGATGTTTTCGATCCTGTTATGTATAAAAAATACCTGGCCGCCTCGCTGAATTTCATAACTCACGGCATCTCTGATACTTTCTTCGCTAAAGCGGATCACATGAGATTCTATCGGGTATCGATTCGGTGGGGGAGTGGTGATCACCGAGAGATCCCTTGCCGCCATTAGGCTGAACTGCAGTGTTCTGGGTATAGGCGTAGCCGTAAGGGTAAGCACATCGACATTTTCTTTAATGGTCTTTAGTTTGTCCTTGACAGCGACTCCAAACTTTTGCTCTTCATCTACAATGAGCAGACCAAGGTCTTTGAATTTCACATTTTTATTAACCAGTTGATGTGTGCCAATGATGATGTCAACCTTTCCTTCGGCCAGATTTTCGAGGGTGTCTCGTTTCTCTTTTGCCGTTCTAAAGCGGTTAAGGTACGATACTGTGATGGGCATGTCTGCAAGTCGCTCCCTGAAGGTTTTGTAGTGCTGAAAAGCCAGGATGGTGGTAGGTACGAGTACAGCCACCTGCTTTCCGTTGTCAACAGCCTTAAACGCGGCTCGTATGGCTACCTCCGTTTTTCCAAAGCCCACATCACCGCATACAAGTCGGTCCATAGGCTGTTCGCTCTCCATGTCGGCCTTTACATCTGCAGTAGCCTTGCTTTGATCAGGAGTGTCTTCATATATGAAGGAGGCCTCTAATTCGTTCTGTAAATAACTGTCGGGCCCGTATTGATATCCCTTTTTAGTTTTTCGTTTGGCGTACAGCTGAATGAGGTTAAAGGCGATCTCTTTAACCCTTGTTTTGGTTTTTTTCTTGAGATTTTTCCATGCGTTAGACCCTAATTTGTAGATCTTTGGCGGTTTCCCATCCTTGCCGTTATATTTGGAGATCTTGTGTAATGAATGAATACTTACATAGAGTATGTCTCTTTCACCATAAATAAGTTTAATGGCCTCCTGGGTTTTTCCTTCTACCTGAATTTTCTGTAACCCTCCGAATTTACCAATACCGTGATCCATATGGGTTACGTAATCTCCAATTTCCAGGTTGGTCAGTTCTTTCAGGGTAATAGCCTGTTTTTTAGAATAGCCATTTTTCAGGTGGAACTTGTGATAGCGCTCAAAGATCTGATGATCGGTATAACAGGCAATCTTGTTATCGTGATCAATAAACCCCTGGTACAAAGAGAATACAATGGTCTGATAGTGCACCTCTTCGCCCATATCGTCAAAGATGTCATGAAAGCGTTTGGCCTGTTGTTCGCTTACACAAACCAAATAATTGGTATAGCCTTCTTCATGCTTTTTCTGAAGGTCTTCAGTAAGAAGATTGAAGTGCTTATTAAATGCGGGCTGAGGTGTTGTATTACAGGTAATGGTGCCTTCCTTTCCTGCAGAGAGCAAAGCATTGGTGCCACACTCGACTATACGAAATTCCAGAAGGTCTCTTTTAATGCACTCAGCATCGCAGAACAATTCTTCAGGTTTCTGGTGAGCCACCTCACCGGAGATCTGTTCGAAGGCTTCTTCCGCCTTCTTGAAGAGTCCGTCAACCCTGGAGAAAATCATCTCAGCGTTCTTTAGAAATACGATGGTGTTTTTCTGGATATATTTCAGGAAGCTTTGGCGTAATTCTTCCAGATGTTTATTCTCCACATTGGGCATGATGGAGATCTTTTTAAGGCGATCAACAGATAACTGTGACGCTACGTCAAAGGTTCTTATGCTATCGATCTCATCTCCAAAGAATTCTATTCTATAAGGTTCATCGTGTGAGAAGGAGAATACGTCAACAATCCCCCCGCGCACAGAGAATTCTCCCGGTTCAGTGACAAAGTCGACCCTCTTAAAGTGATATTCAAAAAGCACCTCGTTGAGGAAATCGAGGGTAACCTGGTCCCCTGTAGCCAGTTTCAGGGTGTTTTTATCCAGTTCTTTTTTGGTGACCACTTTCTCAAACAGCGCATCGGGATAACTTACGATCACTGCCGGCTTTTTTCGCGAATTCAGCCTGTTTAAAACTTCTGCCCTCAACAGTACATTGGCATTGTCTGTCTCTTCGATCTGGTACGGACGGCGATAACTTCCGGGGTAGAATAATACGCGGTCTTCTCCTAATAGCTGCTCAAGGTCGTTAAGATAATAGGCGGCCTCTTCTTTGTCGTTCATTATTAACAAAAATGGCGCATCAGCCTCCTTGAAAACCGCAGCCATTTCAAAAGACAAGGCAGATCCTACCAGTCCTTTTAAATGAACTTTTGCCTGTAAATCGGTAATAGCTTCCTGCAGCATCCTTCGTTGAGAAGCGCTGTGAAATGCCTGGGAGATCGTTTGAATACTCACGAGATAGCAGTTTTATCGCAAAGATAGGTCAAAGTAGTAAGGTTATAAAGTTACGAGGTTATGAGGTTACAAGGTTATGAGGTTACGTGTTACGTGTTACATGTTACGAGAGAAATACATCATCTTATCTTACCTGGCTTGAAAAATGCTTCTGGTAATTTTATTTGCCTACCCGTCTACCCGTCTACCCGTCTACCCGTCTACCCGTCTACCCGTCTACCCGTCTACCCGTCTACCCGTCTACCCGTTTACCCGTCTACCCGTTTACCCGTCTACCTGCATAACCGACATCAATTACACCATTACTTATTTCTATCCGGAATTCGTAAAGTCTGCCCTTCTGTTTCGTCCGAATAGATGGTCCGGAAGGCTACTGAATTGTTCCGGATATCAAATAATAATCAGAAAAAGAAAAAGTTTTATGAGTGAACAACCATTATTGCAATCGTATGATCTGAACGGACTAACCCTTAAAAATCGTGTGGTGATGGCGCCAATGACCAGAAGCCGCGCGGTAAACGAAGGGAATGTGCCAACAGATGAATTGCATGGGGTATACTATGAGCAGAGAGCCGGAGCCGGCCTTATCATTTCAGAGGGTTCTCAGGTATCTCCAAGAGCGGTAGGGTATGTAAATACTCCCGGAATATATTCAAAAGAACAGGTAGAAGGGTGGAAACATGTAACCGGGAGGGTTCATGATAAAGGTGGAAAGATCTTTATTCAATTGTGGCACGTAGGCCGGATGTCGCATCCTGATTTTCACAACGGAGAACTTCCATTGGCACCATCGGCTATTAATCCGAATTCCCAATCATATACTCCTGAAGGCTTTAAAGACACCGTGACTCCTAAAGCCATGACCAGAGATGAGATCAAAAGGACAGTGGAAGATTTTCAGAATGCCGCCAAAAATGCCATGGAGGCAGGTTTTGATGGTGTGGAAATACATTCTTCTAATGGTTATCTGTTTCATCAGTTCTTTAACAGCACCTCCAATAAGAGAGATGACGAATATGGCGGAAGTATAGAGAACAGGACAAGATTCTTTTTTGAAGTGCTGGATGCAGTAAAGGAGGTTATGCCTGAAAAACGAATCGGTGTACGCTTTAATCCTTCGCTGCACGGGATATTCGGTATGGAAATGAATGAAGAAACAATTCCTACTTTCGATTATATTATCTCCAAACTGAATGACTACGATCTGTCTTATGTACACCTTTCGGAACCATTTAATGATGTGTCGGAGGTACCCCATGCGGTAGAGCAGATCGCCAAACGATACCGTCCGATGTACAACGGAACCCTGATGATCAATACGGCCTTTGATCGAGAGAGCGGGAATCAGGTTATTGAGGAGGGGGATGCAGACCTTGTAGCTTTTGGGAAACCATTTATATCTAATCCGGATCTTGTAAAACGCTTTGAGCTTAAAGCGGAGTTGGCGGCATGGGATGAAGATACCTTCTATGTTCCCGGAAAAAAGGGATATATCGATTACCCATCCCTTGAGGAAGTGGAAGCTAAATAATAAACAGAATAGAAAACGCCGCGAATTCCGCGGCGTTTTTTTATTAAATCCTACTAAGAAGCATTGATGCCGGCATAGAAAGCTTTATGCTATTCTTTGTTCTCCACCTCATTCAAAAACTCGGAAATGCTTTTTAATAAGGCCGGGAGGTTGTCTCTCATGGTAGCGTGTCCTGCATCACGAACCACCGCCATCTTTGAATTCGGAACCCGTTCCTGGAACCTTTTTATGGTTTCCGGACGTGCCTCATCATACTCTCCTGTTACGAAAAGAACAGGCACATCAATTTGAGAGAGTCCCTTTAGGTTGTCGTAATTTTTAAGGATGCCTCTGGCAGTAAATTCACTGGGTCCCCACATATAATTATACATAAAACGATTGGATGGTGCCGGAATGGTATCCCACTCGTGATTCGGACCGGGATGTCTGTTCCCGAAATTTGACCAATAAACAGAGTCTGCAAGCCGGTATTGAGGAGTGTCAAAATTATCGTTGGCTTCAGCCTCTGCAATAAATGTCTGCAGACTGTCGGCAAGGGTGGTTATCAGGGTGTCAGCATCGGCCTCCCAGACGGAAGTGCTGAGGTAAGGACTACTGAAAATAATGCCTTTGACTCCCTCCGGGTGCATTTGATAATATTCAAGTTCGAGGGCTGCACCCCAACTATGCCCCATCAGATAATATTCTTTCAGGTTCAGTTCTCTTTTCAAGGCATCAACCTGCTTCACCATATTTGACACGGTCATAAGGGTGGTGTCAGTATGGTATCCGGACCTGCCGGTACCCAATTGGTCAAAAAGGATGATCGACCGGTCACTGCTTAAGGGCTCCAGAAAGTAGTAATAGCGATGTGTTCCTCCGGGTCCGCCATGCATCATTAAGATGGGGGGTTTGCTCCCTTTCCCGATCACCTTATACCATAGTTCTCCACCCTCAACTTTTACGTTGCCTTCATGAGGCTGTAAGGTCTGTACTTCTTGTTTGCAGGAAGAAACAGCCATTAGCAGCATAAGGAAGCAGAAATATTTAATTGATCTCATATTATTGTTTAACAGAAAGGGTGATCTGAGATGGATACTCTTCTGAATGGTGGACCGTATTATGGGCTATGATCCCTTCAGACTCATCATAATTATTTCCTCCGGTGTTCAGGTTTCTGGCAAATCTGGGGAAGTTACTGCTGGAAACTTCAATTCGAATTCTGTGGCCTTTTTTGAAAAGGTTACTGGTGGCCATAGGGGTGAGGTCTACCTTGTATACCTGGCCCTTTTCCATAAATACTTCCTTGTCATATCCCTCGCGATACCTTACCCTCTGAATGGTTTCATCAAGGTTATAAGCACTGCCGTCCGGGTGTACATCAATGAGCTTAACGGTAAAGTCGGTATCCTTCACGTCAGAAGAGACATATAGGGTGGTTTCGATAAAACCAGATACCTCTGTGTCTTCCGTTAGAATATCTGTAGTATACACCAGGATGTCATTTCGTGCTTCCATGTCCTGCTGGTCAAATGATCCGCCTTTCACGGCATTGCCCGTACAACAAACGTTGCCTCCATTAGAAGGAACGGGATTCATCGGATCATAGGTGAAACTGTCCGGTTTGTCCTCTTTCGGCTCTGACATGCTTAAGGCACCATCACCAAACCGGCTGTTGGCATTACCACCGCTGTTGAGGTAGTAAGTAACTTTTTTGGTGTTTTCCGGCGGCCAGGTTGCTGAAGACTGCCATTTGTTAAGTCCCATGGTATAGTACTGCACTCTTGGAGTGGTTTCCTTGAAATCGTTGTCTTCTCCTTTCAGCCACATGTCAAACCACTTGTAGATCTGCTCCTCGTAATTAAGCCTGGCATCACCTACGCTTAGATCACCCACCATGGTGTTCTCTGTGGCCCTGGTGTAGGCACAGTGGAGGGTAGGAGCAATAACTAAATATTGGTTATCCCGTATTTCTTTGTCTTTCGTGTTGTTTCTTACGTGGTTAAAGAGATAGAGGTTAGGGGTAATGGAAACATCATACCAGGAGGCAAACCAAAAAGAAGGCACCCCAATTTCCATGTCATCGTGATAAAGTCCGCCTTCGTACCATGCCGGATCGTTAGGTTTGCGCCTGATCATTTTGTCATAGATCTCGCGTTTCCCTTTAATATTTTTCAGGATGTCTTGTATAGGCAGATGGCTAAGTGCCTCTTTCATGTCTACCGGCGGATTTTCAGGAGCCAGGTCGTAGTATCTCGAGATCCTGATCAGGTCTTCCTGGGTGGCACCTTCCGGGATGCGGGGTTTGAACTTATCGTGTTCTACCCCATAGAGCCAGGCAAAGAACAACATTTGTTCTGCGCCCCCGCGATACCAGTTTCCCTGTTCATTGATGTCGCCTACACGGCCAACCCCAGCTCCGAAGCCCTGGGGTACCATGGCCGCATGAGAAGGGTGGTCAAGGGCAGCAACGGCCATTTGCCATTCTGCTGTTGAAGAACACCCGTAGGTGCCTATTTTACCGTTCGACCACGGTTGATCTTTCATCCAGCTAAAGGCATCATAACCATCAGTGAGGGGAACGCCGAGAATATCCCATTCTCCTTCCGAAAAATAACGTCCTCTCTCATTCTGTACTACATAGGCATAACCTTGTTTTACGGCTTCTAATGCTCTTTGATAGGTTCGGGTTCGCTCTTCCCCGTCGCCCCAGGAATTAAAGTTGTAGGGCGTACGCGAAAAAATGATCGGAACTTTTTCATCGGTCTTTGGCCGGTAGATGTCGGTTGCCAGCCGTACTCCGTCTCGCATGGGCATCATGACCTTTTGGTCAATGATGGCAATTTCTTCCAGTTGCTCCCGGTAATTCTGAGCAAAAATGTTGAAAGTGCTCAGCAGTAATACTAAAGAGAAAATAAATATGTGTTTTTTCATATTTATGGGGGTGTTAGTTGATTCGTGTGTTTTGGTTGTATAAATGTAGGAATTTATGGTAATGTTTAATGCTTTGAGCTGGCTTTAGAAATGAAATACCCCTTCCGGTTTTGTGAAACAAAACCACCTTCCCCTGAGAGGGGAAGGATAAAGTAATGTATTGAATATGATCGTTAGAAGGATTTTAGAACCGAAATAATGGCTGGTTAGTATATGCAAGGCTTCCCCTTTCAGGGCAAGGTGGCCACGCATTAGCGTGGACGGATAGGGGTTGCTTTATCACCAGCTATAGATTTTCGATAATCAACATTCCCCTTCGTACCTACGTACCTATTTAATAACCTCCCCGTCTTTCATGACGAATTGCACATCGCCCAGAACAGAGATGTCTTTCAGAGGGTCGCCTTCTACAGCAATAATGTCTGCAAGAAATCCTTCTTTTACCTGGCCTAGCTCATTTTCTTTCTTCAGGATCATGGCATTGGTCATGGTTGCACTTTTAATGGCATCGAGCTCTTTCATTCCGGCCTCCACCATATAGACGAATTCACGGGCATTTTCGCCGTGGGTATACACTCCGGCATCGGTGCCAAAGGCAATACCCACTCCTTTTTTATAGGCCTTACTAAAGGTATTTTGGATCTTAGGACCGATCTCCAAAGCTTTTTCGGCAATTCTCGGAGGGAAGTACCCGGGCTTTTCAGCATTTATAGATACTTCTTTTCCTGCGGTAATAGTAGGTACCAGGTAGGCATCGTGCTCGATCATCAGATCCATGGTTTCTTCACTCATCAGGGTACCGTGTTCAATGGTTTTTACTCCTCCAAGAACAGCCCGCTGCATTCCCTCGTCTCCGTGGGCGTGGGCTGCTACGTGATAGCCATAGTCATTGGCTACTTTGCAGATCTCTTTGATCTCTTCGAGGGTAAATTGCGGATTTTGGCTGTTATGAGCCATGCTGAGAACACCTCCTGTTGCAGTTATTTTGATACAGTCTGCTCCATTTTTATACCGTTGTCTCACAGCTTTACGAGCATCGGCCACTCCGTTGATCACGCCTTCAGCTGGTCCCGGATCTCCGGCGAGGTCACTTCGGTAACCATTGGTAGGATCGGCATGACCGCCCGTAGTTCCTATGGCTTTTCCGGCAGTAAAAATTCTTGGTCCCTGAACCAGTCCTTTGTTGATGGCATCTCTAAGGGCAATATTTACCCCGGTTCCTCCAAGGTCTCGTACCGAGGTAAACCCGGTTCTCAAAGTTCTCGCTGCGATTTCCTGGGCGCGGAAAGCGATATCTGCCTCATCAAGGGTGAACTTTTCCAGGTAGGCAGAAGGGCTTGATTCGCCTTCAATATGAACATGGAAATCAATGAGTCCCGGAAGTACTGTCATGGCTTTCAGATCAACCACCTGGGAAGAGGCATCCAATGGCTCCTGAAAACCTTTTTTGATCGATGTGATCTTGTTTCCGGAAATAATAATGGTATGTTCGTTCAGGTATTTACCGGTTTCAACATCGAGAATCTTTCCGCACTGCAGATAGATGTCCTGTGCCATACCGGAAACAACAACGAGAAACAATGCGGCCAGAAGGAGTAGTTTTTTCATGAAAGTATTTGGTTTAGTTAATTAAAAATATCCCCCGGTTGGTGGCCGGGGGATGTATAAAGCGGTTCTAAGATAAAATTAATTTCTGATTTTCTGCTCCCACTTCCAGGCAGAAGCCATGGCATCGTCAAGGGTAGATTTGGCTTTCCACCCTAACACCTTATTTGCTTTGGTGGTATCGGCATAGGCCGCAATAACATCTCCCGGTCGGCGATCAGTAATGCGGTAATTGAGCTTTTTACCTGAAACCCTTTCAAAGCTTTCGATCACCTCCATCACTGAACTTCCGGTTCCCGTTCCGAGGTTGAACACCTCATAGTTTTCGGTGTTATTCTTATTGATCAGTCGTTCTAAGGCAACAACATGGGCTTTAGCCAGGTCAACCACATGGATGTAATCGCGAATACAGGTACCATCCTCGGTTGGGTAATCGTTGCCGAATACAGCAAGCTGCTCCCTCATCCCGATAGCCGTTTGCGTAATAAAAGGAACCAGGTTTTGAGGTACTCCAATGGGAAGTTCTCCTATATGTGCCGTTGGATGACTGCCTATAGGGTTAAAGTATCGGAGCGCGATGGCCTGTAAATGGTTGTTTATATGGCAGGTATCGCGAATGATCTCTTCTCCTATTTGTTTTGTGTTTCCATAAGGAGATTCTGCGGGTTTAACCGGAGCACTCTCTGTAATGGGTAAGGTGTCAGCCTGTCCGTAAACCGTACAAGAGGAGCTGAAAATAAAGTTGGCGTTGTCTTTATTGCTCAATTCCTGTAAAACGTACACAAGGGTGTTGATATTATTCTCGTAATAGAGCAGAGGATTTTCCACACTTTCTCCCACCGCCTTGGAGGCAGCAAAATGAATCACACCACCGATGTCAGAGTGACGACTAAAGAAGTCTGAAACATCAACCTTATTTTTAAGGTCGAGCTTTTCGAATTCAGGCGCAATTCCCGTAATGGCAGTAATACCTTCCAGGACTTCAATTCCGGCGTTAGACAGGTTGTCAATAATGATAACATCAAAGCCTTTTTGTTGAAGCTCAACAACGGTGTGAGACCCGATAAAACCGAGTCCTCCGGTAACAAGTATTTTCATAGGGAGTGTGGATAGGGTTAGTTAGCTTAAGAAATTTTTGATGGTGTCTGTAATGTATTGTATCTGTTCATCATCAAGCTCGGTATGCATGGGCAGAGAAATAACTTCCTGTACCAATCTGTTGGTTACGGGGAAATCTGCTTCATTGTAGCGTTCATCTGCATAGGCTTTTTGCTTGTGCAGGGGAATAGGGTAGTAAATACCATGGGGGATGTCTTTTTCTGCCAGGTGTTTAGCCAGGGCATCTCTTTTACCGTTGGTAATTCTCAGGGTGTACTGATGAAAAACATGACAATCGCAGGTATCGCAGATATGATCACAACCGGAAACCATTTTCGGAAGTACAACATGGTTAACATCCTTCAAGGCCGCATTGTATTTCCTGGCTGAGGTTCTTCTTTTACGATTATACTCATCAAGTAAGGGGAGTTTTGCTCTCAAAACAACAGCTTGTATAGAATCAAGCCTTGAATTTACCCCTACTACATCATGGTGATAACGTTCATACATGCCGTGATTCACGATACCCCTGATGATGTGAGCAAGGTCGTCGTCGTTGGTAAAGATGGCACCTCCGTCACCATAGCATCCAAGGTTTTTTGAAGGAAAGAAAGAGGTGGCCGCCACGTGCCCGATGGTACCTGATTTACGTTTACTTCCGTCCGGAGCTGTATAGGTTGCCCCGATTCCCTGTGCGTTATCTTCAATTACATACAGGTTGTGCTTTTCTGCAATTTTCATGATGGCATCCATATTGGCACATTGACCAAAAAGATGTACAGGTACAATGGCTTTGGTTTTAGGCGTAATGGCCTTTTCCAGTGCCTGAATATCGATGTTGAAGGTATCTTCTTCCACATCAACCAGAACAGGAGTTAATTTCAAAAGGGCGATCACTTCTACGGTCGCGGCGAAAGTAAAATCGGCCGTGATCACTTCATCTCCGGGTTCAAGTCCGAGTCCCATCATGGCGATCTGAAGGGCATCGGTTCCATTTGCACAAGGAATCACGTGCTTGACACCCAGGTAGTCTTCCAGTTCCTTTTGAAAATTGTGTACTTCAGGTCCGTTGATGAAGGCAGCGGAATCAAGTACCTCATTTATTGATGTGTTTACGCGGTCTTTTATGGATTGAAATTGACCCTGGAGGTCAACCATCTGAATTTTCCTCATTGGTGCGGAATCTTAATTGATTACTAGTTCTGCAAAATTAAGCAACTGGGGTCAATGAATTATGAGAAAGAACCGTAATTTAGCCCCAAACTCGAAAAAGTGCTCTTTGTTTACGACCTACTGGTATATTTAAGCGGTTTCCTGATCAAATGCATTGCCTTTTTTAATGAGAAACTCTCTCTATTTGTTAAAGGGCGTAAGCACGTTTTTGCCGATCTGGAAAAAGAAATATTATCAACAGACAGGGTGATCTGGTTTCATACGGCTTCCCTGGGAGAATTCGAGCAAGGCCTGCCCGTAATAGAGCAAACCAAAAAGGACTTTCCTGGACATAAGATCGTTTTAAGTTTTTTTTCTCCATCGGGGTATGAGGTTAAGAAGAATACGGAAGTGGCCGATGTGGTGTGCTATCTGCCCATGGATACCAGAGCGAATGCCAAACGATTTCTTGATCTTCTCCATCCTGAACTGGCAGTATTCGTTAAATATGAATTTTGGCCCAATTACCTTCATGAGCTGCATAAACGAGAAATAAACACCTTATTGATCTCAGCGATCTTTCGGGAAAACCAGGCCTTTTTTAAATGGTATGGTACATTTATGAGACGCTCCTTAAAAACCTTTACACACCTCTTTGTACAGGATCAGGGATCAGCCAGCCTGTTGAAAAGTATTGGTATCATAGATGTCAGTGTAAGCGGAGATACCCGTTTTGACAGGGTTCATGAGATCCTTTCAAGAGATAATACCCTTGACTTCATGGAGGAATTTAAGGGAACGCATACGTTGTTTGTGGCCGGGAGCACCTGGCCTGACGATGAGGCGGTGATTGTTCCTTATATAAAGGAGCAACGGCAAGCTCATTTTAAATACCTCATTGCCCCGCATAATATGAAGCCCAAAATGATCAATGATCTGGCAGATGCTCTTGGAGATGATGTGATACGTTTTAGTGAGCGGGAAACAAAAGATCTTACAACTGCAAAAGTGCTGATCCTGGATACAATTGGATTACTAACCAGGGTGTATAGCTATGCAGATATGGCTTATGTTGGGGGCGGACTCGGTGATACCGGCCTTCATAATACCCTTGAACCTGCCGTTTTTGGCATTCCTGTAATTATCGGACCGAACTATGATGGTTTTCGAGAGGCTGAACTATTGGTAGAAGCCGGCGGGATAGCGGTTATTTCTGATAAAAAATCTTTCAATTACCTAATGGGGCAACTTTCTGTAAAACAAGAACTTGTAAGTAAAATGGGAGCTGTAAATAAAGAATTTATTGAAAAAAACAGGGGTGCCGTGATCCAAATCACTCATTACACACGTACATTAATCAAGTAATCTTTAGCAATTTTTATTAAAAAATTTGTTAAAAAACTTTTGCAGAGTATCGAAGAAAATCGTTTTTTCGTAGTGCAACTTTTATTTAGTAAAACTAAAACACAAACCATGAAAAAAGTTATTTTAAGCCTTGCCCTAGTGCTTGCAATGGGAGTTTCATTAACTTCTTGTAGAGAAACTAAAAAAGAAGATACAGCTGTTGAAGAAGCTGTTGAACAAGTAGAAGAGGCTGCTGAAGAAACAGGTGAAGCTATGGAAGAAGCTGCTGAAGAAGCAGGAGATGCCATGGAAGAGGCCGCTGAAGAAGTAGAAGAGACTACTGAAGAAGTAATTGATACTACTTCTCAGGAGTAATCCATATAGGACCTTCTAACTAACAAAAAAAGCTCTGCATCGCAGGGCTTTTTTTTTGGACGCACCTCAGGGACTTTTATGTTTAAATAGTTAAATTGAGGAGAGATCTGATAAAATATGTGTTATCATACCAGCCAGACTAAAACCACTTCACAATTAGAAAGGCGCTTTAAAGTAAAGCGTGACCCTGAGTTCGATATAGGCGAAACAGATTTTACTTTCTACCATTCCAACGGCTTCGCTCATCAAAATTTACTGATGATCCCCCAGGAGAAGCCTTCATTCCTCACCCCGGCTATGTGGGGTATTATGCCTCCGGATCAGGCGGGAGCAAATTATAAACAGTACTACAAGGAGAGCATACGGTTTGGAAGCGGGCTTAATGCACGTTCGGAGAAACTTTTTGATCATTTTATTTATAAGAGATCTGCCTTAAGCCGAAGGTGTATTATTCCGGTTGACGGTTTCTTTGAACCTCATGAGCACCTGAAGAAAAAATACCCGTATTTCATTACCAGACAGGACAGAGAAAGTTTTGCGCTGGCTGGCATATACAACAGGAGTCCTGATGGGTATGTAACCATGGCTGTTTTAACAAGGGAGGCCTCTCCCTTTTTCTCTGACATTCACAATGTAAAAAAGCGCCAGCCGGTGATCTTACATGGAATAGCTGAAAAGACATGGCTTGACCCTGAACTGGAGGAAGAAAGCGTGAGGGAATTACTGGAAACTGCCTATCCCGACGAAAAATTAGAAGGATACCCGGTAAGTAAAGACCTCTACAAGAGCAAAGTCAATTCTGATCATGCAGAGATCCTTACCAGGTATAATTATCCCGAATTAAATACCTTGTTTTAAAACCGGGTATTTACTTCATCAGAATATATTATTCTTGTAATAAAAGGAGGTGTCAAGGCTCGTTTCTGAGCTGCCTCCTATAAATATGCTGAAATTGCCTGTTTCTGCCTGCCAACGATTATGATCAGTGTAAAAGGCCAGATCTTCTTCAGAAATAGTCATAATTATGGTTTGGGTTTCTCCCGGCTTAAGGATTACCTGCATAAATTTCTTAAGCTCTTTTACCGGTCTTGTTCTGCTGGCAACATGGTCTCTAATGTACAACTGGGCCGTTTCTGTACCTGTGCGTTCTCCCGTATTGGTGAGTTCAAAACTGACTTCCAGGACCTCTTCATCCTGTATACTGTCTTTAGATATTTTCAATTTATCATATTTAAAAGAAGTATAACTTAATCCATGGCCGAAAGGGTAGAGGGGGGTGTTTTCCATATCGATATAGTGCGACCAGAAAACTTCTCCAGGATTATTAGTGTTGGGTCTGCCTGTGTTCATGTAATTGTAATACAGGGGTAACTGACCTACATCTTTGGGGAAGGTCATGGGTAATTTACCTGATGGGGTATGATCTCCGTAGAGTACCTGAGCAATGGCGTGTCCGCTTTCAGATCCCAGTTGCCATGCCTCTACAATGGCCGGAATGTTCTTATCGGCCCAATTTATGGTCAGGGGTCGGCCGTTCATCAGTACCAGGATTACGTTCTTATTTACCTTGTAAACAGCCTCGAGGAGTTCTTGTTGAAGTCCGGGGAGATCAAGAGATGCCCTACTTCTGGCCTCTCCTGAAAGAAAACCGTGTTCTCCGAGTACCATGATCACAGCATCTTTTCCGCGGGCTGCTGCCACGGCTTGAGAGATACCACTGCGATCGGTGGTGTTTATAAGGGTTTCCCGGGTAAATGACGGAGTGCCTTCAATTAACTTGACACCCTGACGGTGGGTTATACGATTTCCGTCGTAGGCATTTAAGCCTTCAAGAACCGATACTGCTGTACTATCGTCGGCTGCGATACGCCAGTTGCCCAATGGCGATGTTTTGTCATCGGCAAGAGGTCCTATGAGCGCAATATTAAGCCCTTCTTTTTTTAAGGGCAGGAGATCATTTTCGTTCTTAAGAAGAACAATAGAGTTCTTTGCCATTTCCAGCACGGCTGCATGGTGTTCATCACTACCTACGATCTCCTGTTCTCTTTCAGGGTCACAGTATTTGTATGGGTCATCAAAAAGTCCGAGTTCGAATTTCAGTCTTAGTATTCGGCGCACCGCGTCGTCAATGAGGCCTTCTTTAACAGCCCCATTTTCTACTAATTCTTTCAGATGGTTGAGGTAGTGATAGGATTCCATATCCATATCAGAGCCTGCTTTGATAGCTTTCAGGGCAGCATCTTTACCGTCTTTGGCATAACCATGGGAGATCATTTCGTCTATGGTGCCCCAGTCGGATACCACGAATCCTGAAAAATCCCAATCACCTTTTAAGATATCCCGCTGCAGCAATGCATTTCCGGTTGCAGGAATGCCATTGAGAATATTGAAAGAGTTCATAAAGGTTCTTACACCTGCCTCTTTTGCCGCTTTGAAAGGAGGGAGGATGGTGTTGTATAGGGTAGAGGTTCCTACATCTACAGTGTTGTAATCTCGTCCGGCTTCAGAGAATCCATACCCGGCAAAATGTTTTGCACAGGCGGCTATGGTAAGGGGAGAGGAAAGGTCATCTCCCTGGAACCCGGTAACCCTGGCGGCTGCTATTAAACTGCCCAGGTAGGGGTCTTCTCCGGCCCCCTCCATAACCCGGCCCCATCGGGCATCACGTGAAATATCCACCATCGGTGCAAAGGTCCAGTTGATACCACTGGCTGCGGCCTCTCTGGCGGCTACTTCTGCCGATCGCCTGATCAACTCCATATTCCAACTGGCGGCCTCGGCCAGGGGGATGGGACTGATCGTTTTATACCCGTGAATAACATCGAAACCGATGATCAAAGGAATGCCTAATCTCGATTCTTCCACCGCGATCTTTTGCACTTTCCGAACCTCTTCTACCCCTGTGACATTCAGCATGGAACCTACGCGTCCATTTCGGAGATCGTCGTACCTGGCCGCTGCATCTCCTTCCTTTGGGGCCGGGCCGGTAACATTCCAGAAGCCATTGTATTGGTTCATCTGTCCGACCTTTTCTTCAAGGGTCATAATAGCCAGTAAGGAGTCGACTTTTGTGGTTATTGGGTCGTTTATAGAGGTAACCGTGGCTTCTTTTTTACAAGAAAAGAACACGGCCGTAAGGATAAATAAAAGGGATATATTTTTCATTACATTATAGTTTTGTACATCTCAAAGAGTCTAGCGTTTAAGGGTTGGTTGAACAGAATAACAGTTCATAGTAATACCTGGTTTTTACATGTAAGCGTGAGACTTGATGTTTTAAATTGGGTTGTCAAATTAAAATGAGAGGGATATGATTTTGATTTCTAAACATTTACTAAATTTAAAAGGAATTTCTTAAAAGACGAATCAAATATTTATTCCGACTCTATTTACCGCCCCATTAACTCCCGGTTTTAACGCTAATAGAAAACAAACGTCATATGGATGGAGATCAAATGTCAAAAAATAATATGACCACAATAAAGGTCAGCCCGCTTTGCGGGCTTGATGAGCAGGAGGCTATCATGTGCCTGGCTTATATCATTATGGGGACTCATAATTTCACCCCGGAAGAGATCAACAGTTATCAGGCTATGGCCAGAAAGTTTTGCAGCGCTGAACTCGATCTGATGAAATGTCAGGATAAGTTTCACGATATGCTCAGAGATCACAAGAATGAAAAAATTATTAAAGACTGTATTCAGGTAATACGGGAAAAATACCGGGAAACAGTGTTCGCCTGGTTGGTAGACGGAGTTGCTGCCGACGATCATTACACCTACGATGAGGAGGACTATATTATATTGATTCGCGATGAAATAGGTATGTCAAAAGAACGTGCCAACCTGATCATGGATGTCATGACCATTAAGAATAAAAAATACAAGAGTCTAAGTCGGAAAGAATCTTAAAGACATACGACTTTCACTAATCAAAGGATTTTCAAGGAACGTATATGTAATTTTCTACATGGGTCTTCAGGGGGTGTTCTTCCACACTTTTATATGTTCTATTTTGTATTCAGCCGGAAGACTGTGAGGGTCTATTTCCTGTCCGGCAAAAGTTCCTCCTACTGCAAGATTGATCAACAGATAAAAAGGTTGGTCAAAGGGCCAGGTATCCTTGTTCTTTACTTCTGGGGCATAGGTGTATACCGGGGTATTATCCACATAAAAGCGAATGGCTTCAGAAGTCCAGGACATTTTATAATCATGGAAACCTTTTTCAATGTTCTCAAAAGGAGTGGTTTTGCTGCTGGCATTGTCACCATGGGTAGCGGTGGTGTGCAGGGTGGTGAATATTTCACCGGGATTGCGTCCTACGTATTCCATGATATCGATCTCTCCGCAGGCCGGCCAACCCACCTGGTCTATATTAGAACCTAACATCCAGAATGCCGGCCACAATCCTTTTCCGGGAGGAATATCGGCACGAATTTCCACGGTGCCATATTGAATTTCAAACTTTCCTTTGGTATTGATCCTTGTGGAGGTGTAGAGCGTATCTTCCTTCCGGGCAGTAATTATTAACTTCCCGTCTTCAAGTCGGTGGTTGTTATCGGTGTAGGTTTGACGTTCATTATTGCCCCATCCGCAAATGGTAGGACAACCATCGCCTGTTACGATATTCCAGAGCTCCGGGTTCAGGGTAGTACCCTCAAATTCTTCAGTGAGCATCAATTCCTCGTTTTGACACGAACTCAAATAAAAGCTGAATAAAAGTATGAACGGTAAATATCTCATAATCAATATTTTCAAATAAAATGCTGCACCATAATGGCACAGCATTTTAAAACTAATTCACCTATGAACTATTGGTAAACTCTTATATAATCGATTTCCATGCTGCCTGATGAGAATGATTCATCGATAGTGCCTCCCAGGTTGCCTCCCATGGCAATATTCAGCAGGAGATAGAAGTCCTGGTTATAGGGAAGCTCACTGCTGTTGGGTGATTCAAAGAAAAGGTTGCCGTCTACAAAGAAGTCCATTCCGTTTTCATCCCAATTCAGGCTGTATATATGGTATTCTGTAGAGACGTTGGAAACATCTGTCCAGTAATATCGTGCATTGCCAGCGTGGTAAAATTCATCGTGGGTGGCTGCTGAAACGCGACCGGGGTCATTGCCGGTATGTTCCATAATGTCGATCTCGCCGCATTTTGGCCATCCCACCTGGTCAATATTCGATCCTAACATCCAGATGGCCGGCCAGGTGCCGCCTCCTTCAGGAAGTTTGGCACGTACTTCAACACGGCCATAGGTAAATGCAAACTTGTTCTTAGTGGTGATTCTTGCCGAGGTATAGTTATACCCATTTCGTGCTTCTGCCTTTGCGGTTATCTTAAGAACATCATCTTCCACAATAATGTTATCGGGTTCATTGGTATACCATTGTTGCTCGCCATTGCCCCAACCGCATATACCTTGGTCACAGCCATCACCTAACTCGAAATTCCAAAACTCGGGGTCAGGAGCGCCTTCTTGTTCAAATTCCTGAGCCCATACCAGGTCCGGATCAACAAATACCGAAACGGTTATTTCCCTGCTCAAAGAAGTGTTTCCTTCTCCCAGGGCGGTTACGGTTACCGAATAGGTTCCGGTAGCACCGAAGGTTATCGTAGTGGCGCCATCAGGGGCATTCACCTCCTGGTTGTTAAAGGCGTATTGATAATCTAAAGCATTAGTTGCACTGGCTTCGAAGTGAACGATACCACTTCCATTTCCTTCAGGATCAGTATTCTCTCCTACAATTTGAAACGATACTTGCAGGTTGGTAGGAGGGGTGTCCTTTTCATCGATCGCCGGTTCACTATCTCCTGAGCAGGAGTACTGCAACAGGGAGAGGAACAGCATAACCGACAAGGTTTGGAATATCTTTTGCATTTTTCCTTTTTTAGTCATATTCATTGATATCATCAAGAAAAAACTCCTTCATAGCCGGGATGGGCAGGTGAAGGAGTTCTTGATATTGGATAAGTAAATCCTGTATTCTTTAAGTTTTACAGAATCACTTGGGTTATTTAACCTCCTTGGCATCTACTCCTGAACCGGCATCGGTAGCAATAAGGATGAACCACCAGTCAAATTCACCATTTCCATCGGTGGTCTTTACCAGCATTTCGTTCGCGTCACGTTCAAAGATCTGGTATACATGGTCACCTCCGGTATAGTATCCGAAGAAACCAATTCCGTTAAGAATTAGCACTTCGGTTCCATTAACTTCACTAAGCGCCCAGTTCTCGGTATAATCTCCAAACTGGTAGTTGATGATATCGGCACCTTCTTCTTCACCTCCTGAACCACCAAGTTCATCGATAAGGTTCACACGACCAAACACATCTCCATTGGTAACATGGGTAAATGTTCCGTCTGCGTTAAAGGTATAACGGTCATCATACATGCCACGTCCTTCTTTTTCATTAGCACCGGCACCATACCACTCAGTTGGGATCTGGCCACCCACCGGTCCGAGACCAAAGTGTCCCGGAGCCTCAGCCTTGATTCTCCATTCACGTGAACCATCGGCATAAAGCATGTCCAATAGATCCTGAGGAGGCTCATAGGTGAAGAGGATCTCTAAAGGCATATTTTTACTGGTAGATAAACCTCCCTGGCCGCTGGCAACTACATTGAGATTATAGGTCTTTAAACCGGTAGAGGTAACCCCGAAAGAGGCTTCGCCTCCTGAGGTGGCTTTAGTAACCCCGTTCAATGTGATCTGATAGGTCACGGCATTGCTGGCCATGGCCTTTACATATACCATACCACTTCCATCTCCGTAAGGATTCGCGTCATCTGCGCCAACAATTTCAACCGCTACTTCCAGGTTACCCGGAGCGTTAATGGGGTCGAGAGTGGCACGATCTTCATGGCACGATACCAGTACTATGGCTAAAAGCCATAGTACAGACATCGATCTTATAAATTTTTGCATAATCAATCGTTTATTATTGAATAACTTCTATATCATCAAAATAGTACACCTCTTCAGCACCATTGGTTCCGAAATCAGGGAAAATGACTATTCTGCTATACTCAGCGGCCGGATCAAAAGCTCCTGCGCTCATATCAAACGTCAGGGTTTCCCAACCATTGGCAACTGTTGTTAGAACAGGTAATTCTACTGCAATATCAGCGTTTTCTGCGTTCTCCAATTTAAGCAGGATATTAGCTCCAACCTTAGGGGACCAAACTTTTACGCTGACAACAGTTGATGTGCTAAAGTCTATAGCTCCTCTTAAAGCTTCTGAAGCAACACCACCCCAAACTTCAGCACCTGCGGTTTTAGTAAGCTGCAGAACAGTTGCGCTGGTATTTTCTCCTGATTGGTCAGGATTGGCAATAACAGCAGGCTCTACGCCTCCAAATGGGTACCAGATGTTATTAACTCCTGTTTCTTCAAAGGTCATCGGTAAAGACTGTGATTGAAGTCCTACCTGGAAGTCGTCGAAGTAGAAGGTTTCGCCTTGTCCTGCAGTACCAAAGTCTCCGAATATTACAACCCCGTCGTAAGAATTGTTTGGATCAAATCCATCGAAAGTACTCATATCAAATGCAAGCGCTTCCCACTGACCGGCCTTGGTAGTAGTTGCGAATACCTCAGCAAATACGTTTGATGGATCTGCACTGCTCTCGATCTTCAGAAGGATCGGAACACCTGCTCTTGGAGACCATACATTTACTGTAATTACGTTTCCATCAGCAAAGTTGATAGGCTCTTCCATTGGAAGGACGGCTCCTGACCATACTTCAGCACCTTCCGGTTTTTGAAGCTCAAGAACATTTTCACTTGGGTTCGCCTGGCTCATATCAGGATTCGCTACGATATTAGCAAGACCTTCTGCACCGCCAAATGCGATCCACTCATAAGTAAGAGCCGGATTTTCGAAATCAAGTGGGAACGAAAGGGTTTCAGGAACAGAAATGCTAACATTAAGAACAACAGTCGCTTCAGCAGTACCCGATCCGGCACCTCTTGCAACCACCTTCACTGTATAAGCACCTTCTGCCGGGTAAGAATAAAGTGCAGTTACACCATCCATAACCGTAGTCATGATAGGCGCACCGTTTTCATCTTCAACACCCCAGTAGATATCAAACGCAGCTGCGTTCTCTGCAGTAGGGGTTACTTTGGCGGTAAGGTTGGTAGTCTGAATATCCAATACAAGGTTTTCAGGCTTGCTGAAAGAAATGTCTACAACCTTAGTGAGCTCACTGGTCAATCCGCTGATGCCTATTGCAACAACCTTCATTTCGTAAGATCCTTCGGCATACACGTGATCTGCACTCTCCCCCGGAGCAACCTGCACAGCAGTTTCATCTTCTACATCTCCAAAAAAGATCTCGAACATGGTGGCGCCTTCAGCCGAAGGGGTTACAGTTACAGTACCGCTATCGTCCTGAGCAATATCAAAAGCAATAGCAACGTTGGTCGGTGCTGAAACATCCTGGAATGCATAGGATGTTTCTTCCTTCTCACAAGACGAAACCAAAACTAGGGCCGTCAGGGAGAACATATAAATTAATAGATTTTTGAGCGTTTTCATATATAGGTAAATTTGTGTTTAATTAATAGCCTGGGTTTTGTGGCCAACGGTTACCCGCTAACTCGATCTCTACAGAAGGAATAGGGAACAATTCGTGCTTTCCGGCCTGGAAACCTGGGATGGTTTGAGCGGCTCTTCCGGTACGAACAAGGTCAAAGAAACGGTGTCCTTCTCCCATGAGTTCTAATCTTCTTTCATCATAGATAGCATTGGTAAGGGCGTTCCCCGAAAGGGTAACATCAGCCAAACCTGCTCTGCTTCTCACCTGGTTCAGGTATTCTCTTGCCTGCGCATCTCCTAAACCACCGCGGTTAATAGCTTCTGCAGCCATCAACAGTACATCGGCATAACGAATGGCACGATAGTTTGCCGGGTTGTTAAGGTTAGGGTCACCCGTATTCAGGTCATCCTGTCTTGGGATATACTTACGGTTAAAGAATCCTGTTTGCTCATATCCGGCAGCTTCATTGTAAACAGATCCGGTAGCCTCGTTCCACGTAACGATATTAAGAATGGAAAGATCTCTTCTGACATCGTTTTCGGCATAGGCGTCATAAGCCTCTTGTGTTGGAACACTGAAACTGAATCCTGAATCGAAATGGAACCCTGAATAGCCTCTTGGCCCCTGGAATCCAACAGCAACGTTACCTTCTACACACTGCAAGCATCCAAATCCTGCACCTTGTGTATCGGTGTACTGTACTTCAAAAACAGACTCTGATCCATTTTCTCCCCTTCGCTCAAAAAGCATTTCATAAGCTTCATTAGGAAGGGTTTCATAGATACCTACTTGTGTAATGTCTGCTCCTACCGGTTGGGTAAGTGCATACTGACCGCTATTGATCACCTCCTGAAGTACCGTAGCAGCTTCAGAGAACTTATCCTGATAGAGGTATACTTTTCCAAGAAGCGCTAAGGCAGCTCCTTTTGTAGCTCTACCAATCTGTCCGTTAGCTGGAGCGTAATCCAATACGCTTGCTGCATAGATAAGGTCTGCTTCGATCTGAGCATACACTTCGGCTTTAGGTGTGCGCTCTACATTTTGCTCATCACCGAACTGGAATCGTTTATCTACCGCTAAAGGCACATCTCCGAACCATTTTACAAGGTCAAAGTAGTAATACGCTCTCAGGAAGGTAGCCTCTGCAAGGATGGTCTCCTTACCCGGAAAGTCGATATTGTCTTTAAACTCAAGGATATAATTCGCACGATTTACACCTGCAAAAGTCCATGACCAGATATCACGTAATTGCTGATTCACGGGAGTATGGATCATATCATCGATCTCCTGGATCCCGATAACGTCGGTAGCACTCTCGCCCCCGGCAAGGGTGTTATCTGAAGCGATCTCACCTACCATATTTTTCAGGTATCCCGCTTGCAAAAGGTCATAGGCAGCTACCAGACCCTCGTAATACTCCTCTTCAGTAGTAAAAAAGCTCTCTGAGTTCTTGTCGAACGAATCCACGTCCACAAAGTCGTCTGTACAGGCCACAGTAGTTACCGCAGCAAGACAGATCATCAACATGTATTTTAAAGTGTTGTATTTCATCATCAGAGTTTTTAAAATTTAAAGTTTAAGCCCAGTAAATAGGTGCGTGGCACAGGATAGAATCCCTGGTCAATACCTCCACCAATAGGAGCTCCACTGGAAGCACTCGGATCATAACCGCGGTACTCGGTAAAGGTATACAGGTTGTTCGCCGAAAGATAAATACGGAATTGGTCGATACCTACATTTGCCATAGTATCCGGATCAAAGGTGTATCCAAGCTGCACATTCTGAATTCTAATAAAAGACCCATCTTCTACATAGTAATCAGAGAACAGAATACTTGAAGTAGCACCGGTGGTCACTCTTGGGTCGGTATTTGTTGATCCCGGTCCTGTCCAACGGTTTAGTACATAGTTCATACGGTTCACCCCGGGAATAGCACGCTCGTAGTTACGAACGATCTCATTTCCGACAGATCCGAAGGTGTAAGCGCTAAAGTCAAAGTTCTTATAGTTGAACCCAAGGTTAAAACCTAAAGTTGCATCAGGGATGGGGTTACCGATATCTGTACGGTCAGTCTCATCAATAACACCGTCTCCGTTGGTGTCTACAAATCTTAACTCACCGGGAGCAGCATTTACCTGCGTGGCGTGAGCATCAACTTCTTCCTGGGTCTGGAAAACACCATCGGTCTCATATCCGTAGAAATACCCCAGGGGTTTACCGTCTTCCATTCTCGAAGGGAAGTCCTGACCTACACCAAAACCTCCTCCGGGAATAAATCCTACTCCGTTGTTTACAGAAAGCACTTCGTTTCTAAGGAAGGTCATGTTATAGCTGATGTTATAGCTGAAGTCATCAGAAGGGTTGTCAGACCATCCAAGAACAAATTCGAAACCTTCGTTCTCTACGGTACCGGCATTTACTATAGGTAATCCGGCACCAGGAGCGGCTGCTCCAAGAATTCCGGATACCGGCGGACTTACCAGGAGGTTCTCTGTAGTCTTTTTAAAGTAATCTGCAGTTACGTTCAAACGGCTGTCGAACATACGCATGTCCATACCAATATCGAGGGTCTTTTGCTCTTCCCACTGTATTAGCGGGTTTGCAAGTATACCTGCAGCAGCACCTAACTCAAGTGATTCGTCATTGAAATCTCCCGTAATAGAAGGACCACTGAATACATATTCCCCTTCACCGTTAAGTAAAGATCGGAATGCGTTAGCCGGAATTCGGTCGTTACCAACGATACCGTAACTTCCTCTGAATTTCAGGAAGGTTACTGTACTGCCTTCTCCGAAGAAATCCTCTTCACTAACTACCCAACCTACAGATCCGGAAGGGAAGTATCCAAAACGATTCTCAGGTCCGAATTTGGTAGAACCATCACGTCTTATCAGTGCAGAGAATAAGTATTTATTCTGGTAGTTGTACTGCGCTCTTGCAAAGTAAGAAAGCAGTCTTTCGTCGAATTTATCTCCACCATTACGGTAAACATCTTCAACCTCTTCTGCTACATCTACGCTCGCCTCCAGCCATTCATTAGTCGGCAAACGGTTTCCTCTGAATCCGCCAAGGTCTCCGCGGGTTCTGAACACAGACATACCTAAAGTCGCTTTAACATTGTGGTCTCCGAAATCCTTGTCATAGTTAAGGAATGAATCCCAGGTGTAATCTTTATAGATATCGAAATTCTCAAAAACAGAGTTGTTGGTTCTGTTAAAGGTCTTACCGACCCCGTAAGAAACGATAGGCTCGAAGAACTTACCGTCTACTTCAGCATAGTTAAACTGAAGGCTGGATTCTGCTGAAAAACCATCTAAGAACTCATAACGTGCTCCTATCTTACCACTGATACGATCTACAGCAGTCTTGTTATAGGTGTTTTCCATTTGCGCCAACGGGTTAATGATCTCCTGCCCCAAACCGTCAGCCGTGGTAAATGTGCCATCCGGATTTCTCGGAGCAAATGTTGGGGCGTTATTCAACGCGTTAAAGAGCACAGAGCCCAGGGCATTTTCAGGAAGTGTTCTTCTGTTGGTGCCGGTATAAAGTACGTTGGTGGTTATCTTCAGATTTTCGATGGGGTCAATGTTGTAGTTGGCCCTTAGCGTAGTTCTGTTGAAGTTAGATTTATCTCCCCCCACGATACCATCCTGAGTCAGGTAAGATACCCCGAAAGAGTAACGGGATTTTTCTGTACCTCCTGTCATGGTCAGGTTGTGATTAAAGATGGGTGCTTTGGTGAATACCTCATCCTGCCAGTCGGTTCCTACTCCAAGATCTCTGATATTTGGGAAGGGGAGAGAGGATCCTCCTGCTGCCGCGGCTTCATTGGTGATCACCGCATATTCCGTAGCGTTCAGTACAGGGAGCTTTCTGCTGGTTTCCTGGAAACCGCCGTAGGCATCGTAGCTAAATTTCAGGGCAGTATTCTTTTTACCGGTCTTGGTAGTGATCAGAATAACCCCGTTGGCAGCACGTACCCCATAAATACCGGCAGTAGCATCTTTCAGGACTGTCATCGATTCAATATCTCCCGGGTTCAATACCGAAAGGTCTTCAATAACGTTCCCATCTACAAGAATCAGGGGTCTGTTATCTCCGTTGGTTGAGATACCTCTGATCCTGATGTTGGAGGCAGCACCCGGAGATCCCGAGGTGGTGGTGACCTGCACCCCGGCAACCTGCCCCTGGAGGGCCTGTTCTACCCGCTGCGGATTCACCGCTTCAATAGATTCGGCGTTAATGGCAGTAACTGCACCGGTTAGTTCTTTTTTGGTTTGTGTACCGTACCCCACAACCACGACCTCATCAAGAGCCTGGGTGTCGGTTAAAAGGTCAATGTTTAACACAGTAGCATCTCCTACCGTGATCTCCTGGGTTCTGAATCCGATGTAGGAAACAACCAGTGTTGAGCCCCTGGGGACTCCACTTAAAATAAAGTTTCCGTCAAAATCGGTACTCGTACCCCGAGTTGTGTTCTTAATGGTGATGTTGGCACCGGGAATGGGAATCCCCGTTTCTGCTTCTCTCACCGTACCGCTCAGATCGACTTCCTGAGCCATCAGGAATCCCGAAAAGAGGAAAATAGTGAAGAATATTAGTCTAGCGTTCATAGAAATGATTTTGTCCTATAAAACTATGTAGGAATGATATCATATTCTCAGAATTGACCTCAACAAAATTCATACATCACAAATATTACAATGTTAAATTCCGATTTCATCAACGAAAACCTTGTAATTGCCTTTGTGGTAAAGGAATTTGGCGTGGTCAACACTCACTGTCTAAGGAAGATTTTAACTACACGTATAGGCGTTTTTACACTTTTGTATAGGTGATGTATAGGTGTTTTTCCTCCAAGTTGAGGTTTTAAATAGAGAGGATGTATTCGGTAAGGCGTTCTTCGTGGGCCAGATCCATCTTTTTACGCAAACGATATCGCTTGATCTCGACACTTCTGGCAGAAATGTTCAGTAGTGGGGCGATCTCTTTAGATGATAAATTCAATCGAAGGTAGGCGCATAAGCGAAGATCGTTGGATGTTAAATTAGGGTGACGGTCTTTAACCTTCTTCAGAAAGTCCTTATCTGCATTGTTAAAGGCGTCTTTAAACAGGTTCCAGTTGTCCTCTTCATTGATGTCCTTGTTGATGCTGGTAATAATGGATCTTACTTTCTTTTCGGGATTACCGTTGAGGTTTTTAAGGTTGTCGCGTATCTCGATCAGGAATTCATTCTTCTTAATGATATTCATGGTAGAGGCGGCCAATTCTCTGCTCTTACTGCTTACATCCTGTCGCAGTTTTTCATTTCTGAGTTTGGTGAGTTCCTGCTCTTTCTCCAGCTGCTCAAGCCTGTGTTTTTCTTCAGCCTTTTTCAATAAGCCCTCCTGCTTTAGCTGATAATGTCTTTTGTATTGTTGATTGATCAAAAATCCAAGCAATACCAGGAGTATCAGATAGCACGCGATTGCGATCCTGGAGAAATACCAGGGTGGGAGGATCCTGAATTGATACTCCGCTGTATTCCCGGTCATTTGATTCCCTATTTTTCCTCGTACCTTAAAAGTGTAATTTCCAAAAGGCAGATTCTCGAATTTCACATTAGGTTGGGTGCTCCAGGAAGACCATTCTTTATGAATGCCACTGAGCATATATTGATATTGATTGTCTGCATATTTTTTATAACCCGGAATGGCATAGGAAAAAGAGATCTGATTGCTCTTATACGGCAGTGGAGATGGGTTGTTTAAATGCATGCCGAAAGACGCTGTCTGGTCGCGGGTCGACCGTGATACCTCAGTTAGGCCGATGCTGTATTGGCCTGAGTCTGTAATGGAGGTATTAAATACCACATACCCGTCTTTACTGGCTATTAAATATTGATTTTGGTCTAAGGCATTGATATGTTCATACCCCCCAATGGCGCGTATCTCTTCATAGGGAATGGGTATTTTTTTTATCTGCGGGCTTTCAGTTAATGCTCCGTCTGATATCTGAATAAGGTTTTCTCGTGTAAACAACCACAAGCGTCCAAAACGGTCGTTGATCATTTTTCCTGAGACATACTGACCGTTGTTAAAGAGGTTTGATAGAAGGTCGCTTTTTTCGAATCCGTTCTCAGCATCAGGGCAAAATTTGTAGATGCCCTCCTGGTTGGCATAATAGATATCATGGTCAAATTTTGTTAAACCCGAATTCTTCCCCTTTGCCGGTTCGGTGAGCTTCTCTGCTTTGATCACCTTGGTCAGAGTGGCATCCAGATCGAGTTTATAGAGCCCTTTATATTCATGGCTCATGAAAATTTTTAGGTCATCAGTGATCTCAAAATGTTTGGAAGAAATAGTAAAACCGGTTATGGGCCGGCTGTAGTTCCAGGTATCATTAGACTTCTCAAGAAGATGAAATCCGTTGTAATTTCCCTGAATGATGCGGTTGGGTTGGCCGGGAACTGATCTGAAATCCCATGTGCCCGGTACCTGAGAGATCTTAACAGCCTTGGTGCCTTCTATGATAAACGAACCGGAATCATGCCCGCAGAACAGGGTGTTGTCGTAATAAAATAAGGCCCAAACCTGCGATTTTGTACCCTCGATCAATTGAAAAGAATTTTCACCATCTCTTTGATAAAACAGGCCCTGATTTGTTCCCAGGTAAAGAATATCATTAACCTTTATGGAGGTGTATACGGTGCCAAGCTTTCCGTTAGGTTCAATATAGCGTTTAAATGGGGCCGGCAGGTTGATGCAATTTATCCCGTTATCCATGGCGGTCCATAAGTTGCCCCGTTCGTCCTCAAATAATGACAGTACTGTGTTGTTGCTGAGTCCTGTGCTTTGATCCAGGTGTAAGCTAACTTCAAGGTCGTTGTTGAGTATAATGGTTCCCTGTGCAATGGTACCCAGGGCGATCATGCCGTTCTGTAATCTTTTGGCACTATAAATGCCGGGTTCATTACCCACTTCAGGAATGATCACTTTTTCTATCCCGTTTACCTTATCCCAATTGTAAATTCCGTTTTGTTGGGTTAGAATGAAAAGGGTGTCACCTCTTTTAATAATTTGCGCGATCCTGGAATTCTTGATCACCGGATCGGTGATCACCGGAATAGCACGGCCTTGTTCCAGTTTCATCAGGCCTTCACCCATAGCATGAAAAAAGATGTCATTGTCAAGCTTGATCATTTTGGTTATAGAAAAGCCATCGGTAACAGCCTGTATACTTTGATCTTTTGTGTTATAACTTAAAATGCGGTTGAGGGATTGAAAAAGGATAAAATCTTCCTGAACGGCAATATTCCAGAATTGCTCATCTTCAATAAGCAGGTCTTTATAGGAGTCAGAGAGGGAAGTGTATGCTAACTGTCCGTCGGTTTGAGTTTCCCAATAGCCAAATTCCATATAACAACCTGTAAAGATCTTATCGTCAATGACCTTTACTGACCGCATAATACTGTTATTGGGAGAAGGATAGGTAGACCACTGTGCCCCGTTATAGGTTAGTAAACCATCATTATTAGCAAAGTACATCCAACCGTTCTCATCCTGATCGATCATCCAGTTTTGATTACCGGCCTTGTATTGTGCCGGACTGTAGCGGTTTACGGGTGGTATTTCCTGGGCGTTCACTTGAAAAGTAAGACAGGAGAATAAAAAGAGCAGGCCGGTGATCAAATACTTAGAGGGCATAACGCGGGTAATTACTTCTTGGCCCTAAATATATGAAAATTGATGTTTTAAGAGTTTTATGACATAACGGTTTACAATAAACATTAATCAGAAGAGTCCTTTAATGAAATCAAAACTCATTCCCACGATGATAACATCAGAACTGGCACGTGGAGGCAGAAACCTGGAATCATTTAATCGACCCTGTATATATACCGAAAACAGCTCTCCAAAGTAATAGTTCATCCCCGCGTAGAATTGGAGTAAGCGGTAATCTCCGTTGTAATAGGTGTCGTCTTTAATTTCCCATTGGGCATTTAATCCACCCTCGATCTTGATCCTGGGAGTCAAGGTGTAGCGGTTGAGAAACTCTACCCCATACACCGGAAAGGATATAATATTATCTTCCTCTATGACTCTGTAAACATCTTCAATATACGCCATGGTTAGAGCAGAGTACAACCGTGAGTCCTGGTATTGATACCCAATGATCAGGTTGTGTGATGAGGCTTTGTCATTTCCGAGAACTTCGATAAACCGACTGGGTATATTGGCCATATTCCACCCAACACCTACATTCCAATTTCTATTGAACCTGTAATTCACAGCGGCTCCGTAGTTGGTGTTGGTGCCAAATAACTGGGTTTGGAGAGAGAAGTACAGTTTCCGGAAGTTGTTTCTGTAAACTACGGCCACATCGGCTCTTCCCGTTCCCTTCCAACCACCATCGGTATTGCCTGCATACACATCAACTCCGCTGCTTCCGAAAACCGTGAAGGCATCGGTGAACCCGGCAATATCGTAATAAGCCCCCCATTGCTTTCCAAAGCTTATTGAACCGAGTTCCCGGTGTTCAATGCCCAGAAACGCTAATCGCTGGGTAAAAGGGTCAGGGACCTGAAATGGAGAACTGGCAAATTCTGCCTTACTGTTGGCGTTGTTGTTAAACCGTGTTCCCTGTGCCAGGTTAAGTCCGTATTCCAGGCGGGCAAAAACCCTGGTTTTTTTTCCGACATTCCTGAAAAAGGAGGTTCCAAACCTGGGAACGTTTTCACCCAATTCGAAGGTGTTTGAAAAGTATGACACATGCGCTTGCAGGTGTACGTTGATGGCAATAGAATCGACCAGCCTGTTCTTTCTTCGTATAGAATCCAATATCTCTCGTTGAACTCCCAAAGAATCCTGCATTTTGTCTTGTTGTGCATTTGCCTTGCCAAAAAAGACAAGGACAACGAAAACACAAACCAGTCTGCATCGAAAAATGAAATCCATCGATTTCTGATTAAGTTGAGTGGTTTATTCAAAGATATGAACTAAAAACACTGAAAATGAACAAATTAAATCTAATACTTTCAAAACAAATAGGTATTTTTATATAGCAATGTTCCATCTACTCCCTTTGATACTTAGTACTTCTTTGCCGTATACCTGAATCCAAATATTTTTTTAAAGACTTTTATAATCACTGTTGATTATGCGGAAGAAATACATGTACAGGCTTTTTCTTGTTCTGATATTCATGGTGTGGTGCCCGCTTAGAGGGCAGGATACCCATTACTGGACCAATCAATTCGGTACCCGGTCTGCCTTGATGTCCGGAGCCGTGGTTGGCGGTATTTTTGACAATACCATGATATACTACAATCCTGGTGCCCTGGGCTTTTTAGAAAATACATCCATCACGGTAAATGCAAATGCTTATCGATTCGAAACCATCGTTATTGAAAATGCCCTGGGCCAACAAGCCGATTTCAAAAGTAAAAAAATCGGTTCACTGCCCTTGTTGGCCGGAGGAATGATCAACCTGAAGAACCGGAGGCTGAAGATCGGGTATGGGTTTTTGTCGCCGGTTGATTTTGACTTTAAGGGAATAGCGAGAACGGAAGGGGTTGCAGAGGTATTAAATAACATTGATAGTCCCGGGGAAGAGGAATATGTGGGTGAAACTTCTATTTCGAGTAGTTTGAAAGAATTGATGGTCATTCTTGGGGGAGGATATAAGATCAGTGATCATTTTTCTGTGGGACTAAGCAATATCGTTACCGCTCGGGTGCGGAGCTATAGCAGGTCCTGGTCTGCTTATGTCTTTGCAAACAATCCGGAATTGCGTTTAGTAGGGCGTGATGCAGCACAGAATGTCGAATATTTTAATTTTCGTTACAGTGTAAAGCTGGGGATGTTTTATGTTCGCGGACCATGGCGTTGGGGTCTTACGCTGACCAGCCCATCTATCAATTTGGGGGGGGAGGGTACCACTGCTTCGAAGGTAGCTCTGCGCAATGCTGTCATAGAAGGACGTGATGAGCGTATTACCGGTCTTGGCACAGCCCGTCAAAAGCTGACATCCACTTTTAAATCGCCGTTTTCGGCAGCATTGGGGGTAAATTACCGAGATGAACACTTTGGGTTTGGGGTAGCGGTACAGTATTATGATGCCATTGATATTTACAATGTGTTAGACCCTAAACCCGGAACCTTTATAAGACCCGCAGAGTTGGCACCGGCCCTTGACGGCCAATTTGCCCTTTCAACACCGGAAGGTGCTAAATCTGTATTCAACGTGGCGTTAGGATACGAGCATTTCCTGAACGAAAGATTGACCTTGTATCTCAGTGGTCGTACCGATAATTCTTTTTTTAATGCTCAAACCAATCGAATGGGCGGTATAGAAACCTCTATAAGCAGCTGGGACCTCTATCATTTAACCGGTGGTATGACGCTTAGAAAAGGTGGGAGTCAAATCAGTTTTGGACTGCTGTTCTCCGGAGGGGCCGACGATTCCTATATACAACAGGGAAATATTTCCATTCCTACTGAAAAGAACCTTTTGCGAGATACTTTTTATATCACAAAGGCAGAATACTCTTCCTGGGGTTTTTTAATCGGGTTCACCTATTCATTTCTAAATGCAGAAAAGAAAGAAGAGGCTAAGTAGATGCGATTTCGAATCGTTCTATGATTCTCCCATTAATATTAAGCTATCGTGAAATAGCAGAAAATCTTGTTGTCAGGCAAAACTCTTTATTGTAATATTGCAATCAATAAATAGTGTTGGGGGTAATACCGGTATTAAGAGTGGGTGGAGGTTAATATACTTCGTTTAATTTCACAATCTTCCTTCAATATTCAACCATTAAAAACCACATACATTACGTTCCGGCTCTATAATTTTTGAGTTTATGGGTATTTCAAAAACAGAGATCTTCACCGAAGAACAAAACATGCTGGCAAAGTTTGCCAAAGTATTAGGGCACCCGGCCAGAATTGCTATTTTAGAGTATTTATTTAAAAGAGAAACCTGCGTTTGCGGCGACCTGGTGGGAGAGATCGGCCTGGCTCAGCCCACTATTTCCCAGCATCTTAAAGAATTAAAGCAGCTCGGCCTCATCAAGGGTACCATTGAAGGCACCAGTGTGTGCTATTGTGTAGATAAGGTGGCCTGGGCAACAATGAAGCGTGCCTTGAACAGCTTCCTGAATCACGATGTACAAAACCCTGAATGCTGTTAAAACCTATATATAAATACCATGATGCTTTTTGAAACATTGGAGAAATATGTTGAAAGCCTGAACCTGGCTTCAGTTCCCGAACCCCGTCAATCTATTCTTCTTGGGTTGAAGTCAGCCATCGAAAAAATGCTGAAAGAGAAGGGAGAAGTGAATCTCAATTTTATATGTACTCACAATTCCAGACGGAGTCACCTGTCTCAGGTATGGGCCCAGGTAGCGGCCTATCATTTCGGCTTCGGACAAAATGTAAGGTGTTATTCCGGGGGTACAGAAGCCACAGCCCTGTATCCGGCAGTGGCTGAAACCCTGAAAGCATCCGGTTTTGAGATCGAACAATTAAGTGCCGATAAGAACCCGGTTTATGCTATTAAATATGGGCCTACTCAACCGGCAGTTATCGGATTTTCCAAGGCCTATGGCCACAGTTTTAATCCGTCTTCTGATTTTATTGCGGTAATGACCTGTAATCATGCCGATGAGGGGTGCCCTGTAGTATTGGGGGCCACCTCAAGAGTAGCTCTTACCTATGACGACCCGAAGTATTTTGATGAAACCCCCGAAAAGATAGCTAAGTATAAGGAACGAAGTGAGCAGATAGCCACTGAATTGTTCTGGGTTTTCAATGAACTTAAATCTGAGATGGAAATATGAGTACCAAAAAATTAAGCTTTTTAGACCGAAACCTGACCCTGTGGATCTTTTTGGCCATGGCTATAGGAGTAGGTCTGGGTTATTTTATACCCTCAGTGCCTGAGCTTATTCAACAATTCGGAACAGGCTCTACCAACTACCTCCTGGCTGTGGGTTTGATCCTCATGATGTATCCACCCCTTGCAAAGGTTAATTATAAACTACTTCCCAAGGTTTTTAAAGATGTAAAGATCCTTTCCATTTCTCTTGTTTTGAATTGGATCATCGGACCGATTCTCATGTTTGTGCTGGCCCTGATCTTTCTCCAGGATCATCCGGAATATATGGTTGGGCTAATTCTGATCGGCTTGGCAAGATGTATTGCCATGGTATTGGTTTGGAATGACCTTGCTGAAGGCAGCAGTGAATATGGGGCCGGGTTGGTTGCGTTGAACAGTATTTTCCAGGTATTTGCCTATAGTTTTTACGCCTGGTTGTTTATAACCAAATTGCCACCCTTATTCGGTTACGAAGGCGCTATTGTTGATATTTCCATTGCTACCATAGCAGAGAGTGTGGCCATTTACCTCGGTATTCCTTTTGTGATGGGAGTATTGAGCAGAACCATCCTTGTTCCGCTAAAGGGAGAAACCTGGTATACTGAGAAATTCATACCTGCCATTTCGCCCATAACACTCATCTCTTTGTTATTTACGATCATTTTGATGTTCTCCTTAAAGGGAGAGCTGATCGTAGAATTGCCCGGAGACGTCCTGGTGATAGCCATTCCGCTTTTAGTCTATTTTACGGTAATGTTCCTAATTGGGTTCTTTGTGAGTAAGGTCATGGGTGCCGAATATGACAAAAATGCTTCTATAGCCTTTACAGCGGCAGGTAATAATTTTGAACTGGCTATTGCCGTGGCTATCGGGGTGTTCGGGCTGAACAGCGGACAAGCATTTGTCGGGGTGATTGGGCCTTTGGTAGAGGTGCCGGCCTTGATCTTATTGGTGCGGGTGGCATTTTGGTTGAAGAAAAAATATTACGATAAGCCTAAGATGGCCGCTACAGCAGAATAATCTTTTGTAACTACGAAGGCAGAGCTAAAATAATATAAAGCCGTTTTCAAAACCCCAAGGTCGCTGGTTTGAGTTCAGCTCGCGCTGCTGGCCAAAACAAGGTATTTGCGAGGTAAGAAGCCTTGGTTGATTCCAAAAATGACCCCGGAGACAACATGGATCAAGTAAATACAGGCTATTTCAGTATTTCTTCCCCTTCCCATTATTCTGCCTGATGATGTGCGTTTAAGATTAAAGTCACCAAAAAAATATTTTCAAAAATCATATTTTTTATGATTTCCCGGAAGGAAAACATAAAAACAGCTCGTTTATCCGGTCAGAGAGGGGGCAATACACGCGCTTGTTTATTTAATATGTATAGATATTGATCTTCTAATGCTGTTGTTCCTGATAAAAGAAGCACATGACTGCTGCATCCAGGAACAGACCTATTTTATAGTATTTTTTAGGCCGAAGGGTTACTACACCTAGAAATCAACTACTTGTGTCGCAAATAATACCCTTATCTACCATTAATTTCAATTTAATAAGTAAATTACTAGGTAAATAGTAAATGTTAACCTCTCAATTCTTACCCTATTTTTTAAAAATTTATACGTCATGAAATCAGTCATTTATTTTTTGATAACCAGTGTGTTTATCCTTGTATCTTGTAAAGATTCATCAGAGAAAAAGCAAGGCTTGTCCTCGGAATCTAATGAATTACAACAAACCATATTTTTTGGAGGCGACATAATCACCATGGAGGGAGATGAACCCCAATATGTAGAGGCCCTAGTACAGCAAGACGGGAAGATCGTTTACGTTGGTGATAAGGAGGGGGCTATGAAACAATATGGAGGAAAAGCAAAGGAGATCGATCTTAAGGGGCAAACCCTTGTTCCCGGTTTTGTGGATGGACACGCTCACTTTGCCAATTTCGGAGGTCAGGCCGTTTGTGCTAATCTTCTGGCTGAGCCTGACGGTAAGGTAAATACCATTGATGATCTGGTTGCCGCCCTGAAAACGTGGTATGAAGAGAACGGTACTGAGAAAACAGATGGTTGGATCGTAGGGATTGGATATGACGATGCCGTATTGAAAGAAGGGCGGCATCCCACGAAGGAGGATCTTGACAAGGTTTCCACAGAACTACCGGTTATGGCCACCCATATTAGCGGTCATTTTAGTGCTGTAAACACGAAAGGCCTGGAAATGATCGGTTACGATGCTACTACAAAGGATCCTGCCGGTGGCGTAATTCGTCGAATGGAAGGTTCTCAGGAACCCAATGGGGTACTTGAGGAGTTGGCCTCAATACCTCCCATGTTAAAGGTATTAAGTCCGACTGAGCAGAAATGGGTTGATTATTATCTTGATAAGGGGCAGGAAATGGCTTTTAGTTATGGCTACACCACTGCACAGGAAGGAAGAGCAATGACTAACCATGAGCAACTGGCTGATTACGCTGAACGCGGAAAGATGAAACTGGATGTTGTTTCCTATGTTGATTATTCCTATCCTCAGTACCTGCACTCGGCATGGAACAGCCGTGACTATAAGAACCACTATAGAATAGGAGGGATAAAGCTTACCCTTGATGGATCTCCTCAGGGGAGAACTGCCTGGAGAACCGAGCCCTACCTGATACCTCCAGACGGACAGAAAGAAGGGTATAGTGGCTATCCGGCCATTCCTGATGATGAGGATGTGATGGCTATAGTCGATACAGCTTTTGCCAATAACTGGCAACTTCTTATACATTGCAATGCCGATGCGTCGGCTGATCAGTTGTTCAGGGCTATGAACAAGGCCGTAAAGCAGTATGGAAATGAAGATAGGAGAACCACTCTCATACACGGACAACTTATCCGGATGGACCAGCTAGACAGCTTAAAAAAATACGACATGGTCGGATCCTTTTTTCCTATGCATACATTCTACTGGGGAGATTGGTACAAACAAATTATCGGCCCGGAAAAGGCCCAGCAAATAAGCCCAATTAAATCTGCATTGAATATGGGAATTCCCGTGACAAGTCACACGGATGCTCCTGTAGCCCTCCCAAATCTGATGATGATCATGCATACTACCGTAAACCGGGTAAGTCGTTCCGGTACCGTAATGGGACCCGATGAAAGGTTAACTCCCTATGAAGCTTTAAAGTCCATTACCATTTGGGGGGCCTGGCAACATTTTGAGGAAGAGCGAAAAGGAACTCTATCGGAAGGTAAATTAGCAGATCTGGTCATTTTGGATAAAAATCCACTTAAGGTAGATCCGATGACCTTAAAAGATATCAAGGTAGTTGAAACTATAAAGGAAGGGAAGTCGGTTTACCGGATGCCTTCACAAAAGATGGCTTTCAAATAGGTTATTACAGGGAGTCCTTAGGCAACATGAAATCATTTATGGATATATTCCAATTGTAAAAAGGGGAGTAGCAAGCGGGCAACGGGCTGAAGCTTGTTGCTTTTACCCAATATCCCCCTTAGCTTCTATCTGACCTGAAGCAATCATATGTTGCATCTTAAACATTTGGCATGGGCGTTTTTACCACATTTTTATCACCAAACCTTGCTTAGATTAGTTCGGCAGGATAAGGCGGCTGATTCAATACTAATAATTGAAAGTCAGACAGATTAAATATCTATTAACCCGAAAATGGCCACTACGTCTAAATAACCTGCCGTAACTACGAAGGCTTAGCTAAATCAATAAAGCCTCTTCCCTGATAGCATCGGGGAAGAGGCTTTTCTGTATATCACAAATGATGACCTGTGATGTAAGGGTAAAGGGTGCTTAGTTTTTACTCACCACTCACCACTCACCACTCACCACTCACCACTCACCATTCATCATTCACCATTCATCATTCATCATCCAATTCAGGCCTCAGCTTTCTTGCGCAGCTTTTTATTCTTTGCCTTTAGTGCTTTTAATTGGTCTTCCAGTTTTTCAATGAGATCATCGGTTTTATAGCTTGCATCGGCTAACAAGGAATTCAGGCGGTCATCAAAGGTTTGTTTGTTAGTAGAAAGCGAACTTGCCACCGTATTGCGCCATTCCTGTGACTTATTAACAAGAGAGTCTTTTAAATGGCCGGCTTCATTGTATATATTATCCTTGGCAGCATTACTGCTCTCAACAATTCTTCTACGAGTTTCACTGCCTTTCTCCGGTGCAAACAACATACCGATTCCTACACCCAGTAGCGTGCCAAACAGAAGGGCACCAATAGTTCTTTCCTGACTCATAATTCGTGATAATTTTTTTAATGATTTATTTCATGGATAAATTTAAAACATTAAAAATCAAAAAGTTATGATTTTGGTCATAAGTTCGTATTAATTCCAAAATGGGCAAAGGAGCGAAGAAGTAAAGGAGCTGAGGTGCTAAAATGGCATTAGGCCAAAAGGGAAACTTCTTACCTGCCTTTTGAGAACTGAGAACCCGACCCTCAAATACATGCTCGTTCCTGTTTACAGGAGTTTGCCGCGTCGGGCTTCACCCGTCTCGCAAAGACGATCAATTCAAACCTATCTCTTAAACCTTCTTACGTCAGGCAGGCTCGTCCCTGAAACTCGTCCCTGAAACTCGTCCCTGAAACTCGTCCCTCAAACTCTTATCTCAAAAAGCTTCCCCAATTCTGAAATAGATACCCCAATCGCCATCACCAACTGCGGCGTCAAGGCCAATATTCATATGACTTTTTTCAAAGGCGGTAAACCTGAAGCCGGTGCCAATTCCCGGGTATAAGCGCCAGTTTTGACTTTCTTCCAAAGAACCGTAAAGGGTGGCCAGCCCTAAAAAGCCCACCCATCCGATCCTGGAATTCGCAAAGTTCTTACGGTATTCACCCTGAAGGGCAAACTTCCCATCACCCCGAAACTCTCCCAGGGAATATCCACGAATATCTTTCTGTCCGATCACTTCCTGTTGTTCAAAATCAATACTTCCCAAACCGGCTTGCACTGTACCGCGCAGGGCCAGAATATCACGATTATTTGACATGCCCAGGTAGCGATTGAATTCCAGATTGATCTTGTTCGCAGGGGCATCGTTGGACAGCCATTCCGGATAATTGATCCATTTGAAACGCATCAGGTAACCCGCACCCGGATAGTAAATGTTCTTCCTGGTGTCTGATAGGAGGATAAGGCTGATCCCGTTATTAGTATTGTCTGTGGGGTCGCTAACCTCATCCTCAAAAACCGTTTGTGCAACGGTGTGGGTATAGGCAACCCCGCCATAGAGAGAATGATAAATTCTGCGTTGCAGCCCGGCATGAGCTACCTTAAAACTTGTAGCAAAATCATAGAGCCCGGGGGGGATGTCGATTCCTTCCATGTAGGTCTGAGAGTTTTGATCGCCGGTACCCAGAAAGAAAGAAGCCCGCCAGCGATCCTCCTTAAAGAAGAGTCGGGAGAAGGCAAAGGTAAAAGACGATCCGTTGGTGGTAAAAGCTATCAATGCCCCGGCCATAGAATTTGGTGAAATGGTATCCTTTTTACTTAAGGGGAACATCACCATGGGCATAAGACCTCCTTCAAATTTCAGATTCCTGCTGTAATTAACATAGGGTAGAGGGAGAAACTTCGCCTTTTTATCAGCTGTCTTTTTCTCGGTTTGAGCATGACTTTGAGACAGACCGCATAGGAAGACCAAAAACAGGATGTAAACTTTCATAATTGATAATTCGCATGGTTACCACCATAGGAAGTATCAAGAAGTTGCAAAACGGCCTGATCAGGGATTAAAAACGGTGGTAACATCTCAGGGTAATGGGAGATGATGCCGATCCTTAAATTTACTTAATTGATCTACACCAACAGGGTATCTCGCTAAAAATAATTAGATCTGTTTCATCAAAACCTATGAACGTTCCATACAATGCTATGAGATTGTACCTGCCTGAAGAATTTTTAAGGAAAAAGGTCGTCGGTATGAAGGAGGGTTAATTTCAGGCAGCATTCCTGTTTTCTTCCGCTTTTTCTTTGGTAGTGGTGGTCTTCTCACCCATTTGTTTAATAAAAAGTAATAAACCAAAAATGGCTAAAGCAATAAAAAGGTGGTATACTATTACAGGCATATAGAGTTATATTTTTACAATGCAAAACTCTGAAAATCATCACATATATCAATATTTATGTTTTATATAATAAGCATAAGAGATTTTTATGTAATGAGGTTTGAACTTTTCCGGGGGAGGAGAGAAAACAGAAGGCATTGGTTTGATACGAACCTCATCTTCGTTGATGAAATGAAACTTTCAACGATATTAGGAGTCTGAAGATCATTGAATTGCATACATTTAAGGTGTAGATAATGAGGATAGTATTTCCTTAAATGAAAAAATATACCTGTTACTTTTCAGTACTTTTCTTACTGAGCTTCTCCTGTGTTTTCGGCCAGGATACGCATTACTGGACCAATCAATTCGGAACCCGTTCTGCATTGATGTCGGGTGCGGTGGTTGGTGGTGCGAGAGATAATACCATGATCTATTACAATCCGGCGGCTTTGGTATTTATGAAGAATACCTCTGTTTCGGTAAATGCCAATGCTTATAATGTTCAAAACATAAAGATTGAAAATGCTTTGGGTGAGCAGGCCGATTATCTGAGTAATCAAACCAATTCTGTTCCTTTACTGGCAGGCGGACTAATCAGAATGAAGAGTGAAAAGGTAAAGGTAGGGTATGGCATCATGGCCCCTGTTGATTTTAGTTTTAAGGGAATTGCACGTGTTGATAGTAATATCGATGTGATCAATGAGGCTGAAAGTCCCGGGGAGGAAGAGCTGGTGGGTGAATCCAGTGTCTCTACCGACCTCAGGGAATTGGCATTTATTTTAAGCAGTTCGACGGCCTTGAGTGAAAAATGGTCTGTAGGGGTTACCAGTCTCTTTGTTTTCAGATCTCATGTATACAATCGCAGCCTGAATGCCTATGTATTTCCCAATAACCCGAATTACGATCTGATCGGGGGTAATTTGCTTGAGAATGTTGATTACTATAATTTACGATATGTTCTGAAGCTGGGGCTTCTTTACAGAACGGAGCCGTGGAGTTTTGGCCTTACCTTTAGTGCGCCTTCTCTTAATCTTTTCGGAAGGGGTACAACAGCTGCCAATATCGCCGCCCGAAACCTGAGGTTTAACTCCATGCCTGATCGGATTTCAGGAGTGGCTACCGACCGACAGTCAAAACTTAAAACACGGTTCCGATCACCCTGGTCTGCAGCCCTTGGAATCAACTACCGGGGCGAGCGTTCGGGCATAGGGGTTGCTGCTGAATATTTTGGTGGGGTAGATGTCTATACGATCATGCAGCCTGCAGCCAATTCTTTTGTGCGCCCTGAAAGCCTGGCTCCCGAACTGGGAAGCGATCTGTTTTTAAATACTCCGGCCGGAGCTTCTCCGGTTTTTAATGTGGCAGCAGGATATGAATACTTTTTGAACGAGCGGTGGACCCTCTATTTAAGTGCCCGAAACAATATGTCGAATTTTAATCCTGATGTGAATAGAGCTCCCGGGATAAGAACAACATTGAGTAGTTGGGATATTTATCATCTTACCTCCGGATTTACCATCAATAATGAGCGAACCAGCATTAGTCTTGGAATTCTTTTAAGCAGCGGCCGGGATGATGAATATGAGCAGCAGGGTAATCTTGCCCAGGTTCGCGAAAGTGACCTCGTAAAAGGAACGGTAACCATTACCGAGGCGAAATACTTTACCGCGGGAATTCTCTTCGGATTCACCTATTTCTTTGATCGTTTGCAGTTTGAGAAAAGAGAAAGATAGTTATGCAGTCCTGCCTGCCGGAAGGCAGGTATGCGGTTATGCAATTATACGGGTAAAGCTGAAAAGGTAATTACAAAAAACAGCAAAAGTGCTGTGCGCTAACTCTTCACGATATTCATGTCACCTGTTACCCGTCACATTAAGACATAAAAAAAGCCCTTCGTTTGAAGAGCTTTTCGTGCGGGTGAAAGGACTCGAACCTTCACACCTTGCGGCACTAGATCCTAAGTCTAGCGTGTCTACCAATTCCACCACACCCGCGAATTGTGGGTGCAAATATAAGGCATATTTTGATATCACAAAATACAATGGATGAAATTTTCATTTTTCGTATTTTTGGGTAATACAATTGATACTTCATGGAAAATATAGCGTCGTATATTTCGACACACCAACAACGATTTATTGATGAACTGATCGAACTCCTTAAAATCCCTTCTGTAAGTGCAGATCCGGCATATGCCGAGGATGTGCTCAATACGGCAGAAGCTGTCAGGGCTGCCCTGCAACAGGCGGGATGCGATCATACCGAGATCTGCGAAACTCCCGGATACCCTATTGTGTATGGAGAAAAGATCATCGATACCAACCTGCCCACCGTATTGGTTTACGGGCATTATGATGTGCAGCCACCGGATCCGGTGGACCTGTGGGATTCACCGCCTTTTGAACCTGTGATCAAAAAGACCGAACTCCATCCTGAGGGCGCTATTTTTGCAAGAGGTGCCTGCGATGATAAAGGACAGATGTATATGCATGTGAAAGCCCTTGAGTATATGATCGCGAACCATGCATTACCTTGTAATGTGAAATTTATGATCGAAGGTGAAGAAGAGGTTGGTTCTGAAAGTCTGGGGTGGTTCCTGGAGCGAAATCGTGAAAAATTGGCTAACGATGTGATCCTGATCTCCGATACAGGAATGATCTCTAAAGATACACCTTCCATCACCACAGGCCTCAGGGGGTTGTCGTATGTAGAGGTAGAGGTAACCGGACCAAATCGTGACCTTCATAGCGGACTTTATGGTGGAGCTGTAGCCAATCCGATCAACATTCTCTCAAAGATGATCGCCCAACTCCAGGATGAAAACAATCATATTACCATTCCCGGTTTTTATGATAAGGTTCAGGAATTAAGTCGGGCAGAAAGAGACGAGATGGCTAAAGCTCCTTTCTCACTGGAAGGCTATAAAAAAGCACTCGATATTGAAGATGTTTACGGAGAAGCCGGGTTTGTGACCAATGAAAGAAATTCAATTCGTCCAACCCTTGATGTCAATGGTATTTGGGGAGGTTATACGGGAGAAGGTGCCAAAACAGTCATTCCCGGCAAAGCCTATGCGAAAATTTCCATGCGCCTGGTCCCCGATCAGAACTGGGAAGAGATCACCCAACTTTTTAAATCGCATTTTGAAGCAATCGCTCCCAAAGGAGTTCGTGTAAAGGTGAAACCACACCACGGAGGATTTCCTTATGTAACCCCTATTGACAGCGATGGCTATCGGGCAGCCAGTAAGGCCTATGAGCAGACCTTTGGTAAAACCCCTATTCCACAGCGAAGCGGGGGAAGTATACCCATTGTTTCCCTTTTTGAAAAAGAACTGAAGAGTAAGACCATTCTCATGGGATTCGGGTTGGATAGTGATGCCATTCACTCTCCCAATGAACATTACGGAGTCTGGAATTATCTCAAAGGAATCGAGACCATTCCTTATTTCTATAAATACTTTACCGAGATCAAACAAGGGTGAGGGTGAATTAAGAGTTCGAGGAACGAGTCTGCCTGCCGCCAGGCAGGTTTGAGGGACGAGTTTGAGTTTGGGGTGATTAGTAATAATCAACTTTGCTCCTTTGCCTCTTCACCCAATTGGAATTTGGAATTTGAGTATTGCCTGAAGGATAGCTGGAGTTTACGGTAAATTAGTGATAATTGACTTCGTTCCTTCGCTCCTTCGCTCCTTCGCTTCTTTGCCCTTTTGGAATTTGGGGCTTGGAATTTTATTCCGGAAATATAGAATCTTAACATTTCAAATGTAACAATCAATGATTGATAGCGTTATATAGGCATTCATCAATCATACTGCAGTTATGTTTAAAAAATTCTTCTGGATGTGTTCGGGGGCCGACCCTGAACTACTCTCACATTGCACAAAAGCTGAACAGATCAAACAGGCAGGAATAGGAGGCACGGTATTCTTTACGGCCGTCATGGCTTTTATCGCTGCCTCTTATGCCTTATATACTGTTTTTGATACCATATGGATCGCTGTGTTTTTCGGGTTGATCTGGGGGTTATTAATTTTTAACCTCGATCGATTTATTGTATCTACCATTAAAAAGCAAGACAATTTCAAGCAGGAGGCCCTGCAGGCTTTCCCCAGGATCATCCTGGCGGTTATCATTGCGGTGGTGATCTCAAAACCCCTGGAATTGAAGATCTTTGAAAAGGAGATAGACAGGGTGCTTCTTGAAGAAAAGAACCAAATGACCCTGGATAATAAAGAGCAGTTGGCCCTGCAGTACACTCCGGCTGTCACCAAACTGGAAGAGGAGATCAGCAACCTGAAAGAAGAGATTACCCTTAAGGAGGCAGAAGTCAATGCATTGTACGACACCTATATTGCCGAGGCCGAAGGGAGAGAAGGTACTCTTAAAATAGGAAAGGGTCCAGTGTATAAAGAAAAACGGGAAAAGCACGATGCTTCTTTGGCAGCACTTCAGGAGCTTCGGGAGAGCAATGAAGCACTTATAGCAAAGAAACAACAGGCTATAGCCGGGTTACAACTTGAATATGCCGATAAGGTAAAGACCAGCCAGCCGGTCATTGAACGATTTGACGGGCTTATGGCACGGGTAAACGCCCTTGACGCTTTGCCATGGTTGCCTTCATTCTTTATATTTCTTCTTTTTCTGGCTATCGAGACTACACCCATTTTTGCCAAATTACTGGCTCCCAGAGGAGAGTATGATATTAAACTTCAGGACCTGGAGGATACTGCCGGGGTGTGGGCTGCTCAAAAGGCATATCAGCGAAATCAGCAACAGACTACCGATGCTGCAATAAACGATAAGGTATACGAAGACCTGAAGGAAGATGAAGAGCTGTATCGGTATAAGAGATCCAAAGCACGGGAGATCATGCAGTTTCAGGCAGATGCATTTTACAACCAGCAAAAAGCAGTGTCTGATTAATGGTTACCTTTATGCAAAATTATTGTTATGGGTAAAAAAATGAAGGAGATCCCGGAGCATCTCCGCGAATTCATAGGGCGTCAAAAGATTTTTTTCACTGCAACGGCCATGGAAGATGGCCGGGTTAATGTTTCTCCTAAAGGGATGGACAGCTTCCGGGTATTGGGCCCCAACCGGGTAATGTGGCTTAATCTGACCGGCAGCGGAAATGAGACTGCAGCACACCTGGCCCATAAGAATCGTATAACCATCATGTTCTGTGCCTTTGAAGGCGCGCCGATGATCCTGCGATTATATGGGCAGGCCAGGGTTTATCATCCGGGGGATAAAGAATTTAAGGAATACATTGATCACTTTCCTCCAATTGCAGGGAGTCGGCAGCTGTTTGATGTACAGGTAGACCTGGTTCAAACCTCCTGTGGTTTTGGGGTTCCTCTTATGGACTATAAGGGCGATCGCGAAACCCTTAGAACCTGGGCCGAAGAAAAGGGTCCTGACGGTATTGAACAATACTGGAAAGAAAAAAATACCGTAACCATTGATGGTAAACCAACGGGAATTCCCCTTAAAAGTTAACTCCGAACCGGAATCCGAACCGTGTGTCCTCGTCAGAGGCAAATAAGCTCAGGTCTAAAAACAACAGTCTGCTGGCTACAATATACAGCCCACCCCCAAAGGAATTCTGCCATTGGTTAAAGGGGTCTTGCGGGTGCCAGACCCGTCCCAGATCGTATCCGCCATATACCCCTATCTGCATGGGGAGAATTCCTGTTTTGAATTCATTGAAATTATACCGAAGATCCCCGTTAAACACCAGGGAATTTCTTCCGGTAAACCTGTTCAAACGATAGCCTCGTAACCCGGAATTACCACCCAGGTAGGCCCCCTGAAAAAATTCAAGGTCATTGGCAATATTTAAATGCCCGGAAATATTGGTTTTTAGAACAAGTTTTTTGTCGGCAGTGATGTTCTGGTACATCTGCAGTTGCGGCTTCATAAACAAAACCCCCTTAGAAGTTTCTCTGAGGTTAAGCATATAGCCCGTTTGAAACCTGAATAACATCCCTCTCCTGGGATTTACCGGGAAGTCGTAATTTTCAAACTGATAGTCGGTAGCCAGGCTCAGGTAGGTTTTCCAATCGTAGAGTTTCGGGTCTGTATTAAAATCTGAAATGAACCTGTCTTTGTTCTCTTCCACTTCAAAAGCCTCAACGCTCATAAAGGTTTCCCACAAGCTGCCATATTCCGATCTTTTTGCTACGCCGACATACCCGTTCATGGTACTCATGTTAACGCGATAATAGTCAAATCCAAGGTTCTCACCATCATTGATCGTATTGCTTCCAAATCCGAAAAAGTTTCGGGTAAAGGTTGAATTCGTTAAACGGACGCCGGTGATAAGATTCATGTGGTTAAACACCCCTGCAAATTCTCCATCGTAATTAAATTCAACGCCTTTGGTTGCAAAATGGTAAAAGGCACTCAGTCGATGCTGGCTGCTGAAAGGGTTTCTGTTGAAGCCCATTTTTAGCAGATTGTAACCCGCTCCGGCAATGAACCCTGCATCGGGGTTGAAGCCAAGTACGGGGTAGAATGACGGACTTTTGGTGATGTTCTTATTGAAGTCGAAATGGTTGAGCTGATAGCTGTCGGTAAAACGTTTTGAAGCCCCGCTGTTAAATTCTATAGTGTTCGGTTTACTCTTGTGGTCATATAAATGCACCTTTTCACCATTCTCTATCCTGTAAATATCATTGTTTTGACCCCCGATGATCTTGATGTCAATAGTTGCTTTTTCTTTGCCTTTTACTTCAATAACGTCATCATCATCCAGGGCATAGATCCAGATCTCCTTTGTTTCTCGGGGATAGTAGGTCCTGTTAACCAGGGTTGTTGCAGCACGACCATCCTTTATTCTTCGTATGCTGATGGCGGTAGCCCCTTCTTTGAGCCGCTCCACTTCGATCAGGTCATCTTTATCGGTACCATGAAGGATCACCAACTCTGAAAGCAGTTGGTAATAATCGGCTGCAATAGTTTCCAACAGGTCTCTTCGTTTTTTCAGGATGCTCTTAATTTCAACCGTGCTGGAATGATCATAAAGTTCAGAAGGGAGGTTTAAAAAAGCATCTTCGATCTTATCATCAGTCAGAGAGGCTTTCAGGTGCCGAGCCTCTTTAAGGTAAGCGGCCCTTGTGCTGTTTTGTATTAACACCCTGTCCATGGGTAGGGGTTCTACATTAAACCATTCAATGTTTTTTAATTCCGGCTCATAACGCTGTACCATTCGGGTGGGGGCAGCAAGGGTCCTGGCTGTAGAGAGCAAGGCCCCGTCAAAGTCTGAAAATGCCTGGTCTCGATCTCTTGGTATAGGTCTGTAGGTTTTACCACCATCGTGGTGAAATTCTGCCCATCGCCATTGATCTCCATGCCGGTCCCAGTCACCTATAAGCATATCAAAAAGTCGGGCGCGCAAATAACTGCCTTCATCAAGCCTGTTCTCTTCGTCTTCGCGTAATTCTTTGAACAACTTATCAGTACTCTCTATTTGATCAGGCAGCCCAAAGCTCTTATTATCTGAGTGGGCATCATTGGGGCGCTCTTCGATCATATACAACTCGTCTCCATAGTCAGTGTTGTATTTTCCAAGGGCCTCTTGCCTGGGGATGTAGAATAATTTTGGATTGGTATGATAAACTCCTGCTGCCTTAGAAAGGTCTGGTATCACAAAGGCAGCATAAGGGTGGGCCGCCGTAAAGAAATCCATAAGGAGCTTATCAGGAAGGGTGCCGGTCAGATCTTCTGAGCTGAGGTTTTTATCGTTGAGCACTACAGTTTGAAGAAATTTAACTCCGCTTTTCTTCAGGGCTCTCATATTGTATTCTCGACCTGCCGCATCCTGAAAGCGCAAGGTCTTTGATTGATGCCCTCCTCCCATCCTTATCGGGGTGAGGCCACCGTATAAGGTGTCAAGGTTCACGGTAGGTGCCTTGATCCTGATCCCGTAAAGTTCACGATAATGCTCACCCCAGACACTTTTGTGTACCCCAGACACCTCATAGGCATCCTTCTCGTAGATGGATGCCGATATGGAATCAGGAAAGTTTTCCGGGTAGAAAGATGCTTTGATCACAGGGTCAGCGGCATATACATTTCCTGTAAAGATCGGGATGTCGGTATTCTCTGCCGTATAATAACGCACTGTAGAAGAACCATCTTTATACACCTCAAGAACAGCGAAACCCTGTTTCCCATAAGTGAATACAGCATCATTGGTTAATCTGGCGGCAGAGGTTTTGGATCCTGAACCTGAGACCACCTGCTTGTAAAACCCACCGTCAATATATTGTAACGTATGCTCATGCCCGGATACGAAAACTGCCTTTACAGGAGCTTCCCTGAGCATGGTTTTAATCCGGTTGGTGAAATCCCGATAATAGGTGTTTTGAAGGTCCTGTGTAGAAACACCTCCATTTTGTCTAACCAGTGCAATGAGAGAGGCAATACCCGGCAAAGGGATCTTTTTCTGAAAGGGGAAAAGATGTTTTTCTGCAGCAAAATACCCCCCGTGCGAACCATAGGTGTCTATAGGGTGATGAATAGCGATGATCACGGTCTTGCCTTCCTGCTTTTTGAGCATACTTTCGAACTCGATAAAAAAGCGCTTCCGGGTTTTAATATCGCAATCGTCATTCATAGTGGGATGTTCATCCCAGTCTTCCAGGTACCATTGAGAATCAATAACGATGAGGTGGGTTTTGTCATTGATGGCAACCTCGGTAAGTCCACATCCATCTTCCGGAAGAAAGACGTCCTTTTTATCCAGGTAATCCTTTATGAAGTCCTGCTGCCGTTCCAGGCTTTTCAGGCCATCGTCATACCAGTCATGATTTCCCGGAATAACCACAGCCCTTCCTTTAAAGTTCTTTAAGGCATCTAATTGTGCCGCTATTCTATGCTCTGAAAGACTGCGATCCGGGTGACTTTTGGGCAGCAATCCTTTTTCGTAAATGTTATCGCCCAGGATCAGGGCAATGTCACTTTCGTTGCCCGATTCAACAGCTGTCTTAAAGGCACTGATGCCCGGGGTAACCTCTCCTTGTTTTGAATTTCCGGCATCACCCAGGAGAAAAAACCGGGTAGAAAGCTCCTTTTCTTTATTTGAGAACGGTTCTTGGTTTTTCCGAACCTGTGCTTCGTAAGTGGCACATGAGAAAAAGGCCAAAAACAGCACTGCAAGCAAAAAAGAGCGACCTTGCGTCATAACCGGGGTTTTCTAATTATTTTGTAATATTATGCTTCTATTTAAATGAGCTGTGAATGTCTGAGATCATTGAAAAATCCGAAAATCTGGTAACTGACCTCTTGTCTAATGAGTTGGGGCAGAACTACCTTTATCACAACCTCAGACATACCCAACGGGTAGTTAAAAATACGAAAGTTCTTATTGAAAATACTCCCGGCCTGACCGAAGAAGAAAAGGAAGATATTATGGTCGCAGCCTGGTTTCATGATACAGGTTATGTCTCTGATCCCGGTAGTCATGAAGAGGCAAGCGTAAGGATGGTAAGTGAATTTCTCAAGGAGCAGGGCTTTTCTAAGGATAGGATCGGCAGGATCGGCAATATTATCATGGCAACCAAAATGGAAAGTGACCCTGATTTCCTTACGGGGCAGATCCTTCGTGATGCAGACAGCTCCCATCTTGCCAGAGAATCCTATGTTGATATTACAGAATTACTGCGGCAAGAATTAAAGCTAACAGGTCAGGCAGATTATACTTCCAAGGCCTGGCGTACAGAAAATATCAAGTTGCTCTCTACAGGCCATCATTATTTTACAGACTATGCCCTGGAGCAATGGCAGCCGGGAAAAGACAACAATCTGAGGGTTCTTCTTGAAGAGGAAAAAAAAGATCAGAAAAGAGGGAAGAAAGAAAAGATCAAAGCCAGGTATAAGTATGAGTTCTCCGATCGGGGCATACAAACCATGTACCGTATAACCCTGAATAACCATCTCAGACTAAGCTCTATTGCAGATACCAAGGCAAATATCCTATTGTCTGTAAATGCGATCATTATTTCGGTAGCCTTGTCGAATCTTATTCCTAAGCTTGACAACCCCAGTAATAAGTTCCTGGTGATTCCCACCATGGTTTTTCTGCTCTTTAGTGTGATCTCCATCATTTTTGCCATTATGTCGACCCGGCCCAATGTTACAAAAGGAGAGTTCTCTCCTGAGGAGGTAGAAAAGAAAAAGGTGAATTTATTGTTTTTCGGAACCTTTCACAGCATGCCTTACGAGCAATATGAACAGGCACTTGGGAAACTTATTAAAAGCAATGATGATATCTATGAAGCCCTGACTCGCGATCTGTATTATCTGGGTAAGGTGCTGGCAAGAAAATACAGATTATTGAGAATGACCTATATGGTTTTCCTGATCGGTACGGTGATCTCTGTGATCACATTTATCGTTGCCTATTCATATTACCAGGGTTAAGTATTCGCTCAATAGCCGCTAATTGGAGATCGAATCTATCAATTCTTCATAGCTGAGCAGCCGCTCCTCCGAATTCTTTTTGTAGAGAATACCCACTGAGATTGCCTTTAAGCCACTTACCCCTTGAAGTTCCTCAAGTTCATGGCGGGTAACATCCTGAGAAAGGATACCCTTGGCCTGCAGCAATCTTACATACCTCATGTATTCCTGTTCGTCCTGTTTCAGGGTATAGATAATAGTCATCTTTCCCGGTTGGGTGATTCGTTTTTTGGTACCCTTTATATGTGCTTTGTCAATCCTTTTTTTAATGATCTCATAACGGGCATTGTAGGTGCCGTCAACATCAAAATGCTTCTCATCCATACGGAATTTAATAGAGAGAGGGGTACTGTGTACCAACAGGAGCGATGTTACATCTAATGGGATATCGAGATCCGGTTTAAGGTTGTAATACACATTCTCCATATGGCACATGGTCTGCAGTTGCCACAGTTTCAGATTTTGAAGGTATACCTCGTCAAAACGATGCTTCGGGGCAATAGATTGCCCTATGTACATATTGTGCTCTACGCCATCGGTTTTATACCGCTCAAAATAATGAGGGAACATGGCATAGGCCTCTTCATGTTTCTCATCGATAACCCGGGCCATTTCTTTATTGATCTTCTTAACAGTATTGTCATAACGTTCCCGTGCCGAATAATACATGCCAAGGTGTTCATTGAGCTGACCTCTGTACAACTGGAGTTGTTTGCTGTAACGCCCTCCGAATTTTTCAATGGTTTGAAGCGCAGGATGGATTTCTTCATTCAGGAAGTCAACAATGCCTTGTTCTGTATTGGTTTTGAATCTGTTTTTAACTTCATCAAGGTAGCTGTCCAGACGAAATATATACTCTTCAAAAATGGGTAGTTCCCGCTCTTTCAGACCGCTTTCAAACAGTCTTTTCAAGTCTGACAGCTGATTGCCAAGGTCTTTTCTTGCAGCACTATTTCTGGCGTCAGAGGAGTTTTTGATATCGATCTGCCCGTATAGGGGGTAGACGTGTTTAAAAGCCACTTCTTTGAGGGAGGCAGGGTTACCCATGGCGGTTTCCTTAAGATACCTCTTGGCTTCCTGAACAAATTTCCACCGAACACTTCGATGCAGAGAGGTATATTCGCTTTGAATGATGGCCTCGATCTGATTTTTCTTTTCCTGTTTGGTCCTGATGCCTGCAGCCACTATGAATGGCATTACATCTATCAGTTTGTTGGCATTAACGCTATTGAGCTCTTTCTTTCTGGGAGAGAGCAGCTCTAAAACCCCAAGAAGCTTTTCATCATGGGTGACAGGAGCGAGGATAACGCTTTTAAACCCTTGGTGGTAGTACGATGCATAAGGTTCTTTTTGCCCGGAAAGGGTATAGTATTTTTCAATATCAGAAATGGCAAAAAACGCGCGTTGTTTCAGAATGTTCTCACGGAACTGTAAACACATCTGAGATTCGCAATGCTCATTCGATTCCTGTAGCATAAAACATGGAACATTCTTACCAATCTTTTCAAAGGTGTCCAGGTCTTCATCGTAATTGATGAACCCTATCTGGAGGCCTTCAACATTGAAAAGCGATTGAAAGATGTTTTCAAAAATCTTAAGACCCAAAAATTCATTGGAATTTGTATTCAACAACCAGGTCTTTAGTTCAGAAATGGCACTATCGAGGGTCACATCAAACATGTTGGCGATCACAAAGCCTTTAAACTCCCAGCTGCCGGGAGGAAATTTTTCCTTCCACAATTCCAGGTTGTCAAAACCGTCGATGAGTTCATCAATATCTTTTGGGGTTAATTCGAGAGACCTTTCGGTAGGATTGAGTTCAACAAAGTCGGCATTATAGGTAATACGATAATGCTTCATGACCCCGTTCTTATCAGGAATGTCATAGTATAATGGCCTCCTGAATTGTACATCAACGTTGTAATGCGCCTTTAAGATAACGCTGCAGGCCATTATATAGATATGGCCCTCCGGCATATTCCTGACTTCCAGGTTAAAACCTTCCGGGGCATTGGCCATGATGTTGTCAAATCGTTTTGACGATTTAAAGATCAGGCCTTCAAAGGGAATGCCGGCTGTTTTGATCTCGTTTTCGGTGAGTACCGAGCTGAAGGAGTCTCTTAAAACAAGGTCGATCTGAGGCTTGAGCTCCGTCAGGCGATCCATATTGGTAATGCCTTCCCGCAATTCAGGGTATTCTTCTCCTAAGGCAAGTACCTTACGGCCGTGTTCCAACAGGTCAACATCATTGGTTTCTTCCAAGAGGGTTTCATAACGCTGCATTAGCGTGTTGAAACTGATCTTCATGGTTAAGGGGGAATCCTGTTGTAGTGCTCTATCCATAGTACAAAATTAAGAACTGTTAAGCGATTGGTCCTTTACCCTCATCTTTACTTCCATTCCTTAGATGAACCGTTCTGTTTTATCGATAAAATACCATATTTAAAAACATGAGCTCCGGATTCATTTTTTGATGTAGCTCGACAAAGCTAAGGATGGGTCAAAACTAGTCTTATTTTGGTGCTCCCGCTGTAACTTTTGTATCTTAACAGGAAGTGATTTTTTTACTCAGGTACTACCAATGTCAGATTTAAACTAATACGATTCGGGACCGATGTCTACACTTTCCAGATTCAACAAGGCTTATAAGCATGCGCGGGTGATCCCTTTTAATGATCGGTCCAGATTTATATTTTTCAGTGATTGTCATCGTGGCGACAACAGTTTCGCTGATGAATTCGCAAACAAGAGGAATATATACTACCACGCCCTCAAGCAATATTTTAAGAAGGGATATACCTATATAGAGCTGGGAGATGGTGATGAACTCTGGGAGAACCGAAAGTTTGAAGATCTCTTTGAAGCTCATAAGAATATCTATTTCCTGTTAAAGGAGTTTTATGATCTCGGCCGGCTTCATATGATATTCGGGAATCATGATTTTGTGTATAAGAATGATAAGGTGGTAAAAAAGCATTATGAAACCTGGTGGGATCCGCATGAACAAAGGCAACGCTCCTTTATGCCGGACCTGGAGTTTCATGAGGCTATTATACTTCGTCACGAAGAAACGGGGCAGGAACTCTTTTTACTACATGGGCACCAGGCAGATTGGTTCAATTATTTGTTCTGGCCTTTTGCACGCTTTATGGTTAGAGTTTTGTGGAAGCCTTTACAAGTGGTGGGAATTACAGACCCAACCAGTCCTGCAAAAAACAATAAGGAGCTTTTCAAGGTGGAAAGGCGTGCAAAGAAATGGATCGCCACCATGCAGAATAAGATCACCATTATCGGGCATACTCACCGGCCTCGGTTCCCGGAACCCGGTGCTCCCGCTTTGTTCAATGACGGTAGCTGCGTTCACCCGAGAAGCATTACAGGTATTGAGCTTTCTGATGGAGCCTTAAGCCTGATAAAATGGAATATTGATACCACGGAGGAGGGGTATCTACAGATCAAACGCAGCGTACTTGAAGGCCCAAGGCAAATATCTGAATACAACCAGGGCTTAAGCCTGAAAAAGGGGTAATTACACCTCAGGAGCGATCTCTATCTCCAGACCGTCCAATTCAGGCGTTATTTGGATCTGACACCCCAGGCGACTGTTGTCTTTTACGTGAAAAGCTTCGGCCAGCATCAGGTCTTCATCCATGCTCATCTCAGGCAGAGGATGATCAGAATGAATATAAATCTGGCAGGAAGCACACATAGCCATGCCTCCGCAGGTTCCTTCCACAGGTAATTCCCAGGCCTTACAAAGTTCCATAAGGTTCATGCCCATATCGGTAGGGGCTTCTACCTTATGTATGGTTCCTTCGCGGTCGGTGATGGTGATGTTGATGTCTGACATAGAATTAATTTAAAGCGCAAAAGTAACAAAAAAGCCCCGATAAACGGGGCTTGCTCTATAGGGTAGTAATGACTTAATTGATCGTTTTGATCACAGCTTTTTCGGCCTCTTTTCGAGTGCCATCAAAACCATCTATACCGCTCACAGTGGTGTATTTCATTACATATCTTTTTTCAGGGAAAATACGCTTATAGGCACTTTGACACATCAGGGTAGCTTCGTGAAATCCGCAAAGGATGAGCTTCAGTTTACCGGGATAGGTATTTACATCACCAATGGCATATATTCCCGGGATATTGGTCTGGTAATCCAGGGTGTTATCAACCTTGATCGCATTCTTCTCGATCTCCAGCCCCCAATTGGCAATAGGCCCCAGCTTGGGGGAAAGCCCGAACAGGGGAATAAAATGATCGGTTTCGAGCAATTGCTCTTCTGCATCTACTTTCACCGTCACGGCCTCCAGATGCCCGTTCCCGTGAAGTTTTGTGATCTCTGCAGGGGTGATAAGATTGATCTTTCCAAGTTTCTTTAATTCTTCAACTTTTTCAACTGAATCAAGGGCTCCGCGAAATTCATTTCTTCGGTGAATGAGGGTTACTTCTGAGGCGACATCAGCAAGGAAGATACTCCAGTCGAGTGCTGAGTCACCGCCTCCGGCAATGACAACCCTCTTATCGCGATACACCTCAGGATCTCTGATAATATAGGAGATACCCTTGTCTTCGTATTGGTCGAGATTCTCCAGAAGTGGTTTTCGGGGTTCAAAGCTGCCAAGTCCGCCCGCGATCGCTACCACGGGGGCATGATGTTTAGTGCCTTTATTAGTGGTAACAATAAAGGACCCATCTTCCTGTTTTTCGATGGTCTCTGCTCGCTCCCCCAGGGTGAATCCGGGATCAAAGGGTTTGATCTGTTCCATCAGGTTATCTACCAGGTCACCTGCCAGTACTTCCGGGAAACCGGGAATATCGTATATGGGCTTTTTTGGGTAGATCTCGGCACATTGCCCGCCCGGTTGTGGCAAGGCATCGATAAGATGACATTTAAGTTTTAATAAGCCGGCCTCGAATACAGCAAAGAGTCCTGTGGGTCCGGCTCCAATTATCAAAATATCTGTTTTAATCATATCAAATTCATTTTTGAACCGGTCGTGATGCATGACAATTCAGAAGAAATGACATAAGGCATGTAACGGCTCTGCAATACCACAGCGGTGGATTCAATTAATCTACATTAACTACCTGTTCGATCTGAGGGGCATATTTTTTAATGGTCATCTCGACACCGCTTTTCAGTGTCATCTGATTCACACTACAGCCTACACAAGTGCCTTCGAGGCGTACCTTTACAAATTTGTCGTTCTCGATGGCAACCAGGGAGATATCTCCCCCGTCATTTTGAAGAAAAGGCCTGATCTCTTCCAGGGCTTTCTCTACATTGGTTTTAATTTCTTCTGAGGTCATAGTTTATTTTTTATTTACAGCAGAACACCCGGCCATGGTCGTGATCTTAATGGCTTCTGTAGGAGGGAGGCTTTCGTTTCTGGAAACAACTTCCTGCACTACATTACGGGTTAGGTCCTCAAAGGCCTCCTCAAGGGGAGTAGCGGTTTGTAAGGCTGCAGGACGACCGTAATCTCCTGCTTCACGGATGCTTTGTACTATCGGGATCTCTCCAAGGAAAGGTACTTTAAGGTCGTCTGCGAGCGAACGAGCGCCTTCCTTTCCGAAAATATAATATTTGTTGTCCGGTAATTCTTCCGGAGTAAAATAGGCCATGTTTTCAACGATACCCAATACCGGTACGTTGATACTTTCCTGTTGGAACATGGCAACCCCTTTTTTCGCATCGGCCAGGGCGATGTTCTGAGGGGTACTCACCACTACCGATCCGGTAATGGGTAATGCCTGCATAATGCTCAGGTGAATATCGCCGGTTCCCGGTGGCAGGTCGATCAACATAAAATCCAATTCTCCCCAGTCGGCGTCAAAGATCATTTGGTTCAATGCCTTTGAAGCCATGGGTCCTCTCCATATAACAGCCTGATCAGGTTGTGTAAAAAAGCCGATCGATAACATTTTAACTCCGTAGTTTTCTACAGGCTTCATCTTAGATTTCCCGTCAACATTGACCGCCAGAGGTCGGTGGCCGTCTACATCAAGCATGATAGGCATGGAAGGACCATAGATGTCGGCGTCAAGTAAGCCTACTTTAAAGCCCATTTTAGCAAGGGTTACGGCAAGATTGGCCGTAATGGTAGACTTGCCAACTCCTCCTTTTCCGGAAGCAACGGCAATGATGTTCTTAATGCCGGGGATGGCCTTTCCTTTGATCTCGGGCTTTTCCGGAGTTTCCACCTTCACATTGACCTTGACCTTGGCTTTTTGATACACCTTGTCGTGAATGGTCTTTAAGATCTCTACTTCGGTTTTTTTCCGAGCCTGCAGGCTTGGGTTATTGATGGTGATATCAACCACTACCTCATCACCGAAACAAACTACATTGGTTACTGCACCACTCTCTATCATATTCTTGCCCTCTCCCGGTGCAGAGATGGTTTCAAGGGCCGCTATAATGTCTTTCTTGTTTAGCTTCATGGATTATATTACAGGCAATGCTTTAGATTGCTTTTTTATATTCATTCTAAATTGCAAAGATACACTATAAGGCTCACATAATAAAGGTGCGCCTATAATTGCAATTTTTAGGACTATTGATAATGATTATGGTTGGTGAAGTCGGCGCAAAAATAATGAATTCTGCAGGCCTTTGAAGCGGGTTATAGCAACAATTCTTTAGATGGATCCCAGAAATGGGTCTTGAAATCCTGTACCTGATCGTTAACCACCTCAATACCTTCGTTCTCCAGGAGTTGCTGCATCAGGTTGGTGCCTTGAAAATGGTGTTTTCCCGTAAGTAAGCCTATCCGATTAACCACCCGGTGCGCAGGTACTTCCTCCATGGTATGGGAGGCGTTCATGGCCCATCCTACCATACGTGCACTACCTCCTGTGCCCAGAAAGCGGGCAATGGCACCATAGGAGGTCACACGGCCATGAGGGATCTGCTTTACTACCTCGTAAACCTTTTGGAAGTAAGACTCGCTTTTTTCGCTATACTTCACCATAGAATAAACGAATCAGGGTAATGATAAGAAGGATACCCATCAAGGCACTTAAAATATAATCGGAATACCTGGAGAAATAATCGGTTTTTGATTCCAGCTTATCAAAGTAAAACACATACATATAGAGCATGGCAAAGGTGCCCAGGCCGGCCGCAATGATAAAGACGGCTATGTCTGTGATCTCGAACTTGATCCACCCTGAAACCTTCCATGCCGCGTTAAGTCCGCAGAAATAGGCGATGGGTAAAACGTTGAGAAAGGCAATCAGCATGCCTTTAAAAAACAGGTTTTTTCTTTTTACCTCAACCCGCCGTTTCTTTTTTACCTTCTTTTTCCTGGCGGTAACCAAAAAGTAAACGGCAAAAAAAGCAAAAACACCCAAGGCGAGTTTCAGCAGTATGTCGATCACATAGGGGTTGTTGTAAAGGTATTTTGAGATCAGCACCCCTATGTAGGCCTGTATCATAACAGAGACAGAGGCTCCGACAGAAAAGATGATGCCTCCCTGTTTGCCTCTTTTAGAACCTGCACGTGCTGCCGAAATATTTACCAGTCCTGGAAAAACCACCCCCATTAATGACGCAGAAAAAGTGGCAAAGAACAGTATGATAAGATGGGTCATTAGCTTAGTTTGAACTTGATATAGGTAATGGGTTTTCCTTCTTCAAGATACTGTTTTTCATAAAATGTCTGAATTTCGGTAACTTCTTCGGGGCTGCCTTGGTTTTTGTAAACATTATGATTGGCATAAAGAACTTCTTCCTCCAGTCCGTGCAACAAGCCAAGAGTATATCCATGCATAAACTCGCTGTCAGTTTTTAAATGGAGTATGCCGTCAGGCTTCAGGATCAACCTGTAGCGATCCAGGAAGGTCTCATTAGTTAGACGATGTTTGGTTCTTTTATATTTGATCTGAGGGTCCGGAAAGGTGATCCAGATCTCATCGACCTCCTTGGCCGCAAACAACTTGTCGATGAGCTCGATCTGGGAACGTAAAAAACAAACATTATTGAGTCCCTCTTCCAGGGCTGTTTTTGCACCACGCCAAAACCGTGCGCCTTTAATGTCAATTCCAATAAAATTCTTTTCGGGGTATTTGCGGGCCATGCCCACGCTGTATTCTCCCTTGCCGCAACCCAACTCTAAAACCAAAGGATTTTCGTTCTTGAAGAATTTTTTCTTCCACCTTCCCTTGTAATCAAACTTACCCGTAGTTACCTCTTCCCTCGAAGGTTGAATGACATTTGAAAACGTCTCATTTTCGCGGAACCTTTTTAGTTTATTCTTACTTCCCACATCAACTGTTTAAATTCATGGCAAAATTAATTAAATCTTTTGCATAGAAAAATGCCGTCTTTTGCACATTATCAGAACGATGTGTTGCACCTGCGGCAGTTTCGATGAACGGGGGTGAGCAATATTGATCGCCTCGTTCAGATGGTTGAAAAAATAAATTATCCGGGTATTTTTTTAAGACTCTTTGTGAATGGTAACCCAATGATCGTTGAGAAACGTAACCTTATTGCAGGGGTCTGACGCGATTTACGGGGCTTTTTGGCCGGCTTTCATCCTGACGTTTTTATTTACGGTTTTTCCACGTTCAAGGGTGAATGAGAATTCTGAACCAACACCATACACACTTTCCACATAGATCTTTTCTTTATGTGCCTCAATAATGTGTTTGACAATAGATAAACCAAGTCCTGAACCTCCCTCTTTACGACTACCGCTTTTATCTACCCGGTAAAATCGTTCAAAGAGTCTCGGAATGTTTTGCTTTTCAATTCCTTCTCCGTTATCAGTAACACGAATTATGACCTTGTTTTTGATCAGGTCTTCAATACTGACCTCCGTGGTGCCGTCCTGCTTCCCGTATTTTATGGAATTTACCACCAGGTTGGTGATCACCTGTTGTATCCTTTCCTTATCGGCATATACCCATATGGGGTTTTTATATTCCATATCAAAGGTCAGGTTGATATTCTTTTTAGCAGCTTTCATTTCCATCATGTCAAAAACATTCTGCACCAATTCCACAATATCAAATTCTTCCTGATACAGATGGAGATCTCCGGTTTCCAGTTTGGTGATCATGTCGAGGTCGCGAACTATGAAAATGAGTCGTTCAACACCTTTGGCTGCCCGCTGCAGGTATTTTTTTCGAACGGCTTTATCATCCAAAGCCCCGTCAAGCAGGGTCTCAATATAACCCTGAACCATAAATAATGGGGTTTTCAATTCATGGGAAACATTTCCCAGGAATTCTTTACGGTAGCTCTCTCTTATCTTTAGGCTTTCGATCTCGATCTTTTTCTTATTGGCAAACTTTTCGATCTGTTCGGTCAGGGTTTGCATATCGGTGGTAATAGGCTGATCACGAAAATCGGTCTTTTCAAGCAGGGAAACATCGTCGTAGATACGCTTTACCCTTTTGTAAATGAATTTTTCAACCCGAATCTGCAGAATAAAGAAAGAGATTAGGAAAAGAATGGCCGCAAACCCCAACAAGGCTCCAAGGTGAAAAATGTCAAAAGCATAGAGAAAGGCCGCCAGAAGAATAGAACTGAGGCCGGTGATAAACCCCGCGGAGCGCAGGGCGAAGCGGTATGACTTTTTTAATTTAGCGGACAAATCATAAGGGTTTGGGCAAATTTAGGGAAATTTGCAAGGACTTTATTACCAGTCCGGAAAGGGGTTATTGCACAAATTTATAACCTACTCCCTTCACGGTCTTAAAATGATCATCTCCGATCTTTTCACGAAGCTTTCGGATGTGTACATCTATCGTACGACCACCTACTACCACTTCATTTCCCCATACCTGGTCAAGAATATCCTCTCTTTTAAAAACCTTACCCGGACGGGAAGCCAGCAGAGAAAGAAGTTCGAACTCCTTGCGGGGCAAAATGATCTCTTCACCTTCTTTGATGATCTTGTATTCATCACGATTAATAATGATGTTACCGGCTTTCAGTACATCGTCTTCCTGTTCTTCCTGCTCCTTTAAACGTCTTAAAAGCGCTTTAACCTTACTTACCAGGACCTTGGGTTTTACCGGTTTGGTAATATAATCATCTGCTCCGGCATCGAAACCGGCTACCTGGGAGTAATCTTCTCCGCGAGCCGTTAAAAAGGTGATTATCGCATTGTTGAGTTCCGGCATACTGCGCATTTTTTCGCAGGTTTCAATACCGTCCATTTCGGGCATCATCACATCTAAGATGATCAGGTGGGGCTTCTCTTTTTTTGCGCTGCTTATGGCTTCTACTCCATTGGTAGCAGTAGTTACGTTATAGCCCTCTGAAGACAGGTTGTACCCTACTATTTCCAGGATGTCCGGCTCGTCGTCTACTAAAAGGATCTTTATTTCCTTCTTTTTCATACGATTAATGATTGAATTTCTGCTCAAAAGTAAAGATAAAACTATTATTCAAAAGGTCTTAACAATGATTTAATCTGGTAACAAAAAGGTAACATAGGCGGTGTTTAGTCTTAACTCCGGTCTAACATCCGGGCCGGAGATGTGCCGTTATTTTGCAGCAGTAAAACAAACGAAGTAATCAAAGTAATGAGAAATCTATTAACGTTTATTGCGATCTTCTGTACCGCGATGACTTTTGCCCAGGATCAGAATGGTTCTATTAGCGGGAAGATCCTGGATAAGGAAATGAACGAGGAACCCCTGCCTTTTGCTAATGTTCAGATCGCCGGCTCCACCCAGGGAACCACCACAGACTTTGACGGTCTTTTTGAACTGACCAATGTTGCCCCCGGTACCTATACCCTTGTGATTAGTTTTGTAGGGTATGAAACCCTTGAATTGACGGATGTTGTTGTTGAGGCCGGTAAGGTAACAGAGGTGAATACTTCTTTAGGCGCCGGAAGCGTGAGTCTTGATGAGGTGGTAGTAACTACTACTGTACGAAGAGACTCAGAAACGGCCCTGCTCTTAGATCAGAAAAAAGCGGTTGAAATTAAAGAGAGTATCGGGGCTCAACAGCTCACCAAAATAGGAGTATCTGATGCTGCCACAGCCACCACCAAAATATCAGGTGTTACCAGTAGTGAAGGTTCGGGAGATGTTTTTATCCGTGGACTTGGAGACCGATATCTGAGTACCACCCTGAACGGGCTGCCAATTCCATCTGATGATGTTGACAGAAAAAATATTGACCTTGGATTATTCCCAACCCGGGTGATCCAGAATGTGGGAGTAAGTAAAACCTACAGCGTTGAAAACTATGCAGACCAGGCCTCAGGAACCGTAGATGTTTCTTCAAGAGAACTGGTAGGTGATCAGGAGTTCAGCGTACGTGTTCGAGGAGGTGCCAACACCAATGTGATCTCCGATGGGGTTGCAGGTAACTTTAAAGTATCACCAATGCAGAACGAGACCACTCTTGGTTTTTACAACCAAAACAATCTCACGTTTAATAATATGCTTGATCAGACCTGGAACACCCAGGAAACCTCAGCTCCTTTTAATGGAAGCGTGGCTGTATCGGCAGGGAAAAAAATTGGAGAGAAACTGAAGCTGTTTTTTACAGGTTCACAATCTATCTCACACCAATACCGTGAAGGGATCTTTAAACTCTATGATCAAAACTTCCTGGACGACAGTTTGAACGATGTTACAGAGTACAGGAAGAATGTAACTACCTCCGGTTTGTTTGATGCTACCTATGCATTTAATTATAACAATAAGATCAAATTCAACACCCTTCTTATCAACACCATCAATGACCAGGTGTATGAAGCCGGGCGTGATGGAACAGGTTTGATCTTTGAGGAAACCAACCCGGGAGAAGGATTCTCTCAGTTCATCCGTGACCAGAACCTTAAGCAGACCCGCCTTTGGGTAACCCAGCTTTCAGGTTCGCATCCATTATTTGAAAAAAATCAAATTGATTGGGCGGTTGGTTATAACCGTGTAGACGCTGATGAACCTAACCGTATTCGTAACGAGGTGAATTTCATGATGGACTCGGTTCAGTTAGGCAGAACAGGAGGTTTCCAGCAGAGTAAGCGTCTGCAGAAGATCGGAGATGATGAGTATAACGCTCGTATTAAAGATGTCTTTACCATAAAAGATGAAGAGAACACTCAGATCAGTATAGCCTTAGGAGGTAGTTTCAGGTATAAGGAACGTAATTTCTTATCCCAGGTTTACGGGGTTGAAGAGGCTTTCTTAAGTGCAGTAACACCAACTTCTATCGATGATCTTAGTTCAGTATTTGTGCGAAATAACTTTGTGAATGAACTCCTTGATTTCAATATACAGCCGGTTGATTCTTATGATGCCGATCTTCAGTCAATCGCAGCTTTTACAACCTTTAACCTGGGCATCAATAAGTGGAATTTTAACCTGGGAGTTCGTTATCAGGATGATGACCTGAAGGTAGCCTATGACGTAGGTAACGTACCCGGACGAATAGGAGAAAACGATAAGGCTTATCAAAATCTTTATCCAAGCTTTAATGTTAAGTACAGCCTTAGTGAGAATAGCGCGATCAGATTTGCAACCAGCCGTACCATTACACTGCCGGAGTTTAAAGAGATAGCTCCTTTTGAATATGTGTCTCCAACAGGGCTGATCACCAGAGGTAACCCCGAGCTGGAAGCATCAACCAACTATAACTATGATCTGAAGTGGGAATATTTCCCGAGTTCATCACAGTTATTGTCATTGGCAGCTTTTTATAAGGAAATTGAGAACCCTATTAACCGTGTGATCACCAGAGGAGCATCAGGTATTTTCTCTTATTTCAACACCAGTGACAGAGCGGAGGTTTACGGGCTGGAATTTGAAAGCCGTATTGATCTGCTGAAATCTGAAGAAGAATTGGCCGGATACGATCTTGGCCTGAACCTGAATGCTACCCGTATGTGGCACACCCAGGACCTGAGAGAGATTCGCACTGAAGACGGAAGCCGAATCATCAGAACCTTCCGTTACAAAGGAAAAACGGAAACCGGACTGCAGGGAGCTGCCGATTGGATCCTGAACTCTACCCTGAATTTTGAGGCTAAATCAGAGAATCCATTCACTGCTGCCCTTACAGCGAACTATTCTTCAGATAAGATCTTCTCTCTGGGGGGAGCTCCCTTAAACCAGGATCTGAGTGAGACCGAATATAACGATGAGATCATCGAAAAAGGATTCGTAACCCTTGACCTGGTACTTGGAAAAAGACTGGGCGATCATTGGAACGTTCAGTTCAGAGGACTTAACCTGTTAAATCCTGATATCAAAAGAACACAATTGGTAAGGCCTGGAAATACAGGAATTGAATCAGATAAGACTGTACGTTCATACACCAACGGATCTGTATTCAGCCTTGGAGTTCAGTATACATTTTAAATCAATAATCAATAATCAATAATCAATAATCAATAAATCTTAATCTTCAATTTAATCTTCAATCATGAAAAGAGCAATTTTAAAAATTAGCGTGATAGCATCAGTATTTGCCGCGATCGCATTGGTAGGCTGTAGTGATGATGACGGTACCATACCGACTACTCCTCCTGACTTTGGTGGTGAAAATGACCTTACCGGGCAGATCACTGAAGATACGACGCTTGATGCTGCCATAGCCTATGAACTAACAGGTATTCTAAGTGTAGAAGCAGGTGCAACCCTGACCATCCCGGCCGGGACTACCATTACTTCTCAGGCGGGTACCGACCGATATATTGTAGTGCAAAAAGGTGCGATGATCGATATTCAGGGTACGGCCTCCAATCCGGTTGTGCTTACCTCAGAAGATGCTTCTCCAGGAGACTGGGGAGGGCTTGTTATCTGTGGAGATGCTGTAACTTCTTCGGGTATTGATGTGACTGCTGAAGTAGGTGGTCTCGTTTACGGAGGTGATAATCCTGCCGATAATTCAGGATCTATTAACTACCTGATCATCGAGGGAGCAGGTGCCCAGATCAACTCGGAGTCGCAGTACAACGGGCTTTCTCTTTATGCCGTAGGTTCAGGAACTTCGATCAATAACGTTGCTATCCTTAATGGAGCTGATGACGGAGTTGAATTTTTCGGGGGATCTGTGGAGGTAACCAATCTTTACCTGGAAAATAACGAAGATGATGCGGTAGACTGGACCGAGAGATGGGACGGTGGTGTAACCAATACCTATGTATTACACACTATAGGGGAGTTCTCTACTGCAATCGAAGCAGACGGGGAGAACGCCAATCCTACCATCACTAACTTTACTTCCCTTTCTGAAACAGGAGGGGTAGCCCTTCAGTTTAAAAAGCAGTCAGGTGCTACTATTACAGGCTTGTCACTTACAGGATATGATACTTCGGTGGATCTGCCAAATGCTGCAGACCCTGCTGCCCCGACAGAGGCCGAGCTTTCCGTGATCCAGATCGAAGGAGTAACTGCCGATCCGGGGAATAGCTATACCGTGGCTCCGACCGTAGATATTAATGATTTTGCATGGGTGGCTAACCGCGGTACTGTAGAAGAAAGTGTTCTTCAGGGGTCTGTTTCAGGAGATGTGATCCTGGATCCTAATGTTGCCTATAGCCTGAACTCTTCTTATATCATTGAGGAAGGTGGATCGCTGACCATTCCTGCTGGTACAAGGATCACTGCTCGTGAAGGAGGAACCGATGTGTTTATTGCGGTTTTAAGAGGAGCAACCATCGATATTCAGGGAACAGAAACCAACCCGGTTGTCATGTCTTCTGCTAGTGGTAACCCGGGAGACTGGGGCGGACTTACCATTTGCGGAAATGCCACCACAACTGCCGGAATTGGAGCCCAGGCTGAGGTAGGTGGCTTTGTCTATGGAGGCGATGATGATACCGAAAGTTCAGGCAGCATCAAAAACCTTGTACTTTACGGAACCGGAGCCCAGATCAATTCGGAGTCTCAGTATAATGGAATTTCGTTCTATGCTGTAGGTTCGGGAACCACAGTAGAGAACATAGCCATCTATAACGGGGCTGATGATGGCGTAGAATTCTTTGGAGGAACAGTGAATGCTAAAAACATCTATCTTGAAAATCTTGAGGATGATGCGGTAGACTGGACTGAAGGATGGAGCGGTACCATTACTGATACTTATGTGTCTCATACCGATGCCAACTTCTCTACTGCAGTTGAGGCCGATGGTGAGAATAAGAATCCGCAACTGGTTAATTTCACTGCTGTTTCTACAGTAGGAGGGCTTGCCTTGCAGTTCAAGAAAACTTCGGGAGCTACCTTCACTAACCTGTTCGTTGATGGGTATAATACAAACCTGGATATGCCTAACGACGGGCCGACCACCAATGTAATAATTGATGGTACTCCGGTTCAGAGTGCTGCTGATGATGTATTTGCCAATGGTAGTGCCGTTGATATCTCAGGATGGACCTGGATCAATGCTGCTTTGTAATTCACAGCGCACATTAAAATATATGAAAGAGCACCCTTCGGGGTGCTTTTTTATTTTGGCTACTTTTGTCAGGAATTCAACTATGGAGAAACAAGAGATTTTTGGCATTAAGAATAACCGGGATTTTGAGGAAGCCTGTTTGCAGGTCTTTCAACAGCAGTACCGGGAAAATCGGGTATACCGGAAATTCTGCGATCTGCTTACCCGCACGCCCGAAGAGGTTTCATCTGTAGCATCCATTCCCTTTATGCCTATTGAGTTCTTTAAGCAACACAGGATACTTTGCGAGGGAAGGGAAGTGGTACAGACCTTTACCAGCAGCGGTACCACGGGGTCTCAAACCAGTAAACATCATGTGCCCGATCTCAGTATCTATGAGCATAGTTTCAGAAGAGGTTTTGAGCAGTTTTACGGTCCTGTAAAAGATTTTGTGGTACTTGCTCTCCTGCCTTCCTATTTAGAGCGTACCGGTTCTTCTTTGATCTACATGGTTGACGATATGATCAGGGAGTCAGATCATCCGGAGAGTGGATTCTTCTTGAAGGAGATCGATGAGCTGGCTGTGCTTTTAAAAAGACTGGATCAGGAAAAGAAAAAGGTGTTGTTGATAGGGGTTTCTTTTGCCTTACTTGACCTGGTAGAGAGGCATCGCTTCCAATTAAAGCATACCGTGGTTATGGAGACAGGGGGAATGAAGGGTCGCAGAAAAGAGCTCATCCGAGCCGAACTCCACTCCATACTTAAAGAAGGATTTGGGGTTGGGCAGATCCATTCAGAATACGGTATGACCGAACTGCTGAGCCAGGCGTATTCCAGGGGAGACGGAATTTTTAATACCCCACCCTGGATGCGGGTGCTTATTCGCGATATGGAAGATCCTTTCTCCTACCTGGAAGATAACAGGACCGGGGGCATTAATGTAATCGATCTGGCCAATATACATACCTGCTCCTTTATTGCCACACAGGACCTTGGGCGCAGGCATGCTGGCGGTTTTGAAGTCTTGGGCCGCTTTGATAATAGTGATATCAGGGGGTGTAATTTAATGGTCATGTAACCACCCCGTTCACAGCTAAAGCTGTGGCCACCCCAGAACCACCCCGAATCACGCTATAAGCGTGATCCACCCCAGAACCACCCCGAATCACACTTAAAGCGTGATCCACCCCTCCTTGGAAAGGAGGGGGTAAATTTTAATTCTTTTGAGAGTAGATCGAATATGTAGCATATATTCTATATATTTGAAAATGCGCTCTAACTTCAATAGAAAATATCAGACGGAATACCGACGAAAGTTGAGAAATGAAGCAACACTTTATGAACGAACTTTATGGAGTAAGTTGCGTGGTCGTCAACTGGAAGGTAGAAAATTCAGGAGGCAGGCCGGTATAGGGAAATATATAGCAGATTTTTATTGCCCTTCTGAAAAGATGATTGTAGAATTAGAAGGGCCCTATCATTATACGGATCAAGTCAATGAAAGGGATAAGGAACGTGAATTATATTTCAAAAAATTAGGAATTAAAGTCTTGAGAATTCCAAATCCGCATAGTGCTGAAGCTCTCCGGAACGTATTAAATGAAATATCCTCTCAATTCAGGCCCGAATAAAAGCACTAATTACACCCTCCTTTCCAAGGAGGGTCGCTGATGATCTATCATCAGCGGGGTGGTTAAAGCATCACCGAGGCAATTCGAACCGATAGAGCACCCCGCCTTCCCCGTGGCTTCGTTCATCAGAGAGCAGCAGGGTATGATGGTCATAAAAGCACAAGCCTTCTTTCTGGGTGCGGTGCTCGAGGTCTATGACCTTGAATTTTGGTACCTCGTCTGTTCCCAGGAAATTGGCAGCCAGCAATACCTTATCATAAGTTAAAAGTGCCAGGGTTTTTCCGTCCGGGCTGATATCGGCGGCAGTAACCCTGCAGTTATCGTTGTCATCACAGGCCGGGATCTCAGCTACTAATTTTGCAGTGTATTTTCCGGAGGCAGCAGGTACGGAGTACACCTTCACCAATTCTTCCTCTTCCTCATTTTCGTCTTTGGAAAAAATATATAGCCTGCCCTTGTGGTACACCAGGGCTTCTGCATTGATGGGTTGATTCTTTTTATGTCCGGGGTAGCGGAATTCAATTTCTTCTGCTTCCATATCGTCTCCGGTTGCTGAGGCCGGATTTGGCAGCTTGTATATAAAAAGTTCATCGCGTTTATAACTATTGTTTCCAATGTCTGCGATGTAAACATTGCCTTTTTCATCAGCGGCAATGTCTTCCCAATCTTCATTTACAGCCCCTTTGATATTGAATTCCTTCACGATCTTCCCCTGAATATCCAGGCCGTATAGATGATCCTTGTTTCCTGAATCATTAATGCTCCAGATCAGATCGCTTCCCGGCACGGTTTCCAGACCTGAGTTTTCACGCATTTCCTCGGGCAACCAGGTGAGCACTTCCAGGTGATCAGGGATCGTTTGGCTGCAATTAAAAGAGAGTACCCATATTAATATGGAGGTGATGGTCCATTTCATGTAAAAAATTTACGAACAACCCGCCAATTTGGAAAGCGATTTTAAATTTTAACGCTATTTTTGAATGAATTCAAAAGTTTCCTACACTCCATGAGAAAGAAGATAACCCTAAAAGAGATCTCCAAACGATTTAATGTGTCCATTTCCACGGTTTCCAAGGCTCTTAAAGACAGTCCGGAGATCAGTGAACGAACACGTAAACTGATCCAGGAGTTTGCAAAGGAGCACAATTATAAGCCTAATAATATCGCCCTGAGTCTTAAGAACCAAAAGACAAAAAACCTGGGGATCGTGTTACCGGAGATCCAGCATTTTTTCTTTTCCTCCATTACTACGGGAATTGAGAAGTGTGCCACCAAAAGGGGGTATAATGTGATCATCTGTATCTCTAATGAAACTTTCGAAAAAGAGGTGATCAATATGGAGATGCTTGCTAATGGCAGTATTGATGGCTTTATAATGGCCCTTTCTCAGGGAACTCAAAAGGCCGGAGATTTTCACCATATCAAGGAGGTGATCAACCGTGGGATGCCTGTGGTCATGATCGATCGGGTAACCGAGGAGGTTGATTGTGATAAGGTGATCATTGACGATTTTAAAGGGGCCTATGATGCGGTGAATTACCTGATCGATCAGGGAAAGAAGAAGATCGCTATACTTACCATGCCTGATTATATGGGGAGCGTAGGGAAACTGAGAACAGAAGGGTACAAGAAGGCACTTCGGGATGCAGGAATTGAGATCGATGAAAAACGCATTGTCAAACTCGATAATTTTTACAACGACTTCGAAGCGGTAGAAGCCTTGTTTAAGGAGAGTGAAGTTGACGCTGTTTTTGCCGTTACCGAATTCTTTGCCGTACAGGCCATTAAAATGGCTCAAAAGTCAGGACTAAAAACCCCTGATGATATTGCTGTAATCGGATTCACCGATGGTATTATATCTAAAAGCAGCAGTCCGTCACTTACCACCGTCAGTCAGCACGGGGAGGAGATCGGGTATCGCGCAGCCAGCTTATTGATCGATCGGCTGGAAAACGAAAGTGATGAAGAGCCTCCGTATACCAAAGAGATCATTCAGACAACGATTGTAAAACGCGAATCTGCCTGATCAGGAGGGGTCAATAGGTAGATAGATATCTGTTACCCATTCCAGGGTATTTCCTCCCATATTGGGATTGTTATAGTACACCTCAAGAGGTTGCTTCAGATAGGGAATGTCCTGATCTTCCGCATAATCAAAGATGTGGTACCAACTCTTGTTAGAGAACCGGTAGTCTCCATTATAGATGGCTTTTATGGCCGGTCTGGCTTCTATCTGCTTAAAGAAGATGTCGGGGCTCTCAGGCAGACTGTCTTGCTTTTTAAATGGAAAACAAAAATCAAATTCGATAAGCCGCTTTTCTTCCTGGAATTCCAGAATGTCAACCACGGGATTACCATCGGCCTCGAGACCATTAGAAGCAATGAAGCCTGAAAGGTAGCTATAGTCTCTCATCATTTTAAAAGCCTTGTTTTCGGGGGTGGTCTTTGCCCTGGTACAGGCACAGAACTTAGAAGGTGTAGTTTCTGTACCGGTCACTTCAATATTGAATTGACTGATACTTTCTTCCAGGAACTTCTTATAATCCATGACCAGGTTGAGGGTCGTATTTTCAAATTCTGTATCTGTGAAGGGGATGAGTATCCGGTTAACGATCTTGTGACCGGGTTCAGATATGCCTGCCTTAACGCGGGTGGTGCTGTCATTTAATCTGCTTAGGTTCCACTCTATATTATAGGTCGTTTTGTTCACCGAGAGCTGCTGTGTAAGCTCTCGGTAGGGGAATTGAGAGGATACGGTAGTTTCATCTGCAGCTTCGGTCACTGAATCCCAGTTAAGGAGTTCATCATAGGCGTGACCGCTGCTGGTAGAAACATTAAAATAAACATTATAATCGCTGGGTTTTATAAGGAAATACCAGGATATCAGTGCCAGCAAGAGCAATCCGAGGATAGCGAATAACCTGTTCATATTCATTATTGGTTGTTAGCGAGTTCTTCTTGTTTGTTTTTCATTACCAGTTGGTCAACCACAAAGTGGCCCAGAGAGCGCCCTTGTTTAACGCCTACTTCAATAGCTGCGCGGTAATGTATACCACCATACATTCTGCTGATGGCTGCCTCATCGGCTGCCGAATTAAAAGAAGAAAAGCTTCTTACGGGCAGGCCATAAGGTAGTTCTGTATCGTCATCAAAGGCAAAATCATCTCCAAAGATCGAAGTCAGTACGGTGGCAGCTGCTCCTGAAACTACCGAATGTCCGCTGGTGTACTCCGGGAAGGGAGGAGTTTGCAGGATAGGCTTCCAGTTTTCATCAATGTGCTGGTTGATCAGCGTCTCAGGACGAATGAGGTTGCTTCGGTATTTCTCGTCCCAGCAGCTGATGAATCCATCAAAGATGGCGATGGAGGTTTTGGTATAGGCGTGCAGGGTAGTCGCAAAATCAAATCCTGATTTTTTGGAAGCGATCTTACATATGCCGATCCAGTGTGCGCCCGGGGTGATCTTTTTTGTGGCAAACATCAGGTGGCCACGTGTTACTGAAACATACGGATTACAATCCCAGAACTGGGCAATGGCCACTTCTTCAGAATTGTCGTCAGTAATACGATTGCTCACCTCATAAACCTCCATCAGCTCCTTGTGGAAATCAGACCCTTCTTCCATAGAAAATGCCGGAGGTGGGGCCGGTTTAAATTGATCAGCTGAATTTAAGACCATGGGTCGGATCTTCATCCAATGCGGCTCTATCCCGTCCATATAGGCCGGTGGAGTGGGTTGCCAACGTGATGGGTCGTCACTGTTAACAGTGAATTTGGGCATGGTTCGGGTTTCCTTGTAGTTATCGTTGCCGAGCCACTGTTTTGCCAGGGTAACCACTTGGTCGGCATACTCTTTAGATGCCTCGAACTCTCTTTCGTTTTGTTCTTGCCATACCCCATAGAGACTGTCTTGAAAAGTTTGCATGCGCTCTTCAGAAAAGATCAGGCTCTTACTTAGCTCCATATGGGCGATCAGGGCCGCCAATGATGCGTTTACCTCGGGATCTTCACTCGCGGGAATTTCAGGGAGGTGTTCTATCTGTCCGTATAAGCTGGGGTAGGCCCCGGTATTTCTCGCTATGATCTCATAGGCTGTGATATTGGGGTAGACGTAGATTCTACTCGCCACGGGAGGTGAAAAGATATCATGGATCATGATCTCGGTTACCTTTTCTACCGATTTGTGAAGGTGTTCTTCACTAATGGTTATAGGCGTCTGATCTGAGGAGCATGAGCTTAATAATACTCCTGCAATAGCTATGATGGTATAAATGGTTCTTTTCATGGTTGTTGTGCTTTAATCTGATATACTTCTGCGGGGCCGTTATTGACGGTAACCAGCAAATAGGGTTGTTTATTAAGTGTAATAATGTTTAGGTGCCTTACAGCTTTTCCACTAAGATTGAGTCCTGATTCATGGGTCAGTACCTGATTTTCGGCATCTGTTATCAACGCTCCCGGAAATCCGTCAAACCTTCCGTGATAGGGTTTAACACCAAAGTAATTCCCCGCCGCCAGCACTTCATCTTTTTGGTCATTATTGAAGTCATAAGAGAGGAAAGTGGTCACCGGAGACTCCTGTAATATATTTGAAAAAGGGATAAATTGAAATCTCCCTCCTTCATTTTTAAGGTACCCTGTTCTAAGTTCGTTAACCTCCAGTACAGTGGCCTTCTCAAGGATTTCGTCCCCAAAGATCTCTTCGGTGGTTTTACCCGCAAAAGAAGTGTAATCAGTGAATGATTTTCTCATGAGTACGGTCATTTGCGAGGCCAGTTCATCAAAGGTTTCCAAAGGATAATAATCTCCGTTCTTTTGGATGCTGACAATGGTTTCTGTAGCCCCGTTCTTATCAAAGTCACCGTAATGCATGATCAACGGATATTTATGACTTGCTTTGAATTTCGTGTTGGTTCCCCAGTTACCCAGGAGAAGATCGGTATCTCCATCGCCATCAATATCATGAGGGTGTACAGCCTGCCAAAGTCCTGACACCTTTTCTTCCAATAGGTTTAATTCCTGTAAGCGGCCCGCGCTGAAAGTAAAAAAACGCGGCGACATCCATTCGCCCACTACAACTAATTCATTTTCTCCATCTCCATTGATATCCTCCCACCGGGCATCGGTGATCATACCCAGGTGTTCAAGGATCTCAGAAGTATAAACTTCGTATCCGTTTTGCGTATTCTCCAGAAGGGCAGAGGCCGGTATGTTCCCATAGTCGTAGGTAATGGCCTGGTTGCCTATAAAGAGATCTGTATCTCCATCCTTGTCAAAGTCTAAAGGCAGGATTACAGAGGCGTTGGTATACAGCTCAGGCAAATTAACCTGATTTAGACTGTCATTGTTGTTTATAAAAAGCCGGTCTCTTAAAGGGGCACTTTTACCATAGAAATTACCTCCGGCGCTTCCCAGTACCAGGTCATTTATTTTGTCTCCGTTAATATCACTGATCAGGGCAGTGACTTCTTCATAGACCGAATCTCTTAGAGCCTCCGGAAGCTCTGTGGCAGTATACCCAAGGTTATTTTGAAGGAATACAGCACTTTTATGGAACTTAGAAGAACCGAAATAGAGATCTTCAAGTCCGTCGTTATTCAGGTCTCCTACGGCCGTAGCCGGACCGCGGTCTGAAATGCGATAGGGAATCAGCTTTTGAGCATTAAAATCAAGGTAATTGTCTTCCTGGTGCACAAAATCGATTCCCAGGGCAGTACTGTCTTTTTCAAACAGTAGTTTGCCCGGACCGTTATTCTTTAAATATGGCTGTCTGTTGTCTCCCGGCTCAAGGGTCATGATCTGGTCGGTTTTTATATCCTCCCACAGTTCGGTGGTGCCATCGGGCCAGATGATTCGCAGCGAATCTAAGGTCTGAGCCTGTCCGGTTCCGAGGTGTATTCGCGGTTGAGAGGAAGCCTGAAACCCTTTTACGGGAAACAATTCCCGATAGGATAAACGGCCTTCTGTATAGCCTAATACCTTGGTTCCTATGCCGTGAGTGTTTGCGCCTTCGAACCGGATATCAAAACTTATTTGATGGTGTTTCTCATCTGCCTCACTCTTGTTCTCCAGGATCACAGAGGGTTCATTCAGGTTGTTCAGTACAAGGTCAAGATCACCATCGTTGTCAAGGTCGCCCATGGCCACAGCAGTGGTAATTCTTTCCTTTTTGGCGATCCACTCCCCGGTCCGGTCTTTAAAATGTAGATCGCTGTTTCCTTCAAAAACATAATTGGGGACAACTCCGGAGGGCATCATATCAAGGGCCTCCTGGTCGATCAGCGAGGTGTTGCTTATCTTGTTCTGTATCTGTTCACTGGAAACAAATCGGACATAATCGAGATCATTAGGTCGCTTTGGGATTCCATTGGCAATGAATACATCGAGTTCGGTATCTTTATTGAAATCGCCAAAGAGGGCGCTCCAGCTCCAGTCGGTAGCAGCGATACCTGACATCAGGGCCTGCTCAGAAAAATAATCGCCCTGACGGTTTATGTGGAGCATGTTTCGGGTGAACTGGTAATGATACCCCAGGTTATTGGTACGCATTTTAAGCATTTGTACATTATCATCACCTTCCGAGGCTTTTAAGGGTTTTTCTTCCTCGGGAAGCATGTCTAATGACAGCAGATCGGGATAACCATCGTGGTTAAGGTCAGCAATGTCATTGCCCATGGAAAACCTGGAAATATGGCCGAAATGTTCCTTCATAAGTTCTTTAAACGTACCGTCTCCCTGGTTCACATAATAATAATCGTCTTCGTGAAAATCGTTACCGACATAAATGTCGGGGTATCCATCTCTGTTAAAATCGGCTACTCCTATTCCCAGTCCGTATCCGTTCACACCGCCGTAAATGCCGGCTTCTTCACTTACATCGGTAAAGGTGTTCCCGTCATTACGAAACAAGCGGTCGCCTGATTCATAGGAGCGTTGCTCCCTCAGGCTTGCCCTGCCAAAAGATTCCTGGGTATGTATGGCATGGTTGAGGAGGTACATATCCAGATCGCCGTCAAGATCGTAATCAAGAAAGGCTGCATTAGAGCTGTAGGTATCCAGGTCAAGCCCGTAACTGCCGGCAGATTCTGTAAAGGTCAGATCTCCATTATTGATGTATAATTCGTTGTAGCCCCGCATGCCCTGCAACCCTACTACAGCACAGACATAAATATCAAGGAGGCCGTCTCCGTTAACATCAGCCATGACCGTACCTGTATTCCAGTCGCTCTTTCCGGCAACCCCTGCCTGTTGGGTAATATCTTCGAACCTCATATTTCCCTTGTTCAGGTAGAGTTTGTTCGGGGTCTGGTTTCCGGAGAAATAGATGTCTGCCAGACCGTCATTGTTAATATCACCCACAGCAACGCCACCACCATTGTAGAAATAGAGGTAGTCCAAAATATTCATGTCATCATCAGGTTCAAGCGTATTTGAAAACCCGATACCTGTTTGCTCCTGACTCAATTCCTGAAATACCTTGTTGTCTGAATTGCAGGAGGCCATCCCAAGAACAATAATAAGACCAATCGTTAAAGATTTAAAGCACTTCATTAAGTCGGTATATTTTGGGTTGATTGTCATTAATGGCAGCTACCAGGTAGGACTTACCATTCTTATCGTGAAAAACTTCCACATGTTTTACTTCATCTCTTATGAAGAAGCCGCTTTCGTTGTAATTTAACCAGTTAAAGTTCATCTGTCCGTCGCCCAGCAGAACGTTTCCGTAGTTGGCGTCAAGACGGGAGAACTGTGGCTTAAATTCAAAATTATTACCCGCCATGATCAGGTCTGTGTGACCATCTCCGTTTACGTCTTCTGCACTAATTCCACATACGCAGGATAGTTGTACCCTGCTGGGAAGGTTTTCTATTCTGTAGTTGCCATCGCCTTCATTGATGGCCATGATCGTTTCTGAGGTGTTAATGATCTTCACCATGGAATTGTTGATCAGATCTTCCGGGAAGAGTTCATCTATTGCCCGTTGTGCATAATCGGATGCCTTAAGGTTTTCCTTCTTCAGGGATACCAGCTGAGCCGTTAGCTCTTTTTTCATGTGAATAGGATAGTCTTTGCCATCCTTACGCTGGGTCAGTATTTGTTCAATAGATCCGTTATTGTCGAAATCGTTTATATAGAGCACCATGGGCTGCTCTTTTGATGGACGATAGATGATATTTGAACCACGGTTGCCGATAATGAGATCCAGGTCTCCATCTTTGTCGAGGTCGGCGCTTTCAATGGTGTTCCACCATCCTGTTAATTCGTTTAAAGCCGAATCTGTGCGTACCAGTCTCCTGCCGTTATTCTTCAGGATCATAGGGCTGCCCCATTCTGCGACGAGCACCAGGTCTTTTTTGCCATCACCATCAGTATCTGCCCATTGTGCATCAGTGATCATACCGGCATCATTCAGGTCATAGGCCAGTCTTTCGGTAACATCATAAAAGTTGCCGTCGCCTCGATTCTCCAATAGGAGGTGGTCAGGGTTTACACCATAGGTACCAACCACACTTCTGCTTCCAATAAAGAGATCAACATCGCCATCAGCATCGAAATCATGAGGGGCAATGACCGAAATATTCTTATAACGGGAGGGGAGGTCGTAGGGAGCCTTTGAAAATTGGCCCTTACCATTGTTCAAATACACCCTGGTTACATAGGTATTTTGCTGACCTACCTGGTTACCGCCGCTGCCAACGATCAGGTCCTGGTCGCCATCGTTGTCGATATCGGCAAAGGCCGCTGCTGTATCTTCCAGACTGGCATCGTTCTGAAAGCTGAGTTGCGGTAAGGCCTTGATTTCGCCGTCTTTTAAATGCCTGTAGATCATTCCCGGCTGTCCTGCAGCTCCGCCTATGAACACATCCTCATTACCATCACCATCAATATCTCCAATGGCAAGGGAAGGACCCTCCTGGGAGACTTTCGCATTGATGAGCCCTTCATAATCGAAATCATTGTAATTATTTTCTTTGTGGCTGGCTAGTTGGAGGCCCTCCACTTCTTCGAAAATCGTCGGTTGTTTTTTCTTCTTATTAGATACTTCAAAAACAGCTGTTGCCTCTCCGTATTTCAGGGTGATCTCCTGGTTCGGATCTACATCGGTTAGCAATTGGGTTTTGTTGTCCGGCCAGATCACTCTCAGAGAATCGATCTTTTTGGCAGTACCCAGGCCTATGGTCATTCCGTATTCCATAGATGACTGGAAACCTCTGGAAGGGTTTAGTTCCTGCATATAGTGGTTCCCGTCAAAATAGAGACGTACCGTACTTCCGATTCCGAATTTGTTTTGGTCGCTGCCTTCAAAATCCAGCTTGAGGTAATGATTTCCGGTAACTTTTTCACTGTTGTTTCTGAATAAAAATGCCTCCATGTTTACGTTGTTCACGACAAGGTCGAGATCACCATCATTGTCCAGGTCACCATAGGCACAACCGTTTGACATGCTTGGAATATCCATACCCCAATCAGGGGCAGCATTGTTAAAGGTGATGTCTTTTTGGTTGTGGAAGGCGTAATTGGGTAGCGGTACTCTTGGCATTTTATTGATAATAGTATCAATGGCCTCCTTTTTACCCGTCAGAGCCATCTTTTGAATGATGTCATTGGCGAAAAAGTCAACAAAATCCAGGTCGGTCAGGTCGTGATTGATCCCGTTGGTTACATAGATGTCGCGAAACCCATCATTGTCCATGTCGAACATCAGGCCGGCCCAGCTCCAGTCAGTTCTGGCTACCCCGCTGAAATGTGCGATCTCAGAAAAGCTTCCGTTTCCATTGTTTAATTGCAGGGTGTTTTGAATATACTGCTGAAAGAAATCTTTGCTTTGCTTGAGCTTGAACACATTGTAGCCCTCAAAGGTCATTACAGACTTGACTCTTTCTTCTGGTTCAGGCAGCATGTCGGTGATAAAGATATCGGCATTCCCATCGTTGTTAATGTCGCCAAAATCCACTCCCATGGCAGAAAGACATAGGTGAGAGGTCCAGCCTTTGATGTCCTCTGTAAAGGTTCCGTCCTGGTTGTTGATATAGAGATAATCTCTCTCATAAAAGTCGTTAGAAACGTAAATATCCGGGTAAAGATCGTTGTTCACATCACTGATCATAACTCCCAGCCCAAATCCTATCAGGCTGCCATAGATCCCGGCATCTTCGCTCACATCGGTAAAGGTACCTCCGTCATTGCGAAGAAGCATATCGCCCACACCTCTGAAAATATAAGGTACACCCTCCCAATCCTGGGCACGTACATCCCTTTGATGAGCATACCCGAGGCTGCTTACAGGGATATTACTGTTGTTGAGTATATAGGCATCCAGATCACCGTCTTTATCGTAATCAAAAAAGGTGGCGTGGGTACTGAAGCCTGTTTCCGAAAGGTTGTATTTGGCGGCCTGTTCGGTAAAGGTCAGGTCTCCATTATTGATGTAAAGGTCATTGTCGTGGTTGTTACCCTCAAGGTTTCCGGCATTGCTTACATAGATGTCCAACAGGCCGTCATTATTAATATCCACCATATTAACCCCCGTAGACCATGGTTTATTACCTTCAACTCCCGCTGCTGCAGAGATATCCTCAAAGACCATGTCTCCTTTATTGAGGAAAAGCTTATTCGGACCCATATTGGCAGTCATATAGATATCAGCCAACCCATCGTTATTGATGTCACCAATGGCAACCCCACCTCCGTTGTAAAAGTTCCGGTATTTAAATATGTTGAAATTCTTCTGATTTTCAACCTTATTAAAGAATTGAAATCCTGTTTCTTCCGGGGCCATCAGGGAAAACAAGGTCTCTTTGTTTTCGCCTTCGGCAACTTCGGCGTCTTTGTTCTCTGCACAGGAACTTAGAATTAATGCCAGCAGCGTGGCCAGGTAAAGATTACTTTTTCGGATCATAATCAGTGGTCTTTATGGGTTCTAAAAAAAGGGGTGTGTCGTTGTTTCTGCTAACAACCCAATAAGGGCTGCCATTTATGTTTATTGGCTCTATAGCTTTCATAGGGCCTGTCAATCCCGCTATTTGAGCTAATTGAAAATTTCCTTCCCGGTCGTTCAGTAATACCACACCTCTGTTACTGTCAAGGCGTCCCAGTTGGGTCGAGATCTCATAGAGGTTTCCTACCAGGATAAGGTCATTAAATCCGTCCCGGTTCAGGTCGGTTACGGCTATATCATTGACTGTCGAAGTCTGGGCTTCAAAGGGGAGAGGCTTTTTGGTGAAACTGCCATTGCCATCATTGATAAAAACAGAGCTTCTTAATTCATTGGTGATCTTGACGTCGGCATTGTCCAGGTTCTCCCGACCGAACAGATCTTCCATGGAAGCTGTTGAAAAATCGGTGTAGGAGAGGAACCTTTTATTCAGAAAAGGCATTTGCTTACTTAGTTCATCTTTCGAAGAAAATGGGGTTTCAGTGCCTTTGTAGTAATAACTGATCACAGTTTCTATACTGCCGTTCCCATCCATATCCTTACGGTACAATCTAAGCGGGGTGTCTTTTTTAGCCCTGAGCCTGGTATTACTCCCCCAGTTTCCGGCTACAAGGTCTGGGTGACCATCGTTGTTGAGGTCGGTAACCTTAAGGGTATTCCACCAGCCGTGTGAGTCATCGAGTCCGTTAGTTTTCTGTAGATCGAATCCTTTTTCGGTATTGATAAGAATAGAAACAGGCATCCAGTGACCCACTGCCAGAATATCAAGGCGATCATCCCGGTTAATATCACTCCAGATTAAATCGGTCACATTTCCTAAGTTTCTGAGATCGGGTGCCTTTGTATCAGTGATATCAGAAAATTGGCCATCACCATTATTCTCTAAAAGGTATTGAACAGGGGTTGCCCCGTATTGGTGGGTAGCCAGATCAGAAGCGATCAGAAGATCAAGATCACCATCGTTATCATAGTCTGCCGCCTTCACCCTGGAAGCATTAACATAGAGCTCTCCAAAGGCATCTTTTTTTTCCAGGAATCCCGTTTCGGTTTGCAGGTATAATTTTGGTTGCAGGGGCCGTCCTGTTCTGTACTCATTGCCCCCATAAACCATAATAATGTCATTTAAACCATCTCCGTTAGCATCGATGATCAATTGGTCGGTACCCTCAGAATCGGTGTCTTCCTCAAAAACTTTTGGTGAAGCATTGATGAAATTACCTTCGGAAGTCTGATATAGCAAAGAGGCAGGCTGGCGTTTGCCACCTCCGAAGCAAAGGTCGTCCAGGTTATCACCATTCAGATCGCCCACTGCAACCCTTGGACCCAGGTTGGTGGAAGCGTATGGAATTAATGGATTTACGTTAAACTCAAGGGTGGGTTGGTCGCGGTGCCTGAACCCTGTATCAATGACTGTGTTTTTTAGTAAAGGTGCACTGTTTACGTTCAGAGTATAAGCTGCTTGATCGGGGTTATGATCTTTCCATTGAAGGGTCAATGTGGTGTCTGCCGGAATTTGCGTAAGCAGCTCCCCACTGCCATCAGGCCAAATGACCCTGAGAGAATCGGCTGTGGTTGAGTTGCCCATACCCAAATGAATACCGGAGGCATTGGCAGAAAGATATCCCGCAGTAGGATGATATTCTTGCAATACCGGAGAATTTTCCTTTGAATACAAAATAAGTTTGGCGCCAATGGCCATGGTGTTTTTATGAGACCCCTCCAAATGTACAGTGATGGCATTCCCTTCTTCGATATCATTTCGAATGATATAGGCCGGTGCGTTGATGTTATTCACCACCAGGTCGGGGTCATGGTCGTTGTCCAGGTCTACAGCAAGGGCACCATTGCTAAAAGATGGTGGATGTTCATTCCATTGACCGGGTTGGGTGAATTCATTTCCTCCTGTATTTTGAAATAACATATTGGAGGTCTTCTTAGAAGGGAGCTTGTCAATAAATTTCAATTCATCAGCACCCATATTACTGCCCAGTTTTTTCTGGATCTCCTCATTGGCAATAAAGCTTACAAAGTCCATATCGTTGGTAGCGCCGGGAATACCATTGGTTATGAACAGGTCACGGTAGGAGTCATTATTGAAATCGGCAGAAACAGGAGCCCACGACCATTCACTGGCAGCGATGCCGCTCTGATAGGCGGTTTCTGTAAATACGTTATTCCCCCTGTTAAGGTGAAGGGTGTTTTGCATATACTGTGGCTGGTACCCGTTTCGCAGGTAATTTTGGTAGATGTGGTAGGGGTACTCGAGGCCTGAAGTCTTATAGGTGGATAGATCCTCCGGAAGCATATCCACAGAAATGATATCCGGAAGCAGGTCGTTATTTATATCTGTAATGGCATTACCCATAGAGAAATGAGAGGTGTGCCCCAGGTGATCACCGTTTTCATGGATGTCGGTAAAGGTGCCATCGGTATTGTTGAGGTAGAGGTAATCGTTTTCAAAAAAATCGTTGCCAATATAGAGGTCAGGATAGCCATCGTTATTCAGGTCTCCTATGCTTATGCCAAGGCCATACCCGGTTTTTCCGTTGTGAATGCCTGAAGCAGCAGTTTCATCTTTGTAAAAACCATCGTGATTTCGGTAAAACCGATCTCCTGAAAGAGTGTCCGGAATGTCTCTTAAAGCACCCTTTCCGTAATTACTGCTGGGGTGTACGGAGTGATTGAGCAGATACATATCAAGATCACCGTCGAGGTCCTGGTCAAAGAAGGCTGCCTGTGTTGAAAAGCCACTAAAATTCAGGCCGTATTCTTCAGCGGCCTCGCGAAAAACAGGAATTCCGTTTTGGTCCGGCCCCTGGTTCAGGTATAACAGGTTATGTGTGCCTTCGGCAGCTATCGGAGAGACTTTACAGATATACAGGTCAGGGTACCCATTACCGTCAATATCAACGATGGTTACTCCCGTGGTCCAACTGTCATCTTGTGTCAAGCCGGACTTTCCGGTGATTACCTCAAATTGAAAATTCCCTTTGTTCAGGTAAAGCTCATCCTGTTTTTGATTAGCGGTAAAGTACAGGTCAGCCAGGCCGTCCTTGTTAAAGTCAGCTGTAGCAACACCACCTCCATTATAGAAGTACAAATAATTCAGGATGTTCAGGCTTTCAGTGTTGCTGATATCGTTGGAAAAAGTGATTCCGGTCGATGACGCCTCCAGGTAGGTGAAAGCTTTGTGCTCTTGTTGACAGCCCAAGAGCGCCAGGCATATAAGCAGACTGATATGTAGGTTAAGTAGCGTTTTCATTATTGGTTGATCTCCTGATTACCGGTGTTGATTGGTGGCCGGGAGTCGGGGAGTTCAAACATAGCTTTTTAAACAAAAAAAAGCTAACGGTGGGTTAGCTTATTTTTTTGGCAGTTGTTGATGTTGTAACTATTCGAACTCTTTGTAAAAATAATCATTTACAACCCCGGTAAAGATTAATAAAGAGTCAAAAAGATTAATGAAAAATTAATAAGCTAAATGAATGACTAAAATCAACTGATGATGCTGTATATTTTACGAATATTACATGTAATGAAGACCAGGAATTTTTTTATCGGATTGTTCGTGATGTCGGTTGTCGGACTAATCTATGTTCAATACCAGTTTTTGAGGGTTGGTTTGAACCTGGCTGCTGTGCAGTTTGATAACAAGATGGGGGAGGTGGTTACTGATATAAGAGAGGGCCTGGAATATGAAAATCAATTGAGTTTTCTCTTAGGAAAGGCCATCACGCAGGATGATAGTTACTTCAGGTTAAGTATCGACAGTGTACAGGATGCCTCCCGATTCTACCTGAATGACTTTGTTAAGGGGGTGTTGGTCAAGCATGGCGTAAACAGCGATTTCACCTATCGGCTTAAAAATAAAGATACCTTGGTGTATCTTCATAGTCCTGAGGTTTTAAAATCTGAAGGCAAAGTTTTGAGCTATCCTGTTCATCTGGAAGGCTATTTACCTGCTCTTAAGGATGCTCCGGTGATATTGGAGCTCAGATTCAGTGACCTGAACTCCTATTTTATGCGGCAGCTTAACGGGCTCACGATACCGGGGGCTATTTTTCTCTTGATCATTACTGCGGTTGTGATATGGGTGCTTAAAGGATTTTTGCAGCAGCGTTCGCTTATCACGGTGACTAATGAATTTATAAATAACCTCACCCACGAGTTGAAAACCCCGGTGTTTTCCATTGGTTTGGCAACCAAATTGCTGGCCGAAAGGGAAGATGTGGATAAAAAGGAGGTAGCCGGTATCATCCGTGTTCAATTAGATAAATTAAAAGCCCAGATAGATCGTGTTTTAGAATTGGCCGGCCTGGAAGAAAAAGGGGAGGTGCTCAAACGGACCCGACTGGATCTCGCAGCTTTGCTTAGGGAGAGTGCTGAAGAGTTTGAAGGCGTGGCCGCTTTGGAGGCAGTAGATTTCAGCACGCGTATCCCTGAAGGTCAGGTATGGGTGAAGGGAATGAAATCATACCTGAAAAATGTTACAGATACGCTATTGGACAATGCGAAGAAGTATTCAGCTGATCCAAAAAGAATAGTTTTGGCCCTGGAGGCCGATGATAAGTACGCCCGGATTTGTGTGGAGGATAATGGGATCGGAATCCCTAAAGAAGATCAAAAACGTATTTTTGAAAAGTTTTACCGGGTAAGCTCAGGAGACCTGCATGCTGTAAAAGGTTATGGGCTGGGATTACATTTTGTAAAACGGATCACAGAACTGCATAAGGGAAAGGTGTTGCTTAGGAGTCAACCTGGAAGCGGGTCTGTGTTTACCATTCAAATCCCTTTGATTTAAGTTATGGAAAAGAATGCATCATTGTTGCTGGTTGAAGATGACCAGGCCTTAGGATACCTCCTGAAGGAGTACCTTGGTATGAAAGGTTTCGAGGTTACTTGGGAAAAAAATGGCAAAGATGCCCTGGAAATTCTTAAACATGAGCAATTTGACCTGGCTATCCTTGACGTCATGATGCCCGAAATGGATGGTTTTACCCTGGCCGGAAAAATGGTGGAGGAATATCCCGGGCTGCCATTTATGTTTCTGACTGCCCGCTCCTTAAAAATAGATGTGCTGAAAGGGTTCTCCCTCGGAGCGGTTGATTATTTGAAAAAACCGGTGGATGAAGAAGAGTTGGTGGTACGCATTAATAACCTGTTACGTCTTGTCAAGAACACGCGAAAGAAGGTAGAAACTGCTGGGCCTTCTGTGATCTCTCTTGGAAAATATTCTTATGATCCCGGAAACCTGTTGCTTACCTGTAATGGTGAGGAGATCCGGTTAACCGGTCGGGAAAATGAATTACTGCAATACCTGGCAGAACGAAAAAATAAGGTATGCCGTCATAGGGATATCCTGGTTACCATCTGGGGGAAGAACGATTATTTTAATCGTAAGAGTTTGAATGTGTTTATTACCCGATTACGGAAATACCTCGAAAAAGATGATAATGTAAAGCTGGAGAATGTGCATAATGAGGGGTTTGTTTTGAGGGTGATGGAGTGATGTCTTCCGCTACCTATGCTAATTATGAAATCGTGACATACTCCCTCCTTTCCAAGGAGGGGTGCCCGCAGGGCGGGGTGGTTAGAGTAAGTGAAAAAATCAACCACAAAAAAAGAGGGCCTATCAGCCCTCTTTCCAATTTTATACTACTTTCTAAGTCCTAGTACCCTGGGTTCTGAACCAGGTTAGGGTTAGAAGATAATGCAGTTGAAGGGATCGGATACAATACTTTAGTATCGTCTCCTGAGATCTCCTTGTACGACCATTCATTTGTGAATTGTCCGAAACGAATCAGGTCATTTCTTCTCCAGAACTCAGCATAGAACTCACGTCCACGCTCATCAAGAAGTTCCTGAGCACCTACGCTTCCAAGAGCGCTGGCACCTCTGAGAGTTCTCAGAGCGTTAACATCTGCTGTAATATCAGCTCCCATATACCATTCGGCTTCTGCTCTCATCAGGTGAGCATCTGCGAAACGGAATATAACCTTATGTCCGGCAAAAGCACCGTTTTCAGGGTGATACTTTATCACTCGGATACCGGTACGCTCGTCATTACCTAATAATCCGGGAAGCTCTTTTGTAAAGATCAAAGGATTACCAGGCCTGTCGGTCATAGCATTTCCGTCCTGGTCGTATTGTTGACCGATAAGGAAACCATATCCTATACCCAGGTTAGAACCGTCGGTAGGAACAAATCCTCTTCGTGGCTCCTGTCCGGATCCCGGAACGTTGATGTTCGGATCTCCTTCGAAAAGATCGTAGAATTCAGCGATGGTAGAGAATCCATTCCATCCACCTCCTTCGTTGTCAGGAGAATTTTGCTTATAGTGCAGTCCGTTCCACATTTGGTTACCCACACTGGCAGTTACATACCAAATGGTTTCAGTATCCTGAGCGTCGGTAAATAGTTCAAAGTAGTCACCGTTGTGCAGTGAAAAACCGGCTCCTTCGATCTCGTCAACCAAAGTAACCACACGGTTCATATCAGCATTGTCAGGCGTACCGCTTCCGTTGTAAACATGACGGTTTAATAACACCTTAGCCAATAAAAATTTAGCAGCTTCTGCTGTGGCTCTGTTGGAACCACCTGCAGGTGCATCCGGAAGATCCTGAATGGCCTCTTCCAAATCCTGGATGATAAAATCAGTAGCTTCTGTTCTGCTCAAAATTACAGGCAGTTCAGTGTTATCTGAATTTACATCTCTGAAAGGAGCTTGTCCGTAAAGGTCCACTACCCAGAACATAGAATATGCTCTCAGGAATTTGGCTTCAGCCACTTCCTGGGTGGTAGGGTTACTTTTCGAATCGATTACCGCAGAAGCGTTAAATACATTGCGGTTCATGTTGTTCCATACGGCACGCACAAATTGGTGGTTGGCATCCCAGGTGTGCGAGTGCAGCGTACGCCATACCCCGTTGTCTCCCCAGTCTGTACCACGTGTTGGTACCAGGAATTCGTCAGTACTAACCTCCGCCATGGCGTAAAGATCAGCCTGGTTCTCGAGTTGACCCCGAACATCATTATAGACATTCTCCAATACACCGGCAGCGTCTACTCCGGTAAACTCACCCGATTGGGATCCGAAAATGGAATCGGTCTCTTCGATCTCCAAATCCGTACAGCTGGCAAAACCAACAGCGAGCAGGGTCAGGAATAAAGGTTTAAAATTCATTTTTCTCATTCTTTCAATTTTTAAAAGGTTGCACTTACACCAAACGAAATCGTTCTTGGTCTAGGGAAACTTGAATAATCAATTCCTAAAGACGGAACGTTGTTCAAAGACTTATCTACATTCACCTCGGGATCAAGACCGCTATAGTCAGTGATCACGAAAAGATTTTGTCCGGTTAGTGACAGTCTCATACTGTTAAAAGACCCTTCTCCGCTTAGCGGAACGTCATAAGCCAGACTCAAGGTTTGCATTCTGAGGAATCCTCCATCTTCCAGGAACCTGGTAGATACATCGGGTGCGTTAGCAGGTGATTCCCCATTGGTTAGCACATCGGTGGTAACATTCTTACCTCCGTTAATAATACCGGCGGTAAAGAAGGCGTTAGCCGTATTGTTATAAATATATTGACCGTACTGTCCGGTAAGGAAGGCATCCATACTCCAGTTTCTCCAGGAGAAAGAAGTATTGAAACCAAGGTTTACCTTTGGTAAGGCAGATTTACCTATAAGTTGCTGTACATCACCGTTTGGATAGATAGAAATACCATTCTCATCAAATCCTCCGAACTCTCTTAAATAATATGAGAATAATGGCTGATCGGTGATAAGTAACTGAGCAAAGGCTCCGGTAAGTCCGTTACCGTTGATCTCTCCGGTTTGTATCTGTACACCTTCCAGGTTCTTAACTTCGTTTTCGTTATACGAAATGTTGAATCCGGCAGTCCAGAACAGGTCTTCCTGCTGAATGAAATCATAGTTGATGGCAAATTCCACCCCTTTGTTGATCACATCAGCATCAAGGTTCTGGAAGTTAAAGTCCTGAGGAGACGGAGCAGCTGTTTCCGTTCTTAACAGAAGGTCAGTAGTGTTCTTGTAATAGAAGTCTAAAGATCCGTTCAGTCTGTTCAGGCCTAATCCGAAGTCAAGACCGATGTTGTACTGAGCGGTAGATTCCCACTTCAGATCGTCCTCCGGTAAAGATTGGATAGAAAGTCCGGGAACCTGAATGTTACCGTTGTTCTGGATACCGATACCGGCATAGCGCTCACGGAAGAGGTAGTTACCATATCCAAGACCATCCTGGTTACCGGTAATACCCCAACCTAATCTCAGTTTCAGATCAGAAAAGGAATCACCCATAAAATCTTCTTCGTGAAGCTTCCAGGCAAATGCCGCAGATGGGAACCATCCGTATTTGTTGTTTGGTCCGAAACGTGACGAACCATCCACTCTTAAAGTACCTGTAAGAAGGTATTTCTCAGCGATGGTATAGTTTACCCTACCAAAGAATGACTGCAGTTCATCAGTGAAATCAAAACGGTCATAACCGGCAGAAGCAATTGGAATACTTCCAGGGAGCGGTGCAGAGGTCGCATCGTCAGTAAAGAGACGGTTGATGGCCAGTGCATCCTGGTCCGGAGAGTAAATGATCTGCTGGTATTCTCCATCAACAGAGCCTAATAAGATATCTTTGGTTCTGTTAAGATCGTTTCTCATATCCTCGTGTTCGCTGCTGCTGTAACCAAAACCTAGGGTAGTGTTACCATATCTCTGGAAGCTCTGATAAGAATAACCTAATAAGGCCTCAAGAGAAGAGTTTCCGAATTCTTTATTGTAAGAAAGCGTAGCGTCAAACAGTCGGTTCAATTGGTTTACTTCACTAAGTACTCCACGACCATTACCAACGGTACCGTTGTTGAAACCGATCACGTCACGTGTCAAGGTCTGGTTACGGTCAGACTGTGAGTAGTCATAACCATAGATCACCTTAGCTTTCAGTCCTTCTACTATCTCATATTCTGCAGAAGCATTGAACAGTACTCTGTTAGTATTGGTAAGATCTTCGTATTCAACCAAGAGGTTGGCCGGGTTTAATTCGGCACCTCCCGGATCAAAAGTCGGATCATTCGGGTAGGTCGGATTTGCAAAGTAAGCAGCACCTAAAAGGTCACCCTGAGATCCTGCATTTCTTGTAATAAGCGGAGCTTCATCGTTTACTCTTGAAAGTGTACCGTTGAAATCCAGTCTTAATTTATCGTTTAATAAACGCTGAGAAAGGTTTAATCTTCCTGTAATTCTTTCCTGTGAAGAATTTTGAACAACACCAAATTGATTTTGGTAACCGAAAGAAGCACGTACATTCCCTGAGCCATAGTTGTTCGAATAAGCCACATTAGCTACCGGAGATAGCGGCGAACGCAATACCACTTTTTGCCAGTCGGTATCGTTGCCGAAATCAAGAGCTGAAGGGTCATTTCCATATTGGGCGATCCCGGCCAGGTATTGCTCACGATCTAACAGATCAAAACTTTTGGCAGGCTCGGCATAAGCCATATTCGCGTTCACTTCCCATACACCTCCGGCACCGGCTTTACCACTCTTGGTAGTAATCAATACAACCCCGTTAGCACCTCGTGAACCATAGATGGCGGTTGCAGAGGCATCTTTCAGGATGGAAATACTTTCAATATCAGAAGGGTTAAGGAAGTTTAGCGGGTTTCTGGCAGAAGTAGCACCGTTACCCACATCACTACCACCACTCTGGGTGTCTTCGGCAGCTAATGGCACTCCGTCTACAACAAATAGCGGGTTGTTGTTAGAACGAACCGAAGCCGTACCCCTGATCCGGATGTTAACTCCGGCACCGGGCTCACCACTGGTCTGGGTGATCTGTACCCCTGCAGTTTTACCCTGGATCAATTGTTCAGGGGATGAAATAACCCCCTTCTGGAAATCGTCAGAGGAAACCACGTCTACCGCACCCGTAGCATCTTCAATAGCCTGGGTACCGTAACCAATAACCACTACTTCGTCAAGTGCCTGGGCATCTTCCTGAAGCGTTACGTTAATGGTAGATTGACCGTTCACAGGTACTTCCTGTGAAACGAATCCTACGTAACTAAACACCAAAACCCCGTCTGAGGGAACATTTTCAAGGGTGTAGTTACCGTCAAAATCGGTTTGAGTCCCTATGCTTGTTCCTTTTACCAGTACATTCGCACCGGGAAGCGGACCAGAAGGGTCGGAAACCGTACCACTTACAGTTTGGGCCTGGGTTAGGGCAAAACATAGAAATGCCCCTAAAAGCACCATGGCTTTAAGTAAATTGTTTTTCATACAGTTAAATTTAAAGTTCAAATAGTTAGCTTCTACAATAACTGCCCTTGATAATTACATTTTGTTGTAGGTAATTTAGGCATTGCAGAGGTTGTGAATATAATAAAAATTAGATAACTATTTTAAGAATATTTGGGCAGACCACCTAAAAAATAAGGGCTTCGGTAATCCGAAGCCCTTATTGCAGGTTGTTTGTCGGTATTTTTAGCATTTCAACTATTCTTATAGCAGTTGAAAGTAATTTCCTAAAACTATTGAGTTTTAAAAATTCTGCCGGGAGATCTCGAAGTATTTCCTTGAGGGTCTGTGGTTTTGATGCTCCAGTAGTATACGGTACCTGCCTGCAAACCTGTAACTTCATACGTTTGTGCCGTAATTCCGGAAGCCTCCTGCTGCGTTTTGCCATCAGTTGTATCCAGGTACAGGGCGTACACAAGTTCCTGGCTGTCTACATCGCTGCCCTTCCAGGTAAATGTAACTGCGTTTGCTGCAACGGTACTTCCTGAAGAAGGTCCGGTGAGTTCAGCTGGGAAGGGTGCGTAATTGCTTATACCTTCGCCGGCCAGGTAAAACCTGCGTGATGCGGAGGTGGCGGAATTCTGCGAACCTGTAGCTAATGAAGTGACCCACCACAAATAGGGCACACCTCGTTCAAGGCTTACAGCGATCTGCGTGCCGGTTGAAGGATACACAGTTGAGATGTTGGTATTCAGGTTGGTGACCTCCAGTTGATAGCGATCGGTATTTTCTGAAGGGTTCCATGAAAAGGTCACCTCGCTCATACTGCTAGAAATGATGTTACCGTCGTAGCACACCTCGTTGTCTGCCGGAAGACTAAGGGCAGCTGGCAACGGATCGGGTACAGGTTCCGGTTCTGGGGTATCTCCCGATTCACCGCCACAGGAGAGCAGAAGCCCTCCCATGGCTGCTAACAAGGTGTTTCGGAATATGGATGGTATCATAGATCTTATCATTGTTTCACGATTTTAAAAGTTTCCTTAAGATCACTGCCTTCAATATGAAGGAGGTATAATCCCGGAGTGATGCCAATTAAGGAAACACGATTGTTCATTGTTGAGTAGCTGTTTACCTCACCCTTTTGGATCAGGTTGCCCAGCAGGTCATAGATAAAATAGGTGGCCGTTGATTCTGACGGCAGGGAAATATTAATATACGACCTGGCAGGGTTAGGGTAGGCCATAGCATTTTCTCCCACGAAGATGGTTTCCTTGAATTCACCCTGGCAATCAACAGCGGTCTTAACACTCAATTCATTCCAGCCTTCTTTCAAAGGCAGGTCGTAAGTACTTTTTGAGGTCTCATAGGTGTACCCGTTCAGGGTAATGATATAGCGTTCGCCACCCTCCATGTCAAGAGAAAGACTTCTTGCCGAGGTATTGACCTTGCTGGAAACAGCCAGGTCTTCGGGCTGGGTGATCAATACTTCGAAGCACTGTTCGAAGTCAGGCTCTGAAGCAATGGTAAAGCAAATTTCATAGGTGCCTGCTTCCAACATTTCAAGACTCCATTCGGTACCGTTAAAGGTATCTGAAGTCTGGAGGTTGGTGCCTGTAATATTCACATTGTATTCTAATACCTCTTTTGTCGTCACTGAAATGCTGCCGTCATCACTGTTTCTGCAGCTTTCTCCGGTGGCCAGCAGGGTGAAGTTGTCTGCAGGTAGGGTGAAGATCTCACAACCTTCAAGGTTGACTGTTGCGCCCAGAGGAGTATTGTTACAAAGGTCATCTGCATCGGCTACCCCGTCGTGATCGGCATCAGGAATGTTGTTGTCGGGGAATAAGGAAGAAGGGTTATTGGCAAACAACCTGAATTCACCAGGGGCCAGTTCTATGGTTTGATCAAGACTGGTTACCACGTATTTCTTATTTTCCTCAAGCACCTCATACCAGGCTCCGGTCTCAGCAAAATCGGGGGTCATGGTGATCGGCGTCAATCCGAAGTTGGCGACCACGGTTACAAATTTAATAGCATCGCCGGTGGCGTTAGGGTCGGTCAGCGTAATTTGCTTGATACCGCTGCTGCTGCCAAGGTCAAGGGTGAACTCGGTGGTTTCGAAGATAGCTTCTCCTGTGCGCAGTTTGATCAGATCGCTCCAGCTGTCGTAAATGGCCTTTCTTTCAGGATCATCAAAATATTCCCATAGAATAGGTTTGTTGCCTGTTCTGTCAGGCACGTCTATACTAATGTCATACCCTAATTCTCCAAACTGCCAAAGCATTTTCGGGCCGGGAATGGTGAAGAACATACCACCTGCAGCCTTCATACGATGGAGAGCTGTGTTCAGGTTGGTTACGTTATAACTGCCTTCTGAGTTTCCGAATTGCAGGTTTTTAAACATAAGGCGCTCTTCATCGTGGCTTTCCATATAAGAGACCGCAGAAGGTTGTTTAAAGCCTTTTACTTTCCAGGAAGCTCCCGAAAAATCAGATCCGCTGTTGTATCCCATGGTAGCTTCGTTATAAGGTCCGGTCATCTTGTTCCAGAGCATAATGCCTTTTCCTTCATCAATACGGTAGTCGGCCCATTGTTCTTCTTCCTGTAGGCCTCCAAGGTGCTCGAAGATCACTAAGAAGTCGTCGTCCATTGCCCATTGGGTGTCAGCATACCCTTTCAGTACAGCAACACGGTCTGCCTGGGTAGCATTGGTGCATCCCTCATTAGAACCACTACAATTCTGGGTAAAGCCTTTGGTAAGGTCCCAGCGAAAGCCATCGATTTTGTATTCTTCGATCCAGTATTCAAGGGTTTGGTTCACATAGTCTCGGGTGCCCTGGTAGGAATGGTCGAAATCATTGAATACACTGTAGCTGTGGGTGGCGGAGGTGTTAAAGAACGGATTTTCTTCTGTTGGGGCTCCGCTTGTTGTGCCATTAGTGGCATTCCATAGGCGCACATAGGGATGCTGCCCGGTGGCGTGGTTATACACCACGTCAACGATCACGGCCATCCCCCTGGCATGACAGGCATCAATGAGTTGTTTAAAGGCTTCGGGACTTCCGTAGTATTTATCCAGGGCCATGTGGAAAGAGGGGTTGTATCCCCAGCTTTCGTTTCCGTCAAATTCGTTAACCGGCATCAATTCGATAGCGTTAACGCCTAATGTTGCCAGGTAATCTAGACGATCTTCTACGGCGGCAAAGCTGTGGCGTTCGTCAAAATCACGGATCAGCAGCTCATAGATCACCAGGTCTGTTTTTGATGGAGGAGTAAATCCGGTGGTGGCTGCAGACCAGATGTATTCAGGATCTCCGGTGCGCAATAAGGTTACTGCTTCCGATTGTCCTTCGGGATAAGCCGGCAGGTTCGGATAAGTTATGTCAGTGATGAATTGATCGTTCCACGGATCAAGAATAGTCGTAGAGTAGGGGTCTGCAATATTGATGCTGAGGTCTACCAGGTATTGAAAGCTGTAGTTTGTTTGTGGGGTTAGCCCGGTAAGTTCCAGCCAGAATTGTCCGGTGGTTGGATCTTTTTTCATCAGGTAGTCGTCACTGATCTGCCAGTTGTTAAAACTACCGATCACGTGTGCAAAGCTCTTTCCCGGAGCAAAGAGTACCAGGGTAGCTTTGGTGGGGTCTGCTTCGTTATAATTGATCCCATTTTTCAAACCTGCAGGCAGGGCTTCCTCAACTACGGTTGGAGGAATGAGATAGGTAAAGCTTTCGCTAAGGGTCTCTGAACCGTTGGTGGCGGTGAGGGTAAAATTGGTGGTTGCGTTCAGGGGTGCTGTAGTAAAGGTATACTCAGTGATCCCGGTTTGACTGTCTACTTCCACGTCATTGGCAAGCAGGGTGAATGTAGAGTTATCTGAGGTTACTGCTTCAATGGTTACTGCGGTACCTGCGGCAATTTCAGTTACTTGTTTAGTCGGATTAATTAGGGAAAGCTGGTAGCCTCCTACTTCAGCAAAAAGATCCTGTGTTTTTTTGTCGCCGGTTCCATTCTTGGCCTTGGCAAGAAAGCCAATCCGACCGATTCCTGTTCTGTTGTAAAGGGTAGTAGGGGTAAAGGTGAAGCTGTAACTGCCATCGCCATTGTTGACCATTATCTGGGCTTCGTTGGAACTCTCCCAGGTGCCATTGGTAGGGGAGTTCTGTTCGTTGGTGTCGTTCTCATCGTAAGACCACATCCACATATAGAGGTCGCTTACGCCCCATTGGGAGGGGTCAACGCCTGTTATGGTGATCGTGATCTCTGTATTTTCTCCAAAGGTGGGAGGGTCAATACTGGCCGTAGCGTTTTGCTGTTGGGCTCCCGCAAGCAGGGGGAGGGCCATCGCAAGAAAAAGGAGTAGAAATTTTTTCATAGAAATTTTGGAATTATAATAAGAAAGGGTTGATGCGCTATGGCATCAACCCTTTTCTAAGTCCTTATATACTATTGAAATAATACATTATTCAAAAGGATACAGGTTGTAAGTTGGATTTCCACTGTCGCTGAAATCAAGCATGATTCGGTTGGTTCCTGCAGTCACCGTAATATCAGTTCCGTCTTGTTCAAGGACTCCATCCGGCTCATTGTCTCCGTAGTTTAATCCCCAATCTTCATTCACTCGGAATTTGATAGCACCGTCAACCAAAGTGATATTATCAGCATAGAAAATACCAGGCTGGATCTCAGTTAAGGTAGCATCAGGTCCGGCGTTACCCCAGTCGTTGTAACCTGAACCAACTACACCATAAGTGCTGGTTTCTTCGATAGCGATAGTTCCGTTTTCAATATCAAGAGTTACCAGGTAGAAACCTGCAGTAACTACGATGTCATCACCACCTTCTTCAATAGTTCCGTCTGCACCGGAATCACCGTAGTTCAGTCCCCAATCGTTGTTGAAACGAACTTTCATAGCTCCGTCAAGAAGTTTAACTCCTGCTTTAAAGGTGTTTGTGGTATAATCGTAGTAGAAAGGTGCGTCAGGCCCAAGGTTACCCCAGTCATTGTAGGCAGATCCTACAATCCCCCAAGAGTAAGCCTCCAGGCTCCAGGTGTTATTGTTGGTGTCAAGCGTTACTTTGTAACGTCCGGCTGCATCAACAACAATGTCGGCACCATTAGCTTCTACAGTTCCATCTGCTCCGTCATCACCAAGGTTGTTACCCCAGTCATTGTTTTCACGGAATTTCATAGCACCGCTGTTCAGGTAAGCATAAGCTACAAGAACTCCGCTGCCATCGTCATACATTGGAATATCAGGATATGCTCCCCAATTGTTAACAGCAGACCCTACAAGACCCCATGAAGCAATCGTGATACCACTTCCGGCTCCGGCGTCTTCGATCATAGAGATGGTCATAGCACTGATGTCTGAAGTTTGGTTTACGCTGTTTGCAGCTCCGGCATCTCCAACGAAAGCCTGCACACGGAAGTAAACTTCTCCTGTGTTGTTAGGTTGACCATCTTCTCCGTTGGTTGACGGATCAGAATCAAGGCCCATAGCCTCAGCCATTCCCAGCAGGTCTCTAACCATCACTGCCTGGTTAGTAGCATCGATAGTACCTGAGGTGTAATCTATCGTTGAGAAGTCAGCATTTACTGATCCTTCAAGGGTGTAGTTTACAGGGGTTGGTACATCGAAATCTGCAGGACTCCATACGAAACGCTCAGCAACGTTTGAAGAGGTCTTAGAAGAGATCAGGTATTCATTTTCGATGGTATTGGTGAATACAAGAGCTTCTCCCGGCTCAGTAGCCGTGATCACCAGGTAATCTTCATTGTCGCAGGAGGTGAATCCTACCCCCATGGCAGCGGCCATGGCAAAGTACTTTATGTTTTTGAAAAACTTTTTCATTTTGTAATAGTATTAGTGGTTAGTAACCGGGGTTTTGAGTTAAGTTAGGGTTGATCTGAAGAACGTTGTTCGGAAGCGGGAAGATCTTTCTGAAATCTTCAACAGCTTTTCCGTTCTGTACGCCTCCTTTGAAAGGCCACAGGTAGCTTCCGCTAACGAATTGTCCGTATCTGATCAGGTCAGTTCTTCTGAAGCCTTCCCACTGCAATTCTCTTGATCTTTCGTCTAATATGAATTGAGCGGTAAGGTCTCCTTGCGCAATAGCATCAGCTCCGGCACGGGCTCTGAGCTCATTAATGTAGGTAACTGCAGTAGCCACGCTACCTCCACCACCTTTCACAGCAGCCTCAGCGTAGTTCAGGTACATTTCTGCCAAACGGATAAGTGGAATATCACAATCGGCGAAATTTCCGGAAGCATCACTTCCCTGGTTTCCGTTTACATCCACGTTTCTGTATTTTACCAGGGCGTATCCATCTTCAAAAGTATTGGCAATGGTTTGGATCTCGTAATTTTGACCGTCGATATAAAAGTTAGCACGCGCATCAGACCAGGCTACGGGAGCTCCGGCGTCTGAAGCAGTCACAGAACTTTCAAATTTCTCCACAAGCCCTTTGGTGGTTCTGTATCCGGCCCATCCACCGTTAACACCAAAGAAAGCAGGATCCATGGTTCCTCCAACGGGGGCATGACACATAAAGGTTGAACCACCATAAGTCTGGGCATTGATCCCATCGAAGTTCAAGGCGAAAATAAACTCATTCTGAGCCCCGTTGCGGTCATTGTCGGCAAGGAAGAGCTCGTCATAAGCCGTTCCGTTTCCGTTACCATCGGTGGTGTTCAGGCTGTAAGCGCTGTTGATCACTGTTTCGGCATACTGCAGTGCTTCGGCATATTTGCTTTCTCCGATAAATACTTCTGCATTCAGGTACATTCTGGAAAGAAGGGCCTGTGCTGCCGCCTGGTCTACCCGACCGTATTCATTAGATAAGGCAGGTTTAAGATCGCCTTCGATCTCTTTTAATTCTGCTTCAATAAAAGCAAAGATCTCCTGACGGTTGCTCTGTTCCGGAAGATTGGCAGTGATCTCGGTTACCAAAGGAACATTCGCGTAAAGGTCCATCAGGTTGTAATAAGCATAGGCTCTGATGAATCTTGCCTCTGCAATAAATGAGCGCACTTCAGCATCTTCAGTGCCCAATTGCCCGGCATTAGAGATGAAGGAGTTAGAGAAAGACACTACCTGGGCCAATCGGTAATACATGGCTTCGGTAAAGTCATTTCCTGCTCCCCAATCCATTTCGTGAAGATCCGGCAGACCGGGGTCTCCCCAGCCTACAACTGCATGGTCGGTCGTCAATTCGTTCAGGTTGTACAGCATACGGGTGAATTGGGAGAATCCTTCATCGATCCCGGCAATATCTGCCTGTCCGGCAGGTCCCTGTTGCCCGGTAAGGGCCATAGATGCATATACCTTGGCTAAAGCCGATTTAGCTTCATCGATATTTGCATATACGTCGATCTCCGTAAAAAGATCCGGATCGATCGGGGTTTGGTCAAGGTCTTGGTGACAAGCCGTAAGCATACTTCCGGCTATGAGTGTCAGTACTAAATATTTTATCCTTTTCATACCTCTATATTAAAAATTAAGATTCAGACCCAGTACAAATACTCTTGGTCGTGGGTAAAAGTTATTGTCAATACCTCCCGTGATCTCAGGGTCAAGGCCACTGTAGTTGGAAATTACCAACAGGTTGTTTGCGGCACCGTAGATGCGGAGCGGATTTCCGAAGAAACCTTCCTGCAGGGTATACCCTAAGGTTACGTTATCAAGTCTGAAGAATGAGGCATTCTCAATATAATAATCACTGATGAGATTTACCTCAGTGAACTGCTGGAATTCTGTAGTAAGGATCTCAGAGTGGGTATTGGTCAAAATGTCATTCTGGAATACATTGTTGATGGCAGATGTACTGGCTACGTTGTTGTAAGCATAGTTGCCAATGTTAGCACGTGATACTGCCTGGAAATCCCAGTTGTTCCAGTTGATACTGGTGCTAAGACCCATGATGATGTCTGCATAAGGATCTTTGTAGAAGTAACGGTCGTCTGTATTGATCTGTCCGTCACCATTAATATCGGCTACAGCACCCTCGATAGGGTTTCCGTCTTCATCGTAGATCTGCTTGTATACAAAGTAGCTGAACGGAGAAATGCCCTCCTGGTGGCGCTGGATGGTATTACCAACCCCTCCGGAAATACCTCCTACATCCTGGGTGTCAGGAAGACGGGTAATGGTATTGTCGTTAAAGGCTACGTTGTAATTGATGGTCCATGAGAAATTCTCAGTTTCAACAGCAGTAACACCCAATTCAACCTCGACACCTTTGTTCTCCATATCCCCGATATTGGCAGGAATAACGTTACCAAAGTTGGTAAAGGGGTCAACAATGGTATTAGCGATAAGGTCGTTGGTTTTCTTCAGGTAGGCATTCACCGAACCGTTTACACGGCTGTTCAGGATGGCGAAATCAAGACCTGCATTCCAGGTGCTACCTACTTCCCATTTCAGATCCTCGTTAATAGGCTCCGGACGGTAGGTGTTGTAGAACTGGGTTCCGAATTGGTACTGGGCAGTATTGGTACTTCCAACATATCGGGTAAGGAAGTTATAGTCTCCCAGACCGTTTACGTTACCTACTTCCCCGTAACCAAGACGAAGTTTTAACTGATCAAAGAAACCACCACTCATGAATCCTTCATTGTGGATGTTCCAGGCTGCGGCAACAGATGGGAAATATCCCCAACGGTCTTCCGGGTTAAGCTTGGAAGATGCATCTGCACGAAGGGAAGCCTTGATGATGTATTTGTTATTGATGTCGTACTTCACCCTTCCGAAGTACGAAAGCAGTACGTTTCTCGATTTGTCTATAAACTCCTGGTTGATAGAAGCTTCTTCATTAAGACTTCCGTCTGCATTAAGGATGCGTTCTTCACTTCTGGAGAAATTATCAAACTCAAATTGCTGGTAGGAATAACCGGCGGTCGCCTCCAGGTTGTTGTTGCCAAAATCATTGTTATAGGTCACATAGGCATCAAATAGTTTATTGATTGCCTCCTGGGTATAGTCATTTCTCCTACCGTCAAAACCGATACTTGGAGTAGGGATATTCGGTTGGGTCTGGCTGAAACCTTCACTGCTGGAATAATCATAACCTGCGTTAACTGTAGCAGTAAGTCCCTCTACCCACGGCAGTGAATAGTCTACTTTGAAGTTTCCTACAAAACGATCTACCGTGGCCTGATCCTTAACCAGGTCAAGCAGTGCGATCGGGTTGGTAGGAGCCAGGTTCAACTGCTGGGTTCCGGCAGCGTTCAGGTAACTGGTATACCCGAAATCGGTACCGTTAGCATCTGTAAAGGCGTAATACGGAGAGTTTACATCGTAAACCGATTGTGTAGGATCAAATGCATTGGCAGAACCGATAGCTTCGCGGTTTGCAAAGGTGTTGTCGGTTCTCGATACTCTTGCGTTGAATTCCAGTAAAAGATCATCATTTAAAAGACGCGGGCGCAGGTTGAAAGATCCTGTTACACGCTCCAGCTTATCTCCTCTAAGAATACCTTCCTGGTCAGTGTAACCTGCAGAGGCACGGAAAGGAATATTAAAGATACCTCCCTGGGCGCTCAGCGTATGGTCACCTCCAAAGGCAGAGTTGTAAATAAGGTCCTGCCAATCGGTAGAAGCTGTACCTAATCGAGCAATATCATCATCATTCCCATAGGTGTTCACTACATTGCGGAACTCATCGGCAGTAAGCACGTCAACTTTGTTTACTGGCTCGTAAACAGAGGTGATACCACTGTAGTTAAGTTTAAGCTCTCCCGCCTTACCTTTTTTGGTGGTGATCAGGATCACCCCGTTGGCTGCACGGGAACCGTAGATCGACGTCGCAGAAGCATCCTTCAGGACACTCATCGATTCGATATCGTTAGGGTTAATAAGGTTAAGTGGGTTTCTGCTTCCCCCAACGCCACCGTCGTTCAACGGTACCCCGTCGACAACAAAAAGTGGATTAGAGTTCAGGCTCAGGGAGCTGATACCACGAATAAGGACGTTTGATCCTTCTCCTGGAGCACCACTACCGGTGGTGATCGATACCCCTGCTACTTTACCTTGAATAAGTTGCTGTGCAGAAACGATGGGCCCCTGGTTAAAGTCTTCAGTACTAACCACGTCAACCGCATCGGTTGCTTCTTCTTTCTTTACGGTACCATAACCGATAACAACCACCTCGTCAAGAAGACCTGAATCTTCCTCAAGAGCTATATTCATAGGTTGTCCTGTTACCGGTACTTGTTGTGTTTTAAATCCGATATAACTGATCACAAGGGTTTCTCCCTGTGCAGCCTCAATGGCAAAATTACCGTCAAAATCGGTAGCCGTACCCCGTGTTGTTCCCTGAACAACTACGTTTACCCCGGGCAAGGGTGTTCCGGTGGCTGCTTCCACCACGACACCACGAACTATTTCCTGTGCCTGGGCCATTAACCCGAACAAGAGCAAGAACATGGTGATGCATCTATGCATTGTCTTCATAAGTAGTTAAAATAATTTGTGTTATTGACTAAGTTATGCTAGTACTTCTCGACGTTAAAATTATGTAAAGAGAAGGTTGAGAAAACGTTTGCGTAGTTAAAACAGAACCGAAAACGTTTTCGTGTTAAAAACTTTTTTCTTTTTGAGAATTGCCATTTCTGGTCTTATCTTTCTGACGTTATCGTAAAAAAGGCATGTATTTTTGCCATTTTATATGCTATGAAGAGAAAAGTAACCCTTAAGCAGATCGCAAAAGAACTCGATGTTTCGGTGTCTACAGTGTCTAAGGCGCTGAAAAACAGTACAGAGATCAGCCAGGATACCAGAGAGAAGGTGCAGGCCTTTGCGAAACTCTATAATTACCGCCCAAACAATATTGCCATCAGTCTCAAGAACCGGCAGTCAAAGAATATTGGAGTGATCATACCGGAGATCGTTCACCATTTCTTTACCCAGGTGATCAGCGGTATTGAAAATGTAGCCAATTCCAACGGCTATAATGTGATCGTAACCCTTTCTAACGAGAGTTTTGAGCGGGAGGTGGTCAATATGGAAACCCTGGCCAACGGCAGTATTGATGGTTTTATTATGTCATTATCCAAAGAGACGCAGGAAAAGGGCGATTATCATCATTTGAGAGAGGTGGTCAACCAGGGCATGCCCCTGGTGATGTTTGACCGGATTGCAGAGGAGATCTACTGTGATAAGGTGATCATAGATGATGCCCAGGCAGCCTATAATGCTGTAAATCATCTGATCTCTACAGGATGTAAAAAAATCGCAATCATTACTACCGAAGATCATGTTAGTGTAGGAAAACTCAGAACGCTAGGGTACCGCAATGCACTTCAGGATGCGCGGATTCCTTTTAACGAAAACCTTGTAGTTAAGGTCGACGGGGAGGCGGCTTGTGAAAAAGCAGTGAGACATTTACTTAAATACCAGGTGGTTGACGGAATTTTCGCTGTTAATGAACTTTTTGCGATCATTGCCATGCGCGAAGTGGTCAGGAAAGACCTTAAGATACCTGAGGATGTTTCTGTGATCGGGTTTACCGATGGTATACTTTCTAAGTATTCCAATCCGCCCCTTAGCACAGTGGTGCAGCATGGGTATGAGATCGGGATGATGGCCGGACAGATGCTGATCGATAAACTGGAAGACCGGGAGCCTGAAGATCATTATCGTACCGAGGTTATTAAGACCTCCCTGGAACTGAGGGCAACCACAAAATAGTTTATGATTTCTTAGGAGGTGATTTCCTTAAAAACCTGTATATTAGCGGCTCAAAACTTATGCTTATACTTCTCACCCTATAAGTTTTGATAAGTCATAGCGCTTATCGTAGTGATAATTAACAACTTACGATAAATGAAAAAGCGTAAATTAAGTTTCTGGGAAATTTGGAACATGAGTTTCGGTTTTTTGGGAATTCAAATGGGGTTTGCGTTGCAAAACGCCAACGTCAGCAGAATCTTTCAGACCCTTGGTGCAGATATAGAAGATATTCCAATTCTCTGGGTTGCCGCACCTCTTACCGGATTGATCGTACAACCCATCATCGGATATTTTAGCGACAGGACCTGGACGCGTTTAGGACGCCGCCGTCCCTATTTTTTGGTGGGTGCCATCCTCGCCTCCATGGCTTTGTTCGTCATGCCAAATTCTCCCGTTCTCTGGTTTGCAGCAGGAATGCTGTGGATCATGGATGCTTCCATCAACATTTCCATGGAGCCTTTCCGGGCGTTTGTAGGTGATAACCTGCCCAACAGGCAGCGAACCATGGGGTTTGCCATGCAGAGTTTCTTTATCGGGATCGGGGCCTATGTGGCATCAAAACTCCCGAATATTTTAACGTACATGGGGGTGGCCAATACAGCAGCCGAAGGAGTTATTCCTGATTCGGTGAAGTATTCCTTTTATATTGGAGGTGCAGCCTTTTTGATCTCCGTTCTATGGACCGTCATTTTTTCTAAGGAGTATTCGCCCGAAGAACTTGCGGCTTTTGAAAGCGAGGAAGAAAGTTACGAGGAAGAAGAGCGTTCGGAACAATGGTATGTAGATAATGGTAAAAGCCATAGTCGTATCGGGACGATCGCCCTGGCAATTGGTGTTGCTTTCTCCTACCTGGTGTACTTTTTCGACTTGAAAAAGGATCTCTACGTATTATCGCTCGGACTTATCGGACTTGGTGGTCTTGCCCTTATTTTTTCGGGAGCCTACCAACAAAGGAAGAAGTATAATAATGGTTTTGTAACCATTATGAATGATTTTCAGTTCATGCCAAAGGTGATGAAACAGTTGGCCTGGGTGCAGTTCTTTTCGTGGTTTGCTTTATTCTCCATGTGGATCTACACTACCGGTGCCGTAACTGAGCACATTTACGGAAGTACAGATACTACCTCAGAACTATACAACCAAGGAGCTAACCAGGTGGGCGAGATGTTTGCCAATTACAATATCATCGCTGCCGCTGTTGCCTTCTTACTACCATTATTAGCCAAAAAGACAAGTAGAAAATTTACGCATTTCGTAGCTTTGTGCCTTGGAGGTCTGGGGCTTATCTGGATCTATTTTGTAGATACCCCTACCTTTTTAAATCTCGAACTACTACCTATGATCGGGGTTGGTATTGCCTGGGCCAGTATTCTGTCTGTGCCCTATGCTATGCTCTCAGGAGCTTTGCCGGCATCAAAAATGGGATACTATATGGGAGTGTTCAACTTCTTTATCGTTATTCCGCAGCTGGTAGCAGCATCTATACTGGGATTCCTTGTAGGAACCTTTTTTGACAGCCAACCCGTTTATGCCCTGCTTATTGGTGGATTTTCCATGATACTTGCCGGAATACTTGCGCTTAAGGTCGATGACAACGAAGAATTAGAGATAAAGGGATGATCACCAGCCCTGAGAAAAATTTAATGATATGAGAGGATTTATTTTTGATCTTGACGGTGTGATCGTTGATACGGCGCACTTTCACTTTTTAGCATGGAAAAAAACCGCCGAGGAGCTCGGGCTGGAACTTACCATCGAAATGAACGAGCAATTAAAAGGTGTTAGCCGTATTGACTCGTTAAAGAAAATATTGGGATGGGCCGGGAAAGAGATCGACCAGGCCACCTTTGATAAACTTACCACAGAGAAGAATGCCGATTACCTGGCTTATGTGGAAAAGATGACAGAAAATGATATCCTTCCGGGGGTGGAACCTTTTATCAGGGAGATCAAGTCGAAAGGCTATCCCGTTGCCTTGGGATCGGCAAGTAAGAATGCCCCCAAGATCCTGGAAAAGATCGGACTCCTTAGTCTTTTCGATACCATAGTTGATGGTAACAGTGTGAAGAAGGCCAAGCCGGATCCGGAGGTATTTCTGATCGCTTCCAAAAATATTAATATTCCACAGGAGGAATGTGTGGTCTTTGAAGACAGTGAAGCGGGGGTTACCGCTGCCAATGCAGCACATATGATCTCTATCGGGATCGGAAGTCCGGATAACCTCGGACATGCCGATCATGTTTTTGAGAATTTCACGGAATTCTCTACAGAATTTATTGTTAACCTTGAACCTAAAGTAAAATGAATCAGGATTATATCAAACCAAGTGAATGGTCTTTAATTGAAGAAGGCTTTGAACCGGGACGAGTAAAATCATCCGAAAGTTTGTTCAGTATCGGTAACGGTGCCATGGGGCAGCGTGCTAATTTTGAAGAACAATACAGTGGCCCTACCTTCCAGGGAAGTTATATTGCCGGGGTATACTATCCAGACAAGACCCGGGTAGGATGGTGGAAAAATGGTTATCCTGAATATTTTGCCAAGGTATTGAACGCGCCCAACTGGATCGGGATCGATGTAGAGATCAACGGGGAGGCCCTTGACCTGCAGCAGTGCACTTCAGTAAAGGATTACCGTCGTGAATTGAATATGAAAGAAGGATGGTACCAGAGAAGCTTTAAGGCTACCTTAAAGAATGGTGCCGAGGTGTCAGTAACCGCGACAAGGTTTTTGAGTATTGATATCGATGAGGTTGGTGCGATTAAGTTTGAAGTAACTCCTCTTAACGGGGAAGCTGAGATCAAGTTTACCCCTTACGTAGACGGTGGAATTACCAATGAAGACTCTAACTGGGACGATAAGTTCTGGGATGTCTCTGAAACCGGTACGCAAGGAGATTATGCCTATGTTCGATCTAAGACTATGAAGACCGGTTTTGATGTTTGTACCGGGATGCGTGCCGCACTTCTGCTTGATGGGAAGTTGACAGAAGCCACCCCTGCAGCGTCAAAGACCGACTTCAAAGCTCAATTGAGCTATACCGTCAAAGTTGCAGCCAATAGTACTGCAGCCCTGGTAAAAATGGCGGGATATGTAACCTCTATGAATCACAAGAGCGAGGATCTGAGAAAGGCTTCTGAGGCCGTGATCGGAAAGGCTGTTGAGATAGGGTTTGATGAGCTTAAAAATATGCAGGCAAAGAGCTGGGCTGCTATCTGGGAGATGGCCGATATTACCATTGAAGGAGACGTAAAGGCTCAGCAAGGTATACGTTTCAATATTTTCCAGCTTAACCAGACCTACCTCGGGAAAGACGCCCGTTTGAACATAGGACCAAAAGGATTTACCGGAGAGAAGTACGGAGGAAGTACCTATTGGGATACCGAGGCTTATTGTTTGCCTTTCTATATGGCAACCAAAGATGCCCAGGTAGCAAGAAACTTATTGAAATACCGATACAATCACCTGGAGAAAGCCATAGAGAATGCCGAAAAGCTGGGCTTTACCAACGGAGCGGCACTTTATCCTATGGTAACCATGAACGGGGAAGAGTGTCATAACGAATGGGAGATCACCTTCGAGGAGATTCACCGTAACGGTGCCATTGCCTTTGCCATCTTCAACTATGTGCGTTTTACCGGAGATTACAGCTATGTTCCTGAAATGGGACTGGAAGTACTGATCGGTATCGCCAGGTTCTGGCATCAGCGAGCCAATTACTCTGCTCAAAAGGACAAGTATGTGATCCTTGGAGTTACAGGCCCTAACGAATATGAGAACAACATCAATAATAACTGGTATACCAACTATATTGCTAAGTGGTGTATTGATTACACGAATAAGCAAATCGAGAAGGTGAAGGCAGAATACGGAGCTGATTATACCCGTATCATGGAAAAGGCGAAGCTCACCGAGGCCGAAGTTGCTGAATGGATGAAGGTGGCAGACAATATGTATTTCCCTTACTCAGATGAGCATGGAGTATACCTGCAACAAGACGGATTCCTGGATAAGGAAATGATCAAGGTGGCAGATCTGGATCCTAAACAACGTCCGATCAACCAGCATTGGTCATGGGACCGCATCCTGAGATCTCCTTACATTAAGCAGGCAGATACCTTGCAGGGATTCTATTTCTTCGAAGAAGATTTCAGCCGTGAGGAGTTAGAGAAGCACTTCGACTTTTATGAGCCCTTTACCGTTCATGAATCTTCTCTCTCGCCTTGTGTTCACTCCATTCAAGCTGCTGTGCTTAACCGTATGGACCAGGCATATACCTTCTATTTAAGAACCTCTCGTCTGGATCTGGATGACTACAATAAGGAGGTGCATGAAGGACTGCATATTACCTCCATGGCCGGAACCTGGATGAGTATCGTTGAAGGTTTCGGAGGTATGAGGGTAAAGAACGATATGTTATCGCTGGAACCCCGAATCCCGGAACAGTGGAAAGGATATTCCTTTAAGGTGAATTTCCGCGATACGATCCTTAAAGTAGAAGTGAAACAAGATGAGACTGTGGTGAAGGTTGAAAAAGGGGCAGCAATGACCCTGAATGTTAATGGAAAGGTACTCGAGGTTTCTTCAGAGAAAGCTGTAACTGCCTAATCTATTTAATACAACCTAATGCGACATCTTATCGTAATAACCTTTACGTTGCTGTGGGTGGGATTATCCCACTCTCAGCAATTGAAGGTTGAACCACCTAACTGGTGGTCCGGAATGAACCGTTCGGTCATTGAGCTGATGATCTACGGAGATGGAGTGGCAAAATATACTCCTGCTTCAGATCAGTTAAACATTACTGCAACAGACCGCACAGACAACGACAATTACCTCTTTATTACCCTCGAAACCAAAGATCTGCAGCCGGGGGATTACCTGATCACTCTTGAAGAGGATGGGGAAGTAGAACACAAGATAGCCTACGAGTTAAAAGCGAGAAGGGAAGGGTCTGCCCAACGTAAGGGTTTTGATTCATCAGACCTCATCTACCTGATCATGCCCGATCGTTTTGCCAACGGAGATCCCTCCAATGACAGCGTTGACGATCTTGTAGAAAAGGCTGACCGCTCCAATCCGGGAGGTCGGCATGGAGGGGATATTCAGGGTATCATTGATCATCTGGATTATATTAAAGAACTCGGGGCCACAGCCATCTGGAGTACCCCGCTTTGTGAAGATAATGACAGTACTTATTCCTATCATACCTATGCCCAAAGTGATGTCTACCAAATAGACAAGCGATATGGTACCAATGAAGACTACCGCAGGCTTGCTGAGGAACTCCACAAAAGGGACATGAAACTCATTAAGGATTATGTGACCAATCACTGGGGGCTGCAACACTGGATGATACAGGACCTGCCTGATTACGATTGGATACATCAGTTTCCCGGATATGGACAAACCAACTACAGGATGACCACTCAGATGGATCCCAATGCCTCTGCCATTGATACCCGTCACAATGAAGATGGGTGGTTCGTGCGGAGTATGCCGGATCTTAACCAGCGACATCCAAAAGTGCTCAACTACCTGATTCAGAATGCCATCTGGTGGGTAGAATACGCCGATCTTGACGGATTCAGGGTAGATACCTACTCGTACGGAAACAAAGAGGGCATGACGGCATGGACCAAGGCCATTATGGATGAATACCCGAATTTCAATATTGTTGGAGAGGTATGGATGCACGACCAGGCGCAAAATGCCTATTGGCAGAAAGACAGTAAACTGGGAGCCATACAAGGGTTTAATTCTCATTTACCTTCAGTAATGGACTTTACCCTTCACAACGCCGTGATGGAGGCTTTCAGAGAAGAGCCTTCCTGGAACAAAGGGCTTATCAGGATATATGAAAATTTTGTAAACGATTTCCTGTACCCCGATATCAATAACATTCTGGTGTTTACGGAGAATCACGATACCATGCGGATCAATGAATTCTATCCGGAGTTCAACGACTACCGACTTGTCATGACACTTTTATCTACCGTTAGGGGCATCCCACAGGTATACTATGGTTCTGAAATAGGAATGCGGGGAGATAAAGGCAAGGGCGATGCTGATATCCGAAGAGATTTTCCCGGAGGATGGGAAGATGACGAGCTAATTGCATTTAGCGCAGAAGGACGTACCGCTGAACAGGGCCGGTATTTTGATTTCAGTAAGAAGCTGTTTAACTGGCGCAAGCAGGCCGAGGTTATTCATAAAGGGAAAACCATTCATTTTGTACCCCGGGATGAGGTTTACGTGTATTTCCGTATCCTTGACGATGCCAGGGTAATGGTGGTTTTAAATAATAATGAGAATGAGGTGAATCTTGATCTTGATCGTTTTTCTGAGGTGCTCAGTACTAATGACAACGGAATGGAGATCCTCAGCGAGTCGGCGGTTGACCTTAATTCAGGTCAACTTAAAGTAGCCGCAAAAACCCCAATGATCATCGAACTAAAATAAGCGGACTATGAAAAATATGTTTTTGGCAGCCACTGCCTTATGCTTTGGGGCGCTTCTGACCTCATGTAAGCAGGAACAAAGCCAAGAGCCCGGGTCTGTAATAGATCCTTTGGCAAGTCCGGTTTACCTGGCTCCCGATAACAACGGTATTGTTCTTCAGGATTATTTTCCTGACCCATCAGTAGTTGATTCCATCGGTAAAAGTGCCGGTTTCGAAGTGGTACTGAGTGAGGATGAGCAGGTATTGTCACTAAACCCTATGGATGGGATGAAGCCGGTCGAGAATTTAAGGATTTATACTGCCGGAGGGGTCGTTAATGATATTCCTGTTTTTAAGAGTACTGCTGAAGAGGTGAGTTTTAAGCTCGATGATCAGGAAAAAAAGTACAGGGAGGTAATGCTAAAAGGTGCTTTTAACGGTTGGGTTCCTGAAAGGTCAGTGATGGAGTATCAGGATGGAGCCTGGCATTATAAGGCGGTATTCTACCCCGGTAATCATCAGTACCTCTTTGTGGTTGACGGTCAGGAAATGACAGATCCGGACAACCCCATAAAACAATCTAATGGTTTTGGAGGGTTCAACTCCATTCTTGAGGTGGGAGAATCAGGCAGCAAACCCATGGTAAACATGGAGGCGATCCAGGAAAATAACCTGATCCTGTCTTCAGATAAGAGCCTGGAGGGGGCATTGGTTTACCTGGATAACCAGTTACTTCCGGCGGACATGGTAAGTGTTAACGGAACCAAGATCGGTGTAAAATTACCAGGCCGTGTAACTGAAGGCAGAAGTTTTATAAGGATCTATCCCTTTGATACCAAGGGAAGCGGCAATGATTTGTTGATTCCCCTGGAAAATGGAGAGGTGGTTACTGATGCCGGGGTACTGAACCGAAACGATATGCATACCCAGGTTATGTACTTTCTAATGGTAGACCGATTCAGAGATGGAGATACCACCAACACTAAAAAGGTGGATAACGACACCATTTTACCCATAGCCAATTATTACGGGGGAGACCTTCAGGGGGTTGTAGATAAGATCGACGACGGTTATTTTCAAAGTCTTGGTATCAACACCATTTGGCTGTCACCGATCACCCAGAATACAGAGGGTGCCTACGGCTTATGGAAAGACCCTTATACCCGATTTTCAGGGTACCATGGTTATTGGCCTGTCTCGAATACCAAGATCGATCACCGCTTTGGAGATGAGGCGGTTTTAAAAGCCCTTATCGATAAGGCCCATGATCAGGGAATGAATGTTATTCTTGATTATGTTGCCAATCATGTGCATAAAGAACATCCGCTTTACAAGGAACACCCGGAATGGGCTACAGACCTATATCTGCCGGATGGTACCATGAACACCGAAAGATGGGATGATCATCGGTTAACTACCTGGTTTGACACCCACCTGCCTACCCTTGACTTTTCACAGCCTGAAGTGGTTGAGAAAATGACAGATTCTGCTGCGTACTGGGTAACCAATTTTGAGTTGGATGGTTTCAGACATGATGCCACTAAGCATATTCAGGAAGAATTCTGGAGAACCCTGACCCGAAAAGTGAGGGAAAGAACAGACCGCCCGATCTATCAGATCGGGGAGACTTACGGAAGTTATGACCTGATAAGAAGTTATATCAATACCGGAATGCTCGATGCCCAATTTGATTTTAATCTTTACGATGCATCGGTAGCTGCATTCGCCCAGCCTGAAGCCGGTTTTGGCGGACTTGCACGTGCTGTGGAGCAGGGGATGGAATATTTTGGAAGTCATCACCTGATGGGTAATATCACCGGGAACCAGGACCGGGCCCGTTTCATTAGTTATGCCTCAGGAGATGTGCGTTTTGATGAAGATGCCAAGGCGGCAGGATGGACAAGAGACATTGAGATCTCTGATTCTACAGCCTATAAAAAATTGGAGATGCTCCATGCTTTCAACCTTATGATACCCGGAGTGCCATGTATTTATTATGCTGATGAATATGGAGTTCCGGGAGGGAATGACCCTGATAACAGACGGCAGATGAAATTTGAAGATCTCAATGAAAAAGAAGCTGCTTTACGAAATAAGGTAAGCGAACTGGTAAAGATGAGAACCGGAAATATGGCCTTACTTTATGGTACCACCCAGGTGGCATTGCCTGAAGAGAAGGTGATGGCTATAAAGAGAAGCTACCTTAATGATGAGGTGGTTGCAGTGTTCAATAAAACTCAGGAACCCTTTTCCGGAGAGGTATTTGGAACAACAGTTGAAGTGCCGGCGGGTGATTATACGGTGATCATAAAGAATTAAGTACAATGAAAAAGATGATTTATACCCTCATGGCGGGGGCTGCGGTAAGCCTTGCAGGATGTAAGGAGGCAGCACCGGCTGAAGAGGTAAAACAGGAAGAAGCTATGAAGCCCGAAAAACAAAAAGAGGTAGTATACCAGGTATTTACCCGTTTGTTCGGTAATACCAATACCACTAACAAACCATGGGGAACCCCGGAGGAGAATGGGGTTGGTAAATTTGACGATTTTACCGATAAGGCTCTTCAGGAGATCAAGGATCTTGGAGTAACTTATATTTGGTATACAGGGGTGCCCCATCATGCCCTGATCACCGATTATACCCAATACGGAATCTCAAATGATGACCCCGATGTGGTGAAAGGGAGAGCGGGATCACCCTATGCGGTAAAGGATTATTACAATGTAAATCCTGATCTGGCCAAAGACCCCGCGAGAAGACTGGAAGAATTTCAGGCGCTTATAGAGCGAACACATAAGAATGGTTTAAAGCTTATCATAGATATCGTCCCTAATCACGTGGCCCGTAATTATGAAGGAAAGACCAATCCTGAAGGGGTGGAAGACTTCGGTGCCAATGACGATACCTCGGTAGCTTATGCTAAGAATAATAATTTCTACTATATTCCGGGAGAAGCCTTTAAGGTGCCGGAGTGGGAAAATGGTTATCAGCCATTGGGAGGTGAAGCCCACCCACTGGCCGATGGTGCCTTTGATGAAAATCCTGCAAAATGGACAGGGAACGGATCACGACTGGCCCAACCCGGCATGAATGACTGGTATGAAACCGTTAAGATCAATTATGGAGTGAGTCCCGACGGACAAAAGGATTTTGATACCCTTCCCGAAGGTTTTGACAGCAAGGATCACAAAGCTCATTACGAGTTTTGGCAAGGTAAGGAGGTGCCGGATTCATGGAAGAAGTTTCGTGATATAGCGCTATACTGGACCGAGATGGGGGTTGATGGTTTTCGTTTCGATATGGCAGAGATGGTGCCGGTAGAGTTTTGGAGTTACCTGAATTCTCATATCAAAAATGCAAATGCCGATGCCTTTTTATTGGCGGAGGTTTACCAGCCCCATTTGTATAGGGAGTATATTCACAAGGGTAAAATGGATTATCTCTATGATAAGGTTGAATTATACGACACCCTTAAAAACATCCTGCAGGACCGTGGCCTTACAAAACATATACCGCCTATCCAGGAAGGGCTGAAGGATATTGAACATCATATGCTTCATTTCCTTGAAAATCACGACGAGCAGCGTATTGCAAGTCCTGATTTTGCTGGAGACGCTCAAAAAGGACGTCCTGCTATGGTGGTTTCAGCCCTGATCAGTACGGCCCCTACCATGATCTATTTTGGGCAGGAGGTAGGAGAACCCGGAGCAGAAGATGCAGGTTTCGGAGATCCGACACGTACCTCAATTTTCGATTATATCGGAGTGCCGCATCACCAGCGGTGGATGAATGAGGGTGCCTTTGACGGAGGACAGCTTTCTGAAGAGGAGAAGGAACTAAGGGACTTTTATAAAACTCTGCTCAACCTGAGTATTGATCATAAGGCGTTCACAGGAGCCTATGATGACCTTCACCTGTTCAACCTGGAAAAACAAGACGAGGGTTATGATGACGGCTTATACGCTTTCTCCCGTTCTACTGATGAAAAAGCGGTAGTGGTAGTTTCTAATTTTGATGCCGGTAATCAAAAAGATTTCCGTCTGAGAATCCCTGCAGAGCTAATTTCGAAATGGAGTTTGAATTCGGGAAATGATACAGTAAAAGACCTGCTGAACGATCGTGCATTTACCCTGGAGGTAGATGAGAATTCGGGAAGCGTGAATGTTAGTTTAGCGCCCCTTCAATCGGCGGTGATCGAATTGAAGTAAAATAAACAACTGAATTAAAAAAAGGCATGAAGAAGTTCTTCATGCCTTTTTTTGTGTTTAGTTTAAGGCCAGGGCAGGCTTGGTTGCCTTTTGGTATACGAAGCCTACAACGGCTCCAATAACCGCATAAAACAGGATGTCAAGCCCTGCTTCTGCAATATGCCCGGTAAGGGTCATCATATTGGCAGAACCGAACCAGAGGAGCCCCATGCCTACGCCTACAAAGAGGCCTACCATGGCTCCGAACTTAAACCCGGAGGCCGCAGAATAATTGCCGTCTGCCCACTTGCCGTATAAACTGCTGATCACAAAGGTCATTACCAGGTTGCCGGCAAAGATGTACATAATGTTGGGTTCCTTTGTGAGATCTGCAAGGCTGTGTTGGGTGAAAAATTCTACAGTAAGCATTCCCCAGATCAGGTAGCCCAGGAAAAACATGACGATGGTACCGACCAAAGTGGCCAGCAGGTTTGCTTTATTGATCATAATAGTTGGTTTTAAATCTATTGAATGTAATGAAAATATGTGATTTATACCCTAAAAATTGCTGTTTTAACCTGCACATCAATACATTATGTAGTATTTTTATTTCATTGGTGCTAATAATGATTGACGTAACAAAAATTTAATAGTGTATGCTCATAAGGGTAATGCAAATCTGTATTTTCTTTCTTAGTTTTGCGGCCTTAAACGTTGATACTGAAAAGCCTATGGTGATTGGACATAGGGGCGCTAAGGGGCACGTTGCTGAAAATACAATGGCATCGATAGCTAAAGCCCTTGAGCTCGGAGTGGATGGTATTGAGATCGATGTATTTCGTATCAGAAGCGGAGAGGTAGTAGTTTTTCATGATGATTACCTGGGTCGTTTAACCGACCAAACCGGAAAAATTGAAGATCTGACTTTGGAAGAACTCCAAAAGGTCAGGGTAAAAGGCAATTACCGTATACCAACCCTGGAAGAGGTGCTGCATTACCTAGACGGGAGAGTCTTATTAAATATAGAACTTAAAGGCTCAGGAACTGCTGCGCCGGTATATCATACCCTGGAGCGTTACCTGGGTAAGTCAGGCTGGACTCATGATAATTTGCTGATCTCAAGTTTTAAGTGGGAAGAATTAGAGTCTTACCGAACGCTGGATAAGAAAATGCCGATAGGGGTGCTTACCGAGAAGGAGATCAGCCCTGCCATAGCCATGGCTAAAAGCCTGAATGCGGTGGCTGTTAATGCCGATCATCATTTGTTGACAGAAGAAACCGCCGGGGAAATAAGAAAGGCAGGCTTGCAGATCTGGTGCTGGACAGTAAACCGCATGCCTGATCTTGAGCGTATGTTCGAGCTCAAGGTAGAAGCTGTTATAACCGATTATCCTGACCGAGTAAACGACTAAGCCTATGACCTATGATGTGATCATAACAGGAGGAGGCGCTGCAGGTTTTTTTGCCGCGATCCAGATCGCTCAACAAGATCCGTCATTGCATTTGGTGATCCTGGAAAAAGGGAAGGATGTCTTGAATAAAGTCAGGATCTCAGGAGGTGGACGCTGTAACGTAACCCATGCTGAATTTATTCCTAATGAACTTGCCAGGAATTATCCTCGCGGAGAAAAGGAATTGCGGGGACCCTTTCATACCTTCTGTAGTGGAGACACCGTAGATTTCTTCGAAAAAAGGGGAGTGCCCTTGAAAGTTGAAGATGATGGCAGAATGTTTCCTGTAACCGATTCTTCAGAAACAATCATTGACTGCTTTAGAGAAGAGTGTAAACGACTTGGAGTTGAGGTGTTAACTAATCACGGGGTAAAGCAGCTGTTGCGACTCGAAAAATACTGGGAATTGGATACCACCGGAGGCACCTTTAGAACCAGGAAGTTGTTAATGGCTACCGGGAGTAGTCCGAAGGTATGGCGAATGCTCAGTAATATGGGCATACAGATCGTTGAACCCGTACCTTCTTTGTTCACTTTTAATATCAAGGATGATCGCATTAAAGGCCTGCAGGGATTAAGCTGTGATGCCCAGGTGCAAATACCTGAAGCCGGTCTTGAAGCCGAGGGCCCCGTTCTTATTACCCATTGGGGTTTAAGTGGTCCGGCGGTTTTACGTTTATCGGCATGGGGTGCAAGAGATCTTCACAGGGCCAATTATCAGTTTCCCGTGGTGGTGAACTGGATGTACCCGGAAACGGTTGATACCTGTATGGAGCTGCTCCTGGAAGCGGTGGAGATGCATCCGAAACGTTCACCAATGGCCAGCAAAGATTTTGATGTACCGAAGCGTTTATGGCAGTCATTGCTGGAAGCCGCCGGAGTTACACAGCAAGAGAACTGGGCTGATCTGAGCAGAAGTAAGCTCAGGGAAATAGCTATTCAGCTTACGCAATGCCAACTACTTGTGAACGGAAAAAGCACCTTTAAGGAAGAGTTTGTTACAGCCGGAGGCGTAGATCTTAAGGAAGTCAACTTTAAAACCTTTGAGTGTAAAAAATATCCCGGACTTTTCTTTGCGGGAGAAATATTGAATATCGATGCAATAACCGGAGGTTTTAATTTTCAGAATGCCTGGACCGGAGCTTATATAGCCGCAAAAGCTATAGTTGAAGGCACCTAATTAAGCCACCAGATACTAAAGTTCAGCACTGTGGCAAAACTTACCCATAACAGGTAGGGTACCATAAGCCAGGCGGCAGGTTTGCTTACCACCCTGAACCACTTAATGGTGAGAATGATCAGGATCAGGAGGGTGAGAATAACCATTAAGGCCCAGAAGGGTTTTTGGAAGCCGAAGAATACCACACTCCAAAGGGCGTTAAACATAAGCTGAAAGCCAAAGTGATACAAGGCTGTTTGCACCCACTTATGATAAAATCCTCTTGCCCAAACCAAGCCGGCAGCTACTCCCATAGCAATATACAGCAGTGTCCAAACCGGCGCAAAAACCCAGTTAGGCGGATTGAAATCCGGCTTATTTAAGGTAACATACCAGGTGTCGATAGAGCTTTGGGTAGCAAAGCTCGAAAGGAAGCCTACCAAAAGGCAGATCACTACTGCGATACTAATACGGGTAATCGTTTTTGACATAGCGGGTTGGTGTATTCACGAAAATAAACATTTTTTTGTGAAGTTATACCGTTATACAGTTATGCGGTTATACAGTGCCTGTTAGCTGAAATCATCCTTAAATGATTGTATAACTGTTTAACGGCATAACCGCATAACCGCATAACTGCATAACCCATTTTCCTCTATATTTGCACAAAGATCAATCATCAAAAATGGTCAAAGAATTTATTGCCCAAAGCCCTGAGATCCTTCCGGATACATTTGAAAGTACATGGAGTTCACCCAGTAATATAGCCCTGGTAAAATACTGGGGGAAGAAGGAAGGTCAGATCCCTGCCAATCCTTCCATAAGTTTTACCCTGGATCATTGCGCTACCACTACCCGGGTGAAGTTTACCAGAAAAGAGACTCCGGGAATCTCCTTCGACCTGCTTTTTGAAGGAGAGCCAAAACCATCTTTCAAGCCGAAGATCCAACAATTTATAGACCGTATTCTGCCCTATATGGAATTCCTGGAAGGCTATCATCTCGAGATCGATACCTCCAACAGTTTTCCACATTCCAGCGGAATCGCCTCTTCTGCCAGTGGTATGAGTGCGTTGGCACTTTGCCTGATGAGTCTGGAGGCTGCCTTGTCGGGAGCTGAAGAGGATGCCAACTTTTATAAAAAGGCGTCTTTCCTGGCCCGTCTTGGTTCGGGAAGTGCCTGCAGAAGCCTTGAAGGTCCTTTGGTAAGCTGGGGGCAACATGAGCATATCTCCGGAAGTTCAGACCTGTATGGTACGCCGTACAGAGGTCAATTGCATAAGACTTTTCTTGACTATCGCGATACCATCCTTTTGGTGGATAAAGGACAAAAGCAGGTAAGCAGTACCGTAGGACATGGATTGATGCATGGACACCCTTACGCTGAGGCCCGTTTTGAGCAGGCACATCGTAATTTGGCAGAATTGCTGGAAGTGCTTCAGAATGGAGATAGCCGGGCCTTTATCAGGATCGTTGAAAGTGAAGCCCTCACCCTTCATGCCATGATGATGAGTTCTAATCCGTATTTTATCCTGATGAAGCCAAATACACTGGAGATCATCAATAAGGTGTGGGACTTTAGAGAGAAGACCGGTTCTGCACTTTGTTTTACCCTCGATGCGGGAGCAAATGTTCATCTTTTATATCCCGGTTCGGAGGCTGATGAAGTGATGAAATTTATTGAGGACGAGTTAGTTGATTATTGTGAACAAGGGCAGTATATTTGCGACCGAATTGGTGAAGGCGCAAAAAGACGATAGTCGACAAAAGCCTAAATTAATCATAAATACAAGGCCATTTGCCTGCTGTTTTTTGAATTGAGCAGGGATATTGCTTATATTTAATTGTTAAAACATGCCCGGAAAAGGAATTTGTTAAGGGCAATAATGCTATGAAAGGTCCATTATTCTATTCTAAGATTCTCTTGTTTGGTGAGTACGGTATCATTAAAGATTCTAAAGGACTCTCCATTCCGTATAATTTTTACAACGGTGCCTTAAAGGTGGAAAAGGAGCTGAGCGAAGAAGCCTCAAGATCAAATCAGGGCCTCAAGCGTTTTGCCGATTACCTGGAGAAGTTGGAGCAGGAGCAGCCTGAACTCGTTACCTTCGATTTGAAGCGTATGCGGGAGGATGTGGCCCAAGGCATGTATTTTGACAGCAGTATTCCTCAGGGGTATGGCGTAGGCAGCAGTGGTGCCCTGGTAGCAGCCATTTACGATAAGTATGCCCAGGACAAGATCACCGTGCTTGAAAACCTTACCCGCGATAAACTGATCAGTCTTAAAAATATTTTCGGAGCCATGGAAAGTTTTTTCCATGGGAAATCATCCGGACTGGACCCTTTAAACAGTTATCTGAGTCTGCCTATTTTGATCAACAGCAAGGATAATATAGAGCCAACCGGGATACCTTCGCAAACGGAGAACGGAAAAGGCGCAGTTTTTCTTTTAGATAGTGGAATTGTAGGGGAAACCGCTCCGATGGTCCAGATCTTCATGGAGAATATGAAGCAGGAAGGATTCCGTAAAATGATCAAAGACCAATTCATAAAGCACACCGATGCCTGTGTTGACGATTTCCTTAATGGCGACGTTTCTTCCCTCTTCAGCAATATTAAAAAGCTGTCTCACGTTGTTCTTGATCACTTTAAACCGATGATCCCGGCACAGTTTCACAAGCTTTGGGAACAGGGTATCAAGACTAACGACTATTACCTGAAACTTTGCGGTTCAGGAGGTGGTGGATATATCCTCGGGTTTACCGAAGATATTGACAAAGCAAGGGAAGCCCTCAAAGACTACAAACTTGAGGTGGTATATCACTTTTAATATTTTTTGATTTCCCTGAATGCTAACCCGAAAACAACGTGTGATCCTACTTAAAATCCTGAGTTTGTTTTCAGTGGTAAGAGGCTATAATGTGCTGGTGATCGTCATTGCACAATACCTGGCCTCCATTTATATCATGGCTCCTGACATTCCTGTCAGAGAAGTGCTTTTTGATCCTAACCTGTTTGCCCTGGTGGCAGCTTCGGCCCTGGCTATTGCCTCGGGGTACATTATCAATAATTTTTACGATGCAGAAAAAGACCTGATCAACAGACCCCGCAAGTCGATTCTCGACAGGCAGGTAAGTCAGCGTTTTAAACTGTCAACCTATTTCATTCTGAATTTTATTTCGGTGGTATTTGCCAGCTATGTTTCCTTTAAAGCCGTGCTTTTCTTCGCTGCCTATATCTTCGGAATCTGGTTCTATTCGCATAAACTGAAACGTCGTGCTTTTATAGGGAATATCATTTCGGCCCTGCTGGCCATTACACCATTTTTTGCGGTGTTTATTTACTACAAAAACTTTGACCTTGTTATTTTTATCCATGCCATTTTCCTGTTCTTATTGATCCTGAACCGTGAAATGATCAAAGACCTTGAAAATATGAAGGGCGATTTGGTATATGACTACAAGACGGTTCCCGTGATCTACGGAGAAAGGGCTTCGAAAAGTATGATCACCGGGTTAAGTCTTTTAACCATTGCCGCAGCATGGCTGCTGATCAGGCAGTTTGAGATCGGGCATATGTATTATTACTTCTATGCCGCTATTATTATCCTGCTTCTTTTTCTCATCGTGCTTTGGCGTTCCGTATCCAAAGTTGATTACCTCCTGCTTCACAATATTCTCAAGTTTGTTATTGTAACAGGAGTGTTCAGTATTCTTCTTATTGATATTGATTTGGTGCTCAACCGGTTTTTTTAGCAGTTTGCAGTTTGCAGTTAGCGGTAGCACGTCTTCGCAGGGCCTTTTAAATTTGAGTTTTTGTGGAGGATAATGGTGGTCCATGCAAAGGAGCGAAATAGCTAAGAAGCAAAGGGTTCATATTTAGCACAACTGTAAATTATAGATGGTTCGTCTTCGCGAGACCGCTGAAATTTGATTTCTTGTGGAGGATGATGACTGATTGAAAATTAAAACAACAACGGGCTCCTTCCCCTGGTTAGGGGAAGGTGGCGCTGGCTCTCGATAACCATCGAAGAGTCGGGGTCGGAAGGGGTTGTATGATATTTCAACCTAAATCAACCCGCCCCGTCTCAGGGTTGCACCCTGAGCCACCCCTCCCTGTCCAAGGTGGGGAGCCACATTTTATAAACTATTTCAATAGAGATTTTAAATCCGTCAGTGGTAAGGGCCGAGCGTAAAAAAATGGTTCAGTGAACTATTTTAGTGAAGGCGCCAGCAGGCGCGTTGGCCAGAGCAGGTTGTGGCGATCTCCTAATCACATCACTGCAGCCTTAAAGAAGAAAAATTCTAATAGGAACCAAAGTAACATCATAGGTTTCTTCGCCTTTTAAGGCAGTGCTCAGGACTTTATTTTACATAGATGCAGTCCTGGTATAATAGTTATAAATAGGCTAATGTACCTGATTTGAGAGATTGCCACGCTTTATTTCATAAAGCTCGCAAAGACGATTGTAATTTAACTCGTCCCTCGAACTCTGATCCGAATTCCCTGAAAGAAAAAATGGCCTTTGCAGGTGTTTAATATATCTTTGCAATAAATACAAAGAACATGAGCAGACAGCAAAGGGGAAAAAGCGGAAAATCATCTGGACGTCAGGGTGGAGAAAAAGGACGCTATTCAGGAAGACAGGGTGGTAAATTCAGTAAGGCCAGTCATTCGAGAGGAAATTCTCCTTTGAAAAATCAGCCGCAAAACAAATCACAGCAACTCGCGGCCAACGAGATGCGGTTAAATAAATATATTTCTAACAGTGGTGTGTGTTCTCGCCGTGAGGCCGATATTTATATCCAATCGGGTAATGTGCAGGTAAATGGAGAAGTGATCACCGAAATGGGGTATAAGGTTAACCCGGAACGTGACGAGGTAAAGTTTGATGGTCGACTCATCAAGGCCGAGAAAAAGGAATACATACTACTTAATAAACCAAAAGCCTTCTCAGTAGCTCCTTCAGATAAGGGAAAGGCCACTGTTTATGACCTGGTCAGAAAAGCAACCTCTGCGAAGATTGAAGCCGTAGGTCGCCTGGGGCGGGCAGCTACCGGCCTTTTATTATTCACCAACGATAGTGATCTTATCAAAAGGTTGAATAATAGCAAGACCCCTCTTCGTCAGATCTACCATGTGGGACTTAATAAGCCTTTGAAAGACCAGGACCTGAAAAAGATCGCCAAGGGTATCCGCCTGGAAGAAGGAGTGGTTGAAGTAGAAGAGGTAACCTATACAGAAGGTGGCAATAAAAAAGAAATTGGCATCAAGATCTTCGGTAATAAAGATGGAGTGGTTAAACGAATCTTTGAATCGCTCGGATATGAGATCGTTATGCTTGACAGGGTGGTGTTTGGCGGACTTACCAAAAAAGACATTCCAAGAGGCTCCTGGAGAAAACTGGGCAAGCAGGAAGTTATCAACCTCAAAATGCTCTGATCGTCTCACCCAAGACCATTTCCTTAATAAATAAAAAGTAGATAATGCCGTACTGTAAGAATAGCAGTAGGGCAGACTCTGCATAGGGTTCGCTGGAATAGGTGTAATAGCTCAGCATGATGAGGCCGGTCCAGATAAGCACGAATTGTTTTCCTGCCAGGATAGAAAGCAACAGGGGAGTAATCAGGTACCAGGGATGCACTGTTGTTGATATTAAGAGGTAGATCACGATGGCCCATAACATTGATGTTATGAGTCCCTCCGGGGTTTTAATGCTCTTTCTGAAGGCAAGAATCAAAACGGTGGCTATGGTGATATACGGAATCCAGGGTGCCACGCTGCCAATAATATTATACCCCTTGACCAGGTAACCTGCCTCCCGGATCAGGTAATAGATACCGGCATTGAATTCAAAGGTGGAGAACCATAAATTCACAGAGGCTCTGAAGTGCTCTAAGTTTCCTAGAGAGAAAAATGGGGTGAAGCTCAGGGAAAAGAGCATCAGTACACAGCAGGAATAAATGACGGCAGTGATAAATTTTCGTGACCTCAGGTTGATCTCTCTTTCGCAAATGAACATAAAGATCAAGGGTAGAAACATTAAAGGGATCAGTTTTATGCTTATCGAGGCCGCTATAAATAGTGCCGACCACAGCCATTTTTTGTTAAAAAGAAACCACAAGCCACCCAGGAAGAAAAACATCATCATACCTTCAAAATGAAGGTTATGTCCTAATTCAATGATCACGAAAGGGTTTAAGAGGTATAGTAAAATGAGATGCTTGGGTAGTTGCAGGAATCCCAGCAGTTTTCGGCCATAGAACAGGATACCGACATCGGCAACCAGCAGCATTAATTTTAATGCTAATATCTTACCCGAAAGTGATGCTCCGCCTAGCAAGGCTGCCAGGGTAAAGAATAGCTGATTTAATGGCGGGTAATTGCTGTAGTGGGAGGCGCTGAGCTCTCCCATGCCGGAAAGCAGGACTTCGGCATTCGGTAAGACTTCCCGTAAGCCTTTATAGAGTGCTTCAGGATTTTCAAAATAGGGGTCATACCCTAACAGGATCAGCTCTCCGTCCCAGATAAACCGGTAAAAATCCTGTGATAAATTAGGAGGTTCCCAAAGCGTAAGGATCCTGAACAGAAACGCTGCGACCGCCAATGGCCAAAACAGTTGTTTACCGTTTCTGTACATCATCCAAAAGAATAGGAACAGCGCTGTATACAGTGCTATTAGTTTTGGAAAGTCAGTACGGTCTAAATGCTGGGTGAACTCAAAATAGCCAAGAAAGCTTAAAAGAACAGCTAATATCAGTGGTAAATAACTACGTAGGTTGGCCGGGTTCATGAATTTGAGGTAATGGAGTTATAGCTCACATAGCCGAATCCGAAGGCCAGCATCCCCATAAACATTAAAAAAGCATAGTCGCGAAGCTGCCAGGCAAGGATCAATCCGGCAATAAAGTATAGTGTTAACAAGACTTCCAGAACCGTATTGCGAGACAGTTTTTTGTTGAGGTATTTGTTAGAGATCCTGACTCCGGTAAATTCATTGATATTGAATTTCGGAGTTCTGATAAATTCACTCTTCTTACCGAGATGGCCTTCGATCACTGCAAAACTATTGTGGAGAGAAAAGCCAAGAGCTACGGCAAAAAAGGTAAAGAACATAGGCACGAACGACAGAAAACCATCAATGCCCCCTTTCTGCAGATTTTTATAGGTGAACCAGTAACAGATAAAAAGAATGACCGTACTTACCATGAAAATACCACTGAAGTCAAACCAAAAGCCCAATTCAGGTACGTAGTGTTTGACCATCATGACCGGCAAACTGAATACTGCGGCAATAAAGGCAAAGAGAAACATCGAGCTGTTAAGCAGGTGAATAATGCCATGTAATTTCGTAGATAAAGATAAACCCCGGGTATTGATGACCCGTTGTACTGATTTCCTGAAATTCTCTGCCCCTCCTTTATTCCATCGAAACTGTTGGGAACGCGCCGCCGAAATGATAATGGGTAACTCAGCAGGGGTTTCCACATGTTCAAGGTATTTGAACTTCCAGTTCTTTAACTGGGCCCGGTAACTCAGGTCAAGATCTTCGGTAAGGGTGTCACCTTCCCAGTTTCCGGCATCCAGGATACAGCTTTTTCGCCAGATACCCGCCGTACCATTAAAGTTGATAAAATGTCCTCTGGCATTTCTGCCTCCCTGTTCAATGGTAAAATGCGCATCCAGGGCAAAAGCCTGTATTTTGGTAAGAATGGAGTAGTTACGGTTCAGATGCCCCCAACGGGTCTGTACGACTCCTGTTTCAGAGTCTCTGAAATAGGGTACCGTTTGTTTTAGCCAGTCTTTTTCCGGCAGGAAATCAGCATCAAAGATGGCGATCAACTCCCCTTTGGCGGTGGCAAGCCCTTCTTTCAGTGCCCCGGCCTTAAAACCGGTACGGTCGGTACGGTGAAGGTGTTTTATGTCAATACCTGCTTCCTGTAATTCCCGAACCTTTTTACTGATCAGGCTAACGGTTTCATCGGTTGAGTCGTCAAGTACCTGGATCTCCAGTTTGTTTTTAGGGTATTCCAGTTGAGCAATATTGTCCAGTAACCGCTCTACGACATATAATTCGTTATAGATGGGTAATTGAACGGTTACCATAGGTGCCCCGGAAGTGTCAAAGGAATTAAAACGGGGCCGGTTGGCCTGTTCTTTGCGGTACTTCAGGTAATTAAAAAGAAGATTCAGCTGTGCCAGGCTGTAAAAAAATATCAACAGCAACGCCAGGCTGTAGATCCCAATTGCTATATGTGCAAATACCTCTGTCATTTTCTCATTCCGTATTTAAAGATCCATCCCAGTATTTTATAGCCGGCCATGAAGGTGCCTTTTACCGTTCCTGACACCTTAGAGACCCCTATGCGATTCCTGTATTTTACGGGAACCTCGGTGTAGCTAAGGTTGCTTTTTAAAGCCTTTAACTGCATTTCCACCGTCCAGCCATAGGTCTTATCCTCCATATTCAATGCCATCAGTATATCATACTTTATGGCTCGGAAGGGTCCCAGGTCGGTATATCGGGCCCCATAAAACCATTTCATCAGGGTGCATGCCAGGGCATTACCGAAAATTTGTTGCGGAGTCATTGCTCCCGCTTCTCTTTTTTCTTTAACTCTGGCGCCTATCACCAAATCCATACCCTCTTTTTGGATGGGTTGTATAACCTTGACCAATTCTTCAGGGTAGTCTGAATAATCTCCGTCCAGAAAGACCACAATGTCTGCCTTCTCCTCGGATTTTGTTATATGTTCAATGCCTTTAAGGCAGGCATAGCCGTAACCTTTTCTTTGCTCGCTCAGAACGGTTGCTCCGGCTTTTTTAGCCTGTTCTGCCGTCTTATCGGTAGAGCCATTGTCAACCACGATGACCTCGTTCACTAATTCGGGGATATCCTTTATCACGGAGGATATTGATCGTTCTTCATTGTAGGCAGGGATGATCACCTTGATCACATTCATCAATTCCGGGGCTTTATTCTGAGGTCTTTTCTTCCTTTATCAAATCAAGCAGGTCCAGGTCATTTCCGGTTAAAACAGCATCACTGTTAATGCGACCCTCCAACGGGCCATTTTCCAGCTTTAGTACTCCTCGCGGGCAAACAGCACTGCAAATACCGCAACCCACGCAGGAAGCTCTTACAATGTTCTCTCCTTTCTGGGCATAAGCTCTAACATCGATGCCCATTTCACAATAGGTAGAGCAGTTACCACAACTAATACACTGTCCGCCGTTGGTGGTAATTCTGAACCGGGAGAACAGTCGCTGCTGTAAACCGAGAATGGCCGCCATTGGGCATCCAAACCTGCACCATACGCGGTTGCCAAAGATAGGGTAAAATCCGGTGCCGATCACCCCCGAAAACACCGCTCCGATCAGGAAAGCATACCAGCTTCTCAGGCTTTCTGCCTGGAATAGAAAAACATTGCTTCCCGTTAAATAATGCAGCACAATTAGTCCTGAAATAATAGAGAAATAGCCAATAGCTCCGTAGCGGGCATCCTTTTTTAATTCCTGTTTTTTAAAGATCCATACAAGGGCAAACACCAGGGTTAATAATCCGGCTACCAGGAGGAGGAACACGTCTTTATTCAGCCAATATTTTTCAGCATCATATCCCAGGTAGGAATGGATGACCGCCGTGGTCATCAACACAGAAAATACGAGGACACTGTGCACTACCCACCGTTCAACCTTCCAGGCAAAAAGGCTGTTGTCTGACAGCTGGCGGAAAGGGTCTCCGGCCGTTTCGGCTAGTCCTCCGCAACCACACACCCAACTGCAATACCATCTTTTACCGTAGTAATAGGTTAATATGGGGGTGATAACGAGAATAGAAATAATGCCGAACACTAAAAGTGCGATCCCGATATCGCCCGCACTGATAAAGCTGTCTACCCTGTATTGCTCAAAGTTGTAATAATTAAGTGGCCAGATATTTTTCAGGTCGTAGTAGGGGAGTGAAAAGCTGTCTGAGTTAAGACGTGCCATAAGTTCCGGGATCAGAAAAGCAAACCCGGTCTGGAAAAACATCACACTGAAAGTTCTGATCCTTTCATAGGGGTTGTGCCTGTATTTCCATAGAAATTTTATACCAAAAGCCAGGATAGCTATTGTATACAGGGTGCCGTAAACAAACCATTGACTGGCCGGATTACCGCTCAGGATTTGACTTAAGGGATCAAAGAATCCTATGATCCCGGTGTTCTCTCCTTCATTGTTCAGACCTAAAAATTGAGGATAAAAATACAGAATAATATAAAAAAATGTGATCCCGATTCCCAGTAACCACCCCCACAGTCCTCTGTTGGTAAGGCTTTTTTGCCAGACTTGATTGTTCTTGATACCCGGAGGATGATGACGATACGCTTCGTAGCTGTATAGGATAATACTCAGGGTCAGCGTAATGAGACTACCCGTGAACCACCAGGTTTTATTGGGGAAATCGACATTAAAGGCCGCCAGCAAAAGTATACCTAAAGCTGCAACACCAAATATAGCCCATACGCGCTGTAATACGGTTGCGTTTGATGGTGGTGCCGACGCTATAGACATGGATGGGTTTGTTTTCATAGGGCTATGCAATGCTTATTTGTTGGTTGATGGATTCTTTAATATCCTGAAAATAATTGCGATAAAACTCAGGGTCAAAATTGGCCTTTTCGAGGTGCTCGATCACGGTTTCAACAGGGATTTCTGAGCGCAGACATTGATCAAAATATTCGTGTTTTAACCGTATCCCAAGGGTGTTAATGCCTAGGAATTTACCCGTTACAGGGTCGTAGGCTATATTGATCGCTTTATTATCGTTCCGGTTTTCCCAGTACAGATGTCGTTCTCTTTCAGAAGGAGTATTAGATACATTACCATAGGTCTGGTATTCAATATCCATGAATTTGGCCGAATTGAACCAAGGCCCGGGTCGGTATTTCCTGGGCTTCTCACACAAATGCCAGGCCAGGGTTTCTCCCATCATTCTCCCGGCATACCAAACAGCTTCAATGGCTTTCCTGCCTTGTGTTGGCGTTCGCAACTGGGCACAGTCTCCGATGGCATAAACATTTTCAATGTTGGTTTGCAGGTATTCATCGACCAGAATTCCGCGGTCTGTTTCAATATCTGAACCCTCAAGGTAGGAAATGTTGGGGGAGACTCCAGGGGTGAGACCACAAAGGTCACAGGGTATCTCAACATTATCTTCAGTTACCACACCACGCACGCGTCCCTGGTTGTTACTCAAAATCTCTTTCAGGTTGGTGTTAAGGCGAAGGTCGATACCGTGTTCTTTTATGTGCCGGGTGATCATCGCCGATTCTCCTTCGGGGAGTACATTACTCCAAAAACTTTTCTCCCTGACCAGAAAGGTAACGGGGATGTTTCTGCTTTGCAGCATTTCGGCCAATTCGATACCGATCAATCCTCCACCAACGATCACAGCCTGTCTGCATTCCTTGTTGTTTGGGGCATATTGTTCCAGCAGGTCCAGGTCTTGTTTTGAATACAAGCCCTGTACACCGCGCAGGTCCTGTCCGGGCCATCCGAATTTATTGGATACCGAACCGCTGGCTATGATCAGGATATCAAAGGAGTGATGTTGTCCGGAGCGTAGTTGGATGGTTTTGTTTTGTCCGTTTACCTTGACCACATGATCTTCAACAAGATCGATATTGTTCTTCTCCCAGAACCAATTTTCATAAGGTTGGGTATGCTCAAATTTCATATGCCCCATATAGACATACATCAGGGCTGTTCGCGAAAAAAAATACCTGGTTTCTGAAGAAATTACCGTAATTCGATGCTGACTTAGTTTTCTGATATGACGGGCAGCAGTAATACCCGCGATACCGTTTCCTATGATCACAATATTTTTCATGCAATGAAGTTGGTGGTTAGGTAGTCGTAAGGCAAGATAAGAACTTATCATTTAAAATGTTTTTTCGCCATTTTAAATGGGTTGAATTTGTAATTTACAGGTGAAAATCCTTCAAGAAATGGGAAAATTTTGGATCCTCCTGCTATGCGTTATGTTTGCTTCCTGTGCAACCGATCTTGACGTAAGAAAAAAGATCAGGGGGGTTAGCTATGTTGCGGTAAGAGATACCATTGGCCCGGAAGAGGTGAAGCCGCTTCAGGCCTTGAATGCCGACCACGCTTCGGTAATGCCCTATGGTTTCCTGAGGGATTCCGGAAGTTCGGAGGTGATTTACAATACTCCCAGGCAATGGTTTGGAGAGCGGGAAGAGGGGGTAAGACAATACATTAGGGAACTTCATAAAATGAATATCAGGGTTATGGTGAAGCCTCATTTATGGATAGGAAGAGGTTTTTTTACCGGCGATCTCACCATGGAGAATGAACAGGATTGGAAACACCTACAAGACTCTTACAGATCTTATATACTTTTTTATGCAAAACTGGCAGAAGAAGAAGGTGCGGAGCTTTTTTGTATTGGGACTGAACTTCACAGTTTTGCCATAGAGCGACCGGAGTTTTTTCGGGATCTCATTAGGGAAGTGAGGAAGGTGTTCTCAGGGGAGCTGACCTATGCAGAGAATTGGGACCAATACCAAAATATCTCTTTCTGGGGTGAGCTTGATCTGATCGGAGTCGACGCCTATTTTCCCTTAACCGCGAGCAAAACGCCCGAAGTAGATGAGCTTTTGGAGGAGTGGGAACGGCATAAAGATGCTCTTGAGGCTTGTGCCTTAAAATATGAAAAGCCCATTCTTTTTGCAGAGTATGGTTATAGAAGTACAGACTATAATACCAAAGCTCCCTGGGACAGTTCCCGAAAGGAGGTTTCAGTGAACCTTCAGGCCCAGGTCAATGCCTTGCGGGCCATGGCAGAAGTGATCTGGGAAGAAGATTGGTTTGCCGGCGGATTTCTTTGGAAATGGTTTCCTTTTCATCAAAAAGCGGGAGGGAAGGATGATAATCGTTTTACCATTCAAAATAAACCTGCCGAAGCCCTTATACGGGAGGTGTATAAAATACAAAAGTGAACCGAAGCTCACTTTTGTATTTTCTTTTAATAAGGAAACGAGATCTTATTCCATGATTCCGTCAACGATACCGTATTCAAGAGATTCTTCTGCATTCATCCAGTAATCACGGTTAAAATCTTTCATGATCTTTTCTACAGACTGTCCGCAGTTCTCGGCCAGGATCTTGGCGCCGATCTCTTTGGTCTTGATGATCTCTCTGGCCTGGATCTCAATATTTGAAGCCTGACCTTGAGCCCCTCCACTGGGCTGATGGATCATTACCCTGGCATAAGGGTACACAAAACGTCTTCCCTTTTCTCCTGCAGATAGCAAGATAGACCCCATAGAAGCAGCCAGTCCGGTACAAATGGTAGATACGGGGCTTTTAATAGCCTTCATGGTATCGTGTATAGCCATTCCTGAGGTTACATACCCTCCGGGACTGTTGATGATGAGTTGGATCTCATCGTTGCTCAGAGAATCCAGGTACATCAGTCGATCGATCACATGTTTTGCAGATTTGTCATCCACCTGTCCCCATAAAAATACCTTGCGTTGGTCAAGCAAGGCAGCGTCTATTTTATCTTGAATTTTCTTTTCTGCCATTGTTTCATTTTTTGTCTACTCAAATATAAAACTTTTGAGAGAAGAGCGCAGGTTTATTCTTCTAACTATTTTCATCAATACCAAGAGATGTTGTCGAGGGCAAAAATCAATGAAGAAACATGGGAAAACGGTGGAATTTCCATACTTTTCTTTAATAAGGATAATGGAAAACTAAAAAGCCTGGTGGATACCTATGAAATACATCGAAAGAACAGATAGTTTTGACTTTGATCATGCTCAGATCCGGAAATTTATTGATCCACTTAAAGATCTGGATACTGATCAGGAAAAGATCCGACAGGTTTATCTTATGGTTAGAGACGGATGGAGGTACAACCCCTACCATATAAGTTTTCAAAGGGAAGACTTCAGAGCAAGTACGATTGCTGAACGGCAGGATGGGCACTGTATTGATAAGGCGATCTTAATGGTGGCCATGCTAAGGGGGGTGGGCATTCCGTCAAGGCTTCACCTGGCCAAGGTAACCAACCATATGGCAGTGGATCGTCTTATCGAAAAACTTGGATCTGATGAGCTGGCCCCTCACGGAATGGTAGATGTATACCATAAAGGTGCCTGGTTGAAGGCTTCGCCCACTTTTAACAAGGAGCTTTGCGATAAGTTTGGGGTAGATCCCGTAGATTTTGACGGCAGTGCCGATGCATTATTACAACCTTATGACGCCAGGGGAGAGGTCTTCATGGAATACCTGGAAGATTACGGGCATTTCGAGGACGTCCCCTATGAATTTATATTGAACACCTTTAAAGAGAATTACCCTGAGATGTATGCTGCTTATAAAGATCAGGGCAGGGTTCGCTTTTAAACCTTTAGCGTATAGTCAGTCTTACAATTGGGGAGTAGCTCATTGGTAAAGGTGGTCATTGACTCCCGGTTTCTTATAAAAATTTTTAAAGATGAAATATAATAAGTTCATAACAGGAGTTCCTGCTGTATCTGAGATCGGGCTGGGTGCCTGGCAGTTGGGAGTAAACTCCGGCTGGAAAGGTATGTCGGAAAAGGAAGCTATAGATATGGTTGCCTATGCCTTAGATTCGGGAGTTAATTTTTTCGACACCGCTCCTAATTATGGTCATGGAAGCAGCGAGCTGCGATTGGGAAAGGCCTTAAAGGGAGCAGATCGGGATAAGATCGTAGTGAATACGAAATTCGGTCATACCGATACCGGAACTACCAATTATGACGCCTCCTATATTAGGACATCACTGGAGGGAAGCTTGCAAAGGTTGCAAATGGATTATGTGGACTCCCTGATCATTCACAACCCTCCAATGAGTCATCTGGACGGACGAACGAACGACCATTATGCTATTCTCGAAGACCTGAAGGCAGAAGGCAAGATCAAAGCCTATGGAGCTTCCTTGGATACTTTTGAGGAAATGAAACTTCTGATGGAGACTACCGGAGCCGGGGTTATTGAGGCCTTTTTTAACATCTTTCACCAGGATGCGGCCAGAGCTTTTCCTATGGCTTTGGAGAAAGAGGTGGGAATCATCGTAAAAATCCCCCTGGATTCCGGGTGGCTTACCGGAAAATACACGGAAGAAAGCACTTTTACGGATATTCGGGAGCGGTGGAGTAAGGAAGATATCATCACCAGGGGCAGGCTGGTGGAACGTGTGAGAGCGATCATCGGTCCCGGGCGGGATATGGCCAAAACTGCCATAGCTTTTTGCCTGGCTCATGAGGCCGTAAGCACGGTGATTCCCGGAAATATTTCCCGGGATCAGTTAAGAGGAAACCTGGAGAGTGCTGAACAACAACTTCCGCAAACCATGGTGGAAGCGCTCGAATCATTTTATAAGGAAGAAGTCGAAGCTTTGAAGTTACCCTGGTAAGACAAGAGAATGTTGATTTTAAGGAAAAAACAATTTTGAAATCACAGTCCGCAGAAGGTGGGGTGCCAGGATCAGAATTGTGCGTTCTCCCTGCCTGAATCGGCTGTGAAAAGAAAGGAAGAACGATGGTTTTGTACCACCACCAGGAGATCGGTTAGAGGAGAATCGGCATCAAAAGATGCAATACTGAGATCTGCCGGAGGCACCTTGTTCCAGAGTTCAGGAGTGTCTTTTCTTACCAAATGGAATCCTACGTTCTTAGGTAGCCTTGCACTTTCTTTTAACCGTTTTAAGAATATTTGGCCCTCACCGGTAGTTTGCTCCGGGTTGAGCTCTAGGATGATATTAAGGCGTGCATCCCAGTTTTCTTCAAGAAGAAGCCCCATCAGTATGGCCAGATCGTTATTTCCTAATTCTCTTTTGGTTTCCCAATTTTCAGGAATATCTGCCAACCAGAGATTGATGCTCTTTTCCAATCCCAGTCCTACCTGGGCAAAGGGAATGTAGAGCAGTACGCCTCTATTGGCATTAATTTGCTTACGGATCAACAATTCATAGGAATCAAAGCCACGGGTTCTGGAATCGATCCTGAGAAAAACAGAGTTCGGTTTAAAATAGGCGGCGTCCAGAGCCTGTATACCCACCTGAACGCTTTGATCAAAGTACTCACTTTCAATAAAAGAATAGGTAATGGAATCTCCCGAGCGTTTCATTTTGGAAACAAGCAGAGGTATTTCTTTTTTGAGCAGTTCCAGGGCATCCCCTGTTCCAATACCAAGTACTTTAAGAGAGCCTTTGGGATGAACAATAGCATAGATCAACCGAAAGGAAGATCGCAGATCACGGGGTTGCTCTACAGCAACCAGCAGGTCGGGCTGCCATGACCTGGGCTCATTGTGCTGTGAGAGGGAGGCTGAACGCTCTGTAGCCCATTTGGCCAGGGCAGTGAATAAACCACTTCGGGCATAACCACCGGTATAGTTTAGGTGTTTGCGCATGAGGTAGGCATAAACAAAAAATACCGTAATAATAGAAACCAGGGAGAATAACGGACTGACCACGAACATGGCCAGAAGACAGAGCAGGGTTCCTGCCAGGGGTATAAAAATAGGAATGCTGAAGGTGGGTCGAAAACTGGGTAATGACAGGCTTTGTTCTATGAGTACCACCAGGTTGATCATGACGTAGGTGATAAGAAAGAAAAGCGTGATCAGGGGTGCTATGAGATTAAGCTCTCGAAGTAAAAGAGCAGCAAGAACAATGATCCCTGTAAACAAAATAGCTCCGGCAGGTTCACCTCTATTATTACGTTTGCTTAGCTTGTCAGAGAAGGGAAGAATGTTATTCCTGGCAATGGCTTCAAGCACCCTTGGGGCTCCTATAAAGGAGGTGAGGGCAGAGGAAAAAGTTGCTCCGGCCAGTCCGGCTAATACCAGGGCAGGCATATAGGCATGATCTATAAAGAAGGTGTAATTGTCAACCAGCTCTTTCACCTCGCCCATATAGGCCGCAATAATAGCCAGGGCAATATAAATAAGGGTGGTAATGGCAACAGCGAGCAGGGTACCTTTGGGGATGCTTTTCCTCGGATTCTTAAGATCTCCCGACATGTTCAACCCGGCCATGATGCCGGTAACTGCAGGAAAAAATACCGCGAAAACCAACCAGAAATTTGCGCCTATAAGTTCTCCTTCACTGGCCTGTACAAAATCGCCTATGATCTTTGGCTGCTCAAAGTTTTCCAACTGTAAAAATCCAAGAACAATGGAGGTAATGGCAACGATGATCAAAGCCAGGATAACATATTGGATCTTAAAGGCCAGCTTGGTACTGGTATAGGCAATGCCGAATACCAATAAGAACACAGTAAGGTCTACCAGCAAGGGATAATGGTCGGGAAAGATCCATAACCAGCCTTCCCTGAAACCAAAAATATACATGGCCACCGCTATGGCCTGTGAGAGGTATAGAGGAATTCCTATACTGCCTCCGATCTCTAAACCGAGCGATCTTGATATAATAGCAAAAGCTCCTCCAAATCCGATACGTATATTGGTGATCACCGACGAAAGCGACAGGCTGGTGAGCAGGGTGATGGAAACGGAAATAAGAATGATAAGTATGGCTCCGCCCACCCCGGCATTACCAACTACCCAGGGTAACCTTAAAAACAGGATGATCCCAAGAATGGTAAGTAAGGTGGGTACAAATACCCCCTGAACAGTATTGAATTGGTTATGATTGGAATTCGTTGCCACAGACTACCTTGAATGCTCTATACAAGTTAGCTAAATTTTAGTCAGATGGTGTTGAATATCAGGGGATAAATCAAGTTTTCAAATTCCCAAAGGGCGAAGAGGCAAAGAAGCGAACCTGCCTGCCGAAGGCAGGGGGGCGAAGAAGCAAAGGAGGACCGAGCGTATAAAAATGTCTGGTGGACATTTTTAGTGAAGAGGCCAGGTTGCGCGGTGACAAGCAAAGAAGCAAAGAAGTGAAGGAGTAAATCGGCAAATGGGCAAATAGGTGAATAGGCTAAGGAGCGAAGGAGGACCGAGCGTTGAAAAAATGTCCGGTGGACATTTTTAGCGATGGGGCCAGCAGGGGCGGTGGCTGGCAGTCTCAAACTCAAACTCGTTCCTCAAACTAACTCACGCTTTACGCACAAACTCCGATTTCAAGCCCATGGCCCCGAAACCATCGATCTTGCAGCTGATATTATGATCGCCTTCCACCAGGCGGATATTCTTCACCTTGGTTCCTGCTTTCACAGGGCCTTTAGCACCTTTTACAGGGAGGTCTTTGATAACGATCACCGAATCGCCTTCTTCCAGGCGGTTGCCATTGGAGTCAACTACCACCATTTCATCCTCATCTGGAATATTGGCGGGGTCCCATTCATGTCCGCACTCCGGGCAGGCATAAAGGCTTTGTGTTTTTAAATACCCGTAGGGTGACTCGCATTGGGGGCAGGGTTTCATTTCATCAGACATGGCCGGTTGTTTTTTTATTGAATGTAACAGAGTTGCTTTAAGAGGGAGGGTTCTTTAAACGTTGCAAAGGTATTAAAATAAGCTGGGGTAGAGGGGTAAGCGGGTAAGCAGGTAAGCAGGTATGCGGGTAGGCTCGCACCTCAAACTCGTACCTCAAACCTTGCCTGCGGCAGGCAGGCTCACCTTTCAAGCTCCTTCCAGATTTTGGGAGATCGCCACGTTGGCCCAAAGGGCCGCCTCGCGAAGACGAACTTTTTCTAATCTTATCAGGACTGTAACACTCAAATCTCAAACTCGTACCTCAAACCTCGCCTGCAGCAGGCAGGCTTATCCCTCAATCTCCCACCGTAAAACTCTCCAGAATATTGGAAGTCTCATTGCCTCCGGCCTTCTTTGCTCCGGCAATAGCATAGATCGTATTTCCCATGGAAGCTCCGGCCAAGCCGTGCCTGGGGGTACGCATATCAGGGCCTTTGGTCCACTCGTCTTTATTTGGGTCATAAACCCAGCATTCCGGGTATACTCCACCGCCATTGTTAAAGTATTCACCTCCGAAAGCATAAAGTTTACCATTAACCGAAGCTGCTGCCAGGCCTCCTTGTGCTTGTGGCATGGGGGAAGCGGTGCGCCATTGATCCTCTTTAGGGTCATAAACTTCAAGGGAGTTCACATTGCCTCCCGAAACCGTTCGTCCGCCGGTTATATATAATTCCCCGTTAATGACAGCTCCTGCGGCACTGTTCCTGGAGGTAGGTGCCGGAGCCCCTTCTTCCCAACGGTCTTCTGCAGGCAAATAGATCAGATGATGGTTGGTGTCGGTATGGTCGTTCCAGGTAGCGTTGGAGCTGCCTTGCGGCTTTCGGCCGCCCACGATGTGGATGCGATCTCCCAGGGTTGCCGCCACCGTTTCTCCGTGCAGCGCAGGGGCGTTTGACCCTTCAGTCCATTTTCCGGTGGCCGGATCCCAGATCCAGGTTTGATCCTGCATTTGCCAGGTTGCATCTGCACTGCCGGCCAGGAAACCTCCCATACCGTATAATTTATTTCCATGAACGGCAAGCTGGAGGTGATGCCTGGGTTGAGGCAGCGTACTGAGTTGCGTCCAGGTATCCTTGACCGGATCATAGACCAAGTGTTGGTCTGATACTGCAGTTGTACCCGGTGAGAAAACAAATCCGCCTGCCATATGAATCTTATTATTTAAGACAGCACAATAGATCTCCTGAACGTTGATAGGTAAGGAAGCCCTGGGGGTCCAATCATCAGACAACTCATGAAAAGCGAAAAGGCTATCACAGGCGGTAAGGAATACCCCGGTGAGGGCAGTGTTTTTTATAAAGGTTCGACGATCTGTCATATTGGTGTTTTTTAAGTTTGCAGCGCACTGAGGTTTAGACTGATCAATTCGAGTATGGTATCGAGGTCAGCAATGAGAGGCAGGTAGTGATTCGTTTCTGTAGATCGGGCGCTGAGAATGAACATCAGGAGATTGTTTTCAAAACTTCGGTCATCGAGGAGAGGAAGATTGCTGTAATTTTCTTCTAAAGCGTCTAACCCTATAATGCTTTGGGTAACTCCGGTTTGGTCGGTAATGGTGCGGACACTCGCCTTGTCAGTTTCGAATAATTTCATGACTTCCTGCCGGCGTATTTCCTGGTCTCTTTCCTGTCCTGCAATATCCTCCAGGGTAGCCAGCCAGTTCGTGAGCTGAATACGGAGTTCATTATCCGAAAGGTCCTTAAGACTCCCCGAGCTTATCATTTCCTGGATCAGGGAAGTGTTTGGATTAAAAGAAATGTCTCTTGAAAAGGCATCATTTAAAAGATTGGAAAAGGTAATTTCGTCCAGGGAATTAACCGTATCAGAAGCATGTTTCAGGATCAAGGTGGCTTTTTCGTAATTAGACCTATTGACCCTGACTAATTCTTCAAGTTTGATCTTGCTTATTTCAAATTCGTTTTGCAGCCCCAGAAGATAAACCTCTTCCTTCTGCATTAAGATCTGTTCCTCCCGTGAATTATTGATAGCAAGGGCGATAAGGATTCCTGCTACCACCAGGACCAGCTCGCCCAAAGCGTAAAGCAGGTAGTTTTTTAATTTATTCTGTGACAGGAGTTGTTTTCTTAGGTTTTTAAAAAATAGCAGCATGGCAGTAATTTCAGGTAGATATGCTCTCTTTAAGGAAGGCGTTTCATAAATATTTTCATTAATAACGAAGGCCGCGATCGTCCCTCAAACCTACCTCTGCCGTACGGCAGATAAATGCGGCAGGATTTCCTCCCGAATTTATCTGACGCAGGCAGAGGGATGGCAGGCAGGCTCAAACTCAAACTCATACTCATACTCATACCGACTCCTCATAAGCTTCTTTGATCCATCCTTTTAATTCTTTGTCTACATCATTCACCTCGCTCAGGCGTACCCGGTGGGTGCACATGGTGCCAAAAGGTCCGGAATCTTCCAGGCGTTCCCCTATAGGATGATCCTTGAGTTTAAACCCCAGGTCGATCCGTGTTTTAGTAGCCGGTTTGATCAGAATGAACTGTCGTTTTCTGATGACACTTACCCCGGTTTTCTTTACTGAAATGGTCACGTCGTCACCCAGACCTTTTACATATTCAACGATCTTTTCATAGATAGGGTATAAGGACTCCCGTCCCTTGTATTGATTGGCCAGGAGCTCCAGATCTGAAGTGACTTCCTGTTTGCAGAGGGTTACAATGGTATTGGCAAAACCATGGGTAACCCCGTGCTCCTGTTTGAGGAATTTCACTGCAGCAGCGTGCTTGTCAAATTTCATCTCGTGAAGCAATTGCTTCCACTCTTCCAAAGAACGGCCTGTTTTTTCAGGCATATTGGCTATCATAGTTTGAAGTGCTTTGTCCATAAGGGGATATGTTTTTTATTTTCTGAACAAAAGGAATCTTTCTTAAAGATAATCAATTCAGTGATAGTCAAAATTTTATTCCCTGGTAGTGAACTCGAATAATTGAATGGTGTAATCCAGTAGCTCCTTTCCACCTTCCTTTCCATGTCCCGGTATAACGATTTGAACTTCGGGGTACAAGCGTATGATCTCTTCAACGGTTACAGGCCATTGCTCCAGATTGGCATCATTTAGGTTTCCTTTGTCGGCCTTTAAAGCTTTTATCAGACAACCTCCAAAGAGGGCATTTACTTTAGGAAGGTAGCTGACCACATTGTCGGAGGTGTGTCCTTCACCGATAAAGGATGTAACGACCTCGGTATTTCCCACTTCAAGATCAAATGATCCTGAAAATCCATTTTGGGGTACAGGATTCCCATGTTCTCTGGCAAGGATTATTGTATGCTTATTCGCATAAGACGGGATATTCCTGGAATGGAAGACATTCAAGCCTCCAAGACAATCATCGTGATAATGATTAACAATTACTCCTCTGATCTGATGTTCCTGTAGGTCCTGGATCCAATTGATAAGTTCGATGGAAGCCTTGTCACCTACCGAGGTGTCAAGGATTACAGCCTCCCCTTCGGAAAAGTAGATCACCCCATTACACGGAAATTTACCTGAACCGGGAATCTCAATGGTTGAAATGTGTTTATAAAGATTTTGTGCAATTTGTTCGATAACCAATTCATCAGAGCTGTAAATTATATTCGAATTAGGTTGTGCCCAAATGCGTAAGGTGCATAAAATCGTTATCGAAAGTGCTGAGATAATGTTCATAGATCTATCTGTTCAATAGGGGAAACCACGGTTCCTGTTATTTGGATTTATATGGGAGGGTTAACCCATTCGAAAATACATATTTCAAGGGCAACGTTAATTTATTTTTTATATTTCCGGCAATTTTTCCTTAGCACTTGTCATGAGAAAACTTCGCTACCCTTTTTTGTTCATACTGATCGTATTTTTGATCATTTATTTCACTGCCCTAATAACTCAACCATCCAGGCCGGATCTTTCGTCTTATGTTAATAAGGCTTCTGCGTACGAGGTGGAGATCCTTAGAGACAGCTTGGGGGTGCCTCACATTTATGGGGTAAAGGATGCCGATGTGGCCTTCGGATTGGGATATGCCCAAAGTGAAGATGATTTTCAAACCCTGCAGGATGTGCTTCTTGCCACCAGGGGACTTATTGCTTCCAAATATGGGTATACAGCAGCTAAAACTGATTTCGTAGTTAACTTTATGGGCGTTTGGGATGCCGTCGATAAGAAGTATGAGGTAGAGGTGCCTGATTCGGTGAAGGTGATCGCAGAGGCCTATGCCGATGGGGTAAATTTATATGCGTCTCAACATCCCGGAGAATGGTCACGCTATTTATTTCCTGTGACCGGAAAGGATATTGTGGCGGGCTTCACCTTTAAAACGCCCATGTTTTACGGCTTTGACAAAGCCCTGGGTAAGATGCTGGAACCCCGGGAGCCGGAGAGTATGGAAACGACGGGGGAGACCGCACTATTATGGAATAACACCCCTAAAGTGCCTTTGGGGAGCCAGGGGATAGCCATAGCCCCTCATCGTTCGGAAGATGGTATGACCAGACTGCTGGTTAATTCACATCAACCCCTGGAAGGTCCGGTGGCTTGGTATGAGGCCCGGTTGCATTCGGAGGAAGGTTGGAATATGGCCGGGGGTACCTTTCCCGGTTCGCCCCTGATCATTCACGGTCATAACGATAAGCTGGGATGGGCCAATACGGTCAATAAGCCCGACCTGGTAGACTTTTACAAACTCAAAGTGAATCCTGAGAACGAAATGCAATATGAGCTGGATGGGAGATGGGTGGATTTTAAGGAAAAAACAGCAAAAATCCTCGTGAGTTTTCTCGGCCCTGTGCGGTGGACCTTTGACAAGCGAATTCTGATCTCTGAACATGGGCCGGTGCTGGAAACCGATCACGGATGGTTTGCGACCAAATGGGCAGGTATGGGCGAAGTAAGAACCCTGGAATTCCTCTTTCGTTTGAACAAGGCCGGCAATAAGGAAGATTTTGAAAGTGCACTTCAAATGAATGCCATGCCAAGCATCAATTACATCTATGCCGATACCGAAGGGAATATTGGTCATTACTACAATGCCATGTTCCCGAAACGCCTGGATGGAGTTGCATGGAAGGAGGAAGTACCCGGTACAGATGCTACCCTGATCTGGAGCAAATACCTTCCTTTTGAGATGATGCCGAAAACCGTGAATCCGAAAAGCGGACTGGTATACAATGCCAACAACACCCCATTCTCTGCTACCGATGGAGATGATGATGCACAAAAGAACGAGTACCCGGAATTTATGGGACTGGAACAGCAGGAAACCAACCGATCTATGAGAATTGAAGCCATGGCAAAAGGTGACAGTTTAATTAGCGGGGAAGCCTTGTATACTATCAAATACGATCTTAAATACCATATTGATTATCCTCCTGTTAAACGATTGTATCAATGGCTGGCCCAGGGGGACCTTGATGTCATGATGAAGCCTGAATACCGGGAGGCCCGACAGCAACTCAGGGAATGGAACTTAAGCACCGGAAGAGACAATGAAACGGCCCTTTTAGGAATCCTTACTTTAGATCCGATCATTAAAGAGCCTGACATGTCAGCCGCTGGTTTAAATGATGTCTTTACCTCAGCCGTCGATGCTTTGATTAAAAGGTATGGTACAACAAGGATCAAGCTGGGCGAGGTTCAAAGACTAAAAAGGGGAGAGCGGTCCCTGCCCATTTCAGGAGGACCGGATATTCTGAGAGCTGTATATACTGATGGGCTGAACGAAAATGGGAACATGCTGGCAAAGGCGGGAGATGGCTTTACCATGTTCGTAGCCTGGGATAGTACCGGGTTAAAAAGCTCTAAGGCCATTCACCAATACGGATCGGCCAGCAGTATTGAAAACTCTGAACACTACAATGACCAAATGGAGAAATTCGTAAAACATGAATTACGAGATGTTCCATTTACCAGGGCAGCCCTTGAAAAGCAGGCAGAGCGGAAGTATCATCCGTTGGATAGGGATGTGGGAATGTAGGGATATAGCGATGTAGTAGTATCGGTAAACGGGTAGATCGGTAAACAGGTAGGCAGGTAGAAGGGGAGATGGAATAATGTTCAAATTCCGAATTCCAAACTAGTCACTCCGTACTTTGTCAAACCTGTCTACTGGCAACCAAACTCGTCCCTGAAACCTGCCTGCGGAAGGCAGGCTCGTCCCTCAAACTAAAAATCGCTCCTCGTATAGGCTACATCCCGGCAACATTCGCATTTATTGCATTCGCAAACGTCGCAAGGGCATTCATATTTACTGCAATCTCTGCAGTTACACTTTTTGCAGTCGCAATCTGTACAGACACAATTTCCCATAACTGTTAGATTTTAGAGCCTAAACAGGTTGGTTGTCAGGAGATTCGGAGTTAAAGTAAAGATAAGAATATTTCAAGTGTGTAACACAAGGGGTGATGTTGAGTCTTTATGATACAGTTTGCGGTTTGCAGATTGCAGTTAGCAGTTAGCAGTTAGCGGTTTGCGGTATACAGTTTATAGTTCGAGGTACGAGCCTGCCTTCCGCAGGCAGGTTTGAGTTCGCAGGGAGTTATGATTCATGATTCAAACATATAGTTTTTTGTTTTGAGCTCAACCTATCATTCCCTATCTCGTGTTACCTGTTACCTGCCTGCCAAGCCGCAGGCATGGTTACCTGTTACTTTTCACTAAAATTATAATATGAAAACATACTTTTTTGTACTCCTGGTTACTATGTTGCCTTTACTGTCAACAGCTCAATCTGTAAAGGTTTTTAACGAAATAGCCATCAATGATCCCCTTGAAGCATGTATGGGAAAACTGGAATCTATGGCAGGGTCAGTAGAATTAATAGCCATAGACAAGCCTGTCTTTCCCCTGGCGGAGAATAAGGAAGACCATCTGATCTGTAAGGAAGTGAAAACGCCAAGAGGAACCATAGACAGAATGGTTTTCACTTTTGGCGATAACCAATTGAAATATGTGGTGGCCCGGGGCAATGTGTGGCGGGTATTCACCGAAGGACGCACCGATACTGCAGAGGCCTATATGGACTATTCGGTTTACTTTGACGATGGATTATTCCTAAACAGAAAGAAAGATATCGCCTGGATCCTGTCGCCCGGAGCTATTCACGCCAACCTGTTTACCTGGGAGAATCCCTTGCTGGATGACTCGAAGGATCAAGAAAGTATTTCTGAGGCTACAACCATTCCGGAATTCCTGGCTATGGGAGCCAGACTGGAATCCATGGCAGGCCCCATGGAAGAAAACAGCCTTTTTACTTATAAGGAGGAACTGGACGGATCAGACCCTAATGCACAGGTGCAGGTAAATTGTTTCGGGGTGGATTATCTCGGATTTCCCAGGAAGGTAGAAGCCCGCTTTGGAGATAATAAGCTCAATGTGGTTTGGATCCTTACCGGAAAAGAAGAGGAGGAACGCATTCGTGAAGCCTTGCTGGCGCAATTCGGAGAACCTGTTTTTGTAAATAACGACTGGGAGATCTATAATAATTGGCAGGTAGGGTTGCGAAAAGATAAACCTGAGGTATTACTCATGGAGCAGGAGGTAGGGCTGCAGTATAAGGAGAGTTATTTTAAGCAGTAGTTGGGTAGACGGGTAGATAGGTAAGCTGGTAGACAGGTAGGCTGGTAGGTGGGCTCTTCTCTATATTCGGGAGATTGCCACAGCCTGTTTTATCCCGCGCGCCAGCTGGCTCCATCGCTAAAATGGTTCGCTGAACCATTTCCGAACGCTCGGCCCTGCAAAGACGATTAATTTCAAACTCAAACTCGTTCCTGAAACTCGTCCCTGTTTAGTTCAACCCCACCTTGCCCTTTACAGACTCAAACAGCTTTGCAGAATCAAAGCCGGTGCCTTTTTTGAATACGATCTCAGTTTTGCGGATATTGCGAATATCGTCTTCCAGGTCGCCATCAATGAGGATCATATCGGCCCATTTTCCCTTCTCCAGGCTGCCGGTATTCTCCTCCATACCGAGGTAGATGGCCCCGTTCAGGCTGCATATTTTTATGGCTTCTCCCAAACTAAACCCGTTTTCTACCAGGATCTCAAGGGTGCGTTGGTTGGCATAACCGGCTACCGTTCTTCCTGCCCCGGTAGGGTCGGTCCCTGCCATCAGGTGTCCGCCCTTATCGTGAAATTGCTTTAGCCATTTAAGGTCTTTTTTGAACTGGACATGCACGGAAGAATCTCTTCCCTGCATACGGTCGTATTGACTTTTGATCCTTTCCAATACCTGGGTGGCCAGTGCTTCCTCGCCACCTCCGGGAATCATTTCGTGGTCAGTATAGGGCTCAAAAACTACCGGAGTGGTGGTAATGGCCGTTTGATTTTTTATGAGCAGATCGATCAGGGATTTCATTTCAGGACTGTCTTCTTCCAGGGCGCGAATAGCTTCCCGGGAGCGAAAAGGGTCGCAAAAATCGACCTGCTTATCTTCGAGAAAATCACTGGATACCATAAAGCCATGCTCCAGGTTGTCTATCCCGATTTCTGAGGCCTCCTGATAGGTAACAGAGCAGAGGTGACCGGTAACTTTGAGCCCGAGTTTATGAGCTTCTTCTACGCATACCTTCAGGTCTTCGCGGGTTATATGATTGTACACCTTGAAGGAGGTTACGCCCCGATCGGCCCAGAACTGAACCATCTTGCGCACTTCTTCCGGACTGCTTACAAAGCCTAACTCTGCTATATCGTACCCTTCCCGCTCAATAAAAGGACTGGTGACATCCATCCGTGGTCCGGTCATTTTTCCCGCCTCGATCCATTTTTTCAGGTTCAGATCGGTTTCGGGTTCAATACTCCCTGCTGTTCTCATGGAGGTTACTCCCCCTGCAAGATAAAGTCTGGGAAAGGTGAAACTCATTTGCCCTACGCTGAACCAGTTTTCAAAGGGCATGGAATAAAATATATGCTCATGCATCATCACAAATCCCGGTATCAGGGTTTTTCCTGTACCATCAATAATCAGGGTTTCTTCCGGTATTTTAATGTTTTCTCCAATTTCGGTGATCACACCCTCAGAAAATAACACGGTTTGACCGGAGAGGGGAGCATTCCCCGTACCGTCAATGATCTTAACGTCGGTGATGGCCACCGAGTTGGTATCAACAGCGATGAAGCGCTTTACCTGTTCGGTATAAGATTGTGCATGGAGGGTCAGGATCCAGAATAAAGCAAAAGAAACAGTGATTAAGTATTTAAAGCTCATAGAAGTATGTGATTATGTCTTCAATATACTACAATTGCCTCTAAGTGTGTTTGTTACTTTTTAGATTTGAGTCAGGGTAAGTAGTAAGGCCAGTTTTGGAGCCCGGGCAAAAGAGTATTAACCGAGGCAAGAGTTGAGTGAGCATTAATTCATCATGTTCAGCTCCTGGAACCTGAATTGGTTGTATAGCTCGTGCTGATAAGGGTAATCCCAGCAGCCCATACGGTGAAAGAGATCGCCTCCGAATCCTTTCTTGTAGATATGCACCCCGTGAAGCGGATGATTGGGATTCAGGTTGGGTGCAGAACCGAACATGTCGTATTCGGTGCATCCCCATTGTTTGGCCACTCGAATCGATTCCCATTGCAGGGCATAGCTGGCCACCATATTACCGCGCCCGCTGGACGATGCTCCGTAGAGATAAGTGGCTCTTTGGCCTGAAAGTACGAGAAACATGGAAGCTAAGATCTCTCCATCTTTCTCAGCCATCAACATTTTGATAGTGACCCCTCTTTTATGGTTGTCCTGATTTTTCAGGATGGAAGAAAAATAACTTTCATCCTGCAAAGGCATGCCATGGCGCAGTGCCGTATCACGGTACAGGGTGTACCATGAACCAATCTGCTCCAGGCCGTATTCCCTTACCTGTATACCGTTCTTTAAGGCTTTGCGAACATTGTACCGGGTATTGTAACGCATATTGCTCATTAAATCCTCTTCGCTACGGGTGAGATCGAGGAAAAAGGTGTTCTTAGGCAGGATATCACTACTACTTTTTTTTAGGTTCCAGTTATAGGTTTTGTAGTTTACCCGAAACTCCTGGGTGTTGCTTTGTGGTGGTCCTATCCAATTGCCATTTTGATCAAAATATTCTTTTTCTGCTGACCATTGATTTTGCCAGATCAGATCGTATCGTATAAAGATGCAATTGGTAGGGAGGTGGGGTTTTATGGTTTCAGAGATCTGCTCCAGGAACAAGCCCTGGTTCTCGAAATCAGGCTCGAGTTTCGGACCGTAGGGCACATAGGCGTAGCAGGTATCGTGGTTGATGTACCTGATAAGGACAAGCAGGTCTTCTCCTTCTTTTGATAACGATTCAGCATCTCCCTGCAACAGATTCCGGGAAACGGTAAGTTCAAATGCCGTAGGAATGAATCCCTGATCTTTTTTGATCCTGCCCCAGAAAGGGGTTTGGGGAAGGATGTTTGTTGCATTTAACTCTTCAATACCTTTTGGCTTCAGTTTACAGATCATACGCTTTACCTGATTTTGGCCTGCAAAATTAAAAAGACCAAACAGGAATAAAGCTGGATTTTGTGGTTTTTGAAAATCAGAATGTTATGTTTAAAATGCCCTCTTAACTCTTGAAAAATATTCAAAGATCGGTGGGTTTTGTTTAAAAAATATGAAATCGGAATTCATCTCAGGGCGCCCCACCTGGAGTTACCTACGGCTTCATTTCGGGACTTGCTATGAAACCATCTGTTATCCATCATTCATAATTCAAACTCGTGTCTCGAACTTCCACTCCTAAACAAACTTCACTCCGTACTTTCCGCAGATCCCGGCTACTTTCTCCAGGTCGGGAGGTCCGGGGGGAAGAGCGCTTAATTCCTCGAACATATTTTCGAGACCGGCGGGATAGATATCCAGGTGCATTACTGCATTGGTATCACCTACCACGGTCCATCCATGGGGAATACCCCTGGGAAGAAAAATGGAATCTCCGGCCTTTAATACCTGTGATTTTCCATCAGCGGTGAACTCTACTTCTCCTTTTATGACCTTAAAAAATTCGTCTTCATTTTCATGAACATGCATGGGCAGTTGCATTCCGGGTTCATTGTCCTCGATCAGCGAGGTAAGTTGCCCGTTGGTATCTTTTCCGGTTAGCAGGATGAGCTGGTTATCCCCAAGAACGTTGAGTCTTTTGCCTTTAGAGGCCTTTAGGATCTTTACTTTCATTTGTGTATAAATTTAATGGTATCTGCACAGCAGGAGTTGTGATCAGGACCCCGCGATCGGGCTGTTGAATACGCCAATTGCCAATTCTGCCCAAAGAAGTAAGAAAAGGAGAATAGCCAACAGCGTTAACAGGACACGCTTTTGGCCCCCGGAGGTTTTTACCCGGATGACTTCAATAGTCAGGCCGCAGCCGGTAAGTAATATGGCCATGATCATAAAATCAAAGCCCGACCAGTTTACCTCAGCGGTAAATTGCATGGCAATAAAAGGAATGAGTAACAGAACAGTGGTTATTAACAGGATGGGGAAAATTCTAATGGATCTCATTGGAAGGGTATTTGAAAGGTTCGTCCTATATAAAGATAACTTAATTTATTTGCACATAGAAAATAGAAGCCTGATTATTAGTGGATAACGCCATCATTCAAATGAATGTCAAAGTGCTTTTAAGTACCTGATAATAGTGGTATTTCTTAGGATCAACTTTAAGTAATGAACAGGTTTAGGTGCTTGCAAAAGGATGAATTTCCTGTTGGTTTTTAAATCGGGGGTTCGGGTGTAGGATATTATATGTTAATTATCGAAGGATTTCAATTTGATCATCAGAAAAAGGTATCTTAAATAATTCATTTTATGTGATTTATCGAGGGAGATGAATGGCCTGAGCTTTAATGAAACTCCTGGTAAAGTATTAAGTAAGCTTCAATAATTATGAGTACATACACCGATATTAAAACCCTGCAATTTATCCTTTTTGAAGTACTTGGATTCAAGGAAGTGTTGGAACTGGATCGCTATGCCGATCACGATAAAGAATCGGCCCTGATGCTGATCAATTCTGTAAAGGATCTTTCTGATAAGGAGCTATATCCGTTTTTCAGGGAGATGGATGAAGCCCCTGCACATTACCGGGACGGGGAGATCATTGTACATCCTCAGGTGAAGGAATACATCGCTAAAAGCGGTGAACTGGGTTTGATAGCAGCTCCGTTCGGATATGAAGAAGGAGGGATGCAATTGCCCCAGGTGTTGGTGAGTGCCGTGGCATGGATACAGGAGTGTGCCAACAATCATTTACCGAATTATTCCGGACTCACCCAGGCAGCAGCCAACCTGATCGATCATTTTGGAAATGATCATTTAAAGAATACCTATTTTCCAAGAATGCTTACCGGAGAGTGGACGGGCACCATGTGTCTTACGGAACCCCAGGCAGGAAGCTCTCTTTCTGATATCGTATCAACGGCCACTCCTTCGGGAGATCATTACCTGATCAAAGGTCAGAAGATCTTTATTTCAGGAGGCGATTTTAAGGGATCTGAAAATATAGTTCATCTTCTCCTGGCCAGGATCGAGGGAGCCCCGGCCGGAACCCGGGGTATCTCACTATTTGTGGTGCCCAAATACCGCCCTGAAGAAGGGGGTGACGCTACCTTTAATGATGTCAATGTTATCGGCGATTACCAGAAAATGGGACAGCGGGGGTATTGTACCACCCACCTTTCATTTGGCGATCAGAATGATTGCCGCGGGTGGCTGGTAGGAGAGCCTCATCAGGGGTTGAAATATATGTTCATGATGATGAATGAGGCGCGGATCGCCGTGGGCAGGGGAGCAGCCGGCATTGCGATGGCAGCAAGTAAAGCATCGCTTCAATACGCCAAAGAGCGGCCGCAGGGCCGGCCTGTAGAAGATGGCGGTAATAAGGATGTGCAGAAAGAACAGACCCTGATCATCAATCATCCGGATGTAAAAAGAATGCTGCAATATCAAAAAGCCATCTCCGAGGGATCGCTCTACCTGGTCTTATTATCGTCAAAATATTACGACCTCTCCATGTATCATTCGGATCCGGAAGAAAGGCAAAAGTATAGTTCACTCCTGGGCTTGTTAACCCCGATCACGAAAACCTATCCTGCCGAAAAAGGAATGACTTCAGTGAGTAACGGGCTGCAGGTTTTTGGAGGCTACGGGTATTGCCAGGATTTTATCTTGCAGCAGTATTTCAGAGATATCAGGATCTACTCTATCTATGAAGGTACTACCGGGATACAGTCGCTGGACCTGTTAGGCAGAAAGATCACCATGAAAAATGGAGAAGCCGCTTGTGCCTTGTATGGTCAGATAAATGCTACGCTTGCAAGGGCAGAAAAGCATGCTGAATTGGAACCTTATGCTCAACAATTAAAAGGAGCACTCGATCTGAATACAGAGATCACCACCTACCTGACAGGGTTTGCGAAAGAAGGAAATTACAGGAGATTCCTGGCCGATGCCACCGTGTTTATGGAATTCTTCGGTACCCTGGTGATGGGGTGGTTATGGTTAGATATGGCTGTCAGTTCCTCTGAAAAAATGAACAGTACGGAAAGCAGTTTTAGTGAAGATTTCTACAAGAGCAAGGTAAACACCATGAAATTCTTCTTCAAATATGAAATGACTGCCTTGCCCGGGCTGGCAGAAACCCTTAAAAATGGTGATATGACCACCATGGAGAACGATCTCAATGTGTTGTTCTAAATAGTTCGGTTTTCAGTTTTCAGTTCTCCGCAGATCGCCACGTTCACTATGTTCACTACCACTGACGGGTTTTAAATTTGCACCCAAGGTAGCCCGCACTGTCAGTTCGAGCCTGCCATCCCTTCGGGAGGAATTCCTGCGGTAGGCAGGTGCCACGCTGAAAGCGTGGTGTATCGAGAACAATACAGGATCAACAGCCTCTCGATACGATCCTGCATAGCAGGATCACTCGAGGTGACGTCTGCGATCCAATCTGTCAGTGTTCTACGAAAGAATTCCGGATTTCAAGAACCTTGCGAAGACACCTATTCATCATTCAAATTGAACGTAAATAATTCGTAATCCTGTAACACGTACCCCGTACCCCGTACCCCGTAACCTTATTCAGCAGATCGCCACGTTCATTTTGTTCACTCGCGAAGACAATCTATAATCTACCATCTACAATTTATAATTCTAATCCTAACACTCTCTACGCGAGATTTTTGTAAATTCAACAAAACTTTAAAGATCATGGCAACTTACAACCTGAACATCAATGGGAAATCAGCCCAGGTAGATGTTGATCCGGCCACCCCTTTGCTTTGGGTGTTACGGGATCATTTAAAACTCGTAGGAACGAAATACGGATGCGGTATTGCCCAATGTGGGGCCTGCACTGTTCATATTGGTGACGGTGCGGTACGGTCCTGTCAGATCCCCGTGTCATCTGTCGGAGAACAACCCATCACGACCATAGAAGGATTATCAGAGAACGGAGATCATCCGGTACAACAGGCCTGGATGGAAGTAGATGTTTACCAGTGCGGGTATTGCCAGGCCGGACAGATCATGCAGGCATCGGCCCTGTTGAAGAACAACCCGAATCCTTCAGACGAAGAGATCGAAGCCACCATGAGCGGCAATATCTGTCGTTGCGGTACTTATACCCGTATCAGGAAAGCCATTCGCCTTGCCGCGGAAAAGTCACAAAATTCCTGATAGGGATCCTATCCAATAACTTCAAAAGCAACGAAAAATGACACTTATAAGAACTAAAATAGGAAGAAGATCATTCATTAAAAGTTCGGCCCTGGCCGGGGGTGGACTCATGCTGGGATTCAGCTGGTTGGCTGCGTGTAAAACGGAAGCAGAGGCCGAGGCTATTCTTCAGATGCCGGATGAGTGGTTTGAGATCAACGGATTTTTAAAGATCGGCGATAATGGGGTGGTCACCATCATGTCGCCCAACCCGGAGATCGGACAAAACGTGAAAACGTCTATGCCCATGATCGTAGCCGAAGAGCTCGATGTAGACTGGAATAATGTGATCGTAGAACAGGCTCCTTTAAACACTGAGGTGTTTACCCGACAGCTGGCTGGTGGAAGCCAGTCTATTCGTCAAGGATGGCAAAGTCTGCGGATGGCCGGAGCCACGGCCAGGCAAATGCTTATAGGAGCGGCAGCCCAGGCCTGGGGGGTACCTGCAGAAGTGATCACCACCAATGCCGGGCAGCTTAAACACGAGGGTAGCGGAAAAACTGCCGGATACGGGGAGATGGCTGCTGCAGCGGTCAATGTTGAGGTGCCGGAAGAAGTTAAGCTTAAAGAGGTTTCAGAATTTAAGATCATTGGAACGTCCAGGAAGAATGTGGATGGACCAAAGATCGTGACCGGGCAGCCACTTTATGGCCTGGATTATCATGAAGAAGGAATGCTGATTGCCATGATCGAGCACCCGCCTGCCTTTGGTATGAAGCTTAAATCCTTTGATGGTGAAGCGGTAAAAGCCATGCCCGGTATCAAGGATGTCTTTAGCATGGAGGTGTATCCTGATGATTATACAAAGATCTGGTCTGATGCCACGGTATTTGACGAGCTGGTGGTGGTAGTGGGAACTTCGACCTGGGAGGTAATGAATGCCAAAAAAGCCCTGAAAGCACAATGGGAGCCTTTTGGCGAGTATAAAGATGCTTATGAAGGCAGAGAACAAGTGGTTCCTGCAGGACTTGAAAATACTACTGAGCACTATAACAAGCTCGAAACCATGGGAGCCAAACTGGCCAAGGTAGTACGCAAGGACGGTGATCCGGAGGCAGCCTTTAAAAATGCAGCCAAAGTGTTGGAGCGCACCTATACTTGTCCGTATCTGGCACACAATACCATGGAGCCCATGAATTTCTTTGCTCATGTGACCGATAACGATGCAAAACTGGTTGGGCCTATCCAGACTCCTGAATTCATGGAGAAATCAGTTTCTCAGCGATTGGGGTTGCCGTTGGAAAAGATCGATATACAGATGACCCGGCAGGGAGGTGGATTCGGTAGACGGCTTTACGGACATTTCCTGGTAGAAGCAGCAGTGATCTCTAAAAAGATGAATGCCCCGGTAAAACTCGTATATACCAGGGAGGATGATATGTCTTATGGAGTGTACCGTCCGACCTATGTAGCTACCTACAAGGCAGCTTTTGATGAAAACAATAATCTGACCGCCTTTCATGTAAGAGCAGGAGGTATTCCTGAGAGTCCAATCTATGAGAACCGTTTTCCAGCCGGGGCCATCGATAACTACCTGGCAGAATCATGGGAGGTGGGCTCTAATATCAGTACCGGAGCCTTCAGGGCACCCCGTTCTAACTTTATTGCAGGTGCCGAGCAGGCCTTCCTGGATGAAGTGGCTGAGGAAATGGGAAAAGATCCTATCGATATGCGACTGGAATGGTTGGGGAAAGCGGCCAATAACCCGGTAGGCGAGAAGAACGATTACGATGCGTCACGGTATGCCGGGGTACTGAAACTCGTCAAGGAAAAGTCAAACTGGAGTGGAGATCAATCTGGACAGCATCGCGGGGTATCGGCCTATTATTGCCATAACTCCTATGTAGCCCAGGTGCTGGATATGAGCATGCAAAGCGGAAAGCCGGTGATCGATAAGGTAACCTGTGCCATTGATTGTGGGATCGTGGTAAACCCCGATGCTGCAGTGAATATGGCCGAGGGAGGAATCGTAGACGGAATCGGACATGCCATGTACAGCGAAATGACCTTTAAGGAGGGAGAACCCCAGCAAAGTAATTTTGACCGATACAGGCTTATAAGACATAATGAAGCGCCGAAGGCCATCGATGTTCATTTTGTAGAAAACGAGATCGACCCGACAGGGTTGGGAGAACCGCCATTCCCTCCGATCATGGGGGCCGTGGCCAACGCCTTGTACCGCGCCACCGGACAACGGCATTATCACCAGCCGTTTATGGGTGAAAGAGCTTTGAAGGGATGATTGGACGGATTATGAATTATTGATGATGGATGATTCGTCTTCGCGAGACCTGCTACGCAGGTTGTGGCGATCTCCCTAAAACTAGTAAAGAATTCTATTCTGTCAGCATTAGATTTGCAAGGCATACCGTGGCAACCTGCCTGGCATGCTACGGCAGACAGGTCTCCCAGTGCAGCGTACGAAGGTACGAGGGTAATATTAGCAAAGGGCACCTTCCCCTGGTTAGGGAGGGCTGAACGGTAGTGAAAGGTGCAGTGAACCTTTCATAGTGAGGAGCCAGGTGGCGCGAGGGAGTCACGCTGTAAGCGGGGTCGGAAGGGGTTGACGGGTTTAAAATGACAACCCACCCCGTCTCGAGGCTTTGCCTCGATTGCCCTCGCGCCGGCTGGCTCCTTCACTAAAAACAGCCAACGGCTGTTTTCTTAACGTTCGGCCCTCTGACCAGGGCGGGGAGCCAATACTATTAACTAGAAATAGGGCAACCCTATTCAGGCATGCTCACAAACTGTATAATGCAAACTGCAAACTGTTAACCGATAACCGAAAACTGATAACTACTACAATGAAAAAACTCAAAAAAGAAGACATCAAACAGGAAGTGTTTGACCTCTACGACGCCTATGCGCATAACCGTTTATCGCGCAGGGATTTTGTTGAAAAACTGGGCTTATATGCCGTAGGCGGACTCACTGTGGGTTCCCTGATGAGTTTCCTGATGCCGGACTATATCAATACCCAGCTCACCAGTGCGCAGGATCCTGAATTGGATTCAAAATTCATCACCTATAATTCCGAGAAGGGAGGAGGGGAGATTAAAGGACTATTGTCTAAGCCTTCAAATTTTGAAGGGAAGCTTGGAGGGATCGTAGTGGTTCATGAAAACCGCGGACTCAATCCATATGTGGAGGATACGGCCAGACGTGCCGCTCTACAGGGTTTTATTACCCTGGCACCTGATGCGTTGTCGCCCCTTGGGGGCTATCCCGGGAATGACGATGAAGGCCGTACCATGCAGCGGCAGCGGGATCGTATGGAAATGCTGGAGGATTTTATTGCCGCCTTTGAGTACCTCAAAAACCATGAGGATTGCAATGGCAAGGTAGGGGTGGTTGGCTTCTGTTTTGGAGGCTGGATCTCCAATATGATGGCGGTAAAAGTGCCTGACCTTGCGGCTGCGGTACCCTTTTATGGCGGGCAGCCCAAAGAAGATATTGACAAGATCAACGCTCCCCTGATGCTGCAATTTGCAGGGCTTGACGAAAGGGTCAATGCCGGATGGCCGGCTTATGAAGAAGCCCTGAAGGCCAACGGCAAGGAATATGAAGCCTTTATGTATCCCGATGTTAATCACGGCTTCCATAACACGTCAACGCCGCGTTACGACGAGGCAGCAGCAGAACTGGCCTGGGGAAGAACCATGGAATTCTTTGAGAAGCATTTGAAGTAAGTTCAGGTGCTTATCCACATGACATAATCATACCCCGGTGAGTAGAGTTCCGGGGTTTATTTTTGGAGATAGTCTTTCTTCCCTCATTGTGATGTCAAGAGTAACCATTCCTCTTGAACCGGGCTCTTGTCTTGAAGAGAAAAGCCGTTTGATTCATAAAAGGTGATCAGTTTCGGGTCTTCCACGGTAAGCCAAAACGTCTTTTCAGGAAGTGCATTTTTAAGTTCTTTTAACCATAAGGATGCAAAGCCCCGGCCACGAAAGTTGGGCAGGGTGTAGATAAATCCGATATAGGGTTTCCTTTCCATGAAAAGCAGGGTGGCAGTTTCTGCAAAGGCTTCCATCTCCGGAGCTCCATTATGAAAAAGGATGCCAAGTGTAGTAATATCATCTTCCTTTAACAGGACGTAGACTTCACTATTTTCGGCGTAGTTCGACCAAACCGGGAGCAGGACTTCTTTCCAGTCGTCAGGGTAGAGGGAAAATACCTCGGCGATTTCCTCTGTCTTGGTAAGCTTCCTGAATTCTAATGATTCCATTGACTTAGTTATTATAACAAGCCCCACGACCAGAGGCGGTCAGAGTCTTCATGCCAGCGGTCGCCTATATCGGTGCGGTAATACCCGTTGTTCACGATCACATTGCTGATTCGGTTCTGCATCATACGCTGGGCATCTTTCATGGTAACCCCGGTTCCGGTTACCAGCACGGCAATACCGGTGTCGCCTGTGATCAACCATTCGTTATTGATACGTTTTACGTGCATGGGGTGTACTCCTTCTTTTTTATCCTTTTTGAATACGACCACGGCATCCTTGGAGAACAGGCGGAAGGTCTTTTTGTCTTCATACGGAAAGGGGGGCACTACAATAAAAGCCCCTACCTGGAATCCTTTTTTGACATTTATGGTGAAGTTCTCCCCGCGGGCCACTTTGAGCAGGAACTGTCCGAATTCCTCATTGATGCCGGCTCGCTGAATAAACACCTGAGGAAAACCGAAGCGGGAAGTAAATTCCAGCGGATAAATACCATTGCCATTCACGATACAGTTCAGGTCGATATGCCCTATAAATCCGTGTTCACGAAGGGTAGGAGTAAATTTAGCGAGGGTCGCATCAAAGATCGGAGAATCTTTGGTCCAGAACATGCTGGAACCCATTTCTCCGGTAGAAACTCCAAGCTCCTTCGGGAATAGTTTTTTATGCTCGAAAGTTATATTCAGCGGTTTTATAAAATCCTTCCCGTTAAAATAACCCGAAACGGAGATCTCTACTCCTTTTACTTTTTTCTGCAATTGAAAGGTGCCAAAGTCATTACCCCAGCTGCGTTCATAGGCCTGGAGGATCCTGATCACATCGGCCCCTTCATCATCCTGCCCCACGAAGAGCAGCTGTTTGAGTTCCTGTGTTTCGCCTGAAGGTTTCATCACATAGCAATCAGGGTGTTTACGAATAAATTGTATGGCTTCTTCAAAGGTCTGGAATTCGCGCGAAGGCAGAATTTTAATGCCGTGCCTTTTTAGCTCTTCCTGTCCGAAGTTACGGTCCAGCTCCAGGTTGTCGGTGTAGGTGTTACCACCAAATACGAGCTTTCCGGAGTCTTTTAGTGCTTTGCTTTCCTCTCCGTAACCGGTGTAGTCAAAAACGATGATGTCGGCCCAATCGGTATGTTTTTCCCAGTTGGTGGTGCGCTTAATGAATCCGAGGCCGATCTCCCGGCAACCGGATTCTTCAATATACATCCTTACTTTATGGCCCTCATTTTGTACGGCGAAGGCAATGTCAAGTGATTCTCCGTAACGTGAAACAAATAGAAAATTCTTTGAATCCGGTTGTTTTGACCGGAGCTTATTCTTTGGTGTCATGCAGTTTTAATAAAATTTGAGCCAAAAAGTATCGATTACCTCGATCAGGATCAAAATAATAATGATCCACTCTAATATAGTACTTTCCCGGTGTTGCATAATATCTTTGAACAACTCGAGGTTCTCTTTAACCGTAGCCAGCTGGTCTTCCATGTACCGATGACGGTCGTTGATATCAAAATTGATCTTGAGTTCCATATCCAGTCGATACAAACGTTCATTTTCCCAGGTAATGTCTGAATTATCAAGGATATTCGTGTTCTCAGCGATCCTGTTTTTGATGTTCATCACCCTTGCTATATAACGAATGAGTTTTTTGCCTTTCAGGCTTATTTTACCTTTCTCTTCCAGATACCTGGTATGATGGTTAGTGTCTTCAAGCAGGTTTTCCGCGGTTTGGGTGAAATCATCTAAAACCACCGAATGCGCGAGGTTGATCATAACGATCTTAACAGCACCTATATCACTATTTTTTAAACTTATTCTGTTAAATTCTACCTGGTCTTGCTCCCCGTTCAAATTCAGAGACATTTCTTCTCGAAAGGGTGCTTTATCAGCCTGTTGACAATAGGGCAGTATCTTTTGAATGTAGTTCTCTTCTTCCCCGAAGGGCATGTTAAAAAAACCTATGACTCCGTAGCGAAAAAGACAAACGAAACGGCCTTCTCCGGAATCATAAAATAATTTATCACCATCCTGAACCTTTAGGGTTCCTGTCATCACTTCTTTACAGGATCGTAAATTTATATTTTGCGCGATCCTGATCACCGACGCTTTCATGGATATTATCTGATAAGTATTTATTTATTTAATGTGTAGCAGGGCAGTCTTTGAGATTTGGTTGTCCTTTGGTTCCCAAACCTTAGTGGAATAAATTGTGCTTCTTGCGAATAGTTCAGATACAAAAATTAAACGGGTAAATGTAGTGTAAAAACAGATTGCTTTTTAAAAAATAACAGGTCCCGGAATAGAAATATTTACCGTGGAATCTTTAGTATACAGCGATGCAGAAATGGGGGGCTTTAACAGGTAAAATGGTGTTATAAGGGTGATGACTTACCTAATGCTCTCCGAAGTCTGTGACTTCGGAGTATTAAAAATACCTGGAATCAGCTACTATGTAAGTCAGGTCTCCATACCTGTAAAATCAGATTTAACCTGGTCAGGCGACCAGAACAGTAGTTCCACGAAGTCACAGACCTCGCGGAGCTAATTATAAGAACCAGAGCTTCATTTATTCCGTCAGCATTAGTCACCCTAACGGGATCTCCTTTACAGTGGAATGAAGATGAACAATTTTCCATGCCCCGTTTTCCATATTCCAGATCTTGGTAACGATCTCTTTTATCCGGGTATTGGCGTTCTTGGTATATTCCATGGTTCTGACCACATAAACCGTTTCTGAGTTTAACGGATAGTACTTCAGGGTTTCCTGTTCCGGCGTTTTAAAGGGGCGGGGGACTTTCTCGCAAAACTTCCTGATCATCTCCCGTGGAGGGGAAGGATTGCCGTTGGCGTAGAAGGTAATATTTTCAGACATGAGATCCAGTACCACCTCACAATTACCGTTTGAGAATGCTTGTTGTTCTTTTTCGGTTAATTTCTGAACTTCCTGTCTTGCTTTCTCCAGGGAGGCATCTTGGGCGAATAGGCTTTGGGTACTTCCGATAAACATAAGAGAGACCAAAATGGGGATGATTGTTTTCATAAAACTGTATGATTTGGATGGTTGGTGTTTACTAATGAATGGTAGTTTTATTTTCCGGAGATAAATGCTTCCAGGTAATCAGCCAGTTGTTCCTGGTGGGTATACCACAACTCATGCCCTGCATCCTCTAAATGATGATGAATGGCTTCAGGCAGGGCAGTGGCCAATTTTTTATTGATACAAGCAAGCATGGGCATGGTGTTCTCTGCGGTAAGTATCATTACCGGCATGGATAAATTTTTAAGTTCTTCCGGTCCGATCTCAGTCCAGGCATTTTTGCTGTTGACCATGGCTTCAACCTCCCTCAGGTTTTGTTTGTAGGATCTTAAAACCTCCGGGGGCACCTGGTCCTGTATATCCTCACCTGCAAAGAATTCAAAAAGTTCTTTCATAACCAGTGTGGTGTCGTTAGTACGGAAAGCTTTCCTGGTATCTTCCATCAGATCTTTTTGGACAGTGTCATAGTAAGACCGACAATCAGGAATATTTTTTAACCAATTGATCATAGCAGGCTCAGAAAGTGTCAGTGAAGCGACCAGTTCGGGGTTACTCAGGGCTACTTCCAAAACGATCTGTCCTCCGTAACTATGACCCACCAGGTGGGTTTTTCCACCCAGAGATCTGAGAAATTCACTTAGATCTTTTGCCTCAGACTCCACGCCATACCCGGGAACGATCCGGTTATTGTTCGGATAATTATACCGCCGGCTGTAAGAAACGCCCAGGAAGTTCTCATCCAGCAGGTCCAGGGTGGTAAGAAAGACCCGATAGTCTTCCTGTAGCCCGTGAACAAAGACGATCTTTTCGCCCTCTCCGGTAACTGTGTAATTCAGGGTGGCATTGTTTAGGGTAACCTGCGACAATTCCTGTGCAGAGACGAAAGTCGAAAAAAGCAATAGAAAGCTGTATAGGATGGTTTTCATTGTAAAATGAATTTATATCCTATTAATTTAAGGAATTATATGGCTAAACTATTAATTTATAATAGAAAGAGTACGTAAAAGCCTTCAGGGGATTCAGGCAATATGTTTGCTATAATAATTTTTCAAAGCCTCCGGTCCATGCCCCAAACGGTGCATCAGATGGACCCGGGTAAAATGATATTGCAACCTCCAAAAACCGTTTTTTCGGTAACGCCGTGCTGAGGTGGTAATGGCAGGTTTTAATATCTTAAAGGGTATGCCTTGTTTATACAGGCGGCTATGAAACTCCCCGTCTTCGTAGATCACATAGGCTTCATTAAACCCGTTTAGCGATTCGAAAAGATCCTTTTTGATAAATAGGGACTGGTCGCCACCGCGGCATAGAGGAAAATTGAATTGGGTGAACCACTGTGAACATTTTAATAGTACATGATCATCATCAAATTCCATGCGAAAACACCCTGCCCGGTAACCGGAATGGACTGCATGGATGATCTTTTGGTCAAAACCCTCAGGAGGAAAAGAGTCGGCATGCAGAAAGTATAAGATATCTCCCATGGCCCTTTTGGCACCATGGTTCTGTTGAGCAGCCCTTCCTTTGGGTGCGTGAACGACCTTCATCTCAAAATGTCTTGCCCGGAACTTGCCTGCAAACGCCGGGGTGCCATCTGAACTGCCTCCGTCGGCGATGATCACTTCGGCGATATGGTTTCCTGTAATACAGTCGTCAAGGTGTTTCAGCAGGGAGGCGATACCTTCTGCTTCGTTCAATACCGGGATGATGACAGAGATCTTATTGTTCATTGAGGTCCCAATTATATTCAAGGTACTTGATAGGGGTGTCAGGGGTGAGAACGATCTCTGTATAGGTATTTAAAAAATCAGTGAGATCTCCTTTGGCGGTAAAATCCTTTTTGAACCATTTGAAGATCTTTGATAGTTGCAGGCTATTCTTGCTGATCAGGTTTCTTGAGGTGTCGTTCAGGAAATTCCTTGTTGCATTATCCAGTTGCTCATTCAGGTTTTCGGCAAGGTAAGCCTCGTCTGCAAGAACAGGGCAGGAGATCGAGGCACAATTAATGGCAAAATGGATCCTGGGTTCGTTCATGGTTCTCAGGATCTGGTGTTCCACATGATTCAGGCTGATATTTTGCCCCTTGTATGGAATGATCTTCTGCTCCCAGGGCGATTTGATGTCTCTGATGCTTTTCACCGGATAGTTATCGGCAATAAGTTTCAGGGTGAACGCATTATAGGTGTTGATCCAGTACGCCAGCACCTCTTCCTTCTTCCAGTCTTCTTTCGGAGGGTGGGTGATCAGTTCATTGAGATAATTCCTGAGAGGTTCCCGGTTTGATACGAGTTTCTCGTAATCAACCATTCCTGCTTCACCAACCACTTCCTGCAATACCGGGGTAAAAAGATCATGGTTCGGCTTTTGTGCCATGGCGGCTGAGAAGATTAGAAAAAACAAAAGGAATCGCATCTCAGGAAGCATCTTTTTTATGAATATCCAGGGGGTAAAGTTCCTGTCCGAGGAAATCTTCCGGGAAATCTTCATCGCCTTCAAATCCGAGCTCCAGGTCTTTTCCGCTGTGTGGGATGTAGTCGGTTTTAAAGAGGTAATCCCAAAGGCTCAGGCTGATTCCGAAATTCACCCCGTAACGATTAGGTAACTCTTTCCCGTGATGCCAGATATGCATCTTTGGGTTGTTGAAGATGTATTTGAAAGGACCGTAATCCCACCCAAGATTAGCATGGTTGAGATGGCCTATGGAAATAGCGGTAAAGTGCACAATGGCAACTTGTTCCACGGCAAATCCTCCGATCAGGGCAATAGGAATGTACAAAAGACTTTTGTATACCACAGGCTCCATCCAGTGATAGCGCAGGTGGGCGGCAAAGCCCATTTCCTTTACAGAGTGATGTACTTTGTGGAAGTTCCAGAGGAAAGGCACCCGATGCAGTAATCGATGGGTGTTCCACTGCACGAAATCGGAAACCAGGAAAAAGATCAGCAGTCCTGCCCACATGGGCATACTGGAGACATCAACGAGCTGCAGATCACTTAATTCAAGACCCACTACACCCAGAATATCATTTAAAAACTTCGCTGCCACCTCACTCAAGGCGATCAACACGATCAGGTTGAGCAGGAAGAAGTTGAAGAACATATAGAAGGTGTCTAAAAAGAAGTCCTTGCGAAACATTTTCTGATCTTTCCTCCAGGGGAATAACAGTTCAAGCCCCCAAACCAGGAGAGAAATAATGATCAGTCCGTAGAAATAGTTCGACCAGTGAAACCGGGTGATCTCATCAATGAGGTAGCCAAAATACCCGGTGTAGGCATTCTTTATGATCTCCAGATATTCATGCATAATAAATGTGGTTTTCTGTCTTTAATGGTCGGAATATCGAGGCATTCCTTTCATTTTCAGCAGCATCCGCCCCCGTCGTAATGATAGGTCGACTCTGAGATAAAGATATCATTTCTGTCCAGGCTTTCCAGGGCTCCGGCTGTTTTATCGCAAACCGCCAGGGGCTGATTTTTAAGCAATACATGTCCATTTTTATCATCGAAGTACTCTTCTTCTCCAAAGTAGATGGCAGCCTTCCCGGTAAACACACAGGGGCCGTCTTCAGGCATCGGATCTTTAATGGCACAAACCTCTACAGATTCAATATAGATCAATTCATCGGTGTCGTATTGCCCCGGTGCAAGTACCCTGTATGGGCGTTTTGCCCGGATCTCAATAGTTCCGAACCCGGCATCGGTAAGCATTTTCACATAGTCATTTAAGGGCAGGCTTCCGCTGAGGCAAAGTGCTCTAAGGCGTTCATCTTCCCGAAGAGATTCGTTCATTTCCTGCTCACAAACAGGGTCACTCATTACCAGGCGTCCATGGGGTTTCAATACCCTGTACATTTCCTTTATAGCCTGCTTCAGTTCTTCTTCCTTAAAAATATTAAAAAGGCAGTTCTGGGCGGCAACATCTACAGATTCATCTGCTACCGGAAGTGCAAGGGCATTCCCTTTTTTAAGGTCAACAAACTCGCTTTTGAACCACGGATTTTGTGCTTCTGCTTCCAGGAAATTCTTTTTGGAGGCTTCCAGCATTTCGTCTACAACGTCAACCCCGATAACTCCTCCCTTTTGTCTGGAGAAATAAGCGAATTGCAGGAGTTCCATACCTCCGCCAACACCTACATAGAGAATTCTGGGGTTATTGACCAGGTCGCGTGCATTAACAGTGCTTCCGCAGCCATAATTCATTTCCTGCATGATGGTGGGGATCTTCAGCCCGGGAAGCTCCCAAACAGGATTGGTAGTACAGCATAGCCCAACGTCCGGGCGGAGTGCTGCCTCTTTGTACACATCAATGGTGGTATCAAGATAACTCATGATAAATTTCTTATAAGTTCTTCAAAAAGGGTGATCATTTGTGGTTCAGCTTTCGCTGCAGTGGCAATAATATCCTGAACACTTACCGGTTGCAGATTGTCAGGATCGCACTCATCGGTAAGCACGGAAATTGCCAGTACCGGAATTTTTAACTGATTGGCTACGATAACTTCAGGTATGGTACTCATGCCTACAGCATCGGCACCGATGATTTTCAGGTAACGATACTCTGCTCTCGTTTCCAGTTGGGGCCCAACCACCGCCGCATAAACGCCTTTATGTAATTTGATGCCTTTGTTTTCGGCAACAGATAAGGCTTTTTTACTGAGCTCAGGGTCATAAGGCTGATACATATCTACAAAGCGCTCTCCGAAGGCCGACACCTCTTTAAAGGCCAGGGGTGAGCCCCCTTGAAGATTGATATGATCATCAAGCATCATCAATTCGCCTTTATTGTAGGAGGTATTGATGGCTCCGGCAGCATTGGAAATAAAAAAGTTCTTGACTCCGAGACCTGCCATGGCCCTTATGGGGTAGGTGATCTCAAAAAAGTCATAGCCCTCATAATGATGAAAGCGCCCTTGCATCACCACTACTTTTTTTCCATATAGAGTTCCGTAAATGAGCTTGCCGCTATGAAATTCTACCGTAGAAAGCGGGAAATGCGGAATATGGTGATAGTGAGCTGTTATACTGTCTTCAATATCGTCAACGATCTTTCCCAGGCCGGTACCCAGAACGATGCCTACATCAGCCTTGTCAAAACCTTTGTTTTTAAGGTAGTTTACCGTTTCTTCAAGTTGTTTTACCATCTTTTTGAATATGTATTTCATTCATTAATTCGGGATGCATCTTAAGATCATCTAAATTGTCAACATCATTAAGCTCCCTTAGCAAAGCTACGTTATAGCCCTTTAAATCTTCTAAAGTAGCCTCTAAAACTAAAGAGCTTCCCCAGGTTTTGTTGTCGAAGATTCCCGGAACCACTTCCTTCAATCCTAAAAGGTAGTAACCGCCATCTGCTGCGGGGCCTATAACCACATCGTTATTCTCAAGTTTTAAGAAGGCATCTTCTATCAGGTCTTCTCTTAGATCATACAGGTCACTACCAATAATGACCACCTTTTTACGCCCCCGTTTAAACGCTTCCCGGAAAGCATTTTCCATACGAATTCCCAGGTTTTCACCTTCCTGTACGTACCTTGAAAAGGTAGGGTGATTCCACAGCGGATTTTCGATGATCTTCTCAGAAAAATAGATGCTTTTAGGCGCAGTTACCTTGATGCAAACGGAGGCGGTATGCTGGAGTAAACTCCGGTAAATACTCAGGGCATTTTCCTTTCCAATATCTTTAGCCAGACGGGTTTTTACCTTTCCTGCTACAGGATTCTTTACAAATACCAATAGTTCTTTTTCCATGAGCGGTAATTAAGCAACGGTTCCCTGGCAACTGCTTCCTGAACCGGCGGTACAACCATAACAGTGTTGAGAAAGGATAATGTCGCGTTCCAGTAACTCTTTTTCCTGATAATCGCTGATGTGTTTAATAGGGTGGTTGACCTTAAGGTCGAGCATTTGATTAAAATCACAGTCATAGAGGAAGCCGTCCCAGCTTACCGAAATGGTGTTTGTACACATAACTCCACGAGCTGCAGCCGGATTAAAAGCTTCCACCAGGCTATACATATAGTCTTCGTAATTCTCAGAGGCGATCAGGTATTCCAAAAACCGGGATATAGGCAGGTTGGTAATGGCAAAGAGTTGGTTGAAAGAGATATCAAAATCCTCCTTGAGCGCCTTTTTAAAATCCTTTTCCATATCGTCCTGGTTGGCAGGCAAAAAAGCCCCTGCCGGGTTATAGACCAGGTCGAGCTTTAAGTCGCTCCCGGGCATACCGTACCCTCTTTCATTCAATGCTTTGAGGGCTTTGATGCTTCGGTCAAACACCCCGTCTCCCCGTTGCCGGTCGGTTTTACCCCTGGTCCAGTGAGGCATTGACGAAACCACATGGACCCCGTGATCTTTGAAAAAATCAGGAAGGTCGTAATATTTCTTGTTGGCATTAAGAATGGTCAGGTTACTCCTCACGATAAGATCTTTTACTCCGATCTTCGAAGCCTCTTCAACGAACCACCGAAAGTGTGGGTTCATTTCGGGGGCACCCCCGGTTAGATCAAGCGTATGGGCACCTGTAGTGCGCAACACTTCCAGGCAGTGTTGCATGGTCTCCCGCGTCATGATCTCCTTTCGGTCCGGGCCCGCATCTACATGACAGTGCTCACAAACCTGGTTACACATATAGCCAAGGTTGATCTGCAGGATCTCAAGTCCTGTGGGTCTGAGGGTCTCGATCTTATGTTTTTTTAGCGACTCTTTAAAGGTAGGCAGCTCCCCGTTGGCAAAAATACCACTGCTCAGGTATTCCAATTGCTTTACCGGATCGGCCAGGGCATTATTTCTCTTTTTTAAAGATTGTACAGACATAGCAATTTTTTCAACGATCTACATAGAAAGTTTGTTGTACTTATTCATCATTTGAACCCCATGTACCAGGGTGGCTCCGCTTTCTATGGCAGCTCCCACATGAACGGCTTCCATCATTTCTTCCTTGGTAATGCCGCGTTGTAATCCGTCTTTGGTATAGGCGTCGATGCAATAAGGACATTGTCGAACATGTGCCACAGCAAGGGCGATCAACGACTTTTCTCTGGCGCTGAGGCTGCCTTCTTCAAAGACCTTGTTGTAGTATTCGAAAAACTTTTCTCCTAATTCTTCACTCCATTCGGTAATGCTTCCGAATTTTCTCAGGTCGGCGGGATCGTAGTATGATTTACTCATTTTGTTGATCTTGATTTTGTTAGGTTAGTCTTGGTTTTTGACGGTTTTGCTGTAATTTCATTACAAATTGTCCTAATATATTATTGTAAATTAGGAATCCGGGCAGTAAAGGTATAAGAATAATAATTGCCGATAGAACAGTATTTTTCGATGAGTTGATGTTACTACTCAGGTAGTTACTGAAAATCGGTTGTATGAAATTCCTTTTCTCCCTTTGAATTAATACCAAATACAAGTGAACTGTTTAAAACATTACCTGCTTCCTGCACTGTTACTTGTCTCTTATTCCTGTAAGCAAGAGAATAAGACCAAAGAGCCGGAGCAGGATACAACGAATATGGAAACTGCTATGTATACCGAAAAGTTCCGACCTCAATTTCATTTCAGTCCTGCTGAGAAGTGGATGAACGATCCTAATGGTCTCGTATTTCACCAGGGGTTATATCACCTTTTCTATCAATATTACCCCGATGATATTGTCTGGGGGCCTATGCACTGGGGGCATGCCGTTAGTAAAGATCTGTTGCATTGGGAGCATAAACCTATCGCTCTCTACCCCGATGAATTGGGATATATCTTTTCAGGAAGTGCCGTGGTGGATACCAATAATTCCAGTGGGTTGGGGAGTATAGAAAATCCTCCCCTGGTAGCCATCTATACCTATCACGATCCCGAGAAGGAGAATTCCGGTAATAACGACCACCAGACCCAGGGCATTGCCTACAGTCTTGATAACGGTGATACCTGGACAAAATATGAAGGTAATCCGGTTATCGATAATAATGAATTTCTTGATTTCAGAGACCCTAAGGTGTTTTGGGACGACGATGGCAACCGTTGGCTGATGTTGTTGGTGGCCGGCGATCATCTGCAGATCTACAGTTCTGAGAATCTGATCGACTGGACCTATCTTAGTGATTTCGGAAAGGAGCAGGGGGCTCACGGTGGGGTGTGGGAGTGTCCTGATATGTTCCCGCTTCAGGTGGAGGGCAGTGATGAGGTAAAATGGGTTTTGCTTATTTCTATAAACCCGGGAGGACCTAACGGAGGCTCCGCGACCCAGTATTTCGTAGGAGAATTTGATGGCACCACCTTTACCTCAGACCAGCAAGAAGAGAAGTGGGTAGACTGGGGAGCGGATAATTATGCCGGGGTTACTTATAATAATGTACCGGACGGTGAGCGGGTCTTTATAGGTTGGATGAGCAATTGGAACTATGCCCGCAACACGCCTACAGAAGTTTGGAGAAGTGCAATGACCCTTCCGAGAGAACTGTCTCTTCATAAGATCAATGGGGAGTATGAATTGAAAAACTATCCGATAGAAGCGTTCGACACTTTGGCAGAATCAATGGAGGTCGAGGCCGGAAAAGCCGAATACAAGACGGAAAACTTTAATGCGGCCGACATAAAATTCACCACCGGTTTTTCGACTAGTGAATGGCGATTCTATAATGAGGAAGGAGAGGAATTGCTGATCATTCTTGATGCTGATAAGAAACTCTTAAGTATTGACCGTTCCCGCAGCGGACAAACCGAATTTCATGAATCTTTTGCCGATCAGGTACACACAACCCCGATCGGGAATCTTCCCGGAAGCGAATTCGAGGTGCGTATTATTTTGGATGAATCCTCGGTTGAGATCTTCCTCAATAAAGGCCAATACGTAATGACAGAACAACTATTTCCTGATAATCCCTATACCCGTTTTTCCATGAAAGGAACCTCTGTCCCTGGTGATGTGATCATCAACAAGGTAGAAAGGGTATGGTAAACCACCTGCTATGAATAAATTACTTTTCTGGTCAATAACCGTGGCCCTTGCCGGATTTTTATTTGGATTCGATACCGTGGTCATTTCCGGAGCCGATAAAAAATTACAAGCTTTGTGGGGCTCCTCAGATGCCTTTCACGGTATCGTGGTTATGTCTATGGCGCTCTGGGGCACTGTGATCGGTGCCATGTTCGGAGGTATTCCCACTGATAAATTAGGAAGGAAGAAGACATTGATATGGATCGGACTCTTCTATTTTGTTTCGGCTGTGGGTTCAGCCATGGCGAACGATCCGTATGTATTCGCTGTATTCCGATTTCTCGGAGGTTTAGGGGTAGGGGCCTCTACCATTGCTGCTCCGGCCTATGTGTCAGAGATCGCCCCCGCCAAAGACCGGGGAAGGTTGGTTGCCCTTTACCAGTTTAATATTGTGTTGGGAATTCTGATCGCCTTTATCTCCAACTTTTTCCTGAGAAATATAGGTGATAATGCCTGGCGATGGATGATTGGGGTGGAGGCTATTCCTGCCTTTATATATACGATCATGGTCTTTACCGTTCCCCGCAGTCCGCGATGGCTCTTTGTGAATGGCCATGAGGAAGAAGCAGCAGCAACCCTGAAACTTATAAACCCGAATGAAGATATTGATAACCTCCTTGCAAACATCAGGGAACAGGAATCTGAACATGCCGCAACTGAGGAGAATATATTTATGAAGAAATATCGCTTTCCCCTTATTTTGGCATTTCTGATAGCCTTTTTTAATCAATTCTCCGGGATCAATGCCTTTCTCTATTATGCACCTCGCATCTTTGAGGAGGCCGGGCTGGGCGAGAGTACGGCCTTTCTGAGCAGTATTGGTATAGGGGTTACCAATCTTATTTTTACATTACTAGGAGTGTTTCTGATCGACCGTCTTGGAAGGAGGCAACTCATGTACTTTGGTTCTGTCGGATATATCATTTCCCTAAGCCTGGTGGCCATGGCTTTCTTCTTAAATTGGGGAGGATTGTCGGTGCCTTTATTCCTTTTTATTTTTATTGGAGCGCATGCCATCGGGCAGGGGGCCGTGATCTGGGTCTTTATTTCGGAGATCTTTCCCAACCATCTTCGAAGTTCCGGGCAGGCCTTTGGTTGTTCTACCCATTGGATACTGGCAGCTATCATTCCATCTTTAATGCCTATGGTGATGGGTGCTATAGGCCCTGCACCGGTGTTTGCGTTCTTTGCCTTCATGATGGTACTGCAATTGCTTTTTGTTCATTATATGATGCCTGAAACCAAAGGAAAAAGTCTCGAAGAGCTATCAGCTGCCTTAACCGCTGCAGAAACTGAAGCTGCTTCCTGACACCTCAGGTAGTAAGCTTTGTTAAAAAATGATAAAAGCAGGAGCGTTGGGGTAATTTTTAACTAAATTCAGGAGTTGTTCGACGGAAGGGTTTCTTTCCTTCACTGCAATGTTGAACTGAAATTAATATCAAAAATATTGTCATGCCAACTTACACTTTAAACGTTAACGGAAATGCCTTGTCTGTAGAGGCAGACAGCGATACCCCGGTACTTTGGGTATTGCGCGATCATGCCAACCTGGTTGGAACTAAATTTGGATGCGGAATCGGGCAGTGCGGAGCTTGTACTATACACCTTGACGGTGCGGCCACAAGAAGTTGTTTACTCACCGTTGACCAGGTAAAAGATGCCCGGATCACCACTATTGAAGGATTGTCGGAACATGGTGACCATCCCGTGCAACAAGCATGGAAAGAGGTCGATGTACCTCAATGCGGCTATTGCCAGGCCGGGCAGATCATGACCGCCTCTGCTTTCCTTTCAGAAAATCCAAACCCTTCAGAGGAAGAGATCAGGAGTGCCATGCACGGGAATATTTGCCGGTGTGCGGCCTATAATCGTATAGAAAAGGCTGTGAAGTTGGCAGCAGGTAAATCTAAATAATCCTATAAATTGAAAAATCATGGCTTCTTCTAAAACAATAGACCGACGATCATTCATTAAGCTTTCTTCCTTAACCGGAGGAGGTATCCTTATAGGGTTTAACCTGTTTACGGCCTGTAAGAGTGATGCAAAACCGCCGGAAGACCTGGCAAACTTGAATTTTAAAGATTTTAATGCCTTCATAAAGATCGCAGAGAATGGCAAGGTGACCATCATTTCACCCAACCCCGAAATAGGGCAGGGGGTTAAAACCTCCATGCCTATGATCATTGCAGAAGAGCTTGATGTTGCCTGGGATGATGTTTTTGTTGAACAGGGACCACTGGATACAGAGAATTTTACCCGGCAGGTGGCCGGGGGAAGCCAGTCGATCCGTTTTGGTTGGGATTCTCTCAGGGAAACAGGGGCCACTGCCCGTCAAATGCTGGTGAATGCTGCTGCAGCCAAATGGGGTGTTGATCCCTCAGAATGTTCAGTTTCAGAAGGGGTGGTAATCAACGCTGCAGGAGATCAACTCGGGTATGGAGAGCTGGTAACCGACGCCGCCCAATTGGAGGTTCCCGAAGGAGTTACCCTGAAAGATCCGGATGATTATAAGATCATTGGAACCAGCAGGGTTAACGTTGATATAGATGAGATCATTACCGGAAAGCCTTTGTTCGGTCTCGACTATAAGGCAGATGGGATGGTCTATGCCTGTGCCGTGAGACCCCCTGCTTTTGGGCAAACCCTGGAGTCTTATGATGATACTGAAGCCAGAAAGGTGAACGGGGTTATCGATGTGGTTGCCTATGGTGAGGGGAATAAGGTAGCTGTCATAGCAGAAAATACATGGGCAGCGATAAAAGGTAAAAAGGCATTAAAGACAACCTGGTCTGACGACTCTGAACTGGAAAGTTCTGAGCTTCACGATCAGGAACTCGGTAAGATCCTGGAAGGTGATGATTTTGAGGTTCGTAGGGAAGACGGGGATGTGGAGAAAGCCTTTAAGGAGGCCGATCAGGTGGTGGAACGGGTATATAGTTCCCCCTTCCTACCTCATAATTGTATGGAACCTATGAACTTTTTTGGGCATGTTACCGATGAAAAGGTAACCCTGGTAGGGCCGATACAAACCCCGGCCGGAACACAAGCCGGAGTGGCAGAACTACTTGGACGCCCTAAGGAGGAGATCACTATTGATATGACCCGAATGGGAGGTGGTTTTGGTCGTAGATTATATGGCGATTTTGCTCTGGAAGTGGCTGAGATCGCAGATAAGATAAGAAAACCGGTCAAGCTGGTTTATACCCGGGAAGATGATATGACGGCCGGAATTTACCGGATGGCGATAAAGTATAAGATAGCCGCAGCGATCAAGGATGGAAAGATCACAGGGTATCACCTAAAAGAAGCTGCTGTTAACAGCAACATGTATGGCCTCATACCTCACTTTTTCCCGGCCGGAGCCATCGATAATTACAAGGTGGAAACGGCAAATTATAAAAGTAAAATTACCACGGGGGCGTGGAGAGCACCCTATACCAATTTCCTGGCCTTTGCAGAACAAAGCTTCTTCGATGAACTTTTTGAGATCATGGGCGTTGATCCTATCCAAACCAGGCTGGATCTTTTAGAAAAGGTAAAGGGCACGACGGATGAAAATATAGAGTATTCTCCTGAACGTCTCCAGGGGGTTATAAAACTTGCCGTAGAAAAATCAGGATGGGGCAAGCAGCCCGAAGGTGTCTACCAGGGTTTTGTAGCCTACTATTGTCATAATACCCATGTGGCAGAGGTGGCAGATGTGGTGATGGAAAACGGCAACCCGGTGGTGAAGAAAGTGACCTGTGCAGTAGATTGTGGTATTGTGATCAATCCGACAGGAGCAGAGAACCAGATCGTGGGAGGCGTTATTGATGGAATAGGCCATGCCATGTATGGCGATTTTAGTTTTGATAAAGGGAAACCCCGTGACAGCAATTATGCCACCTATCGCCTGATTCGCATGCAGGAAACTCCAAAGGTGGAAGCACACTTCGTGCAAAATAAATTGTCGCCAACAGGGTTGGGAGAACCCGGATTGCCTCCGGCAGGAGGTGCCATAGCCAATGCCATTAAAAAGGCTACCGGCATGCGTTTAACCAAGCAACCTTTTATTCTGCAACTGGCCGAAAGAGAAAATAAAGTAATAGGGTAAGAGAACATGAAAGATATTTTGTTATTTGGAGTCACCAGGGAGATCGTAGGGGGTGCCACTGTTCGTATTTCGGAAGAGGAATTTCCGAAGGATGTGGCTTCTTTAAAAGCGATGCTAATGGAAAAGTATCCGCCCTTAAAGGAGATCATCTCCTTGCGGATCGCTGTGAATAATGAATTTGCCAAAGATGAACTGACCATAGGCTCTGAAGATGAGATAGCCCTGATACCACCTGTGAGCGGGGGTTGATGGTACTGATGAAAAGATTTTAGAATGATACAGGTTTCCGTAAATGAAATGGAAGTGCCGACCGTGATGGAAATTAATAACACTGAAAACACAGGGGGAGGTCTAAACTTAAAGAACTTACCAGTTGAACAATACTATGAAAAGAACCTTAACACATATTGACCGGGAAGGCAAAGCAAAAATGGTGGACGTGAGCAATAAAGAGATCACCGAACGTACCGCTATAGCCACAGGCAAGGTGGAATTCCCATCTGAGGTATTTGCCATTCTGAAAGAACAAGGGTTTACAGGAAAGAAGGGGAGCATTATACAAACGGCCGTGATCGCCGGGATACAGGGCGTAAAACAGACCTCCAATCTCATCCCTATGTGTCACCCCTTGCCGGTAACCGGTATCGATATAACCATTGAACCCGGTAAGGATATGCTTGAGATTCGCTGCAAGGTGAAATGCCAGGGGAAAACCGGGGTTGAAATGGAAGCGCTTAATGGGGTTTCTGTGAGTGCCTTGACCATTTACGATATGTGCAAGGCATTATCTCATGATATTCATATAACCGGGATACAATTGGAGCACAAGACCGGGGGGAAAAGTGACTTTGACAGGTCTGGTCTTTAAGAAGGCAATAAAATGATGCAGGAGTCATCGAATCTTTGGGGGCTTCTGTTGATATGAGCATAAAATATGAGTGACCGTTATATCAGGCAAAGAACCTTAAACACTTTTGGAGATGCCGCCCAGGATAAACTTCAGCAGGCTTCAGTCCTGGTCATTGGGGCAGGAGGCCTGGGAGTGCCTGCTTTGCAGTATCTAAACGCCATGGGAGTAGGCCGGCTTGGTATTGTGGATGCAGATACGGTAGATCTTTCCAACCTGCACCGGCAACCTATCTATACCGAAAATGACCTGGGTAAGTTTAAGGCTGAGGTGATCGGGAACTTTCTAAAGGCACAGAACAGCGAAACCGAAAAGGTGATCTATAAAACCTTTTTGCAACCCACCAACGCCCTTGAACTTATTTCTGAATACGACCTGGTGCTGGATGCCAGTGATAATTTTGGCACCCGTTATCTTGTAAACGACTCCTGTGTGATCTTAAATAAACCATTCATCTATGGCGGTCTTTTCGGATTTGAAGGGCAGGTGAGCGTTTTTAATTACCGGGGAGGTCCAACCTATCGTTGTCTTTACCCGGAAATGCCCGACAGGGTGATCGCTGATTGCAATACCCATGGTGTTTTAGGGGTCGTTCCCGGTATTATCGGAAATTTACAGGCTATGGAGGTCGTGAAAATACTCACCGGGATAGGTGAGGTGTTGAGCGGAAAGTTACTACTGGTAGATACCCTAAGCATGCAGACCCATAAAATGAACATAGCTGCCATTCGGGAAAATTTGGAATTAAAGAGCCTGACGAAGGAGCAGTACATGGTACCGTGCAGTTCTATGAAAGGATTAGACCCTGAAGCGCTGGAGGCAGCTGCCGGCGAATTCTTTCTTTTAGATGTTCGCAGTAAAGATGAATTCAGTGCCTATCACATACCCGGATCCCGGAATATACCGCTGGACGAGCTGGGTGATCGCAAAGGGGAAATTCCTGTTGACCGTCCGGTTTGCCTGATATGTCAGCAGGCCATACGAACCAAACCTGCCGCTGCCGTACTTGAAGATCACGGGGTAGCCCTTTATGAACTCACCGGAGGCCTCCGTAACTACCTGGAATTCATCAAAGGTGTAAGAATACCTGACACCCAATAAATGAATATGGCCTCTTCAAAAAGATCTGATATTGCACTTCTCATTCTTGCGGCCGGAGAATCTAAAAGAATGGGGCAGGCCAAACAATTGCTGCCCTGGGGTGAAACCACCTTACTCGGACAAGCCCTGGAGCAGGCATTGAAAACCCCGATAACCAGGAAATACCTTCTTCTGGGAGCCAGGGCAGAGCACATCATGCAGGAGGTTGACCTCACTGGGTTCATCCCCCTTATAAACCCTGATTGGGAAGAAGGAATGGGTACGGGAATTGCCTTTGCGACACGTAAAATGTTGAACGACCTTCCTGATCTAAAAGGAGTGCTGATCATGCTTGCCGACCAACCGGAGGTCAACAGCGACCTGTTAACGGCAATGCTTGATCAATTTGACGCTTCTGAGATGCCGGTTCTGGCATGTGCTTATGAGAAAAAAGCGGGAGTACCTGCCATTATATCCGGAGCACATATGAAGCAGCTCACATCTTTTCAAGGCGATACCGGAGCCCGGAAACTCTTTAAAACCATTTCTGACCAATTGGAACTCTTCGAATTAAATGAATCTCTTCAGGATATCGATGACCCGGAAACCTACCGCCGGCTTCACGATTCATATTTTAAGCCCTGACCCTGAAGAGGGTAACCGGTGAAGTTGATAAGTATCATATTTTTTCAGTGCCCTTTTAACTACCTTCTGCTTTCGTAAATATCACAAAATCAAAGGATCATGGCAGCAGAGAAAAAATATTTAATGCAGGAATGGAAAAGTGGTCAGGAGATGCATGAAGAGGCTGTTTTATGGATCTCATCGTTGGAGTTCATTACCTCTGAACATCACTTTTTCGAAGATCTTCTCAACGCCTATTTCTTGCAGATATCCAACCAAGACCATTATAAAGAAGGCAAGGAACTGGTAACAGAGCTGGGGGAGAACAAGGTTAAGAATGATAGTTTAATTAATGAGGTCTCCACCCATAATAACAGCCTGATCGTATTGTTGGATGGTAAGAACGAATTCGAAAAGGAAGATCAGGTGAAAAGTGAGCACAGGAGTCTTGAAGCAAGAATGAAGGAACACGAAAAAGGTTTTAGAACACTTAAAGGTCATATTTTCGACCTTGTTGCTGCCATCATCAAAGAGATCAAAAAAGACCATCTACTGGGGCCATAAATGAAACTTTAAGAATCTTGACACTCGTTACTTTCTTTACTAATTTTAAAGAAGAATCGGTTTTCACCCGTACATCTTATGGAATTCATCGATTACTATAGCGTTCTAGGATTGGATAAATCGGCTTCTGCGGCCGATATCAAGAAGGCCTACCGCAAATTAGCGAGAAAGTATCATCCTGATCTCAACCCCAATAACAAAGAAGCGGAACTTAAATTTAAACAGCTCAATGAGGCCCATGAGGTCTTAAGCGATCCGGACAAGCGTAAAAAATATGACCGTTACGGTAAAGACTGGGAGCATGCCGAAGAGTTTGAAAAAGCTAAAGCCCGTCAGGGTAAATCATACTCACAACGTTCAGGGCCCTTTACTTATTCAGGTGAAGGTGCCGGAGCCGAAGATTTCTCAGATTTTTTTGAAGCCATGTTCGGAGGCGGAGGTGGTTTTGCAGGAAGAACAGGCAGAACTCAGTTTCGTGGTCAGGATCTTAATGCCGATCTCGAGCTTCATTTACGCGATGTTTACAGCACTCATAAAAGAACATTAAATATAAACGGAAAGAACATCCGCATCACGGTTCCGGCCGGAATTGAAGACGGTCAAACCATCAGGATCAAAGGCCATGGAGGCCCGGGTGTTAACAATGGTCCGGCAGGCGATCTGTATATAACTTTCCGTATCGTTAATACCACTCCTTTTAAGAGGGACGGGGCCAATTTGTATAAAACGGTTGAGATCTCACTTACAAAGGCCGTTTTGGGGGGAGAAATAACTACAGATACATTTGATGGTAAGGTAAAACTAAAGGTGAGCCCCGGGACTCAGAACGGAACCAAAGCTAAGCTGAAAGGCAAGGGGTTTCCACGCTACAAAAAGGAGGGTCAGTACGGAGACCTGTTTATAACCTATAAGGTCAGACTGCCTGAGAAATTAACATCAGAACAGGAAGGCCTGTTCAAAGATCTTGAAAAAACAGGGCTTTAAACCGTGTAAAATGAAAACTAGAATCAGCATAAATAAACTTTGTGAGATCTATGAGATCGATCCCGGATTTGTAATGTCGATCCAGGAAATGGATCTGGTGACTATCTATGTTGAGGGGACTGAAAAATATGTAAGTACAGAAGAATTACCCCTGGTGGAAAAAATGGTGCGTCTTCATTTCGATCTGGGTATCAACCAGGAGGGCCTTCATACCATTCATCATCTGTTGGAACGGATGGAGGGGATGCAGGAGGAGATCAGACGTCTGAGAAACAGGTTAGATCTTTATGAAGATCTCTGAAGTTTATTCCCCGAAAAGCCATTTTTGCCTGTAGGGCTTTTGAACCAATCCAAAGGCTTCGATGGCGTATTTTCTCAGATGATCTTTCATTTCTTCTACAGAGTCTGTCAGGAATAACAGATCCATATCCTCCCTTGCAATGCTTTCTTCCTCTGCCATTAATTGAATGTGTTCGTATAGCTCTTTATGGTATTCCTTTCCAATAAGAACCACGGGAAAGTGACTGATGATCCTGTTTTGTATGAGAGTAAGGGCTTCAAAGAGTTCATCAAGGGTGCCCATACCGCCTGGCATCACAATAAATGCATAGGAATACTTCATCAGCATGACCTTGCGAATGAAGAAATAGGGGAAGTCGATCCATTTGTGCAGATAGGGATTAGGGACTTGTTCTTCGGGGAGTATAATATTACAGCCTATCGATAATCCGTTATTCTCATAGGCGCCCCGATTAGCTGCCTCCATGAGTCCCGGACCGCCTCCGGTCATGACCCCAAATCCCATATCAGTTAGTGCCACACCGATATTCCGGGCTTTTTCGTAATAAGGGTTGTCTTCCAGAAACCGTGCAGAACCAAATACGGTAACACAAGGGCCTAAAAAGTGCATTTTACGAAATGCCTTGATAAAATGATATTGTACCCGAAAGGTGAACAGAAATTCCCGAAAACGGTGCTTAGGCCCTTCCAGGAAACTGCGTTCATCTCTTGCCAGAGCATTGTTTCGGGGAATCATGGGTTACATATACTTGGATAGAAACGAGAAAAAACGTCTTTTCAGGTCGTGAAACATCACGCGTTCGGTTGTCATTTTCTCTCTCATCTCCAGGTGATAACGGAACCCGATCCGGTCTACTGCCTCATTCACTTCATCAATGGTTTCAGCTATGGCATGTTCATGAGCATTGATCTCTTCTTTGAGTTTGTTGATACGGTCTTTGTGAATGATCATCTGGTTTTGAAACTGTCCGAGTTCTGCCAAAACCATATCATCGGTCCAGCGTTGTTCGATCTCGTCAAGTCGGTTTTGAAATGATCGGGTCTCATCGAGCCAGAAGGCAATTTCATTGAGCCAGCTTTTGTGTTCAAAATGCAGGTTGGCATTGTTTACTAAAGTTTCCATGATCTGTGTATTTAATGAATCGATAAGTTAGTGGAAAACAGTAGGTTTAGTAATGATATATATCATTGTTCGACAATACGGCCATCCTCCATGTAAATGATCCTGTCGGTTTGCCGGGCAAAGTCTTCATCATGGGTAACGATGAGGAGGGAAAGCCCTTTTTCTTTTTTAAGTTTTTTAAAGATATTTAAAACATTGTCAGAGTTATGGCTGTCCAGATTCCCGGTGGGTTCATCTCCCATGAGAATGCTTGGTTCATTGATCAGGGCCCGGGCTATAGCTACCCGTTGCTTTTCACCACCCGATATTCGGCGGGCAAGCTTATGACCCAGGTGGCCAATATTCAACATATCCAGGATCTCCATGGCCTTAGCTTTGATCTCTGCATCAGATCGCTCTCCCAGTTTTTGAGCAGGAAGCATGATGTTTTCCAAAACGGTAAATTCTCCTAACAGGTAATGAAACTGAAACACAAAACCAATATGTTTATTACGCAGGTGAGCCAGTCGTGCTGCAGATTGACCGGTTATTAACTCATTATTCAGGTAGAGTTCGCCCTCATAATCAGTATCCATGGTAGAGAGTATATAGAGCAGGGTACTTTTACCACAGCCTGATTTACCCATGATACTGGTAAACTCTCCTTTTTTGATCTCCAGGTTAATGTTTTTAAGAACGTGAAAATCTACCGGCTTACGGAAATGTTTATTGAGGTTATGTGTTTTAAGTACAAAGTCCATAAGCTTGTTAATTTCCGCGAATTATCCTGACAGGGTCAATGACCCTCGCCTTTTTTGAGGGCAGGTAGCCGGCGATAAAGGTTGAAAGCAATGCAAATAAAATCCCGATCAGGTAATACCAGGGGTTAAAATTGATGGGGTAGGTAGAAATGGTGGGTAAGGCTTCGGTATTGAAGGGAACCTGGTTGATGAGCAGTGAAAGTATAAGTCCGAAAATTAGCCCGCTCACCCCTCCGACCCCCCCAATGATCATCGCCTGGCTCATAAAGACGGCCTGAACATCCTTTCCGGTAAAACCGGTGGCTTTAAGAATAGCAATGTCGTTCATTTTTTCATAAATCAGCATGTTCAGAATGTTATAAATGCCAAAGCCGGCAACAATGAGCAGCGTTATGGAAACGGCATAGGTGATCAGGTTACGGATATTAGTACCGGTTTCAAATTGGGCGTTGGCCTCCTGGATATCACGGGCATCGACCTGAAATTGTCGTTCAATATCTCTGGCCATCTCAGGTGCCAGGGTAAGATCTTTTAATTTAACATTGATATCGGTAATGTAGGTGGCATTCTCTCCAACAATACGTTGGGCTGTCTTAAGGTTGACATAGCTTTGAATATTGTCGATATCTGCGATCCCGCTCTGATAGAAACCCACTACTTTGAGTGGAAATACTTCTCCTTTTACATTGCTCACCTGCAGCCGGTCTCCGGGTCTCAATGACATTTTTTTTGCAAGTCCTGCGCCCAGTAAAATACCGTTCTCTGTGTTGTTCAAAGCTTCCGGAGAGCCTTCAACGATATAATCATTAAAACCTGAAAGACGTACTTCTTCAGGGATGTTGATGCCGGTGAGGTTTCCACCGAGTTCGATAGCTCCTGAGAGATAAAAGATCTGTGTGGTCAGCCTGGGCGTTGCACCGCTTACCTCCTCCCGGGTCCTGAGGTAATTCAATAAAGGAAGCCCGTTGTAAATATTACTTTTTTCAAATTTAGGTTTGATATGATGGATAAGATGTTCCCCGGGACTGTAGAGTTGATCAAGAGTTATGGGTTGATCTTTGCTCGGGCTCACCTCATTGTAAATATGGATATGGGGGGTTTGATTCAGGATCAGATTGTCGAGCATTTGATTGAGTCCGGTCATAAAACTTACCAGGGTAATATAGGCCGTAATGCCGAAGGTTACCCCAAGGGTAGCGGTCAGGGTGCTCTTAAATTTAGAGAGCAGATGCTTTCTGGATATCCCGAGAATAACCTTCCAGTTGATCATGTACCCGGTTTTAGCAATTCTGTATTTTCATCAATTCCGGAGAGTATCTCTACCTTGTCAAGGCTTCGCATTCCGGTTTCTACCCTGATAAGTCCGTCTTTTGTGCGCACCAGGGTATCGTTCACCAGGTAGGCACTGGGAATGGTCAGGGCGTTGTTCTTATGAGCGGTTATGATATTGGCCTCTCCGGCAAGCCCGGCATACAGGCGCTGCGGAGGGTTGTTAAACTCGGCTTCGACCAGGAAACTCTGATTTCTTTCGTTTTTCTCAGGCAGTATTCTTGTAATTTTTGCATGAAAGGTCTCTTTTCCATAAGCATCCAAGGCTATTACAACCTCTTGCCCGGGAAGCACCCTTACGATATCTTTTTCATCGACCATGAGTTCAATAATGAATGTATTCATGCTGCCAATATTGCCCAGTGAATGCTGCTGGGTGATCAGCTCTCCGGGTTCTTTGTGAACTGCATAGACCTTTCCGTTTATCCTCGATGTCACTGTAAATTCATCCTTTGATATACGGGAAGTGGCGTAATTGTTTTCGGCTTTTTGAAGACTGGTAAGCAGTTCTCTCTCCGTACGGTGGTACTGCTGTTGGAGTAAGCTCAGTTGATTGCCGCTTAGTTCATAGGCCAGCTTTTTCTGGTCGAAGGTGTTTTTAGACCCAATGCCCTGTTCCCACAGCCGTCGCTGTCGCTCAAAGTTTACAGAATCATTGTAATACTGCAATCGCGCTGTACGAATCTGACTTTTTAATTCGTCGAGCATATTGTCTTCTCCTGATAAATTTTTCTGAGCAAGTTCCAGGTTGAGTTTTGCATTTTCCACTTGCAGGAGGGGGGTATTATTGACGATCTGAAACAAGGGTTGCCCTTTGGAAACAGTATCACCTTCACTCACCAGGTTTTGCTGGAGGATACCTGCCACCGCGGCATAGACCTCATACAGGCTGTCGGGTTGAATGGTTACTGAAGCATATACCGATTCTGTGAGAGGGGTGGTATCAGGATAAACGCCTGTTTTTTGCCGTGTACATGAGAGCAGCAACAAAAAGAATATTATACAAACTTGATATGCCTTCATGACCTCCCCAATTTTAGGATCCTTAAAATACGACCAATACCTGAGTTTTATATATGATATTTATCATAACTTGTAGGGGTTATATGTCCTAATTTAGTTTTAAACCAATATTAAGTATATCATGAAAAAGATTTTAGTACCTACAGACTTCTCTGAGAATGCCGTTCATGCCCTGAAGGTGGCTTCTCAGCTGGCAAGGAAATACAACGCTAAGTTGTACTTGCTGCACATGCTTGGAATATCTCAGGCCATCATTGGAAAAGATGAGGCCAACGAGGGAGCTGAAGCGATCTATTACATGAAACTCGTTAAAAAACGTTTTGACGACCTTCGCAATGAAGATTATTTACAGGGGATAGAGATCGAGGAACTGGTTCAGAATTATAAAGTTTTCAGTGAGATCAACAATGTTGCTCATGAGAAAGGGGTCGACCTGATCGTGATGGGATCTCACGGAACCGGAATGATCAATGATTTCTTTGTGGGATCGAATACAGAGAAAGTGGTAAGGACAAGCGATTTTCCTGTGTTGGTCATCAAAGCCGATCGTCCGGACTTTAAGATGGAAAAAGTTGTTTTTGCATGCGATTTTGACATAGAGAATATCCATGCATACAGAAGGGCTATGCATTTGTTCAAAAAGTTCGAAAGTGAGGTTCACCTTTTGTATGTAAACCTTCCGAATCAGAACTTCTTAAGTTCATTTGAAATGGAGGAGAAGGTAATGAACTTTTTAAAGGAGGCTGATGAGGGAGATCTTTCAAATCTGAATAAAGTAACCTATCACTCAGATTATACGATTGAGAACGGGATCTATAATTTCAGTGCCCAGACCGGGGCTGATCTGATAGCCATTCCTACTCATGGAAGAAAGGGATTATCGCACTTTTTTATGGGAAGCATAGGGGAAGACCTGGCTAATCATGCAGAATTACCGGTGATCACCTTTAAGATCTGATCAGATTAACCGTGTTGAGAGATGATCTGAAGGAGTTGCTGCTTGGGCAGTACACCTGATTGTCTCCAAAGCTGGCGACCGTCTTTAAACAGGATCATAGTAGGAACTCCTCTGACCTGATACCTGGCAGCCAGTTCGGTGTTTTTATCAACATCGATCTTTACAATCTTTAAACTGTCGCCCATTTCATCTTTAACTTCTTTGAGAATGGGCGACAGCATTTTACAGGGGCCGCACCAATCGGCATAAAAGTCTACCAGTACCGGTACCTCGTCTTTAATAATGGCGTTAAAATTACTCTTCATGTTCACTGTGGTTTCTACCTGTAAATTTAAGAATATCAGTAGATTATTGGAAGTTTCCTCTCTTATTTTGGAGTAGGCAGATGATTCCTGCTATACACGGTGTTATCATATGGGCTTTTGTGGTTCGTTGTATTAATTTAAAAGGTAATCAGCTCGTAAACAGGTAATTCAGGGTAATTTTTATATTTTTAAGTAATTAAAAATCAATCCTTTCCATGAAATATTACCATTCAACATCTTTAAAAGATATTTCTTTTGATGAAGCCATAACTAAAGTGACTGCAGCCCTGAAAGAAGAGGGGTTTGGAGTTCTCACAGATATTGATATTCAGGACACCCTTAAAAAAAAGATAGGAGCGTCATTATATAAATACAGGATCCTTGGGGCTTGTAATCCGGAATTCGCCTATAAGGCCTTGCAAAAGGAGGATAAGATCGGTGCCATGCTGCCCTGTAATGTGATTGTTCAGGAAAAGCAAGAAGGTGAGGTAGAAGTATCTGCTGTAGATCCGATAGCTTCAATGAGCGCCGTTGAGAACCCCGGCCTGGAAGATATAGCTGAAGCGGTTAATGCAAAGCTTCAACGAGTGATAAGAAGTTTGTAAAACGCTGAAATTAAGAGCAATGGCTGATAATTATCATATCCTGAAAAGGAAATATGTGATACATTCCTTGTAAACAGCAAACCATATAAAAAATGAAAAGGATCGTATTGCCAACAGATTTTTCCGATAACGCATGGAATGCCATTTCATATGCGGTACAATTGTTTCGCGATGAGCCTTGCGAATTCACTTTTTTACATACCTATGTGCCTGCCTTGTACCGGGTTGATTATGCGATCGGAGGCCCCGCTTACAGTGGTATAGACGATGCCATGATACAGGCTACGATCAGCGGCCTGGAAAATACCGTGGCACGGGTAGAAAAGGAATTTCCGAATTCAAATCACACCTATCACCAGCACTATGCATTCAATCTACTTACCGATGAGGTGAAAGAAGTGTGCGAGGAAAAGGGTGTTGATCTCATTATTATGGGGACTAAAGGCGCAACAGGAGCTGAAAAGATCCTGTTTGGATCTAATGCCGTTTTTATGATGCGTAAGGTGAGTACCCCCCTGATCGTAGTGCCGGGAGATTATCAATACACCCCGCCACGGAACGTTTTGTTTCCGAACGATTTCCTTAAAATTCCGGAGGCTGATGCTCTTATTCCACTTACAGAACTGCTGCAGCGTTATGAGGCACGGTTAAATGTTGTGCATGTAGAGGAAGATCGGGAATTAAGCAAACAACAATTGCACAATAAACAAGTGTTGTATGAGCGCCTGAAAGGATGTGACTTTGATTTTAATGAAATAAAGAATGCTTTTATGCCGGATGCCATTAAAGACCAGGTGCATGCCGGAAAATATGATATGCTGGTCATGATGAATCGTAAACACTCATTTTTGGAAAGGGTCTTACTCAGGCAAAATGTAGATACCCTGGGGTTTGAAGTGGAAATACCTTTTCTGGTGTTGAGAGAACAATAATAATAACGGATGAATAAGATCTTATTACCGACAGATTATTCGGAGGTTTCTGTAAAGGCTATTGACTATGCATCAAAGCTTTTCGGAGATTACGGATGTGAGTTTAATGTAGTGCACTCTTTTCTGCTCAGCAGATCAGGACTCTCACGACTCCGAAAGCGGTATAAAGACACTAAGGACTTTCGTAAATCAGAAGCAGCAGCCAAGGATGAGATGCGCAAGCTTCTTCGTTCTCTTTTAGAGTCCCATAAAAATGACCCTCATGTGTACAGGGCGTATGTTACGGCCCAACGCATTCCGGATAGTATAAAGCAAAGTGTGCTGGAACTGCAATGCGATATGGTCGTTATGGCCACCACCGGGGCATCGGGCCTGAAGGAAGTATTCCTGGGGAGTAATGCTGTAAAGGTGATCAAGAAGATCGACTTCTGTCCGTTGCTTCTTGTTCCGGCCGGCTATGAATATGTTCCGGTAAAAAAGATCCTGTTCGTCAATGATTTCAGAAGAAATTTTGAAATAGAAGAGCTTACCCCGTTAAGAGCAATGGCCAGGGTAACCGGAGCCAAAGTGGTATTGTTGTACGTCAATGACGGAGAACCTTTTACTCCCATCCAGGAAGGAAACCGGGTAAAACTTCTGGAGATGTTTTCGGGGATCGAAGTGGAAGAGCAACAAATGCCTATGGATAATTTTTTGACGGATATCATTGAAGAATACAGTGAGAATCACGGGGTAAATATGCTGGCCATGATCAGGAATAAGCACCACCCTGTGTACCGGTTGCTGCGGGAACCCGTGGTAAAGCGTATCGCATTCAGCAGTGCAATACCTTTTTTGGTGATGCCTGAGGTAGTTTAGATAAAATCAAATAAAATAAAATAAAATGAAACGTATCATTATACCCACCGACTTTTCAGCTCATGCCACCCAGGCCGTTGAGTACTGCCATCGCTTGTTTGAGGGAGAAGAGGTAACCTGGGTATTGTTGCACACCTTTGGTGCCGATGTCTATGCCTCGGCAGCTTCTATGGGACTCAAGGCAGACACCTCTGCAATGGACACCCTCCTGCAGGCATCCGATTCCAGGTTACTGCAATTGAAAGAAGATCTTCAAAGTACCTTTGGTCAGGAAAATTTTACGTACGAGATTGTATCCAGATATGATTTTCTTCCCGAAGCGATCAATTTTCTGCTGAGTGAACAACCTGCCTTTATGGTAGCCATGGGTACCCAGGGGGCTACCGGAGCCAAAGAGATCTTTCTGGGGAGTAATGCCGTTCGGATCATGGAAAAAGTAACCGATACTGCAGTGTTTGCTATTCCGGAACAGGCATCATTTGTAACTCCGCGTAAAATAGCCCTGGCAACTACCTATTCGCACCTGCCGGTAGATTCACAGATGGAAGTGTTTAAACATTTTGCCAGGGTGTTCAGGACAGAAGTGACCATGATCCATATTTCTGATGAGGTGCGTTTGAATGAGAAACAAGTGCAATACCGTAATTGGTTGCAAAAGGCCCTGAGTGACCACGATCCGGCTATCTACACCCTCAACAATAAACATATAGGGAAGGCCATCGAAGAGTATATTGAAAATACCAGTACAGATATACTCGGGATCATAAGCAGAAAACACGGTTTTTTCGAGAGTTTACTGAAAAAATCAACCCTGAAAGACCTCGGATATCACAGTAAAATACCACTGCTTGTAATGCATCACCAATAAATTTTTAAAACCTGAAGATTATGAAAAATGTAGGCGTATGGATGGATAAGGAAAAAGCTATGATCGTAACAGTGAATGGTACAGAAACCGATATGACCATCCTTGAAAGTGAAGTAGAAGATTTCAGAGCAGTGGGAGGATCACGATCCAAGACCAAATGGGGGCCTCAGGATGTGGTACAGGACAGTAAGTATACCGAACGGGAAAAGCATCAGATGAAACGTTATTTTGAAGAGCTTTCAAAAGCCCTTGCAGAAGCAGACCTCCTGGTACTTTACGGTCCGGCAGATACTAACAGGAAATTCAAGCATTTTCTTGAAGACCATCATAAGAACATGGCCGAAAAGGTAAAGGCCGTTGAAAAGGCTGATAGCATGACAGAGAACCAGGTGAAGGCCCTGATAAGAGACTACTTTAATAATGGCTGAAAAGCTTCATGTTTTTTAGAATTGGCTACCGGTCACATATTTATCACCAAATCGTCGGGGGAAAAGGTCGAATTTTCCCTCGACAAGATTAAAGCCTCTCTGAGAAGAACCGGGGCTGATGATCCTTTGATCGAAAAAATTCTCGCTACCCTTGCCGATGAGGTATACGATGGTATTACCACCGGGGAAGTCTATAACCGTGCCTATGCCATGTTAAAGCAAGCCCGCTCTGTGCTGGCTTCCAGGTATAAATTAAAAAGGGCCATCTACGAACTGGGCCCGACAGGATTTCCTTTTGAAAAATTCATAGCAGCCATTCTCCAGTATTCCGGGTACCATACCGAAACCGGGGTTGTTATAGCGGGGAAATGCGTGCATCATGAGGTGGATGTGCTGGCCCGTAAAAACGGAACGGTGACCCCGATAGAATGTAAGTTTCACGGACAGCAGGGTATTAATTGCAATGTGAAGGTACCCCTTTATATATATTCGAGGTATACCGATATCCTGGAGAACTGGAAAAAGGAAGATCAGCTGCAACCTGTGTGGGTGGCTACCAATACACGATTTACAAAAGACGCCATTGAATACGGCCATTGCAGGGGGATGTATCTTTTAAGCTGGGATCTGCCGGAAGGGGATAGCCTCAAGGAGCGGATCGACCGATTGGGGTTATACCCCATTACAGCCTCTTCACTGCTTACCTCCCGGGATAAGAACTACCTTTTGGAAAAGGGAGTGGTTTTATGTCGCGACCTTATGAAGGAGTCATTTTACCTTGATCATGCAGGGATTTCTGAATCGCGACAGAAAAGAATACTTGATGAAATGCATAAACTCTGCCAATGTGGAAACCACCTTTAGCATAAAATTTCTTGGAGCAGCAGGTACGGTTACCGGATCTAAGTACCTTTTGGAAACCTCTGAACTCAGGATCCTGATCGATTGTGGTTTGTTTCAGGGAGAAAAATCACTTCGGGAAAAGAACTGGGAACCTCTGGAGGTTGATGCCTCTACCATTGATCTGGTGATTCTTACCCACGGTCATCTCGACCATGTGGGCTTTCTGCCCAGACTGGTACGACTGGGGTTTCGCGGTCGTATTTACGCTACTTCTCCCACCCTGAGCATTACCCGCATTATTCTGGAAGATTCTGCTAAGATCCAGGAAGAGGATGCAGAACAAGCGAATCGGGAAGGATATTCCAGGCATGATCCGGCTTTACCCCTCTATGATCAGCATGATGTGGAAAGCACCTTTGATCGTTTAGACCCACAACCGGCGGGAGTCTATATTGAATTGGCTCCCGGCATCGGGTACAAACATCATTACGCTGGGCATATTCTCGGTGCTACCTGGTTGACGTTTGAGATTCATGGTAAAACGGTGGTGTTTTCCGGAGACCTGGGAAGGGAAAATGATCTCCTGCTCAGGGAGGTTGAAAAACCAAAAAAAGCAGACATCATCATTATGGAGTCTACCTATGGAGACAGAGAGCGCCTGGAAGAGGATGTTAATGAGCTGCTTGTTTCTTTGGTCAATGAGGTCATACACAAACGGGGAAATTTAATAGTGCCGAGTTTTGCAGTAGAAAGGGCCCAACTCCTGGTGTATTATTTCTGGAAGCTGTATACCAGAAACCGAATCCCTGCCATTCCGGTAGTGGTAGACAGCCCCATGAGCAATAAGGTGTTTGACAGTTTTTTCAAATATCCTGACTGGCATAAACTTGATATAGCGACCCTGGGGGAGATGTTGAATTATGTTGAAGTAGTAGATTCATATCGTGATACCTGGCGGATAATAGATCGGAAGCAGCCTAAAGTGGTCATTGCAGGCAGTGGTATGATCACCGGTGGCAGGGTGCTCACCTATCTGCAACAGCTCATAGATGAGCCCGAGACCATCGTTTTACTGGCCGGTTACCAGGCCGAAGGCACCCGGGGAAGGGACCTTCTGGAAGGAGCAGCAACCTTAAAGTTTTTTGGAAAGGAATACCCGGTAAGGGCCAGGGTAGAGTGCCTGCAAAGCCTATCGGCCCATGCCGACCAAAGTGAATTACTGGATTGGTTAAGCGACCTGGAATCAACCCCCGAGAAGATTTTTCTGGTACACGGAGAACCCGAGGCAGCACAGGCATTAAAAGAAGAGCTCGAAAAGAACTACGGGTTTAAGGTGGAGATCCCGGAGATGGGAACTGTTAGGGAAATAGGGATGTAGGGAAATAGGGATATGTGGGGAGCGAACGGTTGTAAAAGGTCTGGTCGACCTTTTACAGAGAGCTGCCAGCTGGTGCGCGGGCGATATAGTTAGTTTAGCGGTACAGGGGCGAAGGTGCCAGGCGGCGCGCTGGTTAAAATCGAGCGTGTAAAAATCAGCCAGTGACTGTTTTAAGTATAAAGGAGTGTCAATTTTCAAGATTTATTTCTGTACTGATCATTCCGGTGGTAAAAGCGTTTTGATTTAAAACCGGGGTTATATCAGGCGGATTGTTGTTTATGGAAATGCTCTCCATGTGCGGACGAAAATCCTTTGCGTAGAAGGTCTTTGATCTTTTGAAGGGGAGCGATGCCAGTGCAACGACCCCTCCTACGAGGAATCCGGCCAACCCAAAGAATATGATTGTATCACCGCGAGTAAAGAAACTATTTTCTTCAAAGGATAGGGCTCCTGTAACTAAACCAAGTGCCCCAAATGCTAATGATGACACTCCGATCCTGTATCCCGCTGAGCGACCTGTTTTGATCTTGTAAAAAGAAGAATAGGGGTATTCGATTCTTTCTCCATGTCTTTGAATAATAATGGATTGATCGGTAATGGAAATCACTTTTCCATAGCCTGTTTTATGATCAGAATGATCATAAACTCTAATGAATTTATGCATCAATTAGGTGGTGTTTTGACACCACACACTCCACTGGAATAGTATGATGATAAACGGGATCATTGTTTTCATTGGAATACAGCTTTAGGAGATTTATTCAATTTATTGTGAGATCGGTGTTTATGAGGAATGTGAACGGCTTTATTAGTTCTGGGGTTTCCATTATTCAGGTTTTTCATAGCCTTAGCAGTTATAAGTTCTTTCAAATACTTTGGTAATATCTTATCGAGCACCAGGAAGCTTTGGTTAACCTTTCCGGGAATAATGATCTCCTTACCTTCCATTAACTTATCCAAAGTGATCTCTGCCACCTCTTCGGGGTTCATTATGGATTGTCTTGTAAACCACCCGGCGGTTCTGTTCTGATATGTATGACTGGCGGAAGTGTTCATGCCACCCGGGCAAACCACGCTTACCTTGACTCCCGATCCCTTTAACTCTCTTCGTAAGCTCTGCGAAAAACTTAGTATAAATGCTTTTGTAGCCCCATACACCTGTTTGCCGGGTAAGTAAAAATAGCAGGCAAGACTGCCCACATTTAAAATGTTTGAAGGAATGTTTTGTTTGAGCGTGGGCAAGAAAAGTTTTGAGAGTAAGGTAGGGGTGAGCATATTCAGGTTCATCTGCAATTGCAGGTAGTCCCAGGTGAGGTTTTCAAGGTAATCCCTGCTCAGAATGCCGGCGTTGTTAATCAGTGAATTGATCTTCAGATCTTGCTCCTTCACAATAGTATACAGGGCATGACAATTCTCTGAACGGGTAAGATCTCCTTCAAAGATATGTACTTTAACATCGTAATTGCGTTTCAGGAAAAGTGCCAGTTCAGGTAGCCCTGATCCGGGTAGGGCAGCCAAAACCAGGTTTTTCCCTCTCCTGGCAGAGCCAACCGTCAGAGCTTTACCAAAACCCTGACTGGCCCCTGTTATTAATGTAAAGGTATCAGTTTTCATTGTTCATAAATTTTAAGGTGTTTTCTATACCTCTTTCAAGGCCTGTTGTATTATAGTGAAGGAGTGTTCTGGCATGGGTAATCATAGCCTCTCTCTCTGTGAAAAGTGAATCCAGGAGCTTGGGATTGAAAGTGCCATGTACACCAAGTAGTTTACCCACCAGGTAAATAAATTTTATTATCGTACGCACCAATCCATAGGGGAGGCAGATTAGTTTTAAGCTGCTTCCACTCTTTTCGCGAGCTATCCTGATCAGATTGCGGTAGTCGCAGTTTTCACCTCCGACGATGAGCCTTTCGTTTAAGGGACTCCCCGGATGCAGGCATTTTTCAATAGCGAGAAGGGCATCATCTATGTAAAGGTAGTTCGCTTTTGTGTGAAGACGGTTTGGCAGGATCATGCACTTTCCCTTTGCAATCCGTTGTAGGAATCGATTAACACCATTAGAAAAAGTGTAATTCCCGGGGCCATACAAGCGGCTGACATTGAGGATGAGATAGGGCACACTATCTTTTCCAAAATCAATGACCAGTTCTTCAGCCATAGCCTTTGTTAGTTCATAGTGATTTTGATAGGCTATAGTTCTTGGTTGCTTTTCATGGATAGGAACTCCCGGAAATGACTTCCCCAGAACTGATAAGGAACTAATAAAGATGAATTTTTCGATGTTATGATTTTTTGCAGTGATCAAAAGGTTATAGGTGCCTTGCACATTGGCATCATAAAATTTCTTCATATAGGGGTCATTCATTCTTGTATAAGCCGCGGCGTGAATGATCGTTGTACAGCCAAGTATAGCTAGGTCAATTGTAGAGGGCTTTGTCAGGTCTCCTTCAAAGATTCGGATATTGTTGGTGTCAGAATGCTTCCAGCTGCATCTGTTCCGACATAATCCATGTACGGTGTAGCCTGCCCCTGCCAGGTGCAGGGCAAGTCGACTTCCAAGGTATCCTGTGACTCCTGTGATCAGAACTTTCATTTTTTTATGGGTTTTAGGATTAGGTGATATAGTAAAAAGCCTTCATGGCTCAGTGACAGTAGCAGGTGAAGGCAGATTGCCGGCCAAACCGATTGACTGTGAAACGTGGTATAACATAAAACCAACCCAAAAGGGATAGTTCCTATGAGTTCAGCCTTTGAATCCCTGATATGGATCAGGAAATACAGTATGAGGTTGATCAGTACAGCAACTAAGGCGTTTGTGAATAGTAATACCCCCAGGAACAGTACACCGCGAAAGAATAATTCATAAACGGTTAAGTAAATGATTCTTGAGATCAGGTAGGTGAATGCGTTATAATAATCGGGAAGTATCTGTTTGAAAGTTTGTTCTTCCAGTACCTTTCGGGCAGAAAATATACCCAGCCCTGTTGTCATTAAGATCAATACGAGATATGTAGAGGTTAAATATCCCGAAAAATGGGGCTGTTTTAAAAGGGAAGGTAGCGAAAGATAAGGGGTTGGTATTACCAATGAAAAGGCAAGGATACAAGTTCCCATGATTTGCATTTGAATGAGCTTACCACTAATCGTTCCCAGTTTTAGTTGTTGCGAAAGTCGTTTTTCCTGCTTTCCTGCAGCTTGGAGCGAAAACAAGAGGAAGGCAAGAAAAACAACTGTACATAGCGATATGTGATGGATAAGGTTATTCATTATTCATTGCAATTAACTGTACCTGGAATAGGGGTTGTATGGCAATTACCCTAACACAATGACCATTGTTATAGTGAAAAATATTTCGGCCACCATTAGGAAGGGTTACCAGGTATTTGTCTTGAGCGATCTTGTGTACACGACTGAACTCTTGGTGATTGTCACAATACACTTCCATGCCGTCATAGGGTTCCTTAAAGTAAAGGGTGATCAGGTTGGTTGAAATGGGAGCGTCAGGCAATTCAATGGTTTGGTTACCCCTTGAGGCCCGATAACGCCCCTTGGAATAGTGAAGAAGTATCCTGGGTTTTGCACTTCCGTTGATACTTCTGTTGATCTCAGAAAACTGAAGCTTTTCTTCGTGATAAACACTGTTTTCGCGGGCTTCAATCTCAATTTCACGTATAAATTTGAACTTGATTTGGTTTTCAGCCTTATAGTAAGTACTGTCGTTTCTAACTATTCGCTGCATATCAATCTTTCCTAAAGTTTTATTTCCTTTTAGAACCTTAAAAGAGAGATGCTTGTTTTGGCTTTGAAGGGGGGTAAGAGCAGATAAAAGGAAACAAAGTAAAAAGGAGATATTTCTTTCGGGGCGGCTGATCCTTTGCGACTTAGTTTTACCGGTCCCCCTGAGAAGTCTTCTTACATATAATATTACCAGGACCCAGATCATGATCGTTTTAGTTTAGTTTTAACTGCCGTTATCTTCAGAATTTCCTGTTTGAAGAAGAACAGAAGGCAACGCCTGATTGAAATTAATTTGGATCGAAATTATATATAGCCGGGAAAGAAGGGGTCCCGGAAAGATGATTTTCAATAAAATAGGAGAAATGAGAAACTATTTGAAATGGCCGATAAAGTGGATTTTACCTGCTTAGAGCCTGAAAATATCTAATGATTGGACCTGTTTTTTTTATGGAGAAGGATGAGGTCCGGATACTATGAATTTCAATAATCCCGGAACAGATCAAAGGTTTTTATTTCGAAAAGAAGATGGGGTTTCTCCGGTATATTTTTTAAAGGCCGAGTAAAAGGAAGACTTGGAATTAAAGCCACATTCAAGCCCAATGGCAACAACCGTATAGTCTTGGAACTCCTCATTTTTAAGATATTTTTTGGCTTCAGCCACGCGAAATTCGTTGATATAATCAGCGAAATGTTTGCCCGCCATTTGGTTAATGATCTGTGATGTATAATTAGAACTTATTCCTATATCTCCAGCCAGGTTGTCCAGGCTGTACAGGGGGTTTAAAAAAGGTTTTTTCTCTTTCATAAAACGATCGATCTCCTGCAGTTTTTCCTCTTGTTTTCCTCCAAACTGGTAAACCGAATTATTTAGCCTGCTACTTTCTTGAGCCTGGATAAGGCTTCTTAACTGAAGCCTGTTCTGATTGATGGAAAATTTAATGAAGCCGCGGTAACCCAGGTAATATAGTAAGACGGAACTGCTTATCTGTAAAGGGTATTTGATAAAATTATTGTCAGCATCTAAATTGAGGTTAACGGCAATAAATGATAACCAGAGGAAAATAACGAGGAATCCCATATAAACAAATTTTCGCAGCCAGAGTACGTCCTGATAGTAAAGCTCCGAAATGGCAAATTTACCGGGATTGAAAATGATCTTTATGATCAAATAGAAAAAGTAAATACTGTAACAAGCATTAATGAGTTCTACCGAATGGTCGAAAGTATTAACAATGTCTTCCCGGCCAGGAGTGAAATAAAGAATTAGCCCCGTCCATATAATAAGTTCAATGCAAAAAATTATCGTGGTGATCCTGAAGTAGCTTTTAACTTTGTCTGCAAGTCCGAGAAAGTTAATGGTAAATGCATAAAATGAAGGCAGAATGAAAAAATACCAGGGTACATGAAAGTTTCTCAGAAAATTATTATCGAAAATAAGGCCTTTTTCAATAAGGTAGGCCTGAAGATTGTTTAGGGAAAGAAACAAGACCACCAGGTTCAGATAAACAACAGGTTTTTCGATCTTTTTCCTCATGGTGAAGGTGACGAAAATAAATAACCCTCCCTGAATAATTCCTGCCAGTAGGATAAAGTTTACAATTTCGGCTATCATTCCTGTATTTCTTGCTATTTAAAGTTAATTGATTTTCTGAAATAATTATCAAACTATTTCTATAAGAAACAGTAAATGAGTGCTTTATGTTTTTTTGTTTGTCGATGATCTTTGATAAAAGTTTAATACAATTGACAAATTTGTGAACGTCTAAGCGTCAATAAATCAGTAAATTAGTGTTGATTTGAGCAGGTCTTTTGAAGTTGCGATGGGTTGGTTCGTTGATTATTAAGGTCCGGGGAGTGATCTGTTCGCATTTAGCTGTTCTAGTGAAACTGTTCTGCACAACATTTAAGTATGTTACCCTGTTCCTCATCTTTATAATGGGGACGATTTTCAGTACCCAATTAAATGCCCAGTTCTGGCAAAAAGACACCATTACCTATAAACACCTTACAAGAAAGGAAGGATTAACTGCAACGGATGTCTATCAGGGCTATAAAGACTCTCAAGGGTACCTGTGGTTTATTACTGATCATGGCTTAACACGTTATGACGGAATTGATTTTAAAAAGTTTCTCCACGATCCCTTAGATGAATATTCCCTGCCCGATAACAATGTAATGGCCATCGTTGAAGATCAACACTCAGATCTTTGGATAGCTAACCTTAAGGGCGTTTGTTTTTATGAAAGAAAAACAGGCAGATTCATTAAAGTGGAGATACCCGGATTTGATCCCGGAATTAATAATCTTATCCCTTCTATGACGGTAGATACTAGTGGAAATATCTGGTTAGCTACCCAGAATTCAGGAATTTTTCGAATAAGCAGGCGGGAGGACGGTACCTTGAGCTCTGAGCAGTTTTTGGGAGATAAGGGTATAAATTATGTTTATGCCAGTGCCCGAGATACATTGTGGTATGCAGACTATGAGGGGTATACGTATATGTGCCCATTGCGAACCGGAGATAAACCGGGTCGGGAACCGCTATTTCAGGCCGGAAAAACGTTGACATGGTTTTATTACGAATACGGGCCCTATATTTTCAGTTCTCATCCCGATGGGTTGTATGCCTACCATAAGCAAAAAGGTACTGTTGATGAGATACTTTTCGGGGCTGAACAAAAGCGTTTGATGGTTGGTAAAATTGTAAAGGAGAAAGGATCAACTGCTTGGGTAGCCACCAACATGGGAATCTGGTTAGTAGATCTTGAATCTGGCGAGACCATGAATCATCTGCCGAAGGAGAGCGAAGATACATATGGAGTGATCGACGATTTTGTTACCAATCTCATCAGGTATGATGAGGAAACCCTGGTGGCATCGACTCCCAAGGGGGTTACCTTGATCGATTTCAATAAGAATGTATTTAGTATACTTCGTCAGGATAAGAAGTCACTTAGTTCGCTTTATGGTAATCATATTAAAGATGTCATTCAATACAATGAGGAAATGTGGCTTGCCTTAAATGACGGTGGTATTAATTACATCAATAAGGAAGAATCCTTTTATTTTCCTCCTTCACTTTTAACAAATGATGATAGCAACGTAAAAAATGGTGTTCAGGCCCTGACTCTAGATACATTGCAAAACAGGCTTTGGTATGCTACACGTTCCGGACTCGGGTTTGCAGATCTTATAGAGTTTGATCCCGGCAATCCGGAATTTTATTACTTTGAGCTTGATGGTGATGCTGATTTTGTTGAGCGCAATGAACTGATCAATGAGATCAAAATAGATGCTTTCGGTATTCTGTGGGGAGTTAGCAGAGGTGCCGGGCTCTTCAGTGTTAAAAAGGATGGAGATGAGCCGCTATTCATGCGTACTTATAGTCAGCTCATTCCTAAGAACACTACACGGTCAAACGGCTATCTGTTTACACTCGAAATACAAAATGACAGCATTCTTTGGGCAGGTGCTCTTGATGGCATGAGACGCATTGGGTTTAAGGGTCAGGAGCTTAAGGAAAGTGTATTTGAGCACTTTGGCAGGTGGGTTAATACGTCAGAGGTTTCCGGCGATCTCATTGAAATAGGAGATATTCTCATTGATAGTAAGAATAGGGTATGGGTAGGCATGAATAACGGACTTGGTCTCTATGAAGAAAAGACCAATACATTTCGTGCCTGGTCTAGTTTTGCACATGTTTATAGCCCAAGGGTAAAAAACCTACTGGAAGATCAAAATGGAAATTTATGGCTTACTACCAGCCAGGGGTTGTTTGAATTTGACCCGGAAACGGAAACCTTTACTATTCATGCACCAGGGGGGAAGACTCCGATCACGAAATATGAATTCCATTCGGGCTTTGTAAATCCAAACGGGACTGTTTTACTCGGAACATATGATGGGCTGCTGTATTTTACACCCTCAGACACTTATGGAGAAGCTGATTTGGGAAATATTTTTGTTTCTAACCTTAGGCTAAGAGATAGTTTGGTAACGTATATGAATGGGGTAGGAATTGAATATCTGGGGTATCGGGAGAACGATCCGGAAATAAAGCTCTCTGAAGGTGATTTACCGGTAGTCATGGAGTTTAACCGCATTGCCATTGCTTCAGACCGAAAAGATTCATTCATCCACCGTTTACTTCCCAATACATCTTCCTGGAACAAGTTGACAGGAAATGAAATTCAACTGATCGACCTGGAGCCCGGAAGCTATACGCTGGAAGTTAGTACGATGAGTACCCGGGGACAGGTTTCTGGTACACCACTTGTTTTACACCTGAACATGGCTGCAGTATGGTACAAAACCACCCTTGCTTATGTAGTTTATTGTGCATTGCTCTTATTGCTCATTACCGGGTTTTACCGAATTCGTTTAAACAGGAAGATAGCCAGGGCAGAGCGTCAAAAATTGCTGGAGATTAACGAGATGAAGGATGATTTTTTCGCCAATATCACCCATGATTTCAGAACCCCGCTTACCGTGATCATGGGGATGACCGAAACCCTCAAAGGGAAATTGACTTTATCCTCAGAAAAAAGCTTTTTGAAAGGGCTGGATATGATCGAAAGGAATGGAAGTATGCTGTTGAAAATGGTCAATGATATTCTTGATCTCTCTAAAGACAACCGGGGTGTAATGACAGGAGAAATGGTTCATCAAGACATAGTGTTCTTTGTGCGTTATCTATGTGAAGGCTTTCAATCGCTGGCTCGTGTAAAAAATGTTGATTTAATATTGAAGACATCCCATCAGGAAATTTGGATGGATATGGATCCATCGAAAACAGCAGCGATACTCAGAAACCTGATCTCCAATGCTCTTAAATTCACACCAGCCGGAGGTAGTATTACTGTACAATTGGATAAAACCGACCGGGATCTTGAAATAAGGGTGATCGATACCGGAGTTGGTATGGAGAAGGATCTTCTTGAGAAGATCTTTGATCGTTATTTTACCACTGCTCCCGCAACTCACGTTGGGAGTAAAGCACATTCCGGGATCGGATTAGCCATGGTGCGCCAATATGTCCGACTTTTATCGGGAGAAGTGAGTGTTAGGAGTAATCCCGGTAAGGGAAGTGAATTCTCTGTGTGTTTGCCGTTGTTGACCAATGCCGATAAAGTAAGCAAAAAAGAAGTGCTTCAAAGAGCTTTTGGTATTGAGCATACTGCTGGTTACAAAGATCACTACCCAGGTACTGATCAACCTCGTGAAAAATCTGAAGGAAATCTCAGGGTTTTAGTGATCGAAGATAATAAGGATGTGTGCCATTATATTGAAACGATCCTTGACTCCCGTTACGACCTCTTTTTTGAACATCACGGTACTGCCGGGGTGCAAACTGCCCTGGAAGAGATCCCTGATATCATTCTGAGTGATGTTTCCATGCCGGGGCTTGATGGCTTTCAGCTCTGTGAACAATTACGAAATGACAGAAGAACAGATCATATACCCATCATCCTTTTGACTGCCAGAGCCGCAGATAAGGATCGCCTTACGGGCCTTCAGGCCGGAGCCGATGCCTATCTTACCAAACCTTTTATTCCGGAAGAACTACTCCTTAGGATAAACAAGCTCCTGGAACAGCGGGAGCGTTTACGGGAGAAATTTGCAGTGCCCGGGTTGAAGTTTGAGGGTAGGGCACCTGAAGAGCGATTTATAAACCAGGTTGTGGAGTATGTGGAGGAAGATCTGTCAGATACCGGTTTCGGACCCGATGCCCTGGCTGAGAAAATGAATTTGAGTACCTCCCAACTCTACCGCAAGATCAAGAACCTAACCGGGCGATCTACAGCCCTGTATATTCGTGCAATTCGCTTACAACACGCCCGGACTCTCTTAAATAAGACCGACCTCACTGTTGCTGAGGTAGGTTATCACTGCGGGTTCAGTGATGCTTCCTGGTTTTCTAAATGCTTCAAGAAAGAATTCGGTGTATCTCCAAGTGAATTGACCAATTTAGGGGAAACCCTTTAGATCCGGAGGTCTGCAAAAGCTTTTGCAATAATACTCCATTAAATTGCACGAATACTACCATACATTTCCTTGTTCTCCCGCTAATTTTATTTCATAAAAATTCGTTTCAGAATTTATTCTTATTAAGACCGCGTTCCCCGTTCTTCCGGTTAAAGGCCGACCTGTGTTAGGGTAGTATTTCTAACCAATAAATAATAATGTCATGAAAAAAGTTAGTTTTTTAATGTCCGTTTTAATGCTCCTGGTCTTTACCGCGTGTAGTGAAAATGTGGGTGCGGAATTACCGGAACAGGAGGAGGTTTCTGAGGTGTACCTTGGCGCATTTAGTGCCTTTTTTAATAACACCAATAATAAAGGTGTTCTCAATAAATCCGGAGATGTTCAGCCCTTACAGGATATCAATGATGGTTTTAGTCTCATGTCTCTGGATGATGCACAATCAACCATAAAGCGCACTTCAAACGGAGTAAGTGTAAAGTTCAGTGCTGAAAATTATTCTTTTGATGCAGAGGGGCATGCTGTTACCCTGTGGTTCGTGGCCATAAGGGCCGGAGAGGCATTCCCGTATCATGTATCAAATGTAGGGGGGCACGTGATCGGTAAAAATGGTAAAATTAATATAAGTGGTTTCGTAAAGAAAGGAGATGAGAGTAACCTCTTCGATGTTACTGATTTACCTTTTGATATCAATGGTCCCAAAGATTTCACGAACCCTGATGTTGATATTGCAAGTTCAGCATTGGAGAACCCAATGACCGATTCCTTTCTCATTTTAACCAAAACCCATGGTGAATTAGATCCGGGGAATGTGCCCATGCAACTCATGGATTTGTATGGAGGTTGTGAAGGCGATCCTGATGGAGCCGGTCCTGCTGCACCATGCTACGAGTTCCTTCAGGCATTTCATGCGGGCTCCTGATTTATCAGGAATACTACGCAATATAATTTAAGATAAGCAATCCAACCAACCAGACCGTCACTGTCTTCCCGGTACAGTTACCCTTTTTTGATAGTGACGGTTTTATACACCATGCCATGTTCCCAATTACAAAAAACATCGTCTGGCTCATTTGTTGCTCAGGTTTTTTAGTGGCCTGTAGTTCAGACGATACGACCATAGATACACCATCAGAAGATACAGTCTTGCAAGAGCAATTGGAAACGCTGTACGGGAGTCTTTCTGAGCTCATCCTGCCCGAAAGTGATCAGTATTCCGAGATACCGGCAGACCCTTCCAACCTTATCACAGCAGAAAAGGTCTTGTTGGGCAAACACCTTTTTCACGAAACCGCTTTAGGTGTATTACCTAAAAAGGAGGTTGGAAAGGCTACGTATTCCTGTGCCAGTTGTCACCATAGCGAAGCCGGGTTCCAGGCCGGGGTCATCCAGGGAATAGGAGAGGGTGGCATCGGATTTGGGTTGAAGGGAGAAACCCGCCATAATTCGGTCGAATACCAGACCGAAGAACTCGATGTACAGCCCATTCGTAGTCCCAGTATACTTAACGTAGCTTACCAGGAGGTGATGCTTTGGAACGGACAATTTGGAGCCCTGGGAATTAACGAAGGAACCCAGGCATCCTGGAGTGCAGGAACTCCCAAAGAAAAGAACAACCTGGGGTTTTCAGGGGTAGAGACCCAAGCCATTGCCGCAATAGATGTCCATCGTTTAGATATCCCCATGGAATTGATCAATAACACAGCCTATAAATCGCTCTTTGATCAGGCTTTCCCCGATGCTCCTCCGGAAGAACGCTACACAAAAATAAATGCAGGGCTGGCAATTGCGGCTTATGAGCGTACTGTGTTACCCACACAGGCACCTTTTCAAAAATGGCTTAAGGGGGAACGTAGGACCATGAGTGAAAAGGAACTTGCAGGAGCCAGCCTTTTTTACGGAAAAGCCAATTGTTACCAGTGCCATTCAGGCCCCGGGATGAACGGGATGAGCTTTCATAATCTTGGTATGTCTGACCTTTCAGGGACAGGCGTACACGGAGAAATAGATGAGGAAACCAAGATGGGAAGGGGAGGGTTCAGCCTGAATCCTCAGGATAATTTTATGTTCAAAACCCCACAGCTGTACAATTTGAAGGATGTTAAATTTTTGGGCCACGGAGGTGGTTTCAGCTCTGTCGAAGAAGTGATACGATATAAGAATAAGGCAATCGCTCAGAATGCTGCAGCGCAAGGCGGACAGCTTTCGCCCTTGTTTATTCCACTGAATCTGACAGAGGAGGAAATAACTCAATTAGTAGCTTTCGTAGAGAATGCCCTTTACGACCCCAACCTGGAGCGCTACGTTCCGGAAGCATTACCCAGTGGCCACTGTTTTCCCAATGCCGATACCCAGTCGAAAATAGATCTCGGGTGTGAGTGAAATAATAACCCACTCATCCGGTTAAATTGGTAATAGCAAATCTGCAGCAAAAATATAAGTAAAAAGAACAACCAATAAATTTGATAAAAATGAAGAACCTAAAAAAAATAGTAACAGTCATTTTAGCGGTGCTCCTGATTTACGGGTTCACCAGTAAGAGTGAAGAATTACCAGATCTTAATGCAACTCAGTCTTTAATGAATAATAACAGGACGGACATAAATGAAGAGCCTCCATCTCAGTCTGCCGTTTATATAGTCCGAGAAGAGGTGGAGGGTCGTTTTGCCATAACCCTTGTAGATAATGAAAACAATTTAGTGGCTACCATTGGTTATCCTGAGGTGCTGCCAACGTATTGTGGTGGAGGTGTACCCGATGACAGGGTGGCGGTACAACAGGTTAATCACCCTAAAAAAGATGACCGCATTCATGAACTCATAAAAGGAGAGATGACCGTCAAAGTATTTCAGGGGCCACTGGATACGGAGGATTTTTCGGTTTGGTGCCCGTTCTTTGAATCCCCACCTCTTTTGGCCGAAGGTAATGTAAGGGTACATTCGACCATGGATGAAAAGTCCTCTAAATGGAAGTGGAATGTTCACTTTCAGGGTAGCCTTTCTTCCCCGGATAATGAAAAGAAGAAGGTAAATGCAAAAGTGAAGTATGAATGGAGAGAGGGTGATCCACCCGGTACTTTGATCGATCTCGTTAAAGAGGTAAGGATATCATTGAAATGACCTTTTCCGTCAACGACATGGTACAACCACCCCTGCTTAAGAAGAAGGGGTAAGTTTCAATTCCGAAACTTTCTATTGTACTTGAAGGCATTGAGGAAGATTAGGGAGACCTGTCTGCCGTGGCATGCCGGGCAGGTCGCCACGTCGCCTTTACCAGCGCGCCAGCTGGCTCCTTCGCTAAAAACAGCCACTGGCTGTTTTTTACACGCTCGGTCCCTCGCGAAGACGAAGAACCACCCCACCCGCAAAGCGGGTACCCCTCCTTGGAAAGGAGGGGGTATATTCCATATTCAAAATTGGATTTTTAATAGGAATTCATTCTATAAAAAGATTCTTTCTCCTTCCCCTATGAGGGGAAGGTGGCGCAGCCGGAAGGGGTGTGCTTAAGGTTTACTTCGATTATCTTTAATGGTAGTACTTGCCCAAACCAGTCCCTCAAACCATGCCTGAGGCAGGCAGGCTCGTCCCTCGAACTTACTTCCTGTACTTATCAAACCAGGCCACGGTATGAGCGATCTTGGAGATCAGGTTACTCGGACGGTTGGCGATACCGTGAGAGGCCTTGGGTATTTCTACTAATACGGTTTCCTTTTCTCTGAGCTTCAGGGCATGGTACAATTGTTTTGCCTCACTGGGGGGTGTGCGCAGGTCTTCCATTCCCACCATCACCATGGTAGGGGTTTCTATATTGCCTACCAGGGAGATAGGTGAGAACTTCCAGTACGTGTCAAAATTTTCCCAGGGTTGTCCGGGGTAACGGTAATTGGCATAACCGTAATAATTGTCGGCTGTCAGGGTTTTGCTGATCCAGTTCATAACCGGTTTGGCCACCACTGCTGCCTCAAAACGATTGTTCTTCCCGATGATCCATGCTGTCATGATACCCCCGGCACTACCTCCTGTAACAAAGAGCTGATCTTCTGAGGCCAGGCCTTCTTTGATAAGGTGGTCTACACCATCCATGACATCCTGGTAATCATCTCCGGGGTAGTTGTTATAGAGGAGGTTTCCGAATTCTTCTCCGTAACTGGTGCTCCCGCGTGGATTGGGGTAAAACACCATGTAACCGGCTGAGGCGTATAATTGCATCTCTGCAGAAAACCGATCCCCGTAGTTAGAAATAGGGCCTCCATGATTCTCAACGATTAAAGGGTAGTTTTTACCCTCCTCGTAATAAGGAGGCTTTACCAGCCATCCCTGGAGATCGCGGCCATCAACCGATGATTTATACCATACTTCTTCAACGGCTCCAAGTTCCTTGTGCCCGAGCAGATCTGAATTCAGGTCAGAAACCTTGACGGTAGTGTTTGCTTTGTTCTCAGACAAGGCCAGTTCTGCCGGGTGCTCCGGGGTGGTATAGGTGTAAGCTATACGTTCTTTGGCAGAGACCGAATACGATCCGCCGCCATAGGGCCGACCAACAGAGGTGCCACCGAGATTGTGGGCTATGGTCTTGATATTTCCTTTCAGGTCGGTATAGGCGATCTTGGTGTTTCCTTTATCATCATACATGAAATAGATCTTATCGCCTTTTTTGTTCCAGGTGAGTGCAAATACACTTCGGTCAAGTTGATCAGTGAGCGAGCGCATATTCTGACCATCAATATCCATTACAAAAAGGTCTTCGGTTTGATAGGTCTGTACCTGGTCTTCAAATCCTCTGAAGGCAATCGTTTTTCCATCAGGAGAAACCACCGGATTATCGTCAGGCCCCTTTTTATTCGTAAGGGCTGTAATATTAAGATCTTTCAGGTCCAGCCGGTAGATCTCACTGTTTCTGAAATCATATTCCCAGTTGTCGTTTCGGTTTGCCGAAAAATAGATGGAATTACCATCGGGCGACCAGGATACCTCTCCGCCGTGGTTAAAGTCCCCGTTGGTAAGTTGTCTTGGGCTACCTCCGTTTGCGGGGATCAGGAAAATATGACTGTAACCCGGAGACAGGTAGCCTCGGCCATCAGCTTCGTGTTTCAGGCGGTCGGTAATACGGGCTGTTCCTGCCCATTCAGCTCCTTTAGGCTTTTCCGGCATTTTCGCGATCACCGGCTCCTTTTCTTCCACCTGCATCGAAAAGCTCAGCCATTGACCATCGGGCGACCAACTCAGGTTGCCGGGACTTTTCTCCAGCCTGGAGATACGGGCTGAGGTTCCCGTTTTTGTCCAGTACATAAAAAGCTCGCTTCCCTGTTCAGTGCTGCTTATATAAGCAATGCGGTCTGCATTTGGTGACCATCTGGCAGCATATTCATTTCCCGAACCATTGGTGAGCTTATAATGCTTTTCATCTTCAATATCATAGATCCACAGATCACCTTTTCGTTTGTCATCCATGATGTCAAAGTAGTTGCGCACATAGATCACCTGATCTCCCTGAGGAGAGATCTGAGGGTCTGAGATGTATTCGAGTTCAAAAACATCAAGGTAATCAAAGGTGTTCTTCTCCTGTGCTTTTACGAATGAAGTAATAGAAATGAATAAGAAAAGCAGGTATTTTTTCATGTTGTTTGGCTTAAAAGAGCTCTAAATGTAGGAGTTTTTTGGGAAATATGGTAGGTGGGCGGGTAAGCGGGTAGGTGGGTAGGCTGGAATTGACAATTCGGGAAGCTCAAATAAATTCAGCAGCGGTGGGGGAACGTCAACAAAGAAATGGTCAAATCCATTGACTGTAGATCAGGGGAGATGAAAAAAACTAAACGAATAGCTGATATCTGACCTTGTTCTGGGGCTAATTGTCATCATTCACCTCATTATTTTCCGGGGTGAAGGTGAATAAAAAGGCGGCGCTTAAGGTGATAAGGAGGCCAATGCCGAGAATAAAATCAGAGAGGTCGTAATAGAATAAATGGAGGATGCATCCAATGATAACAAGGGCTACCCCCAGAATCAAAATGTTCAGGCGTGTCAGGTTCATGATAGTATTTATAAAATTTGGGCATTGTAATATAATAAATAAATAATTAATCAGTAAAATCTTACAATAATCTCACTTTTTTAAAATTCCGAATAAGGGATTGGCTCCTTACGCCTTAAGAATATCTTTAAGTTAATAACACAAGGGCAATGATTACTTTTTATACAAGAAACCTTTACATAACACTTTAGGGTTAGGTTTGTAATGTAAACAGTTAATGCTGTTTCAGCCGTATCATTTATCTGGGTAGGTGATTCGGTAAATAATCAATTTACTTACTTCGTTCTTCCGGGAGTGCCTTTGTCGCAAGATAGGGGCATTCCCTTTTTTTAATACACCTTATTTCGTATTGTTTCTCTGAGTGTCATGTGTTATCTTTAAGGGTAAATCCCTCTATATGATACGATTCTCTTTCCTTTTATTGGTTTTACTCACAGTTTTAACGGGTTGTCGACAGGAGCCTGAAAAATCATCGGCCCCTCCTGAACCGGAGCCGGAACATATTGATGAAGGTGCTGAAAGTACAGAGCCCGGAATGGCCTATTTATATGGGCAAACCGATGAGATCGACATAGGTTTCAGGAATTTTTTCACCACTTTCGGACGAACCACCACAGCTGCTGATGGAAGTATAGAACTGATCAGTCCGGCTTCTGCGGTTCGGTTTCAAGCCAGGGGAGGAGCCTTGCACATTCGTATGAGAACACCAGGCAATGATCATGCCTACGTGTTAGTTACCGTGAACGGAGAGCCGGAAAATAAATATAAGATCAAAGGGAAGGGGCTCACCGCAGTAGAGGTTGGATTTGAAGATGAAAATACCTGGTATGAAATCGGGATACATAAACTTACTGAAGCCCATAACGGAGCCATTGTTTTTATAGACGCCGACGCTCAGCAAATAAAGGAATCTGTTTATAAGAAAGACCTTCAGATCGAATTTATAGGGAATTCCATTACCTGTGGCTATGGTGCAGATACAGCTGATATACCATGTGGTACCGATGTGAATTACGATCAGCACAATGCCTGGAAAGGTTATGCTGTTCAGGTGGCCAATAGTATTGATGCCGATTATAATTTAAGCGCGATCAGCGGTATAGGGATCTATCGCAATTACCGTGCAGACCGCAAAGAGGTAATGCCTGATGTTTACGGGAATCTTTACCTGGATGAAGGTAGGCGGGCCCGGTGGAATCAGGAGGGATGGGATCCTGATATTGTGAGTGTATGTTTGGGTACCAATGACTTTTCTAAAGGATCTGATCCGGAGAACAGAGCGCCATTCGATCCTGAAAAATTTACCGCTGCTTATATTCGCTTTCTGGAGGAACTGGATAGGCGATATCCTGATGCAGCCTTTGGGTTGCTCACTTCTCCCATGTTAGACGCTGAGCAGAACAGAATACTTTCAGATTGTTTGTTTCGGGTAAAAGATCATTTCGGTTCTTCGGAAGTTATAGAGGTGTTCGAGTTTAGGGACAGATATATTTCAGGTTGCGCCGGTCATCCGGACCTTAAAGAACACGAATTAATGGCCCAACAGCTTCAACCTTTCTACCGGAGTCTGCTTAACAACCGGGAAGGAATGCCGGGGGAAGGATAAATACTTTATGTAAATCAAAACAGTTGTTTTTTACATATTTAGAATGACAAAAATCATGTTTTCGAAACGGGTATTGTCTTAATTTAGAAACAGTTGAAGATAGATAATTCATGACCAATGAATGATTTGAATGAGCAAGCATTACAGGATCTTCATGAGGAATCAGTAGCCTGGAAGTCAGAATTAAACTTTTGTCAGGACGAGTATAGCTTTTTTGAAAAGTTACTCAATAGTTATAAGTATGTTCCTGATAATAAGGAAGATTTTGAATTACAGGAAGATCTTCTTCACAGCTTTAAAGGACTTAAAGATACCGGGCTGAGGACATATGAAGTGTTGCTTGATCATATAAACAAGTTGGGTGGTATCTACGAGAAAGAGCATACAGGGCTGGGGAGTCTTTATTACCGGGAGCATGAATCAGTAAAAGATCAGATCCTTGCTTTTAAAGATGAATTCAGGGACTTTAAAAGGAAGCTGTTCACACTCGCCGATCGAATTTTAGAGAGTAAAAAACCGAATGGGCCAACATCATAAAAACCAAAATTATGGACACAAAGGATAGGGTACAAAAGATCATGACCACAGAGCTGGTACAGTTAAATATTAGCGATGATCTCTATAAAGCAGAGCGTTTATTCAGTAAACATAAAATAAGGCACATCCCGGTGTTGGATGGCAAAAAGATCGTAGGTATTTTGAGCCTTACAGATCTGATGCGAATCAGTTATGCCGATGTTATTGATGAGGATGACGATACAGTAGAATCAGTGGTCTATAATATGTTCAGACTTTCTCAGGTGATGACAAGGGTTCCAGAAACCGTTTCCTCTGAGTCGACTATCAAAGAGGCGGCCTCTATCCTGGCATCGAGAAATTTTCACGCCCTTCCTGTAGTAGATAATGATGAATTGGTGGGCATTGTAACCACCACCGATGTTATTCGGTACTATCTGAATGAAGCTTACTAAAACAAGAGCACAGCGCTACTGACTCAAGAATTCACCTTTTTCTTTGAACAGATATGTTCCAGAATCATTTCGGCATGAATTCTTGAGTTTTCTATAAACCAAAGATGGGTGTCCATTCCTCCGCAGATAACCCCTGCGAGATAAAGTCCGCTGATATTGGTTTCCATGGTTTCTTCATTGTACTGCGGGTAGTATTTGCCGTCGTCAGAGAGTGCTACCCCCATTTTTTGCAGGAATGAAAAGTTGGGTCGGTAACCCGTCAGGGCAAGCACGTAATCATTTTCGATCTCCTGCATCTTACCCTTTTGTTTTATGGTGATGGTGTTGTCTTGTATAGAAACCACTTCAGCATCGAAATACGCTTTTACCGAACCTTCTTTTATGCGATTTTCAATATCGGGTTTTACCCAGTATTTCACCCGTTCACCAATAGCCGGTCCTCTTACGATCATGGTTACTTCAGCTCCTTTACGGTAGCATTCCAGGGCAGCGTCTACGGCCGAATTACTTGCGCCTATGACGGCCAGTTTTTGCATGGAATAAAAGTGAGGGTCGTTGTAATAGTGAGAAACCTTGGGTTTATCTTCTCCGGGAACATTTAATAGATTAGGAAGGTCATAAAAACCGGTGGCTACGATAAGGTTGTCACTGCGGTATGTGACTTTATTGGACCTCACCTCGAACTGCTGATCTTGTTTTTTAACCTCTTCCACTTTTTCAAAAAGATGGATGTTCAGTTTATTGGAGGTTACAATGCGCCGATAGTATTCCAGGGCCTCATTGCGCTTGGGTTTTGCCTCCTTGCTGATAAAGGGGATATCATCAATTTCAAGCTTTTCAGAAGAAGAAAAGAACTGCATATTTACAGGGTAGTTGAACAAGGAGTTCACCAGGGTTCCCTTTTCTAAGATCAGGTAATCAATTCCTCTTTTTTTAGCCTCAAGCCCACAGGCAATGCCTATGGGCCCTCCGCCAATAATGATAAGCTCTTTATGTGTCATCTAGGATATAACCGCTTTTAGATTTGAAATGGTTGCTTTGGGATCTTCACTTGAAAATACAAAACTTCCTGCCACCAGTGCGTCTGCTCCTGCCTTTGTAAGGGCTCCGGCATTGTCGGCATTCACACCCCCATCAACTTCGATCAGGGTGTTCGTTCCGTGTTCCAGGATCATGGCTTTTAATTGTTCTACTTTTTTGTAGGTGTTCTTAATAAACTTTTGTCCGCCAAAACCGGGATTCACACTCATGATCAGTACAAGATCGATATCGTGAATAAGATCTTCAAGAACACTGACAGGGGTGTGAGGGTTTAAGGCAACCCCGGCTTTCATACCGTGATCTTTGATAGCCTGCAGGGTTCTGTGCAGGTGGGTGCACGCTTCATAATGAACGGTGAGTATTTCAGCACCCAGGTCAGCAAAGTTTTTAATGTACCTGTCAGGGTCAACAATCATCAGGTGAACGTCCAGGGGCTTGGTGGCATGCTTTTGTATAGCCTTTAAAACAGGCATCCCATAAGAGATGTTGGGTACAAAAACCCCGTCCATAATATCGATGTGAAACCAATCGGCATCAGATGCATTTACCAATTCGGTATCTCTTTGCAAATTTGCAAAGTCGGCCGCCAGCATAGAGGGGGCAATTATCTTTTTGTTCATAGAAAAAATATTTCATTGCAAAAATACATGAAATTAATCTTTTGCCGTGATGGTTTTAGAAGGTGTTAACGAATGGGTTAGGCAACCGAAGAGTAGAACCGGCAGGGGGGTAAAATGAAAAACTCCGGTAATCAGCCGGAGTTCATTCATCAATCAAAAAACGAACAGTTATGATAAACTGTTGTAGCGTTATATATTTTCTGAGGTAATTCTACACAATTATCCGTTAAAATACAAAAATAATTTAGAAATACCGCATCTTTCTTATCCTAAATAGGTTTTCAGGATCTTGCTTCTTGAAGTATGTTTAAGCCTTCTGATGGCTTTCTCTTTGATCTGACGAACCCTTTCACGGGTCAGGTCAAAGGTTTCACCAATCTCTTCCAGGGTCATAGGATGCTGATCCCCCAGTCCGAAATACAAACGGATCACATCGGCCTCTCTTGGGGTAAGGGTTTCAAGTGCTCTTTCGATCTCGGTACGAAGACTTTCATGCAGAAGATCTTTGTCGGGGTTTGGAGACTCTCCACTACGCAGTACATCGTAAAGGTTAGAATCTTCTCCCTCTACCAAAGGCGCATCCATGGAAACATGTCGTCCCGAATTCTTCATGGATTCCTTTACATCGTTTACCGACATGTCTAATTCCTTGGCGATCTCCTCGGCAGATGGAATACGTTCATGAGCCTGCTCAAGAAATGCAAATGTTTTATTGATCTTATTGATAGATCCGATCTTGTTCAAAGGAAGTCGTACAATTCTGGATTGTTCTGCTAATGCCTGAAGGATAGACTGACGAATCCACCAAACTGCATAGGAAATGAACTTAAAACCACGAGTCTCATCAAATCGTTGTGCGGCCTTTATAAGTCCTAAGTTTCCTTCGTTGATAAGGTCAGGAAGGGTTAGTCCCTGGTTTTGATATTGTTTTGCAACAGAAACCACGAATCTTAGGTTCGCCTTGGTTAATTTTTCAAGGGCACGTTGGTCTCCGGCTTTAATACGCTGCGCTAATTCCACCTCTTCGTCGGCGGTGATCAGGTCAACTTTACCAATTTCTTGTAGATACTTGTCCAGGGAAGCGGTCTCACGGTTAGTAACCTGCTTCGTAATTTTGAGCTGTCTCATCTAATCTTTCCTGAATGTTTAAAGTGAATAATGGGTATGCAAGAGGTTATACGTAAGAACTTCAGGAAAGGTTACAAAAAAAATAAATTAAATTATGAAGCCCCCTGTTATAAAGGGCCGAAGGCGTTTTATTTCTATCGTGCCCGCTTCATATGTTTAGGTCCGTACCATAACCAAAACCCCGTAATGGTAAATGTGAGAAGTGCAATGCCGCATATCACGGTATAGATTATTTTGAATATGCCGTTCGGAAGGTTGAAGGTGTCATCTACAAAAGAGCCGTCATGCAGGTCTTCAAGAAGATCGCTGTAGCGCTTTCCGGTGCTGAGAACTGTTCCTGTGGCACCATCAATTTGGATCTCTTTCAGGTCATTTTTAAGTATGAATTTAGCAATACCCTTGTCTTTGCGTATATCTATACGGTCAATTTCGTTTGTGGTCGCTCCCTGAGACTTCATGTATTCGTATACGTTCTGTTCCAGAACCGGGAGTGGCAGCCATTTAGAAAGATCTTCTGAGGTGCCTGTCCTGGTTTTAGGCAGTAACAGATCGCCGGTATTCTTTTTGAGCCCTAGCAAGGTACCCGAGATCGCAATGATAAAAAAGAAAACGAATAATAAAGCTCCGGTATATCGGTGTACTTTGCGGAAATCTCGTAAAATTTTAGCGTGTTTCTTTCTGTTCAGGCTCATGGTGTTTTTTTGAGGCTCCCAAACTTAAAACTATTTTTTATTGCAGTGTAAAAAGGCTTTGTTAAAAAGCGGACTCATTGTTAATGAGCTTTTGGCAGGTCGCCTTTTTCTTTGGTAGGCAGATCACTTTTACCCATCAAATAAAGATCAATAGCCCTGGCAGCTTCCCGTCCTTCAGAGATAGCCCAGACGATGAGAGATTGGCCTCGTCGCATGTCGCCGGCGGTAAATATATGAGGAATGTTGGTTTGGTAATTCTCGCCTTTAATATTGCTGCGGGAATCGGTGGTAACATTAAAGAGTTCCGGCAGGGTATGTTCAGGGCCGGTAAAGCCCAAAGCCAGAAGAGCCATATCACAGGGCCATTCTCTTTCGCTGTCTTCGATCTCTGTTAATGTTGGAGCTTCTCCCGGAATTTCTTCCCACCGCACGTCTACCGTTACTAACGACTTAAGATTCCCGCTTGCATCAGAAATGAATTCTTTGGTCATAATACTCCATTCCCGCTCACAGCCCTCCTCGTGGGAGGTGGTGGTTTTAAGGGTAAAGGGCCAATAGGGCCAAGGATGCTTATCGGTGCGTTCGCCGGGAGGTAGGGGCATGATCTCAAAATTGGTTACCGATGCTGCCCCTTGACGATTGGCAGTACCAACACAGTCTGAACCGGTATCGCCACCTCCTATCACGATCACATGTTTATTTAAGGCCTGGAGCTCAGGGTCTTCCGGGATACTTTTTTGAACGCATTTATTTTTGTGTTTGAGATAATCCATGGCCTGAATTACTCCTTTTGCGTCACTCCCTCTTACCGGTAGCTGCCTGCGTTTGGTAGCGCCTCCTGAAAGCAGGATAGCATCAAACGTATTCAGGTCTTCGATCCTGAGGTCCTTGCCTACTTCTTTTCCTGTAATAAACTCAATCCCCTCTTGTTTCAGGATGTCAATTCTGCGGTCTATTAAATGTTTTTCAAGTTTGAAATCAGGAATGCCGTAACGAAGCAATCCTCCGGGTTGATCATCTCTTTCGAAAACAGTAACAACATGTCCGGCGCGATTTAGCTGTTGGGCGGCGGCCAAACCTGCCGGTCCGGAGCCTATAACGGCTACGGTTTTTCCTGTTCTGTTTTCAGGTGGATCAGGTTGGATCCACCCCTCAGAAAATCCTCTTTCAACAATCGTTTTTTCGATCAGTTCAATTGCTACAGGAGCCTTAACAATACCCAGTACACAGGCCGATTCACAGGGTGCCGGGCAGAGTCTTCCTGTAAATTCAGGGAAATTATTGGTGGCGTGAAGCAATTCAAGGGCTTTTTTCCAATGATTGTTGTAAACAGCATCATTGAAATCGGGAATTAAATTTCCCAGGGGACAACCGCTATGACAAAAGGGTATGCCGCAATCCATGCATCTGCCTCCTTGATGCTTTAGAGCTGTCTCTGATGGAGCAATGGTAAATTCATGGTAATGATGTACCCGTTCCTTTACCGGAGCCAAGGTTTCGTTAGTTCTTTCGTATTCTAAAAATCCTCTTAGTTTTCCCATTTTCAGATCGTACTTATATTGTCTTTTCTTTTTATTTCTTTTCCAAGTCGTTCAAGGGCCTTTTTATATTCGGTGGGCATAACCTTGATAAATTGTTTTTGAGTTTCCGGCCATTGGGCAAGGATCTCTGCCGCTAACCTGCTGTTGGTGTAGGAGGTGTGATTTTCAAGGAGTCTCCTGATCTCAGAAAGATCCTTGTTGTCTGGATCTTCAAGCCCGATCATTTCCATATTAAAATGATCTGCACTGATCTGTTGATCGGCATTATAAATAAAGGCCATCCCTCCGCTCATTCCGGCTGCGAAATTTCTTCCGATCTTACCCAGAATTAAGGCTATTCCACCTGTCATGTATTCACATCCGTGGTCGCCTACCCCTTCAACCACAGCTTTAGCTCCCGAGTTTCGCACAAGGAAACGTTCACCGGCCATCCCGTTGATATAGGCTTCGCCCTTGGTTGCTCCGTAAAGGGCCACATTTCCGATGATCACATTATCCTGGGGAAGGAAATCAGCTTTCTCAGGTACCTTGATGATCAATTTTCCGCCCGAAAGTCCTTTTCCAAAATAATCATTGGCATTGCCTTCTATATTGAGAGTGAGTCCGCTGGCAGCGAAAGCTCCAAAGCTTTGGCCGGCAGCACCTTTAAAATGAAGATTGAGTGTGTCTTCGGGCAAACCTGTTTCTCCGTGAAGTTTGGCGATCTCATGGCTGATAATGGTTCCTGTGGTTCTATTTGTATTGGTGATCGGATATTCAAGGGTGATCTTTTCCTTTCGGTAAATAGCAGGATGTGCTTTTTTTAGAATTTCAAAGTCGAGTACCTCTTCTAATTGATGGTCCTGGGGTCTGACCCGGTATACCGGAGTATTCTCAGGTATTTCAGGCTTAAACAGTATTTTGGAAAGATCAATACCCCGGGCCTTGTAATGTTCAAGTGCTCGATCCATATCAAGTTTTTGACTTTGTCCCACCATTTCATTAATGCTGCGGAAGCCCAGATCAGCCATGATCTCCCTTAATTCATTGGCCACATAATACATGTAATTGATAACGTGTTCAGGGGTGCCCTTAAAGTTCTTTCTCAATTCAGGGTCCTGGGTGGCTATGCCGACAGGGCAGGTATTTAAATGACATGCGCGCATCATGATGCAGCCGGAGGCTACCAAAGGTGCAGTGGCAAACCCAAATTCTTCAGCCCCTAATAAACAGGCAATCGCTACATCTCTGCCGGTTTTTAATTGGCCATCGCATTCTATAGCGATACGATCTCTCAGGTTGTTCATTACCAGGGTTTGGTGTGCTTCTGCTATACCTAGTTCCCATGGCAGGCCGGCGTGTCGTAAGGAGGTAAGGGGAGAGGCTCCGGTACCCCCGTCATACCCCGAAATAAGTACCACATCTGCTTTGGCTTTTGCTACTCCTGCAGCAATAGTGCCCACCCCTGCTTCAGATACAAGTTTGACATTGATCCTGGCATCCCTGTTTGCGTTTTTCAGGTCGAAGATCAATTGGGCCAGATCCTCAATCGAATAGATATCGTGGTGAGGAGGAGGGGAGATCAGCCCCACATAAGGCGTTGAGTTCCTGGTGCGGGCGATCTCCGGATTGACCTTTGGTCCCGGCAGCTGACCGCCTTCCCCGGGTTTTGCTCCCTGGGCCATTTTGATCTGGATCTCTGCTGCATTGGTCAGGTAATTAATGGAAACTCCGAACCTGCCGGAGGCTACCTGTTTGATGGCACTGTTTCTCCAGTTGCCATTCAGGTCTTTTTGAAATCTTTCCGGATCTTCTCCTCCTTCTCCTGAATTGCTCTTGCCGCCAAGTCGGTTCATGGCAATGGCTAGATTCTCATGAGCTTCCTTGCTTATTGACCCGAATGACATGGCACCTGTTTTAAAGCGTTTAACGATGGCTGTCCATGGTTCAACCTCTTCCAGGGGTATAGGGTCGAGGCTCTTAAATCGAAACATACCCCTTAGGGTCATCAGGTTTTCACTCTGTTTATTGATCCAATCTGCATATTCCTTGTAACTCTTCGGATTGTTTTGCCGAACTGCCTGTTGGAGCTTTGCCACGGTGGTAGGGTTAAACATATGATGTTCTCCATTTCTTCTCCATCGGTAATCCCCTCCGATCTCTAATGAGGGTTGGTCAGGTTGATGCGAAAAGGCTTTGTGGTATCGTGATTGTATTTCTTTTTCGATCTCATAAAGTCCAATACCTTCGATCCTGCTGGGAGTATTACAGAAATATTGGTCGATAAATTTTTTACTCAAACCCAATGCTTCGAAGATCTGTGAACCCCGGTAAGAATGGAGGGTGGATATGCCTATCTTATTCATGATCTTAACTATACCCTTGGCGATGGCCTGGTTAAAGTTTGCCACGGCCTTCTCGGGAGATAGTTGTATTTCCTGTTTTGAACATTGGTCAGTTATGATCTCATTGACCATATAAGGGTTTATCGCACTGGCACCGTAGCCAAACAGCATGGCAAAGTGGTGTGGTTCTCTGGGTTCAGCAGATTCAATGATAATGCCTATAGAGCTTCTTACCTTTTTTCTTTTTAATCCGTGATGTATATGAGAGCATGCCAGCAAGGCAGGTATAGGTGCCTTTTTATCGGAGGTATTCCTGTCTGATAGTATGATGATATTACATCCCTTTTGGACAGCTGTTGCTATTTCCTCTAAAATGGCTTCAAGTCGATCTTCCAAAGCATTCATTCCTTTGTCCTTGTCATAAAGAATGGATACAGAAATAGCTTTAAAATTCGGGTGGTCCAGAAATTTGATCTTATCCAGGTCTTCATTGGAGATCACCGGATTTTGAATTTTTAGTTTGATGGCCTGGTCTTCTCCTATTTCGAAAAGATTCCGGTCACTTCCGATCATCAGGGAGGTGTCTGTAACGATCTCTTCTCTGATACCATCCAGGGGAGGATTGGTGACCTGTGCGAAAAGCTGTTTAAAGTAGTTGTATAAGAGTTGAGGTCGTTCTGAAAGTACCGCCAACGGGGTGTCGGTTCCCATAGAGCCTATAGGTTCTTTTCCTGATCTTGCCATGGGAGTAATTATGGTGGTGATATCTTCGGAGGTGTACCCAAATAGTCGCCGGCGTATTTCGAAGGGGGTCGTTTCTTCGGGGGTCATATTCCCTGTATAAGGAATATCTGCCAGGTGAAGGAGATTCTTTTGCAGCCATTTTCGGTATGGCCGCTTACTCACTATCTTATCCTTGACCTCCTTGTCATTAATGATTCGCCCCTCTTCCATATCAACGAGGAACATTTTACCGGGCTCCAGCCTTCCGTGCAGAGCAATATTTTCCGGGGCGATATCGACCACCCCTGTTTCTGAAGACATGATAACGTAGCCGTCTTTGGTAACCGTATATCTTGAAGGGCGAAGGCCATTTCTATCTAAAAGGGCGCCGATGTATTTCCCGTCTGTGAAGGGGATAGAGGCGGGCCCGTCCCAAGGCTCCATAATGCAGGAATTGAACTCATAGAATGCCTTTTTAGCATCTCCCATAAAATGATGCTTTTCCCAGGCTTCGGGAACCAGCATCATCATAGCCTCAGGTAAAGACCTGCCGGTATGAAGCAATAATTCAAGGACCATATCCATGGAGGCTGAATCAGACTTCCCTTCGAGAACAATGGGAAACATAGCTTTGATCTTCTCTCCTAATAACGGACTCTTCAATAATTCTTCTCTGGCCTTCATCCTGCTAAGATTGCCGCGCAGGGTGTTGATCTCACCATTATGACACATATAACGAAACGGTTGGGCCAGATCCCAGGTTGGAAAGGTGTTGGTGCTGAAACGTTGGTGTACCAGGGCTAGTTTAGTTACAAGATCAGGGTCCTGGAGGTCGGTGAAAAAAGCGCTTATGTCTTCCGGTTTTAACAGGCCTTTATAGATCAGGGTCGTAGTTGATAAACTGGAGAAGTAAAATGAATCTGACTGGGACAACCCGGAGGAGGCAATGAGATGTTCTGTAGTTTTTCGGGCTACGAATAGTTTGGTAAAGAGGTCATTCTGGGAGGTAACCTCTTCTTTGGTTGTAATAAATACCTGCCTGATCCATGGGGCTGTTTGAGCAGCGATCTCCCCGAGGTGTTCCGTGGCAACAGGCACGTTTCGCCAACCCAGTATCTTTAGTTGTTGTTGTTTGCATTGGTCTTCAAATAGCTGCATGCAATGAAGAGCCTGGTTTTCAGAGGCTGGAAGGAATACCATGCCAACTGCATATTCGCCGGCTTTCGGGAGCTCAAAATCACAGGATTTGGAAAAAAAATGATGTGGGATCTCTATAAGAATTCCTGCTCCGTCTCCGGTTTTACCATCTGCACTAACCGCCCCGCGATGTTCCAATCTGACCAGGATATCCAGTGCCTTGTGAATAATAGTATTTGACCGTACCCCGTTTAGGTTACAAATGAAACCGGCACCGCAATTGTCATGTTCGAAAAACGGTGAGTATAGACCTTGTTCTTTTAGCATAATCAGCTCTTTTCTTTTTAATAATTTAACGAATACACTGAAAGATGATCTGAAAAAGAGAGGAATAACTAAAAAAAATTAAATCTCATAAAATTACCCACCGCATTTTAGGGAATCTGTTTTTTAGACGGGGGTAAATTGTAAAATTGAAAATCAGGGGTGAAAAATGAAAGGAAAGGTCGCTTTTTGTAGGGGTGATTGGTTTAAAAGGGGTTAATTTTCTAATTAAGTATCTTTTTTCTGAGGGGTGGTGTAGGTTTATTTGTTGATTTAAGGTGGGAAGGGTGTCTTTTTGATGGGGTTGCAAGCGATGTTAATTTTTTGTTTTTGTATTTTTTACATCATTGCATAAAACAGAATATGAATAAAAAAAAGCGCGATGCACCAGGTTATGCATCACGCTTTTTATATTGTAAAGAACTGTTGATTCTTTAGTCTTTCATGATCCCTCTCGAGATAACGATCTTTTGAATTTCACTGGTTCCTTCATAGATCTGTGTGATCTTGGCATCTCTCATTAGTCTCTCAACATGGTATTCTTTTACGTAGCCGTTTCCACCATGAACCTGAACCGCTTCGGTAGTCACATCCATGGCTACCTGAGATGCGTAAAGTTTTGCCATAGCTCCGCTTAGATCGTAGTTCTCTCCGGTGTCCTTATCCCAGGCAGCTTTAAGAACAAGATGTCTTGCGGCTTCGATCTGGGTATGCATATCGGCAAGCTTAAAGGCAATGGCCTGGTGTTTATAGATCTCTTTGCCAAAGGCTTTACGAACCTTAGAATATTCCTTGGCAAGCTCGTAAGCTCCGGATGCGATACCAAGGGCTTGAGAGGCAATTCCGATTCGTCCTCCGGCAAGTGTTTTCATGGCAAACTTAAATCCGAAGCCATCTTCCCCTATTCTGTTTTCTTTTGGCACCTTCACGTCGGTAAACATCAATGAGTGTGTATCGCTGCCACGGATTCCCATTTTTTGTTCTTTTGGACCGATCTCAAAACCTTCCATTCCTTTTTCTACGATCAGGGCATTGATGCCGTGATGTCCTTTTTCAGGATGGGTATGGGCGATCACCAGGTAAACATCGGCTGTTCCACCGTTGGTGATCCAGTTTTTGGTTCCGTTCAATACGTAGTGGTCCCCTTTGTCTACAGCTGTTGTTTTCTGAGAGGTGGCATCACTACCTGCCTCCGGTTCTGAAAGACAGAAGGCTCCCAGTTTTTCTCCTGTGGCGAGTTTTGTAAGGTATTTTTGTTTTTGCTCTTCCGTTCCAAAGGTTTCCAGTCCCCAGCAAACTAAAGAGTTGTTCACACTCATAACTACAGATGCAGAGGCGTCTACCTTAGAGATCTCTTCCATGGCCAGGGCATAGGCCACGGTATCCATTCCGCTTCCTCCGTATTCAGGAGAAACCATCATCCCCATAAATCCGAGCTCTCCCATTTTCTTGATCTGCTCTGCCGGAAATTCTTGTTTTTCGTCTCTTTCAATAACACCCGGCAGTAATTCTGTCTTTGCAAAATCGCGTGCCGCCTGTTGTATCATTAAATGTTCTTCGGAAAGTTTAAAATCCATTGTATTTTTAGTGTTTTTTTAGCGAAAGGCCCCAAAGATACTTTTAAATTGTAATTTTTTCAATCTTACTTAGTTAATTTTACCGAAAATGGAAAATCAAACCTATACCGTATTGGGTGTAATGTCAGGAACTTCTCTCGATGGTGTTGATCTTGCCCTGGTACGTTTTCACCATAAGGAAGGCTGGACATTCGATATTCTCGATGCGGCCACCCTTGCCTACCCGTCTGACTGGGAGCAAAAACTCAGAAAAGCCCATCAACTGGGGTCTGAAGACCTCGAAATTCTCGATATAGCCTATACCCGATACCTGGGGGTGGTCATCAGGGAATTTCTCGGTGCTCACAGCTCTGTAGAAATAGATGCGGTATGCTCTCATGGTCATACAGTATTTCATCAACCCGAAAAAGGGATCACTGTACAGATAGGGAATCGTGAGGAACTCGCGGCAATTACCGGTAAAAAGGTGGTGTGCGACTTTAGGGTGCAGGATGTGGCGTTGGGCGGACAGGGAGCGCCTTTGGTTCCCGTTGGAGATATGCTTTTATTCAGCGATTTCACCTATTGCCTGAATCTGGGAGGTTTTGCCAATATTTCCTTAGCTGACAAAGGGCAACGCATAGCCTATGATATCTGTGCGGTGAATACTGTCTTAAATCATTATGCGCACAAGCTGGGAGTTCCTTACGATAAGGGGGGAGCCTTGGCTAAAAAACATGTTGTGAATGAGACCTTGCTATCGGCCTTAAATAAAATAGCTTTTTATGAGTTGGAGCCGCCAAAGTCTCTTGGCATCGAATGGGTTGAAAAAGAGATCTTTCCTTTGGTGGATGGTATGGAGAAAGATCCCGGAGTTATTTTAGCTACCTACAGCAGGCATGTTGCTGAAATAATAGCAAAAGAGCTTAGGCTTAAGGAGCGGGTTCTTGTAACCGGAGGAGGAGCATACAATACCTTTCTTATCGATACCCTGAGGGAACTGAGTAATGCAGAGGTGACCGTGCCGGAGAACGCTGTGGTTGAATTTAAGGAGGCTGTGGTTTTTGCCTTGTTAGGGGTGTTGAAATTACGTGGGGAGGTAAACTGTCTCCAAAGCGTTACCGGAGCCTCGAAGGATCACAGCAGTGGAAAGGTGTATAACCGGTTGATAAATTGAATAAGAAGAGTCATTTTAAGTTTTTTATATTTGCTGGCATTGAAACAGAACTATGAAGGATCTATTAAAGAAATACGAAGAAAAATCTCCTGAGATCGTTTTTAACTGGAAAGACCCTGAAACTGATGCAGAGGGGTGGACGGTGATCAATTCGCTCAGAGGGGGAGCTGCCGGTGGTGGTACCCGTATGCGAAAGGGTCTGGATATGAATGAGGTGCTTTCTTTGGCAAAAACCATGGAGGTGAAGTTCACGGTTTCCGGTCCTGCGATCGGTGGTGCTAAATCAGGGATCAATTTTGACCCTAAAGACCCCCGGAAAAAAGGGGTTCTGGAGCGCTGGTATAAAGCGGTTTCTCCCCTTTTAAAAAGCTATTACGGTACCGGAGGCGATCTCAATGTTGATGAGATCCACGAGGTAATACCGATCACGGAAGACTGCGGGGTTTGGCACCCTCAGGAAGGCGTCTTTAACGGCCATTTTAAGCCTACCGAAGCTGATAAGATCAACCGTATCGGTCAATTGCGTCAGGGAGTGATCAAGGTGGTGGAAAGTAAGCAATACTCTCCCGATATACTTCGTAAATACACCGTGGCTGATATGATCACCGGGTACGGTGTTGCAGAGGCAGTAAAGCATTACTACGAGATCTACGGCGGTCAGGTTGAAGGCAAAAAGGCCATTGTTCAAGGTTTTGGTAATGTGGGTTCTGCTGCCGCGTACTACCTGGCTCAGATGGGGGCTAAGGTCGTAGCTATTATAGATATTTCAGGCGGACTCATCAATGAAGATGGTTTTAGATTGGAAGAGATCCGTGAATTATTCCTGAACAAGGACGGAAATGCCCTGAGAGCAGAAAACCTGATTCCTTTCGAGGAGATGAATGAAAGGGTTTGGCAGTTGCATAGTGAAATCTTTGCTCCATGTGCTGCTTCCAGGCTCATCACCAAAGAACAAATTGACAGTCTTATCAATAAGGGGCTTGAAGTGGTAAGTTGTGGTGCCAATGTGCCCTTTGCAGATAAGGAGATCTTCTTTGGTGATATCATGGAATACACCGACCAGCGTATCAGCCTTATTCCTGATTTTATTTCAAATTGCGGTATGGCAAGAGTTTTTGCCTACTTTATGGAGCGTCGGGTTGAAATGACCGATGAGGCTATCTTCAGTGATACTTCCGAAACCATCAGGAAGGCATTGCAAAATACTTTTAAGCGCAGCGCAGCCAAAACAAATATTAGCAGCACTGCTTTCGAAATCGCATTAAAACAATTAATTTAGACAAAATCTACACGACTACATGGAAACAGTTATTATTCTTGTTTTTATCCTGGGGTATCTCGCGATCACCCTTGAACACAATCTGAAAATCGATAAATTAATTCCTGCCCTGGGTATGATGGCTCTTCTGTGGGCCCTTATAGCTTTGACGCATTTGCCCGTTTTTGAGGTGAATACTGAGCTGAAGGAACTCGAAGGCACCCACCTGGAAGAGATCCTGCTGCATCACCTCGGTAAAACAGCAGAGATCCTGGTCTTCCTCCTGGGGGCGATGACTATTGTTGAGATCATCGACTATTTTGATGGTTTTGCAACGATCAAAGGATATATAAAAACAAAGAGAAAACGTTCCTTATTGTGGATCTTTTCAATACTGGGCTTTATACTATCGGCCATTATTGATAACCTTACCGCCACCATTGTATTGATTACCATTCTTCAGAAGGTCATACAGGACCGTAGCCTGCGACTTTGGTTCGCCGGTCTGATCATTATAGCGGCGAATGCCGGTGGAGCCTGGTCTCCTATTGGTGATGTGACCACTACGATGCTGTGGATCGCTAATAAGGTATCGGTAACGCAGCTGATCCTTCATGTACTGCTGCCATCGATCGCCTGTATGGTAGTACCTGTTTTGATCGCTTCAAGAATGAAGGTTTTTCAGGGAGATATTGAGGGAGACTTCGGTAACGATAAACCAAAGAGTCCGCATAGTTCAATTATGCTTTACCTGGGACTTGGTTCTATTGTATTTGTTCCGGTATTCAAAACGATAACACATTTACCTCCATATGTAGGTATGATGCTTTCTCTTGCGGTGGTTGCTGCCTTTGCAGAGATTTACAGTAGCTCAAAGTTCAGTCTGTCTGAGGTGCATTCAGATGAATCACATGATGTGGAAGGACACCACAGTCCTGTGCATCATTCTCTTTCGAGAATTGAAATGCCAAGTATCCTTTTCTTCCTGGGTATTTTGATGGCTGTGGCTGCACTGGAATCACTGGGGATGCTCTTTCACTTTGCTGAAAGTTTAGAACAGAGCATGCCTAAGCTGGGTACAGAATCATTGGGCACCACAGTATCTGACCTTGTGGTGATGATCTTAGGAGTAGGTTCTGCCGTTATTGATAACGTACCGCTGGTAGCTGCCAGTATCGGGATGTTCTCAGTGCCATTAGATGATGCCGTTTGGCATTTTATAGCCTATTCTGCGGGTACAGGAGGTAGTATGCTCATTATTGGTTCTGCTGCCGGAGTGGTGGCAATGGGAATGGAAAAGATCGATTTCTTCTGGTACCTGAAGAAGATCGCCTGGTTGGCTTTTATCGGATTTATCTCCGGTGCCGTGATCTTTATCATCCTCCGAAATTTTGTATTGGGTGCATAATTAAATTCCTTATTTTACGTTATAGAACTTTAACCTATCTCATTGCTTATGATACTTTTTCAAGAAGCTTCGCTGGAGGCATCAGAGGAATTGCTCTCTGAAGAGAAAACCCTCTCCGTTATTGACCTTATCGCTAATGGCGGTACAGGAAGTGTGGTCATCATTGCTATTCTTTTCGTGTTGCTCTTCGTAGCCTTGTACATTTATTTCGAACGACTCTTTGCCATTAAGGCGGCTTCGAAGATCGATAAGAACTTCATGAACCAGATCAGAGATCACGTTTCAGGGGGTAAGCTTGAATCGGCACGTATACTTTGTGCACAGACAGACTCTCCTGTAGCACGTCTAACTGAAAAAGGGATATCGAGAATAGGAAAACCCCTGGAAGATATCAATAAGGCTATTGAGACAGCAGGTACCCTTGAGGTATATAAGCTGGAGAAGAACGTGAGTATCCTGGCTACTGTGGCCGGTGCAGCTCCTATGATCGGGTTTCTTGGAACGGTGATCGGGATGATACTCGCCTTCCATCAAATGGCTACCAGCGGCGGACAGGCTGAAATGGGGCAATTGGCAAGCGGTATCTATACGGCCATGACCACTACTGTAGCCGGACTGATCGTGGGTATTATTGCTTATATAGGATATAACCACCTGGTGGTGCGTACCGATAAGGTTGTGCACACCATGGAAAGTAATGCTGTTGATTTCTTAGACCTGCTCAACGAGCCGGTCTAAGACTAACAGTCTTCTCATTAACCCCAAGGGTAATTTAAAACCGCGCTTATGAATCTTAGAGGAAGAAATAAGGTGTCTCCTGAATTCAGTATGAGTTCAATGACCGATATTGTTTTCCTGCTATTGGTATTCTTTATGATCACCTCCAATGCACCTAATGCTCTTGATCTGTTGCTGCCAAAAGCCAAAGGAAAATCAACCAATACCCAGAATGTTTCTGTGAGTATCAATAAAAATCTTGAGTTTTTTGTAGATAATACAAAGGTTAAGGAAGAGTTCCTGGAAACAGAACTTCGCAGGCGTTTGAAAGACGTTGACAAACCTACCATCATCCTGAGGGCTGAAGAAAGTGTGCCGATCAATAATGCAGTGCAGGTGATGGATATTGCTAATCAGAACAAGTATAAAGTAATCCTGGCAGTACGTCCTAATTAATGTCTTTATTTGATACCCGACATAAAAGAAAATCTTTTACCCTGACCACCATATTGTTGTCAGGGATTATCCTTTTGATGTTTTATGTGGGGTTGTCATACCTTGACCCGCCCATAGAATCAGGGATCTCGGTGAATTTCGGATACACTGATGTGGGTAGCGGGAAGGTGCAGCCTAAAGAGCCTATCCGTTCAAAACCGGAACCCATTCCGGAACCAGAACCTGTACAGGAACAGGCAGAAGAAGTGCCTGCACCGGCAGAGCCCGAACCTGCAGAGGCCTCAGAAGAGGAGGTGGTAACCCAGGACAACGAAGAGGCCATTGCTATGCGCAAGGCTGAAGAAGAGCGTAAGCGTAAGCTTGATGCCGAACGTAAAGAGCGTGAGCGACAGGAGCAAATTGAGCGTGATCGTATCGCAGAAGAACAACGTAAAGAAGCGGAGCGTAAGGCCGAGCAGGAACGAATTCGTCAGGAGCAGGAGGCTAAAAAGCGTCAGCTCGACCAACTGATGGGCGGACTGAACAATAGTGAAGGAACTGCCACAGGAGGAGAAGGTAATGATAACAGCCCGGGTGATAAAGGCCAGCTCAATGGCGACCCTTATGCCAGTAGTTACTTCGGAAGTCCCGGAAGCGGCTCCGGAGGAGTAGGTTACGGACTGAACGGTCGCAGCCTGGTTACCGGACAGAAGTATGTTCAGGACTGCAACGAAACCGGAAGGGTGGTTGTAAAGATCGAAGTAGACCGCAGCGGAAGAGTCATTAATGCCGTTCCCGGAGTGCGCGGGTCTACCAATACTGCTGCATGTTTGACCGAAGCAGCAGAAAAAACAGCGAGATCCTATCGCTGGAATTCCGATGCCAATGCCCCTTCAAGGCAGGTCGGATTTGTAGTGGTCAATTTCAAACTAGGGGAATAAACTATGACGTATCAGGAAACGGTAGACTGGATGTTTATGCAGCTGCCGATGTATCAGCGGGAAGGCAAAACTGCCTTTCGGCCAAAGCTGGCTAATACACTGGCGCTCGATGCTCGCCTTGGGCAGCCGCATGCCCGGTATAAAAGCATTCATGTAGCGGGAACCAACGGTAAAGGCTCTACCAGTCATATGATCGCCTCTGTGTTGCAGGAGGCAGGGTATAAGGTAGGCTTGTATACTTCACCCCATCTCAAGGACTTCAGAGAACGTATTAAGGTCAATGGACAAATGATCCCCGAAGCTGAGGTGGTTGACTTTGTAGCCGCGCATATGGCGTTCTTTCAAGAGCATCGATGCTCTTTCTTTGAAATGACCGTAGGACTTGCCTTTGATTATTTTGCAAGGGCAGGAGTTGATTTTGCAGTGATCGAAGTAGGGCTTGGGGGACGACTTGATTCTACCAATATTATTACCCCTGAGGTTTCTGTGATCACCAATATCGGTTATGATCACATGGATCTTTTGGGTGATACCCTGGAAAAGATCGCTGCCGAAAAGGCCGGGATCATTAAACCGGGTGTGCCGGTAGTCATCAGTGAGTACCAGGAAGAGACCTGGCCGGTATTTCAGGAGAAAGCACGGGCAGAAAATGCAGAGCTGGTATTGGCAGGTGAACTTGATGACACCTATCTGTCTGACCTTAAAGGAAAATATCAAAATAAAAACCTGAGGGCTGCCGTGGCGGCAGTAAGGGCTCTGCAAGGTGTTCAGGTGTCTGATGACATTCTTAAAGTCGGTTTGTTGAAAACCGTTGAGAACACCGGATTGCTCGGGAGGTGGCAGGTACTGCAAACAGCTCCCAAAGTTATCTGTGATACTGCCCATAATATGGAAGGTTTGTCATTGGTGATGGAGCAGTTAAAGGAAGAAGATTATGATCATCTGCATATTGTTCTCGGCGTGGTTAAGGACAAAGCTTTAGATCTGATCCTGCCTTTATTCCCTTCAGAAGGGGTTCAATATTACTTTACGGCCCCCGATATTCCGAGAAAACTGGATGCCAAGGTACTGCAGGCTAAAGCTGCCGAATTCGGGTTGAATGGAGCGGTATATGCCTCAGTAACAGAAGCCCTCGAAAAGGCCTGTAAGCAAGCGACTACAAACGATCTGGTGTTTGTTGGAGGGAGTACTTTTACCGTTGCAGAAATAGTGTGATTTATTTTTTCTTTTCTTTTGCAGGATACAAAAACTGTTCTATATTTGCATCCGCAATCAGGGAGCAAGTAAGCTTTCTAAAGCATAAGGGGCGATTAGCTCAGTTGGTTCAGAGCACCTGCCTTACAAGCAGGGGGTCACTGGTTCGAATCCAGTATCGCCCACAACCCAAAATCCCGATCGGAAACGATCGGGATTTTTTTATGCCCTGAAACCGCGTGAACTTGTTCACAGGCGGTGAAAGGGCATAAAAAAACCTGCGGCGCTGCAGGCGCCGGGATTTTAGGTTGAGCATTGCCCCCTCCCGGGATCACGCCCTGCAAGGGTGTAATCCTTCAGAGCTTCCTCGAAGGCGGTGAAGGGGCATAAAAAAACCTGCGGCGCTGCAGGCGCCGGGATTTTGGGTTGAGCATTGCCCCCTCCCGGGATCACGCCCTGCAAGGGCGTAATCCCAATGCTTTTTCAGGTAGCACTGACTCACCCCTTCCTTCAAAGCTTTCGGCTTTGACACCTTCCCCTTGCTAAGGGGGAAGGAGAACGTTGTTTTTCATTATCTAAAAGGTGGGGTGAAGGTAGTCCTTATTGCGATGGTGAGTATAGAATGCCACCGCGCCTGCTGGCCCCTCGCTCAAAAGGTCCGCCGGACCTTTTTTTCCATACGGCCCTCCAAGAGTGAAGAGGATTTTAACACTTAAGAGCAGTATTTAGCTTTCTGAAATTTTAGTCATCCTTTTTTTTATAATGCTTGTTATATATAAAAACTGTGTTATATTTGCACCCGCAATAAGGGCGATTAGCTCAGTTGGTTCAGAGCACCTGCCTTACAAGCAGGGGGTCACTGGTTCGAATCCAGTATCGCCCACAACCCAAAATCCCGATCAGAAACGATCGGGATTTTTTTATGCCCTTCAGCGAGCCAAGCTTGCTTGAGTGAAGCGTGAGGGCATAAAAAAACTCCCCAAAGGCGTAGCCTTTGCGGGATTTTGGGATTGCAACATCCCCATAGTCAGGATCACGCCCTGCAAGGGCGTAATCCTCCAGAGCTTACTCGAAGGCGGTGAAGGGGCATAAAAAAACTCCCCAAAGGCGTAGCCTTTGCGGGATTTTGGGATTGCAACATCCCCATAGTCAGGATCACGCCCTGCAAGGGCGTAATCCTCCAGAGCTTCCTCGAAGGCGGTGAAAGGGCATAAAAAAACCTGTGGCGCTGCAGGCGCCGGGATTTTGGGTTGAGCATTGCCCCCTCCCGGGATCACGCCCGAAAGGGCGTAATCCAAATGCTTTTTCAGGTAGCACTGGCTCACCCTTCCGTCAAAGCTTTCACCTTTTCTTCCACCCGCCAGCTGGCCCCCCTGGCTGCCGTCAGGCAGTTTCGCTCAAAAGGTCCGCCGGACCTTTTTATTACCGCTCGGTCCTCCCTTGGAGGAGAAGAGGACTGTTGTTTTATAAAGATTTCTGGGAAGGAATTGATGGTAGCCTTCGTCGCCCTTCATATGCCCTTATGTCTGCCGATAGGCAAGTATTCCTTAGAGGTATTCAGTGAGACCTGGTTTAACGGGTTCATCCAAATCATCTCTATATACCGCTTTGAAAAAGGCATATTAGTCATCCTTTTCCGGTTTTCGATATCCCTGACACATTTTTTTCCTGATTTATTGAAAATCAATAGTTCAGGACCCTTGTTTTTGGAAGTATAGGTAGCTTCGGGATGTTCTCAATTGGCTGATTTAGTATGCTGGTAGAACACTCAACCCGGATGGACCTGTTAGGGTTTATCTGTAAAACTTAATAGTTATGCGCAGAATATGTTGTTTAGCATTGGCAGTTTATACGCTCCTTGTTTTTAGTTCGTGCTTTAGTTACCGCGAAGTAAACCAAAATGAGGACCTTGTCAGCCATAAGGGCATTAAATACAAGGCGACTGTGCCCGTCAATAATTCAAGTAAAAAAAGGATCATAGCAGATTCAGTTTATTGGGCGCAGGACAGCGTCTGGATGAGAACGAATAGTAAACTCATCGGAGTCTCCGCGGCAGGCGTTAAGGTTGAAGAACGCAAGGTTGATTGGCTTCCGACTTTGCTAATTTTCACAGGAGCAGGTGCTGTGATTGTAGGTATTGGATTTATTGTATTGGATGGAGCATTTGATGTGGATTGGGGGCTGTCAAAAGCATTTCAAACGGAGTGATCTTTTTTTGTTGATAGGTTGCAGAAGATTTATAAAGGACTAATTGATAAGCTTTCAGTGTGGTGTATGGGTATGGTAGTGAATCTTTGTGGTATTTAGATTGTCCGTCTATTTTGTTAAGCAGCGTGTTCCCCGGGGGTATTTCCCCTTCTGCTATACCTGTCCTGATTTATTGAAAATCAATAATAAGGGATATCCGATTTCTACCGGGGCTTACCTTTAGTCCTGTGAACTCTTTACATGTTTAATTTTCTAAATAATGAAACGGTCTGTATTCTTGCTCTTATTAATATTTCAGTTTGGTGTATCCGCCTGGTCACAGACGCAGGAGGAATTGATTTTTGAACGTCCTTTGAATAATTTATATCTCGGCTTTTTGGGAGACCTTTCTTTGATAGCTGTAAACTATGAGCGCCTGTTCGAAATAAACTCCAGGGTTCTACTTGCCGGACAATTGGGGGTGGGTTATAATGAAGAATTTCAACTTTGTTTTTTTGGGCCTTGTCAAGAACCCGCTGAAAAGTTTGTCACTTTTCCCGTAAGGTTCTCCGGGCTTTTAGGGAAGAAAAAGCACTTCCTGGAAGTTGGCGTTGGCGGAACTTTGGTTTACGGTTCGTCACCGCATCCCTATTATGTGTATCCTCTTGTTGGATACCGACTTCAGCCTCTAGTGAAACAAAAAATGGTATTCAGGGTCTTTGCTTTATATCCATTTAAAAGTCGACAGGACCAAGCAATTATGCCTATACCGATGGGGTTGAGTTTGGGGGTGGCCTTCTAATACAACTCCAGGTGATTTGTTAACGTTACGCTCTTCCATTATGGGTCGGACCTATTCATTCATCCAGACAAATTCAAGGTCATTCAAATTATGGACGAATGTTTTGGTGTCTAAACACAACTTAGGATTCCTTATCTTTCTGGATTATTTCAACATTCTTTTAAAAACGCTTTTTTCAAGTTTATTCAACTCCGGTTCTAATGCCTTTCAGATTCATCTTTCCTATTGTTTTGTGGGCCTTCACCTGTTCCCTGTTTGGTCAATCTGACAGCGTCGGGGTGCGTGATATTGTTACTAAGACCATGGAAGAGCAATGGCAGTTATCTCCCTCTTCAGATAAAGGCACCTTTCGCATCACCTCTTACAAACCTATTTATATGTTGTTGGCGCGCTATAGTACCAGCCCCAATTCACTGCCTTTTAGTGAGAACCCGGATTACAGAGCTGTTGAACCTGCAGCCTATGACAGGGTAGAGTCCCGCCTGCAATTCAGTTTTAAAACCAAGATCTTCCACAATATGTTCTTTGGTCACGGCGATCTGTGGGTGGCCTATACCCAGCTGGCGCATTGGCAGGTGTATAATGAGGAGCTGTCAAGACCCTTTCGGGAATTGAATTATGAGCCGGAGTTGCTGCTTAATTTTCCTATGAAAATTAAGTTCGGTTCTGCCGCCATCAGGATGATGGGTTTGTCGTTTAATCACCAGTCTAACGGGAGGTCATTGCCATATTCCCGAAGCTGGAATCGTATTATTTTTCATTTGGGAATGGAAAGCGATCACTGGCAATTATTTCTTCGTCCCTGGATTCGGATCGATGACGCCGATGATGAAAACCCTAAAATTACCGACTTTGTGGGTCGGGCTAATGCCACCTTCGTATACAGCAGGAAACAACATAGCCTCTACAGTATACTGCATACTGATCTTTCACTCGGCAATCATAAAGGGAGCCTTGAGTTAAATTATTTATTCCCCATAAAAGGTACGCTTAGAGGGCATGCACAGATCTTTCACGGTTATGGAGAAACCATGATCGACTACAACCACCGTCAAACCACTTTTGGCATCGGACTTTCTTTTGTTGATTGGTAGTTTTTTAGGTTACGGGTTACGGGTTACGGGTTACGGTGTAGGGGTTGCCGAATGGAAATTCCAAAACCGGCCAACTCCTCCTTCTCTTCTCTCTTCTCTCTTCTCTCTTCTCTCTTCTCTCTACTCTCCACTCGCTAAAGAAATCATTCTCTCAAATACGGCAGTACATCAATTACCTTCACATCTGATCTCCCACGGTAGAGGTCCTTCAGGATGGCAGTATGCCCCTGCCCGAAGATTACCAGGGCACGATCATTCGGTTCCATGATCAGATCGATATTCTTCATGATATGAAAATTACGCTCCCACCATTTGGAAACCACACTAACCCCGTAATTATTTTGATCACCTCCCATGATATTGAAAACTTCCAGGTAAATGTTCTTGTTCTCGTTATCAGATTCGGCAGCGTTCATAGTGTAAAGAAGGTCTGATAGTGATCCCTTTTCGTAAAGATTCTCCCACGATCTCATCAGGGTATTGGCCTCTTTTATCAGGGTGTCCAGTTTGAAGGTCTGCTCACTCTCTTCCAGATATTTCATGAGTGGTCCAAAGCCAATATCCATAGGGTGATCGGCTACGTAAATATGTTCATGTCCTAGCCTATGAGCAATTCTGAATCCCAATTGCTGTCTTTCATTGATCGAAAGTTGGTGGTTGCCTTTACGATATTCTGCGTAGAGAGAGTCTAGTTTTGTTTTTCCGTAAGGATATTCCAGGATCACCTTGTGAGGCTCTAATGCTACCATGCTGTCTACAAGGCTTTGAATTTCCTCTTGCCGTTTTTTTGATTTCAGGTCGTCTATATTCAAGGAAACCATATCATTCGTTCCGGCAAAATGGAAAACCCCGAGAAAGGCGATCTCACCTAATTCTGGAGTATTGTTTTGCTGAGCCATCATGACGCATGTTGAAAATAACAGGGTTAAAATCAGAAAATACCGTTTGAAGGGTGGGTAGATATTAATCATTTGGTTATAAGGTTGGTTGGTGCTATAAAGATGATGCTTTAATCCGGGTGTTACGGTCTGATAAGGAATTTGGCAGTATATTTCGATTTTAAGAGGAAAAAATCTACACAACATGCTGAAAATGTGTAAATTGATTACTGTTAATCAGCCCTGGATAGGGCTGATTCAAATTTCTAAAATTGAGTCATATGAGATTTTTGTATTGTGCCCTCTTTGCATCTCTACTCTTTACGGTGTCCTGTAAATCGCCATCGGAAGAAAAGCAAAAAGCGAAGGCAGAACCCTATGCCTTAAAACAGACCATGTATTACGGAGGTGACATTATTACGATGGAAGGAGCCTCTCCGCGCTATGCCGAGGCCCTGGTACAAAGAGAGGGGCAGATCGTTTACGTGGGAAACCTGTCAGGTGCCAGGGAGAAGTTTGATGGTAAGGTCACGGAGGTGAATCTTAATGGTAAGACCATGCTTCCCGGTTTTATAGATGGTCACGTCCATTTCGGAGGTTTGGGCGCGCAGGCTGTAGGTGCAAATTTGCTGGCCGAACCTGATGGCCAGGTGAATACCATAGATGACTTGATAAAAGAAATGACTGGTTGGTACGAGGAGAACGGAACCGATAAAACCCAGGGTTGGATCATCGGGATGGGATATGACGATGCGGTACTGGCAGAAAAGAGACATCCCACAAAGGAAGATCTTGATAAGGTCTCTTTAGATGTACCCGTGATGGCTGTTCATATATCGGGACATTTTGCTTCAGTGAATAGTGCCGGTTTAGAGAAAATAGGATATAATGCCGATACCCCTGATCCTCAGGGAGGAGTTATAAGAAGAGTAGAAGGTACCTCAGAACCTAATGGGGTTTTGGAGGAGTTGGCCGCCATTCCTGCCATGATCAAGGCCATTAGTCCTGTAGAGCCCGATTTGGTATCTTATTATTTTGATAAGGCCCAGGAAATGGTGTTGAGCTATGGGTATACAACGGCCCAGGAGGGCAGGGCGATGGAAAATCATGAACAATTGGTTGATTATGCACAACAGGGAAAATTAAAGATCGATGTGGTGTCTTATATTGATTACGCCTATCAGCAGTATTTACGTACCGATTGGGTTGGGGTACGATATAAGGATCATTACCGTATAGGAGGTATTAAATTAACACTGGACGGTTCTCCTCAGGGGCGAACAGCCTGGAGAACGGAGCCATACCTGATTCCGCCTGATGGACAGCAAGAGAGGTATAGCGGCTACCCGGCTATTCCTGATGATAAAGATGTACAAGCTGTTGTTGATTCGGCCTTTGCAAATAACTGGCAATTGCTTGCGCATACTAATGGAGATGCTGCTGCTGATCAGCTTATACGGGCCGTGGCGGACGCCTCTGAAAAATATGGGAATGATGATCGTCGTACCGTATTAATTCACGGGCAGTTGCTTCGAATGGATCAGCTTGACAGCTTACAGAAATATGATATGGTAGCTTCCCTTTTTCCAATGCATACTTTTTACTGGGGCGATTGGTACAAGGAAATTATAGGGCCCGAGAAGGCTCAGCAGATCAGTCCGATCAAATCGGCATTGAATAAGGGTGTTCCGGTAACCAGTCATACCGATGCTCCTGTGGCTCTTCCAAACCTGATGATGATCATGCATACCACGGTAAACAGGGTGAGCCGTTCCGGAACTGTTATGGGCCCTGGAGAACGTCTAACACCTTATGAGGCCCTTAAATGTATTACCGAATGGAGTGCATGGCAGCATTTTGAAGAAGATCGCAAGGGTACGCTCGTTCCGGGAAAACTTGCTGACCTGGTAATATTGGATAAGAACCCGCTGAAGGTTGATCCGATGACCTTAAAAGATATCGTAGTACTGGAAACCATTAAAGAAGGGGAGACTGTGTTCAGGAGAGATGCCGGTAATTAAGACTGAATAACTCATATTAAAAATATACATTGCATATTCCTAAACTAAAATTCGCGTCAATTGTTGACAGTGCTTTGCTGTTGACATTATTATTTTTTCCTCTGTCTGTGTTGTCACAGGAAACGCTGGATCCTGACTTTTCAAGAGTTCAATATACCGGAAAAGGCTTCCAATTCAGTACTGCTGATGATAAGTTTTTAATGCATATAGAGTCCAGGTTGCAGTTTCGCTATGCCTATCCACAGGATCAGGATCCCATTACTTTTGAAGACTTTACGGATACTGAAACTCATGTATTTGAGGTAAATCGTGCCCGGTTAAAGGTAGGTGGACACGGATTTAAGCCCTGGTTGAAATATTACTGGGAGTACGATGTTGTTGGAGGTAATTTGCTTGATTTTCGGGTGATGGTTGAAAAATGGGAGTTCTTTAAGCTCAAAATAGGGCAGTGGAAAACCTATTTTACCAGAGAACGGGTAATATCTTCAGGAAAACAGCAATTGGTTGACCGATCTATCATCAATCGACCTTTTACCGTAGACCGCCAGCAGGGAATGGAGTTTTATGGCCGATTGTTTCCGGAAAGATTACTCGATCTGAGCTATAATATTTCCGTGCTTACGGGTACCGGAAGAGGGCAGTCAACCAATGACGATGAGCATCTTATGTATGTAGGTAGGTTACAATGGAATGTTTTTGGTCGTGAGTTGGGCTTTTCCGGCTCTGACCTTTCCATGACTGAAGCTCCTGAAGGCTTAATTGCTTTTGCAGGGGTAACGAACAGAAGTCCGTATACCAGGTTCTCTACTTCCGGCGGTGGTCAACTGGTGGGCTTTGCTGATGGAGAGGAAGGGCAGTACAGGGTGAATCAACTTTTGTTGGAAACCGCCTTTAAATACCGCGGATTTTCCTGGCAGCATGAATCTCATTACAAGGAAATTCACGATAGAATTTTAGCGCAAACCACTATCCTGAAGGGAAGTTATTTTCAGGCCGGATATTTCCTGCATCAGATTTGGTCGGATATTCCTGAGCCCCTGGAGGCGGCTATGAGATATGCCTGGTATACTCCTGAGGTTAATGTGGAGAATAACCTTCATAAAGAGCTCGGACTAGGGGTTAATTGGTTTTTTGCCGGGCATCGTAATAAACTGACTGCAGAGGTAACCTGGCTGGAACTGCAAGGGCCTACTTTCCCGGTAAGCGATGAAGTACGGGTTCGTGTGCAATGGGATATATCTTTTTAAGGTTTTTTTTTCAGATTATTATGGTAGAACTCCATACCCGGTGTCGGTTTGCCATTGTTGTCAAAAAGAGTGGCATTATCCCAATGAGAACCAACACCCCATCTCGTGCTGCAGGAGGTGGAAACCCAGGCAGGTTCCCAGTAAATAAGTCCTTGTCCGCCGGAGTTCTTTACGATCTTTTCCAGGTCCAGCAGGTAGTTTAGCTGACCTTCTTTGCTGGCAGGATATCCCGAAATCAAGGCTTCGGTGCCCAGGATATTATTAGCCTGGTCTGCATTGTCAAGCGTATACGGGTAAGCGGTTTCCACGATCATCAGTTTTTTGCGATGGGTTTCTACTAAATCGGCCAGGACTTCCCCAAGCCGGTCAAATTTGTATTCAGACCAATTAGGGTAATACGAAAGTCCGATCCAGTCAAAATCGGTGACCCCGTTCGCAGTGGCATCTTGAAACCACCATAAGGCATTTTCAGGTTGGGCAATATGCAGAATGATCTCGATGGGCCTGTCGATCTCCATAGATACGGTCCGCACCGCTTTTATACCCGTGTTGATCAGATAGCTGTTACGCTCCCAGTCTATGGAGCCGGTACCCTCACCCTGCCTGAGGATCATTCCGTTAATTTCATTACCAACCTGCACCATTTCAGGAAGAAGATCTTCTCGCTTCAGTTCAGTTAGGGTTTGGTAAGTGTAGTCGTATAGCAGTTTTCCGAGAGCAGCGGTGTCGTCAATATGGTCTTCCCAGGCTTTGGGTATTTCCTGTTTGGCAGGATCGGCCCAATCATCAGAATAGTGGAAATCAAGGAGCACTCTCATTCCCGATTCCTTGGCCCTGGCTATTGATCGTTTCACATCCTTCAGCGTGCTGTAATCGGTCCACTCTGGAGTATGCCACAGCCGCAAGCGTACCAGGTTAGCGCCGGCAGTAGCAAATAGCTCGTAAGGGTCTTTTCTGACCCCTTCACTGTTCTTATAGACAGCTCCGCAATCTTCCATTTCATTTACATAAGACAGGTCGGCCCCATAGTAGAATTCGGGAGTCGTAATTTCTGAGGTGGTTTCTCTGCTTGCGGCATCACTTTCGTTCTGACATGAGATGATGGATAAAAAGGAAAGCAGGAGGAGAGGTAATAATCTTTCCGGGAGTAAGGATTTTAAGGTTAGTTTCATGATTTAAAATTAATGATACGTACCCGAATACCGAAGTATTCTTTTTTGAAAGGTTATCATAACGTCTAAATGATTGAAAGTAAGTCTGTTATGATGATTAATGAATCTTAATGTGTATATTTAGTATCCCAACCATGGTCTGCCTTCCATGCATTCTCAAGTATTAATTATTAAAATGCAAACAATGAAACACTTGCTAAAAATTTCATGTATCCTGGCCTTTATGTTCACTTTTGCCGGATACGCTCAAATTCATGATGAAGAAGCGAAGCTTATCCAGGAAGCTTTTGGGGTAGACAAAAAAGACATGCTAATGATGTACATGGCCTTGCCCGATGATGAAGCTACTGTTTTCTGGCCCATTTATGATGCTTATACAGGAGAAAAGAATAAATTGGGTATGGAACGCTATCAGATCCTGAAAGACTATGCAGCAAACTATGAAAGTCTTTCTGCAGATCAGGCTGATGATCTGACCACAAGGTTGTTGAAAAACAACATGGCTATAGAAAAGCTTCAGTTGAAATATTACAACAAAATGAAGAAGGCCGTAAACCCATTGCAAGCCAGTAAGTTTATTCAGGTTGAAAAATACATCGAATCAACCATGAGGGTCCGGCTTCAAAACAATATTCCGTTTATTGGAGAAGCCGGCCAGTTGAAGGGTTAAATATCTTCTGATTGTGCTGCTAAATGAGTTCAAGGACCCTTTCCAGTGCCATCCCTCTTGATCCTTTGATGAGCAGGTGTGGGGTTTGAAGGGGTTCTGATTTTATATAAGCGCTGAATTTCTCAAAATTTTCAAAGGTTTTAGCCTTTGTTTGGGTGGAACTAAAGTGCTTCCCGACAAGATAGATGTTTTCAAGGCCTAATTGTTCACACAGGTCTGCAATGTACTGGTGCAGATCAGCAGCTTCCTCGCCAAGTTCGAACATATCTCCAAGGATTACCGATCTTTTTTCTGAAGGGGCGTGATTGGCAAAATGCCGCAGTGCTGCTTCCATGCTGCTGGGGTTAGCGTTGTAAGCATCTAATAAGATCTCTTTTCCGTTTTTGGAGATCAATTGTGACCTGTTGTTGGAAGGAACATAAGACTCCAGGGCTGATCTTATATCCTCAGGAGTAACCTCAAAGTAATGACCGATGGCTGCCGCCAGTGCCAAATTGTTATAGTTGTAGTCTCCTGTGAGCTTCGAGCTTATGACACCGTCCTTGGTTTTGAACTTTACGAAATATCCGTCTTTGAGGAGTTCAGTATGAAAATCGGTTGGGGTGCAATTTCCAAAGGCAAACTTTTTCTGGTATTCGGAAAGCTTGCTTTTTTGAATGTCATCACAGCTATTGTAGAAAATGGTTTTATGATGGCTGATAAGGTGATCATACATTTCGCTTTTTCCCTTTATCACCCCTTCGACTCCGCCAAAGCCTTCCAGGTGCGCCTTTCCGTAATTCGTGATCAGTCCGTAATCGGGCAGGGCGATATTGCAAAGCGCCTCAATTTCTTTTTGATGATTGGCGCCCATTTCCACGATCCCGATCTGGGTGTTCTTATTAAACGATAGTAACGTTAAGGGCACACCGATATGGTTGTTGAAATTACCCCGGGTTGCTGCGGTATGGTATTTTTTTGACAGCACCGCTTTGATCAGTTCCTTGGTGGTGGTTTTTCCGTTACTTCCCGTCAGGGCCAAGATGGGGAGGCCTAAAAACTTTCTATGAAAAGTCGCCAGTTCCTGCAGCGTTTTCAGCACGTTATTCACCTTGATCAATCGTACATTACTGTGATCAACATTTTCATCGACTACAGCGTAGGATGCCCCCAGTTTCAAGGCTTCGAGGGCAAATGCATTGCCGTTAAAATTGTCGCCTTTCAGGGCAAAGAAAATAGCATTGTGTTCAATGTTTCGACTATCGGTACATACGCCTGAGGCGTTCAGAAATAGCTTGTGCAGGTCTTCAGTTCTCATGGGATAAAAATAAAAAAAAAGCCCTGATCTCTCAGGGCTTTTATATTGAACACTTAATAAAATTAGTGTCTTGGCGTTTTCTTTTCGGTTGCTTTTGAGCCAACTCTCGACATGGCGCAACGGAAACCAATGTAATCGGTGGCCATATACTGTGGTAAGTATCTTCTTTGTGCTGGATCAAGCCAGTATGCACGGTCTTTCCAGGAACCTCCTTTAAATACACGTACTTCGTCATTGATCAGGGTGGTACGGGTGTTGGACTCATCATATTGTTTGATGATGTTTCCTTCCTCATCACGTCTGATCTCGTGGGTCGGAGCATTGTACATACGCTTAGAAGGATCTATTTCTTCTTCGTCTATATCGAATTGCTTGAAATAACGTGTAGAACTTGGATCTCCATCGCGGTAATCACGGTTATCACTGGAATCAAAATTTGTTCTCAGATAAGTATCGTTTTCGTCAACAGGAACCATTGCGATCTCTCCCGGAAGGTCTCTGGCGATAATTCTTCCGTTTGGAAGGGTGTCGTAACGCATGTCATTCTGGGATACGATATCAACTTTCCCTTCTTTATCGATGGCAGTTTTCATATAAACGTTACCACGGTAGTAGTTGAAATCGTTTGCATCATCGTCAACGATCGGACGATAAACATCGGCTACCCATTCGGCTACGTTACCGGCCATGTCGTAAAGACCCCAGTCGTTAGGAGGGTATGATTTAACCTCGGCAGTAATGTCGGCCATGTCGTCAGACCATCCTGCAATTCCACCATAATCACCTTTACCTTGCTTAAAGTTGGCAAGCTGGTCTCCACGATATTTTCTCTTTCCTGAACGGGTATATTGACCGTCCCATGGATATTTTTTACGTCCTCTGTAGTTGTTGTATTCTCTTGATCCTACGATGGCCTGTGCAGCATATTCCCACTCCGTCTCAGTAGGCAGACGATAAGCAGGCATAAGGATACCGCTGGAACGTTTTGCGAAAACATTGGTAGAATCTCTTTTTACTTTTCCTTGAAGTGAGTCTATCTGACCACCGTAAACATTGCTTGGACTGTTCAGGTAGGTTTCAGTGCTGAAAGTTCCATCCAGTTCTCCGGTGGTTACCTGGTATTTAACGTTGCGATCAAGATATCCTTCTCTTTCAAGAATGTGTTCGTTTACTCTGTCTGTACGCCATTCGCAATACTGAACAGCCTGTACCCAGTTCACACCAACTACCGGATATTCGGCATAGGCGGGGTGTCTCAGGTAGTTGTTGGTCATCACCTCGTTATACCCCAGACGATTTCTCCAAACCAGGGTGTCAGGAAGGGCACCATAATAAATATTTGTGTAAGCAGGATTTTCCGGTGGATATACCTTCTTCAGGTAGTCCAGGTACTCCATATACATTTTATTGGTTACCTCGGTTTCGTCCATGTAGAACGATTGCACGTGCATTTGTGTAGGTGAATTGTTCCAGTCGTGCATTACGTCATCCTGTACTCTACCTCGGGTAAAGGTTCCTCCCTCAAGGAATACAAGACCGGGCGCGGTCTCCTGTTCGGTGAAGTTGGTGTTGTACTGGAAGCCGCCATCTTTAGAATTGATCTGCCAGCCGGTAGCTCTCGAAACGTTCTTTGACGAAGAGCTGTTACAGCTCGTAAAGCCCGCAATTGCTACAGCGCCCAGCAATAATGCATTAGATAGATACTTTCTCATAATTAAGATTTGAGTTGTCTTGAAAACAGTACGCAATATAGTAATTAAGTATTTCAAGTCAATTAAATTCATATAAATTGTACGGCTAATGTTGTCAAACATTCTACTGTTGTTGTCAAAACGTATTTCGGTTTTGTTTATTGTACCTGAGTATGAATTTATAAGGTGGTTAAAAGGAAAATTGAGTAGTGTTGAGCTGATATTACTGAATTTTCAGAGGCTGAAGGCCTGTGGTTTTAGTTTATACATTGTACGAATTATATATTAAGTGTACTTTTACACATTATTTTCGGCTTTATTACGTTATATGGTAATAAGTAGGTTGAAGGTCGAAAAAGTAAGGCTCTGATACTGAGTATATTTACATTTAATTTTTATAAAAACGTTGTATGAGAAACTATTATCTGCTACTTGGTTTCCTGCTTACCTGTTATACTGTTTTTTCTCAAAGTGACCCTAATTCCCGAGTCATAACCACCGGGGTACCTTTTTTATTGATCACCGCCGATGCGCGTGCAGGGGGTATGGGTGAACTGGGGGCTACCACTACGCCTGATGCTTTTTCTCAACAATGGAATCCGGCGAAATATGCTTTTGCACCTGAGACTACCGGAATTGGTATTAGTTATACGCCTTATCTGAGCCAGTTGGTTAATGATATTGCACTCTTGAATGCCACTGTATATCATCGCATAAATGAGCGTAGTGCCTGGGCGGCGAGTATCAAGTATTTCAGTCTTGGTGACATAGAATTTATCTCTGAAGCGGAAGCTATTCAAGGTTTACGTCCTATTATTGAAAGACCCAATGAATTGGCCGTTGATGCCTCTTATTCTTTGAAACTGAGCGAAACTTTCTCGATGGCCGTAGCAGGGAGATTTTTAAGGTCTGATCTCAAGCTGCAGGAAGAAGGTATCGATGCCAGGTCAGCATCTTCTTTTGCGGTAGACGTTGCCGGTTACTACGAGTCGGAAGAAGTAGCCTACGACCGGTTTAATGGCCTGTGGAAATTTGGTTTTAACGTCAGTAATGTTGGGCCTAAGATCAAATATGACGCAGAAGGCCGTGATACTTTCCTTCCAACCAATCTGAAGTTGGGGGGAGGATTTGATTTTATATTCGATGCACAAAATCAATTAGGGCTCAACCTGGAGTTCAATAAGTTGTTAGTGCCTACGCCAAGTGATAGTAATGGTGATGGGCGAATAGATAGTCTCGATGATTATTACAACGAATCTTTTTTTAGTGGAATATTCTCTTCATTCGGTGATGCCCCCGACGGGTTTAGTGAAGAGCTCAAAGAAGTTACCTGGGCCCTTGGCGCCGAATACGCCTATAATGAAGCATTCTTTCTGAGGTCAGGTTATTTTCATGAAAGCGAAGAAAAAGGAGCGCGGCAATTCTTTACGCTGGGAGCAGGCTTTCGGTTTAACGCAACCAGTATAGACCTGTCTTATCTGTTTTCTACCTCTAATGTGCGAAACCCGCTTGAGAATACCCTTCGTTTTTCACTTACATTCTTACTGGGCAGTAATCGATAGGAATACGTTGAGGTGTCACGCTTGTTTTTCTGCAACAAGTCTGAGATCTGATAAACTTCATGGTTATTCGCGGGGAACTCCCTATATTTAGCAGTTAAATATCAGATATTGAAGAAGATAGAATTGCAGACGGTTATTGAGGTCTATCCTGAGTTGGACAGCCTTCCTGAACCGATAATAGGCTTAATGCACCAGGCCATCCAATCCCGTAAAAAGGCCTACGCCCCATATTCCAGGTTCCGTGTAGGTGCTGCAGTGCTTCTTGAGAACGGAGCTGTGGTGCTGGGCAACAACCAGGAAAATGCAGCCTTCCCTTCAGGACTTTGTGCCGAAAGGGTGGCAGTAAGTCAGGCCGGCGCAGTATACCCGGGAATTGCAATAAAAGCCTTAGCTATTACTGCAGCTGCCGATGACCGGGTAGTCAAAGAACCTGTGCCTCCATGTGGTTCCTGCAGGCAGGTTTTAACAGAATATGAGCATCGGCAAAGTACTCCTATTGATATATATTTTATGGGGGAGATCTCTGAGATCTACAAGGTAAATTCAATAGCTCAATTGTTGCCGCTTATATTTACCGGAGACAGCTTGCAGGATAAAACGGATTTTACCCTTTAAAACCTTCTTTTCGTTTTTTCACTTTTACTGAAAGTACTACTTTTGTAGTTGCGAAAAAATGCAGGTGACTTTTATTGTTAAAATGAAGTGATCAACAATGATGTTTTTTTGCCCCTGAAGCTATTGCATAAAATAATATTTGTTCATGAAAAAAGTTACAAAACAAGTTTATCTGAAATGGTATGAAGACATGCTGTTTTGGAGAAAGTTTGAAGATAAGCTGGCCGCGGTTTACATCCAACAGAAAGTAAGAGGGTTTTTGCATCTATACAACGGACAGGAAGCTGTTCTGGCAGGGTCTTTACATGCTATTGACATTAAGAAAGACCGTTTGATCACTGCGTACAGAAATCACGTTCAGCCTATCGGTATGGGGGTAGACCCTAAAAGAGTAATGGCTGAGTTGTACGGAAAAGGAACAGGAACCTCTCAGGGGTTAGGAGGCTCAATGCATATTTTCTCAAAAGAGCACAACTTTTACGGTGGCCACGGTATTGTAGGAGGTCAGATTCCTTTAGGAGCCGGGTTGGCCTTTGCCGATAAGTATTTTAAAAGAGATTCGGTGACCCTTTGTTATATGGGTGATGGAGCAGTTCGTCAAGGAGCGCTGCATGAAGCCTTTAATCTTGCTGTATTATGGAACCTTCCCGTAATTTTTATTTGTGAGAATAATGGTTACGCAATGGGTACTTCTGTAGCCAGAACAGCAAAAGAGCAGGAAATATGGAAACTCGGACTTGGGTATGACATGCCGAGCAGCCCGGTTGATGGGATGAACCCGGTGAAGGTAGCTGAAGCTGTATCAGAAGCAGCTGAGCGTGCCAGAACTGGTGGAGGACCAACTTTCCTGGAAATGAAAACATACAGGTACCGCGGGCACTCAATGTCTGATGCCCAGCATTACCGAACTAAAGAAGAAGTGGAAGAGTACAAGAAGATCGACCCTATTACTCAGGTGAGAGATATTATCCTTGAGAAAAAGTACGCTTCTGAAAAACAAGTGGATGAGATCGATAAACGGGTTAAAGACCTGGTGAAAGAATGTGAGAAGTTCGCAGAAGAGTCACCATGGCCTGAAGCTAATGTTATGTACGATACCGTATATGAACAGGAAGATTACCCGTTTTTACCACATAAACTATAATTAGCATGGCAGTTGTTGTTAAAATGCCGCGTTTGAGCGATACCATGGAAGAAGGTGTTGTTGCAAAGTGGTTAAAAAGTGTTGGAGAAAAAGTTGAGGAAGGAGATATCCTTGCTGAAATTGAAACTGATAAGGCAACCATGGAGTTTGAATCTTTTTACGAAGGGACGCTCTTGCATATCGGGATACAGGAAGGCGAAGGAGCTCCGGTTGACTCTTTGTTGGCCATTATAGGAGAACAGGGTGAAGATATTTCCGGACTTCTTAACGGAGCCGGGGAAGCTGCTCCTTCAGAATCAGCAGCTCCTGCTGCAACTGAACAAAAACAGGAGGCAGCCTCAGGAGCGTCAATGCCGGAAGGTGTTGAAGTGGTTACCATGCCACGTCTTAGCGATACCATGGAAGAAGGTACCGTTGCCGGTTGGCTTAAGAGCGTTGGCGACCAGGTAGAGGAAGGTGATATTCTTGCTGAAATAGAAACCGATAAGGCTACTATGGAGTTTGAATCATTCCATTCCGGAACCTTACTTCATATTGGTATTGAAGAAGGGCAATCAGCTCCTGTTGATGATGTTCTGGCTATCATTGGTCCTGAAGGTACCGATGTAGACCAGGTATTGGCGGCCCTTAAGGGTAGTGCTTCAGGGAGCGCCTCTGCTGAAGAAAAAGCACCGGAGGCAGCTAAGGAAGCACCGGCTGCAACATCTGCCGATACTGCTTCCACTCCAGCTGCAACCAATGCTTCAGCCTCAGGAGGGCGCGTGTTTGCTTCTCCCCTGGCAAAGAAAATGGCTGAAGATCGTGGTATTGATCTTGGTAAGGTTAAAGGAAGTGGTGAGAACGGAAGAATTGTTAAACGAGATATCGAGAACTATAAGGAAGAGGCTCCTGCGGCGGCCCCTGCTGCTGCAACAACTTCAGCTTCACAACCTGCTGCAGTAAGTTCATTCGTGCCAGCCGGAGAAGAGATGGTGGAAGAGGTGAAAAATTCTCAGATGAGAAAAACCATCGCACGCCGTCTTGCGGAGTCTAAATTTACTGCACCACATTACTATCTTACCATCGAGGTGGATATGAGTAATGCCATGGCTTCAAGAGGTCAGATCAATGCACTTCCTGACACCAAGGTATCTTTCAATGATATGGTGGTTAAGGCATGTGCCATGGCTCTTAAGAAACATCCGCAGGTGAACACCTCGTGGGATGATAATGTAACTCGCTATAACCGCCATGTACATGTAGGTGTAGCTGTTGCTGTAGATGAAGGACTGGTAGTGCCGGTACTTAGATTTACCGATCAGATGACGCTTACCCAGATTGGAGCTCAGGTGAAAGACCTGGCTGGAAAAGCGCGAAATAAAAAACTGACTCCTCAGGAAATGGAAGGAAGTACATTTACCGTATCTAACCTGGGTATGTTCGGAATTCAGGAGTTCACTTCAATCATAAATCAACCTAACTCAGCAATTTTGTCTGTTGGTGCCATTGTGGAAAAACCGGTGGTTAAGAACGGAGAGATCGTGGTTGGGAATACGATGAAGGTAACCCTGGCATGTGACCACAGAACGGTTGACGGAGCAACAGGAGCTCAGTTCCTGCAAACGCTTAAAGCCTATCTTGAAAATCCGGTAACGATGCTGGCCTGATGATTCGGGCTTTCATAGAGACAGTCATAAAAACCAAAATCCCGCTTCAGGCGGGATTTTTGCTATATTTAGATCATAAATCAATCAATTAAACAATGCAAAAACTCACCTTTTTCTTTATCCTGCTTATTATTATATCATGCGGTAATACGTGTATCGCCCAAAGTACAGGGTCATCAATTTCAAAGGCCGTTACGCCAACGACTCCTGAAAGTGTTGGTGCCATCCTGAAATATCTCGCTTCAGATGAGTTGAAGGGAAGAGATACAGGATCTGAGGGGATTGAAATGGCCGGTCAGTATATCGAAGGTTATTTTGAATCGGCAGGCATAGCACCGTTTTATTCATCATACCGGGACACCTTGAGTAATTATGAAGAGACAGCAACCAATATCGTTGGGGTTATAGAAGGAAAGGATCAGGATCTGAAGGATGAGTGGGTGATCATTGGGGCGCATTTTGATCATGTAGGTACAGTTAAGCCTGTAAATGGCGATTCAATTGCTAATGGAGCCAATGACAATGCATCAGGAACTACTGCGGTGATGGAAATAGCCCGTCAAATTGCTGAGAGGGGAAATAACAGGAGGAGCGTTATGTTCGTCTTGTTCTCTGCAGAGGAAAAGGGGTTAAAGGGTAGCAAGCATTTGGCAGCACGATTGAAGAAGGAAGGTGTTCAGGTGTATACGATGCTTAATTTCGAAATGATAGGAGTGCCTATGAATCGCGATTATCTGGCTTACTTAACAGGGTATGAGAAGAGCAATATGGCTGAAAAACTGAATTCTTATGCCGGTGAAGAGCTCATCGGATTTCTGCCGGAGGCAGGCAAGATGCAATTGTTTAAACGCTCAGACAATTATCCGTTTTTTACAGCATTCAATATTCCTTCCCAAACCGTTTGTACCTTTGATTTCACCAATTTTGACCACTATCATCAACCGGGAGATGAGTTTAAGCTGATGGATCCGGACCACATGGCACTATTCATCAACAAAATGCTACCAATGGTAGAGGGAATGGTGAACAGTGATGCGAATGAAATTAAAATGTTGTAAAATTTTACTCAAAACATGTCATGGGAAAAACGATAGTTATAACAGGAACCAGCCGGGGTATCGGACTTGAAATGGTAAAGATATTTTCGGCAGGAGGTCATCGTGTTATTGCACTCTCCAGGAATGATCAACCCGTTAAAAAACTGAATTTAAAAGGGGTAGAGGCTTTTTCTTTTGATCTGACAAAGGAGGCTTCTGTGAAAACCCTTGAAAACTATCTTCAACAGGAGAATATTAAGGTAGATATGCTTGTGAATAATGCCGGTTTACTGATCGCAAGGCCTTTTGAACAATTATCGGCAGACGACTGGGAACAGGTGTATAAGGTTAATGTATTTGGAGTTGCCATGTTAACCAAAACGGTATTGCCATTTATGAATAAAGATGGCCACGTGGTTACCGTTAGCAGTATGGGAGGGGTTCAGGGAAGCATGAAGTTTCCGGGACTTGCTGCCTATAGTTCAGCAAAAGGGGCGGTGATCACTATGACTGAGTTATTGGCTGAAGAGTATAAGGATTCAGGCATATCCTTTAATGTGCTGGCCCTTGGAGCAGTTCAGACAGAAATGCTGGAAGAGGCTTTCCCGGGTTATAAAGCGCCGATAACCGCCTCTGAAATGGCCGAATATATTGCGCATTTTACTTTGACAGGTCACAAGTTCTATAATGGTAAATTGTTGCAGGTAAGTAACTCAACTCCTTAACAGCGCTGTTTATGCAAGAGATTCTGGGTAAATATTTGCCTGAACGGGCTGTTTCACCCTGTTTTGAACTGATCAAGGCTAATGGGGTGCATCTTAGGGTGGTGAACGAGCGGGTAACCCGTCATGGAGATTACAGGCGTATGCCTGACGGTTGGCACCAGATCACTGTAAATGCCAACCTGAATAAATATCGTTTTCTAATTACCCTCATTCATGAGATAGCACATTTGGTGGCGTTTGAAAAGTTTGGCAGAAATATTAAGCCTCACGGTCAGGAATGGAAATATGTTTTTCAGCAATTGATGCTGCCCTATATACGGCCTGAGATTTTCCCGTCGTCCTTGCTTCCTGTAATAGCTAATCACTTTAGAAATCCTAAGGCGAGCAGTGATACCGATGCCCGGTTGTCGGTAGCTCTCAAGGCATTTGATCCTGACAATGATAAAAATTATATCTTTGAGATACCTCATGGGAGTCTTTTTCGCATCTATAACGGAAAGGTCTTTAAAAAAGGGAACAAGCGGGTGAAGCGATTTGAATGTATTGAGGTTTCCAGTGGAAAGATCTATCTTTTTCAACCTAATGCAGAGGTAGAGCTCCTTTCCGATTAGCAATTATACTAGAAATGAATAATAACTATTACGCAGTAATTATGGCCGGGGGAATTGGCTCCCGTTTCTGGCCGGTAAGTTCAGAGCAATTTCCCAAACAGTTTCACGATATGCTGGGTGTAGGGAAAACCCTCCTGCAAACTACCTATGAGCGTTTCAGAAGAGTGGTCCCTGCTGAGAACATTTTGATCCTGACCAATGAAAAATATCTTGATCTTGTTCTGGAGCAACTTCCTGAAATCGAAAATGACCAGGTGCTAACCGAGCCTGCCATGCGCAATACGGCTCCCTGTATACTGTATGCAGCCATGAAGATCGCTGCGGTAAACCCGGAGGCAGTGATGACAGTGGCTCCCAGTGATCATTGGATAGAAAATGAAAATATATTTATTGATAATATTCAAAAGTGCTACAAATACTGCAGTGAACATCATGTTTTAATGACGCTGGGGGTGCAGCCTGATTTTGCAAATACCGGATATGGATATATTCAATATGACAAACAGAAACAAGACGACGATTTCTATAAGGTAAAACAGTTTCATGAAAAGCCGGATCAGGACACAGCCAATGCCTATCTTGAAGAGGGAGGTTATCTTTGGAATGCAGGGATCTTTATTTGGGGTGTAGAACAGATCATTGAAGCCTTTCAGAAGTTTCAGCCCGTCATGTATACGCTGTTCGCTGAGGGGGCTGATCTGTATAATACTAAGGAGGAACGTGGATTTATTGATTCAAGATATCCGGAAGCAGCTAATATCTCAATCGATTATGCTATCATGGAGCCTTCAGATAATATTTATGTACTGCCGGCAGCTTTTAAATGGAACGACCTCGGCACCTGGGGTTCGCTCTACAAAGAATTACCGCATCAGGAAGATGAAAATGTAGCCATTAATGCTCAGGTAGTTTTTCAGGAAGCCGATGGGAATATCGTTTACGGGGCAGAAGGAAAAAAGGTCGTGCTAAGGGGGTTGAGTGATTATATTGTGGTAGACCATGGAGATACCTTGTTGATCTATCCTCGTGAAAAGGAACAGGATGTCAAAACCTTACCGGGTAAATTCAAAGAATAGTAAACCAAAGACTTAAATCAATACCTGAATGATGCAAAATGATAATTCGTCCGCTACGAAGAGTGATCAGTCTGAAGAGGCTTCGGTAGGAGCAGATACTGCTGCAACCGGAACTAAGGATCCTGGTTCTGAAAAACAAAAGCAAGAGGAACGCAAGGTGAGGAAAGACGTGGGTACGGCTCTGGGGTCGATCCGTTCTTTTCTTTCGGAATTACTCAATATCAGAGATAATACCGATGAGGCTGATACCCGGGAGGGAATTATGAAGGATATCCCTTTTAAAGGGCATACGGCCTGGATCCTGATCTGTTCAATCCTGATCGCTTCGGTAGGTCTTAACGCCAATTCAACGGCGGTAGTAATAGGGGCCATGCTTATTTCTCCGTTAATGGGGCCGATCTTAGGGATCGGGTTTGCCATCGCTATCAACGATATTGATCTTTTAAGAAGGTCCCTGAAGAATTTCGGGGTCATGGTAGGGTTGAGTATTATTACGGCCTTTCTCTTTTTTAGGTTCTTTCCTCTCCAGGATGAGAACTCTGAACTACTGGCACGTACTGCTCCGGATGTGAGAGATGTGTTGATCGCATTTTTCGGTGGGCTTGCCCTGGTTATTGCCCGGGCTAAGAAAGGGACCATAGCCAGTGTGATCTTTGGGGTGGCTATTGCTACTGCCCTGATGCCGCCTTTGTGTACGGTAGGTTTTGGTCTGGCTATCGGTAACCTGGAATATGCCGGGGGAGCCATGTATCTGTTTATCATTAATACCATCTTTATTGGAATTGCTACATTTCTTGTCATTAAGTACCTGCGTTTTCCAATGGTGCGATACGCAAATTCTAAAAAACGTAAGCGAATTGGGCAGATAGCCTCTATTTTGGCGGTCCTGGTGACCCTTCCTGCGATCTATACATTTTATAATGTATGGCGGGAATCGATCTTTAAAAGGCAGGCAACTGAGTTTATAAATACCAGCGTTAAACCCTATAAATTCAGTCAGGGCGGATACTTTATGGACAGGGCTACTAATATTAGCTTCAACGATGGGGAAAACTCTGTAGTTCAATTGTTTTTTATGGGTGATGAATCTATTCCTTCAACGGTAATTGAAACCTGGAAGCAACAAATGACTTCGTATCCGTATCTCGAAGATGCCATCCTGCAAATACAAGGAGGAAGGAGTGATGATGCGGAGCGCTATCAATATGTTACGGAGCTTTATGAAGCTAAGAAAGAGGAGATCGCAAACAAAGATCAGCGAATCAGTTTACTGGAAAATGAAGTAGAGCGTTTACGAAAGTTTGCCTATAACGATGTGCCCTTCGAGCAGATCTCTAACGAGATACGATTACAATATGAAGGGGTTGAAGAAGTTGGGTTTGCCAATGAGATCATAACCAATTTCAGTAAAACAGATACCATACCTGTATTCTACATCAAATGGAAGAATGGGAAATCGTCCAGAAGCCAGGAACAAGACATGAAAAAGATGTTGGATTGGCTGAAAGTAAGAACAGGCAACCCGAATATTAAGACGGGAAAGGTGTCTATAGACAGTTAATTGCGCTCTTCCAGGTACATTTGTCTTACCTTCTTAAATAACTCAGAGGAGTATACAAAGTTGGTTACAGCTTCGTTATCGGTTTTGAAGATCTCCTTATTGCTGCCTTCCCAGGCTTTATGACCGTCTTTTAGAAATACGATCTTCTCACCGATCTCCATTACAGAGTTCATGTCGTGGGTGTTGATCACTGTAGTGATGTCATATTCTACGGTGATCTCATGAATGAGATTGTCTATAACGATGGCTGTTTTTGGATCGAGGCCGGAGTTGGGCTCGTCGCAGAATAAATATTTGGGCTTATTGACAATGGCTCTGGCAATGGCCACCCGTTTTTGCATCCCTCCGGAGATCTCTGCAGGAAGTCGATGGTGAGCATCTTTCAGATTCACTCTTTTTAAAACCAAATCTGCCCTGTCTTTCATCTCTGATTCACTCATACTGGAGAACATTTTCAGAGGGAACATGACATTTTCTACCACGGTCATGGAATCGAAGAGTGCGCTCCCCTGGAATACCATACCCATTTCCTGTCGGAGATTTCTTTTCAGATCTTCACTCATCTCAGAGTACACCCTGTTACTGTATAGGATCTCTCCTTCATCGGGCTGGTGAAGTCCCAACAGCGATTTCAGAAAAACCGTTTTCCCTGAGCCGCTTTGACCAATGATCAGGTTGGTCTTTCCCGGTTCAAAAAGAGTGGATATCCCTTTTAAAACGTGATTCTCTCCGAAGGTTTTATGTATGTTTCTAACTTCTATCATCAGCCGAGCAGCATTTGTGTTAGCAGGTAATTAACGATAATGATCACCACACTGGTCCATACAAAGGAGGTGGTGGAGGCCTTTCCTACTTCCAGTGCTCCACCCTTCATATAATATCCGTAAAAAGATGGTATGGTGGCCAGTATAAAAGCAAAAGCCATGGTTTTGGCAAAAGCATATAATACATGAAAGGGCTTGAAGTCAAGTTGCAAGCCTTTGATAAAATCAGCACTCGTCGTGTACTCTCCCATTACTGCCGCCAACCATCCGCCCAGGATGCCCAGGTACATGGAAATGGCAATAACAAATGGGTAAAGAAGCAGGGCGATGATCTTGGGAAATACCAGGTAGTTAAGAGAATTTACCCCCATTACCTCCAAAGCGTCTATCTGTTCAGTTACCCGCATGGTACCAATACTGGAGGTAATATAAGAACCTACTTTTCCGGCCATAATAATGGAGCAGAAGGTGGGAGCAAATTCCAGGATCACCGACTGTCGGGTCGTAAAACCAACCAGGTACTTCGGGATCAACGGGCTGTCTATATTTAAGGCTGTTTGAATAGCCACTACTCCTCCTATAAAAAAGGAGATAAAAATGATAATACCCAGAGAGCCGTAGATCAGGTCATCGATGTCTTTCAGGATAAGGGTCTTCATAATAGGCCACTTGGTGGGTTTTCTGAAGACCTCTTTCAGCATTAAAAAGTATTTTCCGAAGTTTTCCAGGTACTGCATTTACTTGCTAATAGACGTTAAAAGTAAGAAAAATTAGCTTACCCCTGTTTTAACCGAATTTTAAAATTCCGTTCTTTGAGATATTGTATGTTTGTCTCTCAATCTATCATTATATCATGAAGAAAATATTTACATCAATATGCTTGCTTGCCTTCTTGTTCAAAGGCTTTTCTCAGGAAACTTCCATTGCTGTTCAACCTAAATTAGTGGTGGGAATCGTGGTTGATCAAATGCGCTATGATTACCTGACCCGGTATTGGAACCGCTATGGAGAAGGCGGTTTTAAGCGTTTGGTAGGCGAGGGCTTTAATTTTAAGAACCACCATTTCAATTATGTCCCTACGGCAACGGCTCCGGGACATGCTTCTGTATACACCGGTGCCACACCTTCTGAACATGGCATCATCGGTAATGAATGGTTTGATGTCTATACCGACAAGGTGGTTTATTGCGTGTCTGACACGAATTATGATCCGGTAGGTACTAAAAGTGACGCCGGACAAATGTCGCCCCATCGGCTAATGAAGACTACTGTAACAGATGAGTTGCGGGCTTATACTAATTACCGTGGTAAAACAGTAGCCATTGCCATTAAAGACAGGGGTGCAGTCCTGCCAGCGGGGTTTACAGGCGACGCTTACTGGTTTTACGGGAAGGATGAAGGCAGATGGATCACCAGTTCTTACTATAAGGAATCACTTCCATCCTGGGTTGATCAATTCAATAAGGGCGGGGCGGCCGCTGCCTATAAAAAAGTTTGGGAGCCATTGTATGACCTAAATACTTATACCAGCAGTAATCCCGATGATTCGCGTTTCGAGAGAGAAGACAGCAGGGTTTTTCCATATGACCTGCCCGAATTATGGGCAGATAACGGAGGGTATGATATTATAAAAGCAACTCCTTTTGGTAACAGTCTTACCACTGATTTTGCTATTGCGGCCCTGGAAGGAGAAAGTCTGGGGGATGATGCTGATATAGATTTCCTGTCGATTAGTTATTCCAGTACTGATTATGTGGGGCATAAATGGGGCGTAAAGGCGGTAGAAACGGAAGACACCTACCTCAGGTTGGATAAGGATCTCGAACGTCTGTTACATACTCTTGATAAAAAAATAGGGCAAGGGGAGTACCTGGTATTTCTCACCGCAGATCATGGAGCATCATACAACCCGAACTATTTGACAGCGAACAAGATGCCCGGGGGCTTCTTTAAGTCAAAAGAAATGATCGCCGCTATTAATGAGTTTACAACAGCGAGGTTCGGATCTTCACGTATCTTGCGTCGCGTTGGAGGTGGAGAAATTTACCTTCGGAAAGAGGTGCTGGACTCATTGGGTTTTGATAAGGATGAGGTTGAGGAAATTTTGGCTGAAGAATTAATCACCTACGATCAGGTGGAAAAGGTATATACATCTAAAATGTTGATGGAAAATGAGTATCAGGAAGGAATAGCCCGATTAGCCCGAAACGGATATCATCCTAAATTGTCCGGCGACCTGCGTATCATTTTTAACCCGGGTCTGATCTCTTCGGGGTATAGCCGGGGAGGTACTTCTCATGGTACGGCATGGGTGTATGACACCCACGTTCCTTTTATTTTGTACGGAAGTGGAATACCAAAAGGGTCTTCTGCATTAAGGTCAGAGATACCTGATATAGCGCCTACCATATCAGTATTACTGGGTATTCCATTTCCCAGCGGGGTAACCGGAAAGGTGCGCGCCGAGATCTTTGGCCAGTAATTTAAACCTAGAAGGGCAGTTGAGAACGCATGCCTTTCCAGCGATACTGTCTGATAAATTTACCTTCCTCCGGTGTTACCATCGGAGGAATTTTTTTTGTAACGGCATTTCGGTAGCCCGCCATATTGTCAAAGAATGTCTTTATTTTTCCTTGTTTAAAGGCCATTTTAGCTGAGGCGATGGCGGCGATCAACCACCCGTAGCGCATGAGGTACATGGCCTCGCCTTGAAGTAGCCGGGCTTTTTTGTTGTATGCCTTTCCTGTAGGTCTCAGGTGTTTTACCTTTAATTCGGGCAGGGTGATGATGTCGAAACCATGATACCTTGCCAAAAGCTCATCAACCGTATCCCAGCCCATGGCAGTACGTAAGCCTCCTATCTTTTCAAAGCAACTTCGGGAGTAACTTTTGATGGCTCCGCGTACGTGGTCTTTATGCATGGGGTGGTTCAATTTCCAGGCTCCCTTTTCCGTTTTTTCGTATATAAAGCCGCCTACGATCCCGGCTTTGGGTTGCCGGGCAAAACAATTTAAGATCTCTTCAAAATAATGTTCAGGAAGAATGAGGTCTGCATCCAGCTTTACAACCACATCCCATGACTTTTGTAATTGCTCATACCCGGTGTTAAAGGTTCTGACCACTTTACTCCCGGGTAGATGTTTGTTCTCTGAAGACTTGTTGATCACCCTGATTAGGGTCGACTTTGTGCTGTATTCTTTCAGAATATCGGGCGTGCTATCGGTTGAATTATCATCAACGATAATGATCTCTTCGGGTGCGACCGTTTGGTTTAATAAAGAGTCAAGGGTACCGGCGAGGAATTCTTCTTCGTTATGGGCTGGAATTACAACACTATAGGTAAACGGGCTTGTCATGTTCTAGCGGGTTCTTTCAGCATAAACCATATAATAGCGGGGTGTAAACCTTCTGAGCAAAGGCCTTATTCCGATCTTGTTCACGGGATGAGTCCATTGCTTTCTCTTTTTAATGGTCCACCCGCTTTTTTCCAGCAACCAGTCAAACTGCCAGTCTTCAAATTCGTGGTAGTGACGGTCCCAGGGATCGGTCTTGCTTTGATAGGCAGGTGAGAACCAAAGTTTCAGGGGTACCGAGGCGATCAGTTTATCGGCCTTTATGCTTTTAAGTACCTCGTAGGGTGATAGCAGGTGTTCAAAGATTTCCAGGGCAGTTACCAGGTCGGCGTTGGTGGTTGCCACTGCCGTTTGGTCATCATCCAGGTCTTCCCCCTGTGTATTCTCTACAATATAGCCTTCCTTTTTAAGGATCTCTCCAAAAGGGTTTTCCGTTCCCAGGTCAAGGATCTTTGTGCCCTTCGGGGAAATTTCTTTTATAAAATCAAGGGTGATCCGGTATCTTTTTTCCGGAAAAGTATTCTCGTACATGGGCTTTTATTAGGCTCCAAATATAGGAAGTATTAAAGCCAAAACCGATAAAAAGTCAAAACCAGAAAACCTAAACCTCGTAGATCATGGCATTGATATTCATTCCGGCACCTACGCTGGCAAACATAATGCAATCACCTTTTTTGATCTCATGTCCGATCAACTCGCCCCTGGTAACCATATCAAAAAGGGTTGGTATGGTTGCTACGGAGCTGTTGCCGAGGGTGGCAATGTTCATGGGCATGATCTTTTCAGGCGTTTCGGTGTTGTATAGGCGGAAAAATCGATCAACGATGGCTTCATCCATTTTTTCATTGGCCTGATGAATAAAGATCTTTTTCAGGTCCTTGATGTCTCTTCCTGTTTTGTCAAAACAGGCTTTCATGGCTTTTGGCACCTGGGTGATTGCAAATTCATAGATCTTTCGTCCATGCATTTTAATATACCGCGTATCGGCAGCGTCTTTTTTGTACGACTTGCCAAAAAACAGGAAAAAAGCCTCTTCTTGAGTAAATGAAGCAGTTTCGTGGGCCAGTATGCCATTGCTCTCGTTTGATGCCTCTACGACTGTTGCTCCGGCACCGTCAGAATAGATCATGGAGTCCCGGTCGTGCTTGTCGACCACTCTGGAAAGTGTTTCTGCGCCTATAACCAGGCATCTTTTGGCCAAGCCGGCCTTAATGAATGCATGTGCCTGGATAAGACCTTCCAGCCATCCCGGACAACCGAAGATAAGATCGTATGCAACACATTTTGGATTTTTGATCTCCAGTTTGTTTTTAACTCTGGCAGCCAGGCTGGGGAGGGTGTCTCCTTGAGTGCTTCCGTGCTGGACATCTCCAAAATTATGGGCAACAATGATGTAATCAAGAGTTTCTTTATCGATCCTTGCATTGTCAATGGCCCTTTCAGCTGCGAAATACGCAATGTCTGATGTTTTGTATTCGGGGGTCACATAGCGACGTTCTCCAATACCTGTGATCGAAGAAAACTTTTTTATGATCACCTCATTAGAATGGTTGAATACAGAGCCGTCTGAATTCAGAAATTCGTGTTCGCCAAATTCTTCATTGGTCTCTACATGTGAAGGGATATAGCATCCTGTTCCTTTAATCCTGGTGTTCATACTTCGAAATTTTCTGCAAGCTAATCAAACGATGAAGTTTGGTGTTGCTGTTTGTAAAAAGTGCTACGATGTTCAAGTCGCAAGAATACGTTCTGAGAATAAAAAAAGCTCCTGTTGAAAACAGGAGCTTTTTGGTTATATGCGCATGAAAAACAAGTAGTTACAATGCTTCAGCATACTCTTCGATAGGAGCGCAGGTACACATCAGATTACGATCTCCATAAGCTTCATCAACTCTTCTAACGGTAGGCCAGAACTTATTGTCTGCCACATACTCTAATGGATAGGCTGCCTTTTCCCTGCTGTAAGGGAAGTTCCATTCGTTTGCAGTGACCATTTTTAAGGTGTGAGGTGCATTTTTAAGTACGTTGTTTGGCTCTTCGGCGCTGGCCTCTTCGATCTCCTCTCTGATCGCGATCATGGCATTGCAGAACCTGTCTAATTCGGCAAGGCTTTCACTTTCAGTAGGCTCTATCATTATGGTGCCGGCTACCGGGAAAGAAACTGTTGGAGCATGGAATCCGTAGTCCATGAGACGTTTCGCTATATCGGTAACTTCTATGCCATTCACTTTGAAGGGGCGGCAATCAATAATAAGCTCGTGCGCAGCTCTTCCGCATTCACCGGTGTAAAGCACCTGGTAATGACCTTCCAGTTTGTTCTTGATATAGTTTGCATTCAGGATCGCCATTTCTGTTGAGCGTTTCAGGCCTGCAGATCCGAGCATTTTAATGTATCCATAAGAAATAAGACATACATAAGCGCTACCCCATGGAGCAGCAGATATGGCTGTGATAGCCTGGTCGCCTCCTGTTGCAATAACCGGGTTAGTTGGCAGGAAGGTGGTCAGGTGTTCTGCAACACAAATAGGACCAACCCCCGGGCCACCTCCACCGTGAGGTATAGCGAAGGTTTTATGAAGGTTCAGGTGACAGACGTCAGCTCCAATGGTGGCAGGATTTGTTAATCCAACCTGAGCATTCATGTTTGCACCATCCATATATACTTGTCCGCCATTGTCGTGAATAAGCTGGGTGATCTCTTTAATAGACGATTCAAAAACCCCGTGTGTTGATGGATAGGTTACCATCAGGGCGGCCAATTCATCCTTGTATTTCTCTGCTTTTTCACGCAGATCTTCAATGTCTATATTTCCTTTTTCATCTGTTTTGGTAACGATCACCTTCATCCCTGCCATAACAGCAGATGCGGGGTTCGTACCGTGGGCTGATGCCGGGATAAGGCATATATTACGATGCCCTTCCCCTCGTGACTGGTGGTATGCCATGATGACCATCAACCCGGCATACTCTCCCTGGGCTCCTGAGTTAGGTTGAAGGGAAGTACCGTGGAAACCGGTGATCACATTAAGTTGGTGCTCCAGTTCTTTTAATACCTGGTGGTAGCCCTCCGCCTGGTCAACAGGGGCAAAAGGGTGAATGTTACCCCATTGTGGATTACTAAGAGGCAGCATTTCTGAAGCGGCATTCAATTTCATCGTACAGGAACCAAGTGAGATCATGGAATGGTTCAAAGAAAGATCTTTTCGTTCCAGTTTTTTAATGTAACGCATCAGTTCGGTCTCAGAATGGTAACGATTAAAAACAGCGTTTTCAAGGAAAGCGCTTTTTCTCACCAATGTTTCCGGTATAACTGAGCTGGCCTCTGTACTTTCAACGGCTACCGCATTTTTACCGGCGGCATCCGCAAATATCTGTACAATGGTGTTCAGATCCTGGGTGGTAACGGTTTCATTCAGAGAAACAGATACCGTTGATTCATCGGGGTAGTAAAAGTTTACTTTCTGCAGTTCAGCAATATTTTTTACTGTTGCTGCATCTGCTTTTACCCTGATGGTGTCAAAGTACACTTCGTTAAGTTGTTTGTAACCCATCTTCTCCAAAGCAATTGCCAGGCTTGTGGTTTGATGGTGTACTTTTCCTGCAATATATTTCAGGCCTTCAGGACCGTGGTAAACGGCATACATTCCTGCCATTACGGCCAGTAATACCTGAGCGGTACAAATGTTTGAGGTGGCCTTATCTCTCTTGATGTGCTGCTCTCTTGTTTGCAGCGCCATTCTGAGGGCATAATTACCGTCTGTGTCCTTGGTTACTCCAATGATACGTCCGGGAATATTTCTTTTATAGGCTTCTTTGGTTGCAAAGAAGGCAGCGTGCGGCCCTCCGTATCCAAGAGGGATACCAAAACGTTGGGTAGTACCTACCACAACTTCTGCGCCCCATTCTCCCGGAGGAGTCAGGTTAACAAGGCTTAAAATGTCGGCAGCTACAGCAACGCGGATACCTTTTTGGTTGGCGCCGGCAGTGAATTCGGAATAATCAAATACCTCTCCGGTTTTTCCGGGATACTGAAGAAGTGCCCCGTAGAAGTCTTCAGAGAGTTCAAAGTTTCTGTGATCTCCTGTTACCAGTTCAATACCCAGGGGTAAAGCTCTTGTTTGAAGGAGAGAAAGGGTTTGAGGAAGTATTTCTTCAGAAACAAAGAATTTTACAGCGCCATCCTTCTTTTGTTTTCTGTCACGGGTGCTGAACAGCATGGTCATAGCCTCGGCTGCGGCCGTACTCTCATCGAGCAACGAGGCGTTTGCCAATTCCATTCCTGTCAGGTCACTTACCACTGTCTGGAAATTCAGAAGAGCTTCAAGACGGCCCTGAGCGATCTCTGCCTGGTAAGGAGTGTAGGCGGTATACCAACCCGGATTTTCAAAAATATTTCTTTTAATCACCGATGGAAGAATCGATTCGTGATACCCCAATCCAATAAAAGAACGGAATACCTTGTTCTTGTCTCCCAGTTGCTGGATATGAGACAGGTACTCATATTCTGTCATGGCTTCCGGCAGGTCCAGTTCACTGTTAAGTCTGATCCCATCGGGGAAGGTTTCGTAGATCAGCTGGTCAATGTTGTCAACACCAACCTTTTCAAGCATTTTTGAAAGATCTTCTTTTTTTGGGCCAATATGGCGAATAGCAAAAGAATCTGTTCTCATTATAAGTGACTAAAATGTGTTATTTTAATTTTGCGCAAAAGTACGTATTTAATTGGTTTTTAAAAGTACTTTTGAGTACGCTTTAACGAAACTTTTCACCTTGTTTAACCTTCAGGGAATCAGGGTTGAAAACCCGGAAACGGACTTTGAAAAAAATACTTGATTTGTATATCGATAGCAGTCTTCATGTAGCCCTTTCGGCTGCGGTGTTGTGTTATGTGACGGGTTGGTATTTTGACATAACGCCTCCTTTGTATTTAACCTTATGTCTGTTTTGTGGTTCGGTGGTGGGGTACAATTTTATCAAGTATGCTCCTTTGGCTGATAATTTTATTTTGGTAAAAGGGAGGTATCTTCGGGGGATGCAATTGTTTAGTGCATTCAACTTTATTGTTGCCGCCTACCTGCTTACCTATTTTTCCTTAAACGCTTTGTTGTGTATAGTGGTGATCGGGGGGCTGGTATTTTTTTATGTTTTTCCCCTGCAGCGGTTAAGAGGTAACCTGAGGAATATCAGGGGGCTTAAGGTGTATGTGGTAGCCGTGGTATGGGCTTTGGCAACTGTTATTCTTCCCGCCATGGAAGCCGGTTTAAGGGTCGATTATCAATTGATGACCGAAGCGTTTAGAAGAGCACTTTTTATACTGGCCATCACCATTCCATTTGAAATACGTGACCTTGAGCTTGATCAACCTTCCTTGTATACACTTCCTCAGCAATTCGGAGTCAGGGGGGCAAGGCTAATAGGGTATGTGTCTTTGCTGGTTTTTTGGGTGCTGGGCATTTGGAATTCTCCTAATGATAATGGAGAGGTGTGGATAAAAGAAGGAGTATTGGTAATAGCGTCACTTTTGCTGTTGGGCAACGCAGGAAGGAATCAGCCCGGGTATTACAGTAGTTTGGTGGTGGAAAGTCTTCCTTTGTTTTGGTTGGTTTTACTTAAAGTCTTTTAACGGTCTGTGGTGATCTTTTTTTCGATCTCTTCTTTGAGCTTTTCTTTCTTTTGATGATCCATACACTTAAGGTCGGCCTTTGAGCATAATTCTGTCAGTTTTCCGTTCTTACCGGCATGGGCCTTGCAATTACGGCAATAAACATGGTGTAGTTTTAATTTGAAAATTTGCCAGCTGCCGGCCTCATCATATTGAGCCTTGTTGCAAATTTCTAAAGCCTGGGTACAACTTATAAGCATATTTATTTATCTGTTTAGGTGGTTGGTGTATGATTAAAACCAATTTTTTTCCAGGCAACTCATCAGGGCTGTCCTGGCTCTGTGAATGATCACCCACAAATTAGACGGGGTGATATTAAGTTCTTTACAAATGTCTTCAGTTTCTATGCCTTCAATGGTCTTCATTCTGAAAACGCGGGCCTGTTTTTCAGGCAATTTTGCGATGCACTCCTCGATGGCGATGCCTAATTCTTCATTTTGCATCTCTTCTTCAATATTAATGCGGCCCGCATCGGCAACCCTTTCTTCCAGCCAGTCGCCTTCCTGCTGACCGTCCTGGGTGAAATTGATCTTTACTTCAGCTTTTCCCTTTCGGGAATTGGAGCGTCTGTAATGGTCAATGATCTTTCTTTTCAGTATAGAGATCAGCCAGGTGCGTTCAGAGGCATCACCTTTAAAGCCGGAGGCTGATTTCAGGCCGGCCAGAAAAGTCTCCTGTACGAGGTCTTCAGCCAGGATCTGATCATTCACCTTGGCAATGGTGTAATTGTACAGGTAGTCTGCATATCGGTCTACCCATTTGGAAGGATCAAGAGTTGCTTTCCCCATTATCAGAGTTTGTTGGCAGTACGCCTTTTTTCTATTACTGAATTTGTAAATTTACACGAATCAATAAAAAATATTCCAATGCAACGACTCTTTTTCTTGTTATCTGTTTTCTTCTGCCTGGGGTTGCAGGCACAGGTAAGAAATATCCCGATCAATGAGGTGCCTGAAAATTTAAAAAAGAAAGCAGTTCTTGTTGATGTCAGAACACCGGGCGAATACGCCGAAGGTCATCTTCCTGAGGCGCTGAACATAGATGTGAACACAGACGATTTTACGGAGCGTATTGCAAAGATCAGAAAAAATAAAGCCGTACTGCTTTATTGTCGTTCCGGACGCAGAAGCGCCAGGGCTGCAGCCATTATGGATTCTTTAGGGTACCGAAAGGTTTACAACCTTGAAGGAGGCTTTTTGGCCTGGGATGAGGCTCAAAACCAGGAATAAAAAACCCCGCAGAAGCGGGGTTTTAAGTTTATTTTTCTAATAATCCGGCCCTTTTAAGCAAGGCTTCAGGCTGTGGGTCTTTTCCTCTAAAGCGACGGTAGAGCTCCATCGGATCTTCGGTGCCCCCGCGTGATAATACGTGATCTTTAAAACGTATGGCAGTTTCACGGTCAAAAACACCCTTCTCCTTAAAAAGTTCGAAAGCGTCTGCATCCAGTACTTCAGCCCATTTGTAGCTGTAATAGCCGGCTGAGTAACCGCCCTGAAAAATATGAGCAAAGGCTGTACTCATACATGTTTCCGGGTTGTCAGGGTAGAGGTCGGTTTTTTCAAACACTGCCTTTTCGTGGGCCTTAACGTCTTTAATACCCGAGGGGTCATAACCATGCCAGCTCATATCGAGCATTCCAAAGCTCAGTTGTCGGAGTGTTTGCATGCCTTCCATAAAGGTGGCCGATTCTTTGATCTTTTCAACAAGATCCATCGGGATCATCTCCCCCGTTTTATAATGCCGGGCAAAGAGTTCCAGGGCCTCTTTCTCGTAACACCAGTTTTCTAATACCTGGCTCGGAAGCTCAACGAAATCCCAATAGACGCTAGTGCCGCTTAGACTTGGATACTCTGTGTTGGCCAGCATTCCGTGCAGGGCATGCCCAAATTCGTGGAATAAGGTAGTTACTTCGTTAAAGGTCAGTAAGGAGGGCTCGTTAGCTGTGGGTTTGGTGAAATTGCACACAATTGAAATGTGAGGTCTGGAATTTTTACCTTCTCTCATGTATTGCGGTTTGAAAGAGGTCATCCAGGCTCCGTTTCTTTTCCCTTCTCTGGGGTGGAAATCGGCATAAAAAATGGCAACCAGTTCTTCATTTTCGTCCACCACCTTGTATGCTTTTACATCCTGATGATAGGTCTCTACCTCCGGAGCAGGTGTGAAGTATAATCCATAAAGCTTTCCGGCAATATCGAAAACTCCGTTGATCACCTTTTCGAGTTGGAAATAAGGTTTTAGTTTTTCGTCATCCAGTTCAAAAAGCTTTTGCTTAAGCTTTTCGGTGTAATAGGCGCCATCCCATTTCTCCAGGTGATCCAGGCTGTCGGTTTCCCGCGCAAAATCAGAGAGTTGCTTAAATTCTCTTTTAGCGGCCGGACTTGCCTTCTCCAGGAGGTCTTCCAAAAAGCGATTTACTTCTTCAGGTGTTTTGGCCATACGTTCTTCCAGAATGAAATGTGCATGACTTTGATACCCCAGTAATTGAGCTCTTTTGTGTCTGAGGTTAACGATCTTCAGGATAATATCGGTGTTGTCATGCTCGTTGTCCTGAAAACCTTTCCTTGAAAATGCAAGGTGGAGTTTTTTACGCAGGTCGCGATTTTCAGCATAGGTCATGAATGGAATGTAGCTGGGGTAGTTAAGTGTAAAAACCCACCCTTCCTTATTCCGGCTCTTTGCTTCTTCGGCTGCGGCATCCATAGCGTACTTCGGTAAGCCTTTTAGGGCTTCTTCTTCCATAATATGAAGCTCATAGGCATTGGTTTCTGCTAACACATTTTCACCAAAGGTTAGTGATAGTTTAGCGAGCTCCTGGTCTATTTCCCGAAGTTCTTTCTTTTTTGCTTCCGGGAGATTGGCTCCGTTTCTCGAAAAGCTTTTATACTTCTTATCGAGCAGCATCTCTTGCTCCGGGTTCAGATCAAGGGTGTCTTTAGCATCATAAACGGCCTTGACGCGCTGAAAGAGATCGCTGTTCAACCTGATATCATTGGCGAATTCTGAAAGGGCAGGAGAGAGTTCCTGGGCCAACTCCTGCATTTCCTTGGAGGTCTCTGCGTTATTCAGGTTAAAGAAAACAGAGGTGATCACTTCCAGTTGTTCACCCGAGAAATCCAGTGCCTCTATGGTATTTTTAAAATCAGGAGGTTCCGGATTGTTGGTGATATGATCTATCTCCTTCCTGGTTTTTGAGATCTCTTGTAAAATTGCCTCCCGAAACATGGGGGTTTTTATTTTTGAGAAAGGAGGAGTCTGAAAAGGAGTATCAAATGGTTTATTCAGGAGATTCATGTTGTCAGATTTTTAGTGATGACAAAGGGATCGTAAAAGCGACTGATTTTAAAGGTTTATCACGCTTCCGGCCAATAATAAAGCGAAGGGATTATTTCTTAACCTGGGCGGCTCCCTTGATCACTTTTTCTTTTAGCCCTTCCTTGTAGGCAATGATGCGTTCTAAAACCTCAGGGTCTGACGCACCAACGATCTGAGCGGCAAGGATCCCTGCGTTTTTAGCGCCGTTTAAGGCTACGGTTGCTACGGGAACGCCTCCCGGCATTTGCAGAATAGAAAGTACAGAGTCCCATCCGTCTATTGAGTTGCTGCTTTTTACCGGAACCCCTATAACCGGCAGGGGCGACAGGGAGGCTACCATACCCGGGAGGTGGGCGGCGCCACCGGCTCCGGCGATAATGGCTTTCACCCCACGCTTATGGGCTGATTTTCCAAATTCAAACATTTTCTCAGGGGTTCGGTGGGCAGATACAATATCTACCTCGGTGGAAATATTTAATTCTTTGAGGACATCGATGGCCTCCTGCATAACAGGAAGGTCACTGGTGCTTCCCATAATGATAGCTATTGTTGCCATGAGGTATATTATTTTTCTGAAATTACTTTGATAGTTCGTTTTACAATGGCCGCTTTTTTACGGGCAGCGTCCATGTTTTCATCAACAATGGTCACGTGCCCCATTTTGCGGAATGGTCTGGTGATCTTTTTGCCATAAATATGAGGGTTAACCCCTTCCATAGCCATGATCTCTTCGATACGTTCGTATTTCACCTGGCCTTCATAGCCTTCTTCTCCAACCAGGTTCACCATAACCCCTGCAACCGTGCTGTCTGTTTTACCCAGAGGTAAACCGAGAATGGCCCGCAGGTGTTGTTCGAACTGGTTGGTGTAGCTGGCTTCAATGCTATAGTGTCCACTGTTATGCGGTCTTGGCGCAACTTCATTAACAAGGATCTTATCATCCTTGGTTTGAAACATTTCCACAGCCAGTAACCCGACATGTTCATAGGCTTTAGATACTTTCAGGGCTATCAACTGGGCTTTTTTAACCACTTCTTTGTCTATCCTGGCAGGGCAGATCACATATTCAACCTGGTTGGCTTCCGGATGAAACTCCATTTCCACCACCGGGTAGGTAGCTACATTACCCTTAACATCTCTGGCTACAATAACAGCAAGTTCGTTTTTAAAGGGGATCATCTCTTCTGCGATACATTCCTGTGCCGGAATACCTTCGAGATCAGACCAGGTCTTTATGATCTTTACTCCCTGTCCGTCGTAACCGAAACGTGCACTTTTCCATACAAACGGAAAGCTTAAGGATTCATTTTTCAGGGCGGTTTCGATCTCTGCAGCGTAGGCGAAACGAGTAAAGGGGGCTGTGGGTATGTTGTTGTCTGTGTAGAAAAGTTTTTGAACAGCCTTGTTCTGAATCCTTCTCAAGGTAGCTGAGGAGGGGTAAACCGGTAAACCTTCATCTTCCAGTTTTTCCAGTGCGTCAACGTTGACATTTTCGATCTCTATGGTTAGCAGATCAACTTTTTTCCCGAATTGGTAAACGGCATCAAAGTCCATGAGATCACCCTGAATAAATTCATTACATGCAATTTTACAGGGTGCTTCTGCGCTGGGGTCCATAACCACTGTTTGAATATCGAAGCGGCGGGTGTCGTATAACAGCATTTTACCTAACTGTCCGCCTCCAAGGATTCCCAGCTTAAAATCAGAAGAAAAATAATTCATTAATTTTATTATTAGTTTAGAATGGAATGCTTCTTTCAATTCAAGAGCAAAAATACGTTTAATTATGAAAAAGGGCATGAATTTCAGCCTTTTTCAGGCGTTAGGACCGTTCAATATTATATCTTTGCAACTTTACAATTTTAAGGTAGGTGATCAAGCTTCACGACAAATATTTTAAACCCTTCGTATCAGCGGCAGAGATCGATGCAGCCATTCAAAAAATGGCAGCGGCGATAAAGGCTGATTTTAAGGATGAGGTGCCCATTTTTATAGCGGTTCTCAACGGGGCGTTTATGTTTGCTTCAGATTTTATGAAACATTATGACGCACCTTGCGAGGTGTGCTTTGTTAAGCTGAGCTCTTACAGAGGATTGTCATCTACGGGCATCGTAGAAACACTGCTGGATGTTCCAACAGATGTTGAAGGTCGCAGTGTGATCATTCTTGAGGATGTGATCGATACCGGTACCACGGTAAAAGAACTCATCCTGATGTTTTCTGAAATAAACGTCAAACGTTTTAAAATTGCCTCTATGTTCTACAAGCCCGATACGTATCGGGGAGAGTATAATATCGATTACGTAGGAATGGAGATCCCTGATCGTTTTATCGTTGGATATGGTCTTGATTATAATGAACTGGGACGAAACCTGCCTGAAGTGTATCAATTAAATGATAAACCTATGATTAATTTAGTGCTATTCGGCAAGCCTGGTGCCGGAAAAGGAACCCAGGCAAATTTTTTAAAAGAGAAGTATGACCTGAAACACATCTCAACCGGAGATGTTTTTCGTTACAACATAAAGAACGGTACAGAACTTGGTACCCTGGCCAAATCGTATATCGATAAGGGCGAGTTGGTTCCTGATGCCGTTACCATTGATATGCTGAATGCTGAGGTGGAGAAGAACCCGGAAGCAAACGGCTTTATTTTTGACGGTTTCCCAAGAACCAAGGCTCAGGCAGAGGCGCTGGATCAACTTATGAAGTCGAAGCAGATGAAGATCAATGCCACTATTGCTCTGGAGGCTAATGATGAGGTGCTTATAGAAAGACTATTGGAAAGAGGTAAGGTAAGTGGCCGAAGTGACGATCAGGACGAACAAAAGATCAGAAACCGATTCCAGGAATACAATGAGAAAACCGCACCGGTGATGGAGTACTATCAGGAGCAGGAAAAGTTGCACAAGGTAAACGGTATTGGAAGCATTGAAGAGATCACAGAGCGATTGAGTGCAGTGATCGACTCATTATACAAAAAAGCGGGAGTCTGAGAAGGCTCCCTTTAATGGTTCTTTATTTAACAGAAGCGTGATCATATGACCGAAGGAAATTTTGTAGACTACGTTAAATTATACGTCACCTCAGGAAAAGGGGGGCAGGGGTCTGCCCACCTGCACCGGGAAAAGTATGTCGCCAAGGGCGGTCCCGATGGGGGTGATGGTGGTCGTGGTGGTCACGTTATTCTAAAAGGGAATAAGAACCTTTGGACCCTTTTTCACTTTAAATTTAAAAGGCACTTCAGAGCCGGTCACGGAGAGGCAGGCGGAAAGCAGCGAAGTACCGGAGCCGATGGGCAGGATGTGTATATGGAAGTACCTCTGGGTACGGTGGTGAAGAATACCGATACCGGAGAAAAGATCATGGAGGTCACCGAACACGGAGAAGAAAAGGTGCTTGTTAAAGGAGGAAAAGGTGGTCGTGGTAACTGGCATTTTAAAACGTCTACCAATCAAACTCCGAGGTATGCCCAACCGGGACTTCCCGGGGAGGAAATGAATATTACCCTGGAATTGAAAGTACTGGCTGATGTTGGTCTGGTAGGATTTCCCAATGCCGGTAAGTCAACCCTTTTATCGGTGATCACTTCCGCGAAACCAAAAATTGCCGATTACGAATTCACCACCCTGAAACCAAACCTTGGGATCGTACAGTACCGTGACTTTCAGTCGTTCGTGATGGCAGATATTCCGGGAATCATAGAGGGTGCCTCTGAAGGTAAAGGTTTGGGGCATTATTTTCTGCGTCACATCGAGCGAAATTCAACCTTGCTCTTCATGGTGCCCGCCGATAGTAAGGATGTTGTGAAAGAGTATGGTATCCTGCTCAATGAGTTGAAGAAGTACAATCCTGAGATGCTCGATAAGCAACGTCTTCTGGCCATTACCAAATCGGATATGCTTGATGAGGAACTCAAACAAGAGCTGGCCACAGAGATAAAGGAGGGCTTGAACGACCTCGATCATATTTTTATATCCTCAGTAGCTCAGCAAGGTATACAAGAGCTGAAAGACAAGCTTTGGAATATGCTGAATGAAGAGACTATTCATTCCTAGGGAATTGGGGAAGTAGGGATGTATGCATGTAGGCATGTAGCTTGACTCAATCCTGGTTCCGCACTGGTCCCTGAAACTCCTGGCTTGTTCCCTATTTGAACGCGCGCCAGCTGGCCCCTTAGCTAAAACGGTCCACCGGACCTTTCTCAAACGCTCGGTCCTCTCAAACTCGTCCCTGAAACTCGTCCCTCAAACTCCTCGCTGAAACTTATTACCGTAAATCATTTAAAATCTTTACATTTAAGTAAAGCATTGAAAATGAAGTGTCTTAAGGTTCTTATTGTTTTCCTTTTAACTTCCTGCAGCAGTGTTCAGGTGGTTTATGACTATGATAAGGAGGAGGATTACTCCAAATACAAAACCTATGCCTTTTATTCGCCCATGGAGACACGTCTGGGTGAACTTGATACAAGAAGAGCTTTAAGAGCCATTGATCAGGTGCTACAGGCTAACGGTTTTGAGAAAGCCGAAAAGGTTGAGGATGCTGACTTTTTTGTAAACATTAAGAGTGAAATGTTCCAGGAAGTTCCGGCCAACAGTACAGTCAGTATTGGTGCCGGAGGTACTGGTAACAGCATGGGAGGCGCTATATCAGTGGGGGTACCTGCCTCCGGAAATCCGGTAGTAAAGCGCATGATCTTTCTCGATCTTGTGAACGTAAAACAAGACGCTTTATTCTGGCAGGCCCGATGTGAGGTGAAATATGAAGAGTCGCTTAGCTCAGAAAAACGGGATGAAAAAATGTATAAGATCATCGAAAAAGCTTTTAGCGAATTTCCTCCGCCCGGCGTTAACAAATAAGGCTATTCATACTCAGTATTGAATTCTCCCGGGAGTTTATCATTCTACTGCTCTCATCCCTCGAAATATTCTCTGCGTATTGTTTCAATTCGCAAACATGGTATGGGGGTACATTAAAGAATAACCTTCTGTTCAGGTTTTTTGCACAGCCTTTTTTAATATGAATGTGGATTTGGCTTCACAGCTTAAGACACTTAACTTGCAGCGTGCCGTGATGGGGTTATAAGCCATGTTAAATGAAGTTGGGCCCCACTGATTTCATGAAGCCGCAGATAGTAATCAAATTTTAGGAAAAACGATGACAGTGAAGTCTAAAACAGATAAGGATTCAGAGCAGAATATAAAGGAACAAAAGCTTCCTGGAAAACCGGAACTGGTAACCTCTGAAGAGAAGTTCAAAGCCCTGGCTGCCCTGGATGAGGGGGAGTATGCCTATTCGGTTTCAGATTACTTTGCCAGACCCAAAGCAAGTGCTTTTCAATTTTCTCCTGATGGTAAATATTTGTCATATAGAGAGAAGGATGAAAATAACAAGAGACATATCTACGTAAAAGATCTGGAAACCGGTACTATTACCAAAGCGGTGGAAGAAGGCGAAGAGCTGGTGCGGGCTTATGCCTGGGCAAATAGTGAACGCCTGATCTTTATGATGGATAAAGGGGGCGATGAAAATTACCATCTTTTCGCAGCAAATGCCGATGGAAAAGATCAAAAAGAGTTAACCCCTTTTGAAGGGGTAAAGGCCCAAATGATTAATGAGCTTAAAGAGGATAAAGATCATATGATCATTTCTTTGAACAAGAACGATGCTCAGGTCTTTGAACCCTATAAAATAAACGTGAATACAGGGGAACTTACGCAACTGTATACCAATGAGGATCCTGAAAATCCCATCATGGGCTATGATTTTGATAAGGATGGGAATCTTCGCGGCTTTACCAGATTGAGAGAAGGTATTTTAAATGACCTGTATTACGAGACTTCTCCCGGAAACTATGAGAAGGTAAAGAGCCTTGACTGGAAAGACACTTTTGGTATTATCGGGTTTAATTACAGCAGTGAAAATCCGTATGAAGCCTATATGATCTCTAACCTGGATAGTGATAAGGCAGAGATAGTGCGGTATGACCTTAAAAAGGATGTTGTTTTAGAAAAGGTGTTTTCCACAGAAGAGTACGATGTAAAAGGGATGTCCCGCTCGAGAAAGCGAAACTATGAGATAGACTATTTCGTTTACGAAGGTGAGAAGCGGGTAGTGATCCCGGTTAGTAACACCTATAAGGTTTGGCACGAAAGGATTCAAAATGAATTTAAAGGATATCAGTACAGGATCGCAGATATAACCGATGAAGAAGATAAATTATTGATACTGGTTCAAAGCGATCAGTTGTACGGCACGTATTATGCCTATGATACTCAACAAGATTCATTTACCTTGTTGTATGACCTTATGCCCCAACTCAAGGAGGAGGATATGTCGCCTATGAAACCAATATCCTTTAAAAGTCGCGATGGCATAATCATACATGGTTACATTACCCTTCCGAAGGAAGCAGCAAATGGCACAAAAGTGCCGGTTATTGTAAATCCTCACGGAGGTCCCCAGGGTATACGTGATAGCTGGGGCTTTAATCCGGAAGCCCAGTTGTTTGCCAGCCGGGGGTATGCGACCCTGCAGGTCAATTTCAGGATCTCAGGAGGTTATGGTCGGGCATTTTTAGAGTCCGGGTTTAAGCAGATCGGACGTAAAGCCATGGATGATGTGGAAGACGGATTAAAATATGTGATCGATCAGGGTTGGATAGCCCCTGAAAAAGCAGCGATCTATGGGGGAAGTCACGGAGGTTATGCCGTGTTGAGAGGGCTTACAAAAACCCCCGAATTGTACGCCTGTGGGGTTGATTATGTTGGGGTTTCGAATATTTTCACATTTATGAAAACCATACCCCCCTATTGGAAACCCTATCTTAAGATCATTAAAGAGATCTGGTATGATGAAAGTATACCAGAAGAAAAGCGAATTATGGAGGAGGTATCTCCGGTATTCCATATCGACAAGATCAAAAAGCCGCTTTTTGTAGTGCAGGGGGCCAATGATCCCAGGGTAAATATTGATGAATCAGATCAGATCGTTATGGCGTTAAGAGACAGGGGAGTTGATGTGCCCTACATGGTACGCTATGATGAAGGACACGGTTTTGCTAAAGAAGAAAACAGTATAGCGCTTTATGAGGCCATGATGGGATTTTTTGCAAAACATTTGAAAAAATAACCATCTTAATTACCCAAAAACGTAGGGCCGGATCTCAAGGAAGGAGAGATGAAGTGTGCACTGCTGAAAACTTCATAATTCATATCTTTACCCGGCATAATAATTTAATCAGGATTTTACGTGAGAGTTCATTTTATAGCCATCGGCGGGAGTGCTATGCATAACCTTGCATTGGCCTTGCATGAGAAAGGATATCAGGTTACAGGAAGTGATGATGCCATTTTTGAACCTTCCAGATCGAGACTGGAAGCAAAGGGACTGCTTCCTGAACAAATAGGATGGTTCCCGGAAAAGATCACCAACCAACTCGATGTGGTGATACTGGGAATGCATGCCCGTGAGGATAATCCGGAACTCCTGGCTGCCCGGGAAATGGGTTTGAAGGTGTATTCCTATCCTGAATTTCTTTATGAACAATCTAAGAATAAGACCAGGGTGGTCATTGGAGGTAGTCATGGAAAAACCACCATTACTTCAATGATCCTTCATGTGCTGCACTATCATGGCGTTGATGTTGATTACATGGTCGGAGCCCAGTTAGAAGGCTTTGATACCATGGTAAAACTAACAGACAGCAATGAATTCATTGTACTTGAGGGTGATGAGTACCTGTCTTCGCCTATCGACCGACGTCCTAAATTTCATCTTTACAAACCGAATATTGCTTTGTTGAGCGGTATTGCCTGGGACCACATCAATGTATTTCCTACCTGGGATAATTATGTGGAGCAGTTCCGGATCTTTATAGACTCTATTGTAAAAGGAGGAAGTCTTACCTACAACCAGGAAGACACCACGCTTCATGAGATCGTGCAAGCCTCAGAAAATACGATCAGAAAGATAGGATACACCACTCCTGAGTATTTTGTTGAAGATGGCGAGACCTACCTGGAAACCAATGAAGGGCCTATGCCGGTGGAGGTATTTGGAAGGCATAACCTGAACAACCTGGCCGGAGCCAAATGGATCTGTCAGCATATGGGAATTGACGAGGATGAGTTTTATGAGGCTATCGGTAGTTTTAAGGGAGCCTCGAAACGATTGGAGAAACTGGCTGAAAAGAACGGCAGTGTTATTTTTAAAGATTTTGCCCATGCACCGAGTAAGGTGCAGGCAACCACAAATGCTGTTAAAGAGCAATACCCGAACAAGACGGTATTGGCTTGCCTGGAACTTCATACCTACAGCAGCCTTAACACAGATTTCATTAAGGAATATAAAAGTGCACTGGACAGGGCTGATAGGGCTGTGGTGTTTTATTCTCCCGATGCAGTAGCGCTGAAAAAATTAGATCCCATTGCCCCGGCCGATATAAAGGAAGCCTTTGGCAGAACCGACCTGGAGGTATTTACCGATCCGGACGCATTTAAAGAATTTCTTCTAAATACATCGCTTCGAGATACAGCCCTGCTGCTTATGAGCAGTGGTAACTACGGAGGGTTAAACCTGGAAAGCATTACTTCAAGGCTCTAATAGCTAGACTCCGAACTGACGGAAATGATGATCGAGGTGCTTGTATTGCATCTTGCCCCATTGTTCTTTGCTGAGCCACCCGAAAACCGGGTGTTTTAATTTGCCATCAGGAAATGGCAGCTGCAGAAAGGTGTTGATGGTTTCCTTTAATTCTCTTTGCTCATTTTCAAAGTTTTCCGGATCGGTCATTCTTAATTCTCTGGCAGTGGGCAAGCTCTGTTTCCAGGGTTTATCATTATACAGCAAAGATCGGTAGAATGGCATCATGAGCTTAAAATACCATGGTGGCTGACTTAATTGGGTTTCTCCGGTAGCTACCTTCATGGTTTTTTTAAGGTGCTTTAACATCTGGGCAACATCCATACTGCCCCATTGAGGTTGTGAGCCGGGGCTTAAAGAATTCATCCTTGATATAATTTCTTCCTTGATGCCGGGTTCAAACAGAGATTTCATAGGTCGTGCTTTAATTGAAAGAAAATTACAACATTATACTGAAGTTTGTTATATTTATTAGATGCGAAATAAGTCTGATTCCTTCTCAATTAAAAGTTGGAGCCTGGATGATCGTCCGCGTGAAAAGCTTCGTCTGAAGGGAAGGATGGCCTTGAGTGATGCTGAACTGCTGGCAATCATTATAGGTAGTGGCAGTGATAAGGATAGTGCGGTAAGCCTTTCTAAAAAGATCCTGGCCACCACCGATTATAACCTGAATGCCCTGGGCAGATTACCCTTGTCAAAACTCATGTCTTTTCACGGGGTCGGAGAGGCTAAAGCCGTGGGAATTATTGCGGCCCTCGAGCTGGGCAGAAGAAGGGCAGCAGAAGCATTACCCGAGCGTTTCCGTATTGTAAACAGTAATTCAGCATTTCGTTATTTGCAGCCATTTATGGGGGAGCTTCCTCATGAAGAATTCTGGGTGTTGTACCTCAATAATTCCAATCGTATTATTCGCCATCAGCAATTGAGTAAGGGAGGTATTACCGGTACCCTTGTTGATGTTCGGCTGGCGTTGAAGTATGCACTTGAAGTCAATGCTACAGCCATTATCCTGGCGCATAATCATCCTTCCGGCACCCTGGTGCCCAGTGAGGCGGATAAACGACTTACTTCCAAGTTCTCGACGGCAGCGGGCAGCCTTGACATAAAATTACTCGATCATCTTATTGTAACCGAAAAAGAATATTATAGCTTTGCAGACGAAGGACTTCTCTGACATGGTATTAGTTTACACCTATAAGATCACCCCCAGGTTGCGATATATCATGAAGCATATCTTTAAACGCATGCTTCAGACCGATGTTGATCTGACCACCCGCGTAGAAGATTTCATAGCCCATTCCGGACCAAAATTATCCTATGCAAGGCAGCCCTTGCAGAGTGAATTCTTTGTTCGAAGTCACGACCTTTTATTTGATGATGGGATCTCGGATATCGACATCAATGTATCAGACTGGGATGGTGTACCCTGCTTTTTTTCGGCTTCAGAGAAGAGTAGTCTTCCTTTTGATATTTTTGCAGCCAGTTTTTACCTTATCACCAGGTATGAAGAGTATTTACCCCATGTAAAAGATGATCACGGGCGGTTTCCTGCATCTGAAAGTTTAGCCGGGAAACACGGTTTTCTTGATCTGCCCGTGGTAGATATTTGGGTAGAACGGTTTAAGGCTCAATTGCAGGATAAGTTTCCTCAGATGGAGCTCCCACTTAAATCACCTGTGTTTACTCCGGTGATCGATGTTCCGGTTATTTTTCGTTACCGTAAAAAGGGGATGTTGCGTACCCTGGGAGGAACTCTTCTGGATCTTTCGAGATTCCGGTTTCGTGAATTTGTGAAGCGGTATGCGGTGTTACTGGGCATTCAAAAGGATCCCAACGATGTTTTTGATGAGCTAACCCGACTGCACAAACAAAATAACGTGCAGGCCATGTATTTTTTCTTGTTAGGAGACTATTCGCATTATGACAAGAACATTTCGGTATATAAACCCATCGTAAAAACCCTGGTCAAATCTGTAGCCGATTACAGTATCGTTTCACTGATGGCTTCTTATATGTCATTTAATGATCTGGAGCTTCTTAAAAAAGAAAGGAAAAGATTGATCAACTTCATTAACCGACCGGTAAAAAGGGTCAGACAGCGCTTCAACAGACTTCAGATACCGGAAACGTATCGTTCAGTTGTCGATGCTGAGTTTAATGAAGATTATTCTATGGGATATCCCGATGAGGTAGGGTTTCGAGCCGGAACCTGCACTCCTTTTTATTTTTATGATATCAGCTTTGAAGAACAGTTACCTGTCTTGATCAATCCGGTGGCTGTAATTTACTCTGCCTTGTATCAATTCAGAAATATTAAACGGGCAAGGGAAAAGATCAAATCTATCAGGGAGGAAGTAGAGAAGGTTAACGGAACTTTCGTAATGGTCTTCTCTAATGATGTGCTCAATTTTACCGAGTATAACAGTATGACGGCCCTGTATAAAGAGCTAATAACGACTACATAGATGAAAGACCAGATAGAGCATATTTTCTTCGACCTTGATCACACCCTTTGGGATTTTGAAAAAAACTCTGCTTTGGCCTTTAAGAAGATCTTTGAAGAACGTGAACTGGCTCTCGATCTTGATGATTTTCTCCACGTGTATGTGCCTTTAAACCTGAAATTCTGGCGCATGTTTCGGGAAAACAGACTCACTAAAACCGAGCTGAGATATATACGGTTGAGGTCGGCTTTTGATGAGTTAAAATACCCTTGCAACGATTTGTTAATCAAGGAAATAGCGAACGACTATTTAACGTATTTACCTACCTTTAATCATCTTTTTAAGGAAACCGGTACGATTTTATCTTACCTTGACCAAACCTATAAATTGCATATCATAACCAACGGTTTTGCAAATGTCCAGGAAGGAAAATTAGTAAATTCAGGGATCGACCATTATTTTAAGGTGGTGGTCAATTCTGAAATGGCCGGTGTTAAGAAGCCCAACCCCTATATCTTTAAGTTAGCCATGAAACGCGCCGGAGCACGCCCGGAACGATCATTAATGATTGGTGATAGTTTTGAAGCCGATGTTCTCGGAGCGCTGAATGCAGGTATGCATGCCCTTTATTTTAACCCGGAGGGCGAAACCGTACCAGGGCATATTCAATCTATTGGTAACCTCCTGGAAATAAAAAAGTTATTATGATCATGCAATAGGCGTTTTAGAAATAACGTTTATAAAAGTATGATGAGACAGGGGTATATATATTTCTTAACGGGGTTGCTTTTCATTGGGCTTCTATCCAATGCCTGTGTTAAAGATGTTGATTTTGACCAAAAGGATCAATTCGTGCTCGAGCCGGCCATAGAGGTAAGCCTTGTGTATTTTGATTTTCTGGCTTCCGATTTCGATGAGTTCGATCCGGAAAATTCCAACTCTTATGTAGATTCAACACAGGCCGACCTGTTTTCGCAAGACTTTTTTGATCAGAATCTCAGGGCTGCAGAGTTCACCCTCGTACATACCAATTTGGTGGAAAGGGCTTTTGAGGCAGAGATCATTTTCCGGGATGCCAATGGAGCTCCCCTATATACTATTATGGTTTTTATTCCCCCTTATGATGGGTCACCCAAGGAAGTGGTTACCCTGATCTATTTTGATGAAAGTCAGATCGGGATCCTTAAAAATACTTTTTCGATCTCCGCAGAGATCAGTTTGTTGCCCGGCAATCCTCCCTTAAGCAATACCTCTGAAGGCTCTATCAAATTTCAATCCAGTGCAATTTTTTATATGGAGTTTGAATGATCAAGACCTTACTTTACATAGGGCTGCTTTGTGCCTTCATCTTACCCTTGCGATCCCAGAACAAACAGTTACTGTATAATTTCAGGGAAATACCGCAACAGGTAATGATCAATCCCGGGGCACAGATCCATCAACGCGGGTATGTAGGGGTACCCTTTCTTTCAGGAATTTCTCTGGGCTTTGGCAGCAGTGGTTTTAATGCCTATGACCTCTTTGCAGATAATGGGGTGAATTTTAATATCAAAGTACGGGATGTACTATACAGTCTCAACAGGAATGATATCATTGACATGAATCAACAGGTAGAGATCTTGTTTGCGGGGTTTAAGGGCAAGGGCGAAAACAGTAAGGATTTTTTCAGTTTTGGGATCTACCAGGAATTCGACCTCTACAATTACTGGCCTGAAGACCTGGCCTACCTGGCGTATGAAGGGAATGCAGGAAATACAGGAAGGGAATATGAACTCCGGGATCTCAATGTACAGGGTGAGATCTTTACCACTCTGCACTTTGGGGTGAATCATCGTTTTAATTCCGACTGGACGGCAGGTGCTCGGTTCAAAGTATACAGCAGTATGATACACTGGTCGTCTAATAATAACGAAGGTCTGTTTATCACTGTTCCGGGAACGCAAAATATATATTCACATAATGTTATTGCCGATATGGCTCTCAATACCTCAGGGTATGCTTCGCTCTGGGATAGAGACATTGACAACGTATCCGAATTTTTTCAGGCCATTGCACCCAACAGTTTTTTTGGGGGTAATTACGGGGTTGGCCTCGATGTTGGCTTTACCTATACTCCTAATTCCTCCTGGACCTATACCGGAAGCATTACTGACATAGGGATGATGTTTCATCAGAATGATACCGAAAGTTATACCCTGAAAGGGGCTTACCAACTTGAAGGTATTCAGTTCTTATTCGGGCAGGCTACCGATGATGATTTTTTAAATGACTATTGGGAAGATCTGAAGGCAGACCTGGAAGAGCAGCTGCCACTGGATACGATCTCAAGGAATTTCACTTCCTTTCGCCCTGTGAAATTTAACGGAGCTGTAATACATAATTTTGGGAATCTGAATTACCGTAAAACCTTTAAGTGTGATTGTGACATAGATGATACCGGCTATGAAAATTCAGTGGGATTACAACTTTATGCCGTTAAAAGGCCTCAGCATATCAATGCAGCCCTGACAGCCTTTTATTACCGACGAGTATTCAATTGGCTGCGTTCTAAATTCACCTATACCGTAGACCCATATTCTTATTATAATCTCGGGCTTGGTATTTCAACGCATTTTGCTAATTTTAACGTCTATTTGCTCGCTGATAATTTGGTGGAATTCACCAACCTGGCAAAAGCTAACCAGGCATCAGTGCAGTTTGGAATTAATTATATTTTACCGGGCTCCAGATAAACCACTTCATGAAACATCTCTTTTTAGTCTTGTTCGCGCTTATAGTAACCACGGTTACCAGTGCTCAATCAACTTCGCTTAATGACTTTCAATACGTTATTGTACCTCGTAAGTACGAGTTTCAACGACAGGAGAACCAGCATAGGTTGAATACCCTTACCAAGTTCTTGTTGGAAAAAGAAGGTTTTGAGGTTTATTTTGAAGGACAACAGCCGGAATTTTTAGCCAATGACCTTTGTAAGGCTCTAAAAGCTGACCTTTTGGATGAATCCGGAATGCTGACCACCCGGGTGGTTTTTGTGTTAAGAGATTGCAGAGGTAATGCAGTGGTAACCACAGGGGAGGGCAGAAGCAAGATCAAAGAGTTTGAACCTTCCTTTCATGAGGCTTTTAAGATGGCTTTCAAAGATATTGAGAAGTTGAACTACCAGTACCAGCCTTCAACAGAAGAATTGAATGCAGAAAGCACTGCAGCGGTTGATACCGTTTCTGCCGAAGGGGAGGGGATGGATGTACCGTACAATGCCGAGAATATTGAAGAAACGGAAATTGCCGTGGATAATACCACAACCCGGGCCGCAGAGGTTATTGCCGATAATACAGCCCAACCCGAGGTGCTTTATGCCCAACCTTTAGAGAATGGCTTTCAATTGGTCGATATGAGTCCTGCCGTTCGCTTTAAGGTGCGAAAAACAGGGAAGGAGAATACCTTTGCCATTGTTGGCAAAGACGGCTTGCTTTACAAATCGGATAATGGTACCTGGATCGCTGAATACTATGAGAATGACACCCTGGTAAAAGAGACTTTTCATGTTAAATTTTAATAGCCGTACTTCCCTTTCCATCTTTTAGATAGAAATTCCTTTTGAGACTGTTCTCTGGCATTATTGCCGGGTTCATAAAAGGTAGTGTTGCTAAGTTCCTCCGGTAGAAATTCCTGGGCTGCGAAATTCATAGGATAATCATGGGCGTATTTGTAATCATCGCCATAGCCTAATTCCTTCATCAGTTTTGTCGGGGCGTTTCTAAGGTGCAGAGGCACCGAAAGATCTCCGGTTTGTTTTACCGTTTGTATGGCTTTATTGATTGCCAGGTAAGCCGCATTGCTCTTGGGGGAGGTAGCCAGATAGGTAGCACATTGACTAAGTACGATACGGGCTTCCGGATAACCGATGGTGGTAACCGCCTGAAAGGTGTTGTTGGCGATGACAAGGGCCGTAGGGTTGGCGTTGCCGATGTCTTCTGAAGCCAGGATTAACAGTCTTCTGGCAATGAATTTCACATCTTCTCCTCCTTCAATCATTCGGGCAAGCCAATACACCGCCCCGTTAGGATCGCTGCCCCTGATGGATTTTATGAAGGCGGAAATGATATCGTAATGTTGTTCCCCGGTCTTATCGTAGCGCACAGTGTTTTTTTGAACCAGTTGAAGTACTTTATCATTGGTGATCACTATCGGGTCTTCATCAAGGGCATTTACGACCAGTTCGAAGATGTTCAGCAATTTTCGTCCGTCGCCACCTGATAGTTTTATAAGGGCTTCACTTTCGTTGAGCTCAATATTCTTTTGAGACATCTGCGCATCGCTGTGCATGGCCCTTTTCAGCAGATTTTCCAGGTCGTCTTTTCCAAAGGCATTAAGGGTGTATACCTGACACCGGGAAAGCAGGGCGGGTATAACCTCGAAACTTGGGTTTTCGGTGGTGGCACCGATCAACGTAACCCATCCCTTTTCAACCGCGCCAAGAAGTGAGTCTTGTTGAGATTTGCTGAAACGGTGTATCTCATCGATAAATAAAAGTGGATTCTTAGCGGTAAAAAGTCCGCCGCTCTGCTTGGCCTTATCAATAACCTCACGCACGTCTTTTACACCGCTGTTGATGGCGCTTAAGGTGTAAAAAGGTCGTCCGCTTTCAGAGGCTATGATCTGGGCCAGGGTGGTTTTTCCGGTCCCGGGAGGACCCCAGAATATGAGCGAAGGGATAATGCCTTTTTTAATTTGATTGGTCAGGGAACCCGTGGGACCCACCAGGTGTTGCTGACTGATGTATTCTTCCAGGTGTTGTGGACGTATGCGTTCTGCAAGAGGTTGATTCATGGTCTAAAATTACAATAAAATTGACTCTGATGGCATTTGTAATACTTCTGATGCAGGGGATGGGGCAGGTGGTTTATTTTATTATTTTTAGAGTTCATGAGTTCGACCCGTGATATGAAACAAAAACAGGAGCTTTCGTTTAGTTTGTGGTACCTGATCATACCTCTTTTCTTTGGTATTGCCATCTGGAGCGTATACTGGATCGAACTGGAATCCGGATGGTATCTGAATCACTGGGGCGTTTATCCAAGGTCGATCAAAGGTTTGCCCGGTATAGTGCTGAGCCCGTTTGTGCATAGCTCGGTAGAACACCTGTATCACAATACCCTGCCATTGATCATACTCAGTACGGCCTTGTTCTATTTTTACAATCGTATTGCCTGGAAGGTGTTGGGTTGGGGATTGTTAATGAGCGGAATATTCACCTGGATCCTTGCCCGACCTGCATGGCACATAGGTGCCAGTGGGGTGATCTATATGTTGGTGAGTTTTATATTTTTTAAAGGGCTGTTCGCGCGTAATTACAGGTTGATGGCCTTGTCTTTACTGGTGGTTTTTCTTTATGGCAGTATGATATGGTATGTGCTTCCTGTTGATGATAAGATCTCGTGGGAGGGTCACCTGTCTGGTGGCATTGCCGGATTTATCCTGTCGTTGTTCTTTAAAAATGAGGTGTTGAAGCCGGTTCGTTATCATTGGGAGCGGGAAGATTACAAGGAGGAAGAAGATCCTTTCATGAAACACTTCGATGAGGAAGGCAATTTTATAGAGCATATTCCCGAAGAAACCCGGGAGGGCGACAAGGATCCGGGGTTAGAGGTACGGTATCACTATCGTGAGAACAAAAATGCTGAAAAAAAGTAATTAACTGCGTTGTCGCACCACCTCGTATAAGAAAGCGCCACAGGCAACAGACACATTTAAACTGCCAATAGCTCCTTTAAGTGGTAGGGAGGCTCTGTCATCCAGGATCTTTAATACCGAAGACGATATGCCATTGTCTTCTGCCCCCATCACAATAGCAAGCGGTTCTTTTAAATCTATATCAAAAATGCTGTTCTCAGTTTTTTCAGTAGCCCCGATAACTTTTATGCCGGATGCCTGAAGGTAATATACGGCGTCTTTGATGTGGTCGGTACGACAGATGGGAACTCTGAATACTGCGCCGGCCGAAGTTTTAACGGTGTCGGCAGTAACGGGTGCAGCGCCCTTTTTTTGAATAATGATCCCATGAACCCCGGTACATTCAGCAGTTCTAATGATAGCCCCGAAATTACGAACGTCAGAAAGCTGATCCAATAACAAAAACAAGGGAGTTTCTCTGCTTTCCACAACATTCATGACCAGATTCTCCAGGTCGTGAAAATCTACCGGAGAAATATTCGCTACAACACCCTGGTGATTCTTTCGGGTAATGCGGTTTAGCTTCTCTACGGGAACATAAGAGGCAGAGATGCCCTGTGTTTGGAGCAGGGTTTGCAATTCTGCAAATAAAGGGCCTTTCAACCCTTTTTGGATAAATACTTTGTCGATGGTTTTGCCTGCGTTCACCGCTTCGATCACAGCCCTGATGCCAAAGATCTGGTAGTCGTTCTTCATGGGGCAAAGATACATAAATACGCTATGGTGCAGCAGGTGGTTATTGCGAATTCATCTAATTCATTTGGCTTTTTGGCATAAAAAAGTCTCCCTGATCGGGTATTCCTTGACCTGGCTAACATAAATTAAGAAAGGAGATTGCATCCTATTGATTGACTGAGGTTGGTGTAAACAGATCCTGAATTCCGGGAAAGTTCTCATTGGCATCGATCTCTGCTTGGGGATACAAAAATCGCTGGGGAATGGTAGAATGATCTCCTTTGAGGGTGCCCAGGATGTCATTTGTTCTTCTTGCATCATGGAACGTTTGAATCGATAGGGGCATTGAGATGTATTTTTCTTCAAGGATCTCAGTGATCAAAAGTGTTGTATCGGTAGTTGATGAGATTGGGAAATGCCCTTCATAGGTAGCTTCCAGATGTGCTCGCACCTCATTAAATGGGGTTAGGGCATCCCCTCCGGTTCTGGCTGCTGCCTCCGCTTCGATCAGTTTGGTTTCTACCCAGGAGATCACCGGGAAATTTGCATCAGCAGCAATAAGGCCTCCCGGGTTCGTATTGAGTACGGAGGCATCAACATCAAAATAATGGTATAGTCTACTCTGGTCTCCGGGGGTGTAGATAATTCTTGGTTGGGTGTCGTTTAAGAATCGGAATAACAAGGGGTTGTTACAAGTACCAATATGGCCCTTTCTTTGTTCTACGGTGTACTGAAAGTAAAGATTTTTTGCGCCCTCAGTGTTACTATGATTGATTAAAAGGCCCCCATTGGGAGCTCCAATTCCCCTCTGAGCCTCCAGAAGGGCATTGTTGTAATCTTTAGTGATCAGGTAATATCGTGCTTTCAGGCTATGAGCTATCGAAGCCCACCTGGCCTCATTGGATGTGAAAACCTCCATCTGAGAAATGGATACTGGAGCAGAATCCACTTTGGCGATTGCCTCTGATAGCATTTGTTGTATCCCGCTAAAAACCAAATGCTGGGGGTCATACCTGGGATGTGGGTATTGAAGAGGATTCCCAGCCTCGGAAAACGGAATGTCACCAAATAGTGCAGCCATTTCTCCAAAGAGCATGGCCTGCAGTATCATAGCGACCCCTTCAAGGATGGTGTCACCATTAGCAACGGCATATTCTCGTACGTAAACTGAATTTGCTATGCCATCGGTATACGCATTAGACCATATAACATCAAAGTCGGGGGGAGACACAGTATAGGATTCATAGGGTGGTCCGCAACACCTGGCACAGAAAGATATCTGATCTGAAAATGTACTGCCTATTCTTGAAGCATGGCCTGATGATAATTCGGCAACAGCCAAACCAATCTGGCCAATGATCTCTTCTCCGGGCATAGAGGTGAAGTCATTAGGGGTTGTAGTTGTATCGCTGTTGTAGTTAGAACAGCTCATCAGTAAAAAGAAGAGCACTGTGAAGATGACAGGTCTAAGATTTTTGAACAAGAAGGAGTTCATAAGGTATTATTCCTTCTTAAATGTAGGAAAAAAATGTCAAATATATTGGTAAGTGAAATAAAAAAGCCATCCCTGAAAGTTCAGAGATGGCTTTATCAAGCTAATTTAAATATTGATCGGTGTTTGGATCCTATTGGTTAACCGGAGTAGGAGTAAACAAGTCCTCCAGACCCGGGAAGTTCTCATTAGCGTTGATCTCTACCTGTGGGTAAAGGAAACGCTGAGGGATAGAAGAACCACTACCCTTTAAAGTTCCCAGAATGTCATCCGTTCTTCTCATATCGTGGAATACCTGAAGTGATCCGGGTAAAGACATGTACTTCTCTTCAAGGATCTCAGTAATCAACTGTTGTCCGCTTGAAGATGAAGCCGGAAAGCTTCCTCCGTAAGTAGCTTCCAGGTAAGCACGTACTTCGTTGAATGGAGTCAGGGCATCACCACCGGTTCTTGCGGCCGCTTCTGCCTGGATCAGTTTGGTTTCGATCCATGAAACGATCGGGAAGTTGGCATCGGCGGCAAAAATTCCTCCGGCAGCGGTGTTAGGCTCGGTAAAATCGTCGTTAAAATAAACAGCAAGACGCTCAGCATCTCCCGGAGTGGCGAGTGCACGAGGGGTAGTGCCATTCATTAAACGAAGCAATAATGGATTATTACACAAGGCCAGGTACCCGGCACGTTGCTCTACAATAAACTGGTAATAAGAATTCTCTTGTCCGTTGGTTTCCGTATGGAAGGCCTCCAGGTTCCCGGTTGGAGAAGAGATCCCTAATTGGGCTTCTGCAAGAGCATTTGGATAGTCTCCTGCGATCAGGTAGTAACGAGCTTTCAAGCTATGAGCAACTTCAGCCCAGGTGGCATCGTTGGTAGCGAAAACACCTACGGCATTAAGCAATACCTGAGAAGATCCGACTTTGTTGATTCCCTCAGAAAGCATTGCCTGCACTCCGTTAAGAACCTCGGTCTGACTGTCATAACTAGGGTTTGGAAATTCAAAAGGATCTCCGGCCTCAGAGAAAGGCACGTTTCCGTAAAGCGCGGCGGTTTCTCCGAAAAGCAGGGCTTCAAGGATCATGGCAGCACCTTCTAACTGAGCGTCACCTTCTTCTATAGCTTTTTCACGTACGAATTTGGCCTGTGCAATTCCGTCTGCGTAGATATCATCCCAGGAATCATCAAAATCCTGTGCAGTTACTACATAAGCTTCATACTGCTCATACTGTCTGTCACAACCAGAGAACTGGTCGGTAAATATCGCGGCATATCTGGAAGGCTGACTTTCAGAAAGTGAAGCCACAGAAAGACCTACCTGCCCCAGTACTAAATTCCCGGGAGAGTCGGTAAAGTTGTTCGGATCTACATTTAGCCCGTCAGTGTAATCGGAACAGCTACCTAATAATAGCCCCGAAACTGCTAAAGCTGAATAAATTATTTTTTTCATGCGTATCATTTTATTTTTTTAAAGTCCAAGTCTTAAAGTAAACAGGTATGATCTGGTTCCTGGATTGGTAAAGTAGTCAAGACCACGTCCTTTGGAAGCACCAGTTAAGTTCAGGTCAGGATCAACTCCTTCGAAATCTGTCCATAGAACCAGGTTTCTACCGGTTACACCAATTTCAGCACTTCTGAAACCGATTGATTCCATCATGTTGGTTGGCAGGCTATAGAATAAAGATAATTCACGGAGACGAGTCCATGAAGCGTCTTCTATATAAAGCTCGTGCGATGAAGCAAATCCACTGGCAAGACCTAAATACCAAGACTGATCAAGAGCAACAGGACCTGCACCGAAATCTCCGATATTACCACGGAAGGTGGTTCCTGCCGGGATAACTGTACCGGAAGCGTTTACAAGGTCAGTTGGTGCTGTGGTTTCGTTGGCAGTTTCCGGGCTGATACCGAAATAGTTCAACACTCCCTTGGTTCCTGCCCACATTTCATTACCCTGGAAGGTCTCGAATAAGGCAGAAAGCGTAAGGCCTTTCCATGAAATGGTAGTTCCAAGACCACCTCTCCAGTCCGGGTTAGGATCTCCGATCAAACCGGCTTCAGGATCAAGTTGTGGGAAACCGTTTGCATCGAGATCAAGGTTGCCTTCAGCATCCCGGAGTAATCTTCCACCCCAAAGAGCTCCAAAAGGCTCACCTTCTACAACTCGTGAAGAAGCTCCTGTAAATCCGTTTAGGAATACAGACTGCACCCCGCTCAGACTCTCAACGATGTTTCGGTTACGGGAGAAGTTAGCGTTCACGCTCCATTTAAAATCTCCCTGGTTGAATATGTTCACGTTCGCATCGATCTCGATACCTTTGTTAGAGATCTCAGCAGCGTTTGCAAGTACGTTAGAGAATCCTGAAGAAGGCGCCAGGTCTAATGGCAGGATCGCATCTTCAGTAACCCTGTCATAGTAGGTGAATCCAAGCGTCATGTAATTGTTGAAGAAACGGAAATCTGCTCCTACCTCGAATTCTTTGATTCTCTCAATGGTAAGGTCAGGATTACCTAAGGTAGTAGATCGTGTAAACGGGTTACCATAGGTACCTGCAGCAAGGAAATCTCCCCATGAAGATCCAACGCCTCCGGGACCGAAAGTTGTTCTTGTTGCATAAGGCTGTGGCTCGATACCGATCTCTCCGTAAGAAGCTCTTAACTTACCAAAGCTAAGGAAATTGTTTTCAGGAATGATGTTACTAAAAGCCCATCCTAAAGATGCAGAAGGGTAAAATACATTGTCCTCTACAGTAGAAGGACGCTCGTATCTTCCTGTTAATTCTACGAATAACTGGTTGAAGAGCTCAGCGTTAATTACAGCATAAGCACCGTTCTTACGAGTTTTTTGTTTGAACAGGAATGGCAGTTCGTTTGCGGCATCTGCATTTCCAAATAATCTCAGGTCGCCTAAGAATGGGTTGGTGAAATTATTTGAAGTACCTCCGATACTGTGATAATCAGACTCTTCAAATTGCGTACCAAGGATCCAGCTCAGATTGAAAGCTTCTCCCAGATCGTAGTTAGATGAAAGGAAGAAGTTCCAGGTAGAATTCTTTTCAGCAATTTCTGTACGGGCATAATTACCGTCAGGAATACCTGAAGAGTTAGCAGGGAAGTACGTTTCTCTTACGTCAGTATAATAATCCAGTCCGTAACGACCTGTAAAGATCATATTATCTGTGATCTGCCACTGAATTTCAGGGTTGATGATAAAACGCTCTACACGGTTAGGGTTGGTCTGCTCATTGATGGTCCATCCCGGGTTGTTATAAACAGGAATGGTACCTACACTACCACGATAGGCTCTGTGAGCATTAGGGAAAGCCACCCCATTGGCATCGTAGTAAGTTCCTTTATAATCCGTATTGTTAAAATCAGGAGCAGTTCTTAAATATCCAAGGTATAAACCATTGATATTAGAACCTTGCTGTATACGCTGCGACTTGATGGTCGAATAGTTGGTATTGATTCTAGCGGTAAGTTTTTCAGTAAGGTTCACCTCGTGATTCAAACGGAAAGTCTTTCTGTTGTACGAAGACTGTCCACGGATAATACCTTCCTGGTCAAGATTTGAAAGTGATAACAGGGTGTTGCTGTTGTCACCACTGAAACCAATACTTACAGAGTTGTCTAAGGTAACTCCCGTCTGGAACACCTGATCTCTGTTCACATCATTAAAAACCTCTCGAGATCTTTTCTCTGTGATAGGGTAGATGAGGTTTCCTGAATCTGCCTCAAAGTACTCTCCAGAGGTGTCAAATACATCAGCTCCTCCGGGACGATCGGCGATCTTATCTCCCCAGGATAGTGCGAAATCTTCTGCCCAGGCTCCACTTAGACCTTGCCCGAACTTGTCTTGTTTGTCCCATTCTACGTTGATCTCGTCAAAAGCTACACTCGATCTAACGTTTACAGACATGCGACTGCCTCCGGCACCACGACCTCTTTTAGTTTTGATAACAAGTACCCCGTTTGCAGCACCGGTACCCCAAACTGCAGCAGCTGCTGCACCTTTCAATACTGTTACCGATTCAATGTCTTCAGGGTTGATGTCATTAAGACGAGACTGTTGAACAACACCACCTACACCCGATCCTACAGATGTATTGGAAATGGCAACCCCGTCAAGTACAATTAGGGGAGAAGCGCTACCGGTAATGGTGTTTTGACCACGAATCTGGATATAGGCACCAGCACCCGGGTCTCCGGAGTTTCTTGTGATCTGAATACCTGAGGTTTTACCCGCAAGCCCCTGGATCACTCCCGTTTCTCCTGATTTCTGTAATGCTTCCGTGTCTACCAGGGTCGAGGAACTTAGATCCTCATCCTTCTTTTTTTCCAGACCTAATGCTGTAAGTACTACCTCTCCAAGCTCTTGAGCCGATTGAAGCAGTTGCACATTGATCGTGGAAGAGGCGCCTACGGTGATCTCCTGAGTTTCTTGCCCAACATAGGAGAAAACAAGCACCTGGCCTTCAGAGGCCTGAATCGAATAATTTCCGTCAAAGTCGGTTTGAGTACCATTAGATGTACCCTTTACCAAAACACTGGCCCCGGGTAACGGCAAGGCATCCTGGTCTGTAACCGTACCAGTGATCGTTTTTGTTTGCGCAAAGGAAATCTGCGCAACCAGCACCAGCAATAGTGCTAGAAAGCCATTAAGTTTAGTTTTCATATTTGTGAATTAATATTGAATTAGCGGCCTAAATATCCTAAATTCTCGTTAATAAACATAAAATATCCTTAACAATTTGTTAATCCAGTAAGATTTAACCGAGATATTTTAAGTTGTTATCCTACTGTTATTAGGGGGTAAGTCGGTTTTTAGAAAGGGTGGATCTTTCAGATCTATGTAGCCTTTATTTCAATGCTATACGGGGAAAATTAACATGAATGGGTCTTTTGGGTATAGACGTGGGGAGTGCTTTACCCCTTGGATAAAAGGGTTTGAAGAACTTCTTGATCCTTAAGTTCCCGAGAAGTTTTTTACAGGATAGTCATAAAAAAACCATCCCCGAAATGGGGATGGTTTGATCAAATTAATTTTAAAAAGAGACTCAGAGAACTCCTTTTTATGGTTAAAAGGAATATTATAAGTCTGAGTTGCAGTAATCGATCAGAGATACTCCTGCAGCAGGACTTGGTCCCAGATCCAGTACTGTATTTCCATTGGCAGAGATTAGCTGGAAGGTTACCTCAGAATCCCATGCTCCGGAATTGTAGAACACTTCGATAGAAGTAGCTCCGGAAGGAATTTCAAAGGTTACTTCATTAGTATCACCTTGATCTTCTGTTACCAGGAAGTTCAGGAACTGCTCTCCGTCAACAAGGATGTCAATAGAGGCTCCGTTCCATCCGTCTCCGTAAGAATCCTGACCTGAAAGGGTCCAGGTACCTACAGTAGGTGCATCAAATGTAGCAGGACATACGATAGGTGAACGGTAGGAGAACGGACTTCTGAAGAAAGATCCGGTAAAGATGTTACCATTACCATCGGCACTGGAGAAAGAACGACCATCAGTTAGGTTTAATACCAAACGAATGTCAAAATAATCTCCACCTGCAAACTCAGTATCGGCAATTGATAAAGCGCTTAAAGCTTCTCCGAAGCTAACCTCAAGGGTGTATTCAGGAAGGCCTAAGGCACTTGTACCCCATTCTGAAGCAGGAATGTTTTTAAGGAAAGCCTCTGCTTTAGAATAGTCATTGTCGTCCGGTTTTCCCGGGGTATTATCAGTATAGGATACGTATACATCCATAGACTCAAATAGTGCTCCTTCCTCTTCATCTTGCTCTTCCAGGGTTACTGAAAAAACAGATTCAGGATCAGAGATAGAAAAGTCAGGACTGGAAACGTCCAGCGTTCGCAATACAGCTCCTCTGGAGGTATTGTCAAATAGCTCGTCTATTGAAGCGTCGCTCTCCACACAGGAAACAGTCGCTGCTAACAGACCAAAAGTTAATATTGATTTTATTCTTTTCATGTTCTAAATCAGTTTTTTAGTTAGCGATTGGGAACGCAGGTGAAGCAGGATTGTTATCCCAGAACACCTGGAAAGTTACGTTCTGACGCTGCTCGATACTAGAGTTGTTGTTAGCGGCATTTGCAGGATATCTCAACGAACGGATCACAGATCCCGGATTTGGCTCCCTGTTAGGCTGAAGCGTGGTTGGGAAACCTGTTCTTCTGTAGAAGTTGAAAGCAGAAGTACCGTTACCGAAAGTGGTTACGATTAGCTGCTCACCAATAATATCCCACTTCTCACTGTCTGATGCAGCATCAAAAGATCCGTCGATCAAGGCAGTGAAAGCGTCAACCTGAGCATCAGTAGGTGCAGTATCAAGATCTGCAGAAGCATCAAGAGCTCCGAATGATTGTACCTTGGCGATTGACTTTTCAAGCGCAGAGATCAGGAATGGCTTAGCAGCAGCAGGGTTGCTGATAGCTGCCATCTCCGCTTGCATCAGGTCTACCCATGAAGCCAGCATGATCGGAGTGATACCAGCTCCCTGGCCTCCGCCACCTTGCTGTACATCATCAAAACGTCCGTCATCAAAGTTACCTGCAGCAGGATAAACCCCGATGGCAGTTCTGAAGAATCCATCTGGTGGAATACCTGAATCATCTCCGTGATCTCTTCCCCAATATCCGTTAGAAAGAGCACAGAAAGTGAAATCTCCGTCAAGATAATGCTGTGGAGCAGTTTCAAGAGAACAGTCGATGGTTTCCTCGTTAGGCTCCGCTCCGTCCTGACCTGGAACTACTGATGTCTGACGATAGAAGTAGTACTGAAGTCTTGGGTCGTTGGTAGTCTGCATAAGGTTCATTAACCAGTTAGACTGGTAGTTACCGGCACCGGTTGGTGTATAGTCATCCGCATATCTCGGGTGACGAGTGTCGGGCTGGTTCTCGTTGTTACCCCATCTGAATTCGAAATCTTCAGAGGTTTCATCGATATAATTTCCTGAAGTAACGATGGCGTTGAATTCAGAAACTGCACTTGGATTCACCAATCTTGTCTGAAGATAGATCTTCATTTTAAGGGTATTGGCCAATTTGATCCAGTTGTCATAGTCGTTTCCGTAGAAGAAGTCACTGGCAAGTTCAGCAGTAGCACCTTTGTTAAAATTAGCGATCGCTGTATTCAACATTTCAAGGGCAGCGGCGTACACTTCCTCTCCTGAATCAGGAGCCGGGTTAAATACCCCTTCCTCTGCAGCCAGGGCTTCAGTAAATGGTACCGGTCCGAAATAATCAACCAAGGTGATCATAGCATCGGCAGCCAGTACCTCAGCCACACCTAGGTGGTTGAATAATTCATTTTCTTGAGCCACAGGACGCATGGCCTTCAGGTTGGTTAATATTCCACGATATACATCATCCCATTCACCATCAAAGGCGATAGGTGCATAGGCGTTCAGGTAGTTTCTGTCAAAAAATACCTCCTGACGGGTGATCTGCCCACCGGTAACTCCCATGCTTTCAACAAAGTTCACATAATTCAGCTGGATGGCAGTGGTGTAAAAGTTAACGTCTGCCTGGCTCGGAATTAGTGCGTTAGGGTTATCTGTGAGATCAAGATCGGTGGTCTCACAAGCAACAAAGGTCATTGCCGAAAGAATCCCTAATCCGATTTTCTTTAAACTGTTTTTCATTTTTCTCATTTTATTGTTTAGAATGTAGCTTTTACACTAAATCCATATCTCCTTGAACTAGGTCCGGTTAACCAGTCAAATCCTTGACCGTTACCTACACCAAGACCTGCCTGGTTTGGATCAAAGTTAACACTATCAGGAGTATTGTAAGCCTCGTACCAAAGGTTTTGTCCTGACACAGTAAAGGTCAGTGCACCGAAAGGTGTTCTGTCAAGGATCTTCTTAGGTAGTGAATACCCGAAAGCAACTTCCTGTAAACGGATTACAGACCCGTCGTAGATGTTCAGCTCTGACGGTCCGAAAAGAACGTTGTCAAAGTGGTAATCTGAGTTGTTGATCTGAATGTTGTTAGGTTGTCCGGTGTTCTCATTGATACCAGGAAGGATATAAGTAGCTTCCCTGTTGTCAGTGTCCTGAACCAAACCACGACCAAGTAGGGTAGCGATCGTCTGGCTATAGATATCACCTCCGGCAACATGCTGAAGCAGGAAGCTGAAGTTGAAGTTTCCGAAAGAGAAAGAGTTCGAAACGTTCAGGGTGTAGTCAGGGTTAGGATCACCAATGGCGAACTGTCCTGCCTCTACAATATAATCACCTTCACTGTTGATCAGGGGTTGTCCCTGGTCATTTCTAAGGATTCTTGAACCTACAATGGTACCCAGAGGCTCTCCTTCGATAGCGGCGTTACCAAGGTCACCAAAACCTGCATATACAATAAGGTCTGTGTCGGCCCCAAGATCGTTTACGATAGGCTCAATGGCATTGAAGTTAGCATTAACATTCCAGTTAAATCCTTCAGGATTTCTGAAGATGTCTACACCAAGGTCAACTTCAACTCCGTCTACTTCGATCTCACCAATGTTAGTCTGGATAAAACGCGCTCCGGAAGAAGCATCCAGTCTACGATCTACGATCAGGTCTTCAGTAATACGGTTAAAGTAAGAAGCGTTCAGGGTAATTCTGTTGTTCCAGAATCTTGACTCAACACCAAACTCCAGTTCTTTAAGTGTTTCTGGTCTTAGGTTTGGATTACCAAGGGTTGCAGAAATCTCGTTAGAGGCAGCAAAACCACCGGCAGCGTTGATCCATCTCTGAGTGTTCAGGTTCAGCGTACTTACTGTTGGATATCCTGTTGGGAAGGTAGCAGAAGTACCGTAACCGGCTCTCACTTTCAGGAAGTTTAAGAAAGAACTTCCTCTTAGCGCGTCAAATGCACTGGTTGGAACAAATGAGGTACTAACACTGGGGTAGAAGATAGATCTGTTCTCTTCTGAAAGGTTAGATACCCAGTCGTTACGACCGGCAACAGTCAGGTAAACGAAGTCGCCGAAATCGAAATCAGCTTGTCCGTACATACCGTTGATGTTACGTTGCTGGAAGAACTGGATCTCATCCTGAAGCTCGAAGTTGAAGTGACGGATTACGTCAAATACCTGCTGTCCTGAAGAAGAAACTCCGTTCTGATCAAATACGTCACGTCTGGCAGTAGCACCAACGTTGAAAGAAACTCCGATCTTTTCGGTGATATCAAATAGACCGCTTAAGAAAAGGTTGTGATCCCAGATAGTGTTGGTGTTGTTCCACGTGTTGTAGAAACCACTACGGGTACGGGCAACATCACTCACCCCACCTTTGTTTTGATAGTTGGTGTTATTTTCACTATACATATCAAGTCCCAAACGGTACGTCAGGTTCATGTTGTCATTAACCTTATAAACAATGGTGGTGTTACCAAAGGTTCTGTTGGTTTCCTGTCTTGTTTGAGCGTTGTTTACAGTCCATAAAGGGTGCTGAATACTGTTGTTCTGACGGTAGTAAACACTGGCCCCGGTAAGTGGGTTCTGATAAGGCAGGTTTAGCATGTCAACACTTCGAGGTGTAAAGAATACATTCGAGAATACAGAAGATCCTTCTGAAGCACCGAATACGGTGTTACCATCACCCGCTGCGATAGGAGGTGAACGAAAATCTGTTCTTGCGTAGTTCAGTGTACCACTTACTGTGAAGTTGTTGCTTAATTCAGCTCTACCACCAATACCCAAGGTGTTTCTGATAACCTTGTTCTCAGGGGTAAACCCTTCGTCAGTTAAGTGACCCATGTTGGCACTCATGCTCATCTTCCCGTCATCAGAAGAGGTGTTAAAGTTAACCGAGGTGTTAAGAACCGTTCCTGTTTTAAAGAAGTTCTCAGCACTCTGGTAAGGTTTGTAGTCGTAACGCACGCCCTGGAATTCAGGGAATGCCTGAGGAATACCTGTACCTGAACTCGCTGTAGAGTAAGGGTGAGGTAGTGTACCATTCTCGTCAATGGCAGCCTGAGACCCCCATCCACCAATGGCATTTTCTTCAAAGTTGGGTCCCCAGTTAGAGAAGAACCACCCGAAAGCCTGGTCAAATCCGTTACCCCACTTGTTGGTGTAGTCAGGTAAAGAAGCGATGTCGTTAAAGAATAAAGAGGTGTTAACAGTTACCTCGTTCTTCTTGGCGCCTCCACCTGAAGCTCCGTTCTTGGTGGTGATCAGGATCACCCCGTTACGTCCCTGCGTACCGTAAAGAGTTGCAGCTGCAAGACCTTTAAGTACGTTGATGCTTTCGATGTTGTTCGGGTCAAGGTCAAAGAATCTTGAACCACCAGCGTTACCATCTACGAAGTCTCCCTGTGCATTGGTATCAGAGCTGAAGGGAACCCCATCAACAATGAACAATGGTTGGTTAGACCCGCTAAAGGAGCTGAGACCACGAATAATAATGTTGGTACCAGAACCTGACAGACCACTCTGAGCGGTAATCTGTACCCCTGATGCCTTCCCTGAAAGTACACGTCCAATGTCACCTTCAGCACGTTGTTCAAGCTGTTCGCTGGCAACCTCAGATACCGCGTATCCAAGAGCCTTACGTTCCCGCTTGATACCCTGGGCGGTAACAATTACCTCTTCCAGGGCCTGGGCATCCTGCCCTAAAACCACATCAATTACGTTGGAAGCTCCAACTGTTCGTTCCTCGGTTTTCTGTCCTACATAGGAGAAAACCAAGACCTGCCCCGCGGCAGCTTCGATAGCATAATTCCCATCGAAATCTGTTTGCGTACCTTGTGTGGTGCCTTGAATTGCAACACTGGCACCCGGTAGAGGCAAACCATCCTGGTCGGTTACCGTACCAGTGATCGTTTTCACCTGCGCAAATGAAATCTGCGCAACCAGCACCAGTAAAAGTGCTAGATAGCCTTTAAGTTTAGTTTTCATATTTGTGAATTAATATTGAATTAGCGGGCTAAATATCTAAAATTATTGTTAACAAACACAAATATCCCTTAGTATTTTATTAACAGGCTTCTTAATTATCAAAGCTTGTTTTTACAAAGTGTTGCCCATGGGTAGCTATCGGAATTCTTGATTTTTGTTTCGGGTGCAGCTCATGTTGCTTCTCAGTTATTGTTTTCACTCATATTTTAAGTAACTGAAATACAGAGGTGTGTGGGTTTTAATCGTTTTATGGGGTGCTGTTGCGCTGGGGAGTTATATGCAGTAAATAAGTGTTTCCGGATTTGGTTTTTAAGACCCTGAACCCTTGTTAACACTATTCTTAATTTTATGATAATTTCTCAAAAAATAATTTAAAAATGTTGAGGGTTGGTATGTTTGGAGTCCTTTGATCAGGTATTTTGCTTATTAGGGTCGCGAAGGGTGGTGTGGTTGTTTTAGGTGGTTTGTGTGATTGCGGTGTAGTTCATGGTGCGTTACTGTTACCTTTAAACAGAATAAGTGGCAAATGGAAAAAGTGATTATGTGGGCAGGGTACAAGAAAAGATCGTTTGGGTTCTGTGTTTTTTAAGGCTGGAAGTTGATGGTTTTTTATTGCTGTTTATTTCTATTGTGAGATCTCTTGTTTTTTTCGATATATATTAAGGAGTGATGACGGTTCAAACGATACTTTTTGTTAAGGGAAATGTGCTTATTCAGAAAGGTTGGATATTGATAGTGAATATTGATCGCGATGACTGTAAAAACGCCTGCATCTGCGTGATGTAGATTTGCGCTAAGTTCATGAGTGATTCCAGGGAATGTGTCTTCAAAGGGTTTCCGGGCATGCTTTTTTAGATGAAGGAGTTTTTTTATGTATTATTGTTTCTCGACCTTAACAAATGTATTATGAGGAATATACTGTGTCTACTTGTTTTTATGATGTTTTTATTGCCAGTGCAAAACATCAGCTGTCAAACGCCCGGAACTACGGCAGACCTTTTTCAGTTATCTGAAGAGTTGGGAAATTTAATTCGGCAGGTAGATCATGAGAATGCTGTTGATAACGATTTGAAGGTTGCGGGGTCTCGTTATGCAGATGACCGTTTTAAAGAATCTGTTCTTTATCTGGGAGGTAAGGAAATACCCGGTGTCTATGCAAGGTTTGATGCGCTGAATGGAGTTATGGAAATAAAAATAAACATCTCTGATTCTGAAAATGAGGTGTATGTGGTAAAAAAGGACCCGGAGATACGATGTAAGATCGGGGATGATCTCTATGTTTATTCAGAATATAGCTCAGATGAAGGCAGGCAAAATGGCTATTTACTTGCATTGGTTACTGATGGGGATTACAGGTTGTTTAAAAAACAGTGGGTTTATTTCCGGGAGGGCAGAGATTCCGGGGACCCTCTGAAAGGGAGTGTTCCAAACAGATTTATTCTTAAAGAGGAGGTGCTTGTCGGTGTGAACAGAGAGTTGCCCAAGCTGGTTAAGATGAGAAGAAATAAGGTACTTGAAATGTTGCCCGAGCAAGAGGTGGCTGCAGCTCGAAGTTTTCTCAGTGAAAAAGGTTATGATCTTAAGGAAGAAGCTGAGCTGGTGACCTTTTTCCAGGCCTTGAATGCAGGCTTTTGATTTTTTTTCCAGGGTTGCAATTTTTTTACGGTCAATAGTGTCATGGACATTGATCATGGTCTTAAACTTCTACAGGAGGCTGTGTTTTTTGTTTATTGGATCAACGTCTCATGTGGATCTACCTGATCATTTCAGGTGTTGAGTTAGAATTCTTCCATCGGATCTCCATTCCTGACTGCTTTTTTTGGAATAACATGAAAGTAGGTTGAAAATTAATCATTTAAGATTTGATTTATTAGTATTTATTCCTACCTTTGCCGACCTCAAAACGGCATGTACTTCTGTCTCAGGAGGTTCTGTGTCCAAGCCAGACGTGGGTTTTGAGGATATAAAATAATATTTATTGTAAAGTAAATTATGCCAACAATTTCACAATTAGTACGAAAAGGAAGAGCCAAGATTACTAAGAAGAGTAAATCGGCTGCTTTGGATTCGTGTCCTCAGAGAAGAGGGGTTTGTACGCGTGTTTACACCACTACACCTAAGAAGCCGAACTCGGCTATGCGTAAGGTGGCAAGGGTACGTCTTACCAACGGTAAGGAAGTAAACGCTTACATCCCAGGAGAGGGTCACAATTTACAAGAGCACTCGATAGTATTAGTAAGAGGCGGAAGGGTAAAAGACTTACCGGGAGTTAGGTATCACATCGTTCGTGGTGCTCTGGATACTGCAGGTGTTCAGGGAAGAACGCAAAGGAGATCTAAGTACGGTGCTAAACGCCCTAAAAAGTAATTAAAACTTTTAAAAAGAAAACATGAGAAAAAGACAGGCTAAAAAGAGACCTCTTTTGCCGGATCCTAGGTTTAACGATCAGCTGGTAACACGCTTCGTTAACATGATGATGTGGGATGGTAAAAAGTCTATTGCATTTAAAGTTTTCTACGATGCTATCGATATAGTGGAGGAGAAGAAACAGGATGATGAAAAGACCGCGCTTGAGATCTGGAAAGATGCATTATCAAACGTTATGCCTCACGTAGAGGTGAGAAGTAGACGTGTTGGAGGAGCTACCTTCCAGATTCCTATGCAGATCAGACCTGACAGAAAGGTATCTATGGCGATGAAGTGGCTTATCGGTTATGCTCGTAAGAGAAATGAGAAGTCTATGGCACTTCGTCTTGCCAATGAAATTCTTGCTGCATCTAAAGAAGAAGGTGCTGCAGTGAAGAAACGTGTGGATACGCACAAGATGGCTGAAGCGAACAAGGCGTTCTCTCACTTTAGATTTTAACCGAAAACCGAACATTTAGAAAATGGCACAAAGAGATTTAAAATATACAAGGAATATTGGTATTGCTGCGCACATTGATGCCGGTAAGACCACTACTACCGAGCGTATCCTTTTCTATACAGGGATAAGTCACAAGATCGGTGAGGTGCACGATGGTGCAGCTACGATGGACTGGATGGAGCAAGAGCAGGAGCGAGGAATTACCATTACCTCTGCTGCAACTACTTGTACCTGGAAATTCCCGATGGAAAAAGGGCAGCCTCTTCCGAATGCTAAAGATTATCACTTTAATATTATCGATACTCCCGGCCACGTTGACTTTACCGTAGAGGTAAACCGTTCGCTGAGAGTACTTGATGGATTGGTATTCTTATTTAGTGCGGTTGACGGGGTGGAGCCACAGTCGGAAACTAACTGGAGGCTTGCCGATAACTATAATGTACCGCGTATCGGGTTCGTTAATAAAATGGACCGTCAGGGTTCAAACTTCCTGGCAGTTTGTAAGCAGGTAAAAGAGATGCTTGGTTCTAAAGCCGTGCCGCTTGTTCTTCCTATTGGAGAAGAGGCCGACTTTAAAGGTATCGTTGACCTGGTTAAAAACCGTGCTATCATATGGCACGAAGACAACTTCGGATCTACTTTTGACGAGGTGGACATTCCTGCCGAAATGCAGGAAGAAGTTGATATGTACAGAGCACAGCTTATTGAGGCTGTAGCCGAGTATGATGAAGAGCTTATGGAGAAGTTCTTCGAAGATGAGAACTCTATTACTGAAGATGAGATTCACGCTGCTGTACGCGCTGCAGTAATGGATCTGAGCTTCGTACCAATGGTATGTGGTTCTTCTTTCAAGAATAAAGGAGTTCAGTTCTTGCTTGACTGTGTTTGTCGTTACCTGCCTTCTCCTGTAGATAAGGAGGCGATTGTTGGTACCAACCCTGATACAGAAGAAGAGATCAGCCGTAAGCCAAGTGTTGATGCTCCTTTTGCTGCACTAGCATTTAAGATCGCTACTGACCCGTTCGTAGGTCGTCTGGCTTTCTTCCGTGCTTATTCAGGTAGACTAGATGCAGGATCTTACGTATTGAACAATCGTTCAGGTAAAAAAGAGCGTATCTCTCGTATTTATCAGATGCACTCTAACAAGCAAAATGCAATTGACTTTATCGAAGCAGGAGACATTGGAGCTGCTGTTGGATTTAAAGATATTAAGACAGGTGATACCCTGAGTGATGAGAAGCACCCAATTGTATTGGAGAGTATGAACTTCCCTGACCCTGTGATCGGTATCGCTGTTGAGCCTAAGACGAAGGCGGATGTTGATAAGCTTGGTATGGCGTTGGCAAAACTTGCTGAAGAGGATCCGACGTTCCAGGTTAAAACAGATGAAGCTTCAGGTCAGACCATTATCTCAGGTATGGGTGAGCTTCACCTTGATATTATTGTTGACCGTCTTAAGCGTGAGTTTAAGGTAGAAGTGAACCAAGGTCAGCCTCAGGTAGAGTACAAAGAAGCTATTACCGGTAAAGCAGATCACAGAGAGGTGTACAAGAAGCAAACCGGTGGTCGTGGTAAATTTGCAGATATCGTATTTACCATGGAGCCTGCTGAAGAAGGTAAAGCCGGACTTGAGTTTGTGAACGAGGTTAAAGGAGGTAATATTCCTAAGGAATTCATTCCATCGGTTGAAAAAGGATTCAAGATGGCTATGAAGAACGGACCTCTTGCAGGATTTGAGATGGATGCCATGAAGGTGACCCTGAAGGATGGATCTTTCCACCCTGTGGATTCTGATCAGCTATCGTTCGAGCTTGCTGCCAAGCTTGGTTACAAGGAGGCTGCCAGAGCCGCAAGAGCGATTATCATGGAACCGATCATGAAGCTCGAGGTGCTTACTCCGGAAGAAAACATGGGTGATATTGTTGGTGACCTTAACCGTCGTCGCGGTCAGGTGAACAACATGAGCGACCGTGCCGGATCTAAGGTGATCAAGGCAGAGGTACCGTTATCTGAGATGTTCGGATATGTGACTTCGCTTAGAACCCTTTCTTCAGGTAGAGCTACTTCTACTATGGAATTCTCTCACTATGCAGAAACTCCTTCGAATATTGCCGAAGAAGTGATCAAAGCAGCTAAAGGAGTTAATGCTTAAATCTAAAGAAAATGAGTCAGAAAATCAGAATAAAGTTAAAGTCGTACGATCACAACCTGGTAGATAAATCTGCAGAGAAGATTGTAAAAACGGTAAAAACTACCGGCGCTGTGGTAACAGGGCCTATCCCGTTACCTACTCACAAAAAGATCTTTACCGTACTGCGTTCTCCTCACGTAAACAAAAAGTCGAGAGAGCAGTTTCAGTTGAGTTCTTACAAAAGACTTCTTGATATCTACAGCTCTTCTTCGAAAACCATCGATGCGCTGATGAAGCTTGAGCTTCCAAGCGGGGTTGAGGTAGAGATCAAGGTGTAAGTTCTCAGGTGTGCCACCGGAAGGGGTTGCACGACATGTCCGGAGCGATTCGCAAAGGAAAAACGGAAAAAATACATTCAGGGTTGAAAGTATTTTGACCCTGAAGTTTTTTTAAATAGTTCGTATTTATATTAACAAAGACCGGAAATCGGAATAGAGCGATTCGAGGTCATTAAATGAAAATTAGAATGTCTGGGTTAATTGGAAAGAAAATTGGTATGACCAGTCTGTTCGATGAGAACGGGAAGAATATTCCTTGTACTGTTATCGAAGCTGGACCATGCGTAGTTACCCAAGTCAGAACCAATGAGGTTGACGGGTATGAGGCTCTTCAACTTGGTTTCGATGACAAGGCAGAAAAACATGCTAGCAAGGCTGAACTAGGTCATGCTAAAAAAGCAGGTACTGCTCCAAAAAAACAAGTTGTCGAATTCCAGGATTTTGAAGGTGAGTACAAATTAGGCGATACTTTGACAGTAGAGCAATTTCAAGCAGGAGAATTTGTTGATGTAAGTGGTACATCAAAAGGAAAAGGATTCCAGGGTGTTGTTAAAAGACACGGCTTTGGAGGTGTTGGGCAGGCCACTCACGGGCAGCACAACCGTCTGAGAGCACCGGGATCTATTGGAGCTGCATCGTATCCGGCACGTGTATTCAAAGGAATGCGCATGGCAGGACAGATGGGTGCAGAAAAAGTAACAGTACAAAACCTAAAAGTATTGAAAGTGGTTCCTGAGAAAAACCTTTTAGTGGTTAAAGGGTGTGTTCCGGGTCACAAGAATGCTTATGTAATCATTCAGAAGTAATGGAAGTAGCAGTATTAGATAAGAACGGAAAAGAAACTGGAAGAAAGGTTAGTCTTTCTGATTCAGTTTTTGGAATAGAACCAAGCGATCACGCTGTTTATCTGGATGTTAAGCAGTACCTGGCTAACCAACGTCAGGGAACACACAAGGCTAAAGAGCGTGCTGAGATCGCCGGGAGTACCCGTAAGATCAAGAAGCAAAAAGGGACAGGTACAGCTCGTGCGGGAAGTATCAAGTCGCCAGTCTTTAAAGGAGGTGGACGTATTTTTGGTCCAAGACCAAAAGACTACACCCAGAAGTTGACCAAAGGATTGAAGAAACTAGCCAGAAGATCTGCGCTTTCTGCCAAGGCAAAAGACAATCAGATCATGGTAGTTGAAGACTTCAACTTCGAGTCTCCTAAAACCAAAGATTTTGCTTCTGTGCTGAAAGCCTTAGGGTTAGAAGGCAAAAAGTCTTTGTTCGTCTTGGGTGATGCAAATAAAAATGTATATTTGTCGTCGCGCAATTTGAAGGCCTCAGAAGTCGTAACTCCTTCAGAATTAAACACTTACAAGATAGTTAACGCTAAAAGTGTGGTGTTTTTTGAGGGTTCACTGGAAGGTATTGTGTCGAATTTAAGTAAATAATGAAACCCATGAGTGTGTTAATTAAGCCTATTATTACGGAAAAAGCAACCGCAGACAGCGAGTTGAATAATCGTTATGGTTTCCTGGTTGATACCAGAGCAAACAAGATCGAGATCAAGAATGCGGTTGAGGCTGCCTATGGTGTTTCTGTTGAAAAAGTTCGCACAATGAATTACGGGCCTAAGCGTAGTACCCGTTACACAAAAAGCGGCATCCAAAACGGAAAAACCAACGCTTATAAAAAAGCAATCGTTCAGGTAGCTGAAGGAGAGATTATTGATTTTTATAGCAATATTTAATTAGAGACGGAATGTCAGTTAGAAAATTAAAACCAGTTACTCCTGCACAGCGATTTAGAGTAGTGAACGGATTTGACGCGATCACTACTGATAAGCCGGAGAAGAGCTTGCTCGCTCCGTTAAAAAAGTCGGGAGGTAGAAACAGTCAAGGTAAGATGACCATGCGCTACAAAGGTGGTGGTCACAAGAGAAAGTATCGTGTTATCGATTTCAAAAGAGCTAATACAGGTGTTGAGGCTACTGTGGAGTCGATCCAGTACGATCCAAACAGAACTGCGTTTATTGCATTGATCGTTTACAAAGGCGGAGAGAAGAGCTATATCATTGCTCAGAACGGACTTCAGGTAGGTCAGACCGTAGTGTCTGGAACCGGAGTTGCTCCTGAGATCGGAAATGCAATGCCTTTAAGTGAGGTGCCTTTAGGTACTATTATTTCTTGTATTGAACTGCGTCCCGGACAGGGTGCGGTTATGGCACGTTCAGCAGGTGCGTTCGCACAGTTGATGGCCAGAGAGGGTAAATACGCTACCATTAAACTGCCATCGGGAGAAACCCGTATGGTATTAGCCGATTGTATGGCTACCATTGGTGCGGTATCTAACTCTGACCACCAGTTGATCGTTTCAGGTAAGGCAGGTAGAAAACGCTGGTTAGGTAGAAGACCTAGAACAAGACCAGTTGTGATGAACCCTGTTGATCACCCAATGGGTGGTGGTGAAGGAAGAGCTTCCGGAGGTCACCCAAGATCAAGAAAAGGCTTGCCTGCTAAAGGCTTTAGAACACGTTCTAAGACCAAGGCAAGTAATAAGTACATTGTAGAACGTAGAAAGAAATAAAGTATTAAAAGATGGCACGTTCATTAAAAAAAGGACCTTACGTTCACTATAAATTAGAGAAGAAAGTTCAACAAAATGTTGAATCAGGTAAGAAGACCGTTATCAAAACCTGGAGCAGGGCGTCAATGATTACGCCAGACTTCGTAGGGCAGACCATAGCGGTACATAATGGTCGCCAGTTCGTTCCTGTATATGTTACAGAGAACATGGTGGGTCATAAGTTAGGAGAATTTTCACCAACACGATCGTTCAGAGGTCATGCGGGTGCGAAAAATAAAGGAAAAAAATAATAAGTAGCCATGGGAGTTCGTAAAAGAGAAAAAGCAGAGCAAATAAAAGAAGCTAAGAAGAGCTTAGCATTTGCAAAGTTGAATAACTGCCCTACTTCTCCACGTAAGATGAGACTTGTTGCTGATCTTGTAAGAGGGGAGAAGGTGGAAAAGGCGCTTGCTATTTTGAGATTTAGCCAAAAGGAGGCTTCAGGCCGTCTGGAAAAACTGGTTCTTTCTGCCATTGCCAACTGGCAGGCAAAGAACGAAGAAGCCAGCCTTGAGGATGCAGATTTATTCATTAAGGAGATCCGTGTGGACGGAGGAACGATGCTTAAGCGTTTGCGTCCTGCACCACAGGGTCGTGCTCACAGAATCAGAAAACGTTCCAACCACGTTACTGTCGTGCTTGGTTCTAACAATAATACACAAAGTTAATTAGATAGATAGTATGGGACAAAAGACAAATCCAATCGGAAATCGCCTTGGTATCATCAGAGGATGGGAGTCCAACTGGTACGGAGGTAATGACTATGGAGATAAGCTTGCTGAAGACGATAAGATCAGAAAGTATATCCATGCACGTCTTTCTAAAGCTAGTGTATCGAGAGTGATCATTGAGCGTACTTTAAAGCTTGTAACCGTTACTATCACCACTGCCCGTCCTGGTATTATTATCGGGAAAGGCGGTCAGGAGGTAGACAAGCTGAAAGAGGAGCTTAAAAAGATCACAGACAAGGAAGTTCAGATCAACATCTTTGAGATCAAAAGACCGGAACTTGATGCTAATCTTGTTGCTTCAAGCATCGCACGTCAGATCGAGAATCGTATCTCGTATCGTCGTGCAATCAAAATGGCTATCGCTGCAGCAATGAGAATGAACGCCGAAGGTATCAAGATCCAGATCTCCGGGCGTTTGAACGGTGCTGAAATGGCGCGTTCAGAAGCCTATAAAGATGGTCGTATTCCATTGTCAACATTCAGAGCTGATATTGATTATGCGCTTGAAGAGGCTCACACTACCTATGGTAGATTGGGTATCAAGGTATGGATCATGAAAGGCGAGGTTTACGGAAAGAGAGATCTTTCTCCTTTAACCGGAATGTCTAAGAAGCAAGGTAAAGGTGGAGCTGGAAACAACTCCGGAAGAGGTAAAGCTCGTCGCAGAAAGTAATTTTTTAAAGTAAAAGAAAATGTTACAGCCTAAAAGAACAAAATACCGTAAGCAGCAAAAAGGCCGAATGAAAGGGGTGTCTCAAAGAGGGAACCAACTTTCAAACGGAATGTTCGGGATCAAGTCTTTAGATTCACAGTTCATCACTTCGCGTCAGATCGAGGCGGCTCGTGTGGCTGCCACCCGTTTTATGAAAAGGGAAGGTCAGCTTTGGATCAAAATTTTCCCGGATAAGCCTATTACAAAGAAGCCTTTAGAGGTGCGTATGGGTAAAGGTAAGGGTGCCCCAGAATATTGGGCAGCTGTTGTGAAACCAGGTCGAATCATGTTTGAAGTAGGTGGTGTGCCTATGGACGTTGCTAAAGAAGCACTGCGTCTTGCCGCTCAGAAACTGCCTGTAAGAACCAAATTCGTAGTAGCCAGGGATTATTCCGCTTAATTCATTAGAGTAAGAAGATCATGAAACAATCAGAGATTAGAGAATTGTCTACTGCTGAGCTACAGGAAAAGCTTGGTGATTATAAGAAACAATATGCAGATCTGAAACTGGCTCACGCCATTCAGCCTTTGGAAAACCCGATTCAATTGCGTTCAGCAAGAAGAACCGTGGCCCGTTTGGCAACTGAGCTTACTAAAAGAGAATTACAATAATTCGATTCTGCTAAGAGATGGAAAATAGAAATTTAAGAAAAGAAAGAATAGGGGTAGTTACCAGTAACAAAATGCAGAAATCGATCGTGGTTTCTGAGGTGAAACGTGTAAAGCACCCTATGTACGGTAAGTTCGTGTTAAAGACAAAGAAATATGTCGCACACGACGAAAAAGAAGATTGCAACATTGGTGATACCGTTCGGATCATGGAAACTCGTCCGTTGAGTAAAACTAAATGTTGGAGATTAGTTGAAATCATTGAAAGAGCTAAATAATTATGGTACAACAAGAATCTAGATTAAAAGTAGCAGACAACACCGGCGCCAAAGAAGTTTTGACGATCCGTGTGCTAGGGGGTACTAAGAGAAGATACGCCTCTGTTGGTGATAAGATCGTTGTTACCGTAAAGGATGCCACTCCTAACGGAAACGTGAAGAAAGGTCAGGTATCTACTGCTGTAGTAGTACGAACCAAGAAGGAGGTAAGACGTCCTGATGGCTCTTACATTCGTTTCGACGATAATGCTTGTGTGCTTTTGAATGCCACCGGAGAGATGCGCGGTACCCGTGTATTCGGACCGGTAGCTCGTGAGCTACGTGACAAGCAGTTTATGAAAATTGTATCATTAGCACCTGAGGTGCTTTAATACATTGACAAGAAATGACAAAGCTAAAAATAAAATCAGGAGATACTGTAAGAGTGATTGCCGGAGAGCACAAAGGTGCTGAAGGGAGCGTTCTGAAGGTGGATCGTGAGAAGAATAAGGCGATCGTTGAGGGTGTAAACATGGTTTCAAAACATGAGAAGCCAAGTGCTAAAAATCCTCAGGGAGGGATCGTAAAGAAAGAAGCTCCTATCCATATTTCTAACCTGTCGTTGATCGATCCTAAGTCAGGAGAGGTAACCCGTGTAGGGTACGAGGTAAGAGATGGAAAGAAAGTGAGATTTTCTAAAAAATCTAATGAAGTAATTTAGTTATGGCTTACATTCCAAGATTAAAGCAAGAGTATAAAGACAGAGTGATTACCGCTCTTACAGAAGAGTTTGGTTACAGCAATGTAATGCAAGTGCCAAAGCTTAAGAAGATTGTTATTAGCCGTGGAGTTGGTGCCGCAGTAGCCGATAAAAAACTGATCGATTATGCCGTTGATGAGCTTTCAAGAATCTCAGGGCAGAAAGCAGTTTCTACTGTTTCTAAAAAGGACGTTGCATCGTTCAAACTTCGTAAGGGAATGCCTATCGGGGCTAAAGTAACCCTTAGAGGAGAGCGTATGTATGAGTTCCTTGACAGACTGATTACTTCAGCACTACCACGTGTAAGAGATTTTAATGGGATCAAGGCGAATGGTTTTGACGGACGAGGGAATTACAACCTGGGAGTAACCGAACAGATTATTTTTCCTGAGATCGATATCGACAAGGTGAACAAGGTAGCCGGAATGGATATTACCTTTGTAACCTCTGCTGAGACCGATAAGGAAGCAAAATCATTATTAAGCGAATTAGGATTACCTTTTAAAAAGAATTAAGTATGGCTAAAGAATCAATGAAAGCCCGTGAGGTTAAAAGACAAAAATTGGTAGATAAGTATGCTGAAAAGCGCAAGGCTCTTAAAGAAGCCGGCGATTACGAAGCACTTCAAAAGCTGCCAAAGAACGCTTCACCGGTACGTCTGCACAACCGTTGCAAACTAACCGGAAGACCTAAAGGGTATATGCGTACTTTCGGTATTTCTCGTGTAATGTTCAGAGAAATGGCCAACAAAGGGTTGATTCCGGGAGTTAAAAAAGCAAGTTGGTAAATAGATTAAAAGGATAAAAGATGTATACAGATCCTATTTCAGATTATTTAACAAGAATAAGAAACGCGAACAGTGCCGGTCACCGCGTAGTGGAGATCCCTGCTTCGAACCTGAAGAAAGAGATCACTAAGATCCTTTTTGATCAGGGGTACATTCTGAGCTATAAGTTCGATGATGAGAGCTCTGCTCAGGGTACCATCAAGATCGCGTTGAAGTACGATAAAGTGACCAAAGAACCTGTGATCAAAAAGATCCAGCGTGTAAGTAAGCCAGGTCTTCGTAAGTACAGTGGGAAAGATGAGCTTCCCCGCGTACTGAACGGTCTTGGTATCGCTATCGTTTCTACGTCTCACGGAGTTATGACCTCTAAGCAGGCCAAGACTGAGAACGTAGGTGGTGAGGTATTGTGTTACGTTTACTAATATTTAAAGACAAGAAGAAATGTCAAGAATAGGTAATAGTCCAATAGCAATTCCGGAAGGAGTTACTGTAGATATTAAAGACGGCGAAGTTACCGTTAAGGGAAAGCTGGGCGAGCTTACGCAGCAGGTTCAGGATGTTACTGTTAAGGTAGAGGAAGGACAGCTGATCGTTGAGCGCGATTCAGATAAGAAAGACGTTAGAGCCAAGCACGGTCTTTACAGATCATTGCTTAACAACATGGTGGAAGGAGTTTCTAAAGGGTTTACCAAAGAGCTCGAACTGGTTGGAGTAGGTTATCGTGCCAGCCACCAGGGTCAGAAACTAGATATTGCCGTAGGATTTTCTCACAACATCGTAATGGAACTCGCTCCTGAGATCAAGGTAGAGACCATTTCAGAAAAAGGGAAAAACCCGATCGTGAAGTTAACCTCACATGACAAGCAATTAGTAGGTCAGGTGGCTGCTAAGATTCGCTCCTACCGTAAGCCTGAGCCTTACAAAGGAAAAGGTGTGAAGTTCGTTGGAGAGCAATTAAGAAGAAAAGCAGGTAAATCAGCTTAATAAGTAGCATTATGGCATTATCAAAGACTGAAAGAAGACAGAGAATTAAAAACAGAATCCGTAAGGTGGTTTCGGGAACCGAAACCAGACCTAGGCTGGCTGTTTACAGAAGTAATAAGGAGATCTATGCTCAATTAATCGATGACAACAGCGGGAAAACCCTGATGGCGGCATCGTCAAGAGATAAGGAGATTAGTTCTGCTGCAGGTACTAAAACTGAGATCGCTGCCCTGGTTGGGAAATCTATCGCAGAGAAGGCGGTTAAGGCCGGTATCGAAAGCATTACCTTTGACCGAGGAGGCTACCTGTACCACGGAAGAGTTAAATCATTGGCGGAAGGAGCCAGAGAAGCAGGACTTAAATTCTAAGAAATTATGTATCAAGATTATAAGAACGTAGAATTAGTGAAGCCGGGAGGGCTTGAACTTAAAGATCGTCTGGTTGGAGTACAAAGGGTAACCAAGGTTACCAAAGGTGGTAGAGCCTTCGGATTTTCTGCCATTGTAGTTGTAGGAAACGAGGACGGTGTAGTAGGACACGGTCTGGGGAAATCAAAAGAGGTGGCTGATGCTATTTCTAAGGCGGTAGAAGATGCCAAGAAGAACCTGGTTCGTATTCCTTTGAACAAAGGAACCCTTCCACATGAACAAAAAGGGAAATACGGTGGAGCACGCGTATACCTTCAGCCTGCCTCTCACGGTACCGGGGTAATTGCCGGTGGTGCTGTTCGTGCGGTATTGGAAGCTGTAGGGGTACACGATGTACTTTCTAAGTCACAGGGATCTTCAAACCCTCACAACGTAGTAAAAGCAACTTTTGATGCTTTACTGCAACTGAGAGATGCGAAGACCGTAGCAGCTCAACGCGGTATTTCTTTAGAAAAAGTTTTTAAAGGATAAATCAAGGATAAAATGGGAAAGATTAAAGTAACACAGGTAAAGAGCAACATCAAGCGTCCTCAGAATCAAAAGAGAACGCTCGAAGCGCTTGGTCTGAAAAGAATCGGACAGGTGGTGGAACATGAGGCGACACCAACTATCCTTGGTATGGTAAAAAAAGTTGAACATTTGGTTTCTGTAGAAGAAGCTTAAATACAATACAGTTATGAATTTAAGTAACTTACAACCTGCTGAAGGTTCAGTTCACAAAGACGGTAAAAGAGTAGGTAGAGGAGAAGGTTCCGGTAAAGGAGGAACAGCTACCCGTGGACACAAAGGGGCGAAGTCTCGTTCAGGTTACTCTAAAAAGATCGGATTTGAAGGAGGGCAGATGCCGCTTCAGAGACGTGTACCTAAGTTTGGTTTCAAAAATATCAACAGAAAAGAGTATGTTGGTGTCAATCTTAACAAGTTACAGGAATTGGTTGATAAAGGTGTTGTGAAAGACACCGTAGATTTAGATATATTAGTGGCCAACAAACTGGCAGGTTCTAATGATCTTGTAAAGATCTTAGGCGGTGGCGAGCTGAAATCTAAATTGAAAGTTTCTGTACATAAATTTACAGCCAGCGCCAAAGCCGCTATTGAGGCTGCCGGTGGAGAAGCAGTAAGTTTATAACCCAAACCCAACCAAAAGTAACCATGAAGAAGTTTTTAGAGACACTTAACAATATCTGGAAGATCGAAGAATTGAAAGGGAGAATCCTTGTAACCATCGGATTGCTATTGGTGTACCGATTTGGTGCTCAGGTAGTACTTCCGGGTATTGATACACAGCAATTGGCTGAATTGACCAGCAGAACAGATGGCGGAGGTTTATTAGGTATCCTGAATGCATTTACAGGTGGGGCGTTTGCAAACGCTTCTGTTTTTGCCCTGGGAATCATGCCATATATCTCGGCATCTATCGTGGTTCAATTAATGGGGCTGGCCATTCCCTACCTTCAGAAATTACAGAAAGAAGGTGAAAGTGGCCGTAAAACCCTTAACCAGATCACTCGTTGGTTGACCATCGGGATCTGTTTAGTGCAAGCGCCTGCTTATTTGTATGGTCTTGGGGCCCTTGGGGTACCTGACAGTGCTTTTATCCTAGGTAAAGGGCTGGGCTTTATGATCCCTGCCGTATTGATCCTGGTAACAGGAACCATCTTTGCCATGTGGCTGGGTGAGAAGATCACCGATAAAGGTATTGGTAACGGTATTTCACTGTTGATCATGGTAGGTATTATTGCTACCCTTCCGATTGCCTTTGCTCAGGAATTTGATTCTGTCGTTAACCGAAACAACGGAGGTCTTATTTTAATCCTGATCGAGGTGATTCTATGGTTCGTAGTGATCCTGGCCAGCATCATGTTGGTAATGGCTACCCGTCAGATCCCTGTACAGTACGCTCGAAGAACTGCCTCCGGTGGTTACGAAAAGAATGTGTTCGGGTCAAGACAGTATATCCCGTTGAAGCTTAATGCTTCGGGGGTTATGCCAATTATCTTTGCTCAGGCGATTATGTTTGCTCCGGGTTATATTGGTACCATTGGTGCCTTGAAGGATACTGCAGCAGGACAGTGGTTGCAGGTGAATTTCGGTAACGGATCCATGTTCGGATTCTGGTATAATGTAGTGTTTGCGTTATTAATCATTGTATTTACGTATTTTTACACCGCAATTACCGTACCGACAAATAAAATGGCTGACGATCTTAAGCGTAGCGGCGGCTTTATTCCTGGTATCAGACCCGGGAAAGAAACGGCAGATTACCTGGATAAGATCATGTCATTGATAACCTTCCCGGGATCATTATTCCTGGCGGTTATTGCCATTTTCCCGGCTATCGTGGTAAATGTTATGGGTATACAGCAAGGTTGGGCTCTGTTCTACGGAGGTACTTCCCTGCTCATTATGGTTGGTGTGGCCATAGATACCATGCAACAGGTAAATTCTTACCTGCTTAACAGGCACTATGACGGTTTAATGAAATCAGGTAAAAACAGAAAAGTTGTAGCGTAAGTATTTATGGCAAAACAACAAGCTATAGAACAGGACGGAACGATCATCGAAGCATTATCGAATGCAATGTTCCGGGTAGAATTGGAAAACGGGCACGTTGTAACGGCTCACATTTCCGGAAAGATGCGAATGCATTATATCAAATTACTTCCCGGCGATAAGGTGAAGCTTGAGATGAGTCCGTATGATCTAACAAAAGCAAGAATTACTTATAGATATTAAAGAGATGAAAGTAAGAGCATCACTCAAGAAAAGAAGTCCCGAGTGCAAAATTGTGCGTAGAAAAGGGAGGTTGTATGTAATTAATAAAAAGAATCCTAGATTTAAACAAAGACAAGGATAAGTTATGGCTAGAATCGCAGGTGTAGACTTACCAAAGCAAAAGAGAGGAGTTATTGGATTAACTTATATCTTTGGTATAGGTAAAAGTAGAGCTAAAGAGATCTTAGAAAGAGCTCAGGTTAGCGAGGATACAAAAGTATCTGACTGGGCAGACGACGAGATCGCTCGAATTCGTGAAGCTATTTCTCACTATACAATTGAAGGTGAGCTTCGTTCAGAAACTCAGTTGAACATTAAGCGTTTAATGGACATCGGTTGTCAAAGAGGGATTCGTCACAGAGCAGGACTTCCTTTAAGAGGTCAGCGTACCAAGAATAACTCGAGAACTAGAAAAGGTAAAAGAAAAACTGTTGCTAACAAGAAGAAGGCAACTAAATAATACGTAGCTTAGTTATGGCAAAGTCAAATGCAAAAACTGCTAGAAAGCGTAAAGTAGTAGTAGAGTCGGTTGGTGAAGCTCATATTGCGGCATCGTTCAACAACGTGATCATTTCCCTGACCAATAAGAAGGGTGATGTGATCTCTTGGTCGTCTGCCGGTAAAATGGGATTCCGCGGGTCTAAGAAAAATACTCCTTACGCAGCTCAGGTAGCAGCCGAAGATGCAGCAAAGGTGGCTCACGAGGCCGGCCTTAGAAAAGTGAAGGTGTACGTAAAAGGACCTGGTTCAGGAAGAGAATCTGCAATCAGATCGATCCACAATGCCGGTATCGAAGTAACCGAGATCATCGATGTTACTCCACTACCACACAACGGATGTCGTCCTCCTAAAAGAAGAAGAGTTTAATTAATTAATGTTTTCAGAAGGTTTTATATGATTATCGAAGGATAAGCCTTAATTCATAATCACCTTCTAAATACAAAAGAAACATGGCAAGATACAGAGGTCCAAAAACTAAGATTGCCCGTAAATTCGGAGAAGCAATTTTCGGTGATGATAAATCATTTGAAAAAAGAAATTACCCTCCGGGGCAACACGGTAATAACCGTAGAAGAGGTAAAAAATCAGAATACGCTGTCCAGTTAATGGAAAAGCAAAAAGCGAAGTATACCTATGGTATTCTTGAGCGTCAATTCCGTAACCTGTTTGAAAAGGCGAACCGCAATAAGGGCGTTACCGGTGAGGTATTGCTGCAGCTTTGTGAATCACGTCTTGATAATGTAGTTTACAGAATGGGTGTAGCTCCTTCAAGAAGAGCTGCCCGTCAGTTAGTGGGACACCGTCACATTACTGTAAACGGAGAGGTTGTAAACATTCCGTCTTATCAATTGAAGCCTGGTGATGTTGTTGGAGTAAGAGAAAAGTCGAAATCATTGGAAGCGATCGAAAGATCACTTGCTAACACAAGTAGTGTTTACGAATGGATCAGCTGGAATAGCGAGAAAAAAGAAGGTACTTTTGTAAGTGTACCTGAGCGTATCCAGATCCCGGAAAACATTAAAGAGCAATTAATCGTCGAGTTATACTCTAAATAATAATTAGACAGCAGTCGTACTATGGCAATATTAAATTTTCAGAAGCCCGATAAAGTTATAATGATCGATTCTACCGATTTCGAAGGGAAATTCGAATTTCGTCCTTTGGAACCCGGGTATGGATTGACCGTTGGTAACGCATTGCGCAGAGTTCTACTTTCATCTCTTGAAGGGTATGCAATTACTTCTACAAGAATTGACAAAGTAGAGCACGAGTTCTCTACCATCGAGGGTGTGGTGGAAGACGTTACAGAGATCATCCTGAACTTGAAGCAAGTTCGCTTCAAGCGTCAGATCGATGATATCGATAACGAAACCGTTTCTATCTCCCTAACCGGTAAAGAGCAGATCACTGCCGGTGATTTCCAGAAGTTCATCTCTGGTTTCCAGGTGTTAAATCCGGATCTTGTGATCTGTAACCTGGATCCTAAAGTGACGATCAATATGGAGATCACTATTGAAAAGGGTAGAGGTTATGTACCTGCTGAAGAGAACAAAAAGGCCAATGCGCCTCTTGGAACCATCTTCACAGATGCGATCTATACACCTATCAAAAATGTGAAATACAGCATCGAGAATTATCGTGTTGAGCAGAAGACCGACTACGAAAAACTGGTTTTCGAAATCATTACAGATGGTTCTATTCATCCTAAGGATGCCCTTACAGAAGCTGCCAAGATCCTTATCCACCACTTTATGTTATTCTCTGATGAGAGAATTACCCTGGAGGCCGATGAGATCGCGCAGACCGAAACTTATGATGAAGAGTCGCTGCATATGCGTCAGTTGTTGAAAACAAAACTGGTAGACATGGACCTTTCTGTTCGTGCCCTGAACTGTTTGAAGGCTGCTGAAGTAGACACATTGGGTGACCTGGTGTCATTTAACAAGAACGACTTAATGAAATTCAGAAACTTTGGTAAGAAGTCATTAACCGAGCTGGAAGAGTTGGTAAACAACAAAGGTCTTAGCTTCGGAATGGATCTTTCAAAGTATAAATTAGATAAGGACTAGTTTCTTTTCCCTGAAGCGAGCGAATGAACGTAACGGAAGGGAGTAATTAAAGAATACAATGAGACACGGAAAAAAATTCAATCATTTAGGTAGAAAGACCGCTCACAGAAAGGCTATGCTTGCTAATATGGCTTGCTCGCTGATCGAGCATAAGCGTATCAATACCACATTGGCTAAAGCAAAGGCGCTTAAGCAATTTGTGGAGCCTTTGGTAACAAAATCAAAAGAGGATACTACGCATAACAGAAGAATCGTTTTTAGCAGACTTAGAGATAAGGAAGCTGTAACAGAACTTTTCAGAGAAGTAGCAGTAAAAGTTGGAGATCGTCCGGGAGGGTATACCCGTATCATTAAGTTGGGTAACCGTTTGGGTGATAACGCTGATATGGCTATGATCGAACTTGTAGACTACAATGAACTTTACAATGCAGGTAAGCCTGCTAAGAAGAAGTCTACTCGTCGTGGCCGTTCTAAGAAAGCTGCAGCTACAGCCGATGCTCCTGCGGCTGCAGAAGCTTCAACTAATGAGAAAACTGAAGACACTCAGGAATAGTGAAGAATTATTAGTTACATACCAAAAAGGATAAACGATTTAGTTTATCCTTTTTTTTTGTGCTATTTTTGTGAAACTTTTTACTAAGCAGTTCAATGAAATACCAAGCAAAGAAAAAAGCCCTTATCCTCCTGGCAGATGGTACCATCTTTTGGGGTAAGGCAGTCGGAAATCTGGAAGGAAGTTCCTTTGGCGAAGTGTGTTTTAATACCGGTATGACCGGGTATCAGGAGATCTTTACCGATCCGTCCTACTTTGGTCAACTAATGGTAACCACCAATGCTCATATTGGAAACTATGGTGTAAAGGAAGGGGAAGAAGAATCAGATTCTGTTAAAATTGCAGGGTTAATATGCAAGAACTTCAGCTATACCCCGTCAAGAGACGGTGCTACAGATTCTTTAGAGAATTACCTGAAAAATAACGATATCCTGGCCATTTCTGATGTTGATACCAGAGCCCTTGTAAGTTATATACGGGAACATGGTGCTATGAATGCCGTGATCTCTACAGAGGTAGATGATATTGCTGCCCTTAAAGAAAAGCTTGCCCAAACGCCTGATATGAAAGGATTGGAGCTTGCCTCAAAAGTATCTGCCAAAGAACCTTATTTCTTTGGAGATGAAAATGCACCCTATAAAATTGCGGCTCTCGACCTGGGGATCAAAAAGAATATTCTTAGAAACCTGGCAAAGAGAGGTTGTTACATCAAGGTGTTCCCATACAACAGTTCTTTTGAAGATCTGAAGTCGTTTGAGCCAGACGGTTATTTCCTTTCCAACGGTCCCGGAGATCCTGAGCCGCTTGAAAGTGCTATAGCCGTAGCACGTGAGATCATCGAAAAAGATCTGCCCCTGTTTGGTATTTGTCTGGGTCACCAGATCATTGCCCTTTCCCAGGGAGTGGCTACCTTTAAAATGTTTAACGGTCACAGAGGTATCAACCATCCTGTAATTAATCATCTTACAGGGAAAGGAGAGATCACTTCTCAAAACCACGGTTTTGCCATTAACAGAGAAGAGGTTGAGTCAAATGATGATCTTGAAATAACCCATTCTCACCTGAATGACAATACCGTAATGGGTATCCGTCATAAGACAAAAAATTGCTTCTCGGTACAATATCACCCTGAAGCAGGCCCAGGTCCGAATGACGCCACCTATTTATTCGATCAATTCATTGAAAATATAAAACAATCAAAACAAGTTATAGCATGAGTATAATTATTAATGTGCATGCGCGTCAGATTCTTGATTCCCGTGGAAATCCAACCGTAGAGGTCGATGTAATGACCGAAAACGGAATGATCGGAAGAGCTGCTGTACCTTCAGGGGCTTCAACCGGAGAACACGAAGCTGTTGAGCTTCGCGATGGTGGGAAGGCCTATATGGGAAAAGGTGTGGCCAATGCGGTGAAAAATGTAAATACTTTAATTGCTGAAGAGATCGTTGGGGCTTCTGTCTTTGAGCAGAATCTTATTGACAAAACCATGATCGATCTTGACGGAACTCCTAATAAGTCAAAGTTAGGGGCTAATGCCATTCTTGGCGTGTCGCTAGCTGTTGCTAAAGCAGCTGCAGCTGAACTGGGGATGCCGTTGTATCGTTATGTAGGAGGGGTGAGTGCTAATACCCTGCCTGTTCCAATGATGAATATTATTAATGGTGGATCACATTCAGATGCACCCATCGCATTCCAGGAATTCATGGTAATGCCGGTAAAAGCTAAAAGCTTTACCCACGCCATGCAAATGGGTACGGAGATCTTTCACCATTTGAAAAAGGTACTTCATGACCGTAATCTTAGTACGGCAGTAGGCGACGAGGGAGGGTTTGCTCCTGAGCTGGAAGGTACTGAAGATGCCTTGGATACCATATCTAAGGCCGTGGAAAATGCCGGATACAAAATGGGAGATGAGGTTCTTATCGCCCTTGACTGTGCTTCTGCAGAATTCTATGTAGACGGAAAATACGATTATACCAAGTTCGAAGGAGATAAAGGTGCGGTTAGAACTTCAGAAGAACAGGCATCATACCTGGCTGAACTTTGTGAAAAGTATCCTATTGTATCTATAGAGGACGGTATGGATGAGAACGATTGGGAAGGATGGAAAGTGCTGACCGAGAAAATTGGAGATAAGGTTCAGTTAGTAGGTGATGATCTTTTTGTGACCAATGTTGAGCGACTTTCAACCGGAATCGATAAAGGGATCGCAAACTCCATCCTGATCAAAGTAAATCAGATCGGTACCCTTACCGAAACTATTGCAGCAGTGAACATGGCTAAGAACGCCGGGTATACTTCTGTTATGTCGCACCGTTCGGGAGAGACTGAAGATAATACCATAGCCGATCTCGCCGTAGCTTTAAATACCGGTCAGATCAAAACCGGTTCTGCTTCACGTAGCGATCGTATGGCGAAATACAATCAATTGTTAAGAATCGAAGAGGAGCTAGGTCCGGTAGCGTATTATCCGCAGGAGAAAGCTTTTAAGATCAATAAATAACACCTTGTTGTGTATTCTTGTAAAAAGCCCCTTCTCTTAAGGGGCTTTTTCTTTGATTAACATTCATTTAATAGGCATATTTTTTTTCTTACGCCTTCTTATCTTTATTTTATAGTGTGAAACAGTTTGTTAATAAGAAATAACACCATTGAAAAAACACTTTTTATTTGTCGCTGCAGAGAATGATGGTATAGCTAATTGCAAGGCAGGAGGTATGGCCGATGTGGTTCGTGATGTACCTCGTCAAATTGCCGAGTTCGGAGATCGTGTTACCGTGATAACCCCTTCTTACGGACGTTTGCATCATAGGGCTAAGTTTATTGAGAAAATTAAATTTTCATACCGGGGTCAGGAGGATGAGGCAGAATTGTACGAGGTAACCGGGAAAAAGCCACATGAGCGTATTCGTCATTTTGTCTGGCATCATCGGGAATTTCGTCCGGGAGATATCGCTCATATTTATTTTAATGATCCTGATAAACCTTTTTATACAGATACCTTGACCTTTTCCAGGTTTGGTGCTATAGTTGCTGAAGCGATTTACAAGGGTGTTTTTGATAAAGTAGATATCGTTCATTTACACGACTGGCATGCCAGTTTTCTATTGCTTTTACGCGAATATCATGAACGTTATCATGCACTCAAAAAGATAAGAATGGTGTACTCCATTCACAATCTTGCCATACAGGGTATCAGGCCATTGGAGAATGATTACGGTTCTCTGCAGGCTTTTTTTCCCGATCTGAATGCAGATCATGAACGCATAAAGGACCCCCGGTATTTAGATTGTTTTAACCTGATGGCTATTGGGATCCGGTTTTCAGACGCCGTACACACGGTTTCACCCTCTTATATGATCGATATACAGCAACCCAGTAATCCGCCCGGATTTATCGGCGGTGAAGGGCTGGAAGAAGATCTTAAAAATGCAGCCGAAGAAGGGCGTCTTTTTGGGATCTTGAATGGTTGTAACTACAAGGGGTACCATCAGCCGGAGCTAGGAAAATTCTTTCTGACAGCTTTGAAAACCACCTTGAGATGGTTGCAAATGGCCGATAAGAAATATAAAGCCCATTTTCTTGCTCATACCGGAGAGAAAATAGCAGCTTTACTGGAAGCACCACCCACAATGGTGTGCGGGAGTGTAGCGCGGTTAACCGAACAGAAATTTTTCTTTTTTAAGGAAGATCCTTCTTTGCTGGCCACCATGCTCGATGATCTCGAGGCAAAAGGCGGAGTCTATGTGCTGGTGGGAACCGGGGCTCCGGAATATGAGAGATTGTTCAGAGCTATGAGCCGCAGGCATAAAAGTCTGATCTTTATTAACGGACAGTCTGAAGAGGTCATTGATGGGTTGTATGCCGAATCAGACCTTTATATCATGCCGAGTTTGTTCGAACCTTGTGGAATTAGTCAAATGCTGGCCATGAGAAACGGGCAGCCTTGCCTGGTGCATCATACAGGAGGTCTTAAAGATACGGTTAGGCATATGGAAACCGGGTTTGCCTTTGATGGTGACACTTTTGCAGAAAAGAAGACCGACTTCATTAAGGTCTTTGAAGCTGCGCTCGAAGTATTTTTTAACGATAAGGAAAAGTGGCAAAAAATCAGAGAGAAGGCCGCTGCTGAACGATTTACCTGGAAGCGATCGGTAAAGGCTTATTACAAAGAACTATATCAAATTAAAGTACCTGAAAAAGCAGTAGGTAACTAATATTACATTCAGGGTTCTGTGTAGTGATTATCTTTAGAATCGAAATTAATTAGGATATCCTCAAAACGGCCTGATTTCACGGGTAAAAACCGTTTGAGTTAACCGAATTTTAACAGTTTATTTCGTATTTTCGCAACACTTTAAAAATCACTAAAAATTTCGATATAGAATATGTCAGATAAAGCTACATTAGAATACAACGGGAAGAAGTTTGAATTTCCTGTAATTGAAGGTACAGAAAATGAGTTAGCTATTGATATTAAAACACTCAGAGCCTCAACTGGGATGATCACCATCGATCCCGGGTATAAGAATACCGGATCTTGTGAAAGTGCAATTACCTACCTTGACGGAGAAAAGGGAATTTTGAGATACAGGGGGTATGCCATTGAAGATCTTGCTGAAAAAGCAAGCTTCCTGGAAGTAGCTTATCTGCTGATATTCGGAGAGTTGCCTAACAAAGAGCAATTGGATAAGTTTCACGCTGATATTAAGGCGAACTCTGAGGTAGACGAGGATCTTAAAAAGATCGTAGACAGTTTCCCGAGAAGTGCTCACCCCATGGGAATTTTGTCATCGCTTACCAGCGCCCTTACGGCCTTTAACCCGTCTTCTGTAGATATTAATTCAGAGGAGGATATGTACAAGGCCATCGTAAAGATCATGGGTAAATTTCCTGTGTTAGCAGCGTGGACCCTGAGAAAGATCAATGCCAAGCCATACGATTACGGAGACTCTTCGTTGGGCTATGAAGAGAACATGCTGTATATGATGTTCAAAAAGCCAAATGAGAGTTATGTTCCGAATCAGACCGTAGTAGATGCCCTGGACAAGCTTTTAATTCTTCACGCTGATCATGAGCAAAACTGTTCTGCCTCTACCGTTAGAATTGTAGGGTCATCTCATGCCAGTCTTTTTGTTTCACTAGCTGCAGGGGTATCTGCACTATGGGGGCCACTTCACGGAGGGGCTAACCAGGCGGTGATCGAAATGCTGGAAGGTATTAAGGCCGATGGTGGCGATACCGCCAAGTATATGGAAAAGGCAAAAGATAAGAACGATCCTTTCCGACTGATGGGATTCGGACACCGTGTGTATAAGAACTTTGATCCTCGTGCGCGAATTATTAAAAAGGCCGCTGATGATGTACTGGGCGACCTGGGGGTAGAAGATCCTGTGCTGGATATTGCTAAAGGCCTTGAAAAACAAGCGCTGGAAGATCCATATTTCGTAGATCGTAAGCTGTATCCTAACGTAGATTTCTATTCAGGAATTATTTACCGTGCACTTGGTATTCCTACGGAGATGTTCACTGTAATGTTTGCTTTAGGACGTCTGCCCGGATGGATCGCTCAATGGAGAGAGATGCGCTTAAGAAAAGAGCCGATCGGAAGACCAAGACAGGTTTATGTAGGAGAGACTCACAGAGAATTTAAGCCTTTGGAACAACGATAGTTAAAAGACTTTAATATTTAATAAAAAGCGGTGAATATTGATAGAATCATTTTCACCGCTTTTTTATATTAGCAGAAATTAAAAAGAACATGCTCAAACTACATGTTACAGATGAAACATCTGTCCTGAAGGCAGTGATCTTGGGGATAGCCGATAGTTGCGGTCCTACCCCCACGGTAGAAGAAGCCTACGATCCGAAATCGTTAGAACACATTATAGCAGGTACCTATCCTAAAGAAGCCGATATGGTGAAGGAAATGGATGCTTTTGATAAGGTGCTCAAGAAGTATGGAGTAACCGTATATCGTCCGAAATTGATCGAGGATTGCAACCAGATCTTTTCAAGAGATATCGCCATGGTGATTGATAATGTATTGGTGAAGTCGAATATTTTACCGGACAGGGAGCAGGAACTGGAAGCCATTCAATACGTAATTGATCAGATCGCACCTGAAAAAATACTGACGCCTCCTGAGGAGGTGCATATTGAAGGGGGCGATGTTATGGTGTGGGGCGACCATGTATTTATAGGCACTTACAAAGGTGAGGACTACCCAAATTATATTACGGCCCGAACCAATATGCAAGGGGTCGAATTTATAAGAAAACATTTTCCGCATAAGAAAGTGAAGGAATTTGACCTGGTAAAATCGAATACCGATGCCAAACGAAATGCCCTTCACCTGGATTGTTGTTTCCAGCCGGTGGGAAAGAACCTTGGAATCATTCACAAGGAAGGTTTTCGTTCTGAAGATGACTACAAATATTTGGTAGATCTGTTCGGAGAAGAGAACCTGTTTCATATCACAGCGGATGAGATGTACCATATGTTCAGCAATGTATTTTCTATTGCACCCGATGTGGTAGTAACAGAGCGTAATTTTACCAGGCTTAACGAATGGCTCCGCTCTAAAGGATTTACGGTAGAAGAGATACCCTATGCAGAGATCGCCAAACAGGAAGGACTGTTAAGGTGTTCTACCATGCCATTGATCAGAGCATAAATAATTTTTAGTAAAAACGAACATGAACAGACAGGCTACAAATACCATTTTAATGATTCGTCCGGTGAACTTCAGGATGAACGAACAAACCGCTGTAAACAACTATTTTCAGGAGTCTCCTGAAGGGCTGCAGGCAACGGTAAATAAAAGGGCTCAGGATGAATTCGATGCATTTGCGAACAAACTGCAAGCTGTTGGAGTAAATGTGGTAGTGGTGGAAGATACCATAGATCCTGATACTCCTGATTCTATATTTCCGAATAACTGGATCTCATTTCACGATAACGGGCAAATAGGTCTCTATCCTATGTTTGCAGAAAACCGAAGATTGGAGCGCAGAGAAGATGTTCTGGAGAAACTGGAGTCGGAGGGATTTCATATAGAAAGTGTCATGGATTATACCGGGGCAGAAGCTGAGGATGTTTTCCTGGAGGGTACGGGAAGTGTGGTGCTTGACAGGGTAAATAGAAAGGCCTATTGTGCATTGTCTCCGAGGGCCGATGAAGACCTCTTTATAGAATTCTGTGAAGATTTTGAGTACACTCCTGTAGTTTTTCATGCCTATCAAAATGTTGATCAGGAGCGTCTTTTGATCTACCATACCAATGTCATGATGTGTGTGGCTGATAAATTTGCAGTGATCTGTCTCGATACTATTGATGATAAAAAGGAGCGTAAGAATGTGTTAAACCACCTGAAGGAAGATGGTAAAGAGATCATTGAGATCACCGAAGCGCAAATGCAGCAATTTGCGGGTAATATGCTACAGGTAACAGGGGCAGAAGATAAAAAGTATCTGGTGATGAGTGAAGCAGCGTTTCGCTCTTTAAATAAAGATCAGGTAAAGCGAATTGAGAAATATTCTGAAATACTGTACAGCTCTCTGGAGACCATAGAAACAGCAGGAGGCGGTAGTGCACGTTGCATGATGGCAGAGGTGTTTCTTCCTAAAAAGTAATTACAGGATTAATTTTTTAAAAGGCCGCTGATAAAGATCATCTTTTCAACGGCCTCTTTTTATATCTTGCCTTTTTTAATGAACCTACTGTACTATGCTTTCTAAAAAAACTAAATATGGTCTTAAAGCTCTGACCTATATGGCAAGGAAAAAAGATGAAGCCCCTATCCTGATCTCTGAAATTGCCGAGGCGGAAAATATTTCGAGGAAATTTCTGGAACTCATTTTACTGCAATTGAAGAACAATGGTTTTTTAGGCTCTAAGAAAGGAAAAGGAGGCGGGTATTATCTGGTGCAGGAGCCCGAAATGATATCTATTGCTGCCTTGATCCGGATACTGGAAGGTCCCATCGCCTTACTGCCCTGTGTGAGCCTTAACTTTTATGAAAAATGCGATGACTGTCCTGATGAGACCCAATGTTCTCTCAACAGACTCATGGTAGAAGTCAGAGACAACACCCTTAAAGTGTTAGAGAGTAAAACGCTGGCAGACCTTATTTGAGATGATTTTCCTACAAGAGCTTGGTTTTTAGCAGGAATATAACTTTTAAAAATCTACTGATATGGTAGGTTTTTATACTTTTGTGGCTGAATCTCAAATCTTGCATTATGGACATAGTAGGATTGAATGCGCAATTTCAAAATAAAACCCCCGAAGATATCGTTGAGTGGGTTTGCCGGAATACTGAGAATCCTATTTTAACCACCAGCTTCGGTGCCTACTCCATGGCTATATTACATTTGGTAACCAGAGTAGTTCCAGATATTCCTGTGATTTGGTGTGACACCGGTTATAACACAAAGGAGACCTATAGGTTTGCAGAATACGTTATTGATCATTTACAGCTGAATATCAAAGTCTATCATCCAAAACGATCCAGAGCCCACTGGGAGGCCGTTCACGGTGGTGTTCCTCAAATAGATGATCCTGCTCATTCGACCTTTGCCCGCCTTGTAAAATTAGAACCTTTCGAGCGTGCATTGTCTGATCATCAACCGGATGCTTGGTTCGCTAACCTGCGAAAAGGACAGACGACTTTTAGGAATACTCTTGATGTAGCTACCAAGGATAAAACAGGAATCTTAAAAATCAGCCCTTTCTATTCCTGGTCGGATAATGAATTGGATCAGTATATGTCTGAAAACGGGTTGAAGGATGAGCCACGATATTACGACCCTACAAAAGTGATGGAACATCGGGAATGTGGTCTCCATCTACCTTAGAGTTAATCACAAAAAGCCTTAATTAAATAAGCCGGTCAAAAGATCGGCTTTTTTGATAGAAATACACCCTAATCAGTTTATATTTATCTCTGATTTAAGATTAACCAAAGCTTATTTATGAAGAAATTAATGCTACTATCTCTATTCCTGGTAATAGGGTACGGGATGCAATCATGTGCACCCGAAATTGTTGACAAACCCATAGTTTTTAACCAGGAACGACTTGAGCTTTCTAAAGAATATATGGAATCCCATTATGGGTTGATTCAGGATGAACCAAGCATTGAACCAAAAATGGTGGTTGTACACTGGACGGCTATACCCACTTTTGAGAAATCTTTTGAAGCCTTTGCCGACACAAAACTTCCAAACTGGCGGCCAGAGATCGCAGGAGCGGGTGCACTGAATGTGTCGTCTCATTTTCTGGTAGACCGGGATGGAACCATATATCGTTTAATGCCGGAAACCATTATGGCACGCCACGTGATCGGATTGAACCATTGTGCTATTGGGATAGAAAACGTAGGAGGTACTGATGACACCCCTTTGACCGATGCACAGCTCAAGGCTAATATTGACCTGATTGACTACCTGTCATCAAAATATGATATCTCTTATGTGATCGGGCATCATGAATACCGGAATTTTGAAGGCCACCCGTTATGGATGGAGAAAGATCAGGGGTATCGCACAGAGAAATCAGATCCCGGAGATGTGTTTATGAGCGAGATCAGGAATGCTTTTGAACCCAATAAGTTTAAAGAAATACCAAATAATTAAAGAATGAAAAGAGTACTCTCATTTCTTACGATCCTGCTGGTGGTAATCACTGTCAATGCCCAGGATTTTATGACGCAATTAGATAAGGATTATAAGGATTTTATGGAACCTGCCATCAGTAAAAGGCGGATCAAGCACAGCGATGTTAGTGCCTTGGTGGAAAAGGTCAAAGAAATGAAAGGTGTTGAGGTGAATACCGTTGGCCATTCCATTGAAGGAAGACCGCTATACCTTATCTCTTTGGGAAAAGGCGATACGGATGTTTTTCTATGGTCGCAAATGCATGGTGATGAATCTACCGCCACCATGGCCATTTTTGATATCCTGAATTTTTTTGAGGCAGGTTCTTACAAAAAGGAGAAAAGGGAAATGTTGAAAAATCTAAGGATTCACTTTCTACCCATGTTGAATCCTGATGGGGCAGAATTGTTTACCAGGAGAAATCGACTAGGTATTGATATTAACCGTGATGCACTTCGTTTACAATCGCCTGAATCTAAAACCCTGAAAAGGGTCAGAGATAGTCTCGATGCCGATTTTGGCTTTAATCTTCACGACCAAAGCCGCTACTATAATGCAAACCTTACTGCGAAACCTGCCACCGTATCCTACCTGGCACCGGCCTATAATTATGAAAAGGAGATCAATGAAACCAGGGGGGATGCCATGAAGATCATTGTATTGATGAACGATGTGCTTCAGCATTATGTACCCGGACAGGTGGGGCGATACAATGATGATTTTGAACCCAGGGCATTTGGTGATAATATTCAAAAGTGGGGTACCAGTACCATACTGATCGAATCTGGAGGTACTTATGAAGACAGGGAAAAGCAGGAGATCAGAAAACTCAATTTTGTATCCATTCTAACAGCCTTAAGTGCCATTGCAGATGAAAGCTTTAAGGATATCCCTGTTGACAGATACTTCGAGATTCCTAACAACGATCGCAAATTATTTGATCTTAAATTAACCGGACTGACCTACGACCTTTTAGGGGAAGAATATATTCTTGACGTTGGTTTTTATCAATTCGAAAAAGACAACGAAGCTCATAGCGATTATTTTATCGCAGCCGGAATTGGCGATTTGGGAGACCTTTCTACCTTCTACGGTTACGAGACCATCAATGCTGAAGGACTGAAATATGTACCTGCTAAGGCCTACCCTGCAACTCTGAAAACGGTGGACGATGCTAAGGCTCTTGCTCATCATGAATTGATAAAAAAGGGATATGGTTACCTGCAGGTGAATAATATTCCTAAAGACTTGAATAATGTGGCCCTGCCTATGCACCTTGTTACTCCGGGAACAACTCCTGACTTTGAAATCCGTATTGGTAACAATCCATCGTTCTTCCTGGCCGATCAAAATGGTGTATTGAAATATTATGTATACAACGGTTATTTAATAGACATGAAATCGTTGAAGAATGCAATGGTACCCGGTAACGCTTTAATAGTTCGCTAGGGCTTGTTTGCCCTGAGATCTTTTAAGAATAAAAGGATCAAAACGGGAATTAATAATGCAAAAAGGTAGGGAGGTAATAATAAGCAGTAGCTGTAAAATATTGATGATATCTACTTCAGGCTTTATCTCGCTTAAAACCAATAAGGCAACTCCGCCAATAGCTAAAAGCACTGCCCAGATAAGGCGGTGCTTTTTTTGTGGGTGAAGTTTTCCATTATCGGTGAACATACTGAGTACATAGATGGCAGAATCGGCTGAAGTGATCAAAAATCCAAGCAGCAGTAGGATGATCAGAATGTTGACCGTACCCGACCATGGGAAGTAAGAGAAGAATTCAAACAGGGAAGCAAACTCATCTGAGAATTGTCCTGAGTATCCCCCTTGCCCTGATATAAGATTGAACGCAGTATCACCAAAACCTGAAAACCAAATAAAGCTGGCTAGGGAAGGAATGATTAATACCCCTAAAATGAATTCACGAATGCTGCGTCCCCGTGATATTCTGGCGATGAATATCCCCGTAAAAGGAGCCCAGGCAATCCAAAATGCCCAATAGTAATAAGTCCATTCTTTCAGAAAGGCTTCTCCTGGATCGAAATTGCCCCAGGCAAGACTCATTGGAATAAAATCTATGATGTAGGAATATAATGCCGCCATAAAGTTCTGAAGAATACTCAGCATGTTCCCCTGCAGTAATACATATATAAAAAGCAGGGTGGTAAGAGCAATGTTAATGTTAGACACCATTTTTATACCCTTGTTTAAGCCCTGCCATGCAGAAATAAAAGCCAGAACACAGATCAATACCAGTGCTCCTATATTCAGATCGAGGGCATAAAAAGCTTCCGGAATAAGATAATTGAAACCTCCTGTTATTTGGGTTGTACCAAGGCAAATGGCCCCTGTAACTCCGGTTACCGTAGTAAGGATCACTAGGATATCCAGACCCTTTAATAATGGAGTTGAAATGTTTTGCTTTTGAAGAATGTTGCTCAGTAAGGGCTTTTTATTTCGACTCATCACTGCAAACCCTATGATCAGGGCGAACAACGCATAGAATGCCCAGGCGGTAAAGCCCCATTGGTAAAATGTATATTCGAGGGCCATGACCCTGGCAGAGGTCTCTGTGTCGAGCGGTGGATTTACGAGCATAAATACAGGCTCTTGTACCGCTCTGAGCAAAATTCCGGCACCCATACCTGCACTATACAGCATTGCTAACCAGGATAACCTTGAAAATTCCGGCTTTTCACCTTCTTTGCCCAAGATGATCCTGCCGTAAGGTAACAGGGTTAACAACAATAGAATGATCACACATACCAGGCCTAAATAGAGGTAGTACCTGCCAAACCATGACCGGATGAAGAGGGAGAAACGGACGAGCAAATCGTAGAATGCTTCGGTAAAGAATAAGATGGATAGGGAGAAGATCACAAAAATTCCGATACAAATAAGGAGTACAGCATTCTCTTGTAAGAATTTTAGTGATTTCATGGTGGAAATTATGGCATGATAAATGGTTAAAAACCTCTTTTCGAAGACGTTATTAATCAGGCAATTTTACGTTTAATCTGTTTTAAATGAAAACAAAGTGTATAAAGGGTTATTTTAGAGGTAGTTACCAACCTGCTGCTTCATGTTGTTCAATTCTTTCGAATTTCTTTTTTTCTTCCCTATAGTGGGGGTATTGTTCTATGTGATACCACATCGGTACAGGTGGTTATGGTTGCTGCTTTCAAGTTACTTCTTTTATTTATACCTCGAGCCTTCCCTGATCTTTTTGCTCATGGCTTCAACCTGTCTGGATTACTTTTGCGGATTGCAAATGCATAACAGAACAGCTCCCCGGGTAAGGCGACGATTTCTGTGGTTGAGTATTATCGGGAATCTCGGGATGCTTTTTTTCTTTAAGTACTTTATTTTCTTTACCAACAGTTCGCAGGCCATTCTCGAGTTTTTCGGTATAGAATGGTTTGGTGGTGGCAGAGAAGAGAACTATGTTTTTAACAAGATACTACTCCCGGTGGGTATTAGTTTTTACACCTTTCAAACCCTCAGTTACTCTATTGATGTTTACCGACGAAAGGTAGAGCCGGTAAAACATTTTGGACGTTATGCGCTATACGTGGCATTTTTTCCTCAATTGGTTGCCGGTCCTATTGAAAGGGCTGACAGGCTTTTGCCTCAGTTTGAAAAGCATATCAAGGTCGATCTTGATCGAATCAAATGGGGGTTGGTGCTGATGGCATGGGGCTTCTTTTTGAAACTGGTGGTTGCCGACAGACTGGGAGTCTATGTAGATACCGTTTTTCTTGATCCTTCGGCCCATAGAGGGTTGCCGCTGTTTTTAGGAAGTCTCTTCTTTGCTTTTCAGATCTATTTTGACTTTTCGGCCTATTGTACAATTGCTATCGGAGCAGCAAAAGTATTGGGCTATGATCTGATGCAGAATTTTAACAGGCCACTCTATTTTAGCAGTGTTCGCGATTTTTGGCGACGTTGGCATATTTCCCTGATGTTGTGGTTGAGAGACTACCTCTACGTACCCTTATTGGAAAAGTTCGGATTGAGCAGGATCTTCACCGTACTCATTGTATTCTTTTGTAATGGCTTATGGCATGGGGCCAACTGGACCTTTGTGATCTGGGGTTTGATCTGCGGTATTTTAATGATCATTGAGGTAGGCACCCAACCATTTCGGCATAAGTTGCTAAAATCGATGGGCATTCCGCTCACCAATCCATTGCTGAGGTTTTTTACCTGGCTGGTTATCTTTTTAAGCATCACCACCAGTTTGATCTTTTTCAGGTCTCCCAATGTGTTACATGCCTTGCTTTACATAAAGAATATGCTGAGTTTGAATTCGACCTTTATAAATGTTACCTACGATAAGACAGAACTGTGGCTTAGTATTGCCTTGATCATTCTTGTTCAGGTTATTCATTATTATAAAGGGAATGACAGGATCCCGGAGTTGATCCTGCAAAGAAAAAGAAGCTATCGCTGGGGGTTTTACTTTGCCTTTATTCTGGTGGTGGTACTGTTTAGTGTGAACCGTCAAAACAACTTTATTTATTTTCAATTTTGAAAAGGTCTTGGTACATATTTCTGGCAAAGGTTTTGGTATTGGCAATGCTCCTTACCGCTACCTACCTGTTCTTTGCCAGGCAATTGACACAAACCTTTGTGAGTGATGATTATGCTAAATTCACCCATCAAAGCGCAAGTCTGATCCTGGGGCTCTCTCGTGCGCACTATGCCTTTGACCCTGAAACAATAACAAAGCAATTGGAGGAGGTCGATTACCAGGGGCCTTTTTTAAATTTTGCATTCGAGAAATCCCAATCGCCCTACGGGGAGGTTTATCTCAATGCCATCTTAAAAAAGATTCCTGAGTCAACTGCTAAGGGTATCTATATCATGGGGGTTTCTCCGGGGAGCTTTTCAGCTTCCAATCGGTTGCGTACCCCTGAGGATATTCTCGAATTTGATTCGGGTACCATGTTGGGTAAGATGAATAATATGAATACCCATCCAAACCTTGAGTTTGTCAGAAAGTGTTTTGGACGGTCATTATATAAGGGGATCTGGCCTCACGATCATAGGATAAGTACGGTTTTTCATGACAATGGCTGGGAAGAATTCCGTTTATATGCCCCGGGATATCGTATTACTCAGGAAAGCATCGATCACTGGCAACGGGAAACGGTATCGGGCTATAGTAAGTTAGCCGATGTTATTCCGGAACATGTATCTGATTATCGTATAGAATGGTTTGGAAAGACCATGGACAGTCTTCAAAAAAGAGGGTTGGTTTATTTGGTCAGGGTACCCATGCATGAAGGTGTACTGGCTTTGGAAGACCGTGTGTGGAGTGATTTTGATAAAACGATCGACTCCATTGCTCGTGAAAAAGGGGTTCCTTATTTGAACTATCGTGATCGGGCTTATGATTTTGAGACCTATGATGGGTCGCACCTGCATTCGGAAAGTGCAAAAGCTTTTAGTAAAGATGTCGGGACGGTTATCAAGAACCATATAGTGCAACGAGAGCTGGTTCAGTATTCTCAAGAGGAATATTAAGAGAAGACTGAGCCGTATGCACAACTCCTTCAGAAATAAATTTAAGAACAAGGACATAATTTTCGTAAGACTCAGGAATCTGAATAGATTTATCGATTCCTGTACCTAAGCTTTTAAATGCTAAAGGCGTTCCAAACCTGTCACATTTTACGAGATACCATTCGAGCTGGTTCCTCTCATTTGGTATGGCATACTTCCACTGCTCTGTTTCTTGATTTCTTAGTAGTGCGTAATATTGATATTCTTTATCTGGAGTTAATCGCATGGCTGGCCTTAGGATACTTACTCTTTGTGACTTTTTAGCATTTATCAGAGATCCCTGCATGATCTCCTTGGCCATGAAATAATTATTTTTCTTTCTGCCTTTATGGTCAATGATACCATCAAAACTAACAAGGTTGCTTTCATGCTGATCCTGCCAGTTTCTGAAAAGAAACCTTGAAGGTATTTGATTGAACCTGGTGAGTTCAGATGGTTTAATATCACCTATCATATAGGGTATTCCCTTTAATTGAGCCAGCTTGAAGAATTCTTCATCAAAGGTGTTTGATTTGACAGAAATAGATAACATATCAAGCTGAGCTAGTTGGTTTATTAACAGTTCCGCATTTTTATAAGCATATGAGTTAAGTTCCAGGTCAATGATCACAGGTCTCTCAGCATCCAGTGCTTTAATGTTGCCTATTAATTTTTGAAGCCATTTCAAGTGCTCGGTTATTTTTATTGCAGCCTGGTCAGGTTTATTGTATTGATAGATTTTAGAAATGATATCGTTACCAAGGTTCCAGGCAATAATTTCTTTTTTATCTTTTAATCGGGCAACCGCCTGAAGTATATCGTCTTCTATATTTTCGACTTTTGCCGTATTACTATTTAATGATTCCGGCAGCCAAAGTCCGTAGATGATATGCATTGCCTTGGCATCTGCAGCCTTGAGCATATTTCTGTCATAAACCGAACTACCAAAATATTTAACGGTATTTAAGCCCAGCATTTTCATATGTTCAAAGTCCTTCAGAACAGTTTGGATATCCATAACCTGATAATTCTTATACCAGTTTTGGCCCTTTTTATAACTAATTCCCCGAATAGTGTCGGGTAGTTTATTTCGTTCGGAAAAAAGACGGTCTGTTTTAATAGGGGTAGGAGTAATTTCTTTTTTGTTTGCTTCTGTATATTCCTTTTCCAGCTCCCATAATTTATAACGAATGTTATTGGTTTCGGTCAGGGTCCAATCAAGGGTTGACAGTGAGGTGTTGTCTATTGGAATATTTTTATCGATATCACTGTTAAAGAACACCATTCCAGTGATCTCAGTATGGTTGAAATAAATACTGTCAAGGGCTTCGTTTATCCAGTTAATTTGGCCATTTTCAAGATTCAGGCTTCCAAATTCAGAAAGTATAACTGGTTTGCGAATTCCTGCTGCATGCAAGCTGTCTTTAATTGGTAGATAAAGCTGGTCAAAACTGTAAGGAATACCTGTCTCATTAATCTTACCATAGTGCAGTGCGGTTACTCCAATCAGATCGACATAAGTATCTCCGGGATAATATTCTGAAATGGAGTTTGGTTTCCATGGACTCCAAATCCATTTAACGTTGTTTACCCCTTGTTTTTTGAAGAAAGTATGCACATAACTCCATGCCGTTTTAAATTGATCAGGGGTATTGCCGCCTGATCTTGACCATGGATACTGTGGATTATCAAATTCATGGGCAAATCTTAGGTATACCCGGCCGTTGTATGCTTTAATCTGAGAAGCTACTTCAGAAAGATAATTATCAAAATATCCGTTGGTTATATATTTAAATATTTCACGTTCCTCCTGGAGATCATCATGGTCTTTAGAAAAGTCGAAGGTGCTTCCCCAGGGCTCCCAAGTGATAAAGGGAGTATGGGTTCTTGCCTGTTCTGAAGCTAATAGTGTACTTATATCATGGTTGGGTCTGGTGTCACCCCAGGGAATGTAGTGAGCTACAAGGTCGAATTTAGTGCTTAAGGCAGATTCTGCTTGTTCAGTGCGCTCAGGATCACTAAGCCCGTTTACATTGTTTGGGGCATAGATGCCCAATAGTTTGTTAGGTAAAACCGGTAATTCCGGATAGGATTGTACTCCCTCCCATTTCATATATTGATCGTAGAAAATCAAAGAGAATGATATGAGGAAACTGATGATGACTAAAGGGAGTGCTGCCTGGCGTATATTTCGGTAGAGACCGTGTCGGAAATCCCAGAATAGCTGTTTGATCCAAAATTTTCCTTGGTAATATCCCTTTTTAAATGTATTTCCAATGCTTTCTATCTCCACATACTTATGGGAGGCAAGGTAGAAACTGAAAAGCATAAAACCTATATTCAGACCTGCGAAGCCAGACATGAAGATGGAAAATGGTGTAAAGTCTTTACTTAGTCCGTAAATAATAGCAAACAAGGATACCAACGCGATCACGGCATTAGGTATCATGAGTTTCCAGCTGGTTTTATCTTCACCGGTTTTAGGTGTGGGAAGATAAGGGACTTTCTTCCTGAGTACAGTATAAATAGCCCCAACACAAAATACCCACCATGTGCTAATTAATAGCAACCCTCCAATCATATGAAACCCTCTTTCGGATTCTTCCATAACCCATCGTTGTACGAAGCTTCGTATTACCAGTAAACTGGTTATGAGCGGTATGGTAATTAGGCCGAAGAACAGGATGTTGCCCTTCCATGGTGATGTTGCCGTTATAAGAGATATTATTGGAATCAGGAAGTTGAAAAAGTAAATAAACCCTACGAGGTAGTGCAAGGGAATAGTGGCATAATGTAAGCGCTGACGGTTGCTAAGTGTTTTGAATATTTTGGGGTATACAGATACCAGTAATTCAAGGGTGCCTCTTGACCATTTTAGCTGCTGTTTATAATAGGCGGTAAGTGAAGATGGGACCAGGCCCCTGGCGAGAACTTTTGGCACATAGATTGATTTCCATCCTTTAGCATGTAAAAGCATTGAGGTGTGCATATCTTCGGCTAGGCCGGGGGCATGACCACCTATAGAATCAAGTGCTGCCCTTCTGAAAGTGCAATTGGCCCCAATAGCATTTACGGTGCCGTAACTATTCATGCACATCATCATGGGCCCGTAAAACTGGAAGGTTTGTTGTGCGGCTCCTTTGGCTACATAAGATTCATCAAAGTTGTTGTAGGCTTGCACAATTTGTACATAGCCTATTTCCGGATCCTGAAAATAAGGTATAATGTCATCGAGAAAATCCGGTTGGGGTACATGGTCGGGGTCAAGTATCACACAAATTTCTCCGGTTGCAATGTTTCGCAAAGCGTTATTAATATTCCCTGCCTTTGCGTCTACGCGGTTATCACGACTGATATGTTTAATACCATGCCTTCTGCAAAATTCTATAAGTCGCTCATCATTCGCTTCGTCACAGAGGATCGTAGTATGAGGGTATCTTACATTTTTAATAGCCAGTAAGGTGTTCTCGATCATTTCGTAGGGTTCCCCCGGGAAATAGGTGGTGAGGAAGTCTACAGAGAGAGGAATCGTTTTCGGTTTGTCTTCAGGAATGGAAATACTCCAGTAGTGATACCATTCGTATACCAGCCTGGCAGATACATAGATTATAACGATGATCAATAACCCGTATAAAAATGAATTTCCGGTGAATTGAGGTGAAAAAAACCAGTAGAAAAAATTCAATAAACTGATCATACCCAAAACGATCATTAATCGAAGAGTATTGCGTTGCTTTAATGTCGGTTGTTTGACCAGCTTATTTTTGCGCATTCATCTGATTTATTACATAGAACGGAAAGTTTGTCCTTGCCACATTGCCCTTGTTATCCCTAATGACACAAAAGATCCTGTATGGACCTTCCTCTTCAGGAGTTTTGAACCGGATCATGTTGTCTTTATTTTCCAGTATTAAATGGTTGAGGGAAGAGGGTTTTATTTCTTTTCTTTTTAATCGTTTTTGATTATTCCACACTTCGGGAAGAATTTCCCATTGTATACTGATCGAATCACAATTGGAGGCGTTAAAAAAAACATCTGCTGTGTTTATTTGTCCTTGGGTAAGAATCATGCTCTCTTCGGCACCATATCTGTTTAACATCATGTAATACATTTCCGGCCCATCGTAATTTGATTCTTCCTGCTGTTTGAAAATGCTTTGCATGGCATATACTGAAGGAGTTATTTCTCCGCTTTCCTCAAATAAACTAAACCAGGTATGGGTGCGTTCATGTTTGGTGCCCCAATAAAATATTAAGCTCCCCAGATTACGACCGTGCAGGGGGCGTATATGTTGGTCATAGACCGCAGCGAGGCGTTCGGCCTTTTTACTGCTGGTAGGTTCTATAGGTGCTCCCCATTTGGTCATGATTTCTGTCCATGGTCCTTCATCATTCCACTCGGTAATAAGATAAGGGCCATTCCACAAAAAATTAATTTGTCTGAAATCTTTTTCTATCTCTTTAATCCCTCCAAATGTATTGATGGCGATCAGATCGAGTTTGGTCGTATACCACAGTTTTAAAATCAGGTGTCTCCCTGATTGTGGAATTGCTGTGGTTACCGGGTGATCGGGGTCGATCTCCTTTACCATTTCGATAAGGGATTTATAATAGGTGGTAAACCCGTCTCCATTGGAAGAAACTGGGAAATTAATTTCATTACCTAATACCCACATTAACAGGGCGGGATGATCTTTGTATTTTGAAACAAAATCTTTTACGAGAGATTGATAGCGCGCTCTTTTAAAGGCGCTTTCATATGGATTGTATTCTTTGCGGTAAGCCGGTATTGGAATGTCAGCTATTACAGCGATACCGTATTTTTGTGCAGAGTCAAGTTTCTTATTGAAATTGATCGTATCGTAAAAACGTATCGTATTGCCTCCCATCTCATGGAGTTTGTCAAGATAGGCCTCCTCTCCTGAGGCTCCTCTGATCTCGAAGGGTTCTCCATTTCTTATCAAACGGAAGCCATCCTTGGTTTGTGCTACATGTACCTTGGCAGATGCATTATAGGTGTGTTCCTTCCTGATAAATAGCAGGAAAGTCAGGCAGAGAAGTATGATGGCAACTATTACAGACAATACTACGCGCATCGCGTTTAACTTGTTGATAACTAGAATCCTAAAAGTATAGAAAATAAAATTCTTTCTATACATAAATTCTCTTTTGTATAGAAATATTAGATGAATGACAGGCAGTCAGGCTCTGCTTCAAAAAATTAAAGTGAATCAACTGTTTTGGGGGCGTAAGGAACTATCGGTTTCAACTATATTTTTGATCATCCCTCCAAAGATAAAATAGTGAAAGGGCACCAGCAGATACCAGTATATTCGCCCGGGAAGACCACGGGGCCTGAAGGTGGCTGTTTGATGTAAAATGTTTTTATCATCTATGTGGAATTCGAGCCAGGCCTCTCCGGGAAGCCGCATCTCTGCAAAGAGCAGTAATCTTCTAGATTCTTTGTCTGCCAGGAGCACCCGCCAAAAATCCAACGAGTCGCCTGTGAATATTCGATCGGGGTGGGTTCGCCCTCTTCTCAGTCCGGGCCCTCCTACCATGAGATCGAGGACTCCGCGCAATCGCCACATCCAATCACCATAGTACCAGCCGGTTGCTCCGCCTATACTCCATATATTTTTTAATACGCGCTGAGGGTCATCAACCTTCATGGTTTTTTCATCTTTGAGTACCCCGAACTTAGGTACCTGAATGTATTTATTCAGGTCTTTTTTAAACCTGCCGCTAACCATGCTGTCTTTCCAACTGCTCAATACAAGGTTCTGCTCAATTTTCACGAAGGCCATTTCAATAGCTTCTACGTAGGTGTGTGTTTTTATATCCAGCATTTCCTGCAACCGTTTGTCTTTAGCCACGACCTCCAACTTCATGCTGTCTACAAGGTTGACTGCCAGCTTATAAGAAGTTGAGGTGACGAAATACAGCCAGTATGAAGATAGTTTTGGAGTCATTACAGGCACCGTAACGATCCAGTTCTTAAAGCCCCTGGTCTTTGCATAGAGTTGCAGCATTTGTTTATAGGTAAGTACATTGGGACCGCCAATGTCAAAGGTATCATTATAGCATTGCTCATTGCCCAGTACTCCCGTAAGAAACTTGATCACATCTCTTATGGCAATAGGCTGGGTTTTGGTAAGCACCCATTTAGGCGTGATCATGACCGGTAGTTTTTCGCATAGATCTCTGATGATCTCAAAAGAAGAGCTGCCTGACCCCACAATGATCCCGGCTCTGAGCGCAGTAAGAGCAAAGCCACCCTTTCTAAGAATGTCTTCAACGTTTTTTCTGGATGCTAAATGTTTGGAAAGATTGTCGTCATTGACAATGCCTCCTAAATAGATGACTTGCTTTACGTTTGTTTCTTTCAGGTAAATATTGAAATTTTCAGCTGAGATCGCTTCTTTCTCGTCAAAATCTGTAGTAGAAGAACTCATGGAATGAATGAGGTAATAGGCAGCATCAATATCTTTGGGGATAAGATCTTTTGTTGGAGGGTCGAGAAAATCGACCTCTAAGATACTTACTTTGTTGAGTGTTTCGTCATCTAACGATAGTCTTTTCTTGTCTCTTACCGCACAAACCACCTCGTGTCCTGCCTCCAGAAGAGACGGAAGTAAACGCATTCCGATGTAGCCATTAGCTCCCGTAAGAAGAATTTTCATTGCGGATAGTTAAGATCGTCAATATAGGTAAATGCCTGGTCTCCTTTGATTTTCAGGATCTTCGACATGAACTTGTGTATTTGCGGGGTTTTTGCAGCGATCCGTACAAAAGAGTTGTCTCTAAAGATACTGTATTCCTGGCTTTGTCCTTTATAAAGGTTTAGTTTATAATAGGGGATGACCAGGGCAAAGGTTTCCAGTAAAGAGCGGAACCGAACGATAATACCCTTAGGTCTTAACTCAATATTGCAGATATTGATGTTTTGATCCAACACTAAAAGATTATGGATGTCAATACTGCTTCCTGTAATAAAGAGCTTTGGAGATCCGATTCCCTTGTGTAAGAAGCGTTCCCTCAGGTTAAAGGCCTTTCCAACCTCCTTGTTTATTTTATCCGTGATTTCACGGTCATTGTAAGATACGTTTACCAGCATTTTATCAGAGTTTGATCATGTTTTTAATAATGATATTCCTGGTGGTCAGACAAGATACAGGGGGGGGTCGATATTTGTTGGTCAGAGTTTTTCGAACTGATATTTACGACCATTAACTCAAGGTAGTTTCTTCGGTTAGGAACTGTCGATAAAAGAAGTGAAACTAGAAATTGCATAATGCCCCTCTTTCAATTAGTACATCTGTTATTTGAGGTCTGCTGCAGCTCTTGGAAAGGTGTTTTGGTTCATTTTTCTAAAGTTACATTTTTCGCGGGCTTTTACCGTTAAGCAAAGCCTAAAACTTTTGGTATTTGGTTATCTTTGCATTCAAATTTTTAGACCACCCATGGAGGAACTATTAGTAAAAACCGTCAAGAAAGCGGTTCAGGATATTTTTGATAAGGAGTTGGAATCTGTAGAATTACAAGGTACCCGTAAAGAGTTTGAAGGCGATATAACTGTGGTCGTTTTTCCTATGCTTAGAGTGGTAAAGGGAAACCCACAGAAGATCGGAGAACAGATCGGAGACTACCTGAAGTCTCATTTACCATTGGTAAGTGATTTCAACGTTATCAAGGGCTTTTTGAACCTGGTGATCAACAACGATCATTTTACAAAGCGTTTCGCTGAGATCCGTACCGATAAAAATTTTGGGTATTGTGAAGCCCCGACGGATTCCAAGGCAGTGATGGTTGAGTATTCTTCGCCCAACACCAACAAACCCCTTCATTTAGGACATATCAGAAACAATCTCTTAGGATATTCGGTGGCTGAAATATTGAAAGCCTCAGGCAAGCGTGTCTACAAAACTCAGATCATAAACGATAGGGGTATTCATATCTGTAAGTCTATGCTGGCATGGCAAAAGTTTGGTAACGGTGAGACTCCTGAGTCAACAGGGTTAAAAGGGGATAAGCTTGTAGGAAACTATTATGTGGCTTTTGATAAAGCCTATAAAGCAGAGATCGAATCCCTGGTTGCTAATGGCATGGATAAGAAGGAGGCAGAGAAGCAGGCCCCGATTCTTTTAGAGGCCCAGGATATGCTTCGCAAATGGGAGCAGGGCGATGAGGAGGTTGTTTCCCTTTGGAAAACAATGAATCAATGGGTGTATAACGGTTTCAATGAAACCTACAAAGCCATGGGGGTCGATTTTGACACTCTCTATTATGAGAGCGATACTTATCTCTTAGGAAAGGATATTGTGCAGGAAGGACTTGAGAAAGGGGTTTTCTATAAAAAAGAAGACGGTTCTGTCTGGATCGATCTGACCGAGGACGGCCTTGATGAAAAGATCGTTTTACGAGCAGACGGTACTGCTGTTTATATGACTCAGGATATTGGTACGGCTATACAAAGGGTGAAAGATCATCCGGATATCGGCGGTATGGTATACACGGTGGGTAATGAGCAGGATTATCATTTCAAGGTGCTATTCCTTATCCTTAAGAAACTGGGGTACAGTTGGGCAGAGCATTTATATCACCTGAGTTACGGAATGGTTGACCTTCCAACAGGGAAAATGAAGAGCCGTGAAGGAACCGTGGTAGACGCTGATGATCTTATTGAGGAAATGGCAGCTACTGCGGGGGAGATCGCTTCTGAATTAGGGAAACTTGACGGATTTACCGACGAAGAGAAACAGGAGCTTTATCGCACAATCGGACTTGGGGCTTTGAAATATTATATTCTAAAAGTAGATCCTAAAAAACGAATTCTGTTTGACCCGAAAGAATCTATCGATTTCCAGGGGAATACCGGACCATTCATACAATACACTTATGCCAGGATACAGTCTATTTTAAGAAAGGCTGATTTTGATCATTCAGAGCAGGTGGGTGAGTATACACTTGAAATCCGTGAAAAGGAATTGATCAAAATACTGGGTCAGTTTCCTGAAGTGGTGCAGCAGGCAGCTGAAAATTACAGTCCGGCCCTGATCGCTAATTACTGTTATGACCTGGTCAAGGAATTCAATTCCTTCTATCAAAATGTATCCATATTAGGAGCAGAGGAGTCAGAACAACGTGTTTTCAGAGTACAGCTGGCTGAGCAGGTAGGGCAGGTAATTGCAAAGAGTATGAAATTACTGGGAGTTAATGTTCCTGAACGGATGTAATTCCGATATTTAATAATATTTAGAAAAGCCCGTCAGATTAGATGGGCTTTTTTATTTTTTACACCGGTTCTAATTTGAAGTAAATCCGAATAGAATTATCCCTCCTCCTTTATCTTTACTCCTCCTTCATTCCTCATTGCTCATTATCGTTTTTCCTTCATCTTACGTAAACTTCCTTTCAACGATGTTTAAAGAGAGATGATGGTGCACTGTATTTATTTGGGTTATCTTAAAGGTTTTGAATGGAGATCGATGCGGTGAGTACAATTAAAACCCTGATGGTAATAAGGTTTAACATGTTTCCTAAGCTAAAAATGCGTTCCTGGTTGTTTTCCTTTACTCTGTGCCTGCTGCTGTTGGCAGGGTGTTCGCCCGATGGGATGGATGAGGATGCTTCCTTCGCGGCTAACCGACTCACCACGGGGATATCGGGAAAAGATCTGCTTACTTCCACCAATTTTGATCGCGTATTTTTTGAGATTGTTTATGTAGAAGGGCATGAGCCCTCCTATGGCGCTATTCAAAACTTACTCGACTTCACAAAAGATCGCTGCTTCAAGCCGGGAGGGGTGAACTACAGCCTGACAGCAATTCCAGACCCGGGAAAGAGCAGCCTGGGCATCAGGGAGATTGTTGACCTGGAAGAACAATACCGCGAATACTATAACCGGGGCAATACCATCACTGTTTTTATTCTTGTAGTTAATGGCAGGTCAGCACGAGATGAGGGTAACGCAGTGGTACTGGGAACTGCTTATCGGAATACTTCTTTTGTGCTGTTCGAAGAGACCATCAGACGATTTTCAGAAGAATTTATAAGCAATGATAAAACGGTACTGGAATCGACTGTGATGAATCATGAATTCAGTCACCTTCTTGGCCTGGTCAATTTATCAACCCCTATGCAGTCTGCTCATGAAGATCCGGATAATCCCAGTCATTGCGAGACAGCCGACTGCCTGATGAACTACCGTACAGATGCCGGGTTGCGACTAGGAGCATTGAGTTTTGGTGGGGTGGTGCCGTCTCTTGATGAGCAATGCCTTGCAGACCTTAGAGCCCTTGGCGGAAAATAACAGGAAAGACTCTTCCGACACTTCCATCTTCAAACACAAATGATTAAATTTGCACGACTCTGAGCGATCGGGGGTAATGAAATTGTAAGAAGCAATATTTATGTTTGATAATTTAAGCGATAAGTTAGATAAGGCGTTACACGTACTGAAAGGGCATGGGCAGATCACCGAAGTTAATGTGGCAGAAACCCTTAAAGAAGTACGGAGGGCGTTGCTGGATGCCGATGTAAACTTTAAAACAGCCAAGGCATTTACGAACACCGTGAAAGAAAAGGCTATGGGACAGGACGTACTTACGTCGCTGAAACCCGGTCAGCTCATGGTAAAGCTGGTCAAAGATGAGCTTACCACTTTGATGGGCGGTGAAACAGCAGGAATTGACTTGTCAGGTAATCCGAGCATTATACTGATGTCCGGACTTCAAGGGTCTGGTAAGACCACTTTTTCCGGAAAGCTGGCTAACTACCTGAAGAATAAAAAGACAAAGAAACCTCTCTTGGTTGCCTGTGATGTATACCGTCCCGCTGCGATCGATCAGCTTCATGTAGTTGGAGAGCAGATAGGAGTTGAGGTATTTTCAGATAAGGGGAATCAGGATCCTGTGGCCATTGCTACCGCTGCAATTGCTCATGCGAAAGAGAATGGACATAACGTGGTGATCGTCGATACCGCCGGTCGTCTGGCTATTGATGAGCAGATGATGACCGAGATCTCTAATATTCATAAAGCCATTCAACCCCAGGAGACACTTTTTGTGGTAGACTCCATGACAGGTCAGGATGCTGTGAATACAGCAAAGGCCTTTAACGATGTCCTGAACTTTGACGGGGTTGTGCTAACCAAATTAGATGGTGATACCCGAGGTGGAGCCGCTTTATCAATTAAATCGGTGGTAGATAAACCGATCAAGTTTATCGGTACCGGTGAGAAGATGGAGGCGGTAGATGTTTTTCACCCCTCCCGTATGGCCGACCGTATTCTCGGAATGGGAGACGTGGTTTCTCTTGTAGAGCGTGCACAGGAACAATTCGATGAAGAAGAGGCCCGAAAGCTTCAGAAAAAGATCGCCAAGAATCAGTTTGGTTTTGATGACTTTCTGAGTCAGATCCAGCAGATCAAGAAGATGGGTAATATGAAAGACCTGATGGGTATGATACCGGGAATGGGGAAGGCCCTGAAAGGAATCGATATCGACGACGATGCCTTTAAAGGTATCGAGGCTATCATTCACTCAATGACCCCTGATGAAAGAAGTAATCCTTCCGTGATCAATGGAAGCCGAAAGAAGCGTATTGCCAAAGGTAGTGGAACCTCTATCCAGGAAGTTAATCAATTGCTCAAGCAATTTGATCAAATGAGCAAGATGATGAAGATGATGCAAGGGGGCGGTGGCCGTAAAATGATGCAGATGATGAACAATATGAAAGGCATGCAATAAGCATTCACTAAATTCATCTCACATTAATATAATTTCAGGATAAACTTTATGGAAATTTTAGACGGTAAAAAGATCTCAAACCAGATCAAAGACGAGATCGCACAAGAGGTAAGTAAAATGAAAGCTAAAGGGGAGAAGGTTCCTCATCTTGCTGCTGTATTGGTTGGTGAAGACGGGGCCAGTCTTACCTACGTGGGTAGTAAAGTACGCGCCTGCGAAAGAATTGGTTTTGAATCGACCCTTGTTAAATTGCCGGAAACTACTACTGAAGAAGAACTCCTGGGAAAAATACACGAGCTAAACACCAATGACGACATAGATGGTTTTATCGTTCAGCTCCCCCTTCCTAAGCATATTGATGAGCAAAAAGTATTGCTGGCGGTAGATCCTGATAAGGATGTGGATGGCTTTCATCCGGCCAACTTTGGAAAGATGGCCCTGGAGATGGAATCATTTATTCCTGCAACTCCCTTTGGAATCATGGAGCTGCTAAAAAGATACGAGGTGCCTACTTCAGGAAAGCATACCGTTGTGATCGGACGCTCACATATCGTGGGTCGCCCTATCAGTATCCTGATGAGCCGTAAGGGAGATCCCGGAAATTCTACGGTGACCTTAACTCACAGTCGTACTCAAAACCTGGAAGCATTTACCAAAGATGCAGATATCATAATCTCGGCTCTTGGTGTTCCGAATTTCCTTAAAGCCAATATGGTAAAAGAGGGTGTTGCTGTAGTTGATGTCGGAATTACCAGGGTGCCTGACGAAACTGCCAAAAAAGGCTATCGCATTGTGGGAGATGTAGATTTTGAAGAGGTAAGTAAAAAAGCAAGTTATATCACCCCTGTACCGGGCGGTGTAGGACCTATGACCATCGCCATGCTTTTGAAAAACACTTTGTTGGCCAGGGAGCGGAAACGCTGATCGGGAAAAACCGGTTGATATATAAGATTAAAAGCGATACCTTGTAAGAAACATTTTTCTTATGAGGTATCTTTTTTTTATGCTCATTTTCGTGCAATCTCTTGTTTCCTGTCAGGGAACGGGAGACACTGAAACAACCCGATTTGTGGTAAAATTGGATGAGGAATTGGCGGTATCGTCTCTGGACGGTCGGTTATTATTGATGTTCTCAACCGAGGAAGATGGTGAGCCCCGTTTTCAGATCTCTTCCGGTACCGATACCCAGCTTATTTTCGGAATGAATGTAGAAGGGCTAAAGCCCGGAGAATCGCTGGTTTTTGATCCGGAATCTCCCGGGCATCCCATTGCTAAACTTTCGGAAATGCCCGCTGGCACCTATAATGTACAGGCACTGCTTCATGTATACGAAACCTTTAATTTGTCTACTGGGCAGACGGTAAAACTGCCTATGGATAATGGGGAAGGACAGCAATGGAATACCTCCCCCGGAAACGTGTACAACACTCCTGTAAAGGTTGAGGTAAAGAAAGGAGGCCTAGTGACTATTGTTATCGACCAGATGATTCCGGAGATCACCCCGCCGGAGGATACCGAGTGGATCAAGCATATTAAGATCAGATCAGAGCGGCTTTCAGAATTTTGGGGACGCGATATGTATTTAGGGGCTCATGTTTTGCTGCCCAAAGGGTTTGAAGAGCACCCTGAAGCCAATTATCCTCTGATGATCTTTCACGGGCACTTTCCAAAGGATTTCGGAGGATTCAGAACCACTCCCCCTGATCCGGAATTGAAACCTGAATATTCTGAACGATTTGGTGTGAATGGCTATAACATCACTGAGCAGCAGGAGGCTTATGATTTCTACCAACGCTGGATAGATGAAGAATTTCCGCGGTTTATCATCATTCAGATACAGCACCCCACGCCGTATTATGACGATAGCTATGCTGTGAACTCTGCTAATCAGGGGCCATATGGAGACGCCATTACCTACGAGTTAATACCGTATATCGAAAAACAGTTTCGCGGTATTGGTGAAGGCTGGTCACGATTTTTATATGGTGGATCTACCGGGGGGTGGGAGGCACTCGCTGTACAGGTCATGTACCCGGAAGAATACAACGGTTGCTTTGCGGCATGTCCTGACCCTATAGACTTCAGGGCTTACTGCCTTACTAATATTTATGAGGATGAGAACGCTTATTACTATACCGGGCAGCATGATAGCCTGGAAGTACCGGCAAGGCGCGATTACCTCGGGCATATTTCTACCACGGTGAAACGAGAAAATCAGTTGGAACTTGTGTTGGGCGATAAATCCAGATCGGGGCAGCAATGGGATATCTGGGAGGCCACCTATTCGCCCCAGGGTGATGATGGCTACCCACAAAGAATATGGGATAAACGATCGGGGGTTATCAATAAGGATGTGGCCCAATATTGGAAAGAAAATTACGATCTGCGTTATATTTTGGAAAGGGATTGGGGCAGGCTTGGTGATAAGCTGAAAGGCAAGATCCATATCTATTGCGGTGACATGGATAACTACTACCTGAACAATGCGGTATACCTGATGGAGGATTTTTTAGAGAGTACCACTGACCCCTATTATGAGGGAGAGGTGGATTATGGTGATCGCGCAGAACACTGCTGGAATGGCGATCAGGAGAATCCGAATCATATCAGCCGATTACGCTATAACAGTATGTATGTACCTAAGATCATGGAGCGTATCGAGAAATCTGCTCCTGAAGGGGCTGATCTATCGAGTTGGAGATACCAGTAGTTAGCAGTTTACGGTTTGCAGTTGGCAGAATCTAACCTCTTCTGCCAAGCCGGAGGCATGGTCCCTGAAACCTGCCTGCGACAGCCAGGCTCGTTCCGCAAACTTGTCTGCCGGAAGGCAGGCTCCTTACTCATCTTCTTCACCCTCTTCCTGCATTTCTCCATACTCAGCGGTATAGATCTTAATAAGCAGCATAAAGAGGCTTAACAGAAGGGGGCCGAATATAAGCCCCAGAAACCCGAAAAGGGGAATCCCGATAACCACTCCGATCAGGGTGATCAGTGGGTGGAGGTTGGCAATTTTGTTTTGTATAAAAATTCGGAAAAGGTTGTCAGTGGTGCCTACCACGAATATCCCGTAAAGCAACATCCCTAAAGCTGCCCAGGTGTGCCCTGAAGTGAACAGGATCAGGGTTACCGGAATGATCGCCAAAGCTGTTCCGATAATGGGGATCATAGACCCAAAGATGGTGATCACAAACCAGAACAAGGGATTGGGGGCTCCAAAGAGGTAGTACCCCAAAAGGGCAATAATGCCTTGCATCAGGGCAACCATAGGAATGCCCAGGGCGTTGGAACGCACGATCTGGTCAATCTCATCGGCGAGCATTTCTACAGTTTTATGGTTCAGGGGTAAGAACTGACGTAACCAGTTCTTGAATTCCTTCACGTAGATAAGCATGTAGAACAGTAGAAAGTACATGATAGATAGGGTAACCAGCACCTGGAAGGTAGACCCCAGCAATAGTTCCAGGTTGTCAGACACCCACGAATTGATAGCCTGGGGCTGAATTTCGGAGGCAAAATCAAGATCGATCACAGATTCCAGGGCTTTCAGACGCTCTCTTAGGGCTTCAATAAAGGTATTGGAATGCTTTGTAGCCTCCTCGATACGTGAAAAGATCAACCTGATGATCAGCCATAGGGGGATGATCACAATAATAATGGATGTCAGGATGATGACGGAAGCAGCAGTTACAGCTCCCAAACCACGGTCAAGCATCTTTCTCATCAATCCTTTAAAAAGGGTGAACAAGGTTATAGCCCCCAATACTCCCGAAAGATAAGGCAGCATTTCTCCGATGATCAAAAAACCACTTAACAATATCAGGGCCAGGATGAATACCTGTCTGAGTAAGTCCGGAGAAAGAAGGGTGTTTTTCATGACCGGGATGGTTTTGAGCGCTTAGGTGGCAAAAAGCTGCTCCGGATCTTTAAACGATTTAAATTCTATGGCATTGCCGGAAGGGTCTTCAAAGAACATGGTGGCCTGTTCTCCGGGCTGACCTTCAAACCGGATATAGGGTTCAATTACAAAGGTGATGCCTTTACTCTTTACCCGGTCTGCAAGTGAGTGAAACTCTTCCCACGGAAGTACCACCCCAAAGTGAGGTACCGGTACCGACTTTCCGTCAACGGGATTATGGTGGGCCTCCTGGGTTTCGGCCTTTGGTTTATAATGGATAACCAGCTGATGGCCATACAGGTCAAGGTCTACCCAGGTGTCGCTGCTGCGGCCCTGGGTGCAACCCAGAACATCGAGGTAAAATTTTCTGTTCAATTCAACATCGTGAACAGGGATAGCAAGATGAAAGGGAGGGATGTTATTCATAGTATTGTAATTTTTTTACAGGTTTATAAGGCTGAGGTATTTGTTAGTTTTACCCGGGTACGCGGTAGTGCATCCGGGAATTCTTTTCGGATAAAGTTAATTAAACCTTCCCGGATATCAACACGAAGATTCCAGGCATCGGGAGCATTTTTAGCGCTCATCAAAGCCCTGATCTTTACTCCCTCCGGGCCGGAGTCAGTAACCTGAAGGTTATTAACCTCTCCGTCCCACAGGGGGTGTTTTTCCAGGAGTCTGCTTAGCTCTTCTCTTACTGAGTCAAAATCAATGGTGTAATCGGTATGCAGGTAAACTGTTCCGAGAATATCTGCACTGGTTCTGGTCCAGTTTTCAAAGGGTTTTTCTATAAAATAGGTGGTGGGTAGTATCAATCTTCTTTTATCCCAGATACGAACCACTACGTAGGTGAGTTTAATCTCTTCTACACGTCCCCATTCACCCTCTACAACCAAAACATCATCAAGACGTATAGGTTGGGAGATGGCTATCTGAAGTCCGGCAAGAATGGTTCCGATGGCTTTCTGGGCGGCAAAACCCAAAATGATACCGGCAATTCCGGCAGAAGCAAAGAGGCTGATGCCCAGTTTTCGAACCGGCTCAAAGAGCATGAGGGTAGCGGCTACCGCTACTATAATGATGATAAAGGTGAGAATGCGCCCCAGGATGTTGAGTTGGGTATGTAGTTTTCGGGCGTGAAGGTTGTTGCTGTTTCCTAAGTCATGGCGGTCGAGGTACTCCTTGCGGATGGTCTTAATGAGATTAATGGCACCCCAGCTCAAACCGGTAATAATGACGATCCAGCTTATTTTGTCAAAGGCGTAATAGTACTCTTCGGGTATGATGTCTTTACTGTTAAGGACGGTCTTCAGGATGATCGCGAGGACCAACAGGAGTAGAGGTTTATAGAGTGTTTTCAGGTAATTCATCAATACCGTTGTTTACACTCTTAAAATTAAAGAAATTTCTTAAGAGGGTGAAAGAAACGGGTGTAAGTACAGAGTTTTATCCATAAAAATACCCCCGGACTTTTCGGTCTCGGGGGTAGGTTTATAATAGAAAGAATTTCTTCAGATTCTCACAAATCTATTATTGATTCATGGTCATCAGGAATTCTTCATTATTCTTGGTTTGCTTGATCCTTGTTTCCATGAATTCCATGGCTTCCACAGGATTCATATCAGAGAGGTATTTACGCATGATCCACATACGTTGAATAGAGTTCTCGTCCAGCAACAGGTCGTCTCTACGTGTAGAAGAAGAGATAAGGTCGATGGCAGGGAAGATCCTTCTGTTCGCGATACGGCGGTCAAGCTGAAGCTCCATGTTACCGGTACCTTTAAATTCTTCAAAGATCACCTCGTCCATTTTAGATCCTGTTTCTGTCAAAGCCGTAGCGATAATGGTTAATGAACCACCACCTTCGATATTTCTGGCAGCACCAAAGAAACGTTTTGGTTTATGCAGGGCATTGGCGTCAACCCCACCCGAAAGTACCTTACCACTGGCAGGCTGTACGGTGTTATAGGCTCTTGCCAAACGTGTGATAGAGTCAAGCAGGATCACTACATCGTGACCGCATTCAACCAGGCGTTTTGCTTTTTCCAATACAATGTTAGCCACTTTTACGTGTCGGTCTGCAGGCTCGTCAAAGGTAGAAGCGATTACCTCACCACGAACATTACGCTGCATGTCGGTTACCTCTTCCGGACGCTCGTCGATCAACAGGATCAACTGGTATACTTCAGGATGGTTGGCAGCTATAGCGTTGGCTATATCTTTCAACAACATCGTCTTACCGGTTTTTGGCTGAGATACGATCATTCCCCTTTGTCCTTTACCGATAGGGGAGAACAGGTCTACAATACGCGTAGAAAGAGTGCTTTGCTTTTCGGCAAGGTTAAATTTCTCATTAGGGAATAAAGGAGTCAGGTGCTCAAATGATACCCGGTCTCTAACCACCTGTGGGTCGAGTCCGTTGATCTTGTTAACCTTGATCAGCGGGAAATATTTTTCACCTTCTTTAGGAGGACGTACAGTTCCTTTCACGGTGTCTCCGGTTTTTAGCCCGAAGAGTCTGATCTGCGATTGGGAAACATAAATATCATCAGGAGAAGAAAGGTAGTTGTAGTCGCTGCTTCTCAGGAAGCCGTACCCGTCTTGCATGATATCAAGAACCCCTTCACTTTCAACGATGCCGTCAAATTCGTAATCAGGTTCCCGGTACTTGTTCTTCTTATCCTTATCGAAGTTGTCTTTGTCTTTTCCGTTGTTGGAACGTTTTGACTGTTGACGGCTGGATTTTTGTGACTTGTTGCTGTCGTCTTGTTTAGAGCGGTTGTCTTGTCGCTGCCTTGGTTTATTCTCCTGCTTGGCAGGGGTGTCGTTTTTCTGGCTTTGAGTGTCCTGTTGGCTTGGTTGCTCTTGCGTGGCAGATTCTTTTCTGGGCGCTCTTGTTTTTTTCTCAACCGATTCCGGCTTGTTTTCTTTAGAAGGTTCCGGCGCAGCCTCAGTGTTGGCATCATCCTTGGCGGAAGGTCGCCCAACCCGTGTTCTTTTTCGGGTGGTACGTGCTTTAGATGGTTCTTTGTCCGGGGTATCGGCAGCATTCTCCTCTTTTTCTTCCTTGAGAGGTTTGGTGATCACCTCAGGATCGGCTGCCTGAACATCCAGGATCTTGTAGATAAGGTCGTTTTTTTTGATGGATTTGTATCCTCGGATACCTGCGACCTTGGCAATCTCCTGCAATTCAGCAAGTTTCTTTGCTTTTAAATCTGAAATTTCAAACATTTATATAAATAAATAAATTATGATTTGGGTGAAATAAAACTGATAAGTTCTTGAGAGTTTTACTTGGAAGTGTAAACTAACGAGGTAATGTACTCGTTTCTAATTGACTAGGCAATAATACAAATTTATTTTATAAATCGCCTATAAATTCTCGAAAAGAACATTATTTTTGCCTTCCACAGTGCTAAAATTATGTTACAGCGAATTCAATCGGTTTATATGTTTTTAGTGGTTGTAACCAATGGGGTTTTGCCTTTTTGGTTATACCTGTGGACCGATAATTTAGGAGAGGCTGTTTACGCCCAGGACGACATGGTGTATTCGGGCTTATTCCTGGCCTCTGCTGTCATGGCTTTTGTGACCATATTTTTATTTAAGAATAGAAAACGTCAGTTTGTGTTGAACAGGCTGAACCTGATATTAAATCTTTTTTTACTAGGATTTTTCGTTTATCGATCGCTAATCTTACCCGGAGAAGCTAATGTTTCTGAGAAGGGTATTGGGATGCTTCTTCCTATTGTTTCTATCGTTTTTTTAGTGCTGGCCAATAAGGCCATTAAAAAGGATGAGGATCTTGTAAAATCTGTTGATCGGTTACGGTAAACCTAACATCTTAGTGTATTAGTGCGTGAAACCCGGGAGAAGTCCCGGGTTTTTTTGTTTCACCCTCCGAAGCTTTAGCGAAGGAGGGTAGGTGTACCAACCTTTGCCAATGCTGCGGTTGGTGAAATAAGCAGGTAAGCAGGTGGGCCAACCCCATTCCGTTTTTCCGCGCCCTCTAGGGAGCCGGAAGGGGGTTGTTGGTGTTTTGTAGGTATTCGTCTTCTTGTGGTTGTTGATAGATGATCTTTTAAGTATAGGGTGTACTTTTAAGGTGTTCCTTTAAGCTTGGTTCGAATAGCTTTCCTAATCGCACTGAATCACCCCTTCCGTCAAAGCTAAAAGGCTTTGACACCTTCCCCTAGTGAGGGGAAGGGGAAAGTACTTCTTGTAGCCAGCGTATTTACAAGACTTCCACAACTAAATCAACCATAGGTTCGAATTAATCCCCTCCTTTCCAAGGAGGGGTGTCTCATGGTGATACCATGAGACGGGGTGGTTTTGTCAGTTATAAAATGTCTGATTTATAAACATAATTCCTCTCCCATTGGGAGAAGGTGCTTTGCTGGAAGCAAAGCGGATGAGGGCTTTTTGACGTAAATCCCTTGTGTTGCATTCTAACTAGTCACCAAGTAACTCAGTAACCTAGTCACCTGGTAACCTGTCGTCGTACCTCCGTACCCACGTACCTCCGTACCCTTAGTATTCAGAAACAAAATGCAACTTCACATTGGGGTATTTCTGCTGCGTCATTTGAATGGAGAAAGCCGAATCGGCCAGGAACACCAGTTGCCCCTGCTTGTCTTTGGCTAAAAACTTCTGTTTTACCCTTTTAAATTCTTCGAATTCTTCACTTTTTTCATCTTCAGGTTCTACCCAGCAGGCTTTGTGAACCGGGAAGTTTTCATAAGTACACTTGGCACCATACTCGTGTTCCAGACGGTATTGTATAACCTCATACTGCAGGGCTCCTACGGTTCCAATTACCTTACGACCGTTAAGTTCCAGGGTAAAAAGCTGTGCCACCCCTTCGTCCATCAACTGGTTGATCCCTTTCTCCAATTGCTTGGACTTCATAGGGTCGGCATTGTTGATATAGCGGAAGTGTTCCGGTGAGAAACTCGGGATCCCTTTAAAGTGAAGTTCTTCTCCCTGGGTCAGGGTGTCACCTATCTTAAAATTTCCGGTATCGTGTAATCCGACAATGTCTCCGGCATAAGAGATGTCAACGATCTCTTTCTTTTCGGCAAAGAAGGCGTTCGGACTAGAGAATTTCAGTTTTTTGTTATGTCGTACATGAAGGTAGGGGGTGTTTCTTTCAAAGGTTCCTGAAACGATCTTCACAAAGGCTAAACGGTCTCTGTGTTTAGGATCCATATTTGCGTGGATCTTAAAGACGAATCCGGTAAATCCTTCTTCGGTGGGTACCACCTCCCGTTCTTCTGCTTTTTTTGGCAGGGGAGAAGGAGCTATATCTATGAAGCAGTCCAGGAGTTCACGAACACCAAAATTGTTCAGGGCCGAACCAAAGAAAACTGGTTGAAGCTCTCCTTTGGTATAGGCTTCTTTGTCAAAGTCAGGGTACACCTCGTAAACGAGCTCCAGGTTTTCACGCAGTTCATCTGCCGCCTCAGAACCGATGATCTCTCCCAGTTGTGGATTGTCAAGATCGTCAAAGGCAATGGTCTCTTCAATATTCTTTTTGCTGTCGCCGCTGAACAGGTTGATATTCTTTTCCCAGATATTATAAATGCCCTGGAAATCAAATCCCATACCGATAGGGAAGCTGAGAGGGGTTACCTTGAGTCCGAGTTTTTGCTCCACCTCGTCGAGCAGATCAAAGGCATCTTTTCCTTCCCGGTCAAGCTTATTGATAAACACGATCATGGGGATGTTTCGCATGCGGCATACCTGAACTAGTTTTTCGGTTTGTTCCTCCACCCCTTTGGCTACGTCGATCACCACGATCACACTGTCTACGGCGGTGAGGGTGCGAAAGGTGTCTTCGGCAAAATCCTTGTGTCCGGGGGTATCCAGTATGTTGATCTTGCGGTCGCGGTAATTAAAGGCGAGGACGGAGGTGGCAACGGAGATTCCACGCTGACGTTCGATCTCCATAAAATCGGAGGTAGCTCCTTTTTTGATCTTATTGCTTTTTACGGCTCCGGCTTCCTGTATGGCTCCTCCGAAAAGCAGTAGTTTTTCGGTGAGGGTGGTTTTTCCGGCATCGGGGTGAGAAATAATTCCGAACGTACGTCGTTTTGCGATCTCCTTTACTAAACTCATGGACTCAAAAATTTGCGCAAAGATATTATTTAAAGCGGAAACCCCGTGCCGGTAAAAAGGATTAAATAGGGTTGTCCAGGTTAAGATTACATCAATATTTACCCTGTAGACAACAATTTTTTGCCAATGCCGATCCCGGGAGGTATTTTTACGTAATTATCACGGTTTCATATAGGTGGTAGCGACTATTTCCTGTAAGGTTTACCTTAATTTTGCGAAACTATGTCGTTCGCCGATGATTCATTGCCACTCGGCTATAAGCGGGCTTGTAGAATGGTGGTATTAAATATATTTGAGTCGTTGATTTTAGATTTTTTTAACACTATTTTTAGCCCTAAGAAAACCCTGAACCCCAAAAGTCTAACCTACTGCCTATGCTGAAGAAATACTTCACTTCATTTTTTCTATTTCTTTTTATTTCCTTTTCTGCTGTAGCGCAAAGCTTGGGGGATTATCGTACGATTGGATCAGGAAACTGGACGGATCTGTCAGTTTGGGAATATTATAATGGGACTAATTGGGTTCCTGCGACTTCATACCCTGGTCAGAATACTGGTACAAATGATGTTACCATCAGCCCGGGAGATGACATTACATTAAATGTTAGTATATCAAACCAGTTCAATTCACTTTTAATAGCAAGTAATGCTTCCGAAGGGGGGAATCTTATTATTCCCAGTAATGCGAGTGTACAGTTCTATGCTCTACAGGTTAATATTCAACCCGATTTTGGTTTAATGACCTGGTTGGGAAATGCAGATCTGTTTTTGTTGTCGAATTCAAGTATAAGTGCCTACCCTGGTGCTTTTGATACTGGTAATTCAGGGAACGGAAATGGGAATTGCACCTCTTCTCAGGTAATCTGGCTTGGCTCTAATAAATTTTCCACTTGTAATGGTAATGGGTCGGCAGATAATAGTTTTGACGAGATCGAAAATGCTCCTGCAGCACCTTCAGCAGACGAGTTTCAAGTTGATTGTGGTACAAGTATAACAGCCACAGCCACAGCTCCATCCGGTTCTACGGTTAAGTGGTATGATGCACAAACTGGAGGTAATGTAGTAAATGATCCAACCCTTTCTTCACCGGGGACACAAGTTTATTGGGCAGCCTCAATAAATGGTTCAAATGTAGAAAGTGTTTTCAGGACCAGAGTTGAATTAACACTTCTTCCGGAAGCTTCAATCGTAACCAATCCTGTAAACTATACGGGCTTTGCAGGAGATGATGCAACGTTTTCGGTAATTGCAAATAATGCTTCAGAGTATTTCTGGGAGGTTAGCACAAATGGAGGTGTTAATTTCTCACCCATAGACAGTGTAGAAAATCCAAGTGCAATTACTAGTACTCTTTCAATTCCAAATATTGATATTGATTTAAATGATTATAGGTATAGAGTTGTGGTTAGAAACGAAGGAGATAATTGTGCTGATGTTGAATCGGTGCCAGTTATTCTTGAAGTAAGAGTGCGAACGGTGATCACCAACAGAAACAAGACCTACAGGGTCAACAAGACATAAAAAGAGAATTGCTTTAAAAAAGAAATAAAAGAATTAACCCCTACGAACTATGAAAAGACTATTACTCATTGCGATCTTTTTGCTTAGTGCATCGGGATTTGCCCAGGTAACGGTACAGCTGGAAGACCAGTGTAACTGTGAAGTACTCAGTGGTACAGCAGTGAACGCCGCCGGTGCCACCTCGCCTGCGGGGGCAGATACCGGGGATATCTATATTAATACCACCTCCGGGACCCTGTTCTTTTGGGATGGGGACAGCTGGGAGCTGACTTCCGGATCGAATCCACAAATTCAAAGTTTCACTTTTGATGATGTTTCCAGAATCCTCACGCTTACGATGACGAGAGGAAGTACAGCCAATGTTGACCTGAGTTCGTTGCTTATTGATACCAATACGACCAACGTCAGTTTAACGGAAGACGGGACGAATCTGATCCTGACCGATAGTGATAGCAATACCGTTACGATCCCATTGGCGACTTTAGCCGCAGCGACGGATACGAACACGACCAATGCGACCTTCGCGGTAGTAGGGACAGACCTGGTAATCACGGACAGTGATGGAGCGACGGTAGATGTTCCATTGGCCGACATAGCTGCAGTGGTAGATACCGATACCAATACGACCAACGTCAGTTTAACGGAAGACGGCACGAATCTGATCCTGACCGATAGCGAGGGGGCTACGGTGAGCATTCCATTAGCAGCAATTACTACAGGGGTGAATACCGATGATCAGCAGATCACGGATTTTTCTTTTGATCCTGCAAACAATACGATTACGCTGACTTTGGAAGACGGGGGGACTCAAAGTGCTGATCTTACAAGCTTAAATGATTCCGGTACAGATGATCAGTTATTGAGCTTTGATCCGAACACCGGTATTCTGACCCTGGAAAACGGAGGTACTGTTGATCTGAGCGATTTTACCGAAACGGTGACCACCTTAACTGATAATGGTGATGGCACCCTGACCTATTTATCGGAAGACGGAACGCCTATGACCTTTGATTCCCGTATCTGTGTGGTACAGGATAATGGGGACGGGACTTACAACCTGACCGATGATTTTGGCACGAATGTGACCATCAATGCCAATGATGTTTTAACCACGCTCGCGTTAAATCCTGATAATATCCATTTGGATTACAGGGATGAGGCGGGAAATTTGAATTCTGTAGACCTGACGCTTGCGGTTCAAAACCTGGAGACCTTAACAACGATCACAGAAAATACCAATGGCACCTTTACTTATACCGGAGAGGATGGAGTACCGCAGGTCATCGATATTTCCAATATGGAAACCCTCACCACTCTGGTGTTAAATATTGATAATACCAACCTGGATTATACCGACGAAACCGGGACGACGGTGCAGGTAGATCTAACCAATGCAGTTAAGAACCTGGAGACCCTTTCGACTTTGGTGTCCAATCCCGACGGGACTTTTACCTATACGGATGAAGCGAGCAATCAGACCATCATAGATGTTTCAAGTCTTGAAACACTGACCGCATTGGCCTTGAATCCGACAAATACCGGTTTGGTATACACCGATGAAGATGGAGTGGATACGCCTATAGATCTAACAAACCTCGTACAAAATCTTGAAACCAATACCACCCTGAGCATTGTGGCGGGGGAGTTGGTGTATAGCAATGAGAATAATGACAATGGTAATGTTGTGCTGATCAGTACTGATGCCAATAACAACTTAGTTCCCGGTACTGATGGGGGGCTTTTTGTGGCGGCTGCTCCTGAAACGATTACCTCCTTGGTGGATAATGGTAACGGGACATTTACCTATACCAATGAGGCTGGAACTCCTCAAACGGTTAGTAAGTCTGACGTTACGGATAATGGTAATGGAACCTATACGTTCACCAATGGAGATGGTACGGATGTAACTATTAATACAAGTTCATCGAGTAACCCTTATGATAATGTTGCTTCCGGTTTAACAGCGACGAATGTTCAGGCTGCGATCGATGAGTTAGCGGTGTCTTCCGGAAATGTAAGCCTAGTAGATAATGGAGATGGTACTTATGATTTCACGAACCCGGATGGGTCGACAATTACGATCTCGGATACATCACTTTCAAATTTGGTTGACAATGGAAATGGAACATTCACCTATACGAATGAGGCTGGTGTTGCAGTTAATTTTGATGCGAATACGCTGAACGTTACGGATAATGCTGATGGTACTTACGACTTTACAGATGAAGCCGGAACGATGATCGCCACGGTAAACACCAATGCGATTTCGAATCCTTATGATAATGTAACCTCCGGTTTAACGGCTACCAATGTTCAGGCTGCCATTGATGAGTTAGCGGTGTCTTCCGGAAACGTAGGTTTAGTGGATAACCTGGATGGTACTTATGATTTCACCAATCCTGATGGGACCACAATTACGATCACGGATACATCACTTTCGAATCTAGTGGACAATGGAGATGGAACATTCTCTTATACGAATGAGGCCGGAGTCCAGGTAGATTTTGATGCAAATACCTTAAATATTGTAGACAATTTAGATGGTACTTACGATTTCACAGATGAAGTTGGAACTGTTATCGCTACGGTGAATACTTCGGCGGCTTCGAATTCTTATAGCAATGTGACTTCTGGTTTGGCTGCGACGAATGTGCAGGCTGCGATTGATGAGCTAGCGGTGTCTTCCGGAAACGTAAGTTTAGTGGATAACCTGGATGGTACTTATGATTTCACGAACCCGGATGGGTCGACAATTACGATCACGGATACATCACTTTCGAATTTGGTTGACAATGGAAATGGAACATTCACCTATACGAATGAGGCTGGTGTCGAGGTAGACTTTGATGCAAACACCTTAAATATTGTAGACAATTTAGATGGTACTTACGATTTCACAGATGAAGTTGGAACTGTTATCGCTACGGTGAATACTTCGGCGGCTTCGAATTCTTATAGCAATGTGACTTCTGGTTTGGCTG
>NZ_SSMC01000002.1 GCF_004799345.1 Robertkochia marina
GGGGCTCACCTCTTCCCATTCCGAACAGAGCAGTTAAGCCCGACAGCGCCGATGGTACTACGAAAGTGGGAGAGTAGGTCGCCGCCTTCTTTGAAAGCCCTTCACGAAAGTGAGGGGCTTTTTTTATACACTATAGTCAAGGGTGACCATGCCTGCGGCTTGACAGGCAAGTAACAAGTATCGTCTTCGCGAGACCGCTGAAATTGGATTTCTTGTGGAGGATGATGACTGATTGAAAATTAAAACAACAACGGGCTCCTTCCCCTGGTCAGGGGAAGGTGGCGCCGGCTCTAGATAACCATCGAAGAGTCGGGGTCGGAAGGGGTTGTGTGATATTTCAACCTAAATCAACCCGCCCCGTCTCAGGGTTGCACCCTGAGCCACCCCTCCCTGTCCAAGGTGGGGAGCCACATTTTATAAACTATTTCAATAGAGATTTTAAATCCGTCAGTGGTAGTGATCCCGATACTTCGGGAGAGCGTGGCGATCTTCTCATTAAAACATCAGGGCTTAAAAGCACTGGCTCACCCCTCCGGTTTTGCTTCTGAATAGCCCTTTTTGAAGAATCCCCTGATAACCCCAGTACCATAATTGGGAGATCGCCACAGGTCTGCAGGGCAGCCCCTCGCGAAGACGTATAAATCTTTGGAATTTGGGACTTGAAAATTAAGATTTATTCCGCGCGCCAGCTGGCATGGGGAAATTTGGCTACGCCAAATCGGATGAGGGCTCCTTAAACAAGAGTTTATTAAAAACACAATCTCAAATTCTCTAAAAATAAGACCTTATAAACCCGTATTTTTGTAACCCGTAACCCGTAACCCGTAACCCGTAACCCGTAACCCGTAACCCGTAACCCGTAACCCGTAACCCGTAACCCGTAACCCGTAACCCAATATGCGCCCTCAAAGTCTTCAGGAAGAAAAATGGAATACCTACTCTCATGCTCTTGGAGCCGTGCTGGGCTTCGTAGGTTTATTTGTATTGTTTTTTAACGATAGTGGTAAAACTACTTTGAGTAGTTTAAGTATTGTGATCTACGGACTTTCCATGGTGCTTCTATTTTCCTCCTCGGCTATTTATCATTATGTGACCGATAAAGAGAAGAAACTGACCTGGCGAAAAATGGATCATATCAGTATCTATTTCCTTATTGCCGGCACCTATACGCCTATTGCTTTGGTATCGCTTTACAATGGTCCTGGACTAACTATTTTCTGGATCGTTTGGAGTATGGTGCTTGGAGGTACATTACTGAAGATTTTTTTTACCGGACGATTTCAGGTGATTTCAGTACTGCTATACCTGATCATGGGGTGGCTCATTGTGTTTTACTGGGGCAGTGTGAGTGCAGCTCTTTCAGATCAGGCCATATTCCTGATGTTCCTGGGAGGTGCTTTCTATTCTACCGGGGTTATCTTTTACCTTTTAAAGAAACTCCGCTTTCAGCATGTTATCTGGCATATGTTTGTGCTTGGCGGTGCCATGGCCCATTTCTTTATGGTTTTGGAGGTGGTGCAGTAACCCCTTCCGTCAATGCCTTTGGCATTGACACCTTCCCCTTTAAAAAATGGGAAGGGGATGTTACTTCTGAATTGCTTGTTAAGAAGAAGGCTTCTTTAACTAATTTCACCAAGAGTTAGAAATACCCCCGCCTTGGAAAGGAGGGGTGCTTCAAAGGAGCGGGGTGGTTCTTTCTAACCGCTTAACGGTGTAATAGCATATATAAAAGCTCAGAACTAAAAAAGCCCGGCAATTGCCGGGCTTTTCATTTATTTAAGAACAGAATTATCTGTTTCGGTCGTTGCGGTCTCTGTTGCCACCGCCACGGTTATCGCGATCACGTCCGCCTCTGTTTCGGTTGTCGCGACCTCTGTCTCTGTTGTCACGGTTTCCTCCACCTGGTCTTGGAGCGCGCTCCTTATAACCTTCAGGTTTCTCCAATAGGGCCTTTCTTGATACCTTATCTTTTCTGGTCTTAGGGTCGATTCCGAAATACTTAACATCGAATACATCTCCCATATTAACCACATCGGTAACATTGTCGGTGCGATCCCATGCCAGTTCAGAGATATGAAGCAGTACTTCGTTGCCCGGTGCTTCTACATATTCTACAACGGCTCCGAAATCAAGGATCTTGATCACCTGTACCTCGTAAGTTTCACCTACCTGAGGCTTAAAGGTCAATGAATCGATCTTGGCAATAACCTTGTCGATACCCTGCTGATCAGTTCCAAGGATCTCAACGATACCCATTTCGTTTTCTTCATTAATAACGATCTCGGTACCGGTTTCCTTTTGAAGTTCCTGGATAACCTTACCACCAGGTCCGATAAGAGCTCCGATAAATTCACCGGGCATCTTAACAGTAACGATCTTAGGTGCATGAGCTTTAACCGTAGCTCTTGGTGCTTCAATGGTTTCGGTAAGTTTACCCAGAATGTGCAGTCTTCCGTCTCTGGCCTGGTTAAGAGCATTTTCAAGGATCTCATAAGAAAGTCCTTTGATCTTAATGTCCATCTGACAGGCAGTGATTCCGTTCTCTGTACCGGTTACTTTAAAGTCCATATCACCCAGGTGATCTTCATCGCCAAGGATATCAGAAAGCACGGCGTATTTCTCACCATCGGTAATAAGTCCCATGGCAATACCAGAAACGGGGTTCTTAAGTTGTACCCCTGCGTCCATTAGTCCCATAGTTCCGGCACATACCGTAGCCATAGAAGAAGAACCGTTAGATTCAAGTACTTCAGATACTACACGTACGGTGTAAGGACAATCTTCAGGGATCATTCCTTTTAGTGCACGTTGTGCCAGGTTTCCGTGTCCGATCTCTCTTCGGGAAGTACCTCTGATAGGGCGTGCTTCTCCGGTAGAGAATGGAGGGAAGTTATAGTGAAGGTAGAAGTTCTCTTCTCCTTGTTCTGTAGGCAGGTCAATTACGTTGGCCTGCTTAGAGGTTCCAAGGGTTACGGTAGCAAGCGCCTGAGTTTCTCCTCTTGTAAAAATACTTGAACCGTGGGTAGAAGGAAGGTAATCTACTTCACACCAGATAGGTCTGATCTCATCGGTAGCTCTTCCGTCTAAACGAATACCCTCATCAAGGATCAGGCGTCTTACGGCCTCTTTTTGAGTTTTTCCGAAATATTTACCAACCAGGTCTCCGTTCTCTTCAAGTTCTTCTTCAGTGAAAAGAGCTTCACAAGCCTCTTTTACCTCTGCGAACTTTTCACCTCTTTCTTGCTTTGAAGTTCCGGCCTTTGCAATGTCGTAGCACTTTTGGTAAGCGAAATCGAAGATCTTTTTCTCCATTTCTTCGCTTTCTTTCTCACCTTCGTATTCACGAACAGGTTTCTTACCTCCGGCCTTTTCAACAAGGCGTTTTTGAGCCTCGATCTGATCTTTAATGGCCTCGTGAGCAAACTTGATGGCATCTGCCATTTCTTTCTCAGATACCTCCTTCATTTCACCTTCTACCATGGCAACAGAGTCTTCAGAGGCTCCTACCATCATATCAATATCGGCTTCATCAAGCTGAGATTTGCTGGGGTTAACGATAAATTCACCATTAACACGTGCAACGCGCACCTCAGAGATAGGATATTCGAATGGAATGTCAGAAAGTTGGATCACTGCAGAAGCAGCCAACCCTGCAAGGGCATCAGGCATCACCTCGTCGTCATGAGACATCAATTGAATCATAACCTGTGTTTCTGCATGGTAGTCCTTAGGGAAGAGGGGTCTCAATACACGGTCAACCAAACGCATGGTTAAAACCTCCTGGTCACTGGGACGTGCCTCTCTTTTAAAGAATCCTCCGGGAAATCTACCGGCAGCTGCAAATTTCTCGCGATAATCTACAGTAAGGGGTAAGAAGTCGATATCCGGATTAGAGGTTCTGGCAGAAACTACGGTTGCAAGTAACATGGCATCTCCCATGCGAATAACAACAGAACCGTCTGCCTGCTTAGCTAATTTCCCTGTTTCAATAGAAATGGTCCTGCCATCTCCTAAATCAATAATTTCTTTGTGTACTTCAGGAATCATAAAGTTTTTCATTAAAACCCGCTAAAAACGGGTTGTTATTAAATAAGGGTGCTGTACAAAGTACAGTGGGTGTTGTGTTGTTGTGTAGTTGTTGTGGTTACCCAATGAAAAACTATGTAATTTGAGCTTTTTTGTGATAGTTACGGCCTAAAAGCTATAAAACAGTCGTAAGATACGTTTAATTTATCGACAGGGAAAAGAAAAAAGGGGGCAAACTGCCCCCTTTTTCTTATTTTCTCAATCCTAATTCTTTTACGATCGCACGATATCTTTCAATATCTTTCTTCTTCAGGTAATCAAGAAGACTTCTTCTTTTACCTACCAGACGAACAAGTGAACGTTCAGTGTTAAAATCCTTACGGTTCTTTTTAAGGTGACCGGTAAGGTGATTGATTCGATGCGTAAATAACGCGATCTGACCTTCTGCAGATCCGGTGTTGCCTTCGCTACCACCATGCTTTTTGAAGATCTCAGCTTTTACTTCTTTAGTTAAATACATGCCAATATTCTTTAAATGATTTTTATGTATTTGCCAGTAACTTTTACTAACAAGGCTGCAAAGATAAATAATATTTTTATTTCCGTTACGTTTAAACTTATTATATTTACCAATGTCCTAATTCTTAAATAATTAAACTTATTTACTATGAAAACTAAATTTATTATTCCTGCATTGGCTTTTTCAGCCGTGCTATGGACTTCTTGTACTGAAGAAAGTGATACCCTCCTGGAGGATGCCGAAATTCCTGTTCTGGATATAGAGGTGAACGCCCAGGCAGAGGCGCTGTCTGATCAAATTGATGATATTGCTGCTGCCGTGGTTGTTGATGAATTTTCTTCGCCTAAAGGATCGGCCCTTCAACGTGTTGCACTTCCTGAGTGTGTTGCCATTACGGAAGAAATTGTTGGTAATAAGGTGAACAAGACCCTAGACTTTGGCGAAGGATGCCCAATGGCTAACGGGGTAGTGTATTCCGGTCAAATGTTCGTAAGTTATATCTGGGATGCAGAAATGCGTCGTGCAGATATTGTTGTTGAAACTGAAAACCTGGGCGTGAACGATCTTTTGATCGCCGGGCGTAAGGCTATTGTACGAACCTGGCCTGCTGCCGGGTCGGAAGGTTTCCCGATGTCTGAAGTAGATACAGAGCTAACGGTTTCTCATCCAAGTGGCCTTAATGCTGTTGTAACCGGGGTAACCACAAGAGAGTGGATCCAGGGCTTTGGGAGTGAAAGCTGGGGAGATAATGTGGTATTGATAGGGGGAAACAGAAGGGTAACCAGTTTTCTGAATGACACTGAACTGGGAACCTATATGATGGAGATCACAGATAAACTACGACGTGAGTGGGCCTGCCGTTTCATTGTTTCCGGTGAGTTGGCAATTTCCAGAGGAGAGTTTTCGGCCACCATGAACTTTGGTGAGGGTCAATGTGATAATAAGGCCATGTTAACTACATCAGGAGGCCGTTCAAAAGAAATTGAACTTCGCTAAGAACTTCCTGAAAAATGATATAAAAAAATGCCCTCCGATCGGAGGGCATTTTTTGTTATAAAGAAAAACTATTATTCTCTTACCGGTTTGTTCTGGATCAGGTCAAGGTAAAGGTTTACCTTGTTTTTCAGATCTCTTCGGTGAGAAATGAAATCCAGGAATCCGTGTTCCAGAAGAAATTCTGAGGTTTGGAATCCTTCGGGAAGATCTTTCCCTGTTGCCTCCTTAACCACCCTTGGGCCGGCAAAACCGATCAATGCTCCGGGTTCTGCAATATTGATATCTCCCAGCATAGCGTATGATGCAGTAGTACCTCCTGTAGTTGGGTCCGTACAAAGAGAGATATAAGGAATTCCGGCTTCAGCCAGCTGTGCCAGTTTAGCACTGGTCTTGGCCAACTGCATTAGTGAAAGGGCTGCTTCCATCATTCGCGCACCACCCGATTTTGAGATCATCATGAAAGGGATCTTTTTCTTGATAGAATAATCAATAGCCCGGGCGATCTTTTCACCTACAACACTTCCCATAGAACCACCAATGAAAGAAAAGTCCATACAGGCAATCACCAGGTCTTTGCCTTTTGATTTACCTACCGCAGTTCTAACGGCATCTTTCAGGTTGGTTTTGTTCTTTGCGTCTTTTAAACGCTCGGTATATTTTTTTGTGTCTTCGAACTTGAGCGGATCCAGAGATTCCAGGTCTGCATTCAGTTCTTTGTATTTATTGTCATCAAACAGGATCTCAAAATACTCTTTACTGCCAATACGTACGTGGTAATCATCTTCGGGGCTTACGTAATAGTTCTTGGCAAGCTCATCGGCTTCAACGATTTTTCCTGTAGGCGATTTATACCACAACCCTTTTGGAGTGTCTTTCTTCTCGGTGGTTGCGGTTTGAATCCCCTTTTCTTTTCTTTTAAACCAAGCCATTATTGTAGGATTTAAAATTTAGCCGCCCGTAGGGGGCGGAGATTATTTGTTTATTGAATTAATATTATTGAGGTCTTCAAATGCTTTTTCCAGTCGGGTTACAAAGGTTTTTTCTCCTTCTCGTAACCAAACTCTTGGATCGTAGAATTTTTTGTTAGGTACATCTTCTCCCTCCGGATTCCCGATCTGGGAGGCAAGGTAATCTTTTTTACCCAGAACATAATCGCGTACACCCTCCAGGTATGCGTATTGCAGGTCGGTATCAATATTCATTTTAATAACCCCGTAACCAATAGATTCTCTGATCTCTTCAAGGCTGGATCCTGAACCTCCATGGAAAACGAAATTGATGGTGTTATGAGGAACATTGTATTTCTCTGAAATGTATTCCTGTGAATTTTTAAGGATCTTCGGGGTCAGTTTTACGTTACCCGGTTTATACACCCCGTGAACATTACCGAAGGCAGCAGCTACCGTGAAACGAGGGCTCACCTTAAGCAGCTCTTCATAAGCATAGGCCACTTCTTCAGGTTGGGTGTATAGCTTAGAATCATCTACATCGGTATTGTCTACACCGTCTTCTTCCCCTCCTGTAATCCCTAATTCGATCTCGAGGGTCATGCCCATTTTATCCATTCGGGCAAGGTATTCTTTACAAATAGCGATATTCTCCTCGATGGGTTCTTCAGAGAGGTCGATCATATGAGAGCTGAAAAGCGGTTTTCCTGTTTCTTTGAAATGTTCCTCACTAGCATCAAGAAGACCGTCTATCCAGGGTAAAAGTTTTTTAGCGCAGTGGTCGGTATGAAGAATGACTACAACTCCATAAGCCTTGGCTAATTCGTGTACGTGTTTGGCACCGGCTACAGAACCGGCAATAGCTCCTTTTTGATCTTCATTACCAAGACCTTTTCCGGCGATAAATTGTGCACCACCATTGGAAAATTGAATAATTACCGGAGAGTTTAGTTTTGCTGCGGTTTCCATCACCGCATTAATACTATTGCTGCCTATTGTATTCACGGCCGGTAGGGCGTAACCGTGTTTTTTAGCGTGTTCGAAGATCTTTTGTACATCGTCGCCTGTGGCTACCCCTGGTTGAATATCTAGACTCATAGAATTGATTTTACAGTATTAAGTTGATTAATTGACCTTGCAAAAGTAATAAATTTAGAGCGCTTAGAAAGGATAATTAATACCAATGTTGTATACGGCATTCCCGAAATTATAGTCGTTAAACCATCGGTTTTCGGTGTCGTAAGCCGGATTGTAGGTTTTGAAACCGATATCAAATCGAAAAACGAAGTAGCTGAAATCATAGCGAAGACCAAACCCTGTTCCAAGAGCGATCTCAGTAAGTGAGCTCAGGTCTTCAAAAACTGCCTCTTCCTGGGTTACATTGTCAAGTACGTTCCAGATGTTTCCGGCATCGGCAAAAACCGCTCCTTTAAACTGCCCGATCAGACCAAAGCGATACTCGAGGTTTAGCGCTATTTTGAGGTTGGCCTCATTAAAATCATTCAGGTTTTCAACACGTCCGGGGCCCAGGGAATAGGCCTCCCAGGCACGGTTGTCGTTAGATCCTCCTGCAAAATAGGAGCGAAGAAACGGAATACTTTCTGCATTACCATAGGGTATGGCGATGCCCAGGAAACTGCGAAAGGCCAGTACCTGGCTTCCGGAAAGGTTCCAGTATTTGATATAGTCAAAGTCTGTCTTTACGTATTGAGAGTATTGCACCCCGAACACCAGGTTTTTGCCATCTTCATTCTGATTAAAATCCAACACATTAGAAAGAAGGGAAAGTGTGTTCCCGGCCAGTTCCAGTTTTGTTCTGAACGAGTAGAAATTCGTGTCCTGGAAACCATCTCTGTTGTTCTTAGACCAGGTGAAATTCGAAGAAAGTATCAGGTTGTTGGCCGTTAGACGTTTTCTTCGTTCTTCAATTCGGTTTACCTCTGCCAATTCATCGGTAGTTACGGTCAGGTCATTATTTAAAACATCATTTGTAAAGGCGGCGGTACCTTCCGGAATGATCAACGCTCCATCCTCATTGAAATAGCTCTCAGGCAGATCGGTCCGATAACCCCCGGCTATATCATTAAGGTCGTTGTAGCTGTTTCCGTATACTTCGTAGTAGCGCTCTGTATTGAGGTTTCGAATATACTGTATGTTGAAGAGCTCAAAGATATTTTTCCGGTAGTTGTTGGGGGTCCAGTTATACCTGAGAATTCCGTTAAGACTCTGCTTATCGAGCCCGATATTTTTTTGAAGGATACTTCCCACTGACATCCTTGTTTGAGGAATCATATATTTTGGGATCCATTTGGAAGTATTTACGGGGGAAACCACCCGGGGAAAGTTCAGGGCAATATCTCCGGCCAGCTCTGCAATATTGAAAAAGTTATTGTTACTGGTATTACTCAATTCAGAGGAAGAACCTACGGTACCTCTGAGAGCGAATTCGAGTATCTCTGCTCCTCTGAAGATGTTTCTGCTTACCAGGGAGGTCGAAAAAGAGACCCCGATATCCTGAATATTGGAGTGGGTTACCTCCGGATTGAAGCCCAGGGAAAACCGTTTTCGGGGAGAAAGGTAAATATTGCTCTTCAGTAAGGAGTCACTCGATTCCAGGTATTCGTAATTGATGTTCGGATATTTAAAGGTTTGCAGGTTACCCACCTGTCTCGCCGTTAGTGTACGGTCGTCATCACGGTATATGTTTCCCGGGGTGATGGCCATTACATCGGTAAGGGCGCTGGGCTTGTATTTTAACTTATCCCGGAACCAGATCACATAGCCATCATGGTGAATACTGTCTGTCGGGGTTGTGCCAAAGGCGTGATCAGCAAAAATATTTACTTCTTCTATATGGTGAACCTTGTAGGGCCGCACCGTTTGGGTGTCTCCAGACCGGGTAACCATATCGTCTACCGCGATGGTAACCGGCATTCTTTTGTCGTCTGAGGTAGCCAGGGTATCGGCTTCCAGGTCGAATCCTATGCTGGAGAACTGGAACTTATAAATACCTGAATTCAGAAACAGCCGATTGAGTCGTTCTCTTTCTGCGCTGAAATTTGCCAGGTCAAAACGCTCATTAGCCTTGATAAAGGATTTGTCTTTATGAAGTTTGTAGATGGAGTCTACCGGGGCCGAGGGGATATAGGTTTTAATGGTATCAAGAATATACGGGGCTTTTGTTTCGACGTAGTACTTAATGCCTGCCTTTTTTTCTCCGTAGTCGGCCGTGTCTCTTTCAAAGGTCACCTCAGAATTAAAGTAACCCTTATTGTCGTAATATTGTTTCAGGCGTCTTGCACTTCGCTTGGTCAGATCTTCCTGGATGATCACCGGAGGCTCCCCGGTGGTGCGTAACCAATTGTGGAAGCGTTTTTTATAACTGGTGGCCTGGGCTAACTGTTTTGCAGATAACAGGCGTTGTCTGAAATCGGGAACAGCCAGGTCTGCTTTTAACCGGGCATCGTAAATGGAATCTGAGTTAGGCTTTGCCAGGTTGTATACATGAAGCCTGGTAAGCGTGTTCGGTTTTTGCAGGGGAATGCCTTCAACCTCCGGGTCTTTCAGTCGCTCTCCGTTTACAAAGACTGTATTTTTGCGCAGCAGGTATTGGTCGTCATCAACTCTTTTAACAGCATTACAGGAGGCTATCAGGGTTAATAACAGAAATACCGTTATTTTTACAAGGAGGTTCTTCAATCGGGCAATTGGTTTATGAATGCTCAAAAATACTACATTAATTCAATGGTTGGTAAAAGTCAGATAAAACTAATAAAAAGCTTACGTCAAAAAAAGTACCGGGACTTAAATAGCATGTTCGTGGCAGAAGGCCGCAAATGTGTGGGGGAGTTGTTAAAATCGTCACTGGACTGTGTCGGAGTGTATACCGATACACCTGAAGATCATAAAGATGTAAACGCTGCGCTCTCTGTGGTAACTCCCCAGCAAATGAAGCAAATGAGCGGACTGAAGACCCCTGCAGGCCTCCTGGGAGTATTCCGGATTCCGGAGTCATCACTTGCTTCCCGAACCGGCATTACCCTGGCTCTTGATGATGTGCGTGATCCGGGCAACCTGGGTACCATTATACGATTGAGTGATTGGTTTGGGATCGAACAGATCGTATGTTCTGAAAGTACAGTTGATTGTTATAACCAGAAGGTGGTGCAGGCTACCATGGGGTCTTTGACCAGGGTAAACATGATCTATACGGATCTTGAGAATTATTTACGATCTGATACCAGGCCGGTGCTTATTGCCGATATGAATGGTGAGTCTGTTTATAAGAGCCAATGGCCGGAAGAATTGATCCTTGTGATGGGTAATGAAGCCAATGGTATCTCTCCTGAAATACGAGCTCAAGCCTCCGGGGTTATCAGTATCCCACAATTTGGAGTGCAACAGGAAACAGAAAGTCTAAATGTAGCAACAGCCACCGCGATAATTCTAAGTGAGTTCAGAAGAAATCACCCCGGTTGATCTTATTCAAAGGTGAAATTTATAAAAACGGCCCTCGTTTTTAAACTGTTGATGTTCCCTGTCCACGGACTGTTCGGGTCGGCGTCAGGAACCAGTTCATCTGTGAGGGCAAACACCCCTCTGATAGAGGGAGAGAATTTGAAATAATACAGGTAGAAATCAATACCAAACCCGATTTCGCAATAATTAGTATTGGTGGTCATTCTGAAAGTTCCGGTAGAATTATCCTCCCTGCTGTTCTCGTCACTGCTCAGGTTAAAAGAGGTTGATAACCCGCCAACAATGTAGGGTTTAAAATTGCCCAGACGTTTTGTGCTGGCTTTTAGCAGTAAAGGAATGTGGATGTAGGTAGACTTGATCTCTCGTAAAAAATCATTTTCATTACTGAAGTTAGGAAAACCAAGATCCCGCTGCGTATAATAGAGGCCGGGCTCTATACGAAGGTCAAAATAATCGTTCAGTCGCAACTCTCCGATCAGACCTACATTGAATCCGGTTGACTTGCCCTCCTGTATGTAAATGCCGTCATTGGTTTTATAGTCGATCTTGAATCCGTACTGGTTTAATCCGAGGTAGTACCCCCAGTTAAGCAGTTTCTTGTCTTCGTTCTCAAGATTCAGGATGGGTGATTCATTGAATTGGGCCTTAAGACCAAAAGCAATCGTAAAGAAGATCAGGGCTAAAAGATTCGTCTTGTTCACTACGTCGGTATTGTTTACGCTGTTTAAATATAAGCACTATTCATTGTATGCCAACTACCTCCCTATAGAATTTAATTCTTTGAGGCTTTATAAATGGTGGCAACCCCGAAGGTTTGCGGGGAATCACTTACATTAATAAACCCTGTTTTTCGTAAAATATTGTTGAAGGCCTCCCCAAATGGAAATACAGAGGCTGATTCGGAAAGGTAGGCATAGGCCGAACGGTCTTTAGAAAAGATACGACCAATAAGTGGCAGCAGGGTCTTTGCATATAACTTATAGCCCTGTTTATATGGGAATTTTACAGGAACAGAGGTTTCCAATACCATAAAAATACCTCCCGGTTTTAACACCCGGTTGATCTCTGAAAGTCCTTTCTCAAGGTTCTCAAAGTTCCGAACTCCAAAAGCTACGGTAATAGCATCGAAAGTATTGTCGTCAAAAGGAAGGGCTTCACTATCGCCAATAACCATATCTATACGGTTTTCAAGATTTTTGGCGCTCACCTTTTCTTTTCCAACTTCCAGCATACCCGGAGAGATGTCAAGCCCGGTTACTTTTGCTCCCGGTATTTTTTCTGCGATCTGAATGGCCAGGTCTCCTGTTCCGGTAGCGATATCAAGAACCATTTTCGGTGAGGTGCCTGCAACGGTTGCCACTACTTTTTTACGCCATTTTACATCTATCCCGAAAGAGATCACCCGATTGAGTCCATCGTAGTTGCCTGAGATATTGTCGAACATTTTGGTAACCTGTTCCTTCTTGCCCAGTTCCGATTCTTTATATGGGGTGACTTTTTTTGCCATAGCTTAATTTTTGGCAAAGATAATACAATGCAGGTATCTTAAAGACTATAAATGAGAATCGGTTGCCTTTCTTAGTAAGAAATTTTAATTTAACATATATTTGCTTTTGAATAGCACAAACTTCAATGAAAATAATTATTGCTGGTGCTGGTGAAGTAGGGTTTCATTTGGCAAAATTACTCTCCTATGAATCCCAGGACATCACACTTATCGATATCGATAAAGAAAGTCTTAACTACGCAGATACCCATCTTGATATAAAAGTACTTAAAGGGGATGCCACCTCTGTTTCGGTCTTAAAAGAAGCACGTGTAAACACCGCAGACCTTGTTATTGCAGTCACGGCTTCAGAAACAACCAATATTACCCTATGTCTGCTGGCAAAACAATTGGGAAGCAAGCGAACCATAGCAAGGATTTCCAACACAGAGTTTATTTATAACAAAGAAGAGCTTCGATTCTCATCTTTGGGTATTGATGAATTGATCTCACCCGAACAGCTGGCTTCAGAAGAGATTCAGTTGTTATTGGATCAAAGTGCTTTTAACGATAGCTACGAGTTTGAGAACGGAGCCCTCATTATGGTAGGTACCAGTCTTCAGCGTACTGCCCCTTTTGTTGGTAAATCAGTGCAGGAGGCGGCCAATATCTTTCCGGAGTTACATTTCGTGCCTATCGCCATACAGCGCTTTGGAACACAGTACACCTTGATTCCCCGTGGAGATACCGTATTTAAGGAAGGCGACCAGGCTTATTTTGTAACCTCTAAAGAGGGGGTGGATGAGCTGTATAAGCTGACCGGAAAAACCAGGGAAGAGATCAAGAATGTGATGATACTCGGAGGAAGTCAGATCGGTTATAAGACCAGTCGTGATCTATGCAGCAGTAAATTCAGGGTGAAACTCATTGAAAGAGATAAGTCAAAGGCCCTGGATCTGGCAGATATTTTGCCCAATGCTCTTATTATTAATGGTGATGGAAGAAATGTGGAGCTTCTTGAAGAAGAAGACATTGAAGAAATGGATGCATTTATTGCGGTTACCGGGAATTCGGAGACAAATATTATGTCGTGCCTGGTGGCCAAGTCTAAGAATATTAAAAAGACCATTGCCCTGGTGGAGAATATGGATTACTTCCAGTTATCTCAATCCATCGGGATCGACACCCTGATCAATAAAAAACTTCTGGCGGCCAATAATATCTTTCGTCATGTACGAAAGGGGGAGGTCGTAGCGCTTACGCGATTGAATAATTTGAATGCAGAGATGTTGGAGTTCATCGTTAAACCGACTTCTGAAGTGAACGGACAGATCATTAAGGACCTGGATTTTCCTCGTTCTGCCATTATCGGAGGGGTAATTAGAGATGGGGAAGGTATCATAGCGCTCGGAGATTTCAGGATTCAGGCCGGCGACAGGGTCGTTGTATGTTGCCTGCCAAGATCTATTTCAAGGGTAGAAAAATTATTCCTTTGATTTTGATAAAAAAATTAAATACCCGGATCATTATTCACCTTATGGGCCTGCTGCTTTTATTCAACGGCGTCTTTATGCTGTTTGCGGCCCTGGTGAGCGCTTTGTACCAGGATGGTTATACCCAGAACATCAGTTTTGCCGGCCTGACCACCATCATTTTGGGTACGCTTATGATGTACAATACCCGCAATCATAAGAAAGAGATCAAAAAGCGGGAAGGGTATATGATCGTGACCATGGGTTGGCTTTGTATGTCGGGAGTGGGTATGTTGCCCTACCTTTTCACCGGAACCATTCCTTCGGTTACCGATGCCTTTTTTGAAACCATGAGCGGGTTTACCACTACCGGGGCCTCTATTTTGAATGATATTGAATCCTTACCGGAGGGTATTCTATTCTGGCGCAGTATGACGCATTGGATAGGAGGGATGGGGATCATCGTTCTTGCTATAGCAATTCTACCTTTATTAGGTATCGGGGGTATGCAGTTGTTCGCTGCCGAAGCTCCCGGTCCCAGTGCCGACAAACTACACCCAAGAATAACCGATACCGCTAAGCGTTTGTGGTTTATCTATGTGGGGTATACCGTGGCTGAAACCATCCTTCTTAAACTGGCGGGAATGGATTTCTTCGATGCCATGAACCACGCCATGGCTACCCTTTCTACGGGAGGGTTCTCGACTAAGAACGCAAGCCTTGCTTACTGGAATGATAATCCGTTGGTACAGTATATTGTGATCTTATTCATGTTCCTGGCGGGAACCAATTTTGTTTTGAGCTATTATATGTTCAAGGGGAAATTTGCGAAATTATACAAAGATGATGAGTTCCGTTTTTACGGATTGATCACCCTTGCCTTGACCGTAGTGGCAGCTGTGGTGATCTATTTCAGGGCAAACGTACCCGTTGATGACTTTCATCCGATGGTGCTGGGCGCTGCAGAGAGTGCCTTCAGGCATGCTTTATTCCAGGTGATAGCCGTGATAACCACTACAGGATTCGTGACGGCAGATTTTACAGGATGGACACCCTTTCTGACCGTGCTCTTTTTTGGTTTGATGTTCCTGGGGGGGTCTGCCGGTTCCACTTCCGGGGGTGTAAAGGTGGTGCGTCATATGTTGATGATCAAGAACGGACTCCTGGAATTTAAAAGAACCCTGCATCCAAATGCGATCATCCCCGTTCGTTTTAATGGAAAAATGGTTTCCGAGAATATCGTTTTTAATATACTCGGTTTCTTCATCCTTTATATGCTGCTCTTTATAATAGGGGCACTGTTTCTGGGGGTTTTAGGACTCGATTTTGAAACAGCTGTCGGAGGGGCGGCTTCGTCTCTTGGTAATGTTGGTCCGGCCTTTGGCGATCTTTATCCCCTGGCCAATTTCAGCAGTTTGCCGGTACTGGGTAAATGGTGGTGTGCTTTCTTAATGCTTATAGGCCGACTTGAGGTATTTACAGTACTGATCTTGCTTTCACCCATATTCTGGAAAAAAATATAAACTCTGTATAACAAAAAAGGTCTCCAACTGGAGACCTTTTTTGATAGCACTTGGGTTGTGATCAACTCAAAACTTCTTTTATTCTTTTTATGGCTTCTTTTAGTTCTGCCTCAGAAGCAGCATAAGATATACGAATGCAATTAGGACTTCCGAAGGCTTCACCGGTTACGGTGGCTACATGAGCTTCTTCTAAAAGCAGCATCGAAAGGTCTGAAGCATTATTAATGGTCTTGCCTTTAATGGTTTTTCCGAAGAAATCAGAGATATCAGGAAATACATAAAATGCACCTTCAGGCACATTTAATTTAAAACCGGGGATCTCTTGCAATAGTTCAAGTACCAGGTCTCTTCTCTCGTGAAATTTATCGATCATATATCTGATCTCGCTCACGGGCGCTTCTAAGGCCGCAATGGTAGCGCGTTGGGCAATACAGTTTGCCCCGCTGGTTATTTGCCCCTGAACCTTATTACATGCCCTTGCTATTTTTTCAGGTGCCCCGATATATCCGATCCTCCAACCGGTCATGGCATATGCTTTAGAGACTCCGTTTACCGTAACAGTGCGGTCATACATACCTTCACATGAGGCCATGCTGTGGTGCCCCCCTTTAAAATTAATATGCTCGTAGATCTCATCAGAAACCACAATGATCTCGGGGTATTTTCTAAGCACTGCTGCAAGGGCTTCCAGTTCTTCCTTGCTGTATACAGTACCACTTGGGTTGCATGGAGAGCTGTACCAAAGCATTTTGGTTTTAGGTGTAATCGCTGCTTCCAGTTGCTCGGGGGTGATCTTAAAATCGTTTTCAATGGTGGTAGCTACCTCTACAGGTACTCCTTCAGCCAATTTGACTATTTCTGAGTAACTCACCCAATAAGGGGCAGGAAGAATCACCTCGTCACCTGGATTGATAACCGCCATGGCCACGTTGGCCAGTGATTGTTTGGCCCCTGTTGAAACTACGATCTGAGAGGGGGTGTAATCAAGATGATTGTCTCTTTTGAACTTCCCGATAATGGCAGTTTTCAGATCTGCATATCCATCTACGGGAGAGTAGCTGTTATAATTCTGGTCGATGGCCTCTTTAGCGGCATCTTTAATAAAGTCGGGAGTATTGAAGTCAGGTTCGCCAAGGCTTAACCCGATAATATCTTTGCCTTCTGCTTTTAATTCCCGGGCCTTGGCAGCCATAGCCAAGGTGGCCGAAGTACTCATGTTCAGAATCCTTTCGGATAGCAAATTACTCATAGTGGATTGTGAATTTTATTGATATGCTAGTTTTGGTTTTCTACCCAGTGCCTTTAGATGTTTAAAATGAGAAATAATGGCCCTTCTGGTTGACTTATACTCATAATAAGGCAGGTTGTATTCTTTAGCGGTTTCCTTTACAATTTTAGCAATGTTGGAGTAATGGATATGGCTGATATTTGGAAAAATATGATGTTCAACCTGATGGTTGAGCCCCCCTGTAAACCAATTCACGATCTTGTTGTTCGTTGCAAAATTGGAAGTGGTGAATAACTGGTGTATGGCCCAGGTGTTTTTAATGGTACCCGATTCGTCTGGGGCAACGGTCTTAGTGTCTTCAACAATATGTGCAAGCTGAAATACGATACTCAGAATTAATCCGGCAGTATAATGCATCACAAAAAAGCCAATAAGTACTTTCCACCAGGCTACATCAACGAATAATATAGGGAGTGCTATCCAGATGGTCAGGTATATCACCTTGGTGATGATCAGGATGCTCCATTCTTTAGCAGGATTAGGAAACTCACCATAAGAAAGTTTGCGCTTCATATAACTGCGCATTTGTTTAAAATCGGTGGTGATCGCCCAGTTCAGGGTAAGTAAACCGTAAAGGAATACAGAGTAATAATGCTGAAAGCGGTGAAACCTTCTCCACTGCGAATGTTCAGAAAATCTAATGATACGACCCGCATCGAGATCTTCGTCATGTCCGTGAATATTGGTGTAAGTATGATGCAGTACATTGTGTTGTACCTTCCAGTTGTACACGTTCCCGGCCAGGATATAAATACTGGCTCCCATGATCTTGTTGATCCATTTTTTTGAGGAGTATGAACCGTGGTTACCGTCGTGCATCACATTCATTCCCACTCCGGCCATACCGACTCCGATCACAATGGTGAGCAGTAACTGCAGCCATTGATTCATGTCGAGGGTAAGAATTAAAAAATACGGCATCAGAAAAAGAGAGAACATGATGATAGACTTCAGGTGAAGTTTCCAGTTCCCGGTCTTTTTGATCTCGTTCTCCTTAAAGTAGTCGTTAACTCTTGAATTCAGGGTCTTGAAAAACTTAGCGGGGTCTTTTCTTGAAAAGCGAATCGTTGATTGGTTTCCTTCTTTCATAATTGTTTGCATTGATCAATTTAATGCCTTTAAAGGTTTGGGGTTAAATAAAAGCACGGGACAAAAATAAGAATATATAAATGCTGAGTGTCTTTTATATAACTTAAAAGAAACTTAATTATTTATTTTTGCAAAAAAAATACGATGTCTGCAGAATCGGTTATTTCTTATTTCCCCGAATTGAATGAACAACAGGTTAACCAGATCGAACAACTGGAAGGTCTTTACAAGGACTGGAATTCCAGGATCAATGTGATCAGCCGGAAGGATATAGATGAACTCTATACAAGGCACGTATTGCACGCAATGGGTATTGCCAAGGTACAGCCCTTTCTGCCGGGGTCTGATATTCTGGATGTAGGAACGGGAGGTGGTTTCCCGGGCATTCCGTTAGCGATCCTTTTCCCTGAAACAAAGTTTCATCTGGTAGATGCCATTGGTAAAAAGATCAAAGTGGTGGAGGCTGTGGCAGAAGCCCTGGAGCTCAAAAATGTTTCGGCAGCACATCAGCGAGCAGAGAAAGTTAAAGATCAGTACGATTTTATTGTAAGCAGGGCAGTTACCCGGATGCCTGATTTTGTGAAGTGGGTGAAGGGTAAAACAAAAAAAGAATCCCGTCACGAATTGAAGAACGGAATTCTTTATTTGAAAGGAGGCGATCTTACCGAAGAATTATCGGTGTACCAGAATGCCACCCTTTATAATCTTTCAGATTATTTTAAGGAGCCTTTTTTTGAAACCAAAAAAGTGGTGCATCTTCCCTTAAAATACAAGTCCTGATCACAAACGCAATAAGGTGTTATAGCTGTGTTTGTATTTAAATAAGAATGCATTAAACCACTTTTTGATACGGTCAAAAAGGGAAGAAGAGGCTTTGTCTTTCTTATTCCGCAGCCGGTTTTCAAAGGTTTTTATCTTCTCCAGTAAAACGTCTTTCTTTTTGGCTACAAAAAAATGCTCGATCTCCGTTTTTTTGGCAGTGCCCCCGGCATCTTTTCCCGGTTCTGTGATCTCATACTTTACATTGAGGATGCAAAAATTTTGGTCTTTATTCATAATTCCTGGGCTTTGATTCTAGCTTCAAGATACGAAATATTTACAATTATCAAACATAAACTTAACAATTTGGTAACATTGTAAATGTTAAAACGGATGGGGCAAAGAAGCGAAGGAGGGAAGTGGTAAATAGGAAAGTAGGGATGTAGGTATATAGGGAAATTGGCAAAGAAGTAAAGAAGTAGAGAGGTAAAGGAGTGAAGGAGTAAAGGGGCAAAAAGGGTAAATGGGCGAATAGGCGAATAGGTGAAGGAAAGATTTTATCTTGATGTATAATCCATCATCCTTCACCCATCATTCAAAAGACCTTATAAAGCTTGATGGTTTGCACCTGGTATTCTTCATTGAAATCAAGGGCTGCATCACTGAACTTCGGTTTTCCGAAGGGTTTGTAATTGTTGCCAAAGGCGATCGGATCTTTTGGGATTCCCATAAAATTAGTATCCATCTTTTTATTCCCTTTAACATCCTGGTAGATAGAGATGGCATAGCGCCCGTAAGGCACTTCAAACGAGACGATCTCACTATTCTTTTCGGTTTTAATTGAAGTGGTAAGCAAGGGCTTGTCGATCCAGTCAGTAGGATCGTCATACAGGGCAACATAAACGGTACCCCCATACTTCTGAATGTTCGATATTTCAATCTTCAGTTCTTGTGCATTTGAATTCATGACGAAAAAAAAGGCAGTGATTGATAAAATACAGGTGAAGAGTTGGGTTTTCATATACCGTGTTTTCTAATAAAACTAAGGAAAAGATCGGAGATCAGTATGTATCTGTAAAAGTATTTTAAGGCCTACGACGCTCAGTGTACTATTTGACAAGACGCGCTAAGAGTCCGTCTAATACTTCATCCTTTTCATCCAGGAGGTAATCTTTGATCCGGATATCCGGGATCACTCCTTTTTCTGACGTACTTCCGTTAATTCTAATTATTCGTCCTTTAGAAACGTTGACGTGAATACCGGTTTTGGGCAGCTGATAGCCGTAACGAGAGGCGTAAAGTGATGGGTATTCGCCGGTTTCTTCTCCTACAATGGTAGCAAAGCCATAGTCCTGGATCTGAGCTGCGGTAACAGCAGATTGAGAGTGCGATTGCCTGTTCACAAGCAGGTAGACATCACCCTGAAACCTTTTTTCTTTGGGTTGGGGCAGGTACTTATCAAATTCGTATTCGTAAACCTCCCCGTTCTTTCGGTTCAGAGCTTCCTGCCAATACACATCTGTAGTGTCTTTATTTTTTATGATATCTTCTTTGAGAAACTGACTCGTCTTCAATGTGAATTTCGAGGTCCAATTAAAAGGCTTATCGGCAATATAGGAAACGAGGTAGTCGCTGAATGAATCTTCGCCGCCACCGTTGTTTCTGAGGTCAATGATAAGCTTTTTACTGTTCTTACGCTTTATGACTGAAAAAGCGGAATCAATAAATTTTTGATATTCCTCTATTTTTCCTGAAAAGTTTCCGGGGATGAGGTATGGAATATCATTTAAAAACGACAGTTCTCTTTTGCCGTAAAAAATATCAGGGCGTTTCATTTCGTAGCCTTCCAGGGCAGTAATGGCTGCAATTTTATGCTTTTTAAGTTCGCCATTCGATTTAAGGGTGACCTCAAATTCAGGCGCTTCGCCAAATACCTGCCAATAATACCTGGGGAAGGTAAACAGCTCCAACTTGGCTTGTTTGAAGTAAGGTCTTTCCGCGGCAATATGCGGATAGATCTGCTCTAATATTTTATTTACAGGGATGTCATTGATGCTTATAACTTCAGCACCCGGCTCAATGGTTTCGTTGGTTGACCAGTTTCTTCTAACCAGGGTAGTATTGTTTTCAAAGGCTATTTCAAGGGGAAACAGGGTTCCTCCGGCATTTATGTATGCCAGGTATTGTGGTATGGGAAATTCAATGGCGGTATGCCCGTTCTTGATGGCTGAGGTTAACGGCTGGAACCTGTTAATGACCTCCAGAGTGCTTAAAGAATCCTTTGTGATACTTGTCTTGACTTTTTCATAGGCTGATCGGAATTCATTTTCGGAAATATAGGCGTATACATTGTAGTGCGCATCCTGCAGGGAGGTATATAGGTAGTCCAGGTCTGCTAATACTTCAGCTTTAGAGAATGTTGTACGTTCAGATTGGGAAAAGGCGCAACATGCTGTGAAAAAGAAAATAAATGAAAACAAGAATGATCTCATGATGTGTGGTTGATGGTTTTCTGAAAAGTAAAACGCCCCACCAACCTTATTGTTACATCAGTTCATCTGAAATACTTCGGATAAAGCACTATAGATTAGCAGGCAGAAGGTTCTTTATTATGAACTTATTGCTTGCAAAAGGACTCATTTCCGGCCACCGCAGCACCAATAATACCGGCTTCATTAAGAGATCTCGCAGGTATCACCGGAATGCTCAGATCCAGGTGTTGTTCAAACTCATTGAAGTATTTTGAGCCCCCTCCGCCAATGATATAGAGATCGGGAGAAAATATAAGGGAGTAATAGTTCAGGGTTTTATTCAGCCTTTTGCCCCATTTTTTAAAACTTAATTCTTCTCTTTTACGAGCCGAATTGGCGGCGTAATGTTCTACCTTCTCATATCCTCTGAAATGCAATTGGCCCAGCTCAAAATTTGGCAGGAATATCCCATTAAAAAAGGCGCCTGAACCAATTCCTGTTCCCAGGGTGATCACCATGACCAGTCCTTTTTTGTTTTTTCCTGCTCCGTACCTCATTTCTGCAACAGCTGCGGCATCGGCATCATTTATCACGCAAAAGTCAAGTCCGATAGCTTCATTGAAATACTCCTCTACATTAATGCCTACCCACTTTTTGTCAAGGTTGCTTTCTGTTCGGCAGACCCCGTTCTTAATAGAGGTTGGAAAACCGCATCCAACGGGTCCCTTCCATTTAAAATGCTTGATGATCTTTCCGACTACCTGGGTCACCGCAGCCGGGGTAGGGGGCTGTGGCGTTGGTATCCGGTAACGCTCTGTGAGTAGTTTTCCTTTTTCAAGATCAACGATCGCTCCTTTGATCCCTGATCCGCCAATATCGATACCAAGTGCCTGCATATCCCTGTTTTTGAGAAAAAATCCCTTAAAATTAATTGATTCCGATGGATTTACATAACATTTATCCCGGAAAGCTAAGTCCGCTGTTGCTCAGGATTAAACATTTTTTTGTACCACTTCAAATACCTTACTGCCATCACACTTAAGGGTTTTGGAAGGAAACTTCAGGAGTAAGGCGTAGTCGTGAGTGGCCATTAATATAGTGCGGCCATTATCATTGATCTCTTTGAGCACCTTCATGACTTCTACACTGGTTTGAGGGTCCAGATTTCCCGTGGGCTCGTCGGCCAGAATAAGTTCAGGGTCATTTAAAAGCGCACGGGCAATGGCAACGCGCTGTTGTTCTCCTCCCGACAACTGATGTGGAAATTTGAAACCTTTGGTGGCCATACCTACCTTTTTAAGAACTTCCTGGATCTTATTATCAATAAGTTCCTTGTCTTTCCATCCTGTAGCCTTTAATACAAATAAGAGGTTGTCATGAATGGTTCGGTCAGGCAGCAGCTTAAAATCCTGGAATACGATCCCCAGCTTACGTCTCAGAAAAGGAATGTCTTTTTCTTTCAGGGTGCGAAGGTCAAAATCTACGATCTCTCCCGAACCCTGGGTAAGGGGTAGATCGCCGTAAAGGGTTTTCATGAAACTGCTTTTCCCGCTTCCTGTTTTTCCTATGAGGTATACAAACTCTCCTTTGTTAATGCTTAGGTTGATCTCACTGAGTACCAGGTTTTCTTTTTGATATATCGCTACATCGTTGAGTTCAAGGATAACTTCGCTCATGGTGGTAGATTTGTTCCGGGTAAATATAAACACTTAATTTTTTAAGCCATCGCTAATCCGGGTGAAAGTAAACCGCCGGTATCTGATTTTTATCAACAATGCTTTCCCTGTCTTTTGGAAATTTATTGTTAGGGATGTTAAATTTTATCCTAGAAAAAATAAGGTATGGATTACAATTATTTATGTTGTAGGAAGCCGGTTCCAGCTAAAAATAATTTTTACTCCCCAATATCTTAGCTGTAGGTATAATTAAGCGGTATTTGATGCGTTATTAGTATGTTTGCTATTAGTTTCAGATCACTCAACTTAATTTTAGCTTATGCGCCTACTACGTATCGTATATACTTCTGCCTTATTTTTCTCTTTTGCATCGGCCCACGCACAGCAATCACGAATCTACACCTATGAGAATCGGGATTACCAGGAAGCGCTGGAATTGTACAATAGTAAGCAATACCAGGCGGCTCAGGCTATTTTTGAAAAGGTTAAAGACAACAGCGATGATCCTGAGTTAGAGGCTAATGCAGCTTACTACAGTGCGAATGCAGGCATCAGGTTAAATCAGCTTGGGGCCGATAAGATGATGGAAGATTTTATGGAGCGCTATCCTACTTCTGTCAAGCGCAATGCTGCGTTTATGGATGTAGCCGATTACTATTTTACTCACGGTAAATATGCCCAGGCTCTAAAATGGTATGATCGTGCAGAAGATCTCGGATTAAGCAGGTCTAACCGGGAAGAATTTAACTTTAAAAAGGGATATTCTCTTTTTGCCGCTAAAAAATACAGAGATGCCCGAAAGTATCTGGAGCGTGTGTCTGCCACTGCCAAATACGGGGCGCAGGCCAAATATTACATCGGGTATATGGCTTACCAAACCGACGATTATAACCAGGCCAATCAGTATTTTGACCAGGTGGCCTCAGATGGGGAGCTCAATTCTAACCTTTCCTACTACAAGGCCGATATGAACTTCAAGCTGGGTAAATTTGATGAGGCCATCGCCCTGGCCAAAGAGCAACTGCCTACAGCCGACCGTAAAGAGGTGTCGCAACTCAATAAGATCATTGGAGAAAGTTATTTTAACAAAAAAGAATACGAGGCTGCCCTGCCTTATTTAAAGGCCTATAAGGGAAGTCAAGGCCGATGGAGTCTCACAGATTATTACCAATTGGGTTATGTGTATTATCAGCAGGGTATGTACCAGGAAGCCATCGCAGAATTTAACAAGATCACCGATGATTCTAATGGGGTGGCTCAAAATGCCTATTATCATTTGGGTGAATGCTACCTGAGAACCGGTAAGAAACAAGAAGCCCTGAATGCCTTTAGAAATGCAGCTCAAATGGATTTTGACCTTACTATCAGTAAGGATGCCTGGTTAAATTATGCCCGACTGAGCTATGAAATAGGAAATCCTTATGAGAGTGTTCCGAATGTGATGATGGCCTATCTTGATCGTTACCCTGATAGTGAGCATTCAGAGGAAGTAAAATCCTTACTGGTTGATTCTTACCTCACCTCAGGAAATTATGAGGAGGCCATGACGATGTTAAAGAAGAACAGAAATTACGGAGACAAAGCCACCTATCAGCGAGTAGCCTTTTATTACGGACTGGAGCTTTTTAACCGTGAAAATTACCCGGAAGCTTCCCGATATTTTCAGTTGGCCATAGAAGAGCCGCATCACGCCAATATAACCTCGAGGGCTGCCTTCTGGAAAGCCGAGGCCGAATATATTACCGGAGCTTACAACCAAGCTGTGATCGGATATAAGCAATTTAAGCAAATGCCGGGCAGCCGAAGTACTTCAGAATATGCCGATGTAGATTACCACCTGGGGTATGCCTATTTTAATCAAAAGGATTATGCTAATGCTTCAGAGCATTTTAATGCCTATGTGAATAACGGGAAGGGTGATGACCAACAGCAATTCGATGCTTTTCTAAGGTTAGGAGACAGCCGTTTTGCCAACAGAGAATACTGGCCGGCCATGGAGGCCTATAATAAGGTGATAGAAAGAGGTGGTAAGGGTACCGATTATGCCTGGTATCAGAAGGCCATTTCCTATGGGTTTGTAAACAGAACAGATGATAAGATCAAAACCCTTCAAAATTTCGTGACTACCTATCCGCAATCGACCCTGAAGGATGATGCTTTATACGAATTAGGAAATACCTATGTGAATAGTAATAATGAACCTGAAGGAGTCAATGCCTACAGGAGGCTTGCTGAACAATACCCCATGAGTTCTTTGGTGCCCAAGGCTATTCTTAAAGAAGGTTTGGTGTATTACAACGGAGGGAGCAATGCCAAGGCGCTTGAACGATTTAAAAAAGTGGTAAGCAATTATCAGGGGTCTGAAGAAGCGATGCAGGCTGTTGCAACCGCCAAACTGATCTATGTAGATGAGGGTCGTGTTGAAGAATACGCTAATTGGGTAAGGGGGCTTGATTTTGTGGAGGTAACCGATGAAGAGTTGGATAACGCTTCTTTTGAGGCTGCAGAGCGCCACCATGCAGAAAAAGACCACAACAGGGCAGTACGCTCTTTACAAGGTTATCTTGATCAGTTTCCTCGCGGGATACATCATGTAAAAGCTCATTATTACCTCGCAGAATCTTTTTATGAACTTGATAATAAAGCAGGAGCACTTGAGCATTATGAATTTGTTGCCAATGTGGGCGGGTCGGTGTATAATGAGCGTTCTCTGGCAAGAACCGCTGATATCTATCTGGAGCGGAAAGAAAATGCTACCGCCATACCCTACCTGGAACGATTGGAAAACACCGCCGATTATCCTCAAAATCTTATGTTTGCCCGCTCTAATTTAATGAAGGCGTTCTATGAGCTTAAACAGTATGATCGAGCCCTTAACTATGCTGAAAAAGTGCTGAATCAACAAGGTGTTGACGACCGTATCAAAGGAGATGCCTGGATCGTGATCGCCAGGTCGGCTCGTGAAACCGGCAATGAACAACGGGCCAGAACCGCTTACCGGGAGGTGGCAGAAGTTGCTACCGGAGGTCTTGCGGCCGAAGCCTTGTATTACGATGCTTATTTTAAACATAAGGACGGCGATTTTGAAGCCTCAAACCAGGCTGCCCAGCGATTGGCACGCGATTTTGCCGGGTATAAAGAAACCGGGGCCATGGGGCTGGTACTTATGGCAAAGAATTTTAACGCCCTCGATGATGCCTTCCAGGCGACCTATATCCTGGAGAATGTAATTAAAAATTTCACCCAGTATCCTGAGATTACCAGGGAAGCTGAATTAGAATTGGAAAAGATCAAAACGCAAGAAAATCTGAATGAAGATAATCTCGCCCGCGAACAGAAATAAGAAACCTACTATGAGAATGAACGATTATATAAATAATAAGAGTATAGTAAGATCATGCTCCCGGGTACTATTACTGGGGATGATCGGACTGGTTGGAACTTTTACAGCTCAGGCCCAGGAAAAGGAGGGTGTAGGTACCGAAGTGGTTAATGTGGTTAAGGCATTTGACCCCACAGTAAATACCGCTTCCAAGATCAGAAAGATGCCGGTGATCAGTGACTCCCTTACTACCACCCGGAAGAAGATCGATTACACGATCTTCTCTGTACCGGTAGCCTCGACATTTACGCCTGCTAAGGGTAAGGCCACCGGCTTGAAGAAAGCGCCGAGAGAAGAGTTGTTCAATTCATATGTCTCCCTGGCGCTGGGTAATTATACGGCAGCAGACCTTGATGCCTATACCAGTCTGACTATTAACAGAGATCAAAGTTTTGATGTTTCCCTGCATCATAATTCATCGCAGGGCGGATTGGACGAGGTGAATCTGGATGACCGGTATTTTGATACGGGACTGGAGGCGGCCTATCGCATGAAGGATAATTATATGAACTGGAGTGCCGGTGGGGCTATCAAACATCAGATCTATAATTGGTATGGAATTCCCGATATTTTTACAGAAGCTGAAATTGACGGGATCGAAGAAAGACAGGCATATTTTACAGCAGAACTTGAAGGAGAGATCGGGTTTGAACGGTCTTTTCTTAAAGAAGCCACTGTGCTGATCAGAAGATTTCAGGATCGTTTAGAGACCGGAGAAAATCGGGCTAAGATTCATGCAAACATGGAGTTGCCGGTGTCTACCGAAAAATTTACGCTTGGTTTTGGTGTAGATTACCTGAACGGATCTCTGGCGCGTAATTATGCCAATACAGACGACCTGGCTTATGGTAACCTCATTACTGAAGTGAACCCGAGCCTGGAGATCTTACAGGAGGATCTAACCATTAATCTGGGGGCTGCCCTGGTATATAACTTTGATACAGAAAATTCAGATCATGATTTCTTCATTTACCCAAGGGTCAATGCTTCTTACAAGCTTATTGAAGAATATATAATTCCTTACGCAGGGGTTGAAGGTGCTCTTAAGCAAACCAACTTCCACGATCTCGTTCAACAGAACCCTTTTCTCTCTCCTACGCGGGAGATGAACCCTGCAGATATGCAATACAATGCCTTCGTAGGGGTGAAAGGACGCATTTTTTCGAACCTGGGGTATAACCTGAAAGGCTCTTACAACGCATCTAATAATATGCCTTTGTTCAGGTCTAATCCTGAACAGGCCGGTCAGGCTACCCTGGGCTATGAATATGGAAATTCTTTCGGGGTGGTTTACGATGATGTGAAAACTTTGGCTATTGCTGCAGAGATGAACCTGGAGGTGAATCGAAATTTCAGCCTTGGATTAAAAGGAGAAGTATTTGATTATAATACCCAGAATGAAGTGGCCGCATGGAATATACCTACCGTTACAGGAGGGCTGATGATGGACTACACCCTTGGAGAGAAATGGCGTGCCGGAGCCAATATCTTTTTTGTTGGCGAACGGGAAGATCTTATTGATAACAGAACCCTGCTTGACCCTCAGGTAGTAACGGTTGACAGTTACTTTGATATTAATGCCCGTTTATCGTACCAGGTTAGCAAACCCCTCGGAGCATTTTTAAGGCTTAATAACATAAGTAATAATGAGTATGCTCGTTGGAATAATTTTCCTGTACAAGGATTCCAGGTGCTCGCCGGAGCCTCCTACAAGTTTGATTTGTAATGACAAGATGATCAGCCCTGGGCCTTCAGGTAATCCTTCAGATCGTTATTCAGTCTTATGCTCAGCTGGTAGATCCAGTCGAGTTGTCCTGAAATAAGTCGGGCTTCCTTAACCTCTTCCTGGAATTGTGGCTGGGGTTTTGTCGTACCCTTTAATTCCATGCGTTTAAGTTTGTCTTTTAAAACGTAGTAGTGTACTACCAGGGCATCCCTTGCTTCGTCGATCGTTTCTTCAGTCGGTTCCGGTTTGGCAATACCCGGTTCGATGAGGTTCAAAGCGCTTTTCAGGTTGTTTCGAATATAGCTTAAATAGGTGTCAAAGTGTACCGAGGCTTCTGTGGTTTGATGGATCTGAATATAGGTGCCCAGGGCTGCTGAAGCTGAAAGTAAACTTTGTGCAGTACTGAGTAATTCCTGAAGTTTCTTGATACCCTTTTGCTGTGACCGGGGTTCCTGCAGCAGCCGTTGCAAGGCGGCATTTAATTGAGACATGATCAGAAAAACTTCTTTTCGCGCCAGGCGATAGTTGGTGCCTGTTCTGTTTTTTGAAAGGTAGGTTTTCTGAATAACATCGATATATTTGATCTCAGCACTTATAAAACTCTGTAAGATCTCACCCAGGCGTTTGTACTCCCAAAAAGGCAAAATAAAATAATTGGTCAACAGGGCCAGTAAAGCACCTATGAGGGTATCTGCTATTCTATACCCAATAACCTCTACAGCATTAGATGTAAGAAGAACATAGATGAATATGATCGCTACCGTTACAAAGGTGGCAGAGGTCTTATAATTTTGCTGCACATAGGTGAAAGCCAGGGTAAGGGTGATAAACGTAGTTACAATCAAAAAGGTTTGATCCCGGAAAAAATAGATAAGAATCCCTGCGATCACAGCCCCTGCAATGGTTCCTGAAGTACGCTGTTTAGATCTCTGTTTGGTCAGCGCATAAGCCGGCCTCATGATCACGAAAATGGTTAACAGGATCCAGTAGGTTTGCGGCAGACTAAAATAATGCCCGATAAGCATTCCTATGAGAATGGCTACCACCATCCTGACAGCATGCCTGAAGATGGGCGACTTAAAGCTCAGGTGTTCTTTAAAAAGAAAGGGTTCGTAGGTTTGACGGGTAAGAAACTTTTCCTTTTCACTGATCTCATCTTCAGTAATTCCAGGTATTGACCTGTTCATAAAACGTTCAATACAACCGATCTTATTCTGAACTTCTCTGGCGTAATCATACAGATTCTGTAAAAAAAGCAATTCTTCTGTTTGCTTGGAAAGCGGAGCCTCTTCTTTAAGGTTTTCTATGGCTGACAGACTTTGGTGTTGTAATTGTCCGGTATCTGCAGCAGGGGCAGAGGCCGTATGGTGATCTGTTGCCAGCCACATTAGCTGTTGCACACTTTGATCAAGGTATTTGCTAACACAATTCAGAGCAGTGTTGAACGAAGAAGTGCCCTCATGGCGATACGTTTGTTCGGGCATCTGAGATACGATCAGTTCAAAAAGATCAATGAGCTCTGCGGTGACCAAAAGTTGTTTTCTTTGATCTCCGCCAATACCTTGTAAGGTTTCCTTTATAAGGAGCTCATTTCTCAATTCTTCATGCAGATCGGTAAGCAATGTCTGCAGCCTGTTCATTCGCTTTCTTCCTGCATCATTATTGGGGTGGTTGATCAGGTGGATATTTTCGCTTAGCAGGGCAGCCGTCTGTTTCAGTGTGGTTGTTACCAATTCGTTCCTGCGTATGGGTGGGGTAAAAACATCGATGATCAGGGCAAGGGCCATATACCAGAATCCGCCAAGAATGAAGTACCCGGTAAAATCATCGATCAGTTCCGGAGATACAGGCCGCGCAAAACTTACAGCTATACCCAATAAGGATGCGAAAGAAACCAGGGAGGCCCGGAAACCATAAATGGAAATGTAGCTGCTTAGAAAAACACAAAAAGCGGTTACAGGGTAGAGCAGCCATAGATCATTCATACTCAACTGCGTCATGATGTAATTAAAGGCCCCTAAGAACAATGCAATGATCATTCCCCCGATACGCTGACGTTTGAGACCCGTAATATCGCTCATGGCAACGACCAATACCCCAAATGCCATGCCTATACCCACCTCTAATTCAATGAAATAATAAGATAGTAACAGGGCGCTGAAGGCACTTCCGGTAATGAGTAGTCCTTTTAAAAAATGAAAACTTTTAACAAAACGAATGATTTTGCCCATAGCAGCCTTTTAAGGGGTACAAAGGTAAAAACTATATGGTGTGCAATTAGGGTTTAAAGAGTAACCTTTGTAAAAGAATGTTATTTTTGTAACTCACCAAAAACAATAATCTCTTACTATGAAACGCAGAATACTCTTATTAGCTTCTCTGATCAGTCTTATAGGCTGTGCCGAAAAAGAGAGTGCTGATCTCCTCGTGGAAAACGCCAATATATATACTGTAGACAGTTTACAGCCAAAGGCAACGGCCTTTGTTATTGCCGATGGGCGCTTTATTGATGTAGGTGAAACTGAAGCACTGAAAGAGCGTTACCGTGCCGAACAGGTGATCGATGCAGGAGGAAAAACCATTATTCCGGGGCTGATCGATGCTCATTGCCATTTTTATGGCTTAGGTTTAAATCAGCAGCGGGTTAACCTTGTGGGTACCGAAAGTTATGAAGAAGTGCTTCAAAGGGTAGTGGCGTTTCAAAAAGAAAAGAAGGCCCCCTTTATTTTGGGGAGAGGATGGGACCAGAACGACTGGGCTCTGAAAAAATTTCCACACAAGGAGCGTCTGGATCAATTGTTCCCGGAAACACCGGTGATCCTCGAAAGAGTAGACGGGCATGCCTACCTGGTAAACCAAAAGGCGCTTGATATGGCCGGAATTACCTCTGAAACCGTGGTGGAAGGAGGAGCTATCATTAAAGAGAACGGCGAACTGACGGGTGTTCTTGTTGATAACCCGATGGGAATGATAGATGCCATTATTCCTGAATTCGACCTGGAAACTCAGGTAAAGGCTCTTAAGGAAGCCCAGGAGATCTGTTTTGATTACGGACTCACTACCGTGAATGATGCAGGGCTCAACAAAGAAACCATTTACCTGATAGACAGTCTACAAAAGGCCGGAGAACTTGATATGAGAGTCTATGCCATGATAAGTAATATTGAAGAGGACGTAAATCATTTTCTCGAAAGGGGTATTCTGAAAACCGACGGTTTAAATGTACGTTCTGTTAAGGTGTATGGAGATGGAGCCCTTGGATCAAGGGGAGCGGCCATGAAAGAACCTTATAGTGATCACGAGGGCCATTTTGGAGCAATGGTAACGCCGGTTGACCAGATCGAAGGCCTGGCTATGAAATTAAGTGAAACAAAATTTCAGATGAATACCCATGCCATTGGTGATTCTGCCAATGTTGCTGTTTTAAGAGCTTATGAGAAAGCCCTGGATGGAAAGGCTGACCGACGTTGGAAAATAGAACATGCACAGATCGTAGATCTTGATGATATGCATTATTTCTCAGAGAATATCCTTCCTTCGGTACAGCCAACACATGCTACCAGCGATATGTATTGGGCAGAAGACCGTGTAGGGGCCGAAAGAATGCGAGGGGCTTATGCTTACAAAAAGCTCCTTGAAGAATCGGGTATGGTGGCACTTGGTACTGACTTTCCGGTAGAGCAGGTAAGTCCTTTTTATACTTTTTATGCTGCTACCGCCAGAAAAGATCTGAAAGGATATCCCGAAGGCGGATTTCAAATGCAGGATGCTCTTACCAGGGAAGAAACCCTGAAAGGGATGACGCTGTGGGCGGCCTGGTCAAACTTTGAGGAGGATGAGAAAGGGAGTATTGAACCCGGGAAGTTTGCCGATTTTATCGTGTTGGATAAGGATATTATGGAAGTACCCCTGGAAGAGGTTCCGGGAATACAGGTAGAAGAAACCTGGTTAGGAGGTAAGAAGGTGAAATAAGTTAAGACATATGGAACAAAGAAAAGGGGCCGGAGCCCCTTTTTTCATTTTGATGAACCAATTTTTAAAGTTGATATTGGTATTGCAGCACGATCATATTCCTTCTGTTAGACGTAGCTCCCGTTTGAGCACTGTAAAGAGGTCTGTTTTGGAGATCGAGACTTACCTTGGTGCGTTGATTGTCCAGGTACCAGTTTAAACCCGCATTGAAAGATATGGTGGTATCTGCGAGGGCATCAAAATTGCTGAATTGCCCCCCGGTGTAGAATTGTAAGGCACCCCACTGGTCGCGCTTTCCGAGGTTGTTAAAAAGATACCCTAATTGCAAAAGGGTGCTGTGACCGCTGCCAAGAACAGGGAAAGAGTTGCCTTTCCCGTTCAGGATGTTCATGGTGTTCTCCCAGCCGTAAGCAGGATTATTAACCCCTACAGACCTCAGGTAATCAGGCCCCATGTCATAGTTGTAGTAGGCCGCATAGGCGGTAATTGCCTGTTGCGTATACTTTAACAAAGGAGATTCAAAAAAAATGTCAACCGCCCATAGATTCATATCATGATATTGTAAACCGCTGTCTGCTTGGGAGGCAAAGGTGTTTTGACGATATTTTGCCCCCCATCCCAAAGATAGGATCTGCTTTTTACCTAAATAGGTACCGGCAAAGGAGGGTTTTTTCAAAAGTTCTTTTTCCAGGAAATCATATTTTAAATACCCCGTAAATTCAGGATAAGAAAAATGATTGGAGAACTGGGAAGTACCATCGTCAGGAATGACCAGGTTAAGACCCATGTCTTCAAAATCATAGGGCTTTTTTATGACCAGACGATAATTCCAGTTACTGATATTACCATACAGAAATACACTCAGGTTTCTAATTGTATCGTCTGTAATATTCAAGGTGGGCTGGGCGATCAAAGGGAGGTCGGTAAACAGCATGGTCGACGTAGAGGGTGTGGTATACCTCGATAGCCCATCCCAGGGTGAGCGACCCGCACCAAGAGTCAGGAAGTCAGCGAAGCTGTAAGTAGTGTATAAATCGAGGATCTTGGGAGAAGGCTGTGGGTTTCCTGTGTTGTTTAAGTTATTAAATCCTGCACTTACAAAAAGATTCCAACGTTGTTTATAGGTCATGGTCACAGCAACACGCATTCGCCTGATCGATACATTGTAACTTTCTTCCAAAACCTTTTCCTCCTTGTTCAAACTTCCGGGATTGAGCTGAGCATAACTCAACCATGGCTGAATGAATCCTCCTGCCTTAAAACGAATTGCGTGCTCCGAGGTACCACTTATTGAGCTGATCTCTTTATTGAGTTGCTTCTCTGAGAGCTCGTTTTGTGCCATAACGGCCTCCTGTTTTGTTATGAACAAAACAAATAATAAGCTCATCTTGAATTTTAAAACAACACTAAAGAGTTTCGAAAACGTTTGCGAAAAATTATTTCCAAAAAAGACGGAATTCACGGGCATAATTTCAGAAATTTAGACTTTATTCTTTTCAATGAAAATAGTACTGTTTATAAGGGTTTAGCGAGCATAAGTATACGATGATCGCTACGGTACAAAGTTTTGTTGAAAACGCTTTAAATAACTATGAGATAAGTCATGAAATACCATGGAGATGCATCGTAACATTGGTATATAAAATGAAAGTGTCATGAAGGACAAATTCAAAATATTGGTTCCGTTCGATTTCTCAAGAACTTCAGAAAACGCATTAGACTATGTTTGCAGCTTTGTAAAGTGCAATGAGGCGGCAGAGGTAGTGCTGGGGTACGTACAACCCTCTCCTGATATCAAGGTCAAGCAGGAAATGCTGACGGAGGTATTGAATGGGTTTCACAAAAAAAGCAGAAATCAGATTTCCTGGTCTTTTGCTGCCGGAAAGGTGAAAGAAGGGATGGAGGAGATCATCAGGACTGTAGAACCCGACCTGATCTTTATGGGGACTTCGTCACTCACTGAAGGTCGCACGGAAACCAGGGCAGCAGTTCTTGCTCTGGAGGCCCGGTGCCCTGTATTTATCATACCCAAGGATTTCAGAAGTTTCAAACTGGATCGTATAGCACTCATGGTAGGAACCGACCCTATTCATGATCGCACCCTCCTTGACGGAGTTCTTATGGTAGCCAGAAGCTTTAAAGCCACCGTGGAGGTCGTTACCGTTAAAAACGGATCCGGACAATTTGGCTACAGTCAAACGGATGAGGCGAATGAGTCTATGATCTCTTATTACCTGGAGAATTTTTATTCTCATCACACTTTTGTTGAGGGTAAAGATCTGGGGAATACCCTTTTTTCCTATGTGAAAAGAAATAAGATAGACCTGATGGCGATCTTACCAAGAAATCATGCGCCTGAAGAGGTCAGGTCAGAAGGGGCCTTAACCCGATTTTTAGCTGAACACACCGAAACACCTTTACTGGTTATAGACTGATAAAAACAATTAAATGATCACCCTACTTTTTGCTATCATTTTGGTTACTGTGTTACTTTTTATTTGGGGTAAGTATCCCCCGGATATGGTAGCTCTTGGCTCATTATTGGCCCTTTATTTAACCGGGATTCTCACCGTGCCTGAGGCTTTAAGTGGCTTCAGTAATGCAACGGTGGTCATGATCGCAGCCCTCTTTATAATTGGAGAAGGTTTGTCAAGGACCGGATGGACAGCTGTAATAGGCAGGAAATTTGTCAAAATGGCTAAAAATAAAATCTCCAGGCTCATTGTTCTGGTGACCTCCGGATCGGGCACGCTGTCGGGTTTTGTAAGCAATACCGGTACCGTTGCGGCCCTGCTTCCGGTAACCATTGCCGCAGCATGGGGGGCAGGAACACTGCCTTCAAAATTACTATTACCTGTGGCTTTCGGTTCTAATGCCGGTGGGTTGCTCACCCTGACAGGTTCACCCACTAATATTATTGTAAGCGATTATCTGAGCGACCAGCATCAGGTGGGATTTTCCTTTTTTGAGTTTAGTCTCATCGGTGTTCCTGTTTTATTGTTAGCGGTACTTTATATGCGGGTATTTGCAGTACGACTATTACCCGACGTAAAAACTAATAACAGGCCGGTAAATCTTGACGAGGAGGTTCATAAATGGATTTCTGACTTTAGTATTGGAGAAAACCTGTATCGTCTTCGGGTGCGCTCCATGTCACCCATGCTTAATACGCCACTGAACCAGTGGAATCTGGAAAAGGAATACGGAGTTTCGGTGGTCAGACTTCGCAGGAGACACCCCAAACCTTTACAAGGCGTAGAGGCTTATGTGGAATTCCCGGAAGGTGAAACCGTAATGTTCTATCACGATATACTCACCGTGAAGGGTGCATCCAAAGATATAGAAAGATTGACCAGGGAGTTCAAATTGGGCTTGATTCCCCAGGAATTTCAAAAAGAAGAATTAAAAAAGGAATTTATCAACCAGGAAGTGGGGTTGGTGGAGGTTATTATTACTCCTAAATCGTATTTCGTTGGGCGAAGCTTTCCCTTAGGGCAATATCTTTCCGGGTTCGGGATACAGTTACTGGGTATAAACCGAAACGGAAAACCCCTGCAAGATGTCAATGTTACCCTGAAGGAGGGTGATTCGCTCATTATTCGAGGAAGCTGGGAAAACATCGATAAGTTAAAATCGATCTATGAGAATCTCGTGATCTGTGGAAGCCCAGAGAGCATGTCTAAAGATGTGGATGTTCTGAATGCCCGTTCATATATGGCCCTGGGTATCCTGGTGCTAATGATCGTTTTGCTTGCCTTTAAACTTGTTCCCGGAGTTATTGGGGTGATGATTTGTGCAGCTTTGATGCTACTAACCGGATGCGTTCCGCTGGGAAAGGTGTACAAGAGTATTGGTTGGGAGAGCGTCATTATGATCGGGGCGATGATTCCCCTGGGAGTAGCCCTGCAAAAAACGGGAGCTGCAGAACTCATCTCAGAAACTATGGTAAGTGCTATGGGGAATTCGAATCCATTATTTCTCATGGCGGGATTGTTTCTGCTTACAACAATGCTTAGTCAAACCATCAACAATTCTGCTACCGCGGTGTTAATGGCACCTATTGCTTTTATGGCTGCAACCGGGATAGGAGTATCACCACGACCGTTTATGATGGCTGTGGCTGTTAGTGCCTCTACCGCCTATATTACTCCCATGGGTACCACTACTAATGCCATGGTTATGGGTGCCGGAGGGTACAAGTTTACTGATTACGTAAAGGTGGGAACTCCCTTGCTGTTACTGACTTTTATCCTGACTATGGTTTTAATACCGATCATATGGCCTTTTGATACCTGATCATATTTGTTCAAGAATTCGATCTTTACGGGCGGCATGACAGCCCGATAAGTGTTAGTTCCGAAAACCCGAAGATGTCACCTTCGGGTTTTTTATCTGATCAAGGCGTGTAGATTTGATCACCTTTTATGACTAACTGTATGCCCCGAATGGCTGCGATATTCTTTAGGGGGTCCTCGGCAAGAAGTATCATATGGGCCATTTTGTTCTTAGAGATCTTTCCGTAACTTTTTTCCAGTCCGAAGAACTTAGGACCATGAATTACCGAGGTTATCAAGGCGTCTGCAGGACTCAGTCCGGCCTCGGTTAATGCAATAAGTTCTTCCTGCAATGAAATACCGGGATAAACATAAGAGTTAAAAGCACCACAATCAGAGCCGGCCAGGATAATGGCTCCTGCTTCATGCAGGGGTTGAACCATTTCCTTAAAAATGGTTCTTCGCTTTTCGGTATAGGCCTGTGCTGTTTCATCTCTGCCTTTCGCTGCCATCTCTCTCCTGGTGTATGTTTTTATGATTCCATCTCCTATTTGAGAAAGGAAGTTATCATCGCGGTGGTCTTCATATTTAAGATCGGTTAATACGTCAGTGATATGCAGGGTAGGAGTCACGTAGAATTCTCCTTTAATGAGTTGTTGAAATACCTTCGAAGTCTTTTGAGCGTCATAGGTATCTAATAAGAGGGGCAGGCTTCGGTAGCCTTGTTGTAGGGCTCTGATACTATCTCCAGCAGAAGAAGTGCTTGCCAGAAGGTAATAGAGGTGTTCAATGCCGTCAAGTCCTGCCGAAATAGCCTTATTAAGATCGGCATCCATAGGCATGTGCCCGGTAACTTTTAGACCTCTTTTTTCAGCACCTTTTATGATCTCATAATACATGGTGTCTGAAAGAGAGCCATCGTAGATCTTCACGTAATCTGCCCCAACTTTTTCCAGGGAATCAAGGGCGCTGTTGAGCGATGCTGTTGAGGTGACTTGAAGAGATCCGGGCCAGGCCGGTTTTTCCCCGTCAAGCTTTGGGCCTGAAGTAAAAATGTCAGGGCCTGCTAAGGTCTTGTTCATGATCTCGTTACGCCATTGAAGAAGGGAAGGAGTCATATCTCCTCCGGCATCCCTGACCGTAGTGACCCCGTGATCAAGAAACATTTTCAGGAACTCTTTATTTTCTTCAATCAGGGTATCTCCGCCCCTGAAGTGTACATGCATATCCCATAAACCGGGCATCAGATAATTTCCGTTTGCATTGATCACTGTATCTGCCTCCACTGAGTTCCTCTCACTCATAGGGAGCACAGTTCTAATGCTGTCACCGGTAACACCGACCAACATACGATCTGAGATCGTTCCTGATTCCACATCAACGATACGGGTATTCTCCAGTAAAAGGTGATAATGCTCCTTTTTGTCGCAGGAAGTAAAGATTACTGTGGCCAATAAGAGAGGCAGGCTGAACCTAAGGTGGTTTTTCATGAGTTTAAGGGTCTTGAATTACCGTTAAAGCTACATATTTATTTTAGTTTGTAACCAAAGCCATTTTACCGTATAGGGTATGCATTAACAGGAGATCCTTTCTTTACGGAGGATCGGACGTAGAAGAAACAGCATAAGCATACTGATACCGCCTGTGAGGATCATGATCCACCAGGTGAAAGCATATCCTTTCCAGCTGGCCAGCTGCATACCCGAATTATGCCCGAATAAATGTCCGAAAGAAAAGGCAATGGTGTATAGGGCCATATAGGCACCCTGTTTTCCTTTTTGAGCCATTTTTAATGCCAGGGCGTTAGAAAAAGGAAAGGCCACCATCTCTCCAAGGGTCATAAGCAGCATGCCTATGATAAGCAGCCCGCTCCAGCTGCCTAAATTCAGAACCAAAAAACTGAGCATGGTAAGCAGGATGCCGAAAAGGATATACCCCATGGTTGATACCGATCTGTTTTCCAGGTATTTTATCAAGGGCATTTCAAGCAGGAAGATCAAAAAACCATTCATAGCCAAAATAAGCCCGATAGCACCCTCGCTCAATCCGTGAATATCTTTATAGAACAGAGGTACTGTTGAGAAGTATTGGAGAAATACCAAACCAAACAGAAAGGTGGCTGCTATAAAGAGTAAATACGATCGGTCGCGGTACGGACTTATATTTTCAGTATTGATCACTGAGGGTGTTTCGGTTTTAACTCGTTTGGGATCCAGTAAAACCAGCATTAATACCCCTGCAGCCATACAGGTAATACCATCTACCCAGAACAATCCGGCATAATCAAGATGGGTTATGATCAGTCCGCCCAAAGCGGGGCCTGCAGAAAAACCCAGGTTGATAGCCAGCCTGATAAGGCTTACAGATCGTGTTCTGTTCTCTTCCTTGCTGTAGGCTGTTAAGGCTACAAATACTGCAGGTCTGAAGGCATCGGCCACCAGCATGATCACGAAAATACCCAGGCATAACGAGGAGAAGGTCTGTAAATATTGTAAGATGATAAATCCTACTCCTGAAAGCAAAAGGCTGGTATACATGACCTTGTAGTACCCCAGGCGATCTGTGAGTTTACCTCCTAACCAAGACCCGATAAGAGAACCCAGTCCGAAAGCGCTCATTACCCACCCTATAGACTCGAGATCAAATGAAAGACTTTCTGAAAGGTATAAGGACAGGAAAGGGATAACCATGGTGCCTGCCCGGTTGATCAGGGTAACCAGGGAAAGCCACCACACCTCGGGTGATAAACCTTCAAAAGACCGTATGTATTGTCGGGCTATAGATCTCATTTTTAAAAGTTGAACCATAAAAAAACCCGGCCTTCGGGCCGGGTTTTTTCAGGGTATATTAATTAAAACACATTACTGAATTCGGCATTTGTGGCTATTCATGCTTCGAACGGCATATGTTTTATAGTTGTTCATGATCTGTTTTTTTCAAAGCTATGAAAAAGATCGATATATAGTATTTTTGAAAAAAATAAAATTCATGATCACAAGGCTGCTCCTTATTTTTTTACTGTTTTTGATTTCCTGTAAATCAGATAAACGTTATCACGATGCCGGCGAGGTAAAAGAACAAGACCGATCGGAGGTAGTCGCAGATTTCAATGAAACCATCACGACCCTCAGAGAAGAAAAAGATGCTGTTTTTCGCAATGCTGATCGCTCTCCATTGCCTGATGAAGAACGGGCAAACTTTGAAGGACTTGTATATTTTAGTCCTGATTCAACCTATAGGGTGGCGGCCAGGTTGGAGCGTGCTGTCTTGCCGAAGATGATTCGCATGGAAACAACCACCAATGAGGTCATGATACAGCAGGAGTATGGCGAACTGACCTTTGAACTTCACGGTAAGACCCACCGGTTGAAAGTGTACCGCGACCTGGAACTACAACGGGATCCTCAATATGAAAACTATCTTTTTTTACCATTTACCGATCTCACAAATGGAGCGGAGACTTATGGGGGTGGACGATACCTGGATCTGACCATTCCGGAAGCAGATACACTGATGCTAGATTTTAATAAAGCCTATAATCCTTATTGCGCTTATAACAGCAAGTATTCATGTCCGCTGGTTCCGCCGGAAAATCACCTGGAAGCTGCTATAAGAAGCGGAGAACAACGTTACCCATAAAAAAAGCAGTCCGGATGGACTGCTTTTACGATCAGAATATGCCTTTATGGTCTACCTGGAATGTTCTACACTGAGATCGGCATAAGACTCCAGACCTTCTTCGTAGGCGTCCATTCCATGCTCATGGGTGTCAAGTCCGTCGATCTCCTCCCGTGCGCTTACCCTGATGCCCACCGTTGCTTTTAATCCATAAATGATCAGGAAAGCAGAGGTTGAACAAAATACTGCGTAAACGGCGATCCCGGATACCTGGGCAATAAATTGGCTCCAACCAGCCAGGTCTCCGAAAATACCCACGGCAAGGGTGCCCCACATACCACAGATCAGGTGAACGGCAATAGCTCCAACGGGGTCGTCAAGCTTTAATTTATCAATAAGTGCAACGCCAAGCACTACAATAGTACCTGCAATGGCACCGATGGCAATGGCATCCATAGGGCTCATAACATCGGCCCCGGCAGTGATACCTACCAACCCACCCAGGATTCCGTTGAGAAACATGGTAAGGTCCATGTTCTTATAGAGCAGGGTAGAGAGAATGCTGGCAAATACTCCTCCTGCAGCGGCTGCAAGACAGGTGGTAACCAGTACGAGCGAGGTTAGTCCGGGATCGGCAGAAAGTACCGAACCTCCATTGAAACCAAACCATCCGAGCCATAAAATAATCACTCCGGCCATGGCTAAAGGTATATTATGTCCGGGGATGGCTCCGGGAGTACCATCGGGTTTGAACTTTCCGATTCTTGAGCCTAAAAGCGCTACGGCGATAATAGCAGCCCAACCTCCCACAGAGTGAACCAGGGTAGAACCTGCGAAGTCATAAAATCCGAAGTCATCTAGAAAACCGCCTCCCCATTTCCAGGAGCCCGCAATGGGGTATACCAGCCCTACATAGAGAATGGTAAAGATCATGAATGGTAATAATTTCATTCGTTCTGCAACCGCCCCCGAAACAATGGTGGCTGCCGTGGCTGCAAACATGCCCTGGAACAGAAAATCGGTCCAATAGGTATACCCCTGGTTATAACTCAGGTCAAGAGCACCACCTTGAAGGGGGGCATCAAGACCAAAGCCCGAGAACCCCAGAAATCCGTTGAATTCTCCCGGGTACATCAAATTAAAACCAACCAGCGCATACAGTAAGAGTCCGCAGGTGATGATGAATACATTTTTAAAGAGAATGTTGATGGCATTCTTTTTTCGGGTAAGCCCTATCTCTAAAAAAGCAAATCCAAGATGCATGAAAAATACCAAACCGGTACAGATCATCATCCAAACATTGTTGGTGGTTAATATATTGTCCATTGATCTTCTGTTTTTAGTTTAATGATGAGCCTCCCTTTTCATGGGTTCTTATCCGGTAGGCCTCCTCTATAGGTGAGACAAATATTTTTCCATCGCCAACCTTCCCGCTTCCGGCCGATTTTAAAATGGCGTCAATGGTGGGTTCGACAAAGTCGTCGTTAACAACGATAGAGAGATATCGTCGCTGAATATCGGCAGTACTGTAACTTACCCCCCGATATACATGCCCCTTTTTTTCATTCCCAACTCCGGTAACGTCCCAGTAGCTGAAAAAATTAACCCCTACATCATGCAGGGCATCGCGAACATCTTCGAATTTGGATTTGCGAATAATGGCTTCGATTTTTTTCATGAACTCATATGATTAGACGAGATAAATCTAATTTATTTCTAATCGAACCACAAAAAAATAGGGGGTGTATTCTGAATTTTTACATATTTTGTAATTACACCCTATCAAAATAAGGGGTGAATTGATAAATACTTAATATTTAAAAAGGAATCTAGAAAATGCTTTTACCAAGCCATAATCCGCTCAGAACGGCAGCGATCCCGGTGAGAAGACTGATCACTGTGTATACCAGGAAATGGTTGAGCTCACCACTACGTATCAGGTTGAGGTTTTCTAATGAGAAGGTGGAAAAGGTGGTAAAGCCTCCACAAAATCCGGTAATTACCAGGAGACCCAGATATTGATCCAGGTATTGACTGCGAAGCGCAAGGCCGGAAACAAATCCTATAACAAGGCAGCCCAGTATATTGGCGCTAAAAGTACCCAGGAAAAAGGTGCCGGATATGGGGTTGAGCCATTTAGAAAGAAGAAATCGGCATACACTCCCAAATCCGCCTCCTAAGAACACAACCAGTATGGCCTTAAATACTTGCATAAATTGGGAGGATTAATTCGAGGGGTCTTTTTTTGCAAAAGGAATATAAACTTCGGTGACCCATTCTGCGGGATTTTCGGATTCCTTGGGGCCTTTTACGAACACTTCGAAACCTGAACGCTCTTCGGGAACCATATAGTCAAGCTTTTCCAGGTTAAAATAGGCTTTTTCGTATACCTCTTTCAGGTTCTTATGATCTCCGGTGAGCACCGCTTTGTAATATTCTCCCGGAGGGGTATACCCACTAAAGATGGTAGAGCCTGAAGGCATGGTGAGCTGATCTCTTACCGGAATGTGCAGGGCGATCAGGGCAGCGTCATTTTCGAGGTCCCATTTTTCGATCACGGCAAAGGGAGGTCCTGCAGCCCCAATATTTTCACGTTCCAAATAGGAGCTTACCTCTTCGGTCATTTTAGCGATCTGATCGTCTGCCTCAGATATTCTGAAAGCGGTTGTTTGGTAAACACTGTATCCACCGCCATATTGGGTTATCCCGGGAAATTCAATATTGTACTTTGCCATTTCTTCATGCAGATAATGGTCAAGATTGAGTAATCCGCGCTCATAATCAGGAGCTATGATCGCTTCCATACTGTTGCCCTGAAAAACCAGGAAAGCTTTTTCCATAAAGCCAAGGTTGCCTTCCATGCCCCAGCTTACCTGTATCCCTGTCTTGGTTTTTTCAAGGTTCCAGAATACATCGGCTTCTGATTCGTATGGCTTTATGAAATTGATCTTTTGAAGGATGGAGTCCCTGGCACTGTATATGGTGGTCATGCTGCCCTCTCCCAATTCATCACCCTTCCAGCTATAGGTAGCTTCTTCTCCGAATGATGGGTCGCTGAAATTCAATGTTGCGTCTTCCTCTTTTTCCATCCATGGCGACCAGTGAGTCCACTTACTGTAATCGTTTATATGATCGTAAACCATAGATAGAGGAGCGTTGATCAGCCTGCTTCTTTCCACCCGGTATTCATCAGGTTGGGTGGTTACATAAACTGAAAAACCAATGATGGCGATCAAAAACAGAAAGAGGAGGTATTTTAAGATTTTCATTCGGTCAGGATTTCAGTTCTCTAAAATACAAAAAACCCCTTACAAGCCCCCGATTTGTTACAAGGTCTGAAAACGAATCTCTTATTGGGTAATCAGAAACTTAATCGTGAGAAGGATAGCCATAAAAACTATAAAGCCGATTAAAACCCAGATCGTACCCCGGTATTGTTTTAAATGTATGCTTTTGTCTTTTCGGTAACTGAAGACCATGATAATAATGAAGGCCACGACAAAAAGCACGGCAAAGATCTTTTGACCCGGAGTAAACATAATTCTTATTTTAGGCGAAATTAATCAAAATAAACCATAGGAAAAGGGGTGTTTAATACCCTTTTTCCTGAAGAATACCCTATCTGATATGAAAGAACAACTTAAGGGAGTGGCACAATTTCACAAAGCCTTCGGTCTGGGCAAGGCACCTGCACCTACAACTTCACTGTCTGAAGAAGTGATCGCTTTAAGGTATCGGCTGATGGCTGAAGAAAATGAAGAATATCTCCAGGCTGCCCGGGATAATGATCTCGTTGAAGTAGCCGATGCGTTGGGAGATATGCTGTATATTCTTTGCGGCACTATCCTGGAACACGGTATGCAGGATGTTATAGAAGAAGTATTTCAGAAGATACAGGAAAGTAATATGAGTAAACTGGGTCAGGATGGCACCCCCATATATCGGGAAGATGGGAAGGTAATGAAGGGACCTGACTATTTTACACCTGATATTGCTGCTGTGCTGAGGTCATTTGAAGCAGCAGCCATGGGAGAGAATCAATAAAAAAACGGGGCTCAGGGCCCCGTTCCTTCATTATAATTTATAACGCCAGCCGAATTTGTCTTCAGCCTTGTTGTATTGAATTTCCATGATCTTATTCTTGATCTGTGAAGCATAAGGGCTGTCAAGCTTAGGCAGCTCCCACTTATCTCCCTTGTATCCAAAACCAAGGATGGGGGTGATCACCGCTGCGGTACCACTACCAAAGATCTCTTTTAACGAGTCGTTCTCTGCAGCCTCGATGACTTCCTTTACTTTTATCGGGCGTACCTCTACTTCGATCCCCATGTCTTTGGCCATGTCAATTACACTTTTTCGGGTTACCCCGTCAAGGATGCAATCACTGATAGGGCAGGTCACTAACTTGTCATTGATCCTGAAGAAGATATTCATGGTTCCTGCTTCTTCCAGGTATTCATGGGTGTTGGCATCGGTCCAGATCACCTGTTGAAAACCTTCTTCCTTAGCCAGATTGGTTGGGTAGAACTGTCCGGCATAATTACCCGCGGCCTTTGCATATCCGAACCCTCCGCTTGCGGCCCGGCTGTAATGATCGGCGATCTTTACGCGAACCTCTCCTCCGTAGTAGGATTGAGCGGGAGAGCAAATAATGATGAATTTATAGGCATTGGCAGGCGAGGCCATGACCCCCGATTGCGTTGCTATAACGAATGGGCGTATATACAGAGAATTTCCGAATCCTTTCTTGATCCAGTCCTTATCAAGGTCTAATAGGGTTTTGAGTCCGTCAAAAAAATAGGATTCAGGGAATTCCGGCATAGCCAGACGTGCGCAAGACTTGTTGATTCGGTTGAAGTTTTCATCCGGACGAAACAACCAGGTCTCATCGTTATCATCTCTGTAGGCTTTCATACCTTCAAAGACGGCCTGACCGTAATGAAATACCCTGGCAGAAGGGTCAAGGGTAAGAGGTTGGTAAGGCTTTACCGTGGGGTTTTTCCATTCGCCATCTTTAAAATCACATTCGAACATGTGGTCAGTGAACACAGAACCAAAGGTCAGGTTGTTAAAGTCAACCTCATTGATGCGTGTTGATGCCGCTTTTTCCACATGGATGTCTTGTATAGTTTCTTTTGTCATTTTTAGTGGTTTTGGCAAAATTAGCAAATAAATAACTGAACAATTGGGGCTGTTGGGGCTTTTTTCATTTATTTAGCATTCCATAGATTTATTAAATTCAGGTAACTATGAAACACCTTTGGATAGTATTGGCCGGGGTTTTAACGGCAACAGGATGTAAACCGGATGGTAAGACCGATAAAGCTGTTGCAGAAGAAACTACATCAGAAGTAGAGGTAGTAACCAATGCTCTCGAATTCGGAGCAGGGGTAAAGGCTGAGATGGTATTATCGGCAGCCGATATGGCTGAAGCATACAAAAGCATGGGTGTAGACGACACCTTGAGTACCGGGTTCGAAGCTGAGGTGCTTGAAGTGTGCCAGGTTAAAGGTTGCTGGATGAAGCTCAGCCTGGGTGACGATCGCACTGCCATGGTAAAATTTAAGGATTATGCTTTTTTCATGCCTAAAGACCTGGCCGGAAAGAAAGTCATTGTAGAAGGGAAGGCCTTTGTAGATCTGATGAGTGTAGAAGATCAGAAACATTTTGCTGAAGACGCCGGAAGTTCACAGGAAGAGATCGAGGCTATTACCGATCCTAAAAAAACACTTTCTTTTGAGGCCTCCGGGGTGAGAATAATGGAATAAATGCAACGAAAGATCATCAAGACTGCCGATGGTTCAACCACCATCTACCTGGAAGACTGGGATGAACACTATCATTCCAGGCATGGGGCCATACAGGAAGCTTTTCATGTGTTCATACGCATGGGTTTAGAGCCGGCCATTGAAAAGTTTAATGGGAATATGCGCATTATGGAGATCGGTTTTGGCACCGGTCTGAATGCCTATATTACCCTTTTGGAGGCTTTAATGTTAGGACTTAAGATCTCCTATACGGGGGTAGAAGCCTATCCTGTTGAAGCAGAAGAGTGGACAAAGCTCAATTACGGTGAAGAACTACAGGTAGCCCCCGAATTTGCCGGGTTATTCGAAAAACTGCATCTCACCCCCTGGGAAACTCCGGAAGAACTGGCTCCTGAATTTTCGCTTTTAAAGCGTAAACAATTCTTCCAGGATATCGATGAGAAAGCTACCACCGACCTGATCTATTTCGATGCGTTTGGAGCGCGGGTCCAGCCTGAACTTTGGGAACAGAATATTTTTCAAAGAATGTATGATGCATTGGTGCCCGGAGGTATTCTGGTTACCTATGCTGCCAAAGGCAGCGTAAGACGAGCTATGAAGGCTGTAGGGTTTAATGTGGAAAAACTGCCCGGCCCTCCCGGGAAGCGCGAAATGATGAGGGCTGTTAAACCTGCTGAATGAAAATAGTTAAATGAAACACTCCTTTTACTGTTAAATCTTCATTAAACCGCTGAAACACCCTGTGTTAATTGCGTATTTTTAAAATAAAACTATCAATCAATGCGCTTATTGATAACAGGTGCTACAGGTCTTGTCGGTCGAGCTATCGTTAAAAAATGCCTGAAGCAGGGAATTTCAGTAAACTATCTAACCACCAGTAAAAATAAGCTTGATGCCATAGAAGGCTGTAAGGGTTTCTACTGGAACCCATCTAAAAATATTATAGATACCTCTTGCTTTCAGGGGGTAGATGCTATGATAAACCTTGCCGGCAGCAGCATTGCGAAACGCTGGACTACTTCTTACAGGAAAAAGGTGCTTGAAAGCCGGGTAGATTCTCTGAATACGCTCAGAAGCGGACTTCAGGATGCTGCTGCAAAACCGAATTTTCTCATCAGTGCTTCTGCTATTGGGGTGTACCCTTCTTCTTTGACCCATTATTACGAAGAGGATTGCCCTGAAGTGGCAGACACCTTTCTCGGGAAGGTGGTAAACGCCTGGGAAGAGGCTGCCGATCAATTTGAGTCTTTAGGGGTTGGGGTAGCTAAGATTCGTATCGGATTGGTGCTAAGTGATGAAGAAGGTGCCCTGCCAAAAATGGCTGCACCGGTCAGGAATTATGCCGGGGCTGCTTTTGGAAGTGGAGAACAATGGCAAAGCTGGATCCATATTAAAGATCTGGCCGATATTTTCTTGTTTGTTTTACAGCATGAACTCACCGGAGTTTACAATGGTGTTGCCCCGAACCCGGTAACGCAAAATAAACTTATCCAGGTCATCGCCCAAACCCTGAATAAACCACTATGGTTGCCTAATATTCCGGAATTTGTGATAACGGCCCTGTTAGGAGAAATGAGCTCTATTTTACTGGAAAGTCAGCGGGTGAGCGCGAAGAAACTGGAAGCGGGTGGATTTAGTTTTAAGTATCCGAACCTGATGCCGGCCCTGACAAATCTGCTTATATAAAAAAAGGCCGGTATTTTGAAATACCGACCTTGTATAAAAAAGTTCTTGCTCGTGATTAAGCCTTGTTGGCTGCAACCTTAATGCTCAACTCGATCTCATCATTGATGAACTTATCTCCCAGATCATCAAAAATTGATTTAGATCCGTAGTTTACATTCCACTGCGTACGGTCAATATTAAAGGCTTCACTGCTTACTTCGATCATGTCGCCGTTGTTCTGCATTTGAACAGGGAAACTAATATTCTTGGTGATTCCTTTAATGGTCAGGTTTCCTTCCATCATAGTTTTTTCACCTTCAGTTTTAACCCCTGTTACCTCAAAAGTAGCTGTCGGGAATTCTTCTACGTTAAAGAAATGGTCTTGCTTTTCTTCAACAGTTCCTTTCAGGTGTGCTTCCAGGTCTTCTTTACCATCTCCGGCTTCCAGGTCGGTTACGGTAATGGTATTCATGTCAATGGTAAACTCACCACCAACGATCTCATCTCCGCTCATCTGGAAGTTTCCTTCTGAAATAGATAAGGTTCCGGTATGTGTACCTGTTGGTTTGAACCCTTTCCATTCAATGACACTGTTGGCAGGGTCTGCGCTGTATGTTACAGCAGCTGCATCGGCTACCTCCTCAATGGCTACAGCCTCTTCAGCGGCAGCTTGATTTTTAGGTTCCGATTTACAAGATGCCAAAACGGCAACAGCAGCAATGGCTGTAATTTTTACGAAATTCTTTTTCATGATTGAAATTGTGTTTTTTGTTAGTGCATCAAAAATAGAAAGATTGGCGGTGGATGAGTATTAATAATTTATTAAATAATTAAGATGACATTTTGACATTTTAGAGGAAATGGCAGTACTTTTGCCGTTTGAAATTGAGGTAAAATTTTCATCATTGAATATGGCAAATAAAGAAAAGGATACAAAAGAGATGGAAGCTCAACAGAGCGAGAACCAGGTTCAGGAAGAAGCGCAGCAGGAAGAACAAAAGGAAGAGCGTTCAGAACAGGAACTGCTTGCTGAAGAACTGGGGAAGGAAAAAGACAAATTTCTGCGCTTATTCGCAGAGTTTGAAAATTATAAAAGAAGAACTTCTAAAGAGCGTGTAGAGCTGTTTAAAACTGCAGGGCAGGATATTATGGTGGCCATGCTTCCTATTTTGGATGATTTTGACCGCGCCATGGCTGAACTGGTAAAGAGCAGTGATGAAGGCGTTCTTAAAGGGGTAGAGCTTATCCACAATAAGTTCAGAGACACCTTGAACGGAAAAGGACTATCCCAGATCGAAGTAAACCAGGGAGATGCGTTTGATGCTGAGGTACATGAGGCTATAACCCAGATCCCGGCACCTTCTGAGGACCTGAAAGGCAAGATCATTGATGTGGTTGAAAAAGGTTATAAGCTAGGTGACCGGATCATTCGCCACCCAAAGGTAGTTGTAGGACAGGCCTGATCTGTACTGTAACGGGGTAATATCCCGGCTATGGTAAATTATCTTATGAATACATCCGGCAGTGGCCGGGTCCCAAATTCCAGAGTTTGATGAAACAGGATTATTACGAAATATTAGGAGTTGATAAAGGTGCCAGTACGGCGGAGATAAAAAAGGCTTATCGTAAAATGGCCATTAAGTATCATCCGGATAAGAACCCCGGGGATACGGAAGCCGAAAATATGTTCAAAAAAGCGGCAGAGGCTTATGAGGTATTGAGCAACGCGGATAAGCGAGCCAAATATGATCAGTTTGGCCATTCAGCCTTTGACGGCTCCGGAGGCTTCGGTGGTGGCAACATGAACATGGATGATATCTTCAGCCAGTTCGGCGATATTTTCGGCAGTGCATTCGGCGGTGGCGGATTTGGCGGCGGATTCGGTGGCGGATTCGGCGGAGGTCGTGGCCGTGTAAAAGGAGGTAACCTGAGAATTCGTGTGAAGCTAACGCTGGAAGAAGTAGCCCTGGGCGTTGAAAAAAAGGTGAAAGTACGTCGTAAGATACAGGCAGATGGGGTTACTTATAAGACCTGTTCTACATGTAACGGTACCGGGCAGGTAACACGAATTACCAATACCATTCTGGGACGTATGCAAACAGCATCTACCTGTAATACCTGTTCAGGAGCAGGACAGATGATCGATAAAAAACCCGGAAATGCTGACCCTCAGGGAATGGTGATCAAAGAAGAAACGGTAGCCATCAAAATACCTGCCGGGGTTGTTGACGGCATGCAGCTGAAAGTTTCAGGAAAGGGAAATGAAGCCCCAGGAAACGGAATTCCCGGAGACCTGATCGTGGCTATCGAAGAGAAAGAACATGAAAGCCTGAAGCGTGAGGGCGATAACCTTCATTTTGACCTCTATATTAATATCGCCGAGGCGGTGCTGGGAACTTCCAAAGAGATCGACACCGTGAACGGTAAAGTGCGTATAAAACTTGAGGAGGGTATTCAGTCAGGGAAGATCCTTAGATTAAGAGGTAAAGGGGTGCCAAGCATTAACGGTTATGGCAGCGGAGACCTGCTGGTACATGTGAATGTATGGACGCCAAAAACCTTGAATAAAGAGCAAAAAGAATTTTTTGAAAAGATGGTTGATGATGAAAATTTCATTCCAAAACCTGAGAAAAGTGAGAAATCCTTCTTCGAGAAAGTGAAGGATATGTTCTCCTAATTTAACTTTTTAGTGTTTTAAAAAAAACTATCTTTGTAATAATGCTAGGTCTAACTAGCGTTAATTTTTTCTTTTTCATAGCAATTTTTTCCCATCCTTGATCCATATTAAGGGTGGGTTTTTCTTTTTAATCCCCGGGTTATTATTCTTCATTCTTCCCGAATCGTGAGCCTTGCTTTTTATATCTTTGAGAAAAAGCACATTTATCATGACCGATTTGCTGGTAGCGGAGAACCTCTGTAAATGGTATGGAGATTATCTCGCCCTTGACCAGGTTAGCCTGACTATTCCCAAAGGCAGTATTTTTGGGTTACTCGGACCCAACGGTGCCGGAAAAACCACTTTGATACGTATTATCAATCAGATCACCCACCCCGATGAGGGCAGGGTTCTTTTTAATGGTACCCCTCTTAACAGGAATCATATAAAGAACATTGGTTACCTGCCGGAGGAACGAGGGTTGTATAAATCGATGAAGGTAGGAGAACAGGCCCTGTACCTTTCTCAGCTAAAAGGATTAAGCCACCAGGATGCCAAAGTAAGACTTCAATACTGGTTCGATAAGTTTGGTATCAGCGAATGGTGGGGAAAAAAAGTACAGGAACTCTCTAAGGGAATGGCACAAAAGGTTCAGTTTATCGTCACCGTTTTGCATGAACCCGAACTTTTGATATTTGACGAACCCTTTAGCGGATTTGATCCTATCAACGCCAATATTATTAAAGATGAGATATTAAAACTCCGGGATAAGGGGGCAACAGTAATATTCTCAACCCATAGAATGGAATCGGTAGAGGAGATGTGTGATCATATTGCATTGCTTCACAATTCCAAAAAGATACTGGATGGTAAATTAAGTGCCATCAAACAAGCCTATAAAAGCAATACCTATGAAATAGGACTAAAGCATCAGCAACCTGAAGGGTTGAAAACAGAGTTAGCAGGCTTGCTCACCTCTGAAGCAGTAAGCTTTCAGGTTTTTGAAGAGGAGTTAAAGCTCAGGGTAGCCCTGAAGAATGGCTTAGGCAGCAGGGAGCTTCTTGCAGCGCTTAACGAGCGTGCAGAATTGGTTTATTTCAAGGAGGTAATACCCAGCGCCAACGATATTTTTATTCAAAAAGTGAATGAGCAAAGAAAGGAGGAGCATGGACAAGCTTAAACTGATCATAAAGAGAGAGTACCTTGCCAAGGTCAGGAACAAGTCGTTCATTGTTATGACCGTTCTGAGTCCGCTGCTTATCGTAGGAATGATCGCCGTGGTGGTTTTTCTGACGCGTATGAACAGCGACCAGAAAAGGGTGATCGCCATCCTTGATGAAAGCCCGTATTTTGGCAATCAGTTCATCACAGGGCCTGAACTGTCTTTTCTTGATCTGGTTGATCTCGACCTGGAAACGGCAAAAGACTCGGTGGCTTCGATGGGATATTACGGGTTGCTTCATATTCCGGATGGAAAAGATATTACTGATATTACCGAAAAGATCCGGTTTTACTCCAAGAGCTCACCCTCAATGACGGTTACAGGAATGCTTGAGTCGCGGATAGGCAAGCGAATCCGGGAAGAAAAACTTGAAGCATTAGGGGTGTCTCAGCAAAAGGTGCAGGAATTGGCCTCTAATTTCGAAATGCGAACAGCGACCTTCAGCGGAGAGCGAAGTGTTAAAGGAGTTAATGAGCTTAAGGCCGCTATAGGCGGGGCTTTTGGCTACCTTATTATGATGTTCATCATAATATACGGGGCTTTTGTAATGCGCAGTGTCATCGAAGAAAAAACCAGTCGTATTATCGAGGTGATCATCTCTTCAGTGAAACCTTTTCAATTAATGCTGGGTAAGATCATCGGAACCTCCCTGGCCGGTATTACGCAATTCGTGATCTGGATCTTCTCTGCTTCCCTGCTCGGAGTGGTGGTTTTCTCATTAATGGGTATTCAATGGAATGAGTTGAACTCGAGAACCAATCTGCCTCCGGAAACGATGGATACTATTAACCAAGCCGCAGCATCTAACGAGATCGTTCAGATCTACATGACCGAACTGTTTAAAATACCCTGGTTCACGCTTTTTATTTCTTTTATTATCTACTTCGTGCTGGGCTATCTCATTTACAGTTCTATTTATGCGGCTATAGGCGCAGCCGTTGATAATGAAACCGATACCCAGCAATTCATGCTGCCGGTGATCATGCCGCTCATGCTGGCCATCTATGTAGGATTCTTTTCTGTATTTGACAATCCCCATGGCCCTATTGCGGTCGGGTTTTCGCTGTTTCCGTTAACCAGCCCCATCGTTATGTTGATGCGTCTTCCCGCAGGGGTAGGAGCAGATGGAGTGCCCTGGTGGCAGTTAATAACTTCCATCTTTTTATTAATGCTTACTTTTATAGGCATCGTTTGGTTCGCTGCTAAGATCTACCGCGTGGGTATTCTTATGTACGGAAAAAAACCTACTTACAAAGAGCTCTATAAATGGCTTAAATACAATTAATTGCTATGGAAATTATCAAATCGATCTTTGTCAGTTTCAGAGATTTTCTTGAACTTTCAATTTACAAGGATGTAACCATTGGAACGATTCTGATGATGATCGTTGGGTTTGTGCTTGCCTATTACCTGATGAGGGCCATTCGTTTCTGGGTAACACGAAATATGGAATCTGAAGATCAGTTGAAGTTTAAAGGCATCTTCAATTTTGTGAACTACCTGGTTTATATTCTGGTGATCATCAGCGTGCTGAACTCTTCAGGAATTGATCTCACCGTTCTGCTTACTGCCTCCGCCGCACTTTTTGTAGGATTGGGGTTTGCCTTGCAACACTTGTTTCAGGATATCATTTCAGGTATTCTTATCCTGTTAGATCAATCCTTACATGCAGGAGATATTATAGAGATCGAAGGCCGGGTGGCCAGGGTTATTGATATTAAATTGAGAACCACACGCGCTCTGACCAGAGATGATAAGGTGATCATCATACCCAACCATAAATTTTTGAGTGACAGTATCATCAATTACACCCAGAACAGGCGTATTACAAGGGAAGCAGTAACCGTGGGAGTTGCCTATGGAAGCGATACCCAATTGGTGAAAAAGCTTTTACTGCAGGCGGCTGCAGAACAACCGGGAGTACTGAAGGAACCCCGCCCCTCTGTGATCTTTGATGATTTTGGCGATTCGGCCCTTATTTTTATTCTTCACATTTTTGTGAGAGACAGCTTCGGAGACCCGGGTATAAAGAGTGATATCAGGTACAAGATCGACCATAAATTCAGGGAGCATAAGATCACTATTCCATTCCCGCAGCGGGATGTGCATTTCTATCCTGCCACTGCAGCCCAATCCAAAGAAGGAATAAAGTGAAGGACACTTTAGTGGGGTATTGAAAGAATTTTCGGTATAGTTATTGGAAGTCAATCAAAAACAAAAAGCAACATAACGTATGTCTAAAATATTGATCATAGAAGATGAAGCCGCTATTAGAAGGGTTTTAGTAAAAATATTGAGTGAAGAAAATTCCGATTATCAGGTGTCAGAGGCGGTTGATGGCCTTTCCGGACTGGAGATGATCAAGAAGGAAGATTTTGACCTGGTACTATGTGATATAAAGATGCCAAAGATGGATGGGGTAGAGGTCCTGGAAGCCGCCATGAAGATAAAACCCGAAACACCCTTTGTCATGATCTCCGGGCATGGTGATCTTGATACGGCAGTAAACACCATGCGTTTAGGGGCCTATGATTATATTTCAAAGCCACCGGATCTGAACCGGTTGTTGAATACCGTTAGAAATGCCCTGGATAAAAAAGAGCTGGTAACAGAGAATAAACGCCTGAAGAAAAAGGTGGGTAAAAACTTTGATATGGTGGGCAGCAGCGAAGGTATTACCAAGATCAAGGATATGATCGAAAAAGTAGCTCCTACCGACGCCCGTGTCATGATTACCGGGCCCAATGGTACCGGTAAGGAATTAGTGGCCCACTGGATCCATCAGAAAAGTGATCGTTCTTCAGGGCCCATGGTAGAAGTTAACTGTGCTGCTATTCCTTCTGAACTTATAGAAAGTGAATTGTTCGGGCATGTTAAAGGAGCATTTACCTCGGCGGTTAAAGACAGGGCAGGAAAGTTCGAGGCAGCCAATAAGGGTACGATCTTTCTAGATGAGGTGGGTGATATGAGTCTGTCGGCCCAGGCCAAGGTGTTAAGAGCCCTGCAGGAGAATAAGGTTTCCAGGGTGGGCAGTGACAAGGATATCAAGGTGGATGTGAGAGTGATCGCCGCCACCAATAAGAACCTGGAAGAAGAGATCAAAAAAGGAAATTTCAGGGAAGACCTTTATCACCGTCTAGCTGTGATCCTGATCAAGGTTCCCGCCTTGAACGACCGCAGGGAGGATATTCCCATGCTGATCGATCATTTTAGTACCAAGATCGCAGGGGAGCAGGGAAGTGTGAAAAAGAAATTCTCTGAAAAGGCAGTGAAATTATTGCAGGAATACAATTGGACAGGGAATATCAGAGAACTTCGAAACGTAGTGGAGCGATTGCTGATCCTTGGAGGTGATGAGATCACTGAAGAAGATGTGCGATTGTTTGCCACCAAATAGTTTTAAAAAAAAGCCCTGAAGGAAATCAGGGCTTTTTTTTATGGTATATTAAGAAATGGATCTATGGTTTCTTGCAGCTTTCCAGTGCGGCAGCCACATCTCTTTGCATTCTTATAGTTTGCTGAATGTAATAGTTTCTGGTTTCCTTCAGATTCTCATTATTCAGCACATCATCACTTCGCATATAGCTCCCGTTAAGCAGGGCCATTGCTTTTTGGCAGCCCAGGCTTTCAGCCAGGTCTTTTAAACTTTCTTCCATGGCGGCCAGGTGTACCTCGGCCGCTCTTTTTATAACCAATTGCTCTTCCAGTTCCTGCTCACGGGCCATTTTAGCCCTTTCAGCCATGGCTCTCTGCTGCGCGATCTTTTCTTCCAGCAAACGCTGCTGCTCTTCCAGACGACGCTTTTCTGCTTCCAGGCGGGCCTGTTCGTCACTAAGGTCAGTATTATTAACCGCGAGGTATTCGGTGGTGGTGTCTGCAGAGGCTGTGAGATCGGAGGTGGTTTCAATCTCAGGTGCTCCGGTAGTACATCGATCAAGGGCTCCCATGACCAATTGCATATGTTCTAAAGCGATCTGTGTGTAAAACCGGCCTGCCTTCCAATCTTCAGGATCAGTGGCTTTTGAAAGATTATCAAGTCCATTCACAATTTCGTTCAGCGCAGGCTGACAACCACAATCTTCGATCAATACTTTGGCCTTTTCCATAGCCGCCACCCCGCGATCGGCGTAGAGCATCTGGTGGTCAAAGTTGTCGGCATTAAGAGCTCTTTTGGTATGCGCCAGGGCATAAGAAGCCGAAGAATAGGCTGAGGTGCATTGCGCAAAACCTGCGTAAAAGGCCAGCAGCAACAGCAGAAGTGATAAAGTAAATTTTCTCATACTTGGAGTAGGTTAATTAAAGTTCATTAAGAATTTGGTTTAACAATATTACAATTAATAACTCATTAATAAAAAAACTTTAATTTAATGCTTTGTAAAACAGCTGATTGAGATTTTATTAAATGCAAAAACACACAGATGGATAAGATAAAAAGTGAAGACTTCCGGGTAGACAGGCCGGTTCATTTAAGCGAATTGAACACCTATAATGACCTGAATTCCAACGATGATGAGCTTAAGAAAAGACTGGCAGAAACAAGAAGAAAGCTCGGTAAACTTCAGGATGTTATGTATGCCCATGGCAAATATGCGGTATTGATCTGTTTTCAGGGGATGGATACTTCCGGAAAAGACAGCCTGATCAGGGAGGTCTTCAAAGATTTTAATATGCGGGGCGTGGTGGTACACAGCTTTAAAACCCCTACCTACCTGGAGAAAAAACAAGATTATTTGTGGCGGCATTATATACGATTGCCTGCCCGCGGAAAGTTCGGGGTATTTAACCGTACCCACTATGAGAATGTATTAGTTACCCGGGTGCATCCCGAATACATCCTGTCTGAACATATTCCCGGAATAGAAACGGTGGAAGATGTGAAGGAGTCATTTTGGCATAACCGTTTTGAACAGATCAAAAAGTTCGAGAAACACCTGGTAGAGAACGGCACCCTGGTTTTTAAATTTTTTCTTCACCTGTCTAAGGAAGAGCAAAAGAACCGTCTGCTCAGACGCCTTGACCGCCCGGAGAAAAATTGGAAATTCTCTCCAGACGATCTGGAAGAACGAAAATTCTGGGACGACTATCAGCGCTGTTACGAGGAGGCCATCAATATTACCTCTGCTCCCGATGCCCCCTGGTACGTAATTCCTTCAGACAATAAAAAAGCCAGCAGAACCATCGTGGCCGATATTATTTACGATGAGCTGAAAAAGTACAAGGATATTGATGAGCCTGTGCTCTCTGAAGAGATTCTAAAGAATGTGGATCTGTACCGGAAGCAACTGGAAAATGATTGAGATTTATTGAAAATTTAACATGAAATTTGAAGGGGATTACTCATTTTAGAACTCCAAAACCAGAATGCCATGAAAAAGCTTTTTTACCTGTTTATTGTGTTTCCTTTCCTGTTGAATGCCCAGCAAGAAGATGTGTCTCAACTTAAAGACATATATGAACAATCATTGACCAATGGAAAAAGCTACGAATGGCTTGATTATCTAAGTAACCAGATCGGAGGGCGTTTATCAGGTTCCCTGAATGCAGAACGTGCCGTAGAGTATACGAAGAAAGAATTGGAGGCGCTGGGACTGGACCGCGTATGGCTTCAGCCGGTCATGGTACCCAAATGGACCAGAGGGGTTAAGGAGTATGCCTATATAGAATCGGCTCCGGGTAAAACCACCCCGGTTAATATATGTGCGCTGGGCGGCAGTGTGGCCACTCCTGAAGGCGGCCTTCGCGGTAATATTGTAGAGGTGAATGGCGTAGAGGAACTGCAAGTGCTGGGAAAAGAAAAACTTGAAGGCAATATTGTATTTTTTAACAAACCCATGCAGGCCAATCTTATCAATACCTTTGAAGCCTATGGAGGTTGTGTGAATCAGCGTTACCAGGGAGCGCAGGAGGCCGTAAAATACGGAGCCAGGGGTGTTATCGTACGGTCTTTGAATTTACGTCTGGATGACCTTCCGCATACGGGTAGTATGAGTTATGGAGACCTGCCTGCATCAGAGCGTATCCCGGCAGCTGCCATTAGTACCAAAGACGCTGAGTTGTTAAGCACCATGCTGAAGCTCGATCCCGATATTTACTTTTTCTTTAGTCAGAAATGCAGGGTTTTTCCTGATGTCAAATCGTATAATGTTATCGGAGAAATCACAGGATCTGAATACCCTGAAGAGATCATCACCGTTGGCGGCCATCTTGACTCCTGGGATCTTGGCGATGGAGCCCATGATGACGGCGCCGGGTGTGTTCAAAGCATGGAAGTGCTGCGACTTTTAAAAGAAACCGGATACAGGCCTAAGCGAACCATCAGGGTGGTATTGTTTATGAATGAAGAAAATGGTCTTAGAGGGGCCAGGAAATATGCAGAAGTTGCGGCTGAAAAGGGGGAAGAACACCTGTTCGCCCTTGAGAGTGACTCGGGTGGATTTACCCCAAGGGGCTTTTCTTTTGATTGTCGCCCGGACCAGTTTGAGAAGATAGAAGCGTGGAAACCGCTATTTGAACCTTACCTGATCCATTATTTTGAACGTGGAGGCAGTGGAGCCGATATTGGTCCTTTAAAAAACGGAGAAACAGTACTTGCCGGATTGAGACCTGATTCACAGCGCTATTTTGACCATCATCACGCTGCGAACGATACCTTTGAACATGTAAACAAACGGGAACTTGAATTAGGGGCCGCTACCATGACCTCGCTGATCTATCTTATAGATAAATACGGTTTTTCCAACCAGCCTAAGATCAAAGGGTAATTCCGAAGGATTAAATTCAATCCTTAGTTTTTTAAGTTAAAGAAATACCGTATTGTCAGTTCGAGCTTGCCTGTCGGCAAACAGACCTGCCTTCGGCAGGTAGGCAGGTGTCACGCTAAAGGCGTGGTATCGAGAACAATTCAGGGTCAGCAAACTCTCGGCACGATTCCGCTACGTAGAATCACCATACCTTTGGTAGGTATGCTCGAGGATCTGCACGGACCTAGGAAGACGATTAACCACCCCGGCCTTTCTCCCAATACGCCGGCTGGCCCCATCACTAAAAAGGTCTACAAGACCTTTTTTTACGCTCGGTCCTCCTTTGAAAGGAGGTGATAATTTTCGTTTTCAATAAGGACTTACTATTTGCTTCTTCGCCCCTTCACCACTTTACTTCTTTGCAACTTTATTCCTAAGCTCCTTAGCTACTTAGCTCCTTAGCTCCTTTGCTTCTTAGTTCCTTTGCTTCTTAGCTCCTTTGCTTCTTTACCACTATTGGTCTCACCCTCCAAAACAAATCCATAGTTCAAAGGCCCTGGCTTGATTGACGACTTAACAAAACTTTAGGTCATACCCCGGGCCATCTTTCACGCTCAACCTCAAAATTTTAGTATTTTTATGAGGCTATGAAAGATATAACCAGAAAAGGATTCGTATTTGATTCATACGAGGCTCCGGACCAGTCGCCTTTTGATAAACTCTTTGAGATCTTTAAGGAGCTCATAACTCATACCTCCGGAGATTTCGATGAGGCTATTGACTGGCTGCGCGAGTTGGATAAGGAGTATGAACTCACCACCGATGATTATACCATAGATGATTTTATTGAAGACCTGAAGAACAAGGGCTACATCCGGGAAGAGATCGATCCGGATGGCAGTGGTGATGGTGAAGGGGAGGGCACTGCCGGTGATCCTAAATACAATATTACTGCCAAAACCGAACAGATGATCAGAAAGCATGCTCTCAATCAGATCTTCGGGAAACTCAAACGAAGTGGCAGCGGAAATCATCGTACCCCTTTTACCGGAAGAGGCGATGAACATACCGGAGACTTTCGCGAATACCGGTTCGGAGATCCCCTTGAAAGGATCTCTATGACCGAAAGCATGAGAAATGCCCAGGTTAATCATGGCATTGGGTCTTTTATGCTGAATGAAGATGACCTGGTGGTTGAAGAAACCCACCTGAAAGCTCAGATGAGCACCGTGCTAATGATCGATATCAGTCATAGTATGATCCTCTATGGGGAAGATCGGATTACCCCGGCAAAAAAGGTAGCCATGGCCCTGGCAGAACTTATAACGACACGGTACCCCAAAGATACCCTCGATATTCTTGTATTTGGTAACGATGCCTGGCCGATAGCCATTAAAGACCTGCCCTACCTCAAAGTGGGGCCTTACCACACCAATACCGTTGCCGGACTGCAGTTGGCCATGGACATGTTAAGAAGAAAAAAGAATACCAATAAACAGATCTTCATGATCACCGATGGTAAGCCCAGTTGTCTGCGCGAACCCAACGGCGAATATTATATGAACAGTATGGGGCTAGACCCTTATATCGTTGATAAGTGTTATCAGATGGCGCGTCAGGCCAGGAAGCTGCACATACCCATAACGACCTTTATGATAGCCAGAGACCCCTACCTGATGCAATTTATCAGGCATTTTACAGAAGCTAACCGGGGAAAAGCCTTCTTTACCGGGTTGGAGGGTCTGGGGGAAATGATCTTTGAAGATTATGAGAATAACCGCAAAAGACGAATAAGAGGTTGAATTAAAACAGCATTTTGCTTATGAATATAGAAAAGATAAAAACACTGGGAGCACTGCGTGCATCGGAGTACCGTTCCCGGTCGATCAAAGAAGAGTTACGGGAAAACCTGGTAAGTTATATACGCAAGGGAGAATCGCCTTTTACCGGAATTCACGGATATGAAAATACCGTGCTTCCCGAACTGGAACGGGCCATACTCTCAAGGCATAACATCAATCTGCTGGGATTGCGGGGTCAGGCAAAAACCAGGCTGGCTCGCCTTATGGTAGGCCTCTTAGATGAGTGGATGCCGGTGGTGGAGGGGTCAGAGATCAATGATGATCCGTTTAACCCGATCTCGCGATATGCCAGAGAACTTATAGCAGAAAAAGGAGATGACACTCCTGTGAGCTGGGTACATCGCGATGACCGCTTTTATGAAAAGCTGGCAACACCCGATGTTACCGTGGCCGACCTGATAGGAGATGTTGACCCTATTAAGGCGGCTAATCTTCGCCTGTCTTATGCAGACGACCGGGTTATTCATTTCGGAATGATACCCAGGGCCAACAGAAGTATTTTTGTGATCAATGAGTTACCCGATCTTCAGGCCCGAATCCAGGTAGCCCTGTTCAATATCTTACAGGAAGGTGATATTCAGATTCGCGGATTTAAGCTGCGTTTACCCCTGGATATTCAGTTCGTATTTACAGCAAACCCTGAAGACTATACCAACCGGGGAAGTATTGTAACTCCGCTAAAAGACAGGATCGGATCACAGATACTGACGCACTATCCGGAGTCGGTTGACATTGCCCGAATCATTACCGGGCAGGAAGCCAAATTAGACCCCGAACAAAAGGAGCGCATTTATGTTCCTGAACTCGCATCGCTGCTTATAGAGCAGATCGCTTTTGAAGCCAGGGAAAGTGAATTTATAGATCATAAAAGTGGCGTGAGCGCCAGGATGAGTATTACCGTTTTTGAAAACCTGGTGAGTACTGCAGAAAGACGGATGCTGCTGAATAATGAAGATAAAGGAGTCATACGTCTGAGCGATTTTACCGGGGTGATACCTGCCATAACAGGAAAGGTGGAATTGGTGTATGAGGGCGAACAGGAAGGTGCCGATTATGTGGCAAACTCCCTGATCACCAATGCGGTAAAAACCCTGTTCTCCGATTATTTCCCCAAGATCGAGAAACTTGAAAAGCCGGGGGAGGCCACCCCTTATGATGAGGTGATACAATGGTTCTTTGAAGGCAGTGGTTTTGAATTGGAAGACGACCTGCCTGAACCGGAATACAAAACCCTTCTGGATACGGTCAGACCCCTTGAGCGATTACTGAATACCCACCAGCCTGAGCTCGACGAGAAAGACCGGTTCTTTATGAAGGAATTCTTGTTATGGGGGCTTGCGGCCCATAAGAAGTTGTCGAAGAACCGTTTTGTAACCGGTCTTCAATTCAAGGATCTCTACGGAAACTATATTAGTAAACTATAAGTTATTAGCCATAAATAAGGGGGATGCATGTCCCCCTTTCATAATAGCTGCTTTAAAGAACTTTCTTTAATATTCCACGACCTTATCGATCACAAGAGCAGGCATAGCCTCGCCGGCTACCATTTTATATTGTATCTGCCTGGTATTGCCGTTTGCAAGGATGAAACGCTGTACAAGGGTGTTCTCAACCACCGCAAATTCATCACCTCCCACATAACCTTCAGAAGCTTCAGCATTTTCCAGAAGGGGAGGAAAGCTGACCATTCCCATAGATTTACCATTAAAAACACTAAAGGCATAAACGTTGGCCTGTTTTGTTTCATCAGGGCTTTGGGTATACACAAAAAGTTCAGGCCATCCGTCTGCATTGAGATCCTCAACCTCTGCACCTGTTACATTTCCTTCTATAGGCCATTCCATAGGTTCATTGCTTGTTTCAAGGCCCGAAGGAGTTACGGTAAGTTTTCCGCTGGCCGCGGCAACTGCAAAACTTATTCCCTGCAATTCAAGGGTGTTGCTATATACTGTAGATGCAGATTCGGTAACTTCTTCTGAAGCCTCGGTACTTATCTCAGGTGCAGGGTTGCTTTCGTTATCCTTATCTTGTTTTGGTTCCGATTTACAGGAGATTATAAGAACAAGAAAGCATAAAATAGAGATTTTCCAATTCATAAGAGATGTGTTTTAATTGTACAGCATAAAGATAAGTTATTAAGCTTTGTAAGTCAGCTTTTTAAATGGTTGTTGGTACGGGCGGAATTCTTACAGTTTAAAAGAATACTTATATTTAAGAAAAAATATTCCTATGCCTGAAAGATACCGTGCCCGTGTGAACGATAAACACGAATTCAGCCTCTCTGAAGATGATCTTAAAGGATTAGATATCGTTAAAACTGACGATGATACCTACCACATTATTTATAACAATCAGTCTGTTTTTCTTCGCGTGATAAAGTCTGACAGTTCCTCCGGGGTCTATCAAATGGAAATGGATGGAGCCTTGTTCGACATTACGCTTGAAAAACCTTTGGATCTCTTTATCAAGGAGATGGGATTTTCTGTTGGAAAAGGTGCCCTTGTAGATCGTGTAACAGCACCGATGCCGGGACTGTTGCTGGATGTTTATGTAGAAGAAGGGCAGGAGGTAGAGAAGGATGAGCCGCTTTTAGTGCTGGAGGCCATGAAGATGGAAAATGTGATCCTTTCTCCCCGTAAAGGCGTTATTAGCGGAATTATGCAGGAGAAGGGGCAGACTGTAGATAAAGGAACCGAACTTATTTCATTTGAATAGTATGAAGAAAGTATTAGTGGCAAATCGTGGAGAGATCGCTGTAAGGGTGATGCAGAGTGCTCACAAGTTAGGTTTGAGCACGGTTGCTGTTTTTTCTGAAGCAGACCGTGATGCACCTCATGTGTTGTTGGCCGATGAGGCCTTTAATATCGGTGGGCCGGAGTCTTCTTCATCCTACCTCGATATGGATAAGATCATTGGGGTGGCCAAAACTTCGGGAGCAGATGCCATACATCCGGGTTATGGATTTTTAAGTGAGAATGCTGAATTCGCAAAAAGAGTTACTGATCAAGGGTTGACCTTTGTGGGGCCTTCTCCTCATGCCATCAGGGTCATGGGAAGTAAACTTGAGGCTAAAGCCACGGTTGCAGCTTATGATATACCTATGGTGCCCGGCACCGATGAGGCTATCACAGATGTGAACAAGGCTCTTGATATAGCGGCATCTATCGGTTATCCGATCCTGATCAAGGCTTCTGCCGGAGGAGGGGGAAAGGGGATGCGCATCGTAGAAGAAGAATCGGCCCTCCAGGCACAAATGGAAAGGGCTATCAGTGAGGCCAAAGCCGCCTTTGGCGACGGGGCTGTTTTTATAGAAAAATATGTTGCCTCACCCCGGCATATCGAAGTGCAGGTACTGGCCGATACACAGGGCAATGTTGTACATTTATTCGAACGGGAGTGCAGTATTCAAAGACGTCATCAAAAGGTGGTTGAAGAGGCTCCCTCCAGTGTATTATCTCCCGAATTACGGGAAAAGATGGGGCAGGCGGCCATTCATGTGGCCAAGTCCTGTAATTACGTCGGGGCCGGAACCGTAGAATTCCTGCTGGATGAAAACCACAACTTTTACTTTTTGGAAATGAATACCAGGCTGCAGGTAGAGCATCCGGTAACCGAATTGGTCACGGGAAAAGACCTGGTACGCCTTCAACTGGAGATCGCCATGGGAAAACCGATTCCCTTCACCCAGGAAGATCTGCAACTTAAAGGGCATGCGGTAGAACTCAGAGTATATGCAGAAGACCCATTGAATGATTTTCTGCCCAGCACCGGAACCCTTGAGCGCTATGAGCTTCCTGAAGGTCCCGGCATACGGATAGATAATGGCTTTACCCAGGGCATGAAGGTGCCCATTTACTACGATCCCATGCTTTCAAAGCTCATTACCTACGGGCAGGATCGCAGGGAAGCCATCAGCCTGATGTATGAGGCCATTATGGCCTACAAGATTGAGGGGGTATCTACCACCTTGCCTTTCGGTGCTTTTGTCATGCAACACGATGCCTTTATCAGTGGTGATTTTGATACTCATTTCGTTAAGAAATATTACCGGCCGGAGAATCTGGAAACTGAAGCCCGTGCCAAAGCAGAACTCGCTGCCATCATGGCCTTGTATGAATATGTGAATAACCGCAATAAAATACGCTTACCTAATCCGTAACCTATGAAGGAAAAAATTGAGGACCTGAAACGTAAACTTGAACAGGCAAAACTGGGAGGGGGAGAGAAACGCATCGAACGCCAGCACAGTAAAAAGAAGCTTACCGCCCGGGAGAGGATCTCTTATTTATTAGATGAAGGTTCCTTTGAAGAAATGGGCGCTTTGGTAACCCACCGGGCAACTGATTTCGGCATGCAGGACGAGATGTATTATGGCGATGGGGTGGTAACCGGTTACGGAACCATAAATGGCAGGCCGGTTTGCATCTTTGCCCAGGACTTTACGGTCTTCGGTGGAGCCCTCTCTGAGACCCATGCCGAAAAGATCTGTAAGGTGATGGATATGGCGGTTCGAACCGGAACGCCTATGATAGGACTCAACGACAGTGGCGGTGCCCGTATTCAGGAGGGTGTTAGCTCTCTTGGTGGATATGCAGATATTTTTCACCGTAATGTAAGTGCGTCAGGGGTCATCCCACAAATATCGGCGATCATGGGCCCCTGTGCAGGCGGAGCAGTATATTCTCCCGCTATGACCGACTTTACCATGATGGTGGAAGATTCCAGCTATATGTTCGTTACGGGGCCTAACGTGGTTAAAACAGTTACCAATGAGAGTGTAACTGCAGAAGAATTAGGTGGGGCAAAAACCCATGCTTCAAAATCAGGAGTGGCCCATTTTACCGCTCTGAACGACGTTGATTGCCTGGAACAACTGAAAACGCTGCTGTCTTACCTTCCTCAGAACAATACCGCTCCGCCCGAAAAACTTCCTTTCCAACCGGGGACAGAATACAGGGAAGAACTCATGGAAATTATCCCGGAACACCCTAACCAGCCTTATGATATGCATCAGGTGATCAATGGGGTTATAGACAAGGACAGCTTCTTTGAGGTTCATAAAGATTTTGCTCCTAACATTATTGTAGGCTTTGCCAGGCTTGGCGGACGGAGTATTGGCATCGTGGCCAATCAACCCATGCATCTTGCGGGAGTACTTGATGTGAACAGTTCACTGAAAGCGGCACGTTTTACCAGGTTCTGTGATTGTTTTAATATTCCATTACTTGTCTTGGTGGATGTACCCGGCTTTTTGCCCGGAACTGACCAGGAGTGGAATGGTATCATTGTTCATGGAGCAAAACTCTTATACGCCCTTAGTGAAGCTACAGTGCCTAAGGTAACAGTGATCACCCGTAAGGCCTATGGTGGTGCCTATGACGTGATGAATTCTAAACATATCGGTGCAGATCTCAATTTTGCCTGGCCATCTGCAGAAATAGCAGTGATGGGAGCTAAGGGAGCCAGTGAGATCATCTTTAAAAAGGAGATCAAAGCTGCAGAGGATGCCGAAGCTAAATTGGCCGAGAAAGAAAAAGAATATGCCGAAAAGTTTGCCAACCCATACAAGGCCGCCCGAAGAGGGTTCATTGATGAAGTGATCGAACCCCGCGAAACCAGAAGAAAACTGTTGAAGGGATTCAGCATGCTGGAGGCCAAAAAAGTGGTCTTACCTCAACGAAAACACGGGAACATACCCCTCTAAAATAAAAAAGGTCCGGTAGTTTCCGGACCTTTTTTATTTTATGGTTTTTAATCATTATTCGATCACGCCCCCGCAACTTACACGGGCTCCTGCAGCACCACTGGGCTGAGAGGTGAAATCATCAGTACCCTGGTGAACGATCACGGCCTTACCAAGAATATCTTTCTTCTCATCGCCGCATCCGATACACCACTGGTCTGTACTAAAGGTTATGGCTCCCTTCCCGCTATCATCGGCAGTAAAGTTACCAATATCTCCCAGGTGATACCCATCGGCATCGCCCCATTGTCCGTGTTTGGTAAATGTCGGATTCCAGTGCCCTCCCGTTGAGGTAGCATCGTCTGCAGAGCAATCGGCTTCCTCGTGAAGGTGGATCGCATGTTCTCCCGCCTCAAGGCCATCAAAAACTGCGGTCATGGTTACAGTGCCGTTCTCTTCCTTAAAAACGACCTCTCCCTTTACTTCACTACCACTTTTCGAGGCCATGGTTACCGTTACTTCCTTTGCTGCCGCTACTTCAGGCTCGGCCTTCATTTCTGTAGCCGGGGCAGCTTCTTCAGCTGCTTCCTTTTTTTCATTACCCTTACAGGCTGTTGCCAGGGTAAAAGCAGCCAGTGCAATTATTCCTAAACCTTTTTTAATGTTGGTCATGTTAACATTGATTTTATGAGTGAAGATCTAAGATAATAAGATAAGAACTCCCGTACAAGATTATAGTTTATGGATATCGGTTTTGATCCGGTTTTCAGACAAAAGTGTTTTATGAACCGGACATTTGTCTGCAATCTCGAGAAGTTTTTTCTCTTGGGTTTCGTCTATGTTTCCTGAAATATGAATCTCGCGTTCAAACAGATCAATCCTTGCTTTAGGGTCTTGAGGGGTTTCACAATCTTCCTTATGTACCCTGCTATGGGTTACATAAACATTGATAAGATGTACCGGCCAGTCTTTTCTTCCAAGGTACATATTCAGGGTCATGGCTGTGCAACTTGCCAAAGAAGCGGCCAGAAGATCATAAGGGGTAGGCCCCAGATTTGCTCCTCCGTATGATTCGGGCTCATCGGCGATCAGATAAGAAGGGCCAACGATCATTTGAGTGGTAAACTTATCGGAGGTATCAATGCTTGCCATGACCTGGTGTGGTCCTGAATTTTCAGGCTTTGATTGATGGGGTATATAGCGTTTTGCCCAGCTTCCTATCAGGTCACCGGCGTATAGGGAGTCTTGTGTATCAGAGAGCAGGTGATCAGCCCCATCCAGGGAGACAAAACTTTTAGGGTGGTGTGCGGCCTCATATAGTTTTCGTGCATTGGCGATCTCAACGATCCGATCCTGGGGAGAATGCATGATGAGTAGCGGACGTCTGAAGCCTTTACTTGCTTCCTTGTCGGATACCTGTTCAAGGTCTTCCAGAAACTGATCTCTGATGATGAAATCTCTTCCACCTATATTGATCTGTGCACTGCCTTTTTCTTTGATCCTGTCGATTCCCTCCTTCAAAAGATGGGTTACGTGGCTTGGATGAGAAGGTGCTCCGATGGTCACCACCGCCTTCACCGAATCTAATGCCCGTGCCGCGAGCAGCACTGCAGCACCACCAAGAGAATGACCTATAAGCAGGGTAGGCGACTTGAACCTTTGCTCCAGCATGGCTGCAGCATCGAGGAGGTCGTTGATATTTCCTGAGAAATTGGTGTTAGAGAAATCTCCTTCACTGTTTCCCAATCCGGTAAAATCAAACCGCAGTACAGCGAAGCCCCTGGAGGTTAAACCCCGACTGATATTTTTGACTGCCGGGAAATTCTTGCTGCAGGTAAAGCAGTGAGCAAAGAGTGCGTATCCATGGGGTTTGCCGTTCAGGGGAATATCGATGCGGCCGGAGAGCTCATGGCCTTCACGGTTTTTAAAGCGAATTGTATCTGTATTCATACTTTCATTTATTGAACAGATCTCTTTGAAAGATCCGGATTATAAAAGATGGCCAACTGCAGGCGGTCGTAGTTGCTGCCTGTAAAATGATTCTTCAGGTATCCTGCCTGAAAACTGAGTTCGGAATTTAACTTATAACCAAGGGCGCCGTACAAGCGATTCTGACCAAAAAGGGGTTCCTGTAAGTTAATGAATATTTCATCGTAAACATTCAGGAACCATTGCCCGGGTAAGGGGTAGGTTACCTGTAATCTATATCGGGCCCGGTGTTGGGTGTCTTGAGTCTCATAGTGCTGAAGAAATCGTTGCTCCAGGCGATAGCGGTGTTCGAAAGCAAATTTCCCAACATTATTTTTCAGGATAAACTGTTGAAAGACACGGTGCTCATTGGCTTTCTTTTCGCCTGTAAACTCTTCAAACTCTGTGTCGGTATCAATATAGGCGTAGCCCAGGGTTGCCATGGCATTTTCTGCAATATGATAATTCACTCCGGTTCGAAGCAACATCTGGTTAAAATTTCCGGTCGTTTGGTAGTAACGAAATTGGGCCTCCGTATGCAGGCTCCATTGTTCTGAAAGCTTGTTTGTTCCAAAATACATATACCAGGCGCCGAGTTCATTTTCGCCTGTGTTCTGTGCCATTACGGGTATACTATTCCATGCGCAAAATATGGTGAAGAGTAAGTAAAAGAATCGGTTCGTCATATGTAGTGAAGTTAGGAATAAAAAAATCCTGCCTGTATTGAAGGCAATGCAGGCAGGATTAAAATTATAACAGTTTAAGGAGACCGTGATAGGATTACAGAGTCTCTTAATGACTGATCTTACTTATCGATAGAAAAACTTTTGGTTTCCTCAAAACGTTCGATCTCCAGGGCCTCCATTTGCTCGCGGTAACCGGGCCAATCGTTCTTATAGAAGGCGTTGGTTTTCTCAACGACCCCATTAAGGGCTTCTTTGGCCTGTTCCATCAATCGGGTCTCAGTTGCTGTAATACCCGATTTTCTGCTGGCTACATATCCATAGGCAGACGAAAGTCGTGAACTTACTGTTGGATCAGAGCTGCGGGTAATTCCCTGACGCTCGTCTTCTTCACCAAACATTTCATCCAGGATGCTGTCGATTTTCTTGATAATGGCTTCAGATGCTTCGATCTCTTCTTTATAGGTCTTTTTATCTTTCTTCTTGAGTTCCTTTTTGAAATCATCGGCTGTTTTACGACTCTCCAGCAACTGCTTACTCACATCGGCAGCCAGCTGATTCCATTGCTGAATTTCTTTTCCGGTATTGTAAACCTCTTCCAGGTCTTCCATGCGGTAATCAAGACGCGGATCTGTTTTTACCTCTATACTACTTTCAGTAGTCTGATCGCCATAGGTGAGTTTAAGGCCATAGGTTCCCGGCAGCACCTCCATTCCTCCCGGTTCTCTTTTCGATTCACGAAGCCTTCTGGACGGACGTTCGGCTCCTTTTTCTTCAAGCCCCCAATACATACGGTGAATACCTTTCTCTTTGGGCGCTTTCATTTTCAGGGTTCTGATCAGCTTTTCTCCTTTAAAGATCTCCAGCTTCAGGCTATCCCACTTCACTTCTTTTTCTGAACCATTTTCAGAGGCTTCTTCCTTTTCGTTTTCTTTCTCCTCTTTCATTTTCTCAATAGGGTCAATGAAATAAGAGATCATAGCTCCACTTCGTTTGTTTTCTCCGGCAAACATTGCATCGGCCCCGAAACGGCTTCCTGTAGGCTGCTGGTAGGCTGCATTGTAGGCTGCTGCCGGTTCAAAGATCTTGATCTTTTCAGAGAGCACGTTTTTGTTGGCTGCAATGGCACGCAGGGGTCTGATATCATCAAGTACCCAGGCAGCTCTACCAAAAGTACCGATCACCAGGTCGCCTTCGCGTTCCTGAATAGCCAGGTCTTTTGTAGATACCGTAGGGAATCCTTCAGTCCACTTTTGCCATTTCTCACCGGCATCAAGAGACAGGTAAAGTCCGTCATCGGTACCCAGGAACATCAGTCTGGGTTCAACAGGATCTTCAATGATAGATAAGGCGTAGCTTTTCACGTCGTTCTCATCTACGATACGCTCCCATTTCTTTCCGTAATTGGTGGTGCGGTAGGCGTAAGGAGTATAATTAAACCTGCGGTAATCATTTGCTACCAATAAGGCTTCTCCCTTGTTCTTTTTTGAAGCTTTGATCTGAACGATCCAGCTTCCCTCAGGCAGTCCTTTGATGTTTTTGGTAACATCGGTCCAGTCCTGTCCACCATTAGTGGTGTAATGCACTTTTCCGTCATCGGTTCCTACCCAAAGCATATCTTTCTCAACCGGCGAAGGCTCGATAACCAGGATGGTGGTGTAATTTTCTGCTCCTGTTGCATCCAGGGTAAGTCCGCCGCTTTCATCCTGTTTTTGTTTTTCAGGATCATTGGTGGTCAGGTCGGGAGAGATCACTTCCCAGGTGAGTCCCTTATCGGTACTCTTGTGAACAAACTGGCTTCCGAAATATACGGTCGACTCATCAAAAGGATCTTGCCCGATGGCAGAGTTCCAGTTAAAGCGCAGCTTTACTTCCGGATCCGGATGGGTAGGACGAACACTGTAGTTATTCCCGGTTTCTGCATCATATCTTGATACATATCCCTGCTGGCTCATGGCATATCCGAACCGCGGATCTTTCTGATCAGGAACTACATCAAAACCATCTCCAAAGGCGATCTCCTGCCAGTAGGAGCTTCTGATACCCTGGGCACGCCATACATAGGCAGGGCCTTTCCAGGAACCATTGTCCTGCATTCCTCCGTAAACATTGTAAGGATAGTCGTTATCCGTACTGATATGATAAAACTGTGCCACCGGAATGTTCCCGATAAATCTCCAGGTTTTACCTCCGTCGCGGGTAATATTTAAACCTCCGTCATTTCCATCCATCATAAAACTTCCGTCTTCAGGATGTATCCACCATGCGTGGTGATCGGGGTGTACCCCATGATCAGAACCATAGGCATCCATCAGCTGATCGAAGTTCTTACCTCCGTCTTCAGAAACATTAACATAGGTGAAAATAGAATATACCCTGTTTTCATTTTCAGGGTCTACTGCAAGGTCAGAATAATAGAACGGACGGTTTCCGATATCTGATTTGTCGTTGATCTTTTTCCAGTTAAATCCGCCGTCTGTACTCTTGTAGAGGGCGTTCTTTTTTGACTCCACAAGGGCATAAACGATATTAGGCTTGTTCCTGGCAATAGCCAACCCGATTCGCCCGAGGTTTCCTTTAGGCAAACCGTCTTCATGGGTGATCTCTTTCCAGGTGTTACCGCCATCGTGGGTCATATAAAGGCCGCTGCCTTCACCTCCTGATTTAAAGAACCAGGGGTCACGCTTATGCTCCCACATAGCCGCGATCAGTTTGTTAGGATTGGAAGGATCCATGACCAGGTCTGCTGCTCCTGTTTTGTTGTTTACAAAAAGGACCTTTTCCCAGGACTTTCCTCCATCGGTGGTTTTGAAGATCCCTCTTTCAGGGTGTTCCCCCCATGGAGATCCGATCGCTGCCACGTATACGGTGTTTGGGTTCTCCGGATCAATGACAACCCGGTGAATATGACGGGTTTGTTCAAGTCCCATATTGGTCCAGCTTTTTCCTCCGTCAAGCGATTTGTAAATTCCGTACCCTCCGTTAAGACTGTTTCTGGGGTTTCCTTCTCCGGTACCTACCCAGATCACCGATGGATTGGATTGCTGAATGGCTACAGCACCCACAGATGCGGTAACCTCTTTGTCGAATACGGGCTCCCATTTGATACCTCCGGAGGTTGATTTCCACAACCCTCCGGAAGCGGTTCCGACATACATGACATCAGGGTCATCAGTTACCACATCAATAGCAGTAACCCGACCACTCATTCCTCCCGGACCGATATTTCTGGGAGTCATGTCCTGAACAAGATCCATGCTGAAATCCTGTGCGAAAGACAGGAATGACACCAAAACGGCCATCCCGGTAGTAAAGATTTTTCTCATATAGTTAGCTTCGTTAGTTTATACGAAGCGCTAAAATAAAGGAAAACCCCTGCAGGAAATCTTAAAGAGCTGTTAAGTAATAGCCGCTGTTCGTTATAATGCCCGGGGTATTACCAGGTAGTCGCGGTCAACGCTAAATGAAGCGATGCGCTCAGGCATGGGCATCTCTTTCCATTTGGAGTTTGGGTAGATCCAGTCGCTCTCTCCATTGATAGTCACCTCAATGGGCATATCAAAATCAGGGATCACATCGGTGTATCGGTAACGTATGATATTTTCCTTGATCTCGTATTCAAAAACGGGAGTGCGATGATCGCGCAGGTACTGATCAAAAAAGGCAGAGAGGTCTTTTCCGGTCTTTTCAGAGAGGTAGTTTTCCACTTGCTGAGTGTTTACGGTCTGGTGCCGGAAATCGCGGTTTAATCCACGAAGGATCTCTCTCCATAGTGCATCATCTTCTACCAGCTGTCTCAGGGTGTGCAGCATATTGGCACCCTTGAAATACATATCACCTGACCCTTCGTTGTTCACATCGTATACCCCAATGATGGGCTCGTCATTCGAAATGACACGACGGGTACCGGTCATGTAATCAGCTCCAGCTTCTTTGCCGTGATGATACTCTACGAAAAGGCATTCAGAATAGGTGGTAAAGCTTTCATGTATCCACATATCGGCGATATCGATATTGGTAATATTATTGGCAAACCACTCGTGCCCTGTTTCGTGTACGATAATGTAATCGAATTTTAAGCCCCAGCCTGACCCTGACCAGTCAGAACCGCGATATCCGTTTTCAAATCCATTTCCATAGGTTACCGAACTCTGATGTTCCATACCCAGGTAAGGCACTTCAACCAGCTTATAACCATCTTCGTAAAACGGGTAGGGGCCGAACCAGTGTTCAAAAGCCTCTATGGTTTTGGTGGCTTGTTTGAATTGTTCTTTGGCCTTCTCTACATTATAGGCCAGCACAAAATACTTCATATCAAGTGGGCCGTCTTCACCCTCATAAACTTCCCCGAAACCTTCGTAATTCCCAATGTTGATATTCACCCCGTAATTGTTGATGGGGTTCTTAACCTCCCAGTGAAAGGTTCTTTTTTTATTGACCTTATCGTGTTCTATGCCGGTTAGTTTCCCATTAGAGATATCCACCAGGTGTTCAGGAATGGTCACACTGATCTTCATACTGTCTACTTCATCATACATATGGTCTTTATTGGGCCACCAGACACTGGCCCCTAATCCCTGGCAGGAAGTAGCTATAAAATGGTTGCCCTCCTTATCTTTTTTCCAGGAAACCCCTCCATCCCACGGGGCATTAACTGCTTCTCTGGGATTGCCGGAATAATACACCCTGATCGAATCTTTGGCACCCTTTTGCAATTGCCTCCCGAGTTCAACGAAGTGAGCATTTCCATTAGAACGTACTGCTACTTCACGGCCCTTCCAGGTAACCTTGTCGATACGTAAGGGCACCTGCAGGTCTACCTGTAAAACGCTTCCCGGCTTTAAGGCGGTAAAGGCGATCAGATTACTGCCGCTTATAAATTTTTGGTCAGGAACCACTTCAATATCGAGATGGTAGTAGTTAAGGTCCCACCATTCACGCTCGGGGGTGATGCTGCCCCTGAGGGTGTCTTGTTCTGTAAATACTTTGGTTTCACCAAAGACCTGGGCTCCTCCGAGAGCGGGTATAAGTAAAAGCAGTACTAAAAGAGTTCGCATGGGATCTAGTTTTATAGGGTAAAAATATCATAATCTTTTAAAACAGAATCCATACTGTTATGTAGAGCATATTTTACGGGTATAAACAGGTTGTATCGGTGGGGAATTACCATCCTTGAAATTGTTGACACTACTCGTATTCCAAAGAGACTTTTTTCTGAAGATAATCCGGTTGCTGTTGGTGCAGGGAGGTTAGGTTTGAGTAACCGGGTATAAATAAAAAAGCTCCCGTAAACTTCATTTGTTAGCTTACGGGAGCTGATATAAAATATTGTATGGAGTGGGTTAATTCCTTATAACTCCCGAGGGGAAGGTAACCACACTTTCGTTGCCTTCTTCATCTACTGCAGCCACTCCGAAGAAAAAGTTGTCGATCACAATACCTTTAAGGGTATATTCAGTTACATCACCCACATAACGACTGTGATCCCAGGTAGGGCTGGTGGTTTCTCTCCAATAGATCTTATAGCCTGCTGCTCCATCAACCTTGTCCCAGGTAAATCTCGCAGAGGGTTCAACCATTCCACCGATCTTCACATTTTCCGGGGCCGGGGGTGCCCAGGCCATGGAGGCCAGATTAATGGCGTTTACCGCGGTTAGTTTGGCGGCATAATCAAAATTGACATGTTTAACCACATCCCCGTATTCGATGCCGTCTTCCGTTCTCAGGTCCTGATGCTGTTGGGTGTAATTCTCATGAGCTTCCATGATCCTGATCCCGGCATACCCAAGGTCGTTAAACGGACGGTGGTGTCCGCCTCTGGCAAAACGATCCAGGCGGTACACCATGATGGGGTTCATTTCAGGCATATAAGTACTGGTGGTGTTATGAACGTACCTGGCCAATTGCCTGCTGATTCCGTCAACCTCTCCGCCATAAAAACGTCGTGCTCTGCGTTGACGCTCAGTTTCAGTGGGAGGGGTGGGCTCTGAAAAGATTCGGAAATCACGGTTGCTGATCACCCCGTCAACCCCTTTGATATTCCCGATCATATCGTTGTTAAGGATCCCGATAATATTCCAGTTGTTCTCTTTGGCATGAGCTGCAAGGCCTTTTCCTCCCCATAGCCCCTGTTCTTCTCCTGAAAGTCCGACAAAAATAATACTGTGTTCAAAGTCGTAGTCTTTCAGCACCCGAGCCGCTTCAAGAGTACCCGCCATTCCGCTTGCATTGTCGTTGGCGCCCGGAGCGTCGGAGGTATTGTCATTGGGGTCTGAAACTCTGGAGTCAATATCACCGCTCATGATGATGTAACTATTGGGGTATTTGGTTCCTCTTTTTACAGCTACAACATTCACTACCCAGACATCTTCAAAGATCCGGTCGCCGGCACCTTTCTCAACAAAATTTTTCTGGTAAGAAACCTCGAGACAATTGTCGCAGCTCTCGGATATTCTTTCAAATTCAGCCTTGATCCATCGTCTTGCAGCGCCGATTCCCCTGGTTTCAGAAACCGTATCACTCAGGGTATGGCGGGTACCGAAATTAGCCAGGATACGTACATCGTGTTCAATGCGCTCTGACGACACGTTGTCGATGATCTCATAGATCTTAGGATTGGTCTGTGCAAACATGCAGAAGGAAAACAGACCGGTAAATGCTAGTAGTATGTAAGTTTTCATGGTAAAATTTTTCCTAAAAATAGGAATTACCCCAGAAATAACCTCAAAACAAATAGCTGTTAACCCCTTTTTAAGATTCCAGGAATTGTGCCAAAAGCGGACGAACCCGTTCGGGGGTGTGCACAAAGAACCGGGCCTTGGTTTTTTTGTAACCTACTTTTACCGTGAAAGCCTCTGAAGGCATTTCTTCAAACATATATTCATCGGTCCAGTCATCACCCACTGCAAACAAAAAGTCGTATTCTTTTTCGTTTAATAGCCTTGACAGGGCTCTTCCTTTATTGACATTACTGCTTTTGATCTCTATGACCTTGTTTCCTTTTAAAACACTGAGTTCATTATTAGAGATCAGGCTGGTCAATACAGTATTGAGTTCCATGACTCGTATCTGTGCCAATTCAGGGTCTGCTTTTCGGTAATGCCAGGCCAGGGAGTATTTTTTTTCCTCGATAAAGGTTCCCGGGGTGCGGTCAACAAAGGTTTCCAGGATGGGACGTATATTTTCCATCCAATTAACGCGTAGTCGTTCTAAAGAGACCCATCCATCTTCTTTGGTGTGCAGCCATACCCCGTGGTCGGTGATCATTTTAAACTCGTATTTCCCGAACCACTTTTCGAGGGTTTCCCGATCACGGCCGCTGATAATGACCATATCATTGCCGGGAATCTCATTGAGTTGCTTCAGTAAACCAATTAGTGCTTCATCAGGCCTGGCATCTTCCGGATTGTCTCTGAATCCGGTAAGGGTGCCATCGTAATCAAGCATCATCAGCGAACTTTTTGCCTTTTTAAACTTGTTCATCATGTTTTCACGGATATCCTGGTTCATGTGGGAAGCTACAATAACCTGTCCCAGGTTTTGGGTAGCCTTAAGTGCCTTGAAAAATTCGGCCGCCCATTTGTCAATACTGTAACGCCTGAGCCTTTTCTGTAACATTGTGTTACGCTTTTTTTGCTCTTTTACAGGCATCTCCAGGGCTTGTTTCAGCGTATCGGCCATGGCCTCAAAGTTGTTCGGATTAATAAGCAGGGCTTCATTCATTTCCTTTGCGGCTCCGGCCATCTCGCTGAGTATAAGCACCCCGTCTTTTTTAACACGGGTGGCAATATATTCTTTGGCAACAAGGTTCATCCCATCTCGTACCGGGGTGATCAGTGCTACATCGGCAGAGGTGTACAGGTCAATAAGATTGTCAAAGGGCAGGGAACGGTAAAAATACCAGATAGGGGTCCAGCTTACCGTGGCAAACTGACCGTTAATACGCCCTACCAGTTCATCAGTTTCTTTTTTCAACAACTGGTACTGGGGTACGTTCGACCTGGATGGTACCGCCAACATGACCAGGCGCACTTTTTGTTTGAATTCCGGGTACTTATTTAAGAAATATTCGAAGGCACGAATACGATTAGGGATCCCCTTGGTATAATCCATTCGATCTATAGACAGGATGAGTTTCGCCTCCTTGTCTTTCATAAAGTGATCGTCAATGCGCTGTTGCAGATCGGAACGTTCAGCAGGTAACCTGTCCATATTTTCTTTAGCTGCCTTATGGAATTTGTTGTAGTCGATTCCCATGGGAAAAGAGTCTACCTTAACGACACGATCTTTGTAAATGATCTCATTAAAATTCACGTCGAGACGTAAGATCCTTTTGATAGAACTTAGAAAATGACGTTCATAGTCATAGGTATGGAACCCTAAGAGGTCGGCCCCTAACATACCGGTTAACACTTCTTCACGCCAGGGGAAGGTTCTGAAGATCTCATAGGAAGGGAAGGGGATATGAAGAAAGAATCCAATCGAAATATCAGGCATGGATTCGCGAATGAGTCCGGGCAATAGCAGTAACTGATAATCGTGAACCCAGATGGTATCGCCTTTTTCAGCGTGTTTGAGTACGACCTCTGCAAATTTCTTATTCACCGTGACATAAGAATCCCAATAATCCTTTTCGAATTCTGTGTACTCCATAAAATAATGGAATAGCGGCCACAGGGTTCGGTTACTGAAGCCAAAGTAGTAATGTTCAAGGTCTTCCTGGGTGAGGGGTACGGTGGCACATTTCTCCTTTTTTACTTCTTGCTCAACCTTTTTTTTGAGGGATTCATCGAGTTCTTCCTCGGTAAGTCCGGACCACCCGATCCAGATCCCGTCGCCTTCAGAATGCACAGATTTCATCCCTGTGGCCAGCCCGCCTACACTGGGGGTGATTTCCAGGTTGTCATTTTCGATCTTTACTTGTAAGGGAAGCCGGTTGGAAACGATGATGGTTTTACTCATAATATGATATAAACTACCTTTTTTTCGTAATTTAATCATTTATTGATGTTTACAGGAAATTTAATAAGAATTAATGGACAATCTCGACTACGGAATTATAGGGAATTGCAGAAGCGCAGCATTGGTATACCGTGATGGATCTATTCATTGGGCCTGTCTGCCGGAGTTTGATTCACCCTCGGTATTTGCAAAAATACTGGATAAGGATATTGGTGGTTCTTTCGGATTTAAAGTCTCAGATAGCTATAAGATCACCCAGGAATATATCAGAAATACGAATATTTTGGTCACCCGTTTCTTTAACGGAAAAGACAGCTTTGAGGTGCGTGATTTTATGCCCCGCTATAAAAACGAAAAGGGAGGGCATCATTCTCCTCCTGATATTATCAGGTACATAAAGCACCTGAGCGGAAAGCCTAAGTTCAGGGTTCAATACGATCCGCGACTTGAATACGCCATGGGAACCACTTCTACCTATGTCAAGAATGAATTTATTGTGAGCCTGACTGATAAGGAGAAGTATGATACCCTGTTTCTATATACCAATTTTGATAAGCAGAAGGTGGTGAACGGGGAGGAGATCATCCTGCATTCAGATGGATATTTTACCATTGGATACAATGAGAAGATCTTTACGCAATCTACGGAAAAAGCGCATCTGGAGCTTTCCAGAACCATGGTGTACTGGCTCAACTGGTCTGAACGTACCCCTAATTATGACAAATACAACGACTACATTTCCAGAAGTGCACTCACCCTGAAAATGCTCAGTTACGATAAGTCAGGCGCGGTGCTGGCCGCAGCCACGACCTCCCTGCCGGAAACCATTGGAGAGGTCAGAAACTGGGATTATCGTTTCTGCTGGATACGCGATGCCTCTATGGTGATCAAGGTAGTATCTGAGCTCGGTCATAAAAATGTAGCCCGGCGATACCTGCAATTCATCATCGACCTGATCCCTGAAAAGGATGAAAAGTTACAGATCATGTACGGGATCAATAAAGAAAAAATACTTACCGAAGAAACCCTGGATCATCTCCAGGGCTACGAAGGTTCATCCCCGGTGAGGATCGGTAATGCCGCTTATGAACAACGGCAGAATGATATCTACGGAATTCTGATGGATGTGATCTATGAACAGGTGATAAAATTCAAGAACGATATTGAAAATGCTGAGGAGCTATGGTCTATTACCAAGGGTATTGTATGGGTGGTTAACAAACACTGGCGGGAGCCCGACAAGGGTATCTGGGAGTTTCGGACAGAAGAACGCCACTTTACCTTTTCAAAGGTCCTGTGCTGGGTTGCGGTTGATAAGGCTCTGAAGGTGGCCGATATGGCCGGAAAATACAGAAGAAGAGGGCGCTGGCTGCAATTGGCAGAAACTATAAAAAAGGATATCCTTGATAATGCCTGGAATGAAAAGATTGGGGCATTTACCCAAAGTTACGGGTCTGAAGACCTGGATGCCTCTGTGTTACTTATGGAGCCCTATGGGTTTATTGATGCCCGGGACCCTAAATACGTGAGTACCGTTCATGCTATTGAAAAGGAATTGAGTAACGACGGACTCTTATATCGCTATAAGAATAAGGATGATTTCGGACTGCCTTCTTCCTCGTTTACGATCTGTACATTCTGGTTCATCAATGCCCTGAATAAGATCGGAGAGACAGAACGCGCTGTAGAATATTTTGAAAGGCTGCTTTCTTACAGCAATCATTTGGGGCTGTTCAGTGAAGATATCGATTTTAAAACCAAACGCCTGTTGGGTAATTTTCCACAGGCCTATTCTCACCTGGCCCTGATAGAGACGGCTGTAAACCTGAACAATTCTATTACCCAGCAAGAGAAGATGATGGAAAAAATGAATCCGTAAAGCAAGGAAAGGAAGCTGCTTTAAAAAGCAGACTTCCCTTCCATATTAACCAACCACGATCAATTTTATAGTCCTGTAAGACGCCCGGAAAAAGCAAAGGCGGCATTCTGTGCTCCAACATTAAGCCCTTGTCGCAGCTGGGTGCTGAATTCTCCCTGGGCATTGCTGTAAGATCCGGTACCATGGGTTACTTCGAGTACCAGAAGATCTGCATCATGGATCGAATTGCCATCAGCATCAGTGATGTCGTTAGGAGACTGGTTTACCCCGTTTACTACCGGTTCAGGTATGAAACTGTCTGCTGCCTGTGATAATGTGATCTGATCGCCGTTGCTGTCCTGTATGACCACTTCCAGGTCATAGGCATTAAATGAATTTGGTTGGCCGCAGTAGGTCAGGGTAATCGAATAATCACCAAAAGTACCGTTGGAACCTTCACCACTGTGCTGGTAAAAGTAGTTCCCATCTCCGCAAGTCGAGGAGTCTGTATAAGTATCCAGAGATACGGCAAAATTAAGACTCACCGAAGTGACTTCTGATGTGGGGGTGGCTACCCTTGGATTCGGAGTTTGAGGATCATCTGCTACAATAGCATCGTCGTCGTTACTACAGGACAAAACCAGTCCTGTACAAAGTAATACCGTAAACAGGTATTTTACATTAATTGTTTTCATGATTGAGTGTTTTTTGATTAATGAATGTTTTTGATCGTTTTCTTGATCATATCGAAGGTCCTAAAAACCATGATGCACTTCATAGTAATTATGTGAGAAAATCATGCAAAAAAAGGTTGCACCTATGTTGCAGCCTGTACTTATGTTGTATGAAGGCTGGCGGAGGATATTTTTAACTATGCAAAGGAAGATTGCCAGGCTTTGCAAAAGCAAACCTACCGCTGACGGATTTTAATTTTGGACCCAAGGTAGCCCGTGCTGTCAGTTCGAGTGCCACGCCGTAAGCGTGGTGTATCGAGAACAATTCGGCCCTAAAAGCCTCTCGATACGATCCCGCTCTGCGGTATCACTCGAGGTGACGCCTGCGATTCAATCCGTCATCATCCTCCACAAGAAATAAAATTTCAGTGGTCTCGCGAAGACGAATCATTTATTATTTGTATTGGATACCTTTTAAATTTTTTTACTCCTTAGCTCCTTAGCTCCCTTGCTTCTTTGCCACATATCATTATAGTAATCCACTAGAAATACCAATCTTGAAAATTGTGCGATGATCATAATGAAGCAGAACCAGGTAGCTTCATTTCAGAGAAGATCTCTGTGAAAACCGGTTCCCTGTGGTAAGGAAGAAAGTGATAGTTAGCCGTGATCTCCGGGTCAAGTAAGCCGCGATCAAGTCCATTTTTCAGAAGTTCCAGGGCCTCGTTCTTTTGTGAGAGCATGGCATAACACTCCGCCTTTTCCACCAGGTTTTTTGAGCGAGCTATCTTTAATTGTAACAGCCCTTTTATTCCGGCGGTATTGTAAGCGCTGTCGGCCTTTACAGGATGATACTCTCCACTGAGCGCTCCAAAGGATTTAAAGGCTTCTAGAGCCTCCGGATCACGGTCTTTCAGGGCGTGGATCTTGAATTTTAACCATGCGCTCCAGCCATGTTCAGGGAGGATCTCCTGGCATCGGATGCATTCCTCCAGCGCACGTTCAAAATTACCGCTCTCAAAAAACAGCGCTGCACTGGTGAAGCGTACAATATAGGATAACGGGTCCAGGTCAAGGGCTTTATTCATAAGCCTGCGTGCCTCTAGAGTATCTCCCAGGGTTCGCTTTAGATTGGCGTGGTACATATACGTCTGTGGCAGGTTGGGGTTGAGTGAAATACTTTCATGAAAGGTGCTGTCTGCCCTTTGCCAATGGTGGTCCATAAAGCCATAAATGGTGGCCAGAAGGGTTTTCGCATCGGCTAACTCAGGGTCTGATAACAAGGCTTTTTCGGCCAGTGATAAGGCCAGGTTGCGTCCTGTTTCCCGATCGATCTCTCCGTTCATGGCCATCAGGAAATAGGTTTCAGACAACCCCGCATAAGCCTTGCCGTAGCCCGGGTCTTCTTCTATGGCTTTTTCAAAATAATGCAGCGCCCTGATGTAACCCGCTCCTGTGCGCTTCTTTAATTCAAAAGCTCCTAAAGAATACATTTCAAAGGCTTTGATGTTTTCGGTTTGCTGACTTTGAAGCGATGCTGTTTCACCTTCCGATAATACCTGGTGCACCTCCGAAGCAATATTAAGGGCAATTTCACTTTGTATGGTAAACAGATCAAGTATGCGGCGGTCGTAATTCCGGCTCCAGATTGGTTCATCAATGGAGGCGTCAATGAGCTTAATATGCACCCTTATTTGATTGTCGTAACGTTGTACGCTGCCTTCTACAATATAGCGCACCCCGAGCTCTTCAGCGATCTGGCCTATGGTAATTTGAGATCTGTCCCTATAAACCTCTGATGAGGTTCTGGAGATCACCCTGAAATCTTTCACCTTTGATAAACGATGTAAAAGATCTTCCATCATACCGTCTGCAAAAAAACGGGTTTCGTCATCGGTGCTTAGATTTGAAAATGGAAGTACTGCAACCCCTGTTTTTTGCATAGTGGCAGGAGAGAAGTACTTGTTGATACCGATGGCCACCAGCACAAATAAAAGAAGTACACTGCCCCAAGCCAAGGGTTTGCCGATGTTCTGAAATGATCTTGTCCGGTTGCGGTTGACAGAGACTTTCAAATGAAGGTCTTCTTTGCAATTGTTTGGAGAAAAGGAAAAATCGGGATCCTGCAGTAAACGTTCTTTATAATCGCCGGGGGTAATACCGTAACGCTTTTGAAAACAACGGTGAAAATATGAAGGACTGTGAAAGCCTACGCTATAGGCTATCTCGGAGGTGGTTATCTCATTCTTTTGCAGCATTTCAAGGGCTGCGTCCAGGCGAATTCTACGAATGAAAACACTCGCAGAATGCCCCAAAACAGTTTTGAGTTTCCGATGTAATTGCGATCGGCTGTATCCGGCTTTGGCGGCAAGCTCGTTAACACCAAAGTCTTCATCTTCCAGATGGTCTCGCACGAGTTGCTCGAGCTTCCGGATAAACTGCTCGTCTTTACGTTCCCTGATAACCGTGCTCATGCTACGGAGGGTTTGTTGGTTAATTGATTGATGATTCTTAAAACTAGTGAATTAATTCAATCCAGTGTGTTAACAACTTCTTATTGTTATGATATAAAGTCCATGCTGCCGACTTTTCACTGAAAATTCATGGCTATACCTGGAACACTGCTTTTACGTCTTGAAAATCAATTTTTTAGCTACATTAATTGACTTAATATAGAAAATATTCTATATTTAGAATTATGTTCCATACCCCGGAACATCGAATTATGAAGTCTATTTTTTTGATCATCCTCTTCACAGTGGGGTTTTCATGGGTTTTACGGTCGCAGGCTTTTCAATTAGACAAGCTGGGTAAAGAAAAATGGTTGAAGTATCGTGGCAGTTTCCATGCCGGAGGAATGTGGTACGAGGGGCCGGGAGATCGGGATCCTTTCGGATACCTGATACAGGGCAATCTGCAAATTACTGTTGCCGGGATGTTTCACATTCCCTTTTCTTTTACCTATACCGATCAGGAATTTCGGGTGCCATCACCTTTACGATTGAATCGCTTCAGTCTGAGTCCGTCTTACAAGAACATCAGATTTTACCTGGGCGACGCTGCCATGAGTTTTATGCCTTTTACTTTAAACGGGCATCAGTTTACCGGAGGCGGTTTGGAGTGGCAGGGAAATAAGGGGTGGTTGTTTTCTGCCATGTACGGACGCCTGCTGAAAGCGGTACCTTGGGAGCCGGAAAACCCTTCTCTTAAACCTGTTGCAGCGCGATTTGGTTACGGAGTTATGACGGGTTATGCCCGTGGCAAATGGCACCTTAAAGGCTCTCTATTTACTGCTAAAGACAAACTGCCTGATGAAAGTGTTGATATGCATAATTATCCTTTACCTGAACAAAACCTGGCGTTGGGTTTTCAGGGCAGGTTTACATTTTTCAAGAATGGAACGTTTCTTTTTGACCTGGGAAGGTCAGAAATTTTTTATGAGGAGTCGGGGTTAGTGCGATTAGATTTTCTTAAGGTTGCAGACAGCCTTCAGTACCGGCAAACATATAAGGCCTTAAAACTTCAATTAAATTACCCGGCCCTTCGCGGTGGATTTGGGGTGGTTTATGAGCGTACAGATCCCGGCTACCGAACTTTCGGGGCTTATTTTTTTAATGCAGATTTTGAAAACGTCCATCTTACGGTCAACCAATCCTTGTTTAAAGGCAGGGTGCAGTTGGGACTCCGGGCCGGGGTACAGCGCGATAACCTTGATGGGGCTAAGAACACTACGTTCAGGCGCCTGGCAAATGCTGTGAACCTTAATTATAAGGTGTCTGACAACCTCAATGGTCAACTGAGTTATTCCGGGTTTAAAAGTATTACCAATACCAGAAATCAATTTGATGTGATTAACGGGACTACCGGTTTGGAATCCCTGGACACGCTTAATTACCGGCAGATCTCTCAACAAGCCGGGCTGATGCTTCATTACGATCTACCCTCTTCTTCCGGGCCAAAAAGGTCGTTTATGGTTTCTGCAAACTATCAGGGCAACCAACAGGGGGAACCGGCAGCAAAAGGGAACCACCACTTTTACCAGGGAAGTTTGTCGTACCGTTACAATAACCCTGAGAAAAAACTGCATTTCAGTTCATCACTGCAAGCTTCAATAAATCAAAATATTTCTTCGGCCTATATCATCATGGGGCCGGGGACAGAGGTGGGGAAGTATTTTTTAGAACAACGGCTCAGAGCAAGATTCGGGATCTCATATAATTTCAGTCATCAGGATACGGGCCTTATGGGAAACGTGCTCAATATGAGAGCGCATGCAGCCTATCGTATGGGTCGTGGCCATTCGGTGAATCTTTCAGGAAATTACCAATACCGGCATACTGATAGGCATACCCGCAATGATATGACTATCAGATTGCAGTACGGGTATACCTTTGATAATTTTCGCATTGACCTTTCTCCTGATACCCATACCGGTATTTCAAAGGCCAATACCATTACCACCTTAAAATTTAAATACCGCTACGTACTTTATTCGGGCACCATTCCTGAGATCAATCAGCAAATAGCTCTTGTGAGCAGAGAACCTGTGTTTTTGAGGTTGCCGCCCTTTGTAAAAGCAGACCTGGAATTGCTGAAGAGCAGGTATATAACATTACAAAAGAAAGGACCCTATAAATTTCACGCCCTGAATTACCTTACTGCTCTATATACCAACGGAGATCTTCTGGAGGCCTATTATAACCTGGTAGACAGGGTGATCAGAAAGCTAATTCACGATATGAAGAAAACCGACCTCGAACTGGAGCGCAGATATGTGATCGGGCTTCGAGAAATGCAGGAGTTTGAAAGAAACGGAGGAGATGAAAAGATTCCAGCCATTTTTAAGGAATGCCGGGATCGGTTAAGAGGACATCGGTGGCTGGAAGAACAGCTTCGAACCTATGACGGGATCCGGCCGGGGAAAAAACTACCAGCCCTTTTAAAAACCTATATCGATGCCCAACTCAATGTGAATTTCCGAAATCTTAGTTCGGGGGTACCTCCCGCCGATCTGGAGGGAGCGGCAGAAGTTGCCCTGATCGATCACTGTTATACCTGGTCCTTACAACATACAAAAAACAGGAAGGTAGCCTTGCGCTATCACCAATTGAAACCTTAAACAATGATAAACAAAGCATTTTGTATCCTGGTCTTATTCATTTTTAGTTATGCACATAGCCAAATATATCCTGTTACGGCTACCTGGCAGATCGATCCTTCCTCTATTTCCGGGTTTGCTAACCTTGCGGGGTATGCAAATTATCAATACCCTCTTGAACTGGAATTGATCCTTAATGATCTGAGCATATCAGAAAGAAGGGTGGTTTTAAAGGTAAGTATGCAGCGTTCAGGGTTGGATCTGCTAAATAGAAATGAAGCAGGGAGTGCTGAAGTGGTTTTAGAAAGTGGAGTACCCAAATGGATCTCAGGGGAGGTGCTATCTCATTTCTTTCAACCCCATCAAATTTCAGCTGCTTACGACGCAACATTTACCGCTCCGTTTCCGGAAGGCCACTATACGATTTGTGTAGAGGTGATCGATAAGCTAAGTGGCAAAACCCTCTCTAACAGATCATGTGTTAGTTTTTATGCGTCCCGCCAGGAACCACCGGTATTACTGATACCTGAAAAAAACAGTAAGCTCATGGTGAGTACGCCCCAGGGTATTCTTTTTCAGTGGATGCCCCGGCATGCTGTGAACCCAAACCTTCGGTACCGGTTCAGGCTCACAGAGATCTGGGATCATACACAGGATCCTCAGGCAGCTTTTCTATCAACCCGACCCATCTTTGAAACGGTAACTCCCCATAACAGTTTCTTATACGACTTTAATGCTGTTCCCTTATTGGAAAACAAGCGTTATGCCTGGCAGGTTACCGTTGTGAGTGGGCAGGAAGAACTTCCCGTGACCAATTTTTCAAACAGAGGTGAAAGTGAGATATGGTGGTTTGAACACGTAGCTCCCTGCCGGGGTGTTACCGATGTGGCTCACCTGGTGAAAGGTAGACATCAGGTTAATATCTCATGGACAGATACGGGCAGTGATTGGGCCACCTACATGGTAAGATACCGCAAAAAAGGCAGCAACCATGAGTGGTTTCATGCTTCAACCTCCTTTAGTGCCATCACCCTGTGGGGCCTGGAAGGAGAAACGGCCTATGAGTACCAGGTATTCAAACAATGTGAATTGTCAACTTCAGAATACAGTTCCTTAAAGGAGTTTGTTACCGGGCAGGTAAATACTGAAGAAGACCTTTATGATTGCGGTATTGCCCCGGCATTGAATGTAAAGGCAGAGGTGCCCCTGCAACGATTGCAGCCCAATGAAACCTTTACAGCCGGCACGTTTTCGGTTACTGTGTTGGAGGTTCAAGGAGGTGAAGGACGGTTTTCCGGCAGGGGAGTGGTTACCATACCCTACCTGGCTAATTTACGGGTGGCGGTAACGTTTACTAATATCTATATTAACCATGACCGTCAACTGGCAGCCGGAGTGGTACAAACCATCTACGATAAAGGGATGACCAATATTCTGGATGTCGATGAGGTGATCGATGTGGGGGAAGATCTTGTTGACGAAATAACAGGGCATGATCATCACATGATAGGACCTCTTGCAACAGACATCAATGATGAGGATATCAGGGTGGAAGACGGAAAGATCATAATTGTAACTGCCGATGGCAGTGAGGTTGTATTTGATCATGATGAGGGCGATGTTACCCTGGTGACCGACGCCAGCGGAGATCAATGGGAGGTGAACGGGAACGGAGAGATTACCCGTGTAGGTATGGGAGCGTCCGGTGGACCGGTAACGGCTGTAAATACCGAAGGCGTGGTATATGACGAGGAGGGAAGACCAAAAATCACAGCTGTACAACCGGCCATGGGGGCAATGAAATTCTTTGAGGGGGAAGAAAGTCGGTTTGCCCTGGACCAGGCTGACAATGAATGGAAAAAAGCCCGCTACCCAAAGCTTAAAGCTCCCAATCAAAATGATCACTATCCGATTCATAAGGCGGTGGTAGCCGGAAAGGAAGAGGTGTTTTATGCCGCGACCACCCCGGCATTTGATGAAAACATCGAAAACCTGCTGATCAAAACCATGGAAGGAAGGGCCATCCCTTTGGAAGTTGTGAATGATACCCTGTTTAAAATCACCTTGAGCGGACTGCAGGGTTACCTTGAAGAACAGGCCCTGATTTGTGTAAAGGAACCGGAGGCTGATAAATACCGGGTGCTCTCAACCTTTTATATTCATCACCTAAAGGATCAGGGAACCATTCCATTAACCCTCGTTGAAGGCAGGCCGGGAGCCATCACTTCTGATTTTCCTGAAGTTTTAGAAGAGGTGTTCGGAAAGGTAGGGGCTGAGTTTAGCATTAACTATTCAGGGGTGTTTCTCCCTGAAGCTTCTCTCTGGGATATTGAAAATGAAAATGGCTTGCTGGATTACCATGGAAGCGGCTTACTGGCCGATTATCCCAAGGAGTTCCAGGCATTTCATCGGCAATTTATTCGCTCTTCCTTTTTCTCAGAACCGGATGATTACCACCTGTTCTTTTTGAACGGTGCTTTGAATAATACAGGTGGGGTAGCCGGATTTATGCCTCCGGGAAGGCAATGGGGATATGTGTTTTCAGATGGGAGTCCGCAGGAAAAACAAAGTGCTGCCGCTATTGCGGTCCATGAGATCGGGCATGGGGTATTCGGGTTAGAACATCCGGAGGAGGCAGACCGTTCCGGTTTGTTAATGTCTCAGGCAACAGGTATAGACCTGAGTTACCTGGACTGGCAGCGTATGAATGAGAACCGGCCCGTAACGGCATGGTTTGATCCGGATGAGGAGAAAGAGATCGGGGGAAAGATCTGGTTTACTCCCGACTGGACACCCTTCAGGGTCCCGGAGACCAGGGTGATCAGTTCAACTCCAATGGCAGAAGTTCAGGAGGGCACTATTCCCGGGTTCAGAGTCAATGACATCTATTATCATGCCCGGATGGGCGAAGCGGGTTTCTCAGGTTATAGTGATGATCATGGGAATATATACGAGATCACCCCTGTTAAGAACCTGGCGCCGGAAGACACGGTTTATTTATTTCAGTATAAGGGCGGATGCGGGCATAACCGATATTACAAGGCTGCATATGGAAGCGTGCAACAGGATCTGCCTGCCCCTGACCTTTCCGATCAAACCCGCTACAGCTATGTAGCCACCATTCCGTGTGAAACTTCTTCTACCGGAAAAGATCTCTTTTCTGAAATGATATGTGAGGCTGCTGATGAGGTAGCGGTGGATGCTGACCTGGTTACTTCACTTGCCCGAGACCTTGAAACAGCCCACCAGAACCGGGAGTCTTTGGGCAGTGCGTCTATGAGTGCTAAGGGTACTTTTTATCATTTACTCAATTTTGATCAGGAGCACAGTACGGTTGATCAGCAAATACTGGAAGACCAATTGTTTCTGCTGAAAGCCCGGACAGGAATTAATTTTTACATCTATCGTTACGATACGACAGGACAAGGGCATCTTGCTTTTCCGGGAGCGGTCGCACAAGAGCTCTTAGAAGCCATCCCTTCCCTTAAGCAGGGATCGTCAATCCTGATCCTGGCCGGAACCAACACCCTTACCGCCTCAGATGGAATGCGGGAATGTATTCGTGTAGGGCTGGGTGCTTCAGATGACTCCTTGCTCCCTGCGAGTCTGCAGCTATTCTCCGCCGGACGGGACCTGAAAACATTGGTGTCGGCAATTTTCACCTCCCTTAAAAAACCATATAAAATACACCGCTATTACCTGAAGGCCAGTGGTGAAGTGATGCATACCGTACAGGCTTCAGGGGAAGGGCAGGAGGTGAGTGGCCTACCATTTATCAATGCGGTTAACTTTTACACCTCTCCGTTCCTTGATGAAATAGAGAAGCAGCAATGGGTCATTGGCGAGGCTGAGGCCCGGGAGAAGGAATTAGAGGGGACTCCCGAAAACCTGGAAAGGTTTCGTGCACTGAGAACTGAATGGACAGATGATCTTAACCGATTGCAGCTTCGGGCCATGGAAGAGGATGAGCGTGCTCTGATCTCCGACGGATCAGATTATTGGGTAGCGCACCATTCTTCCCTGGGTGTATTAAGGCAAGGGTTGCTGGATAATGATACCCTGGTAAATGCCTATTATGCTTCTTCAAGAGGAGTGGAGGCAAGGTTGGCACGATGGAAAATGCTTTTTGGTACGGCAACGCTTGAACCGGATCAGTTTTACGACTATGATCCCGCCGCCATTGTTGATGATGCCGTTTACACCACCCTCGATCTGATGTCTGTGATCCCCCATCCCTATGCTGAGGTAGGGGCAGAACTAACGGGGTTGATCTATGCCGGGATGCGGGGCGACCTCACCTCGGCGGTCATGTATAGTACTTCCTTATTGGTGCCTTACAGCGGAGTGGTTAAAACTGCACTTTCTTCCGGAGAATCCGGTGTAAAAGGTTATGCGGTATTTGCCCGGATGGAAGGGGAGGAGATTGTTTTTCAAACCAAAGGAGTACAGGAAGCCCTGGAGAATGAAGTACAGGTTACCTCCATACTTACAGGGCACCGGGAGGTGGCCGAGAAGATCGAAAAGAACGGCTTTGAGGAACTGGCCGATATTTCCGGGATTCGGAAACTGTTGGAGGGACTTGATGCGGTAGTAAGTGCCCGGAATTTAAAAGACATCGAATGGACCTTGATGCCAGACTGTTTTCAGTGTAAGCGCTCTCCCCTGGAGTTTTGGGATGATACTTCGGTGAACAGGGTGCATTATCTGCAGGATAAGTATTATATTAAGCATGATCTCTCGACCGGGGAGCTCCTGGTGGCCGATATGGATTCCCGGGAAGTTATTGCATTTTATGAAGGGTTAGAAAATAATGCCGTGGTAGCTAATGCTTCTTATGCGGAGGTGATCAGGGTTTCCAAAAGGTATATGGGCAGGGGAGAGCTGCCGGTAAATATTACGATTAATACCAGCAACAAGGCAGAGATCGTAAGTACTCCCGGGCGGTGTACGACCATCATTGGCAATTACGCGGTATATCCGCATGGTGCCGGAGACATGAAGGGTCTCAGTGCAGAATTGCTGTTGAAGCTTACTCACCTGATGTTTGATGGCCCCTGTAATAATGGCTTCAATATTTTAAATGTGGCCAGGGCCGTTTTTGAGGGGGCAGCAGATTTCTGGGAGGAGTTCAATAAACCCTGGCTGCTGAAAGCCATAGAACGGGGAGATGTGATCTATGCCGCTACCGACCCGATGGATCTGGGGAAGGTTGTTAAAATTGAACCACAATACGAAATAGAATCGATTCAAGATTTAAAAAAGTATTTAATCAATTTAGATGACTTTTTAGTTCCTAACAATCTAACCGGGTTTGGAAAAGAATTGAAGTTGCTATTTGAAAAAGGATATATCTTCGATGTAGAGACAAAAACATTCTTGAAATGAAAATTCTAAATGGGTATTTTGAATCTGAGCACATTAATGAATCGGAACTTCATGCTGGAGGCGAGGTCATAAATCAAAGGTATAATTACTTATTTCTAAATGAAGATGGTAGGTTTTGGGCTAAATCATCTATTAAAAAATTAGCACCTGTATCAGGTGATTGTCAGCGCGAATTGACTGGAAATAGAATTTTTAAAATAGATGGTAATAAATTGCTTTTAAAATTTGATGCCGAGAAAAAGTATCAAACTATTTTGAAATTTAAAATCTTATCGCCTACTAAATTAATTGATCACCTCGGGTATAAATATCATTTTCACTCCTGGAATGAATAGATGTTAACAGTTTGCTTCCGGGGAAATTAGAATTATCATTTAAAGTCAGAAGTTTAAGAAAAGAATCCGGCGTAGTGGTAGGTTAGTAATTGAGTCGTTTATTCAATAAGCTTATGCTTATAAGAATTCACAAACAGAATATTACCAAGATCTTCGTATCCCTCAAAGGCCTCGACTCCCAATAACCTCAGACTATCTTCATGGAACCCCATAATGGTGAGGCCGGCATTGACAGAATGGGCGTTGATGATCGATTTATAGGATGTCCCTTCTTCTTCAACAAGGATCTTGATGTTTTGAGGGGTAATGGGAAGTCGACCCTTCTCGATCAGGTCGTTCATCTGCTTGTTCACCTCAGCAACCTCTTCCGGTTTGCAGATATCAAAAATTCGGATATCAGAATTTCTCCAGTTGGGGTGCCCCAGAAGTATAAAGCTCAATATGATCATCAGGTTGGCATTTTCGGCATCGGTCGTTTTGATCCAGATATGAATACCATTCTTAAAGATGATGGGTTTACGGCTGGAAGCCAGGATGCAGACGTCAAAATTACCCGAGTTGATCAACTTAAAATTATCAATGATATCTGCCAGTTCTTCAGGCTCCTCTTTGTCGTACTCCAGGATGAGCATATTGTTTTCCATTCCGGAAATACTCGGTATCTGTATGGCATGGGCAATGGCTGAGGTGTAGGAGGGAGAAATGATGGTGTCTATATACACATGGCCGTCATCTCCGTAATTATGGATCAAACGGGTTAGTTCTTCATTTGATCGTTCGAAGGTCGATTTTGAACAATACTCTTCTATGCGATGTAAATAGGTGCCGAACCCGTATTTATAAGAGATCCAGTTGGTCAATCTAAAAGCATTATCACGGTCAAAGGAGTTCTTGGATAAGCAGATCACACTGGGGCGCCAGTCGGTAGCCGAACGTACTACCTTTCTTTTTTGAAGGTATAATTGCAGGTTCCGGTTGACCTGGAAGATGGTGTTCGTAAAAATAGAAGAAATACCTTTTCGGTGGCGGTGAATATTATTGATGTAAAAGTAAAGTAAGATCATGACCGCAAAGGCGAAGAGGCCGTAGACCACACTTATTTTGAACATGACCCAAACCGAGGTAATGGCCCCTATCAGGGAGATATACCATTTGGATTTGAATGATGGCCGGTAGGAGGGGGAGGAACCAAAATGATTGAGAAAGGAGATCAGACAAAGCGATCCGTAGGTGATCATAAAGAACATGGAAATGATCTGAGCCACGATATCCACATTACCTAAGATCACAAAGACCATCGCGATCATGCAGGTCACCAGGGAGGCATTAAAAGGTTCAGCGTCCTTGTCTCTTGATCGGCTTAGCCAGCCGTTAAATTGTTTAATTGGAAAGGATTGATCGTTGGCGAGGGCCTGTAAGGTACGGGGAGCAACCATGACCGAACCCAGGGCCGAGGAAATGGTAGAGGCGGCGAGCCCCAGAGGGATGCATAACCAACCCCACAGGGCGATCTCGCTCATGACGAATTGATTCCCGGTCAAGGCTTCAGGGGAGGCCGAATTGGCAAGCTTTAATGAGATGAACAGGTAGATGATCATTCCTAATATGGTAGCGGTTACCGTTCCGAAAGGGATCGACCTCGATGGGTTTTTCAGATCGCCCGAAAGTCCAACCCCGGCGGTCATCCCGGTAAATGCCGGGAAAATGATCGCAAAAACCAGGTAGAATTGTTCGATATTTCTAAATTGAGCATTGGCCAGGTCGAAGTCCACCTCGTTCCCTGACGACGGGTCCCCAAGGAAGAACAGGACGATGGAAGTAGCAAGGATGGCTACCACAAAATAAATGGCTTTTACCCCAAGGTTGGCTCCCTTCTTCAGGATCAATACCGACAAGAGCAGCATGACCGGAACACTAATGGCCTGACGGGGAAGGATAAACCCGTGGTGCTGCTCCAGGTAGTCGAAAAAGAATTGAAAGGTTTCAGTAAAGGCGATCACGTAAAAGGCTACGCTTATAGCCTGAGACAGGTAAAGCGCTATGCCAATGGTAGCCCCGATATTTAAGCCGAAAGAGCGGGAAATGATAAAATACTCGCCCCCGCCTTCTACCCGCTTATTAGTGGCAAGCTCAGAAATGGCAAGGGAAGTGGGTATGGTAACCATATGACCAAGGATCAAAATAAAAATGACCCCAATAAAGCCGACAGTACCCACGGCATAACCAAAACGAAGGAAGAGGATAGCTCCTAAAATGGTCGACATTGCCGTGAAAAACACCGGTGCAGTGCCAAATTTTTTTACCGTCTCAGCCATGGTAAGCTTATTTGAAAGTTTATTTAATAAAACGGTGATCGATCACTTCATCTTTGTGAAAAATGATGATGTTAGCCGTTTTTAGTACCACTCCTGTAGGATGCTGATGTAAGACAGCACTGCATGTAGCACTCATTAATGGGTAAGCCGGGAACTGTATACCTACAATGTAGCTAAAAACCGACAATTAATTGGTATAGAGCAGATAAAGAGCCTGTTTTTCTTCATGGTTGTCAATAATGCAGGCTCATCCGCAAGCCTTTTGCCAACCGAGGCCTGGTAAGGGGCGGCTAACTCACATTGCCTCTCGATACACCAAGCCCAAGGCGTGGCACTCGAGGTGACGCATTCTCACTCTCACACTCGTCCCTCAAACTCGTTCCCGTTCCCCTAATTTTAGCATTTATTTAACGGGATTATCCAGTAAATTTAGGCCTCCCTAACAAACGCATGCTATTAATGAGATCTCTACTATCCCTTTTTCTACTCTTTCCGTTATTTTGGGTTTACGGTCAGCAAAATGACAAAGTATTTACGGTGAAGTATACCCAAACTCCCTTTAAGATCGACGGGATATTAGATGAGGAGGCCTGGAAGGAGGCAGAGAGTGCTCATGATTTTATGCAATACTTTCCTACTGACAGTGTATTGGCCAAGCGGCAAACCGATATTAAGATGATGTACGATGCCAATACCCTCTACCTGGGACTTCGATTGGAGACGGCCGGAGATGAATATGTGATCCCTTCTTTACAGCGTGACTTCAGAGCCGGAGGAAATGATAATATCAGTTTGATCTTTGATACTTTTAACGATGGTACCAACGCCTTTTTATTCGGTATCAATCCTCTGGGAGTACGCCGGGAAGCGCTGATCTCGAATGGGGGGTCAGATCTTGACGGGTTTACCACCTCCTGGGATGTAAAGTGGAGAGGGGAGACGCGTATCTATGAAGATCATTACACGGCGGAGATCGCCATCCCACTGAGCTCATTAAAGTTTAAGAACGGGGAGACCCGCTGGCGATTTAACAGCTATCGTTTCGATATGCAGGATAATGAGCGCAGTACCTGGTACCGGATTCCACAGAACCAGCTTATTTTTAACCTGGCTTTTATGGGTGAGATGCACTTCGAAAAACCCTTACAAAGGTCCCGTACCCCTATAGCCCTTATTCCTTATTTGAATACCAGGCTGAGCAAAGACTTTGAAACCGGCAATTCCTTTGAAGATTTTAAATTCGGAGGTGATGCAAAAATACCGATCGGAGGCGGATTAAACCTCGACCTTACCCTGAATCCGGATTTTTCTAATGTAGAAGTAGATAATGTGGTGGTAAACCTCACCCGTTTTGAGATCTCCCTGCCGGAAAGAAGACAGTTCTTTATAGATAACAGTGACCTTTTCGGCACCTTTGGTGACAGCCGTGATATGAATCCTTTCTTTTCGAGACGTATCGGGATCGCGACCAATGCCGATGGGGAAACCATTGAAAACCGAATTATAGCAGGGGCCCGGCTCAGTGGAAAGATCGATGAAGACTGGCGAATAGGTCTGATGAACGTGCAGACCGAAGAGGATACAGAAAATGAGATCCCCTCGGTGAACAATACCGTGGTGGCATTGCAGAAAAAAATGTTCTCCCGCTCCAATCTAAGCTTTCTCTTAGTAAATAAGGAGAGCTTTAAGGATTACGAATTTTTAGATCCGGAAGATCGTTACAATCGCGTGGTAGGACTGGATTATAACCTGGCCTCCTCTGATAATTCATGGGTGGGTAAATTCTTTGCCCACAAATCATTTGCCCATAATATTGGCGATGAGAGTTATTCCGGAGGAATTAATCTAAGGCACAATGCTACCAATTTCTCCTATGGAGTAAGAGGGAATTATGTAGGGAACGATTTTCGCTCAGACCTTGGGTTTATACGTCGTACCGATATTGTATCAGCCAGACCATTTGCTGAATATACCATCTGGAGGAGAGGAGAGAAGGTAAACAATTACCGTTTCAGGGTGAGTCCGAATGCGATCTGGAGACCCGGGCTTGATTATCAGAATACTGATTATGCGGTTTTTAGTTCGCTCAATGCTGAGTTTACCAACCAATCTGAATTTTCGGCCAGAGTGATCAACCGTTTTACCTATCTCACCGACCCCTTTGACCCTACCGGAGATGATGATGCCTTGCCGCTACCGGGTGATGTGGGATACTATTACAACAGTTTTGAGATGGAATACCGTTCTGACCGCCGTAAGGTACTTTCCTATAACCTCCAGCCGAACTATGGCGGATTTTATAACGGGGAACGATTTTCTTTTGAAGGCGGACTCAATTTGCGTTTACAGCCTAAAATGCTCTTTTCGCTTAATGTGAATTATGATCGTATTGACTTGCCTGAACCTTACGGAGATGCCGACATATGGCTTATTGTACCCCGAATGAACTTCACCTTTAGCAAGTCAGTCTTCTGGTCTACCATTATTCAATACAGCAATCAATTAGATAACCTGGGTATTAACTCACGCCTGCAATGGCGTTTCGCGCCTCTTTCTGATCTCTTTTTGGTGTATAATGACAACTACTTCGTGAATACCATCATGCCTAAGAACAGATCGCTCAACCTGAAGGTAACGTATTGGTTGAATATTTAGGTAGGCAGGGAAGCAGGTAGACGGGTAGGCGGAGGGCCGAACAGTTATTAGGAGCGAACGGCTGTAAAAGGTCTGGTAGACCTTTTACAGTGTGCTGCCAGCTGGAGCGATGGGTCTGAACCTTTAATAGTGAGGAGCCGGGTGGTGCGCTGGCAGGTGAACCTGAAGTTTCAATATTCAAATCCCAAATTCCAAAGCGTATTAGCTAATTTCTGCAAACTGCAAACTGCAAAATCACCTCTTGATCTTTCCGGGCAATGTAAACTCATACCTTCGGCCTAATACTCTGGAATTAATAAACCGATCGGCACGACGAAGTGCTAAAAACAGTTTCCAGATCAACTTATCATTTTTATAATATTGCTTCACCTCCTTTTCGGTTATTCTTTTTCCTTCAAGAAATTCCTTGCCTTTGGTGTTTACGATATTCATTAAGCCGGGAATCAGGTCGGGACGTTGTTCTTTGTAGAGATTGGCCAGCAAGTCAACAGCTACCAGGCGAAAGTCATAATATCTATCCATGACCTCCTGCAGGAAAAACAGTTTAAGGATCCACCGCAAGGGCTTAGGGGCACTTTGTAAGAAAAGCAAGGGGTTCATTTGTTCCTCCGATCGTATTCTCAACATAGGAGTACTTGTGTCTATGAAATAAAGCCCGGGTTGTTCATATAAAGGTTTTTCAGGATCAAAATCCCGTATGGCCCAGTTCGAGATCTGGCTGTCAAGTCCCAGTAGCTGTTCAGGATACTTCCTGTTATGATCCCAAAGCTTAACCATACTTTGCACGACCTGCTTAAAAAGCAATTGTATTTCTTTATCCGTACGACTGTGCAGCAGATTATTACCAATGGATCGTTCATCAAGGCGTTCCTGCGCCAGGTAAGCAACAAATAATCCATTATGCCCCTTAACATACCAGGCATCACTTTCAGGAGTTTCAATACCCAGTAATGAAAGTTGTTGGTTGTATTCCCGGTAAAGACCACAATAGTGTCTTGCTTCCTTTTCAGAGAAGAACAATGGTAACCGCTTAAAGGCATAGGTTTTAAATCCAGGCACGTTGAAACTAATGACCGTACTTATTTCACCACAGCCAAGAACGATGACCGGGATGTCTGAATTCTCCGGATGTACAGGATCAAAATTATCTTCGAATTTCTGTAGAAAAAGGGGGATATCCTGGTTAATGGTCAATAATTGAGAGTCTTGTTTTGCCATGGTCAAGCATCTATTTTCTGAAAATATTACTCATGGATTCTTTTACCCGGTAAGCCGCGCTGTAAAATTTCAGCTTACCAATGGCCTTATCGATCTTATCAATGATCTCATCAACCTGTTCTTTGGTAATGATAAGGGGAGGTAATAGCTGACATACCCTTTTGTCGTTATTGGCATAAAGGGCAAACATGCCGCAGTCATAGGCGGCCTTTGTGAATAATGGGCCGTGTTTCTCTTCGTGAAAAACGATGCCGCTCATTAAACCCAGCTGACGAAATCCGGCGATGTATTTTTTATGTTTCTTTTGAAGGCGTTCATATCCCTGCCCCAGGTATTCTGAGATCTGGTTAACATGGTGGAGAAACTCTGGCGCCGCACTTTTTTCCAACACTTTCAGAGCTACCTCGCAACCAATTTCTGAACCTCCGAAAGTGCTTACGTGGATAAAAGGATTCTTATGAAAGAACGTTTCAATAGGCTCTCTTAATACGGTGGCTGTTATGGGGTATATGCCCCCGGACAACCCTTTGCCGAGTACCACCATATCAGGGATGATATCAAAATGCTCAAAGGCCCAGAGCTTTCCGGTTCTTCCCAGTCCGCATTGAACTTCATCAATAATGAAAAGCGTACCTGTTTCAGCGCAGTGTTTGCGCAATTCCTGGAGATATTTTTTTTCAGGGATAGCAATACCCAGGGTAGCAGGAATGGTTTCCATGATAAAAGCAGCTGTTTCCGGGGTAATTGCTTTTCGGGCAGCATCTAAATCTCCGAATGCCACCTGCTTATAGGCTGATGAATTTTCTCCGAAGGGTGTGCGGTATTGTGCATCTCCTGTGGCCATGGCAAGTCCGGTATGACCGTGGTAGCCTCCTTTCAGACTGACGATATTATTGCGTTTGGTGTACCCCTTAGCGAGCTTCAGCGCAAGATCTACGGCTTCTCCGCCACTCACACCAAAAACACTATAATTAAGGTCGCCCGGCATGAGCTCAGCGAGCTTTTTACCAAGGGCGGCGCGCTGACTGCTGATCAAATGATGATTTCCGATATCAAAATTTTCTGTTGCTTTGATCATAGCATCTATGACCTCCGGATTTCGGTGCCCAAGATTAAAAACGCCTCCGTTGCTGTGGCAATTTATCAAGGTTTTCTTCCCGGAGATATCAGTGATGTATGCACCCCGGCGTTCACCTATAATAAACTCCATGCCATATTCTTTAAAAGTGGCAGCCTTGCCGTAAGAAACGTGGTTTTTGAAGTCGTTAATGATCTGGTTTTTTTCGGCTTTTCCCATTATGGTGTAACTATTGATTGTCCGGTTAATGTATGGATTTGCTGTAGATAGGTCTGCTCCATTTCAAAACAACGGCTGCAATCGGCAACCAATTGTTCCGTAGTTTTATTTTCGAGATCAGAATATATGATATCCAGGAATTGCGCCTGCAGTTCATCACGTAAGGATTTTACCTCCTTGTTAAAAATGACCTTGTTCCTGACTAAGAATTCAGCAACGCTCCTGTTGGTTTTAAAGTAAGCTAAAGCTCTTTCCGGACTTCTGAATTGATGAAAGGCGTTGTTGTTTGAAAGTACTAACGGTTTAAACAGAGAAACACAGGGGTTGGGAGAAGAGGTTACCCAGGTGATGATCTTATCTTTATAATAATGCACAATCATGCTTGAAGTGGTTTCCGATTTTACGATGATTCCCGGGTGCACACAGATCGATCTCATACCTCTTTTCATTTTGTTATCGGCGCTTATATGTGAACGCAGGATACCAAAAACTTCATTTACTCCTTTATCCAGATATTTGATCTGTTGGTGCGTATAGTCTTGGCGAAAATCACCTTTGGAGAAAAAGGTATAAAAGGAGTTTTCCAGATCCTTCTTTAGGTCGGTTCCTCTAAAGGCATGACTTGCCAGGTTGTAATCTTTACGAAGGGTATAACTATTGCTTATGGAGGCACACTCCTTAACTTCTTTTCTGACCCAGTTTTTTCCTGAGCTTTCAATCACATAAGCCCTATGGAAGTCTTTAATAAGAAAACTGTTGTGATATTTTAAAGAGCCCGAGTAGCTTCCGTTACCTCCTTGTCCGCAGGATTCTAAAACACTCGTAATGATCTCAGCAGCTTCGGTAGCTGTAGCTCCATTGTGAAGGGCCAGCCGCAGGATATCCATACCCAGTATACCATCGGGAATCAAGGGTTCTTTAGAAAACACTGCCTCATTTCCAATACATACTCCTTTTTCATTGACCCCCATTTCGGCACCCCAGATCCATGTGGGGCGCGAGAGAATGGCTTTATAGGGATGATCGTATTTTGGGATCAATCTCTTCAGAGCCTCCAGTTGGGGGGTGTATTTGGGCAGGCTTTCCGTGAAAAATGTATTGTCAAAATGGGGCTTAACCTCATCTGTAATTTCAATGATCTGTGGTTCACCGGGATCCCGATCCGAATTTTTGGCAAAAAAAGATTCATCTTTTTCGATCTTACTAAAAAAGGTAAAGGTATCACACATAATAGAGCGCTCTTAGTTCAAGGCTGGGGTAAAATATACCCAAGGATTTATTGATCATCCTAAGATAGAAATATAATCTAAACAGTTGTGAAGTGGAATGGATAGGTAAGCGGTTAAGCCGGGAGTTATAATGTTCAAATTCCAAATTCCAAATTCCAAATTTGTTGAACAAACTTCTGCCTACTGCAAACCTAAATCCAAACTCGACACTTAAACCATCTTTATTGCAGGTAGGTGGGTAGGCGGAGGGCCGAACAGTTATTAAAGGTTCAGTGAACCTTAATAGTGAGGAGCCAGGTGGTGTGCTGGCAGGTGAACCTGAAGTTTCAATACTCAAATTCCAATTCCCAAAATTGATTAGCTTATTTCTGCAAACTGCAAACTGCAAACTGCAAACTGGAAACCGCAAACCCCAAACTCGTCCCTGAAACTCATCCCTGAAACTCGCCTGCCAAGCCGGAGGCATGGTCCCTTAAACTCGTCTGCCAAGCCGGAGGCATGGTCCCTTAAACTCGTCTGCCAAGCCGGAGGCATGGTCCCTGAAACTCCCTCAGTCTTCCGGCAGAAAATCTCCTGCCTCGTCTTTCACCAGCACTAAGCCCGGGGTTTTAAGAACACGGGTTTGATACTCATGGGCCAGTAATCCGAACAATGGTATTAACACCACAAAAGGCCAGAACCACCCGGTAACTGTACTGAGCAGGGCAGCAGTGACCATGGTAAAAACCGGAACCCCTGCCATGACACAGAGAAACTTGATCGATTGCACAAAATGAGGGTCTTTAACAACGTACTTAAGTATGAGTTTAACCGTAAGGATCCATCCGAGATTCAGCACCACTCCGGTGAGCCACATTGGGAATCCAAGGATAATCAATGGTATTTGCCACAGGCTATTGCTTTTGATTTCCGGCTTAGGCTGAAGGGGTTGGTCATTTTCTGATAGTGCTTCAATGATCTCTTTATCATTTTCGAAACGGGCCTTTAAAGAAGGGAGTACGGTTCTTTGCTGTTGCCAGGCCAATTCCAATGCATCGTATTGCTCTTTAGGTCTGATGTCGATCATCAGATCCTGTATCTTTTCTGCCAAATGCTTTCTTAAGGTTAACAGCCCTCGTGTTTCGTGATTGTCGGCTTCCTTAAGCAGATCTTTTACCGAGATGGGTTCTCCGAAATTAAGCAGGAGATCGGTTCGCATGCCTGTAGGATGTTCATAATTAATTCCTACCGGTACGATGACCACATCGCGATCGGGGTCGGTTTGCATTTCATTGACAGCCCTTAGGGCAATGCGTCCGATACCTTTTTTTAAAGGCGTTCGCAACCGTTTCTGCATCCCGTGATTCCCCTCCGGAAAGATCATGATAGACTCCCCGTTGGTCAGTACCTCCTGGCAAAAGTCAAAGGTGCTGTTATTAGCGGTTTTCAGATCTACCAGGTCGCGCGGACGGTAGACCGGGATCATATGCAGCATTTTTAAAAGCTTGTTCACCATGCCTCCGGTGAACACACTGGCCCGGGTCAGGAACCACGGACTTCGTTTCGTATTGATGGCAATGACAATGGGGTCCAGAAAAGCACTTTGGTGGTTTGGGGCAAAGATGACCGAAGTTCCCTCAGGAATCTCTCCTTTTCGGGTGATGGTAACCTTTCTGAAAAAAAAGAAAGAGGTGATGGTTGCCCAAATTTTTATAAACCTGTAGAGGATCATTGACCAGTAATTAAGCGTTGATGGTTTTGAATGCACGAAGTTTAAGTACCTGGGCAGCGATCAAACCGGCCAGGATATTCCAGATACCCCACCAGGCTACCAGAAGCACCAGTCCGCCCCTGGGCTCAAAAAAGGTGAATACGAGGGCAAGCGCCAGTCCGGCATTCTGAACCCCGGTTTCTATGGTGATCGTTTTTCTGTCTTCACTGTTTCTGGCGGTGAAGGTTGCCAGGTAATACCCACTGAGTAAGGCAACAAGGTTCTGAGCAAATACGAGAAACACAAAGTGCTTCCAGTATTGTGTAAAAATAGACCCGTTACCATAGAAAGCCACGGCAATAAATGAGATCAGAATCAGAATACTCAGATACTGGAGTGGAGTTGATATTTTCTTGTTGAATCGGGGGAATTTGTAGGCAAACCAAATACCCAGGATCAAAGGCATTACTAAAATTTGAAGTACGGTAAAACCTATGTCGGTATAGCTTAACGAAATGGTGCTGAAAACGGGTTCGAGATAGTCAAGTCGGGTGGCCCAGAATTCAAAGTTTAGGGGGGTCATTATTGGCGCCAGAATGGTGGCTAAGATGGTGAGGCCCACACTAAGTGCAACGTTGCCTCCACTTTGCATAGAAAAGAAATTAGAGATGTTACCTCCCGGACAGGCCGCAATAAGCAGCATCCCTAAGGCAAATCCCGCTTCGGGCTGTAAGATCCAAACCAGCAAAAAGCTCATGGCCGGTAAAACCAGGTACTGTGACATAAGCCCGGTAAGCACCGAGGCCGGATTCTGTACAACGATCTTCAGATCACTGAGCTTTACATTTAAGGCTACACTGAACATAATGATTGAGATACAAATGTTCATCAGCCAGATATTGCTCTCACTAAAGGAGATGCTCACTTCTTGCAGGTTCGATGGAGGGGTGTAAAACATGGGGGCAAAGTAAGAAAAAATCGGTAACCTGCAGAAATTGTTGAAAAACAGCTGGTATTTAGATACGAAAGGCTGTCGTAGCAGCGCTGTTAACTAGTTATTTTCCCGGATACTATTAATCAGGTTTAAAGCTTTTTCCTTTGCTTCCAAAGCCCATATACAATGGTAATTTATTTCCAGGGCCAGGTAGCGTAAATGATACTCGGCCTCTTTACTGTTTTTTAAGCGATCAACAGGATCTTCTAAATCAGAAACATCGAGTGTAAAGATGCCGTGCTGATCTCGCAGATACCGGGTAGTCTCATTAGCCCATTCTTCATGTTCCTCAATAGCATAACCATCTAATCGCTGTTCCAGAAAACTGTAGTAATTACTGATTCCTGTTTTCAGCTCTCTGCTTTGAATGGAGGAGAAAGAGCCGGTGGAGTACAACTCATTAATAACCGATTTATTTAAGGAAATACCACCGAAACCGCGGCCTATGGTAGAAAAGGCCAGGTGGGTAAATGCGGCATTCAGGGTGTCGGGAAAAGGGCCTTTCCAAAGGGTATTGGAAGAATGGTTTTCAGAAACATCGATCCACTCCATTTCCGTAAAGGTTTGGGTATTTAGCCCTGCATGCTCAAGAATGTAGAAAATACCCTTTAAGCGGGTTTTATTAAAAAGAATATTCCTGTCTATGGAAGAAATATCATCATTGAGGTTCTCAATAAGACTACTGAGATAGTTTCTGGTTTCTTCTTCGTTTTTCTTCCTTTCATTCCAGTTGTTAATAGACAGAGCGATGAGGATGCCGATCACCACAAGAACTATTTCTCCGATGGCATATTTGAGATACTTTACAGCCTTGCCTTCAACAACTAAACTTTGCCTGATCTCTTTTAAGTATTTGATCATTATTTTCACGAAATCTATAGTCGCCGGTGGAAAGGAAAAAGTTAGCGATAATCAGATGTTTAAATAATGATCACAGACAGGTTTTAGCCAAATGTGAGAAAGTTTGTATACTTTCTTTTGATGTTAAATTCATAAAGACCGTATCCAGGAGCAAATCACGGTAAACAAATGGGTATTTGACCGGAGTTACCAATATTAACCCGGAAGAAGTTCTTCTTCATTAAGGATATGTAATTATTAGGTTTGTTATCGTTACTTCAAGATAATCCCTGAGAATGGCGGTAAGACAATGTTTTGGTCGTTAACAGATCCTTTGTGAGCAAAAAGTACCCTTTTTAATTCACCCTGATTTTCCAAAGTCTGTGTCTTTTTACCAAAATTGATAAGCACCCAGACCTTCTGTCCGTTGTATTCCCTTTCCAGGCCATACACATTTTTCGGGATGGCGGAATCTTCTAGTATCCTGGCACTCCCGTATTTCAGGACTTCGTTTTCGGCTCTTAGGTGAAGGAGGTCACGGTAGGTATGCAATAATGAATTTTTATTGTAAACTGCCCTGCTGGCATTCACGGTTTTGTATTCAGGGTTTACCGGTAACCAGGTCGTGTCGGCTTCCGTAAAACCTCCTTGAGGGTCGGAAGACCATTGCATAGGCGTCCTGCATTCGTCCCGGTTAATGAGAAAGGGGAGGCGGTCCAATACGAATTGTGGCAGGTTAATATAGTCAACCAAAGGGTCGAGTGCCTCCTTTTTATGGATCCTCAGGTCGGAACTACCGAATTCTTCCCCCTGGTAGACTACCGGAATACCCCTGGCAGTAAGCTGAAATAGGGCGAGGAGCTTTGCTTTTTCATGGTCATTATCCACACGGCCAATGCTTCTTCTCACATCGTGGTTACTGAACACGTATACAGGCACCAAGGGTTCGGGATAATGATTTTCGAACTCCTTTATTATTTCTTTAAAGAATTTGGCCGAAAAATCGAAGTAGATAAGATCGAACAGAAAAATGCTGTGTAATCCTTTGCCTTGGCTTAAAAACCCTTTGATCTTTTGGTGTTCTCCCATAACCTCTCCAATGAGAAACCGATCTTCGTATTCGTCTAAAACCTTTCTTAATTCTTTGGCGACCTGATAGTTTTCCGGGTGGTTCAAATTGTGTTCCAGGTTTTGAAATCCCCCGGCAGGGTTTTCCGGGCGGGGGAGAGGGTTTAAGCCCTTTGGATTGTCACGAAATTCAGCATCTTCGAGGATCACATTGAAGATATCCAGGCGAAAACCATCCACCCCCCGATCCAACCAATAGCGAACCATATTGAACATGGCTTCCACGACTTCAGGGTTTCTCCAGTTCAGGTCGGCCTGGAAGGGTAAAAAGGAGGTGTAGTACCATTGATCTTTTTCTTCAGCATATTGCCAACCTTTGATACCAATGATATTTTTCCAATTGTTAGGGGCTTTTTTCCCTTTGCCTTTTTGCCAGACATACCAATCGGCTTTCTGGGAAGTACTGTCAAGCGACTCCTGAAACCAGGGATGTTCTATAGAGGTGTGGTTAAGTACCAGGTCGAAGATCACTTTCATATCCCGCTTATGAACCTCGTCGATCAGACGCTCCAGGTCGCCTTCTTTGCCATATTCAGGATCGACCTTTTTGTAGTCACTGATATCATATCCAATATCCTGTTGCGGACTCTTAAAAAAAGGAGAGAACCAAATAGCTTCAAACCCCAGGTTTTTGATGTAATCCAGTTTTGAAATGATACCATCTATATCTCCGATCCCATCGTTATCAGAGTCCATGAACGAACGGGGATATACCTGGTAAATACTGGCACTTTTCCACCAGGGAAGGCTTTCATTTGTCTGAGCCAACAGCGGGTTGCCACCTGTAAAGACGGGAAATGCGAAAAGGATAAGCCTTAAAAGTGCTCGTAAAGTGAAGGCTTTATATGGATAAAAGTATTTGTAGGTATTCAGGGTCATCATTTAATGGTAGCGCTTTTTATAGGTCCTTAGCTCATTAGTGTATATTGTTACAAATTAAGGATATATTCTAAAAAGTTTGATTCAATATTTTTTTGTGGTTGATCTTATACATCATCTTGTGAACATGCATAGATTTAATGTTGTCTGAATGGCAGGGTGCAAACACCTTTTAATTGTGTTATATTTCTGATTTAAAGGAGGTTATATGAAGTATATGCTTATATTTAATACAGCACTATTTCATTCTACTATTATGTTTCGCTGGCTTCCATCTATTTGGCTATTGATATTCTTTTTGCCTGTAAAGGGGTCCGATCGTGTTCCTGAATCCAGTGCCGTATGGGTATATCCGGAACACAGGGAGATCGCTGTTTTGGCTATCCGGCAGTTATCTGCCGAACAGCATAAGCTCCTGGAAGATATATGGACACAGGTTCGCATCGGGCATGAAGACCGGCTTTCTGCTTCTATCATTGATCCGGGGCATAGCTTAAATTCTCAATTCATTGATCTGGCTTCCTGGCCAGCCATTGCCGGAGACCACAGTTGTTCTCCACAGGAAATGACAGATATTATTTTGTACACCGACTGGATAATAAAGGTAGACCACATAGCCGATCGGTTGCGTACTGATCTGAATGAAGCCAAACGAAGGGATCAGACCATCAATGCGATCAGGAATTCAGATATACGCCTGCAACGGGCAGACCTGGATTATGCTACCCGGGCCGGATCCAATAATGTGCACTTTCTTCTTGAACGAGACAGGGTAGATGAAACCATGGAGGAGTATTTTATCCGCTGTCTTCGTGAGGGAGCGCCTCTTAATGCCCTGGCGGCTTATTCATACTATCATACGAAAGCCATGGAAAGAGCAGCACAGTCTAAATTGCCTGCTCTGGATCAGGAACAACGATCGGCCATTCTTCTTGCTGCCCTGGCTAATGAAGCATTTGCATTGCACTTTATTGAGGATGTGTATGCTGCCGGTCATGTGGCCGGTACATGGGGGGATGCCGCCCAGCGCAAAGGCACACACGATCATTACAATGAATCCGGATTAGAGGTGGAAACCTGGGATAACGAACCCCTGGTACTTACCGGAGATGCCTATATGCGACCTGAAGATGCCTTGGTGGCCGCCCGGGCCGTCAGGAAAAGCCTTGAGCAGTTCCTGACGGTTATGGAGGATTCCAGTGAGGTGGTAATGCTGGCAACTGAAGAGGAAATTACTCCGGACCCGTTCAATGTTTGTTCTAATAATAATGTACCGGGTATCGATTTTAAATATGAAATGCTCAGGGAGGTGTTGATGGGCACACCTAAGCCCAGGTTATCGGAAGGGCTCGGACAATTAGATCGCTTTCGTGCTGAGCTTGGGCCCTTCCTGGGAGTATCTTCTTCCGTGGGCTCCGGTACACTCGATGGAGGTTTCGGACAGCAGCAGAATGAGGTTGCGGTGATTGGAAGTATCGAGGCCAACCTGATTCTCGGACTCGGTCTGGATGGGGTGATGAACAAAGCCGGAGACGGTTTAGCCTTTATCCAGGTTGGATTGCGGCAGGACTCACCCACCACCAGCCAGTTTCTTGGCCCCAGCACTTCTTTTGAGGGTAGTTCTGTTACTTCTACCATTCCCGGGAGGACTGCCTATAACCTAAGGGTTCGATTGCCGTTCTGGCTCATTCCCGGAGACCTGATCATACTCGCTCCCATTCTCTCCTGGTCTTCACCTAAAACCTTTCAACGCATGGCGGTAACCGCCGGTAACGGCGGACTTATTCCCTGGCAGTTGGGGGTGTCAACTCCTGTGGGACGTTTTCAGTTCGTATTGGGCAGAGAGGTTGGCGTGTCTTTTTACGGCGTAAACCGGGTTCAGGAATCGCTCATTATTCCGAGAAATGAATCCAATGAATCCTACCTGGTCGCCTACCGGTCTACCAAGTGGGATTTCCCGTTTTTGGAGTATCAACCTACCCGTATATTCTCTAACACCCAAAGCGCTATTTTAAAACTCCAGTTTTCCTTTGGGGTGGATGTGCCGTGGAGAAACCAGACCCTGGCTCCTGAATTGGCTGAACAGGTGGAGCTTAAAGATGTCTGGTATGTGGGAGCAAGAATTGTATTCGATTGGAGGCTGTACCTTTAATTAACACCATCTCATTCTTTAAGCAATACCGGAGGGAGTCATTAAAAATTCTTCCTTTGACAAGTAATAAGAACTACTAACTGCAGTAGGGAATCCTGTTATACTGAAGTCTTATTTTTATCATCTAATCCTGATGTCAGTTCCTTAATGACTTCATTCTTTTCCTGTACCTGAATTTGATAATACCGCATAGAAGTAAATAAATAAGTGAGAACCAGGAGTAACCTGATATCACTGTTAAAAAGGTTTAGGTTGGTGGTCTTATGGAGTATCCATGCAATACCAAACAGGAGTATTGAGGTGATGGAGGTTATTTTAAATGCTTTTTTCATAGGTCACTTTTTACTTGATTACCAGACTTTCAGTGCTCATTCGCCCAATAAATAAAGGAGTTGACATTTTCAACCCACCAAAGTTTGAGATTTCAATTTTGAATTATTAATGTATTGTATAGAATTCATAAGTTCTGGACCATTCCGTTGTTTTACCCGGCTTCAGTACTATTTTAATGAATAACTCCGGACTGATCACATGCGTCCAACCCCAAAGGTTCACTTTATCAGTTTTAAAGTTGCCGGTTTCACTTATCCCGATCTTACTTTGAAGGTTTACGAGTTCCCATGATGCCTTTGCCAGTTCGTTTCCGGTGAGATTGCTGAAAAAGAATGGCTCCTTGGGTGTGCTGTTAAAGCTGATCTTATTTTGGCCTATAGTTACTTTGCCTTCAGGATTGACGGTTTCTTCAAATAACTCGGGTTTTATCTGAAACGGAAATTTTAAAATGTATTTGTTTCCTATAGGCTCTTGATCAATTGCAATAAAATTGTGGGTATACTCATCTGTGATAATGTCTTTTTTACCTGTGTTCTCCAAGTAATAGTTAATGGTAAAGCTGTTGTCATTAAGTTCAATAGATTTATTTAACAGATAGGAATACCCATTTACTGTTTTTGACCTGCAGCTGATCAATACTCTGTGGGCTTCTGCATTCACTGCAAAATCGGCCGGATCGATCTCATAATCCCGGTCAAAACGATATTCGGAATTATTCTTTTTTAATAATCCTACCCCAATTTTGTGAAACCAACCTCCCATTTCGGTTTCCTCAAAGCCTAAGGCCCTATCAATGCCAAACTCATTGTAAAGTCCCTTTCCAACATGGGGAGCATTTTGACCATCAGCTCTTTCAAAACTTTCCAGAGGAGTGTTATGAAACCTTAGGGTTGAAATTTTTCCTGTCCAGTCAAAACGGGCGTGCCGGTAATTTTCTGATGGAAGATCAAGATGTATTTCCAGGGTGTTATTTTTAAGTATATGTGGCATAATGAAAAAGGATCAGATATAGATAGACGATATAATTACGCTCTAATGTGAAAAAGGTACATATTACGATTGTCGTATCCGGTAATATTTTAAAAATAGCTTGTAGCTATTTTCTTTTTTTAAGGCTGTATCCCTGCTATGACATAAGTTAACAAGGGTTACCGCGCCCCTCAGCTATTACTCTATAACGTATTCATGTAGTCTTCTAAATATTGATGCAACCCTTTTTCCGGATGATAAAGCAGCTCTGATTTGTATTCTACTTTTAATGCATCCAACAAACGCATGATATTAAATCCTATCGTGTAGTGATAATCTGAAGGAGCCGCATAGGTGAGGTAACTAAAGGCAGGATCGTTCAGATCGATTTCCTGAAATTCTGCATAGGATTTAAACAGAGAGTCATTCACGATCACAGGTGGAGTTTCTTTGCCCGCGTAGTCAGACAGTATAAACATGCTTTTATACTCCATATACCTGGCCGAGCCTTCCTGAATAACATAGTAATTTTCGACCTTCTCCAGGAGGGGGAATTCTTTACTATATTCCGAAATACGACTTTGCCGTTGCTGAAGATAGGTGGTAATTAAGGAATCACGAACAACTATATCATCCTCTGAAATAGCTTGCATCAGGTAATCGTTCTCTTGTTGGATCATCGCTGAGAATGCTTCGTCTTCGCTTGCCAAGGAGACCAGATCCCTGATACTAAAAGGCAAACTGCCGATCTCAGTTTCGGCGTATTCCCGGTAATTTTCATTGTTGTACTGGTAGTGGTGAAACATTTCATGAAGCACCATGGTTGCCCACATTTCAGTGCTCTCTACTGATGGAATGTACTTGCCTATTTCTTCTACAGAAGAATATAGCTCTACAGGATTTTTGTAGAAAAATCGGGAAGCATCTTCCTCATCAAAACTTATCATTACTTCCATATGATAAGGAATGCTGTCTGCTCTTGTGGTTACATAATAATCATCGCTGTATTGCTCATAGTTCTCCAGGGCTTTAAAGACTTTCGGGGTAGGAAAGAAAACTTCAGCCCGATCCCCATGAAAGTATACCAAGGTGCCTTCAGTGATATTTTTGCCGAAATCGCTCCAACTGCTTTCTGCCACAGATTGCTTGAGGTCCAGAACAAAATAAATTCTTCGGGTTGATAAACTATCAGGCAGATCATAGTGATTTTCTGAGCTGATGTTTACTGTGGTTTTCCGGGTATCGTTTTTTTGATCCCGGCATGCTGTGGTAAGCATGCAAACTCCGGCTAATAGAAGTAGTCTTAAATTCATGAGCGTTTCTTTTTCGCAATGCTTAATGTCATCCACCCTCCTTACTGGAGCATGTTTTCTAAGGGTAATATAATTAAAATCACCTACCTATTGCATGAAATCTTCAGAGGAAGCAGCCTTTATAAACTTAATCCAAGGCTTCCTTTATTTGCTTCATCTCAATCTCCAGCTCTTTATACCTGTCATAGGCATCCTTGCCGGGAATTTGATCGGCCCTGTTGATCATACTGTACAAATAGGATATTTGATCGGTAAGCCTGGGTTGCATATAGATCCCTTCAGCAGTTTGGAGTTTATTCAACGCGTCCTGTAATTGTTTTGTTTTGGCTTCATCGTTGGTCTTGCTTATTTCTTTTTCCAGGGAGTCTTCCAATTTCCTGGATGTTTCCAGTAATGCCATAACGTCTTGCTGTAAGGCGGCTTGCTTTTTAATATCTTCTACGGTTACCCCGGCTTCCTGGATTCTGGGGTCTATCAAAAGTTCGAATTCCGTACTGCCTTTCCAGCCTCCAACAGTGAGGGTGGCAGTATAGGTTCCGGGAGGTACGATGGGCCCGTTCTGGTAACGCCTTCCGGCCTGCTTATGCCAGGGTCCGGTACTTCTGAAGTTCCATTCGAACCGGTTCAAGCCTTGGTTGGTCGATAAATTTTTATTGGTTACCCACCTGATATCTTCCGTAGCCATATCCCGTATTACCTTATCTTTTTGCTTGAGCTTTGCAGTATCGCTCACAATGTGGTACACTTTTCCTGTTTCATCTTTGATCTCAAGGGCAATAGGTTGTCCGGGTTTCTCAGACAGGTAATAGTCAATTTTAATGGAGGGATTCGGATATTCAGGGGTGGTACTGTTATAAGCCCCGGCAGGGGTGCGATAGCGAACCGTATTTTTTGGTTGGAATAACCTGTGTTCCTCTGTACTCCCAGTAGTATACTGTCTTAGGGTAGAAATATCATCCATGATCCAAAAGCCTCTACCCATGGTACTCATTACCAGATCAGCTCGATGAATCTTGATATCGGTGATCGGTGTTACGGGCAGGTTTTGTTGAAAGGATTGCCAATGCTTACCGTCATCAAAGGAAATGAACATCCCGTATTCTGTACCAGCAAATAACAAGCCTTCCCGCTTAGGGTCTTCGCGTACAACCCTGGTGGGGTAGTCCATAGGAATACCGTTTTCTTTACCACTAAGCAGCTCCCATGATTTACCGTAGTCTGAGGTTTTATAAATATAGGGCTTGGCATCTCCCAACTGGTTTCTTAATACACTGATGTAGGCCTTTGCGGGGTTATGAGGCGAAGGTTCCACGGCATCAACCCTTCCGCCTGAAGGGAGTTTTTTCGGGGTAACATTGGTCCATGTTTTACCTCCATCCTGAGTAACATGAACCGGGCCATCATTTGCGCCTACCCAGATGATACCTTGTTTTACAGGCGATTCACGAATGGCATAGATGGTACTGTAGAATTCCTCTCCTGTTACATCACGGGTGATGGGTGCTCCGGAGATGACCTGTTTGTCGTCTTCGAAGGCAGTAAGATCAGGGGAGATGATCTCCCAGGTCTGGCCTTCATCGGTTGTTTTGTGAACGAACTGGCTGCAGTGATACACTACTGAAGGGTCATGAGGTGATACATGAATGGGCGAAACCCTTTGAAACCTGTACTTAAGATCTTTCGGATTATGACCGTACATGTTTGATGCTCCTACATAAAACTGCATCTCGGTACCGGTTTCTTTGTTATATACCCCAAATCGTCCCTTGCAATTGGAATAAACAATATTGTGGTTGCCCGGTTTTGGTACTGCAGGTCCGGTTTCACACCCTCCGGTATTGATAATATACCCCGTGCCGGGTTGTTGTAAACCATAAGGAGCCTGTGATGGCACGGCGATGGTACTGTAGTTATCCTGCTGCCCCCCATATACCCAATACGGATATTGATCGTCTACCTCTACCTGGTAGATCTCGGCAGTGGGCTGGTTATACTGTGTTGACCACGATTTTCCTCCATTCAAAGTGATGTTGGCACCGCCATCATTAGCCTGAATAAATATGTCCGGATTGTCGGGGTTCATCCACATATCATGGTTATCTCCGTGAGGTGATGAAACCCGCTTCCAGGTTTTTCCTCCGTCTTCCGACTTATAATACCCCGTTGCCAGAGAGTAGAGCACATTAGGGTCTTTCGGGTTCACCCTCAGGTTGGTGTAATAAAACGGACGGGTACGAATACCCTCGTGACTGGAAACCTGCTTGAATGAGCGTCCCTGATCAACAGATCTATAAACACCGCCTTCATCTCCGGGAGCTTCAACCAGGGCATAGACCAGCTTTGAATCGGCCTGGGATACAGCCAGGTCGATCTTCCCGATCAGTTTTTGGGGCAGGCCTTGATCTATTTTCTCCCAGCTCTTTCCGCCATCAACCGATTTGTAAATGCCACCTTCTGAAGGGCTGCCTCCACTGATAATGGTCCAGGGTTTCCGTTCGGCCTTCCAGGCTGTAGCAAACAGGATCTCAGGGTTAGAGGTTAAGAACTCGATATCGTAAATGCCCGTCTCGTCAGAAATGGATAATACCTTCTCCCATGATTTACCTCCGTTCATTGTTTTATAAACGCCCCGTTCAGGGTTGGATTCAAAGGCCTTTCCAATAGCCGCTACATAAACAATATTGTGGTTGTCAGGGTGAATTCTTACTGCTCCGATTTGTCCGACATTCTCCAAACCGATAAAACTCCAATTTTTGCCTCCATCTATCGATTTGTACATACCACGGCCTTCAATGACGTTGCTTCTCAAGCCGTCGCTGCCCGTTCCCACATAAACAATGTTAGGATCGTTTTGTACCACGGCAATGGCCCCGATGGAAGGGGTTGAAAAGAAGCCGTCAGAAATGTTCTTCCAATGGATTCCATAATCATCGGTTTTCCAGACCCCGCCTCCGGTGGCTCCCAGGTAAAAGGTAGACGGCGCTGCCTGCACCCCGGCAACAGCGGTAACCCTGCCTCCCCGGTAGGGGCCTAAGTTTCGGTATTGCAAGGCGTCAAAGTCCTGAGCGATAGTTGAACTTATAATGAGGAAAAAAACAATATGGGATAGAAAGCGTGATAGGGTATTCATTTTGGGCGGTATTATTTTTCAGGTTCTAATTGATATACAACGTTTAATCAATGCGCTCATTTTGCTCTGAGCCAGACATCGAGGCTATTGCCTTGATCTTATTTCGGAGTTGAAGATAAAGAAAATAGAACAATTCTTACAAAAAGCCAGCGCCGAGGTAAAGTCTTGTTGTTACAGTCAACGTACTTTTATTTCCCCAATTTTAAGATCCTGAAGGCGCCTTGAATAACCAAGATAAACACAATGGTCCCGATGATTAAGTCTGGTTTGTTAGAGTTTAACCAATGTACTAAAAACCCTGCTGTAATTACTCCTGCGTTTATGATAACATCATTCGAAGTAAAAATCATACTGGCCTTCATATGTGCTTCGGTGTTGCTTTTTGATCTTTGGAGGAGGTAAAGGCATATCCCGTTTGCGATCAAAGCAAGAATGGAGATGTAGATCATTGTTGTAAAATCAGGAAGCTTTTCGGCTCCAAAAAATCTGCGTAACACCTCGGCAAACCCAATGATGGCTAATATTATTTGAAAATAACCGGCAAGCCTGGCAATTCGCTTTTTTCTGATCAAGGACCCGCCAACGGCAAAGAGACTAATACCATATACGAATGAATCGGCAAGCATATCGAGACTATCGGCCACCAGACCCATAGATCCGGAAAGTAATCCTGTAGCCATTTCAACAATAAAGAAGGTGAAATTAATGGCAAGAACAGACCATAATAATTTTTTTTGGTGCTGATCCTTTTTAAATTCGTGAAGTACTGCCTCTTCAGTTGAAACCTTTTGACCACCTAATTTTAATGCCAGAATTGAATGTTCAATTTCTTGAAGTTGTCCTTCATGATAAACGGTAAGTTTTCTGTTGGGAATATCAAAATCGAGGTGTTTAACAGCTGAAAAACCATCTAATTTCATTCGTATTAGATTCTCTTCAGAAGGGCAGTTCATTTTGAGGATCTCAAAAGTTGTTTTTTTCATTCAGAGTACTGTTTTTAAGCTTTGCTGCAGCAGTCGGGGTTATATGCCGTACCGGTTGACTTGGCAGGGCCATTTTATGGCCTTCCTGCAATCACAGTTAGGTAGGAAATTCTACCGGCCGGCAGGGGAGGAGACCTGGACAGCGGGCACAGAGCATTAGCCTGTTCTTACTTTTAAGGTAAGAAATATATACGAAAATTGCAGAAAGATAATGCTGCTAACTGCCAGAAATGGGGTAGTACCGGGATGTTAGGATGTAAGGTACTTCAGTTGAAATAGCTGAAAACAAAAAAAGATTGCCTATGAAGACAATCTTTTCCTTAAAAAATGAAATATTTTATTGTTTACAACAACTAAATAACTTCTACATCAACTGCATTTATTCCCTTTTTACCTTGTTCAGTTCTAAACTGAACTTTATCATCTTCTCTGATGTTGTCGATCAATCCTGTTGAATGAACAAAAATGTCTTCTCCTGATTCTTTTGAGGTAATAAAACCGAATCCTTTTGATTCGTTAAAAAATTTTACGGTGCCTTCTTGCATCTTACTAAATATTAAATTATAAATGAATTTTGCCCAAGGAAAGTAATTAAGTGAAGCTGGCATGTGGCTTATTGTAAAATTCAAACCAGAGAAAGCGTTCTTAAGTGCTTAAAAAAAATAAAGTAAAGATGAAATAAAAAAGGAAAGAAGAGTAAAAAACTCTTTAACTAATTACTAAATAATACCTTACAATTAAAAAGGTGTTCTTTCTTGAACGGGGCAAATATATGCTTTTTATTATTTGAAAGTGGTGAAAAAGGAATCTTTTTAAAATTAATTTAAAACAGTCAGGTTTTCTAAACCTTCCAACTCTCTTCATCATGAGTCTCTGAATACCATGGTGTTGTCTTTTCTTTACGAACCGGCGCAGCCTGTAAGGATATAGATAACCGGTTAAGTCTTATGGAGTAAAACGAAAGGGAGTTACCGGAGTTGACAACTGATCATTTATTAGATTTTTTTAATCCCTGTATATAATATTAGTTAATAATTATTCTATGCTCAGAAGCGTCCTTTGGCTTCGGGAGGCTGGCTAGAGTGGACCTTTGGCTCCAGAAACTGTCCTGATTTTTAAATATGTTTGAAAGAGGTTAGCAACATGATCTACTTTATTTCGTATTTGCTTTTGGCGTTTTCATTTTATACTAAAAAAAGTATTCTTTGTGGGAATAATCTGAACCATTAATTTTCACCTCTATTCACTTACCGAATAGGAATCACTTTTCTTACATTTGTTGTCGGCAAAAAATCGATAATCTTTTTATTGCCTTTTCTTGTAAAAGGTTCATTTATTTTCAAGCCATAACGGTAGAACATAATTTTATCGTTGTCATCTTGCTGCTAATCCAGCTCTGAAGAGTCCTATCAACCTGAATTAACCCTGATCGAATGAGATTAATACCGCTTTTATTGATTCTGACATTTTTTTCCTCTATTACTCCTGCAATCAGTCAAACATCAATTGATCATTACAACTCTCCCGATAAACTCCGGGTGTTCATTGATGGCTGTGAACGGAGAGATGGAGGCTGTGATCTGGATTTTATCAGGACGGAAATTACGGCAGTTGACTTCTATAGGGATAATCAAAAGGCTGATGTCTTTCTATTGATCAACACGAACAGATCCGGTGGTGGTGGAAGACAGTATCAACTGATTTTTAGTGGCCAGCAAAACATTCATAAGGGAAGAGCAGACACGCTTTATGTAAATAATAAACAGACTGACACCGACTTTGAAGTGCGGGAAAAGCTAACCCGGTTTATCAAATTAGGTTTGGCTCCGTTCGTTGCGAAAACCATAGCCGGAGAGGAGGTCGAAATCAATATGAAGACTGACTCCGATATGCTGGAAGATACCTTACAAGAAAGCGTTGACCCTTGGAATTATTGGGTTTTTAATATGGGTAGTGATGCTAACATTGAATTAGAGGAATTAAGCAGTGAGATCAATTTTGGTGGAGATATCAATATTAACCGTATCACCGATAAATGGAAAATATCCTTATCCGGAAGAATAGATGAGAGACTTAGAAGAACGATTCAAAAAGAACCAAGAGTTGATGACAATGGCGATCCGGTTCTTGATGGAGACGGTAACCAGATCATCGATGAAGTTGTGAATAATTTTGATGTATCAGAATTTGGATTTAGTCACCAGTTGGTGAAAGCTATTTCACCCCAATGGTCTTATGGATATGATATTACAGGTCGTCAGAACACCCGCTTTAATTATAAATTTCAGGCCAGCTTCAGACCGGCTGTTGAGTACAATTTTTTTCCGGAAGCAGTGCAGAACTCCAGATTTCTGAGAGTGAACTATGGGGTTGAGGTCAGGAATAATAACTACGTAGAAGAAACGATTTACGGTGCTCTTGATGAAACCAGGGTGCTCCATAGTTTGAGAGCCAGTCTGGGGCTCAACCAACGTTGGGGAAACCTGGAGGTGGGCTATCGGTTCAGAAATTACCTGGACGATTTTAACTTTTGGTCCACAGGGTTGAATATTAGGGCAGAAGTCCGTATCACCGGGAATTTTTCGTTTTATGTAAGGGCAGAAGGCAACTATGTTAAGGACCAGATCTACCTGGCATCCGGAGATTTCACCGAACAGGATATTTTGAGCGGAAGGGTAACCCTGCCCTCGGCATATAACATCGATACCCGATTCGGATTTAATTATCGTTTTGGTTCTAACCTCAATAACTTCGTGAATCGGAGATTTTTTGGCAGGGCCAATTTTGTGGGGAATGATTAATAGATCATTCTTCCTGTTTTAGGATTACACGAACGGAAAGCCCTTACAAATAATGATTTTAGAATATTCATTCAAAGTTGTGGATCAGTTTGCCATGTAGTGCTTTTATTAACTCAATGTTCCTGTCAAAGGAAGGTATTGAGGAGTCACTAAGAATCTCTTCCGGACTAATTTATCTTTATTAATGTTTAATTGTTGCTAAAGGTCGGGTAATTCACTTTTGTGATCCCTGTTCTTGAGGATATCTCGTGGGCAGACAGGGCGGTATAGCATACAGTTAGCAAAAGTATCTTTTTATTTTTTACAAGGTTTGGTTTAGATCTTGTCTTCCTATTATTGCCATTATTTCAACACAGTCTTCATTGATTCTGTAGTAAATAGCGTCAACACCGCAAACACATCGGCGATAACCTTTTCTGATAGAATCAACGGATTCAAATGTGAACGGCTGTTCTGCTATCAATTCGAAATGTTCGAAGAGGGCGACAAAGTATTTATCAGCTTGGTTTACTCCAAATTTTTTTACGCCATATTGATGGATACGAATCAAATCTTCTTTAGCTTCATTACTTAATTTGTATTTACCCATTAAGTAAAGCCTTTGATTGTTTTAGAATATCATCTTTACTATCGGAGGTAAATCCACTTTTTTCTGCTTTCTCTAATTTGGCATTGATCCAGTCAATTTGCACTTGTTGTTTTCTTGCCTGACGAATTAAGTCGTTCACCAATTCGCTTTTACTCGAATACTCTTTTTTTTCAATTTGAGCTTTCAACCATTCATCATTTGGTTCGGTAAATGAAATGCTTTGTCTTGCCATGATGATCAATTTTGATGTAAATTTACACCAATTATGAATCAATCACAATTTTTGCAGATATTCTTGCTAACGGTCGGGTTATGCGCTGGCGTGTCCCGTCCCGAAGCGTCGGGATCGGGAGGTAGCAGCTGGCCGACATTTCTCAACCTCCGGAACTTTTGAAGGCGGTTTGGCCTTCCTGCCCCTTGAGCTCGCTTACGAGGTCATTTTAGGTGGCGCTCCTGCCATCCCTGTTCGGGTGGAAATCCTTCCGGCAAACAGGTGGGCATAGCCTCTTGTTGTAGCACGTTATTGATTTTTTTCTTCCTCCATATTCATTGGTGAAAAGTGTTCGTGTGTAATTCTCCAAACGCCTTCGTTTTTTACAAAGACCATGGTTCCTTGGCGCCATAATTGAACAATGTCTTCTCCTATTGTTGGGCGAAAATCAGCGTTGAAAGTCACAACGGCAACATCATTAAATACATCAATTTTCAAGTCTCCGAGATTATAATCAAAAGAAGAGATGTTGTTGATTAATTGTCTTTCATATTGCTCATTTTCAGATGAGCCAGTTCTATGAAGACCATCACGAAATTCTGTAAATTTATCTGAATACAAATGATAGGAAAGCAATTCATCGATGTCTTTGTTCTGAATGCTAAGAAATAAACTATCCAGTACTGCTTTTACTTCCTGTTTTTTCTCAGGAAACTCATCGTTAATGATGTCTACTTGAGTCTCTACTATTTCTATTTTTTCTTCTTGTTGTTTGCATCCTACAATGGTAATGCATAGTAAAATCAGAGATGCAGTAATCATTCTTAAGTTCATAATGAATTAGTTAATTGGTTAATAGTGGTTTATTGAATTAAATATTTTTTGCAACAGTTGGGTTTTCATAATGTGCTACAACGGTCGGGCTATGCGCTGGCGTGGTTGGCCGGCCTGGCTGACCTTTCTCAACCTCCGGAACTTGTGAAGGAGGTTTGGCCTTTGGCGTTCCTGCCTGCCGGCAGGCAGGGGAGGAGGCCAGCAACCTTAACGAGGTGCATTTATTCTTTTTTGTTCTGGAGATTAAGATAAAGAAAATAGTCTAATTCTTGTAGGATGCCGCGCTTGGGTATAGCCTCATGTTGTATCCCGTTAGTTTTTGTTTTTATACAGTTCCATAGCTCTTAGAAATTTCTTTCCTCCATTTTTTGTTTGATCATAAATGAATCCATTCAATTCCGGATGATTCTGATCAATCCAATTCAAGAGTTGATTTTTGTTAATTTCCCAGATGGAGTCATTGAAGTTTACATATTCAATTTCTACACTAGTGATTTTATTTTTATCAAACTTAATTGTCTGATTTGTTATAAATGGTTCCTTGTGAAGGAATTGAATCCTTTTATCAGATTTAGAGATTTTAGCCTTTATACCCTTTTCAATTTTCTCAATTTCAAGGATTTCATAGCTAGGGTTAAAAGTTGAATCCCATTTTAAAAATTCAATGTATTCCTCTTGAGAATAGACCTGTTCATATGCTTCTTCTTTTATTGCTAGACTATCTGAAAACCATAGATCTATTTCTGAGTAGTTGGATTTATCTAAAGCACTATAATATTCCGTTGCAATTGAAAGTTGATCAATCTTTTTCTCATCAAGATTGCAGGATGCTAAGAAGATTGAAATTAATATTAGGGTAATGATTTTATTCATCTGGGATTTTTCCTAATGGGCTACGGTCGGGCTATGCACCGGTGTGGTTGGCTGGTCTGGCTGACCTTTCTCAACCTCCGGAACTTGTGAAGGAGGTTTGGCCTTTGGCGTTCCTGCCTGCCGGCAGGCAGGGGAGGAGACCAGCAACCTTAACGAGGTGCATTTTTTCTTTTTTAGTCAGGAGATTAAGATAAAGAAAATAGTCTAATTCTTATAGGATCTAGCACTGGGGTATAGCCTCATGTTATGCACTGGCGATTATTTTTTTCTTTTCATTTTCACAGGATTTTGACGAGTATCGAAAACATCATTTATTTCAATTCTGTTTCTCGTGTGGTCAATCCTGTAAATAATTTTATAGTTTTTGTGAACTAGATATCTGAAGTTCAAATTCCGGTCTTTAAGTAGAGGTTCCTCAGGGCCAATTTCTGGTTGATCTTCTAATTTGGTAGTCTCTTCGAAAATGCCGTTCACAATTTTCCGTGCAACCTTAAGGCTTGCTTTTTCCTTATGATAGTCGAAAATTGATTTGAGTTCGTCTGTAGCGAAGGAAGTCCAATAAATTTCTAAGCCCATTTATTGATTTCAGATTTGAGTTCTTTACTTGATTTTACACGACCTTCTTTTGAGTCTTTTAAAGACTGGTCAATCCTGTTGTTGAACTCTTCGATGGACATTGGAGAAATTTCATTCTCTTCAGCTGAGTTCCTTTCTTTTTTCAAAAGTTTTTCCAGCTTAGAAATTGCTTCTTCACTTTGAAGTTTAAGGAACTCCTGAATAAATTCTAATTTTCGAGATTGAAGATCCATCAAATTGGGCTTTAGTCAAAGATAAGGAAATTATGTTTTTTGGTAAACGGGACTTTTTCTCGCTTGTGCATAACGGTCGGGCTATGCGCTGGCGTGGTTGGCTGGCCTGGGCGACCCTTTGGCCTTTGGCGTTGGAGGAGAACAGGGCAGCGAGCACATAGCTTTGGTTTTTTACTGGAGTTTAAGATAGAGAAAATAGTTAAAACTTGTAAGAAATGTAGCGCTTGCGTATAGCCTCATGTTACCATACGTTTTTATTTTTTCACACGTTTCAAATTCCGAGTTGCCCAAAATTCGTATCCGTTTATTGGTTTTATTTTCCGTTTTCTTATTCTGTAACTTATGTTCGAATTGATTTCAGTCCAATTTTTGTCCGATTTACTTTCTTTCTCCAGTTTTATATTCAGAATCAGAGTGTCATTTTTAATTTTCCATTCTCCTTTTAATTCCGAATAAATTATTTCGTGATAATGATAGAATTTAGTCCGATGAAAAGTTCCGTTTTCGTAAAGTACTAAACTGTCAGAGTCGATATAATTCCATTTTATTCCGCCGCCAATTTTTGATTTAGTTCTTTCTTTTTCGAAAACGTATTCAGAGTGAATTTCCTGTGAAATCACAAAGTTTGTCAAAAGACTAAAAAATAATATTAGAACTGTTTTTCTCAAATGTATGGTAACGGTCGGGCTATGCACCGGTGCGGTATGGGGCAGCTGGGCGACCTTTTGGCCTTTGGCGTTGGAGGAGTGCAGCAACCTTAACGAGGTGCATTCTTTTTTTTGTTCTGGAGATTAAGATAAAGAAAATAGTCTAATTCTTGTAGGATCTAGCACTGGGGTATAGCCTCTTGTTGTAGCACGTTTTATTTTTGTTCTGATGTTAGTCTTAATTCAGTCAATACTTTATTCGCTTCTTCGAACAGTTTTAGCCAATCTGAATTTTCGTTTTCAATGTTTTTCAAGGTCTCTTGAGCGTAATAGGTTCCATTATTGGTTAGAAAATAAAACCTTACGCAGCCCTTGTCAGGTAAAGGAGTAGATTTAGTTTGTTCTGATTTAGATAGAAATTCTTGTCCGAGTTGAATATAAGGGGAAACTGCTTGTCTTACATTTTCGTGTTGTCCACCTCCAATCACTCCGCCTCCTGAACTTAAATACATACTTGCATCACCTGTTTCATAGGCAGATACAGTTGCGATTCTATCCCCTAAATCCCAATCCATGACAATTCCATAAACTTTCGTTTCTCCTTCAGGTGTTTCAATTCCAAGTTGTTCAGCTGTTACGTATAGAGCCATTTCTCTAAGTCCGTCAAATGGATTTTCTTTTTGTTCCGTTTTCTCTTCAGATTGTGCAACTGTTGTATTTTCCTTTGATTCACTTTTCGGATTACAAGCAACAAAAATTCCAGAAGCGATAAGTATTGCTGCTCCAATAATTATATATGTGGTCATTTTCATTTAATTTCTTTTTAATGTGCTACAACGGCAGGGCTATGCACTGGCGCGGGTGGAGGCAGCTGGCCGAGCTTTGGGCCTTTGGCGTTGGCGGAGACCAGCAACCTTAACGAGGTGCATTTTTTCTTTTTTGTTCTGGAGATTAAGATAAAGAAAATAGTCTAATTCTTGTAGGAGTGATAGCGCTTGGGTATAGCCTCATGTTGTGCCTCGTATTTTTTTACCTCATTTTATAATTTTTCCACACCATAAATAATGTGATTCCAATTTCTGGGCTAAGGAAAGTAACTGAAATTAATAGCCAATCAATTAGTCTTTTTGATTTGATATCCACAATCATAAAAACTACCACAATTAAATTAATCAGGAACCCAACTAGGGAAGTTATTGACTGTATTAATTCAATCGTGTTCGGATTGTCAATCGGATTGTTGATTGCAGTATAGTATAACTTCAATCCATATGGTTGAATAAACCTTACTACTAACAAATAGGCTAGTAATAAAATGACGTACTTTTTAAAAAATCCTTTAAACTCCATATTAATTTCACCAAACTATAACCCATTTTTGGAGGGTCATATTAGTTTTATTTATTGTTATTCCTTTTGAAAACCCAGTTGATAATTCCTCTGGTAAATCCTTTCTTTTTTTTGAATCAGGTCGTTTCAATAAATCTGTAAATCGATAATCAACTATAATTATCTCCAAGTCTTTAATCCTTTCCCATAAATGAGTCGATTCATTTGGTTCACAAATCGCATACTGCGGCACTGGTATGGGGGCCTCGCTGTTATAATTGCCTTGAACACTATTTTCCAGTTTTCCATACGTGTTTATTACAATTAAACTACTGTCCAAAGAATGTTTTATTGATTTTGCCTCTTTGGAATATTTAGCCCTTATTAAGTTTAGTTCATCCACATTTGTAATTCTTGTTGTTATGTACATTCCAGCATAATCATCTATCCCATTGAAATAATCAAGAGAAGCATATCCTAAACTTAAATAACTGTTTGGAATTTTTTTTGGTATAAGATTTACCAATGAAGAATCAAATGAGTTGTAACAGCTGATGTATTTTGCTTGATCTTTTGGTTCATTCATATTCAAACAACCTGTTAGAATCCCCATAACAAGAGTTAGATATATGATATTTTTAATTCGCATAATTTCTTTCCGTCCAGTTTTCAATATGAGGCACAACGGTTGGGCTATGCACAGGCGTGGGTGGCTGGCCTGGGCGACCTTTTGGCCTTTGGCGTTGGAGGAGAACAGGACAGCAAGCACATAGCTTTGGTTTAGTTGTGGATTTGAAGATAATGAATATAGTCGAAACTTGTAGGAATGATAGCGCTTGGGTATAGCCTCATGTTAGCGGTAGTATTTATGAAACCCAAAGCTGGATTGTATCGGCAATCTTCCATTTTCCATTTGATTTAACGCAAAATATTAATTCTCCTGAACCACATAATCGTCCACAAGGCATAGAATAGTAAAAAATCGCCTTATCATTGTTTTTATTAATCTTAAAGTCTGAAAAGCGAATTGAGCCAATGTATCGGTAATCAGGGCTTTTCCAATATTCTGGATCTTGACTGGCAAGTATTGCTAAATCTTTAATAATATATCTTCCTTTATTCTTTAAAGCATTCAATTCTATTTTTCCTGGATTAAAATCTGTACTATCAACCATCTTGGTAAGAAGTTGATCAAATTCTTTCGAGTGTAATTCTGGCGAATAGTGAATCCGCGGAAATGATTCCTGTTTCGGATTCCAATATTCAAATGCCTGTTTTGGGTTAATGAATGAAGGTAGTATTCCTATTACCAATTTTGAACTGTCTAACTTAGGATTATCATATGCCTCATCGAATTGTTCTTTTTGAATCTTGTACCTTAAAGAATCCTGTTTATTTTCGGCATATTCTAATGGTAAGGGAGGAATAGGGAGTTCTTCATAATAATATTGGGTTCCAATTAAGTCTAAGAAAACATCATTCAGTATCTCAATTTCAGAAAATGTTTTCCGAGTATTGGATGTACAGCTACAAAGGACACTAATAATGAATATATAGAATATGACTTTTTTCATATTACCGCTAACGGTCGGGCTATGCACCGGTGTGGTATGGGGCCGCTGGGCGACCTTTTGGCCTTTGACGTTGGCGGAGACCAGCAACCTTAACGAGGTGCATTTTTTCTTTTTTGTTCTGGAGATTAAGATAAAGAAAATAGTCTAATTCTTGTAGGATCTAGCACTGGGGTATAGCCTCATGTTGTGCTGCGTTTACACTTAGAACTAATAATTTAAGTTATATCCTATTCCAAGACTTAACTCATTAAAGGAACTTAATTTATAATATTTTAGAAATATTAAGAATCGTTTGTATGCACCTTGAATTTTACCGAAGTACTCGATATTATTATTGTAAATCGAAATTTTTCCAACTACTTCTGGATAAAGTGGTCTCCCAATATTAGTGCTTAAGCCAATTAAAAATCCAGAAGAATTATTTTTTTTACCAGTATCTAAATCATTAAAATCTAAATGACTATAACCTGCAATAAAACTAATTCTTGAAAGATTAAGGTCGGTTTCAAAAGAATAGGATTTACTATTTAACTTCCGGTCATATTCGAATTCTCTATAATTAGCTCGGAAATCAAAATCAAAATCACAGGTCGATATTGGGTGTTTAAATTCTAAGCTACCTTCTTGGAAAATGTTTTCTTTAGTATTTGTCTGATAGCTGTAACTAACTTCTAATACTCCTCCGAAAAATATGTAAGGTGAGGATAATTCAATTTTGCCACCAATTGGATTATTTATTAAGCCACTCTGTCCGTAAATACTAATTTGATTCGCATCAAAGAAATCTTTGTTACAATCCCATTTTGTCTTTACTGTGATATTATTTTCTCCTTCAAGTTTATATTCTTTCGATAACATTCCTACATAAGAGAAAACTAAGGTTACGTACGGATCTGATACTTCAAATTTAAAGTGGCCCTCCAAATCCGTTTGGGTGCCATTTTTTGTTCCTTTTTCGAGAATTATTACACCTGGTATCGGAGTATTTTCGTTTTTTGATATTACTACCCCAGAAATTTGATGCTGACTCCAACTTAAAATTGGAATTAAAAGAAAGGCTAATATCAGATTGTATTTAGTCAAATTTTTCTGGTAAATGCTGCACAACGGCTAGTGTATGAACCGTTGTGGCTGGGCGTGCTCAAGCTCTTTTTGGCCTTTTGCGGCTGGGGAGCTTGAGCCGCCGAGTAGTGGCGGTTCATTTTAGTTCTGGTGTTGAATATAAGAAAATAGTCGAAACTTGTAGGAAGTAGCAATGGCTTTATACACCTAAGTTATGCGGCGTTGATTTAAGCTGGAATCCCCGGATCCTGGCAAGTACACCCCGCGAGGCGTGCAATTAGCTGTGGGCGAGGGTGGGGGCACGGCTTGCGGCTATTCTCTGGGAGGTGAGCGCGAAAAAAGTCAAAAATTTTTCGAGTCTTATCAGACTCCCCCACTTAAAAATCGACTATAAAAAAGTGCCTTCGGCACTTAGAATGACGCATAACGGTCGGGCTATGCACTGGCGCGGGTGGGGGCAGCTGGCCGAGCTTTGGGCCTTTGGCGTTGGAGGAGGCCAGCAACCAAGACGTGGTGCATTTTTTTCTTTTTGTTCTGGATTTGAAGATAGAAAAAATAGTCTAATTCTTACAGAAAAGCAGCGCTTGGGTATAGCCTCATGTTGTACAAAGTTTTCCTATCTTTATTTTTATTTATAGCGATTAATCTTACACTTTACTTCTTAATTTCAAATTTTTAAATGATTCGTATTACATCTACTTTTATTTTTCTTCTACTATTTCTGTCTCCCACAATTAAAGCCCAAGAAGCCGAAACATTTATTATAGCTGGTTTATTTTATGATAGCCAAGAAAATAAATTATTGAAAGATAGGATGATTCATATTGAAGGAAATAAAATCACCAAAGTTGGACATAGAATTAATATACCAAAGGGGTCTAAAGTTATAGACCTAAGCGATTATACAGTTCTTCCAGGATTAATTGATTCTCATACTCATGTTTTATTCGACCAGGAACCGTTGGAAGATTTTGCAGAACATAGTATTAGTACCTTGGTTTTAGAAAGCCCAGCCTTAAGAACCTTGAGAGGTGTCGAAAGAGCCAAATCATATCTTGATGTTGGAATTACTACTATAAAGGATCTGGGAAATTCTGGTGAGTTTTTAGATGTGGCATTACGAGACGCAATTAATGAAGGCTCTATAGAAGGTCCTCGTATTTTTGCTGCGGGCCAAATTATGTCTGGACAAGGTGGGCAGATCTATGGTGTTCGAAAGAAGTACCAGGAAATCGTGGAAGAGGAATACCGAATAATTAAAGGTCCCGCAGACGCTATAAACGCAGTTAGTGAGCATATTAATCAAGGTGTTGATTTGATAAAAATTTGTGCTGATAACCTTCCAAATAATACTAAACTAACTATTCCTGAAATGGAATCTATTGTAAAAACTGCGCATAGATCTGGGTTAACTGTTACAGCTCATTCAGTCACCAACCAGTCTGCTTGGGATGCAATAAAAGCAGGCGTTGACGGAATTGAGCATGGATTTTTTATTGCTGATTCCACACTCAGTCTTATGGCGGATAAAAATGTATTTTTGGTTCCAACCGAGAACAGCCTACATTATATGAGAACCTATTATGAGCTACAAGGAAAAGACCCTGATAAACTTTCCTGGTTAGATAGATATATGAAGGATATGCGAGAAAGATTGATGAAAGCGATAGATAAGAAAGTTATGATCGTTGCCGGTTCTGATAATTATACTGATATTCAGGTTCCTCGTGGAGTTTCTTCACGGGACATGTTTAAAGCCTATTATGAATCTGGAATGAAACCGCTAAATATTCTACAGTCGGCAACTTATTTGGCTGCTAAAAGTTTTAATAAAGAAAATGAAATAGGGTCTTTAAGTCCAGAATCTTATGCTGATATTATCGCCATAAATGGAGATTTGCAAAATGATTTTTTAAATTCAATTGAAGATGTTGTTTTTGTAATGAAAGATGGTAAAATCTATTTTGATAACTCAATCGAATAACATCTTAGACTCAAAATTCTGAGTCGTAAATTTTAATGAAAATTTTGTACAACGGTCGGGCTATGCACCGGTGCGGTATGGGGCAGCTGGGCGACCTTTTGGCCTTCCTGCCCCTTGAGCTCGCTTGCGAGGTCATTTGGGGTGGCGTTGGAGGAGGCCAGCAACCTGGACGTGGTGCATTTTTTTCTTTTTGTTCTGGATTTGAAGATAGAAAAAATAGTCTAATTCTTACGAAAAGCTAGGGCTTGGGTATAGCCTCATGTTGTACGCTGTTATTGCATATTAAGCTCTTATTTATTGGTTTAATTTATTTTTTCTGTTGTTCGAATCTTTTTGAAATTTCATTGAATAATTCATCATATGTGCAATTCAATATACTAGTGATCATTATATGGCTTGTTCCAAATGTTGAAATATTTATTTTGCTTGCCAGATAGTTTAATCCTGTATTTTCAATCAAATTTTGATTCTTTAAATAGATCGCTAAGTACTGATTATGGTTATGATTAATGGTATCAATTTTCTCAATTTCATTCCAATTAATCTGTTTCTTATTGGATAAGAAAAAGTCATTGTAAATACCGTGACTGTCTATTTTTACATGTCCTTTTTTAGTTAAAAGTTTAAAAAGGACCCAAATTGTAAACAGTAAAATAATTAACCCAATTATTGAGAAAGTAATTACTGAATTTTTAGTAGGCAGTAACCACCATGTATGTGAATCAGGATTTTTCAAAAATGTCCAAAGGAGATAGGTTATTACCACCAAGGAAGTAATACAGCCAAGTACGTACCATTTGTAATTAGTGTTTTTATGATAATACGTTACTTCCATTAATTTTTAGGATAATTGTTTAGCCCAATAATTGCGTACAACGGTCGGGCTATGCACCGGTGTGGTATGGGGCAGCTGGGCGACCTTTTGGCCTTCCTGCCCCTTGAGCTCGCTTGCGAGGTCATTTGGGGTGGCGTTGGAGGAGACCAGCAACCTTAACGAGGTGCATTTTTTCTTTTTTGTTCAGGAGATTAAGATAAAGAAAATAGTCTAATTCTTGTAGGATCTAGCACTGGGGTATAGCCTCATGTTACCTGCAGTATTATTTGTCATTATAAAGACCTAAGTATAAGTAATTCAAGAGATATGCCTTGTAAACCATTATATTAAATTTATTGTCAGGAATTGTATTGATAATCTTATGTTGAGTCTCAATATACTTTGATTTAATTCCTGGAGAATCTCCGTCCATAGCAAGTATAAGATTGTACCTCCATGACCCTTTTTTATATAAATCATATTTTAAATAAGCATTTGCAATGCAAACTTTCGGTATTTGGGTTCCACCGCCTTCGAATATGGGATCAGGATAAAATTTCAGTTTTTCAATAAAGTTAGTCTTGATTTCTTCCATGTTGATTTTCTGATTTTCTAAATCCTCAAATAACTTTTTGTATGAATTTTTTGAATCGTCATTTAGAACTTTTTCATTAATTAAAAAGGTTTCAAAATGAGTATGCATATTAATCAGAGAGTCAACGAAATGTTTAGGAACTTCCTCATTAAAAAGATTTACTCTTTTAAATAACTCATTTTCGAAACATAGAGTTATATATTCATCGATATAAATGTCTTCAACTTTTTGAGCTGACTTACACGATAGAAAGGCAAATGTTATTATGAAGTAAAATGTGTTTTTCAATATTGCAGGTAACGGTCAGTGTATGAACCGTTGTGGTTGGGCGGCTCAAGCCATTTTTGGCCTTTTGCGGCTGGGGAGCTTGAGGCGCCTAGTTGTGGAGGTTCATTTTAGTTCTGGTGATCAATATAAGAAAATAGTCGAAACTTGTAGGATGTAGCAATGGCTTTATACACCTAAGTTATGCGGCGTTGATTTAAGCTGGAATCCCCGGATCCTGGCAAGTACACCCCGCGAGCCGTGCAATTAGCTATGGGCGGGGGTGGGGGCACGGCTTGTGGCTATTCTCTGGGAGGTGAGCGCGAAAAAAGTCAAAAATTTTTCGAGTCTTATCAGACTCCCCCTCTTAAAAATCGACTATAAAAAAGTGCCTTCGGCACTTAGAATGACGCATAACGGTCGGGCTATGCACTGGCGTGGTTGGCTGGCCTGGCTGACCTTTGGGCCTTTTGCTTTGGAGGAGGCCAGGGCAGCGAGCACATAGCGTTTGGTTTGTTTTAAATTTGAAGATAAGTAATATAGTCGAAACTTGTAAGAATGTTAGCGCTTGTGTATAGCCGAAGTTGTGTGTAGTTTTTTTAGTCAATTAAGTCCGAGGGAGTAAAAAAGCCAAGCTTTTTCCATGGAGGTTTTCCTAGAAAATAATATCGAATACCACCTTTGAACTCGATGTAACTGGCAGAAAGAAAATTGTTTTCAATTTTTATAAGATCAGATTTAAGATGCCAAGTACTTTTTGAATTGATATAATATTTTTCTTCATCAAAGAAAATGGTCTGGATTTTTTGAATTTTGGTTACGTACTTTCCAACAAGGAACAGGGAAATAAATACTAATCCGAACAATATTGCCTGAGGATATTTTTCATCCAGAACAAAGGAGATTATCATGAAACCTAAGATCAAAATATTTATCGTGATGATAAAATATAACTTTGTTTTTCCTCCTTTTTCAGATAAATACTCCATAGGCTTTTTTTTAAAAATTACACACAACGGTGTGGCTATGGCTCGTGGCGGGCGGGTTGGTTGATGCGTCCGATGGAAACTAGTAGCCTGGTTGAGTTCATGAATATTTTTTTCTTTTTTAGAAGTAATACACTAGCCATGAGATATAGCCGATGTTGTAGCCCGTTATTTTATTATTTCAGTCAAACGACAAAATTAATTTAAAGAGGGGTCATGGGTTTTTGATAAATTTTTTATGCTCGAAAATACTATCCCAATCTGCTAAAAGTTGTTTAGGGTTATCCTTATTAATGGTAATTTCAAACTTTAACCCTTTGCATTTATTTCTTTTTTCACACCACCCTCTAAAGGATAGGGGAATTCTTGAATATGATTTGTAAACGCTGTCTTTGTATGTATATGAAAAAGTTATTCGTTTACTACCTCTTACGCCATTTTTGATTCCCGAAATTGTGGCAATTACATTTTGAGGATTATTCATTACCTGCTTTTTTGTCTTAAAGTGGTCAACTGTTACATAGACGAATATCCCAATTACAAAAAGCCAAAAAATTGTCCTTATTATATTTTCTTTCATAATGGGCTACAACGGCAGGGCTATGCACAGGCGCGGTCTGGGTTAGCTGGCCGACCTTTTGGCCTTTGGCGTTGGCGGAGGCCAGCAACCAGGATGCAAAGCCGATTTTCTTTTTTTTGGTTGTGGATATCAAGATACAGAAAATAGTCTAATTCTTACAGAAAAGCAGCGCTTGGGTATAGCCGATGTTAGGCGGAGGTCATTCTTTTTTCTTATTTGAACATGTCAAAAGATTCCCCATCACTTGTTTTGAAAAATCCTTGTTTTTCTTCAGTTAAAAATTGTACTTGTCCATTTTCAAGTTCTATTTCTAGGTTAGAAACCATTTGACCTATTTCGTAGGATAAGTTTCTTTTTTCATCAGTACTATAATCTTGAAATTTAGAATCTTTTAGTACTACCACAAGTTCCTCATTGTTAATTAATTCTAAATCGACATCTTCAGTTTCTAAATTACTTGAAATACTTTCTTTTAAAGTATCTAATAATTGAAGCTTTTCTGTGATGTTCATACAACTAAAGATGGTTGAAGCTAAAATTGTAAGAAGTAGTAGATTGATTTTTTTCATTGTATTGGTGTTTTATTGGACTTACGCCTAACGGTCGGGCTATGCACCGGTGCGGTATGGGGCGGCTGGGCGACCTTTTGGCCTTTGGCGTTGGCGGAGACCAGCAACCTTAACGAGGTGCATTTTTTCTTTTTTGTTCTGGAGATTAAGATAAAGAAAATAGTCTAATTCTTGTAGGATCTAGCACTGGGGTATAGCCTTATGTTACCCACTGTATGTTATTTTTTTATTTCAATTAAGAGTTCAATTGAGAACAGTAGAACAATAAATAATTCTGTGAGATTTAAAGTTATTTTGTTTTTAATCACTTTGGTAAGAACGAAATCTAAAACTAATCCAATTATTCCAATTGAAATTAAACCAATCATTCCAACCATACCCCAGCCTTCTTCTTTTACTAGATTTGAGTAATTAAGAATTGTGAAGATGATACAACCTATTAGATATAATGAAGAGTATATTTTTAATACGGTTGGTTTTTTCATATTGTGGGTAACGGTCGGGCTATGCGCTGGCGTGGTTGGCTGGCCTGGCCCGTGGCGTTGGCCTTTACCTCTGGCCGGGGCCAGGGCAGCAAGCACATAGTATTGTTTTTAGTTTGGATGATCAAGATATGTAAAATAGTCTAAACTTGTAGGAAGTAGCGCTTGCGTATAGCCTCTTGTTGTGTGCTGTACTGTTTATTTTTAGTTCATTATTAGGCTTAAAAGAATTATTAGAAATATTATTCCAGTTAAAACCCATATGAACATTTTCAGGACTTTGCTTTGATCATTATAGTCATATCCAGGGATGGATTCAGTTGAAGCAACAATTTTATTTTCAATTAAAATTGAATCAATAATTTCCCTGTCTTTATCTGCCAAAAAGTATCTGATTCCTTTATCAATATATGGTTGCTCTTTTGAGTCCTGATAGAATTTTATACCATTTTTCTCCAGTTCATTTTCAAAGATGATTTTGTCTTTGAGTAAGACATAGAGTTTAAAATGTTCTTGATGTTTTATGCTAAAATTTTGACTCAATTTTTTCAGTATTGCACACAACGGTCGGGCTATGCACAGGCGCGGTTGGGGCCGCTGGCCGACCTTTTGGCCTTTGGCGTTGGCGGAGGCCAGCAACCTGGACGGGGTGCATTTTTTTCTTTTTTTGTTCTGGAGATTAAGATAAAGAAAATAGTCTAATTCTTGTAGGATCCCGCGCTTGGGTATAGCCTCATGTTGGCTGTAGTTTTATTTTTTTATAATATTTAGTATATCCGCTAATAGATAAGCCCCTGTAATTTCAAGTAGAAAAAGTGCATGATATATTTTACCTTCTGGTAGGACGGTTGTGTAGCAGAAATACAATATTAGGACACAAAGTGGATAAGAAAATATTCTAAGAATTATTTTGCTAATTGTCCATTGATTTTCTTTTTCCTTTTTCCTTTTTCTTTTTGGGAGTGTTTTTAAATCGTTCTGGATAATACTTTCTTTCTAAATCTTCAAGGGTTTCTTTTAATTCTTCTATAAGATTCCTTTTCTCCATGATTTCAAGCTTTCTTAGAATCAAGAATGGTATTACAAATAAAAGGGGGATAATTAAGGATGCTTTCCAACCTTCTTGGAATCCCCTTCCGATGATTGGAAATGACATAAAAATTATAAGAAGAATTAAAGTTATTTTTCCAAAGATTGTGTGGTAAGGATTCTTCTCAATGGAAATCCCACTAAACTGATCATTCGAATTGAATTTTATGTGGAATACAGGGTACGCTCCCCTCAACCAAGAAGAACTTCTCCAAAGGAGTATTTCTTTTGAACGAATTTCTCCACTGTATTTAAGGGTGTTGACAAATAAAGCATCAAAAAAATGATTCTTTAGAGAGCTTTTCTTTTGCTCTAATACCAGTTCTTCAATGATGTTTTTATTCAAAGTTTAATGTTCTAAAATTACAGCCAACGACGGGGCTATGGCTCGTGGCGGGCGGTTTGATTTATGCGTACGATGGAAACGAATAGCCTGGTTGGTTCATGAATATTTTTTCTTTTTTAGAAGTACGACACTAGCCTATGAGCTATAGCCGATGTTGCCATTTCGTTGTTTACAGTTAATATCTTATTCGACTTAATTCAGTTCCTGCTTTTGAGATTAAGAAGATTAACTCACACTTTTCTATAGAGCCGGACTAACGAACGATCGAATAATTAATTAGTGGGTTGCTTCTTTTCGCTGAAAATTTTAAAAATCAACGAAACATTAATCACGAATGCAGGAATTATAAAGACATCTTTAACGGTGCTTACTTCGAACACATCATATTGTAATAAAATAAATGAAAGGAAAATTATAATTGTAGATATTATTAATCCAGTTTTTATATAGTTCATAAGCTTATTGTTTTGTTTTTGGATTTATGGTTTTTTTATTCTTAGATTTTCATTTAATGGCCTTTTCGTTGGTTTATTCAAATTCTAGATTGAACTATTTGGCTGTCTTTCTAATTTTACCGGTTAGAAATAATCCAATTCCAACACCAACTAAAATACCAGAGATAAAATCAGCGGCATCGTTTTCCAATGTGAACTGAATTATAATTCCGATAACTAATGTTGCTAATCCGATAAGTCTTATTTTATTCATATTATTTTTTGGTTTAGAGTGGATTCTACAATGAATGGCAACGGCTAGTGTATGAACCGTTGTGGCTGGGCGTGCTCAAGCTCTTTTTGGCCTTTTGCGGCTGGGGAGCTTGAGCACGTCGAGTAGTGGCGGTTCATTTTAGTTCTGGTGTTGAATATAAGAAAATAGTCGAAACTTGTAGGATGTAGCAATGGCTTTATACACCTAAGTTATGCGGCGTTGATTTAAGCTGGAATCCCCGGATCCTGGCAAGTACACCCCGCGAGCCGTGCAATTAGCTATGGGCGGGGGTGGGGGCACGGCTTGTGGCTATTCTCTGGATGGTAAGCGCGAAAAATCCATTTTTTTTCGAGTCTTATCAGACTCCAACCCATAAAAATCGACTAAAAAAAAGAGCCTTCGGCTCTTAGAATGACGCATAACGGTCGGGCTATGCACAGGCGTGGTTGGCTGGCCTGGCCCGTGGCGTTGGCCTTTACCTCTGGCCGGGGCCAGGGCAGCGAGTCACATAGCTTTTGGTTTGTTTTGATTTTCAATATATGAATATATTCGAAACTTGGTAGGATGTAGCGCTTGTGTATAGCCTCATGTTGTGCGCTGGATTATTTATTTAACCATTTAAAAAAGGCTAGAATTAGAATTGTGATGACTGTTAAAGCGATTCCGTAGATGAAATTTTGCTTTTTTCTTTCTTTAGCAGCGTTTTGCTGAATTTGAGTTTTGACTTTTTCTAGTTCTTTAGGAGGAAGAATTTTAAACTTAGGTATCTTGAAATTCTTTCCTTTTTTTGAATATATAGATTCTCTGTTGTCACCTTTGAATTTTGATCTGTTAGAAGGTTTTAAAGCCCGGTTTTGTTTCATCCGGTTAATCATATCCATTACATGACCAGCTCCAAAACTCATTAGGTGTTTCTTTAGTGTTTTTTAAATCTTGCGCACAACGGCTAGTGTATGAACCGTTGTGGCTGGGCGGGACAAGCTGCGCGTTGGCCTTTACCTCTGGCAGAGCTTGGCCCGCCGTGACGGTCAGGTTCATTCTTATTCTGAAGCCTAATCTAAGAAAATATTCTGTACTTGGTAGGATGAAGCAATGGCTTTATACACATATGTTATGCGGCGTTGATTTTTCTGTTCCCAAGCCTAGGCAAGTACGCCCCCCAAGGCGAGCGGTTTTCCGAGGGCATGAGTGAGGCTCGCCTTGGGAATTATCTAAACAAGACATTCCCGAGCCAAAAAATTAAGCTGGAATCCACGGATCCTGGCAAGTACACCCCGCGAGCCGTGCAATTAGCTTGGGTGAAGGGGTGGGGCACGGCTTGCGGTTTTCTCTGGATGGTAAGCCCGAAAAACCAAAAATTTTTCGAGTCTTATCAGACTTCCCCACTTAAAAATCGACTAAAAAAAAAGAGCCTTCGGCTCTTAGAATGACGCATAACGGCTGGTGTATGAACCGTTGTGGCTGGGCGGGTCAAGCTATGTTTTGGCCTTTTGCGGCTGGAGAGCTTGAGCCGCCAAGTTGTGGTGGTTCATTTTGGTTCTGGTGATCAATATAAGAAAATAGTCGAAACTTGTAGGATGAAGCAATGGCTTTATACACATATGTTATGCGGCGTTGTTTTTGCTGGAATCCCCGGATCCTGGCAAATACACCCCGCAAGGCGGGCAATTAGCCAGGGGAGAGGAGTGGGGCACGGCTTGCGGCTATTCTCTGGGAGGTAAGCGCGAAAAAAGTCAAAAATTTTTCGAGTCTTATCAGACTCCCCCACTTAAAAATCGACTATAAAAAAGTGCCTTCGGCACTTAGAATGACGCATAACGGTCGGGCTATGCGCTGGCGTGGTTGGCTGGCCTGGCCCGTGGCGTTGGCCTTTACCTCTGGCCGGGGCCAGGGCAGCGAGCACATAGTATTGTTTTTAGTTTGGATGATTAAGATATGTAAAATAGTCTAAACTTGTCAGAATGTAGCGCTTGCGTATAGCCTCATGTTGTGCCCAGTATTTTTTATTTTTCTATGGTGTAATAGGTTTTATTTTTTGTCCCATGCTTTTTTAGCAAGTTTAATTCTACCCCTAAAGCTAAATCTCTACTGGCTGTAGCCGACGAAATATTTTTAAATGTAAGTAGGTAATCTTTTCGTGTAAACTTTCCTTTTTGTTTCGATATGAAGTATTCTAATCGATCCGCTTGAGACATTGTTTTTTCTGAATCTTCTAGTAAAACCATTAAGGCTTGATCAATGATGCTAAGCATGAACTCCAAGAATGGAGTGGATTTACCGATCTTGTCACTCAGTCCAAGACATTTGTAATATTCCTTTTGATTTTGACTAATAAGTGTCTCAAGAGGAATGAATTCAAATAATGGAAATTCGTTCATTAAGATAAGCGTTTGCCATAGCCTGCCCATTCTTCCATTTCCATCAATAAATGGATGGATGAATTCCAATTCGTAATGAAAAACACAGCTTTTGATAAGTGTAAGTTCGTTTGGATCTTTAATATAATTGAAAAGATCTTTCATGAGAAAAGGCACATTTTCATGAGGAGGTGCCATATGCTCCAATTTTGACCCTTTGGCAATGCCGACAGATTGCTTTCTATAGGAGCCGGCTTCAGAAACAAGATTGTTCATCAGTAATCGGTGAGCCTTGAGAAAAGATTCTTCTGATTTGAAGTCAAATTCATTTAGGCGGTCATATACGTCAATGGCATTGATTACTTCGTTGATGTCTCTTGGTGGGCCTAACACCTTTTTGTTTTCGATTAAAGCAGTTATTTGCTCTTCTGTTAGTGTATTTCCTTCAATTTTAAGGGAATGATGAATGGTCTTCACCTTATTTTCTTTTCTTAATTGAGGTGAAGGTTTATCTAAAAAGGATGCATTGATACGGCCTATTTTTTGAGAGATAGAAGCAATCAGTTCTAGTACTTTTGGGGTAATGTCATAAGGTGGTTTCACGTGATAGTATCATTTGATAGTATCAAAGGTAATGTTTTTTTAATATTGGGCACAACGGCTAGTGTATGAACCGTTGTGGCTGGGCGTGCTCAAGCTCTTTTTGGCCTTTTGCGGCTGGGGAGCTTGAGCCGCCGAGTAGTGGCGGTTCATTTTAGTTCTGGTGTTGAATATAAGAAAATAGTCGAAACTTGTAGGGTGTAGCAATGGCTTTATACACCTAAGTTATGCGGCGTTGATTTAAGCTGGAATCCCCGGATCCTGGCAAGTACACCCCGCGAGGCGTGCAATTAGCTATGGGCGAGGGTGGGGGCACGGCTTGCGGCTATTCTCTGGGAGGTGAGCGCGAAAAAAGTCAAAAATTTTTCGAGTCTTATCAGACTCCCCCACTTAAAAATCGACTATAAAAAAGTGCCTTCGGCACTTAGAATGACGCATAACGGTCGGGCTATGCACCGGTGCGGTATGGGGCAGCTGGGCGACCTTTTGGCCTTTGGCGTTCCTGCCTGCCGGCAGGCAGGGGAGGAGACCAGCAACCTTAACGAGGTGCATTTTTTCTTTTTTGTTCAGGAGATTAAGATAAAGAAAATAGTCTAATTCTTGTAGGATCTAGCACTGGGGTATAGCCTCATGTTATATGGCGTTTTATTTCAAAAAAGGTATGGAGGGTGCGTATTTATTTTTTAATCCTTTTTGACTTTTTTTAATGTTTATAATTATTGAGATTAGGTTATAGATATATAAAAAGATTATAAATATTCCTATTGAAGAGAACTCCGTGATCAATACAGTAAATGAATTAAGCAAACTGAAATTAATAGGCAGATAGGATCCTTTGGAAGCGATCATTAAAACTAAATAGAGGGTTAATGCCCAAGTAATTTGAAAGCTGATTAGTTTTTTTCCAGTGTCGTCGACATATTTTATTTTTTCTCTTTTTAGAATCCACATAACTAAGGGAATAATTATACCTAACATTGGTTGGATCATTACTGTTAAGGCGCCAAGATTTAAAAGCGTTAAATATCCTTTATCTTCAATATCTGTCCATTCTAGGAGGTCATCTGGTGTAACCCCAAGTGTTTGGGTCAATTTTATAAGGGTATCTCCTCTTGGAATTGATTCTCCTTTTTCAATTCGTTGAATTGTTCTTAGGCTTAATTTTGATTCTTCAGCCAATTGTTCTTGAGAATATCCTTTTCGATTTCGTAAGTCTTTGATTTTGATTGCTAAGTTTTGGTTATTCATTTCGATATAATTTTATTGGTACTCAGCAAAGATATTTAGGAGTAGATTTATTGGTTACGTCATTACTATGTCAATCTTATGACAATTTCGCGTTTGTTTGGCAAAAATGCCATATAACGGTCGGGCTATGCACCGGTGCGGTATGGGGCCGCTGGGCGACCTTTTGGCCTTTGGCGTTGGAGGAGACCAGCAACCTTAACGAGGTGCATTTTTTCTTTTTTGTTCTGGAGATTAAGATAAAGAAAATAGTCTAATTCTTGTAGGATCTAGCACTGGGGTATAGCCTAATGTTAGCATACGTACCTTTTTTTATTTTAAAACTGATTTCCATTTTTCAGTTTCAGCAAATTCTTTGATTATCTTATTTCTTTTCTCCAATAAGTTTTTCATGTATGTCTTTAAAAATAAGGAGTTAGCCAATTGTCCCAGAAAACCCATAGGGGCTTGAAATTCAAATTTATCAATCATTAGGACTCCATCTTCTTTATTTTCAAAAATATGCTGATGCTTAAAAGACTTAAAAGCCCCTTCAACCATTTCGTCTGTAAAGTAATGTGGTGAACTGAATTCGGTGATTTTAGAGGTTAGTTTTTGTGTTATACCAAAATGTTTGGCTTTCCAGGTTACCCATTCATTTAAGTTTATTAACCCTTTAGTTTTTCCAGCAATTGCTTCCTCTTTTGTATGTTCAGTAGAAATTTTATGAAGATCAATACTTCGAGCTAAATCGAAGACAATTTTTCTTTCAGATTTGATGTAGGTTGTTAATTCTATTATGGGCATTCTTCGGTATGTATGCTAACGGTCGGGCTATGCACCGGTGCGGTATGGGGCAGCTGGGCGACCTTTGGGCCTTTGGCGTTCCTGCCTGCCGGCAGGCAGGGGCGGAGGCCAGCAACCTTAACGAGGTGCATTTTTTCTTTTTTGTTCTGGAGATTAAGATAAAGAAAATAGTCTAATTCTTGTAGGATCTAGCACTGGGGTATAGCCTAATGTTAGCAACTGTTTACTTAATTTTTAATTACGAATGTCTTTGCCATACGATCTTTTAAGCTTCTTTTTTTAACACTATCTGAAGCCATCATTATTCCATCGACAATAAACACGATGGAGAAAAGATTAGTAAACAAAGACATGGTAGGGTAAGTAAATGCAACTCGATTGGAAAATTCAAAGAATCCGTCAGCGCTTAAAATATATGAATTTTGAAACGCGAGGTAATGAGTAGGGATATAAAGAAGTGCAGGTGTAATAACAATTAAACTTCTAAGTAATGATTTTTCAAAATCTATGTTACTTCCGTTTTCGTCAATAACTCGGAGATTTAAAAGCATTTTACCTACAGTAGCACCATATTTATACTCCATTACGGGTTTATACAATATACCTATTATTGCTATTGGTAAATAGATAAGGAAGCTCTTAAATTGGGTGATATTTAAATAGTTTAAGGCAAACGAAATAAAGCCAACTATTATTCCATCTAATATGTAGGCGCCTACTCTATCCCAGAATTTTGCATAAGTTTTTTCTAAAATTTGTTCCATAAGGTTTGGTTTTATATTGTTGCTAACGGTCGGGCTATGCGCTGGCGTGGTTGGCTGGCCTGGGCGACCTTTTGGCCTTTGGCGTTGGAGGAGAACAGGGCAGCGACCGCATAGCTTTGGTTTGGTTGTGGATTTGAAGATAAGTAATATAGTCGAAACTTGTCAGAAATGTAGCGCTTGCGTATAGCCTCATGTTGTGGTCTGTGCTTTTTTATTTCAAGTTAATCTCAACTGTTCTATAAGCTATGTATGTCGCTTTTATTTTTTTTAATTCATCTTTAAAACGCTTTTCAAACTCTCCCTTATTATTAGATCGGGTTAGTATTGTATCAGATTCAAATATTAATTGAATTTCAGCATTAATAAGGGGTTCTGTAGAATCAACATCACTGATTTTTCCACTAATGTAATTCTCGTTTATATTGTCTAAGTTTATCTTTATCTGATTTTCTACAATACAGCCATCTTCTCCAGTAAGCCCATAATCTGGAATCCTATTTACTATTAATTCATTAAAGCTTTTTCCTTGAATTGAAAATTCTGGTAAAATTTTGGTATTACTTTCTTTTAAGACTTTACAAGAGAAAAGACCTAAAGCCAATATTAAGTATGTGAATTTAATTTTAGGATTCATTTTTTTAGCATTGACCACAACGGTCGGGCTATGCACAGGCGCGGTTGGGTCCGCTGGCCGACCTTTTGGCCTTTGGCGTTGGCGGAGGTCAGCAACCGTGACGAGGTGCATTTTTTCTTTTTTGTTCTGGAGATTAAGATAAAGAAAATAGTCTAATTCTTGTAGGATCCCGCGCTTGGGTATAGCCTCATGTTGTATGCCGTTTTTTATTTATAGTAATAGAACCAGTTGGCTTCATAATTCGTATCAAAATTCTCTTTGCTATCTAAAAAAAAATAGAAATAATCACTCTTGAAATAACCAAATTCATCATACTCTTTAAGTAATTCATAATATTGATTTTTCCATTTTTTAAGAGTCTCAGAATCTTGATATTTTTTTAATTGTTCGTCAGTATACAAAAAGAAAGTAACGCCAGAAAAAGCTCTAGAAATTGTCCAAAGCTCCTTGTTATCTATTTTCGCTTTTAAATTTTTAATTTCCTTTTCCGTAATCTTTTCATTAGCCTCAATTTTAGCGATAGATTCAAAGTCAGTGAAATAAACAAATAGATTATTTGATTCGTAAGTCAGTCCGAATATTCTTTTAATCCAATTCGATTTGGTTTTTAATTCATAATCTGAAGTTATTTCTGCGAACTTTTCTGCAATTTCGTTCTGTTTTCTTTTGTCAAAGTTATAAGTCTTGTTGTCCATAAACTTTCCTTTGTCCCTTGCATACTCTAGACAAACTTGCAGTCGAGGATGAGCTTTGTCATTACCTATATAATCGAAAATGAGGTTTAATGTTTTGACATCATATTTGTCGTCAATCCATTTAGCAAGTGGCCCGAATTCTTCTTTTATATTCGAGATATTTTGCTTTATTTTTTTGGTTGACTTATAGTCTTTGTCAGAAGGCATTATCATATTTCAGGTAGAAGTCTTTTCAAATGGCATACAACGGTCAGGCTATGAAGCGTTGTGGTGTGTGGGTCTGAGCCCGTGGCGTTGGCCTTTACCTCTGGCGGGGGCTCAGAGCCACGTTGGAAACGTGACGCTTCATTTTTGTTCTTGGTGCTCAATATAAGAAAATAGTCTAAATCGTGTAAGACTGCAGCAATGCTTTATAGCCCTTGTTACCACACGTATGTTTTCATGAAATCCATGTGTGCTCCATTTTTTCGATAACCCAATGCCCTTCCTTATTTATCTTAATAATTATTCGTACTCCAATGCCATTCAGTCTTCCCATAACGTAACCCACATTTAAAATGCCATACGATTTTGATTTATCAAATAGTATTCTACTAAACCCAATGGACGCGGCGATGTGAAAATCATATTTCATACGCCATATTGTACTGTTGGAAGGGAACTGAGAAGCATATTGAAATATTAAGTTCTTCTTGTTGATTTTTAACTTTTTGAGGTTAATTTGATATTCGCTTTCATTAAGAAACTCTGAGCTATCAATTTGTATTGAATTGTTATCAAATGCTTCCTTTAGGTATTTTATATCATCCAGTTTAAGTTTATTTATTGTGTCTTGAATTATTAAGTAGACGGAAGTTGTATCTTTTTTTAATGAATCTTTTTTCTTCGTCCATTGATCCATCTGCGTTTTGTATTCAGAAGTTTTTTTCCACTTCTTATATGCGGCACTGTATCCATCCTTAAGATCATATCCTTTTTCTCTTAAAGTTTCTGGAGCTGGGGGTGGAGGAGGTGGAAGTAATCGATTGTCATAATACAAGGAATCGATGATTGTAGGAAATATTTCATAAAACACGGTCTGTTCTAATTCAACGTAGGAATTGTTCTTTTTTTCTTGACCTCGAATACAGTGGGAAGAAATTATAGTCAAGACTAATATGAAAATATGATTCCGTTTCATATGTGTGGTAACGGTCGGGCTATGCACAGGCGTGGTTGGCTGGCCTGGCTGACCATTGGGCCTTTTGCTTTGGAGGAGGCCAGGACAGCGAGCACATAGCTTTGGGTTTGTTCTAAATTTGAAGATAAGTAATATAGTCGAAACTTGTAGGAATGCTAGCGCTTGGGTATAGCCTCATGTTGTGTTTAGTTTTGATATTCTGTTCGTTCTGGCGGCCATTCCATTTTTATTCTTTCAATTATTTGATTTCTATTTTGAGCCCATTCTGGATATCTTTTCCATTCTTTTTCGGAATTGAAATAGAGAACTTTACTTTTTCTGCCTACAAGCATTTCTCCTTGAATTTCAATGCCTTTCCATTCATTTTCAATTTTCTCCTGATAAATAATATTGTCTCTTCCGGAAGACTTTGTTCGCCATCCTCTTTTATTTTCTTTTGGGCGTTGAAACAGGAACCATTTAATGTTGTAGAACAATATTATTCCAATGATTATTAGAACAATTAAGGCTAAAACATTTATTATCAGTTTATAGATCATTGGTCTTGAGGTGGTTTCCCAAAATTAAACACAACGGTCGGGCTATGCACCGGTGCGGTATGGGGCAGCTGGGCGACCTTTTGGCCTTCCTGCCCCTTGAGCTCGCTTGCGAGGTCATTTGGGGTGACGTTGGCGGAGGCCAGCAACCGAAACGAGGTGCATTTTTTCTTTTTTGTTCTGGAGATTTAGATAAAGAAAATAGGCTAATTCTTGTAGGATCTAGCACTGGGGTATAGCCTCATGTTGTGTGTAGTTTGGTTTTTTTAAGGGCATACCATAGCAAAATTAACCCGATGGATGCTAGTAATATTCCTCCGGCAAGAAAGGCCATTTTTAATTCATTAGAAAAATAGTAGCCTAATGAATTTAATGTTTGTGAAAGCCTGGTATGCCCCATTATTCCAGATGGAAATAATGCAAATACAATTGAGGAGCTAATTAAGGTGTTTCCAATAGATTGCTTTGTAATTAGTTTTATTAGGAGAGTCAATATGGTTAAGAATACTAGGGTATAAGTACTCCAAATTGAAATTTCGAAAAAGAATTGACTAACATCCGAAATGCCTCCAATTTTCTCTTGATCGAATTGAATTACGTTTTCCCATTTTTCTGAATTATATGAGATATTCAGACGACGGGAACCTTGAATGACGAAAAAGAACCCAATAGATTCTATTAAAATTAATTTCGGATTTAGTGTTAGATTTTTTTTCATCAAATTACACACAACGGTCGGGCTATGCACCGGTGCGGTATGGGGCAGCTGGGCGACCTTTTGGCTTTGGGGTTGGCGGAGACCAGCAACCTTAACGAGGTGCATTTTTTCTTTTTTGTTCAGGAGATTAAGATAAAGAAAATAGTCTAATTCTTGTAGGATCTAGCACTGGGGTATAGCCTCATGTTGGGCATATGTGCGTATTTAATGGTTAATATTTTAATTTCTTCAGTTTTCCTTTCATCAGTTCAATATGAAATTGAGTTTAGTCACTTTAATATAATTTTTTGGCAATTACTTTATCGTAAAGATTCCAATGTTACCACTGCTAATTTATTGTTTAAAGTGCGAATTCTTTACCAATTAAGTTTTGGACCTTTTTTCTTTTTTGAGAATCTCATATGTAAATCCATTTTGTAATGTGAAACCAACAACTAGTACACCAAGAATATATTTATAGTATTCAGATTCTTTTGCCCAAAAAGAAATTGCAACTATTACGATAGCCCAAATAATGGCATTGATAATTAATATTTTTTTCATTTTACTTGTGATTAAAATTTTTATTAAATTCTTGGATTATGCCCAACGGTCGGGCTATGCGCTGGCGTGGTTGGCTGGCCTGGCCCGTGGCGTTGGCCTTTACCTCTGGCCGGGGCCAGGGCAGCGAGCACATAGCTTTGGTTTTGTTTGGATGATCAAGATATGTAAAATAGTCTAAACTTGTAGGAAGTAGCGCTTGCGTATAGCCTCATGTTGTAACGCGTTATTTTTTTATTCTTCCGGGTCTTCCCTTTAAGTGGTCATCGATTGCCAGGTATGCAGATTCTGGTATTCTGTTTAAAGATTTTTCGTTTTCAATTAAGTCTCTTATCTGATTAAAATAGTTTGGTGGGGCATGACGGAACATTGTGGTAATTTTTATTACCTCTGATTTACAATTGTAATCATCTAATTTTGGCCAACCATACTCCCCAATTATCTTTAAAAGTTTAGTTGTGTTTTTAATGTCAATTTCAATTTGTAGCTGTCGTATTGAATCATTTGACTCTAGGATGTACCTAGGTTTAATTTCGCGTTTGAATAATGTATAAGCCAATAGCTTTAAGCTATCATTTTGTTTGTTGGATAAATTGGCCGAATTTTTTTTTGATTCCTGTTCTTTTTTAAGGGAATCTAGTATTCTATTATATACTTCTGCTGGACTTCCACCATCTAATTTGGCGCCACGATATTTTTGGTCTTCCAAATACATTTCTTTTAGCATTTGACAGGAAATGGGCTGTTCCTTTAGATCTTGGGCAAGAGCTGATTTATTTGATATTGTTAGGAAGATAAATATGAAAACGATGTTTTTCATAATGCGTTACAACGGTCGGGCTATGCACCGGTGCGGTATGGGGCAGCTGGGCGACCTTTTGGCTCCCGAACCGATAACTCGGTGAGGGATCTGTTTGGAGGAGACCAGCAACCTTAACGAGGTGCATTTTTTCTTTTTTGTTCAGGTGATTAAGATAAAGAAAATAGTCTAATTCTTGTAGGATCTAGCACTGGGGTATAGCCTCTTGTTGTAGGGCGTTTTATTATTCGTTAATTTCTTTAAATGTCAGTTCATTTCTTGATTTACTTATTTCAATTTTTCTGAATGTAGGGGCATATCCTTTTTGTCCGCTAGGTTCGAAAAACTCTCGAATAAAAGCATTTTCGGTTTCATAGTTTTGAGTCACCTTTGGGCCAAAATATCTGTTGCCTGATAAATAAAGTAAAGTGTCAACCGAACTTTTTTCGGATTGAAAATTTTCTGACTTTTTTATTTCGTTTATAGCTTTCCTTTTGTCACTTCCTGATATTTCTATAGTGAAAGTATGATAGTAGTCTCCTATGGCTGAACTAGATTCATTATGTACAACTTTAAATTCATCCATTAATTCTATCCCTTGTTCTTCTACAAAAAATCTAGCATCTTCCTTGGTGAAAAACTCATCCTCAAAATAGATAAAAACTCCTGATATTAGAACTATTAGACCATAAATGAGCGTTATGGATTTTGCTGCTTTGGGATGTCCACTTGATTTTATTGCCCAATGAATAAACCAACCAGCGCCAATTGGTATTCCAATGAATACAATTATTAATATGACTATGAAAAAGAATGTGCTCAATTTGATTTACTGGCTTTTACTAATGCCCTACAACGGTCGGGCTATGCACCGGTGCGGTATGGGGCAGCTGGGCGACCTTTTGGCCTTTGGCGTTGGCGGAGACCAGCAACCTTAACGAGGTGCATTTTTTCTTTTTTGTTCAGGAGATTAAGATAAAGAAAATAGTCTAATTCTTGTAGGATCTAGCACTGAGGTATAGCCTCATGTTAGCATACGTACCTTTTTTTATTTTAAAACTGATTTCCATTTTTCAGTTTCAGCAAATTCTTTGATTATCTTATTTCTTTTCTCCAATAAGTTTTTCATGTATGTCTTTAAAAACAAGGAGTTAGCCAATTGTCCCAGAAAACCCATAGGGGCTTGAAATTCAAATTTATCAATCATTAGGACTCCATCTTCTTTATTTTCAAAAATATGCTGATGCTTAAAAGACTTAAAAGCCCCTTCAACCATTTCGTCTGTAAAGTAATGTGGTGAACTGAATTCGGTGATTTTAGAGGTTAGTTTTTGTGTTATACCAAAATGTTTGGCTTTCCAGGTTACCCATTCATTTAAGTTTATTAACCCTTTAGTTTTTCCAGCAATTGCTTCCTCTTTTGTATGTTCAGTAGAAATTTTATGAAGATCAATACTTCGAGCTAAATCGAAGACAATTTTTCTTTCAGATTTGATGTAGGTTGTTAATTCTATTATGGGCATTCTTCGGTATGTATGCTAACGGTCGGGCTATGCACAGGCGTGGTTGGCTGGCCTGGCTGACCTTTGGGCCTTTTGCTTTGGAGGAGGCCAGGGCAGCGAGCACATAGCATTTGGTTTATTCTGAATTTGAAGATAATGAATATAGTCGAAACTTGTAGGAATGATAGCGCTTGGGTATAGCCTAATGTTATGTGCTGTCTGCTTTTATTTTTTCTTTTTAAAGCTAATTATGAAGCTGATTGTTATCGTTATTATTCCGATGGCAATTAAGACTATTGCTTCAATTATTTCACCAAGGCCTCCAAGACCAGAGTCATTTTTTCTTAAAAATTCAAGCCCATTGTGATATCCATATTTATAGACCCCGATCATTAAAATTACTAGCCCGATCGTTCTTACAGAATTTATTAATAGAGATCTAGTTTTTATCAATTGATTTCTTTAATAAGAATTAAGAGATGCTCCAGATTGCACATAACGGTCGGGCTATGCACAGGCGTGGTTGGCTGGCCTGGCTGACCTTTGGGCCTTTTGCTTTGGAGGAGGCCAGGGCAGCGAGCGCATAGCTTTGGGTTTGTTCTGGTTTTGAAGATAAGGAATATAGTCGAAACTTATCAGAATGATAGCGCTTGGGTATAGCCTCATGTTATGTGCTGTTAGCTTTCTTTTCAATTTTGGAAAGTAACTCTTGGTAAACTTTTTTAACCTCAGGAATATTATCTAAAGTATATCTGTAATCCAGATTAATCGACCTTTTTCGAAGAATTAATTTTCCCCATTCAAATTTATCTTTTGGATCTGACTCCCAGAATTTATCATATTCACCAAGAATGATGAATCCGGAATTATAGGCATTTTCTCTTAAAACCATTCTAGGGAAATCATTAAACGGAAAGCTTTTTAATATTTGATCTTTGGATTTGTTATATATAATTAATCTTTTGTTTGTTATTAGGTATTCTAATCTTTTAATTTTAATCCATCGAAGCACTAATGAGAAGCTAGACTTAATAATCATCAAGGAACTCACAATAACTAACCAGAAAAGATATTCGTTTCCGTTTAGATATGCTGGTAAAAATTGAGTTAATCCTAATATCCCCAAGGTGAATAACAGAAAGTGCAGAAAATCTTCATTTCGAAATTGTAATCCAGTAGTTTTATTGAGTTTTGCTTCCAATACTTCATCAGCTCTCAATTGATTCCAAATTGCATGTTCTTTCAATTTCATTACTTAATCATTTTAGCATGGAGTTTTGCTAATTGCACATAACGGTCGGGCTATGCACCGGTGCGGCATGGGGCAGCTGGGCGACCTTTGGGCCTTTGGCGTTCCTGCCTGCCGGCAGGCAGGGGAGGAGACCAGCAACCTTAACGAGGTGCATTTTTTCTTTTTTGTTCTGGAGATTAAGATAAAGAAAATAGTCTAATTCTTGTAGGATCTAGCACTGGGGTATAGCCTCAAGTTCTACGCAGTTTTTATTTTATTAATGTTTTTCATTTGGTTGTTAAACCTAGAAATTTCAATTTCTAAATTCTTTTGTCCATTCGACCATTCCGTGAACTTCGGTAAAAATTTTTCCATTTCGGAAGTCCCGTTGATCTTGTCAGTCCAGTTTAATGCAGCCATAGCGTCTTTCTGATCGTAGTCAAGGTCTTTTCGAGTAAGGTAGTAGTCCAAATATCTTTTTAAAAAGTCAATTCCGTTTTCTGAATTGAAACTAGCGAGAGCTAAACAATAACCTGTTCCTGCGTAACTAACTTGACTTTTAAGAAGATGAATTCCGATGATTGTTTCTAAATCGCGGTAATCATTAATTACTGAAAAATGGGCACCGACAATTCGAGTCCGCCAATTGAAATCTCCAAGTAATTTTTTGGCGATATCCAATGTCAGTTCAATTCGAATTGGATTGAAATTTTTGATGTATTCATCGGGATTGTTGATTGAAAACATATAAAATGGATGAACCCATTTTTTAATAAATTCCAATTCTAGTTTATGTCCGTTATCATGATGTTCAAGTATTTCAAATGGGCTTTTATGTTGAACCGTAGCTCCGGCAACATGTAATTCTAGTTGTTTTTTAATCTTTTCGTCCATTTGGTGCAAATTGCGTAGAACGGTCGGGCTATGCACCGGTGTGGTATGGGGCCGCTGGGCGACCTTTTGGCCTTTGGCGTTGGCGGAGACCAGCAACCTTAACGAGGTGCATTCTTTTTTTGTTCAGGAGATTAAGATAAAGAAAATAGTCTAATTCTTGTAGGATCTAGCACTGGGGTATAGCCTCATGTTGTGCACTGTTTTTTTATTTTCTGACTCCCATTTCCTTGAATGCATGGAACTCACATATTAGCATTTCGTTTAATGCGTTTTTATCACATCCTTCCCAAGTGCATTTTTTGCTACTAGTACCTCTGTGTTTTTTTAATAATTCAATTCTCAAGCTTTGGTCATCATATTCAGTCCAGTTTTCACTTGATTCAAGTCGGACAAAAAATTGTTCCTGGTACTTATCTACTTCGTCCAGTCGCCAAAAAGAATTATCTAATTTATTCCGGTATAATCTGTACCAGTTTCTACAATCAATTAATTCAAATTGTGATTCAATTAGTTTCAGGATATTCTGATCAGCGTAATATATTTTTTCGGTTAGTAAGGTCATTTTTTAAATAGTGCACAACGGTCGGGCTATGCACAGGCGTGGTTGGCTGGCCTGGGCGACCTTTTGGCCTTTGGCGTTGGAGGAGAACAGGGCAGCGACCGCATAGCTTTGGTTTGGTTGTGGATTTGAAGATAAGTAATATAGTCGAAACTTGTCAGAATTGTAGCGCTTGCGTATAGCCTCATGTTGTGGTCTGTGCTTTTTTATTTCAAGTTAATCTCAACTGTTCTATAAGCTATGTATGTCGCTTTTATTTTTTTTAATTCATCTTTAAAACGCTTTTCAAACTCTCCCTTATTATTAGATCGGGTTAGTATTGTATCAGATTCAAATATTAATTGAATTTCAGCATTAATTAGGGGTTCTGTAGAATCAACATCACTGATTTTTCCACTAATGTAATTCTCGTTTATATTGTCTAAGTTTATCTTTATCTGATTTTCTACAATACAGCCATCTTCTCCAGTAAGCCCATAATCTGGAATCCTATTTACTATTAATTCATTATAGCTTTTTCCTTGAATTGAAAATTCTGGTAAAATTTTGGTATTACTTTCTTTTAAGACTTTACAAGAGAAAAGACCTAATGCCAATATTAAGTATGTGAATTTAATTTTAGGATTCATTTTTTTAGCATTGACCACAACTTGTTTATATAAAAATCCCGGTGGTTTATATGCACCCATTGTGAATGGATAAACGTAGGGGAATTCTTTGTATCGAATATAAGCTATAGGTCCAGATCGTCAAAAGGATTTCTGATCTTTTGTAAACTGCTCGTGCTTACATGGGTGTAGATCATCGTGGTCTTGGGGTCACAATGGCCCAGTAACTCCTGTATGTACCTGATGTCTGTGCCGTTTTCCAGTAAATGCGTGGCATAACTGTGCCTTAAGGTGTGTAAGGTAACATGCTTGGTGATATTCGTGTGGGCCAATGCGCGAGATAATACCTGCCTGGCGCTCGATTGAGTGTAGGGGCCTCCATCCTGTCCTTCAAAAACATAGTCCTTCGGACGATAGGTTCTTAAATAGTCCCTTAGCTTCTCAAGGGTGCGGTCGCTTAGCGGAATAAAACGATCCTTGGCGCCCTTGGCATGCCTTACATGCATGAATTTTCGGGTCGTGTCCAGATCGGTTAATCGTAAATTTAAAGCCTCGCCTATGCGCAATCCGCAGGAATAGACCAGGCTCAATAAAAAACGGTGCTTCAGATTGCGTACTGCCGTGAGCAGATCGATCACCTCCTCCTTGGATAAAACCTCAGGAAGCTTTCGGGCTTTTCGCGGACGCTCCAAATGCATAATGTCTAACTCCTTGTTGTGATATCGCATATAATACAATTTCAGGGCGCTGATAAGCTGATTCTGAAATACCCTGCTGTACCCATTGCCTAAGATGTATTCCTGATTAAAACGGTCAATATCCCTTAGGTTGATCTCCGTTGGGATCTTTTCCCTGAAAAAATCAAAAAAAACATGCAGTAGCCCTATGTAGGTCTTGATCGTGTTCTTGCTGTACCGCATCTGATGCATCCAATACATGAAATCTTCCATGTCCGTACGATGACTTTTGTCGTCGGTATGATCTTCTTCAGGATTTCGGGGAGGAGGGAGGTCAATCTTATTGGTTTCCTTGAATTCTGAGTAATCCACATACCACCCTTCAGAAACCAGGTATTTAAATAGCCGATTCAGGTTCCCCTTGGTATACAACGCGAAATAACAACCTGATTCCTTGTCCCAGGATAACGTATCAATTGAACTTAACACCAAGTCCAGGTCCGGATCCGTAGTCAGATCGATCCTGATGTATACACTGCTACCTGCTGCCCAACGCTTGAGTTTGATTATTTTCATTGTAATGATATTACTCGTAAAAATAGAAAATAATCTACAAATATCAGAAGATCAGGAGGTTAATTGTTTTAATAAACGTGTTTTTATGGAGCTATGATTTTTTTTGTGCAGATCTCAGGAGGTTGGTAAGATTAGTTCTTGCCTGGGCTTCTCTTTCCTTATAGAAACGATCCGTTTGATAAATTCGCCTGCGCCCGAGGAATTCCTTTAGAAAGAACATTCTCCCGGCCTTAAACAATGGAGAGGGTAGCTTTGAAAATTCCTTCCCGATCTGTTTGGTGTAAGCTTCGAACTTTACCGGTGTTTCTCCGATGATGGCCAGGTCGATATCTAAAAGGTACTGGGTGTCACTATCTTCAGCCCCTTTATGAGATCTTGTGGCAAGGATTTGCTCACAGCACCTGTTGACCTTCTCTTTCGGCACCTGTAATGCTGTAAGACGCAGCCTGGCAAGCTCAGCACTTTTCTCCTCATTTTGAGTACTTCCCGGTTGATAAATAATATCGTGATAGAATATTGAAAACAGTAAGACGTTCGGGTCCTCAATGTGTTCCTGATGTTCTAAAGCCAGGGTGATCATGTACCCAATATGCTCGAGGTTATGATAATAGCGCCCTGATGCCATATAGCATTGCTCCAACTCTGACCAGAGGTTTTCGATAAGCTCCTTATCGTCAGAATATTTAGAAGTGAGTTGGTGCCAGATGTTTTTTAGTTCTGCAGCTTTCATTCTTATTTTACTGTGATTGAAATTACAGAATTTTAGGGATGTTGGCGTGTTTTCTATTATTTGCATTATAGTAGAATAGAGAGGTCTTTCACTGGCGGTCAGGATCTTCTTTTTTTTTGGATTATTTAATTTTATTAGCCCATTAGCCCATTAGCCCATTAGCCCATTAGCCCATTAGCCCTTAACCCGTACCCTGTAACCCATCACATCAAAAAAAGAAACCGCCCGGTTTCCCGGACGGCTACTCAACAAACAACTAAATTCTAAAACCCTCTCAAGAGTAAGTAAGGGAATTAAAAGCAATACTTATTTTCAGCCGTTACCTTCTCGGCAATGATGTTTCTCAACTCGATGGCATTCGGCAGGTTGGTGTACTTGGTGAAACGCTTCAGTCCCATAAGCATCATACGCTGCTCGTCACCTTCGCTGATGGCGGCAATACCTTCCTTGGCACTGGTGTTGATCTTCTCAACAGCATTGTAGAGGTATAACTTAGCCATAGCGATCTGCTCTTTCTGGCTTTCTTCACCAAAACGCTTGGCGTTCTTCTCGGTTCTCAGAATTCCTGATTCTGCCATATAGATCTCTATCAGAATATCAGCTGCCGCAAGCAGCAATTGCTGGTGTTCTTCCAGTTGCGGACCGTACTTTTGTACCCCGGCTCCGGCAACCATCAGGAATACCTTTTTCAGCTTACCGATCATTTCTTTCTCTTCGGTGAACAGCTCAGAATAATCAGGTGTATCGAATGAAGGAATTCCCATCAGCTCATCTTTCACAGCCATCGCAGGACCTAAAAGGTCTACATGCCCTTTCATGGCCTTTTTGATCAGCATACCCACAGAAAGCATTCTGTTGATCTCGTTGGTACCTTCATAAATTCTGGAGATACGCGCATCTCTCCAGGCCGATTCCATAGGAGTGTCAGCAGAGAATCCCATACCTCCGAAGATCTGAATACCTTCATCAGTAGTGTTCTGGCAATCTTCTGATACAGCAACCTTAAGAATAGAACACTCAATGGCGTATTCTTCAACTCCCTTAAGCTCTGCCTCAGAATGCGATTTACCTTCTGCCTTTCTGGCCGCAATACGATCTTCGATATCCTTGGCAGCACGGTAGGCAGCACTTTCATCGATATATGCGCTGGTAGCCATTTCAGCCAGCTTCAACTTGATAGCACCAAACTGGGCGATAGGCGTCTTGAACTGGATGCGCTCATTGGCATATTTTACAGCTTCTGTGATCACCCTTCGCTGAGCGTCAAGACAGGCAGCAGCCAGTTTGATACGGCCCACGTTCAGGGCGTTCATAGCGATCTTGAATCCATTACCTCTTTCAGATAGCATGTTCTCTACCGGCACCTTGGTCTCGTTAAAGAATACCTGGCGGGTAGAAGAGGAGTGGATACCCAGCTTTTTCTCTTCATCTCCAAGTGTGATTCCGTTTTCCGGATCATTCTCTACAATGAACCCGGTGATGTTCTTATCGTCTTCAATTCGAGCAAAAACAATAAATAGGTTGGCAAATCCCGCATTCGAGATCCACATTTTTTGTCCGCTGATCAGGTAATGCTTTCCGTCTTCAGTTAAGACAGCCTTGGTTTTACCGCTGTTGGCATCAGAACCTGCTCCCGGCTCTGTAAGACAGTAAGCACCGAACCATTCTCCTGTAGCCAGCTTTGGTACGTATTTTTTCTTTTGCTCTTCACTTCCGTAAAGGGTAATAGGCATGGTTCCGATCCCGGTGTGGGCACCAAAAGCGGTCGCCAAACTTCCGGTAGCTCCGGAAATATAATCACATACCAGCATGGTGGTTACAAAGTCCATTCCCAGTCCGTCGTATTCTTCAGGTACGGCAATTCCAAGAAGTCCCAGCTCACCGGCCTTTCTCATGATCTCTTCGGTCAGGGCATAGTCTTTCTTTTCAAATTGCTCCTTGTGAGGCCATACCTCACGGTCAACAAATTCTCTTACCGACTCCAACATCATCTTCTGCTCTTCGGTAAAATCTTCCGGGGTGAAAACATCTTCAGCCCTGGTCTCCTTTACCAGAAACTGACCTCCCCGTGTTACATCTTTTTTTAACGTTTCCATATCTCTATTTGTAATCTTTGGTTTTTTATTTCTTTCAGTAAGCAGTTTAAAGTTTGCAGTATACAGTTTGCAGACTCGTTCCTCAAACCTGTCTGCCGACAGGCAGGCTCGTACCTCAAACTCGTAGCTCAAACCTGTCTGCCGACAGGCAGGCTCGTACCTCAAACTGTCTCCTTTTAACTCAAAAACTCATACACCCCGGCAGCACCTTGTCCGGTTCCCACACACATGGTTACCATTCCGTATTTGCTGTCGCGACGTCTCATCTCGTCAAAGAGTTGTACAGAAAGCTTTGCTCCGGTACATCCCAGCGGGTGCCCTAATGCAATGGCTCCTCCGTTCACGTTCACGATATCAGGGTTTAATCCCAGTTCGCGGATAACCGCCAGCGATTGCGATGCAAAAGCCTCGTTCAGTTCAATAAGGTCAATCTGATCCTGCTTCATTCCGGCTTGCTGCAAAGCTTTCGGAATAGCTTTCACCGGACCGATACCCATGATTCTTGGTTCTACCCCAACAGCAGCATATGATACCAGGCGGGCAATAGGCTCCAGGTTCAGTTCTTTCACCATTTCCTCGCTCATTACCAGGGCAAACGCAGCTCCATCACTCATCTGAGAAGAGTTTCCGGCGGTAACACTACCTCCCTGGGCAAAAACGGGTCTTAGACGTGCCAGTGCAGCCTGATTGGTGTCTGCACGCGGACCTTCATCCTGTTTTACGGTATAGTTTCGTGTTTCTTTTTTGTTGTTGTTCACAAAGGTTTCTTCGATACTAATCGGTACGATCTGGTCGTTGAATTTCCCTTCCTCCAAAGCCTTCAGGGCTTTCATGTGAGAATTATAGGCAAATTCATCCTGGTCGTCACGAGATACCTTGTACTGGTTGGCAACGGCCTCTGCTGTGAGCCCCATGCCCCAGTAATAATCTTCGTTTCCTTCCTTGGCTACCTTGTAGTCAGGTACGGGTTTGTACCCTCCCATAGGAATATAGCTCATGCTTTCTGCACCTCCGGCAATGATACAATCGGCCATTCCCGATTGGATCTTGGCAGTGGCCATGGCAATGGTTTCCAGTCCTGAAGCACAGTAACGGTTAACGGTTACTCCGGGAACCTCTTCGGTCTTTAATCCCATAAGGGAGATCAATCGTCCCATGTTAAGACCCTGCTCAGCCTCAGGCATGGCATTACCCACGATCACATCGTCTATGCGACTTTTATCAAATTCCGGCAGCTGTTGCATCATGTACTCGATGGTCTCTGCAGCCAGCTCGTCAGGTCTTTTAAATCTGAACAGTCCTCTGGGGGCTTTCCCTACCGCAGTACGGTAGGCTTTCACTATATATGCAGTCTTGGTTTTCATTTTCTTTGATTTTGTTTTTAGTCGAGTCTACTCTCTACTCTCCACTCTCTACTCTCTACTCTCTATTTGTTGATTAGTTACGCAAAGGCTTACCAGTTTTCAACATATGCTGAATCCTTTCCAGGGTCTTACGCTCTGTACAAAGTGACAAGAACGCTTCTCTTTCGATATCCAACAGATATTGCTCGCTGACATAATTCGGTTCAGAAAGATCTCCACCGGCCATCACATAAGCCAGTTTATTGGCGATCTTCTTGTCGTGCTCCGAGATGTATTTTCCGGCTTCCATAGAGTCGGTTCCCACGAGGAACATTCCCAGGGCCTGCTTTCCGAGTACCTTAATATCTTTTCGCTGTGGCGGCTGTGTATACCCGGCTTCGGCCATGAGCAGTGCATGCTTCTTGGCTTCGGCTAGTTGACGGTCTTTATTGACTACCACCACATCTTTTCCTTGCTGTAATAATCCAAGATCAAAGGCTTCATACGCTGAGGTTGATACCTTGGCCATACCAATGGTCAGGAAGTATTCCTGCAGCACATTGAGCTCTACATCATTCTTTCTGAAGGTATCGGCTGCTCTTAGGGTCATTTCCTTAGAACCACCTCCTCCGGGAATCACTCCAACACCGAATTCCACCAGTCCCATATAGGTTTCTGCTGCGGCAACCACCTTGTCGGCATGCAGAGAAAGCTCGCAACCACCACCCAGCGTCATCCCATGAGGTGCAGAGATGGTCGGGATAGAAGAGTAGCGCATGCGCATCATGGTGTCCTGGAACATTTTGATAGCCATGTTCAGCTCATCGTATTCCTGTTCTACTGCCATCATAAAGATCATCCCGATATTGGCCCCTACAGAGAAGTTGGGTCCCTGGTTCCCGACAATAAGTCCCTGGAAATCCTTTTCAGCCAGGTCGATCCCTTTGTTGATACCGGCAAGAACGTCACCACCAATGGTGTTCATCTTACTGCGGAACTCCACATTAAGAATACCATCACCAAGATCTTCGATCACTACGCCGCTGTTCTTAAAGACTTCCTTAGATTTTCTGATGTTATCCAGAATAATAAAGGCATCCTGTCCGGGCTTCTTGATATGTTTCTTTTGAGGAATATCGTAGTAATAGGTAGCTCCGTCTTTCACGCTGTAGAAAGAAGTGATACCCGCACCGAGCATTTCTGTAACCCAGGCTGCAGGCTCGTGCCCTTCGGCCTTCATGATCTCTACGGCTTTTTCAGCACCAATAGCATCCCAGATCTCGAACGGTCCGTTCTCCCAGCCAAATCCGGCTTTCATGGCATCATCTATACGATACAGCTCATCTGAGATCTCAGGGATCCTGTTTTGTACATAGGCAAAAAGCGCTGCAAAATTCTTACGGTAGAATTCTCCGGCCTTGTCTTTACCACCAACCAGTACCGGAAATCTGTCGATCACATTGTCGATGGTTTTGGTAAGCTCCAGGGTAGCGAAGTTGGCTCTTTTCTTGGAGCGGTATTCCATGGTGTCCAGGTCAAGAGAAAGGATCTCGCTGTTCCCGTCATCACCTTTTACTTTTTTATAGAATCCTTGCCCGGTCTTGCTTCCCAACCATTTGTTCTCCATCATGGTGTTGATGAAATCAGGAAGTTTAAAAAGCTCATGGGCCTCATCTTCCGGACAATTCTCGTAGATACCGTTGGCCACATGCACCAGGGTGTCAAGCCCAACAACATCAACCGTACGGAAGGTAGCCGACTTAGGACGACCGATCACCGGACCGGTTAATTTATCTACTTCTTCAACTGTAAGTCCCAGGTCTTTTACCTGGTGAAACAGGCTTTGAATCCCGAAGATCCCGATCCTGTTCCCGATAAATGCCGGGGTGTCTTTGGCCATTACGGAGGTCTTTCCAAGGAATTTGTCTCCGTACTCCATAAGGAAATCGGTTACCTCCTGCTTGCAATCCGGTCCGGGCACCACCTCGAATAATTTGAGGTAACGCGGCGGATTAAAGAAGTGCGTTATGGCAAAATGCTGACGGAAATCCTCGCTTCGGCCTTCATTCATAAAGGCGATCGGAATTCCGGAAGTATTTGAGGTGATCAGTGTTCCCGGTTTACGGTACTTTTCTATTTGTTCGAAAACCTGTTTTTTGATGTCCAGGCGTTCAACAACAACCTCAATGATCCAATCTACTTCAGCAACCTTTGAAAGATCGTCGGTAAGATTACCGGTGCTGATGCGATTGGCGAATTTTTGATTGTATATAGGTGAAGGTTTCGATTTTAAGGCCGCTTTCAGATTGTCGTTAACGATCCTGTTTCTTACAGCCTTGCTTTCAAGAGTTAATCCTTTAGCCTTCTCAGCATCGGTCAGGTCTTTTGGTGCGATATCCAGTAATAGTACCTCGGCACCAATATTGGCAAAATGACAAGCAATTCCACTTCCCATGATCCCCGATCCGATAACTGCTACTTTTCTAATGCGTCGTTTCATGTGGTTGTTAATGTGATTTTATTTTTAGTCTTTGTTTTGATAAATTTTCTTTTCTGTGATCAGCTCGTGTATGGTCTGAGAAACATTGTAGAACCCTTGAAGATCCCGTTCACTGACCTGTGATCTTACCATATCATTAAAACGCAAAACCACCTCGCGGGAGATGTCGCGCTTTTCTTTTCCCAGAGGAGTCAGCCTGATAATAACCCCACGGCCATCCTCCGGATTCGGCGTTCGGTAGATCAGCCCTTTGGTTTCCATATTTTTTAAGATCCTTGACAGGCTGGTAGCCTCCATGCCCATACGCGGACCCAGGGTAGTGCTGGGGGAACCGTGTTCCGGATCTACGCTCAACAGGGTAAATCCTGTTGCCATGGTGCTGTCAAACTTCTGAGCCTCTTCATTATACATACGTGTAACGGCCTGCCAAGTAGATCTTAAAACGTAATCTATGGTTTTATCCTTCATTATTTTCCAAGCTGATGTGATCAAATATACAAATATTTTATTATGCATGCATAATAAATAAAATGAATTACCAATATTTTAAGACCTGGTAAATCGCATAAAAAAAGCCTCCCGGTAAGGAGGCTTTTAAGTTGTTAATGCTAATCTTTATGACTCGCGATCGTAGATACGATTGTATAATGATATATACTTCTCTTTGATCACTTTTCGTTTTAATTTCATGGTAGGGGTCAGGTGCCCGCCATCAATGGTCCATACATCGGGGGTAAGTTCAAACTTCTTGATCTTTTCCCATTTCCCGAAACGCTCATTGTAGTGGTCTACCTCTTCCTGTATACGGTCAATTACGCGTTGATCTTTGATCATGCTCTCATGATCGCCGTTGAATTGATAATTATGACGGCGTGCCCATTCTTCAACAAATTCAAAGGCCGGTTGAATAAGTGCAGCCGGCATTTTTTCGCCTTCACCCACCACCATGATCTGTTCAATAAAGCGCGATTGCTTCATGTCATTTTCAATGAGCTGAGGGGCAACATATTTTCCGCCGGAGGTTTTAAACATTTCTTTTTTACGGTCGGTGATCTTCAGGAACCCATCTTGATCGATCTCTCCGATGTCTCCCGTATGAAAGTAATCGCCTGTCATGACATCAGCGGTGCGCTCAGGGTCTTTATAGTACCCCATCATCACATTAGGGCCTTTACATAAGATCTCTCCGTCTTCTGCGATCTTCACTTCGACTCCGGAAACGATACGCCCTACACTTCCTATCTTCCATCCGCGGTTGTTCTGATCATTCACGGCAATTACCGGCGAAGTTTCAGTAAGACCATAACCTTCCATAACAGGCATGCCTGCAGCTCCGAAAACACGGGCCAGGGTAGGTTGCAGGGCTGCACTTCCGGAAACAAGAATCTTCAGGTTGCCTCCAAGCCCTTCCTGCCATTTGCTGAAGATCAGTTTCCTGGCAATGCTCAGTTTGAACTCGTACCATGCGCCATTGGCATTGTAAGGCTCATATTGTTTTCCGAGCTCGATGGCCCAGAAGAATAAATTTCTTTTGATACCTGTAAGCTCAGCTCCCTTGGCATAGATCTTATCGTATACTTTTTCAAGTAGTCTTGGAACTACCGTCATCACTTCCGGACGAACCTCTTTAAGGTTGTCGCTTATTTTTTCGATCGATTCGGCAAAATAAATGCTGATACCACAGTATTGATACAAATAGGTAACCATGCGTTCAAAAATGTGGCAGATAGGTAAAAAGCTTAATGCTTTATCACCTTCAGATAAGGGTACACGTTCGTCACTTGCTTTTACGTTAGAAACGATGTTGTTATGAGAAAGCATTACACCCTTAGGCTTTCCGGTGGTTCCTGAGGTATAGATAATGGTGGCCAGGTCTTCCGGTTTAACAGCAGCCTTAATCGCGTCTAGCTCTTTCTGGTTGGCTTCGTTCTTGCCGGTTTCCAGGATCTCTTTGTAATTTTTGGCCCCTTCGATCTCATCAAAAGTATATACTTCCTTGAGTGAAGCTACCTGGTCTTTTATACTGTTCACCTTTGTTAGTAACTCCTGGTCTGAAACGATACAGTAGGTAGATTCAGAGTGGTTCAGGATGTAGGCGTAATCTTCTTCAGAAATGGTTGGGTAAATAGGAACGTTCACTGCTCCGGCCTGCAGGATCCCATAATCGGCTATATGCCATTCAGTGCGGTTGGTAGAAGAGATCACTGCGATCTTATCTCCCGCCTTAACACCCATGTTAAGGAGTCCGCGACTAAACTGGTCAATAAGACGTATAAATTCTTTGGTAGAGGTCTCTACCCATTTTTCATTGTATTTTGTGCAAAAAGCAACCTTCAGCTCATGATTTTTCAGCTGATATTGAGGGAAATCAAATATCCGGGTAACGTTGGTCATTCTTAATCATTTTTCGGTGTTGCAAAATATAAAAATTTAGCCACAAAAAATCATATCCATAAAAAAAGGAGTTGCCGGTTAGCAACTCCTTAATTATTAGGGGGTAATATTGTGAATTATTTCTTTTCAAGCCATTTTCTCGCATTCACAAAGGCTTCGATCCAGGGCGAAACTTCATCTTTCCTGTCTTCCGGGTAATACGCCCAGTTCCATGGGAAAGTAGATCGTTCCAGGTGTGGCATCATAACCAGGTGCCTTCCGGACTCATCGGTCATCATAGCTGTATTATAGTCAGATCCGTTAGGATTCGCAGGATAACCTTCATATCCATACTTCCCGACAATATTATAACGGTCTTCCGCATAAGGGAAGCTAAACTTACCCTCTCCGTGAGCAGCCCAGATACCCAGGGTGCTTCCTGCCAGGCTGGATAGCATTACCGAATTGTTCTCTTCGATCTTAACTGAGGTGAAATTACACTCAAACTTGTGCGAATCATTGTGGAGCATTTTAGGCTTCTCTTCATGATCAGGGTTAATAAGTCCCAGTTCTACGAACAGCTGACATCCGTTACAGACTCCAAGCGACAAGGTATCTTCACGCTCAAAGAATTTATTCAGGGCACTATTGGCCTTTTCGTTATACAAAAATGCACCGGCCCATCCTTTGGCGCTTCCCAATACATCAGAATTGGAGAACCCACCTACGGCAGCGATGAACTGAATATCTTCAAGGGTTTCTCTTCCGCTGATGAGGTCGGTCATGTGAACGTCTTTCACATCAAACCCGGCCAGGTACATGGCGTTAGCCATTTCCCTTTCTGAGTTACTTCCTTTTTCGCGAATAATAGCTGCTTTAATTCGTTTTTCCGGTGCAACAGCCTCCGGGCGGGTTCCGGTAAAATTCGCCGGGAATTCGTATTTCAGAGGTTGATTTTTATAATTTACAAAGCGCTCTTCAGCTTTTACAGGACCACTTTGTTTACGGTCTAACAAATAAGAGGTTTTATACCATATGTCTCTCATTCGGGTAATGCTGAATGAAAAAGCATCATCGTTGTTTTTAAGCTGCAGTCGGTCACCTTCTACAACACTTCCTATCTTTTGGTAGCTTAGCCCGTTTTCATTCAGAACAGCTTCGAGAGCCTGGTCATCCTTTGCCTGGAAGACCACAGAAATATTTTCATTGAAGAGAGTCTTAACTGAGTCGCCTTCACCAAGGGAGCTCAGATCGATCTGTGCGCCAAGATGGTCGGTGGCAAAACACATCTCAAGCAGGGTTGTAATTAAACCTCCGCTGGCAACATCATGACCTGCGATCACCTGTTCGTCTCTGATCAGGCTTTGAAGCGTATCAAATGCCTTGGCCAGGTAGGCAGCGTCTTCTACTCCGGCTCCTTTCGTACCGATGGTGTTCATTACCTGGGCAAAAGAAGTACCTCCTATTTCAAGACCGGTACCGGAAAGGTTCATATAGTACAGGCTGCCTCCGTCTTTTTGGAGAACCGGGGTAACCACCTTGTTAATGTCATTGCAATTACCCGCTGCAGAAATAATTACCGTTCCCGGTGCTATTACCTCTTCATTCGGGTATTTCTGTTTCATCGACAGGGAGTCTTTTCCTGTCGGGATATTAATGCCCAGTTGGATGGCAAAATCAGAACATCCTTCTACAGCCTCATAAAGTCGTGCGTCTTCTCCCTCATTCTTACAGGGCCACATCCAGTTGGCAGAGAGTGAGACAGACTTCAAACCGTTTTTCATCGGTGCCCAGACAATATTGGTCAGGGCTTCAGCGATGGCTACACGGCTACCTGCTACTGGATCGATCAGGGCCAGTACAGGGGCATGGCCAATAGAGGTGGCTATACCTTCTTTCCCCTGATAATCAAGGGCCATAACCCCGCAATTACTTAGTGGCAACTGAAGCGGACCTACACATTGTTGTTGGGCTACGCGTCCGCTTACACAGCGGTCAACCTTATTGGTAAGCCAGTCTTTACATGCTACGGCCTCTAATTGCAATACCTGCTCCAGGTAGTTCGGAATATCGTTTGTATTGTATTCAGGGGCTTTGTAGTTTCTTTCTATCTTCCGGTCGTTCATGATGGTTTTAGGAGAACTGCCGAACATATCTGCCATTTCCAGATCCATGGGTTTATCACCGGTAGTGCCTGAAGCAAAAGTAAAGCGGTGGTCTCCGGTTACTTCTCCTACCTCATACATGGGCGATCGTTCTCTTTCTGCGATCTTGCGAAGTTTTTCGGTGTGTTCCTGGCTGATGACCAGTCCCATACGTTCCTGGCTTTCGTTTCCTATCAGTTCTTTGAGGGAAAGGGTAGGGTCTCCTACCGGGAGTTTGTCGGTGTTGATGGTTCCTCCTGTTTCCTCTACCAATTCAGAAAGACAGTTCAGGTGACCACCGGCCCCGTGATCGTGAATAGAGATGATCTCATTGGTATCGCTTTCCACCATTCCTCTAACAGCATTGGCGACCCGCTTTTGCATTTCAGGATTAGAACGCTGTATAGCGTTCAGTTCGATCCCGCTGCTGAATTCGCCGGTATCGGCAGAAGAAACAGCGGCACCTCCCATTCCAATGCGATAATTATCGCCTCCCATCACTACGATCTTGTCGTTCTTTTTAGGAGTGGCTTTTTGAGCCTGGCTTGCCTTTCCGTAACCGATTCCCCCGGCGAGCATGATTACTTTGTCGAAACCTAATTTACGGGCTTCTTCTTCATGTTCAAAGGTCAGTACCGATCCGGCGATCAGGGGTTGTCCAAATTTGTTTCCAAAATCGGAAGCTCCGTTAGATGCCTTTATGAGAATGTCCATGGGCGTCTGATAAAGCCAGTCGCGTTCGGCCATTTTTTGCTCCCACGGACGGTTTTCTTCAAGCCTGGAATAAGAGGTCATGTATACGGCAGTACCTGCCATGGGTATAGAACCCTGCCCGCCTGCAAGTCGATCGCGAATCTCACCACCCGAACCGGTAGCAGCTCCGTTAAATGGTTCTACCGTGGTAGGGAAATTGTGAGTTTCTGCCTTGAGAGATATCACGGAATCAAATTCCTTGATCTCATAAAAATCCGGTTTTTCTGGACTCTTGGGGGCAAACTGTTGTACTCGCGGACCTTTTACAAAGGCCACATTATCTTTATAAGCAGAAACGATATCGTTAGGATGGGCCTCAGAGGTCTTGCGGATCATCTTGAAGAGCGATACCGGCTTTTCTTCACCATCAATCACGAAGGTGCCATTGAAGATCTTATGGCGGCAATGCTCAGAATTGATCTGGGCAAATCCGTATACCTCGGCATCGGTGAGTTGGCGGTTTAGTCGTTTTGAAAGATCTTCCAGGTAAGCGATCTCTTCTTCGCTGAGTGCCAGTCCTTCTTGTTGGTTATAGGCGGCAATGTCAGTGATCTTTTCTATAGGCTTAGGATCCATGTGAATGTCAAAAATATCCTGGCCTAAACTGGAGAATTTCTGGCTTAACATGGGGTCGTAATCCTTGTCGTCGGCGGTGGTAGCTATAAACTCCTCAATACGAATGAGCCCGGTGATCCCCATATTCTGGGTGATCTCTACCGCGTTGGTACTCCATGGGGTTACCATGGCTGCTCTTGGCCCAATAAAGTATTGGTCAATAGTCTCAAGCCCGGTCTCGGGTTGGTCGCCAAATAGCCATGTAAGTTTTGAAATATCTTCTTTAGTGAGTTCTCGGGAGGTTTGAACTGCAAAAACCTTCTCTGTTGGGTTTCCGAAGAAAACGATCATAAAACGCTAAATTTGGGTCCTTTTCAGTGTTGGACCGATGAATGATTTTGAAAGCGCAAAAATACAATTTTCCTTTCAATAACGCTGATTATTTTCCTGATTACTTATGTCTGAGTGAACCCTGCCTCAGGGGAATTATGTTCGTCAGGTTGCTCTTTCCGGAGGGCGCTTCAAGCAGATCAAACACCGTCCGGGTGCGGTCGGAAAAAAGCCGGATAGCGTGTATTATAAAAAAGATGGGGGGTGTGATATTGAGCAGATCACTCTTCAGGTGCAACTACTTCGGTTTGGGTTTCCTGAATTTCATTTTCTTCCCCGTCACAGTCGATCATAAACAGGGCCAGAATAAAACCAAGGAGTATAGCCAGGTAAATGGTTCTTTTTTTCATTTGTAGTGGTATTATTCGCTAAAGGTTCGCCTGAAACATTTTCAGGTGAATACCTAATGTAAGTATAAACCACTAAATATCAATAAGATAATTGTTTTTATGCACTTTTATTTGGTGGGCTTCTTTTTTAGTAAGGCCATATAAAACCCATCAAATCCGGATTGAGAAGCAAGTATCTTTTTATCTTTTACCAATTCGAACTGTTTTCCCTGGTCGGTGTTGAGAAATGTTTTAACCTGTTCGTGGTTTTCTGAAGGCAGAATAGAGCAGGTGGCGTAGACCAAAAGCCCGTCGTCTTTGACCATTTTAGAATAGTCCTGTAGGATCTCTTGCTGGGTTTGTCTGATCTGTTGTAAAAATTCCGGCTGTAGTTTCCATTTGGCATCAGGATTTCTTCGAAGTACCCCTAAACCGCTGCAGGGAGCGTCGATAAGCACCCTGTCGGCCTTGCCGTGAAGTTTTTTAATGGTTTTAGAATTTTCTATAACCCTGGTCTCAATATTATGGGCGCCGTTTCTTCTGCTTCTTCTTTTGAGTTCATGAAGTTTGTTGCCGTAAATATCCATGGCAACGATCTGCCCTTTATTCTCCATCAGGCTTGCCAGGTGGAGCGTTTTTCCGCCGGCACCTGCACAGGTATCAATCACTCTCATGCCTGGTTCCGGTTGAAGGAAGGGAGCTACCAGTTGAGACGAGGCGTCCTGAACTTCGAACCATCCATTTTTGAAGGCTTCTGTTTTAAAAACATTGGCGCGCTCTTCCAATACAAGAGCATCAGGGAGTCCTTTGAGCTCCTGGGTGTGAATGTGCTCTTCTGCCAGCGACTTCTTCAAAGTTTTTTTATCCGTTTTTAAGGTATTTACCCGAAGTATAACATTTGCTTGTTCATTGAGGGCGTGGATCTCTTTTTCCCAGAGTTCTTCTCCCAGTTCCTGTACGCCCAGCTCATCAAGCCAGTCTGGTATTGATTCTCTATACTTTCGGGTCTGGCTTAACTCATCAAATTTCCCTTTAATTCGGCGTACGGGAGTTCCTTCAAGCTGTTTCCAGTCAGGCAGACGATGGCCGCGTAGCACAGCCCAAACGGCAAATACCCGCCAGAGGTTATCCCTGTTATAAGGCGGATTTACCGCCGCGATCACGGTGTACAGTCGTTTCCAACGTACGATCTCATAAATGGTTTCAGCTATAAAAGCCCGGTCACGGGCCCCCCAGCGCTTGTCGCGCTTTAAAAGTTTTTCAACCACCTTGTCGGCGTATTCCTTTTCATTAAAGATCTTATCTAATCCGTCGATAACCGCGTAAACAAGGTTTCTGTGTAGTCTCATTGCCGTAAAATAATTGTTTGCAAAGGTATTGCTTTGTTCACTATTAAACTTAATTTTAGCCTCAAAATCCATCCTATGTTTCGTTATTTATTCCTGTTGATCCTGTTGGTGTCTTGTGCTTCAGAGCCTGAATTTGTACCCCGGAATTTTACGGAGGTTCAGGTTGAAGAGATCTTTTCTGATTCTGTAAGCATTCGGGCTATTACCCTGATGGGAAGAAACCTGGCCTTTGCAGGTTCAGAGAATACCTATGGCATTTATAATTACAACGAAGACGCCGTAAGAACATCCCAACTGAGAATAGATAGTGTGCATACTGAATTTCGTGCTGTAGCGGCTACCAGTGAAGATTTCTTTATGTTGAGCGTAGGTAATCCGGCCCTGCTGTTCAAAACCGGGGAAGGCGGTAAAATGTTACCGGTATACCTGGAAGAACACGAGAAGGTATTTTATGATTCCATGGATTTTTGGAATGATATGGAAGGGATCGCCATGGGAGATCCTACTGATGGCTGTATCTCTGTGATCATTACCCGCGATGGTGGCCGAACCTGGAAGAAGCTGCCCTGCAGTGCCTTGCCTGCTGCTGAAGAAGGAGAGGCGGCCTTTGCCGCCAGTAACACCAATATAGCTATTGTTGGCGATCATACCTGGATAGCTACAGGAGGTTCGCGTTCAGGAATACTGTATTCTCCTGATAAAGGGCAAACGTGGCAGCTCTTTGATACTCCTGTAGTTCAGGGAGAGGCTACTCAGGGAATCTACTCTATCGACTTTTATGATGAGAATAATGGATTTGCCATAGGAGGCGATTATACCAAGCCGGAACAAAATGCCGCAAACAAGGCGGTGACCACAGATGGGGGTAAAACCTGGAAACTGGTGGGAGCGGACGTAGACCCTGGTTACCTTTCCTGTGTACAGTACATCCCCGGCAGGGAAGGGAAGGAGCTGGTAGCTCTTGGCTTTCAGGGCATATACTTTTCCAACGATGCCGGTTCTACCTTTAATAAGATATCTGAGGAGGCCTTTTATACCCTTAGATTCAATAGTGATTCAACCGCATTTGCCGCCGGAAAGAACCGGATAGCCAAATTGACCTTCAAATAATTAGATCGGGTTACCTTTTTTGACCCTGACGTCTGTCCTGAAGCTTTTTTAGAAGTTCTCTTTTGAATCTCTCTTCATAGATGTCGAGGTAGAGTGCTTTTTTGGCACCCAGCAGTTCAGGAGAGTACTCCCTGAAACTTATCTCGGTTTGGGCAATTTCTTTTCGGAGGGCAACAACTCTCTTCTGTGTCTCAATTGCTTCCTTTTCAGAGACCTTCTCAGGGTCTTTCCGGGATATTTCTCTAAGGGTTTGCCCTAGTGATGCTTTTAGATCAAAGACCAGGTTTTCGTATTCATTATAAGCCGGCCAGAATTCGGCAGCTTCCTCAGGGGTGAGCTCCAGCTTTTCGGTGAGATAGGCTACTTTGAGCGATTTGATGCGTTCTCTTCTGTTTTCCTGGGCCTCAACCTGGAATCCCAGTAGAAGTACTAAAGTGGTTATGAGTATGTTTTTCATTATAAATGGATTTTAATTTTGTGATTCATCCAGGACCTCGTATACATCCATCTCTTCGAGAAGGTATTCTTCCAGGGTACTGGTCTTGATCGGTTCTGTATACATAGTAATATCGTTCAGGTTCATGTTTTCAGCCTGCTCCATCAAAAAGATCTCGGGCACTTCCAGGGCACCCTGTTCCATTAACCATTCAATGTCAGAAGTGCTTACCTGGTCAAAGCTAAAGTCTCCCTCTGTATTAAGGAAAATGGTGCTTAGAAAGAATAGTCCCAAAATGGTGGCGGCAACCCCCAGACCTCTTTTCAGATAAGAGAGATGACGAACCTTGCCTGGGCCCGGAGAAATTTTATTTCGCAATTCAGCTTCGAAATTCTCAAAATATCCTTCAGGGATTAAGAATCCTTCCTGTTTCGGTATATGATCCTGCAAGGCTGCACGGTCGCGAAGTTTTTCTTCGAGACCCTCGAAATAGTTTTCCGGAATTCGGAAACCATCCTCCTTATGTTCTTTGTTCAGATCCATACCTTAAGCGTTTTCCTTTAGATAGTGTTGCAGCTTTTTTACTGCGTGATGATAAGAGGCTTTAAGTGCCCCCACCGAGGTGTCTAAAATTTCAGACATGTCTTCATATTTCATGTCCTGGTAATACCGCATATTAAAAACCAGTAATTGTTTTTCGGGTAGAGTGGCAAGCGCTTTTTGCAATTGTAACTCGATCTCGCCTCCCTCGAAATAAGTGTCGGCCACCAGGTTATTTACCATGCGTTCCCGTAATTCTTCATTTGTTACCCGGTACCTGTTAGCCTGTTTTTTAAGAAAATTCAAAGCTTCATTGGTTGCTATGCGATACATCCATGAATAGACAGCGCTGTCTCCCCTGAAATTTTCGATATTCCTGTAAACCTTTATGAAGGTGTTCTGCAGTACATCGTCAGCATCGTCATGGTTGAGTACCATCCGTCTGATATGCCAGTACAATCGTTGCTGGTACTCCTGAACCAAATGCGAAAAAGCACGATCGCGGGTAGCCTTGTCTTTTAGTTCTGTAAAAAGCGTCTCGTTTTTCAATCAGGGCGGTTTTACTTCTAAGACCAAAGTAATTGAAAAAGGTTTAATGGGGGAGCAAAAAAAATCCCGGAAACCCGGGATTTTATTTTAGTCAAAAGATTGCATGTCCACCAGCTTTTTATACATGTTCTTTGCCTGCAGTAATTCATCATGGGTGCCTTGTTCCACGATCTTTCCTTTTTGCATGACCACGATCTTGTCGGCATTTTGTATGGTTGATAACCGGTGAGCGATCACGATGGAAGTTCGGTTTTTCATCATGTTTTCCAGGGCAGTCTGCACCAGTTTCTCACTTTCGGTGTCGAGGGCAGAAGTAGCCTCATCCAGGATCATGATAGGTGGATTTTTCAGAACGGCACGGGCTATAGAGAGGCGTTGCTTTTGACCTCCGCTTAATTTCCCGCCGGCATCTCCGATATTGGTTTCAAACTGTTGAGGAAGGTCCATGATAAAATCATAGGCATTCGCGATCTTGGCGGCCTCTATGATCTCCTCCATAGTGGCGTCTTGTTTTCCGAGTTTGATGTTGTTAGCCACGGTGTCATTGAACAAAATGCTGTCTTGGGTAACGATACCCATTAAGGAGCGCAGGCTTTTTAAACTAAGATTTCTAATGTCGGTGCCGTCAATGCGAATGGCGCCATGGTTTACATCGTAGAAGCGGGTTACCAGGTTGGCGATGGTGCTTTTTCCGCTTCCCGACTGCCCAACCAAGGCTACCGAAGTTCCCTTTGGAATATCTAAAGTGAAATGGGCGAGAACCGGGTCTTCTGCATAGCCGAAGCTTACATTTTCCAGGGTGATGCCTTTTTCGAAAGTGTCTTTGTGAATGGCGTTTGCCGCATCACTAATGGTGTTCTCTGTTTCCAGGATCTCCAATACCCGTTCTGCTGCAGCATTACCTTTCTTAACTCCGTAAGAGGCTTTACTTATCGACTTGGCAGGGGTTAAAATATTATAAGCCAACCCCATATAAGCGATAAAGGAAGAAGCATCGAGGGTTCGGTCAACCAATACCATTTTACCTCCAAACCATAACAGGATCCCTATGACCAGAATTCCGAGAAATTCGCTGGTAGGTGAGGCCAGGTTTTGTCGGTTAAGTAAGGTGTTGGAAAAATTGAAAAACCGGTGGGTAGAATCATTAAACCGCTCATTAAACCGGCTTTCCGCATTGAAAGCCTTGATCACCCTGAGTCCGCCAAGGGTTTCTTCAATGATCGACAGAAAATGCCCTTGTTCTTCCTGAACGCGGTCAGATTGCTTTTTCAAGGATTTACCTATTCGGGAGATCAGCATTCCGGAAATGGGAATGAAAATAAAAACGAACAGGGTGAGCTTGGTGCTTATCCCGAACATTACAATAATGGTAAACAGTATGGTAAGAGGTTCTCTTACGATAAGCTCCAGGATGGAGAGGAAGGAGTGTTGTATCTCTAATACATCAGAAGTGATCCTTGCAATAACATCTCCTTTTCTCTTTTCTGTAAAAAACGACACCGGCAATTCGGTGATCTTTTTATACATGGCATCCCGCACGTCTCTCAAAACTCCATTTCTGAGGTAAGTTATGAAATACATGGCGGCATAATTAAAAAAGTTCTTCAGCAGAAAGAGTATGATCACCAGAGAGATCACCAGGACCAAAGCGATCATCTGGTCGTCTCCGGCTACCTGGGTTACCTGGTAATTCAGGGTGTCCTGAAGATAATCTTTGGCACTGCTTATCCCGGTATATTCCGGTTTTTCATACATCCTGTCGCTTTCTTTAAAGAGGACATCAAGCATGGGGATAAGTGCCACGAACGACAAGGCACTGAAAAGCGCATAAAGAATGTTGAAAAAGATGTTCAGGTACCCGTACTTGCTGTAGGGCTTTGCAAAACGCAGTATTTTTTTGAAATAATCCATTCGTTGATAGGTCCTGTAAATAAAAAAGACCCGCCATAAAGGCGGGTTGTGCAGTTTAGTTCAGCTCCAGTTGCTGTACCATTTGATCCAGTTTGTCATCGAGACGGGCTTCGGTTGCATTGAAGTTGTCAATCGAATCAAGGCTGGTGTTCACACTGAAATAAAACTTGATCTTAGGTTCAGTACCACTGGGTCTGGCGGCCATTTTAGTGCCTTTATCTGTATAGTAGATAAGAACGTTAGAGGCAGGAATGTCCATTTTTTCTTCCTTACCATGCTCAAGATCCCTGGCTATCCCTGATGCATAGTCTTCAATGCGCACCACCTTTTCGCCGGCAAGTTCTTTGATCGGGTTTTCTCTGAGATCGATCATCATCTGTTTGATCTGAGCGGCACCACTGATCCCTTTTTTGGTCATGGAAACCAGCTTTTCCTTATAAAGTCCGAATTCTTCGTAGCACTTCAGCAGTTCTTCGTAGAAAGAGCTTCCTGATGCTTTGGCTTCTGCTGCGATCTCGCAGGCCAGGAGAGATGCGGTGACGGCGTCCTTGTCACGCACAAATTCGCCTACCATGTATCCGAAGCTTTCTTCACCTCCCCCGATGAATTCCTGCTCGGGGAAATCTTTGATCATTTTAGCGATCCATTTAAAGCCTGTAAGACCTTCCTTGTATTCCACCCCGTAAGCCTCGGCCATTTTGGCCATCATGGGGGTAGAGACAATGGTGGAGGCAATGAATTGATTTCCGGTAAGACGGTCGTTCTTTTTCCATAGGTCAAGCAGGAACCTGGTCATTAAAACCATGGTTTGGTTTCCGTTAAGCAGGATCATTTTTCCTTCTGAATTTCGCACTGCAATACCCAGGCGATCACTGTCAGGATCTGTTCCTATGACCATGTCGGCCTGGATCTCATCGGCCTTTTCCAATGCCATGGCAAGGGCTTCAGGTTCCTCAGGATTGGGCGATTTAACCGTTGGAAAATCACCATCAGGGGTGGCCTGTTCTTCTACGATATGAACCTTGGTGTATCCTGCTCTGCGCAATACCTCCGGAATGGCTTTAATGGATGTTCCGTGGAGGGCAGTGAAAACAATGCTTAATTCATCACGCCCTTTCGCGTTGATGGAGCCATTCTTCACTGAAGCTTCAAAGAAGGCCTCGTCAACCTCCTTGTCTATAAGTTCTATCAGTGCCGGTTCTGCATTGAACTGAATATCTTTAAAGTCCAGGTCGTTGATCTCCTGTATGATCTCCTTGTCTTGCGGTGGAACGATCTGTCCTCCGTCAGTCCAGTATACTTTGTAACCATTGTATTCCGGCGGATTGTGGGAGGCTGTTAATACAACTCCACAATGGCAATTCAGGTGTTTTACGGCAAATGAGAGTTCCGGTGTTGGACGAAGTTCTGAAAACAGAAATACCTTGATCCCGTTAGCTGCAAAAACCTCTGCCACGATTCTGGCCAGGGTATCACTATTATGACGGCAGTCATAGGCAATAGCTACCCTCAGGTCTTGCCCCGGGTATGTTTTCTTAAGGTAATTACTGAGCCCCTGGGTATTTTTTCCAAGGGTGTATTTGTTAATGCGGTTGGTGCCAACCCCCATGGTGCCGCGCATACCTCCGGTACCGAATTCGAGGTCTTTATAAAAAGATTCTTTTAACTCCTCAATATTTGATTCCAACAAGGTTTGTACCTCGTTGCGGGTGGTCGTGTCAAAGAAGGCATCTGTCCATGCTAGCGCCTTGTCTTTGATCGCTTCAATGGTGATCTCCATGAATTAAATTTTTTCCAAAGGTAGTAAGATTGGAAGCACTACGCCATTTTTTTTGCCTTTTCAAGGTTGAGGCTTTGCAGGACCTTATAGCGTTTTTCCTCTCTCCGGTTTCTCATGATCAATTCTCCCAAAAATCCGGCAATAAATAACTGGGTTCCGATGATCATGGCCGTCAGGGCAATGAAGAATTCCGGACGCTGGGTGATGAGCCTACCATAAGGGTTAATGAATAGTTTATCGATACCCAGGTAGGCGGCAAAGCCGAAACCTATAAAGAACATAAGTACACCCAGGGCTCCGAACAGGTGCATGGGGCGCCGGCCGAATCTGGAAATAAACCAAATGGTGATCAGGTCAAGGAAACCGTTGATAAAACGATCCATGCCAAACTTCGTTTTCCCGTATTTTCTGGCCTGGTGCTGCACCACCTTTTCGGTGATGTTCGGGAATCCTGCGTTCTTGGCCAGTACCGGTATGTAACGGTGCATTTCGCCGTGAACGTCAATGTTTTTGATCACCTCATTACGGTAAGCCTTGAGTCCGCAGTTAAAATCGTGAAGTTTTACTCCCGAGGTTTTTCTGGCCGCCCAGTTAAATAATTTACTAGGAAGATTTTTGGCGATCACAGAGTCGTACCGCTTCTTTTTCCAACCGGACACCAGGTCGAATTTTTCTTTGGTGATCATCTCGTGTAATTCCGGAATTTCTTCCGGGTTGTCCTGCAGGTCGGCATCCATGGTAATGACCACCATTCCCCGGGCGGCTTCAAAGCCTGCATGAAGTGCCTGAGACTTTCCGTAGTTGCGCAAAAACCGAATACCCTTCACTTCGGGGTGTTCCTTCGATAAGGCTTCGATGATGCTCCAGGAGCTGTCGGTACTGCCGTCGTCAATAAAAAGGACCTCGTATGAAAAATGATTGGACCGCATAACACCTGCGATCCAATCGTATAATTCTTTTAATGATTCCTGCTCGTTAAGTAGTGGTATAACTACTGATATGTCCATATATGGTTGAGATGTGTAGGCTCAAATATAGGAATTAGAAATCATTTTCTTCCTTCTTCATGGCCAGGCCGGCGATCAGGGAAATAATAAATCCAACAAAGAGGTTGAAAATGATGATAATAGGATAGCTGATCCAGAAAAACTTTGCCTGGTTGCTTACAGCATTTTCAATTTGTTCTTCAGTAAGATTAGGATTGGATGTTCTCAGGTTCTCTGCCATGAACTCACCACTTTTCTGAATGAAGTCAGGCTCAATGAGGTTGATGTACACTGCGTTGAAAAGCACGCTTATAATGCCTCCCACAAGGGCGGTGCCGATACCGACTTTCAGGGCCTCCGAGAGGGTGAGGTAGCTTCCGTTTGCTTTTTTGTATTGGTAAATAGCAGCCACAATAACCCCCAGCAGAACAGTGATACCCACTATCGTGGTCATCATGCTTTGTTGGTATTGAAGATCCATAAAGTGGAGCATAAGGGCAAATACGATACCTATAGCACCGAGAATGATCCCGAAGTTTAAGGCAATTTTGCCGGTTTTAGGTTTTTGTTGTTCCATGATAGATAATTAGTTAATTTTGCATCGTTAGTAGTGGTAACAGCAGAATTGTTACATTACGAACATAGAAAAATCTTTTTAGAAAATTACATTAATATAGTTGGTAATCTAAAAAGAATCTATAAATTTGCACCTCGAAAAAATTCTGAAGTTTAAAGTACACGACGATGAAAAAAGATATACATCCGGAAAATTATAGATTGGTAGCATTCAAAGATATGTCTAACGAAGACGTATTTATTACTAAGTCTACTGCTGAAACCAGAGAAACGATCGAGGTTGATGGGGTTGAGTATCCTTTGGTTAAATTGGAGATCTCAAGATCGTCGCATCCTTACTACACCGGTAAATCTAAATTGGTTGATACTGCCGGTCGTATTGACAAGTTCAAGAACAAATACGCCAAGTACAAAAAATAATTCCGGTTATTATCGGATCATGAAACCTCTGAAATTCATTTCAGAGGTTTTTTTATGGATATAATCCTCGGGCGATTCATCGTTCAGAATGATAACTACATCTTTTTCAAAATCTTAGCTGTGTTAAAAAGGCTATATTTAATCTGCTAAAATCTACTGTAAATGAATTACATTCTCTTTGACGGACCGGTACGAAACAGCCTTCTTCCATTTACGTATACAAGGCCTGTAGCTGATATACGTGTGGGAATCCTTACGATTCGTGAGAAGTGGGAACGATACCTGGGGTATACCACCACCACGGTAACCGAGGAGTACCTCACCGATCTCTACCCCATGGTGGAGCTGGAGGAAAATATCCTGATCAATAGTTCATTTCTTCCCAATGAGGCGTTGGTGACCCTTATTCAGAACCTTAAAGAAAATGAAGCTGTTTTTTACGGGGAGGATGTGGTGGCCTTTTATACCAGGGAAAATCAGGAAGACGTTGATCTTGGAGCTTATGAGCCCATCATGTATGAAGGAGAGTGTATTCAGATAAAAAATACCTGGGATATATTTTCCAAAAATAAAGAAGCCCTGGAAGCAGACTTTCAACTGATCACCGCAGATCGTGAAAGCGCTCCCATCTCATCAACGAACCAGGTGATGGCTCCTGAAAATATCTTTATTGAAGAAGGGGCCAGTGTTGAGTGCGCTATTTTAAATGCTTCCACCGGGCCGATCTATATCGGTAAAGATGCTCTGGTGATGGAAGGGAGTATGATTCGTGGCGGTTTTGCCCTGGGAGAGAACGGAGTAGTTAAAATGGGAGCCAAGATCTACGGAGCTACGACCATAGGGCCCTACGCCAAGGTTGGAGGAGAGATCAGTAATGTGGTCATCTTTGGTTATTCGAACAAAGGTCACGACGGCTATCTGGGGAATTCGGTGATCGGTGAGTGGTGTAATATAGGAGCAGACAGTAATAATTCTAACCTCAAAAATAATTACGCACCTGTGCGTCTTTGGGATTATGAATCTGAAAGATTTGCGCATACCGGGTTACAGTTCTGCGGACTCATGATGGGCGATCACAGTAAATGTGGTATTAATACCATGTTTAATACAGGTACTGTGATAGGAGTTAGTGCAAATATTTTTGGAAGTGGGTTTCCGAGGAATTTTGTGCCGAGCTTTTCATGGGGAGGTTCAGCCGGATTTACTACATTTAAAACTGAAAAAGCATTTGAAATGGCCGAGGCCATGATGCAGAGAAAACAAAAAAGCCTGACCGAGAACGAAAAGGAAGTGCTTCAACATGTATTTGAGCAGTCTGCAAGATGGCGTAAATCTTAAATAGTTAAATGACGCTTAGCGATTTTTGCCATCTGTATTTTCTTACAATTTTATCCCTTGTTTTAAGCGTAATGTCGAAAACTGAGTAGGGGAGCAGTACCAAGTCAGGCGACTTTGTATCTTTAAAAGATATGTATCATTTATTAACCTGATGCCTGCCTTATTTCGTTCGTTTAACGGGTTTGCCGCATTCTTTATGTTGGTGCTCTTCTTCGATATTCTTTTGAGTAATATGGAGGGCATGATGTATTACAGTTTGATCACTAAGGTGCTCTTACTGGTAGGTTTACTGGCGTTTTTTTCTGTGAACAGTACCTCCATGCGCCGCCTTGAACGAAACTTTGTATTCCTGGCCATTATCAGCTTTAGCCTCGGAGAGGTTTTTATGATGCTTACCAACGATCTGAATGTTATTGTAGCAGGATTCTTATTACTGCTTGCGGCAAAATTGTTCTACAGTTGTGCTTTTGTGTATAAGGTAACCCTTGATGTTGATCGTTTACTGCCCTACCTGGTCTTTGTGACCTTGTACTCGCTTACCATTATCTATTTTCTCTACGAGGTTCCGGAGCACATTCCTGCCTATATTTTCCTGGTGATCACGCTGATCATGGTGAAACTGGCATATTTACGCTATGAAAAGGCCGGGTTTACCAGTTTTATGATGGTGCTTACCGGAGCGGCATTAGTGCTGGCTTCAGAGACGATCCTTGTATTTGACAGGTCTTTCAGTAGTTCCCGACTGAACGGGTTTATGGTGATCTTTCTCTATGGCTTGTCTCAGTACTTTATGGTAAATGGCATGGTCCTGAAATCGGAAGCAGCCAAAGGCGTAAAACGGCTAAGGCGCGAAGGAGTGAAGAAGGACCGAACGATCGTGAAAGGTCCGGTGGACCTTTCATAGTGAGCCTGCCTGCCCCTGGCCAGGAAGGCAGGGGGCCAGTTGGTGTGCTGGCATAAGGGCATTTTTAGCGAATTTACCTGGCGGCAGGCAGGGGTACCAGGAGCCCTCCTAACCCGCACTTAAGAAACCTTGCCATATATCCTTCGGCAAGTCCTTGTTTCGTAGCTGATTAGCAACGCATTCTACGAGAAATCAATTTCATCAGGAAATAATAAGTTGGTATATTTGTACGCTTTTTTAAAAAGCCCGGATTACTGTTCAAAGCAGGCCTTGAGCCTGCAAGACCATATCGCGGTTAGCCCCCTTATCAATTGAGGTTACATTTTATGGAACAAAGAAAAAAAGTAGCATTTTATACCCTGGGTTGTAAACTGAATTTTTCAGAGACTTCAACCATTGCCCGTTCTTTTGAGTCGGAAGGTTTTGATCGTGTTGATTTTACAGAATCGGCAGACATCTATGTGATCAATACCTGTTCGGTAACCGAAAATGCGGATAAACGATTCAAGTCTATCGTAAAACAGGCCCGAAAGGTCAATGAAGATGCCTTTATAGCAGCTGTTGGTTGTTATGCCCAGCTTAAGCCTGAAGAGCTGGCTGCTGTGGAAGGGGTAGACCTGGTATTGGGGGCTACTGAGAAATTTAAGATCACCGACTACCTGAACGATCTTTCCAAAAACGATTTTGGAGAAGTGCACAGTTGCGAGATCCAGGAAGCCGATTTTTACGTGGGCAGTTATTCTATCGGCGACCGAACCCGTGCCTTTTTAAAAGTGCAGGACGGTTGCGATTATAAATGTACGTATTGCACCATTCCGTTAGCGAGAGGAATATCAAGAAGTGATACCCTTGAGAATGTTTTAAAGAATGCAGCCGAGATCGCTGCCCAGGATATTAAGGAGATCGTGTTGACCGGGGTAAATATCGGAGATTACGGGAAAGGTGAATTCGGCAATAAAAAACATGAGCATACTTTTTATGAACTGGTAGAGGCGCTGGATACTGTTGAAGGTATAGAACGTTTAAGAATTTCCTCTATTGAACCTAATTTATTAAAGAACGAAACTATTGACTTCGTAGCTCAAAGTAAAGCTTTTGTGCCTCACTTTCATATACCCTTGCAAAGTGGCAGCAACGAGATCCTTGGTTTGATGAGAAGGCGATACCGAAGAGAATTGTATACCGATAGAGTAACCAGGATCAAAGAGGTGATGCCGCATGCCTGTATTGGGGTGGATGTGATCGTGGGCTTTCCGGGTGAGACGGATGAGCATTTTCTGGAAACCTATCATTTTCTGAATGAACTTGATATTTCATACCTCCATGTTTTTACGTATTCTGAGCGCGATAATACCCTGGCCGCTGATATGGAAGGGGTCGTGTCTAAAAAGGTGAGGGCAAAACGCAGTAAAATGCTGAGAGGCTTATCGGCTAAAAAGCGACGGGCTTTTTATGAAAGCCAGTTAAATACCGAAAGGGTCGTACTTTTTGAAGGGGAGAATAAGGAAGGCTATATTCACGGATTTACAGAAAATTATGTAAAGGTGAAAGCTCCCTGGGATCCTTCCCTGGTGAATACCCTGCATCGTGTAAAACTCACTTCGATAGATGAAGACGGAATGGTTCGTTTTGAGTTTATGGATGAAAAAATGATGACAGCATAAAAATAAAACCTCGCCATTGGCGAGGTTTTATTTTTAGATCCTGATACCTACCGGTAGCAGATCTTTAAACTCTTTGTGTTTTCGAAGGAATCTCGCGATGTGCGGACTTGTTGGAACAACACTGAGATTTTTTCCTTCAATGTGTTTTAATACAGCCGTAATGAAACGGTCTTTGAAGGAGGGGTCTTCAACCTCCTCAGGAATAAACAGTTTGGTTAAAAAGATCTTTCTTTCCTGAGAAGAGTATTCAATTTTTGCCAACTTCCCGTCTACCTTGGTTTCGAATTGACGTAAAAAATCATTGTCATTAATAACTACTTCATCCATTACATTTTGGTTTAACGCACTTTTATTTTGTTTTGTACTCTCGATAGTGGAAGGCATAAAAAGATGGTAATTTATAGTTGAGAGGAATATCCCTTATTTCTCAGGTTAAAACTTTATGATGAAGTTTTATCTTCTGTGAAATTTTTGTAATATCAAAGTTACGAAAAAATAAGCTAAATACTTTTAATTCAATGGCTGAAACCGCTTCAGGATCAACTTTGATCCCGGTGTATATGATGCCGGGAATGGCAGCGAGTCCCTCTATATTTGAAAATATCCGTCTGCCGGAGGATCGTTTTGAGGTGATATGGCTTCATTGGAAAATACCGGAGCAGGATGAGACCCTGGAGCATTATGCAAAGCGAATGTGCACCCTCATTGCCCATGATAACCCGGTTCTGATAGGGGTTTCCTTTGGAGGGATCCTGGTTCAGGAAATGTCTAAGATCATTCCGGTGAGAAAACTTGTGGTGATCTCCAGCGTAAAATGCAGGGATGAGTTACCCTACCGCATGCGTGTGGCCAGTAAGACCTCTCTGCATAAGCTCTTGCCTACGCAATTGGTAAATAACGTGGAGGTGTTGGCTAAGTATGCCTTTGGAGAGCCGGTGGTAAAGAGATTGGAGTTGTATGAGCGCTATTTGTCTGTACGAGACAAATACTACCTGGATTGGTCTATCAATCAGGTCGTGAACTGGGATCAGCAGGCCCCTATTCCGGGAACTATTCATATTCATGGAAATAAGGATGTAGTGTTTCCTGCGTATCGCATCAAAGACTGCATCTGGATCAAAAATGGCACCCACGTTATGATCATAAACAGGTACCGCTGGTTTAACGAACATTTACCTGCTTTGCTCACCGAAGAGTGAAGCGATTTTGTATATTTAGCCAAACTTATGTAATGATGCCGAACATGAAGAACTATCTATTAGCTGGGGGAGTGGCTGTTTTGGCAGCCGTATTTATCAATGCTGTACAGGCCGATGGCGCCACTGCAACAACCCGCCCTGAAACGAAAGCTCATACCGATCCGTATGAGGTGAAAGCCATTGAAATTCCGAAACAGATCAATTTTGCCGGAGAAGAAGTGCCGTTAGAGGATCCTGATGTGCTGGAACGACTTGATCGTGAGCTGCTGGTAAATACCTACTGGCAATCCAACGCCTTGCTGCTCATTAAACGCGCCAATAAATATTTCCCGATCATTGAACCGATCCTTAAAGAACAGGGGGTGCCTGATGATTTCAAATACCTTGCAGTTATTGAAAGTGGATTGACCAATGCCGTGTCGCCAGCCGGTGCAAGAGGTTTTTGGCAGATCCTCAAGGGCACAGCCAAAGAATACGGTTTGGAGGTGAATGATAATGTAGATGAACGATATCACCTTGAAAAAGCTACCCTAGCAGCCTGTGAATACCTTAAAAAATCAAAAGAGCGCTTCGGTTCCTGGACGATGGCCGCGGCGGCTTACAACGCCGGACAATATGGAATGCACAAACAATTAGAGAGACAGCAGGTAGATAATTATTACGATGTGCTTTTAGGAGAGGAGACCGGACGTTATGTGTTCCGTATCCTGGCTCTTAAGGAGATCCTGTCTGAGCCGCTGAAGTATGGTTTTAAATACGATAAGGACGATCTGTATCAGCCTATTCCAACCAGAAAAGTAGCGGTTGATACTGCCGTGACGAACTTTGCAGATTTTGCCGAAACTTTTGAGATCAATTATAAGATCCTGAAGATCCATAATCCATGGTTAAGAGAGGCGCATCTGAATAATAGTTCCAGAAAGCAATACTATATTGAGATACCCGAGGAGGGGTTCTATCCTCCTGCTAAATAAATGTGGGACTTAATCACCGAACATCTTGGAAAGCTGCTCATAGGGATCAATTATCTGTTGGCCCTGGGAGCAGCTTTTACTATTGTATTGCGTAATGTAAACCCGAACCGAACCCTTTCGTATGTGCTTGCCTTACTGCTGGTGCCCTTCCTGGGCTTGCTCTTTTATGTGTTTTTCGGGCAGGAATACCGGCGTACACGTATCTTCAAAAAGAAGAATGTGCTTAACCAGGAGAATATTAAGAATTGGCAGCAATCTTTGGTGCTCGACCAAAAGCAGATCGATGAGCTTAAGGATAAAGATCTTAGAGATAAAGCGAAGCTCATTCGTCTTCTGCATGATACCGAGCACTCACCGCTAACGCTCAAGAATGAGGTGGAGATCCTCATCAACGGGGAGGAAAAATTTAAGCGTCTTTTTGAGGATGTAGGCAAGGCAAAACTAAGTGTACACCTGGAATATTATATTATTCGTGATGACGAGATCGGAACAGAACTGATCGACCTCTTATGTGAAAAGGCCGGGGAAGGGGTGGAGGTTAAGATCAATTATGACTATGTAGCGAGTAATTTTTCAAGTGTCACCCGAAAAAGGCTTCAGGAAGCCGGTATTATATTCTATCCGTTTATGCCGGTGTACTTTCCTAAGTTTGCCAGTAAGTTCAATCACCGAAACCACAGAAAGATCGCTGTTATTGACGGAGAGATCGGCTATGTGGGAGGTATCAATATAGGCGATGAATATCTGAATGCCCATGGAAAGCGATACTGGCGGGATACCCACCTGAGAGTCAGAGGGGAGTCTGTAGGAGTGTTGCAGTTTCACTTTTTGTTGAATTGGGACTTTGTCAGCGAAGAAGACCTGGTCATAAAAGATGAATGGTTTGTCGAGCCGGAGATCACCGGGAAGATCCCTGTCCAGATCGCCGTTTCCGGTCCGGATACCGATTGGGCTCATATCATGGAAGCCATGTTCGTGGCCATCACCTCTGCCGATGATTATCTTTACCTGACCACGCCTTACTTTATTCCTAATGACGAGATCTTAATGGCGCTCATCGCTGCAGCAAGAAGTGGTGTTGAGGTTAAGGTGCTCATTCCTGGTCATAGCGATTCCTGGGCAGCTAAATACGCCAGTTTTTCTTATATCGAAGAGATGCTGAGAGCAGGAATTGAAGTCTACCTTTATGACAAGGGTATCATTCACGCCAAAACCATGGTGGTAGATGGTATCTTCTCTACCGTTGGAACATCTAATGTTGACTATCGCAGCTTTAATATTAATTTCGAGATCAACGCCCTGATCTACGATGAGCATATTGCAGCGAAAATGGTAAACAGCTTCAATAACGACCTTCAGGAAAGTATTAAGCTCGATCCAGAGGAATGGTATCAGCGGCCCTTTAAGCAGAAGCTGAAAGAATCCTTCTGTCGTCTTTGGGCACCGTTGTTGTAGGTACAAGGGGAGGCTGGTAAGCAGGTAGTCTGGTAGACGGCTAAAATATTATCTATTAAACTGATTGCCAACCATTGATTATTGATCACCCATTACCTGTTAGCTCCCTGCAACGAGTCACTCGTACCTCGTAACAAAAAAAAAAGCCGGAGAATATCCGGCTCTTTGTTATACTGTGTTGGTTAAATATTCGAGATCAATAATGATATGGGATGCTAATCTTCAGGTAATTTATAGTGTAATACATGCTCCGTACCTCCGTACCTTTTTTAGATCCTCTTCATTTGCTGCTGCATCATCTTGATCTGGTCTTTAAGCATGTTTTGCTTATCCAGTTTTTTAGCTTCGTTCAGAAGGGTGGTTGCCTCACGTTTTCTTCTTTTTTGCATGGCAATACCGGCCAGGCTTAATTTAGCCATTGCCAGGTCGTGGTCCATACTTAAACCAAGCTTCAGGGCCTTTCTGAAGTATTTTTCGGCCTGGGTCAGGTTGGTCTGTGAAGACATGATGCCGTATAGATAGTTGTAGTACCCCTGTTGTTTCGTGGTTAAAGCAGTTTCAGGATTCTTGATCTTGCTCAGCCATTTTTCAGTTCCTGCAAAATCCTGTTTTCTCATACGCAAAAATGCCAGCAGGATCATCTCATTTCTGAAATACAGAAATACAAAAATAAGTGATAAAAGGACCAGGAAGATACCATTTCCGATCTCACCTTCTATAAATTGATAAACTGCAAAGGCAAATACCATAGCAGCCAGAATAATTTTTATATTTTTGTTGAACATTACAGGTGTTTTTAATTAGGGGGCAAAGGTAATAAAAACAATGAGAAATATTTTTCTAAGCTTGTTTGCCAATGTGAAAACTCTTTGTATATTTGCCCCGCGATTTTGTGAAGCGAAATCAGGCACCAAAAGTAAAGATTTACCAAGTAGATAAAGATATTTTAAAATGAAAAGAACGTTTCAACCCTCAAAGAGAAAAAGGAAGAATAAGCACGGTTTCAGAGAGCGAATGGCCACTGCTAACGGTAGAAAGGTGCTAGCTAGCAGAAGAGCTAAAGGAAGAAAGAAATTGTCAGTTTCCTCAGAATTAAGACATAAGAAATAATGTTTTTCATTATATAGAAATAGCAGGTGTTACTTTTTTTGGGTAACACCTTTTTTTTGCCCTTTTGTATCACTATTTTCCCTTCAACTTAAATAAGTAAAATGCCAAAAAGAAACGATTTAAAATGCATCTTAATTATTGGATCAGGTCCTATCGTGATCGGACAGGCCTGTGAATTTGATTATTCGGGGTCTCAGGCCTTACGTTCGTTAAGAGAAGATGGTATTGAAACCGTCTTGATCAACAGTAACCCGGCTACCATCATGACCGATCCATCCATGGCCGATCATGTATACCTAAAGCCGCTTAACACCAAATCGATCATTGAGATCCTTAAAAATCATCCCAATATCGATGCAGTTCTTCCAACCATGGGAGGGCAAACCGCACTGAACCTGGCCATCGAAGCTGATGAAAAGGGAATCTGGGAAGAATACGGAGTTGAGCTGATCGGGGTGGATATTGATGCGATCAACATTACGGAAGACCGCGAACAGTTCAGGGAATTGATGACCAAAATAGGGGTGCCAATGGCACCTCAGGCTACGGCAACTTCTTTCCTTAAAGGAAAAGAGATCGCCCAGGAATTTGGTTTCCCGCTGGTGATACGTGCTTCTTATACACTTGGAGGAGCAGGGGCTTCTATCGTTTACAAAAAAGAAGATTTTGATATGCACCTAAGTCGCGGTCTTGAGATCTCACCTATTCACGAGGTGATGATCGATAAGGCTATGATGGGGTGGAAAGAATATGAGCTGGAGCTTCTTAGGGATAAGAACGACAACGTTGTTATTATTTGTACCATAGAAAATATGGATCCGATGGGAATCCATACGGGTGACTCTATTACCGTGGCTCCTGCTATGACCTTGTCTGATCGTACCTTCCAGCGCATGCGGGATATGGCTATAAAGATGATGCGCAGCATCGGGGATTTTGCCGGAGGATGTAACGTGCAGTTTGCTGTAAGCCCCGATGACAAAGAAGATATTATTGCCATTGAGATCAATCCAAGGGTATCGCGTTCATCGGCTCTGGCCTCTAAGGCTACCGGGTATCCGATCGCAAAGATCGCCGCTAAACTGGCCATGGGATATACCCTTGACGAACTTGATAACCAGATCACCAAATCTACTTCGGCGCTTTTTGAACCGACCCTGGATTATGTGATTGTAAAAATACCGCGTTGGAACTTTGATAAATTCGAAGGGGCCGACAGAGAACTAGGTCTTGCCATGAAGAGTGTTGGTGAGGTGATGGGAATCGGTAGATCATTCCAGGAGGCCTTGCATAAAGCAACCCAGTCTCTTGAGATCAAAAGAAATGGTCTCGGTGCCGATGGAAAAGGTTATAAAGATTACGATGTAATTATTGATAAGCTCACCCATGCCAGCTGGGATCGTGTTTTTGTGATCTATGATGCGATTCAGATGGGTATTCCGCTGAGCAGAATTCATGAGATCACCAAGATCGATATGTGGTTCCTTAAGCAATACGAGGAGCTTTACTACCTGGAAAAGGAGATCTCAACCTTCAACATTGATACCATTCAGAAGGAACTGTTGCTGGAAGCCAAGCAAAAGGGATATGGCGACCGTCAGATCGCGCATATGCTCGGGTGCTGGGAGAGCGAGGTCTACAAAAAACGTGAGGCCATGGGTATTAACAGGGTGTATAAACTGGTAGATACCTGTGCGGCAGAATTCGAAGCAGTAACACCTTACTACTATTCTACGTTTGAAGATGTGGTAGAGACAGCCGACGGCACCAAATATGCTGATAACGAGAGTAAGGTTTCAGACAAGAAAAAGATCGTTGTTCTTGGTTCCGGACCGAACCGAATCGGACAGGGTATCGAATTTGATTACAGTTGTGTTCACGGAGTTCTTGCTGCAGCAGAGTGCGGGTATGAAACCATTATGATCAACTGTAACCCGGAGACGGTTTCTACTGATTTTGATACGGCTGATAAACTATATTTTGAACCTGTTTTCTGGGAGCACATCTACGATATTATTCGTCATGAAAATCCGGAAGGAGTAATTGTACAGCTGGGTGGTCAGACCGCGCTGAAGCTGGCAGAAAAGCTCGATAAATATGGGATCAATATTATCGGAACAAGTTTTGAATCACTCGACCTTGCAGAAGACAGAGGTAGCTTCTCAAAACTGCTGAAAGATAATAATATTCCTTATCCTGAATTCGGGGTAGCTGAAACGGCTGAAGAGGCTCTTAAGCTTTCTGACGAGCTCGACTTCCCGATCCTTGTGAGACCTTCGTACGTACTGGGAGGTCAGGGTATGAAGATCGTGATCAATAAGGAAGAGCTGGAAGAACATGTAGTAGATCTGCTTAGAAAGATACCTAACAACAAATTACTGCTGGATCATTACCTCGATGGAGCCATTGAGGCAGAGGCTGATGCCATCTGTGATGGAGAAGATGTTTACATTATCGGTATCATGGAGCATATTGAGCCTTGTGGAATTCACTCAGGAGACTCTAACGCAACCCTGCCCCCATTTAACCTGGGAGACCTGATCATCGAACAGATCAAAGATCACACTAAGAAGATCGCCCTGGAGCTTAATACGGTGGGTCTGATCAACATTCAGTTTGCCATCAAAGACGATATGGTTTATATCATTGAGGCAAATCCAAGGGCATCACGTACGGTTCCTTTTATTGCCAAGGCGTATAAAGAACCATATGTGAACTATGCGACCAAGGTCATGTTAGGTCATAATAAGATCAAAGACTTTACTTTTAATCCGCAGCTGGAAGGGTATGCCATTAAGCAACCGGTGTTCTCCTTCAATAAGTTCCCACAGGTAAATAAGAACCTGGGGCCGGAGATGAAGAGTACGGGAGAGAGTATTCTCTTTATAGACAGTCTTAAAGACGATGAGTTCTATGAACTGTATCACCGAAGAAAGATGTACCTGAGTAAATAATCTTACTTCTCAGGTAATATTATAATCAGGCGGGAGGGCAATTAGCTTTCCCGCCTTTTTTTATGGTATTACATCCAATTTAAATCACTGTATTACAGAATGTTGTGTCTTAATTGTTAACTTCAAAAGAAAAGTATGGTTCTAAAATTACTTCTATTTGTATGTCTCTTCTCATCAGGGTTCTTATATGCCCAACAGCCACCAAAAGGGGTTGACCACAAGGGTGATGAACCTGTGGCCATGTGGAAAACGGTCAAGCCTGAAAAGTTAGAGTCGAGTGAATTGATGTTGTTGCCTTCAAACAGGTATCTCAGGTTAAATCTTAAAGAAGATCTCGGGTTTACTAAGGTGATCATTCAGGACCTCAATGGGATCACCCTGATGGAGTTTCCCTTTGATCCCGGTCGCGATATGGATATTTCAGAGCTCAAACCCGGAAATTATTTTATAAAGGTCATTTCTGCCAATAAGGTTTTGCAGGGCAAATTCGGCAAACGCAGGCTGTAACGGCTTTTTCAATTTCAAGATTTCTGTAATCCAGATTTTTATGTACTGGTATGAGGATGAACTACTCCAAAGAAAAAGCTTTTCATGCATTGGCTTAAGTTCATTTTGCCTTGATGCAACGGCTAAGCCCTAATGAGCACCTCTAGAACAATAATAAATAGGAGAATAAAACGAACCGTAATACTTAACTTTATTTCCCGGCACGCCTTCTGGCTCCCCTGGCTGCCGTCAGGCAGGTTCGCTAAAAACAGCCACAGGCTGTTTTCTTAACGCTCGGCCCTGCTGCAAATATTCGTCCTTTCCAAAACCAGCATCCCAAATTGGATTAACTGAGTTATGTTCTAACTAAGAATTAAAAGCTGTCCTCAGGTTCTGGCAGGCCAGGATCCGCTCGATGAAGTTGCCGTAAAAAGCCAGGTGCTGTTTGAGGCACGCTGGAGGCGTGGTGAGCCTGCCTGCGGTAGGCAGGTTCAGCTGGCTTAGACAGGACTGAGCGTAAAGAAAAGGTCTTGCAGACCTTTTTAGCGAACCTGCCTGACGGCAGCCAGGGGAGCCAGCCGGCGCTTGGGCATTGTACCAATGATTCTGGTTTCACTGTAATGTTACTTTTTTACTCACACCCTTTCTATTGTTTTAGAGGTGTTCGTGAGCCCTGGAGGGGTTGGGCAATGCAAAAAAAAAGTAAAGGCTAATCATTCATGAGTGGTCAAATATAAAATCTGTCAGTGGAACTTATGAAAAGATAAGTCTATGAATTGCTTTCAGGTTCTTCCAATAGCTCTTCGTTGGCCCGTTTCAGCCATTTCTCATCGATCTGTTTACTGGCCTTGGCTCCTAGCGTCTTGAGTTTTTCTACCCGTGTAAGCAGGTTTCCTTTACCTGTTAACTTGGTCATGGAAGAAGAGTAGGTGTTTTGCACCGTTTGCAATTGCTTTCCAACCTTTTCCAGGTCATCCAGCAAATTTTTAAACTGATCGTAAAGTCGCCCTGCATGGGTGGCAATGGCGATGGCATTTTTATGCTGCTTGTCATTTTGCCACATACTGTCTATAGTACGTAAGGTGGCTAACAGGGTAGAAGGAGTTACAATAACAATGTTCTTTTCAAAGGCCGTATTGTACAACTGGTGGTCATGAGAACTTGCCAGGGCGAACGCGGGTTCTAAAGGAATGAATAACAGCACAAAATCCGGGCTTTCCATCTCGTAGATCTGATGGTAATTTTTGGCAGACAACTGGTCAACATGACGATTGATCGCATTGACGTGTTCTTTAAGTAAGACCTTTTGCTCGTTTTCGTCTTCAGAGTTTACATAACGCTCATAGGCTATAAGTGAGACTTTGGAGTCTATGATCATCTTTTTGTTATCCGGCAGATGTATGATCACATCAGGCATTACTCTCTTGCCTTCTTCTGTGGTAAAACTGTTTTGAACAAAGTACTCACTGTCTTTCTGAAGTCCCGATTTTTCAAGAACACGCTCCAGTACCAACTCTCCCCAATTTCCCTGCATCTTGGTATCTCCTTTAAGGGCACGGGTCAGGTTAGAGGCTTCCCGGGTAATACGTTCGTTCAGTTCCCGCAGGTTCTTAAGTTGTTCGGTTAAAGAGGTATGTCGCATCACGCTTTTCTCGTTGGTTTCTTCTACCTTTTTTTCAAAAAGCCTGATCTTTTCCTGCAGCGGATCTAACAGATTCTTTAGATTTTCCTGGTTCTGCGAGGTGAATTTTTTCGATTTTTCATCCAGGATCTTATTGGCGAGCACCTGGAACTCCTTATTTAATTTTTCCTGAAGGTTATTCAATTCTTCCTTTTGCTCGTCGTGCCTTCTTGCCAAATTATTCATGTCGGCTTCACTTCGACTGAGCTGTACGGCCAGGGCTTCTTTTTCCTGCCTAACCCTCTCTGTGATCTCCAGATGGGAACGAAGATCGGCTTTCACGCTTTCCAGCTGTCGTTGGTACTCATCGGCTTTGGCATCTGAAGCACTGAGTACGCTTTGCGTTTTTAATCGCTGCATATAATTACCCAGAAATACGCCAATGGCAAGAAATAAAATGCTGATAAGAATAAAAAGCAGGGTTTCGTTCATAACGGTAAAATTTGAAGCTTTAGATAAAAAGATAAATTGCCGGAGAGGCAACCTTGTTGCAGGGGTAAATATACTATATATTGTTTACATGATAGATTTAAGGTTCGCAGCCTGAGGGTGTGAATTCTTCTTTTTGTATCTTGAAAACTTAACCAAATCACCTCAAATGAAGATCACCCTGTTTTCTCTTTTTCTGTTCGTGCAATTCAGCCTATTCTCTCAAAGTATCTATACCGATCAAAAGTATGATCAGATCAACAGGCTTACGATGACCTATGCTGACACCCTAAAGACGGATATTTATTATGTACCTCATCGTAAGGAAAAACAAAAGGCACCTGTTATCCTGCTGGTTCATGGGGGAGGCTTTTATACGGGCAAGCGGGATGGCGACCTGGAAACCCGATTTGCTATGGAAATGGCAGGCAGGGGTTATGTGGTAGCTTCTATGGAATACCACCTTACACGAAAGGGTAAGAAAGAAGGATTTGGCTGTGATTGTCCTGCTCCCGATAAGATAGAAACCTTTAAAGAAGCTGTAACCAATATCGGGCAGGCTATGGAATACCTTACCAAATTTTCAAGAGAGTTTAATTTTGATCCGGATAAAATGGTGCTTGCAGGTAGTTCTGCAGGAGCAGAGGCGGTGTTACATGCAGCCTATGCAAAAGATCATCCATCTTTTAATGGAATTTTGGATAAAACCCAAAAAATAGCAGCAGTGATCTCTTTTTCGGGAGCCTTACTGGATGAGGTGTCATTAAATAACCCGGAAATACCTGCTTTTTTGGTACATGGAACCGATGACCAATTAGTGCCTTATGGTACTGCTCCCCATCATTTCTGTGCTGAAGACAGACCCGGTTATATTCGCCTGAAGGGATCAGGCCCTATAGCTGATGCACTTTCAGCCTCAGGAGAATCGATGGCTTTATACACGGTTGAAGGAGGTGGTCATGAATGGGCCAATAAGGGGTACGACTTGACCCCGGAGATCAGTGCGTTTTTGTATAAATTATTTCAACGTGGCGTGGCGGGTCAGTTAAGAGAGGTTATAGAGGCCAAGCCTTAGAGTTATTTCTTTATTCTGAAACTGCCTGAACGGCTGTCAAATTTGATCAGGTCTGACGGGAAGAGGGATTGGAAACTGCCTTGTTCGATGAGGGAGCAGGGATCTCCAAAACCGGCCTCACGAGGTTGTAACACTAATATCTTGTCGCATAGCTGAATGGCCAGGTCGATCTCATGCGAAGAAAAAAGGATGGTCTTTTTGGTATCGTGCGCAATTGTTCTTAACAGCTTAAAAATATATGCTTTGTGGTAGATGTCAAGGTGGCTTGTGGGTTCGTCCAAAAGAATCAAAGGAGTGTCCTGGGCCAGGGCTCTGCCTATCATTACCCTCTGTAACTGACCGTCACTCATAGCCCCGCAAGCCTTATTATGAAGCTCCTTAAGATCTAATTTTTCGAGTACACTCCGAACAACGCTTTTATCTGTTTCTGACAGCGAGCCTAACCAATTGGTATAGGGTTGACGCCCCAGTGCGATCAGTTCAGCGGCGGTCAGGTTTCCCGCAGGTATCTTTTCTGTTAATACGATACTGAGATTGGTAGCCAGGTCTTTGGCTGAATATGACTTTAACGAACGGTTGTTCAGGGTGATATCTCCACCCAGGGGTGGGTGAACCCCGGCCAAAGTTCTCAGCAATGTCGATTTACCTACTCCGTTGGGGCCTACAACAGCCGCAAGTTCTCCCGGAAAAAGATCGAAGTTTACTGAACCGGATACCTGTATATTCTCCCCGGAGGTATGATACCCCATCAGAAGATCTTTTACAGAAAGTACCGGGTAACCCTCAGTCATGGCTGTGTCTTGTTTGGTGTTTTGCAAATATATTAAAATAGCATGCTTTTCTTACGTACCAAGAGCCAAATGACAACCGGGGCACCTACCAGGGAGGTGATCGCATTTACGGGTAAAGAGAACTCATATCCCGGAAGTTGAGAGAGTGTATCGCATATTAACATGAGAATGGCTCCAAACAAGAGCACTGCCGGTAACAAAACGCGATGATCAGGGGTGCGGAATATTTGCCGGGTTAAATGGGGTACGGCCAGGCCAATAAAGGCAATGGGGCCGGCAAAGGCAGTAACGCTTCCGGCTAATATGCTGGTGATAAGTATCAGTACAAATCGCACCCGCTGTACATTCATACCAAGACTTTTGGCGTAATTTTCACCCAACAGCAAGGAATTAAGGGGTTTCATAAAAGCGATACTCAGAATAATTCCGAGAATGCTTAGCACGGCAAAGATCCTGATCTGCGACCAGCTGAGGTCTCCGAGACTTCCGAAAGACCAGAAAATATACTGCTGTAAACTTTCCATTCTGGCGAAATACGACATCACACTTACCGCAGCGGTAGTGATACTGCCAAACATAAGCCCGATGATCAATAACGCCATGGTATCCCGAACCCTGCTTGCTACCACCAAAATGCAGAGTAATACGATAAAACTGCCCAGGCTGGCAGCAATAGCCAGGCTAATTCCCGAGGTGAGCACAGAAACTGTGGCAAAGGCACTTCCTCCTAAAAGCAGTAAGGCAACTCCGAGGCTGGCTCCTGAGCTGATACCCAAAACGAAGGGACCCGCCAGGGGATTCCTGAAAAAGGTTTGCATGATCAGTCCGCTTAGAGAAAGGGCTGCCCCGGTTAAAATAGCAGTGATGGCTTTGGGCATGCGATAACTGCTAATGATGTATTGTTGTGTTTCGGTAGCCTGGTCAGAACCCAGCAGGGCAGATAACACAGTGTCAAAGGGAATATGGACGGAACCCAGACTAATGTTCATCAAAAGCGCTATGATGAACAGGAAACCTAAAAGTATAAATTGCCGTGTATATCGTTGCTTGCTATTCAAGGTCAAGGGGTTTGTAAAAAACGGGGTTGTGATCAGGCAGTAATTCGGGATGTAAGATATGGATCATATCTTTTAATACCAGGTCAGGCCTGTTGGGGCCTAATTCATAAAATAAAACACCGCCCTGGGGTCCGGTGGTTTTACTGATGGTGTAGACCTTCTTTTCCCGGAAAGGTTTGAATTGATTGTAATGTTCATTAGATGCTGTGAGCTGGGGGTAGGAGGTAAAAGCTGCAGTTCCCATCCATATATCAGCATTGGCAGCCTTTGAAAGTACAGACTCGAAGCTTAAGCTAAGGCTTCCAGTGCCTTCTGATTCTTTCCAAAGGTAATCGGCATTGGCATCTTCTATAAACTTTGCTCCCCAGCTGTCACCGGCGGGAAGGTACCAGACATCTCTGTACATGGCTCCACTCAATACCTTTGGGCGTTTTTGGGCCTTGGCAGCCAAAGCTTTGGCTTGATTATATTGTGCGGCAATTTCCTGAAATATACTATCAGCAATTTGTTCCTTTTGAAACATCACCCCGAAAAATCGTATCCACTCTGCCTTGCCAAGGGGATGCTGTTCAACCCAATCGCCATTGTAGAGTATCGGGATTCCCTTTCTCTTAAGCACATCATAACTTTCATTTTCGCCTGCAATACTAAACCCCACGATCACCTCAGGATCCAGGTCAAGTACAAGCTCTGTGTTGAGCGATTCGTTGACCCCCAGGTCTTGTATGCTGCCATCTGTCACCAGTTTTACAGCCTTCTTTGAGGAGATATAACGCGTATCCGGAAAGCCCCGAAGGCTTTTTAATGCTCCCAGCGCTTCGAGGGCAGGAATATGGGTGGTTGAGGTAGCGATTATCGAAGTAACCGGGGTTAGCACAATGGCATCATAGGCATCCCGGTTTAGGGAGGCAGAGGCTGCGGCTTCTCTGTCCAGAAAAGCATACTTATAGGGCTTTTGTGCCTCCGGCCAAGGCTGGGTAACGATCACTTCGGTAAGATCTTTAGAAACCCTGTTTACCTGAAACCCGGTGGCATACCCGTCGGAATTGGTGGAAGACACGGGTGCAGTATTGTCATTACAACCGGATAGTACCAAAAGGCTGCTGAAGATTAACAGGCAAAAGAAGGAAATTCCCGAAGGATACGATTTCATAGATAACGGATCAGTGTCCAGCAAAATTAAGATTATTTATTTTTTGAGTTGGCAGGGTGAACAGTTTGTTTATTTTTGCTTCAGATTTTGGTTTCAACGCTGTTTTCGCAGCCGAGAATTAAAAGGGAATCCGGTAGAGTCTGCCAGGACGAGTCCGGAGCTGTTCCCGCAACTGTATGCTAAACCCATCATAGGGTTCCGAAATTACTGCATTGCCACTGTTCACGAAACGGGAAGGCCAATTTCGGAAAAGCGAGCCAGGAGACCTGCCTTGATCTGTAATTAAATGTCAAACTTTCGGGATAAAAGTTTGCGTATGGGTAAACTCATACTTTTTTCCCTTTAAACCAATTTAATGAAAAAGCAAATCAAGCTATTGAGCCTGAGTCTTTTTGCAGTTACAGCTGTATGGAGCCAGGAGAACGAAAACCAAAACCGAAACAAGAAAGAGGTGGTTGACCTCGAAGAGGTAGTGGTAAGCGACAGCCGTTTCGAACTGAAACGTGAAAATTCAGGAAAAACAGTGATCAGTATCACCAAAGAAGACCTGGAAAAACAACAGGGAAATTCACTGGCCACCATCATTAACAATTACAGTGGTATCGAGATCAACGGGAGCCGCAGTAATGCAGGGCAAAATCTCAGTTATTTTATCAGGGGAGGTAACAACAGGCAGGTGTTGATCATGGTTGACGGCATTCAAATGAACGACCCTTCCCAGATCGCCGGAGATTACGATCTTCGTTTGATCGATGTCTCACAGGTAGAATCTGTTGAGATCATCAAGGGCGCAGCCAGTACTTTATACGGGAATGCTGCTGCAACCGCGGTCATCAGAATTTCAACGAAACAGGGGGCAAAAGAAAAGATCGGTGCTACCCTTGCCTCTACAGCAGGTACCAATCAATCTTCAACCGACCAAAATTATGGAGTTCGTGATTTTACCAATTCTGTTTTTGTAAATGGAACCCTGAGTGCCCTTGATTATGCGGTTTCATTCGGGCATACCTATACTGACGGACTCTCGGCCGTAGAGGGTAATGAGCGTGATCCTTTCAGAAGGTTCAATACAGGGGTGCGATTGGGATATAACATCTCAGATGCCTTCAAGGTGAAGGCCGGGGTTTCTTATGACGACCTGAGATCAGAATTTGATAATTCATTTCCGCTGGAAGATGCTGAATATGTTTCGGAAAGTGAACAGAAAAGGATCACCCTATCTCCTGAATATACGTATCAAAATGGAGGCGTGTATTTAAATGCTGCCTGGTACAGTATAGACCGGGCGGTTGAGAGTGCCTTTCCGGCAGTATATGAGGCCGAAAACTTCGTGATGGATATATATAATAAATATGTATTCAATGACAAGTTTTATACCATCGTTGGGTTGAATCATATTAGCAGCAAGGCTGATGTGGGTGCCGGTGGCTTGGAGAGTTTCAGTATTAATGATCCTTATGCCAATATGGTCTATATATCGGAATACGGATTTCAGCTTAATACAGGAGTACGATGGAATAATCACAGCAATTATGGTTCTAATCTTACTTATAGCATGAATCCCAGTTACGTGATCAAGTTCAAGGATGACTACCTTAAATTCATGGGATCTTACAGCAGCTCTTTTATTGCGCCAACCATTTCTCAGCTTTACGGACCCTTTGGTGCCAATCCTGAACTGGAGCCGGAAGAGAATGTAACTGTTGAAGGCGGGGCTGAGTACCGTACCCAAAATCTTAGGGTAAGTGGCTTGTACTTTAATCGTCTTGAAGAAAATTTCATTGATTATCGTACTGTTAATTTTGAGACCTTTGAAGGGGAGTACTATAACGTAACGGAAACATTCAGGGTAGAAGGGGTAGAGTTGGAGTTCAATGCCACCTTGAGTGAATCTTTGAGCCTTAATGGTAATTATACCTTTACCCAGAACAGAGACCGTGCTGCTCTAAGGATCCCAAAACATAAGGTGAATACGGCGATCAACTATGCTTTGGGAGGGTCAACAAATTTGGATTTGGCCTACCAGTATACCGGAAGCCGAGCCGATATTAATTTTTCCACCTTTGAAAATGAAACGCTGGATGCTTTCAATATCTTCAACCTGGGGTTGTCTCATGAGTTTTCAAAGACTTTCAGAGGTAGCCTTCGTTTTAATAACCTGTTGAACGAGTCGTATACCGAGATCATCGGCTACCCGACCCGAGGCAGGAATATAGCGGCATCTGTCAGGATCACCTTGTAATACCTTTTGAAGCAAATAAAAATAGGGCCGCACTTTGCGGCCCTATTTATTTTATAGTGGATCTTCCAGGTACATGTCATTCTTGAGCAACTCATGCCAATCGCTACCCAGCAGCTCTTTTCCTGCCAGAGTTGGCAAGGGCAGGAATTTAGGAGCAAGACTCGGGTCGATCTGTGATAAGGCCCTTGCCAAAAGCGGCTCGCTCACCTCTCCCAGAACGCCCAGGTTTCTCAGGTCTTCCCTCAATGGCACTTCAGGTACGAATCCGTCAATATAATCAGAGAACCCGATGGAATTTTCATTTCTCGCAATGATGGGCTGCATGGCCCAGGTATGATTCGGATTCAAAGCTTCATCATCGAAGCGAAAGGAAGGAGAGTCATAAAGGGTTACCGAGGCTTCATTCTTTCCTGTGGTCACATCTCCAACCTGGATAACATCAATGTATGGGTCAAGTCCGTTAATGATCAGCTCGCTGGCCGATGCCGTTCTCGCAGTGGTAATAACGTACACGCGGGTGAGCTCCAGGCTGTTGATGCCCTCTCCAGACAAGGTACTTCTGAACTTATAATCGGTATTAAAGCGCTGTTGTTTTTGATTGTATTTTAAACTTACAAAAAGGTCGTTATTGAATTGCCCGGTGATCATACTGGCCAGGTTGACCGATGAGTTTACAGAGCCTCCGGGATTATACCGCATATCGAGCACTAATTCGTCAATGCCCGCAGCCTTTAACTCTCCAAAGGCCTGGTTAAGCTTCTGGTCAAAAGTGGCTGTAAAGCGATTGTACATCAGGTAGCCTGCCTTGACCCCATTGCTTAGGTCAAAGGTCTTTACCAGAAATACGGGGTTCAGGGTTGCCGGCGATTTCGCCAGGTCAACACTCTGACCGTTCGGAACGATCATATCCTGGGTGTCGAATGCTGCCATATCAAGAGTGTATTGTCCCGATGACTCCCCAAACAGTAATTCGAAATAGTTAGCACGATTCAATCTTTGACCGTTTACCCCGGTAAAAAGGTCACCTCTTTTAATTCCCTTCAGGTCGGCATCCGATCCTTCGTATACATACCTCACATAACCATCTACCCGGTCACTGTCGGTATAACCGATCAGCCCAAATTCCATTCCATTGGAGTCAAAATTCCCGGCCCGGGCATTTTGCAGTTCTACATAGTCATCAGTAATATAGCTAAACCTGTCTTCGGGAGATAGCAAGGCATCGAATAGATCTGAGGGGTCGGAGTATTGAGACAGGAAGGTCTGGTAATCTTCCTGTGAGCCAAAACGATCATCCCGAAGATCGGCAACGTCTGCCTGCCAGAAATAATAAGTGTTGAGCCCCTTCCAGATAAAATCCTGGATCTCGGTTTCAGCATCCGGAACAAAAATATTATCATCCTGATCGGTACAGGCGGAAATAAAAACCAGCAGAAGGATCAAATAAAAGGGGAGTGCTTTTTTCATAAGGGGATGTTTACCTAATAAATATAACAAACGCTCCGTTAAGGAGCGTTTGTTGGTTTTTAGTTTTTCAATTTTAAGCTTTCGACATCGAGGTACATATTATCCCTGGTTGGGTATTGCATGGAAGAACTGGAAATAATATCGATCTCCATGCCTTCCACAGGAATTGCTCTCGCAGAAATCCCGGTGATCTCCTGTATGGCTCTGGCCAACAGGGGTTCACTTGGGTCTCCGAGAATACCAAGGTTGTCTACAACTTCAGGCTGCGGGATTTCAGGATCAAAACCTGCCGTATAATCTGAAAAGCCCACAGAGTTTTCGTTTCTTCCTGTCAGTGGCTGTATCGCCCAGGAAACCCTTGGATTGATATCATTTCGGGTGCTTTCAGAATAAATATAACTGTTGTCCGGATTGTCAACCAGGGTAATAGAAAATTCATTTTTACCTCTTGTTGTGCCTCCGATCTGAATAACGTCGATGTAAGGGTCCAGTCCGTTTATGATCAGTTCACTTGCAGAAGCAGAGCTTCGGGTAGTTAGAACATATACTCTTGAAAGATTCAAGGTATTTAATGGCACACTTCCGGCTTCTGTACTTACCATATCAGCAAAGTAATCTTCCAAAAAGGAGGCAGATAATTGACTTTGTATTTTGCTGTTCCAGCGTTGCTTTAAAAACAGTTCATTCGTATTGGTTCCATAGATCATACTGGAAAGGTACCTGGCAGAGTTTACGGATCCACCTGAATTATATCTCAGATCAAGAACCAGGTCGGTTACCCCCTGAGATTTAAACTCTCCGAATACGTCATTCAATTCAGTATCATAATTTCTGGTAAATCCGTTGTACATGAGGTACCCGATCTTGGAGCTTCCTTGCTCTATAACGGTATGAATAAAAATAGGATTTTCATTCAGTCCGGCTTCTTCGGTTAACGCTACCTCTTTTCCATTTAACGCCACATCAGTACTGCGCACTTCAACAGCCTGAACGCCTGAGGCATTCAGATCGGCCATCCCTAAAGTATAGTTGGCATTAGAACCGAATAATAATTCCTGGTAGTTATCCAGGTTGAGTTGCACTCCATCTACATGGGTGAAGATCTCACCTCTCGCAATATCGGCCCCAGCCGCATTGGAATTCGGGATGATATACCTAACATAACCGTAAACATCATTATTGTCTGCAAATCGGGCAAGTCCGTATTCCAATCCATTACTGGTAAAAACACCTTGCTGTGCATCTACCAGGGTGCTGTATTCAGGATTGTAAAAGGTAAAACGGTCTTCAGAGAAGCGAAGCGAATTTTCAATGAGGTCTTCAGGGTCGGCATAGCTGTTAAGGTAGGTGTAAAAATCACTCCGGATGTCATTAACACTATCGTCGAGTTGGGTAACATCGGCCTGCCAGAAATACCACAGATTCATGGCGTTCCAGGTAAAAAGATTAGCCTCACTATCCAGGGTTACGGTATCTTTGTCAAGCGGGTTTTCAGTGCTTACCCCATCATCGTTACTGCATCCGGTCATAACAAGAGCGAACATGAGAACCCCGAAATTTTTTAAGTATTTTTTCATAGTCTTTTTTTGGTATTTCTTGATTTAGTGCATAATTCGCAATAATACTTACATTTCACCAAATATAAAATTTATTGGATAATAAACGGAGGCGTCAGGCCTGCTTTGCTTTTGCAGGTCAGGAAAGTAGGTGGTTCAGCAGTGCATTATTGATGATTTAATAAGTTTGGAAGTGCTACAAACAGGAGTTCAAATGAATTATTTGAATCAGACTAATAAATAAAACGAATACCTGCGAATAAATGCATGAGCCTTAATCACAGCACAACCAAAAACACCGCGCATATTCTTGTTATTTCGTGGTCCCGGGTTTCAACTGTTGTTATACTGGTCATTTCCAGTGTTCTAGACCTTCTGCTCTACAAGGGAATTGACTGAAATATATCGACCAGCTGCTTAAATTCACGCTAAACATAAAGTTTATGCAGTTTGGCTATAAAATTCTGATATTCAGTTTTATGGCTCGTATTTTCGAGCTAACAACCTAAAAACGAATGATTTATGAAGATGATCACTACCCTTGCAATCCTATTCACGCTGATTGGATGCAGTAGCAATGACGACACGTTTAACGAACCGGAAATTATCTCAGGCCCGATTTGTGACACCATTTGGACAAGTCCCGATTGGAGTGTTAGACAACACTACCTTTACATCGATATCACCTTGGTTCCAGATAGTATTGATATCCGAGAAAAATTTCTAACGGAAGAATACAAGTACCACTCGACAAGACAGTTACTTCAAGTGGCCTATGGGGTGGAATGTGACGAGTTAACGCACGATAAATGGGAATATATGTTAAGCACTATTCCTAAAGGTTTATCAGGTTGCTTCAGAGTGGAAATAGGGACTTTAAATGATAAACTTTATTACGTTGATGCTCAACGTTTTTTAGCCATGTTCACCCCGTTTTCTTTATATCCGATCGCTGAAGAACTACCGCTATACCTTTTGCCGTGGTTTACCGAATATTTTGGCTGTGAGAGTGAAGACCATAACCACAATAAAACCCCCGTACTATGAAAAAGCTGCTCTTTATTCTGGCGCTGATCCTTTTAGGATGTAGCAAAGAAAAGGAAGACACTATGGAAGGAAGGTAGCGAAACCTAATTTAACCTTAGTTTTTCCCCATCTATATACATACGGTCTTTTAAAGGGTGCCCCATTTTAGAATTCGAGATGACCTCCATGTAGATCTGTTGTCCCTTTTCTAAGGCTGCTTTGGCAGAAACACCGGTGATCTCCTGCAGGGCCCTGGCCAGTAAGGGTTCGTCTAATTCTCCCAAAACTCCTAGATTGGTCACATCTTCAAACTGCTCTATTTCCGGTTCCAATCCCGTAGCATAATCAGAAAAACCGGCCGAATTCTCGCTGATGCCCGTAGTGGGTTGTAAGCCCCAGGAAACATCAGGGTTAATACCGTTCTCAGTATCGGGACTATATAAATAGGAGTTATCTGGATTATCCACCAGAACGATGGAAAACTCATTCTTTCCGGTGGTGGTAGCTCCTATCTGAATGACATCCATATACGGATCAAGGCCGTTAATGATAAGTTCGCTGGCAGAAGCGGTACTCAGGGTGGTTAACACAAAAACACGGTTGAGCTCCAGGCTGTTCAAAGGAAAATCGCCATCTGCGGTGGAAACGGTTTCCGCAAAATAATCCTCAAAAAACGAATCAGAGTATAGAGAATTTACTTTGTCGTTCCATCGCTGCCTGATAAAAAGTTGTTCCGTATTGGTGCCGTAGATCATGCTGGCCAGGTAACGGGCCGTATTCACAGAACCACCCGGGTTATACCTCAGGTCAAGGATTAGTTCGGTAACACCCTGTGCCCTGAAGTCGGCAAACACATTATTCAATTCATCATCAAAGGCCCTGGTAAAACTGTTGTACATAAGGTAACCAATGGTAATTCCGCCCGACTCTATGACCCGGGTTATAAAGATCGGGTCTTCCCTCAGGCCGTCGTCTTTAGTCAAGGTGACCTCCTTCCCGTTCAGGGCTACGTTTTCGCGAAGAATATCAGGTGCCGCTCCCCCCGGCCCGGTAATATCGGCCATGCCGAGAATGTAGGTGTTGTCGTTTTCAAAAAGTAGGCTTTCGAAATTATTAATGTTCATCTGAACCCCGTTTACATGGGTAAAGAGTTCTCCCCTGGAGATATCATTTTGAGCTGCACTTGAATTGGGGATGATGTAACGTACATACCCAAAAACATCATTACTGTTGGCAAACCTTGCCAGGCCAAATTCTAAACCGTGGTTGGTGGAAATTCCCTGCTGCCCGTCGGTAAGGTCTCTGTAATCTTCATTATATGCAGAGAATCGGTCTCCTGAGAATCTCAGGGAATTCTCAAAAAGATCGGCCGGATCGGCGAACCTGTTAAGATAGGTATGAAACTCGTCACGGTTATCGTCAAAGTTGTCGTTGAGCTCGGCAACATCTCCTTGCCAATAATACCAAAGATTTAAGGCGTTCCAGGTAAAAAGGTTGGCTTCACTTTCCAGTTCCACCCCGTTATCTGTTGGCGGCTCTTTCGTATTCACCCCATCATCACTACTGCAACCGGAAATCAAAATGATCAATCCTAAAAGCGTAAAATTTCTCAGCCAATGTTCCATAATATCCTAACTAAAGGTTACATTCCTCTCCAATTGTTTAAAGGTAGTACAATAGCAAGCATTATAAAAAAATAAAATTTCTTGTAACAAAACTAAAAGTACCTCGTCTCCCTTGTATAAAGCCGATGTAAAAGAGGTTTTCAACCAACCATCAAAAATGAAACAAAGTGAATTTTTAAATACTGTAATGCCATTTAAGGATAAGTTGTTCCGACTGGCAAAACGATTACTTGTTTCAACGGAAGAGGCGGAAGATGCCACCCAGGAGATCATCCTGAAGTTGTGGACGAATAACGAAAAAATAGCGTCTTATAAAAGTGTTGAAGCATTTGCGATGACCATGACCAAGAACTATTGTCTGGACAGGCTGAAGTCAAAGCAAGCCAACAACCTGAAACTGGTGCACAGTAATTATACAGACGAGAATACCTCCCTGCAGAGGCAGGTGGAAGTGAATGACAGTTTAAACTGGATGACTAAAATACTGAATACCCTGCCTGAACAACAACGCATGGTACTGCAGTTAAGAGATATAGAACAATACGAATACGATGAGATCGCTGAGATGCTTGACATGAAGCCCACCGCAATAAGGGTGGCACTATCAAGAGCACGTAAGGCAGTCAGAGAAGAATTAATAAAAAAACACAACTATGGAATCGGTTAAGAACATTGAAAAATTACTGGAAAGGTACCTGGAAGCAGAGACCACCATTGCCGAAGAAACCAGATTGCAGGAGTATTTTGCTCAAGAGCAGATCCCGGCGCACCTGGAAGAATACCGGCCAATGTTCCAGTATTTCCAAATTGCCAAACAAGAACGATATACCAAAGAAGTCCCATTAAAACCTGGAAGAAATAGATCTTATTTGCGATGGGTATCTGTAGCTGCGGTAGCGGTATTATTGGTTGGCGTTTATTTTAATCAGCAACCTCAGATCACTTCCGGCAACCAGTTTGCTGCTCTTGAAGAAGAGTATACCCAGGAAGAGATCCAGGAAGCGCAAATGGCCCTGGCCATGTTTTCAAAGAATTTCAGTAAGGGTACCCAAGGAATGACCTACCTGAAAGAATTTGAAAGAACAACCAATAAATTTTTAGTTAACGAGTAAAAATTAAGAACGATCATGAAAAAGTTAATTTTAGTTTTAGCCCTGGCAATCGCACCACTTACAGGTTTTGGGCAGACTGTTTTCGAAAAGTATGAGAACAGTAATGATGTGTCGTATGTGACCATGCAACCCAAAATGTTCCAACTCCTGGCAAAGATGAGCGTGAATGCCGAAGACCCCGATGCCAAAGAATTCTTTGAGCTTGTAAACAGTATCACCAGTTTTAGGGTGCTTACTACCGATAAGGAAAATATCTCTAACGATATCAGCAGTTGGGTAAACAGCCATCTTAAATCGTCATCTATGGAAGAGTTGATGAGAGTAAAAGACGGAGAAACCAATGTGAAGTTTTATGTTAAAGAAGGAAAAGATTCTGACCACGTAGAAGAATTGCTGATGTATGTAAGCGGTGTAGACAAGGCCGATATTGAAGTGAACGGGAAAAAGCTGGAAACAGTATTACTCTCACTTACAGGAGACATTGACCTGACCCAAATTTCTAAGCTTACCAATAAGATGGACCTTCCCGGAGGAGACCAGCTTGGTAAGGCAGAACAGAAGAAAAACAATAAATAAACCTTCTTGATCCGACACCACTTGGTGCCGGATCTTTTAAGTAAAAAACACTATGAAAACCATCAGAAATATCATGGGATTGTTGGCTGCCGGAGCGCTATTGATCGCCTGCAACAGCACCCCGTCATTGCAACAATACTATGTAGATAATGCAGGAGACCCTAACTTTATCAGTGTGGATATTCCTGCCAGTATTCTCAATGTATCAGAAATAGACCTTACCCCGGAACAAAAATCAGCCTACCACTCACTGCGCAAGTTCAATGTGCTGGCCTTTAAACTTACGGAGGAGAATAAAAATGAATTTGAAGGAGAAAAAGAGGCGGTAAATGCCATCCTGAAGAATGATGCATATGAAGAACTGATGCGCATCAATACAGGCAGCGCTAAAGGTGTTGTTAAGATCCTGGGAGATGAAGACAGTATAGACGAAGTGATCCTTTTTGGTAATGACGATAGCCAGGGATTTGCTCTAATCAGGGTGTTAGGAGATGATATGCGTCCTGAGAATGTAATGCAGCTGGTAGAGGTGATCCAAAAGGGAAACCTTGATGATAGTGCCCTTGGCCCCCTCAAAGGTTTTTTAGACCAGAAATAATACAACCACATTCATCGATCAATAAAAAAGGCTCTGATTTTTCAGAGCCTTTTTTTATGGTACTTAAATACCTGTATAGTTAGAAGGAGTGATCTGTTTTAACTCCTTTTTGATCTCATCACTGACCTCAAGAGTATCTATAAATGCAGCAATACTGTTGCGATCTATTTTTGAATTCGTCCTTGTGAGACCTTTCAGGGCTTCATAAGGGTTAGGGTAGGCTTCTCTTCTCAAAATGGTTTGAATAGCCTCGGCAACTACTGCCCAGTTGTTCTCCAAATCCTGTTCGAATTTATCCTTGTTCAACAGTAGTTTATTCAATCCTTTCAGGGTAGCTTTTAACCCGATAATAGTATGCCCAAAAGGAACCCCAACGTTTCTTAATACGGTACTGTCTGTCAGGTCACGCTGCATACGTGAAACAGGAAGTTTTGAAGACAGGTGCTCAAAGATCGCATTGGCAATACCCAGGTTACCTTCAGAATTTTCAAAATCGATCGGATTCACCTTATGTGGCATGGCCGAAGAACCTACCTCTCCTTTTTTGATCTTCTGCTTGAAATAGTCCATAGAGATATAGGTCCATATATCACGATCAAGATCAATAAGAATGGTGTTGATCCTCTTCATGGCATCAAACAATGCGGCCATATGGTCGTAGTGTTCGATCTGGGTGGTCGGGAAAGAGTGGGTGAGTCCTAGTCGGGTCTCAACAAAGTGAGAACCGAAATTCTTCCAGTCAATATCGGGATAGGCAACTTTATGTGCATTGTAGTTTCCTGTGGCTCCTCCGAATTTGGCAGCATGAGGTACTACCTCTAACACCTTTAACTGTTCTTCGATCCTTTTAATGAAAACTTCGATCTCTTTGCCAAGGCGGGTAGGAGAAGCAGGTTGCCCATGTGTTCTTGCCAGCATGGCCACCCCTTTCCACTCTGCTGAAAGTTCTTTAAGTCTTTGGATCACCTCTATTAGCGAGGGCAAATACACGGCGTTAACAGCCTCTTTGATTGATAGGGGGATAGAGGTGTTGTTAATGTCCTGAGAAGTGAGTCCGAAATGAATGAATTCTTTGGATTTCTGAAGTCCCAGGGCGTCAAACTTTTCCTTGATAAAGTATTCTACAGCCTTAACATCATGGTTGGTAACTGATTCGATCTTTTTAACCGCTTCAGCATCCTCGCTGTTAAAGTTTTGATAGATGGCGCGAAGGGCTGGAAATTTTGAAGTGTCAAAATTTTCCAGTTGCGGCAACGGGGTTTCGCAAAGAGCAATGAAATATTCGATCTCTACCAATACCCGGTAGCGTATCAGAGCTTCCTCTGAAAAATATTCTGCCAGGGCTTCTACTTTATTTCGATACCTGCCATCAATTGGTGAAATGGCGTTTAAAGGTGATAATTGCATGCTGTTATTGAGTTTGAAGCAACAAATTTAACCCTGTTTGATGAAAAAACTAAGAAGGAACTCATTTTTAATTTCAGGGATTCATATCAAGCCCGGGTTTAAAGCCTATTGTTTTAGCTTTTGCATCAAATGCCGGGCACGGGCCTTGAAAGCCGGTTGGGCATTCTCATAGTTTTTTTGAATATAAGCCAAGAGTTCTTCATGTACCCAGGCTTCCTTTTTCCCCAGGTGAAATAAGGCTTCCATACTGAACACCTTGACAGCCACCGGCAGCTCATTGAGCATCCAATTAAATGTGATAGCAGTTAATTTTTTAATCTCTTCCCGGTTGAGAGTGGGAAACCCGGGGGTCTCATTAGAAATAGTCTCCTCGCTCCAATGCGCAATGATCTTAGCCAGGGGGCGTCGGGCTGATCCGTCTTTAATATGCTTTATTAAGTTGAAAAACAACCTGCGATGCGAATCCAGCAGCTGAGGTTCAGAAAGAATAACGATCTCCAGGACCCAACAGGCTTTTTTTGAGATAGTTGGGTCATTACTCATGGCACAATGCAGTAGTGACGGGTAGTACTTCGGATTTTGCAATACGAAGTCTGCGGCTGCCTCCCTGTCATTTCTGAGGGCGGAAGTTTTTTCCAGGAGTTTGATCAAATCAGTGTGCACACCTGCATTTTTTTATATATTTGGAATCAATCTAAATAATACCTGATGAAGATAGTTAAAATTTCCCTTGTAATCTTATTGATCGTTTTTCTAGGGATGCAATTTGTACGCCCTGAGAAAAATTTGAATGCTGAGGTGCCGGCAACCGACCTGATCGCTGTAGAGGCCCCTGACCAAGAGGTGGCCGTAGTACTCAAAAGTGCCTGTTATGATTGTCACTCCAATAACACCAAGTACCCGTGGTACGCAGAAGTAGCGCCTGTTTCTTTTTGGATAGCCGATCATGTTGAAGAGGGCAAGGAGCACTTGGATTTTTCTCAATGGGATGCTTACTCACCTAAAAAGAAGGCACATAAAATGGAAGAGCTTATTGAAGAAGTAAAAGAACATGAGATGCCTTTAGAGTCGTATACCTTAATGCATGGCGAGGCCAAACTGACTGCGGAGCAGATCGAAGCTCTTACTTCCTGGGCTGCCATGTTGCAGACTAAATACGAGCTAGGTGCTCAAGTGCAATAGGAACTCCTGTTGTTGCATTTTCACTAATAATATGAAGACCTGACCTTAGGCCCGGCCCAAGGTTGGGTCTTGGATCAACAAAGAAAACCGGGCAACCCTGCGGTGCATACTGCATAAGACTTGCTGCCGGGTATACCGTCATGCTGGTGCCTACAATAAGTAAATGGTCGGCCAGCATCACTTCCTCAATGGCCGGTTCCATCATAGGAACAGCCTCGCCAAACCAAACAATATGAGGTCGCAGCTGTCGCTGCTTTTCGCAAAGGTCACCCATAAAAAGATCCTTTTCCCAGGGATATATCAAATGATCATATTCACTGGAGCGAACCTTTAACAACTCCCCATGAAGGTGAATCACTTGTTTGCTCCCCGCTCGCTCATGCAGGTCGTCTATGTTCTGGGTGATAATGGTAACATCAAAGTGTTCTTGTGCGGCAGCAATAGCCTTATGTGCTGTATTAGGGGTGGTTTCCAGGAGTTGTCTTCTTCGCTGGTTATAAAAGTCCAGAACAAGTTCAGGATCATTTTGCCAACCCCGGGGCGAAGCTACCTCCATTACATCATGTCCCTCCCAGAGTCCACCGGCATCTCTAAAGGTTTTAAGTCCGCTCTCTGCACTGATCCCGGCGCCGGTAAGCACTACAAGTTTTTTCATCGTGAATGTCATTTTATGGATACAGGCAATACCAGCCCGTACATAGTGGGGTGCTCAATTTATTTAAAAATATTTAGTTTAGCATGTAAAGCATTCAATATGTCAATGGAATTACTGAAATATCTGGAAGCATTTATAACTCCTGAACGCAAACAGCGGTTTGAGGAAATATTACAGTACCGCACCCGCCATATAACAGTAGCCATTCAAGATGTTTTTCAGGTGCATAATACCAGTGCGGTGATCAGGAGTTGTGATATTTTCGGGGTCCAGGATGCACATATTATTGAAGAGCGTTTTGGTAAACGACTCGATAAGAATATCGCCATGGGGGCACAGAAATGGGTGAGCGTACATCGCTATCAATCCACCCGATCCTGTATTGTTAAATTAAAAGATCAAGGGTATCGTATTGTTGCTACCACCCCTCACCAGGCTACCTGTAACCTTTTTGATCTGGATATTGAACAACCAACCGTATTCTTTTTCGGAACAGAGAAAGAAGGGCTCAGTGAGGAAGTATTGGAAGCGGCAGATGAACGACTCTGCATCCCTATGTTCGGTTTTACCGAAAGCCTCAATATTTCAGTATCTGCGGCTATCATTCTCCAGCATATTACTACCCGTTTAAGAGCTTCGGATATGGATTGGAAACTCAAGGAAGAAGAATTGATGGAGCTTCGTTTGGATTGGACTAAAAAGTCGGTAAGAAGTATTGACGATGTGCTTTCACGTTTCGAAAAGCAGGTAGTGGATAAACAGTAAAGTCGTAGGATATTTTTACTAAATTTACTGGTAACCAACCATTAACATTCACTTCATGGAGATCTTGCTCTATCTCGTTGCGGGCCTTGCTTTAGTTGTTCTAATCCTAAATTTTGCGGCCCCTAAAAGTTACCATGTAAGCCGTAGTATCGATATCAGAAAACCCTCTGCAGAGGTGTTTAATTATGTGAAATACCTGAAAAACCAGGATGAATGGTCGCCTTGGGCAGCAAAAGATCCTGATATGGAAAAGGAGTTTACAGGCACTGATGGCGAAGTAGGAGCCATAAGCAGCTGGAAGGGTAATAAGGAAGTAGGAGAGGGTGAACAGGAGATCATGAAGGTGGTTGAGGGTAAGCAGCTTGAAACCCATTTAAGGTTCTTTAAACCCTTCAGATCAGAATCTGACGCCTATATTAGAGTGGTTGAAGTTAATGAACATCGCAGCAGGGTAACCTGGGGGTTTTCGGGTGAGAATAAGTTCCCGGTGAATATCATGATGCTGTTTATGAATATGGATAAGGCCATAGGGAAGGACTTTGACCATGGTTTGCAAAATTTAAAGAATCATTTAGAAACAAAATAATATGGTGACATGGTTTGAAATACCCACGGCTGATATTGAGCGTGCCAAGGCATTTTATGAAGAGGTATTGCAGATTACCATAGGGCTGCATGATATAAACGGCTTAAAGATGGCCTGGTTTCCGGAGGCTTCAGAAAAGGGAGTAGCCTCGGGCAGCCTGATTCAGCAGGAATCTTACATACCGAGTAAAGAAGGGGTGCTGGTCTATCTTTCCTGTAGCGATATTAATGCTGTTCTGGACAGGGTGGAAAAAGCAGGCGGATCTGTTTACCAGCCCAGAACCATGATCTCTGAAGAATATGGCTTTATGGGTGTGTTTATAGACTCAGAAGGTAATAGAATAGCCTTGCATTCCAACCACTAAGGTTGGTATAATAATACGATTTTAAACGGACTGTCAATCGTTACCCTTCCATTTTGGATCTTGGCGGTTTTTCCGGAATAGTGGTCTTTGAGAAGGCTGCCTTCCTCAAAACTGTTGCCTATAAGCAGGGTTTTGCTTCCGGGTTTCATATCGAGTCCTACAACCACTCTTTCTTTAAAATTTCCTGCCTTCAGAGTTCTTGAAAAAATATAAGGTGCCTTAGAGATCATTAGGTGTTTCCCGGCACCTACAGCAGGATGGTCTCTTCTGAATGTTCCCAGCTTCTGCCAGTGAGCGTGCAACTGTTGTATGTTCTTATTGTTCTTCAGATCTTCCCAGTTCATAAATGACCTAAGATTGGCATCTCCCTGAGCGCCTTTTATTTCAAGCGGGCGGGCCGATTCATCTCCGTAATACACCTGAGAGGCCCCGGGAGCGAGTAATAACTTTGTCGCTGCTTCCAAGGATCTTTCTCTTTTTTTATCGAAAGGAGCCCCGTCATCATGAGAAGTAAGGTAATTCAGAACACTCTTGTTTTTTAACCTTCCGTTCAATATGGAATCATACTTAGAGAAGATCTCTTCGTACGAATTCTGAGCGTCACTTTTGAATTCAAAGTTGATCAGACTCTTAAAACCGTTATCAAAAAAGTCAACCTTTTTATCGCCATAGTCAAACCACCTTCCGGAAGAAATATTGTAATTGTACACTTCTCCCACCATATAGAACTCATTATCGTCAAGTACTTCGTCAGGATGCTCTGTTTTCCATTCCTTAAAGGCAGTAACAGCAAGTTCGCAAAGTTCACTCCATACATAGGCTTCTGTGTGCTTTACGGTGTCTACACGAAAACCATCAACCCCGTATTTTTTCACGAAATCAACCAGCCATTTCATAATGTAAAACCTCGGAGCCTTTGGGTGACCAGTTTTTTCAAAGAATGCGTTAAGTTCTGCAACTTCCTGTTCGTAGCGGCCTTCTTGCTGCCATTTGTCTTTTAAAGCCTCAGGAAGTTCAACCGATTCGTTACTGTCGGTTCTGATGTCAGGCAGGTTTTCTACCAGGGTACAACTGGTGGTGCCCTCGTAGTTGCTGAAGTTACATGCTGGATCGGTTCGCACCCATTCATCTCCCCATACCGGATCTTTTTCGGTTACCGGGCCGGTGTGATTGATAACCACATCAAGCAGTACGCGAATGCCTTTACTGTGTGCCAGGGCAATAAGTTTTTCCAGGTCTTCTTCGGTTCCGAAATTAGGGTCAAGTGTTGTCCAGTCTTTGGCCCAATACCCGTGATAGGCATACGTAGGGCCGGTACCTTCATCTGTAATTCCGTGAATCTGCTCTACCACAGGGGTAAACCAGATGGCGTTGATGCCGAGGTCTTCAAAATATCCTTCCTCCAGCTTCTGAATGATCCCTTTCAGATCACCCCCTTCAAACCCCCTGAGAGGTCCTGCCTTTTCATTCCTCTCAAAATTGACATCATTGGCAGGGTCACCATTGTTAAAACGGTCGGTAAGCATGAAATAGATGTTTGCACTCTCCCACAAGAAAGGGGTGGCTGCAGACTTTTTTTCAAGGGATTGCTTTTTAATTTCTGATTTACAACTCAAAGTAATAATACTGATCAGGATTAGAAGGACACTTTTATATTTCATGAGAGGTTGATTTGGTATCCGGATTATGGGTGTAAAGGGTGTTAGTTGTTTCTGTTCAATACTTTGTATTCTTCGTAGCATTGGCTGATGGCATCGAGAATTTGAAGGTCATTGGCAGTTTGGATAAAACTGTCTGAATAACTGCAATTTCTCAGGATCTCATCGATCTCATTTTTCTCCACCTGTAAAAGCGCCGCCAGGGTCTGTCGATCAAATTTCGAGGAAAGCAGATTACGTATTTCGTCATCTTCTTTCATTTTTCGCAACTTTTTCATTTGCTTTGGTTTGCTGCCAAAGAGGTTGTACAGCAGATCGGCCGGATTGAATATAGAGCCCATGGCACGTGCAAAGGCTCCGGGGTTTCTGTCGCCTGCTTCATAACCCAGGTCGAGCCCCGAAATACTGTAACGCCTGGAGGTGTTCACCGGGATATTCTTGGAGTCGATCTCCAGGTATCCGGTTAGTTGAAAAGGTCTTATGGTTACTTGCTCCAGGGCATACGCCAATTCGGTAAGCTGCACCTCGGTATTCTGGAACTTCAACATATCGTTGGTTACCCTGATCTGGATGGTTTTAAAGCCTATAAAAGAAAAATACAAGGTGTCATTGGGCTGGGCAGATATTTCAAAATTTCCGCCTTCGTTGGTAATGGTACCTACCACCTGGTTCAGGTTAACCACATGCACGTTGTTGAGTGGCACCCCATTCTCTGCGTTGACCACTTTTCCTCTTAAAGTTTCCGGGTCCTGTGCATGAGCTGATGCGAAAAAAAATAGTGTTGCTATTAAAAGAAATCTTTTCATTAAAAGCTTGTTTACCTCTGCGGCTGTATTGCAAGACATTAAAATGCTGTACGCAATTTTGGCTGCCTGCTGTGATTACGAAAATATAAAAAGAAAGCCATACCCAATGGAAATGCCATATGACAATTTGTACTTTCCATTGTGCAGGCTTTCTTAAGTGCCTAAAAGTAATAAACTCCCTTATATTGAAAAGGGCTTTAAGAGCATTTTAAGTAAAACTGTGAGAATTGAAGCTTACCAGTGTTTCTTCTGGCTGTGCTTTTTGCCTTTCTTCTTACCGTTTTTGCTCTTGTCCCACTTTTTGTTTTCCTGGCTTCTTCTTTTACCGGAAAAATTACCCTTGTTCTTGCGATCACGACTGCTTCCGCTACCTCCGGGACTGCTGGAAACTTCTACATTGATGAACCTGCCATCCATTTTGAATTCAGAGAATAATTGCAGGATCTCCTCTGTATGCGTGGTGTCGGTATTGAAAAATGAGAAGCTGTCTTTTACGTCAACCTTGTAAAGGTCGTCCCGATCAAGACCGGTTTGGGCCCTCAGGAAATCTTTCAGGGTCTTCCAGTCGTATCCGTCTTTTGCCCCTACATTGATAAAATATCTGGTACTGCCGGTATCATCGCTATACGCTCTTTGATGCGCCGCAGGCTGGTTTAGATCCTGGCTTTTCTGGTAGTAGTTTGCGAAACGACTAAACTCTACAGAAACCATTTTTTTGATTAGTTCTTCCCGATCCAGGCCTTCCAGTACGTCCATTACAGCCGGTAAATATCCTTCAACCTCATCGTGAACGTCAGTGTTTTTGATCTTACTGGCCAGGTGATAGAGCTGAATTTCGCATATCTCTTCAGCATTCGGGATCTTTTTCTCATCAAACTCCTGTTTGATAATGCGCTCAAGGGCTTTGATCTTCTTGAGTTCGCTTTTGGTGATGATCACCATGGAGATCCCTGATTTACCGGCTCTTCCCGTACGTCCACTTCGGTGGGTATAGGTTTCGGTTTCATCGGGAAGCTGATAGTTGATCACGTGGGTCACATCGTCTACATCGATCCCTCGGGCGGCAACATCGGTAGCCACCAACATTTGGATCTGATTGGTACGAAAGGCCTTCATGACCATGTCTCTTTGATTCTGACTCAGGTCGCCGTGAAGCGCCCCTGCATTATAACCATCCTCAATAAGTTTTTCAGCGATCTTTTGAGTGTCTCTCTTGGTGCGACAAAAGACCACAGAAAATATATCCGGATTTGCATCGGCCAATCTTTTCAGGGCCGGATAACGGTCGCGGGCCGACACCAGGTAATATTCATGCTGAACATTGGTTGAGCCTGAATTCTTGGTACCTACGGTGATCTCTACGGGAGAGGTCATGAATTTTTTAGCGATGCGGGATACTTCTTTCGGCATGGTGGCTGAAAACAACCAGGTAGCCTTCTCTTTTGGAGTGTGAGAAAGAATATCAGTGATGTCTTCATAGAAGCCCATATTGAGCATCTCATCGGCTTCATCGAGCACACAGTATTCGATATTGGTAATATCTACCATGCCTCGACTGATCATATCCTTCATTCTCCCGGGGGTTGCCACGATGATCTGTGCGCCTCTTTTAATTTCTGAGGCCTGCCCGGTAATACTTGCTCCCCCATAAATGGCGGCGACATTAAGTTTCTTTATGTACTTGGAATAAAGTTTTAGTTCCTGGGTAATTTGCAGACAGAGCTCTCTGGTAGGAGAGAGGATGAGTCCCTGTGTTGTCTTACTTTGAACATTGATCTTTTGGATCATAGGAAATCCGAAAGCTGCTGTTTTTCCTGTACCTGTTTGTGCCAAGGCAACCATGTCGGTGTCTTGATCTAATAGGACCGGAATCGCCTTTTCCTGTACTTCCGACGGGGTTTCAAACCCCATATCGCCAATGGCGTTGAGCAGCGCTTCATTAAGTCCTAATTGTTCGAATGTATTCATACGGTTATTTAAAATTGGCCGCAAAGGTAGTTTTTAATAACGGATAATTGCCTGTAAATCAGTTTTTTTTATCCGTGTGCCAATGCGGTGTTGTGATTTCGCTAAGATGTTCAGGCTGAAGCCGCTGTTGATCACCTAGGAGTGTTTCAGGATCTGAAATAATCAATGAGCTGTTTCATGGCCTTCGCCCTATGGCTTATTTTATTCTTTTCCGACAGGGGTAATTCGGCAAATGTCTTTTCAAAACCTTCAGGTTTAAAGACGGGGTCATACCCAAACCCTTTGTCGCCTTTAGGTGCGGTGGTGATCTCACCTTTGGCGATTCCCTGAAACAGTATTTTTTCGTTTTCCAGGTTAAGGGCAATCACGGTTTTAAACCTGGCAGTTCTGTCGTCTTTGTCTTCCAGGTCCTTTAAGAGCTTCTTCACGTTGCTTTGGTCATTCTTCTCAGGCCCCGCATAACGGGCGCTGTATACCCCGGGAGCCCCTTTAAGAGCTTTAACCTCCAGGCCTGTGTCATCGGCAAAACAATTGTACCCATATTGATCTCTGATGTAATTGGCCTTGCCAATGGCGTTTTCCTCTATGGTATCGGCCTCTTCAGGGATCTCTTCATGGCAGCCTATATCGTCCAGGCTTAAGATCTCAATATGTTTGGGTAATAAAGCCTTTACTTCTTTTAGTTTATTCTTATTGTGGGTAGCAAATACAAGTTTCATGAAGGATGATGTTTTTACGTTGTTAACGGTGGTGATAGGGTTCATTTTTTAAAATAGTAAAGCCCCGATATAATTGTTCTATAAAGAATATGCGGATCATTTGATGCGAAAAGGTCATCTTACTCAGGCTGATCTTACCCTGGGCTTTGCGGTATACTTCTTCTGAAAAGCCATAGGGACCGCCAATAACGAATACCAATTGCTTTAGTCCGGAGTTCATTTCTTTTTGAAGATAGTCGGAAAATCCTACAGAAGTAAACATTTTGCCATTTTCATCAAGTAAAACCAGTTTGTCGCCCGGTTGTAATTCTTTTAAAATAAGAGTCCCCTCTTTATCTTTTTGCTGGGCTTCGGTAAGTTTCCGGGTGTTTTTAAGGTCGGGAATATTCAGTTCGACAAAATTCACATAGCGTTCCAGTCGTTGGGTGTAGAGGTCTTGCAATGCTTTGATCTCTTGTCGGTCTGTTTTACCTATGGTGATCAATTTGATTTTCATCTTACAAAGGTATTAACTAAAAAGTGAGAAGTTTACACACCATGGTGAGAAAGATGTGGGAAGAGATGGGAGTTGTCGGTGCAAATTTTAATAAATTAGCGTAAAACTTCCCGTATGATATCAAAAGAACAGTTTGATAAAGAAATACAACTTATTATAGCTAATGCCCTGAGAGAGGATGTTGGCGATGGCGACCATAGCTCTCTGGCCTGTATTCCTGCTGAAGCAACAGGTGCTGCCAAGCTCCTGGTAAAAGACAAGGGGATCATTGCAGGTGTTGAGTTTGCCAAAGAGGTATTCCGGGCGGTAGATCCTGATCTGCATATCAAGGAATTAATAGGAGATGGAGAACCCGTAAAATACGGAGATGTTGTTTTTTATGTGGAGGGGAGGTCTCAGTCTATTTTGAAGGCAGAGCGCCTGGTGCTGAACGCCATGCAGCGCATGAGTGCCGTGGCTACAAAGACCCGAAAATATGTAAATATACTGCAGGGAACAGATACCAAGGTGCTGGATACCAGGAAAACCACCCCCGGAATTCGTGCCCTGGAAAAATGGGCCGTTAAAATTGGGGGCGGAGAGAACCACCGGTTTGCCCTTTATGATATGATCATGTTGAAAGACAATCACATCGATTTTGCCGGAGGCATCACCCGGGCCATCGAAAAAACCAGGAATTATCTTGAAGAGCATCAAAAGCATCTTAAAATAATCGTGGAGGCGAGAGACCTGGAAGAGGTTAAGGAAATTATCAGGTCAGAGGGTGTTTACAGGGTCTTGCTTGATAATTTCAGTTATGAAGACACCAGGGCTGCGGTGGCTCTGATAGGAGGTAAATGCCAGACCGAATCTTCGGGAGGTATTAATGAAAATACCCTTAAAAAATATGCAGAATGTGGTGTAGATTATATCTCATCGGGTGCACTAACGCATTCGGTTCATAATTTGGACCTGAGTTTAAAAGCAATATAAGATGGCAGGCACCCTGGAAGAGAAAATATTGAATCTGCCGGTGGTGAGCTCGGTGGTAAGTTTTATGCGGAGCATGAAGCTTCCCGGCTTTGAAGGGCTGGCTCTGTATGATCTGATGGAGTTATATGTGAGAGGTATAGTTCAGGGAGCCCTGACCTACCGGGCCAGTGCTATTTCGTTCAGTTTTTTTATGGCCTTGTTTCCATTTTTACTGTTTATTCTCAACCTCCTGCCCTATGTTCCTATTCCTGATTTTCAAGTGGAATTTCTGGATCTTATCGAAAGTCTGTTGCCTCCAAAAACGGTTGCTTATTTTGATAATATTATAAAAGACATTATTCATAATCAACGGGGAGGCTTGCTTTCATCGACCTTTTTTTTATCGGTGTTTCTGATGGGGAATGGGGTGAGTGCCATTTTTGATGGCTTTGAATCGTCTTACCATACTCAAATTAACAGAAAACTGATACGACAGTATATGGTTTCTGTGGGGGTGGCATTGCTGTTATCGTTTATTTTGCTGTTTGCAGTGATCGGGTTTGTTTATCTTCAATACCTGCGTATTGTTGAACCCCTGGAGGGTGGAAGCGGAGTGATCGGTATACAGGTGGCCAAGGCCTTGTTTTTTATATTTATATCCTATATTCTTACGGCCACCCTATATTATTATGGTACCACAGAAGGGAAAGAGTCGCCTTTTTTCTCGGCAGGTGCGCTGATGACAACTATATTATCGGTGATTACTACTTTTCTTTTTGGAATTTACATAGAGTACTTTGCCATGTATAATGAGTTATATGGATCTATAGGTGCCTTACTCATATTAATGCTATATATTTGGCTAAATGCTAACCTGCTTCTTCTGGGATATGAGTTGAATGCAGTACTTAGAACCCTAAAAAGTAAAATTGATTAAAACGTTATGAAAAAAAGAGTATTCAGCAGTTTGTTGTGTTTAGGATTGTTTATCGGAGGATTGGCCTCTGCTAACGCACAAAGTGTTTTTGGAAAATGGAAAACCATAGATGACGAAACCGGAGATCCGAAGTCTATCGTTGAGATCTATGAAGAAGGAGGCCAGGTATATGGCAAGATCGTTGAGATCCTGAATAAAGACAGACAGGATGCAAAATGTACTGAATGTGATGGTGAGAATAAAGACAAACCTATTCTTGGTATGGTGATCATTGAAGGGCTGGAGAAGGAAGATGATGCCTATGAGGGTGGAACAATTCTCGACCCTAATAAAGGAAAAGAATACAAATGTAAGATCTGGGTTGACGAAGATAACAACAATAAGCTCAATGTTAGAGGTTATATAGCTTTCTTGTTTCGCACCCAGGAATGGTTTAGGGTGAAGTAATTCCTGAGCTGAATAAGAAAAATACCTGAATCACCTTTTCATGATGTCGTGGTTTACCGATGTAATTCTACCCATCCCCTTAGCTAATACGTTCACTTATGAGATCACTGAGGAGCAGGCTTCTTTGCTGAAGCCAGGCTTTCGGGTGGCTGTTCCCTTTGGGAAAAACAAGGTCTATACCGGTTTGGTGTACAAGGTACACCAAATACAGCCTGAACGCTATGAAGCTAAGCCGGTGGATCAGATCCTCGACGATACACCCCTGGTGACCGGACAACAGTTGCGGCACTGGGAGTGGATCTCAGAATACTATATGTGTACCCTGGGAGAGGTCTTCAGGGCTGCAATTCCGCCTGCCTTATTACTTGAGAGTGAAACTCTGGTGGTTCGCAGGGATGATTACTCCGGAAACGAATCTGCATTAAAGGATGATGAGTGGCTGGTTTACGAGGCCTTGCAGCATCAGTCTGTTCTTAAGGTTCAGGAGGTATCGTCTATTATAGACCGTAAGCATGTGCTTCCGGTATTGAAGCGCCTGATAGATAAGGGGGTTATTCATGTTCAGGAAGAGGTTTACGAGCAGTATAAGCCTAAACTCGTCAGGTACATCCGGTTGAAAAAAGAGTATGAGGCAGATGAGGTACTTGCTGGCTTGCTGGATGAACTGGGAAGGGCTCCAAAACAAAAAGAGGCCTTACTTCACCTGTTTCAGTTATCTGCCGGGGGAGCGCTTGTTACGGTTAAGAAATTAAAGGAGGCTTCGGGGATCAACTCCTCGGTGATCAAGACCTTAATAGATAAAGAGATCCTGGAAGACTACCATCTGAAGCAGGACCGTATTCAGCACGAAGGTCAGGAAGAGAAAGATTCGAAGCAATTAAATCCATATCAGGAAAAAGCCCTTGTATCCATCAGGGAGCAGTTTGAGGAGAAGGATGTGGTGCTGTTGCATGGAGTTACGGCTTCGGGAAAAACAGAAGTGTATGTAAAGCTTATTGAGGAGGCGCTTGAGCGGGGAGAGCAGGTGTTATACCTCTTGCCTGAGATCGCATTAACCACCCAGCTTATTTCCCGCCTGAAAGATTACTTCGGAGAGAAGGTGGGGGTGTATCATTCCCGTTACAGTGTTAATGAGAGGGTTGAGATCTGGGGTCATATTCTGGATGCAGGAGAAAAAGCCAGGGTCGTTTTAGGGGCAAGGTCGGCCATGTTGCTTCCTTTTTCGAACCTGGGTCTTGTCATTGTAGATGAGGAACATGAGGTGTCGTTCAAACAGTTTGATCCGGCACCGAGATATCATGCCAGGGATGCTGCCATTGTATTGGGTATGCAGCATGGCGCTAAAGTCTTGCTGGGTTCTGCCACCCCATCTCTGGAGACCTATTATAATGCCGGTACGGGCAAATACGGGCTGGCGGAAATTACAAGACGACATGGTGATGTACTTATGCCTGATATCGAATTGGTAGATATTAAGGACAAGTATCGAAAAAAACGCATGCAAGGTCATTTTTCAGACCGGCTCCTGGAAGAAATGCAGGAGTGTCTGGAAGAAAAAGGGCAGATCATACTGTTTCAGAACCGAAGAGGATTTGCACCGATTTTGGAATGTAATACCTGTGGTCACGCTCCTCAGTGTCCTAATTGTGACGTTAGTCTCACCTATCATAAGTATAAAAATCAACTGCGTTGCCACTATTGCGGCTATCATATGGCCATGCAGCTCAGCTGTCTTGCCTGTGGTAGTTCGGAAACAGATACCAAAGGCTTCGGAACAGAGCAGGTCGAGGTAGAATTAAAAGAACTATTTCCTGATCATCAAATCGGCAGGATGGATTCTGATACCACCCGGGGCAAACACGGTCATGAAAAGATCATCACCAAATTCGAGCAGCGGGAATTTGATATTCTCATCGGAACCCAGATGGTGACCAAAGGGCTTGATTTTGCAAATGTTAAATTGGTGGGGGTATTGCAGGCAGACAGCTTGTTGAATTATCCTGATTTCAGGGCGCATGAAAGAACTTATCAATTATTGCAGCAGGTAGCCGGCCGTGCAGGAAGAAGTAAAGAAAGGGGGAAGGTGATCATTCAAACCTACGACCCCCTGCATCAGATCCTGCAACAAACCTCTATGAACCAATATCACGATATGGTCGGGGATCAGTTGAATGAGAGGCGTCTGTTTCATTATCCTCCCTTCTACAGGTTGATAAAGATCGTTTTCAGGGGAAGGGATTACAACCGTGTAAATGAAGGTAGCGAGTGGTATGCTAAAGGCCTTCGAAACAGTTTTAAAGGAACGGGAGTAGAGGTATTGGGGCCTGAATTTCCTCCGGTATCAAGGATCCGCAACCAGTATCATAAGCATATTATTGTGAAAATACCGCAGAAGGCAGGCTTGAAACAGGTAAAAGCAAGGCTAAAAAAAATTGGCAACAGCTACGAAGCTATTGCCAATTTCCGTAATGTAAGGATAATTTTTAACGTAGATAATTATTAATCAATACGCATTTCAATTTTTAGTTACTTAAGGCGTCCGCAAGCTCTTGTTTTTTGTTGCGACTCAAGGGGATCTTCTTTCCGTTAACTTCCACGCTCTTAGAGTTGAATTTTTCAACCTTATCAAGATTCACAATATAAGATTTGTGAATCCTTAAAAAACGTTCTGCCGGAAGTTCCTTCTCGAAAGACTTCATGGTGGACAGGATCACGATATTGGCCTCATCGGTAACTAACTTAATGTAGTCACCCAGGGCTTCTACCCAATTGATCTCATTTAAAAACACCTTACGCTTTTTAAGATTGCTCTTCACAAAGATATGTTCGTCGTCTTCTTTGGAGGCTACTTTGAGTTTGTGCTTTTCCTGGGCACGTTTCACTGCAGCATCAAACCTGTCTTGAGTGATAGGTTTGTGAAGATAATCGGTCACATCGTAGTCAAAAGCTTTTAAAGCGTAATCTTTACTACCGGTAATTAAAACTACCTGTGGTGGGTCACTTAAAGACTCCAGGAGATCGAACCCGGTTACAACGGGCATCTCAATATCCAGGAATATCAATTCTACCTTCTGATTTTTCAGGCCATTTTTTGCTTCAATGGCGTTGCTGTACTCAGCAACTAGGTTTAGCATAGGGTGGTTTCTAATCAACCGTGCCACAGACATTCTTTGGATACTTGAGTCATCGACAATAATACAATTCATTCTCATGTTTCTCAGGTAAGTGGTTGGGTTTATGAACACTACAATGTTAATGAAAAATAAAAAGCACTGCAAAAAAAATGTGGGGAAAAGATGAAATTAAGCGGAATACCGATGTATAACCCTCCAGGATAAATTAGAAGGGGGAAAGTGTTTGTAATTAAAATAATAAGTGGTAATTTTGCAGCCTTAAAATAAATTTTAATACGTAAAACAATGAATCATTACGAAACTGTTTTCATTCTAAATCCCGTTTTATCTGAGACTCAGGTAAAGGAAACAGTTAAGAAGTTTGAAGATTTCTTAATCTCTAAGGGGGCAGAATTTGTAGCTAAAGAAGATTGGGGGCTAAAGAAACTGGCTTACCCTATCCAAAACAAAAAAAGTGGTTTTTACCATCTTTTTGAATTCACTGTAGCCGGAGAGGCTATCGAGCCGTTCGAGCTTGAATTCAGACGTGACGAGCGCATCATGCGTTACCTGACCGTAAAACTGGACAAGCACGCTATTGAGTGGGCAGAGAAAAGAAGAAAAAAACTAAAAGAAAAAGCTTAACATTATGTCATCTATAGAGCAACAAGCTAAAGGAAAAAAAGACGGAGAGATCAGATATCTGACTCCGCTTAATATAGAAACCAGCAAGCAGAAGAAATATTGCCGTTTCAAAAAGGCAGGGATCAAATATATCGACTATAAAGATCCTGATTACCTGATGAAGTTCGTAAACGAACAAGGTAAGATTCTTCCAAGAAGACTTACAGGTACTTCTTTGAAGTATCAGAGAAAGGTGTCTACCGCTATCAAAAGAGCTCGTCACCTTGCCTTAATGCCTTATGTAGGAGATTTATTAAAGTAAAAAACAGCAGACCATGGAGCTAATATTAAAGAAAGACGTAGAGAACTTAGGGTTCAAAGACGATGTGGTAACTGTTAAGAACGGTTACGGACGAAACTATCTTATTCCACAAGGTTTTGCTGAATTGGCTACGCCATCTGCAAAAAAAGTACTTGCAGAAAACCTGAAGCAAAGAGCCTTTAAAGAGAAGAAGGTAATTGAAGATGCTCAGAAGCTTGCAGGGCAGCTTAAAGAGCTTGACGTTAAGATCACTGCCAAGGCAGGATCAGGAAATAAACTGTTCGGTTCTGTAAGTAATGCAGACCTTTCTGAAGCTATCCAGAAAGAAGGAAATATAGATATCGATAAGAAGTTTATCAGCATTTTCGGAGGTAATGTTAAGGTTGCCGGGAAGTATGACGCTGTTATTCGTCTTCACCGAGAAGTTAAGGTTGATTTCCCTTTTGAAGTAATTGCTGAAGGAAATTAATTAATAAATTTATCTTAAAAAAAAATCAGGTCACTCTTTGGAGTGGCCTTTTTTATTGTAATTTTGCCCGCAACAATTCATTAGTTAACTAATTCAAATTCAAAATGAAGAGATTATTACTTCTGGCGCTATTACTGGTTTTTAGTGCCACTGGTTTCTCACAGGTAACGACCTCTAATATTAAGGGTCTTGTTACCGATCCACAGAACGAACCCCTTCCTGGTGCCAGTGTAGTCGCTGTACACACCCCAACAGGAACTAACTATGGTGGTGCCACCAATTTTGATGGACGATTTAACCTCCTCAATCTCCGTGTAGGTGGGCCCTATACCATTACTGTAAGTTACATTGGTTTTATTTCTCAGGAAATCACCGATGTTTATCTGGATTTGGGTAAGTCTGCTTCCTTTGATGTAGTGCTTACGGAAGACAGTCAAAAGCTTGATGAGGTGGTAATTGTCGCTGACCGTTCAGGACAATTCGGATCAGACCGTACAGGGGCTGAAACCAGTGTGGGTAGAAGAGAGCTTACCAGACTTCCCACCATTTCGAGGTCTGCACAAGACTTTACCAGGCTGGAACCTACCGCCAGCGGTAACTCTTTTGGAGGACGTAATGACCAGTATAACAACTTCTCTTTGGATGGAGCTGTATTTAATAACCCATTCGGACTGGATGCGGCTACTCCCGGAGGTCAGACCGATGCTCAGCCGATCTCACTGGATGCGATCGAGCAGATCCAGGTATCTGTAGCGCCTTACGATGTTACCCTTTCCGGTTTTACCGGGGCCTCTGTAAATGCCGTAACAAAAAGTGGTACCAATGAATTTTATGGAACCGTTTACGGATTCTTCAGAAATGAAGACCTAACCGGAGGCAAAATTAAAGGAGAAAGTGTGGTGAAACCTCAATTGGAACAGAATCAGTACGGATTGAGCCTTGGAGGACCTATTGTAAAAAATAAACTTTTCTTCTTCGCCAACTTCGAGCGTGATGAAAGAACCGATATCGGTACTGCCGGTTTTGTACCTTTCACAGGCAGCGGAGCTATTAACGAATCTCGTGTAACCGAATCTGATCTGATCGCTGTTCAGGATGCTTTGGGAACCATCGTGATCGGACAGGACGAGAACGGAAATGATATTTTTTATAACCCGGGTCGTTATGAAGGATTTACCTTTGGAGCCGAGTCTACTAAAGGTATCTTCAAATTAGACTGGAACATTAATGATAACAACCGACTTGCTGTTATCTATAACTTCCTGAATGCTTCTAAAGAGAAGCCTGCTCACCCTTCTGCACTTGGATTCCGTGGGCCGAATACCAATACCCTGCAGTTTGAAAATGCAGGATACCAGATCAACAACAACATTCAATCTATCCAGATCGAATTAAACTCCACTCTTTCTGATCAAGCAGTGAATAAACTGCAGGTTGGATATACGCATTTTGACGATTTCCGAAACCCACTGTCTACCCCTGCTCCGAGTATCTCTATACAGGAAGGTGGTAGTAATTATATCATTGCCGGTCATGAACCTTTCTCGATCAATAACCGACTTGATCAGAAGGTATTCCAGATCACTGATAACCTGAACTTCTTTATTGGCGATCATACGATCACTACCGGATTTGCTTTCGAAAAGTTCGAATTTGACAATTCGTTCAACCTGGGTACTTACGGAGCTGCGGGGGTATTCTTCCCAACAGCGGGTTCTGTAGCCGATTTCCTTGCCCAGGTAGCTGACGGAAGTATGCAAACTCAGTTTGACAACGCTATCAGCACGGCTGCGAGCTCTGAGGCTGCCGGAACCGGAAATCCCGGAGGATGGGCACTAGCAGAGACCAACGTGGGGCAGCTGGCCTTTTACCTGCAGGATGAGTGGAACGTAACAGACGATTTCAAAGTAACCGCAGGGGTTCGCTTTGACAAGCCGCTTTACTTTGATACCAAAGATAAGATCCAGGAAAATATCGACCGTAAAGGAGGTCCCGGTACCGGAACCTATCAGCCTGATGTCGTTTATTTTGATCCGGAAACCGGAGAAGCAACCAACTTGAACTCTCTGGAATTGCCAAGCAGCGATATCCTGATTTCACCACGACTTGGTTTTAACTGGGATGTTAAAGGAGATAACTCCTTTAAAGTTCGCGGAGGTTCGGGTGTGTTTACCGGTAGATTCCCATTCGTGTGGTTAGGAAACCAGGTTCAGGGAGTCGATTTCTTCTTCTACCAGGTAGTAGATCCTGACTTTAAGTGGCCACAGGTTTGGAGAAACAGCCTTGGCGCAGACTACCGATTTGATAACGGATTGATCCTGACCACCGACCTGTCTTATACCAAAGACCTGAATGCAGCTCACGTACAGAACTGGGGACTTAACACACCAAGCGGAACACTGCAAGGTGTAGATAACAGACCGGTGTACCTGGACAGTGATAAGGCTCAACTTTTTGGAGGACCAACGAGTGCCTATGTATTTACGAACTCTGATAAAGGTCGTATCTGGAACGCCACCTTTAAGGCTCAGAAGAATTTCAACAACGGACTTTACACAAGTCTTGCTTATTCTTACCTGAATGCTAAAGACGTAAACTCAATTGAGGCTGAGATCACCGGAGATGCATTTGTTGGAAACCCGGTATCAGGTAATGCCAATAACGATATTTTAGGATTCTCTAAATATGGAGATACCCACCGTTTCATTGGGGTTTTCTCCAAGCAGTTCAAATACGGAGGTGACCGTTGGGGAACTACCATCTCCTTATTCGGAGAATATGCCCAGGGAGGTCGTTTTAACTATACCTACGGGGGAGACATTAACAATGATGGTTCTAACTTTAATGACCTGTTGTATATCCCTACTCAGGGTGAGCTCGGGCAGATGAACTTCAGCAGCGATGCAGATCGTCAGGCCTTTGAAGCTTATATCCAACAGGATGATTACCTGAGCGAGAACCGAGGACAGTATGCAGAGCGTTATGCTGCGATTGCGCCATGGAGAAGCCGTTGGGATATTAAGATCCTTCAGGATTACAACTTCAAAGTGGGTGGAGATAAAACCAATACGATTCAGTTAAGTATGGATATCCTGAACTTCGGAAACCTGCTCAATTCTGACTGGGGTGTTGTTCAGATACCGAACAATGTTCAACCTGTATCAGTTAATTTCAACGATCAGAATGAACCGGTATATTCTTTTAACCCATCGCTTACAAATACATTTAGTCCGCTTTCTGACGTTATTTCAAGATGGCAGGCACAGATTGGTTTGAGATACATCTTTAACTAATCAGATATGATTTCATTGAGGAAGGCTATGCATTATGCATGGCCTTTCTTATTTTTGCACACCTATGAAATACAGAAGGCTAACAAAAGAACAGTTTGAAGAGTTGCACAAGGAATTCATTAATTTTCTGGCAACACAATCTATTACTGCTGAAGAGTGGAAGGATATCAAAGAGAATAAACCTGAGGTGGCTGAGGAAGAACTCGACCTGTTCAGTGACCTGATCTGGGAAGGGGTACTTGATAAGGTGAGGTTTATAGAAAATATCGGGCCTACCCAAATGCATTTGTTCGCTGCTGAAGAAAAGGAGATGAAACTGATCGCTATTCGGGTAAACAGCCCTTCAGTAGATCTCACTACCGCGGAAGGTTTTGCCTGGTTTAAGCAAAACTTCATGGGAGATCAGGTTGAGGTCATGACCGCTGCTAAGAAATACGGGGACGAACCCAACCGTGATAAGTTTGAACTGATCGAAAAAGGCGGGGTGATTACCAAAGGCGAATTGTATACATGGTTTGAAGAAATATTACCCTAAACAGATTGTAAAGCGCATCATTAATCTAAATCAACCGAGATAACATGGCAAAAAAACCGGGCATTCCTAAAGGTACCAGAGATTTTACCCCTCAGGAGGTGAATAAAAGAAATTACATCATGGAGACCATTAAGCAGCAGTTTCAGCTTTATGGATTTCAACCAATTGAGACTCCGAGTTTCGAAAACTCTGAAACCCTGATGGGGAAATATGGTGATGAGGGAGACCGGTTGATCTTTAAGATCCTCAATTCAGGTGATTACTTACGAAAGGCCTCAGAAGAGCATTTGCGATCAAAAGACAGCAATGCACTGGTTTCTCAAATCTCTGAAAAAGCGCTGAGATATGATCTTACCGTTCCTTTTGCCCGTTACGTGGTCATGCATCAAAATGAGATCGATCTGCCCTTTAAGCGCTACCAGATCCAACCTGTTTGGCGTGCCGACAGACCCCAGAAAGGTCGATTCAGAGAGTTCTACCAATGTGATGCCGATGTAGTGGGTTCAGATTCTCTTTGGCAGGAGGTAGAGTTTGTTCAGCTGTATGACGCTGTTTTCAATGATCTCCAATTAAATGGGGTAACCATTAAGATCAATAACCGAAAAGTGCTGGCAGGACTTGCCGAGATCATCGGGGCAGCCGATAAGCTCATAGACTTTACCGTGGCATTAGACAAGTTGGATAAGATAGGTGAAGAAGGGGTAAAGAATGAAATGCTGCAAAACGGCATTTCTGAAGCCGCCATAGAAAAGATACAGCCATTGTTCTCTTTTGAAGGGTCTAACCAGGAGCGTCTGGAGCGGTTAGCCGTTATGCTGAAGGACTCTGAAACCGGATTACAGGGTGTAGAAGAATTAAAGTTTATCGTTGAAAAGGTTGAAAAGCTGGGTACCAAAGCGGCAAGAATTGCCATCGATGTTACCCTGGCCAGGGGACTGAACTATTACACCGGTGCTATCTTTGAGGTGGCAGCTCCTAAAGGAGTAGCCATGGGTTCGATAGGCGGAGGGGGTCGTTATGACGACCTTACCGGCATCTTTGGACTCAAAGGTGTAAGTGGAGTAGGTATTTCTTTTGGTTTAGACCGCATTTACCTGGTACTGGAAGAGCTGGGATTGTTTCCGGAGTCTGTTGTAGAACAGACAAAGGTTTTGATCTTGAATTTTGGAGAATCAGAAGCCTTTTACGGTATGCAGCTCCTTCAAGATTTAAGGTCTGCAGGTGTAAAGGCCGAATTATATCCTGATGCAGCCAAAATGAAAAAGCAGATGAATTATGCCAATAAGCGTGATGTACCGTTTGTGGTATTGGCCGGAACCCAGGAAATGAATGATGGCACCTACACGCTTAAAAATATGCGAAACGGTGAGCAGGAAACCCTTTCCTTAGAGGGCATCTTAGAAAAGATGTAAATTCTTAAAACTCTTATATATCAACCTCCCTTTTGGGAGGTTTTTTTTTACAGCTGAATCGTAATGTGTACAATACCTGTATGATTTGTCAGAAAAACTACTTACGCATTTAACTAATTGAATTACAGTACTTTGAGGAATATCTTCAGCTTTGGTTATTAAACGATAATACACTGAATTTATCGATAAGAAAGGCAGATGATTATCGATATTGAGGACCTTTAGGCATGTAACTCCCTCTACCTATTGCCCATGATCGTGCCATGATATCATTCAAATTTGTATTGTTATTATGGCTAAACTATTACCTCGATTTTCGTGGAGAAAATCATTTTCCAGTTACTCCTTACACGCAATTCTTTTCAGCGTATTTTTATTAATTTCCACAACGGCATTAAGGTCTCAATCGGTCAGTTTTGGTCAGACCGGGTTACAGGGTGAAAATGTAACCAATCCTACTTCCCTCCAATTCGGTCCGAATGGTAAACTATATGTGGCCCAGCAAGATGGAACTATTTGGGAAATGGTTATTGAAAGAGACGAGGCGGCACCTGGTTCGGGAAGCTATACAGTGACTAATCAAAATGCTATAACCATCATCAAGAATGAAACACCTAATCATAATGATGATGGAACCATAAATTCTGATAATGTAAGACAGATCACGGGAATTATGGTTACCGGTACTGCCGAAAATCCTATCCTTTACGTTACTTCCTCAGATTACAGAATTGGAGGAGGGCCTGATCTTGGGGATGATCGCAACCTCGATACGAATTCAGGAGTTCTTTCCAGGCTTACATGGGATGGTAGTAATTGGGATAAGGTAGACCTGGTTCGTGGTTTACCCAGGTGTGAAGAAAATCATTCTACCAATGGGATAAGTGAATTCGAGAGAAATGGCCGAAACTACCTATTGATTCAGCAAGGGGGTAATACAAATATGGGAGCACCATCTAATAATTTTGCAGGTGCTCCGGAAACCTTTCTGTCAGGGGCCCTTCTTATCATTGATCTGACGCAATTAGAGGAAATGGAAACAGCTGCAGGAGGCCCTTACCTGGACCCTAGAACAGGAAATACTCCATTTGTGTACGACTTACCAACCTTAAACGACCCGGAGCGGATGGATATTACAAATTCCCATCCTTCCTTTCCTTATTCTGCAACGCACCCTTTATACAATGCTACGATCGATCTTGGAGATCCTTTTGGAGGTAATAATGGCCTTAACCAGGCATTTACAGAGGTTGGTGGTCCTGTGCAAATATTCTCACCCGGGTATCGCAATGCCTATGATGTGGTAATTACACAGGGAGGGTTAATCTACACCAGTGATAATGGACCCAATGCCACCTGGGGTGGTCCGCCGGTCATCTACGATAATTCGAACACGGTTAAAGGTGATAACAGTAACACCACCTATGAGCCCGCTCTGGGCGACTATGTGACCAATCAGTTTAATCTGACCTCCGGAATTACCCATGGAGATCAATTACATTATATCGGTACGATTAACGATCCTAATGGTACATATTACGGTGGCCATCCCGCTCCTGTCAGAGCTTTTCCGTCCAGGGCAGGGATCATAAAGTATGTCTACCAGGGTGGTAATTGGATAAATGATGGGGCATATAGCCTTTCCGACTTGCTTGACGGGACTTCCGGTTACTTTAAGTCTTCTTTTTCATTGGCTGATTTTCCTGATGATCCAAGACAAGGTGATTATACTACAAATGAGATATCTAACCCTGATCTGAATATTCTTGATATTGTAGGATCTTCAACCAACGGAATATGTGAATTCACAGCTTCTAATTTTAACGGAGCAATGCAGGGCGATCTGCTCACTGCTTCCTGGAGTGGAAAGATCAATCGTTATAAGCTTGGGGCAGGGGGCACCACCCTGGTTTCGAAGAATAATTCTTTTCTAAGTGGTTTTGGGAGTCAGCCTCTCGATCTGATAGCTCAGGGCGATAATGCTATATTTCCGGGAACGATATGGGCGGTAACCTTCGGGGCTAACAACATAACGATTTTTGAACCTGCTGATTTCGTAAGCTGTTTGCTGCCGGGTGATCCTGATTATGATGCAAGTCTTGATTACGATAATGATGGGTATACCAATGAAGACGAGGTGCTAAATGGAACAGATCTGTGCTCAGGTGGAAGTCGGCCTAATGATTTTGACGAAGATGGAGTTTCCGATCTGTTAGATGATGATGATGACAATGATGGTATTCCTGACATTCAGGATGCCTTTGCCATAGATGCAGCAAACGGTTTGACAACAAACCTTCCTGTGCAATTTCCATTCTGGAATAATGATCCCGGAACAGGATTTTTTGGTCTTGGGTTCACAGGTTTGATGCTTGACCCTGATTTCTCTACAGATTACCTTAATCAATATGTAGAAGAAAACCTTTCTTTTGGCGGAGCTGCCGGAAAGGCTACCGTTGACGTAGTGAGCCCGGGGAGTGCCCTTACCAGTCAGAATGATCAGGATTACGGCTTTCAGTTTGGTGTTAATGTCGATGAGAATTCAAATCCTTTTACCATTCAGGTGGGTATAGATACTCCTTTTAATGGTACATTACCTGAATCCGGTCAGGAATACGGGGTCTTTATAGGGAATGGTGACCAGGATAATTATCTGAAGTTGGTAATATCTGAAGGTCAAAATGCGAACGATGGTCTTGCCGGATTTAATCTGCTTTTAGAAGACAACGGAACCATTATTAACACTCAAAAGTTTGACGTGGCGGGTATCCTGGAGGCATCAGATATGATTCTTTACCTCGGGGTAAATCCATCACTGGGGGAAGTACAGGCCTACTATTCGATAGACGGAGGTTTATCAATTGAAAGCCTCGGAACAGCGGTTACCTTACCCGGAACATTCCTGAATACTGCCGATGCCAAAGGACTGGCCGTTGGATTGATCAGTACCTCAGGACAAGCACCATCCTTTACTGCAACCTGGGATTTTATTAATATAACGGAAGATCAACCTGGAGTCCTTCAGGCTAATACTACTTCATTAGATTTTGGAACGTTGCAAATTAATAGTGCACAGAATAATCTATCTCTGGACCTGACAAATTTGGGTGGAGCTACTGCTCCAAAGATAGCTGTAACCGAACTTAATTTCAGCGGTACTGATGCCTTATTGTTCGATACTAATGCGAGTTTACCCTTGGAAATTGGCCCAGGTGAAACCAAGATAATTCCGGTTAATATTTTGCCGGATAGCGAGCCAAGAACGGTGTCTGCTTCTCTTGAGGTGGTCCATTCCGGAACAAACAGTCCCTTAGATTTTCCTTTGACAGCAGAGTTTGTAGAGGTTCTCAATACAACTGTGATCAGGGTTAATACAGGTGGAGGGCAGGAAAATTATGAGAGCAAGGTCTTTGAGGCGGACCAATTTTTTACAGGAGGTAAGGTCTACACAAATAACCAGGCGGATGTACCGACCTTATTTAAATCTGAGCGAAGTGCGTCACCTCCACAATTTGCATATAATTTTCCCGTTCCTGACGGAGATTATCAGGTCAATCTCTATTTTGCCGAGATCTATTGGGGAGCTACCGGAGGTGGCACCGGCGGAATCGGCAGCCGTATTTTTGATGTGACCATAGAAGATAACCTGGTACTTGATGATCTGGATATTTTTGCAGAGGTAGGAGCTGAATCGGTACTGGTTAAACCATTTAATGTGGTGGTTGCAGATGGTCAGCTTAATATTGCTTTTAACGCCGCTTCCGCAGTAGGAGGAAATGATCAGCCAAAGATTTCAGCCATAGAGATTCTAAGCACTCAGAATAAAATTCCGAATCCCCAAATCAGTTCATCTGTGACTTCAGGGCCAGCCCCTTTGTTTGTTGATTTTAATGGTTCGGGTTCTTCAGATGATGATGGTATTATAGCTTACAGCTGGGATTTTGGAGATGGATCTGTATCCGAACAAATAAATCCGTCTAATATTTTTACTACACCTGGCCTGTATACTGTTAGCCTAACGGTAACCGATACCCGGGGAGCAGTGAATACCACCTCAGTGGAGATTGAGGTTACCGATGGCAATAATAATGATTTTTCATTACGTGTTAACGCCGGGGGCAGCAGTGTTAATTATGCCGGAAAAACCTATTTGAATGACCAATATTTCACGAATGGAACCTCTTTTCAAAATACCAATGCTACTGTTCCCGATTTGTTTATAACAGAACGTACATCACCTCTTGACTTTCAATATAATTTTCCCGTAGCTAACGGTGATTATTTGGTTAGTCTTTACTTTGCTGAGATATATTGGGGAGCCCCGGGTGGAAAAGAAGGTGGTGTTGGCAGCAGGGTCTTTGATGTAGAAATGGAAGGCGCTACTATACTGGACGATTTTGATATCTATGCAGAGGCCGGGGCAGAGGTGCCTATTAATAGGTCATTTGTGGCTACGGTCAATGATGGAATCCTGGACCTGGTTTTCACTTCCGATCCTTCTAAAGGCGGAGTAGATCAGCCGAAGGTATCTGCAATAGAAATCATAGGAGTCGATGGCGGGAATTTCCCGGTATTGACCTTGCTTGATATTCCTGACAGGACCAGTGTAGTTGATGAGGTTATCGATTTCGGGGTGTCGGCATCAGGGGGAGATCCTTCCGAGAATATTACCTATGCCATTTCAGGTCAGCCCAACGGGGTTGATATTGAGCCAACCAACGGACAGATCTTTGGAGTGATCGAATCATCAGCATTACAAGGTGGCCCCCAGGGCAATGGGGTGCACAACGTTACTGTAACGGTAAGTCAACCAAGTTCGAATACCGTAGAAAAGCAATTTGAATGGATCGTTACCCCTGCCAATAGTTCCTGGACCCTAAAACCCCAGGTAGAGAATTATACAGCCAGGCACGAGTGCGGCTTTGTGCAGGCGGGGACCAAGTTTTATTTGTTGGGAGGAAGAGAGTCTGCAACAACGATGGAGGTCTATGATTATCAAACTAATATTTGGTCCGCCCTGCAGACCGTCGCTCCTAAAGATTTTAATCATATCCAACCAGTACTTTATGATGGTCTGATATGGATCGTTGGAGGGTTCCAAACCAATAATTATCCTAACGAGGTATCTCTGGATCACGTCTGGATATTTAATCCGGCTACTGAAAGCTGGTACCAGGGCCCGGCAATTCCTGAAGGTAGAAAGCGCGGTAGTGCCGGAACAGTAGTGTACAATAATAAGATCTACCTAATTGGGGGGAACACCCAAGGTCATGATGGTGGATATGTTCCGTATTTTGATGTTTTCGATCCGGCTACAGGTAAATGGACCTCTTTACCCGACGCTCCAAGGGCCCGGGATCACTTTCAGGCTGTTGTGATTAACGGGAAGCTGTACGCAGCTGCAGGGAGGTTAACCGGTGGAGAAGGAGGTGTGTTCGGTCCCGCTATCCCTGAAGTAGACGTGTATGATTTTGGTTCCGGAACATGGACCACTCTGTCTCAGGAAAAAAATATTCCCACCCCAAGGGCTTCTGCAGCTTCAGTGGCATATAACGGAAAAGTATATGTAATGGGAGGTGAGGCTGAATCGTCTGCCATTACGCAAGCCTTTAAGATTACAGAGATCTATGATCCTATCATCGGATCATGGTCAACGGGCCCCGAAATGAATTTTGGCCGCCATGGAACCCAAGCAATTGTTTCAGGGCAGGGAATTCATATTACCGGTGGTTCTCCGAAAAGAGGCGGCGGCAATCAAAAAAACATGGAGTACCTCAATATAGATGCTCCCCAGGGAAATCCCAGCAATGCGAGTGAATTGCAGGTTACCGAGATCGTGAGCTTTAACCCCGGAGAGACAAAGATTGTTGCATTCAATATTACCGGTGGAAATGTGGGGGTCTGGCTTAATAGTATTCAAACCATAGGTGCCAATGCCGGTGAATTTAATGTGGTTAGCTCAGATGTGAGTAATCGGTTGCTTTCTTCAGGTAACACCTACACAATTACGGTAAAGCATACAGGTAGCCTGGATGAGGTGGTAGTTCCTTTGGAGATTTCCTTTAATGATGGAGAGTCTGCAATAATTAACCTGGTCATAGGCAATCCGCCTATTGGAGATGCGGTCACCTCCTTTTCCCTGGTTAATGCAGATACAAATAATGACCTGTTTACCATTAATGATGGTGACCTCATTGATGTTAATCAAATAGTCGGGGTGGGTCTTAATATTCGAGCAAATACGAATCCTTCTCAAGTAGGAAGCGTAGTGTTCAGTTTACAAGGTCCTATATCAGTTAATAAGAAGGAATCGGTGGCACCCTATGCCATATTTGGTGATGTCAGTGGAAATTATAATCCTGGAGCTCTGCCGGAAGGAAATTATGTGCTTAGTGCCACTCCTTATTCTGAGTCTAAAGGTAACGGAACCCCAGGCGCTACCTTACTTATTAACTTTAGTATTGGGCAACCCTCTGATGATATTCCCCCTACAGCTTTGGCTACTGCTGATATTGTTGCCGGGGGCGTACCCTTATCTGTAACTTTTACGGGAAGTGGGTCATCTCCCGGTGCCAATGCCATTGCTGCCTATGAATGGGATTTTGGTGATGGAAATAGTTCTTCCGAAATCGATCCTACCCATATATTTGAACAGTCCGGTGTGTTTACGGTTACCCTTCTTGTTACTGATACCGAGGGATTGAGTGATACAGCAACTCTCGAAATTACAGTTAATGACCCTGTAAACAATGGCCCTATCGCTATTGCGACTTCCGATATTACATCGGGAGAAGTTCCTCTGACCGTCAATTTTGACGGAAGCGGATCTACACAGGGAGATAATCCAATTGTGAGCTACGCATGGGATTTTGGAGATGGAAATACCTCCGGCATCGCCGAACCGGTTCATGAATATACTGCCCCGGGAGTTTATACGGCTGTATTGACAGTTGTAGATGAGTTGGGACTTGAAAGCACGGATGAGATTGAGATCACGGTGAATGACATTGTTCCCGAAGGTGATGCGGTGATAAGTTTTACGCTTATAAATGCCGATACCGATGCTGATCTGCTCATTCTTTCTGAGGGTATTATCGTCGATGCTACTGCGGTAAATGGAACAGGTTTAAATATTCGGGCTAATACCAATCCGCTACAGGTGGGTAGTGTTGTCTTGCAGTTGACCGGACCGGTAGGAAACCTGAGAACAGAATCCGTAGCTCCGTATGCACTGTTTGGTGACTCGGGAGGGAATTATTTCGGTCAAGCCTTACCGGAGGGTAATTATACCATTACGGCGACTCCTTTCAGCGCCTCAGGCGGAGGAGGAACTCCGGGAACACCTTTAACGATCAACTTCTCTATAGGAGATCCTGTTATCGTAGTCGGACCCACGGCAATAGCTACCTCCAACCTGCAATCGGGTGAAGCCCCACTGGAGATTCTATTTAACGGTAGCGGATCCCTGGAAGGAGATAACCCAATTATTAATTACGCCTGGGATTTCGGCGATGGTGGATCTTCTGAGCAACCTGACCCAACCTATAACTACAATACTCCCGGAAACTATACGGCTACCTTAACCGTAACGGATGACCAGGGCTTACAGGATAGCGATCAGCTGATTATTAGCGTATCAGGCCCTGTTATTACAGGTCCGACTGCCATTGCTGTTTCAGATGTAACATCCGGGGAAGCCCCTTTTGAAATTAATTTTAATGGTAGTGGTTCGGTGCAGGGAGACAACCCGATAACAACCTATTCATGGGATTTCGGAGATGGTGGGACTTCAGACCTGGCAGATCCAACATATACCTATCTGACACCCGGTTCTTTCCTTGCCGTATTAACGGTTACCGATGATCAGGGACTTCAGGCTACCGACGAAATTAATATTACCGTTACCCCTCCGGCTCCGGAAGCAGATCAGGTGGTTAGTTTTACGCTGATCAATGCAGCAACTGACAATGATCTGTTTGATATCACAGAAGGTATAATCATTGATTTAAATTCCATAGGAACCCCTTCTCTAAATATAAGGGCTAATACGAGTCCTGCGGTGGTGGGTAGTGTTATAATGCAATTATCTGGACCTGTGAGTAATTCGAGGACCGAATCTGTGGCACCTTATGCCTTGTTCGGAGATTCTTCCGGGAATTATTTCAATGGGTCATTGACCCCGGGTGATTATAGCCTTACAGCAACCCCCTATACTGCCGGGGGGGGAGGAGGCACTGCAGGAACCCCTCTTGTGATCAATTTTAGCGTGGTCAATACACAGACCAAGTCAGGTACGATCGCTCCTGATTCTTCCCTGGGTGAAGAAACAGTATTGTCTGAAGAGGTATTGCTATATCCAAACCCGACTAATTATACCCTGAATATATCCGGGTTATCTTCCACCGATATCAGCCAGGAAGCCCGATTTTATATGCATGATATTAAAGGAGCGCTATTAAAAACCTTTACACCGAATGGGGTGGAAAGCGCAGATGGGTATGCATTGCCTGTTGATGATCTGCAGCAAGGGGTCTATCTGCTTAGTCTTGAGAGTAATGGAAGGGTTCTGCTCAGGAAACGTTTTGTCGTTATGAAACAATAAAAAATTCATCATATAATGATGGCCGGGAAAGGTAGAGGTGAGATTTTTCAGAAAGTACTTACCTTTACCTTTCTTTAATCCATTAACCCCGATTCACATGCTTATTGAGCTGCAGGAAAATTACGGCCATATTTTTGAAGAAGAATTGCTCAGGGAGATCAACCAGGTTGGTACTTATAAGGAAATACCGGCCGGCACGAAACTTATTGAAATTGGCGATTATGTTAGATCAATGCCCCTGTTGATATCAGGAGCTATTAAGATCATGAGAGATGATACAGAAGGTGATGAACTTCTTCTGTACTTTCTTGAAAGGGGCGACACCTGCGCCATGACCATGGCCTGTTGTATGGGGCAAAAGAAAAGTGAGATCAGGGCGGTGGCCGAAAAAGACACCCGTCTGATCATGATTCCTGTTCAAAAAATGGAAGAATGGATGACGAAGTACCAGACCTGGAGAAGTTTTGTGCTTGAGAGTTATCAATTACGGCTTAACGAGATGCTGGAAACCATAGATACCATTGCCTTTCTTAAAATGGATGAACGCTTACTAAAGTACCTGAGAGATAAGGCAAAGATCAACCAGGATGATTGCCTTGAAACCACCCACCAGCAAATTGCCTACGATCTTCATACCTCAAGGGTAGTGATCTCCAGGCTGTTAAAGGCCCTGGAAAAGGAAGGAAAGATCCAGCTGCACAGAAACCATATCAAGGTAATAGACCTTTAGTGCATTGTAACTATTGTTACTGTAGCCGCAAAGTACCCCCGCTATATTTGCCCCTGTAATTAATTCAATTATGGATATACTATACGTTATTCTTGGGTACGTAGGCGCATTGGCAATAGGAATTGTATTAGGATTGATCGGAGGCGGCGGTTCTATATTGACTGTCCCCGTCTTGGTTTACCTGTTGGCCATAGAGCCTGTAATAGCAACAGCATACTCTCTTTTTATTGTCGGAACCACCTCCCTGGTGGGTGCCATTAAAAATATTAAGAAGAAACTGGTGGACTTCAGAACAGCCCTGGTTTTTGCTGCTCCGGCATTTATTGCGGTCTATGCCACCCGAAAATACCTGGTACCTGCCATTCCTGAAGAGATCTTTACGATAGGAGGATTTACCCTAACCAAGGATGTGGGGATCATGATCTTTTTCGCCATTATTATGTTGCTGGCTGCTATTTCCATGATCCGCGGTCGTAAAGAAAACGGTGAAACTGAAGAACAGGAGGTTACCTATAATTACCCGTTGATCGTTTTAGAAGGTGCCGTAGTGGGAGTACTTACCGGTATCGTTGGTGCAGGAGGAGGATTCCTGATCATTCCTGCCCTGGTGCTGTTGGCCAAACTACCTATGAAAAAAGCAGTGGCCACCTCCCTGTTGATCATCGCTATAAAATCGCTTATAGGCTTTATCGGAGATGTTGAGAACCTGGAGATCGAATGGCAATTTCTTCTCAGTTTTACGGCTATCTCTGTAGTAGGAATATTCATTGGTATCTGGCTTAATAAATTTATTGAAGGCAGTAAGCTCAAAAAATCATTTGGTTGGTTTGTGTTGATCATGGGAGTATATATAATTCTTAAAGAATTGCTGTAGTACTTCGGATCACATTTTAATAAAAGGGAAGGCTGATATTTATCAGCCTTTTTTTATGCGCTACTTTTTTTCTTTGTAACAATTGTCACTGTAAACATTATGAGTGTGTTATAGTTTTACTTCAATAATTTAAAACCAAAGGGATAATGAAAATTGAACAAATTTATACAGGATGTCTGGCCCATGCCGCATATTATATTACCAGTGAAGGAGAGGCTGCGATATTCGATCCACTCAGGGAGGTGCAACCTTACCTTGACAGGGCAGAAAAGGACGGAGCAAAGATCAAATATGTATTTGAAACCCACTTCCATGCCGACTTTGTAAGCGGTCACCTGGATCTAAGGAAAAAAACCGGTGCCGATATTGTTTTCGGCCCCACAGCCAAACCCGGCTATGAAGCCATTGTTGCCGAGGACGGACAAGTATTCGAAGTAGGAAAATACAAGGTAAAGGTTTTACACACTCCCGGACACACCATGGAGAGTACTACCTATCTGTTGATCGATGAGAATGGCAAAGAACACGGTATTATTACAGGAGATACCCTCTTTATTGGAGATGTTGGAAGACCGGACCTGGCTCAGCATGTCATCGAAGACCTGACTGAAGAAAAACTGGCAGGTCATCTCTACGACTCACTTCGCAATAAGATCATGCCTTTATCAGATGACCTGATCGTGTATCCTAATCATGGTGCAGGTTCTGCCTGTGGGAAGATGATGAGCAAGGAAACTACCGATACCCTTGGACATCAGAAGGAGGTGAACTATGCCTTGAGAGCTGATATGACGAAAGAAGAATTTATCAAAGAATTACTGACCGGGCTTACCACCCCTCCGGGATATTTCCCGAAGAATGTGCTGATGAATATCCAGGGATATGAAAGCTTTGATGAGGTAAAAGACAGGGCTGAGCACCCCATGAATGCTGAAGAATTTGAAATGGCTGCTAATGCCACACAGGCGCTGATGCTGGATACCAGAGATGCAGAAGATTTTGCAGCAGGGTTTATTCCTAATAGTATTAATATCGGATTAGGAGGTGACTTTGCTCCCTGGGTAGGAGAAATGATTCCCGATATCAAACAGGAGATCTTACTGATCACCGAGCCCGGAAAAGAAGAAGAAGCTATTACCAGGCTGGCCCGGGTTGGCTACGACGGGGTTATAGGGTTCTTGAAAGGCGGCTTTAAAACATGGAGGGATGCCGGAAAGGAGATCGATACCGTGAAGAGACTCGATGTTAAAGATCTGGAGGAGCTATATAGTAAAGAGCTGATGGTTTTTGATGTAAGGAAGAAAAGTGAATATGACTCTGAACACCTTATCGGGGCAGAAAATGTACCCTTGAATCAGATCAACAACCACCTGGCAGAATTTCCAAAGGATACCCCTTTCTACCTCCATTGTGCAGGAGGTTACAGAAGTATGATCGCCGCCTCCATGCTTAAACAAAGAGGTTGGGAACATGTTGCCGATGTACGTGGCGGTTTTGATGCCATTAAAGAATCTGAGTTGCCCAAATCAGATTATATCTGTCCGACTACACTTTTGTAGTATCACATAATTTTCATAGCAGTTTTAGGCCTCGGATTTCGGGGCCTTTTTTTGTTTGTAGGGATGTAGGGAGTTTGTTCGCGGAACGAGCTTGCTTGTCTGCAGAAGGGATTGAGTGCCTTCGTCTTCACGAGCCCGCATTTGCGGGGCTTGTCAACCTGCCTGGCATGCCATGGTAGACAGGTTTCCCGATTTTACCTCAATGCCTTCCGATACTGTACACAGTTTTGAATCGAAAATTACCCCCTCCTTTTAAAGGAGGGGTGCTCCCAGAGGGAGTGGGGTGGTTTGCCTCTTCCACCAGATCCCCTCTGTAACCTTTGTTACTGGCAGAGCCTTACTCCCTTAGTAATTTTACACCTGTTAAAAAATCGAAACACTATGAGAATAGAACAAATATACACCGGATGTCTCGCTCAGGGAGCGTATTACATTGAGAGTAACGGAGAGGTTGCCATTATTGACCCCCTAAGAGAGGTACAGCCTTATTTAGATAAGGCCGAGAATGATCAAGCAAAGATCAAATACATTTTTGAGACTCACTTTCATGCCGATTTTGTAAGTGGTCACCTTACCCTGGCAAAACAAACCGGAGCACCCGTAATTTATGGTCCTCTGGCGAACCCATCTTTTGATGCGCTTATCGCAGAAGACGGTCAGGAGTTTCCCCTGGGCGATGTAACCATCAAGGTATTGCATACGCCGGGGCATACCATGGAGAGTACCACTTACCTCTTAAGAGATGAGAATGGGAAAGATCATGCCATCTTTACCGGAGATACCCTGTTCCTGGGCGATGTGGGACGTCCGGACCTTGCGCAAAAGGCTGCTGATATGACGCAGGAGCAATTGGCCGGAACCCTATATGACAGTCTAAGGAACAAGATCATGCCGTTAGCAGATGATGTAACGGTATACCCTGCTCACGGTGCCGGTTCTGCCTGTGGTAAAAATATGATGAAGGAGACGGTAGATACCCTGGGGAATCAAAAGGCAATGAATTATGCTCTGCGTGCCGATATGACCCGGGAAGAGTTTATTGATGAGGTAACCGAAGGACTATTGCCTCCACCAAAATATTTCCCTTTGAATGTAAAAATGAACAAAGAAGGGTATGAAGATATTGATGAGGTACTGGCACGTGGAATGCAGGCCTTAGATGCTGATGCGTTTGAAACTATGGCTAACGAAACCGGAGCGGTGGTTCTCGATGTAAGACACCAGGATGATTTTGCGAAAGGTCATATTCCAAGATCGATATTCATCGGGTTGGATGGAGATTTCGCTCCATGGGTGGGAGCCCTTATTGCCGATGTACAACAGAAGATCTTGTTGGTTGTTGATGAAGACAGGGTAGAAGAGGCTGTGACCCGCCTATCTCGCGTCGGATTTGATAAGACATTGGGATACCTGAAAGGAGGATTTCACACCTGGAAATCTTCAGGTAAAGAATTCGATACAGTAGACTCTGTAACGGCAGCTTACTTTAAAGAGGGGATGGAGAATGATCCGAAACCGGTTGTTGATGTAAGAAAAGAAAGTGAATTCCTTTCTGAAAGGGTGGTAGATGCTAAAAATGCTCCATTGGATTTCCTGAATGATCATATGAGTTCTTTTTCAGCAGAAGATGAATTCTATGTGCATTGTGCAGGTGGATACAGAAGTATGATCGCTGCTTCTATTTTGAAGAGCAGGGGAATACACAACCTGATCAATGTAGAAGGAGGCTTTAAGCAGATCAAGGAAGAAGGTGTTCCTGTAACAGAATATGTATGCCCTTCTACCTTATAATTCAACATCGGAGGGCTCTGTAACCTATGTTACTTTCGCTGGTTGAATTTGAACGTATATTTATACATAGATAAGTTGAGGGCCGAAAATGGTTTGATGATGCAAGTAGGCTTTCGTTACGTAATGTTTGATTATTATTGGTTGGATTGGGAAGTGGTCAGCGTTTAGCGGCTGCTTCCTTTTTTTTAAATGGTAAGGAAATGATATTACAAGCAATTCGGGAAATGCTGTTTCCCGCTAAAATGGATAATGTTAAGGTGCTGAGTCCCGAAGTTTTTAAAAGCAGAATTGCTTCAGGCGTGCCCGTTCTTTTGGATGTGAGAACACAGAGAGAGTTTAAACAGGGGCATATAGAAGGCGCTCGTAACCTGGATATATTTCACACCGGGAAGTTTCAATCACAATGTGAATTGCTCAACAGGGATCAACCGGTATACCTCTATTGTCGGTCCGGAAACCGAAGCCGGAAGGCCTCAAGAATTTTAATCAGGATGGGCTTTCGTGAGATCTATGACCTAAAAGGAGGAATTTTAAATTGGTACTAAAACTGTAGGTGATGAAAACCAGAATAGTAATACAAAATCTTAAATGCGGCGGATGTGCAAAAACCATTCTTAACCGCTTGCAGGAGGAACAGGATATTCATAATGCCCGGGTATTGATCGATGAGAACACCGTTCAGATCGACCATGAAAATGCAGCAACGCCCGCACATATAAAAAATGTACTGAGGCAACTTGGCTACCCTTCTGTTGAAGAAGAAAACGGACTCATGGCAAAGGCGAGATCGGTAGTTAGTTGTGCAAGCGGACGATTGAAGGATTGATCTCTGAATACAGCTGTTTGCATTACTAACATATGTCATTATTTGCTGTCTTTATATTGGTTAATTTTATATAATCTAAATATCTAAAACATGAAGTATCAAGTCATTATAGTAGGTGGGGGTACTGCAGGTCTTATGACTGCAGCCCAGTTGAGAAAAGCAAATAATGATCTTAAGATCGCCTTGATCGAGCCGTCTGAAACTCATTATTACCAGCCTGCATGGACACTGGTAGGAGCGGGTACATACGATTACGACAAGACCGCCAGGCCAACGAAAGATTTTATACCGAAAGGAGTAACCTGGCTAAAAGAAAAGGCAACCGGTTTTGATGCGGCCAATAATATTGTGAAGACAGAGAAATCAGGCGACCTGGAGTATGACTACCTGGTAGTGGCTCCCGGGTTGGTAATGGATTATGACCGTATTGAAGGGCTCAGGGAGGCCATTGATAAGGGAGTGGTGTGCAGTAACTACACCGATCCTAAGCATACCTGGGAGGTGCTCAAAAATTTTAAAGGGGGTAACGCCATTTTTACCCAGCCCACGGGGGCTATTAAATGTGGTGGAGCTCCGCAGAAGATCGCCTACCTGGCGGCCGATTATATGAGGAAGCACGGGTTACAGTCTAAAACGAATCTGGCCTTCATTACCCCGGGAACTGTGATCTTCGGAGTAAAAGAGATTCGTGAAACCCTCGAGAAAATTATCGACCGGTACGGGATGATCTTTACGCCTTACATGGCCCCTAAAAAAATAGATGGTAAGAATCAGAAGGTGTATTTTGAATTCATTGGGCCTGACGACAAAAAACCAACATTTGATGGTTCTGATAAACTCGGTGCCAAAGAATTAGACAACGGCCTGATAGAGGTTCATTTTGACATGCTTCATCTGGCACCTCCACAAGCGGCACCTGAATTTGTAAGAAGTTCAGACCTCGTTAACGATGGAGGGTGGCTTGACGTAGACCAATACTCTTTGCAGCATAAGACCTATGACAATGTATTTGGTCTGGGTGATGTAGCAGGGCTGCCTACCGCAAAAACCGGAGCTGCCATCAGGAAGCAGGTTCCTGTGGTGGTAGATAATCTGTTGAAATTAATGGAAGCTAAAAAGGCAGATAATCATTCCTATAACGGGTACAGCTCATGTCCGCTGGTTACTGCCTATGGTAAAATGGTACTGGCTGAGTTTGATTACGACGGGAACTTTACCCCGGATCCTCAACTTAAAAAGATGCTTATTTCAGATTCTTCCAAAGAACACTGGAGACTTTGGATGCTGAAGAAATATATGTTGCCTTATCTCTATTGGAATAAAATGCTCAAAGGGGAAAAGGTTTAATGAGTGTTATGCTTACAAGGCGGCCCGGGAGGGCCGCTTTTTTTTAATATTCAACCCCCAAATTACAAATCCCAAAACTCACAGCGCACTGCCCTTTATTCTCAACCCCCTTCGCTCTTCTGAAAAAACTCGTTACCCCCCTTTACCATGAGCTTGAATCTCAAAACCATTAGTAAATTATTCAGAAGACCGCTACGGTTTGTTTTACAAATCTGCTCCTGATGGATTTTAACAATCTTCATTATCCTCCACCGGAAATCTAATTTCAGTGACCTGGCCAGGAGGTCTAATTTTCATATTCTCGCATAAACGCATAAACGCATAAACGCATAAACGCATAACCGCATAACCGCATAACCTAGAGAGTTCGTAACCTTTGTTACAGACAGGGGCCTGTTTTTACTATTACTTTGCAGAAAAATAAGATTGAAATATGGAGTTAATCTTTGAACCCTGGCCATGGTATGTTTCCGGGCCGATGATCGCCGTGATCATGTTGTTATTGCTGATGTCTGGTAAGAATTTTGGGATGTCTTCTAATCTGAGGACCTTTTGCACCATAGCAGGTGCCGGAAAAGCCAGTGATTTTTTTAAGTTCGACTGGAAAGCCCAGCGATGGAATCTTTTGGTGGTTGCAGGTGCTGTGATCGGTGGTTTTATAGCCATGAATTACCTCACCGCAGATCCGGCCGTAAAGATCAATGAAGATGTAGTGGTTCAGCTCAGGGAGTTGGGCTTTTCTACTGCGGGCCAGGCTTATTTACCCGAAAAGCTATTTTCGGCTGATGTTTTTACCCAGCCTGCTACCCTCGGACTTTTGCTGTTGGGCGGATTCCTGGTTGGTTTTGGTGCCCGTTATGCCGGAGGGTGCACCTCAGGCCACGCCATTTCAGGAATGAGTAATCTGCAATTACCATCGCTCATTGCAGTGATCGGCTTTTTTGCAGGAGGTTTGATCATGATCAACTTCTTATTCCCCCTTATCTTTTAATTTTTGAAGAAGACCGTATGAAAAGAGGTATATTTTATTTGATGGTAGGCGTGATCTTTGGTATCACGATGTTTAAATCTGAAGCTGCATCCTGGTTTCGTATTTATGAGATGTTCCAGTTTAAATCATTTCATATGTATGGTATCATCGGGTCGGCCCTTGCCTTAGGAGTTGTTTTTGTGCAATTGATAAAAAAAGGAAAGATCAGGAACTTTGACGGTGAACAAATTATTATTCCACCAAAAGCAATGAGTGTTCCCCGATACCTGCTTGGTGGCTTGTTTTTCGGATTTGGATGGGCCCTGGCAGGTGCCTGCCCCGGTCCTATGTTCACACTTACCGGAGCTGGTTACTGGCCAATTCTGGTGGTAATAGCAGGAGCTGTTGGAGGGACGTTTGTTTATGGGCTATTGAAAGACAAACTTCCCCATTAATCTTTAGCAACTGTGACATATAAAAAAGGGGCGCTTCATAGGGCGCCCCTTTTTTGAACGAGTTTAGAATAAATGTTTATTGGAGACGTTTGTAATTTTCTTGTAATAAAGGATTGCCATCTGCGTCAAGTTGAATTTGACTATAGGTGTCTTCATCCAGAATAAGCTTAAAACTAAATACCCTGAAGGTATCTATGACCCGCATCATGGAGGCCGAACCGTATTCCAGCGTTTCCGTCAGAGAACTGTCTGTAATGACATAACTCCCATAGGCAAACCATTCTACCGAATCTTTTGGTACAAACCTTGACCACATTACTTTGCCATCATAGAACATTTTAATCTGACGGTATCCCTCAGAGGCTTCTATGGTATCAACAACTTTTTCACCATCATAGGTGTATTGATCAACCTGCTCCCAAGTACCCTCCAGTGATAGTTGAATATCTTCATTGTTACCGGGTTTTGCAGCAAAAAGTACCATAACAACAACGAGTACAATGGCATAGGATAAAAGTTTCATATCTTAAAAATTTTAATGGTCGTGAATTATTCTCACTCTCTAAGATACAAAAAATGAGTTAATATATATATGTAAATCAAGATGTTAGATCTTGTTTGTATCGCAAGGGTCACCATTTTGAGCCTCCCGATTTTTTGTTTTTTTTAGGAGGCCAATTGTGGCAAATAAATTAATTTTGAACAAATCTTATTATAGCGTATTTATGTCTGATAAAATTGAAAGAATCAAGTGTCTGATCATCGGATCAGGACCTGCAGGATATACCGCTGCCATTTATGCAGCCAGAGCCGATCTTAAACCCGTAATGTATACAGGAATGGAACCCGGAGGTCAGCTGACAACTACTACTGAGGTAGACAATTTTCCGGGATATCCTGAAGGTATCGATGGTCCAACTATGATGGTACAGTTGCAACAGCAGGCAGAACGTTTTGGTACCCAGGTTCGTATTGGAATGGTTACCAAAGTTGAGCTTAGTGAAGAGCATGGAGGTATTCACAAGGTAGAAGTTGATAATACTACACAAATAGAGGCGGAAACGGTCATTATTGCAACCGGGGCAACCGCAAAATATCTTGGTCTTCCCAGTGAACAAAAATTGCGTGGAGGTGGAGTTTCTGCTTGTGCCGTTTGTGACGGATTCTTTTACAAAGGGCAGGATGTTGCCATCGTAGGAGGTGGAGATACAGCTGCTGAAGAGGCAACCTACCTGGCTAATATTTGTAAGAAGGTTACCATGTTGGTGAGAAAGGGCGAGATGAGAGCTTCAAAAGCAATGCAGCACCGGGTTAAAAACACGCCCAATTTGGAAGTAAAGTATTTTACAGAGGTGGATGAGGTAATCGGAGACCAGGTGGTTGAAGGACTTAGAATGGTTAACAACCAGACCGGTGAGAAGGAAGAGATAGCTATTACCGGACTGTTTATCGCTATTGGTCACAAACCTAATACCGATATTTTCAAAGGACAACTTGATATGGATGATACCGGGTATATCATTACCCACGGTAAGTCAACCAAGACGAACAGACCCGGAGTATTTGCCAGTGGAGATGTTCAGGACAAAGAGTATCGTCAGGCTATTACTGCTGCAGGTACCGGTTGTATGGCCGCACTGGATGCAGAACGCTATTTGGCTGCTGTAGAGAGTAAAGAAGAGGTGGAAGCCTAAATTATAAAGCACTTATTTATCTTTAAAGCGTCCCGGGATTAGAATCCCGGGACGCTTTTTTTCATCTATGATTTCCCTCATATTTCCTGCTTTTTTTTAGTGGTATTTTCGGTAATAATTTAGAATAGAAAACAATGAATTTCTCTTTTGAAAACATAAAATACCACGAGATATGAAAAATTTTAGTCTCTACTTTTTAGCAATGCTTTCTTTTGCTATTGTCTATGCTCAGGAACCTGAAGCATATGAGAATGCCAGGCAGGATGAGGTGGCTAATTTTCACACGGATGCTGATCCGGCTGTCGGACAAATCCTTGCAGCCACCACTAACGGAAAATTCTTTTACACGCGAGGTTGCCAGAGAGAAACCCCGGGCAAGGTTTTGTACCGGGCATCAGAAAGCAGTGAAGAACGCGTACTTTTCGATCCGCTGTTGTACAAATATGACGCTTTCTATCACGTCGATGCCCTCTACCCAAACCTCGATGGTACCCGACTCGCTATTGGTTTGTCTGCTGATCATCTGCCATATATGGAGGTGTTGATCGTTGACCTGGACGGGAATCAATTGGATAAGGAGATATCAGGAGTTTCAAAATATGGAGTATCATGGCTTCCTGATGGAGAACACTTCTTATACCATCGATTATCAGGTAACCTGCAAAACGGTGAAGAATTGTATCTTAATACCAAAACATGGCTGCATAGAGTAGGCGAGGACCCGAAAAAGGATCGTGACTATTTTTCAGCGAAAACAGCCGGCGAAATTGACATCGCCGAGGCAGAACTTCCTGTTGCCGAATATAGCGAAACCCTGAAAGCTGTTGTGGGTAAGGTTGTACTGCCCGGAAATAAGTTAAAGCTCTTTGTGAAAAGGGGCGATCCATTGCAGGAAACGCCATGGGAAAAACTGGCCAAAGAAGAAGCCGAAGTCACCGATGTATTTATTACCAACCGCTTTATTTATTATAAGTCAGCCAAGGAGGCACCTAATTTTAAGATCATGGCTTCCAATTTAAGATGGCCTGATTTCTGTAATGCAGATGTGGTTGTGCCGGAGTATAAAGACCAAAGGATCATAGATTTTACCGTAAATGCCAATGGCTTGTATTTCGTGACTAAAGACGATCGAAATCAACTCAGATTGTGGTTTAAGGAAAGAAAGTCAGACACGTACAATCCTACAGCCGGCCATCATTTCAAAATTATTGAGCTGCCTGTAGCCGCTAAAACGATCCAACTCCAGGAAAACCCCGGTGGGGCAGATAAACTCTGGATCAATATTATTGACGATCAGGAGAAACATCACCGGTTTAATTATACGAAAAGCGGAAAATTCATTAAAGAAACCGTAAATACCAACCCCCAAACAGCCTTGTAATGTAACGGTTTATGAATTTCTGAAAGCCCGCGACATTCGCGGGCTTTTTTATTAGAAAAGGATGCAAGTGGGCATAAGACTATGTCTTTAGAACGTGAGTAGTTAATAAAAAAGCCCGAAACATCAATGTTTCGGGCTTTCCTATGATTGGCTGGTTGTTGGAAATCGCGCTACTCAGATTTTTTTCTGACATCTCCTGAGCCCATGCTGCTGCTTTTTTCCTTGGTAGGATTTCCTTTGTAAACCACATCTCCTGAACCAACGATATTTGCCGATAGTTCTCCGTTGCAGGTTACCATGATGTCTCCCGACCCGGCAATGTTTGCAGTTACATCAGAAGCTTCCAGTTCAAAGGCTTCAATATCTCCTGAACCCGCCACATTACAATCAAGGGTATTGGTTTTTCCGGCCAGGGTAATATCGCCAGAACCGGCCAGGTTGGCCTCAACATCATCGGCTTCGGTTTTGATCTTCATATCGCCCGATCCGGCAAGATTGAAATCAATGGAGGAACCTTTTATAACGGTTTCAGAAACCAGGTCTCCTGAACCGGCCAGAGAAACCTCCTCCAGTTCTTCCACAGGCACGGTGATCACGATGGATTTCCCGTTGCTGGGACGAAGATCGTATCCGTCTTCGGTGCCGATCTTCAGTTTCCCTTTTTTAGCTTCGATCTCAATATGAGGAATAAGGTTAGATTCGGCCTCAATGGTGATCTGTCCTTCAGACCCATCTATCAGAACCACATCAAAACTTCCGGCAACAGCTACCTTGTCATAGGGCTCTGTGCTGATTTTCTTAGTGGTCATCTCGCCGTTACCTTTAACCTTTTCTCCGCCCCACCATTGGGCCTGGATTAAATTGATACTGAAGATTGCCATGGCGGCTAAAATGAAATTTTTCATAACGTGTTGTATTAATGATTGATGGTTTGGTTTTTATTGTTTTTTGATCATTTGAACCGATCCGTAATCGGAACTTATTTTTAAGCTGTTCTTGCCGCTGCTGCCGCGGGTTCCTTCATAGTAATTTTCTGAGGACTTTTCTCTTTGAATACGGTAATTGAAATCCTTATCATCACCTTTAAGTCCGGCATAGCTCAGGTCGATCTCGAAATCAAAGTCGTAGGCCGAGTTAAAGCCCAGTTTGATGTTGGTATAGTCTGACTTGATCAGAACATCACCGTCAAAGATCTCTCCAACCTCGATGGAACCGTAATCGGAGTTTAGGTTCAATCCTGCGCTGATGCTGCCCAGTTTGGTTGTAAGGTAATCTCCGTTACCTTCAATCACACCGGCATTGTCGACCTTCATACTTCCGTAATCACAGCTGTAAGATAGTTTCTTTACGGTTCCTAAACTGCTTTGGGTATAATCGGCGCTTATTTTCAGATCGTTGGCATCCTCTAATCGATAAGACGAATAATCGGCACTAATGTTACCGCTTTTTATAAAATTGATCTCAGAATTATTGGTATAATCAAAATTGAGTTCATTTCCATCTGCATTGAGGTCGCCTATCATCAGTTTCCCGTAATCGCAACTGATCTTTGCCTTGCCGTCTAATCGGTCAAGATTAATACTGCCGTAGTCGTTACTGAGGTCAACGCTGTTGGTAACCGGAAGTTTTATGGTATAGTTGATCTCCATACTCACATTACTGTTATTACCCCAACTCCAGTTCCATCCGCTTTTCTCAAAAACTGTTTTAGCCGAGACCACCGAGGAGGACCCCTCAAAATCTACCGTGATCTGATCCAGTTTTTTCTGAGCTTTTTCTTCATTATTACTGTTGGTCTTAATGGTAACCTCGATCACGGTTTTATTTTGGTTCCAGGTGGTTATATAAATGTTTCCGTAGCTGTTGTCAACCTTGAGCATGGCATTGGCATTTACCTGGAATTCTTTCTTAATGGTCTTTTCTTTGGTATGTTTACCCATAAGGTCAATATCGTGGGCTCCAAAGGCGATCTGCGGGACAATGAGTCCGATAAAGGCTATTTTAAATAATAGAGTTCTCATCACTGTTGTTTTTTAATTGTTTGATGTTTTCGATTTGTTGTAATACGTCTTGTAACAGGTTTATTCGGGTTTGAAAATTGGTGATCATGGCGTGTAAAATGAGCTTTTGATCTCCCGGCTGTTGGAGTTTTTTCTCCAGGGCCTGGTAATCGGCTTCCAGCTTGCTCATTTGAAGCATGGTGTCTTCTACTAACTTTTTGGTAACCGGACTGTCTTCTGCCTCTAGCTTTTCCATTTCAGTTTGCAAGACAGAAGCAAAGTAAAATTCTGTTTTCTTGAATTCAGGATCAACCTGGTTGGCCGGGTTTCCTGCATTAAAAACACTGATACCTACACTAATAACCAGTGCAAAAGATGCGGCGATGGCCAATACAGGCCAGATGCTGCGTTTCGGAGCCGCTTTTTCAACAGGCTGTTGTTGCTGAAGGCGTTTCAGAAAGCGTTCTTCATGCCCTGGTTGAGGGTGTTCAAGATCAAACTGCCCCTGCAGGTTGTCAAATAACTTATCTATGGAGTCTTGCTTATTCATAAGCCATCTCTATTAAATGTTTTCTCAATCGTTCTTTAGCCCTGGAGATCGTGGTTCTGCAATTGGCATAGCTGATATCCATGATCTCACAGATCTCTTCATAGTCGTAGCCTTCGATAAGGTGAAGGGTTAAAGCCACTCTGTAGTTGTCTTTTAATAATTTCATGGTTTGCAATACTTTTTGAGCCTTCATATTTGTAAACTCATGATCAGTAACAACCTCTTCATGGTCTTCAACCCTGTAGGATACCTTATCAAAAGAGATCTCATCCTCTTTTTGTTTTTTTCGATAGTGCTGAATACTGTTGTTGATCACAATTCGTTTTAACCAGGCGCCAAAGGTGACCTCTCCTTTAAAATTGTCAATCTTGGTGAAGGCACTCAGAAATGATTCCTGCATGACATCTTCTGCTTCGTAGGGATCTTTAACGATGCGTACCGAGATGTTGTACATGGCCTGGTAATAGGTTCTGTATACCTGCATCTGGGCTTGTTGATCTCCCTTTCTGCACCTATCGATTAACAATTGGTTATTTACACTACTTTGGCTCAAAAAGTATGATTTTACTATAAAGATGACCGCGTTCGGCTTTTGTTACACTTTTTATAAAAATATTTGATTTAGCCGATTTTATGGGAATGATGCGTAATTTTGCATGCCTTTTTTAGCAGAGTAACCCTGATTTGTTCAGGCATAATTCAAATTGGCATGGCAATTGAAATTATGAAATGTCTTGACCCTGCATCTTCTATGTAATATCATTGGATTCAGGGGAATTGTATCAAGGCACTGTGGAAAAGAAGAAAAATAAACCACTGTCCATGTGACAGAATGACCGCAAAAAGATTATGAGCAATAATAAATTTTTAAACGTTGACAGTTTGTCACTGCAGAATTTTGATGAGGATGCGGAACTGATCCCCCTGATGACGCCTGAGGATGAAGAGGAGATCAATAACGAAATACTGCCCGAATCGCTGCCTATCCTTCCGTTGAGAAATACAGTGTTATTTCCCGGAGTGGTTATACCCATTACAGCCGGAAGGGATAAGTCGATCAAGCTGATCAAAGACGCCAACAACGGAGCAAAGGTAATAGGGGTGGTATCGCAAAAGGATGAAAGCGTTGAAGATCCTGAGGTAAAAGACCTGAACAGGGTAGGAACTGTAGCCAGGATTCTGCGTGTGCTGAAAATGCCTGATGGGAATACAACGGTGATCATTCAGGGTAAAAAGCGATTCTCTATCAAGGAGGTCATCTCTGACGATCCTTATTTTACGGCAACTATTGAAGGTCTTCCTGAAGAAAAACCCAAAGATCAGACCGAGTTTGATACCATAATTGATTCGATAAAAGAATTGGCCCTTCAGATCATCAAGGAGAGTCCTAATATTCCAACGGAGGCCTCTTTTGCCATCAAGAATATTGAAAGTTCTTCTTTCCTGATCAACTTCATATCGTCAAATATGAACCTTGAGGTGAAGGAAAAACAAGCATTGCTGGAAAACAGTAATCTTCGTGAGCGCGCTCTGGATACCCTTAAATATATGAATGTAGAGTTTCAAAGGCTCGCCCTTAAGAACGACATTCAGAGTAAGGTAAGGTCTGATATGGATCAGCAGCAACGCGAGTATTTCCTGCACCAGCAAATGAAGACCATTCAGGAAGAACTGGGTGGAGTTTCCTCTGAGGCAGAGATCGAAGAAATGCGAAAGCTTTCCAAGGAAAAAAAATGGTCCGAAAAAGTAGGGGAGCACTTTGAAAAAGAATTGATGAAGCTGCAGCGTATGAATCCGCAGGTGGCCGAATATTCAATTCAAAGAAATTACCTGGAGTTGTTTTTGGAACTTCCATGGGAGGAATTTTCAAAAGACCGGTTTGACCTTAAGAGAGCTCAAACCATTCTCGACAGAGATCATTATGGTCTGGAAGATGTAAAGCGAAGAATTATAGAATACCTGGCTGTACTGAAACTGCGTAACGATATGAAGTCGCCCATTCTATGTCTTTATGGACCTCCCGGGGTAGGTAAGACCTCCCTGGGTAAATCGGTGGCAGAGGCGCTGGGCCGTGAATATGTGAGAATGTCGCTGGGAGGCCTGCGGGATGAAGCCGAGATACGAGGTCACCGTAAAACCTATATCGGGGCCATGCCCGGAAGAATTATTCAAAGTATTAAAAAGGCAGGAACCTCTAATCCGGTGTTCATACTTGATGAGATCGATAAGCTCTCGGTAAGCCATAGTGGTGACCCTTCTTCAGCCATGCTGGAGGTGCTTGACCCCGAACAGAACAGTGAATTTTATGATAATTTCCTGGAAATGGGGTACGACCTTTCTAAGGTCATGTTCATTGCAACGGCAAATAACCTGTCAACCATACAGCCCGCCTTGCGCGATCGAATGGAGATCATTAATGTAACAGGGTATACCATAGAAGAAAAGGTAGAGATCGCCAAACGCCATCTCCTGCCTAAACAATTAAAAGAGCATGGATTAACCAAAAATGATCTGAAGATCGGCAAACGAGAGCTCGAAAAGATCGTGGAAGGATATACCCGTGAGTCAGGGGTGAGAAGTCTTGAAAAGCAGATCGCAAAAATGGTGCGTTTTGCCGCCAAGTCGATCGCCATGGAAGAAGAATACAATGTAAAGGTCACGGCAGAAGACGTGGAAAAAGTATTGGGACCTGCCCGTCTGGAGCGTGATAAATATGAAAATAATGAGGTTGCCGGAGTGGTAACCGGACTGGCATGGACCAGCGTAGGGGGAGATATTCTATTTATAGAATCGATCCTTTCTAAAGGAAAAGGAAACCTGACCATTACCGGGAACCTGGGACAGGTGATGAAGGAGTCTGCGACCATTGCGATGGAGTATATCAAATCAAATGCTGATATTTGGAATATTGATCCGACGGTATTTGACAAATACAATGTTCATATTCACGTACCGGAAGGGGCTACCCCAAAAGACGGTCCCAGTGCAGGGATCACGATGCTGACCTCCCTGGTCTCTTTATTCACCCAGAAAAAAGTAAAGAAAAGCCTGGCCATGACAGGAGAGATCACTCTTCGTGGTAAGGTGCTGCCTGTAGGAGGGATCAAAGAGAAGATCCTGGCTGCGAAACGCGCCCGTATCAAGGAGATCATTCTTTGTGAAGATAACAGAAAGGATGTGGGGGAGATCAAGGAGGAGTACCTGAAAGGGTTGACCTTCCATTATGTGAAGGAGATGAGCGAGGTGATCGATATTGCCATTACAAATCAAAAAGTAAAGAACGCCAAAACATTATAATAGATGTCCAAGATCACCATAGCTATTGATGGCTATTCTTCTACGGGTAAAAGTACTGTGGCACGTCAATTGGCCAAAGCCCTTGATTATATCTATGTAGATTCCGGCGCTATGTATCGGGCCATAACCCTTTTTGCGCTTCAGAATGATCTTATAGGTAAGGAACAGGAGGGGGTAGACAAGGCGGGACTGATCAGTTTGCTTCCGGGAATTCGACTGGAGTTCAGAAAGAACCACGAAACAGGAAAGGCAGATATTTGGCTTAACGGTGAAAATGTTGAGCAGGACATTCGTAAAATGGAGGTGTCGTCTTTCGTGAGTATGGTGTCGGCCCTGCCCGAGGTTCGCAAAAAACTGGTAGAACAGCAGCGGCTTTTGGGCAAAGACAAAGGCGTGGTTATGGATGGTCGTGATATCGGTACCGTTGTGTTTCCTGATGCAGAATTAAAACTTTTTATGACGGCGAGCCCAAAGATCAGGGCCACGCGCCGGTACAAGGAATTGCTGGAAAAAGGTGAGACCATTACCTATGAAGAGGTGTTGCAGAATGTGGAGTCAAGAGACCTTGCCGATTCGACCCGTAAAGATTCTCCTCTGATAAAGGCAGATGATGCCGTAGAAATAGATAATAGTGATATGGGAGAAAAGGAACAGTTTGAGCGTATTTTGAATCACGCAAGGAATCTCATAAAGGGGGAGGCCTGATCCTTTTTAAAAATATAGAGCAGGAATGTTAAAGAGTGGAGCTGAATGCCTTCACTCTTTTTTTGTTATTGTTTTGTAAATCAAAACTTATAGTCGTATTTTTGCACTCCTTTTTAGCAGATGAAAGAGGTGAAAAAGGATTTTAACTATTTAAATATTAACTGCTTCTGTAGACCGGTTGCCCAACCTCTTCCCGGAACACAGAATACAAATTTAACTCAGCAAACATGGCTGAAACTAAAGAAAACCAAGGAGCTGAAGCTACAGCTCAGGATGTAAAAAAGGAAAAAGTATCTAAACAGGAATTCCTTGACAACTTTAACTGGCACAATTACGAAGAAGGAATTGATCCTGTTGAAGACGATAAATTAAAGGAGTTCGAAGCGCTTGTAGAAGAGAACTTCGTAGATACTGCAGATGAAGAAGTTGTAGAAGGAACTGTAGTTCACCTGACAGACAGAGAGGCGATCATTGATATCAATGCCAAGTCTGAAGGTGTTATTTCATTAAACGAGTTCCGTTACAACCCTGACCTTAAAGAAGGAGACAAGGTAGAAGTGCTTATCGACGTTAGAGAAGATAAGACCGGACAGCTTGTTCTTTCTCACAGAAAGGCCAGAACCATCAAAGCATGGGATCGTGTTAACGCTGCCTACGATAAGGGTGAGATCGTTAACGGTTACGTGAAGTGCAGAACTAAAGGAGGTATGATCGTTGACGTATTCGGAATCGAAGCCTTCCTTCCAGGTTCTCAGATCGACGTAAAACCGATTCGTGATTATGACGCTTATGTTGGAAAAACAATGGAATTCAAAGTGGTTAAGATCAACCACGAATTCAAAAACGTTGTTGTTTCTCACAAAGCTCTTATCGAAGCTGATATTGAAGAGCAGAAGAAAGAGATCATCGGACAACTTGAAAAAGGTCAGGTACTTGAAGGTACTGTTAAGAACATTACTTCTTACGGTGTATTCATTGACCTTGGAGGTGTTGACGGTCTTGTTCACATTACAGATCTATCATGGTCTCGTATTAACCACCCGAATGAAGTGGTTGAACTTGATCAGAAACTGAATGTGGTAATTCTTGACTTTGACGATAACAAATCAAGAATCCAGCTTGGACTTAAGCAACTTCAGAAGCACCCATGGGATGCTCTTGGAGAAGAAGTGAAGGTTGGTGATAAGGTGAAAGGTAAAGTAGTTGTGATCGCAGATTACGGTGCATTTATCGAAGTAGCTGAAGGAGTTGAAGGACTTATCCACGTTTCTGAAATGTCTTGGTCTACTCACCTGAGATCTGCACAGGATTTCGTGAAAGTAGGAGATGAGGTAGAAGCAGTGATCCTTACCCTTGACCGCGAAGAGCGCAAGATGTCTCTTGGTATCAAGCAACTTACTCCGGATCCATGGACCGATATCACCTCTAAGTATCCTGTAGGATCTAAGCACAAAGGTATCGTTCGTAACTTTACTAACTTCGGGGTATTCGTAGAGCTGGAAGAAGGTATTGACGGACTTATCTATATCTCAGACCTTTCTTGGACTAAGAAGATCAAGCACCCATCTGAGTTTGTAAACGTTGGTGATGAGCTTGAAGTAGAAGTTCTTGAGCTGGATGTTGACGGACGTAAACTGAGCCTTGGTCACAAGCAAACCCAGGAAAATCCATGGGATAAGTACCAGGAAGAGTTCGGTGAAGGTACTGTTCACAACGCAGAGATCGATGAGATCGTAGACAAAGGTGCTACCATCAAGTTTAACGATGATATCACTGCATTTGTTCCTTCTCGTCACCTTGAGAAAGAAGATGGTAAGAAACTTAAAAAAGGTGATGTAGCAGACTTCAAGATCATTGAGTTCAACAAAGAATTCAAGAAAGTTGTTGCTTCTCACACTGCTATCTTCAAAGAAGAGGAAGAGCGTAATGTAAAAGCTGCTGCTAAGCGTAGCAAGCAAACCGAGAAGAAAGCTACTCTTGGTGATGCTAACGAGCAACTGCAAGCATTGAAAGACAAAATGGAAGGAAAAGGAGAGTAATCTCTAACCTGAAATTTTAAAATAGAAAAAGCCTCCCGTAAGGGGGGCTTTTTTAGTTATGTGGGGTTATACAGTTATACGCGTTTTTGGAGATCAGTTGGCTTCGTGAGATCGCTACGGTTTGTTGTAAAGGGCTACCGCTGAAGGAATTGGATTCTTGACTAGGTTTAGGGAGATCGCCACAACCTGCTCTGCAGGTTTCGCGAAGACGACGAATTCATAATTCATAATTCATAATCCATCATCCATCATCAACCAAGCGCTTTCTTATAGGTAGCCAAACACCGTTCTCTGGCTTCTTTATGATCTACCATCGGCTCAGGGTACTTATCGGTATCTACTTCGGGAATCCAATTCTTGATATACTCCCGGTCTTTATCGAATTTCTTGATCTGGGTGGTGGGGTTAAAGATCCTGAAGTAAGGAGCTGCATCAACACCACTTCCGGCAACCCATTGCCAGTTACCTACATTGCTTGACATTTCGTAGTCCAGAAGTTTTTCTGCAAAATAGGCCTCACCCCATCGCCAGTCGATCAGGAGATGCTTGCAAAGAAAACTCCCTACCAACATCCGAACCCGGTTGTGCATATATCCGGTCTCGTTTAACTCACGCATCCCCGCATCGACCAGTGGATAGCCTGTTTTTCCTTCACACCATTTTTGAAACTCGTCTTCCTTGTTGCGCCATTCTATGCGATCGTATTTCTTTTTAAAACTTTCATCTCGCGTATGTGGGTAATGCCAGAGGATCTGCATGAAAAACTCTCTCCAGATAAGTTCATTTAAAAAGGTTTCATTTTTTTCTGCCAGGGCCTTTTGAAACACCCTTCTGATGCCAACGGTACCGAAACGTAGGTGAGGCCCTATTCGGGAGGTGCCATCTATCGCCGGAAAATTTCTGGTGTCTTCATAATTCTGAATGGTTTCAGGAGTAAGATCGTAATCAGGAACCTTGATCGGTGAGGGTTTAAATCCAATATCACTAAGATCAGTATTCGGAAGGGCGTCTGTTTTAAAGAAATTGTCGGCAAAGGGTGCTATTTCGAATGGTTCCAGGGTGTGGTCGGCAAACACCTGTTTCCACTTTTTCATATACGGGGTGTAGACTACATAAGGATCGCCATCATCTTTCACTACTTCACTTTTTTCGAAGATCACCTGATCTTTATAGGTGTTGAACTCTATGTATTCCCGTTCAAAAAGGTCGTACACCTGGTTGTCTCTTCGTTCAGCATAGGGTTCATAATCGTGATTGGTAAAGACCGATTCAATTTCAAAATCATCAAGCAGGGCCGAGAAAACTTCCACCGGAGTTCCCCGGTATATTCCTAATGAAGACGAATACTCTTTTTGAAGCGTTTGTCTCATTTTCTGTAATTGCTCATGTATGAACTGTACCCGTGCATCTACCCTGGGGAGTTTGTCAAGGATGTTCTTATCAAAAATAAATATGGGAAGTACCGGTAGATTGCCTTTTAAGGCCTTCTGTAATCCTTTATTATCGTCAAGTCTCAGGTCTCTTCTGAACCAGAAGACATTCACAGTTGGTTTCTGCAAGTGATTGCGTTTTGTTAGTTGATGTTTAAAGCTGAGATTCCACCGTCTACCTTCAACACCTGTCCGGTAATCCATTGAGAATCATCAGATAGGAGAAAGGTAGTTATTTTCGCCATATCTCCAGCTGTTCCCACTGACTTTAAGGGGTGTCTTTCGGCCATCTTCTCTTTTTTTGCGTTGTTATTCAATAATCGCTCGGCCAGGGGGGTGTCTGTAAGGGAGGGAGCAACGACATTTACTCTTAGTTTAGGGGCGTATTCTGCGGCAAGAGAGCGTGCAAATCCTTCAATAGCCCCCTTTGCTGCCGCTACACTGGTATGAAAAGGCATCCCGGTCTGGGTGGCTACTGTACTGAAAAAAACCAGGCTGCCCCCGGTATTCATTTTTGGCAATACCGATCGTAAGACCCGGACAAGTGCGAAAAAGTTAAGCTCCATGTCATCAGTGAAATCCTCTTCCTTGAGCATCTTAAAAGGCTTGAGGTTGATAGATCCCGGGCAAAAAACAAAACCGTCTAATCCATCAGGAATATCCAGCTTACCTGCATCGTCCTTCAGGACATCAAAGGTTGAGTGATGAAAATTGTTTGCCTGATGCTCTCCCGGGGTTCGCGAAGCAGTATATACTTCATGATCTTCCTGAAGGAGATGAACTATTTCTTTTCCTATTCCATGACTTCCGCCTATTACTAATATCTTTTTTTTCATGTATGATGGATTATGTTGCTTTCATTTCCAATACCCTGGTGTCAGAACCATAGGGGCCGAATAGCTGCACCAGCTTATCTTTTCGAAAGGCAAATATTTGTTGCAGTTGCTTTTTCACCACAAGAGCGTGCATGATCCTTCCCAGGATACCAAAAGGAAGTTTATAATCTACGATATCTTCCATTTCAACACCTCCTTCGACCTCCTTTATAAAATGTTTGTGATGCCATAGGGAATAAGGACCAAACCTTTGCTCGTCTACAAAATAAACCCCCTCCTCTACATGGGTGATCTCTGTTACCCATTTAACAGACATCCATGGAAAGGGCTTTACGATATATTGTATGATCTGCCCTGGGTACATTTTTCTGTCTGCCCCAGACAAGATCGTAAAACCCATATGCTCCGGGGTGATCTCTTTTAAATTGGAGGGGTCTGAAAGAAAATCCCACGCTTTTTCACGGGATATGGGAAGTTTTTGAAAAGTATGCAGACGGTATAATTTCATTGTAATTCTTTAGCCTTATAAAAGTACAAATATAAATGTTCAATAAATTTAAAAATAAGTTAAACAAAATAATTAAAAGGAGATTTCTTACGTAAAAATGGGGATGATATAATTGCGTATTTATACTTTTATTAACAAGTGTAATATGTCTTTATTGGTAAATTCGGACTATAATTATTAACTAAATCACCCGATAAAATGAAAAAAATATTGCTAGCCATCTGTTTCCTGGCTGCTTCTTATGTTTCTGAAGCACAGGTAACTACCCCGCAACCAAGTCCTTCGTCAACCATTACACAAACCGTAGGACTTACTGAGGTCAGTGTTACCTTTTCACGTCCGTCTATGAGGGGGCGATCTGTATTTGGAGACCTGGTTCCTTTTGATAAGGTATGGAGAACTGGAGCCAATGCGAATACCATTGTAAAATTTGAACACGATGTAAAGGTTGGTGGAAGTGAGGTTAAGGCAGGCGCTTATGCCCTTTTTACCAAGCCCGGTAAAGACAGCTGGGAGATCATCCTATACAATGATACCAGTAATTGGGGTGCTCCGCAGGAGTGGGATGAGAGTAAGGTTGTGGCTTCTGTAACTTCTGAGATCATGGAATTACCATTTGATGTGGAAACTTTTAGCATTGGTTTTGCAAACCTGACCAATAACGGAGCAGATCTGGGTATCTATTGGGAAAACACCTATGTGGCTATGCCGTTTGAAGTTCCAACCCAGGAGCTAGCCATGGCCAGTATCGAAAAGACACTTAACGGTCCCGGTTCCAGAGATTATTTCAGTGCTGCCGTTTACTACCTGGAAGAAGGACAGGACCTGGAAAAAGCTAAAATGTGGATGGATAAAGCGCTGGAAGGGCAGGAGGAGCCTGCTTACTGGATGCTTCGTCAAAAATCATTGATCCTAGCAGCAATGGGCGATAAGAAGGGTGCAATTGAAACGGCTAAACAATCATTGGCAGGAGCTGAAAAAGCCGGGAATGCTGATTATGTAGCCTTGAATAAGAAATCACTTGAAGAGTGGGGAGCTAATTAACAGGTCCTTATTACTGAATACTTAAAAGCACAGGTAACCCCTGTGCTTTTTTATTTGTATTCCTCCAATGTTTGATTTATTGAGGTAATGTGACCTGTGTTACAGACAAGGGTTTGCGGTAGCCCTTATTTTGTAGTGCATCTCAACTAAGATGAAACTTAAAGGGCATTCCTTTTTAAATTTTACCGCTACAAATGACGTTGGAGAAAATACTTCTGTTGATATGTGCTTTTACCGGACCGATGGTATTTGCACAGGAGCCTCATAACAGGGGAGAAGAGCATCGGGTAGAAAAGTTATCAGATCTGTTTACCCACGGAGAGATCGAAGGACATATTCGTAATTACTTTATGAACACCCGTAACCAGGGAGAACTCAAGGATTATTATACCAATGCGCTGGGCGGGGCCATAGCCTTTAAGACATTGCCCTATAAAGGCCTTGAAGCCGGGGTTAAAGGAATTTTTACCTATCGAACCTTTTCGGCCGATCTGAACGAACCTGATGAGATAACCGGCGGTGTTTCCAAATGGGAGCACGAGCTCTATGATGCCACCGATTTCGAAAATTTCAATGACCTTGATCGCCTTGAAGAACTCTATTTGAAATATAATTTTCGACAGGGTTATTTTACCTATGGAAAGATGGAAATAAGGGATACTCCCTTACTGAATGAAAGTGACGGAAGAATGAAGCCGTTTGCTTTTAAAGGAGTGTGGCTGCATCTTGAAAACCGGATTCACCGGTTTGAGGTCTCATGGATAGACAGGGTTTCTCCGAGAAGCACGGTAGAGTGGTATGATTTTAATGAAGCTCTCGGGCTTGCATTTAATGGCTATCAACCTAATGGTGTTCCGGCCCATTATTATGAAAAGACTGAAAGTAAGGGCATCGCACTTATGGAGTATTATTACAGGGCAAAAGGATGGCGATTGCGTTACAATCACTATTACCTGCACCGTATGTTCAATATCGGGATGGCAAATGTAGAGTACAACCTGCCCGGGTGGCGCTTCGGAGTGCAGTATGCCCTACAGGTTCCGGATGGCTTTCAGGAGGAGCTGCCTTATGAAGAGCGCTATATGCAGCCTGATGAAACAGGGCAGGTAATTTCCATTCTTTCAGAATTTCGAAGATCAGGATGGCTTTTTAATGCTGCCTACTCCAGGGCTTTTAGTACCGGGAGGTTTTTGTTTCCCAGAGAACTGGGGCGAGATCATTTTTATACCTCCGTACAGCGCTCAAGATTGGAAGGTTTTGGAAACAGTCATGTTTACACCCTGCAGGGAGGGTATAATTTTAATACCAGGGAATTATTTCTGCTGACCCAGTTTACCGGGGTTCACGGTCCGGAAGTGGGAGATCTTAGGTACAATAAGTACAATCTTGACTCCTATCACCTCTTAAATACCAAGCTCATCTGGAACCTCAGTGATTTTTTTGAAGGATTGCGCCTTGAACTCTTTTACGTTCGCAGGTGGAACATGCATAACGATGATCCTCAGGTAGTATTTAACCTGAGTAACTTCGATCAGTTCAACCTAATCATCAATTATTATTTTTGATTCATCAGGCGCTTACGTGAACGATTAATAGCTTCGAGGATCACAGCCAGAATAATTACCAAAGCACACCCTATAAAGTTCAGCCACAGGTAGCCCAATTTTTCTTCGCCTGCATCGTGAATATGTATGGCAAAATAATAGATGGCAATTACCGAGATCTGTGTAACAACACCGGCAATAAATACCGCATTCCTTTTTACGAAGTCAATGAAAAATGCGATAAGGAATATCCCTAATACATTTCCGTAAAAGATCGATCCGATGATATTGACAAGTTGTATCAGGTTATCGATCAGCGATGCAAAATTGGCAATGAGTATGGCAATAAGCCCCCAAAGAAGGGTAAACCATCTCGAAGCACGAAGGTAGTGCAATTGGTCTCTTTCTTTTGTCTGGTTACGCTTATAGATATCTATGGTAGTAATGGTGCCAAGGGCATTGAGCTCAGAAGCTGTTGATGACATGGCAGCAGAGAAAATTACTGCAAGCAACAGGCCAATAAGACCTGTGGGTAGGTTGTTTAGTATAAAATGAATAAATACATAGTCTTTATCATTGGTCTCAACAACAGGATCAGCTTTTGATATAAGGGCTTTAGCTTCTTCCCGGTTTGCCCGCTCAGCTTCGTTGATAGCCTGTATCCTGTTTTTGGCTGCTACGATCATTTCATAATCCTTAATGTCGAGCACGGCCGAATAATGTTCCTGGGCAATTTTCTTTTTACTTTCCAGTTCCAGGTGCTTTTCTTCCAGGTTCCTGTAGTCGTCTTTATACTCCGATTGTTCAATAGCGGCCACGGCTGCCGGGTTGAAATTCAGGGGACTGTGCTGGTATTGATAGAATACAAAAACCATGACGCCCACTAATAGGATAAAGAATTGCATGGGTACCTTGAGTAATCCGTTGAAGATTAGTCCCAGCTGACTTTCTCTGACCGATCGTCCTGAGAGGTAGCGTTGTACCTGCGATTGATCGGTGCCGAAATAAGCCAAAGCAAGGAAGAATCCACCGGTAATACCACTCCAAACGGTATATCGGCTTTTTGCGTCTACTGAAAAGTCGAGGATATTTAATTTATTATTGGCGCCGGCTATTTTCAGGGCTTTTGAGAAATTAAGGTCGTCAGGAAGGTAGCTCATTACCAGGAAAAAAGCGGTAAACATACCGACCATGATTACAAACATCTGTTGTTTTTGGGTGACACTAACCGCATTGGTTCCTCCCGAAACGGTATATATGATCACGGCAATACCGATAATGATGTTCAGGGTTTTAAGGTCCCATCCAAGCACAGCCGATAAAATAATGGCCGGTGCATAAATGGTAATACCGGCTCCCAGGCCGCGCTGTACCATAAATAGAAAAGCTGCCAGCGACCTGGTTTTCAGGTCGAACCTGTTTTCCAGAAATTCGTAGGCCGTGTAGACTTTTAGTTTGTGATAAATAGGAATAAAGACCAGGCAAATAAAGACCATTGCAAAAGGCTGCCCGAAATAAAACTGAACGAATCCCATCCCGTCGTGAAAGGCCTGACCGGGAGTGGAAAGGAAGGTGATGGCACTGGCCTGCGTGGCCATAACTGATAATCCAATGGTCCACCATTGTGCTTTTTTTCCTCCAAGGATATAGTCTTCTACGCTTTTACTGCCCTGGGTTTTCCAATAGCCATAGCCGACAATAAAGGCAAGCGTTCCTATCAGAACGATCCAGTCAATTAATTCCATACTAAATATTTGAGGTCATTATCAGGTAAAAAATGAGGATGTAAATAAGGTTGGCTATAAGAACCACTGTATATGATCGTTTCCACTGAAATTTGTCATGCATAGGTTAGCCTTTACTGTTCGTGTTATTGTTATCGGTCTTTCCCAAAGACAACATATTGGCAAAAAGCTTGTAGGCTCCGGGTACACCAGCAGGCAATTCCCTGAAAAAGCTCAACCCGGTATAGATATAGTATCCGGCGCCATAAGGGGCTACCAAAAGGCTGCCCAGGGCAGGTTCTTCACCGGGATCATTCATAGCCAGTACAGGGGTGAATTCTGAAGCCCATTGATCAGGAAAGTATAAACCCCGTTCCTGAACCCATCCCGAAAAATCGTTTTTCACGATCTTATTAGGGGTATTGAGTACCGGGTGAGTAGGGGCCATAAAGCGCACGGGAGAATTTTCATCGGTAACCCTTTTGCGGGAGAGATTTAACTCGTAAGGAGCTATTTTTGGTCCCCTGAAACCGCTTCTTCCTACCGTGTTGTATTGAATAATTAGGGTTCCTCCGTTCTTTACATAATCCAGTAAATATTGTTGTTTGGTGCGTAACTCGTTCTCAAGAACATTATAGGCTCTGATCCCTGTAACAATGGCGTCAAAGCTGTCAAGATTAGCAGGAGAGATATCGCTCGGGCTTATTGGAATAACCACATATCCAATTTCTTTGAGGCTTTCGGGTACTTCATCGCCTGCACCCATGATATAGCCAATATTCTCCCCGGCCTTCTCAATGTTGAGCCGAACCACCTTGGCCGACGACTTCATAAGGATACGTTGGCGGGGAATATGCTTATAATTAATATCAATGAGTTCACGGTCGTACGTTTTGCCGTTTAGTTCAATGATGGGCGAAAGGGCTCCGGTACTTTCTGATGAAGGTGGCATTACCTGGAAATAATAGGTTTTAGATTCCCCTTTATTCTTAATCGAAAAATCGATCTGTTCAGGACTGCTGGTCCAGCCCTCCGGCAGATCCAGTCTAAGGATTCCGGAAGTATTCTCTCTGTGAGCGGTGATACTCACAGGAATATGTTTGCCGCCTTCCTCATTAAAGATATATACTTTATTGGCCAGGCTACTGGTCACGGCCGGAAGTATTTCGAATGGTTCATACAATTCTCCCTTATCCGGTTCGGCGTGTTTGTACACTACGTTTTTCGTGGTGGTTACCCTGACCCCGTTGATATTTAATGCGATCTCTGCAGATGCTGCAGGGGGTGTTTCCGGCAACCCGATAAACTTACGGGGAGCGCTGTACATACCCAGAGTACTCTCTTTATTCAACCAGTAAGGTGTGCTTGGCGCAGCGTTTTCAGGGATTTCAAGTTGAAGTTCAAATTGCTCCTGTTCATTAGAAGGGATTGATTTTTTAAGTTCAAGTACAGCACCGGAAGGACTCAGCGTGATTTTTTCGATGATAATTTCTGCTGTAGACCGGTTGATGACTTGAAAATCAAGATCAATGGTTTCTCCCGGCACTCCGATCGGACTCCCGGTTATGACCTCAGCAAGGAATCCTGAACATCCTTCAATGAGGGCGGTGATCTGACGTGTTTTAAAATTACGCCAATACTCGTCCTCCAGGTTTTGGATCATTTTATAGGCTCGCAAAAGTTCAGGAAGGTGTACAGAAGGGTCCTGAAAATTAAAATCAGCCTCTACCTTGGTCAGGATATCACCTATCTCTTTACCTCCTTTAACACGTTTCCAGCTGGTATCAATACCGCTGAAAATATCGTTGTTCTGTGGTTTGTCACCTTTGAGAAATTCAAGGTATTCATTTCGGCTTCCTCTTGTGGTTAAACGCCCCCAGCCCTGGCTTAAATGCTGGCTGCTGGCTATAGAAGCCATTTCATTATTGCTCATCCCCTTTGAAGGGAAATATTTTCCAATATCAAAGTTAAGAAGGTTCTCTTTGTTGGCTTCAAGAAACTTTTCTTCACTTCCATAAAACCACCAGGAAGTGTTGAAAAATATGCGTTTAGGCTGCCATGTTGAAACTCTATTGAGTTGGTCCGAGAACATTTGCGAATCACCGGCCATATCAAATGCCTCTACGCTTAACATGGCCGAAGAAGTGTGGTGGCCATGAGTCGTTCCGGGAGTACGATGATCAAACCTGTTAATGATAACATCTGGTCTGAACCTTCTTATGGCCCATACCACATCAGAAAGAATACTGTCTTTATTCCATATCTCCAGGGTTTCTTTCGGATGTTTTGAATATCCGAAATCATTAGCCCGGGTAAAAAATTGCTCACCTCCATCGAGCCTTCTGGCAGCAAGAAGTTCCTGAGTTCTTAAAACCCCTAATGCTTCTCTTAGTTCGCTGCCAATAAGGTTTTGACCTCCATCTCCACGGGTGAGTGCCAAATAGGCCGTTCTTGCCTTTGTTTCATTGGCAAGATAAGAGATGAGACTGGAATTTTCATCGTCAGGGTGGGCAGCAATATAAAGTGCGGTACCTAAAAAGTTGAGTTTTTGAAGATCATCATATAGTTCGGAAGAGGTTTTGGGGATTGGTTGCTGTGCGTAAATAGTGAAAAATGTGAACCATCCCATCAGGATGGTTAAAAGGTAATTCTTCATAATGGTTGGTTTCAACTTTTCAATCAAATATATAAATTAAGAAAGGCCACGGCCTTGTTTTAGTTTTTATTTAACGCTAGAAAACCTACCGTGATCAGACCCCGGAATCGTCATCATCTAATTTTTGAACAAGCACAACCCCCTTTTGAAGAATCAGGTTGTTGGGGTAGGTCAGTAATTCATTGCTTTCGGTGCGTAATAGCAGGTGGAAGGCTCTGATGTCTTCAATGATAGCCTCCTCCGGAAAGTCCTTGTCCTGAATGCGAATTCTGTCGCCGATTTTATAGGGGAAAGAGAAGAATAATATAACTCCGGCGGTGATATTACTAATGATAGACCATTGGGCAAACAGCGCTACTCCTATAACAGCGAATACAGAAGACAACAGTAATCCGATGTCCTGAAGATTAATGCTCCAGATAAACCCATAAATACCCAATAGTAAGATCCAAAAGGCAGAATTGACATACTTAATGATCAACAGGGTTCTGCTGCTGTTCAATTCACCTGATTGTCCTACCCGTTTTACACCCTTGGTAACCAGGTAACGAATTAAGAGCAGACCCAATAAAATGATCACCGAAGAAATTAAGGAATCCCGGTATACTTCAAAGTACTCTTGTAACATAAAATTATAATCCTAAAGCGTGGTAAAGATAGGTATCATTTTTCTTATTCTTTTCCCAATAAGCCGTCTTGATCCGTTTAATTTTTGTGGCTGAACTTTCCAGCATCTCCGGTTTGGCACCTCCGCTTGGATAGGTCTCTTTCCAGGATTGGATCTCGTAGGGAAATTTTTCTGAAAATGTAATGGCAAGTTCTCTCTTTAAGGAAGGGTAAGAAAGCGTATAGGTATACGAACCGTTCTTTTTTCTCAAAACGCCCTGCCCCTGGTAGGCCATAGGTTCAATATGCATAAGCCGCATATACTCCAGGGAAGGGATTATCTGGAAACTGCCCTGAGGAAGTTTTAAAGGATCCAGCCTGATAATGCTCCAAAGCTCATTTTCAAGATGGGTGGGCTCTATTTCCAGGTATTGATCTGCTTCTCCCTCAAAATAGGAATGAGACAGCAATTCAAAAACCCCTCGATTATTTAATTGGCTGTAAACCTGTCCACACCATTCCTGAATCGAGGCACTGACCTTGACAGCATGTTTTTTCTTTTCCAAAGGGAAAAATGTGCTGCTCATGATAGAATAAGGATAAATGCCGGTAAGAAAGTTGCGGGTTTGGTTGAGTTTTAAAACCGGCAGGCTCCCGGTGGTTTTATTAGATTTTACCTGTTCAGAAGTGTTAAAAGGTTCTGTGACATAAATTAAAACCGCCTTTCCCTCCCTGATCTCACCATACCTGGCTTGCTTAAGCTGATAGGAAGTGATCTCAGCCTCTCCTGTTTGCCAATAATCCGAAAAATTAATCGCAAGGTTAAATGGAGTTTCTCTCGGTGCAAATACACCTTTATTAGACAACCACATGAAGCTGAACACAAAAACCAATAAAAAGACGAAAGCTAATAGTAGTAGCCTGGCAGATTTCATGCAGATTTAAGGTTTATAATTCACTAAATGTACGAAATATTATCTAACTGCGAACATTTTGAGATTTTTGTACAGCTTATCTACCGGCAAGCCTACTACGTTAAAATAAGAGCCTTCAATACGTTCTATGCCTATTTGCCCGATCCATTCCTGAATACCATAGCCCCCGGCCTTATCGTAGGGTTTGTAGGTGTTTACATAGTACTCAATTTCCGATTCCTCGAGATCTCTGAAGTATACCTTTGTGCTGCTGTTATCTGTTTTTTGAAGGGATTGGGTGGTAAAACATATGGAAGTAATGACTTCATGCGATTTGCCTGAAAGCGAACGCAGCATGGCCATAGCTTCTTCTTTGCCACCGGGTTTCCCAAGGGCTTTTTCTTCGTGCCATACGATGGTATCTGAGGTGATCAGGATATCCTTCTCTTTTAACTCATCTTTGAAAGGAAGTGACTTGAGTTGCGCCAGGTAGTCTGAGATCTCATATTTGTACAAACGCTCCGGGTAAATTTCTTCTACCGGTTTAAGTCTGATCTCAAAATCCAGGCGTAGATCCTTGAAAAACTGTTGTCTTCGCGGAGATCCTGAAGCAAGGATAATATGATGGTCTTTGAGTATTTCCTTAAGCATATAACGGTATTATTTCTTAGCGAAAATACGAATACAGAATGAATCGTAACGTTCGTAGAATAATAGAGCAGTTGGATGTGTAATTATCTAATTTAGAGGAATATATAATTCTTGATGAAAAAATCCCTCACCCTCGTCTTTCTTCTTTTTTTAACTATTTGCAGCGCACAAAAGGAGTTGCTTTACATTTCGACGGTCTCAGGTAATTTTGACATATTTAAACTGGATCTTCAAACGGGAGCTTCAGAACAACTTACTGATAATGCCGGTTGGGATTGGGCTCCGAAATACATACCAAAAAACGGGGAGATACTTTACTACAGTACCGATACAACCGATACATTCAGTTACAGGCTGATGGACCCGGATGGATGTGGTGTGGCCCTTGAAGCTATTGAGGGCGAGAATCTTACTCCATCTCCTGATGGGAAGAATTTCACCTATACTTCAAAGACTGGAGACCACCAATATATTTTTTTATATGATCGCTGCACTTTGGAGCGAAAGAAAGTTGTTGGCAGTAAATCATATAACGGAAGGGTGTGTTGGAAGCGCGATGGATCGGGATTTGCATTTATTTCTGATCGTGACGGAAATAATGAGATCTACTATTTTGAATTGAAGGGAAAGCGTATGCTGCGACTGACCAATGATGAGAAACGACAAAAATACATGGCATGGTCACCTGACGGGAAACATCTCGTATTTTCTGAAGAATTAAGTGATACCGCCAACCAATTGAAAATACTTGAGCTGGCTACCGGAAAGATCACTGAGCTTACCGGGACGGAATATATTGAAAGTGAACTTTCATGGTCTCCTGATGGACAACATATAGCTTTTCACTCTAAAAGAGATCAGGGAGATCAGCTTTACATGATTCATGTTGAAACAAAAAAAGTAAGGCAATTAACCTTTGCAAGAGCCTACCACGGAGAACCGGAGTGGATCAATGATTAGTCATACCTGGCATCCTGTGCCTTAAGCCATTTTCCCTGTACTCTCATAACCTGCTCTATGATATCACGTACGCAGCCTTCACCCCCTTTTTTATGAGAAACATAAAGAGACATTTCTTTAATATCGGCAACCGCATCATTCGGACAACAAGGTAGACCTACCATTTTCATGACATGAATATCGGGAATATCATCACCCATGTAAATGGTATTTTCAGGCTTGATATTATAGATGTCAAAATATTCATCCAGTTGCTCCACCTTATCAGAGACTCCCAGGTAAACATCGGTAACTCCTAAAGCATTTAACCGCTGTTTCACACCCTGATTGCTGCCCCCTGAAATAATGCAGATATTATATCCCTGTTGTATGGCGGCTTTCATAGCATATCCATCTTTGGTATGCATGGTTCTGAGCATTTGGCCGTCAGAGGTAATTTGAATGGTACCGTCGGTTAACACTCCGTCTACATCAAAAACGAAGGTGGTAATGTGTTCCAGGTACTCTTTATAACTTTTCTCGCTCATAAGTTGAAGCAATTGAAGCGGTTAGTAGCTTGTAAATTTTATCCAGTGCAGTGCCTTCCACTTGCTGAAGCTGCGAATTTAGGGTTTTTTGGTCATTTCTCCTTGCAGGACCGGTCTGGGCTTCATAGGGAGTCATACTTTGTATCTTGGTTGCAGTTTCCAGGATCAACGGGTGCAGTACCTCGAAAGGTATGTTGTGGTCTTTGCAAATTGACTCTGCCAGAAAATACAGGTGATTCGTGAAATTATTGGCTACCACAGCAGCCAGGTGCAGCTTTTTGCGTTGCTCAGAATTAATGGCGTATACCTTGTCAGAAAGAGCCCTGCCAAGCTTTTTTAAAAACGTAAGGTCGCTCTCCAGGGTGGTTTCAAGGCATAAGGGAACTTCTTTCCAGTTGACCTCTTTAGACCTTGAAAATGACTGTAAGGGGTAAAACACTCCGGCTCTTGTTTGATCTTTAAGGCTTGAAACAGCAGAAGACCCGGAGGTATGAACCACCAGTCTGTCATTGAAAGGAAGGTTTTTACTGATCTCTTCAATGGCATCATCTGTAACGCAGACTATGTACAGGTCTGCACTTTCAAGGGCCTGGAGGTTATCTGTAACCCGTACTGATGTTGGAAGGTCAGCATGGTCTTTGTTCCTGACAAAGATCTGCCGAACCCTGAATTCATGGGTCTCCTGAATTCCCTTAAAAAGACTTTGGCCTACATTTCCGAATCCGATAAGAATAATATCATGCATAGTACGAAAATACCATATTATCGCGGGGTGCACAATTCTTTAAAAGCTTCCCGAATTTCCCTGAAGCATTACATGATAAGAGACTGAGCCTGATCAGTAATCACTCCAAAAAGAGACCATCGTACCCTGATAAATGTCTGCTATTGCAGATTTATTTAATAGATGTTAATTAGTGGGTTAATCGCACTAAATACGCTATTTTTGCACACTGAAAATTCAATTTCTTACCTGTAATGATAGATTCTGTAAAGAAGATACTTTTCTCTACCCGGTTAATGGCTGTTCTTTTTGTTGTTTTTGCTGTTGCTATGGCATTCGGAACGTTTATTGAAAGTTGGTATAGTACTGAAACCTCCAAAATATGGATTTATAACAGTTGGTGGTTTGAGGTGATCATGGTGTTCTTTTTGATCAACTTTATTGGAAACATTAAAAGATACCGGTTATGGAGAAAGGATCAATGGCCTGTATTATTACTTCACCTTTCGTTTATCTTGATCCTCACAGGTGCTTTTGTTACCCGATATATAGGTTATGAAGGGGTTATGCCTATTCGTGAGGGCGAGAGCACCGACTTTATGCTAACCGAGAAAAAGTATATCACTGCTTTTATTGATGGAGAGATCGATGGGCAGCCCAGAAGGAGGGCATTTCAGGATGAGATCATGATCACTCCGGAAGCCATGAGTTCTTCTTTGCCATGGCGATCAGATTTCAATGGTCAGCCATTTGAGATCGCTTATGCCGGGTTTATCAAAGGTGCAGAAGAAGGATTGATTCCGACCGAAGACGGGGACCTTTATTTGAAGATCGTAGAGGCGGGTGGAGGTAACCGACACGATCATTACCTGAAAAGTGGAGAGGTTGCCAGTATACATAACGTTTTGTTTGCCCTTAACACCTACACAGAAGGGGCTATTAATATTACGCTGAATGATTCGGTAAGTACCCTGCAATCGCCCTTTGCAGGTGATTTCATGAGGATGGCAGATCAGTTGAAGGGACAGGTGGTAGCAGACAGTGTTCAACCCTTAATGATGAGATCGCTCTACAATACTGCCGGAATGCAGTTCGTATTTCCTGAGCCCATGATCAGGGGTGAATACGGGATCGTAGAAGCAGAAGAGAAAACAGAGAACCAGCAGGATGCCCTGATTCTTAATATTTCAACCGAAGGTGAAACCCAGCAGGTTAAATTATTAGGTGGTAAAGGCTTTATTAATGATCCCGTTACCGTAACCCTTGGCGGACTGGATTTCAACCTCTCCTATGGTTCAATCCGGCATCAGTTACCTTTTGCTGTACAGTTGAATGACTTTATTGCAGAGAAGTATCCTGGTACCGAAAGAGGGTATTCGTCTTTTATGAGCAAGGTTACGGTGAATGACGAACGGAGTTTTGACTATGATATTTATATGAATCACGTGTTAGATCATAAAGGCTACCGATTCTTTCAATCCAGTTTTGATCCCGATGAAAAGGGTACCATTCTTTCGGTGAATCATGATTTTTGGGGAACCTGGATCACCTACATCGGCTACTTTCTTTTATATGTAGGTTTAATGGCTATTATGTTCTTCGGTAAGACCCGTTTTAAGAACCTTGGAGAGATGTTGGAAAAAGTAAAGGCAAAGAAGCAGGCGATCGCCGTTGTGGCATTCTTATTTAGCTTTAGCATGAGTATGGCACAGTCTCAGACTGAACAAGACCATGATCACACAGGTCATGACCATACCCATGACGAGGCCAGTATTGTTATGCCTACCGCTTCACAAATAGACTCGGTATTAAAAGCTACGGTGGTTAATAAGGAACATGCTGCCCGTTTTGGAGAGCTCATTATCCAGGATGAGAAGGGGAGGATGAAACCTGTTAATACCTTTGCTTCCGAGCTTTTGAGAAAATTAAGCAAAAGTGATGAGTTTCAGGGCATGGATCCCAACCAGGTTCTTTTATCCATGCTGCAAAATCCCGGGCTTTGGTATAATGTAGACTTTGTATATATCACCAAAAAGAATGACAGCATCCGGGAGATCATCCAGGTGCCGGACGATCAGAAATTGGTGAAAGCCGTCGACTTTTTTGATGGCACCAACTACAGGCTTTCTTCCTACCTTCAGGAGGCCTATGCCACCAATACCCCTAACCAGTTTCAGAAGGGATTCAGAGAATTTGACCTGAAACTTGGACTCTTAAACCAGGCGCTTGGAGGCGATATTCTACGTATATATCCGCTGCCGGGAGATGAGAATAATAAATGGGTTTCGGCTCCTGAGTATGCAAAAGGAGATTTTGCAGTGAAGGATTCTCTGTACGCCAATTTCATAAAAAATTCACTTCCGTTCTATGTGATGAGCCTGAGAGAGGCAAAGGCATCGGGAGATTATTCCCAGGCAAACAGCATTCTGGAGGCCTTGCATAAGAATCAGCGAAACTATGGGGCAGAGGTGATGCCCAGCGAGCAGAAGATCAAGGCAGAAATGCTCTATAACGAGGTGAATATTTTTGAGAAACTCCTGGTGTATTATATGCTGTTTGGAGTGATCATGTTCGCGTTCATCATCTTTCAGATCTTTAAAGATATTAAATGGGTACGATGGGGTATTACCGGGATGAAGGTTGGTATCATAGCACTGTTTTTATTACAAACCATCGGACTTGGAATACGTTGGTATATTAGTGGTCACGCTCCCTGGAGTGATGCTTACGAGAGTGTGTTATACGTGGCCTGGAGTACTATGGCATTAGGTCTTGCTTTTGGAAGAAAAAGTGACCTGACCATCGCCTCTACAGCATTTGTAACGGCTATTATTCTGTTCGGAGCACATATGAACTGGCTTGATCCGGCTATTGCGAACCTTCAACCCGTACTTGACAGTTACTGGTTAATGATTCATGTGGCGGTGATCGTAGGTAGTTACGGGCCGTTTACCCTGGGTATGATACTGGGGGTGGTTTCCTTATTCCTGATGATTTTCACCACTCCTTCCAATAAAAAGAAAATGGAACTCAATATTCAAGAACTTACTCTTATCACTGAATTAGCTCTTACCGTTGGATTGATCATGCTGACCATCGGAAATTTCCTTGGCGGTCAGTGGGCCAACGAGAGTTGGGGACGTTATTGGGGTTGGGATCCTAAAGAAACCTGGGCATTGATAAGCATTATGGTATATGCCTTTGTATTGCATATGAGGCTGGTTCCCGGGCTCAGAGGTCGCTGGGCCTTTAACTTTGCAAGTATTGTAGCCTTTGGCAGTATTATGATGACCTACTTCGGAGTGAATTTTTACCTAACCGGTCTGCACTCTTACGCCAGTGGTGATAAGGTGATTACCCCAACCTTTGTTTGGTATTCTGTGGTATTCGTTATTATACTCGGTGCAGTAAGCTACTGGTCGTGGCAACGTAATTATAAGAAAGCCTGATCATATCAGGAATGTATTGAATAAAAAAGGACCTCGTTAGAGGTCCTTTTTTTATGATCAAACGGCGATGAATCCGCACTAAATATTATATCAGGGTCATACTGAAAACCAATGTTGAACAAGGTTTTTTTCTTCCCTTGAGTCGGCCTTATGACGGTACTCGTTTTCCGATGCTTCGTATATATAATCCTTGCCCCATTCCTTATAATTGGAAGCTACTGCTTCTATCGCATCACAGATCAGGTCTGCTTCAGCGTTGGTCATGGTAGGGTGTATTGACATTCTCACCCATCCCGGTCTGTCTATCAGGCAGCCATCCAGGATCTTTTGCTCGATGGCTTTTGAGGTGGGTTGGTCAACATTCAGAAGAAAATGGCCGTAAGTTCCTGCGCAGGAGCAACCTCCCCGGGTTTGTACTCCAAACCTGTCGTTCAGTAGTTTAACTACCAGGTTGTAATGCACATTTTCAATATAGAATGAAAAGATGCCAAGCCTGTGGGTATGCTGCCCCGCCAGAATGTGTAGATTCTTAATCTTTTTCAATCTTGAAAATATGCGGTCGTTGAGTTGATGCTCTCTTTCAAGGATGTTGTGAACCCCCATTTTTTCTTTGAGTTGAATACTCAAGGCAATCTTGATGGCCTGGAGAAATCCTGGTGTTCCGCCATCTTCTCGTGATTCAATGTCATCAACATAATCATGATCTCCCCATGGATTGGTGTAGGATACGGTTCCACCACCGGGATTATCGGGAATCATGTTCTTGTATAGTTTTTTATTAAATATCAGGACTCCGGAAGTTCCGGGGCCTCCCAGAAACTTGTGGGGAGAAAAGAAAATAGCATCCAGGTATTCATCTTCCGCTTCAGGATGCATGTCAATGGCTACATAAGGTGCAGAACATGCAAAGTCAACAAAGCAAAGTCCGTTATACTTATGGGTGAGTGCAGCGATCTCATGATAATTGGTGGTTATCCCGGTAACATTAGAGGCGGCGGTAATCGACGTGATCTTAATAGGGTGCTCCTGATGTTCTTTTAAGAGCTTTTCAAAACTCTCAAGACAGATTAGCCCTTCCTCATTACAAGGAATTACAACGACCTTGGCAATAGTTTCAAGCCAGGAGGTCTGGTTGGAGTGGTGTTCCATATGAGAAACGAACACTAAAGGGCGTTTCTCGTCAGGGATCTTCGTATGGTCCTTGAGGTTCTCAGATACTTTCAGGCCAAGAATACGCTGAAACTTATTGACTGCCCCGGTCATTCCTGTTCCGGTGGTGATCAATACGTCATCGCTGTTCGCATTAACATGACGTTTTATAATGTTTCTCGCCTCGTGATAGGCCAGCGTCATGGAAGAGCCCGTAAATGTAGTCTCTGTGTGCGTATTAGCCACATAGGGGGCAATATCCTCCAGTAATTTCTCTTCTATATCGCGGTACATCCTTCCGCTGGCAGTCCAGTCAGCATAGATGAGTTTCTTTTCACCGTAGGGAGTATGGATCGTATGATCGTTTCCAAGGATCTTTGAGCGGAATGGGGTAAAATAAGCTTCAAGGTCTTTATTGCTGTTCTTAGGTTTTACCTGAACCGCAGACTCACCTCCTTTAAAATTTGCTAATACCTTCCTGTAACCAGTTGTAATATTCTTCAACATTTGGATTATAAGCTGAGGGTTCTACTAATGTCTTTTCATTATGATCTATGATCACATAATAGGGTTGTGCATTGGCTTTGTAACGCAATTGCTGGAATTCACTCCACTTCTGCCCAATATTCCTGAACTTTTCACCACTGAGGGCTGAAATGTTTTCAGGTAAATCCGGAAGCTCCCTTTTGTCATCAACGTACAAAGATATTAATACCAATTCATTTTTTAGAAGGCCTGATACTTTTGGGTCAGACCAAACATTGTCTTCCATTTTTCGGCAATTCACACAGGCGTGTCCTGTAAAGTCGATTAATATGGGTTTATTAACCTTTTTGGCATAAGATAAGCCCGTTTCGTAATCGTGAAAACTTATAATGTCATGAGGGCCGAGGTGGGCTCCTTCAGGAAGTTGCTCTGCTCCTGAATTTCCGGTGCTGCCCGACGTATTACCCACTCCATAGGGTGATTCTGAATAATGGATCGGAGGGGGGAAGCCGCTGATGAGTTTTAAAGGTGCTCCCCAAAGTCCGGGGATCAGGTAGATAACAAATGAAAGCACCAGTAAGCCCAAGCCTAACCTGCCCACCGATATATGATCCTGTGGAGAATCATGAGGTAATCTGATCTTTCCGAAAAGATAAAGTGCCAGGGCGCCAAAAACAGCGATCCAAATAGCGAGAAAAACTTCTCTTTCCAGCCAGTGAAGCTGTAAAACGAGATCGGCATTGGATAAAAACTTAAAGGCGAGTGCCAGTTCCAGGAATCCCAATACCACCTTGACTGTATTGAGCCATCCGCCCGATTTAGGAAGCGAATTCAACCATCCGGGAAAGGCCGCGAAAAGGGCAAAGGGGAGGGCCAATGCCAGGGAGAATCCCAGCATACCGATAATAGGGGCAATACCTCCTTTGCTGGCTGCTTCAACCAGGAGGGTACCAACAATAGGGCCGGTACATGAGAAAGACACAATGGCCAGGGCAAGCGCCATAAACAAAATACCGATAACACCCCCACGGTTGGAATGAGAATCAACCTTGCTGGCCCAGGAATTGGGCAGGGTGATCTCAAAAGCTCCCAGGAATGAAATGGCGAAAATTACCAATAAAAGGAAAAAGATGATATTGAAGGTTACATTGGTTGATAAACGGTTTAAGGCATCAGCCCCGAATATCGCGGTGACCAATGACCCCAATAAGACATAGATGGCAATGATGGAGATGCCGTAAATAATGGCATTTTTTATTCCCGCTGCCTTACTTTTACTTTGCTTTGTGAAGAAGCTCACCGTAAGCGGGATCATAGGAAATACACAAGGGGTCAATAAGGCTGCGAACCCGGAAAGGAAGGCAATGATAAATATACTTAACAGTCCTCTTTGGTTGTCTTGTTTACCTATGGTTTGGTTGGCAGCTTCCAGGTCGGTCCCCGGGGCCTGTGTAATATCGGTAACCACCGGTTCTATAACAGGTGAGGTTGTTTCTTTACTCTCTTCTTCTTGTCTCTCTTCTGCAGCAAGTTGCGGGTCTACAATGAATTCAAGTGACACATAATTTGGGGGTAAACACCTTTCATCATCACACACCTGGTATTCTACTTCCCCTTTGATCACGCCTACAGCTTCGGTTATCTTAATTCGCTGCCTGAAGATGGCTTCATCTGAAAAATATTTGATGTCAGTCCCCCAGGTCTTATCAAAATCCGTATGTCCTTCCGGTTCTATGGTGTTGCCTTCCAATGCAACCCCTTCCTGAGTCTCATAGGTAAAAACCGTTGGTAAAGGGCCTTCCTCCGGCACCTCTTGAGAATATAAATGCCACCCAAAATCAATAGTGGCTGTCGAGATAAGTTCAAACTCGTTGTCTGAGATCTTTTTAACCTCGGTATCCCAACTTACGGGATCAAGAATTTGGCCGTGTATGAAAGCAGTGGTTAAGAAAAAGAATCCTAAAAGAAAATTCCTCATAGTATGTAGTTAGTAAGTATTTGCAAATCTAAACGGCTTAAGGTGTTTCTCTTCATAACTTAACAACTTTTTTTGAAAAAAATCACCTGGTGAAAGCATGCCCCCGTTTTAAAACCATCATATTTTAATTACTGATTACAGGCTGCCTTACAGAAAAGCTTAATCGTTGTCGAATTGTTAATTTTTCTTACAAACATAAGCCCGATGTGAAATATGCTTAAATTCGTCTTCAAAAAAAAACAGAATGAAAAAATTAAGTATTGTATTCATGCTTTCGCTCGCGGTGGGAGGATGTAAACAGACCGATCAGTCAACTAAAGAAACTTCTTCAGAAACTATAGCCATGACCGAACAAAAGAGTGTTGAAACCATTTATCAATTTACCGTTAAAGACATCAATGGAGATGATTTTGATTTTGCCGATTTAAAAGGAAAAAAGATCATGATCGTAAACACGGCCAGTAAATGTGGCCTGACACCTCAATACGAGCAATTACAAGCGTTATATGAGCGGTATGGAGGGAGCGGATTTACCATTGTAGGGTTTCCTGCTAATAATTTTGGTCAACAAGAACCCGGATCCAATACTGAGATCGCCGAATTCTGTCAGTTGAATTACGGGGTGAGCTTTCCTATGATGAGCAAGATCTCTGTAAAAGGAGAAGATATGCATGAGATCTATCGTTTTTTGACTCAAAAGGACCTGAACGGACTAAAAGATTCTGAGGTGGCATGGAATTTTCAGAAATATCTCATTGATGAAGACGGTACTTTAGCAGCGGTGATTGAACCACAGATGCTGCCGGATGATAAAAAGATCACAGATTGGATCGAAAGTAAATAACCTATGAAGGCAAAAGGATTAAATACCATATGCACCCATACGGGAGAACTGATAGATGAGCAGTACCATGGGGCAGTTTCGCCCCTGTATCCCGCTACGGCTTATACTTTTGAAGGAGGAGGGGATAATGTTTATCCCAGATACTTTAATACGCCTAACCAACATGCACTCAACACAAAGCTGGCTGCATTGGAAAAAACCGATACTGCCATGGTGTTTGGCAGTGGTATGGCGGCTTTGAGTACGGCGTTGTTCGCTTTTTTAAGTGCCGGAGACCATGTTGTTTTTCAACGCAATCTCTATGGTGGTACCTCTAACCTGATCAGGGAAGAATTCGATAAATTTGGTATTTCTTACTCCTTTGTCTCCGGAAATAAGCGGGAAGATTTTGAAAATGAGATCCGGGAAAATACGCGGGTGATCTTTGTAGAAACCCCCTCCAATCCACTTTTGAGCATTACAGACCTGGAAATGATCGCAGAACTGGCCGGAAAATATGAGCTGGTCTCTATGATCGACAATACTTTTGCGTCTCCTGTAAATCAGAACCCGGCTGAGCAGGGTATCGATATAGTGATTCACAGTGCCACCAAATACCTGGGCGGTCATAGTGATATTCTGGCAGGAGTGGTTTGCGGGTCTCATGAGCATATGGGAAAGGTGATGTCTTTTGCCCGAAATTTCGGGGGTTCCCTGAGTGATCATGTGGTATGGCTGTTGGAGCGCAGTATGAAAACGCTGGGAATAAGGGTGAAAGCCCAGAACAGGAATGCCGGTAAACTGGCAAAGTACCTGGAGAAACATCCTCTTATAGAAAGGGTGTATTACCCGGGGCTAAAAGATCATCCTGATCACCTTTTGGCTAAAAAGCAAATGAAGGGATTTGGAGGCATGCTTTCTTTTGATCTTCATCCGGATATGGAGGTTGGGAAGTTTCTGAAGGCGCTCAAACTTATTAAGCCTGTTATGAGTCTGGGCGGGGTTGAATCGACCATAATTTCCCCTGTAAAGACTTCCCATGCATCCCTGAGTGCTGAAGAGCGGAAGGTACAGGGTATATCAGACCGATTACTGAGGTTATCTGTGGGTATAGAAAACAGGAAAGATCTTGTAGCAGACCTTGAACAGGCCCTGGCAATGGCCAACTCTAAGGTTGCGGTTGATTAAGGAATCTTCGTTATTTTTGTTTAAAAGTTAAGATATGAAGTTAGATATATTGGCCTTTGGGGCCCACCCCGATGATGTAGAGTTGGGTTGTGGCGCTACTCTGGCCAAAGAGATCTCCCTGGGAAAAAAGGTGGGGATCATTGATCTTACACGCGGAGAACTGGGTACCAGGGGTACTGCAGCTATCAGAGATAAAGAGGCCGCTGACGCAGCTACCCGATTAGGGGTATTGGTTCGCGAGAACCTGGAGTTTGCCGATGGGTTCTTCGTTAATGATAAGGCACATCAGCTGGAAGTGATTCGTATGATCAGAAAATACCGCCCGGAGGTAGTGCTGTGTAATGCCATTGAAGATCGTCATATAGATCACGCAAAGGGGAGTAAGCTGGTAAGCGATGCCTGTTTTCTGAGCGGACTAATAAAGATAGATACGAAATTTGACGGGGATGATACCTGGCAGGATCCGTGGCGGCCTAAAAGGGTGTACCATTATATTCAATGGCAGTCTATAGATCCGGATTTCGTGGTGGATGTCAGTGGTTTTATGGATGCCAAGATGAATGCCATTGAAGCGTACGGGTCTCAGTTTTATGATCCGAAGAGTGATGAACCCCAAACCCCGATCAGTACGAAAACCTTCTTTGACAGTCTTGATTACAGGGCTAGAGACCTGGGGCGTTTGATCGGTGTTGATCATGCCGAAGGATTCACGGCAGAGCGCTTTGTGGCTGTAGAACAGTTAGATGACCTGATCTAAAAAAGAACTCCTTTTTTTTGGTGTATTTTTTTAAAAAAATATTTGGCAAAAAGAGATAAAATAAGCTACATTTGCACTCGCTTTGCCACTTGGCAGAGCACACGCAACAAATGGTGGTTGTAGCTCAGCTGGTTAGAGCGCTGGATTGTGGTTCCAGAGGTCGCCGGTTCGAACCCGGTCTTCCACCCAATAAAGCCTTCAGAGAATTCTGAGGGCTTTTTTTGTACCCTGCCCCGAAAGCTTGCTTTCAAGGGGCTTAAGGGTGCAAAAAAAAGCACCAGCGGCCATAGCCGCTGAAGGCTTTATTGGCAGGTTTTCCCTCACGGCTCAACGCTGCGGATGCAGCGTTAACACCCCCGAACCACCCCGGCCTTCTTTCCAGTGCGCCTGCTGGCTCTTTCGCTAAAATGGTTCACCGAACCATTTTTAAACGCTCAGCCCCCTTGGAAAGGAGGGGGTATGTCACGTTTCCAATAATGATGATGCGAGTAACCCTTGCTAACGAGTTCCTTTAAGAATATGGATTTACGCTCCCCTCCTTAAAAAGGAGGGGAGCGTAAATTTATTTTCAGAATACGCTTTTAGGTAAGGAATTTTTTCATGGTTAATTCAGTTGAAACAGCCCTCACCCGTCATCGCCTCCCCGATGATTATCGGGAGGCGATGCCACCCTCTCCCCAAGGGAGAGGGAATTGATTTCTTCACAGGCATTCCTATAAAACTCAATAGTGTAAGAAGCTAATTTATGGCACCTTCTCCTTATTAACGATTTCTTTTACAAATACGGATTAACGCTCCCCTTTTTTAAGGGGAGCTGGCCGCAGGCCTGAGGGGTTTTGATCGGAGGGCCGAGCGTTAAGAAAACAGCCAGTGGCTGTTTTCAGCGAACCTGCCTGACGGCAGCCAGGGGAGCCAGCTGGCGCGATGGAGTTTTGTAAAGCAAAACCAGATTGGGGCTTTTTATACTTGGTCAAATTGAGGTTCGTAGTAAGTTCTAGGAGATTGCCACGGTTTGCTGCACAAACCTCGCAAAGACGATTCTTTATCTTTATTTCGCATAACCGCATAACCGCATAACCGCATAACCGCATAACCGCATAATCGCATAACCGCATACCCGCATAACAAAAAAAGCCCCGCAAGTTGCGGGGCTTTTTTTATTAAGGTTGTACATCTGTCTTATCTACTTTTACCTTGGAAGGCCTGTTGGCTATCTCCCAGGCGGTGTGGAAAACCAGCTTGGCCCGGTTGGTCAACAGATCGTAGTTGATCTTATCAGGGGTATCACTTGGCTTGTGATAGTCATCGTGCGTCCCGTTAAAATAAAAGATGATCGGTACGTTGTTCTTTGCGAAATTGTAGTGGTCACTTCTGTAATAAAAACGATTAGGATCGTTCTCATCATTATAGGTATAGTCCAGTTCAATATTGGTATAGGTGCTGTTCACCTCTTCAGAAAGTTCGTGGAGTTCTGTACTCAGTTTATCAGAGCCGATCAGGTAGATATAGTTACGGTCGCCTTCACGCTTAGGATCGATACGTCCAACCATATCAATGTTAAGATCTACTACGGTGTTCTCCAAGGGGAAAACAGGGTTTGAAGTATAGTATTCAGAACCGAATAATCCTTTTTCTTCTCCGGTTACATGAAGAAAAACTATAGATCTTTCAGGACCATTTCCTTCCTGAACAGCTTTTTGGAAGGCTTCGGCGATCTCCAGGATGGCTACCGTACCACTACCATCGTCGTCAGCCCCATTGTATACCTCACCGTTGGCTCCAACACCAACGTGATCAAGGTGGGCAGAGATAACGATATATTCGTTAGGCTTGCTTTTACCTTCTATAAATGCCACTACATTATTAGCAGTTACAGATTCGCTCTCATTTTGTCCGTTGATCTTAAGCGTCACTTCTTCGGTTGAAACATCCTTTAAAAGATCTTCTGAAGCAAAGAACACATTGTTCATCGTTTCGCCTTTTACCAATGTAAGCTGACCGCCATGGTCAGATTTTTTCATATAATCGTATACACGACGGTAACGGTTGTTCAACTCATCATCGAGATAGATCACTGCCGTAGCACCTTTGGCCATGGCAATATCAATGCGGGTTTGACGGGTTTCTCTCCAGTTACTCCAGTCACTCTTAGTTGAGGTACCACTGATTACATAGGATCCGTCTTCGTTTTTAGGCTCTCCGGCCTTAATGATCACTGCTTTGCCGGCTACATCGATATCAGCGTAGTCAGAGTAAGTGTCGGTCTCAATACCATATCCGGCATCAACGGCAGACATTTCCCCATTGTTCATCTTCGTACCGGCAAAAATATCTTCCCCAATATTCAGGGTTTTTCCATTTACTTCTATGGTTCCTGTAGGCAGGGAGTTGCGCATTAAAGGCACTTCTTGCAGGTAATTACCTGATCCCTGTGCGGCTTTAATACCCATTTCCTTATAAGCGTTACTCAAATAGTCGGTGGCCATCTTTTCACTTTCAGTACCGGTATCACGTCCTTTGAACTCATCAGAGGCATAGGTGTACAGGTGATCTTTTAATTCACCTTCGGTAATGGTATTGGCGTAGGTCACCGGAGATATTTCTCCACTTTTAACTGCTGCCTGGTCAGAAGAAATATTCTGTTGTGCACTGTTGCAAGCAGCCAGAAGCAAGGCTCCTGCGTAAATGGCGATTTTCATAAGCAATCGTTTGTGTTTTTGATTTAGCGACAAATATAATGTTTGCAATTAATTATTAAGACTTTTTGGAGTCCTGTTGGGTGAGTTTTAAGAAAACTTAAAGATTTAAATATTTCAAAATAAATTTTAAGTTTCTGTTAAGGGTTTTTAGTGAATTAATATTTAACATTGACAGCTTGCAAAAAATGAAGCTGAAAAGTGCGAATGAAGATATATGTTTTAATAGGACTAACTCTGTTGGCAGTAGGCTGCGAACAACAGTCCTCTGTAGATTATTCAATTGTAGAAGGAAGTATTGAGAATGCTCATGGCAAAACACTGGCTTTAAACACCCTGACAGGAGATTTCAACAAAAAGATCACACTTGAAGATGATGGTAGCTTTATAGATACGCTTCAAATTACTTCAGGGACCTTCTCCCTTTCTGATGGAAGACAAAAAATGCAATTTTACCTTGAAGAAGGAGACCGGCTTCATGTAAACTATGACGCAGCAAAACCCGGAACATGGGCTAACTTTGAAGGGTCTGCAGCGGCATCCGCTGTTTATTACAGAACAAAAGAGGAGTTGACCAAAGATCTGAAGAATGGCATCAAGAATATTTATACGCTTGACGAAAGGACTTTTCTGGAACAGCTCAATAAACAGAAAGAGGCTCATAAGAAGCTTTTACAAGGGGCTAAATCGCTGTCAAGGTCTTTTCAAAAGCTGGAAGAACGCAATATTGACTATGAATATTTGAATCAGGTCAATAATTACGAGATGTATCATGCCTATTATACCGGGAATAAAGGATTTAAAGCCTCTGATATTATCGAGGAAGAACTAAGGGGCATTAATATGGAGGATAAAAAGGCTTTCCGTTTTTCTCCTGCCTTCAGAAATCTGCTCACATCTACTTACAACCAGAAGGCCTCTGCCATGGTAAAGAAAGACACTATTGAACCGTCATTAGCTTTACTTAAGGTTATTGCAGAAAACGGAGATCAGGAGATCAGGGATGAGCTGTTGTATGAAAATGCGAAAACCTACCTGTCTTATTCTGAAGATCCTGAGGCCTATTATAACTTTTATATGGCCTATAGCAGTAACAAGGAGTATCAAAACGCTGTTACAAAGGATTTTGATAAAATGCGTAAGATAGCGAAAGGCAAGCCCTCTCCGATCTTTAGAAATTATGAAAATCATGAAGGAGGTACCACCTCTTTGAACGATCTGAAAGGGAAGTATGTTTATATGGATATTTGGGCTACCTGGTGTGGCCCGTGTAAGAGAGAGATCCCATCGCTCAAGGAGTTAGAAATGGAATACAGGAACAAAGACATCGTTTTCGTAAGTATTTCCATTGATGAGCAAAAGGATCATGATAAATGGAAAAATATGGTAACCCAACTGGAATTGGGTGGCGTTCAATTATTCGCAGATAATGACTGGAACTCTCAATTTGTTAAGGACTATCTGATCAAAGGAATTCCGAGATTTATATTGGTTGACCCCCAGGGTAATATTGTGAACAGCAACGCTCCCAGACCTTCCAGTGAAGATATTCGTAAGCTCTTTAATGAATTGGAAATTTGATCTTCTAATTCTTAAACCTCATAAGATAACCTGCCACCTTTTTTTGGCAGGTTTTTTTATTCTTATGAGTAAGTTTAATGCTATAAGATTCATTTTCAGGACTCAAAGATGAGAGGTATTATCAATGTAAAGCGTGATTTTTCAGTGGGCAGTCAGGGTGATTTTTGCGTCTAAATATCTGTTTTTTAATCGATTAAGTGTTTTGTTTGCGGGTTGAAATACACCTCTTAACCTATAATTAATAGGTGAAGTAGTTGCATTTATCATTTATATCCTATAAAATCCACATTTTTTTCTTAAAATTCACCATTTTCTTTTCAGTTTTCATGGCTGTTATTATCTTGCGACCGTCTGATAATCAAGTTATTGACTCAGGCGTAACCCAAACCTTAACATCATGAACATTTACTTCAAGAAAGGTCGTCTTTTGATGGCCGGATCACTTCACGTGCTGTTCGTTTTTCTAATTGTTTCAAGCGTAGCTGCCCAACACCTTCCGGGAGAGGATCTGAAGCCTCTTACGCCATCTGAATATGGCAAGTGGGAAAGTGTCAGGGGAGCAGATTTTTCTAAAGATGGAAATTGGGTTTCAGTAATTACCGGTACCAATGAAGGAGATCGGAACCTGAAACTTAAGAACCTTAGAAGTGGAGAAGAAGTTTTGTTTGAGAACGTTAACGGGATCGAGTATTCTCCCGATAACCAATGGGTGATCTTAAGGAGAACACTTCCCGGTAAGGACATGCAAAGGATCAGAGAGGTAGGCGGAGAACTTGAATCTAGAGCCTGGTTGTATTCATTGAGAGAGAAAGACACCGTTACGGTTAATAACCTGAAGAAGTACGAGTTCAGTAATGATGGTGCATTTTTGGCGATGACCAAAACCAGAGACCACGGAAACTCCTTGTTGATCCGTAATATGAAATCCGGAAGAGAGATCAGTTTTGGTAACGTGCAGCGTTTTGAGTGGAACTCTGAAAAAAACATACTGCTGTTCCTGATAGAAAATCAAAAAGGAGATAGCGAGATCCAGTTATACGATCCTGTAACCGGCAGCATTCAATTGCTGGATAATCACGACGGGGAATATGTTTCTATGCAGTGGCTGGAAAACTCATCAGATGTAATGATTATTAAGGAAACGGAAGATGATACCTTCAAGGAAGTATCTCATAAAGTGGTCATTTATAAGGATCTGGATAAGGGAGTAGACAAGAAGATAGTCTTTGATCCTCATCAACAAGGACTTATCGATGCTGATCAACGTGTTATGGCCGATGGTATTAAACTGTCTGCCGATGGTGATAGATTGTTCTTCAACCTGTATTACAGAACAAAAAAATACACGGAGTCTCCAAAGGAGGTGCTGGATACCCTGGTAGCAGATACAGAAGGTCATGGTGACGTAGTAAAGCCTGTTTTTCATAACAAGCATGATGAGGCACCAGATTTGCAGATATGGCATAGCAAGGATAAGGTATTAGTTCCTGCTCAGCGAGTATCGGGAATGAAGGGTTTTAAAAAGCCTAGAACTGCGGTTTACAATTTCGGAAAACAAGAGATCACCCTGCTTCAGGATGAGGTGTTAGAGAAGGTAAATGTAGAGGAAGACCAGCGGTTTATGCTGGGGTATGATGAAACTCCCTATGAGAGAGAAGGGATGTTTGGGAGGCATTATTACGATGTATACCTGGTTGATGCCGGAAACGGTAAAAACAAGAAATTAGTAGAGAAGGTAAGCAAGTATTATGAATTAAGCCCAGATGAAAACTTTTTCATCTATCTGAAGAACAACAGATTTTTTATTTATGATATAGCCGAGGAAATATCTCAGGACCTGACCGGTCATTTAGAGGTGAGTTTTATTGATGAGCACAATGACCACCCTCTGCCACAGAAACCGGCCTACGGTTTTGTTGGATGGGCAGAAGACGGGAGGTCATTCCTGTTGAATTCAGAATTTGATGTATGGCAGTTTTTCGTTGATGGGAGAGCCCCGAGAAATCTAACCAATGGCAAGAAAGATCAGAACATTTTCCGTCTTGACTTTACTGCCAAAGACGGGGGGCTGATTGATACTCGCAACAAATTGTTCTATGCGGTAGAAGGAAAATGGACGAAGAGAACGGGGTATGCCGCCGGAAAACCGGGGAGTGCTGTAAAAAATCTGATCTTTGAAGATGCCGGTATCCGAAGGATCGCCAGAAATGATCAGACCGGTCAAATAGTATATATCCGTTCTTCATATGATATTCCGGGAGATGCTTTTTACACTGCCGACCGTTTTATCACCAATGAGCAGTTAACCAGTATCAATGAATTTCAGGGTGATTATCAGTGGAGTAAGGCTGAGTTGGTAGACTATACCACCTCACAAGGTCATCGTGCACAGGGTGTTCTGTATTATCCCGCCAATTATTCAAAAGGAGAGAAATACCCGATGATCACCTATGTTTATGAAAAGTTGTCGCATGGTCTGCACAATTATATGCAGCCTTCTGAAAACGATTATTACAATACCCTACTTTGGGTACAGTCGGGCTACTTTGTTTTTAAACCCGATATGGAGTTTGAAGCCGGTAACCCGGGGGTATCTGCGGCCAGAACCCTGGAGAATGCCGTTGGAGCCGTGGTTCAAAAGGGAGATGTTGATGCTGAAAAGGTAGGACTGATAGGACACTCATGGGGAGGATACCAGGCAGGATTTGTACCAACACAGACCGATATTTTTGCTGCCTCTGTAGCAGGAGCAGGACTTACCAACCTGATCAGCATGAACCTGGCTGTAACGCCTGCCTTTGGTTGGAGACCTGAAAATGATCATTTTGAAGTAGGACAGGAACGTATGGAAGTGGCGCCCTGGATGGCTCCGGAAAAATATGTAGCCAATTCTACGGTGATGCAGATCGATAACCTAAACACTCCGGTTATGTTCATGGTAGGAGATGCCGATGCTAATGTGAACTGGTCCCAGGGTGTTGAATACTACAATGCGGCCAGAAGAGCCGGTAAGGAGTTTGTTTTACTGGTATATGAGAATGAAGGACATAGTCTGAGTAGAAAGAATAACCAGATCGATTACCAGCAACGTATCCTGAAATGGTTCGGTTACCATTTAAAAGGAGAGCAGCCGGAAGACTGGATGACCGGAAGTGTACCTTATTCAGAACAACAGGAACGTCTTAGAAATTGGAATGATTGATCGGATGAAATGTGAAGAAAAAAGTAAGATGGTCGCTATACGTATGAAGCATACGGGATCTTAGTTTTATTATGTTCAAATTAATGCTAAAGCCCCTTGATCAAGGGGCTTTTTTATTGTTTGGTTTTTAAGAACCTTAGTTTTGTCTTACTGTGGTTATCCTTTCCAAAAGAATGGGCCTTTTCATAGAAGCGTTCTGCTTTGTACAGCTGGTTAATACTGAAATAAAAATCGCCCATACCGTCATAAACCCTTGAACTTTCAGGGAAATTAGTGATGTTGAGTTTAAAAAGGGCTTCGGCCTTTTCGTAATCTTCCAGTTCCAGACTCTTATAGCCCATATCACTAATGAGATCTTCTTCAGGCAGTATTACAAACCCCAGCTCTTCTGAAATGGTAGCATAATGATCTTTAAAGGCGGCTAAAAAACGCTCTGTGGAGATATTGTGCAGGATTTCCGGGTCGAATGCTTTTAACACAGGGTCAATATTGTAAAAGTCAAAGATGGTGGTAACCGCCTCATAATAAGCAGGTAATCCTATATTGGCGTGACTGTTACTGTTGTGGTATCTAAAAGTATAGTTCTCCTCATCACACCTCATTTGATACATAAGGTCATCCAGTCTTTTGATGGCCTTAAAATGGGCGGTTCTGTCACCACTTGTTGTATGCACGTTCTCAGGGGTAACACCTTCAGGTAATGAATTGGCCGCCACCAGGTAGAAATTGGTCTTTTCAGATAACAAACATTTTCTGTAGGCAGACAATTGGTTTAACAGGTAATTCTGATCCCACCAAACACTTGGGTCCAGGGCTATAAAATTTCTAAAAGCATCTGTCCCGGTATACATGGCATAGGTGGTAAACAACCCTCCGAGAGAATGCCCCAAAAGACTGCGATACGGTGCTGCAGGATAGCGACTTTCAATGTAAGGGATGAGTTCTTTGGTGAGGAATTCTAAAAAGACAGCGGCACCTCCTGTATGGTTGAAATATGAAGGAGGGAGGTCATCCAGCGGATGAATTTTTGAAGGGGTGTAGTCGCGATACCTGTTGGAACTTTCTATGCCTACAATGATCATTTTTGGCCAGAACAGCTCCCTGCCTAATTGATCTGCCATGGCAGCCATCCCAGTAAAATGGCTCGAAGCATCAAGAATGAACATAACCGGATAGATACGATCTGGCTTTTCTGTATGGCTGGTATATTCAGAAGGCAGATGTATCCATACACGGTGTTCTTCCTGAAGGATCTCAGAATAAATTTTATCAATATGTCCTATCTCAATTCCTTTTGCCTCCTGTGTATGTTCACTGTTTTGAGCCCGCAGGCCGTTGAAAATACATAAGAAGATCAGAATAAACAGGAGTTTAGAATGCCACCTCATTCCCTGTAAATTTTATGTCAGGTTAGGCATGAGAGAAGAAGAGGAGCGTACCAATACTGGCAATGCGATTGGTGTTTAAACTTCTAAAATAGTGAAAATTAGGAAATTATGGATTTATTGTGTAAGAAAAAAGACGTTAAGGCTCCTTTGGTTATGCTATTTTCCTCACCGGGATCCACACTTCTTCTTCGGCTTCCGGGTGCATAGGCCCTTTATAATGGGGCGCCATAACCTGCAGGTGATGGCGGTCATCAGTTTCATATCCCGATCCTGGCAGCCAGTCATTCATGATTACTTCCATAGTTTTTTGGATGGTGTGCACAGATCCTTTGTGAATAAAAACGGCGTAAAGACCTTCGTCTACTTTACATTCTTCCATCTTACCTGGTAATTCATCAGGGTTTTCATCAAGACGAACAGCAGCCCAAAACTCAAAAGGCTGCCCAGGGTCTATAGACGAAGAATCCTTGGGGGCGGTATACTTTTGAATGGCGTATAGATTTTCATCAGCCCTGAAGGGATGCAGGTGTTTTACCAGGGGCATGAATGTTTTCCAGGTTATAGACGGATCTAACTCGGTAAGGGTGGTAAGAGTGCGTATTCCGAACATCTTATAGGCGGCAATGGTTTGTAATCTAACAGGGGTCATGATTTATTCCTTAATGATTCGATAATGGTTAAATGTCATTCCAGAAGGATAAGCTTTATGATCGATCAAGGAGAGTTTTATCTTCATTTTTGAAGCAGGAAAGAGGGGTATCCCTTCTCCCAAAAGAACCGGAGCTGTAAACAACATCAGCTCTTCAATACATTGATGTTCCAAAAGAGACCTTGTCGTAAGGCCACCTCCCAGTAACCAGATGTTCTTATCGCCCCAAACGTTTTTTAATTTTTCGATCTCTTCCAACAGGTCTCCTTTGAGTAATTGAGTATTAGGAGTATCTATTACAAGATCATGTTGTCGGGATACTATATAGACCTGTTTATCGGCATAAGGCCAGGCCATATCAAAATTTCGTACAACCTCATACGATTTGCGCCCCATGATTATGGTATCGATTCCCGCAATGAAATCCTGGTATCCATAGTCGGTGCCATCTGGATTTTCAAGGGTTTCCAGCCATTTAACTCCGTGATCCGGGGTGGCAACATAACCATCTAAAGAGCTTGCCACATAGAGAATAACGTTTTTCATAAGTGCCGTTTTTTATTCATACTAATAATACTTTACCAATACTTACCAATCCTATGATCAGGATGAGTATCAGGGAGAATTTTTTGAAATTTTCCTGTGAAATATAATGTAGGATCTTTTTGCCTATCCATGTACCTGCAATCCCGATAGCGAATAAAAAAGGCAGGTAGATCAATTCCTGCTTGCCTATATAACCATTGCTGTAGTACACGAAGGTACGACTGAGATCGACCATAAAGTCGATCATGGCAGAGGTGGCAATGAATACACTTTTCTCCAGGTTAAAGGCCGCCATGGTAATACCTCTTATAGCTCCTCCCGTTCCGAGGAGTCCGGCCGTAAGGCCTGAAAGTGCACCCCCGGCTACAGATCTGGGCTTGTCGGGCGTAATAACCAGGTTTTTCTTGATCAGAAACAACAGGCTTAATGACACGAGGAAGATACCAAGTATGATCTCAAGGATTCTTCCATCCAGGTATTTTGAGAGAAATCCGCCTGCAATAACAAATATCACGGCAGGGACGCCCAGGTAAACCAAAAGGGTTTTGTCTAATCCTTTCTTAAACAGGAATATCTTGCTCAGGTTACTGGAGAAGTGAAATATGGCCGTCATTCCCAAAACCGAGTAGAAGTCGAAATAGAAGTTGCCCAGAGGTACAAAGAATACCGACGAACCGAAACCACCTATGGTACCCAGGATCTCTGCAAGAAGTGCCAGTACCAGGAAGATGTATTCAATGCGCATAGGAATTCTATCAAATTACTACCTAAAGATAGGGTTTATTTTCGCTGCTTAGACCGGATTTAAGGTGAGAGCTGTACGTTGAAATATTGAAACTCATTAGGGTACTTTTGGACGAGGCATAAAGCGGATGCCTGGGGTGCCCTTTTTTTGTGTGTGGCTGGAGTTGAAGCCATTCGAGGGTTGTACACTCAGAGATCCCTGAGATTTGCCGGCAACTTTTATACAGATACGCTCTTTTTTCTATAATATCTCCCCAGGCTGCCCAAAGTCTGCGTATAGGGTATTGTTTTAGTACTTGTGCGATCAAGGTTAGATTATACTTGTTCACTGTTGATGATAAATGGGCAGGAAGGGTATTGGGATGGGTAGCGATTCGCGGACTTAAATTAAAGATCACCCAGCCGTCATAGCCCCAGTACTTGCTGAATTTCTCTATGCGCGTTACAGTTCTGTCCGGATGGCCCGGGGCAGCTGTGCTGGGATTTGCCCCGATGACCCCCAGCATATTTTTACCGGGATATCCAAGGGCATACCGAAACCGGTTGGAAGGCGATCTTTCGTATATCCAGGTACCCGATGTCATTTGGATTCTGTGTAATGGTTTTTTACATCCTTCAGTTTTTGAGCTGAATCCTCAAGACCGCCGGGTCGGTTTCGTTTGGTCCACAGTCTTCGGTGTTCTGTGATAAGCTGACCCAGTTCATCTGATAATTCTTGCCTTGTGGTTTCATCAATACTGCCTACATCACCCCCGGGAACTTTTAATCTTTCTTTTCCCAGCCTGATGGCATGCAAGGCAAGAGAAGAAGCGAGTTTTAATTCATCCCGCAACAGCTCACTATCTATGGTTTGCGGTTTGGAGTTCTGAAGGATTTCAAGGGCTTTTTTGATCTCTTGCTCTGCTCTTGAAAGTCCCTTCAGGTTCATTTCTTTGGTTTGGTAGTTTCCCTTTAATGACCAGGCAAAGCGATGCAGCATCAGGTGAAAGATATTAGCATTTCCACCCGGAACCCCTGTTTGGGTGTATGCATTTCCTAATTGAAGCATGGCCTTGCTAAACTGCCCGGAAGGGTCTTTAAAAATGTGGATATCCATCCAGGAATCCAGGCCGGGCTCCGGATCTGCTCCGGTATTCCAGGACAAAGAGGAGGCCATGATGATGGAAGGTATACTGATCACCGCCGGTTGCCAGTGGCCGTGATCGCCCCAGTCGGTAAGCAGGAAACCATCAGCTCCATAGGTAATGCCATTGGTGGCTGCATTTCGAAGGTTTTCAAACCCATTCTGATTTCTCCCGATCAAAGACCTCCAGGTAGATGTTCCGGGACACACATAATAGGAGATGCCGGCCTTTTGAAATTTGGGTAAGTTCTTATCGAAGGGGTACGTAGCGCTATAACCCCAAACCAAGGCAGTAATATCTTGGGGTAAGTCATCGATGAGTTCCGGATGATTGAGAATGATATCTCCCCAGAACTGTACTTTTTTGCCGTGGCTTGTGGCCGCCCTATGTAATTTTTTAAGGTAATCCAGATAAACCCTTCCTTTTCCTGATTTCCGGCATTCTTCCGCCGAACGGCCGAGTCCGAGTTCGATGGTTTCATCGCACCCAATGTTGAAATAGTCACTGCTGAAGTTGGGCAGCAGTTCGGCATATAATGACTGCATCAATTCGAGCGATCCCGGGTTGGTCGGATCCAGCGAATGTCGCTTTCGAAGCCCCCAGATGGTATTGCAATTTTCAGGACATTCCGCCAGGTGCAGATAGCTGTCGTGCTCCAGCCAGCGCTCCATATGGCCAAAAGAATTCTGGTTGGGTACCAGGTCAATATTTCGCAGTTGGCAATAGGCGTCAAGCTTTCTTATTTCTTCCGGGGTCATGGGGCTGGCATCTTGCCAGACCTGCTTGTGATCTTTATAAGCAAAAGTATGTTCGGTATACAATTGAAGTTCGTTGTATTTTAACGCAGCAAGCCGGTCGATCAATGTATATAGCCCGCTCATTGTGGGCACCTTATCGCGGCTGATATCGAGCATATACCCCCTACGTTTGAAATCAGGATGATCTTCTATCGTGATAGCTTGTTCGAGTCCCTGTTTAACAGAGCTCAGCTGCTTCAGAGTTTGCCAGGCATAAAAGATCCCGGAACGGTCTGCAGCCCTGATGTCAATGGAATCATTGTACACTTTTAAATGATATCCCTGATCTTTCAGCGTGGTGTCAAGTGAAATAAGAATCCTGAGCTTGGCCGGGGTCTCATTGCTATCTAATAACCACTCGGCCTCCATCTCCTCTTGTAACAAGGTATGCATTGGCAGGACCATCGTTTTCAGTGCTTTTAAGGCTACAGAGTCTATGCCCTTGCCATCATGGTGTTCCATCTTTTTGGGAATTGGAAAAACCGTTGAAAATTCATTTGCCCATAACGAATTGCTTATGGTAAGACTTATGATGATGATCAGGCAGGTATGCAGAGGTTTCATGTTGGTCTGTTAATTAATAGAATTAAGGGAGAGCGGAAGCTATGAAGCTTATCCCCGGGGAATGTTGATGGTCAGGTTATCATCCTTTAAATATACATGACAGCAGTCGGCACCGGCAACGATGGAACGTTGAACAACAATTTCCCCATTGACAGATCCCGAAAATTTAAGAAATACAGTGGTGTTTCTGAATTCATCGCTGTAGGAGTCGTCAATAACAGGGTAGATTCCGTTATTTCTATACCATTCGAGTTCTCCGTCCGAATAGGAACCGGTTATATCTTGCCCTGATTCGGATATGATAACGCTAAAATCATCCAGAGCAACAGGATCACCGTTATCATAGGTGATGGTAATAGTCATGGTTCGAAAATCCTCTGTACAGACAACATTATCACAAGAGACTTCAGAATCATCACTGTCTTTGCAGGAAATACCCGTTACAAATAAGATGAGGGCAATAAATAATCTAAACCGTTTGACGATTACTAAGTTTTTTAAGGTTTTATATAGAAGACCTGTCATGAAAATGGCTTGGTTTGTTTTTTAAAAGTACACAAAATTTGACCAAACCGGGTCTTTTATACCCTCTTGGAATGTACTAAAGGGCATGGCAGGGCAACCAACAAAAAAAACCGGCATTAGCCGGTTTTCTGTTTTTAATCACGATCTGCAATTAGTTTACCACTACAGGAAAACTTACCTGTACATCTGTTTCTCCACCCAGGTCATCTCTGGTTTCCCCCGTTTTTGAAGTGGGCTCATGAACGAGGTAAATAACCACACTGGTCTGTGTTGTTCCAGTACCGCTCCATACGGTATTGATCCCGATAGGATTTCCTGCATTGTCTTCTATATCATTAGCTGCAGAAGTAATGGTCAGGGTATTGGAGGCTACCTCATAAAACACCTGGTGCTCATCGGCCTCTGCTATTACTTCCTCGGTAATATCTTCTTTATTGGCAGGGTCCGAATTATCAAAAAAACCAACGGTAGCTTCATACGATTTCCCGGCGTCTATGACAATATTTGCTGAGGCTCCTGTACCTTCATTCCATTCATAGGTTTCGGTATTGGTGGTGCCGGTTTCTGTAATGGTCAGAACAACCTGGTTGATCACCTCTTCTTCATTGATTTGGTCCGGAGTGTCATCATCGCTGGAACAAGCGGTTAATGTAATAATTGACAGTGCTAAAATTGCTGGTTTAAAGAACTTTTTCATGACTATTTTAAATGTTTGATTTAATAATTGAATTTTAATTGTAATTGTATATTTCTTCCCAGGTTATCTGCATAGAAGCGTTGCCTGTTTAGATAATCGCGGTATTCGGTATTCAGGAGATTACTTCCTATCAGCGTTAACCTTAATCCTGATTCAGGGCTGAGATCAAAGTCCATAGATATGTCCATCCCCAGCAAATGATAGGCCGGGGGAGGGGTACTCAGGTCTACGGTAGTGAGTACCTGTTCTCCATTCTCTATAATGTTAATATCAAAGTTGTTGTCCGGGAAGTTGACCTGCTCGAAAACGTAATCGCTTCGAAGGTTTACATTCAGGTTGTGAAACCCGGTAAGTTGATAGGAGAGTCGATTGCTGAAGTTCGCTGCCGGAATATCCATTAGTGGCACCTCGCGTTCAAGATCTTCTCCATACACATAAGAGAAACTGTGAGCACTGCTCAACTGTCCGGTGTATTCAAGGTCAACATCAATATCTATCCCAAGCATATTCGCATCGGTTTGACGGTATTTCCAAACCGGAAAGGCCCCGCGGATGGTTTGTTCAAGTCCCCTGGGCTCTAATTGTATGAAACCATTGATATGGCTGATAAAGGGAGCGAGGTTGAAACGGAACATCCCCCTTCGTTTTTCAAAAGAAGCAGAAATTTTATGAGAGACCTCTGAACTTATATCCAACCCACCGGTCTCTATAGCCGCAGCAGAGTGATGCAAGCCGTCACTAAACAGCTCTGACGGGTTGGGTGCCCGGGAAGCCATGGAATAGTTTAACAGTAATCGATAATCACCTATGCTGTAATTGGTGCCAATGACCCCGGAAAAGTTATGGTAATCAAATACCGGATTCACCAGGATCTGGTTACCGGAAACCTCCCGTTCAAATTCAGGATATTCCACATCATAACCTTCTCCCTGCCAGTCTTCGAGATCATAAAATTTCTGGGCGTCCATACGAGTAAAATCGTAACGTATACCAGCCTCAATTAACCAGGAACTATTTAAACGATAATCAGCGGTTACAAATCCACCGAGATCCCAACGGTCATAGTCGGGAATAAGTCTTCGTACCCCCGTGGAAGGATTTGGGAAATTGGTTTGAGCCATAGCCCTTAGCCCTGTATTCAGGTTGAAATCCCGATTGGCATCAAACTCAAAATCAGTATTCAGGGTATGGGTGGTAAGGGTCAGATCAAGAGATGGTCTGTCTTTATTGTCTTCTCCCCGACGGATATCGAATTCGAGGCGGTTGTTTTTTTGAAAATCATATTGCAGGTTCCATCGTCCAAGGCCTTCCACTCTTTTGAATAGGTTGACCTTGGCCAGGTGATGTTGTACATCCTGTTTTGGTGCCAGAATTTCATAGGTGTGATCCCTGATCACCAGAGGTTCTTCACTGTTAAGAGCTCGCACCAGGTCATCTACATTTCCGATATGGGAGGCCCGTAGAATACCGATCTCATTGTTGTAATAGCTGTAAAAGGTTTCTACTCCGAAGCCTAAACTACGGTAACCTACAGCCCCGGTAAGTCCTTTCTCGAAAACTCCCGTATTGCTAAGAACATAGTTTGGAGCTTCAAAATCGCCATACCGTTTCAGGCTTCCCTGTACTTTTGCATACCAGCCGCTTCGGTACCCTTTAACCAGGGAAGAGGTGAGGGCACCTCCTCGACCATTAGTAGCACCGGTGAGGATGATATTGCCGTATAAGGTGTCTTTCAGGACTACTCTTTCCGGGTTAGCAATGATGATCCCTCCAATGGCATCGCCTCCGTATTTGAGGGCAGCAGATCCTTTAACCACAGAAAGCCTGGAAATACTGTTTAGATCAAGGTTGGGGGCATGTTCTGAACCCCATTCCTGGTCCTGCATGCGCACCCCGTTGTTCATGAGTACCACACGGCTGCTGTGCAACCCCTGGATGACCGGTTTTACAATGGTATTCCCCGTGTTTAAGGTAGATACCCCGCTGAGCTCCTTAAGAGCATCACCGAGATTTTGTCCGCTGTAACGTTCCAGGGTTGCCTTATTGATCAACTGTTCCTGGGCTGTTTTAGTTTCCTTAATGATCCTGGACTCAGTAACAACCACTTCCCCTAACTCTTCCATATGATGCTCCAACCTGAAGCGTTCAAAGGTGTCACCCTGGATGTCTACTTCGGTGGTGATATTCTCACAATCAGGATGTGAGACCCTTAGGGTGATACGACCATCACACAATCCTTTCAGGGTGAACTTTCCGTTAAAGTCGGTAACAGCTGACTCCTCCATGCCTTCAACGGTGATGATCGCTCCAAAAAGAGGCCGTCCGTCATGAAAGTCCACGACCTCACCGATCAGGATCCTTTCGCAGGTTTGGGCGTGTAAGGATTGATAATTAAACAGAAGTACTGCAATGAGCAGAGAAAGATATCTCATGTAAAAGGTTATAAGATTTTATACCACGAACAGAGCACCTTGATTTTGGGGTGCTTCAACGATCTGAAAAAGAAATGGGTTAGGCCTGAAGCACGGAAGGAGGAGGACGGGAGTAGATATACTCCTGATAATCTGAATCGGTAAGTGGAGCCTGGTAGCTGTTGTTGCTTACCTTTTGAATAGGAGGTAAAACAATGAGCTCTTCCAGGGGAGCCCCATCAAAAAGCAATACCGGAGTATCTCCAAAGGTAATAGCTTCATCACATACCTTACAGGTCTCTATGCTGTCACTATCATGTGAAAAGGTGTGATATACAGCAAATTGAGCTGAAAGGAAGGCAGTAAGAAAAATTACTGCAAGAATGCTATGCGCCTTTTTAACGTACATTACTACAAACCTATAAATAAAATATGCAGGAGAATGTTAAAGAAAATAAAAATAGAAAGATAGGGATATGGGGATATGGGGAAGTAGGGATATGGGGAAGTAGGGATATGGGGAAGTAGGGAAGTAGGGAAGTAGGGAAGTAGGGAAGTAGTGGCCAGGTGGCGCGAGGGCAATTTGAGGATGTGGTGATATGGTTGAAAATTAAATACTTCCTTAACCCTTAACTCCTTCGCCTCTTCGCCCTTTTACCTCATAACCCCATAACTCCCTGAAGGTGACCTATATCATTTTTTAAAAGGATAGAGGGATTTAACTTAGGGTTCATAAGTTCAAATTAAAATATCAGGTTATGTCATTGGTAAGATTTAAAAGAAGGCGGCCGTGGTTTGCTGAAGAGCTCACGGACCTCTTTTCAACAGAAGGCCTTTTGCCGGAAGAATGGCAAAATAGGGCGGTACTCAGGCAACCTGCAATGAATATCAGGGAAGGTGATGAGTACTATGAGCTGGAGCTGGCTATCCCCGGGAAGCATCGGGATGATTTCAAGATTACTGTAGAGAACGGTTACCTGGTGATCGAAATGGAGAAGGAGGATAGCACAGAAGAAACCAAGGATCAATACAGAAGGAAGGAATTCAGTTTTGAACAGTTTAAACGTTCGGTATTGCTGCCGGAAAATGTGAAAGAAGATGCTATCAAGGCGAATTACAAGGACGGGTTGTTAGTGATCACGGTACAAAAACAAACCGTTCCCGATGAAAAAAGTGTGCGCAGGGTTCATGTAAGTTGAGATAAAAGAATTGGAGGAAAGATGAATACAGGAAATAGAACGAAGGAACTAGATCATCAAACGGCGAGGGTTATGCATCAGGATGCAACCGATTGGCTCTCAGAAATGGAGTTTATGGATGACGAGATGGCATTTTTCGCAGAAATGCTAAGAAATTACTTTTTGGCCCTGGCTGTGAAAGATTTTGAACAGGAAAAGCTGCTGCTCAGGGAGCGAAAAATTATTGCGAATGAGATCATCCTGATGAAACAGCGGGTAAATGAGCATCACGATCACCTGATCAACCTGATCGAAATGGTTCATCCTGAAGCTAAGGAAAGAGCGCTGGAAACAGAGCACTTTGAAGTGGCCAGGGCTGTCAGGAAGCTGAGAAAAGAATTTATGGATTATAAAAAGCGCCTTTTTAAAGAGGTTTCAGAGGTAATAAAAGAACAAAAGCAAAAGAGCTTGACCCCCTAATACTTATTTATGTGAATACAGGATTTTAGAAAAGGAACCAAATGGTAATGATACCGATCGATGAAGGACTATTTTGGCTTGGAGGAAAGCCCGATTCCATTTGGTTCCTAACCTGTTGTTAAGTGTCTCTTTTTAAATGTACCGGTAGTTCCTAATGGGTAAAATTGTAAATTTAAGTATGTCTGGGTTTATTGCTTATCAGGAGATTTTTGATGTGCTTACCAACTCTATCTCAGAAGGGGTGTTGGTGGTTGACGAAGACCAGTCTGTCCTCGCAGTTAATAATACCCTGCTTAATATTTTTGGGTATAACAAAGAGGAGGTGGAAGGGAAGGACTTTGAACTGCTCATTCCCGAAGTGAAGCGAAAAGAACACCGGCAACATTTTAAAGGCTTTCTTCAGGACCATTCCCTACGCCGAATGGCCAGTGGAAGAGTGCTATACGGCCGGCATAAGCAAGGACACCTAATACCCCTTGAAGTAGGTCTTACCCCCGTAAAAACAGATGAATCATTCTTTATTGTTGGTTTGGTACTTGATGTGACTCATAAATACGAGAAAGAAAGATCTATAGAGAAACTCAACCAGGAGTTGGAGACTATGGTGCAGCAGCGCACCCGGCAATTAAATGATTCGATCGAAAATCTTACAAGGGAATGTGAAAAAAGGGAAGTAGCCGAAAATAAGGTACGTGAGGCCCTCAGGCGGGAAAAAGAGCTCAATGCCATAAAAACGAGTTTTATGCAAATGGTATCTCACGAGTTTAAAACTCCCCTGAGCGGCATACTCACCTCTGCCATGCTTATCGAAAAGTATAAAGAGACAGATCAGCAGGAAAGACGTATTAAACATCTGGAAAGTATTAAGCGCAAGGTACAGCACCTGGATGCCCTGTTGAATGATTTTCTTGCCGTAGAACGGCTGGGATCAGGAAGGGAAAATTATCGTTACTCTGAATTCTGGCTCAGTGAATTGTTGCAGGAGGTTACCGAAGAAAGCAAACATTTACTCAAAGCAGGTCAGCACCTGGAGGTGAATTTACCGGATGAAAAGGTTCATATGTTTCAGGATAAAGTAGTGTTAAACCTGATCTTGTCGAACGTATTGAACAATGCCATTAAATATTCAAATAGTAAAGGGGATATTCTTTTGAATGTAGAACGCCTGAACGATCAGGGGTTATTGAAAATACAGGTGGCAGATAAAGGGGTGGGGATACCCCAGGAGGAACAGCAATACATCTTTTCCCGCTATTTCCGGGCCTCCAATGTCCAAAATCTGAAAGGAACAGGTATCGGGCTGAACATGGCCAGGAAACATTTACACAACCTTGGCGGACATATATTCTTTAACAGCAGGGAAGGAGAGGGTACGGTTTTTACCATCATGATCCCTGAAGCATTACAGCAATGAAAAAAGTACTTTTGATAGAGGATGATGACCAGCTTCGGGAGAACATTACCGAATTGCTGGAGATCTATAACTACCGTGTTTATGCTGCAGAAGAAGGCAGAAAAGGGGTAGACCTTGCTCATGAGGTACATCCGGATGTGATCGTCTGTGATATCATGATGCCGGGAATGGACGGGTACCAGGTCCTTGAAAAGCTTTCTCATGAAAACGATACCAGAAAAATTCCCTTCATATACATGTCGGCCAAATCAGACCGCTCTGATGTGAGAAAAGGCATGGATCTGGGAGCCGATGACTATATTCCCAAACCATTTGAAGAAACTGAGCTCATCAGTGCTATTGAGAACCGTATTGCCAGGGTCGAGATACTTCGAAAAAAGGAAGAAGAGGAAGGGCCCGGAAATGAAACGCCTGCCATACAAGACCTGGAGAATCTGAGATCCTGGTTTGCCGGGCATGGAGAGATCGTTGAATTAAGATCAAAAAATCATGTCTACGAAGAGGGTAATCATTCCAACTATGTATACCTGATCAGAGACGGTATGGTGAAGACCATTACCATGGATGAGTCCGGACACGAGCTGATCAATAAGGTCTATCGGGAAGGTGATTTTTTCGGATATACCTCCCTGATGGAAACTACGCCCTACCGGGAGTCGGCCATTGCTATTAAATCCTGCTCCCTGTTTGCAGTGCCAAAAGAGATCATGTCCGATATTCTGCTGAAAAATCACCACCTGACCCTGGCCATCATTGATCTGTTATCATCAGACATCATCTCTTATAAAGAGCGTTTGCTTCAAATGGCTTACGGTACTGTTCGTAAGAAGGCGGCGTCTTCCATTTTGCAGTTTCTCAGTCAATTACAGCCAAAACCCGGAGAGGGTATCTATATTTCAAGGTCTGACCTTGCCAGTGTGGCAGGGATCGCACCGGAAAGTTTTATTCGTGCCCTTACGGAATTTAAAAATGAAGGACTGATCACTTCCAAAGGAAGAAATATTAAGGTACTTGATGTAGAAGGTCTGAAAAGGATATGATATCCTTGCGCTTCAACCCTTTATTTATGTAGCAGGGGGTAAATATCCTGTAAGTTTTTTATTTATTGTAATTTTAATACAGGCTGTATTTGATTCGTGGATAGTTTGTTACAAATAAGAGATCGGGTGGGTTCCTTCTTTGATGAGGTAGGTGACCTGTCACGGTTCACAGCCAGGTTCTTCAGAGAGGGTTTTCGACCTCCGTTCGAGTGGTCAGAATTTTTTAAGCAGTGTTATAATGTGGGGAATCGTTCCCTTACCCTTGTCGGCATTACCGGTTTTATTATCGGTATGGTGTTTACCATGCAATCGAGACCAACCCTGATCGAGTTTGGAGCAGTATCATGGATGCCTTCCATGGTTGGGTTAACCATCGTACGTGAGGTGGGCCCTGTATTGACTGCCCTGATCTGTGCGGGGAGGATCGGTTCGGGAATAGGGGCCGAATTAGGATCGATGCGGGTTACCGAACAGATCGATGCCATGGAGGTCTCGGGAACCAATCCGTTTAAATATTTGGTAGTCACCCGGGTGATGGCGTGTATTTTCATGTTGCCTCTCCTCGTATTTTTTGGAGATGCCCTGGCCTTATACGGTTCATACCTGGTAGAAAATATCAAGGGAGATGTTTCTTTTCAACTCTATTTTAATCAGGTGTTTGATGCCCTGGCCTTTGGTGATCTTCTGCCATCTACTTTCAAATCCTTCTTTTTTGGATTGGCTATCGGAGTGGTGGGGTGTTATAAAGGGTATAATTGTTCTAAAGGAACTGCCGGAGTGGGGGTTGCAGCAAATACGGCCGTAGTAGTGTCATCTTTATTACTGTTCATTTTAGATTTTATGGCGGTTATGGTCACTGATATTTTTTACGATCTATGAGCAGGGTAAAGGAATTTAATACGGAGAATTCGACGGCGGGGGCAGAGACCCGGGAATGTGTTTTGGAGATAAAGGATCTGCGCAAAAGTTTTGGTACCAACAAGGTATTAAACGGCTTTAATATGAACCTGTATCAGGGAGAGAGTTTGGTGGTGATGGGAAAATCAGGTTCCGGGAAATCTGTGATGATCAAATGTGTAGTGGGCTTAATGGAAGCCGACCGGGGAAGTATTAAAATTTTGGGAAAAGAACTTACCCACCTGGAACGTGCTGCCCTTGATCAGTTAAGAGCTGAAATAGGGTTTTTATTTCAGGGCAGCGCGCTGTATGATTCCATGACCGTCAGGGAAAATCTTGAATTTCCGTTAAGAAGGCATGCTGCACGTATGAAGAATGACGCCGATACCGAGACCCTGGTACTGGAAGCACTGGAGAGTGTAAAACTGGCACATACGGTTGATCTTATGCCTAATGAGCTCTCCGGAGGAATGAAACGACGTGTGGCCCTGGCGAGGGCCCTGATCTTGAAACCCAAAATAATACTCTATGATGAGCCTACAAGTGGCCTTGACCCGATAACATCAAAGGAGATCATTAATCTAATGCAGGAAGTACAGCAAAAATACAATACCTCATCCCTGATCATCACTCACGATGTAGATTGTGCCAGGGTGATCTCAGACAGGATGGTGCTTTTGGTAGATGGTATTAACTATGCTGAAGGCAACTTTAAGGAGTTGTCACAATCGGTAGACCCCAAGGTAAGAGCGTTTTTTAAATAAGTAAGTATGAAGTCAAACACCTCCAGAAATATTCGCCTTGGCATCTTCGTTATTGCCGGAATGCTCATATTTTCTCTGGCGGCCTATTTGGTGGGCAGCGATCAGAGCATGTTTCAGGATACCTTCCGGCTGAGGTCACAATTCAGTAATGTAAATGGCTTGCAAACAGGTAATAACGTAAGGTTTTCGGGGATTCATGTGGGCACGGTTAAACGTATTCAAATGATCAACGACAGCACGGTGGAGGTGGAAATGGTTGTTGACAAAAGTATTCAGGAATTTATAAAGACCAATGCCAGGGCTGCCATAGGTTCTGATGGTTTAGTGGGCAGCAGGGTCTTGAATATTGTTCCGGGGTCAGGAGATGCCCCGGTGGTGGTCTCCGGCGATTATATTCCCGGAGTCACCAAATTAGGGACTGAACAAATGATGAATACTATCGGTACCACCAGTGAGAATATATCTTTGCTGGCGGCAACACTACTTGAAATAACCAATGACATTAATTCCGGTAAGGGAACACTGGGTATGCTGATTAAAGACACTATTACCGCCTATCACTTCAAAGAAACTCTTAAAAACCTGAGAGCTACTTCTGAAAAGGCGGCCAGCAGTATGGAAGAGATCAGGAATGTGGCTCAAAGTTTGGATAGTGGCGAGGGGTTGGCCTATGCAATTCTAAGAGATACAGCACTTGCAGGGCGCTTCAGAAATGTGATGAGTGACCTCGAAGCTTCCGGGAAGAATATCAGGAGCCTGAGCGATTCACTGGATGAAATGGCCTCCAGTATTGGATCAGACGGTGGCGCTTTGAATTATCTTACCGGAGATGAAGAAGCAGCACAAAAACTGCGAGCGATCCTTGATAATGTGGAGCAGGGTACTGAAAAGTTTGATGAGAATATGGCTGCCATGAGAGAGCACTTTCTCTTTAAGAGCTATTTTAAAAAACAGGAGCGGAAGGCTCAAAAGGAATAAAAAAAACCCGGATTCAAACGAATCCGGGTTTTTTACATATGATGTTCTGTGTACTATCTTCCGTTCTTCACAAGCTCTCTGAGCCACAGGTAATACTTGTCGAACTTAGGATGTAATTTGATGTAAGTTACATCGGCCTCTGCAGCCTTTCCAACAGCATCGATCCTGCCGGCCTCTATCTGTCCTTCATTTACCAGGTGGTCTGCAATGACCGCCGCCTTATTGGCAACATTTGACCAGCTTTTGTTTCCGAGACTTTCTATAGTCACCGCCAGGGTATCGTGTTTGGCGATGGTTTCAGAAAGGCGATTGATAAAATCTTTTCCTCCCGCACTGAGTTCTATTTTGTTGTTAGAACTTCCAAAGGTGGTGGTGTTATTAAGGATCACCAGCACAGCTCCGTTTTCAACCCCGATCTGGGCATTTTCACCCAGGGTTCTTTTCAGGTCTGTCAGTACCATGTATGAAATGGAATCATGGGCACTAAAGCTATCGGTCATTGCTTTGAGCTGGGCTTCTGTTTTTTGCATTGACTCCAGGGTTTCTCCAATATAACTGGTTTTCTCAGTAGAAGCCTGAATGAATTTATTCAGGTTGGTAAGCAGGTCCTGGTTGGTTTGCTTTAACTGTTCATTCTGACTTTCAATAGTAGTTACTTTGGTCTCAGCAGTCTTCAGGGCCCTCTGCGTGGTAATCAGCTCTGATTGAAGGGAATCATTTTTAGAGTTCAGACTACTTACCTGTTCAATAAGTTCGCTTCTTCTCTGAGCAAACACCTGGGTGGTAAGCAATAGTGCAATAAAAGCAGGTAGGAGGGTTCTCATAAGCACAAGGTCAATTTTTTGGTTAATAGGGCGCAAGATATTAAATTTTATGAGGATTAACAGCAACTTTTACCCTCCTTAATATGCGCCTTTTTGAATCGTTAAAGGTCAATGATTTCAGTCTTCGAGTCTTGACTGACATTACTATCTGATAAATAGTTTTTTAATGGTCTTTACAAAACCCAAAACAAGGATCCCGGCAACTAATCCGGTCAGGAGCTCTCCAAGCAGGGCCGGAAAGCCGTGGAGCAGATCGTGAAGAAAGGGCAGATTATGAGCGAATATTCCCCCGGAAACCAGAAACAGGGCAATAGTACCAATAATACTTAAAGCCTTGATGACCTTAGGAAGGGCATTCACGAGAAATCGTCCCAGTTTATCAGAAAAGGAGTGGTCTTCTTCATTGAGGTGAATGAGCCGGTATCCGGCGTCATCCATTCGAACTATAAGGGCAACAATGCCATAAACCCCAACGGTGGCAATAATAGCAATGATAGAGACCACCAGGATCTGTATCTTCAGGGGCTCACTCATTACGGTGCCCAGGGCAATGATCACGATCTCGACCGAAAGTATAAAGTCTGTGATAATGGCAGATCGGATCTTTTTCTTTTCCTTTTCAAGGATCTCTTTTTTGGTCAGCGTAAGATCCGGCTTGGTGGTGGTATGTTCTTTTTTATGAAAAAAGAATTCATAGACTTTTTCAGCGCCTTCATAGGCCAGGTAAAAGCCTCCGAGCAGGAGAATGGCAGTTACTGCCCACGAAGCATAGGCACTCAATAAAAAGGCTATCGGGAGTATGATGATCTTATTTAAAAGTGAGCCTTTAGAAATGGCCCAAAGCACCGGGAGCTCTCTCGAGGAAACGAAACCGGAAGCTTTTTCTGCGTTTACCGCCAGGTCGTCCCCCAGGATACCTGCCGTTTTTTTTCCGGCCACCTTGGTCATCGAGGCAACATCATCCATCAGGGCTGAGATATCATCAAGTAAAGCAAAAATTCCGGAGGCCATAAAAAAGCGTTTTTTAGAAAAAATGGTTATCCAAGTGGTGAAAATACTACATTCTTAGACTTTAAACAATCGGCGGTCAATGGGGAAATCGGTGATCTCTGTGATTTTTATTTGATCTATGTCGGGGTGGTTAGGATTGATGAGGATATTATACTCTCCCTTCACCACTGAAGAAGGAACCTTACACGCCACTTTTTTCTTTTTATAGATGAAAGCATCTCCAAGCTCCCGGGTAGCTTTGATATGCGGGAAACTGTTCCACTTACCAGGAAGATCGTCGGGGTTGATCACATCGATCTCGAGTGCATCAGGAATGTCTATCTCGATCATCACATACCCCGAGGGTAAGGTGCCTACAGAAAAATGTACAGCAACCTCTGCCAGGGCCAAAGCTCTGTTTTCTGCAGTGTAAACCATTTCAACACCCTTAGAGTTCCAACGATTAGATGCCATTGCGGCCCCTCTGCCACTTAAATGATCGGGATATTTTTTTCTCCCAAGTCGGTATACTTTCATCAGGCGAATATTCCGTGGTCAATGCGATGCAGTTCATTCATGACCAATTCCTTGCCGTAAGAATCACGCAATAGTTCTGATGGTTTTAATTGACCAAGAGCAAAGCAAGGGGTATTCAGCCATAAATAGAATTGATCTGAGGAGTCAAATACAGTTCTCCCAAGGTGGGTTACTTCGGCCAGTTCAATGATCTTCTCAGTATGTATAGGCTTAAAAAGGTAGGAAGGGTCATTTTTATGGCGAAGCAATGTTTTCTTAGAAATGTTCAGGAAATTGGCCCAATCTTCTTCGGTAAATGGCATAGCCTCTTTGATCACGGCGAAAAGGCGGTAAGGAATGCCTTCACGAATAGATCTGATGATGAGCATTTTATTGTTCAGAAAATCGGCATAGGTAAATGTCTTGTCTGGAGTTATAGCATCATCACCTATCTTTCTCAGGTAGGTTCTGATAGCCTGATCAAGTACCTTGTTCTCGGTTTTGGATTGATGATATGTTGAAGCCGCGCTCATGAATTGGATATTTGTCTATAAATATAAGACAATTGTCTTTGATAAACTTCAACATTTCGATTTATTTCGCGGTCAACACTGAATGAACGGCGGTCATGACTTCCATTTTATCCTTTAGAGTCATTCTCATCATTTTATGAAAGAATTCCTGGCGGTCTTCAGGATATACCATTTTAATATGGGGCGGTACGCCTCGATACTCGTAATTATTGTGATCCATATCGAAATACAGCTCGTTAGAAATACTAAAATACCAGCCATTAGGGAGTTGTTTTTCGAGAGCATCGGAGAGCGCTCCCTGGGTGGCTGTACCAATTCGTGTAAAGTTTGGAAGCTCCATAGAGGCGAGGGCGATAAAATCTGCAGCACTCGCAGTTTGGCGGGAAGTAAGCAGGAACACCGGTTTTATATAAGCCTGCGGAGCTGACTCAAGGTAAATGGTCTGTTGGTCAGAGAAGCGTGAACCGGCCCTGGCCTTTTTACGGGCAACTGCTCTCTTTTGCTGATTGAATTTCTTAAGGATCTCCATGCTAGCCACATCCTGTCCGCCTCCATTAAAACGCACATCAACGATCATTGCTTTGGTGTCTTTAAGGTCGTTCATGATGGTATCTAAAAGCGCAGCTACCGCCAGTCGTTCCTTTTCTATATAGGTGCCCTCGTACTCCTTTTGCATGGCTTGCACGTAGGCATTCACAAAACCTTTCTCTTTGATGGTGGTTTCCTCTAAATCAAGGTCGGCAAACAACCACATGGCTTTTATCTGCATATACCCCAGGGAGTCTTTCATCTTACCCCAACGAATCAGGGAGGTATTTCGGGTTAACTCTTCATCAATATAGATGTCTGAAACCCTGTCTGCCACTTCAAAATCTCCGTATTCCTTTTGGGTTTCCGAAGTACTTTGAGGGATCTTTTCTTCAGAAGCTTTCTCTGGATGAATAGTCTCAGGTTTTACAATGGTATGAGCAATCACTTCTTCAGGCACCTCCAGGTAACCATGGTTGTCATTCATGGCAGAAAGAACAGTTTCAATGCTTTGATATAGTTGTAGTTCTGAGGGTGTTTTTTCCAGTTTCTTTCTTTCACTTTTAAGCGTGTCTTTAATGGAAAAATCCAGCAGGTGGTCAAAGGCATAATGCACCTGAACGGTATAGGCAAAAGCATCAAAATTCATTAGTACATCATTTGAGTTTTCAGGGGCTGAACTACATCGGTTGGTTACTGCAGCATTCCCGGTAAAATGATAGACAGATGTACCTTTAAAAAGCTGAAGGGTGTCGTCAACAATTTTCAGATGAGGTTCTAATTTGCTCAGGGCTCCCCGCTCTTTTTTAATACACACGTTTTGATAGGTATCAAGAAATTCATAGTCCTTATTCTTGATAATAAGTGTCAGGCTGTAACCGTCAGCATACCAGTTCCCATCAAGAGATCCTGAAGGAGTTTTACGTTTGCAGGATGTAAATAGAAAAATTAAAAGACAGAAGGTGATACGAATGGTTATCCTCATAAGATATCAGGTTTATATAAGGATAACGATTATACCTTGTTGTTACACCTTATCGGTATCAGGGAGCTTCATGATCAAAGGATTGAAAGCTTTAGCGGCCACCAGCACCTGGTCTCCTGCCTGTATCTCCTGAACTTCATTTTCATGGGCAATAACTCTGACGATCTCCTGGTTGACGAGTATACTGACCACATAGATCACTTCCTGTTTTTGAATGTCCAGAATTTTTCCCGTGAACTGAAATTTACCGCTGAGTTTATGATGCGAAAATATATCCAGGGGTTTACCGCTGCCCGTTATCGTTCCATGATCAAGGGTGACCACCTTGTCTGAAAGTTTGTGGATCTCTCCAATATCATGACTCACAAGGATGGTAGTGAGTTCAAATCGTTCATGGAGTGTTCTCAGGTGATCCTGCAGTTTGACCCGCATGGAGCTGTCAAGGGCCGACAAGGGTTCGTCAAGAAGGAGTATATCCGGCCTTTGCACCAGTGCTCTGGCGAGGGCGGCTCTTTGCTTCTGGCCTCCTGAAAGGTCTTCAGGAAGCCGATCCTGAAGATTTTCGAGTTCAGTAAGGGCAATTAGCTCTTGTATGGTATGGGGGTTTTTATTGCGGCCTTGTGCAAACTCCAGGTTTTTACGTATGGTAAGGTTAGGAAACAGGGCGTAGTCCTGGAATACAAACCCGATCTTTCTTTTTTGTGGCGCAAGAAAGATGTTCTTTTTGCCACTGTACCAGGGGCGCCCATTCACTTCAATAAGTCCGCTATCAGGACGCATAAGCCCGGAAAGAAGTCGTAAGGCTGAAGTTTTACCAGCTCCTGATGGGCCGTATAAGGTTATAAATTCACCTTTCATTACCTCCAGGTCAAGATGGAGTTCGATCTCACCTGTTGCCGCCAGCAATGATTTTCTTATGTTCATTTTGATCATTTCCAAAAGCGCTTTAAATAACCTCCGTTAATGAGGTATACCATTAAGAGAATGGTAAAAGTGGTGAGGAAGAGGATTAAAGAATAGGTATTGGCCCCGGCATAGTTCATCGCCTCTACCTCATCGTAAATAGCAATGGATGCAACCTTGGTCTTATCCGGTATATTACCACCTATCATGAGTACGACCCCAAATTCTCCTATGGTGTGGGCAAATGATAACACGATGGCCGTAAGCAGTGCCGGGCGGATATTAGGCAGCAATACCTTAAAGAGGGTTTGCCGTTTTGAGTACCCCATAAGGTAGGCAGCTTCACGAATGGAGGGCTGACTTCCGGCTAATCCAGAACTAATGGGGTGAACCATAAAAGGCAGGCTGTAGATCATAGAGGCCAGCACAAGTCCGGAAAAGGAAAATACCAGTCGGATTCCAAACCACTCATCCAGCCAATTGCCAAAAGCCTGGTTCGGGCTGAAAGCGATAAGAAAATAGAAACCAAGAACAGTTGGTGGCAGCACCAGTGGCATGCTTACCAGGGTTTCAACGACGGGCTTTAGTCTTGATCTTCCAAAGGCCAGCCAGTAGGCCAGCGGTATTCCTATAATAAACAGCATCAGTGTGGTTACCAGGGCGAGTTTAAAGGTTAATATGATGGGCCCCCAGTTCATAAGGAAGAAAGCATAATATCATTTAACTTTACCATAGCAATAACGGCTTTCCCGGGAAGTAATTCCAATTGTTCAGACATTGAAGTTGGGATAACAGCCTCGATGTTCCCCGCATCTGATTTCAGGGTGATTGCCGTAAGAAGTTGCCCTTTTTCCACATGGTCAACAGTGCAGGGTACCCTGTTCTCAATACTTATCCCGGGCTCGGTATCACAGGATAAAATAACCCCGGTCTCTTTAAAAAGTAAAGTTACCTGGTGTTCGGGAGTTAGATAGGGTGCGGTCTCAGGTGTATCAATAACGAGAACATTTAAGCTGATACCTGAATTGATATTCACCCTTACTTTGGAGAGGCTTCCCCGGCTTTCGATACTTTTAATATACCCTTGAAATTTATTCATCCACAGAATATCCGAAACGGCGTAAGATTTTTTTTGCTGTTTCCGAGGATAGAAATTTACAAAAAAGGATTTCTCTACTATAATCTGTGTCGTTATTTTTAATGATAACCACCCCTTGTTCAATAGGGTCATAGGTGCGCGGATCAATATCTTTATATTTCCCTTTGTCTCTCATTTGAGGAGAGGTCACGATCGATTTCGCAGTGATGCCTACCTGGGCTGAGCGGGAAAGGATAAACTGATTGGTTTGTGTGATACTTTCTCCAAACACCAGTTTTCCCTCTACCTCATCATGTACACCATGAAAATGGAGGGCTTGCTTGGCGGCAAGGCCATAAGGAGCTAATCTGGGGTTGGCAATGGCAATATGTTCAATACGTTCATCTTTCAAGCCTTCCATACTGGGTTCAATATCATCAAAGAGTGTCCACAGCACTATTTTACCGTAGGCATAAACCTTGGGAGAACTGGCCGATAAACCCAATCGTTCGATCTCCTTTGGAAATTTCATATCTGCCGAAACCAGAACATCAAAAGGTGCTCCTTCCCGGATCTGTGCCGTAAGCTGACCGGAGGCTCCTACAATGATCTCACAGGGAATTCCGGTTTCAAGACTATAGGCTTCGGCAATCTCATCCATGGCATATTGCATATTGGAAGCCACCGCAATAGTGATCTTTTCGGTAGGCTCTGGGATACGACAGCCTGAGACGCAAAGCAACAGGGCTAAAAAGCTTAGTGCGAGGTTGGATATGTTTTTGAACAGCCTGAATTTCATCTTATCCGGTAAATCACCAAATGGTCCGTATGGTTCTATAATGGTGAGTCAGAATTTCGAATGTATGAAAAGAATTTCTAATTGTCATCTTTCATCCTAAACATTTGATCATTAAAAACCTGTAATTCAGCATCTTGAGTCTTAGTTGCAAATGCAGTTCACGATGACTGTCTAGGTTTCCTACTCACGTAGATATAGTCAATGATCAGAGGTTCGAGTCCGGCATCACGAAGCATTGTCATGAGTTGTCCGCGGTGATGCATATGATGATTTCCGATATGAAAAAGAATCTCTTTTATACTGTTTTCAAATTCGTTGCCTTGCGTATCCTGATAGTTGATGAGGTCTGACAGAGGGTAGGTTTGTAAAATATTCAGGGATAATTCGGTATTATGCCGTTCTAACTCAGGATATTTTTCAGGCTCATGAAGTTGAAAAACACTGAAGGCGGGGGTATTCAGAATTCTGGCGTTCCATAACTGGTGTGCGTTGAGCATATGACAAAACAGACGGCGCATTTGAGGGGTAATGGCTGTTTCATGTTCCTGAAAATACAAGATGGTTTCCCGGTTTAATTTGGAGTGGTAGGCAAAAATCTCCTTGAAAAAATCATTCATGGTCTGGTTTTCTGTAATTGGTAGAATTGCTCATTAATGATCATGTCTTGTGTAGCAGAAGGTTGATGCTGATAGCTTTTTGAGAGGGAAAAAAAATCCTGCTGATCAACAAGTTCATATCCCGGGAGTGATTTGTAAAACTTTTCCTCAACCGTCTGATACCTTGCCTCTTCAGTGCCATGAGGATTTTCTTTTTTCATGAAATCCAACAAGAGCGCAAAAGCCTTGCTTTCGGTGTCTTTTGCCCTAAAGGAAACACTTCCGATCCTGTCGCCTTGTTTTTGGAGGGTATTGAATAATTGAAAAAGGCGGAGCATTTCTTCCCGGGTCAGGAAGAACAATACCCCTTCCAGTAGAATAAAGCAAGGGCTGTTTTTTTTGATGTCATTTATTTTACCAATCAGCTCCTTCTCATAGTTTTCACTAAAATCACAGGGTATACGAACAATATTTCGTAACGGTAAGATGCCCTGATCTTCCCAAAGTTCAGTTTTTTGATCTTTATGCCTGATCACCTCAGGCTTGTCGATCTCGATATGTTTTAGTCCGTGAGGGAGCAGGTACGGATACATGCTGAATCCGCACCCGAAATTGATGAGATATTCAATATTCCCGTCCTTAAAAAGCCGGTGAATACTATCCAGAAAGTAGCGATTTCTCATGCTGTGAGCAGCCGATTCTTCCCCGGTAACGGTGCTGAGGTAGGTATCTGCCCAGTGCTGAACCCTGTCATTCAACCACAGATGCGCAAATTCATCCTTGCTTAATAACACATGCATAGCTCTGAAGGCACTGGTAACAAAGGCGGTTTCGTGAACTTCCATAGTATTCTTAAAAGAATTAAAGCTGCCCGTAGGATCCGGAAACCTTACGACTTTACCTATAAAGCTAGTAAAATAGAATCAATAGTGATCTGCAACTAACTTTTTAACTGAGAAGTATTTTCACTAACAGTTCTAATGGGTTGAAACGGGTTGATTATTTGCAGCAAAATGAAGCACTGTTTCCTTAACAGCCTCCCAATCGGTATATTCGTAATCCTGATCTGTGTCTGTAGCACCGCCCTGTTTAGCGGCGATCATACGCATAACCAGGCGTTTGAAGTAATCGTATTGGGTGTATTTCAAGGCTCCTGCAATATGCCAGGTCTCAGTTGGTGTCCATCCTGTGTTTTCTAAGAACTCTTTTGCAATCCTGTGAGCCTCTTCATGTTCGTCTTCTATCTTCGAGGCGACAGCCATACAAACAGAGAAAAATGCTGAGGGTTTATGATTGAGTTCTTCCTTATAGGTGGAGATATAGTTCTTTACCCCATCATGATATCTATGGGTGTGAACAGAACTCCCGATAAGTACGGCATCGTATTTATGGGGTTGCGGAGGTTCTTCAGTTACATCGGCCACAGATGCCTTAAACCCGGCATCCTCTAAAACCTCTTCCATATACCTGGCAATTTTGCGGGTTTGACCTTCCCCGGTTCCATAAATGATCAGAAATCTCATGTCTTAGAATTTAAAAGGTTGAAATATGTAATTCAGCACCGGAAGTATCCTGTTAAATGGTCATAATATCACCTGATGAAATTACAGGACTATGGCTCAATGAGCAATGATGTGTATCAGTTTCCTGTAGGGTATTAAACATACCTTTTAATGGTTGCTAGGATGAAATTGGAATATTTGTACAGGGTAGTGGTTAATGTCAACTCGAGTGATCCAGCTATGCGGGATCGTATCGAGAGGCTTTCTAATTTAATAGTCATTAAATAAGAACCGGATCACCCCTTCAGTCAAAGCCTGCAGCTTTGACACCTTCACCTGGACAGAGAGGAACGAAATTTTGCAAATTATCGTCTTTGCGAGTCTGGAGAAGTGAGACGTGGCAATCTCCCGAAACTTGCTCAATGCCTTTCGGAACCTTATTTAAGCATAAGCATCGTTTTACATATAATCAACCCACCACTCAAACATATCAGACCGTTGTACAGTCCCACCAGGAAATATACCAGTAGTCTGAGGTATCATGGTAGTATTGAATGACGTTAAAATCAATAGCGGACAGTATGCAGAAAAGAAGAGGTCAACTTCTTATAGCTGTTTGTTGAATTCCAAGGCTTTTTCTACCCAAAAGTCCAGGTCGGCTTCCGAATCAAACCCTTCCGGATCTATAAACAAAAACCCTCGCATAACCTTGCCCGTAAAATCCATTTCCCTGCTTCCCTTTTTAAACAGGAGGTCTTTTTCTTTAGCCTTTCCCACCCGGACCATGAGCCGGTCTGCTCCTGCAGCTTTATCCTGGTCAATACCCAGGCACATCTTCCCGTTTACCATAAAAATAAGGCCTCCCATCATCTTTTTTTCTTCAATGAGGTTTCCTCCCTGAAGTCGGGTTCGAATGCGTTCTGCAAGGTATTCACTGTACGCCATTATTAACTTGTTTCGTTTTGATCGTTCCAGTCCCAGAGTATAAGGTACCAGGAATCCGTTTGATCATAATAATTTAAGATGGTCTTAAATCCCGTTTTCTCATGAGCTCTTAAAGAACGCTGATTGCTTGCTGATACTTCAGTAATAAAGTGATCAAAATACGGGGAATAGTATTTTCTGTGTTCATTGTATAGGGCGTAGAACAGGCCGGTACCCCGGTACTTTTCAGCAATACAGATCTGCCCCATAATATAATAGTTACTCTTACCCAGGTTACTTCCTTTATACTCCAAATTGTTAATTCGCTCGAACATCTCCTCTAAAACAGGAATGCGATCCTTTAAGTCGGGCGTCATGGAAAGGGCATATCCCACCACTTCCTCCCCATCAAGGGCAATAATGTGGTTCAGGCGGTTATTCATTTCCTCCAAAACCTTACAATCGTGTCGGACAGTTAAAAACCCTTGTTCCTTCTGAACTTCATCCGATAGTACTTCCCTGAGATTTTTGGATTGCAGGTCCAGGATACCTTCAAGGTGGGCTTTTGTATGTGCCTTACAGATACGTATCAAAATAAGATCAGGTTCTCAGGTTAGGCTAGTGGTTGTTAAAGATATCTTTTGGCATATGCATGGTTACCAGCATATTCGGCATGTCTACCACCTCTGCGATCTTCAGGTCGCCTGCCAGCGAACACAGGGCATAGGCTTCCTCCTGAGAGAGTCCCTTTTCGGTCATCAGGTATTCCACCATATACAGATTGGCCTTTTTGGCAGCCTCATCAATGGTTGTCGCAAAGCCGGTTGTGGCATAGTAGGAGTCTGTTTCGTACTGAGGTTCCTGAATACTGCGGCCTTTGATCAGTTCGATCTGGTAAACCACTCGTAAAGGCACTTCGATGGCAGTACCGCATACTTCCCCCAGGCCCTGAACGGCGTGACCGTCTCCAATAGAGAAAAGCCCACCCTCTACAAATACCGGGAAATACATGATAGTGCCTTCGGTCATATTCGGATCGTCCATATTCCCGCCATTGGCCCTTGGAGGAATGGTAGACAGCATTTCGGCGGTATCAGGGGCCACACCCATAACTCCCGGGAAGGGATTGAGTTTAAGTGAGATGTTTTCATTGAAGGCAACGGTAGCCTTATTCGAGCTGAGGTCATAGACTTTAAGGTATTTACTATCCAGGGTATCGGCAAGAAAACCAAACCCGGGCAAGATGGCGTTCCAACCCCAATCTCCCAATTCGATCGTATGAAGGGTCACCTTCAGGATATCGCCCGGAACAGCATCTTCTACATAAACAGGACCTGTAAGCGGATGAATAGGATCAAAGCTCAGAGAGTCAAGGGCTTCGAGGGTAGATTGCAGTGAAAACTGCTCATCGCTGGCATCTTCGGTAAAAGCCTCTATAACAGCACCGGAAGCTACCTTAAGCACCGGAGGAATAGCGCTGCTGAATTTACTATGTGTTTGATCTTTGGTCAGGGTGTGGGTTATGGTAAGAGTATCCGGTTCTTCTGCTGCAGAAGGTGAAGCCGTGGCTTTTGATGGATTGTTGTTCTCGCCGCAGGAAATCAGAAGACATGCTAAGAGAACCGGGATGTATAAAGAAGTAAAACTTAAAGAGCGTAAGGTAAAGATCATGATGGTAATGCGATTAATTTTGGTTGCGATCCAAGACCGAAACAGGTTCATTAAAGAGTGAATTTAATTAATTTCCTGTAAGAAAACCCTAAAAACCGGTGTTTCCGAATATTTACAGGGTGGTTTTTAGCGCTGAGGTAACCAACTGAAACACTAACAAATATCATAATTTCTCTCTTTCATGTAGTGTATCTTTAAGACAATATAAAAGAACTACTTCATGAAAACTGCATCTTTAAAGACATTGGATCTGTCTGTGCCCGTGTGGGACCAAACCTTTGTTGTGGCTCCACTCGTTGTTGTGGGGACCCGTGAAGGCGATCGTTATGATATGGCACCTAAGCATATGGTCACCCCGCTTGGGTTCGATAATTTCTTCGGTTTTGTGTGTACTCCCGATCACAGCACCTATCATAACGCGATCAAGCAAAAAGGATTTACGGTAAGTTTTCCCAAACCAGACGGGTTAACGGCTACAGCGCTTACGGCTTCTCCCCGGAGTAAGGGAATCTCTAAGATAAAACCGGTTATAGATGCCTTGCCCACCGTGAAGGCAGAGAGGGTTGATGCCCTTCTCCTGGAAGATGCCTATTTACAGCTGGAATGCTCTCTTTTTAAGATCATTGATGGGTTTGGACGAAACAGCCTGATCACCGGGACTATTAAAGCGGCCTATATTGATCCGGCCTACAGACGTGAATCTGACCTTGATGAGCAGGAACAATTAAGAGAATCAGGGTTACTCACCTATATTGCCCCCGGCCGCTTTACGGTAATCAAGGACACCTATAATTTTCCTTATCCAAAAGATTTCAGAAGATGAAAGGAAACGTCCATACAGCAGAGGAGGTGATGGATGTTCTGAGATCAGAATCAGAAGCCATATACGATACCCTGGAAACTCTGGTGTATATGGAATCTCCTTCAAGTAACCGGGACGCCTTGCGCGGTATTATCAATTACCTGGACAAGACTCTTAAGAAAATGGGGTATTATACGTTTAATTACCCGGGAAAGAATACCGGCGGATTGTTATATGCCCGGCCCAAAAATAGAGAGAAGCAACAGCCCATTCAATTGATGATCGGACATTGTGATACCGTGTGGAAGAAGAATACCCTCAGGTCAATGCCGTATAGGGAAGGGGAGAAAAAAATTTCCGGACCGGGAGCTTATGATATGAAAGCAGGAATAACCCAGATCATATACACGCTTAAAACCCTGCAGTACCTCGGGCATACCCCGGAGGTTTTGCCTGTGGTGCTTATCAATACCGATGAAGAGATAGGGAGTGTTGAATCAAAAAGGATCATCAGACGTCTGGCAAGAATTGCTGAAAGGGCTTTTGTCATGGAGCCTCCTTTGGGCTTGGAAGGAAAATTAAAAACAGAAAGAAAAGGAGTAGGCCGATTTACCCTGACCGTTAAGGGAAGGGCAGCCCATGCAGGATTGGATCCTGAAAAAGGGATCAATGCCATTGTAGAGCTTTCTCACCAGATACAAAAACTCTATGCCATGAATGATCCTGAGAGAGGACTAACGGTCAATGTAGGGATGATCAGTGGAGGGGTTTCTCCTAATGTGGTGGCTCCTGAAAGTAGTGCGGTAATCGATGTCAGGGTGAATAATAAGGAGGATGGTAAATGGATTACCCGTAAGATCATGAACCTCAAGCCCGACCTTCCGGATTGTGAACTTGAAATTACCGGGGGTATTGGAAGAGCTCCAATGGAATCGAATTCGCGTAATCGCGCCTTATGGGAAATGGCGCAGCAAAAGGGAGCCCAACTGGGGCTTTCCCTGGAAAGCGGAAAGGCCGGAGGAGGATCTGATGGTAATATAACCAGTGAGTTTACGGCCACCCTTGACGGATTGGGAACTCCCGGAGATGGTGCCCATGCCGATCATGAATATATTCTGAAGGAATCCCTTATTGAAAGAACAGCTTTGTTGACCCTTTTGGTCATGGAACCCTCTGTTAAAATGAATTGATGAGACCAAGCAGCTACATCTTCACAACCCTGACCAGGATCTCAGATCTTGAAGCCCACCCTTTTGAGGTGAAAAAGCTTCATAAAGATCGTTGGGCCTCCGGAGATTATGTGGTTTCCCGAATTACGGGAATAGGCAGTTCTACCTCAAAACTGGAACTTCCCAACGGTCGTATGCGCGGGGTAATAGGTGGAGAACTCGTGGTTGGCGCATTAGGGGTTCGGCATGCTACCCTCGAGGCTACAGGTACCTGGAAAGAGGTGCAGGAAGACGGTGAGATGCATATGCTTTCCGGGGGTGGACTCATGGGAAAGCTGACCTCCAAGTCAATGTTTATTCCTGAAATGATTCCGATCAGATATGAGGGACACGTTATGCGGGGTAATGAGAAATGTACCATGGGGCAATTCGTGACCCCTTGTAAGGAAAGAGATTATATGATTCCAACGGTATTATTTATAGGAACCTCCATGAGTGCAGGAAAGACCACCTCGGCCCGGATTGTCACCTCCCTGCTTACAAGGGCAGGCTATAAGGTGTTGGGGGCTAAGATCACCGGAACCGGACGCTTTCGGGATATCCTCGCTGTGAAAGATGTAGGAGCGGTGGAGGTCTATGATTTTGTAGATGCAGGGCTGCCTACCACGGTATGTGATCCGGAATTATACCGGGAAAAGCTAAAACATATGCTGAGCTGTATGGCTGCTTCCAGGGCCGATGTGGCCGTGGTAGAGATCGGGGCATCGCCCCTGGAGCCCTATAACGGAGATCTGGCTTATGAAGGTATCAAAGAACAGGTAAAGTGCTGTATTCTCAGTGCCTCCGATCCTTATGCGGTCTACGGGCTTATGGCCGCCTTTGAGGTAAAGCCCGACCTGGTAACCGGCATATCTGCAAATACCCTGGGCGGACAAGAGATGGTGGAAACCTTGTGTGGGGTGCCGGCCATGAATTTATTGGAGCAAAGTTCCATACCCCGTTTAAAAAGCCTGTTGCGACAGAAGCTGGGGGTGAAGGTGTAGAGGGGAGTAGTCCCGCTGGAGCGGGATTAATTCCCAATGCTTGTTGTGATTCACGGGAAAGGCTCTCACAACAAGTTGGTCATTAAAGAGTAGAGAGTAAGAAAGAAACAAAATACTATAAAATAAAAACCAATTAAAAACTACAATTATGAATTCTAAAACATCAGAAAACAAACGACACCTTTTAACAGGGTTTGTAATGATCTCCTTAGGGTTGATCATAGCAGGAGTATTACAGGATCAGTATGCCACCGTAGGTATTCTTTTAATGGCTTTGGGCGGATTATTTATGATCCCAAAGATGCATTAATGAAAGTATTCTAAAGCGTAGCATTTCAGTTTATGTCTTTTAAAATCGTTATAAAATTAACAAGATGAATCCACCGGAGGAACAATATCGCAGGTATGTATTTTTTGGCATCGTCCTAATTTCTCTGGGCGTCATATTCAATACAACTTTAGATAACCTCTCCGGTTCGCTGGGTACGGTTCTCATTGCCTTTGGTGGACTCCTCTTTATTGTAGGCATGAAGAAGAAAAGAGACGCTTCGAAGTGAGGTTCATTTGAGGCGTAAATAAGAGAGAATGTCGCCAATGAACACAATTATCTTAACACATTTTATTTTTCAAAGTTTTTGGAGAAGGAGTGTACTCTTTTTCCTGTTGGGATTGTTGTTTCCTTTCTTTTGGGTATAGGCCCAGGAGTTCACTTATAATGGTCAAGATTTTATCAGGGTATATGATCTTAACGGACAAAAGATCGGAAAGGGTAAATTGGTAAAAGGCAACTCTTCAACGCTTGAATTATACCATGAAAAGCGGTCGGTTTTGATCCCGCTGAAAAAAAAGGAAAGGTCAAAACCAAACACTCCGCATGGCATAACACTCTTGTAGGAATGGGGGGCGGAGCTGTGGTTGCCGGCACCCTGATGGCCGTTGATGATGATGTGGATTTTTGGGGAGGCTGCGGGCAGGCATTTGTCGCCGGGGCTATTGTGGGTAGCGTCGCAGGAGGTATTTTGGGTGCCATCACGGCAATTTTTAAGAACCCAAAGGTTTATCACAACCAAGGTGATCCGGAAAAGTTCAGGGAGTTTCTCACCATCATGAATCAATAGTATTTGAAAATTCTGAGCATAAAGAGAATGGTTAGCTGAGTACCGGCATATCCCTAATGCCAATATCTTATATTTGCAGACAGGAAATAAACGGGTATGGATCTTCAGGACACTAAAAATTCACTTCACGCAGATATCGTAATTATAGGTGCCGGACTCACCGGGTTAACCCTGAATTATCTCCTGAGATCAGAAGGATTGAAGGTCGTGGTTGTAGAAGCCCGTGATCGGGTAGGAGGGCGTATTCATACACTTCATAAAAAAGGGGAGCCTACGGTGGAAATGGGGGCTACCTGGTTTGGCTCCAAACACATTCACCTGGTATCCCTATTGAAGGAACTGGGACTTGGATGGTTTCCACAAAGACTGGGTAAAACCGCTATTTATGAGTATATGTCAACCAGTCCGCCCCAATTAGTAACCTTGCCCGATAACGACGAACCCAGCTTCAGGATCAAAGGAGGTACTTCTGAACTAATCAAAGCACTGAACACCTGCCTTTCAAGTGACCAACTACTTCTGAGTACCAGGGTAACCGCAATTAATGATAATGGGGATCACCTCGTTGTTCAAACCGATTCAGGTACCATCAAGGCTGTCAGGGTAGTATCAACCCTACCGCCAAATCTTTTCCAAAGCAAGATCGCTACTTCTCCCGGACTCCCTGAAAGGTTGCTTGAACTCATGCAGCAAACCCACACGTGGATGGGCGAGTCGATCAAATTCGCCCTCACCTTTAAAGAACCTTTTTGGAGAAATGCAGGCACCAGTGGTACGGTATTCAGCAATACCGGTCCGGTTACAGAAATGTACGATCACGCCGATTTTAATGATGAGTATTTTGCGCTGAAAGGATTTCTTAATGGAGCCTATCATTCGGTAAATAAAGAAGAACGATTGAAGATCATACTCGGGCAATTAGAGAAATACTATGGAGCAAGAGTAAGGGAGTATATAAATTTTCATGAAGTGGTTTGGGCACATGAACCCTTTACCTATGCCCCTTATGAAGGTCATATTTTTCCGCATCAGCATAACGGTCATGAACAATTCAGGCAGCCGTTCATGGAGGGCAGGTTATATCTGGCAGGTTCAGAAACGGCCCCTGACTTCCCCGGGTATATGGATGGGGCGGTAGCAAGTGCGCAATTCGTAGCAAGACAACTTAGAAAAGAGCTGTGATAATGAAAAATGATTCCCCGGTGTATTGAAATTCAAGCTATTTGTTTTAATTTCACATGACTAGTTATAAGAGGTTCAGGCACTTATCATTGGTGTATTAATTGTTATTGCTTTTTTCTGAGCCTTGTTAATATCCCTGGAACCACTCCAGCCGCTATTTAATGAAACCGTTGTATAACCAAGTTTCATGGAATGAGCCGTAATCGAAAAACCATCCGTATTGTTGTGATCACCCTTCTCGGGGTGTTGCTGCTTGTTCTGATGCTATTGCCATTACTGATAAAAAATTATATCATAAAAAACAGTGAGGAGCTTATTGGCAGGCAGGTATATATGGAGAAGCTTCGTATAAATTACTTCACCAGCACGCTAAGCATTTATGATTTTATCATGTATGAAGCAGACGGGGAAGAAACCTTTTTCACCTTTGATACCCTGATCGTGAATGCCGAACCTTATAAATACATAAGTAAAACCATCTCAATTGATCAATTCTATTTGGAAGGCCTGAATCTGAACCTGAAAAAACGTAATTCGGCCTATAACTTTGATGATCTTGTAAAGTACCATACTGCTACGGATACAACAGGTTCAGATTCCGGAGAAGGAGATGAAGAGGAAGTGTTTAAATACCAATTATCTGAGCTGGAATTAAAAGACGCCTCGGTGAAATTTGAAGATGGAGATGTTAATGAAACAACTTCCATGGAAGACCTGGGTTTTTATGTGCCCTATATAGAGTGGAACCAGGAAGACGATAGTGAGGCTGATATCGAACTGAAATTCTCAGAAGGCGGTACGTTACGCTCCTCTTTTGCATACCATCCACAAACCGGCGATTTTGAAGGAGGCGTTGAACTCGAAGGCTTACAACTGCAACCCTTTTATAAATACGCTGCAGAATATGCCAATATTAAAGATCTTAAGGGGGTGGTCAATACGACTATTAATCTTACAGGAAATGATAAAAGCCCGGAAAGATCATTGATCTCGGGAAATATCGAGGTGAATGACTTTATCATGACCGATGAGGAAAATGAAAAGTTTTTCGGCAGTGAAAAGGTGACCTGTTTGCTGGAGGAGATCAATTATCACGAGCAGGCCTTTATCCTTTCTGAGCTCCGTATAGAAGAGCCCTATATAAAGTTCCAGTTGGATTCGGCCTCCAATAATCTGTTCCGTATTTTTAATATTACCCCTGAAACAGCTGAATCTTCTGCAGATGCTGTTGATACTGCAGAAAGCGGAAAAAAGGAAAGCTCCGCTGAGGTTGCAGATGCTGCCTCCGCTGATTCCTTATCCGGAAAGAGCACAGATGCGATCTACTACGCCCTCAAAAAGGTAAAAGTAGATAAGGGGGTACTGGATTATACAGATAATCTTACCGGGCAGCCTTTCGAATACCACCTTAGTGAGATCATGATAGATACCGACAGCATATACAGTGATAGTGATTGGATAGATATCTTATCTGAAATGCTGTTAAATGAAAGAGGCACCCTGAAGTCTAAACTCGGGTTTAACCCGCAAAACCCCATGGACCTCGATATAGATATAGCCATCAAAGATTTTGTTTTGGCCGATCTTAATATTTATTCAACGCACTACACAGGTCACTCTATCCTCAATGGTGATATGTTCTATTTTACCAATTCAAAAATTGAAAAGGGACAGATCACCAGTGAAAACAACCTCCTGATCAAGGATGTTTCTGTGGAAAATTTGAAAGGCGGACTATGGTCTTTACCCCTAAAGCTTGCCGTGTTCCTACTGAAGGATAAAAACGGAGACATTGAACTGGATGTGCCCGTGAGAGGTGATCTCAATAACCCGGAGGTGGATGTTTGGAAGCTGATTGGTACGACCCTTAAAAAAAAGATCTTTAATGTGACCGATAACCCGGCCAGAAGCCTTGCTAAACTGGTTGATGCCGAACCCGAAGACCTCGAGGCTTTGGTTCTCAACTACCCGGACACGGCGTTAACAGATGAACATAAAAGGCAATTAGACCTTATTCTTGAGCTTGAAAAAAAGAAAGAAGGATTGAGCATCGTCCTGAATTATGTATTCGATGAAGATCTGATGCGGGATTCTCTTTTCTACAACACAGATTCTACATCAATAGGAGGAGTCATAGGGGACACATCGACTGTTGCAGCTACTCAAGCGGAGTTGAATGTAAACAAACCGGATTCTGAATCCTTGCAAATGGGAGCAATGGTGAATGAGTATTCCGATTATCAGAATTTAGATACCCTGCTCCTGGACTATGGCAATAAACTAAAAACAAAAATAGAAGGCTACCTGACAGAAAAAGAGGCTTCCACCAACATGACCATAGAAATAGCTGAACTCAGTGATCCTGCCAATGTAGGTACTACTCCTCAGTTTAAAGTGAAGTATGATGTAGGTGAATCTAAAGAAGAGGAACCTGCAAAACAGACCGCCAGGAACAATGAGGATAGTTCGGAGGAACAGTAGTCAAACCTGGTGGCTACCCTGAATCGAACCACCATACCTTCATGAAGGCATATAATGAAACTATATCCCCATTATTTAAACGAAGTTTCCAGGCGAATGAATCCGGTTATTAAAGCTTTGCAACCTTCCACTTACCTGATTCGTCCTTAAAGGCTACCAACCCGGACGACACTATTTTTGAGACCATCTCAGGCTGTTTGTACTTCTTAGCATCGAGCAGCACCCCCTTATGAGCGGTGAGGTATTTTAGTTCGTCTCCCTGGGTGTTGATAAGAACCTCATCAAAATTCCTGTCAATGATCTCCTTGTTCAGGTATTGGTTAGTACCTCTTACCTGTTCTTCCATTTTGAGTACAATGGCATACCCATCCTTAAAAGCAGTTGCATTCAGGTATATGGGTTCGATCACGATTTCACCACTGGTATCTATATACCCGTAATAAGGAATACCTTCTTTGGTCTGTTGGATAAGGCATCGGCCTTCTTTGAATTCAGGAGCTTTTTCTCCGGTTACCAGATCGTCACGATAATCAATAACCAGGGCGCCCTCCTGATCGATAAATGCCCACTTTCCGTCTTTTTCAACAGAAATAAGGCCGTCTGAAAGTTCTCCCACGGCAGCAAGTCCGCTATGCTCCTGTGCTGAAAGTATGAGCGTAAAAACTCCCGAAAGAAGAAATAATAAGAGCTTTTTCATTTTAATACGTTTTACGGTTCAGATTAAATGTAGCAGACTTGGTGGTAAAATTAAATGACGCACATCATCTTTGTTATTTATCTATAATTTAAGCAATTAAAACCTCGCGCTTCCTGCGAATCAGGGTGGGTAGATATCCATGAACCCTCCAAAGATTTGACCTCCCAGATTTCCTTAAATGTTAATATTTTATTAATTTTATAGGACAACCATAACACCCCGGGTGTTTAAAACCAATAAGATGTTACTAAGAATAGTGATGGCCTGCTTTGTCAGCCTTTCTATCCTTGCTTGTGGGAACAGCGGAGAGGATGCCATCAAAACCACCGGAGAAGCTGAAATAACAGAAGATTTTATTGCTATGGAGCGTACAGAAGTGAAAGCTGTTTTTGACGAGACCTTCTGTAAAATGGAGAATAAAACATCTTTAAAACTGAATATTTGCCGCTCGTATAAAAAGCAGCTCAAGTCATCAGGAAAATGCCGGGATCATTCTGTAGGTAAAAAAAGAATTCAGGATCCTGAGATCTCTGCAGATAATCTTGTGAACATTGACTACAGCCCGGACGACCTAAGGATCGATATTTTTGATGACCTGGCTGTGGTAAAATATGTAGCCGTGCTGCATGCTGAACTCAATAACCAAACCGGACAACTAAGCAGTGCCGGTACCATGGAATTCGTCAAGGAAGACGGTCAATGGAAAATGGTTCATGAGCATCTATTGGCAAAGAAGTGACAGGTAACAGGTGACAGGTAACAAGTTACAAGTGACAGGTGACAAGTTATATAGGGAGGAGCCCTGATTACCTCCTCGAATTAATAAAAGGTTTGTGAGCCCGGAATGAAATCTCCATTACCTAACTTTCTACCATCTACCATCTACCATCTACCATCTACCATCTACCATCTACCATCTACCATCTACCATCTACCATCTACCATCTACCATTCATCATTCATCATCCATTGCATACACCGCAGCCTTGGCGAAGGTGTATTATTCACCATTCATTGCATACACCGTAGCCTTGGCGAAGGTGTACCATCCATCACGCCTTCGTCGTTATGAATTCCTGCAGCCTGTTCTGTTTCCCTGCGGTCGCATTCCAGACGCAGTCATTCATAATTCATCATTTCCGACTTACGACTCCCTAACAATCGCCTCCATTTTTTTAATACAGGTATCCACCTCTTCTTCGGTATTAATCACGCAAGGGGTGAGTCGGGCGTAAGACACCCGATAAGGAGAGGCACTGGCAATGATTCCATGTTGATGAAATTTCTTTACCAAAGTAACGGCATCCATGCCCTCGATCTGCATACAATTGATTCCTGCAGAAAGTTCAGGGTTCATAGGGGTAAGTATATCAACCCCCTTGATGGCTTCTAACCCTTCTTTTAGTTGGGTGTTCAGTGCCGTTGTGCGTTGGTGTACCTTGTCTCTTCCCATTTCCATTTGAAAATCGAAGGCGGCATTCAAGGCCCAACGATGGTCAAAGGCATGAAAGCCTCCGGGGGTGATCACTTCGTTAAAGGTAGGTTTAGCAGAGCTTTCAAACCCTAACCAGGTTTCGTAAGCGTATTGTGAAAAAGGAGGGATGGTAGGTCGCACAAAATCCCAGGCAGAACGTCTTGCATACAGAATACCGGTACCTCGTGGCCCGAAGATCCACTTATGGGTGCCGGCAGAAAAGAAGTCACAGCCCATGGCACTGATGTCTTCATCCTGGTTTCCAAAGCCGTGTACCCCGTCTACCGCAAAATAGATACGGTTACTTTCGTCTCTTGATCTGTTTGCTTCTTCGATAACATCGGCAATGGCACGAATGGGGAGCTTCACCCCGGTACAACTATGTACCCAGGTTACCATGACCACACGAGTTTTATCAGTGATAGCCCTGGCAATATTTTCAGTGACCTCTGCAACCGTAACGGTCCTTGGATCCTGGTATTCGTCGATCTTTCTGTAACTCGCTCCGCTCTTCTCGCAGGCAAACTCTATAGACTTGTCGGTTACATAATGATCATGGGTGGTTTGTATGATCTCATCTCCCGGTTTTAATTTCATGCCGTTAAACAGGAGGGAGGTGCCCATGGTGGTGCTGTCGGTGAGCGCGATCTCTTCCGGATCAACATTCATATATGCACCTGCAGCCTTGGTGACCACCTTCTCGGCCGTCATAAAATGTTCTTCCCAATAAGTGGCGGGGTTTGCGTTATAAGCCTTGCGATGTTTCTCAATAGCTTCAGCTACCGGGGCGGGGTGGGAGGCCAGCAGCATCTGGGCCATTTGAATATGTTCATGGTCAAGCATGAATTGAGATCGCACCCATTGCCATGAATTATTATGAATACCTCCTTCAACAGAGGGTATTTTATGTTGATTCTCAGTTTTAAAAGCATGGAGTGTGGAGGGAAACATGGAGGCCATTCCGAGGGTGAGTCCGGAGGCACCGATAAACTTACGTCTGTCCATTGTGAATATGGTTTGGTGGTTACCTCCTCAAGGTAGTTCAAAAAAATGATTCAATCTGCGGTTAAGTAGCTGAAAAACAGTATTTAAAGTTTGATTTTGAGCCATGACACACTCAATCTAAAGAGACGAACACCTATTTTTTATAGGATATAATCTATGAAAATCCGATGAAATGCACATATGAAAGATAAAATACTGAAAATCAACAATTTATTGCTGTTTTTATACAAGATGTGAGGTATTCTTCGGGCGTATATTTGCATCGTTGAAATTTTGAAAGGCAGTTGATCGGGAAGGCTAAAACGCTTCTCGCATTTTGAATCCCGCATCACTCTAAAATATCACTTATCCTACTTGAGACCGGTAGGAGGTTCCTGCCCCCTTTGGAACCTACTCAACGTCTCTAATTAAAGTTGACAATCAGTTTTTTTAAGTTATGTGTTTTAGGCCACCCTGAGGGGTGGCTTTTTTTTGTTGGCGGGCGAAGAAGCGAAGAAGTAAAGAAGCGAAGAAGGAATGAGGAGTTAAAAATGTACAGTGGACATTTTTAGCGAATGGGCCAGGTGGCGCGGTGGCAGGCAAAGGAGTGGAGAACCCGGTTAAACTGCAGATTGCAAACTGAAAAATTCAACCGACTCCCCACTCTTTAATGACCAACGTTTTGTGAGAATCCAATGGGTGAATCACAAAAAGTATTGGGAATTAATCCCGCTTTAGCGGGACGACTCTTTATCTACCTACCTGTCTATTCACCTACCTATTTACCCGTCTGGCTCCCAACCACAACAGACCTCTTCTTTGAGATCAGATCGAATACCTGTTTCAGGTCGGCTTTCAGATCTTCAATGTCCTCGAGTCCAACCGATAGTCGTATCAGATCTTTGGTGACTCCTGTCAATACCTGGTCTTCATCGTTCAATTGTTGGTGGGTGGTACTGGCGGGATGTATGATCAGCGATTTCGTATCTCCTATATTGGCGAGCAGGGAGAACACTTGTGTTTTATCGGCTATGATCTTTGCGGCCTCATACCCGCCTTTTACTCCAAAGGTAACGATCCCGCTTTGTCCTTCGGGTAAATAACGCTTTGCAAGGTCGTAAAATGGGCTATGCTCCAGTCCGGGGTAGTTAACCCAGCTAACCTCCGGTTGTTGTTGCAACCATTTGGCCAATTCTAAAGCATTTTGGCTGTGTTTCTTGATCCGTAGCTCCAGGGTTTCCAGTCCCTGGATGATCTGAAAAGCGTTAAACGGACTTAAGGCGCTTCCGTAATCGCGTAAGCCTTCAATACGCACCTTTGCTATAAAGGCGGCTTCCCTCAGGGCTTCGCTGTACACCAGGCCGTGATACCCGGGCGAGGGCTCCGTAAATTCAGGGAATTTCCCGTTAGTCCAGTCAAAGGTACCGGCGTCAATAATAACGCCTCCGAGGGCAGTTCCGTTTCCGTTAATGTATTTGGTCAGGGAGTGGATCACCAGGTTAGCCCCGTGTTCAATAGGATTTAAAAGGTAGGGGGTGGCCACTGTATTATCTACAATAAGGGGTACCCGGTTACTTTTCGCCTGCCTGGAAATAGCTTCAATATCCAGAACATCCAACTTTGGGTTACCCAGAGATTCAATAAAAAATGCCCTGGTATTTTCCTGTGTGGCTTTATCAAAGTTTTCCGGATCTGAGGGATCAACAAAGGTGGTGGTGATACCATGTCGGGGCAGGGTTACACTCAGTAAATTAAACGTACCTCCATAGAGGCTGCTGGAAGCCACGATATGATCGCCTGCCTTAAGCAAGGTGAGCAGGGTAGTGGTAATGGCTGCGGTTCCTGAGGAAGTGACCACGGCCGCAATACCATTTTCAAGGGCAGCCAGTCGCTGCTCAAGGATGTCGTTGGTGGGGTTGTTGATACGGGTGTAAATGTTTCCCGTTTCAGCCAGTGAAAAAAGGTTGGCCGCATGATCAGAATCCTTAAAAACATAGGCGGTTGACTGATAAATAGGAACCGCGCGGGTTCCTCCGTTTGCGGTTACATCGTGTCCGGCATGCAACGCTTTGGTTGCGAATTTTTGTGTACTCATTTTTCTTTTTTTTTGAGTTCATAAATGATTTAAACCCAAAGTCAAATAAGCTTCGGCAGAAGCATACTTAATAGAAAAATGTTATAAAGAAATACATAACAGCAGGGGCGCTGTTACGGTTGGTTATCTATCTGAGATGATCAATCACCTCATGTAGAATGTAGCACCTTCTTACAGGGTAAGGGTTGCTAAGGCTTCGCAGGGTCTATTCCCTCCACCTTTCTTGATAACATTTCAGTAAGTCTTTGAACTTTGTGAGCACAAATATTTTGAATTAAATATTTAATATCCAAGGATTTTTGCAAATAAATATATAATTCCTATCGGATTAGTAGAGTTTAATGGGTAACAGGTAGGCAGGTAAACAGGTAGATAGGTAGATAGGTAAGTAGGTAGGCAGGTAACCATGCCTTCGGCTTGGCGGGCAGGTGACAGGTAGGCGGGTAGGCGGGTAGGCGGGTAGACAGGTAGACAAGTAAGCAGAAGGCCGAATGGTTATTAAACATTCAGTGAACCTTTAATAGTGAGGAGCCAGCTGACGAGAAGGTATATTTTTCAGTAAAGACAGATAGGGATTTCTTAAACTAGGTCAAAGGGAGATCCAGAGTAAAATTCAGGAGATCGCCACGGCCATTACATGGCCTACCACTGACGGATTTAAATTTGGTTGAAAAAAATATAAAATGTGGCTCCCCACCCTGGAAAGGGAGGGGTGGATCAGGGTGAAACCCTGAGACGGGGCGGGTTGATTCAGGTAATGTTCATATACAACCCCTTCCCCTCTTGCTTATAGCAAGAGTACCTTCCCCTGACCAAGGGAAGGAGCCCAATATTAATATAACTAATCCGTCATCATTCTACACAAGAAATCTAATTTCAGCGGTCTCGCGAAGACGAATAATTTTAACTTCATAATCCATAATCCATAATCCATAATCCATAACCCGTACCCCGTACCTTATACCCCGATCTTCTCCACCACTCCCAAAGCAGCGCGTTCTCCTGATAACATGGCCGCATTTAAGGAGCCATTGAGCAGGTAGTCTCCTGCGAGAAATATAGTGGTGGTTAATTGTGTCTCAGAAGGAAGCATTTCATACTGCAAACCGTTCAACTTTGGCAATGCCTTGGGGATCCTGTAGTGTTTCAGACATCTCATGGTTTCTATGCCACAAAGATCCTTTAGTTCTTTTTGCACAGCGGCGATCAGGTCTTCCCGGGAAAGATGGTGTTTCTTTACAATCGTTACTGATAACAACTCATTTTCGCCCCTGGTGGTTGATGGCAGATTGGTATGATAACAGATGTTGTTGATAAGTGTTTTGGGTTCCGGAATGAGTCCGATCAGCGGTTTTTCAATAACTTTTTCAGCAGTTTCAAAATAGAGGGTGTCACAGGCAACCCATTCACATTCCTGGTCATTCAGGTTCGGAACCAATTTCCCGGGTTCAGTGGCAATGATGGTGTAATCACTTTCCAAAGTAACGCCATCCTCAAGATGTATTTCTCCATCACTAACTGACCTTACCTTAGCGTTAAATTCAAAGCGGGTGTTTTTCAGTCGTTCCTTTAATTGATTTGGGATGGCTTGCATACCCGCCCGTGGCAGGGCCGCATACCCCTCGCCGAACATCTTGTAAACGAACTCGAACATTCTGCTTGAAGTTTGCAGTTCGGGTTCCAGGAATATACCCCCGAAAAACGGCCGGAAGAATTGATCGATCATGTTATTAGAAAAACCGAAATCCTGCAGGTATTGCAGGGTGGTCTTTTCCGGTTGCTCGAAGATGCTTTGCAGGTCCCGGCTTTTTAGAAGGTTGTTGAGCTTTAGAACCTTTAGTTTATCAGTGAAAGATCCAATGCCTGAAAAAAGAGTGGGGAGCAGTAAATTAAAATCCCTAAGCGCATCTCCCAGGATCTTTTTTTGTCCGTTTTTGAAAATCACAGCGCCGGGGAGAATTTTTTGAAGCTCCAGTGCTTTTAGGTCTAAATATTTTTGCGCCGAAGGGTAGGCCGTTAGCAACACCTGGAAGCCGTGATCCAGTTGATATCCCCCTACGATGTCAGTTTTAACTCTTCCTCCAACCCTGTGGGTGGCTTCCAGGATCACCGGATGAAAACCACGTTCCTCAAGTACAATCGCCGCAGTGAGTCCGCTGATCCCGGCCCCGATAATATGAATTTTTTGATCTTTCTTTTCCATAAATAATTGATAGCAATGCTGGTATACCTCAATACGAATTTACTGGATTTATTGCTGCTAACTGCCACATTTAAAGCTATTCATAATAAAGAAGTCTTTATCTGAACAGTCTGATAGCGGCTGGTAAGAAGCTGTTAACCGGGGAATTAAAGAATCACTGGATGTAAGGGTTATCAATCAAATTAGAAGGATAGGGTTCCTTTTCAGATTACTGATCAACCTGATACCCAAGTTTTGCCAGTTGCTCTTTAGTTAAATACAGCATGTTCACATCAAGGGTGATGATGTTTTCAGGTGCATCCAGGGAATCGGTGGGTACCGTCGCAACAGCTTCCAGTACGTCAAGCCCTTTAATGACCTGCCCGAAAATGGTATAATTTCCGTCCAGCCTGGGAATGCCTTCTTTGTCATGAACAATATAGAACTGGCAGCCTGCCGATAACTTATCGGGGTTGTCATCACGTCCTGCGCCTACAGCCCCATAAATATGCTTTAGGTTGTCATTGAATTCGGGTTCGATCAGGTAGGGAGAATCGCTGAATCCTTCCGGGGTATCCGGACAGCCCCCTTGCACCACAAAATCTTTGATCACTCGGTTAAAGCTCAGGGAATCCCAATAATTCTCCTGTGCGAGTTTTATAAAATGATCCTTATGATTCGGGGTTTCGTCATGAAGCCAAATAAGCATTTCCCCTTTCTCGGTAAGGATCTGCCCAATAGGATAGTTTTCGTCTTGTCCTTTTGTAAGCGTTCCTGAAAGGAGGATTCCTGTTCCAAGAGTCAGACAGAAGCTCATGGCAATGTATAGTGTTTTCAAGTGGTTGATGGTTTATAGGTTCGACTGTTGTTATGATTTCCTTCCCAAGATAGGAAATAAGTGGTAATCGCTATACGTGCATATATCCGAACCTCCGGTTTCATCCGCCGCAACTTTTGTGAAGACGGGAATCCTGGCTCATGCAATATGTATTTTTTGACCTTTTTTCAATGACTAAATACTAGTTGGTCACATCATAGTTTCATCGGATTCATTGTTTATAAAGTTGTCTTAAACGAATAACTACTATTAGATCATAATACATCATTTCCTCACAAGTATCGACTATTTACTTATATTTAAGGATAGAAAGTGACATTTAGTGCTCTCTCATTGAGCAGTTTGAATCTATTTTTGTTGAATTAATCTTTAAATATTCTACAGTAATAATTGCTGTTTTAAGCATTCTTTGATAGCCTTGCATCTATAAAAGGACCAACCTTCATATGCGCCTCCTGGTAAGGGCTTTAAAACAAGTTATAATAGGCCATTTCAAGGCATTCAAATTAAACCAACCAAATATGAAAACGATAATTAATTCTTTGAAATATTTCGCAATAATCAGCGTCACAATCCTGTTTATGTCATGTCAGTCCTCTGAAAAAACAAAACATGAACCCATTCCGACAGGAGAAGGGAAGTTAAAGGTTGAGGGAGGAAATATCTGGTATAAGGTAACCGGAGACGGACAGGACACTCCTTTGGTGTTATTACACGGTGGGCCGGGATACTCCAGCTTCTATCTGAAACCTCTGGAGGAATTAGGAAAAGATCGGCAGGTAATACGCTATGACCAATTAGGAGCAGGGAAATCAGATATGGTTACAGATAGCAGCCTGTTTACTGTAGATCATTTTGTAGATGAACTGGAGACCCTAAGAACCCATCTTAAGGTCGAAAAATGGCATGTGTTAGGGCACTCATGGGGAAGTATCCTGGCATTGGAATATTTTAAAAAATATCCGGATCATGTGACCTCCCTGATTTTTGGAAGTCCCTGTCTGGATCTGAAGTTATGGGAACAAAGTACGAATGAATTGCTTCTAACATTACCGGATTCATTGCTGACTGCCGTTCACAGGGCCGATTCAACCGGAGTATATGATGATCCACTTTATGAAAAAGCCATCAATACATTCTACGATAAGTACCTATGGGGGCAGGACCCAGTGTTGGAAGAATTGGATAGTATGGTGAGTACTGCTAATCCGGCAGTTTATACCTATATGTGGGGTCCAAGCGAATTCAGTATCACAGGGACACTTAAGAATTATAATGGATTAAAGAATATGGAGGAAACAGATCTTCCGGTGCTTTTCACAGTGGGGGAGTTTGATGAAATTAAACCGTCTTATGTTCAGGATATGGCTGCACACTTCAAAAACTCCAAAGTGAAGGTGTTTTCCAACTCCAGTCACCTGACGACCTGGGATGCAAGGGAACAAAATATCCAGGTGGTGAAAGAGTTCCTGGAACAGCAGGAGGTTCAATAGCAGAGTCATTCCGGATGACAAATCCTTTTTCTGATAGGGGTCTTTAAATACATGGAAAGAATTAATTAAAACATCAAGAAAAAGAGTCTAATAAAGACTGTTCTGATTTTTGTAATTTTCCAAAAGAAATAATCACATTCATAACACCATGAAAAAACTGATCCTGACCGGTATAATACTGAGTCTTGTTGCCTGCCAAACGAATAAGGGCGAACAAAAAAGCGATGATACAGCCAATGATACCATAGCGATGAATCCTATTCAACAAAAAGTAGATGAATTTGCCGAATTTACCCTGACCACCGATGTCTCGGTGCTGAGTGAAAAAGAAAAGCAGATGCTGCCCCTGCTCATTGAGGCCGCACAGATCATGGATAAATTATTTTGGAAGGAGGCTTATGGAAGTAAAGATTCCTTAATGGCCGAACTAGGTCCGGCACAAAAGGCTTTTGCTGAGATCAATTATGGTCCCTGGGAGCGGCTGAATGACGACAAACCCTTTGTTGAAGGGGTAGGGCCCAAGCCTGAGGGTGCACAATTTTATCCGGAAGATATGACCAAGGAAGAATTTGAAGCCTGGGACAACCCGGATAAAGCAAACGCCTATTCTTTTGTGAGAAGAGATGAGAATGGCGAGCTCTACCTGCAGCCCTATCACGAGGCTTTTAAGGAAGAAGTAAGCAGGGCTGCCGAACTGTTGAGACAAGCCGCTGAACTGGCCGAAGAGGAAGGGCTCAAAAAGTATTTAACCCTAAGAGCTGATGCATTAGAGAATGATGAGTACCTGGAGTCTGATATGGCCTGGATGGATATGAAAAATAATTCCATTGATGTTGTAATAGGCCCTATTGAAAATTACGAAGACAAGCTTTATAATTACCGTAACGCCCATGAGGCTTATGTGCTTATCAAGGATAAATCCTGGAGCGAGCGTTTAGAGAAATACGCTTCCTTCTTGCCTGAATTGCAAAAAGGATTACCGGTTGATGCTCCTTATAAAAAGGAAATGCCCGGAACCTCTTCTCAATTGAACGCCTATGACGTGATCTATTATGCAGGAGATTGTAATGCCGGAAGTAAGACCATAGCCATCAACCTGCCGAATGATGAGCGGGTACAGCTGGAAAAAGGGTCCAGAAGGTTGCAGTTAAAGAACGCTATGCAGGCCAAATTTGATAAGATCCTGGAGCCGATCTCCGAGGTGCTGGTAGCAGAAGAGCAGCGTAAACATATTACCTTCGACGCCTTTTTTGCGAATACCATGTTTCATGAGGTAGCCCACGGCCTGGGCATTAAAAACACCATTAATGGCAGCGGTACTGTCCGCGAAGCATTGAAAGAAAAAGGATCAGCCCTGGAAGAAGGGAAGGCAGACATTCTTGGGTTGTACATGGTTACCAAGTTGCACGAGATGGGAGAGATAGAAGGGGAGCTTATGGACTATTATGTGACCTTTATGGCCGGTATTTTCCGTTCGGTACGGTTTGGAGCGGCCAGTGCTCACGGACAGGCGAATATGGTTCGGTTTAACTATTTCCAGGAAATGGATGCCTTTAGTTTTGATGAGGCTACCGGACAGTATGCGGTGAACTTTGAAAACTTCCAGCAGGCTATGAATTCTCTCTCAGAGAAAATTCTAACCCTTCAGGGCGATGGTGATTACGATGGGGTTACCCGGCTGTTTGAAGACATGGGACATGTTAGCCCTGAATTGCAGAATGCCCTTGACAGGGTATCGGAGGCCGGTATCCCCAGAGATATTGTCTTTGAGCAGGGTACCGATGTTTTAGGGTTGTAAGAAAAAGGCAGATAATAAATTCAAAAGCCGGTTCTTTAGGGAACCGGCTTTTTTATGAAACGCTCTTTGATTAGGTAGAATGTATTTTATATGCAGGTTTAAACAGAATTTTCAATTCCAGCCGGAAAGGTGAATGCCTGGTAGAGATAACCTTATAAATTTTCATGATATTATTTTAAGACGATCCCTGTAACAACTCAACAGGTAAATCGTTGTAATGGCAAACCCATCTATACAATATGAGTTCAGATAAGATTAAGCATACCCCCTTAACCAACACCAGGGTCGATATTAAGATCAAACTGGCATTGCTGTGGACTTCCCTGATGTTTCTCTATATCTATGCCGATTATTTTCGGTTGATGACGCCGGAGAAGCTGGATAACATGATGAACCTCCAAACGCCTATGGGACCAACGACCCCGGAACTACTGGTTATATTCTCCGGAATTTTGATCATTCCGGCGCTGATGATCGTTCTTTCTATAATGCTCCCGGCAAAGATTAACAAATGGATGAACATGGTTGTAGCCACGATCTATGCGTCTATGTCGGTCATGATCATAAGCTCAAGTATGGGAGTTGAATGGCAAAACTTCTTTGTGCTCTTTAATGTGGTAGAACTTTTGGTTTTCACCATGATTGTTGTCCAGGCCTGGAAATGGCCGAGAAACAAATAATTGTAAACAATATAAATGTATATGAGCGAAAATCACTCTCAATTAGTTAAGTCAGCGCGGATTACAGGAATTTGGTATTTACTATTGGCGATCTCTGGAGTGCTCGGATTTATGGTGGTACATCCCCAGGTATTTGTGTCAGGTGACCCGGAAGCGACGCTTACCAATTTGATCGATCAGGAATCCACAGCCAGGTTACGACTTTTACTGGAATTTGCGATTGTTGTATCTCAGGCGCTTACCGCCGTATGGTTTTATAAACTATTTAAAGATGAGGACCAATGGGCCTCCTGGGTCATGGGTACTTGGGGAATGACCAATGCTGTAGTCATAATGATAAGTGCCATTGCCATGGCCTCTGCTATTAGCATTGCAAATGCTTCAATGCCTGCCCTGGAAGACAAGGTGGTGATCATTCAGGTATTACAGTATATCATATCAAATGCCTGGGGAATAGGAGGACTTTTCTTCGGACTCTGGCTTTTTCCCATGGGGTACCTGGCGATCAAATCGAAAAGAATGCCTGTTTGGCTGGGTAGAGTGATACTCCTCGGCGGGTTGGGGTATCTGGTGAGTACCGTGGTACGTTATTCAGGTATTGACTTTTCATATAACAGATTTCTGATCCTTCCCGCAACCATCGGCGAATTCTGGATGATAGGCTATTTATTATTTGTTGGGGTTAGAAATGATAAGAATTAAGATCACTCCATTTTTCTGATTATTCTAGTTATAAACAATATGACATCCCAATAAGATAGTTACCCGGCTTTTCAATTTTTGCGCCAATTGTAAACCTTACGCTGTATGTGCTCCCGGGAATTTCTCTAATAGCTTTCATAGAACTATTAGAGGTAGTTTCCTGGCATGTTGTAAAATCGGTCTTCAGGATCTGCGAATTAAAAGGAAGTTCCTGGGTATGGTTTTGATAATAAAGAGGTTATGTTGGTTTTAAGACACCGATGCAATCGATGAGTTTATCATAAATTTTCTATACTTAAATTATTTTGTTTAACTTTGTGTCAAAATTGTTAAACAAAAATGACTCGCAAGAAAAGAGAAATCCTTTTCAAGCCCCTTGATCCTTTTGGGATTATTATTGCCACCGGTATTGTGGTAGCGTGGTTCTTATGTTTGTACTACCTTTTACAATGGGAGATTTCCATTTACAGTCCGGCTTTATACTTCGGCATTCTCTTACAGGCGCACTTATATACAGGAGTATTTATAACCTCTCATGATGCCATGCATGGTACCGTTACAAAGAATGGGGCTATCAATACCTTTTTCGGCCGGCTGACCTCCATGCTTTTTGCTTTTAATTCATACGATCAGCTTATCCGTAAACATCATATGCATCACCGGCATGTGGCTTCTGAGGAAGATCCTGATTTTCACGAATCAGGCAATTTCTGGACATGGTATTGGAATTTTCTAAAGAATTATATTACCCTGAAGCAGCTCATCCTTATTACCGTAACCTTTCAGGTATTACTGCTTGTTTTCCCGATAGAGAATATTATTCTGTTTTGGGTTGTGCCCAGCGTTTTGTCAACATTTCAACTCTTCTATTTCGGAACATACATCCCACATCGTACTGGTCACCACAGCGAGAACAAGTACAAATCGGGAACCTTGAAGAAAAATCACCTCTGGGCTTTTCTAAGCTGTTATTTTTTTGGTTACCATTATGAACATCACGATGCCCCCGGGGTACCCTGGTGGCGATTGTGGCAGATGAAATGATTATTCATTTTACAAGGAGCCTCCTTGTCATTTAACAACAATTTTACATAGGACCTTACCTAGGTCTTTCACTATGCACACCTTGGTATTTTAATTATCATTTTTTGGATACCAGTCCTTCTTTACAGACTTTTCCTTAAGGTTCTGTTGATGTCTTGTTTCTTTTGATTGTTTTCAATTTTTCATAACTAAAAATTGTAGCTTTTTTCTTATCTTAAGGGGGTTAAACCATGAATAAAAGTCAATTTTTCAAATTTATAGCGGTCTGCTTGCTTTGCATTGGCATCGTTACACTGCTGGTGCTTTTATTCAGGCATTTGTTCAACTAAACTCTATTATCATGAAAAAAAACATGGGATCTTTAGACCGTTCGTTAAGAATACTTGTGGCTATTGTGATCGGGTATCTGTATTATGCCGGTACCTTAAGCGGTACTCTTGGTATTGTGCTCCTGGTGCTGGCCGTAGTATTCGCTCTGACCAGTTTCATAGGTTTTTGTCCGCTTTACCTGCCCTTTGGTATTTCTACCTGTAAGACCAAAGAAGGAAAGTAGATCACTTTAATAAAATCATTGGTATTCATGATAAAAGACTCCCATAAGGAGTCTTTTTTTAATATGAAAAGCATTTAAAAATCCACTGATATTCAATCCATAATGATGGTTCTAAACCATGTTTAAAAGCGAAGAAATCCATCAAAACTCATAAAGTCGATAATACTGTTCACTTCCTTCCTATGAAGTGAAATTAAACGTATTAATTTAGAATTCAAGGACCTTCTTAGATACTTTCTAACCATTTGAGACTTTAAGAGGGTGCCCTTTGGAATTTAGTGTCTCCCGGCATTCATCTATTGATAGCTCACTCACAAACTTCAACACCTATCGTTCCTTGAAATGAGCTTTAATGCATAATAGCTAACGTCAGGATAGCTTTTTAACTAAGTGGTGATAATTCATTGTTAAAGGTATTTTCTTACCCGAATAGAGACCGCAGCTGGTCAATTTATTTCTCCCGGCATTGCAATGTTGAGTATAACTAACAGGCTGATAAATAAGAGAACACACAGGCATTCAGCAGTTTATTTATTATACTTTTTATTTATATTTAAGCAGATTTTACCTACAATTTAAATGCTGTGTGCTTTAAGTGTTTGGTAATTAGTTGTTTGTGTAAAAAATGTAATACTGTTCCCGGAGCAAATGCACACTGAGAGTAGTTTTGTTTAATTTGATCGGCTTATATGAGAAATTATTGGTTTATATTCTTAATGTTTCTAATCATACCTCCAGCGGGTGTGTATGCTCAAAAGAAGCATGAGCAAGGATACTTAATAACTAAAGAAGGGGATACAATAACAGGTACCCTAAAACGGCAGACGATTCCTGAAAGTTACAAAGCCTGTGTTTTTGTATCAGGGAATACCGAGCGCACCTACTTACCCCATGAGTTAAATGGGTATGGCTATGATCAGGGTGCTAATTTCAGTTCTCAGCTTATCGATAACTTTTTTGCTGAGACTCTTGTCATCGGAAGGTTAAACCTCTACCGTATTTTTGATACCTTTTATATAACGAAAGACGGGCAGCTGTATCGTCTCGATAATATCCCGGAAAATACCTTGAGGAACCTGGATAAAACCAATGGTAAAAGGAAGGGGTGGAGGGATATAGTTTCTCAGCTTATATCAGATTGCCTTCCAGAGCCTGAAAAAGAGGTTGAAAGCCTTGGATATATGGAAAATCACCTTGTCGAGCTCGTTACCAAATACAATACATGTCAAGGTTGGGAGTACACTGAATATAAAGAAGATCTTCCATGGATAAAATTCAATTTTGGGCTGCTCACGGGTGTTAACAGTACTTCTATAAGGAATAACCCGGAAGAAGGAGATGGAATTGTTTATATGGACGAATCGTATACCTCAGTGAATCCGGCGTTCGGAATTTTGGCTTCAGCGACCTTCCCCAGAACTACCGCAAAAAGAATGTCTTTGGATGGAGAGCTTCATTTTTCACGCTCAAGTTTTACGACCAATACACTGGATCTCGTTTCAAATGCCACCACTACCTTACATCAGGAATACATCAGAAGTGAAATAGACCTTACTACGCTTTCCTTACCGGTTTCCGTTAAATATACCATACCCTTTAATGCTACAGGTCTTTTCTTTCAGGGAGGTCTGAACGTAGAATTCAATATTAAAAATGATGGGAAGCAGCGCGTGGAGAGGAGTACCTCAGGATTTTATGAAACAGACCGGTTTGAAGTATACAATACGTATTACGAGGAGATTGCTATTGCAGGTAACAACTACCTGGGGCCTTGGGGCGGCTTGGGCCTTCAGCGCAATTTTACACAGTTTAATGCTGGGATGACCGTTAGGTACTACTATTTGTTCCGTATGGATCATAACAATATTGCCACCCCCGAGTTTAACCGAATCACCCTTAATCTAATTGTACAGCTGTGATGAGAACATTTATTAAACGTAGTTCACTGATCCTTTTATGTGTAATTATCATCTCATGCGAATCGGAAGAAGTGATCAGCCGGAAATGGCCGGGGTTAACCACTTTGCCGGTTACAGAGATCACCCCTGAAGGGGTTACTTTCAATGCCGAGATCTTTGACCGTGGCGATTTTGAAATGGAAAATTATGGGTTTGAGTGGTATGTAACAGACAATAAGAATACTAAGCACCATAGTTCAGATCTGATTAAAACGGGAAATGTTTCCGGGGATTTCTTTTCACAAAGAGTGGAGGTTACCCTGGAGAAGGATGTTTCTTATATAGTACGAGCTCGTATGCAGACCAAAGATTTTGTTATCTACGGAGAGGAAGTGTTGTTTAAGAGCCTGGGCAGTAACGGCCCCCAGCTTAAGCAATTCTTTCCGCAATCCGGATCTTTGGGAGATACCATCACCATTGTTGGCGAATATTTCGGAACCCGTGATACCAGGGCAGGAGTTTATTTTGGCGATTTGCCAGCACCTATTTTGAAAAAAACATCTGATACTATTTGGGCAACCGTACCCACCGAGCTTAATAATGAAACCTCTGTCTTAAATGTTGCTGTATCGGGTAATGCAACAGCTTTTAAAGATAATTTCACTCTGTTGAAACCTGTGATCGAATCGGTAACCCCTTTAGAGATTGCTTTAGGGGATACCCTGCTAGTTAATGGAGTTCATTTTGGTGAAGATATAGATGAATTATCAGTTACCTTGGAGTCTGAAGGTAGATCTGTCATCCCTGAATTCGTGGAGGTTTCGGATGATCAACTCAAATTAGTCCTACCACCGGATTTTCCTTTGAAGACTGCCCGGGTGGTTATAGGTAAAAATAATTTTAAGGTTGTTAGTGAACAGACGTTCACCATTGCAGACCCTGTGATCCTTTCCTTTATGCCGGTTACAGCTGTAACAGGAGGTGTTTTAACCATTACCGGCAATAATTTCAGTCCACTCTCATCAAGTAATCTTGTTCGGGTGGATGGTTTTCATGCTGAGGTTATAAGTGCATCTGCAAAAGAAATAAAGGTGAATATCCCTTCTCAGGAGGATCATATCTATTCAGGCAGACAAGTAAATGTGGAGGTGGAAGTATTGTCAGCATCCGTACAGGCTCAAAGTTCTCTTCAATTGGTTGATAAATGGTTCCGACTGGCTGATCTGCCCTTGAATTATTCTTGGGGAGCAGTGACCATTAATGGGGAAGTTTTTGCATTTTTTGATGTAGATCTTTATAAATACGAACCGGCCACCGGTCAGTGGACCTGGTTAACCTCTTTTCCTGATACCTTTAGACAAGATCCAGCTGTTTTTGCCGTAGGAGAAAAGATCTATGTGGGAGGAGGAGATAGCCAACCTTTTAATGGTGGGTCTTTCAGATCTGTGAAGGACTTTTGGGAATATGACCCGGTATCTGGTCAATGGGGTCAGATCGCAGATTTTCCCGGTACTCCAAGGGCCAGAACTCTCAATTTTTCTCTGGATAACCAAGGATACGTAGGCGCTGGGAGAGATGATTATGGTCGATCTTATAGTGATATTTGGAAATACGATCCAATTTCGGATTCATGGTCGGGGGTAGCACCTTATCCAACTGAAATTAGCGGTATATGGGATGTGTCCCATGCCGAATTAAATGGTAGCATCTATGCAGGTTATGGAAGAGTTAATTACACTTTTTCGGTGAATAAGGTGTTTAAATACGATAATTTACTGGATAGCTGGTCACAGATACAAAATTACCCGGCAGAGGTAGATCTAAGTATTGAGGGGGGAGGATTGTTTAGCCTGGGGAATGAAATTTTCTTTGGCTATTACAAAAACGGCGAAGAATTATGGAGTTTTAATGGGAGTGCCTGGAACCAAAGGCAAGGTCATAAGGCAGCTCGGTTATTTGGATTTTCTTTTGAGATAGATAATATAGCTTACTTTGGCGGAGGAAATTTGGGAGAAGAACTCTGGATCTTTGATGATTCACAGTCCAACTAACAAGATATAGTGAATGATACTTACAACTACCAAATTTGTTTATCAAATAGTACCCGGAAAAATCATCAGTATCAAGTGGTAACCTGCTTGAGATCCATCTTTTTGGCATTAAACTTTTTAAAGTTATAGCTCCAGTATATTTTAAAGAGTTGAAAACCAATCTGGGCAGAATCTTTCATGGAGAGTTTTGAACCGTCTGCGTGAATCCAACGTTTCAGGGGTTGTTCGCAGATCATTTCCTGTGCCTGGTGTTTTCCGAAGTATTTTTTCATTCTCATAAATATTTCTACATCGAATAACCATCTTGTTAAAAAAGGTGAGCTAAAGGCAACCGGGATGAGTTCTTTTCTCATGATTTTTGCCCCGCACTGGGTATCTTTGAATGGCATTCCCAATATAGTCGTGATTAAGAGATTAATGCTCATACTGATGATCTTACGTGCACTTTCTTTGGTAATCATGGCGCCCATTCTTGAGATTCTTGAACCGTTAACGATTTGAAAATCGGTCGTTTCTATGGTCTTTACTAAATCCTCAAAATCCTGAAAGTCTGTAGACAGATCTGCATCCAGGAAACCAATATAATCCAGGTCCTGGAATTGAGACATATAGATAAGTCCTTGTCTTACGGCTTCAGCCTTGCCGCCATTTTTTTCGCAATTGAATATGCTAATGTGATCTTCTCTGCCGTTGCGTAAATTTTGAAGTACCGTTAGCGTATTATCAGTGCTTCCATCATTTACAAAACAAAGATGATACCCGGAGTTTTTCTCAATGAAACCGATAAACTCTTCAGATTTCAACCTTTTTTCTTCATTATAACAGGGTATCACCACTCCGACACAATGGTTTAAAATTATACTGTTTGTAGTTACTTCCGGGATACACTTTTCATGATTACAACCAATGAGTCTGGCAACCCTGGCAGTAATCTCATCGAGACTTAGCGGCTTTTTCATAAAATCCTGGATACCTATTTCATAGGCTTCGACAATGAGTTGATCATCGGTATTTCCTGATAAGACCATGATAGGGGTGTTATCTCCCAGGTCTTTTCTGATACTTCTCACAATTTCCAGGCCGTTTGATGGGGCCATATTAATATCAATGATCAAAAGATCCGGTTGATAACTTTTAAACAGTGATAGCGCGTTTTGCGCATCCGTGGTAGTTTTAACTTCATAACCTCTTTCCTTCAGCCTCTTTTCCAGGGGAAGTAATACTAACTGTTGGTCATCTACTGCTAAAATTTTCATGATCGTTGCGTTTAAAATTCTTTTCAAAATTATCTTGAACCCGCCTTCGATTTCTGAGATTTAGACAAAGCGACTCTTTCTTTTCGGTGAATGGTACTTTGCTTACGTTCAGCGGGTTGTTGGTGTGGTATAGGCTTTTTATTTTTATTTTATAGAAATTTCTGTCTTTAACGCCATGAAAGAAACCACCAATAAGTACTTGATTGCTGCCCTTATCATCGGTGTGGTATTCCATTCTACAGCCCTTTTCTATACTCTCGAAAACACCTATGATGCATTGATTCATCTGTTCTTTGCAGAACATTATGCCAACAGCTGGTTTGAGCCCTGGAATTACAAATGGTATACAGGCTTTACCGTAATGGGTTATCCGCCGCTGGTGCATCAGGTAATAGCCTTATTCTCTTTTGTTGGTGGCCTGAAGTTTGGAATGTTTTTCACCGCCATTATTGCGGTTATACTTTTTATTACAGGGGTCTACCGGTTCAGCCTGCTGATTACCGCAAACAGAAAAGCCGCCGGATATGCAGCATTACTTGCCGTGTTTTCTTCTTCGTTTTTAGAGACCTTGCATATTTTTGGTCAGTTGCCCAGTATCATCGGGATTTCAATTTTAATGCATGCACTCCCGGAGATCTATTTGTTTATAAAGACAGGTAAAAAACGGTTTTACTTTAGAGCGATTTCACTTATTGCTGTGACGGTAACCTCTCATCATGTGACCCCCATTTTCGGAATGGTATTTTTTATTTTCCCGTTGATCGGGATGGTAGTTATGGACGTGTCATCGGAGAAAGTATCGGGTTATAACAAGGTAAACTTTAAAGTATTTCTGAAAACCTTTTTACAGCTATTTAAACGTATTGTGTTTTTCGGAGTATCCTCCCTGATGACCATTGTAATCTGTATTCTGCCTTATTGGGTAAACACAAAAAAGAACCCTATAACCCAGGTACCCATACCCCACGGAAGCCGGGACAGCTTCTTGGAGGTCACCTCTTCAGGACTGGTGTTTTTTGTTATACCCTGGGGTATTTTATTTTTTCTGTTTCCGTATTTCTTTTACCGGTATTATTCAAAACGATATTTGTTTTTTGGATTGTCATTCTCTATGCTATTTATTTTAGGTACCGGGGGCACTACCCCCATACCAAGGTTATTGCTTGGAGATACCGCATTTAATATTCTTACCCTAGACAGATTTACCCTGTGGGGCTCAATTATGGTGCTGCCTTTATTCGGAGAGTTTGCGTACAGGTTTGCTGAAGTTGATCTTAAACAGCGAATTCAGGAAAAATTTGGGGCCGTGTATCACAGGGTGATCGCCGCTCTGTTGGTGGGGGTATTTATTTTTTTAGCGGTGTTTACCCTAAGCCTGGGGTATTTCAGACCTATGCAGCCACAAAGTATAAAAATGTTACCCATTATTAATTTTCTGAATCAGGATGAGCATGATCGCTGGCGGTTTCTTACCCTCGGTTTTGGAGACCAAATGGCATGGTTATCAGCCCAAACCAGGGCTCTTACGGTAGATGGCAATTATCATTCGGCAAGAAGACTTCCTGAATTAACCACCCGGGCAGTAGAACGACTTGAGAATTCCAAGTTCAGGGGGATAGAAGGAATAGGGTCGCTGCAACAATTTCTTGCAGTTCCGGAAAAGTATAACCTGAAGTATATCTTCTCTAATGATAAATTTTATGATCCCTTATTATATTTTAGTGGCTGGCAGCGTTTACAGCAATTGGAGAACGGGATCATGGTTTGGGAAAAACTTAATGTGCCCCCCATGTCAGGCATCATGGAAAAACAGGATGTGGCGCTGTACCTGAAGGTGATGTGGGGTACTATCCCGGTTCTGACCATTCTTATAGCGTTCTTTATGAATTTACATTTGATCTGGTTTAATGCCTTAAAAACTGGTAATCCGGAACGTCCCGAATTTTTAAAGTTTACAACGCACTATAACAGGTTTCGTCCGCTTCTACTAACCTTTAACCAGGTTTATGGATTCTTACTGGCTGGAGTAATTGTGATATCTCTTTATTTTATTTACTTCAATAATTCTGATCAGGTTTCTGAAGAAAATGTATTGCAGGCCTATTATGATGCCATCGATTTTAAGGAGTTTGAAAGAGCACATTCTTACCTTGTGCCACAGGGAGGTAAAACCATAGCTCAATTCATGCTGGAGGTCTCAGTGAGTGATGGTATTCTCAGCTCTTATGCAAAAATGGATAGTATTCATGTAGAAATTAATAAAATTAATGATACGGTTTCCATGGCTAACGTCTTTACCTCCTGGGTAACCCCTTTAGACAAAATTGACAAAGAATTTGATCACCGATTAAATAAAATAAGGGGGAAATGGTATATAGTGCCCACTGAAACAGATACGGATATTCCTGTTAACCAGTTATTTTCTCAAAGTCAGACAAAATTTTTTAATCACGGCCGCAGAAGGATTACTACCCAACAAACCTATCATGAAGACGTATTAAAACAGCCGGTATTAGAGGTGCTTTCTGCCAAATTGGTTAAACTGAACGGGCGCTACGCTATCGTTGGCGAGATACAGAATGTAGACCATGTACCTGCAGATATAGTTATTAAAGGAACCTTGTACGACCAGGATGACAATGCTTTGGCTACCTATAGCGCAAGGCAGGTTCTCAAACATAAATTAATGCCGAAGGAAATCAGTAGTTTCCGGGTCGATTTTGAGGGTATTGCATGGCTGGATAGAGAAGCAACCATTCAGGAAACTTTTGATCCGAATCAATTCACCCCTATTGAACTGGATGCCGAACCGGTAAAGTTTAACCTGCAATGCGCTGGGAATGTGGCCACGACAGACCTGTATAAAAATGTTACCCTTAATCAGCTGGAGGTTGAAAACAAACACATTACAGGGAGATTGTTTAATTACGGAGTGGAAGAGGTTACCATACCCCAGTTAATATATTCGTATTTTAATGCAAAATATGAATTACTTTGGGTAGATCATCAATACCTTCAGGACGGGATCAGGGTACAACGAAAGCAAAGGTTTGAAAGAAAGCCGGAAAACCTTGAGAAACTACTGGTCATCAATACATCGATGGAAAATGTTTATGTGAATGGCCTGCCTAATAAAGCCATCGCCGGGAAGGTTATACCTTTCAGAGTTCCCGAACATAGAAGAGGAGGGCTACAGGAAATTTCGGGCTCAGGGTTTACATTCTTAAAGATAGAATTGAATAATTATATAGGAAATCCGAAATGATGAAGACGTACCTGATACTAATGAGTTGTCTTTTATTTCTAATGATTCCGGGAACAGATCAAACAGAATTTCATACTCCGGATACCAATAGCCGGGAAGAAATTAATGCAGGCGATGACCTTAAACTGGTATTTGAAAACATTGAAGCAGATTCCAGACTAATGGTAAGCAGCGCGTACGCCAAAACCATTCTTTCTCCTGTATTGGAGGGAGGAAAGTATGTTTTTGAATTTCCCCATTTCATTTCTCATAAGGCCGGAATGCTGAGCTGGAGACTTTTTAATAGTAGTGCAGATCAATTTGGAGAAGTTTATATATCGCCAGGAGAAAAACCAGAGTATATTGAAAATTACCTGGGCCCCAGGAGTATTCAGGCTGGAGGGACCGATTATTCCATGCTGGTTAGTATTCCTACCGATAGCTTTGACAACCCTTTAATGGATGGAGTTAAGGTAGAGATTTCAGAATTCTTTAATGACGTATTAAAGAAGGAAGAGCTGGTAATGAATCACATGCTGGTTTGGAAACGAGTTATCTCCAAAAGACAAACTGGAAGCATCTTTATTGCCAGTTCTGTTGACTCCGTACACAGTAAGGAAATGATAAGCGAGGTGTATCCTTCATTGCCAACAGATTTCAATATTGAAATACAAAGAGTGCATACCTATGCAGATGGAAATCAGGTAACTGAAATAAAGACTTCAACCATTCGTGATGCCTTTGAAAACATTGTAAGTGACGGTACTTCGGTAGAATTCTTAATAGCAGATTCAGATAATAATCTCCGCAAAACCTATGGCAATACTATAGATGGAGTGGCAAGGGCCCAATTACTTCATCCGGAAAAACCTGATAGCTGGGTGATCTCAGCGAGGATACCCGGTATGGCTTTGAGTAATAAAGTAGAGATCACCTATGATCCCGTCATAAAGGATTTCGAAGTTCGTGCTGACCCGGATCATAAAAAGATAAGGGTGGGGCCACTAACCAGTTTCCTTGGACAATTTGTGCCTGATGGCACAGAGGTTTTGCTGGAGGTAGGCGATAATGATGGATCGCTGTATTACAAATACCGACTGCCCAGTAAAGCAGGCATGGTCACTTTCAAAATTCCTGAAGATTTGAGTTTAAGCGATTCTTATATCTTTACTATTAAATCTCTTGGGGTTACTAAAATCTTTTCATTAAAGCCAAATGCAGCAAATCATCAATAGAAACCTATATCGTGCCATACTTATTATTAGTTTCATAGGGGTTAATGCCCTGGCGGTAATTGGTATTAGTTCGGTATGGGGATATTTAAACTCAGGATCAGACCGCACGGCGATGCTTCATACTGAAATTAACAGCAGGCAACTCTACTTACCCGAGGTTACATGGGATACCACTGCTTATGAAGGAAGGCCCATGGAATTTCAAAATTTACAAGAGATTGAAAAGGATTATTTGAATTCCTGGTATGTAAAGAACCTGGCGTTGCAAAGCAATAAGAGCTTTGGAATTAATGATTATTATACCGATAGTGCAAGAGTTCATATTTACAAGCTTATCGACTACAACAAAGCCGCAGGTGTTCGTTTTAACTTCACCACTATTGAGCATCATCCTAAGCTTCAATTTTATAGTGCAGACGGACAGATGGTGGTTTTTAATGATAATGATGTCGTTGAATATTCGGAAAGCCTGGAGCATAACAAAATTCAGCTGCGGACTTCAGATACGGCTTCCTACCGGGTAATGATGCTTCTGGAAGATGGCTTCTGGAGAGTACGGCATCTGCAAAAATTGCAGCAAACTATCAAAGAGAAACCCATGGATAGTAGTTTAGACCCGGACAATGCAGAAAATACACAAGATACGGCACGGGAACTGCATAATATAAAAGGTATTAATTATTATCCTAAAGATTCGCCCTGGGATATGTTTGGAGATGAATTTAATGCAGCAATTATAGAAAAAGACCTGATCCTGATTAAGAACTCCGGCTTGAATACCATTAGAATATTTATTCCATATGAAGATTTTGGCGCTGAACATGTGAAGAAGCAAAAACTGGAAAAACTCGATACGGTACTCAACCTTGCGACGAAAAATCAATTAAAAGTAATGGTTACTTTATTCGATTTTTACGGTGACTATTCCATTTTAAACTGGACCCTGACTCACGAGCATTTACGTCAAATTGTGTCCAGGTTTAAAGATCACCCTGCACTTTTGGGATGGGACGTTAAAAATGAACCGGATCTGGATTTTAAAAGCAGGGGTAAAGAAATGGTGTTGAACTGGCTTAAAACGGTGATTCAACAAGTAAAAAAGGCAGATCCAAAACACCCGGTAACCATTGGCTGGGCACATCCGGAAAATGCCGTATTATTACAAGAGGAGCTTGATCTGGTTAGTTTTCATTTTTACAGGGATATAGAAGAATTAAAAATGGCCTATGACGAGCTGAAAAAAAAGGTGAACAAACCTTTAATGCTTGGAGAATTTGGCAGGTCGTCTTACCGTGGTTTCTGGAATCCATTCGGTTATGATCAGGATGATCAGGCTAAGTATCATAAGGAGATGCAGGAGTTTCTTCACAACGAAGGCATTGCCTTTTTATCCTGGACCTTATATGATTTTAAAGAAGTGCCGGCGGGGGTCGTAGGTAGGTTGCCCTGGCGAAAGGCCAAACAGAAGAATTTCGGATTTATAGATCAGCGCGGAAAGAAAAAGAAGTCTTATAGCCACATTGCTCAATAAAAAAGGCAGTGTTTTAAACACTGCCTTTACAACACTAACCAATAATTAACCAACATTCACAAAATCATATCGTTTTTTGACTCCCTCCAATTTTTTGAACTCATCCAGGTAGATCTGGGTAATTTTTTCCATAGGAAGACTACAGGCTGCTTTATAGTTGGCTTCTCCTATGTGCTGTCTGTAGGTATCGTCTTCAATAATTCGTTTCAGCGCCTGGGCAAGTGATCCTGCATCTTCGGGCTCGAAGAATTCTCCTGTATACCCCTCTTCTTCAATCAAAAGGGATAGATCTCCAAGATTTGGCATTACCACGGCCTTTCCATAACTACCTGCCTGATGCAATACCCCTGAACTTCCGGTGGTCGATGTATACGGAAAGACTACCACAGCACTCTCTCCGAAAATTTTTGGAACATCTTCTTCCGCTACGTACCCGGTAAAGGTTAATTGCTCGACATATTGATATTTTTCCATCATTGTAGCCAGGTAACCCGGTGTGTTCGGACTGTCGGTACCGGCAATGACGATCTCGAGCTCTTCTTTGCTTGATGCTCTGAGTTTTTCCACTGCTTCGATGAGCACCTCCACTTTTTTATAGGTACCAAATTTTCCAAATGCCATAATTTTTTTAGGCCCTTTTGGAAGTGTAAAGGAGGGTTCGGGAGGTGTTTCAAATGACCCATGTGGAATCTGCATCACATTTGATACCTGATATTTATTTTTGATTACATCAACATATTTCCCGATGGTGAGCGCTACAACATCAGCCTGAAGGATTACTTTGGTCAATAAGGTTCCTATAGTATTAAATAGTTTTTGTAACCACTTGTTTTCAGTAAAACCCGCATTACCAAGATCTACAGTTTCGAGAATGTTATGCAATAAAACGATGGTAGGTATGCCCTTTAGTCTGAAGAGAAGTGGTAAAAACAGCCCCAAGGCTGCAGGTATTTTTTTGTCTCCAAACTTCATGAACTGAAGGTTAAAAAGTATAGCATCAGGTTTAGAATGCATCAGGTTTTTATAAATGCTAAAGATATTTTTGTAGCTGTTAAACCTCCAGCTGTCCTTTACCGTTACCTTGCAATCGGAAGTATCAAAATCAATTTCCTTTGGGGTATCGGTATGATCTGTTATTAAAATAAGTTCATCTATTTCTTCCTTTTGAGCAAAGTGTTTTGCAAGGTGATATCCGTACTCATTCAATGTTACTTTGCTGGGGGGGAATGCTGTTACAAGTGCGAGTTTCATAATTTCTGCTTTTTTAAATTAGAATTCAATGGTTAAAAAGGAAGTGAGATAACTCCGATTTCTTTTTTTAATGATGGTCAAAGTGTGAATAGGATTGCTTTATGGGAAAAGGATTGTTTTTGTAGAGGAAGTAACCGGTTTGAAGTATTAACAGAACCCCCATTACAAAAATCTGGGCCTCTACTACGGCTTCTAGACTGGAATGTTCAACAGCGATTACAGTTAATTGTAATACACCGAATATAGCTGAAATGATTACCGGTAAATATTTATCTAATGACAGAAAGTAATAGACAAATACGTTGGCCAGGGCAAACAGGGAACTTGCAAGAGCATATTTCCATAGTATACCAGCGACTTCCATATAGGCGCTTCCAAATAATATCTCTATAATCAGTCTTGGAAATAGTACATTTATCAGGACTACTGAGACAACCAGGATACTGATCATTCCCAGATATTTTCCAAATACCTTCTGAGTGTTCTTTCCCTCTTTCTGTCTTTTAACCACCTCGGGTAAGAGCAGCATAACGAACATCCAGGCTACAAAGTAAACGGCACGTCCGATCAGAGCCATAGACGAATACAAACCTGCGGAGTGGGCGTCAAAGAAATGTTTAACCAGCAAGATATCGCCGTTATTTATCAGTACCTGTGAAAGCTCATAAAAGGCAGTTACCATCATAAACTTTTTCAGATGAGACAGTTCTTTACTGTTTATATCGGGAAGAAGGTTAGCGCGAATCTTTTTGTACGGTAGCATTCCGGGAAGGAGGGAAATTAAAATACCCAGTGATACCAGTTCTGAACTTTGAAAAGGTAAGATAAGGATGAAGGCAAGGGTTAAAAACAGCCTGCTGAACATTTCTCCCTGGTAGGTTATAGAGAGCTTGATAAATTCTTGTTTCCCCTGAAAATAACCCCTGTTTACACTCATTAAAAAATAAATAGGAACACCCATACCGAAGATTCTGAACATATGGGCCGAGGAGGTGTTGAACCACTCCTGTAAGTTACCGGCAAGGATGATTATAAACACCCCAAGGAATGAACCCACCAACAGACTCCATTTTCTTGAATACCTCAGAAGTGTATCCTTCTTCTTATTATTAAAACTCCCTGTAAATTTAGCCACGCTTAATTGCAAAGTCATTGCCATGAAAGAAAGAATGAGGAGAAAAGTTACAAGGATGGCTGCGTCGGCAAATGCCTCAGGCCCCAGAATTCTACCCAGTAACAGATTGTAGATGTAGTTGCCTGCATTCACGATCAGAGCACTAAGCATAAACACCTGGCTGCCCTTTATTTCAATTTTGGTATATGGAATTTGTAAGGTGGTCATGGCTGTAATGGATTTAAATACATATTATTTTTCAGTTCTGATTGACTGATAAGGCTATAGCCCTGCCGCCTTAAGAACTTTACAGACTTTTCGATTACTTTTTCCCAGAAATTCTATGAACTTCCCGTTTCGGGTCGCATAGGAAATTAAGGACCTCAGATCACCAATACTTCCTGTATCCAGAGTCTCAAGATGACCCAGATTGATCCTGATGTGCTTCTTGATTTGGAGCACTGCCTCAAAATGTTTTCTGAGTTGATAGGCATTTGATGCCAAAAGATTTCCATTTACTTCAAAAATTCCGTTAACTTCAGTTATTCTAAGTGCCATGATGATAGTATTTTAGATCATTCAACGACGCTAATTTCTTGTATTTCTCAATGAACAATCCGTCTCCTTCGACGGATGGACAATTGGTGTAGATGAAATATGGCGAATGTGGTTTTAACTTGTAAATCAGAAACCAAACCCTTTAAAGCATGAAAACTCAATTTTATATTCTGACAATTATTCTTGCTCTTTTTAGTATACAAGCCAGTGCTCAGGATATGGAAAAAGGCTTCGGGTTTCTTGAAAATGGCGAATTCGAAAAGGCCGAAGCCTTCTTTGAAATAATTTTGAAAGATTTTCCAGAAAACAAAACTGCCAGGTTGTGTTATTCCCGGGCTGTTGGACTTAGCGGCGACCCTGCTCAGGCGTTAGAACTATTTAATGACCTCTTAAAGGATTATCCTGAAGACGTTGAGGTAAAACTCAATTATGCAGAAGCCCTGCTATGGAATAAGGAGTATGAAAAAGCAAAACCATACTATCAGGATTTAGTTTCAAAATATCCGGAAAATTTTGGGGCTGTTCTGGGTTATGCCAATACCTTGAGTAATTTAAAAGAATACCAGTTGGCACTGGAGGCGGTAAACCGGGCACTGGAAATCTCTCCGGAGAATACAAATGCGTTGGTTTCCAGGAAATACATCCGATTAGGTTATGCCAATCATTACCTTCTGCAACGGCGGTATCAAAGTGCCATAGGTTTACTGGATGAAAATCTTCTGGATTTCCCCGGAGATCAGGAGACGCTTCTTGCCAAAGCCAATATCTATCTGAATAAAAAGGATGGAACTGCCGCTAAGGAAGTTTATGAATTGATGGCGATATCTTTAAATGACAGTATTCAGGCCTTTAATGGTATGGCATTGGCGGCACATGTTGAAGGAAAGGAACAACAAGCCCTGGGGTATGCTGAATTAGCCTATAACTTAATAAGTGAAACGGAAGACTCTCTCAGAATACTAGAGACGAAAGAACGTTATGTACAGGCTTTAACCTGGAACGGAAAATACAGGCAGGCCGAAAAACTTCTTTTACAAATGGAGAATGAATATGGTCCTGAAGTTCGAATTCTTGCCCTAAAAGCCAGTTTAGGCATGTATACCGGAGATTTTCAGTACAGTGTGGAGCAATATCGTAAAATCCTGGAAATAGATTCAACCTCGTTTGATGGCAACCTGGGTATTGCAAATGCTTATTTTGCCAGAGGAGAGGCCGGGATGGCCAAAATGGCTGCCGACAGAACCCTTATTTTTTATGAAAATCAACAGGATGCAGAACAATTCCTTAAAAAACTGGAAAAGCAATATGCTCCATTTCTGCAACAAAACATAAGTTATACCATCGATAATGGAGACAATGAAGCGATTGCCATGGCAACTGGATTGCGTTTTCCGGTTTCTTCAAATTTAGAAATTTCCGGGGCATATAGATACAGGGAAACTAAAAACGCTACGAATGGATTGGAGGCGACTTCCAATCAATTTGATCTGGGGATAATGTACCGTTTATCGCCGGTTCTCAGATTAAAAGCGGTAGGCGGATTGGTCAATGCAAACTCGGTTACAAACAACTATAGTAATCTGGTAGGAGAAGTTTCTGCTGCCATTAAACCATTTATAAGAAATGACCTGGAAATAGGATATCGCAGAGCTCTGCAGGATTTTAATGCGGAGCTTCTTATTAGTCAGATTACGGAAAATCACCTATTTCTTAATAACAATTATTCTACATCCTATGGCTTGGGCTGGTATGTGCAGTACATGTACACAAAACAGAGTGATGAAAACACAAGAAATTTATTATTTACTTCTGTTTATTATAACTTTCTTAAAAAGCCCTTACTTAAAGTCGGTTTAAATTATCAATATATCGGGTTTGATTTACAGCGCCCCGAGCTATACTTTAGTCCTGAAAAATTTCAGGTCACCGAAATCTTCACCGACTTCTTAAACAATGATCCCAATGCCGATTTTAATTATAATTTCACCGCGGCTGCAGGATACCAGTTTATCGAAGATGATTCTAAACAATTCACCTACCGGCTAAAGGGAAGGGTAGGATACCAGATTGGCCAAAGGTTCCTGTTTAGTATTTATGGAAATCATTCCAATATTGCTTCTGCCACTGCCGCAGGATTTACCTTCACAGAAATTGGAATTAACCTTAGATGGCAAATAACTAAAACTCCGGTTTTTAAATTTTAAAACTCCGGTATATTAATAGTTCCGCCAACGGCTTTCAAGAAGGGTTTACGAAAGTTTTAAACAACATACCGCTGTAGGTTGCTGCTTGGCTACTATTTTGTATCGAGATCCTTAATGCAGTAGGAATAGCAATTTTGATTGTCAAATGAGGCTTTATGGGTTTATATTGAAGCGCTCAAAAAGGGTATATTTTGAGTAGTTAATGAGGGATCATTCCATATGAATTACCTGTAAATTGATGGAACATTCGTTGAGCTATCACGAATAGGGTTGCCCTTCTCATTCAGAAACTTGATTCTTTCACCTTAAAGCGAGGGGAACCTAAAAATCAGAAAGCCCGGAAAATTCCGGGCTTTGAAAGCAAAGTATCTCCATGTATAATTGTAAAACAATTAAAATAAGGGAACCTCTTTGAGATATCTCTGCGCGATAGTTATTTGTTCTTCAATTAGAACTTAAACGAATCCTGTATTACCCCAGGTGTAACCCGTGGGTACTCATGACATTTTGCCTGATCTGTTTGATCTCCTGTTCTTTATTTTTAGGGATGATTAAGAGAACCTCCTGGTTTTCCAGGATCATATAATCCCGGAGACCTTCTATATAGACTACTTTTTTGTTTTCGGTCCTGATAATATTCCCTTTTGCCTCGTTTGGTATAAACCTGCTATTGATTACGGTATTATGGTCTATATCATGCGGAAGCTCATCTTGAAGTGATCCCCAGGTTCCCAGGTCATTCCATGAGAAACCTGCTGGTATAACTTTAATATGTTTTGACTTTTCAATAATTCCAAAATCTATAGAAATATTCTCTGCCAGGTGGTAATTAGCGATCAGAAAGCTTTTTTCCTTTACCGTATTAAAGACATTTCTACCTTTTGAAAACAAGCTGAACATCTCTGGAAGGTAGGTTTTAAATTTGGCTAATATTGAGGAGGTCTTCCAGACGAAGATACCACTGTTCCAAAGATAATTTCCGGAATAAATGAACCTCTGTGCCGTTCTGAAATCAGGCTTTTCGGTAAAGCGAATGGCATTAAAAATGGTTCGGGTCTCATCAGGCTGATATTCAATATAACCATAACCCGTGTTGGGGAAGCAGGGGCGTACGCCAAAGGTGAACAGACTTTGGTTATCTTCAGAGGCCTGCAATGCCATTTTCATGTCCTTTTGAAAATTTGCTTCAGTTTGAATCCAATGGTCACTGGGAGCAACCAACATGCGGGCAGCAGCATCTCTCTTAAATATTTTCATGGCTGCAAGAAGAATACAGGGGGCAGTGTTCCTCATAACAGGTTCCATAACGATCTGCTCCGGGGTTACCTCAGGCAATTGCTCTTTAACAAGACTTTCATAAATCTCATTGGTTAGAATATAAATGTTGGATGGGGGTATGAACCTCGAAAGTCGGTTGTAGGTAGTCTGGATCAGGGTTTTTCCACAACCCAGAATATCTTGAAACTGTTTGGGGTTTGTCTGTTTGCTTACCGGCCAGAATCTGCTTCCTACCCCTCCGGCCATGATGACGGCATAATCGTGATTTTTCATGGTTCCATTATTTAAAATATCTGAGGTAAAGGTAGCAGGAGAAGAACAAGGATATAGTCATTACTCGACTAATACCCATATCAGTATTGGTGGATGGTAAACAAATTAAGATGAACGGTTTACAGGAGGTTAAGCCTTTTCATGAGTTCAGGACGATTACTTCGGCTAACGGGCACTACATCCTTTTCTATTAAGACACTATTATCTTCTATATCTATGATATGTTTAGTATTGATAACGAAAGATCTGTGCACTTTAAGAAAAAGGTCGTCCGGAAGTTTATCGGTGATTTTCTTCAGCGTTGAGTGTACAATATAGTTTTTGTCAAAGGTTTTAATCTGAATGTAATCTCCTTTCGCCTGGACCAGATAGATACTGGGAATGTCAATTTTAATAAGCCTGCGGTCTATATTCACATAAAGATCATTCTCCGTTTTAGTGATTTCACCATCGGAGCCTTTTGCTTTCACTGATTTTTTTGACAAGGCTTTCTGCACTGCTTTGTCAAAGCGATCCTGGGTGATGGGTTTTACCAGGTAATCTACAATACATTCATACTCAAAAGCTTCTATGGCGAAGTTCCTGTCGGAGGTAGTCAGAATTACATTTGGAGGAGTTTTCAGGGTTTGGATCAGGTCGAATCCTGTGAATTCAGGCATATGAATATCTAAAAAGATCAGATCTGTAGACTGTTGATTCAGGTATTTGATTGCCTGGATAGCATTGGAAAACCGTTCTTCAAGTTCAACATGAGGATTCTTCTCAATAAGTTCTTCAATGATTACTCTTGCGGTTTCTTCATCATCAATGACTAAACATTTCATGTATAGATAATTTAGGTCTGCTCTATAAATGTAAGCATTCCCTGAAGAATTTCCTCAAATTCCTGCTGGCCGTTATTGATGCCTTCTTTTAATTCCTTTTCATAGATTTCTGCCAGGGCATAGTTTTGCTCCATTCCTAAAATACTTATTTTGTGTTTTAGTTTATGCACCACAGAGGAGGCCTCTTTGAAATTGTTTTTTTCAATACAGTGCTTAAATGCAAGCAATTCCTGGGGTAACTCTTTTTTGATCACCTCAAAAATTTTGTATTCAAATACTTTATCCCCTCCGGAAAGTTGATGAATATAAGATAGGTTCGGGTGATCTTTCATTTTAGTTGTTTTGTCGTATACTAAAGAAAAAGGTGGTGCCTTCACCAGGGGTGCTTTCCAGCCAAACCCTGCCATCATAAAGATCCACAATTTTTTTCACGATACTGAGTCCTATCCCTGAAGATTTGTTAGCATTGTTATTAGCAGAACTGAAGATCTTAAATATCTTATCGTGATATGCTTTAGGTATCCCGCAACCGTTGTCGCTGATGTGAAAAATATATTCCTTGTCATTTTTTTCAACGCCAATAGTAACCAAACCTTTTGGCTTATCAATATAGTTTACGGCATTACTGATCAGGTTTTGGAAAAGTTGCTGTATGCGGGTTGAATCAGCGTAAATAACGGGCAGGTGGTGTACAATTTGAACCTCGATATGATCCGGAATATAAATCATGGAAATAATATCCATTACCAGTTGGTGAGTGTCTATTCGTTCTCTCCTCAGGTTCTTCGCTTCAATACTGGAATATTTAAGGATGTTTTCTATAAGGTGGTCCATTTGTTCTACCTTGCTTTCCATCAGTTCAATGTTCTTTAAGCTACCACTTCCTAATTTATCCCTGAAATCTTCTTTCGTCCAGGAAAGCAAAGCCGAAATATTTCGCAATGGTGATTTCAGGTCGTGAGAAACAATATGTGCGTAATCGTTTAATTGTTCATTCCTGATTTCCAGGTCTTCAAGCAATTCATTTTTTTTAGCCTCCAGTTGCTTCTGTTCCGTAATATCCAGGTGGATACCAATAGACCCTATGATACGTCCATTGACATCATAATTTGGCCCTCCACTAACCAACCAATCTCTGATTTCCCCTTTTTTATTTCGAATTTTCACCTCATAGGAATCATAAATTCCAGAGGTTCTGTTCTTATTTTTACCAGACAATACATCCTTAAACTCCTCAAGGAGTAAAAGGTCTGAAGCTTTTTTTCCCCGAAGCTCATCCAGGCTATACCCGCTCATGTCGCAAAAGCTTTGATTGGCAAAGAGCACACAATCTTCGTTATCAACCTCTATCAGGCCAAGATTCATATTGGCAATGATATTACTGTATTTATCCTTTTGAGCCTGTAAATTTTCTTTATACCGTTTTCTTAGGGTTACATCATCATAACTCCATAAATGTCCCTTATATAGACCCTTTGAAAATATTGGAATATAACTTCGCTCATAGATCTTGCCATTGACCAGCCTTAGTTCCTCACTGATAACTGTTTTTCGTTCTTTAAGGATAGTGGTTATTCTGCTGACAAAATTCTCAGGATCTGTAAAGTGGTGTTTTGATTCTTCTGCAGCCTGACTGCAATCGGCACCTTTCATGGCTTCCGGGGGAACAGGAATTCCGAACATTTCACAAAATCGCTGGTTGGTGATTTGTATTTTCCTGTTTTCATCCTCGAGAAGGATCCCGGTTTGCATGTTCATAATCAGCGTAGACATACGGTTTTCAGACTCCCTTAATTTCTCGTTGGCGAGTTTTTGTTCGGTAATATCTTCAATGGTAGCTACCTGGTATTCGATTTCCCCGGAGTAATCCCTCACCGCAGTTACCGAGGTTTTTGCCCAGAGAGTACTGCCTGATTTTTGAATGTAACGCTTCTCGGTTATAAAAGTATCCAGCTCACCTGTATACAACTTTTTGATCATTTTCTCAGAGGTTTCCTGATCCTCAGGATGCGTGAGTTCTTTAACGGTCAGCTTTTTTAATACCTCTTCCTCATATCCGAGCATCTCGCACAAGGCTTGGTTCACCATCAGGAAGCCGGGTGCATCAGGGTCAATAAGACTCACTCCTATAGGGGAATTCTTGAAAATGATATCCAGTTGTTGCTTCTGCAGCTCCATTAATCTTTTCATCTTGGTTTCCTGGGTAATATCCCTTGCTATACCCTGGGCTGCAATAGGTTTTCCTTGCTTATTACGGATAATACTGGCGTTGATTTGCACATTTTTTTCATAGCCTCCTTTAGTGCGAATTACTGCTTTATAATTCTTGTATTGTCCTTTGGTATATAATTCCCTGAAGGCATTCACTGTATAGTCCAGGTATTCTTTTTTCACCAGTTGCATCAGATTTACAGGCTCTTTCTTAACATCAAAGCCCAACAAATCTACTGCGGCATCATTCATTTTGATGACGTCGCCGGAAAGCTCCATCACTACATAGGCGTCATTGATATTTTCAAAAACTCCTTTGAGCTCTGAAGTTTTTCGGCTAAGTAACTCTTCCAGTTTAAGGTTGGATAGTTTTAATTCTTGTGAGAGTTGGTATAACTCCGAAGATTTTTCCTCTAAAATGGCTTCGGCCGCCTTTCTGGCAGCTTTCTCCCTCTTTAAGGCTCTTTCAAGAACTTCAATCCTGCTGGTTAGCTGCATATTATTGTGTAACTATTTTAAACCGGACCTTACTTCCATCCGGGGCAAGTTTCTCCAGGTCAATTTGATATCCCGAATGGTAATGTTCAAAAGTTCTTTCCATGAGTCCTTTGGCAAACATGTACATCGAACGATCAGAATAATAGATCATTTCAAGGTAATTTTTTTGCAGATCTATGATCTGAAAGGTAGGCAGTTCTGCGCCGGGATAGATTTTTCGGACATGTACATGAATGTGGTTTTCAATGGAGGCGAGCATATCCAGAGGAGAGGAATACAGGTCGAAGATATCCTGATGGTGCGAGGTTAACACATCAAAGAAATACCGCCCATAGGCGTGTAAGAGAGCGTCTACCTCAAGACCGGTTTCTTTACTAAGATTGACAATGAGGTTTTGCATCTCCATAAAATCGTAGGTGCCAACAGAGGTATACACCCCCTCAGAAGGCAGCTCAGAATTTTCAATAATACTATCCAACACCTCAAGGCCGAATTCATTTTCGACCATTTCTAAGAATTCGGTAAAAACAATTCCTTTCATCAGGCTTTTATTAATTCATTCATACTCCAGTATTCAAGCAGCGACTTTAGTTTTTCAACGTAGTCATTATATTTTAAAGACTTTATCATGTAACCGGCAATGCCTATTTTATAACACTCCAATACATCTTTTCTGTTGTTGGAAGTTGTTAAAATAATAGTGGGAATAAATTTTAACAGCTCATCGTCTTTTAATATCCTTAAAAAATCAATACCATTCATAATGGGCATGTTAAGATCCAAAAGAATTAAATCCGGCAGGTTCTGCTTATCCTGAAGAAGTGTAAGGGCCTGCTGCCCGTCCCGGGCTTCAGTAACAACATGTTTAATGTCAAGACTGTCTAAAGTCCGGTGAAGCTTCATGATTTCAATCTCATCATCCTCGATGAACAGTATATTTAATTTATTTCTCATAACCTATATGCACTTTGGATCCAAGTACTCAAAAATCTAATAAAATTCTTGATTGGGTTCATATCTTCGTTCATAATGCGATCTGTGAAGGTGGATGGTCAATAAGTGTCGACGAATGGTAATTTGAACCGTCTATTAATCCCTGGACCGACAAATATGTTAGATAAACTATTGGAAAGAACAGGGTCAAGACATTTGCAAGAATCCATAGAGCAGGGAAGGCCTTTGGAGTACATATTGCCATACAGCCTTTCGTAGGTGATGATTTTTTGGGTTGCTATAAATCGCCCGTCTTAAAAGGAAATGTTTTACAAAAGAATCCAGCGGAATGCCTGCCTTCCGTTCCTCCATGGTTCCGGTCAAAAATGGATGGACTGAAGCTATCAAAATCTGTCGTCCGAAGGATGAACCTGCACGATTCAAAACGTTAAACAACAGTAGTTTACCATTCGCCGACAGTAGTTCTACTATTTATCTAATTTCTCAATTATGTTGTTAGACTGCGAGATACTTTTATCTAACGAATCCATTACTTTCCTTAATTAATTGGAAGCTTTTGGTTTCGCAAGAAGACTAAAACTTAAAATTTTGAAAGATGAACTCATTGAGAAGGGCATACGCACTAAATGGAAAAATTCAATCGTATGCATGGGGTGGTAAAGATTTTGTGCCGGAATTATTAGGGATTGAAAAAAATGGTAATCCTTTTGCTGAATACTGGCTGGGAACTCATAGCAAAGGGCCTTCCCAACTTGTATTCCCTGAGGGGGAAATTGCCCTGCAAACTTATCTGAAGTCTTTAAAGAAAAATGCTGTTTCTGAATCAGAATTGAGTTTTTTATTCAAAGTTCTTGATGTCGAGCATATGCTTTCTATCCAGGTACATCCTTCCAAGGAGGCTGCAGTCAGCGGTTTTGATCAGGAAAATTCACAAGGGATTCCTCTTGACCATCCCCATAGGAATTTTAAGGATGCCAACCACAAACCTGAAATTATGGTGGCTCTGAGTGAGTTCTGGCTTCTTCACGGATTTATGCCTGCAGATGGTCTTTTAAAAAGAATGCGGGACGTTCCTGAATTCCATAGCCTGATTCCCGAATTACTGTCGGGGGGACTTAAAGGGTTATACACAAAGGTGATGCATCAGCATGAAAAGGAACGAAATGCCATCCTCAGACCATTGCTTGACAGAATTATTCCACAATATCAACGAGGTGAATTATCAAAACAATCTCCTCACTTCTGGGCAGCCAAGGCGGCCCTGCAATTCGGCAGTACCCGATCTGTTGATAAAGGAATCTATTCTATTTACTTCTTTAATTTGGTGCAATTACAGCGGGGAGAGGCCATATACCAGGCTGCCGGGGTACCCCATGCTTACCTGAAGGGGCAGAATATTGAATTAATGGCTAATTCAGATAATGTTCTTAGGGGTGGACTGACAACCAAGCATGTGGATGTTCCTGAACTTTTGAATCATATAAATTTTGAAGAGACCATACCTTCGGTTTTAAGAGGGACTCTTCAGGCCGACCAAATGGAGCGCATATACCATTGTGAGGCCCCTGACTTTCAAATAAGCCGTATTGATCTCCCCTTGGGCAGGAGCTATAAATCAAAGGCGGTCGCTTGCGAAATTTTGCTGGTGATAAAAGGGGAGGTAGTGCTGAATGAGCCTTGTGGTCACCGAATGCAACTGAAAAAAGGAAAGTCGGTCTTCATTGGCGCAGAATGTGAATACGACCTAAGCGCATCTTCAGAGGCTATAGTATTTAAAGCTACCCGGGGGAAGACCAAGAGTTAATAAAACAGCAGGTGGATGTTTATAGCGTATTCACCTGACGGTAGTCAGGGCGGAGCAGCTACGATGGCCATTAACGGGGTGGTTGGCCGAAGGCCGGGGTTGTCAAGTTCAAAACTAAATTATTTATTGATCGGGCTATTTGGTTTATATCACCTGATCCCAATGGAATTATGCATCCGGGGCAACAGGTCTTGTTATTGCATGCCAATCAGAGTTATAGCAGCCTGACATCATATTCAGGAAAAATAACTATTTTTAATTCTAAGTAAGAAAAATCTGATATTGATAAATGTTATTACGACTAGTAAACACCTTTTCTCCTATTGAAATTGAAGGAGCATATGATGTGCATAGCTTTGAGGTTAAGAGAGTTGAAAACACAGACTATTTCGATACGCAAAGATGGAATCAGGTAGTAGTGAATCGAAGTTTGAATGCTACTTCAAATTATGGCCATGTATTGCTGGGTACTAGCAAAGGGAGCTTGTGACCTTTGAACTTGATAGCATAAATCATATAAGGGTGACCTTTGTCAATGATTTCTCCATGTTTAGACAGGTCAACCTGCCAGACCAGGTGACTCACTTATTTGGATGGATCAAACCGGAAAGGACTTGGCCAAAATGGTACTGAAAAAGAATAAAAGAGAATTAACGTTACATGAAAGGCCGTTCAAATTAATCATAGAGTCTGGCGATGTCGAAAACCTGACAACAAGGAAATGATCGCTAAACCTCCGGAGCATTGGTTAATCAATATTCAGGTCATTGATGTATTTGTACTTCTGATTAAACTGTAAACCTAGCCTAATAAAACCTGATGAAGAATTGTATTTTTTTCCTGCTCTTTTCCATTTCATTTCATGCATTAAGTCAGCAAGAGATTACCATTGAAAAGAAAGATTGTTTTCTTAAAGATTGCCAACAGTTCGAAGATTTTCCAAACGTTGAGTTCGGACACCTTACTGTGCCTGAAGATTACAATAAGCCTGGTGGTAAATATATCCAGGTCGCTTTTAGCATCATTAAAAGTACAGCAGAACATCCTGAACCGGACCCTATACTGATCTTTAACGGGGGATGGGGATTGCCCGATATTCATCGAACCATGATACATATGCAAATGATGCCGGTGAAGAACAGGGATATCATTGTATATGATTATCGCGGTTCAGGATATTCAACCCCCAATCTATGCCCTGATCTGGGCAGGCAACAATGGGAATTGGTCAAACAAGATCTGAGTCCTAAGGAGATTAGCGATCAGCATAATAAGCAACTTTATTCTTGTTTTGAGGAACTTAAAGAGCAGGGCATTGACTACCGCCTATACGGTACTGCAGTCAAGACTAAAGATGCTGTAATACTGATGGAACAGTTAGGTTATGAAGAAGTAAATTTATTTGGTATCTCTAATGGAACCATGGGAATCCAGGGTTTTCTGCGTGCAGCTGAGGATTCTAAGGTTACGGTCAGATCTGTTTTCAGCGATTCTAATGTACCTATGGGAGATTATATGAATGGAGAGGGCTCACTGCATTACATGGATGTGTTAGAAAAAGTATTGGAGGCCTGTGCTGGAGATCCTGAGTGTGAACAGGCTTATCCAAATTTAAAGGAGCGATTTTACGCTTTTTTAGAAGCTTCCATGGATAATCCTTTGAAGGTAGAGGGTGAAGAAGCATTAATGCTTAATTATTACGAGATCAATGGGGCTATTCATCGATTGTTGTATTCTGCTTCTAACTTCAAAGATATTCCGTTAGTGCTTGAGGCTTTTATGGCGTATGAACTTGATTTCTTTGAAATCTTGTTGCCAAGGTTCAAAAATATAATAGAAATGGTTAACGGAACCTCCATTATAAATTACACCTACGATTGGAAAGCAAGGCAGGCAAAATTTACAGCAGAGTATAATGTTGTAAAGAAAAGCAACCCTGAGTTCACGATGCTCGATATGTTTGAAGATTTTTTCATGACCGACAACACCATTACTTATAATCCGAGAGATACAATTCCGGTAACCAGTGATGTGCCGGCCCTGGTAGTGGCCGGAACTCATGACCCTATCACCCCTGCAAAATACAGTCGGGTGATGCATGAGAGATACGTAAACAGCTTCTATTTTGAATACCCAAACGTAGGTCATGGGGCGTTTTCTACTCCTTGCGGGAGGAAGATGTTCAAAGATTTTATTGAATCACCATCCAAGCGACCGGAAGCAGATTGTATTGCCGAACTGAAAGCCTCTCCCATAGAATTTACCAATTCAATTTATAAGAATTCAAAAGTAAATGTCCTGATTCGAGAAATTGCCTTAAAGCAAAATGCCCTCTGGATATGTCTTTTACTATTCCCATTCTTACTTAGCCTGATGTTCTTGTTCAAAGAATTGATCGGGGCGATTCGAAGAAAAGGATTTCAATCTGTGATGTTCCTGACCTCATTTTGTATACTGTTGTTTATTTCAGGGCTGGCCTATTATAGTTTTCAGACCATGCAGGAGGGAGGGTTAACCTTACTGTTCGGCTTAGTACCCTCAGCTTTTTGGTTACCCTGGGTTTCACTGCTCATTTTGGCTTTGACCCTATACCTTATTTATGAAATTTTTCGTACCTCCAAATACAGTTTCTGGCAAACAGGGGTATTACTTTCATCGATAGTGGTTCTAATCACCGCCTTGACATTTGATATTTATCCTGTGTTATAATTAACAGTAACAAGGTTAAGGTGCATTAAAGCTCTTGATTCCCCGAGAGCAGTTTCTTTTATCGACTTTGTTTTGGTTAAATTATACACCCCTTGACCATGGGTATAGAGGACCGAATGGCTATTAGAATACACCCGTTTATTTTTTGAACGCCCGAAAAAAGAAACTACCTTTCTTACATCTTTTGCTCAGAACGCTGAAGTCTCTTGAAAAATACTATATCAAGCCTTTCAACCTGAATAAAGCAGAAGAAACGTACCTGAATACCCTGGAGGTACCAGTAGATTCAGGTGCACAATAGTATAGTAAAGTAACCGCTGTCGATGCCGAGGGAAATACCTCAGAGTTTGTGACCTTCCGGTTTTATGCACAGTATCATTGCTAATAAGAATTAAAAAACTTTTAAATACAATAGGATGAAACAAGTACAAATCTTGATACGATCAATGCTTATCGGAATAGTCACAGTACAATTATCATGTAAAACCGAGTCCGGAAAAGGAGCTGAAGTTACAGTATCAACTGAAATTGCCACGGCCGATTCAACCTGGGAAGTTGATTTTTTCGATGATTTCAACTCATTTAATGAAGACCATTGGCAAGATCAGCGCATCTGGGTCAATAACGAGTTTCAATGCTATGTCCCCGAGGGCGAATATGGAACCCGAGAGGTAAGTGATGGTTCTTTAAAGCTCAAGGTTATTCGTTTAGAGGAAGAGTTACCTTGTGATAACCTAGATAAGCATGGGGAACAACACCCGGATACACGATATGTTTCCTCCAGGATCGTAACTAAGAACAGGCGTGAATTTGTTAAGGGAAAGTGGACAGCAAGACTTAAAATTCACAATAACGGGCAAGCCAGTATGTTTCCTGCCTGGTGGTTGTTGGGGGCTAAAAATAATGAATCGCCGGTACAAGAGGCCGATGAAAACATATGCTGGCCAATGACAGGTTCAGGAGAAATTGATATTTTCGAGCATCACGGTGATCACCATAAAGATCGTTTTACCACCGGAGCTATTAAAAGTGAAGGAGAGTGTGATAAAGGAGACTGGTGGAGTATGCGAAAGGATTTTCCCGCAACTCTTGATGAATATCACGAGTATTCTGTAGAGTGGGAAGGAAGTGACCTGGTGTATCGTTTGGATGGGGAAGAGATCTACAGAAACGAAGGTCAGGGCGATAAATACCCTGAACCCATGTTCGCCATCCTGAATTTTGCCAAGATCACTGACAGCCCCATGGAAGGTACCTGGGTGATGGAAGTAGATTGGGTGAAACACGAAACGTTAAAATAATTCTTTCATCAAAATCCGGATCAGAATAAACTTTAAATGACCCTTTTCAACAGTGTTTTTGGTTCACTATTTTCATGTTTCTTGTGCCGAGTCTTGAACCAAAACAGCCAAGCCTGATTCCGCTTTGGGGTCTTACCGCAGAAAACGAACCGATGGCTGTACAACCCTGAGCCAAACCATGAAGGGAACTTTTGTTTTGCTCCGATCCATGCCAATATTCAGGCCGATGAATTCATCTTTATGCCAACATATTATTATGTAGTCCGCTTTTCCAGGTATATACACCTGGGAGCCATCGGGTGAGTACAAACACCGGCAGAAGTAGCCTGAAAAGTACTACATTTGTGAATACCGATGGTAGCATGGTCACCGTTGTGATGAATGCAACCGAACAAAATGATCAGCTATAAGCTGGTGGTGGGCAACAACGAATTAAACCTTCAGATCTCGGCCCATGCCATGCAAACCCTGGTCTACTAACCAACTAACCTTACTTACTATGAATAAAGGGTATACTATTTTTATAAGCCTCGTTGTTGCCTTAGGAGGTTTTCTTCTCGGATTCGACAGTGCCGTAATTTCCGGTGCAGTGAATGGAATAACCACGTATTTTGAAATGTCAGACTGGGAACTGGGCTTTGCTGTGGGATGTGTAATCTTCGGTGCTATGGCCGGTAACATTTCGGCAGGTCCTCTGAGTGACCGCTTTGGCCGAAAAAAAATATTGATCGTTACCGCTATCTTGTTCACGGTTTCAGCCACCTGGTCGGCACTTGCCACCGGATATGTTGAGTTTGTGGTAGCCCGTATTATTGGGGGAGTGGGCATTGGAGGTGCCATTCTTATAGCACCGGTTTATATAGCCGAGATCGCGCCCCCGAAATTAAGGGGAAGCCTGGTGTCATTGAATCAGCTTAATATTGTAATAGGTATCTCCGTAGCCTATTTTTCCAATTACTTCCTTAAAGATATCCAAGGCGAGAGCTGGAGGTGGATGTTAGGTGTCGAGGCCATACCGGCCTTTATTTATTTTCTGGCCTTGTTCTCCGTACCAAGGAGTCCACGTTGGCTTATCCAGAGTCAAAATCTCAAAAAAGCCGCTGAAAAGATTTTGGTAAAGATTGGAGGGAAGGATTATGCCGATTTGACGCTTAGTGAGATAGAAAGAGGTATGGATAAGAAAGAGCGCAAGGGAACAATTTCCGACCTGCTCAGCCATCGTATGCGAACCATCATGATTATTGCCCTGGGAATTGCTTTCTTCCAGCAGATCACGGGGATCAATGCTATTTTTTATTACGCCCCTACTATTTTTGAGCAGGCAGGCGGTAGTACCGACTCCTCTTTTTTGCAAGCGATCGTTGTAGGGTTAACCAACCTGGTATTTACCCTTGTAGCCATCCGTTTGATCGATAAACTCGGAAGAAAACCCCTTTTAATTATTGGCACAGGGGCTATGGCCATTGCGTTATCTATGGCTACCTTTGCCTTTTATAAGGCCACCTATACCTTAACTCCTGAAGCCATTAGTCAGGTCAATTCAGAAGAAATCAGAACCTCGATAACCTCTCTGCAGGGAAATACATACTCCTCTCAAAAGGACCTTACAAATGACCTTAAACCCTTGCTGTCTGAGGCCCAATTACAGGATTTTAAAAGGAATGAAGCTAAAAAGTTTATTTCCATCAATGCCACTTTAGTGCTGATTGCTATTTTGCTGTATGTGGCTGCTTTTGCCATTTCTTTAGGTCCGGTGATGTGGACGCTGCTTTCAGAGATCTTTCCCGGAAATATTAAAGGGATTGCAATTTCAGTGGTGGGCTTCTTTAACTCCCTGGTGAGTTATACAGTTACCCAATTCTTTCCATGGGAACTTTCGAACCTGGGACCTACCATTACTTTTGCTATTTATGCGGTCTTAGCGGTATTAGCCCTGTTGTTTGTGATGAGATATGTTATTGAAACAAAAGGAAAAAGCCTGGAAGAGATAGAAGAATTACTATTTGTAAATTAATTGGCTATTTCTAAAATATATTTTGAGGGTCCCACGAGAGAACGTGGGACTTTTTTTGAGACAAAATTAAGAGAGGTAGAGCAAAGAAAACCGGTGGCTATCACTGCAGTTTATTTAGAAACTAAATTATTTCCCTCCTTTCTAAGGGGGCAGAGCGTTTAGAAAAGGTCCGGTGGACCTTTTTAGCGATAGAGCCAGCTGGAGCGATGGCAAGAAGGGTGGTGTGGTTCTCGGGTGGCCGAAGGCCGCCTTGCTCTACCGGAGGTTTTATGTACTTTTCATGTCACTTGTCACTGGTCACTTGTCACCTGTTACCTGTAACTTCGGGGTTCAAAGGAAAAGCGTACCTTTACGGCCAATCGTGGGCCGTATTATAAATGAAAGCCTGCACAATATACATTTATGTCATTTACTTCCCTGGGGCTGTCTGAGTCCCTGCTTAAGGCGGTTCGCCAACAAGGATACTCTGAACCCTCACCCATACAACAAAAAGCTATTCCCCGTATTTTAGAAGGGAAAGATGTGCTGGCTTCTGCCCAGACAGGAACCGGTAAGACCGCTGGTTTCACCCTGCCTATGCTCCAATTGCTTTCACAATCTGCCTCCGGACGCCACCGTCCTGTCAGAGCACTGGTACTTACTCCGACCCGTGAATTGGCAGCCCAGGTAGAAGCGAGCGTGAAGCAATACGGAGCCTACCTTTCATTGAAATCAATGGTAATGTTTGGAGGCGTAGGTCAACACCCCCAGGTACAGGGATTAAAACGAGGGGTCGACGTACTTATCGCAACCCCGGGCCGACTTCTGGATCTGCATCAGCAAGGACTTTTGTCGCTTAGCCAGGTAGAAATTCTTGTACTGGACGAGGCAGACCGGATGTTGGATATGGGCTTTCTGAGGGATATTAAAAAGATCCTGGCTTTATTGCCTTCAAAACGACAGAACCTGTTGTTTTCTGCTACATTTTCTCCCGAGATCAAAGATCTGGCTCGAGGATTTATGCATCGCCCGGTATTGGTGGAAGCCACCCCTGAGAATACCACTGTGGAAGTCATTGAGCAAAAAGCATTTCTTATTGATAAGCGAGCTAAACCGATCTTTTTGATCAATAAAATTAAAGAAGAGAACTGGAAGCAGGCCCTGGTGTTTACCAGGACCAAACACGGCGCCAACAAGTTGTGTAAAAAACTGGTTAATCAGGGCATTACAGCAGCCCCTATTCACGGTAATAAGAGTCAGACGGCCCGAACCATGGCGCTGGCTGATTTCAAGTCGGGGGCCATACGGGTGCTCGTTGCCACAGACATTGCTGCACGGGGATTAGATATACCGCTGTTGCCCCATGTAGTGAATTTTGAGCTTCCCAATGTCCCTGAAGACTATGTACACCGTATTGGTCGGACAGGACGTGCCGGAGCATCCGGAGAGGCCATTTCCCTGGTTGACGGAGAAGAAGTTGCTTTATTGAGAGCCATAGAGAAATTCACCTCCCAGCGCATTCCCTCTAGCCGTATCGAAATAGATCCGAGTGAGCTTCCCGAACAGTCGGGAGAAAGATCTTCAGGAAGAACAGCATCTTCTGCTTCCCGAGGCAGTCGAAATGACTCAGCAAGGACTGCCGGAACTTCATCATCTTCCCGCCCACGTAATCGTAAACCATCGTCATCAGATGGGGCAAAAGGCTCTAAGGGAAAAAGACGTTGGTATGGGAAGAACAAGAAGAAGTAGATAGGCTTTCTGGTGGGTTGTAGGCAAAGAAAACCGGAAGGCTGCTACTACAGTTTATTACTTAACTAATTTATTCCTCTCCTTTTTAATCGGTTTACATTGAAATCGCAAATTACCCCCTCCTTTCTAAGGGGGCTGAGCGTAAAGAAAAGGTCCCGTGGACCTTTTTAGCGATAGAGCCAGCCGGCGCGCTGGCAAGAAGTGCGGGGTGGTTCTGGGGTGTTTTTCACTGGACTTTAACGTCTTTCCATGATTCGATGTTACCCCTGTTACTTGTTACTTGTCACCTCCCGGGGATTACTCAAAATGCTCAGTATTTTCCGTGATCCCGGGAGGAGTACCAAGCGTTGAAAAAAGGTCTAGAAGACCTTTTTTGCGCAGGGGCCAGCTGGCGCGATGGCGTAAAGAAAACCGGAGGCTGCGACCGTATTTTAATTTGGAAATGAATTTACCCCCTCCTTTGCAAGGAGGGGTGCCCGTAGGGCGGGGTGGTTGGCTTAAAGCTGTAATACTTTCTGTTAATTTCGGGATTACTCGCCCTGCTTTGCAGGTCTCGTGATCCCGGAGGGGAGCCTTGCAAAGAAAACCCTCCCTGCTTCGCAGGGCTCGGCTTTTTTATGCCCGTTACGCTAACAAATATCAGTTTCGTATGGAATATCAGAGGGGTTTTTCGCTTCGCTCAAGAACCCAAACGGGGGGCCTTGCAAAGAAAACCGTTCCTGCTTTCGCAGGGCTCGGCTTTTTTATGCCCAACCTTTCGCTGAAGCAAGCTTCGCTCAGGTATGGGCATAAAAAAACCGGAACGTTGCCGTTCCGGTTTTCTTTGCGGAGAAAGAGGAACCCTCCCAAAATGTATTTTTTGTACTGGTAATAAGGGGGTCCAAGGATATTAGAATTGAACTCCCCCGAATTTTCCACTTTTAACAAAGATTAACATTTCAAATATCTCTTTTATTGAAAATGAATTCAATTGAAATCTAAAATCACCGATTTGCCTTGAAGTAAGAACTATACTATTGCTAAAGATGGGTTGCAGTGCATAAAGCGTTAATGGTATGGTTAGCCTAAAGCTGACACATTAATGGATTAAAATTTCTTTATATAATGAATTTTCTTACTTTTGTTCAAATTTGCATCTGTTCGGAAAAAGGTATTCCATGCAAAATAATATTACAAAATTTGAACTCATTTAGGATAGAAATCTAAAGAATTTGACTTTTAACTATAGATTATAAAATAAAACGGCCAAGGAAATAAACTTGGCCGTATGAACAATATTACTCTCGCGAAGCATGGACTGAAACTTTGACAGTCCTTAATGTTCAAGGTAAATTTATATTTTATTATTTGATTTTAGAACAAGTAAAATAAAATTGTATCAGTTGTAAATCTAGATTGCATTATCAAGAGCTTAAACGCAATATTGTTTGGGAGAAAGAAACCCCTTATAACCGAACAATTAAAGCTTATATATAAGTGACAGGTTGTCTAAACAATAGAAAGGTTAAATCAATTACGTATTTATTGGAGAACGTTGTGAGTTATATTACTCTTATTCTAACGATCATAAAATTGAAGAATTCATGAAAATATTGAAAAATCCACTCCTTAAATTATTAGTTATATCATGTTTGTTTATTTCATGTGACAAACATAATACCTCACATTTGACAACAATCAAAGGTAATTTCCAAAATAAAATTAATAATAAGACTGTTTCTTTTTGTAGATTTTTTGATGATAATCCAGAACACTATTTTTTTAATTATGATTCTGTAATTGTAAATGAAAAATCATTTCAAAAGGAATTTGAACTTAGAGAAACCGGCATAATTACGATTTTAGGTAGCACTATAATCCCGAAAACTAAGATAATATGTGATCCTGGAGCTGAAATAAACTTTTTTGTTAGTAAAGATTCCTTAAATCGGAATCAAGTAATATTTAAAGGTAAAAACGCTAAGGGAAATACACTATTTCAAACCTCTAGCCTACGAAAGGTCAATTATTTTGCTGAACTTATTTATAAATTCAAAGATCTTCCATCGAAACTGGTTATTGAAAACACTGAACGTATTAAGGATAGTCTTTTGAAACCCTTCAGAAAAATGAAAGATAACCATGAAATATCTCCTTCATTTTATGATTTAGTGGAAAAAACGTCGGAAGCAAGTGTACTATCAGCAATGTTCCACATTTATGGGCGAATTTATGGAGAGGTAACACGCCAGAATGACAAAGAAATTTTACATTATTTTTTCACAAAATACGATCCATTTAGTGATAGGTATAAACGAATAGATATGTTATCTAGATCGGTAGTTTCAGAATACAAATGTATGCTATTGCTAAATGGAGTATTGAAATCTAATATGAAGCCAACTGAGAATCTTGTTGGATTATGGGATGACAAGCTTAAGCATAACTCAATGGCACCAATTGAGATACAAAAGGTAATGAAATCTTTAACAATTATGGTTAACCGTTCATTTGAAGTTAATAATTTTCAGACAGATTATAGCGACTATATCATGTTTAAAAAATACTTTCCTAAAAGTCCGTATATCGAAGTTTTTAAAGAAAAGTATTTCTCAGAAGATCAAATAATACTTAACCTAAAAGATAATCTTAAAGAGGTGAAACCCACTTCAGCTATTTACACCGGATCTAAAAATGAATTAAAAGTAATTCAAATTCATGAAAAAAATAATATAGCTGATTTGGTTCGAAATCAATTTCCTAAGAAAACCGTTTTAGTTGATATGTGGGCAACTTGGTGTTCTCCATGTATAAAAGAATTTACGCATAAAAAAGAATTGAATTCTTTTTTGGTAGAAAACGGAGTTGAAATGTTATACGTGAGTATAGATAAAGAAAAATCTTATGAAAAATGGAAATCTGCAGTGATTGAACACGATTTAGTTGGAAACCATTTTTTTGCAACTGACAATTTAACGGACTTTTTCCCAAAGGGTTCAGGAATATCCAAGAATATTACTATTCCGAGGTATTTGCTCTTTGATACAAATGGAAATATACTAGATGACAATGTTCCCCGACCCAGTAGTGGTAAAACAGAACAAAAGTTATTGGAATTGTTAAATTGAACTTTTAAGTATATTTTAATACCTATTTGCTTATAATTCAAAACACTCTCAACAATTTGATTAAAGAGTTATAAAAATCTTATTATACGAGTTATAATACTTTTATTATCAAAACTTTTTATTTTTCTTCATATGAATCCTTTCCAAATTTTTATCATTGCTCTTCCAGGTTCAATTATAATACACTCCAGATGATCAAGCCAAGGAATGAATTAGCTGTCAATAGGGCATTAAGTTCATCAAACCTTAGTAGAAATCTAGAAGACGTCACCTGGAATTTTTTATTTAATTATAGACCAAAATATATTTTATTTTAGTCTAATAGGCGGAGAGTATTGCCAGGGGAGCTTTGGGGATAGACTTCAAAGATTTATTAGTCACACTAAATTAAACTTCGAATTGTTTTTTGAAAGTTATATTAAGACTAATCTGATTGAGAACGAGTAAATGGCCTATTTATTAATTTGAGTTAATTCTAACATGGCTAATTAGTATTGAAATAGACTTTTCATTCTATAAAAAATTCTTTCTGCAACACTTAAATCTTCTGTGATTATCTCTGCAAGACCTAGCATTTCTTGGTCGTATCCAATATTTATACCATGCGAAGTTACGTTACCCTGAGGGAGGTTTATATATACTAGGTAATTACCATCTTTGTTCGGTGAAATAGCAATATTTAAAACTTTTCCAACTAAAATTCCATATTGCTGATATGGATAATTATTTAGTTTAATTATTACCTTCTGGTTAGGTAATAATTTGCCTGAATTATTGGAAGGCACAGTTAATTTACCTACTAGTTCCTTATTATTTTTAGGTAAAATTGAAAAGATTATATCTCCTGATTTCACATTTTGATTTTTGGCCCAATATTCTTGAAAACTTACGGTTCCTCCAATAGTCGATTTAAGAAGATATTTATACTCCCAATCTTTAATTTTGTTTTTAAGGATTTCAATTGAGTGGATTAAATTTTTGGAAATTCTATCCTGGCTTTCTCTTCTATTTATCTGAATATCAATTAATTTGTGATTTGCGTTTGAAATGGCTTCCTTCATTTGAGAAATTGTTATTGAAATTTGATTAATTTTTCTTTCCATTTGAATAAATTCCAACTCTCTTCTCTCGTAATCCATTTTAGAAATAACTCCTTTATCCAGTAATGTTTTATGTCTTTGAAGGTTAATTTTTTCGAGGTTATATTCTCTTTTTTGTAATGATTTTAATCTTTCTTGATAGGATAATTGCTTTTTTATTTCTTCTAAGCTTGTTTGTTGACTTTGTAATTGGTTAGCGAAAGGATTCAGATCTTTAAATAGTTTAAAGTCTGATATGCTTTTTTTAAAGGATATAAATTCATCCTCAATTTCTCCCAAACTTAACTTTGTAAGAGAATCAATTGCATCAAAGTTATTACTGGAATTAATGTCAATTTTATATATAATTCTTTTCAATTTTAATACATGATCAGTATTTGCTGTATTTCGAATTATCCCTAACTTTTGATTTGGTGATATTTGCTCACCATTTTTAACATATATTTTATCCAGTGGACCTGATTGTTTAGCTAAAACCTGTTCTATCGGGGTTGATGTTGAAATTACTACATTAGATTTAATTAAATCCGGATATTTTATAATAAAGGATAATGTGAAAATTATAGTAAAAAATAAAAAGACAAGTGACATTCCCGATCTAATAATCCAGGAAGGTGGCTTAGTAAGGATTTCGCGTACCTCTTCAGATCGTAATTTAAGATTATTTTTATTTTTCAATTTCAATTTATTTTTTCTAGCTCTAATTGATTTTTAATTAAGTTAAAGTAAATACCATTTAAAGCTATCAATTCATTATGTACTCCTAATTCTTTAATTTTACCATCTTTCATAACGATTATTTGATCTGCATTCTTAACTGTACTCAACCTATGAGCTATTATCACGACTGTTTTATTTCTAAAAAATAAGTTGAGATTATTCATTATAACTTTCTCATTTTTGGAATCTAATGCAGAAGTAGCCTCATCTAAAAATAAAATGGAAGGATCTTTATAGATTGCTCTAGCGATCAATAAGCGTTGTTTTTGTCCAGTGCTAATTCCATTACCTTCGTTTCCTATCCTAGTATTGAAACCTTGAGGTAACATTTGTATGAAATTATAGATATTTGCATCTTTTGCTGCTTGTATTAACTTTTCTTGGTCGATAGAGTCTACTCCTACCGCTATATTATGAGCAATAGTATCATTAAAAATATACCCCTCTTGCATTACAACTCCGCAGTTTTCACGCCAAATTTTTGGGGAAATATTCTTTAAATCATTTTCCCCAAATAAAATTTCCCCTTTTTGAGGAGCATAAAACTTCAACAATAATTTCATTAATGTTGTTTTTCCACTTCCACTTGATCCCACGATTGCAGTTATTTTATTGGCAGGGATTTCAATCGACAGGTTATTGATAACATTATTATCATTGCCTAAATATTTAAAAGAAACTTTATTTAAAACCAAATTTTGATCTTTTTGTATTTGCTTTATGTATTGCTTATTTGTGTCAACCTCATTTTCTATATCGTGGATTTCAGAAAGTCTTTCAAGACTTATTTTGGCATCTTGGTATGAACGAATAAATGTAACCATTTGGCTTATGGGTGAATTTAATTGCCCTATTATGTATTGTATGGAGAGCATCATTCCTAGACTTATTGAACCTTCAATTACGAGCATTGCAGACGTAAATGTTATAATAATGTTCTTAAGCTCATTTATTATGGATGAACCAACACTTTGAGTTTGTTCTAGAGCTAAACTTTTAATAGAAATTTTGAATAATTTAGCTTGTAGAAATTCCCATTTCCAACGTTTTTGTTTTTCGGCATTATGCATTTTAATTTCTTGCATACCATTGATTATCTCAATTACAGTGCTTTGCTCTTGGCTTAATTCAAAAAATCTTTTGTAGTCCAATTCTTTTCTCTTTTTCAAGAAGTACATGACCCACATTATATATAAAGTACTACCAAGGAAAAATATAAGAAAAATGGACATGCTATAGTTTATGAGTACAATCCCAAAAACTATTAAATTAAACATAGAGAAAAGAGTGTTCAAAGTTGAGTTAGTTAATAATTTTTCGATTCTGCCATGGTCGTTAATTCTTTGCATAATATCTCCAGTCATTCTTGTATCGAAATATGCGATCGGTAAGTTCATTAATTTGATGAAGAAATCTGAAACTAGAGAAATATTTATTCTTGTACTTAAATGTAGTAATATCCAACTTCTAAATATTTCGACACTGGTAATTCCTAGAAACAACATTAATTGAGCACAAAGAATAATGTAGATAAAATTTATATCTTGATTTTGTATACCGATATCAACAATACTTTGAGTTAAAAAAGGGAAAATTAATTGTAAGAGGCTCCCAATTGATAAGCCTAGTATTAATTGAACAATTAATTTCTTATATCCTAATAGATATTTAAAAAGGAATTTGAGTGATTTATTTTGCGTTGTATCCCATTCTGCGTCTTTAAATTTTGTTGAAGTCTCCAGCAACAATGCGATTCCTTCTTTGGTATTATCATTAGAGTCCTCGCCTATCCAATTTGTTAGAAATTCTTTTTTATGATATTTAATTAATCCATAGGAAGGATCGGATATATAAACAGAATCTTTTTTTACTTTATAGACAACAACGAAATGGTTTCTCTTCCAATGAATAATTAATGGCAATGGGGCATGTGAAAGTTTTTCAAAATCTATTTTAACACCTATGCTTTTAAATCCGATTGCCTCAGCAGCATCACTTAATTTCATTAAGTTACTCCCTTCTCTGCTTGTTTCTGCTAAATCTCTGATTTCCTGGAGAGTGATAATCTTACCGTAATATTTTGAAATTATACGCAAGCATGTTGGTCCACAATCTTTGGAGTCAGGTTGTTTATAAAAGGGGAATCCGTTTAACAATGTAGATTAATTTTAGAAGAGATTTTATTTAAATTCTTTTTAAATGAAATTTAAATTTTCAATAGTTTGAATTTTTCAAAGATGAAATTATAGCCTTTCTCAAGGGATGAAAATACCTTGGAGGCAATAACCTCCAAGGCATAAGTTGAGATTAATCACAGAAATCGAAACACGCTTGAACGGAACTTGCGCATCCAATAACTTGGATTTGATCACTACCTGAACATGAACAAGGGATTCCACCACCTGGACATTGCCCATCTCCACCTAAAACAGTTTTCAATTGGTCTCTACTCAAAATTTCACTTGAGTTAAAATTTAAATTTCTCATAATAAAACAAAATATTTAATATAAATTTTGCCTTGAACATTAAGGACTGTCAAGGTTTCAGTCCATGCTTCGCGAAAGCAATTTCGTTAACCTAAAAAGGTGATTTTATACTAGTACATCTCTTAAATCCTCAATATTGTACTCACGTGGTAATTCATACCCATTTATAAAGATCGTAGGTGTATGGGTTATATTCTCGTCATTACACCATTTTTCCATGGCCATTATTTTATCATGTTGTTCCTCCATCGAGCCTTTCATTGGGAATTTTTCAGCAAAATCCTCATAAGTGATATCTTTGGATGAATACCAGGTATTAAGTGATTTTTGAGTTAATTCTTCGTTTCCAGTAGAGGCAATATCCAAGAAATGACTAACAGGTTTTGTTTTAATATCATTTTCATTAGTTGTAGCATTGAAAATTACTTGTAAACTAATTTTCCCATTATTTATCAATTCCTCCAAAATTGGGTGAGCGTTTGAACAAGGCCCGCAATATGGATTACATACTTTAACTACATGGTATTTCGTATTTTGATTTAAAAATAGAATACCTAATTCCTTATTTATCGATTTTATTTTTCTCGATTTTGAAAGTAGCCCATGAAACACATCCTTATTATATTTTATTTTACTTAAATTTCTTTTATGTAGAAATACTTCCTTATTCTGGAATAGAATAGGAAATAATATATTCCAAATAAGAACAGGAAATAGAAAAAGACTAATTATTAAAGGAATTGTATTGTATTCAATTTTGCCAGTATTAAAATCACCTATTAATCCAATGATCAATTCTATGAGAAGCACCCCTTGAATTGTTATACATAATGAGCACCATTTTTTTATAATAACTCCTTGGAAATAAACAGAAATAAAAATAACTGGAATAGTAAGAAAATTTAAGTAGGATAACACTGCTAATGAAGAACTTGAAACTTCATAGGATAAAGCATACAATAAAGTTCCAAAATAATAGGAAAATGCAATTAATGATAAACTTAAACTACCATTAAATAATCTTGCATATTTTGAATTTAAGACGTAATCGCAATCGATTTTATTCCCTCCTCTGGAGCAAAAACTTTGAACTTTAGGATTGTTACCATCTATTTCATGCCAAAGCAGCAGAATTCCTATTGAAAGTCCTATTACTTTAGTAATAAGGTAAGCTACTATCCAAATGGAATTGGATTGGTTGATTAAATGACTAAAATCAAAATTTAAAGTAAACCAAAATAAAAAGAATAGGATTACAGACCATTTCAGAGAATTGAGCCACTTTTTTTTGGTCAATTTATTTTTAATATTGGGTTCCCCAGAATATTCAGTTTTCTCAACTAGCAGACATATACCGGTCCATTTATTAAGAAGTTTACTCACCGATATTTTTTGCTTCTTTCTATTGTCATCAATATATATAGCTTGTTGGTCAGAAAATTCAACTAATACATAAAACTTATTGTTTTGGCCGGATAATTGAACTATACATGGCAATGGTAATGATTGAAGCTTTGATTTTTCAGTCTTTACCGCAAGATTTTCGATGTTATACTTAGATAATGTGTCTGAAATAGATAATAAGCTGGGATGATCTGGATGTGATAAGATTGAATCTTCTATAAATTTTTTTGTGAATTTTATTCTTAGCTCGGCTAGTAAATTTTCAGCCACAGATTTACAGTTATCCATAGATTAAGTTTTTTAATCGGTATAAATGAGGTGAGTAAATTATTATATTTAACGAAATTTCTGTAAATATATAATTTTTTTTCGATGAAATATCGAAATTATACTAAATGATAGGATCTCCCAATACGGATTTGAAACCACTTTTATCTGATATTTCCGGATGTATTAAAAGCTCGATTCTCCTTTATATGATGCTAAGTGAGGTTGATACGTAATTAATTATTCAGATATATGTAGGATGTTTGTCCAATCGATTCGAAATCTCGTTCTCATTGTACTTATAATATGTTAAGGTAATAGAGACTCAATTTAAATTCAGAATTTAGAAAGTATTAAGGCATCATCTAAGTTTACTTTTTACCAACGGTAGTTCCTGTTTAAGTTCATAGATAGCTTTTACTACCAAATCCCATGTATTGATGAAATTTAAATATTCGTATGGTTTTTTCCATTTCGAATAAGCTTCAATCGAATCAATAATTAGGTTATTCTCTTCTTCAATGATTAGTGATCCACCGCATACTAATGTTTTTACCAACTTGTACTGCATTATATCACATACTCCAAACGAAGGTCCCTTGCTTAATTGATACATCGATTTCATTTTTTCAATGAAGTGTTTAGTGACCTCAAAATCAGGATTGCTTTTTTTTCCATACAGTTTTTTCCTTTCAATTTGAATATACTGAATCTCTCTTAAGATACCTTCAAGTATAGCCTTCTGATTTGCTTGAGCGTCTTTTACCTCCTCCTGTTCACGTTTCACTTCCTTTTCCGCCTCATTGATAAACTCATTGGTATTGCCAACTTTCAGATAGTTGTATGGTTTGATCCAATTCAGGTATTCTTTAATAGAAGTAATCGTTCGTCCTTCATCTTCTAGGAACAAGGGGATGCCCTTTGTCAACGATTTGACCATTTCATATGATAAGTATTTCAAACCACCTATCGTGGAAGGTGTATTTCGATTAAAAAGGTCTTCCATATTTTTTAGGTATTCAATAGAAACCATTTTACGGCTAGTATTGCCTTTTGTTTTTAGTTTCCTCGGGATCTCTTCCCAGGTAGGAAATAGTTCTATTTTAGCCCTTGTAATGCATTCAGAAGTAATTGCTACGTTAAGATAATCATATGGTCTCTTCCATTCCATGTACTCTTCAATAGTCCTAATTTCCAAATTATCCGATTCAATATATAATGATTCCCCTTTTACCAGTGCCCTTACCATCTCATATGAGCGCTCAGGACAATAACCAGAAGAAGATGCAGAATTATAGTAATAGGCATCTTCCATATTTTTTAAAAATTCCTTGGTCACGACCATGATACATATGATTAGAGGATTGTATCCTAATATATAGAAAAAAATCTATTTAAGGTAAATAGATTAGTCTTTGAGGTTAGAAATTAGTTATAGTTTTCAAAATATCATAGTTGACCTCTCTTTATCGAAATGTCAAATTATATAGGTTTTATGTATATTAGACGTAAAATAATTCTTCAATGCAAGATATAAAAGTAGCTGTTGATGCCGTTGTTTTCGGTTATAAGGAGGAAACCTTGTTCCTTTTATGTATTAAACAAAAGTTTGGACCTATGGCCGACTCTTGGGTGTTACCAGGGGGATTAGTACAAGATGATGAGCCCTTAAAGGATGCAGTGAAAAGAGAGTTACGGGAGGAAACCAATGTAGAATTAGAGTATATGGATCAACTCTATACTTTTGGAGATGATATCAAAAGAGATCCCAGGGGTAGGGTAATAGCCGTAGCATATTTGGGGTTGGTAGATCCTAAAAGATTGGAGCTAAAGGCGGACACAGATGCTTTGGACGCTCAGTGGTTTCCAATAGATGCATTACCTTCCTTAGGGTATGATCACGAGCTTATTTTTGAGAAAGGTCTGGAACGGTTACGAGCGAAGATTCACTATGAACCCATTGGATTTGACTTGTTGGAAGAAGAGTTTTTCTTCTCCGAAATGGAAGGTTTGTATAGGACCATAACCGGTAGGGCATTTGATCGTAGAAACTTCAGGAAGAAAATTTTAAGCTTTGGATTCTTAGAGGACCTGGGTACTTTCCGCAGGGAAGGTATGGGTAGACCAGCGAATAAATTCCGTTTTATAGAAGATAAATATAACGAGCTTTTAGCTGAAGGATTTCATTTTGAACTAAAGTTTGCGTAAAAATTACACAATATAGTTGCAGGTATCGAAAACTTGTTTTACTTTGTGTAAAAATTACGCAAAATGACATTCGATCTTGATTCCGACTTTCGTCCTTTTCCAGCACTGGAACAAATTCCTTTCACCAAATTCAGGTTTCCAGCAGGAGAAGCCCATCTTCGGATAACCTCTCACATCGCTAGTGATAAAGTCATCATCACCCATCGGGCTTCAAGTTTTGAAGCGTTGGGTGAAATACTATTGGCTGTTGATGCCTTACGAAGGCTGGGGGTTAAACATTTGGAATTGGTACTTCCGTATTTTCCTGCGGCCCGTCAAGACCGGGTGATGATTTTCGGGGAACCTTTAACGGTGAAAGTGTATACTGATATCATCAATGCTCAAGGCTTCGAGAAGGTTACCCTCTTTGATCCTCATTCTGATGTTACTCCTGCTTTACTTGATTCGTGTCAAGTAATTTCCAATACCCCTTTTATCAAAGAGGTCATCTCCGATCTTCCTTCTGACACCTATTTGATCTCACCCGATGGAGGCGCTTTAAAGAAGATCTATAAGTTAGCCCAGGATTTAAAAGATTATGATGTGGTTGAATGTTCTAAATCCCGAAATGTTCAAACCGGGGAGATATCCAAATTCACAGTATACCAGGATGATTTACAGGCAAGACCCTGCTTAATTGTGGATGATATCTGTGATGGAGGAGGGACTTTTTTAGGATTAGCTAAAGCACTAAAAGCAAAGAATGCAGGACCTCTTTACCTGGCAGTAAGTCATGGAATATTCAGCAAAGGCTTAGAACAGTTATGTGAAGTCTTTGAAAAGATATACACTACAAATTCATTTACCGATCATCCGCTATCCCCCCAATTGATCCAGGTTCCCCTGGAGGATAAGGTAGTTGTTTAATCATTCATTAAAACCAAACATTATGAATCCATTACTATTAACAGATGGTTACAAGGTTGACCACAGACGTCAGTACCCCCCAAATACTACTCTTGTCTATTCCAATTGGACGCCTAGAAAAAGTCGCATTGAGGGAGTCGATGAAGTGGTATTTTTCGGATTGCAATACTTTCTTAAAAAGTATGTTTTGGAAGATTTTCGGAATCATTTTTTCTCTAAACCCAAGGAGGAAGTGGTTAGTCAATATGTACGAAGGATCAATAATTACCTTGGAGAGCATTCAGTGGGGAAGGATCATATAGAGGCATTACATGAACTTGGGTATATCCCCATGGTCTTTAAAGCATTACCGGAGGGGGCTGCCGTACCGGTACGAGTACCCATGTTCACCATGTACAATACGCTTCCGGAATTTTTTTGGCTTACGAATTATTTTGAGACTTTGTTATCTACAACAGTATGGCTGCCATGTAATTCTGCTACCATAGCCAGGGAATACAGGAAGGTTTTGAACCGGTATGCCTTAGAGACTAGTTCGACCATGGAGTTCGTCGACTGGCAGGGACATGATTTTTCCATGCGTGGTATTGGAGGTCTGGAAGGTGCTATGATTAGTGGAGCGGGACACCTGTTAAGTTTTACCGGAACCGACACGATCCCCAGTATTGACTTTTTAGAATGCTACTATCAAGCGGATAGTGATAAGGAACTTGTTGGGGGATCTGTAGCCGCAACGGAACATTCGGTAATGAGTATGGGAACAAATCATGGAGAATTCAACACGTTCAAACGGCTAATTACCGAAGTTTATCCCAAAGGAATTGTATCCATTGTCTCGGATACCTGGGACCTTTGGAAGGTATTAACCGAGTATTTGCCAGGTTTAAAGAATGAGGTATTGGCCAGGGATGGTAAGCTGGTCATTAGACCTGACAGCGGGGACCCGGTAAAGATCATCTGCGGTGATCCTGAAGGTAAAACGCCGGAAGAAAGAGCAGGGGTGATCCAGTTATTGTGGGATGTATTTGGAGGTATTACAAATTCGAAAGGTTATAAAGAATTGGATTCTCATATTGGTGCTATTTATGGAGACAGTATAAACTTGGAGCGGGCCATACGGATTTGTGAGCGGCTGAAGGAACTTGGTTTTGCCTCTACCAATGTTGTTCTGGGAATCGGGTCTTTCACCTATCAGTACAATACCCGAGATACATTTGGATTTGCCATGAAGGCCACTTATGGGGAAGTGAATGGAACCTCACGAGAAATCTATAAGGACCCCGTGACAGATGACGGTACGAAAAAGTCAGCCCGAGGCTTGATCAAAATTGAAATGGTCAACGGCGTTTTCAGGTTAAAGGATCAAGTGACCTGGGAGGAGGAACGGGGTGGAGAATTAAAAGAGGTTTTCCGGGATGGAAAGTTACTTCTTGATCAGACTTTAAGTGATATTCGTATGCGAATCAAAACGCAATTGGAACCATCGGTGGCAGTGGTTTAAAGTCTTACCTGTATACATTGTGAAAGCCTTCCCATCGGAGGGCTTTTTGTTTGCGTATAAAATACATAAATACTGTATATATTGTAATTATAATTCATTCCGATAGTTTTTTGGCACACCTTTTGAATAGAATATAATCTCAATTCTTACAAAAGATTTTTCCATAAGTGCTTGGGTTTTAAATACCTGTTATTATGGATTTAGTAGAATTACTTCAGGATTTTCGATTGGAACTCACCGATCTGAAATACGATCATCCCAACCTGTTCAAACGTGCCACTTTTGGATTGGATCTGAGTACTAAAACGCTGCATGGCATGCATGATGAGATCTTAAAACATCCTTTTAAAAATGAGTCTCAGGAGATCCAATTTTTCAAACAGATCAAACCGGAGCCCTATGCCTATTGGATCTATTATAAGCAGGTTTTGTATGCTGAAGAATTTTCCGAGGTATGCCTAAACAGGGTCTATCGGAAATTCATTCAGGAAAAGATCAATGAGTTACATGGATTTTACCGAGAGCACAAACAATTCTGGAATTACATTCAGAGTAATGGTAGCGACCTGGATGCGGTGTACTTTTTGAGAAAAAACAATCGGGAGATGGAGATCAGTTCCATGGAACATTACCGGTACCATTGTTTTAGTACACCTTATGATCATACTCATGCAAAATTACTGGCGTTACCAAAACTGTATAAATACTTCGAAAAGGTATTATTTGATCTGGATCATCCCAAAGAACCCACATTGGATGAGGGACCTGATTTTGGTCTTCCACAATTGCAATGGACCGGTTCCAAAGTAGCCCTTATCGAATTGATCTATGCCTTACATCATTCCAAGATCCTGAACCATGGAAAGCACGACATTCAAGAGGTAGCACGCGTGTTTCAACGACTTTTTGGAGTTGAACTCAGTGATATATACAAAGTCTATGGGGAGATCCGGGGGAGGAAAAAAACCCGTACCAAATTCCTGGACGAGCTGCGCTATCAGTTGAATTTGGGTTTGGAACGTGCGGATGGTATATAAGTGAATACCTATTTGTTTCAACACAAATTCGGTATAAAAATCTCGAATATTCGAAAGGTCATGAAAACCTTCGTAACGGATTGAACAATTTTGAAGTGAACCCAAATAAAAGGGAACAATTCACTTTAAAATATTCAAGCGATGACATTAGACGTAATTACCAAAGCCGATCTGGAAAAATTCAAGGAGGAACTTTTTGAAAAACTTGAACTCTTAATTCGCAATCACTTTAACCATAACAACAAGCGTTGGATGAAATCTGCAGAAGTGATGCAACTCATGAAAATCAGTCCAGGTACCCTGCAGTCCCTCCGGGTTAAAGGGGAGATCCCGTATACCAAGCTTGGAGGGTCTATCTACTACGATGCATTGAAGATCACGGAAATTTTAGAAGGTAAAGAACTGGAAGCCTAAGCCATATGAACTACATAAGGCATCTGAACAATTTCGGCGCCTTGGTTTATGGAAAGGAGGAATTTAAACCCGGGCATATAAGTCTTTACCTAAGCCTTTTTTTCGCCTGGAATACGCACCGATTCGCAGAACGATTTCCGGTATATCGCGATGAAATGATGAAACAATCAAAAATAAAATCGAAGTCTACATATCATAAAATTCTCAAGGAATTGGAAAGCTTCAGGTTAATAGCATATTACCCATCAAACTCTCCACATAAGGCGAGTGAAATTTCCATTTTACCCCTGGATCAAATGGCTCGTTTAGTTGTCCCAAAAGTGGGACAGGTAAACGAGCCATTATATAAACATAGTAAACCTTTAAACAAAAAATTTAATAAAAAAGATTTTTTAGATGCTTTAAAAATCAAAAACAACAAGGATTACAACGAGCCACTTTGATCATGGAAACTTCAAAAAAAAATACCCCGATAGGCACGCTTTACGTTGGCGGCATTCCTTATGAGATTGCCAAAATGAAACGAGGCATTTTGCTCTATGATTTTCAGGTAATCCTGAAATTTTTGCAAGCCAAGGGCCAGGAGCGCTTCGGAAATAATTTTCAGATCCTTCCTGATGACCACCGGATCCTTTACGCTTTGGTGAATTATTTCATTCAGGATGAGGCTTCCTGCAAGAAGTTAGATCTGAATATTAAAAAGGGAATCTTACTCACCGGCCCTGTGGGTTCTGGGAAAACGGCTTTGATGTCCCTAATGCGAGACCTGGTCCCTCACAGAAAGTCGTATGAGATCATTCCGGCTAGAAACCTTGTATTTGCATTTTCCCACCTGGCCCATAAGGTGATCGAAGATTATGGCAATGGGGGTTTTTACTGTTTTGATGACCTGGGGGTAGAACCTATGGGCAGGTATTACGGTCGCGATTGTAATGTCATGGGGGAAATCCTTATATCCCGATACGAGCTATTTAAAAAATACCATAAGCCCACTCACATCACCACCAATTTAAATGCCCAGGAGCTGGAAGAACGATATGGATCTCGTGTTCGCTCCCGCATGCGGGAAATGTTCAACCTACTCAGCTTTTCGGCTCAAGCCACTGATAAACGAAAATAACTGCATCATGAGAATAGTATCTTTTAACATCCAGAATCTATATCACCGGGATAGCACCCTGACAGCCTCCCAAACAAAACCATCCACAAGGGAACTCATGACGGAGCTCGATGAACTGATTGCCAAAAAGTCGCGAAAGGATATCGATTTTGAACGAATGCAGGAGATCTCACTACTGTTAAATCTGGAGGAGGTATCCAGGCATCCGGAAGTATTGATGCGAAACCGTTCCGGGGAGTTGTATTTTCGAAATCATTCGGCTCATTTTCTGCCTAAGGCCGGGTATCATAACGATTGGAATGGTTGGGTGAAGGTGAGGACAACCCCTATACATCAAAAATGCATTTTACATAAATCCAATGTGATCCAGGAGCTGCAGGGAGATGTATTGTTACTTCAGGAGGTAGAATCCCAAGGCAGTTTCAGGGATTTTTTGAAAACGCAATTACCACTTTTAAAATACCAGGATGGGTTTTCTCTGGACAGCAATGAGGATCTTGGCAAGGGTATGGGCGTTGCTGTGCGGCCTGGATATACCATCACTTCGATCACCACTTACAGGGCTTGTAAGGATCATCAGGGGAAGGGATTATTTGGCAAGGATGTGCAAAAGATTCGGGTGGTTACCGACCAGGGATTTTCTTTTATCCTACTTCATGTGTTTTTTGATGAAGACACGGATGATAAGGAAGCCTCGGATATGCGTAGGTTTCAGCAGGCTCTGTTCGTGGCCAAATTGTATAAAAAGCTACTATCAGAGGAGAAGACCCATGTGGTAGTAGCCGGTTGTCTTGCTGCACCCGGATTTTGTCATTCCCTGGAGCCTCTGCTTCGAAAAACGACACTAACCTCTATTGCCAAGCACCCTAAGTTTGTCAAGTCGATCGATCTGGATGCAGAGCCATCCTATATGCGCATGGAGTTGAGAAAACAAGGCATCGCCCTGCAACAGAAGGATTTTATCCTGCTCTCTCCTGAACTCTATGGCAGGGTCAAATCCTGTGGATTATCCAAAAAGGGGATGTATCCCGGAAAATCGGGCCATTGGAATTGTTACCCTACCCTGAAGTCTACTGCAGAATCTGCCAGTGAACATCCGGCCTTATGGGTGGACCTGGGTTTATAACCAAAAGAATTTCAAGGAAAATCAGATTTCATTGCAAATCATTCAAAGATGGAGTGCTCAAATGTTAAAAATCAGTTCACATTACATAGAGACTGCATCAGCAGGATTAGTTTCACCTATACATACCAGCAATCATGAAAAGAGTATTGTTCATCATCCTTTTAGGGATTATTTACCAGCCCAGGCTTTGGGCCCAGATCGGAGGTATAGAAAATTCCGTGAATGATATTGCCAATACGGTAAGGGCCATTTTTCCTATCCTGTTGGGAGTGATCTTCCTGATCGGTTTTTTATTCAATGCAGGGCACTTTTTTGGAGAGAACTCCGATCTCAAAAAGGGAATTACCCGGGTACTGGTCTTTGTTCTAATTGCCGGAGCGGTCGTTGGAATTTTTACGTACCTGATCAGTATTACGGTATAATGAAACGCTATCGGCCATATCACCACATCAGGAAATCAGCGACCATTTTAGGATTGGAGTTGGTGTATTTTTCAATTTTTATGTTCGGGGTGGTTTTTTCATTATTGGTGATAATCTTTTCGTTTCGATTTTCCCTGGTGATCGCGCTGTTTGGGATCAATGCTCTAACCTATCTGGGTTTGCTTTTACATAAAAGATTATTACAAGCTATTCGGAGGCGGTATGCGAACGATTTCCTGATCACCGGTAAATATCCATGGGGTTATGGTATATAGCACTACATCATATTCTAAAGCTTTATTTCCACCCGGCATAGAGGTGGAAAACCATGTTATGCTAACAGGTGACGGATATTGGGTTTTCGCTTATAAATTGCAACTACCTGAGATCTATTCTCTGGGTGAAAAGGAATTTGATGCCTTGCATGGTATTTGGCTCCAAGCCTTTAAAAATTTACCGGATCAAACCATTGTTTTAAAACAGGATCATTACAAGAGAAAGTCCTATCAGGAACCTTCAATATCGAAGGCATCTTTTCTCCAAAAGGCCACCGATAAACACTTTAGAGACCGTGACTACCTGGAACATCAAAGCATTTTGTTTTTGTGTTTTCCCATAGAGTTTACAGCATCTGAGCATACAATGACTGCCCCTTTTAATAAATCATTTGCTTCGCAGAAAAAGGTTGCGCTGACGACCTTAGAGCAATACAAACAGAAGGCCCAGGAGGTGGTTCATTACCTAAAAAATCAATCGCTGATCGATATTTTCCCATTAAAAGAAGCGGAGATCAGGAAGCTTTCAATGGCCTACTGGAATGCTTTTCAGAATGATTATACCACGGACATCGTGTTCCATGCTGCGGGCATTCAGGCAGGAGAAAAACAGGTAGGATTGGTTTCGGTAAATCATGAAAAAGCCTTAGGAACTTCAGTTTCGAATGTCCGGATACACCCCAGGTATTCCAACGACCGTTTCCAATTATTTGAAGGATCCCTGGATGGGTTGGGTTTGGATATTGCTTTTGATCATGTGGTTTGCCAACGCATTGTTTTGGAAAGCACACCACAGTGGAGGGCATTGCTCAATAAAAGAAGGATGGAACTAAAAAAGAGTATGCATTTTGGTTCAGAAAACAGGGTCAACCTGAGGCGAATTGAAAAGTATTTGGAAATACTGGAGGAAGACGAAACCATTCGCATGGTAAGGGGACAGCTAAGTATCCTTTATTATGGAGAAGATCGCCAGACCCTGCGGCAGATCAGTCAATTGATCAATACCAAAATGAAAGAACTGGATATAACCCCTCATTATCCCATGGGCCCGGAATTGCACCGGTATTTTAAAGCCAATTATTTTGGACTCCCCGGGGCATTCCAGGACGAAGATCACTATGTAAGTCATCTTGCCCAGGCGTTGTGTTTATGGATACAAACCGGGAGGTATAAAAGCGATACGGAGGGTATTTGGTTTACTGATCGCCATCAGGACATTCCTGTATTGAAGGATGTATGGGATCGCAAAAATAAAAGCATCAAGGCCCGTAATTTTGCTGTTTTAGCTCCTACAGGAGAGGGTAAAAGTTTTCTGGCCAATCACATGCTGCGACAGTTTTATGAGCAGGAAGTACGCCTGATCATCATCGACCTGGGAGGGTCTTATCAAAAATTTGGAGCCTTATATCCTGACGATCATCAGATCATTAAATATGAATATGGAAAAGGACTGGGAATCAATCCGTTTTATCTGGATCCAGGCGTTGCCGTTACCTCAGATAAGATTGAGGATCTGGTGCATTTTCTTCATGAGTTATACGCTCCGGGAGCAGCTTTAAAGCGTGTTGAAAAGGTTGCCCTGAAAAACAGTTTGGTGGTTTATTACCGGGAGGAGGTTTCAAAACACTCTTTAGAGGGTTACTTACACTTTTTAAAAGGCTATAAGGATAGATTAATGAGCAAGGGAGATGCTTCTGATCATTTTGATTTTGACGAGCTTTCATTTGTGTTGTCAGAGTATGTGGGAGATGGTTTATATGGATTTCTTTTTAAGGAAAGCAATGGCAGTACTCATGACATAAGCCAGAAAAGGATCATCATTTTTGAACTGGATGAGATCCGGGATCACCAGGAGCTTTTATCTGTCATGCTTACCCTGATCAGAACTACCATTCATCGGTATATATGGGCGGACCGGTCCAAGCGGGGTTTGATCCTATTCGATGAATTCGCGAAGCAATTACAATTTCCGAATGTCTTGCAGCAAGTGGCCTATTATTATCAGGCGATACGAAAACAAAATGCGGCTGTGGGTGTCATTTTACAATCCATCAGTCAACTCCCCGAAAATCATCTTTCCAATAGTATAATTGACAATACCCAGGTGATCTATGCTTTAAGAAACGAAAAGGGTTACGCTCCCTTTAAAGAACGGTTTCATTTATCCTCTCATGATCTGGAACAACTACAGTCGCTGACCAATCGATTTGTTGGAGACAGAAGGTATACAGAGGTATTTATAAAAGTGGGGAAACACAGCAATGTATACCGGCTGGAGGTTGCCCCGGAAGCCTATGCGGCTTATCTCACGGATGGCCCGGAATATCATGAGTTAATGATGCTATACCAAGAGCTCGGCGCTATGGAAGCAGCCATTGTAAAATTTGTAGATCAAAAAAACTTAGGGGTATGAAGTTATATATATTTCTGTTGATCGGGGTATTACTTTTTTCCTTTCGGCTAGGGGCACAAGGTATGCCGGTATATGACAACACCAATTTCCTCACCCTTGGAAAACAACTCTTAGAGTCCGGAAAACAAACCTCCCAATTGATTCAAACTGTGAACTTCCTTAAGCAGCAAAAGCAGCGATTGGAACAAGTAAACGGGGTCATCCGGGATTTAAAGCTCATAGGGGAGATCATCGAGGATCATAAAATCTTATATGTGGAGATCCAAGGGGATTTCAACCAATTGGGAGGCAGTAACCTTCTGGCAAATGATGAACTCCGGGAGTTATCCGAATCTCTGGAGAAGACTATGGCTTCCTCCATGGATGACTTGGATATGATCCGGCAACTGCTCCGGAATGATCATTTTAAAATGACTGATAAGGACCGTATTGATCTATTGGAGCAACGAAGGAAGCGCATGGAAGAATCGAGGGCTATTTGTAAAACTCAAATGGGCCGCTATAGGGCTATGGTCGATTTCAGGAAAATGGTGGCAAGAGCTGTCGATAATCTTGGAGGACAATGACGCTGAACCTGGAATATGTAGACGCGGTTTTTAAAACGCTACAAGACTCGGATCTTTCCCGGTATACGCTTATCGGGGTTAAGGTGTTAGCAGTTCTCCTATTTTTGATCAATCTAATAAAAAAGTATGTGGAGGGTACAGCCAATACCAAAGAGGTCACCTGGGGGCTTACTCCGGCAGATCTTATAAAGAATTTGGCGGTTGTACTTCTGGTCATCTTTTCCCATGAGATCCTTTTTCAATTGGATAGGGTATTGGTTGCCATTGAAAACCAATACAGGCAGGTGGCTCCGGATTTGGTTCCATTGCAACTCCAGGGCTTTGATCTGAGCCAAGATGTCCATTGGTCGGATTTGGGTACCAAGGCCCTCTCTACCATTTACGAGTACATTACCACCCCTTTTTACCCCATGAGAATTGTAGCCTTTATATTAAGCGTGTTTTTATGGTTACTGGATCTGATCATCTATCCTTTATTCCTGGCAGAACGGTTCTTTATCCTGGGATTGATGCAGGTGTTTTTCCCATTGATCATCAGCCTTTCGGTGTTTGAGAAATTCAGAACGATGGGTTATAATTTTTTCCGGCTCTATATCGCCATATATATGCTGGTACCGTCATTTTTTTTGGTAAACGTCTTCATCAATGGCCTTTTCACAGAAGCTAACCAGAACTTTTGGAGTGAGCTCACGGGCTCGGTACCTGAAGATAATTTGATGGCACCGGTTATTGAATTAGGAGTGGTCAGTTTTATGGTACTACTCAAATTTAAACTCTATCGCAAAGCTACTTCATTCACCCTTCGAATGTTCACCAACTAAGATAAAGGCTATGAAAAGCACCTTATTCAAAATCTACGATACCCTGGCCCTTCACCGGTTGGTTACACTGACTGCATTAGTGATATCCGGGCTTATCAGTGGGCTATCCTTATGGTTTCATTTTAAAACACAACAGGAGCTCCGCCATAAGTCTTATGTCATTGACCCTGCCGGGGGGGTTCTTCCCATCCGTTGGAGTTCGACAAGTGAGCAGTTGGAGGTAGAGGTTCGCGCCCATATACAAACGTTCATAGAGTTGTTTTATGGACTGGAACCGGCCAGTATGCAGAAAAATCTTTCCAAGGCGCTCTGGCTGGCAGATCGAAGCGTGGATGAACTGTATCAGCAGAAGAAATCAGATGGGGTGTACAATCGTATTTTACAATATGCTTTGATCCATCAAGTAAAAAGTGTTTCCATCGAGTTGAGTGAGGAGCAAAGAAACCCCACATTTATCACGGAGGTTATTTTTCAGGTGGCACGAGGAACTTCGGTGGATCACTATCGACTGGTAGCCACTGGAGAACTGCGGAATGTCGAAAGAGACTTTCCCAATAATCCTCATGGTCTCTTGATTACCAATTATTACGAACAATCCTTAAAAAAGATCCCTAATGAAATTGTCCAGGAATAAACTGATCTATCTCTCTATCGTTGCGAGCGTCCTAATATTTATTATCGGTTATGGCATTTCCGTTTTACATTCGGAGGAAGCGAACGACCCATTACGATCTCCGGAGATTCCGATGTCTACCAGTCATGACTCTCAATTTAAGGATCGTTTGGAGGCGATTGATCAGATTAAAGAGGAGCGAGAGCTCGTCCTTCCAGAGATCTATCCGTGGGAAAGCGATAGTATCGTAGCTACTCCGGAACTCCGTATAGTTCAGGATACGCTGCTTCAAATGGATTATTCGGAATTGAGAGCAATCACCCAAAGAGAAACGATTAGGGATGTGTCGGATTTACCGGTAAAGGATACTGAAGAACCTAGACCATTTAAGAAAAATGAAGGAATTTTCACAAGCATATTTATTCAGGATACTAGAACCACTGTGCTTAAAGCGATGGTATACTCCACTCAAAAAATTCGTTCAGGGTCCAGACTGAAACTTTCTATTTCAATAGATCGCTGGGGGCAAGGTGACAAAGCGTTTCCTCAAATGGTTTATGGAATTTGTAAGGTGAATGGCAGTAGAGTTCATGTGGAAGTTTTGATGGATGATGGACAGCGGTGGATAGCTTATGATTCCCAGGATCATGAAAAGGGAATTTATGTTCGCACTACAAAGCAACAAAAGATAACTGATGGTATGGCCCGGGAAGTCAGTACAGAAATTCAGATTCCCGGGGTACCTCTAGTGCCCAGGATTGGGAATCTTTTTAGGCAAAGAAATCCGGGAGGGGCGGTGCTACTTTACGATCAATTTGAATTCATTTTAAAACCGAAGTTATGAGAATACAACTAATAGCTGCGATGGCTGTAAACTTGATTATTTCGATCATGGGACTCCATGGACAGGAGTTGCAGGTTATCGCAGTAAATGAGCAAAAGAAGGTGGCTATGTTTTTCCCGAGTCCGATTCGTCAAGCCACCACCGGTTCTGAGGATTTCCAATTCTCCTACAATGAACAAACCCCTCAATATTTTGGAATTCTTCAAGGGCGAAAGGCCCCGGAGAGTAATCTTCTGGTGATCACCAACGATGGCAGGGTGTATTCCTATTTGTTGAAGTACCGGGAGGAACTATCCCGAACCAATTATTTTATTACTGATAGTATGGCTATAGGGAAGGAGAGTGGAGTAGATTTGGAAGAAAAGGTGCCCAAGGTGGATTCTGTACACTATGAAAAGGCTGGGGCGTATGTATTACAAAAAGCACACACACTCCAAAAATCAAAAAAGCAAAGCGGGATCGCTTTCACGGTCTTGGATATTCTATATGTGGAGAAGGAATTGTTTGTGGCTTTTGAAATTGATAATAGCAGTAAAGACCTCTACGAGGTTGAATCCGTAAACACTATTATTGAACATGGAAAGGATCGGGCAGGAAGGTCCTTCCAGGAATTAAACTTAGAAGAAGTCTATCATTTCCACACCCCTAAAGTGGTATTGCCCCAGACTACACAGCGGTTTGTGATCGCTTACCGAAGAATTGGAATCGGAGGGAAGGCACGATTACGATTTTATCTTAGGGAAAAAAATGGATACCGAAATCTTAAGATCTAAGACTGCATCAAATGTTCGAATTCCTGGTTCAGGGATTGGATAACTTTTGAGTCGATCGTTCGGACCCGGGATTCATGATTGTTATAGATTCCCGAGCGAGTAAAATTCAGGGAACCCAGGTAGGCAATTTTGTTATCGATGATATAGAATTTGGTATGCAATCTGTTGCGGCTGTTAGGACTCCAGAGCTTGGTCGGGAAAATGAATCTTTGGGATGGGATGGATTTCCACCTAAATAGTGAGAAAGTGGACAGAAGTACTAAAAGCACAGGAACTATTAAGGATGGCTTTTCTATTTGATATAACACAAATAACAGGACCATAGAAATGAGCACGATGAACCATCCAACATATTTTGAAGCATACCCAGGGAAGAAAGCGTTTGATGAAGGCGTCAATATGGGATAAAATAATTGGTGTAACCTGGAGGTTTCTTTCGATTCCGGCCTTTGACTGATCAGGGAAATTTGCACTCCTTTTTGGTGAAGTTCTTTAAGTACTTCTAGCATTTTTGGAGAGATAAAAGGGGAAACAATTTTAATGGATTTCTCCGCATGACGCAGATCATTCAGGAGCTTGTTTCCGGCTCCTTTTCCAACATAAATATCGCATTCAACACGGTTAGTAAACATGATTAATGAGTATAAATCAACCCTATAATTTACGAAAATTATGGCAGATTTTTACCCTGTGAACTACGGCAAATGATGATAAAGAATTAATAATTAAGGGATTGGTTTTCGGATTACTTGTTTATATTTATAGAAATTATTCTACATATGGAAATTCAACCTACAGCAACTTCAGCAGGGGTGGATCATCAGTTTGATCACTGCCTATTGCTTTTAGCAAAATTCAAATCCTATTATGAAAAATTTGGAGATGGTACTATTTCAAAGGGGCAATTTGAAAAACAATGGTTGGTGTTGAAAGCCTTGTACCTGGAATTGGAGCAGGTACATGTCAAAGGCAATGCATTGATTGCTTCTGAATTATACAGAGATTTCTGTTTTCAGGCCTTAGGACTTATGAATAGCATTGGACTCCATCGCTAGTCTTTCCAAAAGCAGATCTTCTTTTTTAAGGATGGGGAGGGATCGGTGTAGATTCTTATTTGGAAAGGACAGTAGCTGACTCCTGGCATCAGAGCTTGCTATAAACTGGCCGGTTTGCAGTTTAAAGAATTGGTTGGCACGGATCTTATGTACTTCCTTTTCGCTGGAGGTGATCCGGGTATCAAAACTCAGGTTCATGCCTTTACTCACGCTTCGTGTTTTCGTTTTTATAAGTTCCAGGAATTGCTCGTAGTATTTGGCGGTTTCCGGATCGTTGGCTTTCCCAAAGAATTGATAAGAAAGGTTGGCTAAGATGGCCCGGCTCATTTTTTCTCCATACAGGACATCGTTTTGTACCTTATCCTGGAGGACATAGATGGTTGCGATGTTGTAGGAACGCATTGTAGCAGGGATCCGATGCATATTAAGCAGTCGCAAGGTTGGTGCTTCTTCCATGAGCAAAAAAGAAGGTCTGCGATGGCGTACGCTCATCTGCTTCATGATCACATGGAGAATGGCAGATATGATGGGGCTGTACGCGGATTCGAATTTAGGGTTATTCACCAGGCAAATGACCCCCGGGTTTATAGGATGGTTACATTCCAGGGGAACTTCATCTTGAGAGATCACCTTTCTGATTCTTTGGGTATTGATCTTTTTAAGTCCGTTGGCCAGGGTACTGAGCACCCCAGCGGTTTGCCGTTCAGATTCGAGTCCATTTAAAAAGGCAGAAGCCATTCCACGGGCTATGGAATCCTGATTTATGAATTCAGCGAGTTGCTCACTTCGATTCGCAATAAAAAAGTCGATCAACGCGGGAAGGTTGCAGGTATCGGGATCCTTTTGTTTGAACATCCAAATAAGTCCGGCCAGTAATCCTTCCGCGGCATCCTGGAAGAACTTTGAGGAACCCTCAGCCCCGGATTCTTTTAACTCCATGAGATTTTCGATAAGCACCCTGGAAAATTCATTTACCGATTCCTCATCTCTCATGTATTTTGGAGCAATAGGATTCACGCGGTTATAGAAGCGATCGAAAGAAATAATATAGAAGGGGAGGTCATTGGTTTTAAAAACTGGGTAGGCTAGTTCAGTGAGTTCAAAATTTTTATAATCATAGATCACCCCCGAAAAGTTGTGGGAGGCCAGATGCATCATTAGGGGGTGAATCAAGCTTTCCGTTTTACCACTCCCTGCAGCACCGATAATAGAGATCCCTTTTCTTAGATTATCGATCATCCAGGTGGAATTTTCACCTTTTAGCGAGACTGAGTAAGGATGATCATGTTTTTTACGGTTGGAAGGGTTGATGGAAAACCATCCCAGGATTAAGGCCTGGATCATGAGGCCAGGGGAGAGGATCCAAGTAAGGACTGATATTGGAGGGCCATTTGTGATAAAAAATGCCACAAAGGCACAAGCAAAAAGGAGTACAGAAATATTCCAAACAAAGGAGAAACGACTGATTCTTAATCCAAGGAGAAATAAGAAAATCAGCACAAAATGCACGATGAAAAATAGACTCAATTGCATATGATTTTAATATCCTATAGAGCTTGATTTGATACTTAATTCTAAAGCCTTTTGAATCCTTTTAAAGGCTTGCATAGCCAATTTAGTCTGAGAAGTGCTAAGCAAAGGAGACAAGATCTGAGTTGAGCTTTCCCTTAATATTCGAAACGCCAGCTGTCTTTCATCTGGAGGGAGTGAAGCAAGTTGCTTATATACTATGACAGGAGATTTTATAATGTCCTTCCGAAGTTGAAAGGATTCTGCGGGGTTACGGTTATACTGGAATGTCTTGTCAAAAAGGGTTTCAGCATGCTGATAGAATTCATTTCGATTGAATCCCCGGGCTATTTTCTTATGGTTAAGAATAGTTTCTGAAGATTTATAGGAACTGCCAGGGGAGAGGCTGTACCGGTTACTACGGTCTTTCCTACTGACAATAACATGTACATGAATCTGGTCTCCTGGTTTATGCATTCCGGGGATGATCGGTTCACCGTTCAACTTATGCGGGATCTGTTCAAAGATGGCATCTTTTTGTTTTTGCAGTTTATTGATACTTGATGATTCTGCCAGTTGGGTGATTTGGTTATTTAGCTGGGCGATCTGTTTTATATAGGTAGCATTTTCTTTTACCTGCCAGTCAAATTCTTTGAAGGTGCGCTGAAATTCAATTTTGGCAAAATAAAACAGATCCTTCTCAGTAACCGGGTGACCATCAATGTTGCGGTTGAAATTATTTGCGTAGATCTTCATGAGCTCCCTGGTATACTTTTGCATGTGTTCGGGGGAGGCTTTAATGTGTTCTAATTCCCGCTTACTTGGACTGATGACCAAGGAAAAGAACCTGGGAGTATTCCTTCTTAGTTTAGCCGTATTGTGATCGATAGCCTGGATGACTTGTTCTGCTGAGACAATATCCCGGGACTGATCAAAAAAGAAATTATATTTCGAAGTTGGATCGGTGTCATTCTCTTTTTCCAGATAGGCTACCAGGTCAGCGACTGAATTGTGATAGGTAGACCCAAGTTTTTGTGGAGTTATGGTGACATACATGATTTAAACTAATTAAAGGTGTTTAGTAGTTTTTCGTATTCGGTATCTGAAAGTTGAATACGGAAATAGCTTTTCGAAAATGGGGGAGAGACCGGTTCGATCTTTCGGACCAGATCCTGAATTTGATGGTGCAAAAGCTTACAGTGATTTTCCAGTTCTGAAAGCTCATTTGAATCTTGGTGCTTTGATGGAGGTCGGTTTTGTGGTTGTTCTTCAAACAACAATTGTAACAGGGCCAGGATAGGTTTGGTTTGATTTTTCTCAATGTTTCGAATAATGGATATGGTTTCTTCGATACGTTGAACAATAGGATGGTCGTTTGAGATTACTTCCGGTTGTTGATCCTCGCTTTCATGATAGTGATCAAGGAGAAATTTTAAGGCTTGAGACTGCATTAATCCTTGGTGCTTGGCAAAGTCTCTGAATTGATCAATAATGTCTTTGTAGGCTCTAATGTTAGCGTAAGTATTCATGTAAAACCAATTGAATATTTTTTATGTAATCGGGATGGAGCATGGATAAAGTTGATCTTCCAGAACCCCTTGTTATACTTGATGTTAAAGGAATTATTGATAAAAGCAACGAGCTTCAGCGCGTTGCCCTCTTGCTATTCCTTTATCAAGTTTTTATTTATCTGTAATGCAGGAGTGGAATTGCGTGTATTTTAACAATCGGGACAATCTTTTTTGAAGTATTTATAACAGAAGAAAGGAATCCTTAATTATCCTGTAATCAAAACCTCTATACTTTTTATATCCGGAGCGTTTTCCTTTTTTTGAAAAACTATGAAAGTTCATCATAACTTTATGAAGAAGGAGAGATCACTATACTTCCTATAGAGCCGTCGCTGTTCCCTTTTCATGGAGAACCAATAATTTTTCAATTATAAAGTGACTTATAAATAGGGAGAGATCGACCGGTTTATGCAGTCACAATAATTGAAAAATTAATTCCTTCAATGAAAAGGGAGAGGGATGGGGAGTACACTTTGGAATCTTAATATTAAAAAATTAGATTTTATACTATATGTTTGTACATGTGATGAACATTATTCTATAAACAAGTTATAAAACAAGTATTTTTACCAAAGAATATAGGAAGTATTAATCTCGGTTAATAACTATCCTGCGCAGCAAGTTCTTTTGGCTTGCTGTTTTTTTTTATGATGAATTGCAACGTAATAGGCTTCACTTTTTCAAGGGCGTACATGAGCAACAGTAGTTTTCCCTGAGTGGCAACCTGCCCAATAATGGGCGTGGATTTAGTGGATCTAAGGCGTTGGTAAAAAGGTTTCAGAGTCGGGTTGCATCGCACCGCCGTCATGGATGGCATATGAAGTACCGCTCGGATATGGTGGTTTCCCTTCTTACTGATCTTCGATTTCCCTTTCATGGTTCCCGACTCGCGTAAGACCGCATCATAGCCTAAATGGCTGGCGAGTGGTATGGCACTGGTGATATCTTTAAAGCCTAAGGTCTCCCCAATCACTGTAGCTGCCGCTACAAGGGAGATCCCGGGAATACTAATCAGGTAATCCATTTTCTGCATAAACTCTGGATCCGTTTCCATAAGCTCTTGCATTTCCTTTTCCACCTGGGCGATCTGCTTGTTTAACATAGCAAGGCGCTGTTTAGTCGTTTTAACCTTCGTTTGTCATAAGAACCTCCATAGTTGTGCATAAAATATGCTTCGGAAATATGAACGATGTACTTGATGTGCAGCAGATTCTCGAAGAGTTGCTTTTTGTATTCCGGGATGGAGTTGGCCACGTCCATCCAGCCGTTCAGGATGCGCAGGCTATGGAGTATCTCCCGTAAGAATATGGTTTGTTGTGCCAGGATAGCAAGTTGGTAAATGAAACGGCTAAAAAAAAAGGACAGGCAATCAGGAGGGTTAAAAACAAAAATCCACCCCGGAAGGGTGGATTGGTGATATTAGGTTTAAGATATTAAGGAGATATCGTCAAGCTCGTGTGCGAGTTGGTGTAAGCCGGTAGAGATTTTTTTAAGTTTTTTATCTGATAGCGACGTTATTCCTTTGGTATACTGTCTGAATAAACTTTTGTTAATGTGCAGATAGCTTTCGGCAAATGCAGATTTGTTGATCACTTTAAAATAATCAAAAAACTGTTGAAGATCAATGTGATAATCGATGGTGTAATCATCGGTAGATAATTCACTTCCCTCAGTTTCATTGAGGTAATCTAGATGATGAAATAAGGATTCGTTTAACGAATTCTTAAGTTCAGCAAGTGAATCACCTACAGCAATTACGCCATCCATTTCTTTAATATAGGCTGAAAATCCCGTTCCGGTTTTTTCAACGATTGCGGTTAAAAGGGTTTTGGACAGTTTCATCACGTTTTAAGTTTTGTTTCAATAGGATTTTATTTTGGTAAAAAAGGCAGGGTTATTTCAACCCTGCCTGCTTTAGAATACTATTCATAGTACCTGTTGCCAGTTCTTTACTTCCGTGGCGGGGAAGTGTAATTTGGCCACTTTTTTCTTTATGCCTGTACATATCGTGGTTGCCCCCGTGTCTATGTAGGTACCAGCCATCTTTTAGGAGTAGCCGCCGAATTTCGCTGACTTTAGCCATAACAAAAGAATTTTAAGTCAGTATGTCAATGAACGCTTTGTTCAGATACAAATATAACAAAAATGTTATACATAACAAATTTGTTATAAAATATTATGATATAAAAAAAACCACCCTCCCCTGGGTGGTTATAATTCTTTAAGTGTTTATGTTAACAGTATTCCAAGCCCATGCCAGAATAGGAAATGGCTTCGTCGTTAGCAAATGCATACTTTAGGTCGCTCTTTATGGATTGAATGGCATCCTTCTTAGACTTCAACCATTTTTTAAACACCAATTGAGAAATGAAGAACAAAAAGTCTGGTTTAACCAGGCTTAGTTTAATGATCTCAGTAGTGTTGTTGTCGAATTCCTGGAATATTGGCATGAAATCCTTACCTAAGGATTCTAATGTCTCATCAAACTTCTTCGCACCATCAACCAGCATTCCCTTCTTCTCCAGCATCATTTTATTGGCCATAAGCACTTGAATGTCCAGGTATTCAGGGTTTACAGATAAATTCTTGAATGATTTCAAAAAGGCAATGTAGTCATTATTAAGTATGATTTCTTTTCTTACAAAATACATCTCCATACGGTCATAAATAATTTTCAGGTTATTCACGGCCTTGAATCTCTTGTATCTGATATACTGATTAAACGAAAATACTCCTAAGACAACAATCGATATGATAATCAAAGTCAGATTCATTACTCTTAAGTGTTGGTTTATTAGTCTTTCTTAGCAAAATTTTTAAAGTATCTTTTAATCCTTCTGATCAAGCCTTTACTTTCCTTTTCAACTTGAACCTTATTAAGCCGGTCAAGTACAATCAGATTTAATTCCCGAATTCTTTCGTCTTTTTCTTTAAACCTGATATCAATCTGTTTATTGTATTTTCTGTCTGTTACAAACAATTTAAAGTAATAACCGGTAAGGATCCCAAGTACGAAAAAGGTTATTACAACGCCATAGTTTTTAAGTTGTTCAAGGGCAATTTTTAAGAACTCTTGCTTTAATTCTTCCATTAAATATACATGAATTCGGCGACAAAAGTATTAAAATAGTTCTAAATCAGTGGGGTAAGCACCTGGTCTATTTGTTGAATTGTCGGATTTTTTGTTAGTGATTCGTTAGTTTAGGAGGGTAAATATAAAAAAACCACCCAATATGGGTGGTTCCTATTTCAAGACTTAGGGGAAAGCTAATTTCAATTCCAAATGAGAAAATCAACCTATAGGTTGATTTTCGCCCTGGAGGATTTAAGCTTGCATATAAATCAATTTTTTCTTTTCTTATTCGGATTATGGTTTAAAAAAAAATCAAAAGGGAAAAGGTAAAAGATGCATTTTCAATTTACTTTTTGGATATGGATTAATAGCAGCTTCACTATTTGAATTTGCTCTAATGCTAAGCCCTATAAGTGGGGAATCCATCCAAAGAATTATTTACAACATTTTCTTCGGCTAAACCCAAAATATGATTTTTTAAGTCAAAAAAAAGAGGCCAGCAAAAAACACCAGATATAAACTATTGATAGTGCATCGTACTTTTCAAATAATTACAAGCTAAGTGCTTGTATCCAAGAACGCTTTTTAAAAATTTATTTTCTATTGAATATTCGAAAATAAATTTTTGAAATGTGTTCTATTATCCCGAATCAAGCTCTTTTCCCGGAACAAGGTGTAGGGGAATGTGCTTGATTCATTTAGCGAAAGGAAAGGATGATTTGATTGAAGTTACTTAATTAAACTTTTGCCTAAGTACTTCCATGTCTTGTTTAACTTTTTGATCCAGGATTTTCGCATAATGTTGGGTTGTCCTGAGATTTTTATGTCCCAGCATTTTACTCACGGATTCGATAGGCACACCATTGGAAAGGGTGACTGTTGTAGCAAAAGTATGTCTTGCCAGATGGGTTGAAAGATTTTTGCGAATTCCTGTCAAATCAGCAATTTCTTTTAAGTAAGCATTCATTTTTTGATTGGTAGGAACTGGAAGTAAATATGCCGAGGAGACTTTATTTTGATCACGATTGTATTTGCTAATTATACCCCTAGGAATTGATAAAAGCGGTATGTTGCTTTTTGTTTTTGTTTTAGTTCGTCTTGTTTTTATCCATGCTGTACCATCCAAATCAAATTTGATATCATCTGCGTTTAGCTTCTTTACATCAGCATATGCCAGTCCGGTAAAACAGCAAAAAATGAATACATCGCGAACTTGTTCCAGGCGATCGATTCCAAAGTTTTTTTCCAGAAGTATAGAGATTTCACGCTCTGTAAGGAAATCTCTTTCTACCGGTTTTAGTTTCGAATTCCAGTTAATGAATGGATCTTTTTTTATCCATTCATTAGCAATGGCAATTCTGATTATTTTTTTAAAATTGGTTATATACTTTATAGCAGTATTGTGTCCGCAATTGCGTTCTGTTTTTAAGTAGTATTCGAATCCATTGATAAACTTTAGATCAACTTTAGATATCAGGAGGTCTTTCTTTTTATAGGCTTTTCTAATATAGTTTTCGACATGCATTTTTGCAGTTCGATATCGCTCTGCAGTTCCTGAAGCAAAATCTTTTCCTATAAGTGAGTCTACTTGATCATTGTGTTCCTTAAAGACCTCAAGCAACATCCTTTTTCTATCATCCTTTCCGAAATATGTATTTCGTAATGCCTTAGCTGTAAGCTCTCTATTTTCATTAATATATTGTTGGTGAATTTGTAATAATCTTGAACGAATATTGGATAGGTAATTATTTAATTCTTGACCGGAAGAATTGTTAAGGTTTACCATCCCAGCTTTGGCTATCCAGCGGGCTGGATCCACTTTTCTATTTACACTAAATTCGACACGACTTCCATCTATGGTGATCCTTAAATAAATATTACAGAGTCCATTTATATCTGCCTTACTGGGTTTGATAAAATAGCGAAAAGAGACACGTTGATTCATTTTACATTAATTTCCCCCTTTTAAGGTAGAAAACATCCTTGAAAATCAAAAACGCAAAAAAGCACAAATACCAGTAAAATCAATGGTTTTGAGCTCATTCGGGGGACTTTTTTGAAATTTGAAATCTCCCCCGAATTTGCCACTTTTTATAGCTTATTGTTTGATATCAAATGAAATCAATAAAAAAGAAAAACCCCGTAAACACTGGTGTTTTACGGGGTTTGGAGGAACTTTGAAGTTCGTTCAGCGGAGAAAGAGGGATTCGAACCCCCGGAGGTGTGACCCTCAACAGTTTTCAAGACTGCCGCATTCGACCACTCTGCCATTTCTCCGTGCATCTTACAGGCGTTTTATCCTGCGATTGCGGGTGCAAATATAGAAAGCTTTTTTGTTTTTCAACAACTATTTTCTGAATTTTTTTAGCCCCGGGTGTTGGTTAAAACAGCGTTTCCCTGCTATTCAGTGAATTAGCACTTTCCTGGTTGATTTTATTTCTAAAAACCTATTTTAGTACTACCTAAACCCTTACCATGTCACCCATTCTGGAGATACTTATTCTAGTTGTTGTCGGTTTTATCGTCGGTGTTATCAATACCATCTCGGGAGGGGGCTCCATGCTCACCCTACCCATTCTCATCTTTTTTCTTGGCGATTCGGCAATGGCCAACGGAACTAACCGCGTTGCCATCTTTTTACAAACCATATCCTCTATTGCCGGATTTCGCTCTAAAGGACTTAAGGTGCCAAAAATAAGTACCTGGCTGGGGGTAACCGCTACCATCGGGGCCCTTATCGGCTCCTTGATCGCGGTTGAAATAGATGACCGGATCTTCAACCGCATCCTGGCTATTTTTATGATCGTGATCGTGGCTTTTATGATCATGAAACCTACTAAAAACCTGAACGATGCTTTAGAACGCTTTACCGGGAAGTACTTCTGGGGGAGTCTGCTGGCCTTTTTCCTGATTGGTATCTACGGAGGATTTCTCCAGGCAGGTACGGGGATATTTATGCTGCTGGCCCTCTCCACTATTAATCAAATGACCCTGGTGCGTTCTAACCTGGTAAAGGCCGTGGTCATGCTCATCTATACCGCGGCAAGTCTGTCCGTGTTCTTTTGGTATGATAAGGTGGATCTTAAATACGGACTCCTGCTTGCCTCCGGACAATTCGTAGGAGGGTGGATGAGCAGTCGCTGGTCAGTAAATAAGGGAGATGGTCTTGTAAAGACGTTCCTGATCATTATGGTGATCGCCATGGCCGTTAAACTCTGGCTGTTTTAAGGGTTTCTTCACAGCCACATCTTTTGAAATGCCTTATTTTTGTGCCAAAATTGCTCAGAATGAATGTAATCGATGCCCTGAAATGGCGTTATGCCACCAAGAAATTTGATCCTGAAAAGAAACTTTCTTCAGATAAGATAGATACGCTAAAAAAGGCTTTCAACCTCACCGCCACTTCCTTTGGTCTTCAGCCGGTAAAACTGCTAGTGATCAGTGACCAGGCCATCAAGGAAGAACTGGTAGCACATAGTTTCAACCAGCAGCAGGTAGCTGATGCCTCTCATCTCCTGGTTTTTGCGGTAGAAACCGATCTGGATAAAGATTATATTAATGGTTATTTCAACAGGGTAAAAGACATCCGGCAAACCCCCGATGAGATCCTCAAGCCCTTCAGGGAATATCTGGAGGGGTCGGTTACCGCCATGGAGGATACCACTAAGAGAGAATGGATCGCGAAACAGGCCTACCTGGCCATGGGCAACCTTTTAACCGTTTGTGCCCTGGAGCAGATCGATGCCTGCCCGATGGAAGGGTTTGTGGCCCCGGAATACGACCGTATCCTGAACCTGAAGGAAAAAGGACTTACTGCGGTATTGTCGATGCCTGTAGGGTTCCGTGCAAATGATGATATGTTTGCAGAAATGAAGAAGGTGCGAAAAGAGCTGACTGAAAGTATTCTTGAGATCTAAATCACATTCTTCATTTTAGATGGTCTGTTAGGTCATCAACCTTTTCTATATTTGAGGGTATTTGAAAATAAAAAAGAATGCCCGGATTCGAATTATTTGGAGAAAAGGAACGACACGAAGTAAATAAAGTATTGGATACCGGAGTGCTGATGCGCTACGGATTTGACGGTATGAGACAAGGGCAGTGGAAGGCGTTAGAGCTGGAAACTGCCCTTGCCCGTAGAATGGGCACCCGCTATGCTCAGTTGGTAAGCAGCGGTACTGCTGCGCTAACCGTGGCCATGGCCAGTGCCGGGGTAGGGGCCGGAGATGAAGTCATCCTGCCCACCTTTACTTTTGTGGCCAGCTTTGAGGCTGTTCTGGCTTTAGGAGCCCTTCCCATCCTGGTTGATATTGATGATACCCTGACCCTTGATCCCGAAGCGGTGGAAAAAGCCATTACTACCAAAACAAAGGTGGTCATGCCCGTGCATATGTGTGGCTCTATGGCCGATCTGTCTGCCCTGAGATCTATTTGTGAGAAGTATAAGCTTTTACTGCTGGAAGATGCCTGCCAGGCCATTGGCGGCACCTATGAAGGAAAACCCCTGGGGAGTTATGGCGATGTAGGGTGTTTCTCTTTTGATTATGTCAAAACAATTACCTGCGGTGAGGGGGGTGCCCTGATCACCAATAATGAAAGTATTAAGAAAAATGCCGACCACTTTTCTGATCACGGACATGATCATGTGGGGAACGACAGGGGGGCAGAGGGTCATCCTTTTTTGGGGTACAACTATAGAATCTCAGAATTAAATGCTGCCGTAGGGGTAGCGCAGTTGGAGCGACTTGACGAATTTCTGGCGCTTCAGAAAAAACATTATTCCATACTCAGAGATGCCATTTCGAATATTCCCGGGGTGACCTTTAGACGAGTGCCCGAAGGTGGGGAAGAAAATTATTCGTTCCTGAACTTTTTTATGGCGGACGAGCATATAGCGAGGAATACCCATAAGGCGCTGTCAGAAGCCGGTATTGACGGTTGTTTCTATTGGTTCGACAATAACTGGCACTACGTTAAAAAATGGGATCACCTGAAGAACCTGAATAGCCTTGGCCCGATAGCCAAGGAGGTCAGAGCTCAATTACCCGATTACCACAAGATGGATTTTTCGGCTTCCCATCACTGGATGGGCAGAAACATTTCACTACTTATAAAGATCGGGTGGACCGAAAAAGAAGTCAGGGATCGGGGAGAAAATATAAAGGCTGTTTTATCAAAAGGGGTTTAAACAACTATTTCTCCTTTTAAGTAAAGCCTTGTATTCCCGCTTATGATCACACGTTCTCCTTTGTCTTCACAATGAAGATATCCTTTACGGGATGATAATTGCATGGCAGAGAGTTCAGTTTTCCCCAGAATATTACTCCAGTATGGGGTCAGGGTAGTATGCGCTGAACCCGTTACAGGATCTTCATCGACACCTGATTGTGGCGCAAAAAATCGGGATACAAAGTCAACATCAGTACCCATGGCGGTAACAATGATTCCCCTGGCTTCAATCTTTCTGATGGTCTCTATATGTGGTTCAAGGTTCTTGATGTCTTCTTCAGAATTGTACACCAGCATGATATCTGTTTTGCCCTTAAAGGCCCCGATGGGTTCTATATCAAAACAGGATTTAAGCTGTTTGGAAACAGCAATAGCAGTTACAGGATCTGCCGGAAAGTTGAGGCTCAGTTCATCATTTGTTTTCTTCACCTGCAATTCACCGCTTCTGGGGGAGTAAAATTTAATGACATCACCCTCATGACCTTCTTCAAAGAATAATACATGAGCTGTGGCCAGGGTGGCGTGTCCGCAGAGATCTACTTCGGTGGTAGGGGTAAACCAGCGCAGTTCATAGTGTTCATCTTTTTTAACGTAAAATGCCGTTTCTGCCAGGTTGTTTTCCATGGCTATTTGTTGCATAAGGCTGTCATGTGGCCATTGCTCCAGTGGGCAAACAGCCGCAGGATTCCCTGAAAAGGCTTCCCTGGCAAAAGCATCGACCTGATAGATCTTTAATTTCATCTGTTTCGTTTAATTACCTTACTAAAGTTATAGAATCTTTTTTTGGATGACTCCCTGAACTAAATAAAAAAGCTCCTGAAAACAGGAGCTTTTTTTAATATGGATTGCGGTAAATTATTATGAATCTTGTTGTTGCAGCTCTTGAGCTACCTTCTCTACTTCTTCCATTACTCTGAGCAGGTTTCCTCCCCAAAGCATTTTGATCTGTTCCTCGGTATACCCGCGTTTTACCAATTCCAGGGTTACATTGAAGGTCTCTGAAGCATCATTCCATCCGTAGATACCTCCTCCGCCATCAAAGTCGGAGCTGATCCCTACATGTTCGAGTCCGATCTTTTCAACCAGGTAGTCAATGTGGTCAACAAAATCAGAAACATCCACCGGATCGGCTACCTTACTGAAGGAGTCGATATCGGATTGAATCGAGGCTTTGAATTCATTGTAGGCAGCGTAGTAAGCATTGCGCTCTTCGGCAGGTAATTGACGGGCTTCACTTCTGTCCATTAAGTTAAATCCGGCTGCTTCTGCCTTTTCGGCCATCATTTCCTGAAGTGCTGTATTAAACTTTTGATGTTTTTCGGTATCTACGTAATTACTGAAGGCAACTGTTTGAACAACGCCTCCGTTCTCTTTGATCCAGCCTAATTGTTCATCATCCAGGTTTCTGCTGTGATCGCAAACTGCTCTTGCAGAAGAGTGAGAAGCTATTACAGGAGCTTTAGAAAGCTCGATCATTTGTTTGATCGCTTCTTTAGAAGGGTGAGAGATATCTACCATCATCCCGTACTTGTTCATTTCTTTGATCACCTCTTTTCCGAGATCGCTAAGTCCGTTGTGCAACCAGGTACTGTCGGCCTCTCCTGTATTTGAATCAGAAAGCTGGCTGTGGCCCTGGTGAGCCAGCGACATATAACGTCCTCCCAGGTCATAGAACTTCTTCACATTGGTGATGTCGGTTCCCACGGGATAACCATTCTCGATACCGATCATAGCTACTTTTTTACCCTCTGTGGTAATACGCCTTACATCTTCGGCAGTGTAAGCTAATTCGATGTCTTCAGGAGCGATCTCTTCGGCCAGTTTATGAATGGCCTCGAACTTGCTCATAGCATTGGCGTAGGCATTTGTATAGCCTACCTCATTGAGCTCTTCCTGACCGGTATATACAATAAACCAGGCCACGTCTAATTGACCTTCCTCCATTTTTGGCAGGGTGATCTGGGTGTGAAGATCCTGGGTGTAGTTAATAGAATCGGTAAAGTTATTTACATTGATATCGCAATGGGTATCAATGGTAATGACCTTCTCGTGAATGGCCTTGGCCAGTGCCAGGGTGTCTACGGTAGATGCTGCTTGTGCAGTATTTTCATTTTGGTTTTTACAAGAAACTACAGCCATAGCTGCAGTCAGGTATAGTAAGGTTTTGCGCATAAAATAAAATTTATGCTGAAAGTAGCCTTTTTAAGGCAAATTCTCAAAAAACTGTGAATTAAATAAAACCAAAAATAGAAGCCGATCAGTAATTCACATACTCTACGATCTCCAGCCCATAGCCAATGATACCCACTCTTTTGGTTTGGGTGGAGTTCGACATCAGCCTGATCTTGGAAATGTCAAGGTCGTGAAGTATCTGAGCTCCAATACCGAAGTCTTTATTGTCCATAACGATCTTAGGTGCTTTCATCTCACCATCCTGTTGGATCTGCTTGAGTTCTTTCAGACGGTTGAGCAGGTTGTAAGAACTGCTTTCCTGGTTGATAAAAACAATGGCACCGCGTTCTTCCTCATTTAAAGCACGGAACATATCATCCAGTTTTTTGTCGGCATTGTTCGTAAGCGTACCAAGGATGTCGTTATTGACCAGGGTTGAATTAATACGGGTTAGCACCGGCTCGTTCGGTTTCCAGGAACCTTTTGTCAGGGCCAGGTGAATCTGGTCGTTGGTAGTTTGTTTATAAGCCCTGAGTCGGTAGGTGCCGAAACGGGTTTTAATATCAAAATCTTCTCTCTTTTCGATCAGACTGTCGTGCTGCATGCGGTAGGCCACCAGGTCTTCGATGCTTACGATCTTGAGGTCAAATTTCTCAGCCACCTCCACTAATTGTGGCAGCCTGGCCATGGTGCCGTCTTCATTCATGATCTCTACGATCACTCCTGCAGGATCAAGACCGGCCAGTCTTGCCAGGTCAATGGCCGCCTCGGTATGTCCGGTTCTTCTCAAAACACCACCTTCTTTAGCTGCCAGGGGGAAGATATGCCCTGGACGTGCCAGGTCGCGGGGTTTTGTTGAGTTATTGGTCAAGGCCTGAATGGTCAGGGAACGGTCTGATGCAGAAATTCCGGTGGTTACCCCGTGGCCGCGAAGGTCTACAGAAACCGTAAAGGCAGTCTCCATAGGGTCGGAGTTATTGGTTACCATAGGGTGCAGGTCCAGTTCTTTACAGCGCTTTTCGGTAAGAGGAGTACAAATTAAACCCCTTCCGTGTTGAGCCATAAAGTTGATCATTTCGGGAGATACCTTTTCGGCAGCTGCTACAAAATCTCCTTCATTCTCCCGGTTCTCATCATCTACAACGATAACTACTTTTCCGGCGCGGATATCAGAGATGGCTTCTTCTATGGTATTGAGTTGAATTTCTTTTTCAGACATGATGTTCACAGACTTCATCAGGAATTTTCGGCAAAGATACTTATTTTGATACGGTTGCTTCCTTTTTGCGGAATATTTTAAAGAGCCCCTTAAATTTTTCGATAATGCTTCCTGAATCGAAAACCGCTTTATCAGCTGTAGCTCTGCGGGTAAGCCAGATGCCCAATGGCAGCATGATGACCGTAGAGATCCATGAGGCGATCACCGGGTCCATACTTCCGTCTTCGGCATAATTCTTTGTAAAGATCCCAATGAAATAATAGGTTAGGAACAATCCGATGGCTAAAACCATGGGGAGGCCCAGGCCACCCTTTCTGATGATAGCTCCAAGGGGAGCCCCCACAAAGAATAGAATGAAACAGGCTATAGGAAGGGCATATTTTTGATGCAAAGCCAGGTAATGTACGTTCAGGAGTTTAATACGACGCTGGATGTCAGGTCGTTTTCCTTCGATAGATCGTCGTGTACTGGCAATATTGTTCTTGGCCATTTCTGCGATCTGAGATCTTCGCCAGGGGGCATAAAACTCCATGAGTTCGGGAACGCTTTTGCCGGTCGGGTCAATAGTGTCTTTTACAGGTCTTCCGGCATCTTCGTCCACATAAAGCCTGGAGAACCCGGTTCGGTTAAAAACACTGCTCCCAAAAGAGTTGATCACCTTTCTGTTGTCGTCAAAAAGGGAATCGATCGCCTGGGTAAGCTCATTAGAATTGAGCATTTTATAGGTATTGTTGATGTTTTCCTTTTCCAGGTCCTGGTTGTTCAGATTTGAAAGGTCAACATTCATGGTATAGGTGTCAAAATAGGCTTTGGCAAACGGAACCTTTTGACGGTCGGCTATGGTTTTCCCTTGAATGTCTTCGTAGAAATTACCGTCTTTCAGGATCAATTGCAGGTAGTTGGAGCCCTTTTTACCCACCAGCTCACCTTCTTTAGATTGTATCACCTGGTTGTTTACCCCACCATTGCTAAGCTTGTGAATAACTACTTTTTCTAAAAGCTGATCATTTTCGCCGTGCTTATTGTCAACCTTTATGTTAATGTCGGTCTCAGGAATATTGTTGAATATCCCCTCGGTAATAGCCAGAGCAGGTTTTGCCTGGGCAATATTTCTCCGGAGGTTGTAAGACTTTAATTCTGCTTCGGGAATGACACTGTTTGCAAAGAAAAAGGTTCCGATACTGAGTATGGTGATAAAAATGATCAGCGATCGCATGGCCCGAAAAAGGGAGATACCCGAAGCCTTCATGGCGGCAAATTCATAATTCTCTGCAAAGGCCCCAAAGGTCATGATGCTTGCCAGTAGTACGGTAAGTGGCAATACCATCGGGATAAGGTTAGGGGAGTAGTACAGTAGAAATTTACCGACAATCAAAAGATCGATACCCTTCCCGGCCCATTCATCTATAAAGAACCAGATGGCCTGGAAAATAAAGATGAGCATCAGGATCACAAAAGAACTGAGGAAGTTGTAAAGAAACCTCGAGAGAATATAGCGATCTAAAGTATACAAAACCTAGTTATTAATGATGTAGTACCCCATTTCTTCATATTTGGGGCGGTCAAAGGTAAATAAGCTTTCGGAAATCGGTTGATCGGTTTTAAAAGAATTAACAGTAATGGTGGTTTTCGTTCCGTTAAGACCGACTTCGATCAGGTTGTAAATGTGTTTGGTCTGTGTATCTATTCCTAACAGGATCTGCTTGATCTCTGAGGAAGAGTCTATAGGTACTAATTCTACGTATTGAATTTTACGGCCTTTAATATCCTGGGTAATATCCCATTTAAAGTTATACCCATCCTTGTAAAAGGTCAGCATTTTTGAGGGGGTAATGGTTGCTTCCTCCTCGCCGTTGGCGCCTTCAATGACCACCTCTTCATTCTCAGGAATGATGGTGTAGGTTTTGCTGCCATCAAAAATTTTGGTAGCTCCCAGGTAATTGAATCGGTATTTTTCTCCCTCCAGGGTAACATCACCACGGGTTTCCTGGTGAATATTTTCCTGGGCGTTGTCAAGAACGTATTTAAAGTCTATAAAAACATTGTCGTAACCCTTTACCTTGTTGTATACTTCATCCAGAAGGGCTTTGGCCTTATCATCACTTTGGGCATTAAGATTCAGGGTGAAGGCAATAACCAGTAAAAAGACAATTTTCTTCATAATATCAAATGTTGTTTTCATTATTTAATAATTCTTCCAGGGCTAACATATCAGAAATTAGTACCTGTCTTGCTTTAGACCCTTCAAACGGACCTACGATACCTGCGGCTTCAAGCTGATCAATGATCCTTCCGGCGCGGTTGTACCCGAGTTTAAGCTTTCGCTGCAACAGGGAGGTTGATCCTTGCTGGGCAGCCACAATTACTTCTGCGGCTTCCCTGAAAAGGGCATCTCTTTCTGAGGCATCTATATCAAGTCCTGTGCCAGAATCTTCTCCTACGTATTCAGGCAGGAGGTGGGCTTCCGGATAGGCTCGCTGCCCTCCGATATAATCAGTAATCCTCTCTACTTCGGGGGTGTCTACAAAGGCACACTGTAAACGGGTAAGGTCATTCCCCTGGGTGTACAGCATATCACCACGACCAATTAACTGGTCGGCTCCCGGAGAGTCGAGAATGGTTCTTGAATCGATCTTAGAGGTAACCCGGAAGGCTACCCTGGCCGGGAAGTTGGCCTTGATGATCCCGGTAATTACATTCACCGACGGACGCTGGGTGGCAATGATAAGATGGATACCAATGGCCCTTGCCAATTGTGCCAATCGGGCAATTGGGGTCTCTACCTCTTTTCCTGCCGTCATGATCAGATCGGCAAACTCATCAATAACCAATACGATATAGGGTAAGAACTGATGTCCGTCGTTCGGATTGAGCTTACGCTCTTTAAACTTTGCGTTGTATTCCTTGATGTTTCTTACCATGGCATTCTTAAGCAGCTCGTAGCGGTTATCCATCTCGATACACAGGGAATTCAGGGTGTTGATCACCTTGGTGTTATCGGTAATGATGGCCTCCTCACTGTCTGGTAATTTGGCGAGGAAATGACGCTCGATCTTATTGAACAGCGTAAGTTCTACCTTTTTCGGGTCAACCAGTACAAATTTAACCTCTGCCGGATGCTTTTTGTAAAGCAGGGAGGTAAGAATAGCATTCAATCCTACCGATTTACCCTGACCGGTTGCACCGGCCATCAACAGGTGAGGCATCTTAGCGAGGTCGACCACGAAGGTTTCATTACTGATGGTTTTACCAAACGCAATGGGTAATTCCATTTCTGCATTGTGGAATCGTTTGGAGGCGATCACCGAACGCATGGATACAACAGCTGCCTTTTTATTAGGCACCTCAATACCAATGGTACCCTTACCCGGTATGGGGGCAATGATCCTGATGCCCAAAGCTGATAATGAGAGTGCGATATCATCTTCAAGGTTTTTGATCTTTGAGATTCGGATTCCCGCAGCGGGTACGATCTCATAAAGGGTTACAGTTGGCCCGATAGTAGCCTTAATCTGGGAGATCTCAATTTTGTAATTACGAAGGGTGTCAACAATACGATCCTTATTTTCTTCCAGTTCCTGTTGATCAATGGTAATACTTCCGGCTCCATAATCTTTCAGAAGGTCCAGGATAGGGAATTTGTAATTGCTCAAATTAAGCTTAGGATCAAATTCTCCGAAGTCGCTCACCAGTTTTTCGGCAAGAAGATCTGTTTCTTCCTTTTCTTCCGTAATACTTTCCACCTGTATGGTTAAACTGTCTTCTTCTGAACTGCTTGAAGGAGTCGATTGGGTTGATCTTGATTGTTCTTCCTGTTCAAGTTTAACCTCGAAGGAATTCTCAAGGGCAATATCATCCAGCGGAGAAGGAGTATTTCCTTTTATGCTTTCTTCTTCTGCAGTACTATTATTACCGTCAATATCCAGGTTGTTTTCATGATCTTCGTCATCAGAGTGGTTGTCTGTTTCTGCAACAGCCTCTTGCTGATGGTTGTTACTTGATAGTGATGATCGTATTTCTCTGCCGGTACTGCGAAAGGCCATGGCGATCTTTTCAGGAGTAAGTTTTAATCTTAGAACAGAGTAGCTGATAAAAACAAAGAGAAGGAGAAGGGCGATACCTATATTTCCGATATAGTCCTTCAGAAAATCATTCATCTCAAATCCGACTGTACCTCCCAGTAGTGGAGCGCTTTGTGCAAAGAATCCCATAAAAATGGAGATCCACATAATAACCACAAGCCCCCAAAACCAACGATCGGTTAATTTTTTTGTACCAATGTTTAAAAAGAGGTAAAGCCCGGTTTGAAAAAGCAAGGCCAGAAAAATAAATGAAGCTACCCCGAAGCCTTCATAGATAAAAAAGTGACTGATGGAGGCCCCAAATTTATTAAGCCAGTTTTTGGCTTCCAGTTCCCTGTTCCCGAATTCGCTCAAAAGGCTTTGATCTTCCTGCCAGGTACTGAAAAAAGACACGAACGCTATAAAACATCCTATGCTGAAGAGCATAAGAAGGCTGCCCAAAATGATCTTCTGTTGGTGTGAAAGCTTAAATTTGGGTTTAGCGCTGCCACTGCTGGCGTTATTTTTTTTGGTCTTTTTACGGGCCATTAGCATGGATAGGTTTAAAGCAAAAGTACAAATTACAAAAGAACGGTTTCCACTTATGTTTTTAAAATATTTTGGGGATATAAATGATAAGTCCTACAATGATGGCCCCAAAGGCAGCAAAACTAACAGCCCCTGCTGCGATATCTTTAATAAAACCGATCTTAGGATGGTGGTCCGGATGAATGAAATCGGCGATCTCTTCAATGGCGGTATTAAAACCTTCTGCCGACATGACCAGGGTAATGCAAAGGACTTGCAGGCACCACTCGGTGATGCTAAGGTTATAAATAAAACCAAGAACGGTTACCAGAACTGCAATTCCCGCCTGAACCTGTATGCTGGGTTCTTTGCGAAGCAAAAGATATGCCCCCTTGGAGGCATATCCTATACTTCGAATTCTTTTTTTTACAAAATCGCTCATTAACTATAGTACTGATAAGGCTGCGTTATAGTCGGGTTCATCAACGATCTCAGCTACCTGCTGGGCATGCTTGACTATACCGTTTTCATCTATGACCATGACCACCCGGCTCAACAGTCCTTCCAACGGACCATCGGTGAACTCCAGGCCGTAGGTCTTTCCGAAGTTACGGTCGCGGGTATCGGCAAGATTTACAACATTCTTTAAGCCTTCGGCTCCGCAGAACCGCGTTTGCGCAAACGGCAGATCTCTGGAGATGCACAATACGGTGGTATTATCAAGGCCGGAAGCTTTTTCATTGAAGGTGCGTACACTCTGTGCACATGTATCAGTGTCTACACTGGGAAAGATGTTCAATATAACACGTTGCCCTTTAAAATCTGCCAGGGTTTTAGCAGACAGGTCAGCTGCTACCAATGAAAAATCGGGTGCCGGTTGGCCTACTTCCGGTAATTGGCCTGAGGTGTGAAATTCGTTTCCTTTTAATGTTACTGTTGCCATAGTTGGATTACTTTTTTTACTAAGGTAAAAAAAGTAATGCAGTTATACGGTTATGCCGTTATGCGGTTAAGCAGATTAGAATAATTTTGGTCAGGAAAACTCTATAATTGTTAAATGTAGAAAATTTACTATATTTAATAATTCATATAAGGGGTATGATACATAAGGATTTACATGTGTGGCAACGTAGTATGGATCTGGCCACCAAGATTTATCAATTGGTTGAGGATTTGCCAAAAAACAATGGTTTTGTTCTAAAGCAGCAGTTACAAAAAACTGCACTATCGGTTCCTTCAAATATTGCCGAAGGTGCCGGTCGAACTACTCAAAAGGAATTATTACGCTTTTTGGATATAGCCAACGGTTCTTTAACGGAACTGGAGACCCAATTGATCTTAGTGAATAATCTAAAATATTCTGATACTTCTAAATTAATAGATGAAGATATTACCGTTATCAGAAAGATGTTATACAAACTAAAACGATCTATACGGAAAGAATAGAATTTTCACTGAATAACGGCATAACCGCATAACCTTATAACAAGAAAACCCCTCCACAAGGAGGGGTTTTTCGCAATTTTTTCCCATCATTACGGGCAGGTTACTCCTTATCTATAGAGCCCATTACCCGTTGCATGAAAGCGTTGAGCGCTTTCTTTTGGTCCATATTTTCTTCGCGGATCATCTTATGCACTTCAATGGCCCCGTACATATTAGAGAGCAGTTCTCCAATAACGTCCAATTCCTCGTCTTTGAGGGAGGGGACTTCGGTGATCGCCTCGAGGGTATCGATGGCTTCCAGTACATAGTCCTGATCATTTTCGGCGATGAAACCTGTAAGTTGTTTAATTACTGGTAATTTCATCGATAAGCGATTTTAGGATCTCAGTCTTATTCGTCTGAACCTGGTTGGAAACCTTTCCGTTTTTGAAAGACGCAAACGTTGGAAGGTTATCTACCTTAGCCAGTTTACGCGATTCAGGAAATTTCTCTGCATCAGCGATCACGAAAAGGGTGTCTTCATGATCTCTGGAGAATTTTTTGAACTTAGGTTTCATAATGCGACAGTTACCACACCATCCGGCAGAGTATTGTACCACCACATTTGGGTTTTCTTCAATAAGTTCAGACAGGTTATCCTTTTCTAGTTCTAACAACATGACGTCTTAGTTTAAGCTTAGGTATTCTGCTACTCCGGTTCTGTCGGCAGTCATAGCCTGCTTTCCTTCTTCCCAGTTTGCAGGACAAACCTCACCGTTTTTCTGCACGTGAGCGTAAGCATCAATAAGTCTCATGAACTCATTTACATTACGTCCAACAGGCATATGGTTAATTCCTTCGTGGAATACAGTTCCTTCTTCATCAATAAGGTAAGTAGCTCTGTAGGTCACGTTGTCACCTTCAAGCATATACGTTCCGGTTTCCTCGTTGAAGGTCTCGGTCTGAGCATCAAGAATACCAAGGATGTTAGCAAGGTTTCTGTTGCTGTCGGCCAATAGTGGGTAGGTTACACCTTCAATTCCACCGTCATCTTTTTTAGTATTTAACCAGGCAAAGTGCACTTCTGCAGTATCGCAGGAAGCCCCGATAACCATAGTGTTTCTTTTTTCAAATTCTTCAAGAGCAGCCTGGAATGCGTGAAGTTCTGTAGGGCAAACAAAAGTAAAGTCTTTTGGATACCAGAAAAGAAGTACTTTTTTGTTGTTCTTCTTGGCTTCTTCCAGCACGTTGATCTGGAAAGTATCGCCCATTTCATTCATAGCGTTCACAGCTACATTTGGGAATTTTTTACCTACTAGGGTCATATATTCAAGTTTTAGTTTTATTAAACAACAGGGCAAAAATAAACCTATTTCTGACAATTATCCACAGGCAAAAATTGTAATAACCTATGCGCGGATAACCGTTAAAAATGGCATTCATAAACCCGGTATTTTTTTGCGGATTTGTGAATTTATAGTCTGTTGAAATGAGAAACTGACAGAATTAGCGTTAAAACAAAAGAATGTTATTTCCCGGCCAGCCTTTTAATTTTAATGTTGAGGGCAGCGTAGGCCAGGGTCATGAACGGACTTAAATAATTAAAGAAGGCATAACCAAGGTAGGCTGTGGTATCAACTCCCAAAACTCCACTTTGATAGGCACCGCAGGTATTCCATGGTACCAATACGGAAGTAACCGTTCCTGAATCTTCCAGGGTACGACTCAGGTTTTCAGGAGCAAGGCCTTTTTCTTTATAAGCCTTGGCATACATTTTACCCGGTACTACAATAGCCAGGTATTGGTCTGATGCTGTTACATTAATGGCCAGGCAGCTTGCCACGGTACTTGCAAATAGTCCGAATACAGAATTAAAGGCTTTCAACAGGGCACCACTGATCCTGGAGAGGGCTCCTATGGCATCCATGATACCTCCAAAGACCATGGCACAGAGTATAAGCCAGATGGTACCGAGCATGCCGTACATACCTCCTGAAGAGAAGAGGTCGTTTAGCTTTTCGTTACTGGTCTCAACAGCGGTGTCTACAGTAATCGCATCCATGACCCCGCGATAGGCTGTAATAAAGTTCAATTGAGAAGCTCCGGTGATGCCTAATAAAACTTCAGGTTGAAAGATCACGGCAAAAGCAGCACCCAACAGGGTACCAAATAACAGGGCTACCAGGGGAGAGGTCTTGCGTACGATCATAAAGATCACGGCAGCAGGCACCAGGAATAATACAGGACTGATATAAAAAGACTCTTCAATGGCCTTCAACAGGTTGGAGGTGTCTGGGGCCGAGGTGGTTTCCAGGTTTAATCCGATGATCGTAAATATGATCAGGGTGATCACAACGGTTGGTACTGTGGTCAGGGCCATATACCTGATGTGGGTAAACAGGTCGGTTCCGGCCATGGCAGGGGCCAGGTTGGTCGTATCGCTCAGGGGAGACATTTTATCACCAAAGTAAGCTCCCGAGATCACGGCACCGGCGGTCATTCCGGCACTGATACCGAGGGCATCACCAATACCCACCAGGGCAATACCTACGGTGGCAGAAGTGGTCCAGCTGGACCCGGTGGCTATAGAGATCACGGCACAAATAATAACACTGGCCGCCAGGAAAAAGGTCGGATTCAGGATCTGCAACCCGTAGTAGATCATAGAGGGTATTACCCCGCTGATCAGCCACGTACCGGCCAGTGATCCGACAAAAAGCAGAATAAGAATGGCACCCGCGGTTGATTTAACGTTGTTGGCAACCTCCTCCAGCATATCGTCAATACTTACCTTGTTTCGTAATCCTACCATGGCTGCAACAGCGCCGCCGATGAGCAGGATGAATTGGTTGGAACCACTCAGGGCATCATCACCATATACATAAACATTAAATGCCAACAGGGCTACCAATACAAAAACGGGGAGCAGTGCCTCCCAGATATTCAACTCCTTATTCTGGTTAATTTTCGTTTCTTCCATAGAATTCCGGTAAGATGATCTGGCTTTAGATTTTAAAAATGAAGCGTAATGTTACGATTTTAACCCATGGTAAGCAAATTCAATTTTTGTTGCATTTTTAAGGGATGAACGATCAATGATCTCATTTTCACACTCATAGATCTTTGAAGAGAGTAAGGCGAAATCGAATTAAAACTGAAAAACCTCCGTTTTTATCTGTTCTTGTTGGGCTGTGTTAATAAATCTCCTACTTTTAATTCACTAATATCTTCAAGGAATGAAACGAATTTTAGTTACCGGAGGGGCCGGGTTTAACCCGTGAAATAATGACAAATTTGAAAGACGGGTTTTATTACATATACGTATTGAAAAGTTTGAGAGATGGGAAGAAGTATACCGGATTTACAACAAATTTGTCATTAAGATTTGAGGCTCATAATTCGGGTAGGGTACCTTCAACTAAATTTAGAAGGCCTTTGGAATTGATCTATTTTGAAGGTTGTTTGTCAAGGAAAGATGCAATAAAAAGAGAAAAATATTTAAAGACACACTACGGAAAGATGTATTTGGGCAACCGCCTCAAATCTTATTTCACAGGTTAGGGTTGTTAGACTATTATTACAAATAATAATTATAGAATGAAAAGAGTTTTAGTTACCGGAGGGGCCGGGTTTATAGGCAGCCATTTATGTCAACGTCTGTTAGAGGAAGGAAATGAGGTCATTTGCCTGGATAATTATTTTACCGGCAGTAAGAGCAATATTCTCCACCTGATGGATAACCCGTATTTTGAATTGGTGCGCCATGATATCACCCACCCTTATTTCGCTGAAGTGGATGAGATCTACAACATGGCCTGTCCTGCGAGTCCGGTGCACTACCAGTACAATCCTATAAAGACCATCAAGACCTCGGTCATGGGGGCAATAAATATGCTGGGACTGGCAAAACGAGTAAAGGCGAGGATTTTGCAGGCCAGTACCTCAGAGGTTTATGGAGACCCGACGGTTCATCCGCAACCGGAGTCTTACTGGGGTAATGTGAATCCCATCGGGCTACGTTCCTGTTACGACGAAGGGAAGAGGTGTGCAGAGACCCTGTTTATGGATTACCACAACTCGAATAAGGTGGATATCAAGATCATCAGGATCTTTAATACCTATGGGCCCAATATGAATCCCGATGATGGGAGGGTAGTATCGAATTTTATTGTTCAGGCCTTGCAGGGAAAAGATATTACAATCTATGGAGACGGGATGCAAACCCGCTCTTTTCAGTATGTAGACGACCTGATAGAAGGTACCGTGCGAATGATGAACAGTCCTGCTGACTTTATCGGGCCGGTAAACATTGGAAATCCTCATGAATTCACCATGCTTGAGCTTGCTGAGAATATTATTGACCTTATTGGGAGCAGCTCTCAACTGGTTCATCTGCCGCTTCCTAAAGACGACCCCAAACAACGTCGCCCGGATATCAGCCTGGCCAAGGAGAAACTCGGTGATTGGGAACCCCGTATACAGCTTCGGGAAGGATTGTCAAAGACGATCAATTATTTTGAAAAGGTCTTAAAGAAGCAGGTTCATAATACTATTTAGTGACAAGTAACATGTAACAAGTAACAAGTGATAAGTGATAAGTGATAAGTGAAAAGTAACAAGTGACAGGGTGTATGACCCTGATATAGGTTGACCACCTTAAAGTCGAAAATAATCCAAATTTCACGACCCACCACCTGTTACCTGTCACCTATTACCTATCACTTCTCCAAAAAAAAACAGCCACCCATAATCAGGTGGCTGCTTCATGAAAATATAATCGGATCAGGATTATGCGATCTTAGTAAAGGCGGTATCCTGGTTAATGGTGTTCAGGATAAAATTATCTTCCAGACCATTTACGATCCAGGTTTCAATATTCGCCTTATTGGCAATTTCCAGGGCCATCACCTTAGAACTCATTCCGCCGGTTCCGTGGGTAGATTTGTCTTCATCAACAACTTCTTTTTTAAGATCTTTGAAGTTATCTACCTCTTCAATGGTTTCCGGTTGTTCATTTACGAACGATTCTTTGGTGTAAATACCGTTGGTGTTGGTGGCTATAACCAAAAGGTCAACCTCCAACAGGGCTGCGGTCATGGCAGCAAGACGGTCGTTGTCACCGAATTGTATCTCATCGGTGGCTACGGTATCGTTCTCATTGATAATTGGAATGTAGCCATTGTTTACCAGTACATCCACCACGTTCTTGATATTCTCTCTTGATACCTCTTTTTCAAAATCAGCATAAGAGAGCAGACATTGAGAAGCCAATAGTCCGAGCTCCCTGAAACTTTCCTGGAAAATTCGGATCAGGTGTGGCTGCCCAATAGAGGTCAACGCCTGTTTCACATTGATCTCGGCGTGATCACTCTCCAGTTCTACGAACTGCTTGGCCACCACTTTGGCTCCTGAACTCACAATAATGAATTCATAGTCATCAGAAAGGGCAGCGATCTGCCTTCCGATATCTTCGATCTTTCCACGTGATAACTGGTCAGATTCTTTTGTCAGGGTATTAGACCCTATTTTTAACAGTACTCTTTTTTTCTTTTTTGACGTACTCATTGTTTTTTGTTTCGAGTCTGCACCAAAGTGCGACTCATTATTTAGGTGTTCACCCATTCCAGGTGAAATTATTAAGATTTAAAGCGATAGATTTCAGGGATAAAAACGAATTCTTATCTGGTCTGGCCTTCACCATGGATGTACCATTTGTTGGTTACCAGGTGCTGCAGACCGATAGGTCCTCTTTGGTGAAGCTTATCTGTACTAATGGCAAGCTCACCTCCCAGTCCTAACTGTCCTCCATCGGTAAATCTGGTTGAAGCATTGTGATATACGGCCGCTGCATCTACATTGGTCATAAATACATCAGCAGTATGCTGGTCCTTTGTAATGATCGAGCTGGAATGCCCTCCTGAATATTTATTGATCCAGGATACAGCATCTTCCACAGACTCCGTTTGCCCCAATACGATCTTATAGTCTAAGAACTCTTCATACCAAACGTCTTCAGATTCCAAAGGTTTTACCCCTTTAAGATCTTTCAGAGCCTGATCGGCCAGAATCTCTACTTCATGCTCATGAAGTAAAACGGTCAGTTCGTTAAGGAACTCCTCTTTTCCTTCAAGATTACTGTCTATAAGCACCTTATCTAAGGCGTTACAGGCAGAGATCTTTGCGGTCTTAGCATTTAAGATCACTTTTTTGGCCAATTCTTTATCGGCATCTTTGTGTACAAACACGAAGTTGTTACCTCGTCCGCTAACCACAACGGGGCAGGTAGCGTGTTCTTTTACAAAGGCGATCAGACGCTCACCACCACGGGGAACGATCAGGTCGATCTTTTCTGTAGGATTGGCTAAAAACTCCTGGGTTTCCTGGCGGTTAAATCTCAGGTAGGTTACCCAGTCGGTTATAATATTGTGTTCCTTTAAGGCTCGGTGCCAAAGGTCTACAATTACCAAATTTGAGTTCAGAGATTCTTTCCCTCCTTTTAGAAGGATCTTGTTCCCTGATTTGAATGCAATTCCTGCGGCTTCTACCGTTACATCAGGTCTTGATTCATAGATGATCATTACCGTACCAAAAGGTGCGGTTTTATTTGAAACTTCCATCCCATTGTCATGGGTAAAATGAAAACGTTCTTTTCCAAGCGGATCTTCCTGAGATGCCAACTCTTCTAAAGAAGTGATCATTCCTTCGATCTTTGCATCGTTAACTTTTAACCGGTCTTCCATGGCGAGATCTTCACCGTTGTAGGAATCCAGGTCTTTTTTGTTGGCCTCAAGTATTGCCTCCTGTTCCTGACGGATCAGTTTTGCCATACTTAATAAAACATTGTTACGCTCTTTGATCGTAAGTATTGTGTTCATCACGTTTATGCCGGTAGGATATGTTTTTGTTCGATACCGGACTTGAGGGTGTTTATTTTATCGAAGGATCCTGACATACGTACACCCTTTTGTTTTTTCCGTCATCAGGTCCTTTATTAATAATGAATTAAAAATTATTGTTAGGTCTTTTGAGCAGTGGTTGTTTATTGCCCGTTGATATTGCTGATCTTGTCGTATGCTGCCATAACACCTTTGATCACTGAAGAGCTCATACCATTATGCTCCATGGCGTTCAGTCCTTCAATGGTACAACCTTGAGGGGTAGTAACATTGTCTACCTCTACTTCGGCCTGGGTCCCATCTTCGATCAATGAAGCGGCTCCAATGGCTACCTGGGCAACGATCTCCTGGGCTTCGTGTGGGTGGAATCCCATTTGTACACCTCCCTGTGTTAAGGCTCTGAGGAACCTTAAAAAGAAAGCAGTACCCGAAGCACCAAGTACGGTGGCAGGCTTCATTAGGCGTTGCTCGATGATAATGGCTTTTCCGATGGTGCCAAACATCTTTCTCACAAATTCAACATCTTCATCATCATTATTGTTCGCACAAATAAATGACATAGACTGCTGCTGGATCGCGGCGGTGTTAGGCATCGCTCTGATCACTTTGTTGTTCGGTACAAATTCATTGATCTCGTCTGTAGTAACCCCGGTTACTGTGGAGATCAGGATCTGATCGTCTCTAAGATGCTCTTTGATCTCGTCCAATACGATCTCAAGGATCCTGGGCTGAATACACAGGATGATCCATTTTGAATCTTTAATAGCTTCTACGTTGTTTGATGTAACACTCACTCCAGCCTGTTCTTTAATGATCTCAAGGTTCTCAGGAGATGCATCGGCCACCATGATGTTCTTTGGATCGAACAGCTCGCTGCTGGCGAGTCCGCTGATTATAGATTTTCCTAAATTTCCCGATCCAATTACAGTTACTTTCATGTTTTGTTTTTAGGTTAATATTAATTTTCCTTCAATAGGTTCATGATTCATGCCAAAAGATTTTCTGCTTCTTAAAACTTTAGAAACCTACTTTTTTGCCTAGTAGGTTGCGGTCTTTCAAAAAGGCGTCTTTTCTTACAGGTTCAAACCATGACCCGGTACCATTATAATATTATCATGCTCTAAAACAAGTTTCTAGCCCTGTTTTACATAATTTTAAAGTTTCAGAAAAGTAGTGTTAAAGAATTTATGGGAGCTTACTGCTGCTTCCGGATTCTCATCGTAAAACATCAGGTAAGGGAATTTTGATTCTCGATGAAGTACTCATTTCCAACGTTTGAGAAGGACATTTGAAAAATGATGAATTCAGACAGCAAAACGCCCGACTGCAAAGGAGAATAGCCGGAAACAGGCCTGAATTACAACAAAATTCTCGTCAGAAGTTTAACATTTCCTTAACTTTCAGGAGTCTTGTGAAAAACAGCTGAATCAGTCAGAATTTTCTTTTAAAGTGAAGTATAAAGAGTATGCTCCCGGAGGGGTGTATTTTGAAGAATACCCGGAAATGAGTCGTGAATTTCTACTATTCTCATCTCCGGGTAAGGGTGACAGATCGACAATTCCTGACGAATTGTCAACCTTAATGCGCCAATAATTGTTTCATTTTTAAACGGATCTCCTCAATAGCAGGGTTGCCTATACTGCCGGTATGGGTGTGCGTTGCATCTTTAACCGGTTTAAACTCTCCGGCCTCGATGGCTTGCCCCATGATCTGATATGCCTCCCGAAAGGGGGTGCCCTCAATAACCATTTGGTTAAGGGTATCTACACTAAAGAGATAGTCGTATTTAGGGTCGTCCAGTATATTAGTGTTCACCTGCATTTCCTTCATAGAAAAGGTCATCATTTCCAGGCAGCTTTTCATTTCCTGAATAGCAGGTACAATGAGCTCCTTGCAAAGCTGTAATTCTCTGTGATAACCGCTGGGCAGGTTGGTGGTAAGCATGGTCAGGGTGTTGGGGAGGGCCTGAAGTTTATTACACTTACCTCTTATGAGTTCAAATACATCGGGATTTTTTTTATGGGGCATGATGCTGCTTCCCGTAGTTAACTCCTTTGGAAAACTTATAAAATCAAAATTCTGACTCATATACAGGCAGACATCCATTGCCATTTTACCCAGGGTGCCCGCAATGCCGGCAAGTCCGAAGGCAGTGTATTTCTCTACTTTTCCGCGTCCCATCTGGGCAGCTACTACGTTATATTTAAGGGTTTGAAATCCTAAAGCCTTTGTGGTGTGCTCTCTGTCAATAGGGAAGGAGCTGCCATATCCGGCGGCACTTCCCAGCGGATTTTGATCGCAAACAGCCGTGGCGGCATTGATCATGTAAAGATCATCGATCAGGCTTTCTGCGTAGGCTCCGAGCCACAATGCGAAAGAAGAAGGCATGGCTACCTGCAGGTGGGTGTAACCGGGCAGCAATACATTCTTATATTTTTCGGCAAGGCCTAAGAGCTCGTCGAACAACTCAGCGGTTAACATTTTTACGGCCTTTAGTTCGTCTTTCAGATACAATTGCATGGCTACCAGCACCTGATCGTTACGTGATCGTGCGGTATGGATCTTCTTTCCTGTATCACCCAGTTTTTGGGTAAGAAGAAATTCGATCTGTGAGTGCATATCTTCAAACTCTTGCCCAATAGTGAATGCTCCCTTTTCAATGCTCTTTTCGATCTCGTGAAGCGCTTTTACCAGGGCATTACTCTCTTCCTTACTGATAAGTCCAACCTTGGCCAGCATTTCTGCATGTGCCATAGAAGCGATCACATCATATTTTGCCAGTACCAGATCGTATTCGCGATCATCTCCAACAGTGAAATGATCTACTTTTTCTTCGGTTTTATATCCTTTGTCCCAGAGTTTCATTTTATTACGGTTATGCGGTCCTGCCTGACGGCAGGCAGGTTTGCGGTTATGCGGTTATGCGGTTATACGGTTATACGGTTATGCGGTCCTGCCTGACGGCAGGCAGGTTTGCGGTTATGCGGTTATACGGTTATGCGGTTATACGGTTATGCGGTTATACAGTTATATGTTACATGTCACCTGTCACTTATTACTTGTTAGTGGCTTTTTTGTACTGATTTTTTAGCAAGCACTGATTCCAACAATTCTGCATAAATATCAATGCCTTTAAAGATCTCATCCACATAGATAAATTCATCTGCCGAGTGCGAGCGGGTAGAGTCGCCCGGGCCTAGTTTTAGTGACGGACAACTTAATACTGCCTGGTCAGACAGGGTAGGAGACCCATAGGTTTTTCGACCCATATTGATTCCGGCCTGAACCAGTGGATGGTCTTCAGGGATAGAAGAGGATCCCAGTCTGAGTGATCGGGGTTCGATACTGCATGGAGCTTCGTTCTGAAGGATCTCATTGATCTCGGCATTGGAGTATTTTTCATTTACTCTTACATCGATCACCAATTTTACAGCAGCGGGTACCACATTGTGCTGGGTTCCGGCCTGTATTTGAGAAACGGTAAGTTTTACATCTCCCAGGAGGTCTGAGGACTTTTCAAATTTATAGTCTTTAAACCATTGCAATACCTCAATGGTATTGTAAATCGCATTGTTGTCGTTAGGGTGGGCCGCGTGCCCGGGTGTGCCGGCTATAGTTGCATCAAAAACCACCAGGCCTTTTTCTGCGATGGCCAGTTGCATCTGAGTTGGTTCCCCTACGATGGCAACGTCAGGTGCCGGAATTGATTTCAGTACTGAATTTAGTCCGTTAGCACCGCTGTTCTCTTCTTCTGCTGAAGCCACCATGACCAGGTTATAATTGAGGTTTTTTTGATCGTATAACCAGGTGAATACAGCAAGCAAGGAAACCAGGCATCCCCCCGCATCATTACTGCCAAGGCCGAAAAGTTTTCCGTCTTCCAAAGTGGCCATAAAAGGATCTCTTGTATAACCAACATTGGGCTTCACGGTATCGTGATGCGAATTGAGTAGTAAAAGCGGAGCCCCTTCTTTATAATGTTTATTAAAGGCCCACAGATTATTGTTCTCCCTGTGAAAGGGGATTTGATGTTGCTCAAACCAGGCTTCCAGGAGCTTGGCGGTATTGTGCTCTTCCTTAGAGAAGGAAGGAGTTTCCACCAGTTCTGTCAATAGCTCGAGGGCTTCTTTTTTCAAGGTTTCAAGACTCATTACAGGAATATTTTTGTGTGATTTACAGTGGTGTTTTCAATCATTTCATGCGATCCGATCATTACTTCGTCAACTCCATTTTTCAGTGCATCAAAGGCATTGTGAAGTTTAGGAAGCATTCCATCGGCAATAATCCCACTCGCTTTCAGGGTTTCGAAATAAGTGGGGGTTATTTCAGGGATCACGGAGTTTTCATCGCTCACCTCTTTTAACACCCCTTTCTTTTCAAAACAATAGTAGAGTCGGGTCCTCCATTCCGATGATAAGGCTCCCGCCATGGCAGCAGCAATGGTATCGGCATTGGTATTTAAAAGCTGGCCGTTACCGTCATGGGTTACCGCACAAAAAACCGGGGTTACCTGTGCCTCGAGAAGGAGGTTGAGTTGAGTGACATTGACCCGGGTGATGTCTCCGGCAAAACCATAATCAATGGTGGTTACCCGTCTTTTTTCAGCGGTGATGATATTCATATCGGCTCCGCTCATACCAATGGCATTGCAACCTTCGGCCTGAAGAGCAGCTGTGATATTTTTGTTCACGTAACCCGCATAGACCATGGTTACCACCTTCAGGGTCTCTTCACAGGTGATTCTTCGACCCTGGTGCATTTTTACCGGGATGCCCATTTTACCGGCAGTTTCACTTGCCAGTTTTCCGCCTCCGTGTACCAATAGTTTCCGGCCGGGCATTTTGGCCAGAGATTTAAGAAAACCATTCAGCAGGAATGGGTTTTCGATAACATTCCCCCCGATTTTTACGATACTGAGTTCTTGCATGACCTGGTACTTTATTTAGTGAGTAGTTCTTTTAAGACGGCCTGTGCTGCCCAGGTTCTGTTGTTTGCCTGTTCGATAACCAGGCTTTGGGTACTATCAAGCACAGCATCTTCTACGACCACATTTCTTCTAACCGGCAGACAATGCATGAATTTTGCCTTCCCTAGTTTTTCCATCGTTACCATCCAGTTTTCATCCTGCGAAAGTACCTGCCCATAATCCTGGTAGGAGCTCCAGTTCTTGGCATACACGAAGTCTGCACCTTTTAAGGCTTCTTCCTGGTTATGGAACACAGGAACGTTGCCAACAATTTCAGGTGCCAGATCATAGCCATGAGGGTGGGTTATGGTAAGGTCTGCCCCCATAAGTTTCATCATCTTTACAAAAGAATTAGGGACGGCCTGAGGTAACGCCTTTGGATGAGGAGCCCAGGTAAGTACCACCTTGGGGTTTGGGGTGTTTTTTTGTTCTTCGATGGTGATCGCATCGGCCAGGGCCTGAAGCGGGTGGGCAGTGGCGCTTTCCATATTGATAACAGGCACTGTAGCGTATTTTGCAAAACTTTTCAGCAGGATCTCACTATAGTCCTTCTCTCTGTCCTTCAGGCTGGGAAAGGCTCTGAGGCCGATCAGATCAGCATATTGAGATATGACCGCAGCGGCCTCTTTAATATGTTCGGCCTTATCGGCATTCATTACCGTGCCATCTTCGAATTCCAGCTGCCAGCCATCCTGGTTGAAATTGATCACCATGACCTCCATCCCAAGGTTTCGGGCAGCTTTTTGAGTGCTTAAACGCGTTCTGAGGCTGCTGTTGAAAAACAGCATGGCCAAGGTTTTGTGCTGCCCCAGGTTCTTTTGTGCCAAGGGAGCTTTTTTCTGGTTCCTTCCTTCCTGTATCAGGGCCTGCAGATCATTAATATCTTCCAGGTCTGTATAGGTGTTTATTATCTGTTGAGTTGTTGTCATGTGTTACAGATTTGCCATTTTAGTGGTATGAGTTCGGGTGAGTACTTTTTGGAGTCCTGCAGCCAATTGTTCAATTTGATCTTTACCAATGGTCAGAGGAGGGAGTAACCTGATCATTTGAGGATTGGCAGACCCGCCGGTAAAGATCTTCTCTTCAAAGAGAAGTTGTTTTCGAAACGGAGCGGTCTGTTGATCCAGCGTTATGCCGCACATCAGTCCTTTTCCTTTCACGTTATTTACTCCCTGAAGAGATTCCATTTCTTTCTTTAAAAATTCGCCCATAGTTGAAGCCTTTTTTACCAGGTCCTCTTTTTCTATGATCTCCAGTACGGCCAACCCGGCTGCACATGCCAAATGATTACCACCAAAGGTGGTGCCCAATTGTCCGTGTTGGGGAGCAATCTGCTCATGAATAAGAACGCCTGCCATTGGGAATCCGTTCCCCATCCCTTTAGCTATAGTGATCATATCAGGATTTACCCCGGCAAATTGAAAGGCAAAGAACTTACCACTTCTTCCGTAGCCGCTTTGGATCTCGTCGGCAATGAAGAATGCACTGTACCTGGTACAAAGTTCTCTGATCCCTTTAAGGAAGTTATTCGAGGCGGTCTGCAAGCCTCCCACACCCTGTATAGGTTCTATGATCACTGCACAGGTTTCACCTTTAGCCAATTCTTCTTCCAGGGCCTCCAGGTCTTCCCAGGGGAGGTGGGTTACAGGATGGCCTGAGTTTATAGGGGCCTGTATTTTTTTATTGTCGGTGGCGGCTACCGCTGCGGATGTTCTTCCGTGAAAAGCCTTTTCAAAGGCGATCACCTTCTTTTTTCCTGTGTGAAAGGAGGCTAGTTTCAGGGCATTCTCATTTGCCTCTGCTCCTGAGTTACATAAAAACAGCTGGTAGTCTTCACACCCGGAAATCTTCCCCAGTTTATCAGCAAGCTCTTTTTGCAGCGGATTTTGGACAGCATTGGAATAGAATCCGAGTTGCTTCAATTGTTGGGTAATACGGTCAATGTAATGAGGGTGAGCATGGCCTACAGAGATCACTGCATGCCCTCCGTAAAAATCCAGGTATTGGTTGCCGTGTTCGTCATAAACATAAACGCCATTTCCTTTTACAGGGGTTATGTCGTAAAGCGGGTATACATCAAATAGTTTCATAAGTGTTTTATTTTACAGCGGCTATATCATTGATCTTATCGAAGGATGCCTTCATTCCCTTGATCATGGCGGCGCTCATGCCTCTGAACTCCATTTCATTGAGTCCCTCAATGGTACATCCTTTAGGGGTCGTTACCTTATCGATCTCTGACTCCGGATGATTCCCCGATGCCACGAGTAAGCTGGCTGCCCCGAAACAGGTTTGCACTGCCATTTCGTGTGCTTCCTTTGCATCAAATCCCAGCTGAATGGCTCCCTGGGTATTGGCCCTGATGAGTCGCATCCAAAAAGCAATGCCGCTGGCACAGACCACCGTAGAGGCCTGCATTTTATCTTCAGAAATAGCCAGGGTGGTTCCCAGGCAATTAAAAATATTCAAAGCATGTTCCATCTTCGATGCTGCCGGATGATTGCTGCACAAGGTGGTCATGGACTGACCTACAGCAATAGCGGTATTCGGCATGGCACGTACCAGGGGCTGCTCTGATCCGAGCACAGATCCCATTTGTTCTATGGAATAGCCGGTAACTGTAGATATCACCAATTGAGAAGGTTTGAGGTCGCTCTTTAGAGCTTTCAATACCTGGGTCATTTGTGCAGGTTGTACAGCAATGATGATCACCTCACTCTGCCTGACCGCCAAACTATTGTCGGTAGTACACTGAACCCCCTTGATTGAAATAAATTCCTCCAGGCTATCGAGGCTTTTTTTGGTAAGGACGAGGGAGGTACTCAGCTCCTCCTTGATGATACCTTTGGCTATAGAAGCCCCTAGATTTCCGGTTCCGATGATCGCTATTTTCATAGATGGAATGCTTTAATGGTTTAAAAATAGGAGGCCTTCAGTTCCAGCCCCTGCTTTTCTTCTATGCCGAAGATCAGGTTCATGTTTTGTACGGCCTGTCCGGAGGCTCCTTTTAACAAATTATCGATGATACTGGTAACCATTAACAGGTCGTCATGCTGGTGAAGGTGAACAAAACACAGGTTGGTGTTAACCACCTGCTTTAAGTGAAGTTCATTTTCAGATACATGTGTAAACGGCGAATCCTTATAAAACTCTTTATAGATCTCTTTGGCCTTTTGAACCTCTCCTTCAAACTTAAAGTAGTTGGAGGCGAAGATACCACGGCTGAAATTTCCTCTGTAGGGAAGAAACCTCACATGGTGGTCTTTTTGGTCTGTTTGTTTTAAGCTTTGATTGATCTCGCCAAGGTGTTGATGATCAAAAGGTTTGTACCAGCTCAGGTTGTTATTTCGCCAGCTGAAATGACTGGTGGCCGAGGGTTGCACTCCGGCTCCTGTACTTCCGGTTATTCCGGTGGTATGGATCTCTTCAGGGAGCAAACCTGCCTCTGCCATGGGCAGCAGGGCCAATTGAATGGCAGTGGCAAAGCAACCGGGATTTGCAATGGCATTTGCCTGGGCGATCTTCTCTTTAACAAGTTCCGGCAGGCCATAAACAAATGATCTTCCTTCAAATTGGGCATCGGCCTCAAGTCGGAAATCGTTGCTTAGGTCTATGATCACCGTATGTTCAGCAACCTTGTGCTCAAGGAGAAATTTCTTTGAATTACCGTGACCGAGACAGAGAAAGATCACATCGACGCTCGTATTGATCTCATCTGTAAAATCCAGGTTGAGCAACCCGGTCAGATCATGATGTACCGACGCAATGGCTTTTCCGGCGTTGGTAGTGCTGTATACAAAATCGATCTCCACCTCAGCGTGATGCACTAACAATCTTAACAGTTCTCCTGCCGTATATCCTGAACCTCCTATGATTCCTGCTTTAATCATATCGTTACGGGATTAACATTATGTTGAATTTTCTGGGCCTGGGCATTGATCTTGATAAACCCTTTGGCCTCTGCGGCGCTCCAACCTGAGTTCATTTCACCATAACTTCCAAATTCAGGATGCATCAGGTCATTTTCAGAGGTGATGCCATCAAGGGTAAATCGGTAGGGATGAAGCGTTACGTAAACCGTACCGTTTACGTTATTCTGGGTATCTTCTAAAAAGCTTTCTGCATTTCTCATAAAAGGGTCAAGGTATTGCCCTTCATGCAGTAGCATACCGTATTGACTGGACAGGTACTCTTTATGGTGTTGTTGCCATTTGCTCAACACATGTTTCTCTAACAGATGATGAGCCTTAATTAACAGAAGGGGGGCTGCAGCCTCAAAACCGACTCTTCCTTTAATACCAATGATAGTGTCTCCCACGTGAATATCTCTTCCGATCGCATACCCGGAGGCCATTTTCTCTAATGATTTTATAAGCTGCACGGGATCCATGGTTTTACCGTTAAGACTCACGGGTTCTCCGCCTTCAAAGCCAATACTTATCTTTTCCGGATCATTTTTGATCAGTTGATTTGGGTAAGCTTCTTCCGGTAAAGCCAGATGGGAGGTCAGTGTTTCATCACCTCCTACACTGGTGCCCCATAAGCCTTTGTTGATGGAATACTTTGCTTTGGTCCATTCCATTTTGATCCCTTTGCCTTCCAGGTAGGCAACTTCTTCCTGCCTTGACAGCTGATGATCTCTGATCGGGGTGATCACTTCGATCTCTGGGGCCATTACCTGGAATATGGTGTCAAATCTTACCTGATCATTTCCTGCGCCTGTACTTCCGTGGGCAATGTATTGAGCTCCTATATTTTTGGCGTATTTGATAAGTTCGGTGGCCTGAACAATACGTTCTGCACTCACAGAAAGAGGGTAGGTGTTGTTCTTTAATACATTACCGAAAAGGAGGTATTTGATCACCTTTTCATAATAGGTTTGTTGAGCGTCAATAGAAACCACAGAGGCAGCACCGAGTTTATGAGCCTTTTCTTCCATAGCTGCCAGCTCGTCTTCGGAAAATCCTCCGGTATTTACACTAACGGCATGAACTTCATATCCGTTTTCACTGAGGTATTTTACGCAATATGAGGTGTCGAGTCCTCCGCTATAGGCCAATACTAGCTTTTTCATTTCTTAAACAGTTGTGTTTTTTAATTTGTCTTTTTTCAGTAAGAGCGATTGTTTAATGCTTTTCAACCGTGAAAAGACCTTTTCATTAAGTGTTTTCTTATGCTTGGGCGGTTGTGCTTTGGGGTCGTATAACATACCGGTACACAAACACATTTTTCGTTCAGTGCGCTGCAGGATGTCATAGTTTTTACAAGTCTGGCAGCCCTCCCAGAAAAGCGGATCGTCTGTAAGCTCCGAAAAGGTGACCGGCTCATATCCGAGATCGTAATTGATCTTCATTACGGCCAGGCCGGTGGTGATGCCAAAGATCTTGGCATCGGGAAATTTGGTATTACTGTATTCGAAGATCTTGGTTTTAATGGCTGTTGCAAGACCTTGCCCCCGGTAATCAGGGTGGACGATCAACCCGGAATTGGCTACGAACTTACCGTGCTCCCAGGTTTCGATGTAACAGAAACCGGCAAAAGTTTTCCCATCAAGGGCAATGACGGCATTGCCATTCTTGATCTTTGTAGCAATGTACTCTGTAGATCGTTTGGCGATCCCGGTACCTCTCTGCCTGGCCGACTCTTCAATGGTTTCGCATATAACAGATGCGTAACCCAAATGGGTTTCGTTTGCAATTAAAATTTGCATAATAGAAAATGAATAACAGGTTAAACACTGTTTGATAGAAAGGATAATTCGATTGGAAGAAGGGCCGGACTCACCTTAGCCCCAAAAATGAAAGAACGCCCTAGGGGCGGGGACGGCGAATTTCGCGGCTGCGAACAGGAACAAATACATAAGCCGGAGCCTTACCGAAAAGGACTCTTAATGCTTTGATGATATTTTTTAGTTCCTGGATCATTCTTTAAAGATGCCCTGTTATTACGGGCTTGAGCAAGCAATATTATAAATTATATTTTTAATGAGCACGGTTTTTTGTTATTAAATTTGCCTTGCCCGGTAAAAAATATTCTTCCGCAGCTATGAATAGAACAGAAAAAGTATTCCTTCACCCACTTGATGAATCGCTGAAAAAGGCACTGCTGCTATGGGCAAAGCAGTTTGAGGAGGTGGTTTTTCTCGACAGTAATCACCATAAAGAAAAACATAGTGATTTTCATGCGTTGTTGGCTGTTGACGCGCTGACCGCGATCAAAACCGATACTTTCGGGGCCTTTGATGATCTCTCCAAATACAGAAGAACAACGGCAGACTGGATCTTTGGATATCTTACCTATGACCTGAAAAATGATGTGGAGAGTCTGGTTTCTGAAAATTTTGATGGCTTAGGGTTTCCCGACCTCTATTTTTTCCAGCCTAAAAAACTACTGCTTTTAAAGGAAGATGAAATACGATTTTCCTATTTGCCCATGGTAGATGATGAAATTGAGGAAGATCATACAGCCATCATGTCTTTATTAGACCAATACAGCAGCGACGAACCTCATGAGGTATCTGTAAAATTTCGCATTCATAAGGATGAATATCAGGATAAGGTGAAAGAAGTTCTTGCTCATATTCATCGGGGAGATATTTATGAAGCCAATTTTTGCCAGGAATTTTATGCAGAGAATACCCTGATAGACCCTTTGCAGTGCTATTTTGATCTGAATGCCATATCAACGCCTCCATTTGCTACATTTTTTAAACTGGAAGATCTCTTTTTGATCTCTGCTTCTCCGGAACGTTATTTGAAAAAATCCGGACAAAAGGTGATCTCTCAGCCTATTAAAGGAACTGCGAAACGAGCTGAAGATCCGGAAGAAGATCAACGTCTGGCAGATCAATTAAAACAAGATGAAAAAGAGCGTTCTGAAAATGTAATGATTGTAGACCTTGTTCGAAATGATCTTTCCAGATTGGCCCTTAAAGGTTCAGTTGTGGTAGAAGAGCTTTGTGAAGTGTACACCTTTAAGCAGGTGCATCAAATGATTTCAACGGTAGTAGCTGAGGTAGCTGCTGATATTGACCCCGTTGAGATCATTAGGAATACCTTTCCAATGGGCTCTATGACAGGAGCACCAAAGATCTCAGCCATGAAGATCATTGAAGAACTGGAATCGACCAAACGCGGACTCTATAGTGGTGCTGTAGGATATTTTACCCCTCAAGGTGATTTTGATCTCAATGTCATCATCCGCAGTATATTGTTCAACCAGTCCCGTCGTTATGTATCGTTCTCCGTGGGCAGTGCCATTACCGCTGCTGCCTCTCCTGAAAAGGAATACGAAGAGTGCCTGGTGAAGGCAAGGGCGATGCGACAGGTTTTGGAGGGGAGGTGATCCCGCAGGTGTGATCGATGATGAATTATGAATGATGAATGATGAATGATGAATGATGAATGATGAATGATGAAAGGAGTACATATAGCCCCGCAAAGACGAATATTATAAACCCCTTAACCCTTAACCCTTAGCTCTTAACCCGTAACCTAAAAAATCCTAACTTTACAGGAACCAACCCTAGCTAAAAAATGGATTCGAGCACCTTCAAACTTCATTGTCATGGTTATGATCTTCACACCCAACACTGGGAAGCCCCTAATAGCAAGGGCACCGTGGTTTTGGTACACGGAATGGGAGAGTATGCCGGCAGGTATGCTTCTTCCGTAGTTCCGACCTTATTGAATTCCGGGTTTAATGTGCTGGCCACCGATCATTTCGGACATGGACTTAGCGAAGGTAAACGAGGCGTTTGTCCGGGGTACGAAGCCGTGCTTGACAGCATTGAACTCACCCTGGCGAAGGCTTTAGAATTTCATCCCAACCTGCCTTTGTTCTTATACGGACATAGTATGGGAGGCAATGCGGTATTGGGGTATGCCATGAAACGAAAGCCGGCCGTTAGAGGGGTAATTTCAACAAGTCCGTTGTTAGCGATGGCTTTTGAGCCGCCTGCCTGGAAAATGATGATGGGAAGGGTTCTGGAAAAATTAATACCCGGAGTTACCCTTCCAAGCGGACTGGATGCTTCGGCTATGTCGCGGGATCCCCATGAAGTAAAGAAATATAAGGAAGACCCGCTTATTCATGACAGGGTAAGCGGTTCGTTTGTATTTCCTTTTCTGGAAATGGGCCGTTGGATGATGGAAAACCCCGAACAATTAATAATACCTTCGTTACTTTGCCACGGTACCGGCGATCGGGTAACCTCTCACAACGCTACCGAAAGTCTTGGTAGAAAAGCACCTCATTGCCAGGTGACCCTTTTTGAAGAAGGGTATCACGAATTGCAAAATGACCTTGAAAAGGATAAATTTTTAAACACCGTCAGTACATGGTTGCATAAAACCGTATAAACCAATGAAGGAGAGATTTAAATCACATATAGAGACGTATTTTCCTTTTCTGGAAAATAATCGACTCATTATCGCTCTCAGTGGTGGTTTAGACAGTGTTGTGCTTGCTTTTCTGTGCCGTCATTGTTGTGGGTTTGATACTGCCCTGGCCCATTGCAATTTTCAATTAAGAGGAGAAGAAAGTAACAGGGATGAGACTTTCGTCCGTGAGTTGGGAGCGAAATGGAACCTTCCGGTTTATGTAAAAAGATTTGATACGGAATTATTTGCTGAGCAGGAGGGGATCTCTACCCAAATGGCTGCACGAGACCTTCGCTATGAATGGTTCTATGAACTCATGGAACAAGAGGACTACAGGTATTTGTTAACCGGGCATCATGCCGACGATAACCTCGAAACCTTTATTATTAACCTGAGCAGGGGTACCGGGCTGGAAGGACTCACCGGGATACCCCCGGTTAATGGTAATGTTGTTCGTCCGTTATTACCTTTCTCCAGGGAAGAGATCGAGAATTTTGCCAGGGAGGAAAACCTGAGTTGGATAGAAGATTCCAGTAATTCGGAAACAAAATATCTTCGAAATAAGATCCGCCATGAGGTCATACCAAGCCTTAAGGATATCAATCCGACTCTGATGAATAATTTTAATAAGACCATTGATTATATCCAGGGCAGTGCTGCCATGCTTGACGATCATATAAGAGCGGTTCGTTCAGCCTTGTTCACCAAAGAGAAAGGAATGATCCGGGTACCTGTGGCCTCCCTTAAAAATCTTCGCCCCACCAATGCCTATCTCTATGCCTTTTTTCATAAGTATGGTTTTACGGAGTGGAACGATGTGGAAGGTTTACTAAGCGGACAAACCGGAAAAATGGTGTTGTCGGCCTCCCACAGGCTTTTTCGCGACCGGGACTTTCTGGTGTTACAGCATTTGAATGACCTCGTTAAGGAAGAAGAGGTGACCTATGTGATTCGTGAAAAGAATACCCGCTTTACAGGGCCGGTTACCCTGAGTTTTGAATCGGTAGATGAGATCACTCATACAGCTAAAGATGTTATTTATGTTGATGAAGGAAAATTGAGCTATCCTCTTAAGATCAGAAAATGGGAAGAAGGAGATCGTTTTGAACCTTTCGGACTAAAGGGCTCAAAGAAGATCAGTAAGTATTTTAAGGATGAGAAGTATTCCCTGGCAGAAAAGGAACGCCAATGGCTGCTTTGTGATGCCCAGGATCGCATTGTCTGGGTAATCGGCAGAAGGGCCGACAACCGGTTCAGGGTAGATGAAACCACCAGTGAGATCCTCAAGATAAGAACGCACTAAGGCCCACCCGACTAATGAGATTCCAAATGGGCTATATAGTTTTTGTTTACGAAGTCATATAACTTTTGAGTTCAACCTTTTATAGTTAGTGTGGTAAAAGTTTTCACATTTTTGAGGAATAATCTACAATTCTTTTATTTTAGTACATTGTAAAATGTTACACGTAACAAGTAACAATGTCATCAATAATTTAATAGATTGACGACTCACTACTAACCACTAACTACTAACTATTATGGCCATTCTTTCCTTTGTAGGATTTACACTCCTGGTTGCTGTTATAGCTTATTACGCTACCAGAAAGACCAATGAAGGTACTTCAGACGGGTATTTTCTGGGCGGACGAAGTCTCACTGCCGGAGTGGTAGCAGGATCCCTGCTGCTTACCAATTTATCAACAGAACAGATCGTCGGACTCAACGGTTCGGCCTATTCGGAAGGAATACTGGTAATGGCATGGGAAACCCTTGCAGCCATAGCCATGGTTGTTACGGCCGTTTTTCTATTACCCCGATATCTTAAAGGAGGGCTTACCACCGTACCCCAGTTCCTGGAGACCCGCTATGATAAAGGAGTTAAGACCATTGCCTCGGGATTATTCTTACTGGGCTATGTAGTGATCTTTCTGCCGATCGTACTGTATTCAGGATCGCTGGCCATTAGTACCATGTTCGATATCCCGGCCTTATTGGGAGTGAGTCTTGAAACTTCGATATGGATCTGTGTATGGGGTATTGGAATTATAGGTTCTATCTATGCAATTTTCGGGGGACTAAAGGCGGTGGCGGTTTCAGATACCGTGAATGCAGTTGGTCTTCTTATTGGTGGATTGCTTATTCCTGTTTTTGGACTGTTAATGATCGGAGACGGGTCTTTAGGCGCCGGTATCGATACCCTGATGGCTGCCGCACCGGAAAAGTTTAACTCCATTGGAGACTCCAAGGCTTCAGTGCCTTTCTCGACTATTTTTACGGGTATGATGTTGGTGCAACTCTTTTACTGGGGTACCAACCAGGCTATTATTCAAAGAGCCCTTGCAGCCAAGAACCTGCAGGAGGGACAAAAGGGATTGTTATTAGCCGCATTTATCAAAATACTGGGTCCGCTAATCGTGGTATTGCCGGGTGTTATAGCCTTCTATATGTTTGGACCTGACCTTGAGACCCCAGACCAGGCCTATCCATTGCTGGTAAATAAGGTATTGCCTAAACCATTGTTAGGTTTCTTTGCCGCCGTTCTTTTTGGGGCCATCCTGAGCTCATTTAATTCTGCGCTTAACAGTTCGGTGACCCTCTTCAGTATCGATTTTTATAAGGAGTATATCAATAAGGAGGCAAATGAACTTACTGTTATTCGCAATGGGAAATATTTTGGTATCGTCCTGGCTATAGCCTCCATGCTGATAGCTCCAATGATCCAAAAGGCTCCCCAGGGGTTATTTGGTTACCTTCAGGAAGTTAATGGCTGTTACTCTATTCCCATCCTGACCATTATCGTGGTGGGTTATCTTACCAAAAGAGTACCGGCTATCGCAGCTAAGATCGGTATCCTTTCCGGGGTACTGCTGTATATCGTGTATCTGTTGTTGAAGTACTTCGTATTTGGTCCTGATGAAATGCTGCATTACCTGCATGTTATGGCCATTCTATTCGTATTAAATATTGTGATCATGCTTACTATTGGGAAGTTCTACCCGAGAGAAACCGACTTCGAGTTGGAATACACCAAGAAAGTATCTATTACGCCTTATAAACACATTAAAGTTGTCGGGATTGCTATCGTGGCTATCGTGGTGGGTATCTATTATTACTTTGCATGATCAAAGCCGATCATATATTAAAAAAAGCCCTGTGTTAAACAGGGCTTTTTTGTTGAGGGTTTATCGTTTAAGATGAATTATTAACTCTTATTTGCATCTTGGGTTATTAGAATAATTGATATCCCGGAGGTGCAATATTCAATGATCTCAAGTAAATGGCTAATGCCCCCCTGTGATGAACATTGTGCTCTTCGGCTTTCCTTATCCATCCAATTCTACTCGATTCGAAATTACCCATCTTCGTTATTTCATCCGCATTTGATTCATTTAAAGTTTTGAGTTGGGTCATGGCAAAGTCGTAGGCTTTACCGATCAACCTGCTTACGTCTGCTTTATTATGCAAGGAGGCATCTTTTTCAAGATTTTGGTCGGCATACAGGCGCTCAGCCCCGGAAGCATTTGACGCCAAACCTATAGTGGCCTGGGTCATATGCAATACTTGCTCTGAATAGGACTTTACACTGTCGTTGGGTTTGTAATTGAATTGATCTTCAGGCATGGCTTCTACGTATGCCAGGGTAAGGTTTTTACTTCTTTCCAGATCGGCCATTAGCGCATCTATTGCCTGGGTTTGAGCGTTTGCGTACAAACCACCCAACAACAAAAAGATTAAAAATTTGATTTTCATAAACTTATTTTTAGAGGTTTTGACTGATATTAAGTTACTTATAATCTTTTATTATCGATGATAAACTGCTTAGAGATACATGAATATAGATTATTTTCTATATTTTTATAGAAATGTAAGTTTATGTTAACCAAGGTATTTGGGAGTGCCATTTTTGGCATCGAAGCGATGGTGATCACCATTGAGGTTCATATTGGTCCCGGAGTAGGCTATCATTTAGTTGGCCTGCCGGACAGTGCGATCAGGGAAAGTAACTACCGTATAGCAGCTGCTTTGATGAACAACGGGTATCGTATACCCGGTAAAAAAGTGACCATAAATATGGCTCCGGCCGATATGCGAAAAGAAGGGTCTGCCTATGACCTGCCCATTGCCCTGGGAATCCTGATCTCTGCTGATAAGTTTACTCCGCTGCTGGATCTCCATGATTATATGTTGATGGGAGAGATGTCTCTTGACGGAGGGTTGCAACCTGTAAAAGGGGCCTTACCTATGGCCATCAAGGCCAGGGAAGAAGGATTTAAGGGGTTGATACTCCCCAAAGAAAATGCGGAGGAAGCAGCCGTTGTAGAAGGATTGGCAGTATATGGGGTTTCTCATTTTAAAGAGGTGATGGATTTCTTTTCCTGTAAATGTACCCTGGAAGAAGAGGTATTAAATAAGGCAGCGCTGTTTCATGACCAGCTGGAATTCCCTGATCTTAATTTTAGCGACGTTCGCGGACAAGAAAGTATAAAGCGGTGTATGGAGATCGCTGCAGCCGGCGGACATAACATAGTGCTGATCGGACCGCCGGGTTCCGGTAAGACCATGCTGGCCAAGAGGCTGCCTTCCATTTTACCACCAATGAGCCTTAAGGAATCGTTGGAAACCACCAAGATCCATTCGGTTGCGGGAAAGGTGAATGGTAACGGTTTGATCACGAGGAGACCGTTCAGAAGTCCGCACCATACGATTAGTGATGTGGCCCTGGTAGGTGGCGGCAGTTATCCACAGCCGGGGGAGATCTCTCTTTCGCATAATGGAGTACTCTTTTTGGATGAACTGCCGGAGTTCAAACGGGCAGTACTTGAGGTTATGCGACAACCACTGGAAGACCGGGAAGTAACCATTTCCCGCGCTAAATTTACCATTACCTACCCCAGCAGTTTTATGCTGGTAGCCAGTATGAATCCGAGCCCGGGAGGGTATTTCAATGACGGTAAGTCACCGGTGGTCAATACACCTTCAGAGATACAGCGGTATATGAACAAGATCAGCGGTCCGCTCTTAGACCGTATCGATATTCATATCGAAGTGAACCCGGTCCCCTTTGAAGAACTTTCTAAAAGGGAAAGGGGAGAATCTTCTGAAGTGATCCGCGAAAGGGTATGTAAGGCCAGAAACATTCAGGAGGCTCGCTTTGAACAACAGCAAAGTACGCATTACAATGCTCAGATGAATACCCGGCAAATACGGCAGTTCTGTGAGTTGGATCACCCTTCTTCTGATTTATTGAAAAATGCCATGGAGCGACTCAGACTATCGGCCAGGGCATACGACCGTATTTTGAAGGTTTCCCGAACCATCGCTGATCTTGAGGGGGCAGAGCGGGTGGCTGCACACCATATCGCAGAGGCTATTCAGTACAGAAGCCTCGACCGGGAGGGGTGGTTATCATGATTATGGATGATGGATGCTAGGTTTTGGTGTGATTGAGAGGGCGGTGCGCCTTAGTTGGAGGGAATACTATCTGTCTATATTAATCATTCGAACCAAATGCGAAATTTTTCAGTATCTCATCACTATAATTTCCTTCTTTGTATCTGAACAGTAAGGTATAATGCTTTTCTTCAGCGAATTCAGGATTGAATCGTCAGTAATACCGTCTAGTGCGACCAGTATTGGATTCAAAGCATCTTTGATTTTGATCGAGTCGGTATGATGACTAGCCTATAATGGGAAATCAAGATTCATTGTCCCTTAAAGCAGATGCCCTGGTGTGTTGATGATCATACTGTAAAGTATTGTTGCAATGGTAGAAAATTAAAAAATACACATAGAAAAAGGCGACCCTTCGGTCGCCCCTCTCATATGCAAAACTAAATTAACATATTATGAAACGAAAATGTTATTCAACTATGATGTCGTTTGGTGCATCTTCAAAGATTCCGGTGGCTACAGATATTCCAACTTCACTGTCAGGGCAGACTAAGTATCTATAGATTTTCCCATATTCAAGGGTTGGAAGAGTCTCATTCCAGATTGTACCTTGAGTGTCTTGGAAAGACAGAGTACCTCCTGAGAATACATCAGATTTGACATAAACTCCGACATAATCTGTATAGCCAAGTGTTAATCCAGTGACTGTTGCATCTGGTGCTGTGAGTGTAGTATTACCATTGCTGATGTCAACATTCTCTCTAGCTAAGAGAATCAGTGACTGCTTAGTGTTCATGAGAACATTTAGGGTCTTCTGAGTCCTAAAATCTACGGTTTGAACATCAGATTCAAGAATAACTTCCAGAGTAACTGGATTCGGGTTATAGTTGTTACTGATAACCTCGATGTCATATTGATCTAAGACAACATCAAAGGCGTTTGTTCCCGCAGTTACATCATTGAAGACATATGCATCAGCACCATTCTTCTTGAATTTAACCGTGAACAGTGAAGGTATAGTAATTGTCGGTAGATCGGGAAATTGGCAAGAGGTTGCATTCATCACTGAGGCGCCTTTAGCACCGATGTACTCTTGATCAACCAGAACATTAGTTAGTTCTATTGATACTGTTCCTGTTTCCTGCTGCATTGGAGTATCTTCATCTTTAGAGCAGGATAGGAAGATTACTGCTAGAAATGCAATTTGTAAAAATTTGAAATTTTTCATGATTTCGTAATTTAAGTGTTAGCGGACTGTCGTCCGATTATTGAATAAATTTTTGTCCAATAGTTTCGTCAACTGGTTCTTGGAATAAGGTGTTGTTGGTCTGAATCCCTACTTCGGACGATGGGCATAAGATGAAACGATACCTCATACCAGTGGTCAATGTTTGACCTACTTCATAGGGGTCATTCCTTTCGTCATATAGGGTTAATGTGTAGTCAGTATTGACATCATTTACAACAGGGTAGATCACCCAATAGTCTCCTACATCTCGAGTTATTGAACTTACTGCATTAGTTGAAAACTTTTTGATGAACGGAATCTCAGTAGTGCTATGATTCTTCTTAGCAACTAGAATCTCCGATTGTAGAGTGTACACTTCTGAAGAGAAAGTCTTCTGAGACCTAAAGTCGATACCAGCATCATAATCAATCAACCAGATATTGTCTGAATAGGAGATTATTGGTGGGTCTGCTGGGTCTTTAGATTGAACTTGAACGTCCCAAACTCCGAGAGGAATATCAAACTCGGTTGGAGTGTCAACTGATACCGGATAGAAACTGTATTGTTCTCCGGGTCGCTCAGGATTGTTCAAGAATAGAACTTCAAATTCTGTCGGGAAATCAGGAGTTGGTGTCTCCGGGAAAGTGCAATCAATAGTTACCGGTACCGGCACAACATTGAAATGATCTTTAGAATCACAAGCTTGGATGGTAAACAATCTATCCTCTTCTCCACGAAAACCGATTCCGGGTATTGACAATTCTTGAGACCATACAATAGATGTGGTCGATGCCGTAGGCTCTCTGTAGAGCGGAATATCAACCACTATGGCACTTCCACCCGGACCAAAGACGTCAGCTGATTCCATAGAGAAGAACAACGTTGACTGAGCAGGAATTTCTATTCTGTCAAATTCAAAGATTGGGTCGGTCTTATACCGATTATTAATCCTACCCATATAGAGTGGAAAGCTGTAAGGATTATCAATCACAAACCTGACAAAATCGGTATCATCTTGACCCAACTGCCATTCTAAATCGTCATAACTTACCCGACGATTTATTCTATGTGGGACAATGTACGTACCCAGAGAACATTCCCATTCATCCGTTGCATTTAGCAGAGATGTTGTATTATGCACTTCGGGTGCCAGAACTGGAGAAAGATAGTCAGTTGCTGTTGAATAGACTCTATACTCTGTTGTCCAATTCAATTCACTCATGTTTGTCGGAAATGTTTCATCAACCTCGAAGAAGGTTTCATAGATGGCTTCCCGCCCGACTTCAATTTGAGAACCTGTCAAAAATTCTTGAATGACATTGCCATTACTGTCCCGTGCTTGAAACAAAATCCGATAGTTTTCATTAGTGTTAGGGGTTCTGACAAAATATCTAATGTAGACTCTTCTAGGGTAAGTCTGAGTTACGATTTGATAGTCAGCAACACCAATAATCCGAACTGCTCTGGTATCAGACTGTGAAGAGGTTAGGTTTACTGAATTCCCTTTGAGCACTGAAGTTTCCACTGAATTTAATGTCAATCCAGCCAAATCAGTGATATCATCTGTTCGGTTCAAAGAGCCTTTGGCTCCAATTTGACCTTGATCTTTCAAAAGACCATTATTGATAGTCAGCGAGACTTTGCCAACATCAGGGTCAGTACTTGTCTGTGGACTGTCGTCCTTGCTACATGCAATCATGGACATGATCATCAGCAGCATTAGAAACTTTTTCATTGTGTAATGTTTAATTGTTGAATAAGTAATGAATAGTAGTGTTTAAGGGAAAGACATAATGAGGATTCCAAATTGGAAGTTCCTTATAGCTTGGAGAAGATTTACTAACAGTTTTAGAGGGAAATAATGATCGTTGAATAGTGATGCCAAAGGCCATGAATAAGCAGGGGCTAAAAGTTGTGGTTGAGTCATTATAATAATTTTTCCATTGGCCTCATTATACACGATGAATCATTTGTGAGAGGGAGAAAACACGAAGATTCAATTACAATTACACCAAAAGTTGGCATACCAGAATTCTGAAAAAAATGTGTGGGGGATAGAAATAAAGAAATTTAATTTCCAGGGCTAAACTACTGGTTACAAGAACAAAGTAAGGTTAAATTAGTTTAAAACAATATTTTTTCGTTCAGATGTTTCTTATGAATAGAGTAGTATAATCAATTACGTATAACTACATTTTTAATGTTTACATTTAATACTAACTCTGATGTGGCCCTCGTAGGTGGCGGCAGTTATCCCCAGCCGGGGGAGATCTCTCTTTCGCATAATGGAGTACTCTTTTTGGATGAACTGCCGGAGTTCAAACGGGCAGTACTTGAGGTTATGCGACAACCACTGGAAGACCGGGAAGTAACCATTTCCCGCGCTAAATTTACCATTACCTACCCCAGCAGTTTTATGCTGGTAGCCAGTATGAATCCGAGCCCGGGAGGGTATTTCAATGACGGTAAGTCACCGGTGGTCAATACCCCCTCAGAGATACAGCGGTATATGAACAAGATCAGCGGTCCGCTCTTAGACCGTATCGATATTCATATCGAAGTGAACCCGGTCCCCTTTGAAGAACTTTCTAAAAGGGAGAGGGGAGAATCTTCTGAAGTGATCCGCGAAAGGGTATGTAAGGCCAGAAACATTCAGGAGGCTCGCTTTGAACAACAGCCAAGTACGCATTACAATGCTCAGATGAATACCCGGCAAATACGGCAGTTCTGTGAGTTGGATCACCCTTCTTCTGATTTATTGAAAAATGCCATGGAGCGACTCAGACTATCGGCCAGGGCCTATGACCGTATTTTGAAGGTTTCCCGAACCATCGCTGATCTTGAGGGGGCAGAGCGGGTGGCTTCTCACCATATCGCAGAGGCGATTCAGTACAGGAGCCTCGACCGGGAGGGGTGGTTAGGTTGATTATGGATGATGGGTTATGAATGGTGAATGGTGAATGGTGAATGGTGAATGATGGATTGTAGATGAAAAAAAGTACCTTTTCGTCGTATTTGCGGGGCCGAGCGTGAAAAAATGGTTCAGTGAAACATTTTAGTGAAGGAGCCAGCCGGCGCGATGGCAAAAGCGGAACGTGGCAATCTCCCGAATCTTCCTCAATCACTTCTGGTACTGTATATAGTTTTTGAATTGAAATATACCCCCTCCTTTCTAAGGAGGACTGAGCGTTAAAAAAAGGTCTAATAGACCTTTTTAGCGAAAGGGCCAGCTGGCGCGCTGGCAGGAAGGGCGGGGTGGTTAATCTGTTATTTTACGCCTGATGTTAGAATTTCGAACCTTGCAGTTATTGTACCCTGGCTAATGATAATTCAATGGTCCTCTCACTTCCTCAAACCCAACCAACTCTTGATTCTTTGCAGCCGTGTAAGTTTATAGCTCAGTTTATAATGTTTAAGATAGCCTCCGGAGTCGTGAATTCTAACACCTTCATCTATGAGTTGGTAGATGGTTACCACACCCACTATCCCTGTGTTAATGCTATAAGAAGAGATAACACCATCCTCCTTCATTTTGGTTATCAGGCGTTGAGCCACAGAAAATTCATAGCCTTCAAGCTTGGTGCCCTTCAGTTTTTCCTTGATGACTCCATAAATATGACCCTCATCAGCTCCTTTGGGAATTGAATACAGATAATTAATGACTTCATCTACGAGGTCAACATATAATTTATTTGTCATGAATAAGATGATGTACTCAAATGTAGTACTATTCTTATTTAGATGCAACATATATTCTATGCCGTTATGCGGCTATACCGTTATGCCGTTATACCGTTATGCAGTCAGCCTTGACGACTTCAAATTTGATTCAAATTAAAATCAACTTCTCAAACTCCTCTGCCAGGCCGCATTTATCTGCTGTAAGGCAGAGGCATGGCCCCACAAATCCATCATTCATATTCCATAATCTATCATCAATAAATCAACCGGTGCTTTTCAAACCGCCGGAAAGAGCGTTTACCAATAAGAGTAATTGCAACAGCAACTTCTCATTTTCAGCAGGGTCCTTTTCACGGTTAGCCCTCCAGGATTTCAGATCTTCGATCTGTATATGATGTAAAGCCTTTAAGGCGGTGTTTCTTAACTTATTATTTTCCAGTTTAGAAATTCTTCGTTCTTCAGCAGTTGCTCCCATAAGGGTGGCAATATTTTCAAGACCTTGTTCATAATCCTTCAGAATAAGCTCCATAAGTTCCTCTCGAACTTCTTTTTGGGTCACCATGGCTGCAAAGGCATTCATGATCTCCTTATCGGCATTCAGCAGGTTCGACTCGATCTGAATAAGGCTGTATTTGAGGAAAGGCCATTCTTTTGCCAGGTCCTTCATCTTTTCAAAATCCTCAGGAGCCTCTTTTTTAAAGGCCGATAAAGCAAGTCCGAATCCGAACCATCCTGTCAGGTTAAACCTCGACTGGTTCCAGCTGAAAACCCAGGGGATGGAACGCAGATCATCTAAAGACCGCTGTCCGGTTCTTCTTGCCGGTCTTGAACCGATCTTACTCTGCTCCAGTACATCGATGGGGGTGGCCTGGGTATAAAAATCAATAAAGTGCGGATGATCCAATAATTTTCTATAGGTGTCCCTGGTCATTTCCACCAGTTTGTCCATCATTTCGTCTCTGTGATCATCTCTTTCATCATCTTCTGAGATCATAGCTTGTCTTGCCGTACCGGCTACAAACATTTCGAGGTTATAGGCAGCGGTCAGTCTGTTGGCAAACTGATTGGCAATGGTTTCACCCTGTACCGTCATTTTGATCTGCCCGCTCATGGCACCCGGGGGCATGGCGTCCAGGAAGCGGTGTATCTTTCCACCTCCGCGGCTAATGGTACCTCCACGTCCGTGAAAAAAGCAAAGGTCAACACCCAACTTGTCAGCAGCTTTGGTGAGGTCTTCTTCTGCCTTGTAAATATTCCAACGGCTGGTAAAAATACCTCCATCCTTGTTACTGTCGCTGTATCCCAACATCACCTCCTGGGTGAAAGAAGTTCCCCCTTCCCGCTGTTTAAGAACAACAGGGTGGGAGAGAAAGTTTGTAAGGATGTCCGGTCCTGCCAGCAGGTCGTCTATGGTTTCAAGCAAAGGAGCCACGGGAAGATGAGCATCACTAAGTCCCACCTCTCTCAAAAACACATAAACCAGGAGCAGGTCACTAAGACTTCGCGTCATGCTTACAATGATGGTACCAATACCTTCTGTCCCGTATTTATCGGTGTATTCTTTTACTGCTGTCAGATACCCCAAAACATTATCTGCCTCATGACCACAGGAGGTTCCTGCTACCAGGAATGGCCGGTTACTTTTTAATTCCTTGTTCAGAAAGTTTAAACGCTCTTCCTCGGTCCAGTCGGCATAATTGTGTTTTTCATAACCGGAAGCGGCCAGGATCTGGCTGATGGCTTTTTCATGATAAGCACTATTTTGCCGGATATCCAGTTTTGAAAGATGAAATCCAAAACATTGGACGAGACGTTCTACGGGAAAAAGTAATTGCTCTGCAATACGTTTGGCACCGACCTCAATGAGAAGCTGACGTAGTTTTTTCAATTCTTCGGCCAGGTCTCCGGCTCTTTTAAAATATCCTTTTTCGCCAAGTTCACGGTTATCCTTCACGGTATGATCTAATCGTACCAGTAAAAGATTAACGTATTGTCTCAAGGGCTCTGATGGATTCCTGTCTAATGCTCTTTGTCCTTCATCTCCAAAGAACAGGGCGGTAGCTTCCAGTTCTTTTATAAAGGATACCGGAAAATCATGCTGATATCCTGAAAAGCTGAGTTTTGCGGCCAGGTCTTTCAGTTCTTTTTGAATCATTTGTAAGACGGCCTGGCGGTGTATGAGCAGGGTTTCTGCAGTGAACTCAGGCGTTACAAAGGGGTGCCCATCCCTGTCGCCCCCAACCCAGCTTCCAAAACTGATCTGAGGATATTGTTCGGGCCATTGCAGGCTTGAGGGAGAATAACCCATGTCATTCCAGGCATCCTTAAGGCGCTGATCTTGCAGGCGTACCGCTTCGGGGAAAACATTCACAAAATAATGCATAAGGTTACTGCGCTCATCAGAAAGGCTGGGTTTTTCGAGGTAGATCTCCCCGGTACGCCACCAGCGTTCCATCACACTGAGAAACTCTTCTCTTATTGCAGATCTTTCTGCGGCCGACCAGGTTGGATTTTCACTTTTTACGAGCAAGAGATAAAGTTCTCTGTGAAGGTCAAGAACAGTAAGCCGCTTAGCTTCTGTTGGGTGGGCCGTTAATACGGGAACCACCTTCATTTGCCTTAGCTTTTGTGTTATTTCTTTTTCAGTTTTTCCTTGCTGTTTCCATTGACAAATGGTCTCTCCCCAGGATCCCCGGGTTGTTTCAATCCCCAGTTTGGTCTCAATTTGTCGACGGTACTGTGTGGCTGCATTCTCTTCGGCCAGGTTGAGTAATTCAAAGCATATTCCTATGGCCTGGGTTAACTTTTCATTGTCTGCTCCCGGCTTGATATTGTTAAATTCTTCTCCAAAAGGAAGTTGTGCAGCAAGATCACCTTCGCCTACAGAGATCAACATCTCTTTAAACAATTCTATCAGAAACTGGAAGTCAGTTCTTATTTTTTCGAGTCCTTCGGTTTGCAGTGATTCTTTTACCATGAGTCAGCTATTTTATGAACCACACCTTTTATTGAACATGGGAAATTACCGGTTGGAATTGCACAGGCTTTATGGTGTAATAAAGATATAGTCCTTGTGTTTGGTACTGTAATATTAAGCTTTTTACCGGTAGATAAAAAGCACTCAGGCTACTGATTTGAGGCCATTTTTCTACGATATCGTTGTAGTTTATGACATTGTTGAAAACTATTTTTTGGAAGGGTAAAGATGCAAAGAAGTAAAGGAGTAAAGGGGCAAAGAAGTAAAGGAGTTAAAACGGCAAATCATCCATGAAAACCAGAGATCCTGAGCACAGCGAAGGAACTTTAGGTTTTACCTCGACATTCTTTTAAAGTCGGAGGTTTTAAGTGTGAAGTACTATAATCAGGAGATTGCCACGTCCCTACGTACCTTCGTACTCGCGTAACTTAAACAAGGAGATCGCCACGCTCTCCGGAAGAATCCGGATCGCTCGCGAAGACGACGAATATTCATTTTTTCTCTACTCTCTACTCTCTACTCTCCACTCCCGATTCACCATTCATCATTCATCATTCATCATTCATCATTCATCATTCATCATTCATCATCGGTAACAACCTGGATCTCTACCCGGGTGAGGCCCTTTTCTAAAAAATCAAGCGCAATGGCGGCAGCTTTAGAAACATCAATGATACGGGATCTAACAAAGGGGCCACGGTCATTGACCTTGACCACGACCGATTTGTCATTAGAGAGGTTGGTTACCCTTACCAGGGTATTAAACGGCAGGGTAGGGTGGGCCGCCGTCAAGGAGTCTTTTCTATAGGGTTGCCCGCTGGCAGTTGGCCGGCCTTCAAACTTATCGTGATAGTAGGAGGCCATTCCCGTGGTCTGTAACGAATCGGTTTCCTGTGCCTGTACTGATGCATAGGAACCTATAAGCAGGAAAATAACTAAGAAGGTTTTAATAAAAGACGACATACGTAATGACTTTTTAGGACAAAACGATGGAAATATAGGAATATTCTGATAGTTCGATTGAATTTATATGGTATCCGGTCTATGGGTTCATAATGGCTATCATACGAAGCGGCCCACCTGAGCCACCTTTGATCTTCATGGGAAGGGCGATCACCTGAAAACCGCTGGCGGGTAATTGTTCGAGGTTGGCCAGGTTTTCAAATCCGGGAACGTTCTCAGAAAGGAGAATGACATGGGTTTTAAAGTTCTTGGATTGACCGTAGTCGAGGCTGGGAGTATCCAGCCCTACAGCTTTGATATTGCGGTTGTCTATGAGCCATTGGGCCGCTTCCGGGGAAATTCCCGGGAAGTGGAGGGAATCAAGAGCTTCTTCTCCACGCTGTTCGGTGCCCAGGTATTTTTTCTTGTCAGGGTAGTAGGTAGAATGCCCGGTATAGAAAAGTACGATGCTGCCATCCGGGATGGGAGTATTCTCCTCTTGTTCCCAGCGGTCGATATCATCTACAGAGATCAGGTAATCCGGATCCTGAAGGGCCTTCTCAGAAACATCGATCTTTATGGCAGCTCCCATCAGGCTTTCCAGGGGAATTTGGTCAACTGTTAGTTTCCCTTCAGCAAAATGAATGGGGGCATCGATATGAGTACCTCCGTGCTCAGCAGTGGTTATATCATTGGCGGTATAGTAAAAGCCTTGTTCGGTAACCCCTGCAAACACCGTATCCAGTTCAAATTCTTTGGCGGTGACCCAATACACGGTTTCCCTCGAAAAATCATGGGTTAGGTCAACGATCTTCATTTTGTCCAGGGTGTTGTTAGCAGTTTGAACCGGCGGTGTTGTTTGCTGGGTGCATCCTGCTAAAAATGCTGCACATAATATGAGGAAATTCCAAATTCCAAAACCCAAATTCCAAAACCCGAACTTCATATGTTGTTTTATATTTTTATGCATTGTCTGTTAATTTGTTCTCGGTTCTCGGTTCAGAGGGGTCTGTGAATTCGATGGAAAATGGCCAACTGGGTATAACATTAATTTTTAAAACGCGATTTACCCCCACCTTTCCAAGGGTGATGGTCACGCCCTTGGCGTGGACGGGGTGGGTATTTCAGGAGATCGCCACGCTCTCCCGAATAATCGGGATCGCTCGCGAAGACAACGAAAATTTAATTTATATCCATTCACCATTCATCATTCATCATTCATCATTCATAATCCATCATCCATCATCCATAACCCTTCCGACTCACCACTCCCGACTCCCTACTCCTGACTTTTGCTTCCCGATTTACGAAATACATTCTCATCATGCCTTTGTTCTTCACCTCGACCATCCCGCGAAAATCGCAGTCGAATTCATCTTTGATGATCTGATAGGTGTTTTCGGAAACATTAATCTTTCCCGCTTCTGAATTTGATTCCATACGGGAGGCGATGTTTACGGTATCTCCCCAGATATCATAGACAAACTTTTTGGTGCCTACCACCCCGGCAACCACGGGCCCGGTGGTAATACCGATACGACAGTCAAACCGGGTCGGGTCGTCAGGTGCCTCTGCCTTAAATTCTTCTACAAAATCGGCCATTTCAAAGGCAGCCAGGACCATGCGTCTCGCGTGATCTTCGCTGGGGAAGGGGAGTCCGCCTGCACACATATAGGCATCTCCCATGGTTTTGATCTTTTCCAAGTCATATTTCTCCATGATCTCATCGAATTTGGAGAAATAGAAATCTACCCGTTTTACCAGGGCGTCCGGATCCATGTTTTGAGAATAGCGGGTAAAACCGCAGAAATCTGCAAACATCACCGAGACCGAATCAAATTGTTTCGCGCTCACCTTTCCATGGGCTTTCAATTCGTCTGCAGTCTCGTCGGGAAGAATGTTTCTCAGCAAGGCATCCGAACGCTCTTTCTCTTGTTCGATGATCCTGCTGGTCTTTCTGATATATTTAAACCGGTTAAACAAACCGATGATGAGCAACGAGAGAAGAAATACCAGGACGGCAGAAATGATACTGATGGTACGGTTTCGGTCAGCTCGCAACTCTTGTAAGGCTACCTCTTTCTCTTTTTTGGTGAGCTCAGCCTCATTCCTGAGGTTATTCATTTGTTGCACCGTAGTTAGATTAATAGCCTTGTTTTTAAGTTCTATATGGGTTTTATAGTATTCAAGGGCCTTGTCGGAATCTCCGGAGGCTTCGCTTAGCTCATAGAAGTTGTAATAGGTATCAATAAGGTCGGTATAGGCATTAATATCACTTCCCAGTTCCAGGGCTCTATTGGCGTATAAAAGCGCTAGTTCGTCATCTCCTTGTTTTTGAGCCAGGTCGGTTAAAAGATTATAAAACTCCATGGCGGCTATCGGGTCGTCATACTCCACCATTTGTTCAGCTGCATTCAGCAAATGGACCTTACCTTCCTCAAGATCTCCTTTTTTCATGAGGTAGGTCCCAAGATTCCCTTCAAAGTAAGGGTCGTATTGGTCGGTATTAAGGAGGGAAGCCAATTTTTTACTTCGCTGCAGGTGGTAGTAGCCTGAGTCCAGCTCATTGTTCTTCAGAAATACATCTCCGAGATTATAATGCATGCTTAATAAGTATCTATAATCAGTACTGTCAATCTTGTTTTGCAAGACCAGCGCCCTTCTCAGGTACTTTTTTGCCTGGGAATAATCTTTGGTTTTGGTATACAGGTAGCCGAGATTATTGTAAGAATTGGCTCTTTTCGGATATTCTGCACTATCTCCAACCCTAATGGCTTCAAGGGCATTCGAAATACTTCCTGTAAAATCACCCTCCTGTTCCAAGGCATTACCCAGGTTGATGTACCCTGTAATAAGGCCATCAATGTCATTGGTCTTTCGTGAAAGTTCGATCAGGGTCTGTGAATTTTTGATACAATCAGGCGAACTCGGATAAAAACTTATTACTCGTAGTAACTCGATCTTCTCTTTATCGGTTAAAGATCGGGTTTGGTATATTGTATTTAAAGAGTCAGGGGTAACGATCCCTTCGTCATATAGGGTTAATATGGAATCGATGGAAATGACATCTTGCCCTCTTGCTTGAAACGAAAATACCGTAAGCAGCATTAAGAATAACCATTTTATTATTCTGGCTGAAGTTGTATTAACGGTGAACGAGCTCATTGACTGGGTCGGATGGGGAGATTACAGCACTTTGAGTCTGGGATCGATCAAAAAGCTTTTTTCAATAAGGTCACCTCCTTTTTCGATCCTGAACCGGATCTTGTATTTTCCACTGTCAACAGGCCCGTTGCCGGTAGTGCGGGATTCAGGAACGATCCTTACCATTCTTCCACCGTTATTATCACTACCTGTAATTTCATCTGGGGTAGCTCCGGGGAATGGATTTGGCCCCTCAACGTGTTGAATAGCTTCTATGTGAACAACATCAGTACCGTTTTCTGCCACTCCTCTCCAGGTAATGGTGTCGCCCAGGTTAATTTCGGTAAGGTAATCTTCATTGGTGATCGTATCTGCCTGCCGGAAATTACTGTAATTGGTGCCATCATTAGCAGGAGTCTGCTGGGTCATGCTTTCAGTATCTACATAAAGGGTAACAACCACCTCTTGCTGAGCCATAACCGGTACGTTCATGATGAGGGTACAAGCAAGAAGAAATAGTATGCGATGCGTATTTTGTCTGATTTTCATAATAATTGATTTTTACTAAGGTTACCACCAAAGACTAATAAGTGAGGTTTAGCGGGGGAATGATCCGGTTTACTTACGACTAAAATTTTGCAAAGCAGGTAATACGTGCAGAAAGATAAGGGGGACTACCAAACTAAAAAGAAGATAGATTATGGCTTGGGGAGCAAAATATCATGTTAAGATACACAAATTCAATTTCTTATGAAATATAGTTTCGTATAAGAATTCTTTAATCGTTATAAGTAATTACTTAAGCGGTAAGGAGAATTAAATATGAAGTCATCGGATATAGAGCAGCACCCTTAATGGTTGACTTAAAGGGGTGTTAAGTGGTTCGAAGTTAAGCGGTTACCCGTTGGTTTTTGTACAGGTTTTCTTTCTGTAACTTGTTCAGGGGGTTTATAAAATACATCTTCATCATTCCCTTGTTTTTAACATCTACTTCGCCACGATAGGTACAATCCAATTGATTTTTGATGAGCTGGTAAGTGTCTGCCGAGATATTGATCTGTCCGGCCTGGGAGTTTGATTCCATCCGGGAGGCAATGTTTACGGTATCTCCCCAGATATCATAGACGAATTTTTTGGTACCCACCACCCCGGCGATCACCGGACCGGTGTTGATCCCGATGCGGATATCAAAACGGGTGGGGTCATCAGGATCCTCATCTTTGAATTGCTGCGCAAACTCCAGCATTTCAAAGGCAGCCATAACCATTCTCATGGCGTGATCATGACTGGGAAAGGGGAGTCCCCCGGCACACATATAGGCATCACCAATGGTTTTGATCTTTTCAAGGTCATATTTCTCCATGATCTCGTCAAATTTGGAGAAGTAGAAATCTACCCGTTCCACCAATTCCTGTGGCCCCATTTTGGAGGTGTGCTTGGTGAAGCCACAAAAGTCGGCGAAGAGCACGGTCACCGAATCGAATTGTTTGGCGGTCACCTTCCCGAAAGCTTTGAGTTCATCGGCGGTTTCATCGGGAAGAATGTTTTTCAGGAGTTGGTCTGAGCGTTCTTTTTCCTCTTCAATGATGCTGCTGGTTTTTCGAACATAACGGATCCGGTTAAACATACCTACTATAAGAACTATGAGCAGGATGGATAACATAACAGAAATATAGAATCGTGTTTTCTGCTGTTTGGCTTTAAATTGTTCGCTTTCTAATTCTTTTTGTTTATTAGAGAGTTCTAGTTCGTTTTGTAGGTTGGCAACTTTTTGAACAGACGAAAGATTTAAAGCGCTATCGCGGTACGCATGATAGGTTTTATAATTGCTAAGAGCGGATGGAAAATTATTTTCTGAATTAGCTATTTCATACAGATTATAATAATATTTTGAAAGCTCAGTGCTTTCTTTGACGCTAATAGCCATTTCACCAGCACGGTTTGTATAGTATTTTATTTTTTCGGTATCATTAATTAATTGAGCCAGATCAATAAGGTGATTGTAATACCCTAACGCGCTCTCCTTGTTCCAACTACTTAGAGATTTAGCACCTTCTTGAAGTAGTGGTTCAGCTAGTTTATAATCCCCCTGTTTTAGATGATATAGACCCAAATTGCCCTTTAGGTAAGGAGCGCGAGTAGTCAACCCGGGTGAATCTGCTTTTTCGAAATATTCAATAGATTTCTGAAGGTAATCGAAAGCAGAAGTTAATTCTTCTGTGTTCAAATAAAATTCACTAAGGTTAAAGTATAAATTAAATAAGGCAGGGTAATCTTTCGGATTTGATCTTAATTGTTCGTCTAAGGCTTTTAGTAAATAATTTTCAGCTTGTTTATAATCATTCATCTTAAGAAAAGAATTCCCTAGATGGCTGTAGATTAAAGCCGTTACGTTGTGCTCAATACTTATAGCAAGATCTAACGCTTTAAGAGATTCTTCAATATCTCGGGGATAATTACTCAAATCGTAAAAGGCAAACCCCTTATGCAAATGCCCTTTGACCTGAGCTCTTTTATTATCCAGCTCTTTTCCTAAAATTAGAAGAGAATCACTATACAAAAGCCTTTCGTCAGGTGAAAGATTTGTCTCGAAAGAAAGCTTATGAAAAAGTAAAAGCCTTTCTTCATCACTTAGTTTACTGTTTTTTAGTTCAGTTTTTAAAGAATCAATAATTTCTGAACCTTGTCCATAGGTATTTGCTTTAGTTACAACAAGGATGTTGACTAACATTAAGAGTAATATACATTTACTGTATATATATGGCATACTTCTAAAAAGGTTTAATCTGGCAGTTTTAAAAATGAGCCGGATATAAAAAAGTATATATGTTTTAGAAATGTCATTTCTACTGTTATTTCATATTGTGAAACAAAGGAAATGTAATTACTTGAACAAATTACATTTCAGTTTCTATTCTGAGTTCCGGATCGATTTTGATAGTTTCCGAAATACTGTCTCCTTTCTGTACAGTGAAAAGGATAGAATATTTAAGCCATTCTTTATTTGTACCCTTTGATGGTTTACCACGCTTTTTATTTCCCTTTTTACCAAAACCTTGCAAGTCAGAAAATCCATTTAGAAAAGGGTCCTGTCCTTGGTCAAATACAATTCCTGTTATATTGATAATATAGGTAGTGTCTTTTGCAACTCCCCTCCATTCAATCGAGTCGCCAAGATACATTTCGGTCCAATATTTTTTTAATGATCCTTTATATCCTTCGAATTTGCAAAATTCTTCTACAGCATCATTTGGATTCTCCTGTGGAATCATTTTTGTATCAACAATTAGGGTCACATAATGTGTCTTAGGCTCCGGTGCTTGTAACCCTGCTTTAGCTTTAGGGTCTTCCGAAGCTGAATTACTTTCCTGTTTACAGGAAAAAACGGAAATACTAAGAACTAATAGTAGAAGGGATAAGAGTTTACTTAAAGTTTTCATATTGGTTGGTTTTAGTTTGTTTCCAGATCTTAAGGTGAAGCAAAGTAGCCGGGTTCTTATTCTCTTATAACTGATATCGGCAAGGCTTCGTGTTAAATCAGCAATACCACAACGTTTGAGTTTATGACCTCAGGCCAAAAGCTATTTAAGATCATATGATTGTTAAGGGACTGAAATTATTTTTCAGGTGAGGGGGAAGTATGAAAACTGTTCTAATTTACATAAAATTACATAGTTACGGAAATTGTTTTGTGATATTTTTCTTATAAAAACCATAAAGTATTTATAAAATTTGCTGAACGATCAGGGTGACTCAGCGCTTCATTTCGCTTTTGTCCATAGGAGATACAATCCAAAGAGGGGGCCCAAGGCAAGGGGTAAGAACAGGAATTGGACCTGCAGGTATTGTTGCAGGTAGTTTAGTAATTGTATACTCAAAATGGTAATGCTAAACCCTATGCAATTCACAATGGTCAGGGCAGATCCTTTGAATTCCGGGATGGCATTCTGAGCGACAAGGGTAGAGAAGAGGGGAGAATCGGCAATGACCACCATTCCCCAAACTACCAGAAAACCCAATGAAACCCATGGTGTTGCAAAACTGAAAATCAGGGGAGAGAGCAGGCAGCAAATACCCGAAAAAAGCAAGGCCAGGGTTGCCGTGGGTTTGACTCCATTATTTAACGACCGGTAGCCACCCAACACACAGGCCGGTCCGCCGATACCGATAACCATAAACGCCAGCAGGGAGGTGAGATCCTGATCTTGCCTAAAGAGATAGATAAGAATTACAGGGGTGTAGGCCCAAAAGGCATAGAGTTCCCACATATGACCAAAATAGCCCATGGCAGCTACTTTGAATTCCCTGTTTTTAAATACTCTGATGATTCCTTCAGGTTGGAAACCTTTGCCCGGTTGCCGGTAGGGTCCGTCAGGGACGGTGAGGAGAATGAGTATTCCCCCAATCATTGCCAATACTGTCGTTCCTATAATCACCCCTTTCCAGGGAATATCTCCAAGAACGGTTACATAATTTAACAGGTGGGGCAGGGCAGTACCCAATACCAGGGCCCCCACCAAATACCCAAGGCTTTTTCCCAGGCCTTTTTCGAAATGATCGGCGGCCAGTTTCATACCTACCGGATAGATCCCGGCAAGGAAGAACCCGGTGAGTGTTCTCAGGGCGATCAGTGACCATAGGGAATGTTCACCCAATACTACGCCCAGGTTAAAGACAGCACCCAACAACGCACAACTAAAAAATACTTTAGAGGGCGAGAAACGATCGGCTATGGTGAAAACCGCAAATACCAGGGTGCCTAAGATGAATCCTAACTGTACCGCCGCAGTGAGATGCCCCAAAGACCCTTCTCCCAGTGAAAAGGCGGTCTGAATATCGCTGAGTACGGCATTGGTGGCAAACCACAAAGAAGTTCCAAGAAACTGGGCCAACACAATGACAGGGAGAATGTGTTTTTTGACTTTCGTTATCCTGGGTGTGGCTGGTTTTATCATAAGTCCTGAAAATACAAAGAAAGTTTATACCGATGTAGGAGAATTATTTCAAAAGTTGACGAAAAGGTAGATTTTGAAATTTATTTAGTAGTTTTCCCTCTGAAGTGACGAGTTACGGGGTACGAGTTACGAGTAATAGGTAACATGTGAAATGTACCGCGTAACCCAACAATAACTAACACCAACGAATGAAACTACAAACCCTTACTGCAGTACTGCTGATTATACTTTTACTGGCTTCATGCAAAAAGGAGGAAAAGAATCCTGCAGAAGCAGCCCTTTTACCGCCTATTACCTTAACCCTGGAAGAAGCAAATCGCCTGGCCGAACTCCCCATGCATTGCATGCAGACCGAGTACCCGAATCGTTTAGGGCAAACCCTTAACGACTCTACCCATTTGAGATTGCCCCGGGAATTGCACCCGGCCTTTTACGGGTGTTTTGACTGGCATTCTTCGGTTCACGGCCACTGGAGTCTGGTTAAACTATTAAAGGACTATCCGGAAATAGAGGGTGCAGATAGTATTCGTCAGCAATTACTGGAGAACATCAGTCAGGAGAATATCGCTGCTGAGGTAGCCTATTTTGAGATGGAAGGCAATGCCAATTACGAGCGTACCTATGGCTGGGCCTGGCTGTTAAAGCTGGCAGAAGAGCTTCGATCCTGGGATGATCCTATGGCCAGAACCCTTGAAAGTAATTTGGAGCCCCTTACCGGTGTCATTGTACAGGGTTATATTAATTTTCTTCCCAAACTTCTATATCCTATTCGGGTTGGAGAACATCCCAATACCGCATTCGGACTTTCTTTTGCGTGGGATTATGCGGTAGCCACAGGGCATGAAGAATTAAAGGAGCTCATTTACAGACGGGCTCAAGAATATTATGCGGCTGACGAAGATTGTCCGCTGACCTGGGAACCAGGAGGCTCCGATTTTCTTTCTCCCTGCCTGGAGGAGGCCGATCTGATGCGTCGCGTTTTGTCTGAAGAGGATTTTACCATCTGGCTGAAAAAGTTTCTACCGGAACTTGCAGATAAGGATTTTTCGCTGGAACCCGGCAAGGTAGTTGATCGGGCCGATGGTAAATTAGTGCATCTTGATGGGGTGAACTTCAGCAGGGCATGGTGCTTGTACGGCATTGCGAACACCCTGCCGGGCTATGAGCATCTAAAGAATACAGCCCGTGAACATATTGCTTATTCTTTACCGGCTATCACCGACGACAATTATGAAGGAACCCACTGGCTGGGCACCTTTGCCATTTATGCCTTAAACAGCGCTCAACAATGAAAAATATATTGCGAAACATAGGGCCGGGAACACTTGTTGCAGCTGCCTTTATCGGTCCGGGAACGGTAACGGTCTGTACATTGGCAGGAGCAGGATTTGGATATAGTTTGTTATGGGCCATGGTTGTATCTATCCTGGCTACCATCGTACTTCAGGAAATGGCGAGTCGGGTAGGTATAGTCACCCAAAAAGGGCTGTCTCAGGTGATTCAGGAGAATATTTCAGGACAATATCTGCGCGTTTTCTCGCTGCTATTGATCCTGGCGGCTATTATTGTCGGGAATTCAGCCTATGAAGGCGGTAATATCAGCGGGGCTGTTTTGGGGTTGGAGGCGCTGTTTGGTAAGCCCGGGTATAATTTTTACCCTGGAGTAGTTGGCATCCTGGCGGCGGCTATTTTGATGGTACAGAATTACAAGGCCATGGAACGTATATTGATCACCCTGGTGTTACTGATGAGTATTTCTTTTGTGTTAACGGCCATCTTAACCGGACCGAATTTTATGGAGATCCTAAAAGGAATGTTTGTCCCTGCTGTTAATGACAGTAATATTCTGATGGTAGCTGCGTTAGTGGGTACCACCGTAGTGCCCTATAATCTCTTTCTTCACGCCTCCCTGGTTAAAGAGCGGTGGCAAAATATTGATGGTCTGAAAGCTTCCCGCATAGACACCGTTGCTTCTATAGCACTCGGAGGGGTGGTTTCTATGTGTATAATTATTTCTTCGGCCGCTATGAATGTGAATGATATCACCTCTGTATTGGATCTTGCCGAAAGCCTGGAACCGTTGTTTGGCAATGCTGCCCGATATTTCCTGGGAGTGGGACTCTTTGCAGCGGGTATTACCTCAGCAGTTACCGCACCTCTTGCAGCAGCCTATGTGGCAAAGAGCTGTTTTGGATGGCAGGGTGGCCTTCAGGATTTTAGATTTCGGGTGGTATGGCTCATTGTTTTATTTGTTGGGGTCATCTTACAAACCATGGGGATTCAGCCCATTGAACTCATTAAATTTGCCCAGGTGGCTAATGGTATTTTACTCCCGGTGATCGCTGTTTTTTTGTTCTGGGTGGTGAATAAGAGCTCAGTTTTGGGAAAATATCGGAATACAGTCCCCCAAAATATCCTTACCTTTATTATCGTTTTGTTCACCGTATTTCTCGGTGTTAAAAGCATCATAAAAGTATTCGACCTGTTTTGAGTGACAGCCCTGTTAATATCAACTGCGATCTTGGAGAAGGGATGCATAATGAAGAAGTTATCATGCCTTTAATACAATCTTGTAATATTGCGTGTGGGGGTCATGCCGGAGATGAGGAGACTATGAAGAGGGTCGTGGCTTTGGCCAAGGCGCACCATGTGGCCATAGGGGCACATCCTTCTTATCCGGACAGGGAGAATTTTGGAAGGGTATCTGTGCATATGCCGGCTGAAGAATTGAAAAAGGCCCTGAAAAAGCAATTAGAAGATTTTGAACAGGCCCTTGAACAGAACAAAGCCCGTTTACATCATATCAAGGCACATGGTGCCTTATATAACGACCTGGCTAAAGACCCTGACCTTGTTGCAACCTACCTGGATGTGGTTGAGAAGTATAAGGATATTGCAATGTTGTATGTGCCATATGATTCTGTTATTCAGAAGAAGGCGATATCTCGTGGTTTCAGCGTGGCGATAGAGGCCTTTGGCGATCGTAATTATACCGAAACCTTGAAACTGGTTAGCAGAAAACTCCCCAATGCCCTTATCACTGAAAAGGAAAAGGTACTTGATCATATACGAGCTATAAGTAAAGGGAAGGTTGTTACCGAGACCGGCAAGGAGCTTCCGATACAGGCTGATACGATCTGCATACACTCTGATACAGAGAACGCAGTAGCGATATTGCACTATTTGAATGAACACATGAATTCTTAAACGGTGAATGCTTTCGATCTTGAATACAGATCCTTTGGGCAAATGGCTATTCTTATTGAATGGCCACCCACGATCAGTGAGCTCATTTTAGAAGACATGATACGATTCAGATTGATCATCAGTGAGCATTATTCCCATTACGAGATCGTTCCTGCCTATAATTCACTCACCCTCATCAGTAGATATCCGATAGAACATTCAACGGTCATTGACCACCTGAAATCGCTCTATGGAAAGGTAACTCAAAGGGTAGCTGCAAAAAGAAAAATATGGAACATCCCTGTGTGTTACGACCCTCCGTTCTGCATGGACCTTGAGGCCCTGTCTGCTTCGGTTGGATTGAGTAAACAGGAGATCATTTACCTGCATACCGCAAGACCTTATACCGTATATGCCATTGGGTTCTTGCCGGGGTTCATGTACCTGGGAGGGCTTGATGAAAGGATTCATTTTCCCAGGAGGGAGAAACCCCGTTTAAAGGTGCCCCGGGGTTCTGTGGGCATAGGGGGGCAGCAAACCGGAATCTATCCCCAGGAATCCCCAGGAGGATGGAACATTATCGGGAATTCACCCATTAAGGTTTTTAATGCTTTGAACGACCCGCCTTGTGGTATTTCTGTAGGCGATCAGATACGGTTTTACGCTATCAATAAAGACATGCACGAACTTTTCACTATACAGGTGGATGCGGGAGTCTTTCAAATTAAAACCCTGGAGCTCGATGATCAAAGTGTATAACCCCGGTTTATTTACCACTATACAGGATAAGGGGAGGTTTGGCCTGCGGGATAAGGGCGTACCCATTAGTGGAGCTATGGATGAAAAAGCTGCCGATCATGCCAATGCCATTGCAGGGAATTCTGTTGGCGCAGCAGTGATGGAGATCACCATGACCGGCCCTGTTTTAGAATTTGAAGAAGGGTGTGAATTTGCCATTTCCGGAGCTCTATTATCACCTCAGTTAGATGATCAGCCACTACAAAATAATATCAGATACAAGGCACAACCCGGGCAACGCTTAAAGTTCGGACGCTTGAAAAAAGGGTTCAGGGCTTATCTCGCCATTAAGGGTGGGTTTGATACCCCATTGGTACTGGGAAGCAGGTCCTGGTATTATCCGATTACTCCCGGAGATCATCTCCGGAAAGGGGATGTACTGGAAGTGGGTGATAGCGAGCCGGATCACGGTTCTAAAACAAGTTCTTATGCCGAAAGTTATCTCTCCGGAGAGATCCTTGCTGTGGATCCCGGCCCGGAATATAAACTGTTAAGTGATTTGCAAAAGGAACAGCTTCATAAAGGTATTTTCAGGGTAGCCCACGAGAATAACAGAATGGCCTATCAACTAAAGGAAAAGATCTATGCGCATGATCTCTCCATTCTAACCTCGGCCACCCAACCCGGAACGGTGCAATGTACCCCGGAGGGGAAGCTGATTATTCTGATGAAGGATGGACAAACCACCGGGGGGTATCCCAGGATTTTGCAATTGACGCCTGAGGCAATAGCAAGGTTGAGTCAGAAGAAGGAGGGAGATACGGTGATCTTCCGGTTTCAACTAAAAAAGGCTGCTTACTGAACAACAGAAAGCAACCTTCTTCAACAATTATGGAACCTAATTATGCTCTTTCTAAGCTTTTTCTTTTATTGACTTCTTCAGCAATGAGCTGCAGGGCTTCATTTTTTGAGATCCTTTCCAGCAGCGCCAGCGTTCTGGGCTTAAATTGCTCATCCCTGATCAATAATCGCCATAAAGCCTGGATAAACTCAGTAAAGTTTAATCCGTCATTATAACGTACAAGCTTTTGGTCATAAGCCTGATCCACCATGTCTTTAACGGTGGCCTTGATCTCCAGGATCCCTTCCTCTAATGGTTTCATTGCTTCTTTTACAGTTTTAGTAATAGTTGGCAGCAACTCTGATGCGGCCTGAATTTGCAGGTTCGGACGAGGAATTCTGCGATCGATCGCTATGCGTGACGAGAGCAATTTTGCGCGGTACCTGGCAATATCCATGAACTGCACCAATTTATTCCTTCTAAACATATCCTCCATATCACCAAGCAGGGAGTAAAGCTGGTCGGGGGCTTCGGCATTTTCATTTTCGATGAGAATCTGTATCTTCTCAAAATCTGTCATGGTTTGTGAAGATAACCTTTCGTACATGTCAAAATAAGATGGAGTCCTGTTCATAAAGCCTAAAATTTGGTTACTACTATTAAGTAGAGTCAAATCAAGCTAAATACAAGGGATAAAGAAAAATTAAACGTTTACGGCCCTGAAAAAAACGACCAGTGGTTTTCGAGATTAACGTGTATAGAAGTCGCAGAAAATCAACAGATTAATATTTGGTTGGAGTAAAATTTGTTGAATACCAATAATCGGTTATTACACCTTTAAATTTTGATTAACAAGAGGTTAAAAGTTATGTGAGCAAGGTGGTATATGAAATACGATCCCGGCTGCTCATCCCTCGTCAGACCTGGGTATAGGTGTCTTCAAAAGGAACCCTGAAACGCGGTCCGTATACACCGTTTTCGGCCCTTACACCACAACCGATCACCATATTGATCTCCGCTTTTCGTGGAATACCAAGGATCTTTTTAACCCTTAAAGTATCGCTCCCTTCCATGGGGCAGGTATCATACCCTTTAGCTGCCATACTCAACATAAAGGTTTGTGCAGCAAGTCCGGCGCTTTTCTGAGCCACGATACGAAGATCACTCCTTCGCACCTGTCGATAGATGGGTTTAAATATGCCGATAAGGTTAAAAGCTAAATATTTTAATTGCCCGAATATGCCAAGAAAATCAGTGTAGATAGTTGGGATCAGTTTTTTATAATAATTAACAGCAAACTTTTCCCGCCTGCTGTATTCAGATTCCGGTTTATCACCATAAACAGAACGAAGGAATTCAATGTTTTCTTTAGCCCGCTGTTTATAGAGGTCCTTACGACTTACCACCACCACTAATTGTTTAGCGGTCTTTGCAGCATTTTGTCCAAGGCAGGCCTCCGTCATTTCCTTGAGAATATCCGGAGAGGTAATATGATAGAATTCCCATAATTGCAGGTTGCTACTGGTAGGGGCCAGGGTAGCATTTTGTATACATTCTTTAACCATTTCTGTATCCAGGTCAATATCATCCCTGAACACCCTTACCGATCTGCGGTAATGGATGGCTTCACTTACGGTTTTTTCCATGTTAGAAGAGCTTTCTGATGTGTTTGGCAAGATTGATCTTTTTAGTATAAGGCGCATAGCGCACGGGTACATCCAGCCAGGTGCCTCGATGCACTACAGACTTGTGATGGGTAAAGGTGTCGAAGCTCTTTTTACCATGGTAGGCTCCGATGCCGCTGTGACCCACCCCACCAAATGGAAGTTTGGTATTGGCTATATGAATGATGCTGTCATTGATACACCCGCCACCAAAGGAATAGGATTCAATGAGTTTCCGGGCTTTCTTCTTTTTTGAAGAGAATACATAAAACGCGAGGGGTTTTTCGTAGGAACTGATCACCTTATGTATATCTTCCTCGGTCTTCCAGGTAAGTACCGGTAATATGGGTCCAAAGATCTCTTCCTGCATAACTGCACTGTCTAAAGCAGGTTCATCGACAAGTGTAGGGGCTATATAGCAGTCATCTCTTTGTGTAGCTCCCCCAACCAGGATATTTTGGTCTTCAAGCATGGCGGCCAAACGGTCAAAGTTCTTTTCATTGATGATCCTCGGGTAATCGGGAGATAAGGCCGGGTCTTCCCCATAGGCCTTTGTAATAGCTTTTTCCATAGCCTTTACCAGGTCATTTTTTATAGAATCTTCCACCAGGAGATAATCAGGAGCAATACAAGTTTGACCGCCGTTCAATAACTTACCCCATACTAATCTTCTTGCAGTAAGCTCAAGGTTAGCCGAGGCATCGATAATACACGGACTCTTGCCTCCTAATTCCAAGGTAACTGGAGTAAGGTGCTTGGCAGCTGCCTGATAAACGATCTTACCTACCGGCACACTCCCTGTAAAGAAAATGTAATCCCACCGTTGCGATAAAAGGTCTTGAGCAGTTTCTACCCCACCTTCAACAATAGTGACATGTCCCGGTTCAAATACTTCTTGCACGATCTTTCTGGTAAGGGCAGAGGTATGAGGGGTTAGTTCAGATGGTTTCAGGCAAACAGTATTCCCGGCAGCAACCGCTGCAATCAATGGCGACATCGCCAGGTTAAACGGATAGTTCCAGGGTGAAATCACCAGGACATTACCGTATGGTTCCTTATATATATAATCGGAAGACGGAAAGTTGGCAAGATTAGAGGACACCCTTTCACGACGTGCCCACTTGCTCATCTTTTTTATGGTAGTGTCCAATTCGGCAAGGGTAAATTGGGTTTCGCTAAGAAGGGCTTCAAATTCAGATTTTTTAAAATCCTTATATACCGCATCGCAAATTTCCTTTTCCTTTTCCAGGATCACTTTACGCAATTTCTTTAAAGTATTCTTACGATACGTAAGATCAAGGCACTTACCCTGCTCAAAAAACTCCTTCTGGGCAGATATAACCTTTTTTCCTTCCAGCTCTATTTCAATGGTTTGCATAAAAAGCGTTAATTTTATCGGGATGCTTCACAAATTAGAAAATATTAATTAATATTGTTCTGATGAAAATGCAAAATGTCAATATTATTTCTGATATCATTATTGTGATTCGCTCACATTGATGCAGGAAGGATATGGACATAATTTGTGAAAGGCCTTCTGAGTGAAGGCCTTTTTTATTTTATAAAAGTTATATGCAAGTTTTAAGAAATAGTATTCAGGTCATTATTATCATTATCGAACCTCCACCGGATCGGTACAGTGAGCTGTGTATTACTTAAAAGGCCTGTATCACTTCCGGAGATACAGGTCTTTTTTGTTTCTGTACGGTCAAAAAAGAAATTTTCATCATTGACCATGCAAAAATATTATTCATAAAACACTGTTAGTCAATTAGTTAAAACATGTTTTTTGTTTTTGGGTTTAACCGAAGAAGTGGGATCGATCCACAGCCTTCAAAAACAGTAAAATACTTTTGATAATACATGTGTCAACTTAAAAAAATACATTTTGGAGTTAAATAAATTCAGTAAAAGAGTTACTCAAGATCCTTCTCAACCGGCAGCCCAGGCTATGCTTCACGCCCTTGGGTTGAGTGATGAAGATCTGAAAAAACCATTTGTTGGTATTGCCTCAACAGGATACGAGGGCAACCCCTGTAATATGCACCTTAACGAACTTTCCACCCATGTTAAAAAAGGGGTAGAGAGTCAGAATCTTGTTGGTTTGATCTTTAATACCATAGGGGTCAGTGACGGGATATCTATGGGAACTCCCGGAATGCGCTATTCTTTACCTTCCAGGGATGTTATTGCCGATTCTATGGAAACAGTGGTTCAGGCCATGTCTTATGACGGGTTGGTAACTGTTGTGGGCTGCGATAAAAATATGCCCGGGGCATTGATGGCCATGTTACGCCTTAATCGTCCTTCCGTATTGGTGTATGGCGGAACTATTGCCGCGGGATGTCATGAGGGTAAGAAACTCGATGTGGTTTCTGCTTTTGAAGCCTGGGGCCAAAAGGTATCCGGAAGTATCAGCCAGGATGATTTTAAGGCCGTGGTACATAAGGCATGTCCGGGGGCCGGTGCCTGTGGGGGTATGTATACGGCTAATACCATGGCTTCTGCTATAGAGGCTCTGGGAATGTCATTGCCATTTAATTCATCAACCCCGGCTGTAGGCCAGGGTAAGCAGGAGCAATGCGTTGCAGCGGGTGCTGCTTTACAACACCTGCTTGAAATGGATCTAAAGCCAAGGGATATCGTTACACGAAAGTCCCTTGAGAATGCGATTCGCCTGGTAACAGTTCTGGGAGGAAGCACCAATGCTGTATTGCATTTCCTTGCTATTGCGCGTGCAGCGGAAGTAGAATTTACCCTTGATGACTTTCAACGTATCAGTGATACTACCCCATTTTTAGCCGATCTGAAACCCAGCGGAAAATATGTGATGGAAGACCTGCACAAGGTAGGCGGGGTTCCGGCTGTATTAAAATATATGCTGAAAAAGGGGATGCTTCACGGCCATTGTATGACGGTAACCGGAAAGACTCTTGCCGAGAACCTCCTCGATGTTGATGACCTGGAAGCCGGGCAGGAGATCATTAAGCCTGTGGAAAAGCCGGTAAAAGCCACGGGACACTTAAGGATCTTAAAAGGGAACCTGGCGGAAGAAGGTGCGGTTGCAAAGATCACCGGAAAAGAAGGACTTGCCTTCAGCGGTCCGGCTCGTGTATTTAACGGGGAGTTTGAGGCCAATGAAGGAATTCGAGACGGCCTGGTGCAGAAAGGCGAGGTAGTGGTGATACGTTATGAAGGTCCTAAAGGCGGTCCCGGAATGCCGGAAATGCTAAAGCCAACGGCTGCTATTATGGGAGCTGGATTGGGGCAGGATGTTGCCCTGATCACTGACGGGCGTTTTTCCGGAGGTTCTCACGGATTTGTAGTGGGACACGTTTCTCCGGAGGCCCAGACCGGGGGAGCGATCGCCCTGGTGGAAGATGGTGATATCATTACCATTGATGCGGTGATGAATTCCATTACCCTTGAAGTCTCTGAAGAGGAGCTTCAAAAACGCAAAGAAAATTGGAAGGCTCCGGGGTTAAAGGTGACCGGTGGAGTTCTTTATAAATATGCCAGAACCGTGTCATCGGCCTCAGACGGCTGCGTGACTGATGAATTCTGACCAATCAATAACCATTGTAATTCACCTTAAATTATGGAAATAAAGACCATTAAAAAAGATGTCAGTACCGCGGTTTCTCAAATGCGGGTATCGGGGGCTGAAGCAGTGATACACTGTTTGCTGGCAGAAGGAGTGGATACACTCTACGGGTATCCCGGCGGAGCTATCATGCCGGTATATGATGAACTTTATAAGTTCAGCGATCAATTAAACCACGTGCTCACCCGTCATGAGCAAGGCGCTATTCATGCTGCCCAGGGGTACGCCAGGGTGTCAGGAAGGGTCGGGGTGGCCATGGCTACCTCTGGTCCGGGAGCCACCAACCTTGTAACGGGATTGGCTGATGCTCAGATCGACTCGACTCCACTGGTTTGTATCACAGGGCAGGTGGCCCGACACCTTTTGGGTTCAGATGCCTTCCAGGAAACAGATATCGTGGGTATTTCCATGCCGGTGACCAAATGGAATTATCAGATCACCAAAGCTTCAGAGATCCCTGAGATCATAGCAAAGGCCTTTTATATAGCCCGTTCCGGACGTCCCGGACCGGTGTTGATCGATATCACCAAGAATGCTCAATTTGAGGAATTCGACTTTGAATACAGTAAGTGTACGGGTGTACGCAGTTATACTCCTGTTCCAAGAACCGATAAGACCCAGCTTGAACTGGCAGCAGAAGCCATCAATAAAGCTAAAAAGCCTTTTATTGTTTGGGGGCAGGGTATTTTGTTAGGGAAGGCAGAGGCTGAGTTGAAAGCCCTGGTTGAGAAAACAGGCATTCCCGCTGCGTGGACCATCATGGGAGCTTCGGCTCTTCCCAGCGATCATCCGCTTAATGTGGGTATGGTAGGTATGCACGGTAATTATGCGCCGAATGTATTGACCAATCAGTGCGATGTGCTCATTGCCCTTGGGATGCGCTTTGATGACAGGGTAACCGGAGACCTGAATACCTATGCTAAACAGGCTAAGGTGTTACACTTTGAGATCGACCCTGCTGAGATCAATAAAAACGTTAAGGCAGATGTCCCTGTTTTAGGGGATGTGAAAGAAAGTATTCAGGGTTTACTGCCGTTGCTCAATGAGAAAAAACATGAAGCATGGCATGAAACCTTTAAAGAAGGCTATGCCAAAGAATTTGAAGAGGTAATTCGCCATGATCTTTTTCCTGAAAAGGATGGGCTTACCATGGGAGAAGTGATCAATGGTATCAATAAAGCATCAGAAAATAAGGCCGTGATGGTGAGTGATGTGGGACAACACCAGATGATCACCTGTCGTTATGCTCGTTTTGCTCAAAGTCACAGTAATATCACCTCCGGCGGACTGGGAACCATGGGGTTTGCCTTACCGGCAGCTATAGGAGCCAAGATGGGTGCCCCTGAAAGAGAGGTGGTAGCCATCGTGGGTGACGGAGGATATCAAATGACCATACAGGAACTAGGTACCATATTTCAGCTCGGCTTGCCGGTTAAGATCGTGGTACTGAATAATGAATTTCTTGGTATGGTACGTCAGTGGCAGCAGCTTTTCTTTGAAAAGCGCTATGCCTCTACCCATATGGTGAATCCTGACTTTGTAACCATTGCCAAAGGATATCATATCCCTGCTGAACGCGTAAGCAAAAGAGAAGACCTGGATGCAGCCATAGAGCGAATGATCAAGAGTGATACCGCCTACTTCCTGGAAGTGGTGGTAGAGAAAGAAGATAATGTATTCCCGATGATCCCCAGTGGTGCTTCGGTAGACGAGATCCGATTAAAATAAGACAGTTATGGAAGAGACAAAAACCTATACCATTTCAATTTACACGGAGAATAGTGTCGGTCTGCTTAACAGGATCTCCGGCATTTTTGTAAAACGGCATATCAATATTGAAAGCATCAATGTTTCAGAATCAGAGATCGATCATGTAATGCGATTTATCATCGTAGTGCATACCACAGAAACCTGGGTTAAGAATATTGTAGGACAGATCGAAAAACAGATCGATGTGATCCGTGCTTATTACCATGGGGATGAAGAGATCATTTATCTGCAAACAGGTTTGTTTAAGATAGCATCTCACCTCCTGTTTGATGAGCGACAGATACAGAACATTATCAAAGAAAGTCATGCCCAGATCGTAACGGTATCCAGAGAATTTTTTGTGATAACTAAATCAGGCAGGAAAGAAGAAATAGAGGCCTTGTACGAGGCCCTTAAACCATTCGGGATCATGCAATTCGTAAGAACCGGGAGGGTATCAGTAAGTAAGGCAGAGATGGAGATCTCGAGCCTGCTGAAAGCATTTATACATTAAACCAACATCATAAACAGAAAACACATCAGTAATGTCAAACTATTTTAATACCCTTAGCAGGGACGAACAATTAGAACAACTAGGAGTTTGCGATTTTATGGACAGCTCCGAATTTGTAAATGGCGTTAGCGCCCTTAAAGGAAAGAAAGTCGTTATCGTTGGGTGTGGAGCTCAAGGGCTCAACCAGGGACTTAATATGAGAGATTCAGGTCTCGATATTTCTTATGCCCTCAGGGAAGGTGCTATCAAAGAAAAAAGAGCTTCGTATCGAAATGCCGTTGAAAATGGTTTTACAGTAGGTACTTATGAAGAATTAATTCCTCAGGCCGATCTGGTTTGTAACCTGACTCCTGATAAGCAGCATACCTCTGTAGTAAAACAAGTGATGCCTTTGATGAAAGAAGGTGCCGCCTTGTCTTATTCTCACGGATTTAATATCGTGGAGGAGGGAATGAAGATCAGGGAGGACCTGACAGTGATCATGGTAGCCCCTAAATGCCCGGGTTCTGAGGTACGCGAAGAATATAAAAGAGGATTCGGGGTGCCTACCCTTATAGCAGTACACCCGGAGAACGATCCGAAAGGAGAAGGAATGGAACTGGCCAAGGCCTATGCCGCCGCCACCGGTGGTGACCGGGCAGGCGTGTTACGTTCTTCCTTTGTAGCTGAGGTAAAGTCAGACCTGATGGGAGAGCAGACCATTCTTTGCGGCCTTCTTCAAACGGGATCTATCCTGAGTTTTGATAAAATGGTGGAAAAGGGTATTGATCCTGCCTATGCATCTAAGCTTATCCAATACGGTTGGGAAACTATTACCGAAGCCTTGAAGCACGGTGGTATTACCCAAATGATGGAGCGCCTGGATCCTGCCTCAAGAGTAAAAGCCTATGAGCTGTCTGAGGAATTGAAAACCATTATGAGACCGTTGTTTCAAAAACATATGGATGACATCATGAGCGGTGTTTTCTCTTCTACCATGATGGAAGACTGGGCTAATGACGACAAAAACCTGCTTACCTGGCGCAAGGCTACGGGAGAAACAGCTTTTGAAAAGACCAAGCCCGGCAAGGTGATCATCGCAGAGCAGGAGTATTTTGATCATGGAGTATTGTTGGTAGCTTTTGTAAAAAGTGGTGTGGAGCTGGCCTTTGAAACCATGACTGCCGCCGGTATCAAAGCAGAATCGGCCTATTACGAATCTCTGCATGAAACCCCGCTTATAGCCAACACCATCGCCAGAAAGAAACTGTTTGAAATGAACAGGGTGATCTCAGATACGGCGGAGTACGGATGTTACCTCTTTGATCATGCCTGTAAGCCATTGCTGAAAGACTTCATGTCAAAAATAGATACCAATGTGATCGGGAAGGCTTATGAGGCAGAATTTGCCCCTAAAGAAGAAAGGGTAGCCGAAGTTGATGCCGCTACCGGGGCTCATGAGATCGAGAAGATCGGGAAAACCCTCAGAGGGTCTATGACAGCGATGAAGAAGCTGGTATTTGAAATGTAAAAACAATCATCATGGCAACAATATCATTTGCATTGCCTGAACTTGCGGAAGTGAGAAAAGCTGCAGCCACCCTTAGCGGGGTGGCTTCGGTGACTCCGCTGATGCAGAACAGAAGGTATTCGAAAACCTACGATTGCGGAGTCTACCTCAAAAGGGAAGACCTGCAGGAAGTGCGCTCCTATAAAATACGGGGCGCTTATAATAAAATGCGGTCATTAAGTGCGGAACAACGCCGTAGAGGGGTGGTCTGTGCTTCAGCCGGAAATCATTCCCAGGGGGTTGCATTTTCCTGTCGGGAATTACAGGTAAAAGGAACCATCTTTATGCCGGCACCCACGCCTGCACAGAAGATCGAGCAGGTAAAGATGTTTGGGGAAGACCAGGTAGAGATCATTCTTACGGGCGATACCTTTGACGATGCCTACAAGGCCTCTGTGGCTTATTGCGAAGCACATAATAAGGTGTTCGTTCATCCTTTTGATGATGACAAGGTCATTGAAGGGCAGGCTACTGTGGGACTTGAAATTTTGGAGCAAACCAAGGAACACCTGGACTACCTCTTTGTACCTGTTGGCGGGGGAGGTCTGGTTTCAGGTATTTTAAGCGTATTTCACCTGTTGTCGCCCTCAACAAAGATCATAGGAGTAGAACCGGAAGGTGCTCCTTCCATGAAGACGTCTTTGGAACGGGGTGAGAATACCGCTCTTGATCACATTGATAAATTTATTGACGGGGCAGCCGTGCAGAAAGTAGGTGTTCGTAATTTTGAGATCTGTAAGGGATTGCTGCATCAAATGGTTACCGTGCCTGAGGGGCGGGTGTGCCAGGAGATACTGGACCTTTATAACAAGGATGCCATCGTCGTGGAGCCTGCGGGCGCATTGACACTTTCGGCCTTGTCGCAATTCAAAGATGAGATCAAGGGTAAGAACGTGGTCTGCGTGGTGAGCGGAAGTAATAACGATATTACCCGAACTGCAGAGATCAAAGAAAGAGCGCTGTTGTACGCACGACTCAAACATTATTTCATTATCAGGTTCCCGCAACGGGCCGGAGCCTTAAAGGAATTTGTGGCAGAGATCCTGGGGCCGACCGATGACATCACCTATTTTCAATATGCGAAAAAACACGCCAAGGAAAATGGCCCGGCAGTGGTTGGGGTAGAGCTCAAGGACGAGGCCGACCTGGAGCCCCTGGTGGCGCGTATGAAGGCTCATAATTTCTTCGGAGACTACCTGAATAATAAACCAGACTTATTTCAATACCTGGTGTAAACGCTAACGTTTGCGTAAAAAAGAAGCTTTGAATTCTTGAATTAAAGGATGGTATTAACGAATTTAGTAAGCTGTAGATATGACCAAATCTACCGGAACAAAAAACTTAATTATGAAAACTGAAACCAAAAATACCATTCCTGAAGAATTTAAGATCACCCAACCATTACACCAGGATACCTGGTTGGTGCATGGAGTTCTCGAAAAGTGGGAAGGAAAGACTACAGAGGTGTATTCTACGATTCCTTCAGATGATACGGAGAATCCTACCCTGTTGGGAACGATACCCTATATGGGGGAGACAGAGGCCAACAGAGCTTTAGAAGCAGCAGGAAAGGCCTTTGACAAAGGGAAGGGGCTGTGGCCGACCATGAAGGTTGCTGATCGTGTGGCCTGTATGGAAAAGTTCGTAAAGCAGATGGAAAAGAAAAGGGATGAGGTCGTGAAATACCTGATGTGGGAGATCGGGAAATCACTCCCTGATTCTCAAAAGGAGTTTGATCGAACCGTTGAGTACATTTATGATACCATAGAAGACTATAAAGACCTGGACCGTGACTCAGCTAATTTTAAAAAGCGGGATGGCATCTATGCGCATATCAGACGTGGTCCCCTCGGAATCGTGCTTTGTCTGGGCCCTTATAATTACCCGTTAAATGAAACCTTCGCCTTACTGATCCCCGCATTGATCATGGGGAATACGGCCATTTTCAAGCCAGCCAAACACGGGGTGCTTTTGATAAGTCCGCTGTTGGAAGCTTTTAAGAGCAGTTTTCCTAAGGGAGTGGTTAATATTATTTACGGTCGCGGAAGAGAGGTGGCAGCCCCTATTATGCGTTCCGGAAGGGTAGATGTTTTAGCCCTGATCGGGAACAGCAGCTCAGCGGTGGCTCTGCAGGATCAGCACCCTTATAAAAATCGTTTGCGTTTGGTGTTAGGGTTGGAGGCCAAGAATCCGGCCATTGTACTTCCCGATGCCGATCTTGACCTGACCATTGATGAATGTATTGCCGGAACCCTGTCGTTTAACGGGCAGCGATGTACGGCATTGAAACTGGTATATGTTCATGAAGATATAGCCGAGGAGTTTAACCGGAGGTTAGCAGAAAGGGTAGATGCCCTTAAATACGGAAATCCCTGGGAAGATGGTGTCAAACTAACCCCGCTTCCGGAACCCGGTAAGCCTGATTACATTAAAGAGCTTATTACAGATGCTAAAAAGAAAGGAGCTAAGATCCTGAATAAGAAAGGAGGGAAGACTACCTTCAACTACATTTATCCGGCAGTGCTGTACCCCGTGACCAAAGAAATGCGGGTATATGAAGAAGAGCAGTTTGGTCCGGTAGTACCTGTAATTCCTTTTAAGGAGATCGATGAGCCCATCAATGATATCGCTGATTCCAATTACGGACAGCAGGTAAGTTTGTTCGGCAAGGATATCAGAACCCTGGCGCCTCTCATTGACACTCTGGTCAACCTGGTGTGTCGCGTTAACCTGAACAGCTCCTGCCAGCGTGGCCCGGATGTATTCCCGTTCACCGGCCGTAAAGATTCTGCCGTAGGAACCTTGAGTGTGCATGATGCCCTGCGTTCATTCTCTATCAGAACGTTTGTAGCCTCTAAAGACACTGAGTATAACAACCGCATCCTTAATGACCTGTTGGGCAGTAAGGCCTCGAATTTCGTGAGTACGGATTATATTTTGTAGGTATACAGTTATGCCGTTATGCGGTTATACGGTGATGTCTTCGCGAGGTATTTGAAATCCAGCTTTCTTGTGGGGGATGATGACGAATTGAAAATTAAAATAACAACGGGCTCCTTCCCCTGGTCAGGGGAAGGTACTCTTGCTGCAGGCAAGAGGGGAAGGGGTTGTATGTTAAGATAACCTGAATCAACCCGCCCCGTCTCAGGGTTTCACCCTGATCCACCCCTCCCTGTCCAGGGTGGGGAGCCTCCATATTTTTTTACGTTGTTGAAATCCATAAGTGTTTGGGATCTCGTGTTTTAATAGATAATCTCTTCTGACCCGTACCCCGTACCTCGTAACCCGTCACACGTAACTCCACCACTCCCGACTCTCGACTCTCGACTCCCGACTCCCAAAACCCAACTCCCGACTCTCGACTCTTGACTCTCGACTCTTGACTCTCGACTCTCGACTCTCGACTCCCTAATAACAATTCCGTATATTTGATTCCCACTAACATTCAACTACTATGAATAAATATGCAAAGATCGTTCTGATCGTGATACTGCTGGGAGGCAGTGTGTACCTGTACAACACAGAATTTTCTAAGGCTTCATCTTCCGAGGTCCTGGATGGCTATAATGAAAGGGAGGCCGAAGCCAGTTTTGAGGAGGTGAAAGATCAGTTTCCTGAAAAACCCATCAAGGCCGGAAATGCCGGATTGAATCCCGCTCACGGACAACCCGGTCACCGTTGTGATATTCCTGTAGGGGCTTCTCTGGATACACCTTTACAAACAAGCAACAGTGGATTGCTGAACGCAGGTTCTACCGCTATGAAGAATCCACCTCACGGACAGCCCGGTCACCGTTGTGATCTTGCCGTGGGAGCTCCTTTACCGCAATAACAAAAAGGAAAAACCCCGGCCAGAAGCCGGGGTTCAAACAAACACTAAAAATGGATCAAATTCAACTTAAATAATGGTTGATTTGCCGTACTCAATATTTTCCTCGTTCACACAGATATCTTCGCCGTTAATAGCCAGGAGTTCTGCGATCTGATCTCCCACTTCTGTGGTTCCGAATTTTGATTCGGGCTGGAGGTCAGGAGTAACAATATTCTTCTTTATAGCGATCTCCACTGCGCAATCTAAAGCCATAGCTTCATCTTTTAACCCCAAATGCTCCAGCAGCATCACCGCTGATAGAATGGAGGCGATAGGGTTGGCGATGTTTAGTCCTTTTGCTTGCGGAAATGATCCGTGGATAGGTTCGAACAAGGCATGCTTGTCACCTGTAGATGCGGATGCCAATAAACCAATAGACCCTCCGATAACGCTTCCTTCATCAGAAATAATATCACCGAACATATTCTCGGTCAGGATCACATCAAATTGTGAAGGGTTCAGGATCATCTGCATTGCCGCATTATCAACAAATAAGAAGTCTAACGCCACCTCAGGATAGCTCTCACTAATCTTAGTAACCACCTTTCTCCACAGCCTGGAGGTTTCCAGTACGTTGGCCTTATCGATAAGGGTGAGCTTTTTTCTGCGGTTTCTCGCCGCTTTAAAAGCCTGGTGGGCTATGCGCTCGATCTCTGCTTCTGAATACTCACAAAGGTCGGAGGCAACAGTACCTTCCTTGTTTAACTTCTTTTCTCCGAAATAAATACCACCGGTCAATTCTCTGTAGATGGTAAAATCGGTTCCCTTAATGCGTTCCGGACGCAGGGGTGAACGGTCTATGAGGGAAGGGAAGGCCTTCACCGGACGTATATTAGTATAAAGGCCGAGTTCTTTTCTCAGCTTTAATAATCCTTGTTCCGGACGTACCGGAGCCGAGGGGTCGTTATCGTATTTCGGATCGCCAATGGCTCCAAAGAGTACGGCGTCACTGTTCTTGCATAATTCCAGGGTGGCTTCAGGCAAGGGGTCGCCTGTCTGGTCTATGGCTATGGCCCCAACGGGTGCTTCTTCAAAAGTGAATTGATGATTAAATGTTTCTCCTACCGCTTCCAGGCATTTAATAGCCTGGGCTGTGACTTCGGGGCCTATCCCGTCTCCGGGTAATACCGCTATCTTAAATTTCATAGAATCTTAATTAAAAGGTCCGTTGCATTTCAAAGGCTTCAATAGCCTGTTTCTTTGTTAGTAAATAATCAATGTCATCATACCCGTTCATCATGCACATCTTTTTATACGGGTCGATCTCGAAATCTTCCATATAGCTGGTGCCTTCAAGGGCAATGTATTGCTCTTCCAGGTTTACCTCTATGGTCGTTTCGGGGTATTTCTGTATTTCCTGTAATAGTTTGTTCAGGAAGGCCTCGCTTATCTGTACGGGTAACAGGCCATTGTTCAGGGCATTTCCTTTAAAGATGTCGGCAAAATAACTGGAGACCACTACCTTGAAACCGTAGTCGGCCAAAGCCCAGGCAGCGTGCTCTCTTGAACTTCCGCAACCGAAGTTATTTCCGGCAACCAGGATCTGTCCTTCAAACCGCGAATCGTTCAGCACAAAGTCTGCGTTCTCACTGCCGTCGCTGCTGTATCTCCAGTCGCGAAATAAATTCTCACCAAACCCCTGTTTATTGGTTGCTTTCAAAAAGCGGGCAGGAATGATCTGGTCGGTGTCTATGTTTTCTATAGGTAAGGGGATAGCCCTTGATATGAGTTTTCTGAATTTTTCCATGATGTTCTCGCTTACATTATCGGAGCTGCCTCCTTCAATAATTCTGTTTCTTTGGTAATATCGACGATCTTGCCGTGAACAGCCGTGGCAACGGCCATTAACGGACTCGCGAGGATGGTTCTGGAACCGGGGCCTTGTCGCCCTTCAAAGTTTCTGTTGGAAGTAGATACACAATACTCCCCGGCAGGGATCTTATCTTCATTCATTCCTAGACAGGCCGAACACCCACTCTGACGGATCTCAAAACCGGCTTCTTCAAAAACCTTATCTAATCCTTCAGCTACGATCTGTTTGGCTACTTGTTGTGATCCCGGTACAATCAGGGCATTTACATTGGAGGCCTTTTGTTTTCCTATGATGTAGGCCGCTGCTACCCGAAAATCTTCGATTCGCGAATTCGTACAACTCCCAATAAATACGTAGTTAATGGTTTTGCCCAATAGCTGCTCTCCCTTTTTAAAGCCCATATAGGCCAGGGCCTTTTCAAAGGACGGATTGTCAGTTTCGGGAATACTGTCATGAATACGGATACCCATCCCCGGGTTGGTACCGTAAGTGACCATCGGGGCAATGCATTCTGCATTAAATGAATATTCCATGTCAAAGGTGGCTCCCTCATCTGTTTTCAAGGATTTCCAGTAGGCTACCTTTTTATCAAACTCTTCTCCTTTAGGGGCAAACTCTCTGTTCTTTACATATTCGAAAGTGGTCTCATCAGGCGCGATCATACCGCCACGGGCACCCATTTCAATACTCATATTACAGACGGTCATACGCCCTTCCATGCTCATATTTTCAAATACCTCCCCGGCATATTCCACAAAATACCCGGTACCGGAATTGGTACCTAATTGAGCGATGATGTAGAGAATAACGTCTTTTGGAAGAACTCCTTCCTTGAGTTTTCCGTTAACGGTAATTCTCATGGTTTTAGGGCGGCTCAGTAGTAAACACTGGCTGGCGAAAACCTGGGCTACCTGGCTGGTACCAATACCAAAGGCAATAGTACCAAAAGCACCATGGGTAGAGGTGTGACTGTCGCCGCATACCATGGTCATTCCGGGTTGGGTGATTCCCAGTTCAGGAGCCATTACGTGAACAATTCCCTGGTAGGGGTGTCCTAGTCCGTAGAGGGTTACTCCGTGTTTTTTACAGTTTTCGGTAAGCATGTCTACCTGCTTTCTCGAGAGGGCATCCTTGATAGGTAAATGCTGATCCTGGGTGGGTACATTATGATCGGCCGTGGCCACCACTTGCTCTTTTCGAAATAGTGGTATGTTGCGTTGTTCCAGTTCTGCAAAGGCTTGCGGACTGGTTACTTCGTGTATAAGATGTTTGTCAATATATAAGATCTCGGGGCCATTCTCTACGCTTTCAACAACATGGGCATCCCAGACCTTATCAAATAATGTCTTTTTCATAGGCGTGTTCAGGCACTGGCCTGTACTTGTATATTACTTTGTTCTACGATCATGTGAATGTCTTCATTATTCACTTCCTTCTTCTTATCTGCTACCTGCAGAAACTTTTGATATACCGCATCCAATTGCAGTTTGGTGAGCTCATACCCAACCAATTTAGCCCGGTAAGCCAGGGCAGCCCGTCCGCTTCTGGCGGTCAGGATAATGGAAGAGGTATTTACACCAACTGCTTCCGGATCAATGATCTCGTACGTCTCACGGTTCTTGATCACCCCGTCCTGGTGTATTCCTGAGCTGTGGGCAAAGGCATTACTACCTACGATGGCCTTGTTAGGCTGAACCGGCATACCCATACTTTCAGATACCAATTGGCTGGTATCGTATAAGAGTTTGGTGTTGATGTCCGTCTGAAGATTCAGGTAAGGATGCTGATTCATGATCATAACAACTTCTTCGAGAGAAGTATTACCGGCACGCTCACCAATACCGTTAATGGTACATTCTATCTGGCGGGCGCCATTCATAACTCCTGCAATGGAATTAGCCGTAGCCATTCCCAGGTCGTTATGACAGTGACAGCTCAATATTGCCTTATGAATACCGGTAACATTTTCCTTCAGGTATTTCATCTTGTTCCCGTATTCTTCCGGGAGACAGTATCCTGTAGTATCCGGAATATTAAGCACGGTGGCTCCGGCTTTTATCACCGCCTCGCACACACGGGCCAGGAATTCGTTGTCGGTTCTTCCGGCATCTTCGGCATAGAACTCAACATCTTCCACAAAGCTCTTGGCATAGGTCACAGCCGCAACGGCTCTTTCTATGATCTCTTCTTTGGTGGCGTTAAACTTGTATTTGATATGAGACTCGGAAGTTCCGATCCCGGTATGTATTCTTGGGTGTTTGGCGGATTTCAGTGCTTCTGCAGCAACCTCTATATCTTTCTTCACGGCACGGGTCAAACCACATACGGTAGCATTCTTGACCACTTTTCCGATCTCCTGAACAGAGCGGAAATCTCCGGGACTGGAAATAGGGAATCCCGCCTCGATAACATCGACACCTAATTCATCTAATCTGCCGGCAATCAAAACTTTTTGTTCGGTATCCAGCTTACAGCCAGGAACTTGTTCGCCGTCGCGAAGGGTAGTGTCGAAGATTTGGACTTTTTCGCTATTCATTTTATAATTTTACTTTAATTTCAATCCTTACATTCGAAGTTACCTGCTTTTAGATGTACCGGTATACGGTAATTGGGCAACTTTACAATGTTTAAACGGAGTTAATGCTTTCGAAACCCTTGTAAAACAAGAGTTTGCGCTAAAAAATATTACAATGACAAGTGCCTCGAATGATAGTTTATATATCCTCGTAAAGTCTCTTTCAAAGTCAGAAAAGAGGCAATTCAAGCTCTACGTGAATCGTCTGGGGGTAAATGCTGATGCCAAATTTTTAGCCTTATTCAATTTGTTGGATAAGATGTCGGTCTATAATGAGAAGGATATTCTTTCCAGCGGGATCGTAAAGAAGCAGCAATTATCAAACCTGAAAGCCCACCTCTATAAGCAGATCCTGATAAGTCTTCGGTTAAACCCGGTAAATCAGAATATCCGTATACAGATCAGGGAGCAGCTGGATTTTGCCACCATACTCTATCAAAAAGGGTTGTATAAGCAGAGTCTTAAGATCCTTGATAAGGCCAAATCTATGGCCATTGCTAACCAGGAAAAGGTGATCGCCTATGAGATCGTAGAGCTGGAAAAGGTGATAGAGACTCAATACATAACGCGCAGTATCAGTGGGCGGGCTGATGAATTGGCGGTACAGGCCAAAGAGTTGAGTCAGCAGAATGTCTTGACCAGTAAGCTGTCTAACCTGTCCCTGCAGCTGTACGGTATTATGCTGAAATTCGGTTATGTAAAGAATGACGAAGAGTTTCAGTTGGTAAGTGATTACTTTAATGCCCACCTGCCGGAATTTGACCGGTCTAAACTTGGGTTCCGGGAAAAACTTTGGTATTACAAGGCCTGGCTGTGGTATAGTTTTCTTACCCAGGACTTTTTGTCTTGTTTTAAATACGCTAAAAAATGGGTGGATCTCTTTTATGAGAATGAAAGTATGATATACCTGAACCCGGTTTTCTTCCTTAAGGGGAACAACTACCTTTTAGAGACCATGTATTATGTGAAATCCCGCACAGGATTCAAGGATAGCCTGGAGCGATTGGAGAAAACAATTGCAGATAAGAGGTTTCCAAGTAATGACAACCTATCGGTACTGGCCTTCATGTATGTGAACAGCAATAAGCTGAACCTGCATTTCCTGGAGGGTAGTTTCGAGGAAGGACTCAAGTTGGAGAAACCCATTCTTTCCGGGTTGAAAAACCATGGTAACAAGATAGACGAACACCACGTGATGGTTTTTTATTATAAACTGGCATGTATGTATTTCGGGGCGGGAGATAATAAGAGCTGTATCACCTACCTGAAAAAGATCATTGAGAATAAGAACCTCACCATGAGGGAAGACCTGATGTGCTTTGCCCGGGTATTGAACCTGGTGGCTCACTACGATGCCGGGTTGGATTATCACCTGGAGGTGCAGCTAAAAAGTACTTATAAGTTCCTGTTGAAAATGAACGACCTGCATGAGGTACAAAAGGAAATGATCAAGTTCCTTAGAAACCTGGGGGATATCTTCCCTCATGAATTAAAGGATGAGTTCAAAAAACTTCACACCCGTTTAAAAGAGTACGAAGATCACCCCTACGAAAGGCGCGCCTTCCTTTACCTGGACATTATTTCCTGGCTGGAAAGCAAGATCGAAAACCGACCTGTTGGAGAGATTATCAGGGAAAAAGCAGCAGTGCTGATCCGATAATATGGGAGACTCAAAACAGCACGGGCTTTGGCCCTACCTACAACTTAACTTTGCCGTACTCTGTATCAGCAGCAGTGGTGTTCTGGGCAGGTATATTCCGCTGGCTCCCGAACTTACCATCTGGTATCGTGCCTTGTTGGCCATGCTGGTTATTGGTGGATTCTCCTGGTTGAAGGGATTTCGATTCAGGATCGACTCCAAGAGAGATCGATATATCATTGCCCTGGGCGGTTTATTTTTCGGTATTCACTGGGTCACCTACTTCTATGCCTTGCAATTGTCATCGGTAGCTATAGGAATGTTGTCTATTTACACCTATCCGGTAATGACCAGTCTGCTGGAACCTTTAATCCTAAAAACTCCTTTAAAGCGAGTCCATGTTTTTTTGGGGGTGATGGTATTGGGAGGTATCTACCTACTTGTCCCGGAATTTGACCTGGAAAACCAATATTTTATAGCCATCCTGTTTGGATTGTGTTCGGCTTTCTTCTATGCCTTGCGTAATATCATTCTAAAACCCCAGGTAAAGAAATACAACGGTTCCGTGCTGATGACCTGGCAACTGGTGGTGATGTCGGTAGTCTTACTTCCTGTGGCCGGACAGGCTTCTGTGACTACCTTTTCAGATAACTTCATGCCTTTGCTGGCCCTGGCGGTGATCACCACTTCGGTAGGGCATACCCTGTTGTTGATGACTTTCCGGTTCTTCTCGGTAACGGCAGCCAGTATCATGAGCAGTGTGCAACCGGTTTACGGAATCCTTTTGGGCTTTTTGTTTCTGGGGGAAGTACCGGGAATCAATACGGTTCTGGGCGGCCTGGTGATCATCAGTGCGGTGGTTTTAGAGAGTGTTGCGAGTTTTCGGAGGACCGAGCGTTAAAAAATGGTTCAGTGAACCATTTTAGCGAAGGGGCCAGCTGGCGGGATGGCAAAAGTAGGTAAGCGGGTAGGCAGGTAGATAGGTAAATAGGCGAATAAGTTAATAGGCAAATAAGCAAATGGGTAAATAAGCAAATGGGCTAATAGGCGAATGGGTTAAAGTTACCAGGTTACTGGGGGACTAGGTTACTAAGCAATTAGTTCTGTAAAAAAAAATAACTCTTCAATTTTGCAATCTGGTAAAAGGGCGAAGAAGAGATGAGGCCAGCCAGCTCGATGGCTGAGCGGATGTGGTGACCTGTCTGCCATGGCGCGCCAGGCAGATCTCCTTAATTTACCTCAATGCCTTCCATTACTGGGATCAATTTTGAAAACCTAATTACCCTCCCCTTTTTAAGGGGAGGTGGTTTTGTAGAGCAAAACCGGAGGGGTCTGTGGCGATCTCCTCATTGAGGGTACGAAAGTACGTAGGTACGAAGGGATCCCTTACATTTAATACTCCTCCTTCAACAAGTCCTTCAAATCCTCCACATTCTTGTTGTCTGATAATTTACTGATCAACTCCGGATCAAAATCTCCTTTAAAATAGAGTAGCAGGTTTTTGTTTTCTCCCTGATCAAACCAAATGAGTTCTTTGATGCGACTTCCTTTTTCCTTGATGGAGAATAAGCTGAGGGAGTTATCCATTTCAGTTCTTCGGTATACATCGGTATAGCCCGTGGAGGTAATGCGGTTGATCTCCATAGCAACATCCCTGGCCTCCGGTCCGCTTCCTGATGGCAGGGTCATAAATCGCACATCGTCTACCTGCCGCATAAGATTATTCATCTCCGGAGAGCTTCCGGCCAGGATATCCAAAAAGAAATCAGGTACCTGTACAGCGGTTACCCCGGGGTCGGTCTTGTGGTTGTTGTAAAAGCTGTTGATGCTCGGACTGCAACCGGTGAGTAGGAGGGTGAGTATGAGCGAGAAGGAGAGGGTACGAGGGTACGGAGGTACGGACCTGCCTGTCCGGCAGGCAGGGGTACGAAGGGGAAATAGAGTTTTCATTTTTTCAGATCGTTTAGTTTTTAAATTCCTGGTCAGCCACATAATTCGCGAAGTGCTCAGAATGAGTGAATTGGAGTTATTAATAAAATTAGGGAATTTTTAATTGTGAGGTGGGGAGGGGGTAAGCAGATGTTGGGCGCTCTCCCGATTTATAGTTCTTTCAGGCTTTATTCAGGGAACCGGCAGATCGCTTCGTTTGCCTTAAAGGCCGCCTACCACTGACGGATTTTATTTTGACTTTTCATGAATGATTATCCCTTACTTTTTTGCATTGCCCAAAAAAGTAACAAAAAAGTCTAGTCCTGGTTCTTCGGCCATCCGCTAGCGATTTGTTGCCTAAGCCAGCTGAACTCACCACGCTTTCAGCGTGGCTCAGACAGCACCTGGCTTTTCACGGCAACTTCATCAAGCGGATCCTGGCCTGCCAGAACCTGAGGACAGCTTTTAATTCTTCGATAGAATAACACTTAGTTAATCTAATTTGGGATGTTGGTTTGGAGGGAATGAATATTTGCAGCAATAGTCTGTAAACCAAGCGGAAGTGCGGAGCATGCAGCGCAGGGTTAGCAGCGGTTCTGCGCAGCAGGAATTGCCTCAAATATTCTTGATTTTTTGGTTCGTTTTGCATCAAGGCAAAATGAACAAAAGCCCATGCATGAAAAGCTTTTTCATCGGAATAATTCATCGTCATTTCCCTACACAAGAAATCAAAACTTCAGCGGCCCCGCGAAGACGCTCATTTATAATTGAAAATTCTTCGTACCTCCGTACCCTCGTACCTTCGTAACTAGAAGCCACAGGCTTCCCAAACTGCATCTCCCTGAGGCACCGGAGCCTCAATGATCAATGGCTCCTTCTTTACAGGGTGAATAAGCTCGAGCTTACGCGCATGCAGATGAATGCTGGCATCTTTATTACTTCTCGGGGCACCGTATTTCAAGTCTCCTTTTATTGGGGAGCCGATGGCGGAGAGCTGGGAGCGGATCTGGTGATGTCGCCCGGTTTCCAGATCGATTTCTAAAAGGGTGTAGCGGTCCAGTTCTTTTAAGGTGCGGTAGGAGAGGATGGCCTTTTTACTTTCGGGAACTTCTTTGCTATGGGCGTATGATTTGTTTTGCTTGGGATTGCGCTTCATCCAGTGCTCCAGGCGATCCTGCTGTTTTGGAGGGGCCGGTTGCACCACGGCCCAATAGGTCTTTTTAGTTTGCTTTTCTTTGAAAAGCTTGTTAAGACGGGGAAGAGCCTTGGATGTTTTGGCAAAAAGAACCACTCCGCTGGTAGGACGATCCAACCGGTGGACCACGCCTAAATAGACATTACCGGGTTTGTTGTATTTCTCCTTGAGGTATTCTTTGACTACTTCCGAGAGTGGTTTATCGCCGGTTTTGTCGCCCTGCACGATATCTCCCGGTCTCTTGTTCACCACGATAATATGATTGTCCTCGTAGAGCACATCAAGATTTTTTGCCGTAGAGACCTCTTTTTTCACAGAGTATTTTTAATAGGATTCCTCTTCGTTGGGGAAGTCAGTGCTTTTTACATCATCCACATATTGTCCTATGGCCTTGGTCATATCGTCATAGAGGTGCATATACCTTCTCAGGAAGCGCGGATTAAACTCATGGGTCATTCCCAAAAGATCATGAAGTACAAGGACCTGTCCGTCAACTCCACCTCCGGCACCGATCCCGATAACGGGGATGCTGACGCTTTCAGCAACCTCTTTGGCCAGGTGGGCAGGGATCTTTTCAAGCACAATGGCAAAACAACCGGAACGCTCCAGCATCTTGGCATCAGCTTTAAGCTTTTCAGCCTCTTCATCTTCTTTGGCGCGTACCGTATAGGTACCGAATTTATAGATGGACTGAGGGGTGAGCCCAAGGTGGCCCATCACCGGGATACCGGCATGCAAAATACGTTTGATAGAGTCTTTGATCTCCTTTCCTCCCTCGAGCTTCACAGCATGGCCGCCGCTCTCTTTCATGATACGAATGGCAGAGCGAAGCGCTTCTTTAGGATCACTTTGGTAGCTTCCGAAAGGAAGGTCAACCACTACCAGGGCACGATCAATTCCGCGTACTACAGAAGAGGCGTGGTAGATCATCTGATCGAGCGTAATAGGAAGGGTAGTTTCATGGCCGGCCATCACATTACTGGCAGAATCGCCTACCAGGATCACATCGACTCCGGCCCCGTCAACGATCTTGGCCATGGTGTAATCATAGGCGGTAAGCATGGAGATCTTCTCTCCGTTTTGCTTCATCTCCTGGATGGATTTTACCGTAACTTTTTTGTATTCCTTCTTGGCAACAGACATGTGGTTAGTTTTAATGAGGTGCTAAATTAGGATATTATTAAGGAAATTCCATAAAGGAGGCGAAGATTGTCATGAGGCGAAGGAGTGAAGAAGCAAATAAGCAAATGGGTAAATAGGCGAAGGGGCAAAGAAGTAAAGGGGCGAAGGGGAAAAGTTGGAAATAATCGTCTTCGCGAGGTTCGCATATTATATTTCTTGTGGTGGGAACGGATTTAAAATTAAAACAACAATGGGCTCCTTCCCCTGGTCAGGGGAAGGTGGCACCGGCTCTCGATATCAATCGAGGAGGCGGGGTCGGAAGGGGTTGTATGCTGGTAAACCCGAATCAACCCGCCCCGTCTCATGGTTTCACCCTGATCCACCCCTCCCTGACCAGGGTGGGGAGCCTGTATTTATTTTTCACTTTAGTATATACCATCAGCAGTACTCCCACTGCTCAGGATCTCGCGTTTCCATGATGATTTGTGACCTAGTCACCTTATGAATTGATTACTGCAATTTGGCAGATTGCCACGTCAGGGCTATGCCCTGCCTCGCAATGACGTAACTCGTAAACCGCAAACTGCAAACTGAAATAATCCTTACATTTAACAGAAAATAAAATCAATCAACATGAAATACAAACTAATAACCGCAGCCTTCCTTCTATTCTTCGGATTCACCCAGGCCCAATCAACCGAGGAAGAAGCGGTAAAACAAGTGGTAGTCGATTTTTTCGAAGCTTTTCACAAGCAGGATACCGCTGCTCTGAGGGCAATGGCCTTACCTGATTCCCACATGGAAAGCATTGGCAAAGACGAGGAAGGAAAGATCATGCTCCGGAAAAGCACCTATGATGAATTTCTTGGTCGCATTGCCGGTATTTCTCCTGATATGGAGTTCAAGGAAGAACTCACGGATTACATTGTTAAAGTGGATGGCGCCATGGCCAATGCCTGGACTCCCTATAAATTCTGGATCAATGGTGAATTAAGCCACTGCGGGGTGAATTCGTTTCAGATGATCAAACAAGACGACACTTGGAGGATATTTTATATTGTTGACACGAGGAGGCGTGAGGGGTGTGAATGATTATTTCTATCTGTACCGTTCCAATTAAAGGCGGTAACCTGTCTTTATTAAGAACTAGATATTTTAAATATACCGTATGTGCCAGCCTGATTTTTATTTCCCCGCCCTAAAGGGAGAAAATCCGGCTGGCATTTTTTTGACTTACTGCTCTATTTCGATTTGAATTACCCTTCCGAATAATGTGATTTAACAGATTTCAATGCTTGTATCTCTTTTTTGCGCCCTTTAGGGTGGGGAAAGGAAAAAAGAGATACAAGGAGGTTTTGTTTAATACCTGCTTTCTGTTCGATATCTCCGCTGTCAATTTAAGTAACGGAAATAGCAAAGATCCCGCCCTTGGCGGGATTAATTCCCACGGTCCTGAGCTGCTACGCCAATCCTGGCTTGCACCTCAGGGTGGTCATTAACAATCTGATAAATACACACCTACCGCCAAGCCCCCTTCAGAGGTTTCTTTGTATTTCGAGTTCATATCCTTAGCTGTTTCCCACATGGTGTTCACTACCTTGTCCAGAGGAACTTTAGCATCAAGAGGGTCGGATTCCATAGCGAGTTCTGCGGCATTGATGGCCTTGATAGCACCCATGGAATTACGTTCTATACATGGTATTTGTACGAGTCCGCCGATGGGATCACAGGTGAGTCCGAGGTGATGCTCCATGGCAATCTCTGAGGCCATAAGGACTTGCTCCGGAGTTCCGCCTAGCAATTCGGTAAGGGCTCCGGCAGCCATGGCACTGGAAACCCCGATCTCCGCCTGGCAGCCTCCCATGGCAGCAGAGATGGTGGCTCCTTTCTTGAAGATACTGCCTATTTCACTGGCCACCAAAAGGAATTTCTTGATCTCTTCAAACCCTGCCTCGTGATTTTCGATCACCAGGTAATACATGAGTACGGCCGGGATCACTCCTGCACTTCCATTGGTAGGAGCGGTTACTACGCGTCCGAGGGATGCGTTTACTTCATTCACGCTCAATGCAAAGCAGGATACCCATTTAAGGATCTGGCGGAATTTCACCTCCGTCTTTCGAATGGCTGCGATCCAGTCGTGCGGATTACTGTAAATCACCTCTCCTTTGAGTCGCTGGTGCATTTCAAAGGCACGACGTCGTACGTTGAGTCCCCCGGGTAATACTCCCTGGGTGTGACATCCGGTATACATAGACTCCAGCATGGTGTTCCAGATGCGGTTGATCTCCTTATCGATCTCCTCATCAGTACGAAGAGAGCGTTCGTTAGTAAGTACTACATCGGAAATGTTGAGCCCGGTTTCTTTACAACAGGCCAGAAGCTCGTTTCCATTCTGTATGGGGTGGGGAAAGGTCTTAAAGATTTGTAGATTCTCCTTGGCGTGCTCCCGTTCTTCTTTTACTACGAATCCTCCTCCAATACTATAATAGGTCTCAGTGGTGCTCGTTCCATTCCTGAGAAACCCTTCAAATCGGATTCCGTTAGCGTGGAAAGGTAGAAAGTCCCTATGGAAAATAATATCGTCTTTATGACAAAAAGGAAGAATGATCTCATTGTTAAGACGTAATTCTTTTGTGGTCTTGATTTGTTCAATAAGGGTATTGATATCTTCCACCGGAAAATACTCCGGATCACACCCGGAAAGTCCCAATAAGATCGCCAGGTCGGTAGCGTGACCTTTCCCGGTGAGAGAGAGGGAACCGTATACATGAACCTTAAGGCTCACCAGCTCGTTAAAGGTGCCTTCCTCCTTCAATTCTCCCAGCCAGCGTTCTGCCGCTCTCCACGGTCCGAGGGTATGTGAACTACTCGGCCCGATCCCAATCTTCAACATGTCGAAAACACTGATGCACTCCATAGTACGAAAACGTTTTAGGTGGCTGCAAATATAGTTTTTTTTGGTTATGCTGTTATACCGTTATGCGGTTATTCGGTTGGGTCATTGCGAGCCTCGCAACGCGAGGTGTGGCAATCTGCAAGGTTGGAGTTATGGTGCAATAAGATTAAGCGGTCATTCAGATGTTACGAAGATCGGGGTACTTTGCCTGCGGTTTGGCAGGTGGAGAGGAGAGGGTGGATAAATGATTTTTTTTTGTGCTTAGCTGTGTCTAAGCCTGATTTTTATTTCCCCGCCCTAAAGGGTGCAAAAATCAGGCTTATACTTGGTTAGCCCCCTTTTTGTCATAATCTAATAATGTGTGTATGAATTCCATATAAATTTCCCCTATTTAAGCAATGATTATTGGATTGGCTCTTTAAATGAGGTTGAATAATCTTGATGTGTGATTGAATATGCTGGCCTTCCTGCGCCCTTTAGGGTTGGGGAAGGAGGAAGGCCATTATTATATGAGCTAATTAATTAACATATTTGAGAGTTGGTGGAAGGAGTATATGTTTATCTGTCAGGTTGTTTTTAGCCTCTTTTCTCACCATTTTATTCGCATACTTGTTATTTTACGGGAGCTCATGAGGGCTTCGCCGTTGGGCTGGGGAAAAAGAAAAGAGGCGTACCCCGTACCCTCTTATCGACCGAAGCCTTGGCGAAGGTTGACGTACCCCGTAACCTACCCTTGCAACAAAAAGCAACATTCAAACCCAAAAACCGCAAAAAGCTGTAAAAATATTCTTTCTTCCTTGCTGAAATTTTATATCTTCATCGTCTAAATTTTAAGCATGGAACTTACTCTAAAGAAATATGTATTGCAATTGGAATTTACCTTTTCCATCTCCCGGGAATCCTACGATTTCCAGGACTCTCTCATTATAGCCCTTTCTCAGAATGGTAAAACCGGGTATGGAGAAGCGACCTCGAATCCGTACTATAAGATCACGGTTGAATCGATGATGAAAGAGATCGAAGCCATTCGCTCCGAGATCGAAGCCTGGTCGATGGAGGATCCTTCAGAATTTCATGCTTTTTTGAAAAGTAAAGGGCTATCCAATTTTGCGATCTGTGCACTGGATCTTGCCGCCAATGACTTATGGGGCAAGCTTAAAGGAAAACCGTTGTATGAATTGTGGGAGACTGATAATTCCACCTATCCAAGAACGAATTATACGATCGGGATCGACACGGTTGAAAAAATGGTCGAGAAGATGCAGAAAAAACCCTGGCCGCTTTATAAGATCAAATTAGGAACGGACAGGGATGTAGAGATTGTAACTGAACTCAGAAAACATTCAGATGCTGTATTTCGTATTGATGCCAACTGCGCCTGGACGGCCGAGCAGGCCCTGGAATATGCTCCAAAACTGAAAGAATTGGGAGTGGAATTCCTGGAGCAGCCCCTGAAGGCTGATGACCTGGAAGGTTATAAAAAGCTCATAGAAGGCTCTGCGCTTCCTGTGATCGCTGATGAAAGCTGTATCGTGGAGGAGGATGTCGAGAAATGTGCAGGGTATTTTCACGGAATCAATATCAAACTGACCAAATGCGGCGGACTCACCCCGGCGCTTCGAATGATCAAAAGAGCAAGGGAGCTGGATCTGAAGGTGATGGTGGGCTGTATGACGGAATCTACGGTAGGTATTTCAGCCATCGCACAATTAATTCCGCAATTGGATTATGTGGATATGGACGGTGCTTTGCTTTTAAAGAAAGATATAGCCACCGGGGTGAAGATCAATCCGGATGCCTCCGTGATATTCCCTGAAGAAGCCGGTAGTGGTGTAAACCTTTTATAATGGGGTACGAGATCGATCATTTTCCCGGACGAACCCTGGTAACTGATAAAGGGGAGTACATCTATTTTGGGGGTACGGCCTATCTCGGGCTGCAAACCCATCCGGAGTTTCTCGAGCGATATCAAAAAAACCTGGAGGTTTACGGTACCACCTATGCGGCTTCCCGCCACTCCAATGTACAACTGAATCCCTTTGAAAGGGGAGAGCAGTGGTTGGCAGGCATTACAGGTGCAGAAAAAGCACTCTATGTATCCTCCGGTTTTGCCGCCTGTCAGCTGGTACGTAAGTATATGGGTATGCAGGACTATAAAATGTTCTTTGCCCCCCACACTCATGCAGCTCTGCGATTACCGGGAGATGAGAATGTAGCGGACTGGTTTCTTTTGAGAAAGGAATTAGTGGGATATCTTGATAAACATCAGGATGTTACCCCTGTATTGTTTGTAGATACGGTGGACTTTGCCGGGGAAAAGCCCTTGCAATTGGATCTTCTGAAGACCCTTCCTCTGGAAAAGATCAGCCTGGTAGCCGACGATTCCCATGCCATCGGAATTACAGGGCAGCAGGGAGGAGGCAGTTACAGTACACTTAAATCTTTGGAACCAAAACACCTTGTAGTAGTGGGTTCTATGGGAAAAGGCTTTGCCATTGGAGGCGGATTTCTCCTGGGTGAAGCGAAGGATCTGCTAAAAATTGAACAAGACCCCTGGTTTGGCGGCAGCGGCCCCGGAACCCCGGCCGGATTGATGACATTGATTGAGTCAGCAGAATTACTGGAGGCACAAAGAAAGCAATTGATGGCGAATACTGAATTGTTTGTCCATGCATGCAAATATCTTGACCGGTTTTCCTGGAGTGAAGGGTATCCCTGTTTTACGGTTTCTGATAATGACTTACCGGGTTATCTTGAAAATCGAGGTATGGTCATCACCAATTTTCATTATCCCAACGCGAATTCACCCCTGATGTGTCGCATCGTCATTTCGGCATTTCATACAGAAAATGATATATTGCGGCTCGCCACAACGCTTAATGATTATTATAAATAATATAAACAACATTATATAATTAAACCCTCAAATTTCATGACACTGTCAAGAAGCCTGAAATCACTCCGTACCCTCGTACCTACGTACCCTCGTACCTACTCCTTACTCACCCTGATCCTCACTCTCATACTGACTTCCTGTTCGCAGAAAACTACATCCAATGCAGAAGTTGAAAAGCTGCTAGCCGATCTCCAACAAACCTACGCTCCTGACAAACGGGTTGCCCGTTTTCATTTGGAACTTGAGTCTTCAGGAGCATCATGGGTATTAAAAGGACAGAGCGATCAGCCAAAGGCTATGGCCATATTAGTGGACTCTTTAAAGGGATTGGGTATACAATACATGGATAGTGTACAACAACTTCCTGCTCCGGAATTGGAAGGAGATACCCTGGGGGTGGTACGATTATCGGTTGCTAATCTGAGATCCAATCCCGGGCATTCCCAGGAACTGGCCACCCAGGCCACCTTGGGGACTGTGGTGAAGGTATTGATGAAGCAAGGTGGCTGGCACTTGGTGCAAACGCCTGATGGTTATATTGCCTGGGCTGATAGCGGTGCCCTGGAGCATATGAATGTAGCAGAGTTAGAAGCATGGAAAGAAAAATCAAAACTGGTCTACACGGCCCAGTACGGGCGTTCAAAAAGTAGGCCTACCGAAGAAGGTGAGATCATATCAGACCTTGTGGTGGGAGATGTTCTTGCTTTTTTAGGAGAAAAAGACGGTTATTACAAATCGGAATATCCCGACGGACGAGAAGCTTATATCCCCATGTCAGATGCTATTCCATATGATCTTTGGATGGAGGCCATGGAAACCGATGAAGCTGCCTTAACTGAAACCGCTCATGAATTGATCGGACTCCCTTATTTATGGGGAGGTACTTCAGCTAAAGGAGTGGATTGCAGCGGATTCACAAAGACCGTATATTTTCTGAATGGAATTGTTTTGCCTCGTGATGCCTCTCAGCAGGTGAAGAGCGGTATGCTGGTAGATGAAAAAGGTGATTTCTCTAAGCTCCAACCCGGTGATCTGTTATTCTTTGGAAGCTACCGGGAAGACGGCAGCGAAAAAGTCACCCACGTTGGCATGTGGATCGGCGATAACCAATTTATCCACTCTTCGGGAGATGTCCACATTTCCAGCATGGACCCTCAGGCAGACAACTACGATGAATTTAACCGCAATCGTTATTTCAGAGCCAAGCGTATTCTTGGGAATTTGACTCCTGATGTGAAAAGGGTGAGTGAGGTTTATTAATTCGGGTACGAAAGTACGGAGGTACGGGGGTACGAAGGTTGGTAAAAAGCATCGTCTTCACGAATCCCGCCTTGGCGGGATGTGGTGATCTCCCTATTAAAGTACCGGGTATAATTTAATATAACTCAATAGACTTCAGTAATAAGCTCAGGGGGGCCTTGGCAACTGAACTGCTGCTCAGGATCTTTCATTTCCATGGATTATTTTCACCTTCTCACCTAGTCACCTAGTCACCTAGTCACCTAGTAACCTAGTAACCCGTAACCCGTAACCCGTAACCCGTACCCCGTAACCTAATAACTTACCTTTTTAACTATAATTTCATTTTCGATCAAAACACCTTAACTAACTGAAAATCAGTATCTTTTCGTACCTTGACGGGCAAACCAATAAATATGAAATGATGAAAACATGTAGAAGAACTTTTTATGTTTCGACCCTGTTAATTGCTTTTTTACTGCCGGGCTGTAGTGATGATGATGATAATAATGGGACAGATCCCGGAGGAGAGGATCCCATCACCGAGGTGACTTCCAAAACCTATAACCTGGGAGAGGTCGATGAATCAGGGATATCAGGAACGGCTCGCTTTGCAGAGATGAGTGATGGTAGTGTGACCATTGATCTGGATATCAATAACACTCCGTCTGACGGACAACATCCGGCTCATATCCATTTTAACACGGCTGCAGAAGGTGGGGATATAGCCCTGACGCTGGGGACCGTGGATGGAAATACCGGAGAAAGTACTGTTAATGTGACCCAGTTGGATGATGGAACCGCGATCACCTATGCTGAACTACTGGAGTATAACGGGTACATCAATGTACACCTGAGTAGTGATGAATTACAGACCATCGTTGCCCAGGGAGATATTGGAGGAAATGAACTTACCGGAGAATCCACATCCTATGCGCTGGCAGCAGTAGCGGAGTCAGGTGTTTCGGGTGACATCGTTTTTGAAGAGCGTGTAAACGGAACGTCCCTGGCCACTATTTCACTCACCGGCACCCCTGAAGGAGGGGAGCATCCGGCTCATATTCACGAGAACGATGCGGCTACCGGGGGAGGCATCCTTGTAAGTTTTAATCCGGTGAATGGAGATACCGGAGAGAGTAAAACCCAGGTCGGTGAATTCGATTCCGGAGATCCTTTAACCTATATCGACATTCTGGCCTTAAATGCATACGTGAACGTACATTTAAGCGCTGAAGCCCTCGAAACCATCGTCGCCCAGGGCGATATTGGCATCAATGCAGGGAATGAATAATAGTAAAGTATAACAGGACAACCTGTTTTTAGCATATAAACCGGAGGCCTTACACAGTAGGGCTTTCGGTTTTTTGTCTTCGCGAGGTTGGCTTTAGTCAACCGTGGCGATCTGCCCGTTGTAGGGACGAAAGTACGAGGGTACGGAGTTACGACGGTTTTTTTAGTATTCTTTACGAATCAAGCGAAGCTTGGCGTGGCAATCTGCAAGTTATAGTACTGCACATGTGAAAATGTACCGAGCTGGAGATAGTATGAAGTGGCAATCTCCCGACATAAGCCGGCATTCCTGTTACCCCGGCCCTCAAGGGTGCAGAAATGCCTGCCTTTTCTTCTCCTAAACCTTTTTCAGCTTACTAAAAGTCAGGAGATTGCCACGCTCCGCTCTCGAAAGCTTTCGGGAAACGAATCTCGCAAAGACGAGTTCCTGAAAATTTAGTTTTAGCTTTTAGTCACCCAGTCACCCAGTCACCCAGTCACCCAGTCACCCAGTCACCCAGTCACCCCGCCTCGTACCTCCGTACCCTCGTACCTTCGTACCTCAGAAAAAAACACTGTTAAACTCATCGAATTCTTTCTCTAAGGGTTTGTTTAAAGGGTAGAGACTGTTATATTTGCAGGCTCAAATTGCCAATATGAAAACAAGCCCCATTTCATTATTCGCATGGCTGGCAGTCATTAGTATCTTGCTGAGCTCATGTGCGTCCAAAAAAGACATTCTTTATTTCCAGGACATCGACCAGGTACTGGAAAAGGCAGAGAAAACTTCGTACTCTGCAGTTATACAGCCTAACGACCTGTTGCAGATCGTGGTTTCTTCCTATGACCTAAAGGCGGTACAACCTTTTAATTTACCGGTAACGCCCAGCACCAACCTCGGTGGTAATGTCAATGCACAAATGCAGTTACAGACCTACCTGGTAGACGGGGACGGGAATATTGAATTCCCTGTTTTAGGGACGTTAAACGTGGCAGGAATGAAGCGGCAGGAGCTGATCAAGGATATGGAAACTCGTATCAGCGAATATGTGGTAGACCCTATCATTAATATCCGTATCATGAATTATAAGGTAACCGTTATCGGCGAAGTATTACGTCCGGGGTCTTACCCCATTCAGGATGAGCGTATCACCTTGCCGGAAGCCCTGGGGATGGCAGGAGATATGACTGTTTATGGAAAACGCAAAGAGGTTTTGGTCATCCGTGAAGAAAATGGCGTGAAGAAGCATGGTACGGTGGACCTGACGAGCGCATCTTTTATTCACTCTCCGTTTTACTATTTACAGCAAAATGATGTGGTTTATGTTCAGCCTAATAAAGCCCAGGTACAGGCCTCGGCCTATAACCGAAACATACCGATCTTCGTTTCCATATCTTCAGTATTGGTATCCCTAATTATTTTATTTACCCGATAATCCTTATTTGTAATGAACGAACATATGCATTTTGAACAGGAAGAAGAGATCCATTTAAGGGAATTACTGGAGCGCTATCTCCGACACTGGAAATGGTTTGTACTCGGGGTGATCGTAGCTGCAGCCGGGGCGGTATCCTACTTGAAATTTGCTACCCCTGTATACCAGAATAAAGCGAGTATCCTGATCAAGGATGAAAAGGGAGGGGGCATGGCTTCTGAACTTTCAGCCCTTCAGGATCTGGGAATGCTGGGCGGCATGAGCTCCAACAGCGTGGAGAACGAGATCGAGATTTTGAGATCTTCCCGCCTAATGGAAAGGGTAGTAGAAGAGTTGGAGCTCCATCTTGGATACTTTATTAAGGAAGGTTTTTTAACCAAAGAAGTTTATGGTACTGCTCCTTTTAAGGTGAAGGTGCTTGATTATAAAAAGGGAGTAAAACTACCTTCTGAGCTTGTTAAGATCACAATGCTGAATGATGAGCAGTTCGAATATGCAGGAGAAGATTTTGAAGGTGAATCCTTTGAAGGTATAGCTGACCTGGGTAATAAAATAGGATTGCCATTTGCCCATATTATGGTTTTACCGAATTCTGATGTTCCGGTTGAGGATCTTTTACCAGCTGATGAGGCTGTTTATGTTTCTTTTAGTACCATTCCTGCCATGGCAGAGAGCCTAATTAAGAAGATAGGTGTAAGCCTGGCCAGCAAGGATGCTACGGTGATCAACCTGTCTTTGGCGCATCCGGTAAGGCCCAAAGCAAAGGACGTTCTGAATGAATTGGTGAACCAGTATAATGAAGATGCAATAGTTGACAATAATTTGGTGTCCAAAAATACGGCTGAATTTATCGATGCCCGTCTGCAGATCATTGCAAAGGAGCTGGATTCTGTTGAAACAGACAAAGTGAATTTCAAGTCAGATAACCGATTGACCGATATCCAGGCAGAGGCTCAGCTATTCCTGGAGAATGTGAGTGAAGTTGAAAAACGTCATCTGGAACTGGCTACCCAGATGGAGGTGATCAATACCATGATCACTTATCTTGAGGAGGGAGATAACAGTAAATTATTACCGGCCAATTTGGGGATTGGGGAAGGTAATGAAGGGTCCGGACTGGCGGGATTAATCACCACCTATAACACCCTGGTGATCGAAAGAGGGAACCTTCGTAAGAACTCCACAGAGAAAAACCCGGTTGTAAAAAATATTGACAGTCAGATCGAGCAACTGCGTGCTACGGTGCTGGAAAGTCTGGAAACCCAAAAGATTGGCTTACAAATTGCCATGAATGACATTCGCCGCCGTGAAAATCGCATTGAGGGAGAAATCGCGGGGGTACCTAATAAGGAAAAGCAATTCCGCAATATCGAACGTCAGCAAAATATTAAGGAAGCACTGTACTTATATTTACTTCAAAAAAGAGAGGAGGCTTCCATCTCTATGGCAGTAACAGCTCCTAAGGCGAAGATCGTTGACTATGCTAAAAGCAGTATTGAACCTGTTGCTCCTAAAGCTCCTGTAGTTTTAGGTGGTGCAGTGCTTCTTGGGCTTTTATTTCCATTTTTAGTAATCTTCGTTCATGATATTCTGAATAATAAAATACAGAGCAGAAAGGATATCGAAAAGAACCTTCCTGAACTTCCTATCGTTGGAGAATTACCACGTTTGGGAGAAAAGGAAGATAAGATGATCGCCAATGATAACAGATCAGCTTTGGCAGAATCATTCCGCATCATTCGAACTAACTTACAATATATGTTCGTCGGGAAGGATAAGAATGAGACCCGCACCATTATGGTGACCTCAACTACCAAAGGAGAGGGGAAATCCCTGACTTCCTCTAACCTAGCGATATCACTTGCCAATACAGGAAAGAAGGTGGTACTGGTAGGTGCTGACCTTCGAAACCCGCAGATCAAAGCGTATTTCGAACACGACCGTAACCGTACCGGACTTTCGAATTTCCTTCATGATACAAATATCAGTCTGGATAAGATCAGATTTAATTCCGGTATCAGTAATCTGGACCTGGTTACTTCAGGAAGTATCCCTCCAAACCCTGCAGAATTACTGATGGGAGAGCGTACGGCAGAATTCTTCAAAGAATTAAAACAAAAATATGACTACGTGATCATCGACTCGGCTCCATTATTACTGGTAACCGACAGTTTACTGATCACCGAATACGCCGACCTGGTAGTCTATGTGATGCGTTCAGGCTACTCTGAAGAGCGTTTCACTGACTTCATCAAGGATACTATTAAGAGCAAGAAATTACCGGCTACCTCCATCGTATTAAACGATGTAAAGCAAGCTTATTTTGGCTACGGTAATAAATATGGTTACACCTATGGGCAGCAGGAGAAGACTTTCTTTCAGAAGTTGCTTAATAGGTAGGTGGTAAGAAGAATTTAATGTAGAATATATAGGAGGCCGTCTGACGAGAGTTGGGCGGTTTTTTTTTGTGTTATGAAGTTATAAGGTTACGAGGTTATGAAGATTGGAATTGAGGTGATTTTAAAGGATTTTTCGACTCAAGTGATGGCGAAGCAATAGTAACAAAAGGTATTTGGAATAAATCATTTGAATCCAAAATATTATTGTCTTTGCGAATCCCGTAAAAGTGAGATGTGGCATCCCGATAAACTCTAATCAATTGACCTCCTTCAAATCCTTTCTTTCTTCATTTCCCCTCCCTAAAGGGCGTAAGAAAGAAAGGATTTTTTTACCATTGGGTGTGTGTGAATTAAATTTTAAATAACACCTTGTTTAATATAAACTAATCCTTATCTCCTCCCTTTAGGGTGTGGGGAAAAGAGATAAGGATTAGTGAGTGAAATATATACTTACCGTTTGAAAATATTTTGAAAACTGAAGAAGGCATAAAGTAGATTGTGGTTGGTAACACCCGTACCCACGTACCTCCGTACCCACGTACCTCCGTACCCCCGTACCCTCGTACCCTTTTCTAACCAAAAACCTCATTCGTCCTCTCCACAACCCCTTTCAATGGCCCCAGTACTTCTTTAAACACCCTCATATCCCCGATGATCTCGAGGTGCATGGGTTTATGGGCGTCGGTGCCCACGAAGTCGTAGAGGCCTTCTTTGAGAAGCATTTCAGCTTTTTGCTGGACGGTTTTCCCGTAGTGACCGTTAAGAGAAAGGAGATTGAGCTGGAGCGTCATACCCCGGTCTTTGAGCTCTTTAAAGTGTTTTAGGGTCTTCAAGTAGCCGTAGCGTTCCGGATGAGCGAATGCGGGGGTGAGGCCTTTGGTATTCATTTTAAAGATCATCTCATCCAGGTTCATGGGGCGGGCCATGAATCCGGTTTCCACAAGGATATAATTGTCTTTTAAGGGCATGAAGCTGTCTTCTTCCAACAGCTTTTCAAACTGTCCGTCCATGAGGTGTTCTGCGGCAGGGTGGAGTGTCAGTTGCTGCTCCCGCGGACTCAAGCCTTCAAAGAAAGAGTTTCGGGTAGTGGTGATCTTTTCTTTATTCAGATGAAAGTAGTCTTCCATGATATGAGGGGTGCAATACACCTTTTGAAAACCGAGTTCTCGGTAGAGGAGGAGCATTTTTTTACTTTCTTCCGGATTTCTGGAGCCATCATCTATACCCGGCAGGACATGGTTGTGAATATCGGAGAGGCCCCTTAATAAGGGGAGTATGGATTGTTTCTTCTTAAAGAATTGCAGCATGGTTGTCTTCGGTAAAAATTTGGTATTTTCGCATCCGAAATAAAAAACAAAAGTCGTCAGCTTTGGCGTAATTCCCAAATCTATTATGCGCATAAAATTACCTGCTTTTTCGTTAGTAGCCATACTTTTTTCCGTTTTTACCTATGGGCAGCAACTGGAATTTTCAGGAAATGCATCCGTGTTGGGGTTATCCGGAACCGATGAGGAATTGCCCTTCTGGATGTACCACAATACCTTCGGGAGGATAGAAGCAAACACAAACGCTTTTACTTTACTGAACGCAAATGTTGGGAAAGGATTTGGCGAAAACAGCTACCTGGAAGTCGGGGGAGGGGTTTTGTACAACGACGGATTGGAACGTCAGGTTCGGGCTGATGAATGGTATCTTTCTTATCAATACAAATGGTTGGGGTTCGAAGGCGGTAAGAAACAGCCGATTGAGAATTATGATGGAATTGCTTCGGTGAATACGGATATGATCTGGAACAACAATGCAAGGCCAAGACCAGGGGTTCGGTTATTTACCGCCCATCCGGTAGCCTTGACGAAAAGCAAACGGCTATTGTTTGAAGCAGAATACGGGGATTACTTTCTTGATGATGAGAGGTACGTTGAGGGAGCAAGGTTTCATGGGAAATCTCTTGCCTTTTTATATAGATTTGATAAAGGATGGCAGGTCAAAGGAGGGCTTCGCCATACGGTTATGTGGGGCGGAAATAGCCCGCGATTTGGACAACAACCCGAAGGGTTTGGTGATTACCTCAGGGCGGTTTTTAGTCTACCTGGAGGGGAAGGAGCTACTGAAAGCGATCAGATTAATACCTTGGGGAATGCAGTTTCCGGGTACTTCTTCCATCTCAGTAAGAATTGGCAGAATTGGTATGGGGAGTTCATATGGAACAATCTTCAGGAAGACAGTTCCGGGCGTAACTTGTCAAATCTACCCGATGGAAGATATGCCCTTTATCTGAAAAATAAGAAGGAACAACATTGGTTCCGATCTGCCATCTATGAATTTATCTACACCAAAAGTCAGAGTGCCTGGGCTGATGATTTTAGTGCTGATGATGACTATTTTAATAATGGTCAATATCCTGGGGGTTATACCTATAATGGAATGATTATTGGAACTCCATTTTTTCTTTTGTCGCCTAATGAAGATGGAGTTTATAGTAATCGAATAGTAGTCCATCACTTCGGAGGTTTAATAGGTGTAGGTAATTTTAATTTTAGGGGACGAGTTAGTTTCAGGAAGAATTATAGTTCACCAGGAAGGGCTTATTATGGTGAGCCATATAATGGTCCTAAAAATATTATATCTGGTGATCTTCAGGTAACTTGGCGCAATGCCTTCACTCCTTTACATTTCTGGGTAGCTGCCGATCATTCGAATATAAATGATAATGGGGCGGTTGGAATTGGGTTGAGTAGGAGTTGGTGATGTGGGGCGAATAGGTAAATGGGCAAATAGGCTAATAGGCGAATGTGAAGATAGGCCGATAATTGGGACAAAACCAGATTATAGAATATAATCGATATATTTAGTGTAAAACTCTATTTATGTATCGATTTTATTTTGAGCGTTTGGATGTCTGGAACAATTCCAGAGAATTAACGAAATCAATCTATGAGGCCTCGGCAAGTTTTCCTTCCAGTGAATTGTATGGACTGACTTCTCAACTAAGAAGATCATCGGTAAGTATTGCGTCTAATATTGCTGAAGGATTTTCAAGAAATACAGATAAAGAAAAGTTACGATTTATAAATATATCCTACAGCTCACTTTGGGAAACCTTAAATCATCTGATTCTTTGTAAAGATCTCGGGTACCTGAATAATAAGACCTATGAGGATATAAGGGAAGAATCTGAAATAATTGCACGACAACTTTCAGGCCTCATGAAATCCCTTAAACAATAGAAAAAGCTCAATTACTAAAATTGTTTTATAATCCCATTCGCTAATTTGCTCATTTACCCAATTCCAATTTACTTATTAGCCCATTCGCCTATTTACCCATTCGCCCATTCTCCTCATATTCCTTAATTTCGCAAAAAGCCTGAATCCGATGAGCAGCAAAAAATGGTATGTATTGATAACTCGCCCCCGATGGGAGAAGAAAGTTGCCAAGCAGTTAGAGGAAATTTGTGTAGAGGTGTATTGTCCTGTAGTTACAGAGATTCGTCAATGGAGTGATCGCAAGAAGAAAGTAAAGCGTCCGTTATTCAGCTCGTATGTGTTTGTGCGGATGGAAGAGAAGAATCGTGACCAGGTTTTTGAAGTCCATGGAGTGGTTCGTTATTTATTCTGGCTGGGGAAACCTGCTGTGGTAAGAGAAGAAGAGATCGCCTTACTCAAAGAGTGGCTCGAAGGTAAGGTCTATGACGATGCCCGCATTACTGACCTGGAAAAAGGGCAAGAAATAAAAGTACAATCCGGGGCCTTAAAAGGGAATCATGCCATTGTAGAAGAAACCAGCGGCAGCAGGGTGAAGATTAGTCTGCCGAAGTTGAATTGTATGGTGGTGTTGCATAGGAGTGAATTAGGGATCTAATTCATGGTCAGTGGTCGGTGGTCTGTGGTCAGAGGAGTTTTTTGCAGGTAATATGATAAGATGTCTATTAGGAATTGGGTTATTTTCTCGTTTTGTTTCTTAAACTTTGTTTAAGCCGGTATATCATTTTTCGGATGATCATAACATCTGATTCAATAAGTTGAGTAGTATCTGTCCAGTTTCTGTTTTTAATAATAAGTAGCTGTGTTTCCAGTTCGTATAACGAACCATTTGCAATATCCAGAAACCGGATAAACTCTTTTGTGCTTTCCCTTCCGGAGCCTTCTGCAATATTAGATGGAATTGAAGCAGCCGATTTATTAATTTGTGTCCTCAATCCATATTTCTCATAGGAGGGTAACAATTCACCAACGTCATAAACACGATCAACTAAATCCATGCTACTTTTCCAAACTTCCATGTCCTTGTAATTCATTTTATATACTTTCACTTAAAAATACAGAAAATATACTATATAATTTAGTTGGATGGTAATGTTATTCTTAATTTTCTTAACCGACCACCGACCACCGACCACCGACCACCGACCACCGACCACCGACCACCATCTTTACGGCCACCCGTAACCCTCCGCTTTTTAACATCTACGATAACGTGATAGTTGAAAACTTAACAACCTACTATTGGTGTCATCGTAAATAATCGCTTATATTTGCAAGCTCGAAAAGGTGGTAACTTACTGGTCGATAAAAGGATGCATTTCATCGGATTCAATGACGTATTTTATTGATTTTAAAGGTTTAACATTTCCGATCGATAATTGTAGAGCTGAATTAATTTCTAAGTTAATTCACCATTTATAATCTACCATTTACCATTTAAATGGGATGTTTGCATCCCTACACGAGGCCCCAAATGCCCGTTAACATAATCAGTTCGCAGAATAATATAGAACTCTTAAATTTTTTAAAAGGCTACTGCAAACTGCAAACCGTTAACTGCAAACTGAAGTGGGACTGAGTGCGGCGAAGCCTTGAAGTGCCAATGCCGTGGCGTATTATAAATTATTGATTATAAATTATAAATGAATCGTCTTTGCGAGGCATGCGAAGCACGTCGTGGCAATCTCCGGATTTAGAATACGTTAGATTATTTATCAGTTAGAATTAGCTAAAATACAGTAACAAGAAAAACCTACGTAAAACACTAATGAGCTCAAAACCAGATCAAAACTCTCCCAGAATCATTAATGCCATATTATCCGGTGGGTTTGGAACCCGTTTATGGCCCTTAAGTACCCCGGAAAAACCAAAACAGTTTTTGCAGTTGTTTAACCGGAAGTCGCTGTTTCAGCACACTGTATTAAGGAATTCTAATTTGGTGGATGCGACTATGATCATCACCAATGAAGGGCATATAACCCAGGCTGAAGGGCAGATGGGTGAGTTGGGGAAGGAGTTTGGTCACGTGATCCTTGAGCCTGTGGCACGGAATACAGCGCCGGCTATAGCCTTGGCGGCCTTAGCGGTAGATGAAAATGACATCTTATTTGTGACTCCTAGCGATCATATGATAGGGATGTTTGAGTATGAGCGGGGAGTAGAGAGGTCATTACAGCTGGCTAAAGAAGGATACCTTGTAACATTTGGGATTAAACCGAAATATCCGGAAACAGGATTCGGGTATATCGAATTTGAAGGAGAGAAAGTAAAAAGTTTCAGAGAAAAGCCGGATGTTGTAACTGCTCAAGAATTCTTGAAAAAGGGAAATTTCTATTGGAACAGTGGGATGTTCTGTTTTAAGGCCGGAGTTTTTCTGGAGGAGCTAAAAAAGTTGAGTCCTGAGATCTACCAAAAAAGTGAGGAAGCGCACGAGGCTGGTATCACAAAAGAGACTATGGCGGCGATTCCTGAAGACAGTGTAGATTATGCAGTCTTTGAACGAAGCGATAAGATCCGAACTGTGGCGGCTGACTTTGAATGGACAGACCTTGGTAATTACGATGCGCTGGTGGATTATTTTAAAAACCATGATGAAATAGGTCCTGTTAAAGAGGTAGAAGGTGTAGGTAATTCTAACACCCATGTTTTAACAAAGAAAAGAGTACTAGGTATTGGACTTGAAGACTTGAATGTTATTGAAACTAATGATACTATTCTGGTATTACAAAAGGGTAATGCTCAAAAAGTCAAAGAACTATATAAACAATTCAAATAATAAACAATTTGCTTAAGCTTTTAGAATATTACTACTCTAAACTCTTAACTTTTAACACTTAATTTATGGAAATTGATATTCGCCCCTGGGGGAAGTACTGGGTGCTGGAAGATGCACCGACTCACAAAGTAAAAAGAATCGAAGTAAAACCGGGTGGGCGCTTGTCTTACCAATATCATCATAAACGTTCAGAGGTATGGACCATCATTGAGGGTGTTGGACGTATTACCCTTGATGGGGAGGTGAAAGATTATGGAGTAGGAGAAGTGGCTCAAATCCCTCAAGGTGTTAAACATCGAATCGAGAATACTAAAGAAGAACCTTGCGTGTTTATCGAAGTACAGCATGGAAGCTATTTTGGGGAGGATGATATTGTCCGGATTGAAGACGACTATAACAGGGTTTCCGATAAGAGCCTTTTAAACGGTAATTAAATTTAATTATAAAAAAGCAGAACTATGGATTTAACCGGAAAATCACTTTTAATTACCGGAGGAACGGGCTCCTTGGGTAAGGCTTTAACCAGACATATTTTAACAAATAATCCTGAGGTACGTAGGCTAATCATATTCTCCAGAGACGAGCAGAAGCAATTTCAAATGGCTCAGGAGTATCCTGCCAATGAATATCCCCAAATACGTTTTTTTATTGGAGATGTTCGAGATAAGGAGCGCTTGGTTCGCGCATTCAAAGGGGTGGATTATGTAATTCATGCAGCAGCGATGAAACACGTGCCAATCGCAGAATACAATCCGGAAGAATGTATTAAGACAAATATCGGTGGAGCTCAAAATGTTGTGGATGCAGTATTGGAAACCGAAGTGGAGAGAGTGGTTGCATTATCAACCGATAAGGCGTGTGCACCGATTAACCTCTATGGAGCAACCAAGTTAACGTCCGATAAATTGTTTGTTGCTGCCAACAATATCAAAGGAGATCGTCCGGTTAAATTTTCTGTAGTACGGTATGGAAATGTGATGGGGTCAAACGGTTCTGTAATCCCATTCTTTATAAAAAAGAGAAATGAAGGTGCCTTACCTATTACTGATGTGAATATGACACGTTTTAACATTTCCCTTCAAGGTGGAGTAGATATGGTGATGCACGCCCTGGAGCATGCCTGGGGAGGTGAGCTGTTTGTGCCAAAAATCCCATCCTATAAGATTTTAGATGTTGCCGAAGCCATCGGGCCTGAGTGTGAAAAACCGGTCGTAGGGATCAGACCTGGAGAAAAGGTGCATGAAGAAATGATAACTCCTTCCGATTCCTTCTACACCTATGATCTTGGTAAATATTATGCCATCCTACCGGCAACACATCGTTGGTCTTTGGAAAACTTTGTAAAAGTATTCGATGCTAAAAAGGTGCCTCTTGGATTTAGTTATAATTCAGGAGAAAATACGGAATGGGAAACGGTAGAGTCCCTGAGAACATTGATTAAAGAACATGTAGACCCTTCATTTTCTGTGTATGAAGAAGATTATTCCCTACGGTAAACAAGATATTACCCAGGCCGATATTGATGCGGTTACGGAAGTTTTAAGATCAGATTACCTGACCCAGGGCCCTAGAATAGAAGAATTCGAAAACGAATTTGCTGCTTATGTTGGTAGTAGTTATGCGGTAGCTGTTTCTAATGGAACGGCAGCATTACACCTAAGTGTAATGGCATTAGGTCTTAAACCTGGAGATAAGGTGATCACTACTCCCATAACTTTCGCCGCTTCAGCTAATTGTGTGAGGTATTCTGGGGCAGAAGTGGTCTTTGCTGATATTGATCCTGATACCTATTTATTGGATATCAATAGTGTTAAGAAACTTTTACAAAGTGCTCCAAAAGGTACTTATAAGGGTGTTATTCCGGTGGATTTTGCTGGAAGAGCTGTAGATCTGGAAGGTTTAAGGGAGTTGGCTAATGAATATGACTTATGGATCATTGAGGACGCCTGTCATGCCCCCGGAGCATCCTTTATAGATTCTAAAGAGGAGAAACAATTATGCGGGAACGGTAAATTCGCTGATCTCACGGTTTTTTCATTTCATCCTGTAAAGCATATTGCTTGTGGAGAAGGGGGAATGATCACTACAAATAATGCAAAGCTTTTTGAAAGCCTTATGAAGCTTCGTACGCATGGCATTACCAAAAATGAACCAGACTTTGTCAATGATGTAGGTCTGGCTTCTGGAATTACTGAAGGAGGAAAAGGATATCCCGGATGGTATATGGAAATGCATGAGCTGGGCTATAATTACCGTCTAACCGACATGCAATGCGCATTGGGGTTGTCACAATTGAGAAGGGCTAAAACCGGAGTAGCCAGGAGAAGAGAGATTGCTAAAGTGTATTCTGAGGCATTTGATGATAAAGACTTTGTTTTAGGGCATTCAAAATACTCTAAACATCACGCTTATCACTTGTATGTGATCGAAGTTAATAATAGACTTGGTTTGTATAATTATTTAAGGGAAAGAGGAGTGTTCGCACAGATTCATTATTTTCCATGTCATTTAATGCCGTACTATCAGGGTCTAGGTTATAAGGAAGGGGATTACCCCATTTCCGAGAAATACTATGAAAGATGTATCAGTTTACCTATGTATCCAACGCTAAGTGAGGAAGATCAAGAGTTTGTCATAAATTCAATAATAGAATATTTTGAATAGTTCTAGAGCTATCTGCGTTATACCTGCAAGGGGAGGGAGTAAAAGGATTCCCCGTAAGAATATTAAACCATTTCTAGGGAAGCCTATAATTGCCTATTCGATTGAGACAGCATTAAATTCCGGCCTCTTTGACGAAGTGATGGTCTCGACCGATGATGATCAGATAGCATCAATAGCAAGGCAGTATGGAGCCAAGGTACCTTTTATGAGGGGAGCAGAAAATTCCAATGATTTTGCCACGACATTAGATGTATTGAAGGAGGTATTAGGAGCCTATAATGATTTAGGTTTTATTTTCGATACATGTTGCTGTATCTATCCGACGGCTCCTTTTGTAGTTAGTGAATTATTGATAAAAGCTAAGACTAAGCTTGAAACAGGGAATTTTGATTGTGTTTTTCCTGTTGTGGGTTATAGTTATCCTATTCAAAGAGCTTTGAAAATAACTAAAACTGGTTGTTTAGAATTAATTAATAATAACTTTTTAACTTCTCGATCCCAAGATTTAGACGTTACTTATCATGACGCAGGTCAATTTTACATGTTTAGGGTGAAAGAAGTTTTGCAGGAGTCGACTCTTTGGCCTAAGCGATCTGCTCCTATAGTTTTGGATGAGCTAAGAGTTCAGGATATTGATAATGAGAGTGATTGGAAATTAGCTGAATTGAAATATGGAATCTTATAAAGTACTTAAAAAGCAAATTTTTAATTCTGGTGATTTTGAGATTCAACCCATTCGGTTTCAGGATCGATTTCAGATAAAGCGTTGGAGAAATGCTCAAATTTTCCATTTAAGACAAAAACACCCCTTATCTGATAAGGATCAAGAGCGTTATTTCAAAGAAGTTGTAAATCAACTTTATGATCAAGATAGGCCTTCTCAATTGTTATTCTCATGTTTTGTAAAGAATGAGCTGATAGGATATGGAGGTTTGGTTCATATTAATTGGGAGGATCGTAACGCTGAAATTTCTTTTATTATGGATCCTCGTCTCGAGTCATCCCATTTTATTAATTACTGGGTTGCAATGTTAAAGTGCTTAGAGGAACTGGCATTTGTATCTCTAAATTTTAACAAGATATATACTTACGCATATGATCTTAGGCCAAAATTATACGAAGCCTTAAAAATTTCAAAATATACAAATGAGGCTATTTTGAAGGAGCATGTTTATATAAACGGGGTTCCTAAATCTGTATTAATACATTCAAAGTTAAATAATAAAAAAGTTTTAAGAAAGGCGAATAGAGGTGATTGGGAGTTAACTTATAAATGGGCTAAAGATCCTAATATTAGAAAATACTCTTTCAATCAAAGTCAAATTGATTTAGAAAACCATTTGTCATGGTTCTATTCTAAATTGAGTAATGAAAATTCTAAATATTACATTTTATGTTTAGGAGGATCTGAGGTTGGTTCAATTCGCTTTGATATAATTGGTAATGAAGCAATTGTCAGTTACCTAATAGATACAAAATATACACGAAAGAGATTAGGTACTGATATCATTTTGTTAGGGATCAAACGCTTATTACTTGAAGTTGGAAGTGTTGACACTATAGTTGCATCCGTTATGCCGGCTAATGTTAGTTCAATTAGAATTTTTGAGAAGTTAGGGTTTAAAAAGGAAAAATTAAAACAAGCATTTAAATTCACAAAATTAGTAAATGAAGATTTCACAATTTGAGATTAATGAAAAGAGTCCAGTATTTATTATAGCTGAGTTATCAGCGAACCATAATGGAAATTTAGAAACTGCTAAGGAAACAATAAGAGCAGCCAAACGCGCTGGAGCAGATTGTATAAAGCTTCAAACCTATACTCCGGATACTATTACAATAGATTCTAACAAAAATGATTTTTTGATAAAGGGGACTATTTGGGAAGGGAAAAATCTATATGCGTTATATAAAGAAGCTTATACTCCATGGGAATGGCACAAGGAGTTAATGGAAACCGCTAAGGAAGAAGGTTTGGAATGTTTTTCATCACCTTTTGATAAATCTTCAGTAGATTTCTTAGAAACACTAAATGTTCCTGCTTATAAAATAGCATCTTTTGAAATTACTGATATACCATTAATCGATTATGTAGCACGGAAGGGGAAACCTGTGATTATTTCTACAGGAATTGCATCAAAAGAGGATATTGAATTAGCATTAAAAACTTGTTATAATGCCGGAAATAGAGATATTGCTTTGTTAAAATGTACCTCTAGTTATCCTGCCCCCATAGAAGAGGCCAATTTATCTATGATAAAAGATTTTGAAAATCGTTTTGGTGTCATATCAGGTCTTTCCGATCATACTTTGGGGGCTGATGTACCCATTGTTGCCACTGCGCTTGGTGCAAAGATCATTGAAAAACATTTCATACTTGATCGTTCTATAGGTGGACCTGATGCTTCTTTTTCTATGGAAGAAAAAGAATTTGCCCAAATGGTGAATTCTGTAAGAAATGCAGAGTCTGCAATTGGAAAAGTTGACTATGAGTTAACAGAAAAACAAATTCAGGGTAGAAATTTTTCAAGATCATTATATATTGTTAAGGATGTTAAAAAAGGGGATTTATTAACAGAAGAAAATGTTAGATCGATAAGACCTGGTTATGGTATGCATCCTAAATTCTTAAACCAAATTATAGGGAAAACGTTTAATTATAAATATGAGAAAGGAAGCCCTTTACATCAAAATATGTTCAGTTAGTCTTCATGGCAATTCATTTAAGAAAAATACTGTTATTGTCATTAAGGGGCTTTGGGATTCTTGGTAAATTTATTCTTACTATTGTGGTAACTCGAAACATCTCCGTAGAATTTCAAGGTGGAGTAGGCTTACTGAATTCGACTATTACTATTTTGGTTCTAATATTTGGTCTAGATTTTTATAACTATTCAAATAAACAACTGGTAAGTTCAAACAAAACCCCAGCTTTTATATTAAAAAATAACTTTTTAATCTTATTAGTTGCTTACCTACTTTTAAGTCCATTGCTTTTTATATTTTTTCAATCATATTTTAAGGAAGGACTTAATTCTAACCTTAATTTCTGGCTATTTCTTTTTGTGATTTTGTTTGAGCATATTGGTCAAGAATTTTTCAGATTTTTTATTGCCCTAGGAAAATCTTTTACGGCGAACATCTTACTTTTTTTAAGAACAGGAATATGGCCAATTTGTTTTTCAAGCTATGTTATGTTCACATCCAATCCCGTAAACCTCAATACATTACTGAAATTTTGGTTAATATTTTGTCTTTTAAACTTAATTTTTTCCATTCTAATATTTCCAACTTTTAGAAAAATAGTTGAAGAGAGAATTGATTTAAATTGGATTAAGAAAGGACTTAAAGTTTCAGGCCTTATGTTGATGGCTACTTTTTGTTTAAAGTTACTAGAATATGCAGACCGATACTTCCTAGAATATTTTTATACACTTAAAGATGTAGGGATATACACCTTTTATTTCCAAATAGCGAATATTTACAATGTTATTGTGTTTACACTAATAATATCTTTTGTTTATCCGAAAATTATCCTAGTTGCTAAAGAGGGTACATTAGAAAATATTATTAACGAAATAGTGAAAAATCAAAAAAGTACTTTGCTTTTGTTCCTTCTTCTAAATTTACTTTTTATTCTCGTGATTCCAGTTCTTTTGAATTTCATGCAGCGACCGGAATTAGAAGGAAATCAATGGGTCTTATATGGTTTACTTATTGGAAATTTATTTTTGAATTTAGGTTATTATTATCACTATTTGCTAATAGGCTGGGATGAAGAAAGAACCATATTGAAGGTTACTATGTTAAGTACCATTATAAGTTTACTGTTGAATATAATTCTTATTAAATCAATAGGCATATTAGGTGCTGTTTTTACACAAGTACTATCAAATTTCTTGATGTTTTATTTAAAACGTCGGGCTTATGCTAAGAAGTTAAGTCTAAACCGTTTTATATGATGAAAATACTTATAATTGTTCATTCTCCTCTTCAATTAATTAACGTCAATGAATATTTGTATAAAAATGAATTAAGGAATGAAGATTTACATTTCGTTTTTCATCATGTCACAAATAAAAGAGAAGTTGATCAAACCCAGAATACTTTTGAATATTTAAAATTAAAAGGTAAAATTAAGCGATATGAATATTTAAATTCTGGATCACTCCGGAATCCTCTCAATAAATTCAAAATGTTACAAGAATTAACTTCTGTAAAAAAAGATTTCTATGGCATTAAATGGGATAAAATTCTAATTGGGGATATAAATTCACTAGTACATTCAGCAATAGTTGGGATGTTTGAAGGTGAACGAATTTATGTAGATGATGGAAATGTTATATATAGTGTAGTTGAAAGGCTTAAAAATAAATCAAGTAGTAAAGAATTTACAATATTTCCATATTGGAAAGGCTTGTTCATGAAAGTTCTAGGATATGACATAAAAATTAGAAATAATAATGTCACATTATTCACCTATTATTATGGTAAAATCAGGGAGAAGTTGTCCGATTTTGACATCCAAATAGATCAAAATAATTTTACGTACTTAAAAAAAAATCAAAATCGGTTGGAGCTAGATGATAATGTTGTTTACTTTATAGGTACGGCGTTATGTTCTAATTCAATTATTGAAGAGAATTATTTTAAATCATTGATTTTAAGGATTGCTGAATATTACAAAGATAAGCATGTAGTTTATTTCAGTCATAGGGCCGAAAATTCGGACACCTTAAAAATTATAGAGCAAGTCGGGTGGGAAGTTTCTGCTAATCAATTACCAATAGAGCTTTCTGTAATAAGGAGGCAAACGTGGCCAACAGAGTTTGGAGTTTTCTTTTCCTCTGCAGTCGATACATTAAATGATATCTATACAATCAACTCCTTTAAAGCTTTTTTGCTAAAAGAAGAAGAAATAATTGATGATGGGCATAAAAAAAACATAAGAAATGTTTACAATGCTTACAGAGATTATGCCAATCTACGGTTAATTTCAATCGGTTAAGTTTATGATAAAGAGATTCCTGTCTACTCCGCATGGTATAATTTTCATAACCTCTATCTTAAGTTTCTCTTTTTGGATTTTTCCTGACTTTGGTTACTTGCGTAAGGGATTCTCGGAACGCTTTGACATATTTAGTTTTGGATTTCTATTAGCTATGCTGTGGTATTTGATCTCTATATTATTCTCCATGGCAGGGTTTAATTTAGGTAAAAGGATACCTATTAGAACAAAAAAAGCCAGAAAAATAGTTCCCGTTAACTCCGATAGTGTCTATTACATAATTTCCTTCTTAACATTTATCGGTGTTATGAAGACTTTCGTAACATTATTTGGGCTATTAGGTGGGGTTGAGATTTTCTTTTTTAATATTTTTAATGGTACTGCCAATACGTTCCGTCATACTTTAGAAGAAGTTTATTCCCCAGGTATTTTTAGTTTGAGATATTTGGCAATCCAAGCTTCTGCTGTAGCTGTAATTAGAAGGCTAATATTCAAAAAGAAAAGTCTATTAGATTATCTGAACATCATGTTTTTGATTTCGATAGCTCTTATATCCAGTAGGTTGTCAATTATTGTTTTTCTACTTTCGACCCTCATTTTATACCTATCCTATAAAAGGATTAGAATTAATATGAAGAAAGTACTAATACTTGGATTAAGCTGCTTTCATCTTTTGGGTATTTTTAATTATACAAGGAATATTAATTTTTATAGAGATCGTGGAATAAATGACTTTTATAGTGCTGGCTTTTCTGAAATAATGACATACGTAGGTGTAGCCTTCCAAGGGGCGGTCTCAGTTGGTGAAAAAAGCTATCAGATTTTGGATGATCCACAGGGATGGGATAATTATGCAGGTATTGAAAAGAGTTTAACAGCAAACTCAGCATTAAATTCGCAATTTCAATTATATGGGTGGTGGGCTCTTGTATCTACTCCTATTTTATTGTTGTTACTTTCTTTTATTACTGGAATATTAAGTCGTTTTCGGCATACTTATTTATACTTGAGTTACGCTACCTTAATATATGCGTTTGCAGAATTTTGGAGGTTGTTTTGGTTTGGTACCGGAATAATGATAACGCTTACAATTATGCCGATCGCAATTTTTTTAATTCTCTTTTTACTAAAATCCGCTAGAGATAATGCGTAAAATAGCAATCGATGCAAGAATGTTAAATCATTCAGGAATTGGTAAGTATCTAAAAACTATATTAGGACACCTAGTTAATGAAAAACAAATTGCCCTTTCTCTTTTGGTTTATAAAGAACAAATTGGGTTTTTTGGATCTGGTCCTGATTACATTGTTGTAAAATCCTCTATTTATTCTATTCAGGAACAGTTAGAACTTTTTTTAAAAATACCTCGTTGTGATGTCTTTTGGTCTCCACACTTTAATATTCCACTTCTGCCTTTAAAATGTTTAACAAGAGTAGTAACTATTCATGATACGTACCATTTAAGATTTCTTAATGAATTGAGTTTGTTAAAGAGGATTTATTCCAAGCTTTTCTATAAAATGGCGGTAATGAAAAGTGATCACATTATTACAGTTTCCCAATGGTCTAAAAGTGAAATAATTAAGTATACTGGTTGTAAAAAAGAAGTGAAAAAAATTTATAATGGAGGGCCGCAATATCAAAAAAATAATGGTACTGTAAAAAAACAATTATTATTTGTAGGAAACATTAAGCCTCATAAAAATATAGATAATGCTATTAAGGCTTTCATTAATATTAAGAATAACAATCCAAGCCTAGGAGACTATAAGTTCATAATCGTTGGTAATTTGGATAATGATAAATATGGTATGAAAATCACAAATATGTGTAAAACTAGAAATGATGTTGTTCTGACTGGAAGGGTAAATGATCAAACTTTACTAGACCTTTATTCTACTTCAGAGTGGTTTATAATGCCTTCTATATATGAAGGATTTGGATTACCAGTTCTTGAATCATTTTCTAAAGGTTTACCTGTTTTATCATCCAATGCAGCTTCTATTCCGGAAGTGGGGGGGAAGGCCGTAATTTATTTCAATCCAAATTCAGTAGATGACATAGGTGAAAAGATGATGGATGCTATTAATAGACCAGAGATAAGAGATTCACTTATTGAAAAGGGTAAAGAAAGACTAAAATTGTTTACTTGGGATAAAACGATTAAGGCTCATAAGAATATATTATTGGGTATTGGTAAACATGAGGACAAGAACATATCCATTGGTTAAAGAAATTAATTACTGGCTAAAAAAAATCATTATAAAATTTAATTATTATAAAAGATGAAAAAGGTAGCTGTTGTTTTTGGTGGTGCTGGATATATTGGCCGTCATTTAGTTAAAAAAATTTTTACGGATAGCCTATTTGAAGAAGTTTGGATTGTCGATATCATTTCGATTGAAGAGAGTAAATTAGAAAATAAAGATTCTATAAAATACGTCCAAGCAGATGTCAGGAGTTTTATTAATTTAGATTTGCCACAGAATTTAGATAAACCCAACTCCTGGATTTTTAATTTTGCTGCTGTCCACCGGGAACCCGGTCATGAATATGAAGAGTATTTTAACACTAATATCCCGGGAGCAGAAAATATCAATGACTTTGCCCGGCGTACCGGGATAAGTAATATTCTTTTTACAAGCAGTATTGCTCCCTATGGTCGGTCTCTTGATCAACGTTCTGAGTCCTCTCCTTTATACCCGGAAACAGCCTATGGAATTTCAAAGGCATTAGCAGAAAGAATTCACAGGACATGGCTGGAAGGGGATAAAAGCCGAAGACTTATAATTGTGCGGCCCAGCGTGATCTTTGGCCCTAAAGATCCAGGTAATGTTTATCGGATGATTAAAGCAATAAAAGCCGGCAAGTTTGTATTACCTGATGGAGGAAATATCATTAAGGGCTATGGCTATGTATATGGGTTGGTCGAAAGTATGTTGTTCACCATGGCTCAAAAGGAGAAGCCGTTGATCATTTATAATTACGCAGAAAACCCTGTTATTCCCCTTAAGGATATGGTAAATACGGTTAAAAAGGAATTTGAGTATAAGAAGACAGTCCTTAAATTACCAGTTTGGGCATTGGCATCCGTTGCAGGTATACTCCAATTTGGATTTCGCCTAATAGGAAAAAAATCTGATATACATCCTGTCAGAGTCAAGAAAGCAGGTTTTCCTACCAATATTAAGCCTCAGTACCTCATAGATAACAGTTTTGAATTTAAGTATGACTTTGAATCCGCATTAAAACATTGGAGGAGTATCAGCCCAGAAGATTTTGAATAATGAAAGTAGCAATTATACATTATTGGTTTGTAACCCGAAGGGGTGGTGAAAAGGTAGTTGAAAACCTATTAAAACTTTATCCGGATGCGGATATTTATACGCTTTTCTATGATAAAAGTACCTATGGTAATTATTTAGAAGATCACAATGTGTATGTATCCATGCTTGGTAAAAGCAAATTTCTCAGAAAGCATTACCAGAAGATCTTTCCACTTTATCCTATCGGTATAAAATCGTTGAGGCTACAAGATAATTATGATCTGGTGATCTCTTCTGAATCCGGCCCTGCAAAAGGAATAGAAATTCCTGAAGGAACTCCTCATATCTGTTACATTCATAGCCCTATGCGTTATTGTTGGGGATATACCGAGGAATATTTACGCGGGATGAATAGATTCCTGCAGCCTGTCGCAAGATATTTTTTTAATAAATTAAGGAAGTGGGACAGTGGTACCGTCGATAATGTAGACCTTTATATTGCTAATTCGGATAATGTTAAGAATCGAGTAAATAAGTACTATAATAGGGACGCAAAAGTAGCCCATCCTCCTATTGCCTCCGAACTCTTTAACGGTCCTCTCAAGAGTAACGGAGGAGAGCATTACCTGAGTTTTGGAGCTATTACACCTTATAAACGAATTGATCTATTAGTAGAAACTTTTAACAGAAATGGTAAAAAACTAGTGGTAGTAGGTGATGGTGCGGAACTCAATAAATTACAACAAAAGGCTAAATCGAACATAACATTTACCGGAGCTCTGGAGTGGTCAGAAATACAGAAGATAATAAAGAATTCAAGGGCTTTAATATTCCCAGGAGAAGAAGATTTTGGTATGATACCACTAGAAGTAATGGCTTTTGGTTTACCGGTTATTGCCTATGGTGCTGGCGGTGCTCTGGAGACTGTGATCGAAAATAAGAATAATACGGGTAGATCATCCGGGTTGTTTTTCGGTAATCAAACTGTCACTTCTCTTCAGAGATGTATAGATGACTTTGAGAATAAGGAACAGAATTTCAACCCTGAATGGATCAGGACACATGCATCAAAATTTTCAGAAGAACACTTTATTCAGAAATTTATGAGTCTCGCAGGGACCTATTTGAATAAAGAAACTATCAAGAATTAAAATCAAGGTTCAATTCGATATTTTCATACTCGTTTTCTTTTATGACCTATGTTTTAAAACGATTTGGCCCTATAACATCATGTATTCAAATAAGATAAATATTATCAGTTGTTAAATTAGATGTATACATGGAAATCTCTTGAAAAAGACGAATTTAATTCGTATTCTCTTTTAACAAAATTCTGGTTAAAATTATTTTAATTTGCAAGAACCCCCAACTTATCGGATTATTAGAATAAAGAATTATTGATAACCAAAATTTATGCGATACTCCCAAGGACGATTTTCTGGTTTATTAAAGCCTTTGTCTCACTTTATAGACATCACTGGTTTTATTGGTCTAACATTCATATTATCTCCACAACTGGACAGTTTTTTATTAAAATGCTATTTATTGGTTTCGTGGTTTGTTTTATCCTATAAAAATGGATTTTACCAGGTTGAACGTTTCGCTAAGCTAACGAAGATAATGTCGCTGCTGTTTCGTCAGTTCGTCGTTTTTTTTCTGATCCTTTTTGCTTTTATCGGTTTTTTTAAAGAACACTCCTTAAGCCGTTTGTTATTAGTCCAATATCTTATCATCAGTTTTCTTTGGATAACTATCTTTAAGTTTTTGATGTTTTTTCTTCTTCATAGGTATAGAGTACTTTTGGGAGGTAACATAAGAAAAACGGTGGTTGTTGGAAACAATGTAAAAGCTAAACAGTTAATACACATCTTTGAAAATCGCCCACAATTTGGATATGACTTCAAAAAAAGTTTTGTACCGAAATCAAAGACGTTTTCAGTTCAAGAGTGTTTGAAATACATTCAAAATGAACAGGTAGATGAGATTTATTGTTCAGTAGCTGAACTATCTAATGAACAGTTGGGGCAGATAGTGGATTTTGCTGATAATAATCTTAAAACAGTGAAGTTCATTCCTGATAATAAATTCATTTACAACAAGCATCTTCGGTTCGATTATTACGATTTTCTACCTATATTATCTTTAAGGGAAATCCCCTTGGAGGTTTCACTTAACGCATTTTTAAAAAGAAGTTTTGATATTCTCTTTTCCTTTTTGGTAGTTGTGGGTGTACTTTCCTGGTTGACTCCATTATTGGCCTTACTGATCAAATGGGAATCTCGTGGTCCTGTATTCTTTAAGCAAATTAGGCATGGAATCAATGGGGAAGAATTTTATTGTTTTAAATTTCGCTCCATGGCTGTGAACAAGGATGCAGACAAAGCACAGGCAACCAAAGGGGATATGCGTGTTACCCAGATTGGTAATTTTATGAGAAAGACCAGTATTGATGAACTGCCACAATTTATTAATGTATTATTTGGGCAGATGTCTATTGTCGGCCCACGTCCTCATATGGCTTATCATACAGAAATCTACGGAAATTCGGTTGATAAATATATGGTAAGGCATTTTGTGAAACCCGGAATAACCGGACTAGCCCAGGTTAGGGGGTATAGGGGTGAGATCCTTGAAAGCAGGGATATCGTTAACCGGGTGAGGTTCGATATTTTTTATGTGGAAAACTGGTCGATGGCCCTGGACCTTAAGATCGTATTTGACACCGTATATAATGTTGTAAAGGGTGAGGAAATGGCTTATTAACTATTGGTATTCATAATACTACATAAGATAAATTGAGGCTCTTATTTTTTGAGGATAACAGGTAACAGTTGAATTTTTTAAGCGAATTAAAGGCATTGTCCTAACTCTTCCATTTATAAATACTAATTACTGTAAACCACTAACTGCAAACTAAAAAAGCTGAAACTCCCCTAACTTAAAAATCCCTGCAAAGAGGTCTTCCAGCCTGCCTGACAGGACATTCTTATTTTCTTCCGAAGGATCATCCAGATAGGCCTGAACCAGCTCTGTAAAGTGGGATTCCGATTGGCCGTCAAGGATGGCATTTTTGATGCGGTTCCGGGTTTCTTCACTCATGGGGGACGCAAGCAGACGTTCACTTACCTGTTCGATCACGCTTTCAAGATTGGTCGGGTCATCTAAAGAGGTGACGTATTTCGCTCGGTCAATGACCAATTGTACCCATCCTCCGGAATCTCCCGGGCCAAGAGTAAGCCCCCACTTCCCGAATTGCTCTCCAATTTTAGTGCGTTCAGAAATCGTTATAGAATTGATCCAGAATAGGTCATAAACAGGAGCTTGGTAGTATGCAGGCCATCCAGAAACAGAAGGCGGATAGATATATCTAAGACCAATATTATTCATATACCAATCTATGGCCTTATATTTATAAAAGTTCGTGGTATCTTGATTAATATATTTAGCAGGAATGTCACCTTTAGACTCATAGTTTTTGAATTCAAATTCAAATTCCTTCATAAAGCCAAACATAAATTCAGTCGGTGCTTTTATTAATGAAAAATAAAAGGAAGAATCAAAGAAATGCTCACTTTTTAACAATACTCTTAGAGGAATGTCGAGTTGAAAATTATTATTTCTAAGTATTTCAGACAGTGGTTTTATAATATTTACCTCCGCAGTTTCATTTATAATCGGATTTACGAAAAACTGATATAATCGTCTGCTTAGATATAGAGCGCATTCTTGTGTCTCAAAAATCATCTCGATTAGCTCATCTAGCTCCAAAGCACCATCATTTCCCATTTTACCATCAATAGTTCTATTACCATAAAAGGAAGAAAAATTTTTAGTACCTGGGTCATGCTTAGCAGAATTAAAAATAGTTTGAATGGGCCCTTCATTTATTAACGAGTTACCTGAATATTGCCATCCAGTAAGTACTCTTGAAGCAGCTATAATATCATATTCTGTATATTGAGCATTAGGTCCTTTGCCGATAGTAAATAATTCCTGCAATTCTCGGGCATAATTTTCATCAGGACTTTGCTTTTGACTTATTTGTAAATTTAAATAAAAAAGCATCAATGGATCCAATGTAAGTGCTTTAATAGTTTTGTGATAAGGTCTGAAGCTATAATTAAATAACATCATATAATGTGGGTATAGCATTTTAACAGTACCCTGGGAGGCGGGTAATAAATTGTGAAGAAAAAAAACTAATTTCCAATGAATTTTAGTGCTTTGATTAACTTGAAGGTTTAGAAGCCATGAATAAAAGGATTGATACCTTTGAATTGGAGGAACTTTTGGTTCGGAGGTTTCTACATAAGAAGTTCCCGGCTCTACATAAACGTGTCCTTGAGCTTCAATTTCTTCCTTTGAAACTTCATGGTAATAATCATTCACAGGAGGGTCTGGTTTGGTTTCCGGGGTAAAGATCAGGTCTAGTGCCTGGTCCAGAGTTAGGTTTTCGATGTCTTTATAGTGTCGGTGGGCATAGCCCATCATTGTGCGGTTCAACAAATGCTTTTTCTGGGCTTTTCCAAATTCCCCGGTGTAAGGTTCCAGTCCGCTGGTCACCGGTTTCTTTGATGCACGGGCTTTCTGTATGGCTTTGAGGTCTACATTTTCTTTGTAGAATTGTTCTACAAGGTCGATGTTTTTGTATTTGGGTTCCTCTTGCATAGTTTATAGTTTTAATACTTCGCTAAAGTTTCGTATTACGAAGGCGTTTTTTTTGTTTTCGGTTTGGCTACTTTGCTAAAGCTTTCACCTATACTTATGGTTTCGGTGAACAAGGTCGTAGCCCGCAGTCAGTTCTCGGTTTTCGGTGGTTTTTGGTCTGTGATCGGTGGGCATTATATTATTTTATATACTCGTTATTTGATATTGTCTTAGTTGGTTTGACTTCGCCTCTTGTAAATTTCATAAGCTTTTGACTCCGTACCTACGTACCCTCGTACCTTCGTACCATTATTCGGGAGATTGCCACGCCTTGTTCCAGGGCCAGTCTGCCGACATGCAGGCTCGTACTTGCGTATCCCATTGGGGAGACCTGTCTGCCGTGGCATGCCAGGCAGGTCGCCACGTTCACTTAGCACGCCCTACCTACGGTAGGAAAGCTCGCGAAGACGAATTATTTATTCACAATTCACAATTCACAATCCTCCACTTTCGACTCTCGACTCTCCACTCCCGAATCAATCTGTTCTAAAAGCTCCGGTTTGAGAAAATGAACTATTCTCCCCATCCGTGGCCTTGACCTTCCAATAGTAGACGGTTTCGGGTTCTATGGGGACTTCAAGCTCTGTAACGGTTAGGTTTTGGTATTCCTCGGGGGGGGACTCCAGGGTTTCTGAAGTGCCGATATATAGTGAGTAAGTTATTTCATCACCGTCCGGGTCTTCCGTCTGCCATGATAGGGTGGCTTTACCTGTAGAAGACGAAACTAAGACTCCCATACCCGGACTTAACAGGGTGGGCGGAAAGGGGGCGTAATTCGTGTTACCTTCTGCCGCCAGGTAAAAGGACCAGGTTTCGCTGGTAGCGGTTTCTGTGGTATCGTTTGATTTAGAAGTTACCGACCAGGAGTAAGGCAACCCTCTTTTTAAGGTTATACTATAGGCATTATCGGTGATGTCATTATATACGACCTCTGACTGGTCGATCATATTTTCTATCCTCAGATCATAGGCGTGGGTATTGGCTGCTTGCTTCCAGCTCATCTCAAAGGTACTGAGAGAGTCGGTTGAAGCGTCTGCAATAAAACAGGTGGTATTGTTTTCCGGAAAGACCAGTTCGGCCTTTGAGGGGACTCTGATCACCTCTTCCTCGATCTCAGGAATTTCTTCCTTGGAGCACCCTGTCAGGATTGTGAAACAACATATCATTACTATGAACCATCTTATCTTCATCTTCGGATCATTTTAAAGGAGGTGTTTACTGTATTACCCTTCACCGTGACTAAATAGATTCCCGGGGTGTAGGAAGAAGTGTTGATTTGGAGTCTTCTCGATGAGGGTATGTCCATACTGCCTGAGAATATTCTCTGACCGGTCAGACTTATTATATTTAGTTGGGTTGTAGTATCGCTTCCGGGGATCAGTATGAACAATTCATTATTTACAGGGTTGGGGTAGTGAGAAATTTTTTCACCCACAAAGATCTCTTCCTCATATTTCCCCTGGCAGGATTTGCTTGTTGATACGCTTAATTTGTTGAGTCCGGGCATCAAGGATAATGTAATATTTGGATCCTTCGTCGAGGTCATCTTTCCATTGAGCTCGATAAAGTATTCTTCGGCATTTCCGAGCTGTACATCCACCGTTTTGGCGGTGGTATCCACTTTGGTGGCAGCCGAGAGGGGTTTAGGCTGATTCAGAGTTACCGAGAATTGCTGGGAGTAATTGGGTTTGTCAATTACGCTAAACTGCAGATTATAGGCCCCGACATTCAACCCCGATATTTCCAGGTGGTGTTCATTTCCTGAATCGATCAGAAAACTTTTATCCAATTCCGTTACATATACCGAGTAGGTGTATCGTTTTTCCAACACATCTACAGCGATCATACCATCCTGTAAACCGTTACAGGCCAGGGAGACCACCTCGATCTTATAATTGTCGGGAGGCAGGGTAAACAGTTCACATCCGTTCAGATCTACCGCGGCTCCGAGCGGGGTAGTGGGACACTGATCGAAGGCGTTAGCCACTCCATCCAGGTCGGCATCAAGGTACTTGTCACTTATAAGTTGAATATGCTCAAAGTCTTTGTATAATACTTCCCGACTTGTATTGCTTTCTCCCCCCAGCCATTGTTTGATCACGGCCTGGTACACACTTCGGAAGTCGTGCTGTAAGGGCAGATCAAATTGGATATCGATGTCGGTTGGGACCACTGGATTTTCACCCAGGATCTTTGTGTCCAGTTTATTTCCGAAGAAGAACATGGGGGCTACACTGCCATGATCGGTACCATTGCTGCCATTGGAATGGACGGTCCGTCCGAATTCACTGAGGGTCATCCCCAAAATGCGATCGCTTTGGTTTTGGGCATCCATGGTTTTCATGAAGGCCTCGATGGCATCATTCAGGCTCTTTAGCAGAAAGGAGTGCTGCCCCTGGGTGGTATCGCTGGAGTCCACCTGGCTGGCATGGGTGTCAAATCCGCCGAGCTCTACCTTATAGATTCGGGTTTGCAATCCCCCTGAGATCAGTTTGGCAATGATCTTGAACTGGTCGGCCAGGTTGGAGCGTGGATAGTCTACCCCTGATAGGGTTCCCTTACTAAAAGTATCCCGTAACACTTCCCCATAGTAATTGGCCTGTTTGGCCATCAGCTGTATGTACTTCAGTTTTTCTCCTGCATTGGAAGAAGGGTATTCATTATCAAATTCATTGATGATCTCGTAAAAATGTTGTGGATTGGAGGCTACCACGCTGGTGAAGGACTTGTTTCCTGTGAACTGCAAGGAAGCATTGTATCCGATTTCAATGGAGAGCGGGTGGGGATAATTATCCGTAGGATAGGCCTCAGGAAATTCCGGGTGCCGGTCTTCAATATAGCGCCCCAGCCAACCACTGTTCAGGTATTCATTGGCGTCAGAGGCTGAATACCAGATATCCTTGGACCGGAAATGAGAAAAGTTTGGATCTGGATAGCCTACGGAATGAATGATCTTTAATCGCTCTTCATCGTGCAGGGATTTAAAAAAGGGCATGGAAGGATGTAACCCCAGGTCATTGGTACCTAGGTTAATGATCTTGTTTTCCGGAAGGAATACATGAGGCCTGGCACTGCTTAGGGGAGACATCATGTTCAGGGGGATGAGGGTGTTGAGTCCGTCGTTGCCCCCGTTCAACACCACCACGATCAGGATGTTTCCTTGTTCCCGGGTGGAGTTCAGATTGGAAAAAGAGGACAGGGTGAGCAGGTCCAGCCCCAGGGTAGAGAACAGGGCCGGCATTGCTGCGGCATGTGCCATTTGGTGTATGAACGTCCGTCGATCCATTACAGTTTGATTTTTCCTGCTGCGATCCGAAGTACCTTTTTGGTTTACAGATCGTTTTCAAAGCTTTTTAATATGGCATAAAGCGGGAGGAGAGACGGTAAGAAGAAGGGGAGTATTAATGACCTCTTTAGTTCGAAGACTGTATAAGTCATTCTGGTTTAGTTTAAATAGAGATGTGTTAACCCATTTTTAATGATCGGGTATATGCATCCTCTTGTATAAACCATAATTTTTCAGCAAACCATTGAACCAGCAGCTTCCTTCCAACCTGTTGTATGTGTAAAATTTCTATAAGACGACAGTCTTTATAGTCAGGAATTTGTAGCATAGGGATGATAGTTTCTGTAAAAAAAACAACGTTTTAGTAATAGATATTCTAAAATTAATAATAATTTTAACCTGTTGATAATGAATTAGTTATAATGTAATATTTTTCATGAGAAGAACAGATTTTGTACGAAAAGTTTGCCCCGCTCTGACACTTGCTATTTTAAACGCAGCGGCTTTCGTATCGTGTAGTGCAGAAGATTCTGACGAAGAAGAGTTGATCGTTGAAGATCCTGTCTCCGAAGAGGAGGAAGTACCATCCTATAACCCTATTTTAGATGACATTGATTCTTCCGGCTACCTCTATCAAGACGAAAAGCTGTACATCGACCTGGCCAATACCAATTTTGAGTCCTTACAAACCGTCGGGGAGTTTATCAATCACATGCCTCAGGGCGTTTTACTCCTCCGCCGTAATGAAGACACCATCCTGGCCTTTGATCATTGTTGTCCCCACCAGGGTGCCACCGATCTCTGGTCTTTCGACGGGAATTATTTTACCTGCGCCAACCACGGAAACAGTTTCGGCGTAGGAGAGGGGAATACAGCCTATTGTAATTCCAATACCATTTTCGGGAATTTGAAACGGTTTACTGTGGAGATTGATGGGGAGTTGTTGATTGTGACTTTCTGAGTTAAACCGTTATGCCGTTATGCCGTTATGCGGTTATACGGTGATTTTGGTATGGGAGTAGATAAGTGTGAATTGTTCGTCTTTGCGAGTTTCGCTTTAGCGAAACGTGGCAATCTCCCGGTTGCACCACTGGAGCTCTAAGAAATAAGGTTTCAATAGGCTTATTGCTACCACTGCAGGATTCTTCGCAGCGAGACCGCTGCTCAGGACTTTCATTCTTGTGGATGATGTCAATTCAAATTTAAAGATCGCTTCAATCGTTGCACTCCTTCGCGAAGACACCTAATATCGCAATCTGTAAACTGTAAACTATTCCCTACAATTTCACCTCCTTCAACTCTTCGATATGCTCCAGAAACCATTGGTAGGTGGACAGAATACCTTCTTCCAGGGAGATTTGAGCTTGCCAGCCTTGTTGATTGATCTTAGAGACATCAAGAAGTTTTCGGGGAGTGCCATCGGGTTTGTCGGAGTCCCAAAGTATTTCTCCTTTGTGTTGAGTAATGTCCTGTATCATTTCGGCGAGGGCTTTGATGGTGAGGTCGGTTCCGGTGCCGATATTATATAGGTGATCTTCTAACCTATTTTCAAGGGCAAATACCACTGCGCGAGCCAAATCGTCAACATGTAAAAATTCGCGTAGAGGAGACCCTGTTCCCCATAGGGTTACAGGAGTATGTCCGGCGGCTTTAGCTTCATGAAATTTTCTGATCATAGCCGGTAATACATGACTGGTCTTCAGGTCAAAATTGTCGTTAGGGCCATAGAGGTTGGTGGGCATCAGACTTACATAATCCCATCCGTATTGTTCGCGTATGCTTTCACAGGCTTTGATCCCCGCTATCTTGGCGATGGCATACCATTGATTGGTAGGTTCCAGCGGACCTGTCAACAGGTATTCTTCCTTAAGAGGCTGGGGTGCCAGCTTGGGGTAGATGCAGCTGCTGCCCAAAAAAATGAATTTTTCAACCCCGGCTTTTTTGGCTTCATCGATCAGGTTATTCTGAATTTGTAGATTTTCCATTAAGAACTGGTAGGGATAGTCCCTGTTGGCCAAAATGCCTCCTACGCGTGCTGCGGCGTCAATGACTGCGTCAGGTTTCTCTTCTGCGAAGAAAGATTTCACGGATTGTTGATTCCGTAGGTCTAACTCTTTTGAAGATTTACCAACAAGGTTTGTATAACCTGCCTTAGATAGCGCACGCCATATAGCACTTCCGACCATACCCCTGTATCCAGCTATATAGATCTTTGAATCCTTAGTTATGTTTATTGGATTTATTTCCATTTTCTTGCTATTTGATTTCACTGATTATTAGAACGCGGATTTCACGGATGTTTACAAATTTCGCAGAGGAATCCGTGTAATCTATTTTAATCTGTGTAATCCGCGACTACTCATAGTAGTTAAAGATATCATACCCCCCATTCTTCAAATACTTCTCTTTCTCCATGAGCTTTACATCGCTTTCCATCATATCCTTGATAAGATCTTGCAGATCATATTCTGGCACCCACCCCAGCTTTTCCCGTGCTTTGGTAGCATCACCGATCAGGAGCTCCACCTCCGTTGGGCGGAAGTATTTAGGGTCTACATTCACCACTTCTGTGCCTTCCGGGATTTGAAAACGGGCGTCTGCACATGAAACTACGAACCCTTTTTCATCAACTCCTTTACCGCGGAATTCGATTTCCATACCCACTTCGGCAAAGGCCATTTTCACAAAGTCACGAACGGCTGTGGTCTTCCCGGTGGCAATGACCCAGTCTTCCGGTTGGTCGTGCTGAAGGATCATCCACATCATGCGGACATAATCCTTTGCATGACCCCAATCCCGTTTGGCATCAAGATTTCCCAAGTAGAGTTTATCCTGAAGGCCAAGGGCAATTTTTGACACTCCTCTGGTGATCTTACGGGTTACAAAGGTTTCACCTCGGACCGGAGATTCGTGATTGAAGAGGATCCCATTACAAGCATACATATTATAAGCTTCCCGGTAGTTTACGGTGATCCAATAGGCGTACATTTTCGCAACAGCATAGGGCGACCGTGGATAAAAGGGAGTGGTTTCTGATTGGGGAACTTCCTGCACCTTTCCGTACAACTCAGAAGTAGAGGCCTGGTAGATTCGGCATTTTTTTTCCATTCCCAATACACGGACGGCATCCAGTACTCTCAGGGTACCCAAAGCATCTACATTGGCCGTGTATTCGGGAGTTTCAAAACTCACCTTCACATGACTCATAGCTGCTAGGTTGTAGATCTCATCAGGTTGTATCTGCTGGATGAGACGAATGAGGTTGGTTGCATCCGTCATATCCCCATAATGGAGAAAATACCTTCGGCCTTCTTCATGAGGTTCCTGGTAGAGGTGGTCAACCCGGTCGGTATTAAAGAGAGAACTTCTTCTTTTAATTCCGTGGACTTCATATCCTTTTTTGAGGAGGAGTTCAGACAGATAGGCTCCGTCCTGTCCGGTTACTCCCGTAATTAATGCTTTTTTCATGTAGAGCTAGTTAAACAGTTATGCGGTTAAACAGTTATGCGGTTTTGTTTTAAGTTCTCGTTTTGGCTCCTTCCCTAAAGCTTTGTTCCAAGATTAGGGAGATCGCCACGCTCTCCCGAGGTATCGGGATCGCTCGCGAAGACGATATTTCAATCATTCATGCGCGGTTATAATCATCTTCCAGTCTGATAATATCGTCCTCACCGAAATAGGTGCCATATTGCACTTCGATAAAAATGCAAGGTGTATCCGTAGCATTTTGTACACGGTGCTTGACACCTTGGGCGATCTGGACCACCTCACCAACTTTATAATCCCGAATCTCCCCATCGAGGGTAACACGAGCGATTCCTTCAACTACGGTCCATACTTCAGATCTTTTATGATGGTATTGATAGGACAAGCGTCCGCCCGGGTCCACCTCAATGCGCTTCACCTTATGTGTCGGGGCATCTTCCAGCACCCAGTATTGTCCCCATGGGCGAATGTCGTGTTCCAAACTGTTGGGGTTATTATCATTTTGAATGTCTGTCCGTTTCATTTATTCAATTTATTATTCAATGAAAAGATTATTGGAATATGGGTGTTAATCATATGAATAGCAAATGCTTATCGATAAATATAATTCTTGCAGGAATACCTTCAAGGAGGATTAGACCAAAGGTGATAAGGCGGGGTTAAGTGGTTAGTGATGGTTACAAGGTTATAAGGTTACGAGAGTATAATTTTAGTTGTAAGTGGTGAGTGGTAAATTGTTAATTACAAGTTTCAAGAATTCTTGCGTGATTAGTTTTGTGATTTGGAAATAGCAGATAGGCGAATGGGTAAATAGGTAAAGAGGCCAATAGGCAAATAGATTTAAGTTACCAGGTTACTGGGTGACTAGGTTACTAAGTGAATTAGTCGTCTTCGCGAGACCTACGTAGTAGGTAGTGGCGATCTCCTCGTTTTACAACTGAAGCTTTAGATGGTACAGATTCCATTGGCTTCTGGTTTTAACCGGAAGATTCTTCGTCGTGGCAAGCACGGTTCAGGACTTTCTTTCCGGTGAATGCTTCTTTCCAGGAAATCATACTCAATGAGTGAATTTCTCGATTTTACGATTTGGTAAATAAGCAAATAGGCAAACGGGCAAATGGGTTGAAGTTACTAAGTTACTGGGTGACTAGGTTTCTAGGAGAATAGTTTTATTCAAATTTACAATTTCTCGATTCCTCAATTTCACAAAATGATGCATAAAATACCGACCACAGACCACAGACCACATTCCACCCAATTCAAAATTCATGAAAAACGTTTAATGCAGTATATGCTTGAACTACAGCGGAATAATAATTTCCCACAAACCCAAGAACAATAACTGTGCGAATTGTCGGAATCCTTCGTAGTTTTATCTAGAATCTCGATGAGGGTTTACCTAAGTCTTCTTTATGTAATATTTTAATACTGAGAATCTCTTTATTTTACCAACTATGCATACTACTTCCGGATTTAAAATAGCCGTGATTGGCCTGGGATATGTCGGATTACCTCTGGCCAGATTATTTGCCACCAAATATGCTACGGTGGGTTTTGATATCAATGAACAAAGGGTCAAGGAATTACAGCAAGGGCATGACCATACCCTTGAGGTAGATGATACCATACTGCAGGAGGTAATCGTTAAAGAGAACCCCTCGATTGGCAGTAAAGGACTCTATTGCACCAATGACCTCCAGGAGATCTCCGACAGCAATGTCTATGTGATCACCGTACCCACTCCTGTAGATAAACATCATCGTCCGATTCTGACGCCTCTATACAAAAGCAGCGAAACCGTAGGGCAGGTTTTGAAAAGAGGGGATATCGTGATCTATGAATCTACCGTATACCCGGGAGTTACCGAAGAAGAATGCGTACCCGTACTCGAAAAAGTAAGCGGATTAAAATTCAACGAGGACTTCTATGTGGGATACTCCCCGGAACGAATCAATCCCGGGGACAAAGAGCACACGGTAGAAAAGATCTTAAAAGTCACTTCCGGTTCGACCCCCGAGATCGGGAAGATCGTAGACAATCTTTACAGCAGCGTGATCGAGGCCGGAACCCACCTCGCGCCCACCATCAAAGTGGCCGAGGCTGCCAAGGTGATCGAAAACTCCCAGCGGGATATCAACATTGCCTTTGTAAATGAGCTGGCTAAGATCTTTAACCTGATGAAGATCGATACCCAGGATGTGCTCGAAGCGGCCGGTACCAAATGGAATTTCCTTCCCTTTAAACCCGGACTCGTCGGCGGTCACTGTATAGGGGTCGATCCATACTACCTTGCCCAAAAAGCAAAAGAAGTGGGTTATCATCCCGAAATCCTTCTGGCGGGAAGGCGCCTGAACGATTCCATGGGGAAATACGTAGCCAGTGAGGTGGTAAAACATATGCTTCGCCGCGATATCAAGGTCAACAAAGCCAAAGTGCTGATCCTTGGTATTACCTTTAAAGAAAACTGTCCGGACGTGCGTAATACCCGCGCTATTGATGTTGTTCGAGAACTACAGGAATACGAAATGGATACTGTAGTTTACGATCCCTGGGCGAAATGCGAGGAAGTAAAACAAGAATACGGTATTGGGATCGTCAACGAATTACCCCATGATCATTTTGATGCCATTATCCTTACTGTAGCTCATAAAGAATTCCTGGATCTTGATTATAAGGATTTGAGGAATGGGAATACGTTGGTTTATGATGTGAAAGGGGTTCTTGGGGATTCAGCCGACGTACGTTTATAACAAGTTGTGAATTGTGAGTGGTGAGTTGTAAGTGAAATTTACTCATTTGAGATATCTCTTTTTTGTAGTGAGGATTATGCTGCTTAAAAGCTTGGATAGTTCTGTAATATGAGCGCTTAGATCTGCGGTTGTATTCTCATCTAAATAATTTGTTTTTGATAAAAAATCGATCCAGTATTTAGTTTCGTTGCATTCTTTTTGAGAAATGGCTAATTTATGAATGAAATCAGCTTTAGACTCTGCTTGCTGTGCTTCTCTATATAATGAACCGATTGCGGTGCCTGATCTTAATATTTGTTTGCTTAGAATGAACTCTCTATGCTCATTTCTCAATTTTCTGCATAGTTCTACTATTTTAATGGAAAATTCGAAACTCTTATGTTCTAGTGCACCCATAATTAAAAACATGTTAAAACACTAATATAGAAAATACTCTACAAAATATTGGCTTCTTAATTAACAATTTCTAACTAAAAAACTAACTCACAATTCACCACTCAGAATTCACAACTTTTATATATAATAGTATGAACACAGATAAATTCAAATCACTTCGCTCAAAAAAAGTACTGGTAACCGGTGGAGCTGGCTTCATTGGCTCTAACCTCTGCGAAGTACTCTTAGAAATCGGTGCTAAAGTCACCTGCCTGGATAATTTTGCTACAGGGCATAAACACAATATTGAGTCTTTTTTGAAGCATCCGGACTTTAGTTTGATGGAAGGGGATATCCGCGATCTGGATACTTGCCAGAAAGCATGTGAGGGCCAGGATTTTGTGCTGCATCAGGCTGCGTTGGGATCGGTGCCACGCTCGTTGAAGGATCCTATTACTTCCAATGAGGTCAATGTCAATGGATTTTTGAATATGCTGGTTGCCGCCAGGGATCAGGGAGTAAAACGTTTTGTCTATGCGGCCAGTTCTTCCACTTACGGAGATTCGGAGGCCTTGCCCAAGGTGGAGGAGAAGATCGGGAAGCCCTTATCTCCCTATGCGATTACCAAATATGTGAATGAACTCTATGCCGATATCTTCCATAAGAGTTACGGACTCGACACCATCGGCCTTCGTTACTTCAATGTCTTCGGAAGAAGACAAGATCCCAATGGTGCCTACGCTGCGGTGATCCCACTTTTTGTAAAACAGATAAGAAACCATGAATCCCCTGTGATCAATGGGGATGGTACCTATTCCCGGGATTTCACCTATATCGATAATGTCTTGCAAATGAATCTCCTGTGTCTTATCACAGAGAATAAGGAAGCCCTAAACGAGGTTTATAACACAGCTGTTGGAGATCGAACCAATTTATTGCAATTGGTGGATCTTCTAAGAAAGAACCTTGCTAACTACGATGCTGAGATCGCTCAGGTGAAAGCAATTCACGGTCCCAACCGAAAAGGGGATATTCCGCATTCCCTGGCCTCGGTGGAGAAAGCTAAAAATCTATTAGGCTATCAGCCTACTCATGAAATAGAGGCAGGAATCAAAGAGGCGGTGGCCTGGTATGTGGATAATCTTTAGTTACCAGGTTACTGGGTGACTAGGTGACTAGGAAACTAAATGGATTGGTCGTCTTTGCGAGTTTCGCGTTAGCGAAACGTGGCAATCTCCCCGTTATGGAACAGAAGCGCTAAGAGGTTCAGATGTCATTAGCCATTGGGTTTAACTTGAGGATCCTTCCCAGCGTACCGCTGCTCAGGACTTTCTTTCTAATCGATGATGTCAGGTAAAACTAAAAGATCGCTTCGGTCACCATGCTCCTTATTACTGACGAATTGTAATAAAGTTAAAAATTAAAGGAGGCTCCCCGCCCTGGTCAGAGGGCCGAACGTTCAGAAAACAGCCAGCGGCTGTTTTTAATGAAGGAGCCAGCTGGCGCGAGGGCAATAGAGAGAAAGTCTCGAGACGGGGTGGGTTGTGCTTAGTCTAAATAAAACAACCCCCTTCCGACCCCGCTTAAAGCGGCGCCACCTTCCCCTGAACAGGGGAAGGAGCCCGTAGTTATGTTAATTCTCAAACCGTCATCTTACTCCACAAGAAATCTAATTTCAGCGGTCTCACGAAGACACCATTAGATTATACCGATTACATGCCGCTCTCAATTCTCAAGTTGCAACTCACCACTCACAACTACCCCAGTGGTGCGTTATCAGTTTCATCGAATTATTATCATCTTATGTCATTTATTTACAAGGGGTTATGTTCTGCTCGGTTAAATTTAACTCTGCAAAGGCTTGAGAATGAGTAATAGACCATAGGCAATGATTAATACACGACAAGATTTACGATGATGAGTTCTAAGAAGATCTGGCTTCAGGGGGGATATGGCAATGTGCTGTTCCAGGTGCTTCCTGCCTTGTATTTAAGGCGTCAGGGGGAGGAAGTGGACATTGTGAAAACCCTAACCCACAGCAATTTTTATACGCGCAGTATGGGCTGGAAAACCCATTCGGTAAGTTATGAGCCATTGTTGGAATTATTGGAACTAAACTCAAAAAATACTGCCGGTTTAACCTCCCTGAGGCTGATGGAGGGTATGTTGAGTAAAAAGATGAAGTCGCGATTGCTGAACAGTCGCTTTTTTGAAGGAGCCTGTAAAGAGGATGATCTCCTGGATCCTAAGGTGGAAAATTATTTTGGGTACTTCCAGGATCCGGGAAATATCGAACTTTTTAGTCGCGATTTTGAAGTCCTGAGAGAAAAGGTTTTGGAAAGCCTGGAATACCCCCAAAAGATTAAATGTATCGGAGTGCATTTCCGATGGGGTGATTCCGGATGGGTTAAAGGTCATCCAGGGTATTATGAGGAGGTGCACCGCGCCATTTCCAGTGCAGATCAGAGAGTGGTCATTGTCACTGACGATATGAAGATGGCAAAACAATATTTTAGACCGAAAGAAGGAGGGCATGCAGAGATCATCTCATCAGAGGATCCCATGGATGATTTTAAGCTTTTACTTCAGGCTACCACCTTGTATACGGCTCCGAGTACCTTTTCCTGGTGGGCCGGTAATTTGTCAAAAAATGCTGAACAGGTATATATGCCTGAAGGTATCTATAAGAAATTAGGGTTTTATGGTGATCCTTCTGTTTTAAGGGTGCTATAACAGGATATGAATGGTGTGAGGCATTTTTACCTGACACCAAAGACCCCAATATCAAGCTTGTGTTATACCATTTACGATCTACGGATAACTAAATACTAAAGACTATGCAACTGTTGTATATCATGTCGGATATTCGATCCGGCTCAACGCTTCTGGAAAATATACTTTCAAAATCACCGGAAACGATTTCTGTGGGGGAGCTTCGACTGTTAGACAGTCACCTGCATAAAGGTATCTGGGGACGAAGATGGAATTGGTGTTGTTCCTGTGGAGAAGAATTTGGTAATTGTACTTTTTGGAAAGCAGTTTTTGACGAAATGGGACTTGAATCGCCACAAGAAATTGCTCAGACCATGATGAACAGACCTCCTCTTACTAAAGAAGATCAACTGGAAAATGACGCTATGCTGCGTTTGTTTGAGCGCATTTATCAAGCGGTGTTCAAAGTCTCCGGGGCGAAGTGTATTATCGATTCCTCAAAAGAACCTTTTCAGGGGTTATCGGTGTACAAGCATATGCCATTCCCGGTGAAAATAATATACCTGGAACGTGACCTGAGAGCCGTTACCTTGTCTAAGAGCAAGTGGAATAAGATCAACCATGATCTTCGTCCGAACTTAACGAAAACCCTTTTACTTTCTTTTCGAATCCGCCTGATATGCCATCGTTTGCTCAAGCAGGTAAAACCGGGAGATGTTTACAGAATGACTTATGAGGATTTTTTAAAGCGCCCTCAATATCATCTTGATGCTATTACCCGTTTTGCGGATATACCCCCTATTCAAATGCCTGAGTATATGGAATTGGAGGAGGATCATACTATAGCAGGTACCCCTAACAGGTTTACCAAGCGCCCTATAAAATTTGACGATAGCTGGAAGCATAAGGTTACCAACAAACCCGTGTTCAATGCCCTGGGAGGTTTACTAAATGCATTTTAAGCAATCAACCGAAGTAATTCAGGGCAAGCTTTTGATATTCATCCACTCAGCTATAATAGTCCAAAATTTGCTGGTCACAACTGCTGCCAATGATCAGGCTTTTTAAATGCTAATAGAATTCATTAAGCCTTTCATTTTTCTTCTAAGAGCAGGCCGGGTATTATTCACAACTTTTTTTACATCATTATTTCCCTACCTTTTCCTGTTCGCTACAACTGGCGGATTATAGTTTTGACTTCTCATGAATGATTAGCCCTTACTTTTTTGCATTGCCCAACCCCGTCAGGGCTCATGAACACCTCTTAAACAATAAAAAGGACGTGAGTAAAAAAGTAATATTGCAGTGCAATTAGAATATAGATACAAAGCCCTCGCGCCGACTGGCTCTTTCGCTAAAAGGTCTGCAAGACCTTTTCTTTACGCTCAGCCCTCCTAAAAAAGGACGGGGTGAGATTCGACTCCAAATCTATCTATGGTAATAATTTGGCATTGAGGAAGATTAGGGAGATCGCCACAACCTGCTCTGGCCAACGCGCCAGCTGGCTCCTTCGCTAAAATGGTTCACTGAACCATTTCTTCACGCTCGGCCCTGCGAAGACGAATCACATATAATGCACTCCTTGGTAATATTATACCCCACTTGCTCCTTTGCTCCTTTACTTCTTTGCTGCTTGGCGTTATCCGTCATCCCTTGGCAAAAAATCAAATTAGAGCAGTCTCGTAATGACATCTATATGAGCCCCCTGCAAAAAGAAAAAAGGTATTGATGGAACTGCTGTTGCTAAAATCGTTTAATACCGTTCCCACAGCTAAGAATTTTCCTTATTGAGGTAAAAGAAATCGTAAATTTTCGCAGTTGGTCCAAACACCGTGGCTACTCGGCTCTGAATTAAATACATTTACCGTTAGAATTCTGATAGTCAAATAATTAAGAATAATTTCCCCGAAGACTAATAACAAATCACTCCTATGAACAATCCGCTTTTAAGAATCGCTATTGATGCAGCCATCGCTGCCGGAAAGGAGATCACTTTGATCTATAATACTGAGTACCGGGTGGAGGAGAAGGAAGATCAATCACCACTTACAGAGGCAGATCTTGCTTCGAACAAAAAGATCATGGAATTTCTTGAAAAGACCCCAATACCTGTGATCAGTGAGGAAAATAAAGAAGTAGCCTATAAAGAAAGAAAAGACTGGAAACAGTGTTGGATCGTAGATCCTCTTGATGGTACCAAGGAATTTATTAAGCGCAATGGAGAGTTTACCGTAAACATTGCTCTTATTGAAAACAACAAACCCCGGTTGGGTGTGATCTATGTGCCGGTTACCGGCGAATTGTATTATGCTGATGTTCCTGACGGAAGGGCCTGGAAAACAACTCTTAATGGTTCTGAAACGGAGTTTTTCGAAGATGAGGATATCATTTCCCCGAAACCGCTGAATGGTCTGATAAGGGTTGTTGGGAGTCGTTCGCACATGAACCAGGACACTTTGGATTATCTGGAGGAGGTTAAGGCTGAGGGAAAAGAGGTCGAGATCGTATCTAAGGGGTCTTCTCTTAAGTTTTGCCTGGTGGCTGAAGGCAGGGCTGATGTATATCCGCGTTTTGCCCCTACTATGGAATGGGATACCGCTGCAGGGCAAGCCATTTGTGAAGCCGTAGGGCTGAAGGTTATTGACCAGGAAACGCAACTCCCCATGGTGTATAATCGAGAGAATTTATTGAATAATTATTTCCTGGTAAGAATGCAGTAAGTTCAAAGCCATTAGCCGGATCTCGTAGGCAAGGGTCTTACTGAATTAATACATTAGGCTTTAAGACTAACAGAACAAATTGAAAATAGGAAAGCTGAAAATATCAAAACGCCATCTGGCTAAAACCGTTACCTGGCGGTTCATAGGTACCCTCGACACCATGCTTTTGGGCTGGTTGATCTCCGGGAATCCGATGGCCGGGGTGAAGATTGGCTTTGCAGAGGTTATTACCAAAATGGTATTGTACTACCTCCATGAACGGGTATGGTTCCGCTTTAATTTTCCTGACAGTCGTCCGCGCCATTTAATAAAGACCCTTAGCTGGCGTGCAATTGGAACGCTGGACACCATGGTATTGGCCTGGATCATTACCGGGAACCCAATGACCGGTTTACAGATAGGAGGCGCTGAGGTGATCACTAAAATGATTTTGTACTACCTCCACGAGCGAGGATGGTATCGCATTAATTATGGTCTGGATCAAAGAAATAAAATCAGAAAATTACAGCATCAAAGAGAAGCCCATGCAGAAAAACATTAAGGAACATGATTTTAAGATCGGAAAAACTGAACGGAATGCAGCGAAGGGACACCCTTCGTTCCTGATCTGGTTTACCGGGTTGTCAGGATCGGGGAAGTCAACCATAGCCAATGCTGTTGAGCAGGAACTTCATCAGCGCGGGATGCATACCTATATTCTTGATGGCGATAATATACGGCACGGACTTAACAGCGATCTTGATTTTAGCCCGGATTCACGTACTGAAAATATTCGTCGGATAGGCGAGGTAGCCAACCTGATGGTGGATGCCGGACTCATAGTATTGGCGGCCTTTGTGTCTCCTTATAGAAAAGACAGGGATCTGGTTGCTAAAACGGTAGGTAACGGGAATTATGTAGAGGTGTATGTGAGCACTTCCCTGGAAGAATGTGAACGACGAGATGTGAAAGGACTCTATGAAAAGGCCCGAAGAGGGGAGATCAAAAATATGACCGGGATATCAGCCCCTTATGAAGCTCCGGAAAATCCTGATATCGAAGTAGATCATACCTACTCTTTGGAAGACAGTGTAAATAAAATTATTACAACCATAGAAAATCGAATTAAAAGCTACCCCCATGAGTAAATACTATTTAAATTATCTGGAAGAACTCGAATCCGAAGCTATTTATGTGTTTCGTGAGGTATACGCCCAGTTTCAAAATCCGGTAATTCTCTTTTCAGGAGGAAAAGACTCCATAGTTCTGACCCACCTGGCAAAAAAGGCCTTCTGGCCGGCGAAGATCCCATTTGCCCTGATGCATGTAGATACCGGGCATAATTTCCCGGAGACGATCGCGTTCAGAGACCGGTTGATCAAGGATCTTGGGGTTCAACTCATTGTAGGTTCTGTTCAGGAGTCTATCGATCAGGGAAGGGTGGCTGAGGAAAAAGGCAAGAATGCCACCCGAAACGCCCTGCAAACCACCACCTTACTTGACGCCATAGAATACCATAAGGTAGACTGTGCCATGGGGGGCGGTCGGCGTGATGAAGAAAAAGCACGGGCCAAAGAGCGTTTCTTTTCCCACCGCGATGATTTCGGACAATGGGACCCTAAGAATCAACGGCCGGAGTTGTGGCACTTGTATAATGGAAAACATTTTGAAGGAGAGCATTTCAGGGCATTTCCTATTTCGAATTGGACAGAAATGGATGTATGGAGTTATATCAAAAAGGAAAATATTGAGATTCCCAGCCTTTATTTTGCCCACGAAAGGGAGGTGATATGGCGAAATGGGTCTTGGATTCCGAAATCGGAATTTCTGATCCTGGATGAAAGGGAAGAGATCGTAACTAAAAAGATTCGTTTTCGTACCCTGGGAGATATTACCATCACCGGGGGAATCGAATCAGATGCCGATACCCTTGAAAAGATCGTGGAAGAAGTGTCGGCCATGCGACAGACCGAGCGCGGTAACCGGGCAGACGACAAGCGATCGGAAACCGCCATGGAGGATCGCAAGCGGCAGGGTTACTTTTAATGGTAACTTGCCTGGTCCGACAGCGTTCAAGATCAGGTTTACTTCAGGAAAATTGTAGTTATCCTAAAAAAAAATTAAAGAGAAGCTAATTCTTTAGTTCAAAGTATGAAGATCTAACTGACAACATCAAATGAGATATTTTAATTATAACGATTACCCTGGTACCATGGAAATAAGCAATAACCAATTACTGCGTTTTACTACCGCAGGGAGTGTAGATGATGGGAAATCAACACTGATAGGCCGTTTACTATACGATTCTAAATCGATCTTCGAAGATCAGATAGAACAGGTTAGTAATACCTCAAAGAAGAAAGGACATGAGGGGGTAGACTTAGCGCTGTTTACCGACGGATTAAGAGATGAGAGGGAGCAGGGTATAACCATTGATGTGGCTTACCGTTATTTTACTACGCCTAAAAGAAAATTCATCATTGCAGATACACCGGGGCATATTCAATACACAAGGAATATGGTAACCGGTGCCAGTACGGCCAACGCAGCCATAATTTTGGTCGATGCCCGCCACGGAGTCATTGAGCAGACGAAGCGGCACGCTTTTATTGCTTCTCTACTGCAGATTCCACATATTATTGTTTGTGTTAATAAAATGGATCTTGTAGAATTTGAAGAAGAAACCTTCCAAAGTGTTGTGAGGGAATTTGAAGCTTTTTCCTCTAAAATGATGATCAAGGATATTCGCTTTATTCCCATTTCTGCATTGCTTGGAGACAATGTGGTTAACCGTTCTGAAAATATGGAGTGGTATAAAGATGCTCCTTTGTTACACACGCTGGAGAATCTCCATATTAGCAGTGATGTGAATAAGGTAGATGCGAGATTTCCGGTTCAAACGGTAATTCGCCCTCAGCGTGACGGGTTTATCGATTATCGGGGATATGCAGGGCAGATTGCCAGCGGGTTTCTGCGAAAAGGAGATGAGGTTACTATTTTACCTTCAGGCTTCTGTTCAAAGGTTAAAACCATTGATACGTATGATGGAGAACTTGATGAGGCTTTCGTTCCCCAATCGGTAGTGGTTACCCTGGAGGATGACATTGATATCAGCAGAGGAGATATGATCGTACGCACCAATAATCAGCCGGAATTGTCTCAAGACCTGGAGGTCATGCTTTGTTGGCTTGGAAACGAACCCGCACGGCACAGGGCAAAATATATTATAAGACATACCTCTAATGAGCAAAAAGCCATGATCAGGGAGATCGTTTATAAGATCGATATCAATACTTTGGAACGTAACACTGATGACACTGAAATTGGTATGAATGATATTTGTAAGGTGAAGATCAGAACTACCAAACCCCTGATGATCGATTCTTACCGGGATAACCGTACTACGGGAAGTATTATTCTGATCGATGAGGCTACTAATAATACCGTTGCCGCCGGAATGATCGTATAAATCATAATCATTCTAAGTTTCGGCAACAGGTCATAAGCTATTGTTATCCACAGTAACGTTTATTATTTATTGGTAGGGGAGAGGTATTCATACGTTTCAATTTTGCCCTGTATTGGAGGCTGTAAACCATATAATTACTATTAACCGTGAGATCGATGACTCTATCATTAGTCTGCCAAATGGGAGCGGGCAAAAAGTAAAGCCATTAAGTAAACAAGAATAAATATAGTTTTTAAGTAATAGAGGATGGTGATCGTGGATTAGGTATGCTGACCACTGATTTCTGATAAACGATATCTAACAATAATGGAAAATGACATTCGCCCATGGGGGCAATACTGGGTGCTTGAAGACGCCCCTACTCATAAAGTAAAGAGGATACGGGTAAATCCCGGAGGAAGATTATCTTACCAATACCACCACCATCGATCAGAGGTTTGGACGATTGTTGAAGGGGTAGGGCGTATAACCCTTGATGGAGAAGTCAAAGATTATACGGTAGGCGAAGTAGTGCAGATACCACAGGGCGTAAAACACCGAATACAAAATGCTTCCGATACTCCATGTGTGTTTATTGAGGTTCAACATGGTACTTATTTCGGGGAGGATGATATTGTGCGCATCGAAGACGATTACAATCGGAAATAGATTTTGCGATTGGTTTCTTCATGTTGAATTCCAATAAAAAGTGGTACCCGGATGCTCAGTATAGTTAAACAATTTTCCGGCTTCTATGAAACATGCATCTGAATGACCACACCCAAACAATGTATTCAAATCGACACCTCATTTTTAGATCAAGAATACAGTAATCCCTGGCGATGAGTGATGGTATTTACAATTGCTTAATTCTGAATTTTAATTCTACCACTTTTTTCAAGAAACTTAAAAATCCCGGATTGCCCTTGTGGCAAGAATTTTTGAGTTTTTTCTGAATCCTTCAGAGATCTCACAGATGTCGAAGTAGATGGTAGAGCCGCCTATGCCTTCGAAATTAAGGATCATCACTTTTTCGAGGGCATTCTTTTTTGCCAATACTCCCAGTTCATTGGAGGTCCAATAATGATCAAAGCCAAATCCGTAGGCGTTCGGAGATTCGCCTGCATGATAAAGATTTTGGCAGAGGTAATAGACTTCGAAATCAGACCCCAGGTACCAGTCGTCATAGCCATTAAGTTCCAGATCGTAACAGGCTTTTGCTGCGTAGGTTCCTTCTCCATATGTATCTACAATGTATTGGGTGTTGATCTCTCCATTTAAGGAAGTATTTCCGTTAAATATTGGCGATTCCGGGGCTGCACCTTCCGGGGCCCAGGGCAGATCACTGGTGGCCAGATCTTCCGGTGCGGCAATAAGTCCGTGTACTTCGCCCTCTACATACCGATCATCTTCCGGTTGAAAAATATAGAACACATACCCTCCCTGGAAATATTCTCCTATTGCAGGAGTATGGCAACCTTGCTCATTCACAGGTTGATTTTCGGGAGTATCCGGACAGGTGTCGAGGGCATTAGACACTCCGTCGTTGTCGTCATCTTTCTGAGAAGGAGTGCAGCCTGATGCATCGGCATTCTCCCCTGCAGGACTTTCCGGACATTCGTCATTGAGGTCATTGATCCCATCGTTATCAGTATCGAGTTGGGAAGGGCCACATCCGTCGGCATTGGTTTGTTCTCCTTCCGGGGTATTGGCACAGGTATCTAATGCATCATTCACTCCGTCGTTATCGCTATCTTTTTGGGAGGGGGCACACCCATTCGCATCTGCCGATTCGGTATTTGGAGTTCCGGGGCAAGCGTCCTCTTCATCGGGAATACCATCATTATCGCTATCTAAAGCAGAGGTGGGTTGTTCTGTTGGATTTGACAGATCTCGGGAGACCTGGTCCATATCAAGGTCACTTCCGCAGGAAAAAAGCAGGACTGGAATAAAGGGCAGCAGGGATCGTAACATCATCTTCATAGGCATTCATTTATAATTCGGATCTCTAATGATAAAGTAAAAAAAGATAAGACATCTATAGGGTACATGTTGTAAATATCAGTCAGACAGGCTGTTTCTTGGCTGAGTGATTAGCGATCCATAGAAAAAAGCAAGTTCAGAATGCCCTTATTTCAAATTTCTTAAAGATGATGCAGCTTACACTTATCGTTAATATAAGACCCTGTTTTCATATTAGATGTATCTACCTGCTATTTGAGACCAACTTGAAGCTAAAACCCTGAGGGCACAGCAGGTCAGGTATTTGGAATCAGCCTCGCTAATAATGAAGTACTCCTTACAGTTCTTGTTTCTTTCTCGACTGAATTTTCATTCGTTTTAACTAATATCACTTTTTTGCTGTAAGTCATTTATATTCAAAAGATTAAATTGTTGTTTGAATTTGACAGCTAATTTCAAGATGTAAAAATTGAAACAGGTAAATAGGGAAACAATGGTCAAGTACTATGTTATACCATGTTTTCACTTGAGTATACAGATTTTTAAGGATCATCCGGACCCTTGATTACAAAACGAAATTTGAAGATCAAAATAGAATATTCTAAGATGGAAAATATGGAACTCGTGCGGGAAAAATCAAAGCAGTTGGTATTGGAAAATGAATCCTTTACCCGCTATAAAATGAAGAGAAAATTCTGGAGGTATATATGGGAGGTATCCATGGTGAAGCGCTATCTTACCTCCGGTCAACGAGGCTTACCTGATTTTATTATTATCGGAGCCCAGAAGGCGGGAACAACTTCACTACACAGTTATCTGTCTGAACACCCTTTGGTACTCCCGCCAAAAATTAAGGAGATCCACTATTTTGATCTGAGTTATGACCGGGGCACGGGATGGTATCGATCTTTATTTCCTCTTAAAAAGGAGCTCAATGGCCATATAACCGGAGAAGCAAGTCCCCTTTATCTTTATTACCCTGAGGTGCCAAGTCGCATAAAAGAATTGTTACCGGAGGTGAAGCTTATCGTTTTGCTGAGAGATCCTGCAAAAAGAGCCATTTCTCACGTACATCACATGATACGACGAGGACTTGAAACACGGTCGCTGGAGGAGGTTTTTGCTGATGGTTTTGATGCACGGCTTCAATATGAACAGCGTTTAAGTGATCCCTGGGCAAAAAAGACTTTTAATTATCTTGACCGTGGGCTGTATGCGGATCAATTGAAGCGATGGTTTGACTGTTTCGACAGAGATCAGTTTCTGATCCTACGGAGCGAGGATTTCTATGCCAACACTCCGGAGACAGTAAGTAAGACCCTGGAATTTCTGGAACTTCCTGAATATGATGGTATCAATTTTGAAAAAGCACATAACCAGCATGGGTACAAAAAGCCCGATCCGGCACTGGTAAAAGCACTTCAGGAGTGGTACTCGCCAAACAACAGGGAGTTGGAAAAGCTATTGGGGATGGATTTTAAATGGTAAGCCGGCCCGGTTAAACGACTATCATATCTTTTATTACGGTGCACTCTAGGTTATCAGTCTTCAAACCAACTAAATACCTTGCTACAGATCCGAGAAGTAAATCGTTATAAGGATCAAATTATTTCATTTCATTCTAACACTATCGTAAACCATAAGTAAATGCTCGTTTCTATACCATTCTACTATTATAAAGTATTGTGAGTCTTACAGATCAAATAAAACGTTCAGGATTCTGGCAAGCCCTTGAGGTCCTGGTTTTGGTGATTACCCAATTTGTATACTTTGGGGTTATGGCGCGTATTTTGGAAAAATCAGATTACGGGTTGATGGCTATAGCCAATGGATTTGTTGCTTTGGGTATGATCTTCGCAGAAGGAGGAATGGGTGCTGCGCTGATACAGAAACAGAACGCCCTTAAAAGTCATAGTAAAGCCGCATTGCAGGGCAGTATATTATTTAGCTTGTGCATCGTTGGCCTTTTCTATTTGATGGCCCCTTTAATAGCCGCAGCATTTGATCAACCCATGCTTGCCGAATTGGTAAGGGTTATTGCCTGGAATTTCGTCTTGTTAGCTATCTACAGTATTCCGTTGAGCCTGCTTCAAAAAGAAATGCGCTTCAGGCACTCTGCCATAGTTACCATCCTGGCTAGTGTTATAGCCTATTCCTTTGGGATCGTCCTGGGGTATAAAGGCTGGGGAGTCTGGTCATTGGTGGGGGCGGTTTTGCTTAACTCCCTCTTAAAAATGATAGGTTACCTCTATCTGGCCCCCGTAAGGTTTTCAATTAAATGGTATTATTCAGAATGGAAAGAATTATTTTCTTTTGGTTCAGGGATGATTCTTTTGAAGGTGAATAGCTATATTTCTAAAAACGGGTTGATCCTCTTGTTGGGGAAAATATTCAGCCCGGGAATGTTAGGGGTTTTTGAGCGTTCGTACCAGATCAATAATATGCCGAGTAACTACCTTGGGCAGATTCTTATCAAGATCATGTTTCCTGCGCTTTCCAAATTACAGGATAATGAACAGCGACAATTCAGACTTTATGATCACGGTCTTGGGTTGAGTAATTCCATTTTAATGCCTTTATCACTTTTCCTTATCTATTTTAGTAAAGAAGTGGTTCTCATCATGCTGGGAGAAAAATGGATGGATGCAGTGTTACCCCTGCAGCTGTTGTTTGTTGTGATGCCCTTTACCATTTCTTCAAGAATGACAGATGCCCTGATCAGGGCAAAAGGATTGGTGTATAAAAATGTTAGTCGGAAAATGATTTATGCGATCATACTTCTGGTATCTTGTGGGTTTGGAGGTTATTATTACGGTCTGGGTGGGGCAGCCGTTGCCGTGGTTTTTAGTACCCTGATCAATTATATTATGATGGTGTACCTGGTGAAGGTGGTATTTAAAAGATCATTCTATCAGGTTTTCTACGGCCCTTTGAAACAGGGAGTATTACTTACCCTTAAGACCGGAATCCTGTTGCTGGGATACCATTTTAGCTATGGTATGTATAATGCTCCCGGAGTAGTTCCCTTTTTACTTTTTACCACTTTATCCGGTATAGGGGTGTTGATTGCCGGTTTGCGATTCCCTCAATTTCTTGGCTCCTATATCAAGTTGACTCTGGATCAGGTTCTTGGTAAGTATGGTTTTTACAAAGGTAGTGTTTAAGGCCGGCCCCAATGGGGGGCTATTTTCATATTACAAAAAAGCGATAATTGCTCTTCATGGTTAATGCGTTCGCTAACCACAAACCATAAACCGATGAAATCCAGGGTTCAATTACAATCTAAAGTATAGGGAACAGTTGGAGTTACCTCCCAGGTAGAGGGAATATTGTCCAGCTGTGATTGATTAACCTTGATACAATTCAATTCATGACCATTGATTTTTAGATTGGATAAGGCATTGTTATTCGAGACATCTAATTTTGATAGATTAATTCCGTTAAACTCACTGATATTTAGTGTGTTGAGTGTCTTGTTTGCAGAGATATTGACAGAAGTTACCCCCATGAGATACAATTCTTCTAATCCTTCAAATTGAGACAGAGCGATCTTATAAATTGCAGACTGACTGCTATCGCCGGTAGCTGTGATAATTTTCACATCAGGTGAATTCGAAATACTGATGTTCTCCCTGACATGGCATTGGATCAGGTTTAACATTTCCAGACTGGGATTATTATTAACAGACAGGGTGTTAATTCCGGTTATTTCTTCGTAATACCCCAGGCTCAGGGATGTAAGCAAGGGGTTGTTATTAATTTCAAAAATATTGGAAAAGGTTCCGTACTCTGTGATTTTCTCTAATACGGGGTTATTTTCAATTCTAATATTTCCTGTAGCCCCTTCGTTTGAGATTGATATACTGTTTATATATAATTCTTGCAGGTTCGGATTATCCATAATCTCAATGATGTCGGTGGCAATCGTATAATCCCCAAAAGCACCGTAGCTAAATACCTCCAGTTTGGGAAAGTTATTAACGATCAATGGAACAGCGGTGGCCCACAATCTCAATTCTTTTAAAGCCGGAGCTGTTTCCAGTGCGTCAAGGGTTGAAATAATACCATATTGATTATCATCATCAATTCGTAGTTTTTCCAGGCTACTGAAATCCTGAATTCCTGTCCAATCATCAATGGTACGCCCATTGGTATCAAATTGATTTGTGATATTCAATTCTGTTATATTTTCAATGTTTTCTGTAAGCACATAATTATCCAGGATATCGTCATACCCCTGTTCTATGAGGAACTGTTCAAAAACATCATCAGGCACAAAAGTCTTTGAAGCCTGAGCCTCTTCGGCGGTCTTAGTGGTTTGCTCCTCCCAATACCCTTTGTTACCGGTCTCATCTTCTACATATATCTGCCAGTAATAGGTTGTGTTTGGTGTTAATGGTGCGGGATTTTCTCCACCCACAGTTTGTCGGTGACGGTCCAGGAAGCGTTCTTCTTTGGCCGTAGAATCCTGATAGTTGCCTGAGGAAGTACCAAAGCGTATATATCCTTTACTACCTTCATCCAGGTTCCATTCTACACGGAAGGTGGTGGGGGTGATTTGATCAACAACTATATTGGTGACTACAGGAGGGGAGGTATCTGACTGGGCATCAGAACAGCCTTCTTCATTCACAGATGCCCCGACTTCAGTGTCCGGACACTGATCTTCAGCATTAGAGACGCCATCATCGTCATCATCCTTCTGGGAATCTGAACATCCTTCATCGTCTACATTTTCTCCCTCGGGTGTATCCGGGCATTGATCAATATCGTCTTTAACCCCGTCGCCATCAGCATCAGCGGTATTTTGAGAGTCGGAACATCCGTTCTCATCCACTTCTTCACCCTCCGGCGTATTTGGACAGTCATCATCTGCATCGGGAACACCATCCCCGTCAGCATCGGCCGTATTTTGAGAGTCAGAACATCCATTCTCATCCACTTCTTCACCTTCGGGGGTATTCGGACACTGATCATCGTCGTTTGGAACTCCATCTCCATCCCCATCGTCATTACCTTCTTCACAACCGTTCTCATCTACGGTAGCACCCGCAGGTGTTTCCGGGCACTGGTCATCTGCATCGCTTACCCCATCATCATCACTGTCTTTCTGTGAGGTGCTACACCCATTCTCATCGGCATTTTCACTAGCCGGGGTTTCCGGGCATTGGTCATCGGCGTCAGCTACGCCGTCATTATCGGCATCTTGAGGTGGTGGTGGGGTTTGTCCGGGTGGTGGTGGCTCAGGGAGGTTGCTATCCATTTCTACATCGCTCCCACAGGAGAATACAAGTAACAGGAATAACAGGAGCATCATTTGTCGTAGTTGTGTCTTCATGAGAGGTTTGTTGTTAATTAGCTGTATTTCGTTATTGGTTGTTTGCGATCAGTTCATGACCATGATGGATTGTACATCTGTTAACAGATAGTGGAGCACGCGATATACCGTATCCTATTGATACGATGCGATCTGTGAGGTGAGGGGGAGAGTTTGTTTAGTTTGGTAAAATACTGAAAATCAAGTTTTTATAATACAAAAAATTCGTTTTTAACTTTTTTGGTTATGAGGTTATGAGGTTATGAGGTTATGAGGTTATGAGGTTATGAGGTTATAAGGAGTAACGAATAACTGAGAACCGAAAACCGAGAACTATATCCAGGTTACCAGGTTACTAAGTGAATTGGCGATTTGGTCGTCTTCGCTAAGGATCGAGCGTTAAGAAAACAGCCAGCGGCTGTTTTTAGCGAAGGGGCCAGCTGGCGGGATGGCAGGAGGGACGTGTCGATCTCCTCGCTTTAGTACTGCAGCATTAAAATGAACAGCTTCTTAAAGCTTCTTGTTTAACCGGGAAAATCCTTCGCAGCAATAACCGATGCTTAGACATGTTATTATATGGATGATTCTCATTGGGTTCTTTTGCACCAATTTTACAGTTTTTCAATTCCTCAATTTTACATTATTATTTCAATCTACCACCGACCACTGACCACAGAACATCAACGCTGACTACTAATAGGATTTTGCTTCCGGGTCATCCTATATATTTTAACAGCATTTCACAATTAGGAATTTAACTCGAATCTTTGGTAGTGCTGAAAAGATTTGGGTTAAGATAATATAAGAGCAGAATTCTGCTGATTTTCTCGTTACGTTCATTGATTTCTAAACTGTGAGATCAATGTAAAAGCGTGAGAAGCACTGATCCAGGAAACCTCCTTCTCAATTACTCCAAAATTTCTTGATAGTCTGATAAAAGTTTGTCAACAGACAATTCATCTGATAAAACTGATAGAAAAGCTAAAAAAATCTATGTTTTTTGTATAAATCATAATTTTTAAGGTAATAAACTAACACCGTAAAACTATGGCAATCAGGAGGATAGCCTATTTTGACTATGCCAGATTTTTGGCAATTTTGGGCGTAATATTGGTTCATGTCGGGCAACATTCAAGCATTTCATTAGTACCGAAATCTGTAACAGGTTTAGGCCGTTTTGGAGTACAATTGTTTTTTATAGTAAGTGGTGCTACTATTTATATCACCTATAATAGTCTGTTGAAAAAAACGACAGTGCCCAATCGTATTTTTTACATCAAACGATTTTTCAGAATCGTACCCCTCTTTATTTTAATGGGGTTTTACTACAGCCTCACTTCGGAAACGGCAGTTTTTCACATTTTGTCTCCTCTAAGTGGTCTTAACCCTTATTATATGGATGCCATTGCCGGAGGATGGTCGATATGGAATGAGATGTATTTTTATCTCATTTTTCCTCTGTATTTTCTAATCCGAGATCGAAAAGGGGGCGTGTTTGTACTTTCGGCGATTTTAGTTCTTTTGTCCTTCATTATAAATACCAGGATTTTTGGTATCGTAGAGAATAGTGTTCATATGATGAATTTTGACTATCTAAATATCTTCACTCAATTTATATGCTTTGTTTTTGGAATAGAAATGATGGCTAAAGCTTATAAAAAGATCCTCATTATTTTTACCACATACCTGTTATTTGGTTTCGGTTTAAAATGGTTGTTCTTTAATGATTATATTGGAGTTACCGATTTTGGAGCGAGTTATTGGTTAGCATTGATCTCTATTTTATGCCTGGCAATTTTATACTTCCTGAAGTATCTGTCTTCTCAATTTGAAAAGATACATGATCATAAGATATTTAGATTGATATCGACCATGGGACAAATGACTTATACCTCTTATATGATTCATTTTGTATTAATTGATATCTATTTCAAGCAGTTGAAATTTGATTACGGTTTAAGTATTAATTTTTTATTGATTTCTGCTGTTACTTTTTCTTTATCGTATTTTCTGAAACCATATACAGAGAATATTTGGTCGGCTTACGGAAACAAGCTTGCATTAAAGTTTTTAAAACCGAATTATTCTTTACAAGTAGTCAAAGAGTAAATTTATGTTACTAATTTAAAATACGTTAACTTTAGAATTACATTCGGTTCCCTCTGCATTTTGCACTCGTTGCAACTTACAATCCATTTGATTGATTTGTGACTTGAGATCTAAAATTTTTCACCCTTTTACAGGTTAGAAGTTCTTAGAACAATATTATATGCTTTTTAATTCAGTTGATTTTGCTGTTTTCTTACCATTGGTATTCTTGGCCTATTGGTTTGTAACCCAACACAATTTGAAAGCTCAAAATATCTTGCTCTTATTGGCAAGCTATCTTTTTTATGGTTGGTGGGACTGGCGGTTTCTTTCGCTTATTCTGTTCAGTACGATAATTGATTACACTATCGGACTTCACTTACACAAAACTAACCGATCTCAAAAAAGGAAGCTCCTGTTATGGCTAAGTCTATTGATCAATCTGGGGTTTCTTGGTTTTTTTAAGTACTACAATTTTTTCCTTGACAACCTGATAGAAGCGTTTACTTTTTTTGGCACCCCATTACAGGCTCGTTCGTTAAGTATTATTCTTCCGGTAGGTATAAGCTTTTACACCTTTCAAACCCTTAGTTATACCATAGATATTTATAGGAGAAAGATGGAACCCACTCACAATTTTATTGCCTTCGCAGCATTTGTGAGCTTTTTCCCCCAGCTCGTGGCCGGCCCTATTGAAAGAGCGCAGAATTTACTCCCCCAGTTTTTTAAGCCACGTAAATTTAATTACACCTGTGCAGTTGACGGATTACGCCAAATACTGTGGGGACTGGTTAAAAAGGTTATCGTTGCTGATAGTTGTGCACGGTATGCCAATATTATTTTTGACAATTCAGACGACTTGACGGGAAGCAGTCTGGTTCTGGGCGCCGTTTTCTTTGCGTTTCAGATTTATGGCGATTTTTCCGGATACTCAGATATAGCCATAGGTACAGCTCGTCTGTTTGGATTTAATTTGATGAAAAATTTTGCTTTTCCGTACTTCTCCAGGGACATTGCAGAATTCTGGCGCAGATGGCACATCTCTCTTTCTACCTGGTTTCGCGATTACCTGTATATTCCTTTAGGAGGAAGCCGGGGTAATACAGCAATGCAAGTACGTAATGTATTTATAATTTTTGTTGTAAGTGGGTTCTGGCATGGAGCTAATTGGACTTTTATTGTATGGGGGGGTATAAATGCCCTATATTTCTTGCCCATCCTCCTTTCCGGAAAGAACAGAAGGCATTTGGACGATGTGGCTTCCGGTAAAATTTATGCCAGCTTCCGGGAAATAAGTTCTATAGGATTCACATTTATACTAACCTTATTAGCCTGGATATTTTTCAGGGCAGAGAATATCTCCCACGCCTGGAATTATATTCAAGGTATTTTTTCTCAAAGCCTGTTCCAAGTGCCAAATTTTGATGGATTCATCCCTTCGAAAGCGGTACTAGGTATTGTAGCCATCTTTGTAATTGTCGAGTGGTTCGGACGAACCGGGGTCTATGCTATCGAGAAGTTAGGATTAAAATGGCATCCTATGGTGCGTTTAGGATTTTATTACTTGCTGAGTTTAGCAGTTTTATTGTTCAGCGGACAAAAACAAGAATTTATATATTTTCAATTTTAATAAGATGAATCGCTTCCTATTAAAGATCGCCCTGTTTTGCTGTTTATTATTGATTGGTTTTGGAAGCTTATTTTTTTTGGCAGACGGGTATACCGATCCTTTTTACCTTAAATTCACAAGTCCGAGACAGGAAAATATGTTATTAGGCACATCACGGGCGGCCCATGGACTTCAGCCCAGGGTGTTAAACAACTGTTTGGAACGGGAATTTTTCAATTATTCCTTCAGTCTTCTTCATAGTCCGTTCGGGCCGGTATACTATGAGAGCATTAAAAGAAAGGTTGACACGACTGCCAGGGATGGATGTTTTATTGTGGCAGTAGACCCATGGAGTATATCTTCAGAAAATGATGATCCGGATGATCCATCCGGATTTCGTGAGACCACAGGATTTTTGGCATCGGTAAAGGATGTTACCTCTTCACCAAATCTGGAGTATCTCATTAAATCATTGAAGGGAGAGTATTATAGGTTGGTACCAATGCCAAGAGATCTGCAGCTGCAACATCTTCATAAAGATGGCTGGTTGGAGGTGAAATTGCCCCCGGATACAACTTCATTTAATCGTAGGTCCTTATACAGGGCAAAACGCTACCTTAAGAATAAGATGCCTCTTAACAGGGTCTCCGCTACAAGGCTTGTTTATCTTGAAAAGATCGTTGCTTTTCTCAAGCAACATGGAAAAGTTTACCTGGTTCGGTTACCGGTGCATCCGGAAATGGCCAAAGTAGAGCAGATCTATATGCCCGATTTTAAAGATAAGATCAAAAATGTAGTAACCCTAAGTGATGGGTATTTCGATATGCACAACTTAAACCATAAATTTTTGTATACCGATGGAAATCACCTCCACAGGGATTCCGGGGCTAAAGTTTCTGCCCTGGTCGGCAAATTTATCCTCGAAAGGTCAAAGGGCATGGCTCTGAAATAAACCAAAGATTTATGCTTATTACCCTTTTACATAAATCTTTATTTCCATAATGAAAGGCTTGTATTTAAAATCTATGACACATCCTGAGAAGTAGGCGGATTTTGTCCGGGAGGGGGAGCAGGTTTGGGGAGGTTATGAAGTTACGAGGTTACGGAGGTACGAGGACCAATGCTCAATTCCAAAAGAATCCAAATGGGTAAATAAGCTATGAGGTCGTCTTCGCGAGGTAGGACAAAGTCCTGCCGTGGCGATCTCCCGATTACACCACTAAAGCTCTCAAAAGTATAGATTTTATTAATTTTCCGTTTCAACGGGAAGATCCTTCACAGCGTAACCGCTACTCAGGACATTTTACTTTGTGGATGATTCTCGAAGAGTTCTTAAAGGGCAATTTTAAAGTTCCTCAATTCCTCAATTTTGCAATCTTCTAACCACTGATTAATGACCGACTTGTTATGCAAGCACTACTGTTGAAGCAGAACAAGCATTGGGAATTAATCCCGCTTCAGCGGGACCACCAACTGCCATCCAGACAACCCATTTCATCCTCAAGGAAATACCCTTAATTACAGTTCAAGCTATAGATTACCGGAGGGTCTGTAACCCAGGTAGGCGGAATATTATCCAGTTGCTGCTGATTTACGGTAACACACTTCAAAATATGTTTAAGCAGGTCAAAATTCATTAAATTATTATTGTAGGATATGTCAAGACCAGTAAGGGACATCGATTCTAAGTAGAGAGTTTGCAATGATGATAATTCATTAAGATCAAGTGTGGCAAATTTTAGAAACCAAGTGCCATAAGTATTATCACCGGAGATGCGGATTTTATTTAAATTTTGACAACTCGTTATTTGAATGTTGTCTAGTTGTATCGCATTTATTTCAATTTCCGTCAAACCCGGATTATTTGTGCATTCCAGGTTTTCCACCCATCCGGGTAACTCATAATCTCCCAAATATAATCCTTGTAATACAGCATTATTTGCGATAATGAGGTCGTCAAAACTACTTTCATAACCATATATGATCTCCAGAACAACATTATTTTGGATTTTGACATCTTTACCGGAACCAAAATAATACCCAACAACTTCTAAGAATTGGTTATTGGTAATTTCAAAGGGTCCTTCGGAATAAGTTCCAACAGATAATCTTTGTAAGGTCGGATGGTCATTGATAATATAGCCGTTCTCAACCCCAAAATAGGTGTCAACACTTAATGTTACTAGATTAACTTCCGGTAAAACATCAAAATTATTTAAATAGCAATCGTAAATTTTAAGATTTTTAAGGTTGGTAAAATCTTCAAGCCCGGTCAGATCTTCAAGGCGATCGGGAAGTAAAAAAGATTGTTCTCCATCAATTTCCAGATCCGTAATGTTTTCAATATTGGATGTCAATACATAATCATCCAAAACATCATCATACCCCAGATCGATCAGGATTTTTTCAAAGGCATTATCGGGCACATAGGTTTTTGTTCCCTCCACACACCCCTGTTCGTTTACCTCCGAATCTGCAGGGGTATCCGGGCACTGGTCGTCAGCATCGCTCACACCATCTCCGTCGCTATCCTTTTGAGTGTCTGAGCATCCTTGATCATCTACAGCTTCCCCGTTAGGTGTGTCGGGACACTGGTCGGTATCATTAAATACTCCGTCATTATCATCATCCTTTTGAGAATCTGAGCACCCTGCTTCATCCACTTCTTCTCCTTCAGGGGTATCAGGACATTGGTCATCTGTATTAAAAACCCCGTCTTCATCATCGTCTTTTTGGGATTCAGAACACCCATTTTCGTTCACTTCTTCTCCTTCGGGAGTCTCGGGACATTGATCTGTATCATCATTAATCCCATCCACATCACTATCCAACTGAGAGGCTGAACATCCGTTTTCATCTACTTCTTCGCCTTGCGGAGTTTCAATACATTCATCATCATCGTCAGCTACTCCATCGCTGTCAGCATCAGCTGTGTTTTGAGAATCAGAACATCCGTTTTCATCTACTTCTTCGCCCTGGGGAGTATTCGGACAATCATCATCAGTATCAGCAACCCCGTCTCCATCCGCATCAGCCGTATTCTGGGAATCAGAACATCCATTTTCATCCACTTCTTCGCCTTCGGGGGTATTTGGACATTGGTCATTGTCATTGGTTACCCCATCGCCATCCCCGTCATCGTTACCCTCCTCACATCCGATTTCATCTACGGTTGCTCCTGAAGGAGTGTCAGGGCACTGGTCGGCATCGTCATTGACGCCATCACCATCCCCATCTTTTTGGGAGTCGGCACAACCGTTTTCATCCACATTTTCTCCATTGGGAGTTTCCGGGCATTGGTCATCGGTATCTGCTACTCCGTCGTTATCGGCATCCTGTGGTGTGGGTGGATTTTGTCCGGGCGGAGGAGGTGGTTCCGGAAGGTTATTATCCATTTCCATATCACTGCCACAGGAAACGGCGAATGCAATGAATAGAAGTACCATAAGTTTATGTACTTGTTTCATCATTCTGGTTTTGTGGGTTGTCTGTTTACAATACGGGCAGGGAATCAGGAAAGGGAAGTGTTCAATGCATTTGAAATCAAGGTGTTTAACCAAATGCGAGTTTAAGTAGCTTAAATATAGTTAGTTAGCCGTCTGCGAAAAATGATTATTGTCATCGTTGGGTGCAACAAATTCGTTTTTAACTTTTTTCCGTTATGCCGTTATGCCGTTATGCCGTTATGCCGTTATGAAGGTGCGAGGGTACGAGGACGAATGCTCAATTTCAAAAGAATGTAAATGGGCAATTAGGCAAATTGAACGTCTTCGCGGGGCCGAGCGTTTAGAAATGGTTCGGTGAACCATTTTAGCGATGGAGCCAGATAGCGCGCTGGCTAAAGCAGGTTGTGGCGATCTCCTGGCTTCAATACTGTAGCATTAAAATGAACAGCTTCTTACAGCATCTTGTTTAACCGGGAAGATCCTTCGTAGGGTACCGCTGCTTAGGACATGTTATTATATGGATGATTCTCGAAGGATTCTGTAGGGGCAATTTTACAGTTCCTCTCCCGAAGTGTCGGGACCTCAATTTTGCAATAACGCGGATGAGCGATTAAATGAGCCATTAAATGAAAGAAACCAAGACTGGAGACCCTTTACTTAAGCTAAATAATATGAGGTGAAAATGTATTCTTGTAGCAGGCTTCAGTACGCGATTTAGGAGATCGCCACGACCTATTTCATAGGTCTCGTGAAGACGAGGGTTTTAGAAAATGGAAATCGCAACAACAATTCCTCAATTCCTCAATTTTGCATTATTATTACAATTGAACACCGACCACCAACTGCCATCCAGACAACCCATTTCATCCTCAAGGAAATACCCTTAATTACAGTTCAAGCTATAGATTACCGGAGGGTCTGTAAACCAGGTAGTCGCAATTGCATCTAATTGATCTTGATTAACCTGAATGCACTGTACCTTATGATCACTTAAAATAAGTCTTTCAAGTTTTGTGTTGAATGATATATTCAATTGGTTAAATTCTGTATAGTATAAATAAAGCTCTTCCAGTTCCGTGTTTTCAGAGATATTCAATTCTGATAAATTTTCGTATAGGGCATCTATTATACTCAAGGTTTTTAAGGATTTAAATGGGCTCAGATTGATCAAGCTAAAATCATTGTGAAATGTATGTAAAAGCAGGCGTTCAACATTTTCGATTTCAGAAAGTTCTAGGCTTTTAATTTCTGCCCTCCCCATATTTAAGGTCTTCAGGGAGAGATTATCTTTTATTTTAATATTTCCGAAAAGGCTATGTTTTTCCTCATCACCAGATATGTAAATTGTTCCTAGCCTTGGATTATTCTCAATTACTACTTCAGAAACATTCCCATGTACCCTAATTACAGTCAAACTTGGGTTACCGAAAATATATGTAGTTTCGCCCAGCCCTTTCATTTCAACATTACGCAAGTTATTGTTTCCGGTAACCTGGGATGGCAGTAAATTTAGTTCATCTCCCCAAATGGAAAGACTATGAAGATTTGGAAAATTATTAATAGTGTAGGGTTCTGTTATTTCTACGTCTCTCAACTCGAGAATCTGGAGATGATCTAGGGCAGGCGCTTCATTTAAAATAAAGTTGATTACTCCTGTTATGTGATGCATACTCAGGTACCAAAGTGATTTAAAGTCCCGAATACCTTCCAAGTTTTCAATATAAATTGGCTCAGAAGGACTTCCAAAAAGTTTCAAATCTCTGATATTTTCTATGCTCTTGGTGAGCACATAATCATCCAGGACATCGTCATAGCCAAGGTCTATTAAGGCTTGTTCAAACCCATCATCAGGTACAAAGGTTCTGGCTTCCTCTATACACCCCTCTTCGTTGACCTCCGAATCTAAAGGCGTGTCCGGACATTGATCATCGGCATCATTAACACCATCTCCGTCACTATCTTTTTGGCTATCAGAACAACCATTTTCATCAGTTTCCTGGCCTTCGGGAGTATCCGGACAGTCGTCTTCTGAGTCATTAACTCCATCGCCGTCACTATCCTTTTGCGAATCAGAACATCCTTGTTCGTCTGCTTCTTCCCCCTCCGGGGTATCAGGACATTCGTCCTCTGAATTAAAAACTCCGTCGTCATCATCGTCTTTTTGAGATTCAGAACACCCATTCTCATCCACTTCTTCACCCTCCGGAGTGTCAGGGCAGTCATCGTCATCATCCTCTACGCCATCCCCGTCGGCATCTTCGGTATTTTGAGAGTCAGAACACCCGTTCTCATCCACTTCCTCGCCTTCCGGAGTGTCAGGGCAGTCATCGTTATCATCCTCTACGCCATCCCCGTCAGCATCTGAAATATTCTGGGAGTCAGAACAACCGCTTTCATCTACATCCTCGCCTTCCGGAGTATTAGGACAATCATCTTCCGAATCTGGCACCCCATCCCCATCAGTATCTGTGGTATTTTGAGAATCGGAACATCCGTTCTCATCTACTTCTTCATCCTCAGGGGTATTGGGACAATCATCATCATTATCAGGTACACCATCGCCATCGGCATCAGCGGTGTTTTGGGAATCAGAACACCCGTTTTCATCTACTTCTTCCCCTTCGGGGGTATTCGGACAATCATCATTGGCATCCGGAACACCATCGCCGTCAGCATCTGCTGTATTTTGTGAATCGGAGCAACCGTTCTCATCCACTTGTTCGCTTTCGGGGGTGTTGGGACATTGGTCATCCTCATTGGGCACCCCATCACCATCACCGTCATCATTGCCTTCCTCGCAACCATTGTCATCGACAGTAGTTCCATCCGGAGTGTCAGGACACTGGTCATCGGCATCATTGACCCCGTCGTTGTCGCTGTCTTTCTGGGAGGTGCTGCAACCGTTCTCATCGGTATTTTCACCTGCAGGGGTTTCCGGGCACTGGTCATCGGTGTCAGCCACCCCGTCATTATCGGCATCCTGGGGTGCAGACGGATTTTGTCCGGGAGGGGGGGGAGGATCCGGGAGGTTGCTATCCATTTCTACATCGCTGCCACAGGAAACAGCAAGGAATACAAAAAGCAGCATTATCAGCCTGCATATTGGAGTCCGCATAACTGGTGTTTTTGGTTGGTTGTAAGTTGTTATCCCATATGTATCAGAGGTAGCCGGCGTACAAAAACGGGTACTCCGCAATATGGTATTGCAACCTGAGCTAAACTACTGATAGTCAACAGGTTAAGCATCCTAAATTATTGAAAATCAATAAAATAGGATGTCATAAATTCGTTTTTAACTTTTTTCAGTTATGCAGTTATTCGGTGAGGTTGGGAAGGTGAAGGATAATTATTGGCGAATAGGCGAATAGGCAAATGAGCTAAAAGACCGTCTTTGCGAGCCTCGCCTCCCGAGGGCTTTCGGGAGCGGGAGTGGCAATCTCCTGGTTACAGTACCGGATATGAGAGAATCAGTTATAAGGTTACAGGAGTAACAGGAAGATCCTTCGCAGCGTAACCACTGCTCAGAACTTTCTTGTGGATGATTAAACCACCCCGCTCCTGACGGAGCACCCCTCCTTCCAAAGGAGGGGGTATATCTCGTTCTCATGAAAGACTATGTACTCACCCGGCAGAGGTACTAGTTATCTTCATAAATACCAATAACCCAAATGCAAATTTCCAGATCACCGGCCACTAACCACCATCAGGATATCCCATTTACTCCTTAGGAATATACCCGGCTAATTACAATTTAAACTATAGGTAACTTCAGGATCTGTAACCCAGGTAGACGGAATGTTATCCAATTGTTGTTGATTTACTTTCACGCATGTAATGTCATGGTCTATAAGTTCAAAATTGATGAGATTGGTATTAAAGGATACATCAAGTTCCGTGAACACTATTCTCTTTAGAACGAGTGTTTCTAATAGGGGAAGATCGCTGAGATCTATAGCAGGAATTTTAGGTGTAGTCTCGTATGAAGTATCCCCGGAAATTGTAAGGCTTTTTAAGTTTTGAGTATTAGTCAATATAAAATTATCGCATCCACCTGTAATTTCAATTTCATTTAAAACAGGGTTATCCTCGATTATCAGGTTATTTACAAGAAAGTATTCATCCTGATAATCACCGAGTAAAACTTCATTTAAATTGCTATTATTCTTGATGCTCAAGGTACCAAAACCGCATTCTGAGGCATAGAAACCTTCCAACATCGGGTTATTTTTTACAAGGATCGTTCCCCCATCTGAGTAGAAGTAACCTATCACCTTCAATTGAGGATTATTTATTATTTCTTTTGGTCCGATAGAATTGGATGAAATGTAAAACCTTTCCAGAGTGGGGTGAGCATCAATTATAAAATTTCTTCCATCGGTACCTTCCAAATCTAGAGTTATCAGGTTTACTTCGGGAAGTACATCAAAATTTTCTATGCTTGAGTCAAACAACGTTAACGTTTTCAAGCTTTTAAAATCCTGAAGCCCCGTAAGGTTTTTGAAAAATCCTCCAATACCTAATTCGGTGATATTTTCAATATTTGCTGTCAAAACATAGTCATCCATGACATCATCATACCCTTGGCGGATTAGGTTTTCTTCAAAACCATCATCGGGGACATAGGTTCTTGCTTCAGCCACACAACCCTCTTCATTCACCTCGGATCCTTCAGGCGTGTCCGGACACTGGTCATCGGCGTTGGAAACGCCGTCCCTATCATCGTCTTTTTGGGAATCTGCACAGCCGTTTTCATCTGTTTCCTGGCCTTCGGGAGTTTCCGGACACTCATCTTCGGCGTCATTAACCCCATCGCCGTCACTATCCTTTTGCGAATCAGAACATCCTTGTTCATCTACTTCTTCTCCTTCCGGGGTATCAGGACATTGGTCTGCATCATCATTGACTCCGTCTTCATCGCTATCCAGTTGGGAAGTGGCACACCCATTCTCATCAACCTCGGCTCCTTGAGGAGTATCCGGACATTGGTCTGCATCATCATTAACTCCGTCTCCATCACTATCCAATTGTGAGGTGGCACATCCATTCTCATTGACTTCGGCTCCTTCCGGAGTATCCGGACAATCATCATCATCGTCAGCTACTCCATCTCCATCGGTATCTGCGGTATTCTGAGAGTCGGAACACCCGTTCTCATCTATTTCTTCTCCTTCGGGAGTATTGGGACAGTCATCATCAGGATCAGGTACACCATCGCCATCGGCATCAGCGGTGTTTTGAGAATCTGAACATCCGTTTTCATCTACTTCCTCGCCTTCGGGGGTATTCGGACAATCATCATTGGCATCCGGAACACCATCCCCGTCAGCATCTGCGGTATTTTGGGAATCAGAGCATCCGTTTTCGTCCACTTCTTCCCCTTCAGGAGTGTTCGGACATTGATCGTCATCATTAGCCACCCCATCTCCATCGCCATCGTCATTTCCGGCCTCACAACCGCTTTCTTCCACCTCTGTTCCTGAAGGAGTATCCGGACACTGGTCGGCATCGTCATAGACGCCATCTCCGTCACTGTCTTTTTGGGACGCGCTGCACCCGTTTTCATCGGCATTCTCGCCTGCCGGGGTTTCCGGGCACTGGTCATTCGCATCAGCCACGCCGTCATTATCGGTATCCTGGGGTGTCGGCGGATTTTGTCCGGGTGGCGGCGGTGGCTCAGGAAGGTTGCTATCCATTTCTGTATCACTGCCGCAGGAAACGACAAGCATAATGAGTAGCAACGTGAATAGTCTGCGTACTGTTGTCATCTTTATTAGGGTTATTGGTTGGTTGTTGTCTCATAGTTATATAGCAGGTGAATTCAGGTGTGGCTAATTTATTGATAGCTAAGGTTTTACAGGTCTTAAAATATTGAAAATCAATGTTTTAGGATGCCACAAATTCGTTTTTAACGTTTGAGGTTATGAGGTTATGTAGTTACGAGGGTACGGAGGTACGAAGAGAAATACTTAATTCCAAAGGAAGGCAAATGGGCGAAATGGACGTCTTCGCGGGGCCGAGCGTTTAGAAATGGTTCAGTGAACCATTTTAGCGATGGAGCCAGATAGCGCGCTGGCTAAAGCAGATTGTGGCGATCTCCTCGCTACAGTAATGCAGCTTTTAAAAGTGCAAGTACCCGGGAATTTCTTTTTTGTGGATGTTTAAACCACCCCGCTCCTGACGGAGCACCCCTCCTTGCAAAGTAGGGGGTATATCTCGTTCTCATGAAAGACTATGTACTCACCCGGTAGTGGTACCATTTATGTAAATAAATACCAATTAACCAAATGGAACTTTACAGACCACCGACCACAGACCTCCGAGAACAGATAACCGTTAACTCAATAAAAACTCCTCCAGCTTTTGTTGGTGCTCTGCTTTTAGTTCTTCATTAGATATACTCCCGGTATTGATATCAAATGTATGGTTAAAAGAGGGTAGGGAGAAGGTGCCTTCGATGGTTGCACCAAACCATGGAAGGGCTTTTTCAGCATAACTCCGTGAGCTCTGTGCTCCACCTTTTCCGGGAGAGGTGCTCATAAGAAAGATGCTGGCACCATCAGCAAACTTTTTATCGAGGCGGGAAAGCCAGTCCAGAAGGTTTTTAAAATAAGCCGAGGGCCCGCCATTATGTTCATTGACCGAAAGGATGATCTTATCAGCTTTTTGGATCTCATCTTTGAATTCTACCAGGGAATTTTTAAAGCCGTCGTTCTTTTCGGCGTCTGCGCTGTACATAGGGAAGGGCATGTTAGCCATGTTGTACAGCTGGATCTCGTGACCTTTGATCAGAGAAACCGTGTATTTAACAAGTTGATAATTGATGGAGGTGGAGGAATTGCTTCCGGCGAAGGCGAGGATTTTCATAGTGGTTGGTTTTGGATGGTTACTAAAATAGTGATTTATAAGGGAAGTTACGCAGGTACGAGGGTACGTAGGTACGAAGGGTTTCGATCAATTATGAATTATGGATGATGAATTATGAATGCGTTGCACTTTCAATTATACTAAAGTCCAAATACTATGCCCGACCAAAGAGAATTGAGAATCTAAAACTTCGTCCCTACGTACCTTCGTACTCGCGTACCCTTACTACAAACTAATTTTCGTAGCTTTGCTTTTCGTAAAACAAAAACGATCTAAACACTACATATGAAATCCTACGATGTAGCCGTTATCGGCTCCGGACCCGGGGGGTATGTGGCAGCCATCCGCTGCGCCCAGCTGGGAATGAAAACTGCAATCATTGAAAAATATAATACCCTTGGAGGGACCTGCCTGAACGTTGGGTGTATTCCTTCGAAAGCCCTCTTAGATTCTTCTCATCACTACGAAGATGCTGTGAAGCATTTTGAAGAGCACGGGATCGAAATTCCGGGGGAAGTGAAGATCAACCTGGAGAAAATGATCGCCCGTAAGAACGGGGTGGTGGAGCAAACCACCAAAGGGATCGATTTCCTGATGAACAAGAACAGTATTGATGTGTATCACGGACTTGGTTCTTTTGCCGATGCCACTCATATCGATATTACCAAAGAAAACGGTGAAAAGGAGCAGATCGAGGCGAAGAAGACCATCATCGCTACCGGATCAAAACCTTCAACCCTTCCTTTTATAGAGCTGGATAAAGAGCGTGTGATCACCTCTACAGAAGCCCTTTCCCTGAAAGAAGTTCCTGAGCACATGATCGTGATCGGAGGAGGCGTTATCGGACTTGAACTTGGGCAAGTATACCGTCGCCTTGGAGCGGAAGTTTCTGTGGTTGAATATATGGATCGCATTATTCCAACCATGGATGCGGCCCTTTCAAAAGAGCTGACCAAGGTGTTTAAAAAGGCCGGCATGAAGTTCTATACCTCTCACAAAGTAAAAGAGGTGACCCGTAACGGAAACAGCGTCACCGTAAAGGCTGATGATAAGAAAGGAAAAGAGGTAGTACTCAAAGGAGATTATGTATTGGTATCGGTAGGTCGTCGTCCATATACTGACGGACTTAACCTGGAAGCCGCCGGCGTAAAAGTAAATGACCGTGGACAGGTGGAAACCAATGATCACCTGCAGACGAATGTCGAGAACATTTATGCCATCGGAGATGTGGTAAAAGGAGCTATGCTGGCTCATAAAGCCGAGGAAGAAGGTACCATGGTGGCAGAGATCATGGCCGGACAAAAACCTCATATCGATTATAACCTGATCCCTGGTGTGGTATATACCTGGCCGGAAGTTGCCTCTGTTGGAAAAACGGAAGAAGAGCTGAAAGATGCCGGAGTAAAATATAAAAGCGGACAGTTCCCCATGCGTGCCCTTGGTCGCTCAAGAGCCTCAATGGATACCGATGGATTTGTTAAGATCCTCGCAGATGCCGAAACCGATGAAGTACTCGGAGTACATATGATCGGTGCCCGTACGGCGGACCTTATCGCCGAGGCCGTAACCGCCATGGAGTTCCGCGCCAGCGCAGAAGATATTTCAAGAATGAGTCACGCTCACCCAACCTATGCTGAAGCTGTTAAAGAAGCAGCATTGGCCGCGACGGATGATCGTGCACTTCACATATAGTATTTCTTTTTAAGAATACGTTGTAAAATAAGAGCCGCTTCCGGATTGGGGGCGGTTTTTTTGTTACGTGGTACGTGGTACGTGGTACGGGGTACGGGGTACGAGTTACGTGAATTGTCCCAAACCGTAAGGTAACATACTTAAATAAATGAGCCCCGGTTGGGGCTTTTTTTGTTACGTGTTACGGGGGACGAGTTACGAGTATTACCCTGCACCGTAAAGGAATTTTCTTAAATAAATGAGCCCCGGTTGGGGCGGTTTTTTTGTTACAAGGTACGGGGTACGGCAATTTCCCCTCATTTCCCCACCCTAAAGGGCGGAGGGGAAATTGTTTTCTATTAGACTTCTTAACGCTAATTCTACTTGCTTAATATTATTTAATACCATTCGGTTGCTAAATCGTATCACCTTTAAATTATGGTATTCTAAAAATTCCGTCCGCTTATTATCAAATTCTATTTGCTTCTTTGTGTTGTGATACTCCCCGTCAACCTCGATAACTAATTGAAGACGGTGGCTGTAAAAATCAACTATATAGATCCCTAATGGATGTTGATAACGAAATTTATAGGCTTTAAATTGGTTTGAATTAAGGAGGGTTTTCATGACCGATTCTGATTCAGTAGTGTGCCTTCGTAATTCTCTCGCTTTAAGAAAGGTTTGCTGATTAGCTCCCTTCCACATACTATGGTTGTGATACGGATGGTCTGTTTTTTTCATAAAAGTAGTATCATATATGAAAATATCCTTTCGCCCCAATTTACAGGGGAAATGAAGATCTGGGATTTAGCATTTCTTCTAGTACTGCTCTTAATCCGTTGGGAGCTGTAATAATTAATTCTTCATGAAAGCTGAGGGTCTTTATATCATTATATTCAAAAAGCTTATTGCGTTCAATTTCGTAAGAAACATCTCTTCTCCGCTCATTATACTCAGTGTCAATTTGAATGATAAGTTTGAGCGCTTCGGAATAGAAGTCCATGATATAAGGTCCAACAGGATGCTTACATTTAAAATTGTGTTTAATAAACGGTTTACTTTCTAAGATTTCTTTTAATTTCAATTCAGTCTCCGTTAAACTAAGTTGTAAATCCATAAAGTTTATGGAGCTTTTGGAATGAATTTTCTTCCACTTCTCCAGGTCGTAATAATGATCTTTTGATGATTTCATGTGATGTATTGCTTAGAGCAACATCCATTTCCGCCCTTTAGGGTGGGGAAATGAAATGGATTTTGCATAATTGGTTATTTAGTTTTTATGTAGTATTTCGTACTCTGTGTTGTAAAGTTCGAGACACGAGCCTGCCATTTCGCCGGCTGGAGACCCTTTCTGCCGACAGGTAGGATTGCCATAAAGGTCTACAAGACCTTTTTTATACCCTCGGTCCTCCCATACACCCGTACCTCACGATATATCATCAAACCTCGTCTTTTCCATCATTCTTTTGGTGATAAAGATCTGTAGTCGTAAGGGTTTTATATGGTTATCGATGATACGCCGGGGAGTTTTGAGTCCCAGGTCGGAGAGGATACTGAGCTGTGCCTTTAGTGCGTAGAGGTAGGAATTGGCTTGGTCGAGATATTGAATGAATTCCTGGTCATTGCCTGCTTTTTTACTTCCTTTGGCAATATGGGCAGGGACTTGTACCACGGTTTTTTTGATCAGTGCACTTAGATGAAATTCTTCAGGAGAGGGGAGTATACTTAACAATTTGTAAACGGCTTGCACAAGTTCAAGGCTGGATTTCCAAATGGGGAGGGCTTTGTAGTCGGTGTGATAATTGGCCATATGGAATGGTTTTATTGTTAGGTTGGAAGATTAAATATAGTAAATTTTCTATACCGTTAAAGATTATCCTAATAATTTTTCCTTTTAATTGGTTGAAATGCAGTCTCTTGTGCTTATTGTGGATAGTTTTATAGTCGCTGATAAGTATCCAGTACCCGATTCAGTAGATCGCCACAACCTGCAAGCAGGTCTACCACTGACGGAATAAATTTTCTTGTAAGTTTTGCCCGTAGCGTCAGTTCGAGTACCATGCTGAAAGCGTGGTGTATCGAGAACAGTGCGGGATCAATAGCCTCTCGATACGATCCTGCATAGCAGGATCACTCGAGGTGACCCCTGCGATTCAATCTGTCAGTATCCTCCACAAGAAATCAAATTTCAGCGGTCTCGCGAAGACGATTAAAGAATCTCATCGTTTAGTCTCTTTTTATTTTGGTTCCTCCTTAAAATCCGTACCCCGTATCCCGTACCCCGTAACTCACAAATAACAACTAAACTTGACCCTTAGTAACTTCCCCAAATAATCACTAAATTCGTACCCGCAAAAACAGACCAAAATAAATTCTGCGATATGAGTAAATACGACGTAATCGTTTTAGGAAGTGGACCCGGTGGATATGTAACTGCTATCAGGGCTGCACAACTCGGATTTAAGACCGCTGTGGTAGAGAAAGAAAGCCTCGGGGGTGTATGTTTAAACTGGGGGTGTATTCCCACCAAAGCCCTGCTGAAATCGGCCCAGGTGTTTGAATACCTGAAGCACGCCGACGATTACGGACTTACCGTAAAAGAATACGATAAGGATTTTGACAAGGTGGTAAAGCGAAGCCGTGGCGTTGCTGAAGGGATGAGCAAAGGAGTTCAGTTCCTGATGAAAAAGAATAAGATCGATGTACTGGAAGGTTTTGGAAAGCTGAAGCCCGGCAAGAAGATCGATGTTAAAGGTGCTGACGGAAAGACCACCGAATATAGTGCCGATCATATAATCATTGCTACCGGAGCACGTTCTCGTGAATTGCCAAGTCTTCCGCAGGACGGGAAAAAGGTTATTGGATATCGCGAGGCTATGACCCTGCCTAAGCAGCCTAAGAAAATGATCGTAGTAGGAAGTGGAGCCATCGGAATGGAGTTTGCTTATTTCTACAACTCCATGGGTACTGAAGTTACCGTGGTAGAATTCATGCCTAACGTGGTGCCATTAGAAGATGAAGAGGTTTCAAAGCAAATGGAGCGAAGCTTCAAAAAGTCAGGGATCAAAGTGATGACCTCTGCCGAGGTAACCAAAGTAGATACCTCTGGAAATGGCGTGAAAGCCACTGTGAAGACCCAAAAAGGAGAGCAGGTACTGGAAGCTGATGTTGTGCTTAGTGCTGTAGGTATCAAAACGAATATTGAAGGTATCGGCCTGGAAGAGGTTGGTATTGCCACAGATCGTGACAAGATCCTCGTAAATGATTACTACCAGACCAATATTCCGGGGTACTACGCCATCGGAGATGTAACTCCCGGACAAGCCCTGGCTCACGTAGCTTCAGCCGAAGGTATCCTTTGTGTAGAGAAGATCAAAGGAATGCATGTAGAACCTATTGATTACAACAATATTCCCGGATGTACCTACTGTATGCCTGAGGTAGCTTCTGTAGGATATACCGAGAAAGCAGCCAAAGAAGCCGGATATGATATCAAGGTTGGTAAGTTTCCCTTCTCAGCAAGTGGTAAGGCTAAGGCCGGAGGAAATGCCGACGGATTTGTAAAAGTGATCTTTGATGCGAAATACGGAGAATGGCTTGGATGTCATATGATCGGAGCCGGAGTAACTGATATGATCGCCGAAGCGGTTGTAGCCAGAAAACTGGAAACCACCGGCCATGAGATCCTTAAGGCGGTACACCCTCACCCAACCATGAGTGAGGCGGTTATGGAAGCCGTTGCCGCTGCCTATGATGAGGTTATTCATTTATAATCGGTAGGCGGGTAGACGGGTAGACCGGTAAAACAAGAGTTTGATAATAAATATAATAAGCCACCTTCTGTGACTGCAGGGGGTGGTTTTTTTATTAGGTTACGGGTTACGGGTTACGGGTTACGTGTTACGCGGTACGGAAAATCGTCCATAGAAATGAGAGATCCTGAGCTGCGGCAACGCAGGGAAGGATCCCCGGAATTTTGTACTGCAGTTTTTGGAAACTATTTCTTTTAGTGTCCGGTTTTGAAATGGGGAGACCTGTCTGCCGTGGCATGCCAGGCAGGTTGCCACGCTACGCGCAGCGTAGCTCGCAAAGACGATACTATAAAAAACCTTCGTACCTCCTTACTTTCGTCCCCTCTTTCCTTCTATTGGGAGATCACCGTGTAGCTTCAATCCTGGCAAAGACAAAATTTTTAAAATTTATGATATTACCCTCGTAACGCGTACCACGTCCCGCGTCCCTTGACAAAAAAAAACCCGGGAACAAGTCCCGGGGCCTTACATTAACAAGGTTGTGTTCATAAACCCTTGTTGAACAATAAACTTACATAAAATTCCCGTCCTTATCAACTTTTACCTTAACAACTTGATCGCCATTGATCAAAGTGATCTTGTAACCCTTGTGATTAATGCCTTTTTTGTCGTGGTACGTTACCTGAAATGCGTTTTCTGTCATCTCCCAATTGGGGAATCGTTCAACGACTGCAGTTCGTACAGGGTCGGGTAATTTTGTGTTTTTAAACTTCTCGATAGTTCGGATGATGTTTCCATCTTCGTCGTAGGCAGCGACGATCTTACCATCGGGAATGTAAAATGAAACCGTATAGGTGTCATAGGAGTCATCGTAGATATCTGAATGTTTCAGATCGTAATTGGCCACTTTTTGTTCCAGCAATTTTACCGGTATCGCAGCCTGTTGGTTGTCAACAGATTCGAGATATTTATAATTTGCTGGACGCACAACCACTTCCGATAATTCAATATCCTGTGCCATTAGTGGGGTGGTTATCCCCAGGATCAGTAAACCTAAGAGTAGCTTTTTCATTGGTTTGTACTTATATGGTTAACAATGCCTTAAGTTACTCTGTCTTTTGTCAGTAATCAATGACCGCCGTCATTAATTGATTGATTTGCAGTCATGTATGTCAGGGTAGTGATAAAAAGGTATTGGGTTGCATCATGCAGGAGTAAAACGTGACAGGAAATTGGTTTAATGCATTTTTCACCCTGTTGATTCCCGATAACTTTAGGGACATCTTATAATACATTTCCCTTGGATTTGTATTTTTACGTCTAAATTCTGAATAATGATCAACAAAGCTGAGCTGCTGGAACGCTGCAACCAAATCACCAAAAACACCCTGATGGAAACCCTGGAAATTACCTATACTGATATAGGGGATGATTTTCTGACGGCCAAAATGCCTGTGGGTCCTAAAGTGCATCAGCCCGACGGGGTTCTACATGGTGGGGCCACGGTGGCATTGGCAGAAAGTGTGGGAAGTGCTGCTTCGCTTATCTTTTTGAACGCTGATGAGGTATTTATACGAGGGATAGAGATCGCAGCCAATCATGTAAGTTCTATCAGATCAGGTGCGGTTTATGCTACCGCCCGATTTCTTCATAAAGGCAGAACCACTCAGTTATGGGATATTAAGGTCACTGATGAGTCAGGAAAACTGATCTCTTCCTGTAAATTAACCACTATTTCCTTACCGAAAAAGAAATGAATTTGCAGCCCGCAGATAAATTATGGGAGGCTGTTGCCGCAGCCCTGAAGAATGAGCTGCCGTTTGTGGTTTTTTCACCTCCGGAATCCACCCGGGTAACAGGCTATTTCCAGAAGGATGGCAAGCTGGTAAAGGCAAATGACGATCATAGTTCCGGCTTTTTGTTTGCTCCCTTTTCAGAAGACTACCCGGTAGTTTTGATTCCTTCAGATTCTATAGTACATGCTGAGATCGGTGATCTGACGCCACCGGAATCTACAAAAGATCAGGTTCAGGATATTATCGGTGAGGATAACACCCGTAAAAAGCATATCACCTTACTTTCAGAAGCATTGAGAAGTTTAAAGTCAGGGAAGCTGGATAAGGTGGTATTATCGAGAAAACTGCTCATACCAAGAAGTGAACGCGATATTATTTCTGTTTTCAAAGGGTTATTAAGTCGTTACCCCACCGCTTTTCGTTATCTGTGGCACCATCCTGAGGTGGGTACCTGGGTCGGGGCTACCCCTGAAACCCTTGTAAAAATAGAAGAGGGGATGCTGGAGACCATGTCGCTGGCAGGTACACAGCCCTATAGGGGGAGTATGGATGTTTCATGGGGACCTAAGGAAAAAGAAGAGCAAGCTATGGTGACCCGCTCTATCCTGAACAGGTTGTATCCTCATTGTCTGCATGTGCAAGCCGGAGATACCCGTACGGTCAAGGCAGGGAAGTTGTTACACCTGTTAACCCCGGTAAAGGCAGTACTTACTTCCCAGGAACTACCATTAGAAGAAATTGTAGCCGCCTTGCATCCAACCCCGGCAGTCTGTGGTTTGCCCCGTAAAAAAGCCAAAAAATTTATTTTGGAACATGAAGGGTATGACAGAAAATATTATACCGGGTATCTGGGACCTCTTTCAAAACAAGGATCTGCTGAACTGTACGTAAACCTTCGCTGCATGGAGATAACCGATGAGGCCTTTTCCATTTATGTAGGGGGGGGTATCACCAAAGATTCTGATCCGGATGCCGAATGGGAAGAAACCGTGAATAAAAGTAAAACCATGCTGGCGGTATTATAGGTTTTTATCCGCCGCATTGGGAATAGGTTGCTGATTGCTTATTTTTGTTTTATAAGGTGACAAGTGACAAGTAACAGGTGATAAGTGACAAGTTAGAAAAAAGAGGATAGTTTACTTAATTGATAATTCATCATCTATAATCTATCATCCATAATTCATAATTCTCCATTCATAATTCATAAACCATAATCAAAATATGACATACCCCGATATTCCCCTGGCGCAAACCATTGTACATCTCTGCAAGGCCAAGGGTATTCAGCATATTGTGATATCTCCGGGAAGCCGGAATGCTCCTCTCACGATCGGATTCACATCCGATCCGTATTTTTCTACCTATAGTATTGTAGATGAAAGGAGTGCTGCCTTTTTTGCCATGGGAATGGCAATGCAGCAAAAGCAGCCCGTAGTGGTGGTATGTACCTCGGGTTCAGCCTTACTTAATTACTACCCTGCCGTGTCTGAAGCCTTTTACAGTGATGTCCCCCTGGTGGTGATCTCCGCTGACCGTCCGCCGTACCGCATTGACATTGGTGACGGACAAACCATAAGACAGGACAATATTTTTGAAAGACATATTTTATATACCGCTAACCTTAAGCAGGACCTGAGAGAAGATCATAATCCGTTGCATCGCGATCAGGATAGTATTCCTCCTGCCATGGAACTGGCTAAGAATGATGCCACTCTTCAAAAAGGGGTACAGCAGTATAATGAAACGGAGATCAATAATGCGTTAAATACGGCCATAGAAGACAGCGGACCTGTGCACCTTAATGCTCCCTTTGAAGAGCCGCTTTATAACAGGACCGAGGCCATGTCGGTAAGTCCAAAGAATATAGCTATTTCTCCAGTAACTCAAATAATCTCTGAAGAAGAAATCACTACATTGCAAAAGTTGTGGAATGGTGCTGCACGTAAGATCGTTATGGTAGGCGTCCTTCAACCAAATACACTCGAACAAAAATTATTGGATCGCCTGGTGACGGATGATTCGGTGGTCTTACTAACAGAAACCACTTCCAACTTACATCAGAACAGGGCTTTTCCGTTTATCGACAAGTTAATAGCCCCCCTGGAAAAAATGGAGGATGCTACTCTGTTATGGCAAAAACTTCAACCGGAGATCCTGCTTACTTTTGGAGGTATGGTAGTTTCTAAAAAAGTCAAAGCCTTTCTCAGGAAATATCAGCCTAAACACCATTGGCATGTAGACCCTAAGAAGGCTTACGACACCTATTTCTGCCTGGAACGACATATTAAAACCGACATCAATACTTTTCTGAAACGTTTTGTTAACGGAACAATTCCTGTGGCAAACGGATATTTCCCCTATTGGGAAGGTATCCGAAAAAACAGAACCCTTGGCCATCTGGAGTACATGAAGCAGATCCCGTTTTGTGATTTTAAGGTCTATGAACATGTGTTAAAGAAGATCCCTGACGGAACTAATTTGCAACTCAGTAACAGCTCAACCATCAGGTACGCCCAACTGTTTCAATTGAATTCTTCCCTTAAGGTATTCTGTAATCGCGGTACCAGCGGGATTGATGGCAGTACCAGCACTGCCGTAGGAGCTGCCTTTCACGATGAGAATGCTACTGTTATGGTAACCGGCGATTTGAGTTTTTTCTATGATTCAAATGCCTTGTGGAATAATTATCTTAGAAAAGATTTTCGCATTATTGTGATCAATAATGGGGGAGGAGGTATATTCAGAATCCTTCCCGGGGATAAGAACTCTGAAGCATTCAATACCTATTTTGAAACCACCCACGAGCTAAATGCCCGCGGACTCTGTGATACCTTCGGCCTGCGTTATATATTTGCCGAAAATGAGGAAGAATTGATACATGCTTTAGATAGCTTTTATGAAGATACAGAATCCCCTGGCTTATTAGAGGTATTTACTCCCCGTACCGTTAATGATGAGGTGCTTTTGAAGTATTTTAGGTTTTTGGCTGAATGGAATGGGGGAGGTTCTTTATAACACCTTCTATAATGATAAATTCATAAATAAATATAGGCTCCTTCCCCTGGACAGGGGAAGGTGGTCACACTGTAAGTGTGAGCGGAAGGGGTTGATACTGATCTAGGTTTACAACCCACCCCGTCTCGAGGCTTTGCCTCAATCCACCCCTCCCTGACCAGGGAGGGGAACCTAATTTTACTTTAGTTATTGTTAAATGATTTATCCGGGTATTCCGGCGCGGGAGGTACCTCTCTGGGGTCTTCTTCTATTTTTTTGAGAAGATGGTCAATGGCTGCCTGCAATTGTGCATCTTCCCCTTTAAAGGTGGCGTGAGGTTTATTGATCACCTCGATATCGGGAACGAATCCATGGCCTTCAATGAGCCATGCTCCCTCTTCGCCATAAACCCCATTCATGGGTGCCCTGGCGATCCCGTTATCACTGAGACGGTTTACTGAACTTAACCAGATCTCGCCTCCCCAGGTTCTGGCCCCTATACTGGTACCCAGTTCTAAACGTTTGAACCCTTCTGCAAAGGCTTCCCCATCAGAGGCCGTCAATTCGTCTACCAGGATCACCATATGCCCTCTAAAAGCGTATTGCATATTCCAATAGGGTTTTCCGGAGCGTGATTTCCAGTACATCCAGGCCTTACGCATGAGTTTTTCCAGGATAAAACTTTCAATATTACCCCCCCGGTTGTGGCGTACATCGATAATGATACCTTTTCTGTTGAATACAGGGTAGAATTCCCGGTACCATTGATTCAGGTCTGAAGCACCCATGGCTCTAAGGTGTACGTAGCCTACTTGGTTGGCTGTTTTCTTCTCCACAATACGTCGGCGTGAATATTCCCAATCCCTGTATCTCAGACTGAAGTCATTATCCATGGGGCTAACGATCTTTTCGGTTTTTCCGTTCCCGGAGCGAATGGTTAAACGGACCTGTTTCCCGGCCTGGTTGCGCAGTAAGGCGCCAATATGAGGAACATCAAGTACAGGGGTGCCATTTACGGCCTCTATAATATCTCCTTCCTTGATGTTGAGGTAGGGGTCATCCAGGGGGGAGCGTTCGTCAGGATAGTCAGGGTCGGCTTTGTAAATATATTCGATACGGTAGCCACCTTTCTCCGAATCTCTCTTGAGTCGGGCTCCAAGACTGGCAACAGTGATATCGTTATCGTCGGTTCTGGTGTCACCACCTCTTACGCTTGTATGCAGGGCGGCCAGTTCACCTACGTAACGGCCAATAAGGTCAGAAAGCTCTTCACGGGTGGTAATGCGGTCAAGCAGCGGATAATACCGGTTGTACATACCCTTCCAGTCTACTCCATGCATATTGGGATCATAGAAATAATCGCGTTCCATACGCCATGCATCTGTAAAGATTTGCTTCCAGTCTTCTTTGGGAGATATTGGGAACTTCCAGGAAGACATATCAATTTTGTTTTCATTGAGATTTCCTGCTTTTCCTGCTTTTGCCGGAATGGCGTAAAAGTTACCTTGCTTCATAAAAACCAGGTGTTCTTTATTGCCGCTCATTACAAAGCGGTCAACTTCTTCGGCCACGGTTTCTACCTTAGGGTCGTCGTTACTTATTTTAACAGATACCAGGTGGCTTTTTGCATTGACCCCTGTTTCTGAAGAGATAAAGAACAAGGCTTCTTGATTCACTTTCAGGTTTCTGTAATTACCAGGCGCTACAGGGATCTCGGTAAGACGCTCTTTAATGCCATCAAGGTCGATCGCCACCTTTATTCCGGTATCTTCTTCCTGTTTTTTCTTCTTGCTCTTTGATGGAGTGTCTTCCCTTTCTTTTTCAGGAGTGTACAGTTCATCAACAGGGCGAAAAGGTGAGCGCAGGCCTTTAGTCAGAGGCAGGAGATAAAGTTTTTCGCTGGCATCGAAGTAGGGCTCAGGTTGACGGGTGCCCCAGGGAGCCCCTATCAGGCTTTGAAAATTCCGGTCGGAGATCAGGTAGATAAATTTCCCATCCTCACTCCATTGCGGACTGCGGGAATTTGCTCTGTCAGTAGTCAGGGCTGTAGTTTCTCCCGAGGAAAGACTGTAAAGAAGGATCTGGCTCATGGTGTTCTCTGCGGCCTGCTCGAACACGATCCATTTCGAATCCGGCGACCAGGAATGATCGCCTGTGCCTTCTTCATTGGTTGATATGACCGTTACCTTTCCTGATGCTACTTCAAGCAGGTTCATGTGGTTGTTCAGATCATTAAAGGCAATGAACTTTCCGTCCGGAGAAGGTGTGCCCCCAAAACGAAGTATATTACCGTTATTACTGATCTGCTTTTCATCGTCAATACCTAAGGCATCCAGTCGCCAATATTCAAATTCGCCGGATTGATCAGAAAGGGTGTAAATATATTTCCCATCTTCAGAGAAAAAGGCATCGCGATATCGAATGTCTTTTTTAGGAGCAAACTGGACAAATCGGCCCGTTTTTACCGGTGCAATAAAGATGCGGCCTCTTGCCGTTATTACAATGCGTTCTCCTTTAGGATCTGTGTTAACAGAGGTAATGTATTGGGTAGGGTTTTCCACCCATTTTTCTCTCAGCTGATCCAGGTCAGATGGGAGGGTGATCTCCAGCTTTTTAGCTTCACCGTTGGTAATGTCGAGAATCCAAAGATCAGCCCCGTGATGGTACACTATTTGGTTTTCATAGATATCGGCAGATCTTACATCAAAAACCTTATGAGTAGTATGTTGTTTCAGATCGCCTCCTTCTGCAGTCATAGACCAAATATTCATAATTCCATCCCGATCGGTTAAAAAATAAACCCGGCCCTTGTGGTACATCGGATTAAAACTTTCTCCCGCGTAATCGGTTGTGAGTTTCACTGCTTCCTCTTGCCCCTCGGTATATTTCCAGATCTGTCGGGCGGTACCTCCTTTATATCGTTTGGTTACATTCCTGTGATCTCTTGGGCTCACAAAATACACGGTATTCGTAGCAAGGTCCATATCGGCCTCACTGCCCTGGGCCAAAGGTAGAAGATCGTTGGTATGGGCCACCGGGTTATGACTAACCACCTGCAGGTCGGGTAGGGTGGCGTAGGCTGCTGTGTGATAGAGAATCTTTTCAGGACTCACCCAACTTGTGGCGGTGGCCTCTGAATTTTCGTAAGTGATCCTTATCGGGATACCTCCTTCTACGGGCATGGTATAGAGTTCAGAGGGTCCTTCATAGCTGGCAGTGAATACGATCTGCCTTCCATCAGGTGAAAAGACCGGATGGGTTTCAGACTCATGGTGGGTCGTGAGGCGAACGGCCTGCCCTCCCTCTGCAGAAACCTTCCAGAGATCTCCCTCAGCAGAAAAAATGACGGTATTGCCATGTATGGCAGGGAACCGATAATAACCTTGAATATTTTGCCCAAACAACTCAGGAATCAGGCCCCAAAAAAGTACGATCGTCAACAGTGGTAGTGTACTGCCGGAAACAAAAAAGCTTCTTTTCATTATAATACATTGTAGGATTCTTATTATAAAATTATAGGAATCTCTTCAAGGTATGGAAAGCCCTCTGAATTATTTATCAACGAGTTATTCAGCAGGCTCGCGGAGGGAAGCAGAAAAGGTTACTTTTTTTCGTTCGGTTTCCAGGATCCACTGAGAGTCATTTTCACTCAGCGAGATCTTATCTTTCTCAAAGGTGGGCTGGAGATATCTTGTTTTAGGAAGAATAATTTTCAAATTCCAGGTTTTCAGATCGTGCTCAGCGGTATAAGACATCATTCCGTTCTCCTTTTTATAGCTCATGGTTATGGTTCCGTCTGCTACCGGTACATTTTCTAATCGGGCTTCCGGCCAGGAAGATGGCATTTGTGGCTTCAGCAGCAGGGTGTTGGTTGCTGCCTCCGGGCTAAGGCCGAAGAATTGTGATATGATCGGAACGGCGTAGCTGTAAATAGTCCAAGCCTGGGTCATCATACCATAGTCAGGAGATACCTCGTAGATACTTCCTGGAAATGCATAGCTGAAGCTGCGTGTCATTCGTTTGAGGTAATCCAGGGCCTCATCCGGACGTCCATAATTGTTTTCAGCAATGGCTTGTACTCCTGTGGGCAGGGTCATTACGGCTCCCGTATACGAAAACACCTTACTTCCTTTAAAAGAAGAGCTGTCGCTGCCGGCCGACTCATCCCTGTCAATCCCTGTTACAAACACCCCGAAAGGGTTTACGAACCTTTTGGCTGTATTGAGTGCTTTAATAGCTTTTTCCTCAGGGGCGATTCCGGTTTCCATAGGAGTGTTTACCACCCAGTTGTGATGCATTACAAAGGGCCTGGAATGATCGGAAGGGTTATTTTGTATCATTTTCCTGGTCTGCTCCAATTCTTCTATGGCCCAGGGTTTATTCAGGGTGTCTGCTCTCACTATCGCATCTTCTATAAGACGTAACGCCTGCTCGTCAGTACCAATAAAATCTGCGTAAGACTCGAAATCTTCTGACCAAAAACGTTCATTGATAGACTCTTTCAGAAGTCCTGCCTTTCGGTTGTATTCTTCTGCCAGATCATCTTCCCCTAATACCTTAGCCAGGTAGGCTGCGTCGGTATAGGCCTGTTGGGTATACACAGCTACATCGATCATTTCACTGTCAAGTCCGTGAATTTCCATCATCCCAAATCCGTCAGGAAAACCATTCCCATCCTTGTCGGTTGCTGTTTCCAGCCATTGAAGCCCTTTTTTAATGGTAGGGAAATAGGATCTTGCAAACGCCTCATCAGCACTCCAATCGTAAATACGCCTTATCAGGGTAACAAACTGAGGAGTTTCGTTAATGTTACCTTCATTGAAGACAGCCCCATTGGTAGATACTTCATGAACAATTCTACCATTGCCGTTAACGGCCTCTGAGATACTGTCTAATAGTTGAATGGTCTTGTATACGGTTTCCCGCTGCCCGATCATCATATAGCCTTGCAAGGCGTATTCGCTGTCTACGCCAAACCACCAGGGATAGTCCGGAATACCGGCTCCGATACCGGTACCTATTCCGGGAACCTTGCGTACCAGCCAATCGCAGTTGTATTTTAACCAACGGAAGGCCTGCTCTAATTTTTTATCAGGTATGGTAAGTTTTGAGATATCCTCCAAAGCATCATAGCGCATTTTTTTCTGATTCAACAATGCCGGCCAGTTTTTGCTAAGAGAAATAAGTGTGTTCTCAGCCTCAATAGGAGAGCGCAGGGAGCCTGCAATAAAGAATCGAATGGGCAATTGTTCTTCACCCTCCAGCTCCAACTCGAAAACAGAACTTACAGAAGTACCTATGCCTGGATGTGTACTCTCTGAAATAACCTGTTTTACAGGTGCGAGGGAAGAGGTGATAGCGACGCTGGAGGAAGCAGTGGTATCGTTAATGATAATTATATTTTTTGCTTTGTCGATCTTCGCGATATCCTCTCCGTCCTTTAAACCGGTACGCTCTCCCAGCCAGGTTGGCCGGATGTCGCTGTTTGCTGAGAACTCTAATTGGAATTTCACCGGTTTTGAGTCGGTGTTGGTGATTGTGTATTCCAGAACAAGTCCTTCAGTATCATCAGGAATAAACTGCCGCCTTACAATTTTTAAATGCTGAGCCGTCAGTTCAAAGGTATGAGCGTTAGCAAAGGGGTAGTTGGTAAATGCAGTTGCTTTAGTGAGCCGGGTATTGGTATTGTTGGCGCTGATACGAACATCAAAACCATCCAACATTTTCATAGGGTGGTTCCAAAGTCCTCCCATTTCTCCAGGGATATGCCATCCTAACTCCGGAAAACTGCCATCCTGATGGCCCACCAGGTAAAAACGGTTACCTGCCGTTACATAAGGCGTCTGCAGATAATCAGGGTCTCCCGAAATTTTCTCGGTGCCAGAGATCACCGATGACATAGTAGGCGAAAAACTGTCACTGCTGCAGGCAGTGAACAATAGCAGAAATACGATAGATGTAATACAGGTTTTCATAATTATTGGCTATTACCATAAAGTTAATCATAATGTATGAGATGATTTTTTAAAGCCGTGATTTTGAAAAATATGGTGGCAGACATCAGGATTCGGTATTCCTGGGTTAAGAATGGAGATGTTTTTAATTACTTTTGCTATATGATAAAAATTGGAGTTTTTAATACCCTGAATATCCTTAGACATACCTCGGTTGGCTTGTTTTTGGGTGATGATGATGGCAATGAGATACTATTGCCAAATAAATACGTGCCCGAGAATTACCATATAGGTGATACCATTAACGTTTTTTGCTACCTGGATCATGAAGAGAGGCCGGTTGCTGTAACGCTTACACCAAAGATCACCCTGAATTCATTTGCCTTGCTTAAGGTCGCTGATGTAACTGATTTAGGTGCTTTTATGGACTGGGGAATGGAGAAACATCTTTTCGTACCATTTAAAGAACAGGCCAGAAAGATGGAGCTTGGTAAATGGTACCTGGTCTATATGTATGAAGATGAAAAGACCGGTCGTTTGGTGGGAAGCAGCAAAACAGATCGGTTTTTAAGTAATGAGAACGTAGACCTGAATCGTTTTGATGCTGTTGACCTTATTGTATATCGTTACACTGATCTTGGGGTGGAGGTTATTGTTAACGGCAAGTATAAAGGCCTGGTTTATAAAGATGAGATCTATAAAAAACTTCACCTGGGAGAGCGTCTTACCGGGGTGGTGAAAAAAGTGAGAGACGACAATAAAATAGACATTTCCTTAGAGCAGTTAGGTTTTAAGAACCTTGAACCCAGTGCTGAGAAAATACTTAGTGTCTTGGAAGAAAACAGCGGGTTTCTGGGACTGCATGACAAAAGCGATCCTGAAAGGATAAAAGAAGTCCTGGGCATGAGCAAGAAGAGCTTTAAGAAGGCGATAGGAGTGCTGTATAAAAAGAAGAATATTCGGATCGAAGACGATGGGATCTATCGTATATGACGTAAAATCGTACACAATTAGAAGAAATTTCATAAATTCATAACCAAATAGATTAATAATGAGCGTGATACCAAATCCGAAATGGAAAACCGTTAAGGAGTATGAAGATATAACGTATAAGAAGTGTGATGGAGTAGCCAGGATAGCCTTTAACAGGCCGAATGTAAGGAATGCTTTTCGTCCCAAAACGGTGGGAGAACTTTTCGAAGCTTTTTTAGATGCCAGGGAAGACACCTCTATTGGGGTGGTTTTACTTTCAGCAGAAGGACCTTCATCTAAAGACGGGGTATATTCTTTTTGCAGCGGGGGCGACCAGAATGCCCGCGGACACCAGGGGTATGTTGATGATGATGGGATGCCTCGATTAAACATTCTTGAAGTACAGCGTCTGATCAGATTCATGCCTAAGGTTGTTATCGCTGTGGTACCTGGTTGGGCCGTTGGTGGGGGGCATAGTTTGCACGTAACCTGCGATCTTACCCTTGCCAGTAAAGAACATGCAATTTTTAAGCAAACGGATGCCGATGTAACCAGTTTTGACGGAGGATATGGTTCGGCCTATCTCGCCAAAATGGTAGGGCAGAAGCGTGCCAGAGAGATATTTTTCCTTGGAAGAAATTACTCTGCGCAGGAGGCCTTTGACATGGGGATGGTAAATGCCGTTGTTTCTCATGCAGACCTCGAGCAAACCGCCTGGGAATGGGCACGTGAGATCCTTGCCAAGTCGCCTACCTCGATTAAAATGCTCAAATTTGCCTTTAATCTTACTGATGATGGCATGGTAGGCCAACAGGTATTTGCCGGAGAGGCCACCCGACTGGCTTATATGACTGATGAGGCTAAAGAAGGTAGAAATGCCTTTTTAGAGAAGCGAAAGCCCGATTTTAAAGATATTAAATGGATACCTTAACATAATTTGTAACACCCCATAAAATCTATGTACCATGCCCTTTGTTGAAGAGAAACACCTGGTTGATTTTCACCGGCATTTGGAGGAGAAGGAGATTTCAGAAGAACGACTGGCCCGTGAACTAAGAAAACAACGAATGTTGAGCAGAAAATACCGAAACACCAATAAACGCCTCTTATGGTCGTTGGTTGGATGTATGGTGTTGCTTCTTGCCGGTTACCTTTTATACCTGAAAGACCCTTCACTATTCATCGATGAAAGCCGGTTGAATGATCCTGACAGGGTCATACTTAATAAAGGGCAGTGGTTAGAGATCCAGCAAAACCTCGATGGCAAGGCCAAAGAGGTAGATGAGCTGAAGAATATTCTGAATAGTCTTGACTATCGTGGTCTGAACCAGGAGACCATCTATACGGTGCAGGTGGCTGCGCTGACCAATGAAAATGTTTCTTTGGTGTCTAATGATCTCGTGAATATGGCGGTTTATAAGGATGTTGAATACAATAAATTTGCATTAGGCAATTACACCACACTTGAGGAGGCATTACAATTAAGAGATGTGTTGATCTCTTTAGGGTTTGAAGATGCCTTTGTAGCTTCTTATAAGAATGGTAAGCGCCTTAAAATTGAAGATTCTGCAATTAAATGAGTAACATAAAGGCATTTGTTTCTGCCGCAAGACTACGAACTTTACCTCTTTCATTATCCGGTATTGTAGCCGGAACCGGAATGGCCGCTTCAGAAGGATTGTTTGATCCGGCTGTTTTTACGCTTGCACTGATCACCACCATAGGATTGCAGGTGCTTTCCAATTTTGCCAATGATTATGGAGATGGCGTGAAGGGGACTGATAACGATGAACGTGTTGGGCCTCAAAGAGCCTTGCAGTCCGGTCTGATTACTCCAGCGGCCATGAAGAAAGCAGTGATTATGACTGCTTTGATTACCCTTTTCACGGCCGTCGCGCTGATCTTTGCGGCCTTTGGAAGCGATAGGTTCTATTATTCACTATTGTTTTTTTTACTGGGAGTGGCGGCCATCGCTGCTGCCATCAAGTACACCGTGGGAGATTCAGCCTATGGATACAGGGGGCTGGGTGATGTTTTTGTTTTTATTTTTTTCGGACTTGTAAGTGTGGTGGGGAGTTATTTTCTTTATACGAAGGAATTGTCGGTCACGGCCTGGTTGCCGGGAATAAGCATTGGTTTTCTAAGCGTAGGGGTTCTTAACCTCAATAACCTCAGAGACCGAAAAAGCGATCAAAAATCAGGAAAAAACACCCTGGTGGTCATCCTAGGATCGAGAAAGGCACGAATCTATCATAACAGCCTGATCATTTTAGCTATGGTTTTTTCGCTCATATATCTAGGAGTTAATTACCAAAGTCCTGTAAATCTGTTATGGCTGCTATCTTTCCTTCCTTTGGCGTTTCACCTTAAAAGATTCAACCAAACAAAGGAGGATGAAGCGGTTGATCCTGAACTTAAGAAACTGGCAATCAGCACCTTTGTGTTCTCGGTGTTGTTTTTTATAAGTTTTAATATTTTTTTGTAGCTTTATTAGCACAAACTAACACAACTTTTGCCTTGGACCAACTTATCAAAATTCTCATTGTAGAAGACAATGTGATCATCGCAGATGATATGCAATCGATGCTTGAAGAGATCGGTTATAACATTGTCGCCAACGTTGTGGATTATGAAAGTGCTATCGAAGTTCTTGAAAATGAGCATGTAGATCTGGCACTGCTCGATGTGATCCTTGCCACTGAAAAGACGGGAATCGATATCGGGAAATACATCCGCGAAAAGAAGAACATCCCATTTATTTTTGTCACCTCCAACTCAGACAAAGCAACTGTTGAAAATGCTAAGTCTGTCAAGCCGAATGGGTACCTGGTAAAGCCTTTTGAACAGCAGGATCTCTTTACTTCCATTGAGATCGCGCTGTCTAACTTTAACGAGCAGGCGGCGGCAAGCTCCACCAATGATCGGGAAGTAAGCGGCAGTAACTCAATACTTCGCAACTCTATCTTTGTCAAAAAGAACCAACACTACCATCGCATACCTTTTGATGACATCAAATATGTGAAGGCAGACAATGTTTATTTGGAGGTGCATACCAAAGACAAGAGTTACCTGGTGCGCTCTGCCATGAAAGACTATATTGAGAAGCTTCCTTCTCAACAGTTCTACCGGGCGCATAAGTCGTATATTGTAAATCTTGATCATATTGAAGCCATTAATACGAGAGATATCGTCATCAATGGGGAGATCATTCCGATCTCTAAGGATTTCAGGGAATTCATTCTCGCCAATATGAACTCGTAACTGCAAGACCAATAGAACGTTTGCATTTACAACAAGAAAGGCAAGTCTTACAACATATATTTTAATGGGGGATATTCCTGGTCTATATTAGCAGGGTTGTTAGTTTGATACTGATACATCGCCCTAAATGTTATCAGTTTAATATTCCTCGAATCGATCCAATAACCAACCTACAAAATTGGATAATGAAAAAAGCTCCGGAGAAATTCGGGGCTTTTTTTATTAGTTAGCAGTTTGCAGTTTACAGTTAACTAATGATTTCGTCTTCGCGAGTTTACCTGTCAGTAGACGGGACCTATGAAATTGTATTTCTTGTGGAGGATGATGACGGTAAATGCAAAGGTGCAAAGTAGCTAAGAAGCTAAGAAGCAAAGGGTCCATAATTATCCCAACCGTAAATTATATATGGTTCGTCTTCGCGAAACCTGTAGCGCAGGTTGTGGCGATCTCCCGGTTATACCTCTATGCCTATTTTTGATCTTTCATCACCAAAGCCAATTTTGAAAACGTTTTTACCCTCCCCTTTTTTAAGGGGAGGTGGTTTTGTATAGCAAAACCGGAGGGGTCTAAGGACGACCGAGCGTTAAAAAAAGGTCTGGAAGACCATTTTAGCTATGGGGCCAGGGGGCGGGCTGGGAGTAAGGACGGGGTGGTTAAAAGGTACAAAACCGGAAGGAGTTGTAAGTGAGCTTAACTTCAATCAACCCGCCCCGTCTCAGGGTTTTATCCTGATCCACCCCGACCTGTCCAGGGTGGGGAGCCTCCTATAATTTTTACTTGATTAAAATTCGTTAACGTTAGGGCCCCCATATCCCCATATCCCAACTTCACAACAACTTCGGCCACCTTCACAACAAACAATTTGTAATAAGGGTATTCCTACATACTTTAGAGGTGTTGATACGAAAGAGTTGATTAATAGCATAACAACTTGTTTCATAAAAATTTTGCCCTGAAAACGAGTTTTAAGTCGCCCCTTAGAACTCGTTTTTTTTTCTTTTGATCATCAACGCAATACGTTTTTTGTCATAGAGAGATGCTTAATTAAATGTTGTTTATTCTTACTTTTTTTCTTTTATTCTCGTACATTTAATTTTGCTATAAGGAACTGAGATTCACAACAGCTTTCTGTGGTTATACAACAAAAGTTTAGGGGTTGTTGTGAATTGAGTTAAGTTTATCCTGCTGTTAAAATGTTATAAAGTATTAAGGTGAGTGCGATCTTGCCTAAACAATGGTAAAAAAAGCCTAAATGCGCATTTAGGCTTTTTTTAAATTAAAAGCAGCAGGTTTACCCCTAACAAGAAAGTGTATTGAGAAAAAAATTACTTCATACAAAATTTATCGGTTTTCTTCTTTGCCTGCTTCTGTCCTGGCCACTATTGGCACAGTCTGAGCCCAGAGATGCCTACTCTGCCTTTATGCAGTCTGAAGATGTTGAAGCACGATTCGATGTCTTTTTTGACATGGATCAGAGGTATGTGGGTATTACGGCCTACCGCTGGAAGGAGAAAATTGAGGATATCATAAAACGAATCAATACTGCTGAAGATCCTTATTCCAAGCCCTATTATGAAACCATGCTTTGCAGGTTGTATTATGACATGGGCGATTTTGAAAAAGGGGCCTACCTCGCCGATAAGCTGCTGGAAGACGGTGCTAATCTTGATGTAAAGGTAAAGCGTACCCTGCTTAGGGTGGCCGATCGTATTTATGCAGAAATGCTGCTGTATGATAAGCAGTTAAAAGTTCGCAAGGAACAGGAAAAACTGGCAGAGAAGGTTGAATTGTATTCGGTATATGCCAACCTGGGGCTATATCGTCAGGCCTTGTTTGATTACGAGATCCGTAACCCTTATGATTCTATCGCTAAGAAAGGAAATTTCGCACTGGCCAAATACTATAAGGACCGGGCAGACTTTAAAAGACTTGATGGAGGACTGCCGCTTTCTGCTATCAAAGAATATGAAAGTGCCCTTTCACTCATCGAAGATTATATCAATATTCAAGGTATCAGTTCGGAAGCCGAGTTCAGGGAGGCTCTTTTTCTCGGAGGACAGATCCATGGAGGGATTGGAAAGTGTAAATTGGCACTTGGTGAATACCGTAAAGCCATATCCTACCTGGAAGAAGGCGTGTCTTCAGGAAAGTTCTACGAACAGGGCAAATTTCCTTATCATACCTCTGAATACTGGACGGATCTCGCTGAATGCTATTTGAAGGATTCCAACTATGAGATCGCCAAGCTATACCTTGATAGTATAGAAAGTGTTGGCAAATTGGCTCCTTCCAATAAAATGCGGTTCTACCATCTTAAGGCCGATTATTTTTTGGGTACAGAGCGACCGGTAATGGCGGCATCATATTTAAACCGCTACTCTAAAGGAAGGGATTCTATAGAAAAGAGCGTTATGGGCAAGCAATTGCTCGGACAGTTCGTGGCTTTTGATATTGACCAGCAAACCAAGTTGAAGCTCGAAAAACAAAAGCAGGATCTGGAGAGAAATAAGAATGAGATCCTTGAACGCGAAAAGATCATTTACCTGAGTATTGTAGCCTTGCTTTTTAGTTTGCTTTGTGTGGTAGCCCTGATCGTTGCCTATTTAAAGAGTGTCAAGAACAAAAAACTCATTGAAAATCAGAAACAGATCATTGAGGATTCTCTTATTGAGAAAGATTCGCTCCTAAAGGAGATTCACCACAGGGTAAAGAACAACCTGCAAATGGTATCGAGTTTATTAAGCCTGCAATCCAAAAATACTCGTAGTCGAGCCGCGATCAATGCGCTGGAGGAAGGACAGAGTCGTGTTAAAGCCATGGCCCTGATCCATCAGAAATTGTATCAGAACGACGATCTTTCTGTCATCGAGATGCAGGAATATATTGAATCTTTGGTGGCTTCTATACATTCAGTATTTAAAAAGGAGGGATATCAAACCAATATTCACATCGATGCCGAACAAACCAGGCTTGATGTTGATAGGGCCATTCCTATCGGACTTATTCTGAATGAACTGGTCTCAAACTCCTTTAAATATGCCTTTGCAGAGAATAAGGAAGGAAATATTTATATCAGACTTCAGAGCGATGGTGAAGAATATTCCTTTGAGTACAAGGACGACGGGAAAGGACTTCCGGACGATTTTGAGCAGACCTCTGTAGGTTCAATGGGGTTACGATTGATCAGACGTCTGGCCAATCAGCTGAGATCCAATCTTCAGATAGATACCCAGGCTGCAGGAGCACGCTTCTGGTTTAATTTCGGGTAAATTTTACTACATTTAAAGGTGTCAATCTAAAGTATTTTATATGAAAATCACCTTTTATGGCCACGCTGCTTTCGGAATCGAGGTAAGTGGAAGCCATCTTGTTGTAGATCCTTTTATTTCCGGTAATGAAAAGGCATCAGCCATTGATGTTGATGCAATCAAGGCAGATGTTATTCTGGTGACCCATGCACACCAGGATCATATCCTGGATGTTGAACGCATCGCAGGGAATACCGGGGCCACCATTGTGTCTAATTATGAGATCGCTTCGTACTTCGGAAATAAAGGTTTTGAGATGCATCCGCTGAATCATGGAGGGGCACAGCATTTTGATTTTGGAAAGGTAAAATATGTCAATGCTATTCATACATCTTCATTCCCTGACGGCTCTTATGGCGGACAACCGGGAGGTTTTGTAATCGAAGGGGAACATAAAAATATCTATATAGCCGGGGATACTGCTCTTACGATGGATATGAAGCTAATCCCTTTGCAGACTTCACTTGACCTGGCGATACTGCCTATTGGAGATAATTTCACCATGGGGGTTGACGATGCTATTATAGCCTCTGATTTCCTGGAATGCGATAAGATCCTTGGCTGCCATTATGATACCTTTGGATATATTGAGATTGATCATGAAGAAGCTAAGAGAAAATTCTTCGATCATAAGAAAGATCTGATGCTCCTTGAGATCGGAGAAAGTATTGAATTGTAAATGAGAGGAAGATATTTCAGGCACATCCTGAACTTTAAACGACCCAGTGGGACCTCCAGGGGGGTATTAACCACCAAAGAAACCTGGTACTTAATTCTTGAGGAAAAAGGGAGAACGGGGATAGGAGAATGTGGTATTCTCAGAACCCTGAGCATTGATGACCGGCCCGATTATGAGGATAAATTGATCTGGTTATGTGATCATTTGCATCTGGAGCCCCATGAGATCTATGAGGCCTTAAAAGAATTCCCGTCTATTGTTTTTGGCTGGGAGCAAGCACTGTTGTCATTAAGATCGGAATCTCCTTTCATACTATTTCCTTCTGATTTTACAGCCGGCAAGCAGGGGATACCTATTAATGGATTGATATGGATGGGAGATCCGGAATTTATGCAGGAACAGATCTCTGATAAACTAAAGGAGGGCTTTTCTTGTATAAAAATGAAGATCGGAGCCATCGACTTCGACACTGAGGTCAGGCTTTTAAAAGAAATTCGCAAGAAGTTTGGTCGGGAAGATGTTGAATTGCGGGTAGACGCCAACGGGGCCTTTTCTGAAAAAGAAGCCCTTAAAAAGCTCGAGATCCTGAGCCGGCTTGATCTGCATTCCATAGAACAACCTATAAAAGCCGGAAACCCGGAAGCCATGGAGAAGCTGTGCCGAAATACGCCCCTTCCCATTGCGCTCGACGAAGAACTTATCGGGGTGTTTGATTATGAAGACCGCAAGTCATTACTTACGACTGTCAAACCTCAGTACATCATTCTTAAACCCAGTCTTGTAGGTGGGTTTAAAAGTAGTGATCAATGGATAGATCTTGCTGGAGAAGTCAATGCCGGATGGTGGCTCACCAGTGCCCTGGAAAGCAATATAGGTCTTAATGCTATTGCTCAATACACGTACGAACAAAAGAATCCCATGCCACAGGGCCTTGGTACCGGAAGCCTTTTTACCAATAATATTGAGGCGCCCTTAAGAGTTGATAATGGGTTACTTAGCTATAACGCGGAAAAAAAATGGGATTTACCTGCTGAATGGGGTGTAACATTTTAAAAAGTCAGACTACTTATGTGGATGATGTATTGAAGGAATCGAGAGTCGTGAGCCGAGAGTGGGGGCGTAGATGATGAATGATGAATTATGAATGATGAATGATGCTTTACGGAGTTAACTGTGGCAATATCCCTGTTTGAATACTGGGTATTTAATGTACTAGAATGAAGAAAATTAAGGTCCTTCGCATCGCCTGCCGCTGCTCAGGATCTCTGTTGGTTTTAATGCCAACGGTATAGTAACCAATAACAAATCTGCAAACTACTAACTGCAACCTGCAAACTGAAAACTGAACATATGTATATCGAACAAGCTTATAAAGGAAAACCGGAGCTTTGGAAATACTTGATCATTCCCGGACTGTTTCTCGGCTATATGGCCTTGAATTTTGTGGTGATGGCCTTTCTACCCCAAGGCGATATTGAAGAATTAATGGCGCAGATGATCGCCGAGATGGGAGAGATCAACTTTCTGATCCAGATGCTGCTCCCATTTGCCGTAGCGCTGGGCCTATTGTTCTTATGGGTGAAATATATTCATAAGCAATCTATTACTTCTCTGACCACCTCCCGTGATCGGATAGACTGGGGCAGGATCTTCTTTGCCTTTTTTCTTTGGGGAATACTCACCACCATATTTGTGTTTGTTGATTACAAATTAGAGCCCGAAAACTACGAATGGAATTTTGATATGTCTCTGTTCTTACAACTTGCTGCAGTGGCCATCCTGCTCATACCTTTACAAACGAGCTTTGAAGAATATTTCTTCAGAGGATACCTGATACAAGGACTGGGTATTTATGCAGGAAACCGCTGGATTCCCCTGGTGATCACTTCTCTTTTCTTTGGATTACTTCACCTCGGCAATCCTGAGGTAGGTAAATTAGGATATGGCATTATGATCTATTATATAGGTACCGGATTTTTCCTGGGAGTTATAACCCTGATGGATGAAGGTTTAGAACTGGCTTTAGGTTTTCATGCTGCTAACAACCTCTTTACGGCCTTATTGGTTACTGCTAATTGGACTGCTTTTCAAACGCCGTCGGTATTAAGAGAAGTATCGCAGCCGTCCCTGGGGTATGATGTTCTCGTACCCGTTTTTGTGGTATTCCCTTTACTGATCCTGATATTCAGCAAACGTTATCGCTGGACGAACTGGAAGGAACGGCTTGCAGGAAAGGTAGCCGGTAATGAAGTGGCAGGTGCAGTTAGTAGCTAATGGAATTCGGCTTCCCGGCTTTGTTCCCAACCGAAATAGAAGTAATTTTACAGTATGAAACTCACTTACGATAAGATCCATTTAAAGTTCCGTCTTAACGGACATTATTTTGACAGAGAACATCTTCAGGAAGTTGCTTATAGCTTTGTTAAGGAAGGTAAACCATTTGAAAAGTCAGTTGGAGACTTTCTGATGGATTGGTTAGATCATAATGATCACATTACAGTAACCACCTCCGGTTCTACCGGATCTCCCAAGACCGTACGGTTGAAGAAGCAGCACATGGTTAATTCTGCCCTTACCTCAGGAGATTTCTTTAAGATCACAGTGGGTGATTCGGCTTTACACTGTTTGCCGGCAGATTATATTGCCGGAAAAATGATGTTGGTTAGGGCTATGGTGCTGGGATTAGAGATCGACCTGATAGAGCCAACCACAAATCCGATGCACGGGATCGAGAAAAGGTATGATTTTGCAGCTATGACCCCAATGCAGGTGCAGAATTCTTTATCTCAACTGAATCAGATCAAAAAACTTATTGTGGGCGGTGCCCCGGTGAGTCGTGAGCTGGTGGAAAGCCTCCAGAACAAAAGAACCCTGGTCTTTGAAACCTATGGCATGACAGAAACGGTAACACATATCGCAGCCCGTCAATTAAACCATTTTCGTAATGCTGAGGAAGTAGAGTCTTCTTATTTTAAAGTGCTTCCCAAGGTGAGCATTAAAAAAGATGAAAGGGGATGCCTGGTGATCGATGCTCCGCAAATTAGTAAAGAAACCATTGTAACCAATGACCTTATCAATATCAAAGAAGATGATCAGTTTGAATGGCTTGGCCGCTATGATAATATTATTAATTCAGGAGGGATAAAGCTTATTCCTGAACTTATTGAAGAGAAGTTCTCACAGGCATTGGAAAAGCGATTTTTTGTCTGCGGGGTGCCTGATAGTGAACTGGGTGATAAGCTGGTTATGGTGATCGAAGATAAAAACAGTCGGGAAAACGAGTATTGGGAGCTTCTAAGAAAGGTAGAAGGCCTGGATAAATATGAAATGCCCAAGACCCTGCTGTTTACAGAATGTTTTGAGGAGACCGAAAACGGCAAGGTCATTCGTAAATCTACCCTGGAAAAGATCATCGGTTAATTTTTAGCAACAGCACAAAGAAGAGGAGTAAGGAAATTTTATAGATTCCTGCCTACTTATTCTTGACTGTCTGCTGACAGCGTTTATGATATAATTGTTACCCGAAGAAGAAAAGAATATCGGTTCTACTATCCCATAATTTTCCCTTCCCCATTCCCAAAAGGGTGGGTGAACATTTGCAAAATGTAGCTACTCCCGACTCTCTACTCTCTACTGCTGCATTTTAAAATAATAATCTGCAGAGTGTTTTCCACTACCATAGAAGAAAAAGAAAACACAGAGTCCTAATGCAACCAATGAGAGGATCAGGTTGGCAGTGTTCATTTCTCCTACAAAATTAATAGCCACGGCTCCGATTAAAATAGGAAGCTGAGCGGCTGCAGACCATCGGGTAAGCAAACCAAAGGCAATGAGCAGTCCGCCTACCATATGTGCCGGAGCTACATAATGTATAAGCATCATAGAGCCCATCCAGCCTCTAAGGGGTTCAATGATCTCAGAGAGATATTGGCTGTTTACAATGAATTTGGTTCCTTTAAGGAATAGAAATACACCCAGGGCGATTCGGATCAGGTCGAGCGGGTAATAAGTGTGCGCATTTGCCCACTTATTGAGGTTTTTAACAGTTTCCATAATTAGTTTGTTTACCTATAATTTACTAAAAATCAGCGACATATAAACATATGAATGTTTTTGGTTTTAATATGTGATGTATATGAAGTATTTTTCTGATAAAATTTTAAAGATGTTGAGAATATTATGTTTCCTGCTATTTGGGTTACACCTTGCAGGTGCCCAGGATATTTTGTCCGAAAGAGAACGGGCAGAGGTAGTAAATGAGATCCTTGAAGAGCGAATAAATGAATTGCTCCCTGAGCTTATGGATAAGGCCGGGATCGACATGTGGGTATTGATCTCCAGGGAATACAACGAAGATCCGGTATTAAAAACCATGTTGCCTGCTACCTGGCTTAATGCCAGAAGGCGCACAATAATCTTATTCTACCGGGATAAAGAAAAGAACAGTATTGAGAAGCTGGCGGTTGCCCGATATGATTTCGGAGAGCAAATCAAGGGAGCCTGGGATAAAGAAAAACAACCGGATCAATGGGCGCGACTTGTTGAATTGATCGAAGAGCGGGATCCTGATAAGATCGCCTTAAATTATTCAGAACACTTTAATATCGCCGATGGGCTGGTCCATACTGATTTTGAGGAGTTCAGTGAGTACTTGCCCTCTAAATATCAAAAAAGAATGGTCTCTGCAGAACCTCTGGCAGTAGGGTGGATAGAAACGCGTACTCCCAGGGAAATGGTAATCTATGAACAACTGGTTGAGATCACTCATAATATTATTGCAGAAGCATTTTCCGAAGAGGTGATCACCCCCGGAGTAACCACTACCTCAGACGTGGTATGGTGGATGCGTGATAAGGTGACCGAGCTTGGACTTGAAACCTGGTTTCACCCTACAGTTGATGTACAAAGAACGGCAGAGGAGTCTGCTGGGAGGCTGTATGCCTTTTCAGAGCGCCCTGAGAATGAGGTGATCATGCCGGGTGATCTGTTGCATTGCGATTTTGGAATTACCTACCTGAGATTAAATACCGATTGCCAGGAACTTGCCTATGTTTTGAAACCCGGAGAAAAGCAAGCCCCTGAATACCTGCGAAAAGCTTTAAAAGACGGGAACAGGGTTCAGGACATTCTTACCGAAAATTTTGAGACAGGAAAAAGCGGTAACGATATCCTTCTAAGGTCTTTGCAACAAGGTAAGGATGAAGGGTTGCGTCCTGCTATTTATACACATCCGCTTGGAAGTTACGGGCATTCTGCCGGTCCGACCATCGGAATGTGGGACAGCCAGGGGGGTGTTCCCGGTGATGGAGAATATACCTTAAATACCAATACGGTCTATGCCATTGAATTAAATACAACGGTAACGCTTCCTGAATGGAACCGGGATATCCGGATCATGCTGGAAGAAGCCGGATTCTGGGGAGAAAACGGCTTTCGCTATGTGAAGGGGCGTCAAACAGACCTGCTTTTAATTCCGCGTGTAAAAGATCATCTTGGAGAGTAGTTTTATGGATGATGAATGATGGATGATGAATGATGAATGGTGAATGGTGTCTTTGCGAGCCCTGGAACAGGGCGTGGCAATCTGCCCGTTACAGTGCCGGGCATCATAAGAACACTTTTATATAGACTGCATTTTAAAAATTATGGGGTCCTTCGCAGCGTTTAAGCTGCTCAGGATCTCTTATTCCGATGGACGATATTCCGTACGCTGTACCCCGTAACCCTTAACCAGTAACCCGTACCACCATGAACATAAAACGGCGACCCTATAACCTCTCTGATGTATCCAGGCTGGCTGAATACGCCAATAATTGGAACATATCAAAATACCTGTCAGATCAGTTTCCATTTCCCTACACAGAAAAAGATGCGGAGGAATTTATCAACAGAACCCTGGAGTATGATCCCCTTCACAGTTTTGCAATCGTGGTAAATGATGAGCTCGTTGGGGGAATAGGAATTCATCCGAAGGATGACATCCACCGGAAGAATGCAGAATTAGGGTACTGGGTAGCAGAACCCTTTTGGGGGAAGGGTATTATGAGCAGAATGATAAGAGAAATGGTGGAGTACGGTTTTAAAACCTTTGATATTGAGCGGATCTATGCGGCTACCTTTGGAGATAACCTGGCCTCTCAAGCCGTACTGCTAAAGAACGGATTCAAAAAAGAGGCCCATTTTACCAGGACCCTATATAAAGGCAATGCGCTGCACGATGAGATCATTTTCGGGATAAGAAGGGAGTGGATTATGGATGGTGAATTATGAATGGTGAATTATGGATTATATTTCGTAACCCGTAACCCGTAACCCGTAACCCGTACCCCGTACCCCGTAACCCGTACCCCGTAACTATTACTGCTAACCGCAAACTGCTAACTACTAACTACGTTTGTATCACCCCTAAATTAAATGGTTTTTCAAGAGGTGCATGGTCTGCAGCCTCAATACCCATGCTGATCCATTTTCGGGTTTCCAGAGGATCGATAACGGCATCGGTCCATAACCTGGCGGCTGCATAGTATGGAGAAACCTGTTCGTCATATCGCGATTTGATCTTATTGAACAGGGCATCTTCTTTTTCCTTAGTAATGGTTTCTCCTTTTTTCTTCAAAGCAGCGGTTTCTATTTGCAACAATACTTTCGCAGCCTGTGTACCTCCCATAACGGCAAGTTCGGCGCTGGGCCAGGCAAAAATAAGACGCGGATCATAGGCTTTACCGCACATTGCATAGTTTCCGGCTCCGTAAGAATTGCCGATGACTACGGTGAACTTAGGTACTACAGAATTACTAACCGCATTTACCATTTTAGCTCCGTCTTTTATGATGCCCCCGTGTTCTGATTTACTGCCAACCATAAACCCGGTCACGTCTTGAAGAAATACCAAAGGGATCTTTTTCTGGTTGCAATTAGCGATGAAGCGGGTGGCCTTGTCTGCAGAATCAGAATAGATGACCCCACCAAACTGCATTTCCCCTTTTTTGGTTCTTACCACCTTTCGCTGATTGGCCACTATACCTACAGCCCATCCGTTAATACGCGCATAACCGGTTATAATGGTTTGTCCGTAGCCTTCCTTATAGGCTTCAAATTCAGAATTGTCAACCAGTCGCTTAATGATCTCCATCATATCGTACTGATCACTTCGCGATTTGGGTAACAACCCATAGATTTCCTTCTGATCTGCAGCAGGGGGTGCAGGTTTCTTGCGATTAAAGCCTGCTTTTTCAAAATCCCCGATCTTATCCATGATATTTCTGATCTTTTTCAGCGCATCCTTGTCGTCTGCCGCCTTATAGTCGGTAACACCACTAATCTCACTGTGGGTAGTTGCGCCTCCCAGGGTTTCATTATCAATATCTTCTCCGATCGCAGCCTTTACGAGGTAGCTTCCTGCCAAAAAGATACTCCCTGTTTTATCAACGATCAGGGCCTCATCGCTCATAATGGGTAAATAGGCTCCTCCCGCCACACAGCTTCCCATCACAGCAGCGATCTGGGTAATACCCATACTACTCATCACCGCATTATTTCTGAAGATACGTCCGAAATGCTCCTTGTCAGGAAATATTTCATCCTGCATGGGGAGGTATACCCCGGCACTGTCAACCAGGTAAATAATGGGTAATCGGTTTTCGATGGCGATCTCCTGGGCGCGTAAATTCTTTTTGCCGGTAATAGGAAACCAAGCCCCGGCCTTCACCGTAGCATCATTGGCCACCACAACACATTGCTTCCCGCTTACATAACCGATGCAGACCACAACGCCTCCTGAAGGGCACCCGCCGTGTTCTTCATACATATTATCTCCTGCAAAAGCTCCAACCTCAATGCGTTCACTGTCTTTATCTAAAAGCAGGTCAATACGTTCCCGGGCAGTCAGTTTACCCTGATCGTGAAGTTTAGCGATCCGCTTTTCGCCTCCACCTTTATGAACCCTGGCTAACCGATGTTTAAGATCGGAAACAAGAAGTTTATTGTGATCTTCGTTCTTATTGAATTTGATATCCATTACCGTGTGTTTGTTGTTGGTCTGTATTTTAGGGAGGGAAGTCACGATCATCAGCCTATACGGCCTTGCAGAGCTATCCGGACTCCCCGAAAAGCATGGCTAAAATACAAAATGAATAGGGAATAGATTCCGCATTATTTTCGTTAATTTTAACGATATTTGCCCGCTTTACGAACTAAAACTAACGATAAATAAATAGATATTAAGAAAATGGGTATGAATAAGAATACAGTACTGGCCTGGGCCACCTGGATCATGATTTTTGTAGGACTGGGTCTCATAGCCATGGGCGCCTTTAAATACGAAGAAGTAGCCGGCTGGGGTTTTGCCGCCGTAGGTGTTGGTTTCTTCTCGATTGCCTGGGTGTTTAATGCACTAAAGGGGAGGGTTTAAGCCGGTATTGTTCAATAAATTAATTTGATATGTCTGACGATAAAAAAGTAATATTTTCCATGTCCGGGGTCTCCAAGACCTACCCCGGAGCCAACAAGCAGGTTCTTAAAAATATTTACCTGAGTTTCTTCTACGGGGCCAAGATCGGGATCCTCGGTTTGAACGGTTCCGGTAAATCCACCCTTTTAAAGATCATAGCCGGTATTGATAAAAATTACCAGGGTGATGTGGTATTTGCACCCGGATATTCTGTGGGTTACCTGGAACAGGAACCCCAGTTGGATGAAGAGAAAACAGTATTGGAGATCGTCAAGGAGGGGGTTGCAGAGACTGTTGCCATTCTTGATGAGTATAACAAGATCAACGATATGTTCGGGTTGCCTGAGGTATACGAGGATGCTGATAAGATGCAAAAGCTGATGGATAAGCAGGCCGAGCTTCAGGATAAAATTGATGCCAGCAACGCCTGGGAGTTGGATAATAAACTGGAGGTGGCAATGGATGCCCTTAGAACTCCGGAACCTGATACCCCTATAAAAGTGCTTTCAGGAGGAGAGCGCAGAAGGGTAGCCCTTTGCCGACTGCTGTTAAAACAACCTGATGTACTCTTGCTTGATGAGCCTACCAACCACCTTGATGCAGAATCTGTACTTTGGTTAGAACAGCATTTACAACAGTATAAGGGAACGGTGATCGCCGTTACTCACGACCGTTATTTCCTGGATAATGTGGCAGGATGGATACTTGAATTAGACAGGGGCGAGGGTATTCCATGGAAAGGAAACTACTCTTCATGGTTGGATCAAAAGGCCAAGCGCCTGGCACAGGAGCAAAAACAGGCTTCGAAACGTCAGAAAACTCTGGAGCGTGAGCTGGAATGGGTGCGAATGGCACCAAAAGGAAGGCAGGCCAAACAGAAAGCACGTTTAAATAATTACGATAAGCTGCTGAATGAAGATCAGAAGCAATTAGACGAAAAACTGGAGATCTATATTCCAAACGGACCGCGTTTGGGTACCAATGTGATCGAAGCCAAGGGCGTTGCCAAGGCCTTTGGCGATAAATTATTGTATGAAAATCTGAACTTTACCCTTCCTCAAGCCGGGATCGTTGGTATTATTGGACCCAATGGAGCCGGTAAAACCACTATTTTCAGAATGATCATGGGAGAGGAGCAACCCGATAAAGGAGAATTTACGGTGGGTGACACGGCTAAGATCGCCTATGTAGATCAATCTCATAAAGATATTGACCCGGAGAAAACTATCTGGGAGAATTTCTCGGAAGGTCAGGAATTGATCATGATGGGAGGAAGACAGGTAAATTCACGAGCTTATCTGAGTCGTTTTAATTTTTCCGGAAGTGAGCAGAACAAGAAGGTGTCGGCCCTTTCAGGAGGAGAGCGTAACCGCCTTCACCTGGCTATGACCCTGAAAGAAGAAGGAAACGTCCTGCTCCTTGATGAGCCTACGAACGACCTTGACGTGAATACCCTGAGAGCCCTTGAAGAAGGACTTGAGAACTTTGCAGGATGTGCCGTGGTTATTTCTCACGACCGTTGGTTCCTCGACAGGATCTGTACTCATATATTGGCTTTTGAAGGAAATTCTGAGGTGTATTTCTTTGAAGGCAGCTTCTCTGACTATGAAGAGAATAAACGTAAGCGCCTTGGAGAAGATGTTACTCCTAAGCGTATTAAGTATAAAAAGCTTATTCGGGACTAGAGATCTTGCCTTGCAAGATCAATTATGGATGATGGATTATAAATTATTGTTAGTTATATAGAAAAGCGGATCAGAATGATCCGCTTTTCTGTTTATTTCATAACCGTATAACCGTATAACCGTATAACCGTATAACTGTTTACTCTTGATACCAATTCCGAAGTCGTACCTCGGTCACATCGTTCTTCTCTTCCACCAGTGCTTTGAATTTTTCAGTATCGCTCATCTCAGGTCGGCCGCGGTAGTGATACGGATATACAATACCGGGTTTAAATTCATTAACAGCACTTGCGGCCTGGTCTACCGTCATGGTGTAAGGCATGTTCATGCATACAAAGGCGATATCAATATCTTTCAGGGCACGCATTTCTGGAATATCTTCTGTATCACCACTGATGTAAACCTTTTGTTCTCCAAGGGTAAGTATATAACCATTTCCACGGCCTTTTGGGTGACGGGACTCTTCTGTTTCCGGGAGATTATACATCGGAATGGCTTTGATCTCTATTCCCTGGATTGTTTTATTTTCATCATTAGCAATAACAATGGCCTTTTCTTGAAGTTGTTCTGAAAGTTGTTCAGCTACCGCCGCAGGTACTACAAGGGTGGCATTCTCCAGTGGAAGCCCTGAGAGGGTTTCCGGATTGTAGTGGTCGCCGTGTATATCGGTAATGAGAACAATATCCGGAGCATTGATCTCTTTGAATTTATCGGCTCCCCCGTAAGGGTCAACATAAATGGTTTTGTCTTGGTATTCAAGGGCCAGTGTGCCATGAACAATGGGTTGCACCCCGATCTCTCCAATAGATTCGGTCTCAGGAGATTGTCCAGATAGGGTTACAGTGCTCCATAATAGGAGGAGGAAGGGTAGTTGTTTTGGTATTCTCATAACTTGTTTTATGCTAAAGTTACGAAAATACATCGTCACGCTCCTACCGCTGACATATTATAGATTTGACTTCTCATGAATGATTAGCCCTTACTTTTTTGCATTGCCCAACCCCGTAAGGGCTCACAAACACCTCTAAAACAATAAAAAGGAAGTGAGTAAAAAAGTAACAAAAAAGTCTAGTCCTGGTTCTTCGGCCATCCGCTAACGATTCGTTGCCTAAGCCAGCTGAACTCACCACGCCTTCAGCGTGCCTCAAACAGCACCTGGCTTTTAACGGCAACTTCATCAAGCGGGTCCTGGCCTGCCAGAACCTGAGGACGGCCTTTAATTATTAAAAAGAATAAAACTTAGTTAATCCATTTTGGGATGCTAGTTTGGAAGGAACGAATATTTGCAGCAATAGTCTGTAAACCAAGCGGAAGTGCGTAGCATGCAGCGCAGGGTTAGCAGCGGTTCTGCGAAGCAGAAATTGCCTCAAATATTCTTGATTTTTTGGTTCGTTTTGCATCAAGGCAAAATGAACATAAACGAATGCATGAAAAGATTTTTAATTGAAGCAGCTTATAGTCATCATACTCCACAAGAATTCAAATTTCAGGAAATTCGTAAAGAAAGATCGAGATTTGCTATAAATCAGTTTGATTGATCAGGAATCAGATCCGGATGATCTCAGGCGATTATTCTCGGCCTTTAATTTAAGATTTCTGTACAGGGCAACCACCAATAAACAAAGACAGATTAAAAATCCTGAGGTTACCACAGAGGTAAGACGTTCTACATTTACTTCTGCAAGGAAAGTAGTCATAACTTATAGGTTTAAGGTTAAAATTTGGGTTTTAACGGGGGCAATATACTAAAAATTAGACAAATCCAACTTAGAATGGACTTGATCGCAGATGATGACGTGGGTATATTATAACTTTTCATTAAAAATAAACTCCATCTTGATGCTGCTTCTTATGTATGGAGAGTTCTTTTCCAGTGGAATCTCACGAAAGCCGTATTTACGATATATATGGAGTGCATTACCTAGTTTAAGACTTGAATACAATACAAGTTTATTCCATCCTTCAGCTTTTCCGAAATCGATACAATGTTGCATAAGTTCCTGCCCGATCTTCAATCCTCTGTACTTACTTTCTACAGCCATTTTACCCAGTTCATATGTATTATGATCCATACGAAGCAGGGCATAACAACCTACGATCTCTTTCTTGTATTTAGCAAAAAAGATATAGCCTCCTTTCTGAATAATATATTCTTCGCACTTTTCAAGGATCTCCCTGTCATGTTCTTCCACCTCAAAGAGCTGCTCCAGCCATTCCATATTCATATTGATGAAATAAGGTCTGTACTTCCTCTGATAGGGGATGATAGAAACATCTTCCGGATTCATTTTCTAATAAAATCTGAAATGAGATAGGCAATGGCCTTGCCCGTTAACTTCAATTCTGCGGCATTCCCGGGGTCGGGGGCTGCTTCGCAAAGATGAAGGTATGCTGTATTTTTCTTCCTGGAAGCCTGGTACACCATTTGCCGTACCTGGTCTAGTTTCAGGCCCGAAGGACTTTGGGCACTACTGGGCATAAAGGCAATAGCATCCATGTCAACCTCGATACCAAAGGGCTCTGATTTTACAAAATCAAGTCCTTCTTTAAATGCTGAATCGGGATCTTTCAGTTGTCTGATAAACAGATCTTCAAATGTGGTGAAACGAATACGCTCTTTATCTTCCAGGGCTTCAAAGATCTTTTTTGAAGTATAATTTTCATGAATACCATACATGAAATACCGGTTTAGAAACCCTTCATAATAAGCCCACGAAAATCCATTACCACTATGTCTGGAATTTCTTTGACGAAAATCGGTATGCGCATCGATATTGAGAGCGTTTACAGGTACACCTTTTGCAAGAGAACAACCTTTGATATTGCCATATGAATTATTATGACCTCCCCCTATGATAATAGGGACCTTACCAGCGGTGACTATTTTTCTCACAAGGTCTGTAACTTCTTTGTCGAGACTTTCGGCGCACTTCCTGCTTTGTTTTATAAGGTCATTTCCTGAAAGTCCTTCAAGTGTATTCATCAATTCACTTGTATCAAGGTGCCCTAAGACCAATACCTTTGATCCCTTTACTATTTTATTAGACTGTATATTGAGCAAGGCTGTTAATCCTGTGTGCCATGCATGTTTTGCACCGGCCACCCCGTGGTTACCAATGACTCCAACATCTTCGGGAATACCAAAAAGAACATAAGCGGCCTTTGTGGCCGCCAATTGCTCTAAAAGATCCCCCTCAGGTTCTATCCATCTTACTTTCTCCCCAAACTTGGTTTCCCCGGCACGGGTTTTTGTAAGAGAAGCAATTTTTTTACGGTCGTAAACAACTAATTTTGAAGACATTAGCTAAAATTTATTCTTATTTCAGTGCGAAAATAATCTAAAATAAAAGTTTGTTCGTATATATATCGTTGGGTAATTTAAAAAAAGAAAAACTATATTAACGCCCCAATAAATTTAAAACTAATCTTATGACTGACACAAAAAGTAATAACGGATTAAAAGTGATAGCCGGTCTGCTGGTTGTTGCTTTGGCGGTTACCATTTTCTATACAGTGAGCCTGTATACTGAAAAGAAAGAGACTACGGCCAAACTGGTTGAAGAGAAAAACCTGGTTATGGAAGACCTTAACAACCTAAAGTCTGATTATGACCGTGCTATTTCTGAAAGCGAATCTGCAAATGCCCAACTAGTGGATGCCAGAAATAAAATTGCTTCATACATTGATTCTGTTAAGACCATGAAAGCAGATATCAGTGCGCTTTCAAGATACAGACGTCAGGTACGTCAGCTTACCAAAGAGCGTGAGTTCCTGTTAGCTCAGAACGACTCTTTAAGATCGTCTAATGCGTTATTGGCTATGGAGGTTGATAGTACCAAGGTAGCCCTGGAAGAGCAATCTATGTTTACTGACTCTCTTCTTGTACAGAACACCCAACTTGCTAAGGTTGTAGAAACCGGTTCTGCACTTGCCCTAAGCAAATTCTCTGTGGAGGCTGTAAAAGAGCGTAACAGCGGAAAACTGGTTACGGTAACCAATAACAGACGTGCAGACAAGATCAGAATTTGCTACACAGTATTGTCTAACAGAATTGCCAAGCCGGGAGCAAAACAATTCTATATCCAGGTAACTGATCCTAGCGGACAGATCATCGGTGAGCGTGCAGTAGCTGCTACCCAACCTGAGGAAGAAGGACAAGAAGGTGTAAGCGTTACTTACAGTAAAGCGTCTAGCTTCTACTATGAGAACACCGATCTTGATGTATGTGATTTCATCAGCAAAGGAGGAGAAGAAGATTTCCCTGAAGGAACTTATAATGTTGTTGTATTTGATGAGAAATTAGGCGAATTGGGATCAGCTCAGTTTGAACTAAAGTAACATAAGAACCTATCAAATACCCAACTATTTGATCATAAGAGCACCAGTTCGTTTTCGGACTGGTGTTTTTTTTATTAGGGATGTGGGTAAGTAGGTAAGTAGGTAAGTAGGTAAGTAGGTAAGTAGGTAAGTAGGTAAGTAGGTAAGTAGGTAAGCAGGTAAGCAGGTAAGCAGGTATGCAGGTATGCAGGTATGCAGGTAGACGGGTAGGTGGTAAGAAGAAATTCCAATATTCAAATTCCAAAATTTTAATTTCGTGTAACCTCACAACTGTAAACTGCAAACCGAAAACTGCTAACTGCAAAAAAAAGAGCTCCGGGGGGCACCGAAACTCTTGTTTTTTTTACCTAAGTAGTAGGTTAAATCTTGGGCTTTGATTTGTTGTTCTTGCAGACATCAATTTGGGGCTCTGACATCAACAAGTAATTTAACAACACTTCTAATATACTACTGATAACCAGGAGTTAGAAATTTATGTTGTGAGGGTAGGGGTAGTTGTTGTGTAGGGTTGATTTATAGGGGGGCTGAGCGTTAAAAGGGCCGAAGTATAACCGCATAACCGTATAACCGCATAACTGATTAAGGTTTAAATCATAGCAGAAATGAACATTACTGACAATAAGCCTGTAAATGCCAAAATAGTCGTCATCATGGTCCACGATCTGAATGTTTGAGTTTCATTCATGCCCAGGTATTGGCTAACCAGCCAAAAGCCGCTGTCGTTCAGATGGGAGAAGATGGAGGCCCCTGAGGCAATGGCAATAACGATACAGGCCATTTCTGCCGATGGGCTCTGCTCAGGAATTAATGGGGCTACCAGCCCGGCAGCGGTGATCATAGCAACAGTAGCCGAGCCTTGAATAATTCTTACCAGTGCGGCCATAACAAACCCGAATAGGAGCAGGGGGAAGCCAATGTCAGAAAGTGACGCAGCCATCATATTTCCTGCTCCCGTATCGATCAGTACCTGTTTGAAGACCCCACCGGCACCGGTGATCAAAATAATGACTCCGGCCGGAGCCAGTGATCTGGCACTAATCTCCTGTAATTGTTTTCTGGATACTCCTTTCTTAATACCAAGAAAATACAGGCTTAACAGGTTGGCAATTATAAGGGCAGTGAAAGGGTGTCCGATAAGCTCAAAGAGCTCTGCGATCCGGGTACCCTGCATCCCACTAATGGAGTTATTCAAAACGGTATTGAAGAGGATCAGTAATATCGGTACCCCTATAAGCCATAGCACCATACTGAAGGATACTCTCTTATTAATTTGTTCGTTTTTATCAGCGTGGGCATCAGGTGGAGTGATGAAAAATTTTTTTCCAATATATTTTCCAAATAGTAATCCGCTGACCATAGTAGTAGGTATACCGGCCATGAACCCTATCAGGATCACATTACCCAGGTCTGCCCCAACGATGTCGGCTACTGCTACAGGGCCCGGGGTAGGTGGTATAAAGGCATGCGTAACGGCCAGTCCGGCAAGCAGCGGAATTGCGTAATAGAGCAAAGACTTGCCTGTACGCCTGTGAAGAGCATATAGGATGGGCACCATGAGGATGAATCCAACTTCAAAAAATACGGGGATGGCAATAATGAAACCTGTAATGGTGAGTGCTAATGGCGCTTTGTTGAGTCCGAATCTGTTTAAAAGATTCTCAGCAATTACCAGGGCACCACCGCTATGCTCAAGAATAGCTCCGAAAATTGCCCCAAGGCCTACTACTGTTGCTACATAACCCAGGGTACCTCCCATTCCGTTCTGCACCGTTGTGATGATCTGTGCGGGTGCCATTCCGGCAAGTACTCCAACCGTTATACTGGCTATCAACAAGGAGAGAAAGGCATGTATTTTGAATTTCAGAATAAGTAACAAAAGCAGGATGATCCCTGCTGCCACAGAAAAGAGGGCTTGATTTTCCAGTATAAAGCTCATGATTCCCAGTTGGTATGATAGTATTTTTCGGTACGGTCGTTTTCTTTTTGGTATTTATGCGCCCCGAAAAAATCTCGTTGCGCCTGTATCAGGTTGGCCGGACCCTTCTTCTCTGTAATGCCATTCAGGTAATTCAGGGCAGCGGTAAATGAAGGCACAGCAATACCCGCATGTATAGCTTCTATAATAAGTGATTCGAGTGCGGGTTTCCAGGCTTGTACCTGTTCTTTTATTTGCGTGATCAACAGAAGGTCAGAAGAAGTTTTTAGTTGTTCAACCAAACTGTTCATCAGTTCAGAACGAATGATACAACCATTGGTCCACAACCTGGCTACCTCAGACAGTTCACAGCCATGATCAACATTTTTCAAATAAGATTGTAGTATCTCGAACCCCTGAATATGATTAATGATCCTTGCCAGGGCATAGGCATTTTTAATTGAGTTAGGCTCCAAATTAACGGTTGGTTTTGGGAACTTATATTCCCGATCATAGGCTGTACGTTTATCTTTAAAATAGGAAAGATAACGTGCAAATAGTGCGCTTGCTATCATGGTTGCCGGAAGGCCTAGTTCGGCAGCCGAAATTGTTGCCCAACTCCCTGTACCCTTATTGCCGGCCTTATCCAGAATAGTTTCTAATAAAAGTCCCTCGTTATCCTGATAACTGAGGATGCTGCAGGTTATGGTTAAGAGGTAGCTGTTCAGCTCACCTGAATTATAAGATGAAAAGGCTTTAGAAATTTCTTTGGCCGACTGACCTGATCGTTTGTGCAAATGATAAAGCTCTGCCAGTAATTGCATTTCAGCATATTCGATACCATTATGGATCATTTTAATGAAGTGCCCCGAGCCCATGCCCCCTGTAAAGCTGCAACAGGGGTGGTTGTTTTTATCGCGGGCAGCCAAGACCATAAGAAATGGTCGTGAGATCACCCAGCCCTCACTGCTTCCACCGGGCATGAGAGACGGACCTTCAAGAGCCCCTTTTTCGCCTCCGGAAATGCCACATCCAAGAAAAAATATTCCCTTTTTTCTGAGTTCATTAAGTCTTCTGCTGCTCTCCTTGTAATGAGAGTTTCCTCCATCTATGATCACATCGCCTTTAGATAATAGAGGAAGCAGATCGTTAATGAGCTGATCAACAGCATCACCCGAAGGCACCATAAGTAATATCTTTCTGGGGGATTGTAATGAAGCTACAAAGTCACTCAGATTATTAAATGCCATCGCCTCTGTGAGTTCACCGTAAGCCTGTTTCAGCTGTTCAGCAACCTGTTCTTCTTTGCCTTTCACTTCGCGATTATACAGAGCCATCCTGAAGTCTTTAGAAGCCAGGTTCCTGCTGATGCTGCTCCCCATAACACCCATACCGGCAACTCCGAATTCAGTCTTTTGAGACAGATCATGGATAATAGTATTAGCAATGTGTTCAGGTGTATCTACAGTATCATATCGTGAAGCCTCTACAGGGTATTCAAGGGTTTCAAATTGAGATGTAAGCAGTTCTAAAGGCATAAAATGACTTTGGCGATCAGCCATCCTTTTTACGATCATTTCAGGGGTGCCATGTAAGTAAATAAATTTTACCTGTGCGTTGTGATCAGTCTCTAAAATTCTGCGGTAGTCAGCCTTAAGAGCTGAGCAGCTCAGGATACAGGAAGATCCCTTTTCAAGATGATCGTGGATCACCCTTGCTAATTGCCGCAGCCATGGAATCCTGTCCTCATCGGTCAGGGCAACTCCCTTTGTCATTTTTTGGATGTTTTCTTCGGGGTGGTAGTGGTCACCTTCTATGAAAGGAATATCAGTTTTGGAAGAGAGCAGTTTTCCTATGGTCGATTTCCCGGAGCCGGAAACTCCCATGACAACAAGGGCCAGCGGACGTAGCGTATTCATTTGATAGTAGTTGGTTTTTAAAGATAGGAAAAAATGATGTAGGGCTATAAGGATGGAGGGATAGAGGGATTGGGGGATGTGGGTGAACAGGTAGACCGGTAGACGAAGGGCCGAGCGTAAAAAAGGTCTTGCAGACCTATTTAGCGATCCTGCCTGTCGGCAGACAGGGGAGCCAGCTGACGGGAGGGCAATGCGGGTAGTCAGGTAAGCGGGTAAGTAGGTAGGCAGAAAACCTAAATTTTCAACTCCTAAAATTCCAGAATTTAATTTCGCATAACCGCATAACCGCATAACCGCATAACCGCATAACCGCATAACCGCATAACCGCATAACCGCTAACTGAATGCTGTACAAATCAAAAAAGCTCCGGATCTGTTCCGGAGCTTTTTTTGTAATCCAACGGGTAGGTTGGTTCGTAGGTTTCATTTAGGGTATGATGTACTGATTACTTTTTTTGGGGCTTGGTGATCAGTACTGAACTAACAACACTGCTAATATAGAACAGGATTACTCCTGATAGAAATTTATGTTGTAAGAATTAACTGAAGCGTTGTGAACTATGGTCTTTTGGTTATTTGATGACTTTAGGAGCTTAAATTTCAACCATTTAAACCGCATAACTGTAAACCGCAAACTGTTAACTGCCTATCCCCATCTCCCCATCTTTCCTTCCCGGAAATCCTGGTAGGCCTGGGCGATCTCTTCTTCAGTGTTCATGACAAAGGGACCGTGGGCTACCATGGGTTCATTCAGAGGCTGTGCATGCCCGAAAATAAGGATGGATTCTTTCAGGGCCTTGATGGATATTTTTTCATCATCGTTATTGAATTCAACAAGATGGAATTCAGATATCTTATGACCGTTTACTTCCAGCTTTCCTTTGATCACATAGAAAAAGATATTCCTGTCGGTAGAAACATCCAGCATAATAGTGGTACCCTTGTCAAAGGTCATCGTACTTAAAAAAACATCTGTGAGGGTAGAAACACTGCCTTCTTCTCCATTCCATTGACCTGCTATCAGGTCCATTTCAATACCATCTGCCGGCCGGCTCTTTACCATTTCCCGTGCCGGTACTCCTTTGTAAAAGGGTTGGGTCATCTTATGTTTTGCCGGAAGGTTGATCCACAATTGAAGGATCTCTAATTCGCCTCCTTCCTGAAGAAACCCATCCGATGACAACTCAGCATGGATGAGTCCGCTGCCCGCTGTCATCCATTGTATACCCCCGGCATCAATAACACTCTCGGCACCCGAGGTGTCCCGGTGGGCAATATCGCCCGATATTATAAATGTTACTGTTTCAATACCCCTGTGAGGGTGGGGCCCGAAAGGCAACCCGTTGTTATTTGGCGGATAGATCTGCGGACCGTGGTGATTGAGAAATATAAAAGGATCGATTTGCTGCAGGGTACGGCTAGGCAGGGGAGAGTGGGTTTTCAGATCTCCTATGGGCCGGGACTCTGCATTATGAATTTTCTTAATGCTTCGCATGCTTTTTTATTTCAAAGTTAATGATTTGGGGTAAACGGGTAAACGGGTAAACGGGTAAACAGTTAAACGGGTATACGGGTAAGTAGGTAAGCAGAGGGCCGAACGGCATTGGAAGGTTCTGTGAACCTTTCATCGTGAGGAGCCAGAAGGTGCGTTGGCAAGTAGACCTTTTTAGCGATCTTGCCTGTTGGCAGACAGGGGAGCCAGCCCGTGGAAGGGCGATGCAGGTAGGTTGTAATCTCTAGGCGACGTAATCTATCATTTACCATTTATAATTCATCATCCATCACGCCTTCGTCGTGATTAATTCCTGTAGCCTGTTCTGTTTCCCTTTGGTCACATTCCAGACGCAGTAATTAATAATCCATCATCCCCTCAACCGCCATACAGACCTCTTGGGGGTCAGTATCATATTCAAACCAGTTAATATCAGGGTCCTTTCTTAGCCAGGTAAGCTGTCTTTTGGCAAATCGTCGTGTATTCTTTTTGATCTCGCTAACGGCTTCCTCCAGGGTGGCCTTCCCATCCATGTATTCAAACAGCTCTTTGTATCCTACGGTTTGAAGGGCATTCAGTTCGCGGTAAGGGAAAAGCCTTTCTGCTTCTTCAAGCAAGCCGGCTTCCATCATCATATCGACTCTGAGATTAATGCGGTCATATATGATCTTTCGGTCGGCAGTAATGCCAACCTTAATAGTGTTAAACGGACGCTTTTCCCGAGGTTGATTTAAAAAGGAGGAAAAGGGTTTTTCGGTACCCAGGCAAACTTCTAAAGCACGAATAAGACGATGGGGATTGTTTGTGTCAACTTTCTTGTAGTAATCAGGGTCTTTTTCCTTAAGTAATTGCTGCAGCGCTTCCAGCCCTTGTGCAGTAAAGAGCTCATTAAGCTTCTCTCTGATCTCAGGATCTATATCAGGAAAATGATCCATGCCCTTTATGACAGCATCAGAGTAGAGTCCGCTGCCCCCGGCCATGATCACGCAGGTGTGATCTTTATACAAGGCGTCGAGGCGTTTTAGGGTATCTCGCTCGAAATCTCCGACACTGTAATTCTCGTGTATGCTTATGTGCTGAATAAAATGATGCCGGGCAGCTTTCAGTTCATCGGGGTCAGGTACAGCGGTTCCAACAGACATTTCTTTAAAGAACTGCCTGGAATCACTCGAAATGATCTCTGTGTTAAAGTGCTTGGCCAGGTGAATAGCCATTGCGGTTTTACCAATAGCGGTGGGACCCGCCACCGAAATGAGATAGTTATGGCTCATTCAGCAAAGATCCACATTTATGACAAAAATGAGCATCACTGGTGTGAAATTCTTCCAGACAATGCGGACAAGCCTGGGTATTGTCGTGTATGTCATGTTCAAGCTTTGATTGTCTTGCAAATTCAGAGGTGACAATCCCGGTAGGCACAGCTATGATGCCATAACCCAGGATCATGATCATGGCAGCGATCACCTGCCCGAGGTCGGATTGTGGGGCAATATCCCCATAACCTACTGTGGTAAGTGTCACAATGGTCCAATAAATACTTCTGGGAATACTGGTAAAACCGGCATCTTCCCCTTCAATAAGATACATGACTGTTCCGAGGATTACAGATAGTATAAGTACCGTATAAATAAACACAGCTATTTTAATTCTACTGGCTTTCAGGGCACGACCCAGTTGTGATGCTTCTCCTAAAAACCTGATCAGTTTTAAGATCCTGAAAACCCTCAATAATCTGAGGGCACGAACAGCCAGTAATACCTGTGTTCCGGCAAAGAAGTAGGAAATATAGAGAGGGATGGTTGACAGGAAGTCAATGATACCGTAAAAACTAAAAATGTATTTTGAAGGTTTTTTGATACAAATAATGCGGGCGATATATTCCAGGGTAAAAAGTATGGTGACTACCCACTCGGCCGCAAGTAAGGTGTCGTGGTATTTCGCATCAAAAGGCTTAACACTTTCAAGCATCACCAAAACCACACTGAACAGAATAATTATAAAAAGAGCTATATCAAAGGCTTTCCCCATGGGGGTGTCTGCCTCGTAGATGATCTCATGGAGCTTAAACTTCCAGTTGTTTTTTGGCTCTATAGTTTCCGGCATTTTTAGGAATTTACAGCTAACGGTATTTTAAAGTTATAGGATTCCTGATATATATCCTTACAATATGTATTAAAAATTCCTTCGGAAGAAAACCCTTGCTGTAAGATACCGTTGCAGAAAAGGCCTTATAAGCCCCGTTCTATGGCTTATTTGGATGTGACTGTATCAAACATATCTCTCGGAGTCTGCAGCACCAGTCGGTTATTTTCTCCGGTATAAAGAAGAGCAGTTCTAAAAATTCAGGATCTTAAGATGTTTTTGTTTTCTCATGTATTTTTCAACGATATGACGGGTAAAGTGATCATGTGCAATGGGGCTCAGCATGGTTTGTATGATCTCTTTGACCTGTAGTTGATGATTGAGATTCACGTAGGCATAACCCTTAATAGTTCCGTTTTCTATCAGTAAAGCACTTTTCTCATCGATCTCCCGACCCTTTCCCGTGATGATCATATTTTTGTTGCTCATTGTAAGGGACGCCACGGCATTATTCACTCTTTCGTTATATATCGAGGGCTGTTCTTTCTGAATGCAGGCGCCATGACATTTCTGTTCATTATAGGCCGAACATTGAGCTCTGGCTTCACTCAAACCGTTTACTTTTAAACACAAATTGAAATCGGAGGTTAAACGGCGCAGCAGGTTCAATGCCTCCGGATAGGTATTGAAGCTTGTTATATAAGAGTGTTGTTTTTTATAGGGCTCTATAACAAGGGCCTCGTAGTTGTCTTTATTCTTTTCCTTCTTTAAAATAAATTTAAAAGGCTTCACTCTTCCGCGACGGTTATACTTTGGCTTGTTGATCTTTAATTCTTCATATTCTTTAAGAGAAGCGATAAGCTCTGTCCCGGTTTCCTCATAGGTTACTGCACGCATTTCCTTTTGCAGACTTCTAAACTTTTTACTTACCGAGGTAAATTTCTTATTGACACTTTTTTTCAGGTTACTGCTTTTCTCAATAAAGATCACTTCCCCCTTGTCATTATGCATATAGTAAAGTCCCATGGAAGAAGGCATGGCATCTACAATATCAAGCAGGCGTTGACTTAATACACCGGTAGTTGCGGTTCTGACCGTATTACTCATGATCTCCTTGCTCTTATCTTTATTCAGTAAGATCTTGAATAGCTTTAGGGTGGCCTGGGCATCACCGTTGGCTCGATGCCTGTCGCTAACGGGTATACCTAACGATCGCACCAGTTTTCCCAGGCTGTAGGAAGGTTGATCGGGCATCAGTTTTTGAGAGAGCTCAACGGTACATAATGATTCTCTTTGAAAGTCGTACCCCAATCGTCTGAACTCGGTTTGAAGTATTCTGTAGTCAAACTGGGCATTATGAGCCACAAGAATACACCCTTCGGTGATCTCTACGATCCGCTTGGCAACTTCGTAAAACTTTGGGGCACTTCTAAGCATTTTGTTGTTAATGCCGGTAAGCTTCACCACAAAGGGTTGAATTTCTTTTTCAGGGTTGACCAGGCTGATAAATTGATCAGTGATCTCATGACCATCAAACCGGTAGATAGCGATCTCAGTGATGCCTTCTTCGTTGTATTTTCCCCCCGTGGTCTCTATATCCAGAATTACGTACAATACCTTGGTATTTTATTGATAATTACGCTCTCCGAAAATACTGCTTCCAATTCTGACCATGGTACTTCCACATTCTACGGCCAGTTCATAATCGCCACTCATACCCATGGAAAGTACCTCCATACTGAGGTGAGGCCATGATTCCTGATCTTTTTTCAGGCTTTCGAAGAGTTGCTTAAGATAGGAAAATTCACTTTGAACGACCTCCTGCTTATCGGTAAATGTAGCCATACCCATAAGTCCTTTAATATGCACATATTTCATCTGGCTAAAAGCCTCAGAAGCGAGTAATTCCTTTAGCTCTTCTTCGTCGAGTCCGAATTTCGATTCTTCCCTGGCAATATGAATTTGCAGCAGGCAATTTATTACCCGATCCTGCTTTTTGGCCTGCTTCTCGATCTCTTTTAGAAGTTTCAAACTGTCTACCCCATGAATCATGTGTACAAAAGGAGCCATATATTTTACCTTATTACGCTGTACGTGACCTATCATATGCCATCTGATATCCTTAGGAAGGTTCTCGTATTTCGCCGTCATTTCCTGAACCTTATTCTCGCCAAAGTCACGATGACCGGCACGGTAAGCTTCCATGATATCCTCTTCGGGTTTGGTCTTGGATACAGCTATAAGCGTAACATTTTGCGGTAAATTTGATTTGATCGTATTTAGTTTCTCTGCTATCATCAGGTCTTTCTGCTTTTGGGTCAATATATTAAAATTCAAATACAGTAAGAGCACTTTTTAGTTTAGGCTCGATATAGGTTGACTTTGGCGGCATTCGTAGTCCCTTATCAGCAACGGCTTTAAGTTGCTCAAAACTAACCGGGAAATGGGTAAACCCTACCTCATATAACCCCTCATCAATAAGATTCTTCATCTTAAGTTCTCCGTTAAGGCTGTGTATATAAGTAATGCGCTTACTGCGTCGCATACTCTTGATGTTGAGAATAGGTTTTAGTACCGTACGCTGTAGAATGTTTGGAGGAAGATCTTTTAATGGATGATCTTTCAGGAATTGATCTCTCAGGGTAAGGCTGTAAAACCCACCATCCAGATACATGGTGAATTCCAAAGGGTTGGTTGGTTCCAGGTGCTGCGATACTTTTTCTTCAACAATAAAAAAACGATCGAGAGCTATTAGAAAATCGGCCTTACTGAGTCCGTTCAGGTCGTGTACTAACCTGGTAAATCCACTGATTCGAACCTGAGAGGCTGCGGCAAACAAACTCATAACATAGGCTGAATCCTGATGCCCGTCTTGAGTGCTCTCTTTGTACATTTTTGCAGAAGAAGAGATACGATGATGCCCGTCTGCAATGTAAATAGTATTCATTTTCTCCAGATAATTGCTGATACGTTCAATGGCGGTCTGGTCAGTGATACGCCAGAGGCGGTGTTTCTGTTTATCCGGAGTGGTGAAATTAAGACAGGGTTCGTTTGCCCTCAGTTTTTCCAGGTATTCCTGTAATGTACTATCGTCATCATGTACCAATAAGACTGGGTCTGTTTGAATTCTGGTAGTTCTCAGGTAATCCTGGAAGATCTCTACCCTTGCCTTCAGCGTTTTTTCATGAGGCTTTACCCTTGATTTTTCGTAATGAGACAGATGAAGATTGCCCAAAAGTCCCATGCAGCTTAAGGTATCATGATCTAATTGGTAGAGAAAAAGGGCTTGCTGATCGTCTTTGACGAGCACTTTTTCCTGAACGAATTCCAGGTACCTGTTTCTAACCAGGATATTCCTGTCTTCTCCGGTAACCTCTTTATTATAACGGTGCCCGGGGTTGATGACCTGAAGAAAAGAATAAGGATTGTATTTAAGTATCGCTTGAAGTTCCTCCGGAGAATAGCTCCTAAGGTCCCTTGTCACCACATGGGCAACTTTGTCCGGAACCGGTATGACGGCTCTGAATGGATTTATCAGGAACATAGGTATTACTTTTCTCCGAAGGTACTTAATTTATATTCAGCTGAATTGGGCTGATGGGGTTTCTGCTTTTCGCGAGGCAGAATAATCGTAGAAACCTTCCCCGGATTTTACACCCAGCTTCCCGGCCATAACCATATTCACCAATAGAGGGCATGGGGCGTATTTTGGATTTTTAAAGCCGTCGTAAAGAACGTTTAGAATAGATAAGCAAACATCAAGACCAATAAAATCGGCAAGCTGTAATGGCCCCATGGGATGTGCCATCCCCAGTTTCATAACCGTATCGATCTCTTTTACCCCGGCAACACCGTTGTAAAGCGTTTCAATAGCTTCGTTGATCATCGGCATCAGGATTCTGTTGGCTACAAAACCCGGATAATCATTAGCCGCTACCGGAACCTTATTCAGTTTTTCTGATAAGGACATCACGGTGCTGGTCACCTCATCAGAAGTATTGTATCCTCTTATCACTTCCACGAGTTTCATGATCGGCACCGGGTTCATAAAGTGCATCCCTATTACCTTATCGGCACGTTTGGTAGCGGTGGCAATTTTAGTGATGGAGATTGAACTGGTATTGGTAGCCAGAATAGCCTCGCTCTTACAAATTTCGTCAAGTTGTTCAAAGATCTTGAGCTTAAGGTTCTCGTTCTCTGTTGCGGCCTCCACAACAAGGTCGGTATCTTTTGCACCTTCTTCAAGGCTTGTATAAGTAGTTATGGCGTTAAGGGTTGCTTCTTTTTTAGCTTCGTCAATACTTCCCTTGCTAACCATTCTGTCAAGGTTTTTGGTGATGGTGCTCATTCCTTTTTCGAGAGAAGCTTCAGAAATATCAATAAGATTTACATCATAATCGAATTGAGCGAAGGTATGAGCAATTCCATTACCCATGGTACCTGCACCAATTACTGCGATCTTTTTCATGTATTCGTAAAATTTATAGTGTTTGTTTCAGCTTAATTTTTTTGTTCAACGAGTCGAACGATCTCCATGGCAACCCTCAGAGCCTCGGTTCCTTGTTCAAGGGTTACCGGAGGAGTGGTATTGTTGTTAATGGCATGAGCAAAGGCCTCCAGTTCATCTAAAATAGCATTGTTCTGGGTAACCTTCGGGTTCTCGAAGTAGATCTGTTTTTTAATGCCCTCGGCATTCTGCAACACCAGGGCGTATTCGTCCGGGTTTTCAGGGGCATCCTTCATTTTGACTACCTCTACCTTTTTCTCCAGAAAGTCAACCGAGATATAGGCGTCTCTCTGAAAAAATCGGGACTTTCTCATGTTTTTCAGTGATATTCTGCTGGCAGTAAGATTTGCCACACAACCGTTCTCAAATTCAATTCGGGCATTCGCAATATCGGGAGAGTTCGAGATCACATCAACACCACTGGCTACAATATTAGAAACCTTTGATCTGACTACGCTCAGAATAATATCAATGTCGTGTATCATGAGATCGAGTACCACAGGAACATCAGTCCCTCTCGGGTTGAATTCTGCCAGGCGGTGGGTCTCTATGAACATAGGATTCTCCAGTTTGCCCATAACCGACATAAATGCAGGATTAAATCGTTCAACATGTCCAACCTGCCCTTTGACGCCCTTTGCAGTTGCAAGTTCTATGATCGATCTGGCTTCCTCCACTGTTTTAGTGATGGGCTTTTCCAGGAAAATATGTTTGCCTTTTTCAATAGCTTTCACCGCACAATCATAATGCGAGAGGGTTGGAGTAACAATGTCTACCATGTCTACCTCTTCTAATAGGGCATCGATAGTGGAGAAGTACTTATATCCAAATTCTGCCGCAACCTTTTTTGCGTTGGTTTCATCGGGATCAAAAAAACCTACCAGGTCATATTGATCAGATAGTTGTAATAATTTTAGGTGAATTTTGCCCAGGTGACCGGCACCAAGAACCCCTGCTTTAAGCATAGAACGATGTTTTTCACAAAAATAAACTTCTAATGGCATTCTTTCAACCTGAAGCCCTATTAATTTTAAGAACAGGGCCCGACTTTGGGCAGAATAAATGAGATAATTGTTAATTTTACCCCCTCTAAAATCCAACCGATCTTGAAAGATAGTCTGAAACATCAGGGCATGAGAAATAAACTCGTGCAAACCCTTGAATCCAAAGGTATCAAAGATAAACGTGTATTGGCGGCTATTGCGAATATTCCACGGCACCTGTTTATGGATAGTAGTTTTGAAGACCATGCCTACCAGGATAAAGCCTTTCCCATAGCTGCAGATCAAACCATTTCTCAGCCATACACGGTGGCGTTTCAAACCGAATTATTGGAAGTTGCCCCCGGTGATAAGATCCTGGAAATAGGAACCGGAAGCGGATATCAGAGTGCGGTTCTTCTTGAAATAGGAGCCCTGGTATATACCATAGAGAGACAGCACGAACTGTTTAAAAAAACCAGCCGATTTCTACCTAAACTGGGGTATAAGCCAAAGCGCATGATCTTTGGCGATGGTTATAAAGGCCTTGAAGAGGAAGCCCCTTTTCACGGGATCATTGTTACCGCAGGAGCTCCATTTGTTCCAAAACCTTTGCTCTCACAATTGAAAATAGGAGGTAAATTGGTTATACCGGTGGGCGATGAAGTTCAGGTAATGACGCGGTTTGTTCGTAAATCAGCAACAGAATTCGAGAAGACAGAATACGGTGATTTTCGTTTCGTACCTATGTTGGAAGATAAAAACTAGTTATAGGCCTTCTTAATACGGTCAAGCTGTCTTTTACTGTCTCTGTCCTTAATGGACTCTCTTTTGTCATAGAGCTTTTTACCCTTGGCAAGGGCAACTTGCATTTTGGCCAAGCCACGGTCGTTAATGAACACCCGGAGGGGTATAATAGTGAGCCCGGAGGTTTTTACCTGCTTGTGCCACTTACGCAGTTCCTGCTTGTTTAAGAGTAATTTACGTTCGCTCTTAGGCTGGTGGTTAAAATGCGTGGCATGATCATATTCCTGAATGGTCATATTGATCACAAATAATTCTCCCTTGTCATTGAATTCACAAAAACTTTCGGCAATAGAGGCCTTGCCCTGACGAATTGATTTGATCTCTGAACCTGCCAGAACAATACCGGCTGTATAGGTGTCCAGGATCTCATATTCGAAGCGCGCTCGTTTATTCTTGATGTTAACCGTGTTCTTCATAGTTGGTTCAAATTTAAGAACAATATGTGAATTCCCTCTATTTCCGAAGAAATGAAGTTTTGTTATCTAAACTGTATATTTGCGACCTAATTAAAAGCATTGATAAAAATAGCATAGCATGAAATACCTACCTGTGATCCTGGTGTTGGCCCTGAGTATACTATCCTGTTCTCCGGATGCTACTGAAATCGTGAACAGATCCCTTGAAAGCTCGGGGAGTGCCAATTTAGAAGGTAAGGAAATCCGTTTTGAGTTCAGAGATAAGAAGTACCGCTCTGCCAGAGAAAACGGCAAATTCTTGTTGGAACGAACTTTTGTACAGGATTCTTTTCAGGTAAGAGACGTGATAACCAATGATGGCTTTCAACGTTTTCTCAATAACAACCCGGCTGAGGTGGCAGATAGCATGGCGGTGAAATATGCCAATTCAGTGAATTCAGTACACTACTTCGCTTATCTGCCTTACGGCCTTAATGACAAGGCGGTTAACAAAGAAATATTGGAGGCGGTTGAGATCAATGGAACCCCTTATTATAAGATCAAAGTTTGGTTTGATCAGGAAGGTGGGGGTACTGACTTTGAAGATGTATTTCTGTATTGGATAAATCAGAATACCTTTAAGGTAGACTTTCTGGCTTATGAATATCATACCAATGGCGGTGGTATGAGATTCAGAGAAGCTTTTAACAGACGAAGCATTGAAGGAATTGACTTTTCTGATTATCGCAATTTTAAACCCCGGTCAAAAGAGGCTTCCCTGTATCAACTGGACAGCCTCTTTCAGGAGGATGATTTAGAGTTGCTCTCGGTAATAGAACTTAAGGAAGTTCTTGTGGCACCATGTGATTCCTGTTTATAGGCTCGGGTTGCAGAAGTATGCTTTCGGCATTCTGACCTTTAACATGCACGATATAGAGATTTGCATTGTTCGTATCTTCAATTTGAGAATACTTTTCCTCACCTAAAAGAGCGTTGGCAATGCCGGGAATCGTATTACTGTGTCCAACCACAAGTACGTGCCCTCCCTTATGTTGAGCTATCCATTCTTTAACAAGGGCAGCACCATTTTCGTAGATCATTGTGTTTAACTGTTTTGATGCTGCCGTTGGCTCAGCAGTCTGCCTGGTTCTTGCATAATCTGTACTGTAAACAGCTGAAAAAGGCACCTCCCTGAACAGATCACTCCAATAGTTGGCCCTTAATTGCCCTTCCGGGGTGAGAGCCGGGTCTTTTTCTTCCGGGTCACTTCGGTCTTTCTCTGCATGTCTTATTAAATAAAATACGGTGGATGATTCCTCTTCGATCTGTTGACCATTCTTTTTGGAAGAGGAATTGCAGGCTGTGAGGGCGAACAATAAACACAGGATTGGTAATAGTCTGAATAGTTGCATGGATTTTGTTTTTTTCTGAAAGATAACAGAATTCGCGGTTATAGGTGTATGTATACTACTCTGACTTAATTTTTGAACGACGTATCGATGTATTAAAAAAGTGTATTTCATCGATATTTTTGTCATTTAATCGGGTTTTGTGATTTTTTGTACTACATTCATTAGTGTAATTGTAGGAAAAATCAAGTTAAGAACACTTGGTAGCTACAGAAAACTTAACCTATGAAAAAACATTACTTTGCCCTAATAGTCTTGTTTTTAGCCGCGGTTAATGGTTACTCCCAAACCTTGAACCAACCTGTGCTGAATTTTAGCCATGCCTGTATTAGTGATTCCTTCAGAAACTTTGAAGTGGCATTCTCTTTTTCTGAAAAATCTTTTTCTTCCGGGAATACTTTTTATATAGAGCTTTCTGACGAGCAGGGAGATTTTTCACAGGCAGAGGTGCTTGCTACCCTTTCAGACAAAAATACCTCATTCGAGTTTACACATTCTCTTGAGTTTGCCACGACCATGGCAGGTTCGGGATACCGTATCAGAATACGTTCTACCGTTCCGGCATTAACCAGTGAACCTTCTAAGCCTTTTGATGCCTATTATGTACCATCAGAATACCTGGTGCTTAATAATTACGAGACTTCGAGTTTTTGCGGTTCAGAACCCGTATTACTGGAACTTGACAAAGATGTTGCCAACAGGTATATATGGTTTAAAGACGGCGCATATTATACAGAAACAGAACTTCCTTACCTGGAAGTGAATACAGCCGGAAACTATTATGCTGAACCCTTTTACGGAGCCTGTTCCGGATCTGTTGTTTCTAATATTGTATCTGTTGAGGCCCTCGATGCCATGCAGGTAGTTCTTGCCATACCCAGCGAGATCGTTGCCTGTTCCGGACAGGAAATTATGTTAAAGGCCGAGAATGATCAACCGGGGTACACCTATCAATGGTTTCGAAACGGACAACCGGTATCGGCCATACAAACTTCTGCTTCTGATTATTCTTTCAGCGCTTCCGGCAGTACTTTAGGAACCTATTTTTTAGAGGTAACCAATGAGTTCGGATGTACCATTACTTCTGATCCGGTTATGATCTCAGGGAATGAGATCCAAGTAAGTACGATCGCTCCGCTTAAGTCGGTGCTCATTGGAGAAGCCATTGCAGAATTAAAGATCACGACGAATCGTAATGACCTTGAGATATCATGGTTTAAAAATGGTGCTGAAGTAGCAAAAGATATCAATCTTACCCAATTTGCTGCCATTGATGAAGGTCAGTACCATGCAGTACTTAAAGATGTTAATGGTTGTGCCATGGAGGTTTATTCTCCAACTTTTCAGGTATTTGAGCCGGTAAACTTTAGTGCCGAAATAGATTTTGATGGTTCTTATATGGCCTGTGACAATACAGCTGCAATTCTTTCTTTAAACCAGCTTACTGGTTCGCTCTCTAATGGAGATGAAATTAGTATAGGTGAAGATCTTTATGCGAATTTTGATTTCTCCTGGTTAAAAGAAGGGGTTGCTACAGGAATAACAGGACCCGTCATTCAATTAGACCATTACACGGCAGGGGGAGTGTATACCCTGGAGGTAAATTACAAGGGCGAATCCTATTTCTCAGTTGCAAAAGAAGCGTATATAGGCTTGGAGAAACCCAATCTTTACCTGGAGGAAGTCCTGACTTGTTCTGCTCCTGCAATGCTGAGGGTTGATGAATATCAGGATGTTATTTACAATTGGTATCGTGATAATGAATTGGTGCACTCAGGTATGGATGCGGTTTATTCAGCCCAGGCAGAAGGAGTGTATCGTGTAGAAATGGAATATATGGGTTGCCTGTCTGTTTCTGAGCCTGTAGAAGTAGTTCCAGAGGCACTTAATACTATTGAGATCTACCCGGGAGAGCGTATTTTCCTGGTACCTGATAAAGAACTTGAAGTGGTTGCCAGTGGGGCAGATAGTTATACCTGGTTGAACGCTGAGGGCGATATTCTCTCTCAGGAGGCAGCCTTACATATTTCAGAGGATGGGATATACCACCTCAGAGCCGAATCGGGCGGGTGTGTCATAGAAAAAACCGTAGAAGTCAATTACGATTACGTAAGCGCTATTCCTAATGTGGTTACACCTAATAATGATGCTATAAATGATCGATGGGTATTGCCGGGTAAATTTCTCGAGGACCCCGATCTGGAGGTGATTATATGTGATTCTTACGGACAGCCGGTACTGCGAACCAAAAGTTATGACAACAGCTGGCCTCAGTCAATGGATCAAATACCTGCACAGGATTCCAATTACTACTACATCCTGAACAAAGGGGGTAAGAGCGTTCAGAAGGGGGTAATTACCCTGCTTCGATAAATCATTAAGTATTTCTGATATGAAATTTACAGATAAAGGCATTTGCCTGTTACTGTTGCTGTTAACCGTGCAGGCATTCTCTCAGGTAACCAATAATTCTGTTACCCTCGATTGGCGACAGCACAACCTGAACAAATACAACCGTATGCTGTTCAACCCGGCCTACAGTATATCCCGTGAACAGGGAAGGGCGTTGAGTTTCTGGAGCCGTATACAATGGGCTGGGGTAAACAATGCGCCTCAGACCTTCCTGCTCAATTACTCCGGGAAGATAGGTGAAAATGCCGGGGCAGGATTAGGACTTTATCAACAAAACCTGGGACTCTTAACTGATTCCGGGCTATTGATGAATTATGCTTATCAGGTTCAGTTTTCCGAAAAGGTGCATTTGACTCTGGGGTTAAACTCCACTTTGTTTCGAAGAGGACTTAATCAAACGGCTTTGAGTGCTGCTGACCCGGATCCGGCCATCCTTGAAAATCAAAATGATTTTCTTTGGCTGTTCATGCCTGGAATGACCCTGAGCGCGGGTAAGTTCGATCTGGGATTCTATGCCGAAAATCTTTTTGATTACAACTTGAATGAGTCCCGTTCTGTAACCGGGTTCAATGGTAAGATCTACTCAGGTCACCTGGCTTTCAACCAGCGGTTTGTGAATGCCTTTGGCATTATGAGAGATGCAGTTTGGCGGGGCGTTGTATACGCTAAGACACAACCTAATGAAGTAGCCCAATACGGAGGGAATACCATGATAGACCTTCCTAAATATGGATGGTTTCAAATGGGTTATAACAATACCTACGGAGTTAACGGGGTGTTGGGTGTCAAGATAGGAGGCGGTATGAGCATAGCTCTGACCTACGAATCCGGCTGGAAAAACGGTATCAATAATTTCGGGCCTACTTATGAGGCAATGGCAACGATTGAATTGGGCAATTCTTCACCTAAGCCCAGGACAGCTGCCGTAGTTCAGGACACTCAGAATGCAAGTGCTGTGAAAGAGCATGATAATGAAATGTCGGATGTCACTATGGAAGAACAGGTATCTGAAATGGAAGCCATTGCCCAAACATTAAACACCGGTTATGCTGTAATAGGAGGAGCGATATCAGATAAGGATGAGCAATCGAACGATACTACAACCTCTGTAGCAACTGCAGCCATTCCTGATCCTGATATGAATAGGGCATTGACGCAAAATGAAGAAGAAATGAAGCAAGCACTGTTAGATAAGGTCCTGACAGATATTGATAATGAAGATGTTCTGGTTGAATCTTCAGATTCGCATGAAACCACTACAGATCACAATGAAGATCTTAAGAATAAACATCAAGAGCATCGCGATATGGCGCAATACCTGGGTTTATTAGCTTCGTTGGAGGATGTGCCTGAAGATTATGAGAAGCAAACCTATCTTGAAGGGGAGGAGGAAGCTATTTCACCGGAAGGAGAAAAGAATGAAAACGAAAATGAAAAAAGTTCCAGCTATCGAGTACTTAACGCAGGAGAAGGTGTAAAGAAAGGGTTTTATCTGGTGGTAAATGTTTTTGCTGAAGACAGGTATTTTAAAGAGTTCACAGAGGACCTGAGATCTCGCGGATTAGAACCATTACATTTTTTGAACCCTGATAATAATTACCAATATGTGTATTTGGCCTACGCCGATAATTATTATAGGGCCAAGCAATTACAGCGATCTCATTTTAATGGGAAGTACCGTGAAGAAAAATGGGTTTTATGGGTTAAATAATGTGCTAAAGTCCTGCTGAATTAGCAGTAATGGCACAAATATGACTTCCATGGGTCTATATTTCCTTTCCTTCAAGGATCACCTGATGAATGTTGGTATTACCAAAATCATAGGGCAGATACCCGTAGGAAGGTATACTTTTAGTAATGATCAGGTTTGCCTTTTTTCCTTTGGTAATACTGCCGTGTGTAGCTTCAAGTCCCATAGCATAGGCGGCATTAACAGTGGCGGCATTAATCGCCTCCTCCGGGGTCATGTTCATTTTAATACAAGCGGTGGCAATGACAAGGTTCATATTACCGCTGGGAGATGTTCCCGGATTATAATCTGAGGCCAGGGCAAGAGGCAGTCCTGCATCGATCATTCTGCGGGCGGGTGTATAGGGAATAGAGATAAAAAAGGAGCATAAAGGAAGGGCTACAGGCATGGTGTCACTGTTTTTGAGTGCTGCAATATCCTCCTCGTTGATGATCTCCAGGTGATCTACACTTAAGGCATTGTGTTTTACGGCAGCCGGTACGCCGCCTGTAATATTAAATTGATTAACATGAACCTTTGCTTTCAGATCGAATTTTTTTGAAGCCCGGAGCAAACGTTCCATATCCTCTACCGAGAAATACCCTTTTTCACAAAATATATCAACGAAATCAGCAAGCTTTTCTTCTGCCACAGCCGGCAGCATTTCATTGATTACCACATTCATGTATTCATCTCGATTACCTTTATGTGCAGCCGGAACGGCGTGTGCCCCCAGGAATGTTGCCTTTATGGTTGCCGGAAAATCTGCCTGCAACCTTTTGATTACCCTAAGCATCTTAAGTTCGGCCTCGGGAGTTAGTCCATAACCACTTTTGATCTCTATGGCCCCGGTTCCCTGGGCCATAACCTGTTCTAATCTCAATTTTGATTGCTCGTACAGGTCATCTTCCGGAGTTTCCTGCAGTCGTTTTGCGGAGTTTAAAATACCTCCACCTTTGCTGGCGATCTCTTCATAGGTTAAACCGTTGATACGGTCAACGAATTCCTGTTCCCGGTTACCGGCGTAAACAAGGTGTGTGTGACTGTCAATCCACGCAGGAAGCATAAATTTTCCCTGAAGATCTATGATGCGATCTGCCGAAACGGCGTCGGCATAACGCATTTCTCCAAAATCGGCTATGGTATCATTCTCCACCAACAAAAAGGCATCCTGAAGCCTGGGAAGAATGTTCATTTCATTGCCACTGAGATAGGTAGTGCTATGATCTCTGATCTGCAGTAATTCTCCGATGTTTATGTAGAGGGTTCTCATATGCTGTTTTAGTCACTCAAAGGTATTAAAACATTTAGGAAACCTCTTTTCAATACTGTAAATTTGAAAGAGAAAGCAAATTGTTATGAATAAAGGATTATATATCGCCACCCTGGAGGCTAACAGTGGAAAATCTCTAATTACCCTGGGCCTTATGAGAACCTTATTGGGTAAGGTTACTAAAGTTGCCTATTACAGGCCCATCATTGAAGATCTTCCTGAAGGGGTCAAAGATAATCACATTGATACCGTATTAACTTATTACGATCTGCCTCTAACCTATAAGGAGGCTTATTCGTTTACCCGGTCAGAAGTGATCCAAATGCGCAACAAAGGACAGTCAGGCGATATCATTAATGCCATTATAGATCGGTATAAACAGTTGGAGGCTGCTTATGACATGGTCCTTATAGAAGGTTCAGACTATTCAGGTGAGGGCAGTGTTTTCGAGTTTGATGTCAATGTACTTATCGCTAAAAACCTGGGGGTGCCAACCATCATTGTGGCCAGTGGAGTAAATAAGACCCGGGATGAATTGCTGGGAAGTATGGAAATGGCCTATAAAACCTTTGTTGATAAGGATGTAGATGTAGTGGCCTTGATCGCTAATAAGATACAGCCCGAAAACCTTGAGGTGGCCTCTACCGGAATGCAGGAATTTCTGCCGGAGAATGTGGCTGCCTTTGCCATTCCCATGGTAGAGACACTGGCGCATCCAACGGTAAAAGAGATCATGCATGCCCTGGAAGGCAAGGTGGTGATCGGGGAGGAGTATCTCGATAATCAGGTAGGAAGTTACGGAGTGGGTGCCATGCAATTGCGTAATTATTTACAACACCTCAATAATGACAGCCTTGTTATCACTCCCGGAGATCGGGCTGATGTGATTCTCGGAGCCCTGCAAGCCAATATTTCTACCAACTATCCACGAATTTCCGGTATTGTACTCACCGGAGGCTTGCTGCCCGAGCCCTCGATCATTAAGCTAATAGATGGTTTGTCGCAGGTAGTACCTATAATATCAGTTCAGTTAGGTACTTTTAATGCCACCAACCAAATTGGTAATATTCAGGCCAATATATACGCCAGTAGTACCCAGAAAATAGAAACCTCTATTGATACCTTTATGAAGTTTGTCGATTTTGATTCTGTTCTGGAACACCTGATCAACCTGCAGCCAAAAGGCATAACCCCTCGCATGTTTCAGTATGATCTGATGAAGAGGGCACAAAAGGAGAAAAAACATATTGTGCTTCCTGAGGGTACAGATGATCGCATCCTTATTTCAACCTCCCGTCTGGTAGCTATGGATATTGTGGATATTACGCTCTTAGGGGATCCGGTCAAGATCGAGGAGAAAATTGTTCAACTGGGAATTAATTTCCCCAACCGAAAACCCCAGATCATTAACCCGGTAGACTCCGAGCATTTTGAAGATTATGTGAACACCTTTTACGAACTGCGAAAACACAAGAATATCAACCTTGATATTGCCAAGGATATGATGAGTGATGTATCCTATTTCGGAACCATGATGATCTATAAAGGGCACGCCGACGGAATGGTGTCTGGTGCGGTTCATACCACCCAGCATACGATCAGGCCGGCTCTTCAATTTATAAAAACCAAACCCGGGGTAAGCGTGGTGTCTTCTATTTTCTTTATGTGTCTCCCTGACAGGGTATCTGTTTTTGGAGATTGTGCCATTAACCCGAACCCTACCGCTGAACAATTGGCTGAAATAGCAATTTCTTCTGCAGACAGTACAAAAGCCTTCGGGATTGAGCCTAAGGTGGCAATGTTGTCGTATTCTTCCGGTACATCGGGAAAAGGGGAGGATGTAGATCGGGTGCGTGAAGCCACGGAGATCGTAAAATCGCAACGTCCAGATCTGAAGGTAGAAGGGCCCATACAATATGACGCAGCTGTTGACCGGACTGTGGGGCGCAGTAAATTGCCTGACTCTGAAGTAGCAGGGCAGGCCAATGTACTTATATTTCCCGATCTCAACACCGGAAACAACACCTATAAGGCAGTACAGCGCGAAACAGGTGCCCTTGCTATTGGTCCGATGCTCCAGGGACTTAATAAACCGGTAAACGACCTTAGCCGTGGATGTACAACAGACGATGTTTTTAATACCGTGATCCTGACCGCTATACAGGCTCAAGGTATTTAATTCTTAAAAAGATTTTTACAAGATGAATGCAATTCTAGTGATTAATTCCGGCAGCTCCTCCATAAAACTTCAAGTGATAAAAATGCCCAGTGAAACAGTGGTTGCTTCCGGACTTATTGAGCGAATAGGGCTTGAAAATTCAGCACTTCACCTAACGATAAAAGGGACCAAAAAATCAAAAGAACTTGAAATCCCCGATCATGAAACAGGACTTAAAGAGATCACCAGAATGCTTCTTGACAAGGAGAATGGGGTCATAAAGAATACTGCAGAGATCAAAGCTGTAGGGCATAGGGTGGTGCATGGTGGTGCCGCCTTTTCTGATACCATAGAAGTGAATGATGCCGTTAAAGAAAGTATTAAGGAACTTTTTTCGCTGGCCCCCTTACACAATCCGCCCAATTATAAAGGAATAGAGGTGGCAGAAAAAATATTTCCAGAGGCCAAACAGGTGGCCGTATTTGATACCGCCTTTCATCAAAGTATCCCGTTAAAAGCCAAGAAATATGCTATTCCTAACGAGTTCCAGGACAAACACGGACTACAGGTATACGGTTTTCACGGTATAAGTCATAAATATGTCTCTGAAAAGGCAGGTGAATTTCTTAAAAAGAAACAAGGAAAGTATATAACCATTCACCTGGGTAATGGATGCAGTATCACTGCTACGAAAAATGGAAAGAGTATTGATCATTCTCTGGGATTTGGTCCGGTAAACGGATTGATCATGGGTACCAGAAGCGGTGATATCGATCAGTCGGTTATCTTTTATATGATAGAGAAATTAGGGTACACGGCAGAAGAAGTGAGTGAAATACTTCACAAGAAGAGTGGGATGCTGGGGCTTACGGGAATGAGCGATCTCAGGGATATCGAGGAAGCAGCAGAGAAGGGCGATGAAGCATGTCAACTGGCTTTGGAGATGAACGCCTATCGCATTAAAAAGTATATCGGGGCCTATATGGCTGCCATGAACGGGGTAGATGCCATTGTATTTACAGCCGGGATAGGGGAGAACAGTGATATCTTAAGGGAACTGGTATGCAGAGATATGGAGTATCTGGGCATTGAACTGGAACCGTATAAGAATAACATACGCTCCAAAGAACCCCGGGTGATCAGCAAGGAAAACTCCAGAGTTGCAGTCTTAGTAGTGCCTACCAACGAAGAATTGGAAATCGCGAAGCAAACGTATGAATTATTGTAGGTTACAGTAAGCAGTTTGCAGTTTTCGGTTCTCAGTTCTCAGTGAATAAGTTCGTGACAATGAATTGGCACCTGAATATAACAGGCCTGTATGAGAAAATTTAACCTTAAGTCATAAAACTGCAGACTGTAATCTGCAAACTGTTTACTGCAAAAAAAAAAGGAGCCCTATAGCTCCTTTTTTTGTGATCTATTTCAAAGATCCAACCATATCTTCCGGTTTTACCCACTCATCAAATTCTTCTGAGGTGAGATGTCCGAGAGCTAAGGCAGCTTCTTTGAGGGTAGTACCTTCTTCATGCGCTTTATTAGCGATCTCTGCCGCCTTGTAATACCCTATTTTGGTGTTAAGGGCTGTAACAAGCATCAAAGAATTGTTTACCAATTCATCGATTCTCTTTTGGTTCGGCTCAATGCCTGCCACACAGTTCTTCTCAAAACTAATGCAGGCATCTCCTATAAGTCGGGCAGACTGCAACAGGTTGGCTGCCATCATAGGTTTGAAAACATTAAGTTCATAATGCCCCTGGGTACCTCCAACAGTAATGGCAACATCATTACCCATTACCTGGGCGCACACCATGGTAATGGCTTCACTTTGGGTCGGATTAACCTTTCCGGGCATGATAGAACTTCCCGGTTCGTTGGCCGGTATAATGATCTCGCCAATACCTGAACGTGGACCAGAGGCCATCATACGAATATCGTTGGCGATCTTATTTAAGGAAACGGCGAGCTGTTTTAAAGCACCGTGAGTTTCAACAATGGCATCATGGGCAGCCAGGGCTTCAAATTTGTTCTCGGCGGTTTTAAACGGCAACTCGGTAAATTGCGCAATGTATTTGGCAACCAGCTCGGCATACCCCTCAGGAGTATTGATCCCTGTACCTACTGCGGTTCCTCCCAGAGCCAGTTCTGAAAGGTGCTCCAGGGTGTTATTCAAGGCTGTAAGACCATGATCCAACTGAGAAACATATCCCGAAAATTCCTGTCCAAGGGTCAGCGGGGTAGCATCCATCAGGTGGGTACGCCCGATCTTAACCACATTCTTAAACTCTTCGGCCTTTTTTTGAAGGGTGTTACGAAGCTGTGTAACTCCTGGAATGGTGGTTTCTACGATCATTTTGTAGCTGGCAATATGCATCCCGGTAGGGAAGGTATCATTAGACGATTGTGATTTGTTCACATCATCGTTGGGTTGCAGGGTCTTTTCGCCCTCACCAATGGTTTTTCCTGCCAGTTGATGTGCTCTGTTGGCTACCACCTCATTCACATTCATATTACTCTGGGTGCCCGAACCTGTTTGCCAGATCACCAGTGGAAACTGATCATCGTGCTTTCCGGCCAGGATCTCATCACAAACTGCTCCGATCAGGTCGCGCTTTTCTTCAGGAAGCACGCCCAGTTCGCAGTTGGTATAAGCAGCTGCTTTTTTCAGGTAGGCAAACCCGTAAACCACCTCTAAAGGCATACTTGCCGGGGCTCCGATCTTAAAATTATTTCGGGATCTTTCGGTTTGTGCCCCCCACAATTTGTCGGCGGGAACCTTAACCTCTCCCATGGTATCTTTTTCTATTCTGTATTCCATAAGAAGTATTGATTTTTGATCAGCACAAATTTACATTTTTTCAGGGGGTAAGCCTTGGAGTATTCCGTGTTTTTCATAAGGCATTTCTTTAAAGGTAATCACGGCCTTAACCATTGATTGTTAATCTATTCGATGGGCGCAATACCCGGTGTTACCGGTATGGTGGCATTTTCAGCGAAAATTGTACCTCAAATTATTCAGGAAATTGCAGGGTTAACTAAAGAATTGTGGTTATCTTTGACGCGAATTCAGAAAATTTCCGGAAACTATGTTCGAATTTGATCAGTATCTTGGCTTTTTAGCCTTCTTAACCATCCTAACTATCGGGTTCTGGTTGATGATCTTTCTTTTAACCTTCGTGATCCCTTATTGGGTAGGAGGTTCTATCATTGAAATGATCAAGGAGAAAAGAGCTGCTAAAAAAGCTGAACGAGAAGAATAAAAAAAGGAAGCGCAACGCTTCCTTTTTTTGTATCATAAACCTTTTGCAATTCCCTTCGCAACTCCGCTTCTTCATTGAGCTCAAATTCCAACTCAAACTCGTTACTGAAACTCATTCCTCAACCTCAAGACCAAAAAAAGGGAAGCTATGCTTCCCCTTAATGATCTGGTTTCATACTTTTCTAAACTGCAAACTGCAAACTGCAAACTGCAAACTGCAAACTGCAAACTGCAACTCGTTCCTCAAACTCAAACTCTAGAACCCTCCTTCATCATCATCGCCATAATCATTTCCTCGGCCCCTTTGCTGCTGACGTTTCGTTTGGTTAAAGCGGTATACAAATCCAACCTGGAATTGTCTTACACGCCATTGGGTTTCGCTGGTTGAAGTTACTCTGGGAGTTTCTGAAACCGAACGACGTACACCTGAGTTAAACACGTCATTTACGTTAAAACTAATGGTTGCATTGTCCTTGAATATATCCTTGGCAAAGGCAACATTTAGGATAAACAGACCTTCTGTTCTTGACTGGGCATTCTCGCTGGGGCCTCTGTAGAAAGCATTGGTTTGCCAGTCGATCTTTCCGGGCAAGGTAACCTTGGCATTCATACGGGCGAACCAGCTTAAATTGGAGGCACCGAAATCAGTGCCGTTATATTCACCGTCTTTGACGAATCTGAATACGTTCGCACTGGTGTTGATACGCATCCATTTGGAAGGATTCCATAATACTGCGGCCTCACCACCATATCGTTCTTCAGATGATAAGTTGATAGGAGTTCGTCTTAAGATCGGAATATTATCTGAGGTAACTTCTCCTGTTTCTTCGGTGATCCACTCAAAGCTATCCGTTTCAAGCTGATAATACACCGATGTGGTTAGTGTTAGCTTGTCCCATCGCTTAAGGTACCCAAGATCAAAGGTGTTGGCGTAAGCGGGGTTCAAAGAAGGATTTCCCTGGAAAATATTGGTACGACTGGACTGTGATGGGAAAGGGTTAATCTGCCAGCTTCTGGGGCGGTTTATACGACGGTTATACCCAAGGGTAATATTTTCGCTTTCTCCAAATTCCCAGGTGAGGTTGGCCGTTGGGAAAAGTCCCAGGAAATTTTTATCGAAATTAGGATCAAACGGAAAGTCTACTTCATTTTCATTAAAGTCAACGCTCCCTATGAGTCGTGTGTTTTCCAGACGTAACCCAGCCAGGAAAGAGAACTTTCCAAATTTGTTTCCGTATTGGGTGTAGAATGCATTGATGTTTTGCTCGAAATTGAAAGTATTAGTCAATCCGAAATTTACTACGACCTCTCCAAAATCAGGTAGCGTTGGATCGAGCTGCAGTCCCTGCAACAGATAATCGGTTTCTGAGTTTTCGAAAGATCCCCGATAACCCGCTTCAAAGCGTGCATTTTCTCCTATAGGTAATACATAGTCTGCCTGCACCAGGTAGTCATTCTGTTCCTGGATCTCAAAAACATCATCATCTCTTATCAGGGAATCCTGGGGAGCAAAGATACGCTCTTCAATAGGCGTGTTTACATCTTCTTTATCTTCAGAATACTGAAGGTCTACGGTAAGATTGTGACCATCTTCATTGAAATTGTGTCTGAAGTTCAGTGACGTTTGATAACTTCGGTCTTCTTCATTCTCTTCTTCTGTACTTACTGATTGATCGAAGGAACCATCTGCATAGAAACGATCATTGATATTGGTAGTCAGGTCAACTCCGTCACTCAGCCTGGTAAAAAAGCTGGCAGTAACAGAGGTTTGTTCTGTGATAAAATATTCTGTTCCAATGTTCAGGTTGAATCCATTGCTGGTGCGGTCCCAGTCTCTTTCTTCGGTGATCCTGTCAAAATTACTGCTTCCGGGATTGTAAATATTATCATTTAAAGCACGACCGGGAGAATTTCTGTAGCGATACCCTATGGTATTGAAGAAATTAAACTTTTTTGTACGGTAATTCAGGTTTGAAGTTGCCTGAAAACTTTCAGGGTACCCTCCATTAGCCTGGAATGTTCCGTTGAATCCAAGGGTCTTATCTCGCTTAAGCACAATATTCAATATACCTGCTGTTCCTTCCGCATCATAACGTGCAGAAGGACTTGTAATAACCTCTATTCTTTCTATGGCATCTGCCGGTAGTTGTTGAAGGGCATCGGTAGATCCGAATCCGGCCAAAGCAGACGGACGACCATTGATAAGAATTCGAACGTTTTGGTTTCCTCTTAAAGAGATACCACCTTCAACATCAACTGCTACAGAAGGAACATTGTTTAAGGCATCAGAAATGGTGGCTCCGGCATTGGTGAGATCTTTACCTACGTTGTAGACCTTTTTATCAAGCTTGATCTCTACCGTAGTTCTTTCTCCGGTTACTTCTACCGCTTCCAGGGTAGAAACGTCAAGGCTAAGGGAGATGGTTCCCAGGTCATTTCTTCCCCTGAGCATTCGGTCTTTAACCTCGTAAGTTTTGTATGAAATAAACTCTACCCGTATGTTATAACGTCCGGCCGGTGCTTCTACTTCAAACTTTCCTTCTGCATCTGTAATACCTCCTGTGATATTATTCGGGTCTTCTGTACTTTGAAGCACAAGGGTTGCAAATTCAAGGGGCTGGCCGTTCTCTTTATCAATTACCTTCCCTGTTATTGTGGTTCTGCGTTGTGCATCGCCACCGGGCTCCTGCCCAAAAGAAAAAATGCCGCATCCCAGCAGTACGAATAGGAGTGCAGCTACCCTAAGCCATTGTCTCATAGTTAGTTAGTGTCTAAAGATTTTTTTGATTCGTTAAACACAAATGTAAATGATGAAGTCTATGCCCGGTATTAATGCTATGTTAATAAAAAACCGAAATGATGTCATTTCGGTTAATTATTTCATAAAAGGCTTTTGATGTTTTCCGGTGGCCTGCCCAGAACGGCTTTTGAGTTCTTTACTACTATGGGCCTTTCTATAAGTTTAGGGTGAGTGGTCATGGCCTTGATGATCTCTTCATCGGTCATGGTCTTGCCCTTATAATTTTCTTTCCAGACCGATTCTGATTTACGCACCAGGTCAATAGGAGCCATATTGAGGTATTGCAGGACCTGTTTTAGTTCCTCTTCTCGGGGAACATTTTCAAGGTATTTTATGATCTCAAATGACTGGCCTGATTCTTCAAGGATCTGAAGGCCTTCTCTGGATTTACGGCATCGTGGGTTATGATAAATTTTGATCATCTTGGTGTATTTAATAGGGTTGTAATTAGATCTCCTCTTCCTGTTGCCCCATCATCATCAAATAGGATTTTAGAAAGCCATCAATATCACCATCCATCACCGCGTCAACATTTCCCGTTTCGTGGCTGGTTCTTACATCCTTTACCAGTTTATAAGGGTGCATTACATAGTTTCGTATTTGTGATCCCCATTCGATCTTCATCTTACCGGCTTCGATCTCATCTTTGGCCGCCTGTCTTTTCTTAAGCTCGATCTCATAAAGCTGTGATTTCAGCATTTGCATGGCTTTTTCCCTGTTTTCCAGCTGGGATCGTGTTTCAGAGTTATGGATAACGATACCCGTAGGGTGGTGGGTAAGAATGGCTTTGGTTTCCACCTTGTTTACATTTTGTCCACCTGCTCCGCTGGAGCGTGCAAAATCCCATGAGATATCGGCAGGATTAATATCTATTTCAATACTGTCGTCAGCCAGCGGGTAAACATATACCGAAACGAATGAAGTATGTCTTTTGGCATTACTGTCAAAGGGAGAGATCCTAACCAGCCTGTGAACTCCGTTCTCGCCTTTTAACCATCCAAAGGCATAATCGCCATCAAACTCCAGGGTAACAGTCTTAATTCCGGCCACATCACCTTCCTGGTGGTTGAGTTCTTTGATCTTAAACCCGTGTTTTTCTCCCCACATCAGGTACATACGCATAAGCATGGAGGCCCAGTCGCAGCTTTCGGTACCTCCGGCCCCGGCAGTGATCTGAAGTACGGCACTCATGCTGTCGCCCTCTTCAGAGAGCATGTTTCTGAACTCCAGGTTCTCTATTTGTTCTTTAGCTTTTTCATATTGGGTCATAACCTCTTCCTCCGAGGCGTCACCTTCTTTATGAAATTCCATTAACACCTCAAGGTCGTTTACCAGGGTGTTGGCCGTATTGTAGTCTTCTACCCATTTCTTTTCAGTTCTCAGGGCTTTCATGATGACCTCGGCCTCTTTCGGCTTGTCCCAAAAGTCAGGTGCAAAGGTCTTTTCTTCTTCATTTTGTATCTCGATCAGCTTAGCCTCTATATTGAGGTATTTCTTAAGGGCCTGTACCCGTTCTGCGAGATCTTTATATTGATCGGTTGTGATCATAGGGATCGAATTTTGCTCAAAAATACTATACTTTTTTCATACCACCTATCCTGACATTTGTTGCCTGGCACCCTTCTTATTGAATATTGAAGCCTGGTTTTGATAATGAGAATTGTATTTAAGGGAAGTTTGGTTATTTTTAGCCTTAGATTCTAACTACAATTTTTATGAGATCATTCTTACGTATTTGTTTCCTGGTCACTTTTATGACCTCTTTTTCAGGATTATCCCCGCTCCAGGCGCAGATAACTTTTAATAAAGAATTGAAGAAATTTACAGGTTTCTTTGATTTTTACTACCATGAAAAAAAGAACAAGCTTTACCTGGAGGTAGATCGATTAAATGAAGAATTTCTTTACGTATACTCTTTGAAGACGGGTATTGGTAATAATGATCTTGGGTTAGACCGTGGCCAATTGGGTAATGAACAGGTGGTATACTTTACCCGCTCAGGCGATAAGCTCTTATTGGTACAGCCCAATTTGAAATACAGGGCTGTTTCAGAGAATAAGCAAGAGCGAAAGTCTGTAGAGCAGGCTTTTGCCCACTCGGTCCTGTTCGGTTTTAAAATTGAAGAGTGGCTGAATAACGATAGTTATATTATTGATATGACCCCCTTTCTATTGGAAGACTGGCATGGGGTAACTGACAGGATCAAGGGGCGAAATGCCGGAACCTATAGTCTGGATCAAACAAGATCAACACTTTGGATGGAGTCTACAAAGTCTTTTCCTGAAAACTCAGAATTCGAAGCCCTGCTTACCTTTAAAGGCAGCCCTAAGGGAAGAATGATCACCTCTGTAGCACCTAATTCAAAATACCTTTCTGTTGTACAGCATCATTCATTTATAAAACTGCCCGATGCTGATTATGATACAAGGAAATTTCATCCGGGAGCAGGAAGCATTATGCTCAGCTATTATGACTATGCCAGTGAGATCGGTACTGATCTTATTCAACGCCTGGCTATAAGGCACCGCTTAAAAAAGAAGGATCCTGATGCCCTTGTAAGTGAGGCGGTTGAGCCTATTGTATATTACCTTGATAACGGAACGCCCGAACCGGTAAGAAGCGCCTTGATGGAAGGGGCTTCCTGGTGGAACCAGGCTTTTGAAGCTATAGGATATAAGGATGCCTTTCAGGTAAAGGTGCTTCCCGATGATGCTGACCCTATGGATGTGAGATATAATGTAATTCAATGGGTGCACCGTTCTACCCGTGGTTGGAGTTATGGAGCAAGCGTGACTGACCCAAGAACTGGTGAGATCATAAAGGGACATGTTAGTTTGGGAAGTTTAAGAGTTAGGCAGGATTATCTTATTGCCCAGGCTTTATTAGATGATCCATTTGCGCAGGAGAACGATCCTATGTTAGAGATTTCTCTTGCCAGGATCAGGCAGTTGGCCGCACACGAGGTAGGGCATACCCTTGGGTTTACCCATAATTTTGCTGCCAGCGTAAGCGATCGTGCCTCGGTTATGGATTATCCGCATCCCCTGTATGAACTGGAAGGCAATACCATTACTGCTAAAAATGCCTATGATACCGGGATTGGTGCCTGGGATAAGGTGAGTGTTGCTGCGCTTTACGGAGATGTTCCAAATGAAATGGACGAAACTCAATACGTTAATAATGTACTTGCCAATGCGAAAAAAGATGGCTTGTTCTTTATTACAGACAGTGATGCCAGAGCCCAGGGTGGTGCGCATCCGAAGGCTCATCTGTGGGATAACGGGAAAGATGCCGGAGCAGCCTTAAAAGAGGTTATGCAATTAAGAAAGGTGGGAATTGCGCAATTTGACGCCGATCATATCAAAGACGGAGAGCCTTTTACAGTGCTTGAGGATGTATTTGTGCCTCTTTATTTGTTTCACCGTTATCAGACAGAAGCAGCCGTAAAGTTGATCGGTGGTATTGATTACAGTTATGCGGTAAAGGGTAATGACGATCTGATCAGGGAGGCTGTAGATGGTAAGATCCAGGAAAACGCTTTAGAAGCCGTACTTCAAACCCTTCATGCTGAACACCTGGCCATTCCTGCCGACAAATTGGAATTATTTCCACCAAGGGCGTTTGGTTATGCCAGAACCCGTGAAAGTTTTAACTCAAGGACTGATGTTGCCTTTGATGCCTATAGTGCTGCTGAAACAGCCGCCGACATGAGTCTGTCATTATTGCTGCATCCGGCCAGGGCTTCCAGAATGGTGCAGCAGAAAGCGCTGAATGGTAAGCTGCCCGGCTTTGATGAAATGCTGGATGAACTGATCGATGCTACCTTTGAGCAGAAATTCAGAGATGACTATGTGCAGGATGTGCAACACACCATTAATTTCAGGGTTTTACACCACATGATGTTGCTGGCGCTTCATAAGGATGCATATCCTCAGGTAAGGGGTATCGCAAGGGCAAAGATTGATATACTGGAAGCCGACATAAAAGGGAAGTATGGATTTCCGGATGCATACAAGAAGGAGTATCTTCGCATTATAGATCAGTTTAAGAAAAAACCGGAAGAATTCCAGCCATTGCCGGTGAAAAAGATACCTGATGGTTCGCCAATAGGTAGCTATTGTGAGTTTTAAAAACAAGAAGATATAATGGAGATCAATTTAATCAGTGATACGGTAACCCGTCCCGGTAAGGGAATGCTGGATGCCATGATGCAGGCCCGGGTGGGAGATGATGTATTTAAGAATGACCCCACTATTAATGCCCTGGAAGAGAAGGTAGCACAGCTTTTTGGAAAAGAAGCTGCCTTATTGTTTCCCAGTGGAACCATGGCCAATCAAACAGCGATAAAACTTCATACCCAACCCGGAGATCAACTTATTGCCGATAAGTATGCCCATATATACAACTATGAAGGTGGGGGTGTGAGCTTTAACAGCGGGGTCTCCTGTAAGCTTCTGGATGGGCATAGGGGTATGGTTACTGCTGCCCAGGTGGAAGCCGGAATCAATCCTCCGGACTTTTACCACAGTCCGAAAACTTCCCTGGTGTGTCTGGAAAACACAACCAATAAAGGGGGAGGTGCCTGCTGGGACCTGGATGAGATGAAGGCCATAAAGGAGGTATGCGATCGCAACAACCTGAAGTATCACCTTGATGGTGCCCGGTTATGGAATGCCATGATCGCAAGGGGGCAAAGACCGAAAGACTTTGGAGCGTTGTTTGATACCATATCCGTATGCTTTTCAAAGGGACTGGGTTGTCCGGTAGGATCTATGTTGGTAGGGTCTAAAGAAGATATGGATAAGGCTCTTCGGATTCGAAAGATTCTTGGTGGAGGGATGAGACAGGCAGGGTATTTAGCGGCTGCTGCCATCTATGCCATAGATCATCAATGGGAACGCCTGGCAGAAGATCACAAAAGAGCGGCAGAGATATCTGAGGTTCTCAAAACATTACCGTTTATTAAAAGTGTAGAGCCTGTTGAGACGAATATTTTGATCTTTAACCTGGAAGACGATGTAGATGAGAAGGAATTCATGCAAACCCTCAATGAGCACGGTGTTCATATAATTACCATGGGGCAGGGCAAATTGCGTATTGTCACTCATTTAGATTACACTGCTCAGCATCATGAGTACTTTTTGGAACTCATAAAAAAATTACCTGTAAAAAAAGCGACTGTTTAAGTCGCTTTTTTTATGGTTAGAATTTCCTTCAGGACTCAGTCAGATCTTTGATCTTAGCTCCTGAAGTATGGTTTTTTACCGAAGCGATACCGTTTTCCATCCCTGCCTCCGAAGAGTACATTTGTGAGCTTCCCACGATCTGCCCGTTACCCGCCTTTAAGTTAAAATGGAACTTACCATTAGAGGCCGTCTTACGTTCATATTTACTATCGTCATCGGCATTTTCCTGCACCGATTTGATACCCTTTTCAGCGCCGTTCTTGCTTTCATAGCCCTGGCTTGACAAAATGATCTGCCCATTGGCAGCTTTCAGATTAAAATAGAACTTTTGATTCTTATCGCTTTGAAATATTTCAAACATAGATGTATGGATTAGAGTTGATGTATCTTCTCTAAAAATACGCTAAGTCTGCAAATTTTAAGGCATGACTTTTATAAAGTCGTTAGTAAACTCGTTTACCAACTCCTACCTTGACTATTTGAACATGTCAAGCCCCGGAATATCCGGCATGCCGTCTTTGGCCACTGCACCCAATTCGGCTTCCTGAACCTTTGAGGCCTTTTCTATAAGTTTGTTCATGTTCAAAATAAGGTAGTCTTCCAACTGCTCTTTGTCTTCCAAAAGGCTGTCATCTATTTCAACGCTCTTCAATTCTCTGTTGGCAGTCATGCTGAGCTTCATTAACCCATCATTGCTTTCCTGGGAAACCATCACTGAGTTCAGTCGCTTTTTAGTTTCCTCCATTTTCTGTTGGGTTTCCTTGATCTTACCCATCATTCCCATTAAGTCTCCAAACATAGTATTCTTGATTTATGATTAGGTCGTAAAATTAAGAATTTCATCAGGGAATTGATAAAAGGGTTGCTGTGAAAAGGCTATTCTTGATCGAAATAGTATTTTTGTTCAGATCAGAAAACTGAAATTAAAACCTATGAAGGTATTGAATGCCCCTGTTGCGGCTAAGAAACCCAAAAAGCTTGAGATTCATGATGATGTGCGTATTGATGAGTATTACTGGCTTCGGGAAAGAGAAAATGAAGAGGTAATAGACTACCTGAAGAGTGAGAACGACTATTATGACAATCAAACCCGCCATACGGATGCTTTGAAAGAATCTCTTTTTCAGGAAATGAGATCGCGTATCAAGGAAGATGATGAATCGGTGCCGTATCGCTATAACGGGTACTGGTACATCACTCGATTTGAAGAAGGAAAGGATTATCCGCTATATTACCGGAAAGCCGATCAGGAAGGTGCCGTAGAAGAGTTACTTTTTGATTGTAATGGCATGGCAGAAGGTCATTCCTATTTTCACCTCAGGGGAATCAATATCAGTAAGGATAATCGCAAGGTAGCCTTTGGTATTGATACGGTAGGCCGAAGAATCTATACCATCTATGTGAAGGATCTGCAAACTGGTGAATTACACCAAAACACCATAGAAAATACCACAGGTAGCAGTGTCTGGGCGAATGATAATGAAACACTTTTTTATTCAAGAAAAGATGAAGTGACGCTTCGATCAGAGAAGATCTATCGTCATGTCATGGGTTCAGACCCTCAGGAAGATGTTTTGGTGTATCACGAAGAAGATGAAACCTTCAATGCGTTTGTATACAAGTCGAAGTCGCAACGCTTTATCATTTTCGGATCTGAAAGTACCCTTACTTCAGAATACAGTATACTTGATGCCAATAACCCACAGGGCACCCCACATGTGTTCCAGCCACGCATCAGAGGCATGGAATACGGGATCTCTCATTATGGTAATGATTTTTATATTCTTACCAATGCCGATGGGGCTGCCAATTTCAAACTCATGAAAACCTCTGTTGATAAGACTTCCAAAGAACATTGGGAGGAGGTAATAGGGCATCGGGAAGATGTTTTGCTGGAGGATATTGATATTTTCGATAAATACCTGGTGGTTAGTGAAAGGAAGGAAGGGCTTAACCTGATCAGGATCATTAAATGGGAAGATCATACAGAATACTATCTGCCTTTTGACAATGAGACCTACACTGCATTTCCTTCTACCAATTTAGATTTTAATACCGTAGTACTGCGGTATGTATATAACTCGTTAACCACCCCGTCAAGCACTATTGATTTCAATATGGATACCCGCGAAAAGACCGTTCTGAAAGAGCAGGAAGTACTGGGGGGAAATTTTGACAAGGATAATTATACTTCTGAACGTATTTGGGTAACCGCCGATGATGGTCAAAAGGTCCCGGTCTCTATGGTGTATCGCAAAGGAATGAAAAAAGACGGGAATAACCCCTTGCTCCTATATGGGTACGGTTCCTACGGTGCAACCATCGATCCGTATTTCTCTACGGTACGATTGAGTTTGCTTGACAGGGGCTTTATTTATGCTATAGCTCATATCAGGGGAGGAGAGTACCTGGGGCGTAAGTGGTACGAACAGGGAAAATTATTGGCCAAGAAAAACACTTTTACAGATTATATTGCGTGTTCACGTCATCTCATCAGCGAGAATTATACTTCAGAAAAACATCTTTATGCCATGGGTGGATCGGCAGGGGGGTTGTTGATGGGAGTTGTTATTAATATGGCTCCGGAACTCTACCATGGCGTTGTTACCCAAGTGCCTTTTGTAGATGTGGTTACCACCATGCTTGATACCAGTATACCGCTCACAACAGGAGAATTTGACGAATGGGGTAATCCGCAGGATCCTGAATTTTATGACTATATAAAATCGTATTCTCCATATGATAATGTAAAAGAACAGGAATACCCTCATCTTTTGGTAACTACAGGGCTGCATGATTCGCAGGTGCAATACTGGGAACCTGCCAAATGGGTTGCCCGGTTGAGAGATCGCAAAAAAGGAGATAATAAACTGCTCTTTCATATTAATATGGATGCTGGGCACGGAGGGGCTTCCGGCCGTTTTGAAGCCCTTAAAGAAGAGGCTATGGAATACGCATTTCTTCTTGATTTAGAAGGGATAAGCCTCTAATTAAAAAAATATTTTAAATTTGCATCAACTCGAGGCCCTCCAAATTCTTTGGACCTAACTATACTTATATGGAACAAAAGATTAAAGCTTACAACAATATGCTTGAGCTAATCGGGAATACCCCCTTGATCAAGCTGAACACAATCACAGAATCTTTTGAAGGTAATTTTTACGCCAAGATCGAAGGATTTAACCCCGGACACTCTTCTAAAGACCGGATAGCACTTCACATCATTGAAGAGGCGGAAAGGAAAGGCATTCTAAAACCCGGGGATACCATTATAGAAACCACTTCAGGAAATACCGGTTTTAGTATAGCTATGGTGAGTATTATTAAAGGATACGAATGTATACTTGCGGTAAGCTCTAAATCATCCAAAGATAAAATAGATATGCTTAGGGCCATGGGTGCTAAGGTGTATGTATGCCCGGCCCATGTGAAGGCCGACGATCCAAGATCGTATTATGAGGTAGCAAAACGAATGCACCAGGAGATCGAAGGTTCTGTGTATATCAATCAATATTTCAACGAATTAAATACGAATGCTCACTACAGAACCACGGGACCCGAGATATGGAACCAGACCGGCGGTGCTGTAACCCACCTGGTAGCTTGCAGTGGTACCGGAGGTACCATTTCGGGAACAGCGAGATTCCTGAAAGAGCAGAATCCGGATATCAGAATTATAGGTGTTGATGCCTATGGTTCCGTATTGAAGAAATATCACGAAACCAGAGAGTTTGACCCTAAGGAAATATATCCGTACCGTATTGAAGGATTAGGAAAAAACCTTATTCCAACGGCTACAGATTTTGATGTGATCGATACCTTTGTAAAGGTAACCGATGAAGAAGCAGCTCATACAGCCCGGGAGATCTCAAGATCAGAGGGTTGTTTTGTAGGGTATACCAGCGGCGCTGCCATGCAGGCCGTAAAACAATTAGCTGAAGAAGGGGAGTTTGATGCCAACAGCAAGGTGGTTGTTATTTTCCCTGATCACGGTTCGCGCTATATGAGCAAGGTATACAGTGATGATTGGATGCGCGAGCAAGGTTTCTTTGATACGGTTCATTCTGAAATAGAAGAAGATATTCAATATGTAAAATAGCGATCTGTGATGTGTGCCTCTTATTTGCACCATGATCTGATCAACACCTAACCTATTACGATGATAATGATTTCTTCTCAGCTTTAAAGGCTTTTATTGAAATTGCTGCATTGTGTAAATGAAATGTCAGCCAGGAAGATCTTTTATCATTTTATTTAATAATTCACAGTTACCTGGGTATATCAAAGAAGATCTAACAGGTACTGCTTTGTGACAGGATATTCATAACCGGCCTCTCATTGCAGCCGGTTGTAAAGAAAGCCATTTTAATGAAAAACATTTTGATCACCGGGGTTTCCTCCGGAATTGGGTATGTAACTGCATTGTATTTTCTCGAAAGAGGCTACAGGGTATTCGGCAGCGTTCGTAAAGAACAAGACCTGTCTGCACTCCACGAGGCATATCCTGATCAATTTACCGGACTTGTTTTTGATACTACCGATGAAAATGGTATTAAAAAAGCCTATTCAAAGGTAGAGGAAGCGCTTCAAGGCAAGGGTCTGGATATCCTGGTGAATAACGCAGGGATCTCTGTAAACGGGCCTATGGCTTATGTAGCGGTGGAAGAATTCAGACACCAGCTAGATGTGAATGTTCTTGGGGTTCTTAGGGTAACCCAAACCTTTTTGCCCCTGCTGGGGTTCGATAATGAACTTCCTAAAGGGCATATTATTAATATCAGCTCCGGTTCAGGCAGGGTAACCCGTCCATTCATGGGGCCTTATTCGGCTTCAAAGTTTGCCCTGGAATCTATGTCTGATGCTTTCAGAAGAGAACTTCTTGATATGGGTATCAAGGTAACCGTAGTAGAACCGGGTCCTATCAAGACTGATATCTGGACCAAGGCAAAAAACGAAGCTGATGATAATAAATATGCGGCTACAGTGTATGGGAAGGTCTACAAGAACCTGGAGAAGATGGTAGGTCAAATGGAAGCCATTGCACTGGACACTGAAAAGGTGGCAGCCTTGATCTATGATATCGCAGAAGGTAAGAAAAACAAGACAAGATATTTGATAGCACCCAAGCGGTGGATGTTCCTGGCAGCCATATATTTACTGCCAGACAGAACCCTTGATAAGCTCTTTAAAAAGCAATTTGAACGCCTGGTTGAAGGGGATAATTAATTTGTGATAAGAGATTTAAATTAGTTACTTTTGCCAGCTGAAAAACGACAATTTTTAAACACTCCATATACATGAGAGATTTATTTGATAGAATTATTGAGAACAAAGGGCCTTTAGGCAAATGGGCCTCACAGGCTGAAGGATACTTTGTTTTTCCAAAATTGGAAGGACAAATCTCCAACAGGATGAAGTTTAATGGTAAGGAAGTGATCACGTGGAGTATTAATGATTATTTAGGACTGGCCAATCATCCTGAGGTAATCAAGGCAGATGCCGAAGCAGCCGCTGAACACGGTGCTGCTTACCCCATGGGAGCCAGAATGATGAGTGGACATACTGATCTTCACGAGCAGCTTCAAAATGAACTGGCAGCCTTTGTAAATAAGCAGTCAGCCTATTTATTAAACTTCGGGTATCAGGGTATTATGTCGGCTATAGACGCCCTTGTTACCAAAGACGATATCATTGTTTATGATGTTGACTCTCATGCCTGTATCATTGACGGGGTTCGTTTACATATGGGGAAACGATTCACCTATCAGCACAATGATATGGAGAGCCTGGAGAAAAACCTTGAGCGCGCCACTAAAATGGCTGAGCAAACCGGAGGAGGTATCCTTGTAATTTCTGAAGGAGTGTTCGGAATGAGAGGTGAGCAGGGTCGTCTAAAAGAGATCGTTGCCCTAAAAGAGAAATTTAAGTTCAGACTCCTGGTAGATGATGCACACGGATTTGGTACCCTGGGTGCTACCGGGGCAGGAGCAGGAGAAGAGCAGGGAGTACAGGACGGGATTGATGTGTACTTTGCTACTTTCGCAAAATCTATGGCCAGTATTGGTGCTTTTCTTGCCGGTGATAAAGAAGTTATTGATTACCTGAAATACAACCTTCGTTCGCAAATGTTCGCGAAGTCATTGCCTATGATCTTTGTGAAAGGAGCTCTTAAAAGATTAGACATGCTGCGCACCATGCCTGAACTGAAGCAGAAGCTTTGGGATAATGTAAATGCGCTGCAGAATGGTCTTAAAGAAAGAGGTTTTGATATCGGAAACACCCAGAGTTGTGTAACCCCGGTATACCTGAATGGTAGTATTCCGGAGGCTATGGCCCTGGTAAAAGACCTGAGAGAAAATTACGGTATCTTCTGTTCTATCGTGGTATATCCTGTTATTCCTAAAGGATTGATCCTTCTTAGAATGATCCCTACCGCAACCCATACCATGGAAGATATCCAGGCTACCCTCGATGCCTTCTCAGCAATTCGTTCAAGACTGGAGAACGGAACTTATAAGCGCCTTTCCCAGGCCGTAGCAATGGCGATGGGAGAATAAATCAGAAACCTGATCATTACTATAAAAAAAGGGATCCGAAATTAACGGATCCCTTTTTTTATACTTCACTTCCTGTAAAAGAAGTGTGCTTTATTAGAGCTATGAAAGCTCCTTACGATACGTTCTCCATTTCTTGATAAGCCTAGGGTCGTAGTCTTTCCAAAGTGCCTGGATCTGGTTGTTTGTCTCCAACTCAGGGTTGGTTTCCACCACCTTGATCCCTTTACGATTAAAAAGCTCAATAACTTCTTTAAAAATAATGGCTGTTACCCCTTTTCCTGTATAGTCAGGGTGTACTCCGATCAACAGCAAAGTAGCCTTGTCATTGGTTTTCATGGCCTTCATCAAATGGTAGAACCCAAAAGGGAAGAGTTTTCCGTTGGCTTTTTGAAGGGCCTCCGTAAAAGAGGGCATCACTACAGAAAAAGCCACAAGGTCTCCGTTCTTATCTTCGATCAGTGAGATGTAATCAGGATGTATGAACTTAAGGAACTTTTCTTTGTAGTGGGCGATCTGATAGGGTTTGATGGGGGTGAAAGACTGTAGTGAACTATAGGTTTTGTTCATAAGGTCAAAAATACGATCTGCCTGTGGCAATAATTCCTTGTTCGATTTGAACCGAAGTAGCTTGAACCCGAATTTTTTCATGATCAGCCCTGAGAATTTGGCCACCTTATCCGGAATGCCTTTGGGTACATCGATCTCGTATTCCTTCCAATCGATCTCCTTGGTAAAGCCTTCTTTTTCCAGTAACTCATTGTAATAGGCAGGATTGTAATAGGTTGACATGCTTCCGGGACGGTCAAACCCTTCAAGGAGCATCCCTGCCTTATCCATATTGGTGAACCCAGCGGGTCCTTCTATATATTTCAAACCTAATTCGGCTCCTTTTTCTGCTACCTTCTGAAAGAGTCTGGAGGTAACTTCTGCATCATTTACAGCCTCGAACCACCCAAACCTTATTTTGGGTTTGTTCATTTCTTTAACTTCCGGCCAATTCACGATCACAGCAATACGTCCAACAGGTTTGCCCTGTTTGTAAGCCATATAGAACCATGCATCAGCTTCCTGATAGGCCGGATTCTTTTCAGGGTCAAAATTATCAACCTCTTCCTTAATGATGGGAGGTACCCAATAAGGAGAATTCTTATAAAGGGAAAAAGGAAATTTAACGAACTTCTCAAGATCTTTTCGTGAAGTGATCTCTTTTACCGTTACAGATTGTTCACTCATAGTTTAACCCTGCTCAAAGGGATTCTTTTTTTTAGACTTCTTCATTTTACGCAACGCTTTCTTTTCATAATCCGACATATTATCAATGCGCTTCTTCGGATCCTCGTGGAAATCCAATCGATAAGAGATCCCGGCTTCCCCAAAAATCCTGCTCGGAGTATCTTTGATATTCATCCCTCCGGAAACATCCACCTGCAGATTTTTATTGATAAGATAGGCTGCGCCTGCTCTGAACAATCCGTCTCCGTAAAAATCACTCTTAAACCCCTGGTGTTCGGCAAACAGAGAATATCTTCCGTTTGCAAGGGCATGAGTAAGGGTGATCACATAATTCAAAGACGGATCATCGGTGGTAAATTTATCATAAATGATATTGGAAACCAAGACCCATCGCGGGGTTATATGTTGTTGGGTGGCCAGCATGACCTTCGGACTTACCGTAGGTTCATTAGGAGGAAGAAAGGGGTTGTCGCCAAAATTAAAATTAGCACCTGCATAGATGGCTATGGCAGGCATCAGGTTTTTCCATTGAAAACTGTTGTTGGCTTTCCAACTGTAGATATTGGGTTTGCTGTTCGCATCATTCTTGAAAGGGTCGTAAATAAGGTATTTTATCCCAAGGGTGTTTCTCAGGAAATTGGTGCGATCGTATTCGGAAGCCGGTAGGGTTGAATTATCGGTTACAGATTCATAGGCAGCACTTCCGTCAAGAATAATTTCGAGGGCTTCAAAAAAAACTCCGTACCGTATCACATAATCCAGTCCCATTCGGCTTGCCTCGGTTCTGAGACCGGAATGATCTCTCATTTCATAAAAGAATCCGTTTTCACCCTGTATGACCCCGGTACCCACCGCATAAGCACTGTAGGAGTTACCCGGACGATTGGAGTTGATAACATCAGTATATTGAGCTTTTGCTGTTACTGTGATGCCTAAAACTAAAATAGCGCAGATCAAAAAATGTTTCATAGTAAGCTTGATTTTAAAGGGCTTTGGGTCAATGTGAATATTATTGTCTAAAATAAAAATATTGTATTATAAATCTTTCAAAATCTTGGCGACAATTTGGTTATATAACCCAATTATGGGGAATTTATTATTTTTTTAAGGTCGGCGGGTGCGGAAACCTTTATTTTTGCGCAGTAACCTTAAGTAGTATCGCATGCAGTTATTGAGAACCTTGCTCGTTATTTTACTCATTCTATTTGGTATGAGATTTTTTGCACGCCTGTTCGGACCATGGCTGGTAAAATATGCCTCCAAAAAGATACAGGATAAATTCAGGCAACGGTATGAACAACAATACGCTCAGCAATCCCGTAATTCGCGATATAAGGAGGGTGAGACCATTGTAGAGCCGGTTAAACCTTCTTCATCGTCAAAAAATTCTTCTGAAAAAGTTGGAGAATACATCGAATTTGAAGAAATTGATTAACCTAAACAACTACGCATCTTAATGACCGACCGATTTAAAAAAGCAGTACCTCATCTTGTGGTACTGTTGCTGTTTATTGCAACCTCTCTATTGTATTTCTCTCCTGTACTCCAGGGTAAAAAGATCTTTCAAAGTGATATCGTACAGTATATCGGAATGGCCCATGAGCGGGATGAATACAAACAGGCTACCGGAGAAGAGTCATACTGGACCAACAGTGCCTTTGGTGGTATGCCTACTTATCAGTTAGGAGCCAACTACCCTCATAATTATATAAAAGAACTGGATAGGGCCTTGCGATTTTTACCCAGGCCGGCCGATTATCTTTTTCTTTATTTCATAGGATGCTATCTGTTGTTGCTGGTATTGAGAGTGCCCTGGAAACTGGCAGCGATCGGTGCGCTTGGATTTGGGTTTTCTACCTATCTCATTATAATCCTTGGGGTGGGACATAACGCTAAAGCCCATGCGGTAGCTTATTTTCCCTGGGTGCTTTCGGGAATTATTCTTGCCCTGCGTAAAAAATATGTTTTCGGGTTCTTATTAACTGCTCTGGGTATGGCACTGGAGATCAGTGCTAACCATTTTCAAATGACCTATTATTTGTTATTGCTGGTATTGGTTTTGGGAGCCGTTTATTTGTATGATGCCATCAGGAAAAAGGAACTGCCTTCTTTTCTTAAATCTATAGGTGTTTTGGCAGCGGCAGTGGTTTTGGCAATAGGTACCAATGCCACGAATATAATGGCAACAAGTGAATATGCGAAATGGTCAACCAGAGGCCCTAGTGAATTAACCACAGACCCTCAGGGGAATGAATTAAAGAAGGAGAGCGGACTCGATAAGGAGTATATCACTGCTTACAGTTATGGTTTAATGGAGTCTTTTAACCTCTTCGCTTCCCGCTTGTTCGGAGGAGGAGATCAGGAGGATGTGGGACAGGAATCCAACACGTATAAATTTCTGATCAACCAGGGAGTTCCCCGTTCTCAGGCGCTTAATTTTACCAAAGCCTTGCCGATGTACTGGGGTGGTCAACCGGGGGTTGCCGCACCGGCCTATGTCGGGGCAGTGCTTTTGTTCTTCTTCGTGGTTGGTTTGTTTCTGGTTAAAGAAAAGCACAAATGGTGGTTGTTTGGGGGAGCGGTTTTATCCCTGGTCTTGTCATGGGGTAAGAATTTTGATCTCCTGACGAATTTTATGATCGACTATTTCCCTTTATATAACAAATTCAGAGCTATCACCTCAATTCAGGTGATTCTTGAACTTTGTGTGCCTGTATTGGCTGTGATGGCCCTGGCGGCTTTAATTGATAGATCGGTTAAAAGTTCAGAGAAGTTAACGGCCACACGCAATGCTGCCCTGGTGTTTGGTGGTATAGGTTTATTGCTTTTTATGATCAAGGGGAATTTTGATTTTTCCGGATCCTATGATGATTACTTCGCACAATCCATGGGGCCTGAATTGGTTGATATGATCGTTAGAGACCGTAAAGACTTTTATACCCACGACCTTCTCAGAAGTCTTTTATTTGTTGGAATTTCAGGTGTATTGTCATGGCTTCTCATTAAAGGAAAGGTTAAAGAGAATCTCTTCATTGCAGGAGTGGGGCTGCTGGTACTCATAGATCTGGTGAGCGTTGATAAGCGTTATGTGAATAAAGATGATTTTGTACAAGCCAGGGTTATGAATAAACCTTTTCAGGCAGATGCAGCTGATGCACAGATCCTTCAGGATGAGGGGCATTTCAGGGTATATGATACCCAGGAAGGACTCAACGGAGCAAAAAATTCTTATTTCCACAATTCCATAGGAGGTTATCATGCCGCAAAACCAAAACGCCTTCAAGAGCTCTTTGAATACCAGGTGTCGAAGAATAATACCGAGATCCTTTCCATGTTTAATGTAAAATACATTAAAAGAAGAACAGAAGAGGGGCAGGTAGTGGCTATGGAAAATCCGGAGGCTAACGGAAATGCCTGGTTTATTCAGGAACTTTCGGGAGTTAATGGTGCCGATGCTGAAATGAATGCTTTAGGAACTATAAACACCAGGAAACAAGCTGTCATTGACACGACCAAAGCAACATCAAAATCCATTTTGAATTATATCGGGAATTATGACCAGGATTCTACCTCAGTGATCACTCTGAAGAGTTCTAGTCCTGACAAGATGGTATATCAAAGTGAGAATGAACATGCAGGGTTTGCTGTTTTTTCTGAAATGTATTATCCCCATGGGTGGAAGGTAACCATAGACGGAGAAGAGGCACCTCACTATCGCGTAAATTATACCTTACGAGGATTGTATGTTCCGGAAGGTTCACATGAGATCATTTTTGAGTTCGTTCCACAGGTAGTGAAAACCGGAAGCACCATTTCGTTAATTAGCAGTCTGATTCTGGTCTTGTGTTTTGGAGGAGCCATTTACCGGTTTCGTAAACAAAATACTTTATGTGCATAGAAGTGGGTAAAGATGCTTTAAAAAAAGTCCTGATCATTACCTATTACTGGCCACCTGCCGGCGGACCGGGTGTTCAGCGTTGGCTGAAGTTTGTAAAATATCTCGGTGATTATGGGGTAGATCCTGTGATCTACGCACCCTCTAATCCGAATTACCCACTTATAGATGATAGCCTTGAAAAGGAAATTCCTAAGGGCGTTAAAGTATTTAAACAACCTATTTTTGAGCCCTATAAACTGGCGTCGATCCTCTCCAGGAAAGGTACCCAAAATATGAGCAGGGGCCTGATCCGGGAAAAACAACAGAGCTGGGTAGAAAAAGTTCTTCTGTGGATAAGGGGAAATTTATTTATTCCCGATGCGAGAAAGTTCTGGGTGAAGCCTTCTGTAAAATATTTAAAGAAACTCATTTCAGACGAAGATATAGAGGTTGTTATTACCACCGGACCCCCTCACAGCCTGCATTTGATCGGTGCTGAACTAAAGGGGTTGCCCGGGGTGAAATGGATCGCTGATTTCAGGGATCCCTGGACAGGGATAGGTTATCACAATAAATTAAAGCCGGGAAAAAGAGCCCGGAGCTTACACAAAACTCTTGAGAAAAAGGTGTTGCAGGAGGCAGATATGGTTCTGGCTACCAGTAAGACCACCGCAAAAGAGCTTTCTGATATTTCGGGGCGAAAGGTTAAAACCATCACCAATGGGTTCGACGAGGTTGATGCTTTGGAACATCCGGTATCTGAAAAATTTTGTCTTTCACATATAGGGTCATTATTAACCGGCAGAGATCCTGAGATCTTATGGGAGGTACTGGGGGAATTGTCAAGTGAGGTAGAAGGGTTTCAGGAACAATTAGAAGTAAGGCTTGTTGGAGCGGTGAGCGAAGATGTTTTGGGATCGATCAAAAAAGCCGGGATTGGTGAACATGTGAATGTGATAGGGTATGTATCTCATGACAAGGCTCTGGAATTGCAAAGGGAAGCGAGGGTCTTATTGTTACTGGAGATAGATTCTGAAATTACCCGTGGTATCATACCCGGGAAGCTTTTTGAATACATGGCTGCGCAGCGTCCAATCGTTGCTATCGGGCCCCAAGGTTGGGAGGTTGGCTCTATTCTCAAGGAAACAGGTGCCGGCCATATCTTCACCTATGGGGATAAAACTTCACTAAAAAAGAACATATTGGCATTGTATCAGGATTTCCTTAGCAACCGTAACCTTGCCAATCTGCAAATAGCACAATACTCCAGAAAAGCGCTGACAGAGGTGTTGGCGGGAGTCATAAAACAACTCTGATGGGGATCGTTAAAAAGCAATCTTTACAAAATATGATCAGTACCTATGCCGGATTTGGTATCGGTGCTATCAATACGATCTTATTGTACCCATACCTGCTTTCAGACAATCAATTTGGTTTAGTGAGTTTCCTGCTTTCTACTGCCAACCTGATGATGCCGCTTATGGCTTTTGGAGTTCAAAATACCTTGATCAAGTTCTATACCTCCTTTGATAAGGATGCAGAACGCGGAAAGTTTACAGCCTTAATGCTTTGCTTGCCTCTGGTGGTTGCCGTCTTAGTCGGATTGGTAGGAACTGTTGCTTATGAATGGATCTCATCTTTTCTGAGCAATAAGAACAAGGAGGTATCCGGTTATATCTGGATCATTTTTGTGATCGGCTTTGCCATGTCTTACTTTGAGGTATTTTACGCATGGACCAAGGTGCATTTGCAATCGGTTTATGGTAACTTTCTCAAAGAGGTTTTTCCCCGGCTTTGCGTATTGCTTTTATTGGCGGGGATCTTCTTTAATTGGCTGACTGTTTATCAATTTATCCTGGCACTCTCTGGTGTATACCTGTTAAGAATGCTTTTGATGGGGCTTAATGCCCTTAGTGTACAACGCCCTGAAATGGTTTGGGGTTTGCCACATAATACCTCGGCCATTTTGAAGTATACCACCCTTATTATTCTGGGGGGATCTGTGGCAGTTGTTTTTCTCGATATAGATAAGTTTATGCTCAACCAGTATCTGGATCTTAGTAACATAGCCTATTACAATGTTGCAGTTTATATTGCAGTGGTTATTGCAGTTCCTGCACGAGCGCTTCACCAGATCACTTATCCCTTGACCTCTAAATTGATGAATGAGGGCAATTTTAAAGAACTCAGCGCACTTTATAAGAAAAGCTCCATCAACCTATTTGTTGTAAGCGGACTCATATTTCTGTTGATCATTCTGAACATAGGGCAGTTATATGAGCTGTTGCCGGAGACCTACAGGGGAGGGGTCAGTGTGGTCTTTTTAATATCCATTGCTAAATTAGGAGATAACCTGATAGGCAATAATAATGCGATCATCTATAACAGCAACTATTACAGGATGGTATTATTTTTTGGCCTGCTTTTGGCAGTGCTGACCATTCTGCTGAATATGATATTCATACCTATTTGGGGAATAAACGGAGCTGCTTTCGCTTCTTTACTGGCATTTTTCCTTTATAATGCCGTTAAAATATGGTTTGTAAAACGTAAAATGGCACTTTTTCCATTTAGCCGTAATACCGTAGGGGTGTTGTTCTTGATCGCAGGATGTTCGGGGGTATTTTATTTCTGGGATTTTCCTTTTCACCCTGTGATCAACATACTTCTAAAATCTGTTTTGATCGCGGTGGTGTACCTGTTTTTAGCCTATCGTTTTAAGCTTGCTCCTGAAGTAAACGAAGAGATCAATAAATACCTTTAAAAAAAGGGTGCCTTGACAGACACCCTTTTCGTACTAACTAACTCAAATTTAAATTCCGGATTAAATTATTCTGACCTTTTCCCGGCATTTCCGTTTCTGGACGTTCTTGCGGTACTTTTTCTTCTTTCAACCTTTGAGGGTTTACTGCTTCTGGAATAGCTTTTACTTCTGCTTTCTGCCTTCCTGTAATCACGCCCTCCTTTGTTATAAGATCTATTTACATCAGACTTTTTTGATCCTTCAGTCCTCGAAACCCGTGTGGTTTTGGTGACTGTTTTTCCCGGACGCTTCACTGTGGTACTTCTTGTAGTAACCACCTTTCTGTTGGGAGATGCAGAACCGCTGTATCTTTTACCGTTATTTACCGTATTATTAGTGTTTCTGCTTCGCGGAGGCTTCGTATAGCCTCTATTTGTTTTGGCTTTAACCCGCTTCCCATTATTTCCTCTGTAGGCTTCATTCTTATTGTATCCTCGAGCGTTAACATAACCAAGACTTCGGTTTCTTACATCATTACGGGCTTTCATATCATTTCTTCGAACCACTCTTCGATCGTTTCTGTAAACATCTCTTCTGGGGTTCGCATCCTTATAGTGATATGTTCTTCCTATATGTGCGTGAGCCCTGCGGTAATTATTTCTATAAGGCCTGTAATAGGTATATCTGACAGGTTGATAATATCTTCTGTAAGGCCTTGGATTTACAAGACATAAACCAACGGCAGGTCTTACGAAATAATCGTAAACAGGTCTGTAAACGAAGTGTCTGTTGTACACATTTACGTAGCCTTGGAATCTGTTGAATTGTCCATAAGGATTGTAATACAGGTATAATCCGCCCACACGAGCCAAATGTCCACCATTGTAGTATACATTGATACTTCCTATTCGGTTGATACGCCCGTAAAAGTCATAGTAAATAGGAGTATTCTCGATCTGAATTACAGCACCATAGTCATCGTATTGCACCCAGGGACTGTAATTGTATCCTGCATTGAAGCTGATGTTAACTCCATTGCTATGGTATGAGGCACCAACATAGGCAGGATTATCGATGAAAAAGTCGAATTCACCATCAGGATATATAGAAAATGTAATTCCGTTCTCTACAAAGATCACTGCGTTGGTGGCACCAAAAGTACGGTTATGAGCAAAAGCTTCAGCTTCCTTGGCGAAGAGTGCTCCATAGCTTATTAAAAAGCTCAACAGGGTAGTAATTACGTGTCTCATAGTCATTAGGTTTTAAGGTTCAACAACTTTTGGTTGGTATGTATTATTTAAGAATCAAACAGCGTGCCAAAATTCAAAACGCTTGATTTTACTGGGGTTTCCAAAGACCTTGTATTTTTTGTAAAGCACTGAACCTCAGTAAAAAGAAAACTCCGCAAACCGGAAAATTTCCGATGTTGCGGAGTTTAGCAACTAACCAACCAATAATCAAAAAATTAGCCTAAGGCCAATACGTATATTTTTTTCAGGATCAGATTCGCCTGTGAAGAGTGTTGACGAACACAAAGAATACTTTGTTCAATGGTGTGCGGTCAAGCTTCTACTGATCCAGGGTTCTGATTCGATATGTATATTACAATTAGTGTGCCAAAAAATTTAAAACCCGGCTGAACCTGATTTTCCTTTTCTTATGAAACAATGTAGGGCTCAGGATTTTCCTTTGGATGATTATTGGTGAAAACACGGCGCATATGTTCGGATCAATCCCTTATTAAATTTGCCATTACGAGGTTTTTGAAATCCGGATTTCTTGTGGAGTTGGATGACGGATTGTAAATTAAAACATAAATGGGCTCCTTCCCCTGGTCAGGGAGGGATGAGCGTGAAGAAAATGTCCTGAGGACATTTTTAGCGATATAGCCGGCTGGCGAGAGTGATATGCCGCTATAAGCGGGGTCGGAAGGGGTTGTTTATTTAGGTTAATAACAACCCACCCCGTCTCGAGACCTTGTCTCGATTGCCCTCGCGCCATCTGGCTCCTTCACTAAAAACAGCCACTGGCTGTTTTCTAAACGTTCGGCCCTCTAACTAGGGCGGGGAGTCTCTATATATTTTTTCGTTTTATTAAAATCCATCAGTGACAGGAGCTACCTTGAATTATTGTACCTGTACTATCCCAATTAACTCTTAATGATGCTATAGCTTGTCTTTGAGGTACTCCCAGGTGTACCCTTTTTTGGCGGCAACCACTTCTTCAGGGGTTCCCCGGGCAATAACCTCTCCACCCTTGATTCCGCCATCGGGCCCCAGGTCTATAAGGTGGTCTGCACATTTAATGAGGTCCAGATTATGCTCTATAACGATTACAGAATGGCCCTTTTCAATAAGAGCATTCAGGGAGGTTAATAGTTTTTTAATGTCATGAAAATGAAGACCTGTGGTGGGTTCGTCAAAAATAAACAAGGCTTTATCCTTACTGTTTCCTTTCACTAAAAAGGAGGCCAGCTTGATTCGCTGAGCTTCTCCTCCCGAAAGGGTAGAAGAAGACTGTCCGAGCGTTACATAGCCAAGGCCGACGTCTTGAAGAGGTTTCAATTTGCTTACGATCTTCTTTTGCTCATGCACTCTGAAAAACTCAACAGCATCATCAATGGTCATATTCAGAATGTCATTAATGTTCTTATCCTGAAACCTTACTTCAAGCACGTCTTTTTTGAATCGTTTACCTCCGCAGGTTTCACATTCAAGATGCACATCGGCCATAAACTGCATCTCTATGGTTACTTCACCCTCTCCTTTACAGGTTTCACAGCGACCACCTTCTACATTAAAAGAGAAGTGTTTTGGTTTATAACCCCGCATCTTTGCCAGCTTTTGATTTGCCAGCAGGCTGCGAATATCATCGTATGCTTTGATATAGGTAACCGGATTGGAACGTGAGGAACGGCCGATAGGATTTTGGTCAACGAACTCTACTTGTTTCAGGTTACCCAGGTTACCCTCCAGGCTGCTGAATTGACCGGCTTTTTCACCATAACCACCAATTTCTTTTAATACGGCAGGGTAGAGGATCTTTTTAACCAGCGTACTTTTACCACTTCCTGATACCCCGGTAACTACCGTAAGACACTGCAGCGGGAAGCGAACATCTATATTTTTAAGATTGTTTTCACGGGCACCTTTGATTTCCACATAAAAGCTTCCTTTACGGCGTTTTTCGGGTACGGCGATACTTTCTTCGGTATTCAGGTATTTTGCGGTTAATGAGTCACTTTTGAGAATTTCCTCGAAACTTCCTGTGGCAACAACTTGACCGCCATGGGTTCCTGCTTCAGGACCGATATCTATAATTTCATCAGCGGCTTTCATAATGTCTTCATCATGCTCTACCACTATGACCGTATTCCCCAGATCTCTTAAAGAGCGGAGTACCCCGATCAGTTTTTCGGTGTCTTTAGGATGCAGACCAATACTGGGTTCGTCAAGTATGTACATAGATCCCACGAGGCTGCTTCCCAGAGATGTGGCAAGGTTAATACGTTGAGATTCTCCGCCGCTCAGGGTGTTTGACTTACGGTTTAGGGTAAGATAGTCCAGGCCTACATTCCCTAAGAACTCCAATCGGCTTCTGATCTCCTTTAGAAGGCGTTTTGCAATGGCCGTTTCATGATCATCGAGTTGCAACTGATCAAAATAAGTCTTGAGATCTTCAATTGGGAGTTCTACGAGTTCGGTGATATTCTTATCGCCAACTCTTACGTACGATGCCTCTTTGCGAAGGCGACGCCCTTTACAGACATCGCATCGTGTTTTACCCCGGTAGCGGGAAAGCATTACCCGGTTTTGTATCTTATAGCTTTTCTCTTCCAATTCAGTAAAGAACTCACTGAGACCGGTAAAATATTTATTTCCCTGCCAAACCAGGTCCCTTTGATCCTGTGTAAGCTCGTACCATGGTTTATGGATCGGAAAATCGAATTTATAGGCGTTATTAACCAGCTGATCGCGATACCAGCTCATACTTTCACCTCTCCAGGCAAAAATGGCATTCTCATAAACCGAAAGGCCGGTGTTGGGCACTATAAGCTCTTCATCAAGCCCGATCACATCACCATAGCCTTCACATTTAGGACAGGCCCCGTAAGGGTTGTTAAAACTGAACAGATGCACGTTGGGCTCTAAAAAACTGACTCCATCGAGTTCAAATCGATTACTGAAGTGATGTTCCTTGCCGGTTTTCAGATCTTCGATGATACATTCGCCCTTTCCTTCAAAAAAGGCTGTATCAACAGCATCTCCCAGCCGGTTGTAAAAGTCTTCTTCATGTTTTACAATGATCCGGTCGACCACCAGGAAAAAATCGTGATCAATTTCTTCGGTGATCTCATCGATACGAAGTACTTCTCCCTGGTATTTTATTCTGGCATATCCCTGTTGGGCGAGGATCTCAAGAGTTTTGAGAACACTTCGGTCATCAGGTATATGTACGGGGGCCAGTAATAAAAGCTTACTGCGTTCTTCGTAGTTCTTTACAAAACGGAGCACGTCAGAAACCGTGTGTTTTTTTACCATTTCTCCCGATAGAGGAGAGTAGGTTTTACCCACCCTGGCAAAAAGAAGTTTCAGGTAATCATAGATCTCGGTAGTAGTTCCAACCGTAGATCGTGGGTTGGTAGAGTTCACCTTTTGTTCTATGGCTATGGCGGGAGCAATTCCTTTTATATAATCTACTTTAGGCTTGTTGAGTCTTCCAAGAAATTGTCGGGCATAGGAGGAAAGACTCTCCACATACCGGCGTTGTCCTTCTGCGTATAAAGTATCAAAGGCCAGACTTGATTTACCACTTCCGGAGAGCCCGGTGATCACTACCAGTTTATTCCTTGGAATAGCAACATCTATATTGCGTAGGTTGTGGAGACGGGCTCCTTTTATAAGAATGTTTTTTTTGGGATCTAACGTCGAAATATCAGTCATAGCCTGCTTTGAAAAGAACAAAGATAAGAATCTAATAGGATTGATTTTAAACGCCTTGTAAAAGAAAGATTATAAAAAAATGCTAAAAATTTTTTGCTTATGTCTTTGAAATATTTTTATATTTGGTTCAACCAATGCCTAAATATACTACGCCTATACTATAAAATTACTTTTTATCAATCAACTAATTGCTATGCCTTTTTTTGAGAGGCAGCGGCGTTTAAAAAGTAATTTTATGGACCAACAGCTTCAGGATTCATGTTTGGTAGCCAACTACCTACGAGGTGATGAGAAGGCACTTGAAGTGCTGATTAACAGACATTCCCAACGTATTTACAGTTTTATTTTTTCGAAAGTCTACAACAGAGACATTACGGAGGATATTTTTCAGGATACCTTTATTAAGGTGATCAAAACCCTGAAAAAAGGAAAGTATAACGAAGAAGGTAAATTTTTACCCTGGGTCATGCGCATTGCGCATAACCTTGTTATTGATCACTTCAGGAGAAATGCGAGAATGCCAAAATTTGAAGGCAGTGATGATTTTAATATTTTTTCAGTTCTGGGCGATTCTTCCCTGAACGCAGAAAAACAAATAATTAAAGACCAGGTAGAGCTTGATGTAAGGCGTTTGATCGCAGAATTACCTGAGGATCAGCGTGAGGTGTTGAAAATGCGACTTTATAAGGATATGAGCTTTAAAGAGATCGCAGAAGTGACCGGGGTATCTATTAATACCGCGCTGGGCCGGATGCGTTATGCGGTGATCAACCTGAGAAAACTCATCGAAAAAAATAATATTATTTTAACCAATTAACACAATAACAGGAAGTTTGCCACGTTAAAAGAGAAGTAATCGTAAACTAACAGCATGGCAAATCTCTACATTTCAGAATCTTTTAAGAAACAAGAACTTAAGCCAAAAAAGGAAACCATTGATTTTCTGCTTAATTATTCTAAAGCTTTAAGTGTTACCAAGTACAAGGAATTAAGTTTTGAGACGATCTCAAACTGATCTTTGTTTAAAAGCCCGGTGAATCTCAGGATCTACCGGGGTTTTTTGTTTTTATACCAGGCATCGATCACACTTTTTCTTCCGATGGTTTTGGTAATAATATCCTTCTCCAGGTCCCAGCCACGTGCTGGAGAGTATTCACGACCATAGTATATGATCTGTAAATGAAGTTTATTCCATTTCTCTTTTGGGAATAATCTTTTTGCGTCCTTCTCAGTCTGCACTACATTTTTACCCGTGGTCAGATTCCATCGGTACATAAGTCTGTGAATATGGGTGTCTACAGGAAAGGCAGGAATTCCGAAAGCTTGTGCCACCACCACACTGGCGGTTTTATGTCCCACCCCGGGTAACTCCTCCAAAGCCTCTAAGGAGGTGGGTACTTCTCCCTCATGTTTATCGATAAGGATCTGCGAGAGTTCATGAATGGCCTTCGATTTAGAAGGAGATAAACCGACCGGTTTAATGATCTCCCTGATCTCATCCACACTCAGCTTCACCATATGATAGGGTGTTTGAGCTCGTTTAAATAGGATGGGGGTGATGGTGTTTACCCGTGCATCGGTACTTTGTGCAGATAACAAAACCGCTATCAACAAGGTGTAAGGGTCAGTATGGTCTAAGGGTATTGGTACTTGTGGATATAATTCTTCGAGAGTGTCTACCACGAAGGCTGCTTTTTCTGCTTTAGTCATTATTTCCTAATTTAGAGCGACGTAAAACTATTAAAAAAAATCTATGAAAACATTGAAAGCAGGAGATAAGGTGCCTTCTTTTACCGGTACTACGGATAAAGGTGAAACCCTGAGCCTGGATGATTTTAAAGGAAAAAAACTGATCGTATTTTTTTATCCTAAAGCGAGTACTCCGGGATGTACGGCAGAAGCCTGCAACCTTCGCGACCATTACAGCGAACTGCAGTCAAAAGGTTATGAACTACTGGGTGTCAGTGCCGATTCTGTGAAACGCCAATCCAATTTCAGCAATAAATATGAATTCCCTTTTCCGTTGCTGGCAGATGAAAATAAAGAAGTTATAGAGGCCTTCGGTGTTTGGGGACCGAAAAAATTTATGGGTAAGGAGTATGATGGAATTCATCGAATGACCTTTATAATTGATGAAACCGGTACGGTAGAGCGTGTTATTCAAAAGGTAAAGACCAAAGATCACGCTGCTCAGATCCTGGAGGATTAAGCCTGAAATAGAGAAGTAAAAAAGCCCTGAATGTTCAGGGCTTTTTTTATAGAATGCTTTTAAATCAGGATTTCGTCTTTTCTGTAAGCTGTTCAGGAGATTTGTATTCAAACAAATTCTTTTTCTTTATCAGCTCTGCGATACCCTTGGGCAACATATCCTCCCAGCCTTCTTCATTATTGGTGATCTTTTTAAGTACTTCTCTCGAGAAAATATTGAGGATCTCCGGATCGTAGTCAAAAATATCAACCACTTTGCCGTTGTATTTAAAGAACTTGTAAAGCTCTTTCATCCGTGGATGTACCTTCAGATTGTTGCTGGTAACCAGAAGACCTGTTTCCGGATCTACCATAGGGTAGAGGTATACCCTGAGGTCTTTATAGAAGAGTTTTCCGAATGCTTCCAGAATACCACCGCTCAGGTGACGATAATAGCGTTCATCAAAGATCTCCACCAGGTTATTAACGCCCATGGTCAAGGCCATGCGCTCACGGGTGTAGTTAGAGAAGTACTCTACCAACTTGTAATACTCCTGGAAATTCGAGATCAATACCGTCTGCCCCAGGGAACATAACAGGCGTGCTCTGTCCATGAAATCTTCTTCATCGATCTCACCTTCTGCTCTCAGGTTGGAAAGCGTGATCTCAAAGATCACAACCGTTTTTTCTTCTTCTACCTTGTTCTCGCGGATAAAGATGTCATAAGACTTCTGGAACATATCCATATTCACCTTGGTCACCGGTCGGAAACTACCTCTTAGTGCCAGAATATTCTTTTTGTAAAGAATGGCTGCAGGTAAAATATTGTTCCCGTCAGGTCCGAACATTACCGCTTCGGTCATTCCGTTCTTCACCAGTTGAAGACTCATCAGCCTGTTATCAACGTTCTCGAACCTGGGTCCTGAAAAGTTGATCATATCGATCTCAATAGTATCCTTGTCGATGTGATCGTAGAGGTATTTAAGTAGTTTCTTAGGCTTGTGGTGCTTGTAAAAAGCCCCATAGATAAGGTTAACACCTAAGATACCCAGGGTTTCCTGTTGCAGGCGTGCTTCGGTTTGCTTAAAACGAATATGTAAAACAATATCGTTATAAGCTTCTCCCGGTTCGAGTTGGAATTTTATTCCCAGCCAGCCATGACCAAGATACTTCTTGGCAAAATCAATGGTAGCTACCGTATTGGCGAAGGAAAAGAAAATTTTATTTGGATGCTCTTCTCTTGAGATTCGCTGCTCCATGAGTTTCATTTCATGGTCCAGCATTTTCTCAAGCCTGGCCTCTGTTACGTAACGTCCGTCATCTTCAGCACCGTAAATAGCGTCACTGAACGATTTGTCATAGGCACTCATAGCCTTGGCTATGGTACCCGATGCTCCACCGGCTCGGAAAAAGTGTCGTACCGTTTCTTGCCCGGCACCGATCTCCGAAAAGGTTCCGTATATGGTCTCGTTGAGATTTATTCTTAAGGCCTTGGCCTTGAGAGAAGGGACATTTTCGAAATTTTTATCACCTTTTAAAACTATTGGCATAGTTCAATATTCTTTGTGGCAAAGTTAAAAAAGTTTCATGAAGCTAATCAGATAATAAATGATAAATTTGGTAAAAAATCAGTGTGGAAGTTACATTTTTAGGCACCGGAACATCACAGGGAATCCCAGTAATTGCGAGTGATCATCCTGTTTGTAAAAGTGAAGACCCAAAGGATAAACGCCTTAGGGTGTCGGTTATGGTTTCCTGGAATAACCATAACTATATTATAGACTGTGGTCCTGATTTCAGGCAGCAGATGCTGGCCAACAATGTACAACACATAGAGGGTATTCTTTTTACTCATGAACATGCAGACCATATTATGGGGATGGATGATATACGCCCCTTTTTCTTCAGGCAGGGAGATATCCCTATTTATGCGCATAAACGGGTGTTAAGATCGCTGCAGGTAAAATTTGATTACATATTTGCCACCGAAGATCGTTACCCCGGGGCTCCGGCGGTAGATGCCCGGGAAGTTGTCAACGGAAAGCCGATCATGCTCAATGGGATAGAGGTAATACCTGTAAGCGCCAGGCACAACCGGCTTCAGGTCTTCGGATATCGCTTTAAAGATTTTGCCTACCTTACTGATGTGAGTGCCATAGAAGAAGAAGAGGTGGCTAAGCTTCACGGAGTAAAGGTTTTGGTGGTTAATGCCCTCAGAAAAGAACCGCATCACTCTCACTTCAACCTTGATGAAGCCCTGGCATTTGTCAGAGAGGTCAATCCTGAGCGTGCTTATTTTACTCATATCAGTGCTCATATGGGATTTCATGAGGAGGTTCAAAAAGAACTGCCTCCGAACATATATCTAGCATACGATAACCTTAAGATTAATATTTAAATAACCCAGACTAATTATGAAGACAAAGATCTTTATCTACCTCTTTCTGTTTTCTGCCTTGATAAACCTGTATCAGTTTGTAAGTGCTAAAAACTATGTAGACCGGGAAACTGCTAAGAACGACAGCCTCAGTATTCAAAACGATAAACTTCAGGATTCTGTACAGTCATTACTGCTTGATCGTATGGACCTTCAATATTTTGATCTTGACAATAACGATGATGCCTTTGCTTACTATGAGCATCTTAATATGGAGAATCCTTCTCGTTATATATCAGATAAGCTTCTGGAGACCAATGAACAAAGCGGTAACAATCCGTTGGTACCCTATGATGGTATGAGCGGGGCACCGATGAAGATCAATAAGATCAAGGTTTTGAACCACAAGTGGATCATTGCCGATTTCTCCGATGGAAAATACTGGGGGGAGATCTTGATTGAATACTACCTGAATGATGATCAAAGCATTGATTTTACTACCCTCGATCATTTATTATACACCAGAAGCTGAACACCGTGACCTGAGCATTAATTCCTCCCCTTAATTAAATTCCTGCCTCATGACAGAACGATTGGGAAAAGTCTTCACAGACGTCTATAAACGCAATATGCCTGATGCCTTTGTATTCGCTTTGTTGCTTACCGTTTTATGTACTGTATTGGCCCTCATCTTTATGCCTGTCAGCCCACTGGAAGTGGTCAGTGCCTGGTATGAAGGCTTCTGGATGTTACTTGAATTTGGGATGCAAATGGTATTGTTGGTCATTACCGGGTACAGTATAGCCTTGTCGCCATTTCTTAATAAACGTATTGATGCCCTGGGGGCTCTCTTAAAAAGCCCCAGGCAGGTATATTTTTTTGTGACCCTTGTAGGATGCGTACTTTGTTTGATAAGTTGGGGGTGGATCATTATTACGGCTATTCTTGCACGCGAACTGGCCTTAAGAGTAAAGGGGGTGCATTATCCGTATTTGATCGCGTGTGTTTATTGTTCCTTCATTAGCTGGGTTACAGGATTGTCAAGCAGTATTCCTTTATTGCTAAATACTGAAAATAATTTCCTGATAGAAGCAGGGGTTCTTAAGGATACTATTGGTACTGCTTTGACATTGGGTTCGGGGCTGAATCTTTTCATGATCGTTTTAATCCTGCTGCTTACCCCTCTGTTAATGCTGGTGTTAATGCCCCGGGAAACGGGAAGTAAGGAACTCTCAGACCTGTTGCAATCTGAAGAAAACACCCATGAGGAACGATCTATAAAGATGGAGGCAGAATCCATGCGTTTGCCCGGTAAGAACCTGTCTGATGTGCTGAACAATAATTTTCTGCTACAGTTATTGATCACTGTTTGCGGGTTCAGTTTTATCCTATATCATTTTTACAGCAGGGGACTTGATCTGAACCTGAACATCATGATCTTTATCTTTCTTATGCTCGGCATGCTGCTTCATCGCACTCCCTTGCGATATGGTTTAGCCATGAAACGAGCCAGCAGCAATGTTTCAGCTATTTTATTCCAATTCCCGTTTTATGCCGGAATCATGGGCATCATGATACATACAGGGCTGGCCAATGAGTTGGCATTATGGATGTCTTCTTCGGCTACGGCTACAAATTTCCCTGTGTTTGCTTATGTCACCGGTGGCTTGGTGAATTTTGCCATACCTTCTGCAGGCGGAGAATTTGCGGTTATCGGTCCGAGTGTATTGGAGGCGGTTGGCTACCTTGCCCATAGTGAAGTTCAAGGTCTTGAAATGATGGCCAGGTCGGCTATGGCTATCGCCTACGGTGAATCGCTGAGTAATTTATTGCAGCCGTTCTTTCTGCTATTGGTAATTCCCGTTATGGCTAAAGGGATAAAAATTCAAGCCAGAGATGTTATGGGCTACCTGGTATTACCCTTCATAGCTTTCTTTCTAGTGCAAATTCTGGTACTTTATTTCTGGCCGTTATAATTTGGTATTTATTTTGTCTAAGGGCCTTACCCGGTAATATTCGTGGGTAAAATATTTTACTGAACCGACCCGGAGCAGGGGTTTCCGTTTATCAGAAGAGTATACAAACAGGAGAAGCTATTTTTTTTCGATCAGTATAGCTTAGCTTACCGGTCATGGTATCTCTTTTGAATGCGACAAGTTCTCCTGACCGTTCATTGGCCACGACCAGAAATTGGTTGTCGGGTGTTATGGCAAAATTACGGGGCCAGTCTCCTTGGATATCTTCCCACCCGGATACTGTCAGGGTACCGTCTGATTGCGCTACTTCATAAATGACCAGTGATTGATGTCCGCGATTTGAAGCATATAAAAATTTACCGCTTTGATCCAAATGAAGATCGGCTCCCTGGCTATGCCCCGTAAAGTCTTCCGGCAGGGTAGAGATGGTTTGAATGAGCTTGAATTCGTTTTCTTTTTCTTTTTTACCAAGAACACTGATGGTGTTACTGAGTTCGTTCATCACATAGATACGATCTTGTTCAGCATTAAACTCCAGGTGTCTCGGTCCTGATCCTGGCTCCATGGCTATAGAAGTTACCGGTTGAAGACGCAGAGTATCATCCTTTTTTACGATCTGGTTTATCCACAAACGATCACTGCCAAGATCTGAGGTGATCAGGGTAGTGTCGTTTAAAAAATAGGAGCTATGGGCATGAGGGGCTTGCTGTCGATCATGGATGCTGTTTCCGGAAAAATTAAGGGTATCGTGCAAGATCAGGTCTTGATGCTCATTGACACCTAAAAGGGCAATGTTACCACTGCTGTAATTGGAAACAATGATGAGGCTGTCTTGGTGAATACTGATATGACAGGGATGTTCTCCCGGGATGGAAACGGCGTTTACAGTGCTCAGACCATCCGCTTCATTCATAAAGACACTCACCTGTCCGGAAGAATTTTCATTGACCGCATACAATAGTTTTCCTGAAGATGATCTGGCAAGAAATGAAGGGTTTTCACTTTCTTCGGCAAGCAGGGGGGCGCTAAGTAAACCTGCTACATTGATGGTTGCCTTATAGATGCCCCGGCTGTTTTCTCCGGTATAGGTTCCAATTAAAAAATCCATTTCAGAGCGCTCTGTTGTTGGTTTATCCTCTTTACAAGCCATCAAAGAGATCAGTAATAACAATACCGAAAGAAAGCGTTTTAAGCACATATTAGTTATGATTGTTTAACCATTGCAGCATGGAAAAGAAGTTTTGCGGGGCCACGCCGTGACCCACCGGGAACTCCTGGTATTCGTGTTCAATTTTAAGTTGGCTTAAAATTTCGGGAGTTTTACGGGCCCATTCCACAGGAATCACCTGATCTACACTGCCATGAGAGGCGTAAACAGCCAATTGGGAGTGATCTTTTGAAACATAAGACTCTTCCAGTAGTTCCGGGTTAACATATCCACTAAGGGCGATTACATTGCTTATTAAATGGGGGTGACTCAGGGCTACCGCATAGCTTAATATGCTTCCCTGACTAAAGCCCATCAGATTGACACTGGATCTATTGAGACCATAAGCGTTACAGACCTCCCCAATAAATTGAATGATCAGGTCTCTTGATTGTTTAGCCTGTTCATGGTCGCTCCATTTACCATCGGTTGCATCAAAGTTGATCGCGTACCACGCATATCCATAAGGCATAAGAGAGTAGGGGGCCCGGGCAGAAATGACAAAATATTTTTCAGGTAATTCGGAGGCGAAAGAAAAAAGATCCTCCTCGTTGCTGCCATACCCATGGAGCATAATAATTACGGGGGCCTGGTCAGTGTCAATGCCCTGTGATGGACGTATGAGATGTTTTAGAGATAGTTCTTTTACGTTCAAGGTGTAATGTATTTTTGTGATTAGAACTTAATGAATAAAGGTAAACCACTTTTGGCACAAGGGACCGATAACGGGAATGCTATTGTATTTTTGTTGGAGGGCTCCAATAAAACCATAGACCCACAGAGTGATGAACAGGATCCAATAGGCGGTATGCAGCATCCACAGATCAAAATTTCCAACGAAATAACCCAGCGTCCAATAAAGAATATGAAGGCCGAAAGCCTGCCTGATATGAAAACGGGCAAACGGGTTCCTGGGTTCCTGGTTCATAAAAATGGCAATAAGGGCACCAATGATAGTAAGGTAACTAACTATTGCGGTGGTCTTACCTTGTTCTTCGGTTGTTTTCATGGTGATCTTTAACTAAGGTCGGCTTCCAGATGATTCGCCCTGATAATTCCGTATACCTTGCCTTTAAGCTTCTGATCATAGAAAGCACTATTGGCAGAGGTAGAGATAACATGCGACTTCTTAAAAACATATTCCGGGGAAGGGTCAAAAAGCGATAAGTTAGCCATAGCACCTTTTTCGATTGCAGGTAGCTCCATTTTAAAACGACCTCTTCCTGAGGTAAGCAGGCTGATTGTTTTGTCAAGAGGCAGCAGGGTGTTCAAGGCCCCAAAAGCACTTTCAAGACCAATGGTTCCGTAATCAGCATAATCAAATTCAACCTTTTTACCCTCTATGTCCCTTGGGTCGTGGTCGCTCGTCACCATATCGATAACCCCGTCGGTTAACCCTTTTAAGAGCGCCTTTCTGTCTTCTTCTGTTCTCAGTGGCGGCATGGTTTTATAACGGGTGTCAAATCCATCAAGAACACTGTCATTCAAGAATAAGTTATGTATAGCAACACTACAGGTTACATCCAGTCCTTTTTTCCTGGCAGCCGAGATCAATTCCACCGATCTTTTTGTTGAAATGGTAGGGATATGCAGTTTACCACCGGTATATTCCAGTATGTAAAGATCTCTGGCTATCTGTAATTCTTCAGAAAGGGCCGGGATACCTTTTAAGCCAAGCCTTAATGCCGTTTCTTCTTCATTTACCACTCCTTTCCCGGCGATGCTTTTTTCAAGGGGGAAGGAAATGACCATTCCGTCAAAGTTCTGAACGTATTGAAGGGCGATCTTTAACAGGTTGGGGTTTGCTACCGGAGACCGATAATCACCGAAAGCAATGGCACCTGACCGGCTCATATCAAATAACTCGGCCAGATCAACACCCTCTCCCTTAGCGGTGAGGGCTCCGATCGGAAAAATTTCAGTTGCAGCCCCGTTACCCCGGGCTTTGATAAATGCCATATCAGCATTGGAATCTGCTACCGGGTGGGTGTTCGGATTCACTGCAACGGCGGTAAAACCACTTCTTGCGGCGGTAAATAAGCCATGGGCAATCGTTTCTCTTTCTTCAAAGCCCGGTTCACCAAAACTTACACTGCTGTCAAACCATCCCGGAGATACGTGCAATCCGGGGATCTCGATGATCTGAGTACCTTTCTCCGGCCCAATCTCAGGATCGATGTTTTCAATAATGCCGTTTTTAATGTAAATATCAGCAACTTGCTGGTTGTGCTTGCCTTGCGGATCGATGATCTTGACTGATCTGAGAAGAATATTCATTTAAGATATTTTAAAATGAGCATTTCGGTTAAGAAAAAGGCTATTGCAAAAATAACAAACCATTTCCAAAGCTCGTTGACCATGTTTTCACTTTTTACCTGGTCAAAACCGGCTGCAATTTCCTTATAGGTGGTAAGTTCAGGAAAATTAGTGTCTTCCAGGTATCGGAGTTGACTTTCTTCTCTTGAATGATTAATACTAAATGTTTCGATAACCTCTTCTGAGCGCAGCACATCGAAGTGCCCGGTACTTTTCCATTGTTCATCCAGAAAAAGGGTTACAAAACTACTGTAATTCTGTTGCCTTGGTATAAACCTGTTTTCACTACTCCCTACCTTCAGAATTTCATCTTTTTCCAGGGGGGTTCGAAGATCGGCTTGCTCATCTTTCCCTAAGGTAAAATAAGGCTGTGGTAGTTTCAGGCTTTGGAGCCCCAGGGAATAGAATACCGGGACCACAAGGGCAGAACTTAACAGATCTGAATTCTCAGGAGAAATAGATGCACTGAAGGCATAATTACCATTACTACCGTATAAAAAAGGAACCCCACCGGAGAATTCCAGAATATTTTGAGAACGTGAATTAAGGGTGTAATAACTTTTAACTACGGGATATTTAAAATTTGCAACACGGTCGTTAAACACCCCTTGTAACAAAGGGTGGTCGTAGTTAATGCGGTTTACCAGAACCTCATTAGCTACCACGCTGTCACGAGAGGGAAGACCCATCGCCAGGTTGAGGCTTTGCCAACTTTCGCGGTTTTCCTGCATGGAGGGTATCTGAAGAATGCTTATGCCGTTCTCCGACATCTCCTTCAGACTTCGTTGAAGTATTACAGGAAGTATCGGTAACTGATCGAGAATGATCAGGTTTTGCTCGCCTAAGGTATTGTAATCAATCCGGTTTGGAGGGGTAGATAACAGGTTGAATTCATCCTCGGTATAAATTCTCGACAGATAGGATGGGAGGGAGTCTCCTATATGTAAAACATTGATCTTAACATCTGAGGGCAGGTTAAAGTAGAATCGGTTATCATAATCCAGCCCGGGGTCTGAGATCTCGATCCTTGCCCTTTCAAGCCGGTCTTTTTTCAGGGTGAATTGTGCCGTTGCCATTTGGTCATTTAAGGTAACGGTACTCCGTGCTAACAGTTTATCTACGGAGAACACGGAAACAGGAACAGGTTTGGAATCAGCAGAATTACTGCTGCTAAGGAATACGGATATGGTAACATTTTCCGGGTCTGTATCAACCACAGCCATTGAGTCAATGGCAATATTATCGGCCTGAGATGGGGTAAGCTTAATTAATCTAAGATCAGTATTTCCGGGGTCGATGCTCGTTCCGGGATCCATTCTTTGTTGCAGGTCGCTCACCACATACAATACCCGGGGCTGAGACATGTTGGAAGCAGGAGCCGATTTAAGCAGGACCTCATTCAGGTCAAGCTGCCGGGTAGTGAAGTCGATACCCAGAAGCAGGTTACGTAATTCACCTTTTGGTGCCGGACCGTAGTCATTGTCATTAGTGATCACCTTAAGCGGTATATCTTCCGGCCAGTTATCCAATAATTGATTGATGGCCTGTTGCAATAAACTCCCTTGTGGCGCAGGCAATTGCATGGAATAGGAATTGTCAAGATATACGGTATAATCTACGGTTGTATCGTCCTGGGCATTATCTGCTGAGTAAGGCTGCGCAAAGGCTATTACCAGCATAGCGATTCCCAGCATTCTCATCAACAAAACGAGTAATTTTTTCAGGGTGGCGCTTTTGCGGGTTTGTAATTCGATCTCTTTGAGAAATCTGACATTGGTAAAGGCTTCCTTTTTAAAACGCCTCAAACGGAATAAATGAACTATGAGCGGGATAAACAGGAGTAAAAGTGCCCAAAGAATTTCCGGATGTTTCAAATGCATTCCCAATGATATATAGTCAAATATAGTATTATTAATCTATTACATCGCTCCTTTTATTGAACCAGGAGGTGAGCTGTTGCCAGAAGCCGGGTTCTGTTTTCTCCGGAATATCAAAGGATTGTTCTTTGGTATAGTTATAACCAATCTCAAAAAGCTCATCGGCTTTCTGGGTGTCAAAAATAGGGTAGGAGGCCAGCTCTTCCGGTCTCAGGTATATATCGCATTGGCCCTCGATACTCCGGTTGGCGGCATTAACACTTAATTGAAAGGTACGTGCGGCTATGCTGGCAATACCCCCCAGGGTTTCTATCTTATCCATTGGACTGATATTGATCACCACGGTATGATCGCAGCAATCTTTTAGGGGTTCCAGAGGGACATTGTTAAAAACTCCACCATCTACATAATACAGATCGTTGATCTTTACCGGAGAGAATAGCACAGGAATCGATGCCGATGCCTGTACAATAGTAGAAAGGTCACCTTCTTTAAAGTAGGTGACCTTACCGTTTAATATGTCTGTTGCCGCAATAACCAGGGGTATCTCCAGGTCTTTGATATCTTTATCGCCCAGATGTTCCTGCAGGAGACTTTTGAGACGATTCAGGTTGAACAGTCCAGTTTTGGGCATCTGAAAATTAGTGAGATCCCGAATGCTGAGCGACTTCATCAGCTCGTGGGTTGCTTCGGGAGATCTGCCCGCGGCAATGAAAGCTCCGGCTACGGCGCCGGCACTGACCCCGGAAATGATATCGGGTCTGATCCCTTTTTCTTCGAGAGCTTTGATGGCACCAAGATGGGCAAAACCCCTTGCCCCGCCCCCTCCAAGAACAAACCCGAATCGATATGGTTTTTGCGATTTAGCGCTCATATTTTGCTGCCTTATTGGTCGCTGCAGTATTGGAAATAAAAGTTCGCAGGTCATCATTGGCTTTTTGAAGATCTTCAGCCCTGAGGTACATCATATGACCACTTCGATATCCTTTAAAGCTTAAACGATCTTTCATTTTGCCTGATGGATCCAGCTGCCACATACTGTATTTTGTGTTGAAGTAGGTGGTGGCCCCATCGTAATATCCGGCCTGGTACAGTACATTCAGGTACGGATTTTGTGCCATGGCCTGACGCAGGTTGTCTCTGGTGTTATCGTTCTCTTCGTTCCAGGGACGTACAGGTCCGAATACATTGTATTTAATGTCTGTTCTGAACCCTAATTCTTCCTGAAGGTAATAGTTGATGGCCGGAGTAAATGAATGTAGCCATGATGTAAGCTCTGCACTGTAATCAGGCTCATCTCCTGAGTCTTTTTTATCAATACCCAGGTATCTTGAATCAAGTCGCCCTACCGTATATCCTTCTTCTCTTAAAAGCTCTTTCCAGAAAAAACGATTAGGTACCGATAAATTATGTTGCAGAATTACCCCTGCATCCATTCCGGTGTACATAGCCATTTTAGCAGCGATCCCGGATTTCTCCTCCTGACTGAGAAAACCACCCTTAGCCAGTGCGGGAATAAGTTCGTTAATGGTGAAATCTTCAGATTCCGGTAAAACTTCCAGCAGGTCCTTATTTTGAAGCGATGATTCCAGTACACCATGATGCCAGGCGGCAGCAGTGTAATACGGGGTATTAAGTGCTTCTGCCACAGGACCTCCTTGACGCAACACCTGGTAATCTGCCGGCGATACCATGATAACACCGTTGAGATACATCCATTCGCTGTTCTGTAATTCGAGGGCAAGACCGGCTACCCGGGTGCCTCCATAGCTTTCTCCAATGATATACTTCGGGCTCCTCCATCGGTTATGACGGGTAACAAACGTATTGATCCAATCAGCCAGGTATTGTATATCCTCATTGACACCGAAAAATAATTCCCGATCCGGCATTTCACCATCTTTATTCGGAATCATCCTCGAATATCCCGTGTTTACCGGGTTTACATAAACCACATCGGCTATATCAAGAATGGAGTGAGGGTTGTCTTTTACACCATAGGGCTGCACAGGGTACCCTTCTTCATCAATGCGAAGTACTTTGGGACCGGTATACGCCAGATGCATCCAAACAGAAGCAGATCCGGGCCCTCCGTTGAAGGATATCAATAAAGGTCTTTCTGCATTGTTCTTTACATCGGTTCGGTAATAATAGGTGTGGTACAAGGAGGCAATAACCTCACCCTCTTCGTTCCAGACGGGTTGGGTTCCGGTAGCCGCTTTATAATTAACCTGATTCCCTTTTATTCTAACCGAATGATCTGTAACTATCAGGGTATCAACAGGCAGCTGCTGCTTTTGTCCGTAACTGAATGAAGTTAAAGACATACAAATTCCTAGTACAAGTAGTTTAAGTCTCATAAATAGTGTGAATTTTAACGATAAAAATAGGGATTCCATTACATTTTTTAAGACCGGTGGACAGAAAATAATACACGGAAGCTTCTTTTTAAAGCTTTTGAAGCTCAGCCTTAGAATTTTTCGAAAACTCCCAGCCCAAAAAGGGCAAAATCATAACGAACGGGATCCTGAGGATCGAGCTCTCTTAAGGAGTAGTCCAGTTCCTCCAGGGCTTTTGCATCATTTTGTTTGCGTTTCAAAAGACCCAGTTTTCTGGCTACCTTACCCGAATGTACGTCTAAGGGGCAGGACAATTGGGAAGGAGATACGTTTTGCCAGATACCCAAGTCAACCCCCATATTGTCCTTTCTAACCATCCATCGGAGAAACATATTGATACGCTTGGCTGCAGAGCCTTTTAAGGGATTAGAAACATGTTTTTCTGAGCGGCTTAAATGTGGAATTTCGAAAAATTTTGAACGAAATTCTGCAATAGCACCTTGTAATCTGGGTTCATTTTGATGGGCTGCAAAAACAGCTTCCATCCCCCCATGATAGGTATAGATATGCCTGAGTGCACGTATAAAATGCTTTAGGTCGTCACCGTTAAACGTTCGGTGAACAAAGGTTTCAAAGCGCTGCAGATCCTCTTCAGAGGCGTTCATAACAAAATCAAAAGGACTATTGCCCATCAGCTCCATCATCCTGTCGGCATTATTGATAATGCTCTTGCGATTTCCCCAGGCGATTGTTGCTGTGAGAAACCCGGCAATTTCAATATCTTCCTTTAGTGCATAACGATGAATTACCTGGATAGGGTCACTGTCAATAAAATCCGGGTTGTTGTATTGGGTTGCCTTTTCATCCAGAAAGGCCTTTAGTTCCGGTTTTGACAACATTTAATCGGAGGTTTGCAGGTTCTCTACATCTTGGGGCACAATATTACCGTCTACCATGGTAAGCTTCCTGTCGGCCATATCAGCCAGTTCTTCGTTGTGGGTAACGATCACAAAGGTTTGACCAAATTGTTCCCGCAGTTCAAAAAATAACTTATGAAGGCGGTCGGCACTCTCAGAGTCCAGGTTTCCGCTGGGCTCATCGGCAAAAACAATATCAGGATTGTTCATCAGGGCTCTGGCTACCGCCACCCGCTGTTGTTCTCCTCCCGACAAGGTGTCGGGTTTATGGTGAAGCCTGTGTGACAGACCCAGAAAGCCAAGTAATTCAATTGCCCGCTTTTCTGCTTCAGCCTTAGGTGTTTTTTTGATGTAAGCGGGAATACACACATTTTCAAGAGCTGTGAATTCAGGAAGAAGCTGGTGAAACTGAAAGATGAAACCTATATGATCATTCCTGAAACGCGCAAGGGCCTTATCTTTTAAAGTATCTACCCTGATGCCGTTGATGATGATACTGGTATCGTTGCGGCGATCGGCCGTGTCAAGGGTTCCCAGGATCTGGAGGAGGGTGGTTTTTCCGGCTCCGGAAGCCCCCACCACAGAAACGATCTCTCCCTTTTTTATGTTCAGATCCACTCCCTTAAGTACCTCTAAAGTTCCATAGGTTTTGTGGATGTTACGAGCTTTTATCATAACTTGTCTAATATCTGAGCCAAAATACAGATTAAGCCACAGACTCCAAAAAATATCATCATTGGAATCTGAATTGACTCAGCCAAAATATCGTTAAAGAGGAGTTGTATGTTTAATAAATAAATATATTTGTTAAACAAAATAATCAAAGATCGGTTTTCAATAAAATAACTTACATGAACGTGGAGAAGGCTATATTGGCAGGTGGGTGCTTCTGGTGTACAGAGGCTGTATTTGAACGCCTGGAAGGTGTGTTATCGGTTCGATCCGGGTACACCGGAGGACAGATCAAGAACCCGGCATACCGCGAAATATGTACGGGAAGAACCGGTCATGCCGAGGCCGTTGAAATAGCATATGATCCGGAGGTGATCAGTTTCAGGGGATTACTAGAGATATTTTTTGCCACCCATGATCCCACAACGCTTAACAGGCAGGGTAACGATATGGGCACGCAATACCGTTCAGGAATCTTTTACCTGACCGAAGAGCAAAAGCTGCAGGCTGAAGCTTTTATTGAGATGTTGGAGGAAGAGAGGGTGTTTGACGATAAGATCGTAACAGAGGTTACTGAAGCAGGTCCGTTTTATGAGGCAGAAGATTATCACCAGGATTATTATGCTTATCATAAAGAACAACCTTATTGCAGGGTGATCATTGACCCGAAAATAAATAAGCTTAAAACATACTATTCACATAAACTAAAAAAGACGAATGCCATATAAGACCTTTGAGGAATACAATATGAAGATCACGGATGAAGTTCGTGATCGTTATAAGCAGATCATTACAGAATTAGGAGAAGATGCAGATCGTGAAGGTCTGATTAAAACTCCTGAACGTGCCGCCAAGGCCATGCAATTTCTTACCCAGGGATATTACCAGGATGCCTCTGCGATCATGAAAAGTGCCATGTTCAAGGAGAGTTATAATGAAATGGTCATTGTTAAAGACATTGAGTTGTATTCTCTTTGTGAACACCATATTCTGCCTTTTTTCGGGAAGGCACATATCGCTTACATTCCTGATGGTTACATTGTAGGGTTAAGCAAACTGCCCAGGGTGGTGGATGTCTTTGCCCGCAGGCTGCAAGTTCAGGAGCGGTTAACCCATGACATTTTGGAGTGTATCAATGAAACCTTAAAGCCAAAGGGTGTAGCAGTTGTTATTGAAGCCTCTCATATGTGTATGATGATGCGGGGAGTACAAAAGCAGAACTCAGTAACAACAACCTCAGGGTTTCGTGGTCAATTCGAAAAAATTGAAACAAGAAATGAATTCTTAAAACTCATCAGTTCTGATCTGACCTGATCTTAAGGCTTCCAAATTCTATTTTTAGTGTTACATTAGGGTCATGAAGTACGGAAAATTGGCTCTGGGACTGTTATTTGACCTTATCGGCATGGCCACTTATTTTGTGCCGGGATGGGGAGAGCTTGCCGATATTGCGTGGGCACCGGTATCAGGTTATCTGATCACTAGGATGTACCCTGACAAAAGCGGCAGGATAGGAGGCGTGATAGGGTTTCTGGAAGAACTGATCCCCGGAACCGATTTTATACCAACTTTCACCTTAATGTGGTTATACACCTATGTGTATAAAAAAGATACTGCCGGAAAGAAAGCACTGGGTAAATCTATTTGACCTTAATACCCAGGCGATACAGCATTTTCTTCTCAAAGTTCCAGAAGAATTCAAATTGCCCGAAGAGCCATCCGAAAACAACAAGAAGCACCTGGTAGACCGGGAATATCACCAAAATACGTACAGGCCAGTAGATAAAGCCGGAAGTGGTATCCTGATGTATCCCAATAAGATGGGTGAGGGGTTCTGCCAATTTAGCGGCCGAGGAACCGGTAACAGCAAATACAATAAATATTACTGCTAATTGAAAATTAGAATCGATTCCCCAACGTTCTTTGAGCTTCTTCATGTACTAAAATTTCAGGCTGCAAATATAAGCTAATTTATCCGTGGATAAAAAGGTCCCAACCTTTGATTGTATTTGCGTTGAAAATAAATGAAATAATTAAAAAGCATATAATTTACTTCGTAACCGTAATCGATATTCGGGTCATAATCAATACGCCAGAGATAGAGGTTCGGGTCATAGAGCTGTGGTTGTTGCGCTCGAATATTCCAATTCGTAACGAATATCCGGTTCCTGTTCTCCATAAAGCTTTGGGAATAATAACCTCTCGGCTGGGCAATACGATTTACCCATACCGAGAACCCGGGATCAATGATGATGATCTCGTACTCGGTAGAATCATTGCCAATTCGAACCGTATCACCTTCCTGCGCCTTAAAAACTTCCTGCTCTGCCCGACTGATGTCTTCAAGAGGTAGCTCATTCATTTTCTTTGTTCCGGAACAGGATGCAATGGCAGCTATGACTAAAATGGTAAGTATCATTCTCATTGTAAGCAGAAGATACAAAAAATAAAACAGGGAAGGGAGAGATGCTTTGATTCAAAGAAGCGGTGCTTCAACCTCCAAAGAGTCCGTCAAGTAATCCGGATAAGCCGCCCTTTTTACTTTTACTACCCAAAACAATATCACTCACATCATCCAGAACGCTGCCGTCTCCGTCGGCATCCAGCAGAGAAGTGATCAGGTCTTTGTTCTGCGAGGGTTGCCCACCCAACATACTTCCTAATAACGTGTTCAGATCTCCTGAAGAATTGATATTATTTTGTCTTGATTGTTTACCTAAGAGCCCCATGGCGATGGGAGCAAGGGTCATGAGCATTTTGCCGATATCCCCGGTATCCAGCCCTGTACGTTTACTCAACTGGTTCTCTACCTCAGGTTGTTGACCACCAAAAAGATGTCCAAGGATCCCTTTTCCGTCGTCCAGAACCTCCTGATTAACTCCACCTTGAAATAAGCCACCCAGGTCATCCAAAATACTTCCGTCATGACGATCAGAACCCACGGCACCCATAAGGCCATCAGCCATATCAGATTTCCGGGCATTCTTTTTCATGGCTCCCATGAGCAGGGGAAGGGCCATACTTAGCACCTCAGCAGTTTTATCTTTTTCAACCCTGGTTTCATTACTTAACCCATTGATCAATTCATTTCCTAACTCTCCTTCTAATAATTGCATTAACCCTGACATACCGTATGATTTTTAAAAATTGACACCGGAATATACAAAAAAAAGCCTTCCTTGATTAAGGAAAGCTTTTGATAATTAGGTAGTTAAGTGTTATTTCAGCAATTCTGATATCTGATCTGCCAGTTCAATTCCGATCCTGTCCTGAGCCTCTTCGGTAGCTGCCCCGATATGAGGAGTTAGTGAAACCTTGGGGTGCATAAGAACTCTTATGGCAGGGGTAGGCTCATTTTCAAAAACGTCCAGCCCTGCAAATGCAAGCTGTTCATTGTCAAGGGCCTCTACCATGGCCACCTCATCAATAACACCGCCACGGGCAGCATTAATAAGGCCTGCGCCCTTTTTCATGACCTTGAACTCTTCTTTCCCGATTACATAATCTTTTTGAGCCGGTACGTGAAGACTGATAAAATCTGAGGAGCTTAGCACCTCTTCCTTGGAAATGGTTTTGATCTTAAAGTCCAGGCTTTGTCCGTCATAAAAGGGTAAGTTCAACGTGACCTCTTCAATAAAGGGGTCAAAGGCTACTACCTTCATCCCCAATCCGATCGCGATCTTGGCAGTTTCCTGTCCGATACGTCCAATACCGATAATCCCCATGGTTTTACCTCTCAGTTCAGAACCTCTGGCGTAGGCTTTCTTGAGCTGTCCGAATTTACTTTCTCCCTCCAGGGGCATGTTACGGTTTGCATCGTGTAGATATCGTACCCCGCCAAAAAGGTGAGCAAATACCAGTTCTGCCACAGAAGACGAAGATGCTGCAGGGGTATTAATAACATGCAGCCCTTTTGATCTGGCATAATCTACGTCAATATTATCCATACCAACGCCTCCACGTCCGATAATTTTGAGGGAAGGACAGGCATCTATAAGTTCTTTTCGCACTTTGGTAGCACTTCTTACGAGCAGTACCCCAACCTCATGCTCGTTAATGTAATTTTCCAGTTGTTCCTGGGCTACTTTTGTAGTAATAACTTCATATCCGGCATTCTCCAAAGCGGCCTTTCCACTTGTTGAAATTCCGTCATTAGCTAATATTTTCATGGTATTAAGTTCTTTCTTAATTATTGATTCGGTTTATGCTTTGTTTTCGAGCTCTTTCATAATATCGGCAAGTACCTGAACACTCTCCGGTTCCATGGCATTATACATAGAAGCGCGGTAGCCGCCAACACTTCGGTGTCCGTTGATCCCATTTATCCCGGCCTCTTTGGCCATCTGGTCAAAAACAGGCTTCAGGGCTTCATCAGTAAGATTAAACGTCGCATTCATGATCGAACGATCTTCAGTGGCGGCAAATCCTTTAAACAATGGGTTTCTGTCTATTTCACGGTAAATGATGCCCGCTTTTTCGCGGTTTCGGGCTTCAATAGCTTCAATACCTCCGAGGTTCTTAAGCCATCTCATGGTTAACATCGATACATAGACGGCAAAAACAGGGGGGGTATTAAACATACTCTCCTTGCTTAGATGTATTTTATAGTCAAGCATAGACGGAATGATGCGGGTCACCTTTCCGAGAATATCTTCCTTAATAACCACTAACACTGTACCGGCAGGTCCCATATTCTTTTGAGCACCGGCATAGATGAGTGAAAATTTTGAGAAATCCAGTTTTCTGGAGAAAATATCAGAACTCATATCGGCAACCACAGGAACCGAGGTTTGAGGAAAATCAAACATCTGTGTTCCGAAAATGGTATTATTGGAGGTGCAGTGAAAGTAGTCTGCATCTTCCGGTATGGTGTAATTCTTAGGGATATAATTAAAGTTTGCATCCTTGGAAGATGCCACTTCAACAACCTCACCCAACAGTTTTGCCTCTTTCAGCGCCTTTGATGACCAGGTACCTGTATTGAGATAAGCGGCCTTATTCTCTAATAAATTATAGGCGACATTCAGGAATTGAAGACTGGCTCCACCTTGTAAGAACAAGGCTTTATAACCCTTATCCTGAAGTCCTAGTAGTTCAAGTGCCAGGCTCTGGGCTTCTTCCATGACTGCAATAAATTCTTTGCTTCGGTGGGAGATCTCCAGTATAGAGAGATCGATTCCGTTAAAATTTAAAACGGCCTGTGAGGCTTCCCGGAATACAGATTGAGGTAAGATACAAGGGCCTGCACTGAAGTTGTGTTTTTTCATAGAATAAATGGTACGTTGTGTTTTTGAAACCACTACAAAGTTGCTAATAATTGATCGAATAGCCTTGCATTAAAATCATAATTTTCGATGGTTATTTCATCTGGAAATTGTTGATAATTTAAAAGTTTCAGGCCTTCATTGGCATAATAATAATTTCAGCGCCAAGCTCCTATCTATCTTTAGGTTCGGGCCGGAAATTAAAAAATCCGAGGGATTCTATAAAGAACCCTTCGGATTTATGATCATTTACAATTAAATTACTGATGGTTTTGAAGCAACAGCCGGTTGATTAATTGCGATTGTGAACATCAACGACAACCACTCTGCTGTCATTTCCGTTACTTAAGTGCATCTTATATTCTTTTTTGATGAGCTTGTCATTTTTGAAAACAGATTTGTATTGATTTTTATCAATTTGCCATCCTTCATTTTCGTTATATACCTGGTCTCTTACAGGTTTAGGCAAGGAAATATCCTTATAGCGCTCAGAGCAAACTGAGATATCTCCGTTCTCATCATATAAAGCATACATATACCCCTTAGTAGAGAAGAACTCTACCACATAATCGGTTTCGGTAATATTATCGAGATGGGTTAAATAATAGGGGGTATGTGGCTGATTCAGTTCATAACGGGCAGCCAGGGCTTCCATTTCTCTGGCAACATCCGGTGTATAATCATCCTGAACCGCATTCAGGAATTTTTGATTTTTTGAAGATACTACCACATCTTCAAGAACCACAGGGGTTTCCTGTGCGGTAATGATCCCGAATGACAGGATCGCTAAAACGGTTACAACTAAAGTTTTCATGATTGTTAGATTTTTAAAGGTTGTTTAAATGATTCTCTTAAATGAGAAACTGATTGTGTAGCAGGAAAAAATTCAGACTTTTTGTTTGCATATCTATAGTGGTTTTAAATTGATGAATTCTTTAAAAGGAGGAAGGAATCCTGCCCTGGCAGAATTCCGACCTTCCTGTATATTGGTTGGGTGTTGTATTGGATAAGAAGATCCTATCTCAGGTCAATGATCATTATTTTTCGATCTTTCCCTTTTTTCAAAGTGATCTTATAAACCTTTTTATATACGGCTTCATCCTTGTACAGGGTAGCGTACTCCGTTCCTTTGAGTTCCCATCCTATATTATCCTTCAGGATCTCATCTCTTACTTCTACCGGGAGCGCAATATCTCTGTAATTCTCACGTGACTTGGTGATCTCACCTGTTTTGTCATAGGTGGTATACATACTTCCTTTGTCACTTTTGAATTCAATAAAATACTCTGATTTGGTACCTCCGCGGTATAGCTCACTATGAATAAGATCATAGGTAGCAGCTCTGTTTTGCATTTTTACGGCGTGATTTGGCGTATACTCATCCTGCATGGAGCTGATGTAATGAGAGTTCTTGGCTCTAACCTCTACGTCTTCTAACTCTACCGGCTTATCCTGTGCTATTAGTATGCTGAAACTAAATAGGGCGATAAGGCTTAATACTACAGTTTTCATAATTATTGGTTTAAATTGGTTTGTGATGCTTACAGGACAAAGATGTGAAGAATTACAAGGCAGGTGGTAGCACTAACGTCCCAACGTTTTATACTAACATCCCAATTTGTTAAAAGGATTTTTTAAAGGCTTTAAAATTTTTTTTAAATCCTGTAAATTATGTTTCAAGGATCTCCCGGAAGCCTTGTATTTATTGACTTTTAAGAAGTGTAAGCGAGTAAATAACCTCCGGAGGTATCACCCGTGATTTTTTAGGTGAAATCATGGATTACGGACGTATTTTATAGATAATTACAGTATGGTTTGTATAATAACTTCTGCAATGCAACGGAGTTTTATAAGATTTCGACATAAATTCACTCCATTTTTACTTTAAAATCAGATAAATACGTTAGATATTTCAATTAGTTCATCACGGTTAGTGCAGAGTGGTGAGAAAAAAAATCGATGTGGTTAATCCAGAAAACTGTTTTTTACATGCTTTCGCGCAGATTCGGGAAAATTCATGCTGTCTAATAAGGCCTGGTAGCGGGGTTCATTACCCAGAGGTGCCAGATCGGGTTCCTGGGCCAGCCAGGTCATTTCGACCTCCCGGGCGGCGTATGATCTTTCCAGCCAATCCAGGGCCTTTTCGTGGTCGTCCATATGGGCGTGATATAGGGCAAGGAACCAGGCCGGGCTTCCGGAGTCCCCTGTATGGTAAGCTGCTCTTAACCAATCAAGTTCCTTGTTTATGGTATACTGATCACCCGTTTGTTTTGCTGTGAGCGCACTTAACCAATGCATAATTGCAGGACGAGTTTCAAACGTATCATAATAGGTTCTAACAGCGAGCTCCATTTTTTCATATTCGCTAAGAAAATAGTAGGCTTTAGCGGCTTCTCTGAGATAATCATGATCATGTGTATACAGCCAATAACTATCTTCAAGCAGCTGTAAGGCTTTTTGGGTATCTCCTGTGAAATAGCTGATTAATGCCATCAAGGCTTCTATGTTTGGCCTCATAGATATCGCAGACTCACTGGAAGCCAACACATCTGCTGCTTTATCATATAACCCTAATTTAAGGGTGTAATCATAGTAACTATCCTCTAATTTATAATCGTTAATTTGGGGGTACTTTTGGCTTTTTGGATTAACGTTTAACTCATAATAAAATTCCCCCGTTTTTAATAAACGAATAGCTTTTTCATTCAAAGAATCCAGGTCCAAAACCCGGTACAGGTATTTTTGCGCTTGCCGCCATGCCAAATCTTGATTTGTATATGACCAAATAGTTCCGGAAACAAACCAATTAGCTGCGAGTTGATAATATGCGTTAACAAAGCCAGGGTCTTCAGCTATGGCCTGTTTGAGTAATTCATTAGAATTTTTTAGTCCGGTATTACTCTTTATTTGGGCCTGGTGTAAACTTTTCATGTATAAATTGTAGGCTTTATCAGATTTGGTAGGTTGTTCCTTTTTTGATAATTCGGGTGCTTTTAAACCCATTAGGGCGACAACATCTTTAGCAATGTTCTGTTGCATTTCAAATACCCCGGAATACTGTTGAAGAGGGAAGGTGAATACTCTTGACCACAATTGATGGTTATTTTCGGTATCGACCAAGTGAACAGAAAATTTGAGTTGATCACCTGATAATTCCATAATGCCTGTAAACAGGTGGCTCAAAGCTAATGATTTAGCAATTTCAGGATGGGTGTAGCCTTTTTCCATATAAGGCATGACTGACGACATTGGGACCACTTTTTCTATGATATTCAGATTGGAAATTTCGCTTATAATTTCATTTGCTACACTAAATCCCAAATAATCATAGGATTCATTACCCGTGAGATTCTTTAAGGGAGTCATAGCAACTGCCTTTATGTCTGTGGGGGAAGATTTACCTGAATTCTTATTATTATTGGAAGAGGCTACATAATACCAATAACCAAACCCTGACAAAAAAGCAAGGATAAACAATAGCCATATGCGGCGAGGAGTCCAAAACCCCGAAGATTTAGGTTTGGTATACTTCAAATGGTCATCATAGAGACTACCTCTGATAGGGGTTAAGCCGGAATCGGCCTCTCCGGGAGTGATCCCGAACTTGTCTTTGAAGCATTTACTGAAGTAGGTCGGGCTGTTAAAACCCACCTTATAGCCCACCTCAGAAGCGGTCCAGTCGGTATGCTGAAGAAGTTTTAGAGATTCTTCGAGGCGGATATCCCTGATGAAGTGGGTAACCGACTTTCCGGTAAGTTTTTTTATACGCCTGTAGAGTTCTGAGCGACTCACTCCGGCAAGGGCAGCGAATTCTTCCACATCGAAGTCTTCGCGCTCCATGTTTTCGTGAACAAGGTCGGACAACATTTTTATGGCAGTAGACGACTTATCAGGCATAGGGTTTCCAGTCATATGCTATTAATTCTTGATGATAATGGAATTATTAACGTGTTTTCTGGCTACAGGGGGAAATTGCATACTGTCGAGTAAGGCCCGGTATCTGGGGTGGTTGCCCAGGGGAGCGAGATCCGGTTCCTGGGCCAGCCAGGTCATTTCGACCTCCCGGGCGGCATAAGAACGCTCCAGCCATTCGAGGGCCATCTCATAATTTCCGTTACGGGCTTCATAAAGGGCCAGGAACCAGGCCGGACTTCCCGATCTGCCTTCATGATAGCTCTCCTGTAATATGGCCAGCTGTGCCTTCACTGTTTCTGTATCGCCCTGCTGATCGGCGGCAATGGCCTTCAGCCACCTCATAATTGGCGGTCGCTCTTTGAAATTTTCGAAGAAATAGTTAACGGCTTCACGCATCTTTTCATGGTCTCCCAGAAAATAATAAGCCTTAGCTGTTTCTCTCAGAAAATTAAGATCGTCTTTATACAGGTCGTAGTTATCATCTAATAAGGCTCTGCATTCAGACGTATTACCGATAAAGTAATTATCGATGGCCAGCAGGGCATAGGCGGCACCACTGAAAGGCTCCTGCTTTAACCATTTCGTATTTCCTGCTAAAGCCTCTTCATAACGTCCTGTTTTAAGAGCGTAATCTGAATTGGTGGCCATATGCACTTTGGCGGTAACACCGCTGATTTCAGGGATACGGTCGGCCGCATTTAACTCGTAATAGAAGTACCCGTCTCTTAGATAAACCGGGATGGAGGTGTTGTCTGGATCCAGGGTCAATGCCATTTCCAGGTATTTCCGATAATTCGTCCATGCCTCCTCCTGGGTAGTATACGACCAGATGAGTCCGCCCAAATGCCAGGTAAATGCCAGATATATATATGCCTGGAGGTATTCCGGATCTTCTTCAATAGCCTTATTGAAGAAGTGGATAGAGTTTTCCCAGGAAGCCTTAGTGAAAATATTGTACTGGTAAAACCCTTGCAGAAAGTAGTCATAGGCCTTTTTAGAGCTGGTAGGGGCATCATTATGCAAATAGGGTCTGCTATCAACCCCCAGGGCCATGACCACCTCATTGGCAATTTTTGATTGCATCTTAAATGCCTCTTCCGGTACCCAATCAATGATAAAATCGTCAGACCAGGTAATATCGTTGTTGAGTATGTTAATGAGTTGCACTGAGAACTTTAATTGGCTGCCTGCCTTTTGCACACTGCCGTGTAATATGTTCTCCACGTCAAGTTGAGAAGCAATATCGTGCAGGGCCTGTATCGAATCCTTGTACGGAATAACCGCACTCATAGGGGCTATCCGGTCTACGGTGTTCAGGTCGGTGAGCCTGGATATAATAGCATCTGTTACTCCGAAACAGATAAAATCTAAAGATTCGTCTCCGGTCCAGTTTAACATGGGAAGGATGGCCACAGAGTTATTGGATAAGCCGTTAACGGTAGCATCGATGTTTGTTTTGCCGGATGAGGGTACTGTTTGTTCTGTAGGAGTCTCTTCTGCTGAACTATCTCTTTGAGAGAAAAAGATAGAAATGACAACCCCTGCGGCCGAGAGAAGCACCACGATGAGAATAACGATCTTACTTAGTGATTTACTTTTCTTAGGCAAGGGTTCCGGCTGATTGAGCAACCTGAAGATCTCTTCCCGGTGGGCTTCGGTATCACCGGGGGTGAACCCGTATTTTTCTTTAAAGCATTTATTGAAATAGGTGGCACTGTTAAAGCCCACCTTATAAGCCGTTTCTGAGGCCGTATGCTCACCGTCAGAAAGAAATTCCAATGATTTTTGCAGACGTATATCACGAATGAATTGTGTAACCGACTTTCCGGTATTCTTTTTGATCTTTCGGTACAGTTCTGATCTGCTTAGCCCGGCTTCTTCGGCGAAGGTTTCCACATCAAAGTCCTCCCTGTCAAGATGATGGAGAACAATGCTCTTCATCCTGCTCATTAATGAATTGGACGTCAAAATGTCGGTATCCAAACTCATGAACGGATATTTATTGATTGGTGTACCTATAAAGATACTGAAAATCAGGTTTTTGTTACAGTTCAGGGCTATAAAACTATGTTAATCAGGGGGAGGCAGTTAGTTGTTCACGGTTTGCAGTATGCAGATTACAGTTGGAGGTTGGCGGTTGGCAGTTTGCAGTTTATAGTGGTCGGTATATGTGAAATTGAAGTCCCGACACTTCGGGAGAGGAATCGAGGAATCGAGGAATTGTAAAATTGAACATGCTTAAACTCTTAGTAACCCAGTAACCCAGTAACCCAGTAACCTTTGCTTATTTGCCTATTTACCTATTTGCGATTCATCATTCATAATCCATAATCCATAATCCAAACCTAATCTTTAAAAATAACATGCCTTCTGGCGCTTTCCGGGAAGTTCATGCTATCAAGCAGTGCCCGGTAACGGGGCTGATCGCCAACGATGTGGAGGTCGGGTTCCTGGGCCAGCCAGGTCATTTCAACCTCCCTGGCTTCATAGGATTTCTCCAGCCAATCTAATGTTTTATCTACATCATTCTTATATGCGTGAAAAAGAGCTAGAAACCAGGCCGGACTGCCGGATTCTCTATTTTGATAGCTCTCCAGAAGGTATTGAAGCTCTAGATCAACTGTCGCCTGGTCCTTATTTTTATCAGCCACTATGGCTCTTAGCCATCTGAGAATAGGAGGGCGTTCAGAAAAAGTATCATAAAAGTAAAGAACTGCCTCTTGCATTTTCTGATCTTCTCCTAAAAAGTAATAAGCTTTTGAAGCTTCCCTAAGAAAATTAAAATCATTTTTATGGGTTTCGTAATTTTCATCAAGTTTCCTAATGGCCTCCTCAGGTCGGTTTAAAAAATAGTAATTGAGAGCGATGATAGCATGAACAGTTGAGTTTGCAGGGTCTCGATTTTGAAAATTCAAATTAGATTCCAGTGAGATTTTATGTCGTCCGGTTTTTTCGGCATGATCGGGTCGCATAACTATCCATTCGTCATAAGGGATCCCAAAAAATTCCGGTACCGTATCCAAAACATTGAGTTCATAATAAAAGATCCCATTTGCGAGGCCTATCCGGCCATCAATACTATTTGTTTTTATTTCAAGTATTTTGTTGTAAAGTGCTTTAGCCTTACCCCATCCTTCTTGCTCAGAAGCATAAGACCAGTTCATTCCCGCATACAACCACAAATCTGCCAATTCCAAATAAGCATCAACAAATTCCGGGTCTTTTTCAATGGCCTTTTCAATTAATGCTACCCCTTTTTTCCACCCATCCCGGGTGTAATTGTTCGCTTCAAACAATCCTTCTGAGAAATATTTCATGGCCAATGAGTTCCCGGTTTTATTCACAGGGTCTGGGATACCAGAGATGTCTTTCCCTAATTCTTTAGCCACCAGGTTGGCGGTTCTAGAATATTCCTTATACATCTTATCAGCGTTATCGCCTTCATACTCGAACATATGATTCCATAGGAGGTTATCTTCAGCATCTAGTAATTCAAAGAAAATTTTGTAACCTGATGTATCATTTCCTTTCAAATAACCTTGCAGAATATACTCCACCTTCATTCGCCTGATTATTTCTGCCGTAGGAATGTTCAGAGAGTCCTTATACTTACCCACCGTACGCATTGGCGGGACTCGTGCAACCGAATCGATTTCGTTTAAACTGCTTATGATTTCCCATGTAGCGTAATAACCTATTGTTTCACTTTCCTGATTCTCCGTTTCATTTATAATTGGTAGTACCGCAATTGATAATCCCTTAACACCTTCCACACTTTCAGGGTCGGTAAAATTTGATGCCTGGATAAAATACCAACCTAGTACAACGATTCCAACCAGACTAATTGCTATCAAGCCACGCTTTGAAATGAAAAATTTACTTCCCGATTTTTTAGATTCCTTTTCAGTTATATCAATTAATTCTTTGATCTTTTCTTCATGAAAACTCGCCTCCCCGGGGGTAAATCCAAACTTATCCTTAAAGCATTTGTTGAAGTAGGTGGCACTGGAAAAGCCCACCAGATAAGCTACCTCTGAGGCGGTACGCTCCTCATCTTTCAGGTATTCCAATGACTTGTGCAATCGAATATCACGCACAAACTCCGTAACCGATTTCCCGGTGTGCTTTTTGATCTTACGGTAGAGTTCAGAACGACTGAGACCGGAAAGGTCAGCAAAGGTCTCTACATCAAAATCGGCCGCATCGAGATGCTCCAGCACAATAGCCTCCAGGCGTGCGATCAACGGATGGTTTCCCTTATTGGAAGCATTGGACGTCATTATTGGTTGGGTTGAGAATTTAGTCTGTATTAAAAATACATAATTATCGATAATTCTGATTATCTAACACTATAAGAAGGGTTTACAGTTATCGTTACGGTTTTAAGTGTGGCTACTTCGCTGAAACTACGCAGCCCGCAGGCTGTGGTCAGTGGTCAGGTTGAAAAACTTGATTCATCATTCATAACTCACCTTTCATAACTCACCATTCATCATTCATAATTCATCATTCATAATCCATAATCCAAACCTAATCTTTAAAAATAACATGTCGTCTCGCGCTTTCCGGGAAGTTCATGCTATCAAGCAGTGCCCGATAACGGGGCTGATCCCCTACGATGTGCAGGTCGGGCTCCTGGGCCAGCCAGGTCATTTCGACCTCCCGGGCTTCATAGGATTTCTCCAACCATTCAAGGGTTTTGTCTTCGTCTTTGTTATAGGCATGGTACAAGGCGATAAACCAGGCAGGACTTCCTGATTCTCTGTTTTGATAGCTATCCATGAGATGTTGCAACTGTTCCTCAACCATAGCCTGGTTATTATTCTTGTCGGCCACGATGGCACGTAACCAGCGTAGAATGGGAGGGCGTTCAGAGAATTTTTCAAAAAAATGTAAGATTGCATTCTCCATCTTATCGTATTCTTCCAGAAAATAGAATCCTTTTGCAGCTTCCCTAAGAAAATCAAAATCATCCTTATAAAGATGGTAGTTCTCATCCAGAATTTCCAATGCAAGATCAGGCTCACCTGATAAAAATTTATTTATAGCCATGAGTACATAGACTTGACCATATTCAGGATTTCTTTTCATATAATATTCATGCCCGACATGTGCCTCTGTGTAGTGGCCTGTTTTCGTAGCATAATCTGTATTGAAGGTAATATGGTCTTCGTGGCTAATTCTTTCAATCCCGGGGATAGAATCTCCAATTTTGAGTTCATAATAAAAGAAACCATCTTTTAAATTGCGTAATGCGTATGTATTCTCTGGATCTATTTCCAGAGCCTTTGAAAAAAATAATTTAGAATTTGCCCAAGCCTCTTCCTGGCTGGTATACGACCAGTTTAACCCCCCATATTGCCATGTGAGCGCAAGGTTTAAATAGGCATTAACAAACAGGGAATCCTCTTTAATTGCCTTATTAAATAAATCTATGGCATTTTTCCATGCATCCAATGTTGATTTATTCAATTGCTCAACCCCTTGATAAAAGTATTTATGAGCTTTTGCAGATGCTGTTCTTGCATCACGTACATCTTCATAAAATGGTTCATCAACCCCGATTTTTTTCATAACGAATTCAGCTATTTCATCTTGCATACGGAAAGGTTGGATAGAATCATATTGTTTAATCAAATTTTCAGACCAGACTTGAGTATTATCCTCTACATCAGTATAAGTAAGGGAGATTTTGAATTGTCTACCTGCCTTTTGAATAGACCCTTGTAATACATATTTGACTTTAAGAATTTCAGCAATCTTATCAGGTGTTAGTAAAGAATCTTTGAAAGGAGAAACAATACTGGCATGAAGAGCTTTTTGAGTTGAGTTATCAGCATTTATTGTTCTTATGATTTCATCAACTATACCTAAAGCAAGAAAATTAAATTCAGGATCGTCCAATAAGATAGTTAAGGGGATAACAGCAATACTATTCTCTTTCGAATGATTCTCAGGTAGCTCAGTTTTATCTGCCCCCGAATTGGGCGAATTTGTATTTGATTGATTGCTCAGAAAATACCATCCAAAAATTATAACAATAATGGCTGAGATGGTTATTGTGATAGTTTTAAACTTTGAACTTTTTAGTTTAGTTTCTGAATTCGGTCCAGGACTATAATTTAAAATTTCCCCAATCTTTTCCTGATGGTTCCCCGCCTCTCCCGGGGTAAATCCAAACTTGTCCTTAAAGCATTTATTGAAGTAGGTGGCACTGCTGAAACCTACCAGGTAAGCTACCTCTGAGGCTGTTCGTTCCTCATCTCTCAGGTATTCCAATGCCTTGTGTAATCGTATATCACGCACAAACTCCGTAACCGATTTGCCGGTGTGTTTTTTGATCTTACGGTAGAGTTCAGAACGACTGAGACCGGAAAGGTCAGCAAAGGTCTCGACATCAAAATCTGGCGCATCGAGATGCTCCAGCACAATAGCCTCCAGGCGTGCGATCAACGGATGGGCTGCTTTGTCAGAAGCATTGGATGTCATTGTTGGTTGGTTGAGGATTTAGTCTGCATTAAAAATACGTAATTAATTGATATTGAATCAATAAGCTAAAATGTCGAAGAAGCGAAGAAGCGAAAAGGCGAAGAAGCGAAGGAGTGAAGGAGTGAAGGAGTTTGAGTTTGAGTTTGAGTAGGGGTAGGATTATCAGTTTGAGTTTGAGTTTGAGTTTGAGTTTGAGTAGGGGTAGGATTATCAGTTTGAGTTTGAGTTTGAGTTTCAGTATGAGTTTCAGTATGAATTTGAGAATGAGTTTGAGAATGAGTTTGGGGTTTATACTATTTCCAACTACATAATGTACGCTGTAAACTGCATACGGTTAACGATTCCCGACGTCCATACTCTAAGGAATAATCGTCGTTGACTTCCGTCTTTTGAAATCACCTTCCGGGAAATTCATGGCCTCCAGGAGCTCAAGATACACCGGATGATCCCGGTAGGGTTTTAATATGGGTTCCACTTTTAGCCAGGTCATTTCAACCTCCCGGGACTCATAAGAACGTCTCAGCCAAGTGAATCCTTTTTCGAGGTCTTCTTTTAAAAAGTAATACATGGCCATGAACCAGGCAGGACTTCCGGCCGGACTCTCAGCGTACTTTGCTTCTAAGATCTCCAGGTTTTTCTTAGCGCTGTTCTCATCTTTTGAACGATGGGCTAATACGGCTTCAAACCAGAAATAAATAGGGGCTTCTTCATTGAAACGGGATTGAATAACTTCCCTGATCTTTTTCGCTTTCTGGTCTTCCCCCAGCAGGAGGTAGCATTTGGTTGACTCCCGCAAAAAGAAAAGATCTTTCGGATATTTTAAATACTGTTCGTCCAGAATAGCCAAGGCCTCTTTTGGCTGATTGGTTACCAGTGCATGCATGGCCAGCAAGGGGTAGGCCCCTCCATTATCCGGGTTGTCCTCAAGGGCCTTCAGGACGTTTTTCCGGGCTAGTTGGTACCTCCCGGTTTTAATTAAATAATCAAAGTCTATCGCCAACATGGAAAATTCATCCTCAGGGTCATAAATAGCTTCTACATAATCGAAATTCCATTCATAGTAAAAGGCACCGGTCATCAGGGCATAGGTGATGTTGGGATCGGTCGGATCGATATCCTGGGCAGTGAGTAATAAGGCCTCTGCTTTCTGCCAGCCCTGTTCAGGATTGCTCATGCCCCAGACTGCACTACCGAAAAGCCAAAGTGACGCCAACCCCACATAGGCATCGGTATATTGGGGGTCTATAGAAAGCGCCTTGCGATACAGGGGAAGGGCTTTTTTCATGTTTTCAGTACTTGAATTTGCTGCAGTGTACTGTGCTTTCAAATAGGCCCGGTAGGCTTCAGGATCGTTGGTGCCATGATCATATTTTCCCGGTCGCTGCTCATTTGAACCCTCTCCGAGGTCTAATGCCTTCATGACGCTTTCTGCAACCCTGTCCTGGAATTTAAATATGTCTTCAGATCCCGGATTTATTTGGTAGGACTGCTGCCATATTACCCTATTGTCTGCGGCCTGCAAACACTGAAGATTAATTTGAAAATTGTTTCCGAAAGTTTCCAGAGACCCTGTTATGAGATGATCTACCCCTAATTGTCCGGCAAGGTCATGTGCTGAAGCTCTGGAGGCATTTAGTTCCATCACCCGTATCATCGGTACCACCCTGCCAAACACTTCCGACTGACTTAAGTGAGATATCAGTGCATCGCTAATGCCGTAGGTCATATAATCTACCTCTGTATTCCCGCTCTTATTCTCCAGGGGGAGAACGGCAATAGAATTTTTTGGAGAGATGGTGGCAGCCCTGGAAACCGAACTGAAATTACTATCAGCAGATCTTATTAACAGTCCAAGGATAAATACCAGGACTGCTAAAGCGATCAGGTTTGAAAATAATTCAAGTTTCCGGGGCCCTTCTTTGTGGCCAACGGGTTTAAGGTCCTTGATTTGTCCTTGTTCACGGAAATCGCCGGGAGTCCTGCTATATAGGTCTTTAAATGCCTTGCTGAAATATGACGGACTCGAAAAACCTACCTTAGAGGCGATCTCAGCAATGGTGAAATCTTCTGACTTCAGGTAGTTAAGGGATTCTTCAAGACGTATATCCCTTATGAACCGCGTTGTTGATTTTCCGGTGAGTTTTTGGATCTTACGGTAGAGCTGCGACCTGCTCATACCGGAATTACGCACCAATTCTTTTGTTCCAAAGGTTCGGTCTTCCAGGTTTTCAATGACCAGGGATGTCAGTTCACTAAGGAGCTTTTGATCGTCAGATGATAGGTTACGCTTAAGCATTAGTCTTTTCCCGTATGGTTGCAAGCAGAAGGCTCAGCCAAAGGGAAATTGTGCTGTAGAAATGGTAAAAGCCATCTTCAAAGATACCCATTTTAAACCTAAAACAGGGCTTTTAACGGTTGGGAAAGACCTCCTTAAGCTAAACTTAAAAGGAAACGGATCACATCAACGCCATCTGCATAATCTTTAAGTCCGGGACGCTGGCTCATACCAAATGGAATGGCTTCTTCTAATGTATTCCCTACGATACATTGTATTTTTTCTTTATCGGCTTCCAGCTTTTTTTGCAGCGTATCAGCATCACTATAATGCTCATAAAATAAGGTGGCAATAGGGGAGGCATACCCTTCATCTTCTTTAAGCATGAGAAAGCCATTTTCGCGAATCTTAAAAAGACTCATCAGGTAAACTGCCTTATTATAATCGTAATTATTGGCGTACCTGATCTCGTCTATAATGTCGCGAAAGGGGTAGATACCCTGAAAGAACTGGTCAAAATCATATCCTACCGGTACAAATAGTTTAGAAACACTACGGCAACCTAATCCGTAATAACGAAATATATCTTCTCCAAGAGCTTGTAATTCCTCTTTACTTTCCTGCCCGGTTAGTACTGCTACAGAGTTTCTGTTCTTGCGAATTATATGGGGCTTTCCCTTAAAGTAATACTCGAAGTAACGTGCGGTATTATCACTCCCTGTTGCGATCACGGCATCGTAATTTTTAAGGTTTTGAGTATCAAAGTTCACCTTATTCTTAAAAGATGGCTCTACCGTTTCGAGGTATTTGATCAGGTAAGGAATAAGGTGTTTGTCATTTGAAGACATTTTTACAGAGGCCTTATGTCCTAAGATGAGCACAGATAACAGGTCGTGGAATCCTACCATAGGAATATTACCCGCCATTACCAGCCCAATGGTCTTTGGCGATTGATTCTCTAAAAGGTAGGCAGCCATCCATTTTTTCAGCTTTGAAGTGGTTAAAAGGTCACTCCACCCTTCAAAGGTAAAGGCTAATTGAGAAGGGTTGAACCACGGATTGTGTTCTCCGGCCAGTTTGATCTGATGCTTAAACCCTTCAAAGAACAGTTCATTGTGGGGTATGTCATCGAGCATTGATGGTTCCGGCTGACTGAATTGTTTAAGAAAACGTCCTAAATGGTCTAAAGCTTCTATTCTTCTGTGGATGTCCATTTTCAGTTTGCAGTTTACAGTTTGCAGTTTACAGTTTACAGATTTCGGATGCGAAGGTACAAAGTTAACTTGGTTATGCCGTTATACGGTTATACGGTTATACGGTTATACGGTTATACGGTTATACGGTTATACGGTTATACGGTTATACGGTTATACGGTTATACGGTTATACGGTTATACGGTTATACGGTTATACGGTTATACAAAATTAAAATTTTGGAATTTAGATTACCCGTATCGCCCTCGCTCGGGCTGGCTCCATCGTTAAAAAGGTCTGCGAGACCTTTTTTTACGCTCGGCCCTCTGTCTACCTGTCTACCCACTTACCCGTTTACCCGCCTACCCGTCTACCTTAAAGAAACATTTATGACAGTATTTAAGGAATTGTTTTTAAAAAAAGAGTGAATTGCCGTATTTTTGAATCGGATTTTAACATGAGGAAAACAAAAGATTTATATGGCTATTATAATCACTGACGAATGTATTAATTGCGGAGCTTGCGAGCCGGAATGCCCGAATACTGCGATCTATGAAGGTGCAGACGACTGGCGTTACAGTGATGGGACCGACCTGGAAGGCAATGTTGTGTTACCCGATGGTAAAGCAGTTGACGCCCAGGAAGCGCAGACACCTATCAGTGATGAGATCTATTATATAGTTCCAGATAAGTGTACTGAATGTAAAGGTTTTCATGAAGAGCCTCAGTGTGCCGCCGTTTGTCCGGTAGATTGTTGTGTGCCGGATGACAACCATGTGGAAACTGAAGAAGAACTGTTGGCCAAGCAACGCTTTATGCATCCGGAAGGTTAAAAATACCGGGGATAAGAAATTAAAAAAAGGGAGGCTTTGCCTCCCTTTTTTATGGATATGTATTTCGTTTTAGAAATTGAAATTCATTCGGGCATAGTAAAATGCACCTCCGAATCCCATTTGTACTGAGTCCCAGTATCCACCGGCTTCAGTCCAGTCGTCCTGTTGGTCAGGGTATACGTTTAACAGGTTGTTTGCACCCACGTTCAGGTTTAGAGATTCGCTCAGTTTCACCCCAACAACCAAGTCGGTAACGATCTTAGGATCATAGGTGTCTGTTGCTCCGATCACCAGTTCATCAAAATTGGCATAACCAAGATCTTCCGGTGCTTCATACATCTGGTAATCCAGGATCTCGATCTTACTGAAACGTGTAAATGCAAGGCCATACGTCATCAGGTTACCCGAATAGTTAAGGTTCAGAGCCATTTTACTGTCAGGAGCCGAGGCAAGCAGATATACCTGGTCTCTTCGGGCAAAGAAGGTCTCTTCCTCCAGGTCGCCGTTCTTTATCTCCAGGATCTCCATGTCGTTAAAGTTTCCTGTAAATACGGTTGAAAACCTTCCGTTTCCTAAAGTGGTATTGTAAGATAAAACCACGTCAACCCCTTTAGTTCTGGTGTCCACTCCGTTTGCAAAGAACTGTGCGGCCTCCACATTTGGAATCTGTGGAGCATCAAAGTTTCCGGTAAGAACGATCCTGTCGTCAATATCTATATAATACCCGTCTACAGTAGCGCTAAAGTCTCCAAAGGTTGCAGTGAATCCGAGTCCGGCATTCAGGGCAGTTTCTTCTTTAAGAGGACCGATCCCGAAGGAGCCCGTAACGGGGCTTGCGTTTGGCGAAAGCAATGATTCCAAAGCCTGACCCCCAATAAAGTTGGTGAATTTCAGGTTATAGTAGAGCTGTGCCAGAGAAGGGGCGCGGAAACCTGTGCTCACAGACCCTCTCAGGTTAAAATGTTCGCCCAGCTTTAAACGCGATGCTAACTTTCCATTTAGAGTACTTCCAAAATCGGTGTATTCTTCAAATCGTACTGCAGTACTAACCATGAAGGCTTCGGTCAGGTCAAATTCTGCATCTGCATACAGGGAAACGTTCGAGCGGTTGCGGTCAACCTCATTATCAGGGGCATACCCTGGGAATCCCTGGGAACCTCCCGGACGGGGATCGCCTGTTACCGGGTCAACAGGTAAACTCTGGTTGGCGGGATCTGTAATAAGCACTCCGTTCTCATCATAAGTACCCCATGAGGCTTCTTCACCTGCAAAAATGGTAAAATTCTCCGTGCGGTATTCTGCTCCGAATGCCAGGTTCATCCCTGCAAATACATCCTCGAAGTATTTACTGAAATCAAGGTTAATGGTATTCTGACTCAACGTATGTCCTCCGGCATCAAAATCGGTTGGAGAAATCTCTCCAAGAGAGGCGTTGAGGGTACCTTTAATATAGTAGTGGAAATCGTTTTTCCCGTAGGTGTTGCTGATGTCAAGGTTCCATTCGCTTGGCAGCACTGTTCTGAAACCGGCCGATACAGAATTGTCGGTAATATTCGAGGTGATTCTCGGAGTAAATCCGTCAGGATAGATCTCCACCACATTTCTTGAAGTAGGGTTATTACGGGTAAATGCGTAGGCATCTGTATCCCTGTAATTGCGTCCTCCGAAGGCATAGAATTCGGAATTCTCAGAAACCGGGATCACCGAGTTTACCATAAAGTTGAAACCGCTGATGGCTGCTTCTCCAAATCCTTTTCTGAATTCAAAGGCAGGTCTCAGAGTCTTATCTTTCTTAATGAATTCGCTGGTAAAGTTCACATATCCACGTTCTCCGATGCCAATCCCATAGTTGACCCCTGCTTTGATAGAACCACCGTCAAAATTCTTGTCTTCACCGATCTGATTCCCATCTTTACTGGTGTCCAGTCGGTACCCATCAGTGTTCCATAGTCCGTAAGGATCGGTACCAAAATCTCCCTCTGCGTTGGTGTTGTATGCACCATAGCTTATTACTCCGTTAACGCCTTCTCTCTGATCATTAAGAACAATATTGATCACACCGGCAATCGCATCCGAACCGTATTGTGCAGCAGCACCGTCACGAAGCACTTCAATACGTTTGATGGCCGTTACCGGTATGGCATTCAGGTCGGTACCGGTATTTCCCCGTCCGCGGGTACCAAAAATGTTGATCAGCGACGACTGATGTCTCCGCTTTCCATTAATAAGCACCAAGGTCTGGTCCGGGCCAAGTCCTCTCAAGGAAGCCGGGTCAACGTGATCGGCCCCGTCTGATCCGGTTTGTTTGTTCGCATTAAAGGAAGGAGCAGCATATTGAAGCATTTCGTTCACTTCTATTCTTCCGCTTTGCGTAACCACATCGGCTACATTGATCACATCTACCGGAACAGCAGTATCTGTAGAGGTACGCTTTTTACTTCGCGAACCCACTAATTGTACTTCGTCCAGCAGGAGCCCCTCTTGCATCACGATATTTATTTTAGTGCGTCCCGCCACGGCCTCTTCAACGGTGGTAAAGCCTATGTAGCTAAAGATCAGTGTATCTTCTTCTGATACGCTCAGTATATAGTTTCCGTCAAAATCTGTAGCAGTACCGGTAGTAGTGCCTTTAACCACAACGTTAACCCCCGGAAGAGGTTCTCCTGAAGGGTCGGTTACCGTACCGCTTACCTCGATCTGAGCAAATCCTGTTACCGAAAAGAGCAACAGGGTCAATAAAGTAAGAGATTTCCTCATAAAATTATGTTTAATTTTTTTAAGTCCGCAAAACTAAAAAATAATCCCTTCGCTGCTTACTCAGAATTCTAATAACTCAAGTTTTATAACAATTAATTTTATAGCTGTTATTAAAAAAGCCTGGGGCCACCAATAACAAGAGTGAATATTGTATATTTGCGCCCAAATTTTTAAGCATATGAAAGCCGGTATCGTAGGTTTGCCGAATGTTGGAAAATCGACACTGTTTAATTGTTTGTCGAATGCCAAAGCTCAAAGCGCAAACTTTCCTTTTTGTACTATAGAACCGAATCTTGGGGTGGTAAATGTTCCGGATCCAAGAATTCAGAAACTGGAATCACTCGTTAACCCTGAGCGGGTTATGCCTGCAACCGTAGAGATCGTAGACATTGCAGGTCTGGTTAGAGGTGCCAGTAAAGGAGAAGGCCTGGGAAACCAGTTTCTCGGTAATATTCGCGAATGTAACGCCATTATACACGTGCTGCGTTGTTTTGATAATGATAACATCGTACACGTAGACGGGAATATCAACCCCATACGCGATAAAGAGACCATCGATATCGAACTGCAGTTAAAAGACCTTGAAACCGTAGAAAAAAGGTTGGAAAAAGTAAATCGAGCTGCAAAAACCGGCGATAAAGACGCTCAAAAAGAACAGGCAGTTTTACAGCGATTTAAGCAAGCCCTGGAAAGTGGTATTTCTGCCCGTGCTGTAGAAGTAAATGAAGATGAGGAGGAGCTGATGGCCGGTTTCCAACTACTTACTGCCAAGCCTATTCTTTACGTATGTAATGTAGATGAGGCTTCTGCCAAAGACGGAAATGCATATGTAGAGCAGGTAAGAGAGGTGGTGAAGGATGAAAATGCAGAGATCCTGGTATTGGCCGTAGCAACCGAGGCTGATATCGCAGAGCTGGAAAGCTATGAAGAACGGCAGATGTTTTTGGAAGACATCGGATTGGAGGAACCGGGAGTTTCTAAACTGATCCGTTCGGCCTATAAACTATTAGATCTTCAGACTTATTTTACAGCCGGAGTAAAGGAGGTTAGGGCCTGGACCATACCTGTAGGCGCCACTGCACCGAAGGCTGCAGGGGTTATCCATACCGATTTTGAAAACGGGTTTATCAGGGCAGAGGTTATTGCCTATGATGACTATGTTGCTTACGGAAGTGAAGCCAAGGTAAAAGAAGCCGGTAAAATGCGAGTGGAAGGGAAGGAGTATATCGTAAAAGATGGCGATGTGATGCACTTCCGATTTAATGTGTAAAAAAGCCCACCATCAATAAAAGGATAAAAAAAACAGGCTGTTCAGGCCTGTTTTTTTGTTTCTATCGTGTCTGATTAGGGGCTGTCTGGGTAAAATTTATAAAAAGCCCCCTTGTTTGTAATAAACAACTCACAAATAATCAGATTCTTAACATTTAGAGGATAACTCTTGTTAATTACTTTAGGAGTTTACATATTTTATATTATAAGGCGAAACATTATATTAGCACCAAACCCATTTGTAATCACATGTCGCAAACCGTTCAATACACCGAAGATAATATACGTTCATTAGACTGGAAAGAACATATCCGGATGCGTCCGGGGATGTATATCGGAAAGTTAGGGGATGGATCTTCTGCTGACGACGGGATCTATATCCTGATCAAGGAGGTATTGGATAACTGTATTGATGAGTTCGTCATGGGAGCCGGAAAAACCATTGAGATCTCTGTACAGGGTGAACGTGTTACCGTAAGGGATTACGGGCGAGGTATACCGCTTGGAAAAGTAGTAGATGTGGTTTCTAAAATGAATACCGGGGGTAAGTATGACACCCGGGCTTTTAAGAAGTCGGTAGGTCTTAATGGGGTGGGTACCAAGGCAGTGAACGCCCTTTCCACTTATTTCCGTGTTGAATCGAACCGTGACGGGCAATCGATGGCTGCTGAGTTCGAAAAAGGAAATCTCACCAACGAAGAAAAACTGGAGGAAACCTCACGAAGAAGGGGAACCAAAGTAACATTCGTGCCCGACGAAAGTATCTTCAGGCATTATAAATTCCGCCTGGAGTACATTGAGCGTATGGTACGCAACTATGTCTATCTCAACCCGGGGCTGACCATCGTGCTCAATGGCGAGAAATTCTACTCAGAAAATGGCTTAAAGGATCTGCTGGAAGACACTACCAATAAGGAAGACATGCTATATCCGATCATTCATCTCAGAGGTGATGATATTGAATTAGCCATGACCCACAGTCGTAGTCAGTACAGCGAAGAATATCATTCATTTGTAAACGGACAAAATACGACTCAGGGAGGAACCCACCTGGCTGCTTTCAGAGAGGCCGTTGTAAAAACAGTACGTGATTTTTACGGGAAAAATTACGATGCTTCTGATGTTAGAAAGTCGATCATTTCAGCCATTTCTATTAAGGTGATGGAGCCTGTATTTGAGAGTCAGACCAAGACCAAACTGGGCTCTACTGAAATGGGAGGGAATCTGCCCACTGTAAGGACCTATATCAATGATTTTGTGGGAACCCATCTTGACAACTTCCTACATAAGAACCCGGAAACCGCCGAGAAGATCCAAAGAAAGATCCTCCAGGCTGAGCGGGAACGTAAAGAGCTTTCCGGTATCAGGAAGCTTGCCAAGGAGAGGGCTAAAAAGGCCAGTCTCCACAATAAAAAACTAAGAGATTGTCGTGTTCATTTAGGCGACATGAAGAAAGACAGACGTCTGGAATCCACTTTGTTTATTACTGAGGGAGACTCAGCATCGGGTTCCATTACCAAGTCGCGCGATGTAAATACCCAGGCCGTGTTCAGTCTAAGGGGGAAACCCCTTAATACCTACGGTATGTCTAAGAAGATCGTTTACGAAAATGAGGAATTCAACCTGCTGCAGGCGGCTTTAAATATCGAAGAGTCGCTGGAAGATCTGCGCTATAACAATATTGTGATCGCAACCGATGCCGATGTTGATGGTATGCACATTCGTTTATTGCTGATCACCTTTTTCCTTCAATTCTTCCCGGAATTGATCAAAGAAGGCCATCTTTATATATTGCAAACACCTCTCTTTAGAGTTCGTAACAAAAAAGAAACCATTTACTGTTATAGTGAAGAGGAAAGACGAGCTGCAATTAATAAGCTAAAGGGAAAACCTGAGATCACCCGATTTAAAGGTTTGGGTGAGATCTCTCCTGACGAGTTTAAATACTTTATTGGAGATGATATCCGCCTTGACCCTGTCATGCTCGATAAGGCCATGTCTATTGAGAGTCTGCTACAATTCTATATGGGTAAGAATACCCCCGACAGGCAAAAGTTTATCATTGAAAACCTGAAGGTAGAACTTGATGTGATCGAGGAAGAGGAGGCATAGAAGGAGTGTCGCCAGGACCTCTGCAGCCTTACTGCATTGACCAAAAAAACCAATTAAGCCGATTAAAAGTAAAGAAAACCCAATAGCCAATGTCTGAGGATATTAATCTTAACCAGGAAGGACCTGAAGAAAACCAACAGGATACCATAACCCGTGTAGGGGGCATGTATAAGGATTGGTTTCTCGATTATGCTTCTTATGTGATCCTGGAACGTGCCGTACCCGCCATCGAAGACGGATTCAAACCTGTACAGCGAAGGATCATGCATTCTATGAAGGATCTGGATGACGGGCGGTATAACAAGGTGGCTAATATCGTAGGACACACCATGCAGTACCATCCGCACGGAGATGCCAGTATTGCAGATGCCATGGTTCAGATCGGGCAGAAAGATCTTCTGATCGATACACAGGGTAACTGGGGGAATATACTAACCGGAGACAGCGCTGCTGCATCCAGGTATATCGAAGCCCGTCTTTCAAAATTCGCCCTGGACGTACTTTTCAGTCCGAAGATCACAGAATGGCAGGCCAGTTATGACGGTAGAAAGAAGGAGCCCGTTAACCTTCCCGTTAAATTCCCCCTGTTATTGGCTCAGGGGGCAGAAGGTATTGCGGTAGGATTGTCTACCAAATTATTGCCACATAATTTTAATGAATTACTCGACGCCTCCATCAAGCATTTGAAAGGCAAACGATTCACCCTGTTTCCTGATTTCCCAACAGCAGGAGTCATGGATGTTTCCAACTACAACGACGGAAACAGGGGTGGCAAGATCAGGGTTCGAGCAAAAATTGTTCAGGAAGATAAAAACACGCTGAAGATCACCGAAATTCCTTTCGGCACAAATACCTCAAGCCTTATTGATTCTATTCTTAAGGCCAATGAGAAAGGTAAGATCAAGGTCAAACGCATTGAAGACAATACAGCAGCAGAGGTAGAGATCCTGGTGCATCTTCCTCCTAATATCTCACCTGATAAGACTATAGACGCGCTGTATGCCTTTACCGCCTGTGAAACCTCCATCTCTCCTCTGGCCTGTGTTATTGAAGATAACAAGCCATTGTTTATAGGGGTTTCAGAGATCCTGAGACGTTCTACCGATAATACGGTAGAATTGCTGAAACAGGAATTGGAGATAGAGCTTCAGGAGCTTGAAGAGCAATGGCATTTTGCCTCCCTGGAAAGGATTTTCATTGAGAACAGGATCTATCGCGAGATAGAGGAAGAGGAAACATGGGAAGGCGTTATTAAAGCCATTGACGAAGGTTTAAAACCTTACATTAAACACCTAAAGCGCGCTGTAACTGAAGAAGATATCGTAAGACTTACCGAGATCAGGATCAAGAGGATCTCTAAGTTTGATATTGATAAGGCGCAGCAAAAGATCGAAGCCCTTGAAGGAGAGATCGAGAAAGTTAAGTACAACCTGGCACACCTTATAGAATTTGCTATTTCATATTTTGAAGAGCTTAAAAAGAAATACGGTAACGGCAAGGAACGTAAAACCGAGATCAGGGTTTTTGATGATATTGAAGCCCAAAAGGTAGTCATCAGAAACTCCAAGCTTTACGTGAATCGCAAAGAAGGGTTTATCGGAACTTCTCTGAAAAAGGATGAATACGTTTGCGATTGCAGTGACATAGACGATATTATCGTATTTACTGCCAACGGTAAAATGATGGTTACAAAGGTTGACGCTAAAACCTTTGTCGGGAAAGAGATCATTCATGTGGCCGTGTTCAAGAAAAAAGACAAACGCACCATTTACAATATGGTGTACAGAGACGGTAAAACAGGTCCTACCTACATTAAAAGATTTTATGTAGCCAGTGTTACCCGCGACAGAGAGTATGACCTTACTAACGGGAAGGCAGGTTCTGAAGTGCATTATTTCACTGCCAACCCAAATGGAGAGGCAGAGGTGATCACCGTACAGCTAAGACAAAAAGGGAGTATTAAAAAACTCAAGTGGGATATTGATTTTGCAGATATCCTCATTAAAGGACGAAATTCTAAGGGGAATATCGTGACCAAATACGCAGTAAAGCGTATAGAACTCAAGGAAAAAGGAGTTTCAACCCTCAAGCCACGCAAGATCTGGTTTGATGAAACCGTAAAAAGACTCAACGTTGATGGACGAGGAGAATTACTCGGTGCTTTCAAAGGGGAAGATCGCCTGTTAGTGGTTAATTCAGACGGGATGGCAAAAACCATTGTTCCTGAACTGACCACGCATTTTGACGACAAGATGATCATTCTTGAAAAATGGAACCCCAAGAAACCATTGTCTGCTATTTACTATGAAGGCGAAAAGGAACGCTACTACGTAAAACGATTCCTTATTGAAAATGAAAACAAGGAAGAATCGTTTATTTCAGATCACCCGGACACCAAACTTGAATTGGTTTCTACCGCATGGAAACCCAGGATCATTATTGATTTTGTGAAGCCAAGAGGTAAAGACCCTAAACCTCAAATGGAATTACTGCCTGAAGAATTTATTGCGGTAAAAGGTATAAAGGCCCTCGGAAATCAGTTGTCTGCCGACAAGATCAAATCAACCAAAGAATTGGAACCTATTCCTTTTGAAGAAGAGGAAGAACTTCAACCTGAAGAAATGGAGGTAGTGGATGAGGAGAACCTTGGTAAGGAAAAATCAGGCGATGAAGGACAGATATCGATGGAGCTGGATTAAGTTTTTAAAGGTAAAGGAGCTAAGGAGCTAAGGAGCTAAGGAGCTAAGGAGCTAAGGAGCTAAGGAGCTAAGGAGGGCCAATCGATAATGAAAGATTTAGTGAGCCTTTCATTGTGAGGAGCCAGCCGGTGCGATGGCACGCAAAGGATGTTTTGCTAAAAACGAGCTTTCAGGTTCCGCTTAAACCTTTTGTTTAAAACAGGGCGACAAACTCTTTACCTGTAAAGGATAAGGTGATTTACTTGCAGTAAAACTTTAGGTGATAATTATTCAACTTTTTATTATAAAAGGGCAAACTTCTTCGCCTCTTAGCTCATTCGCCTATTTACTTATTCACCCCTTTACTTCTTCGCTTCTTAGCGGCATCAATCTTTCAAATTCTTCCTCAACCGCATATTTAAAAATTCGATCAGAAGAGAAAAAGCAATGGCAAAATACAGATACCCCTTGGGTATGGCTCCTATACTTTGTTCAAAAACAACGGTATGAGACAGGTGAGCAGCTTCGGTGATCAGCATAAAACCGATCAGGATAAGAAAGGAAAGTGCCAGGAGCTGCATAGAGGGATGGGACTGAATAAATTCCCGGATCTTATTGGCAAAGATCATCATGATCAGGATAGAGATGACCACTGCAATGATCATGATAACCAGGGCGTGATTCGGGTTTTTACTGATCCCATTGGTCATCCCCACAGCTGTTAATATGGAATCGACCGAAAAGATGAGATCGATGATCAAAATTTGAATAATGGCTCCTCTCAAAGTATTTATCTTCTTCGACTTAAGCTGCTCTTCGTCATGATCAGGATATTCTACCTTTTCGTGGATCTCACTGGTTGATTTATAGAGCAGAAATAATCCTCCGGAAAACAGGATAATGCTCTGCCAGCTTATACCCGCCTGTACCCAGGAGGTGTCAAGGTAAATAAACGGGTTTCTGAGCCCCACCAGAAAAGAAACGGCCATTAGCAGCAAGATCCGCTGAATCATGGCAGCTGCCAGACCTATATTTGTAGCCTTTTTTCGTTGATGCTCAGGAAGCTTGTTGGCTGCGATAGAAATAAATACAATATTGTCAATTCCCAGTACGATCTCAAGAAATGTAAGTGTTATCAAGGCCACCCATGTATCAATACTGGAAAAGATCTCTATCATATGTTATTGAATTTTATAAGCGGTACCTCGCTGCTTGTTTTTCAGGTCTCCTAAAAGAGAATATTCGAAGGTATAACTTTCTTCGGAGGTAGACAATATCCTGAAATGCAAAGGTTTGGCCTCATTCAGGTTGACCGGATTCACCTTCTTTACGATGTATTCACAATCGTTAACCCATTTCACGGTATTCGTATCAATATGATCTTCAAAATAATCATATTCCATGCTGTCAGTACGTATAAAACGACTTTCTTTTTCTTCTCCGTTAAGCGTGTATTTAAAAACGAATTCTCCTGTTTTAAAATTTTCGCAATCCCTGGTGGTTTGATAGCAGGATTGTAAGGTTAAAAAGATTAATAGGATGGGAAAGATTCGCTTCATATACCTGATTTTAGACGGCAAAGGTATCAATTTTATAAGATTTCTCCCTTACCACTGTAACTAACAAAATCTACCCGGGTTATCTTATGGTCATTTACTGATCTCTTCGAAGGTATGGTCGTCATAAAATACTACAACCTTCAGGATCTTCCTTGAGTTTCCGTTAGGAGTGCTGTGAGTAATCTTGTCTTCTGAATCATAAGATTCTTTATTCACTGGAGGTTGAGGGGTTGTTGAGCTGTTAAAAAGGTCTGCAGTTTCTTCATTAGATTCTTTCACAGGTCCGGGGCCTTTCCCGTTTAGAAGCCAATACAATTCTACATCAGGGTAGGCTTCCAGGATCTTTAATACGAAGTCAAGGCTGGGTTTGTTTCTTCCTGACAGGATATGGGAGATAGCAGAACGCTGTACGCCAACACTTTCAGCAAAAGCGGAGGCTGTTAGCTGATATAATTCCATGATCTTCTGAAGACGCTGGGCAAATTCCGTTGAGTTTATCATAGATTACAATTGTAAACAAAGTTAGAGCGAAGATGCTTGTTACAAATGTAAACAATAAGAGCATCTAAAACAATATAATTAAGCTAAGATCATAGTTGTAACATAAATCATAAGATTAAATATAGCGCTTTAAAGAACTGAATTACAGATAGTTAATAGTGTATGCATTTCAATTATAGATATCTCTTATACTGTGGTTTATGTGGTGTTTATAATGGGTAGTCCTGTCTTTACAGTTGTTTACAATTGTACTCACGTTGGGCGCGAATAAATGATTACATTTGTAAACAATAATCGGTTTAACTTTGTAAACAATAATTGTTGACATGAATAAACAAGATCCATACATAGAAGAATACGAACGCTACAGATATCAGGGATTAAACGGGCGTTATGTAAACCGGGACCATCTTTTAGATTTTTACCGGGTTCTTGCCGTGAAAGATATTCATCCGCAAAAGGTGGGTGTTTCTGTAAACGAAGAAGTTATTGATCTGTTTAGGATCGGTAACGGGCCTGTAAAAGTGCTGATGTGGTCTCAAATGCACGGCAATGAGTCAACCACCACCCGGGCATTAACGGATTTGCTTCATTATATGATATCCGATTCACGCTTTACTAGAGAACTTTCCCAGCGAATTAGCTTATATATCATTCCAATGTTAAGTCCCGACGGCGCCCGGGCTTATACCCGAGTAAATGCCAATAATGTTGACCTTAATCGCGATGCACAGGATAGAACACAGCCTGAAAGCAGGGTACTCCGAAAGGTTTTTGAGGAAGTTAAACCTGATTTTTGCTTTAACCTTCATGACCAGCGAACCATTTTTAGTGCAGGTCCGGTTAATAAACCGGCTACGATCTCTTTCTTGAGTCCTTCTTACAATAAAGCCCGTGATATCAATGAAGTGCGAAGCACGAGCATGAAGATCATTGCCAACATGAACTCCAGGCTGCAAGAACATATACCGGGGCAGGTAGGGCGCTACGATGACGGCTTTAATTTAAATTGTGTGGGCGATACCTTCCAAAGTGAGGGGGTACCTACCATATTATTTGAAGCGGGACACTTTCCTGATGATTACCAACGGCACGAAACCAGAAAATACATTTCTTTTGCTATAAAGACCGCCCTGGAGAGTATTTTAAATGAAGAATGGAAAACGACAGACCATAGAGATTATTTTGATATTCCTGAGAATGAAAAATTATTCTGTGATATCCTTATAAAGAATGTCCCGGTAAAACCAAAGGGAGAGCATACTCAATATAAGTCCCTTCATTATATGTACAAGGAAACCCTGAAGGACGGGGAGGTGGTTTTTATTCCCGAATTCAGTTTGCTGGAAAATACACAGGGGGTATTTGCACACCGTGTTCTCATAGTTCCGGATGATTATGAGCTGGAATATTCAAGTGAACAGGAGCTGCAACAAAAATCCATGAGTTTACTGTTCAGGATATTGTAATCAACTATAACGATTTCGCAGAAAATTGGGCGTTAAAAGCAATAAATATTATGAAATATTTAGTTTTTTTGCTTTAGCTTTGCATTATCCTTAATAATTAATTCAAATATGGCCAAATTTAAGTTAGACGAGGTTGATCATCAGATCCTAGATATGCTTATTGATAATACGCGTACTCCGTTTACTGATATTGCTAAAAGATTGCTTATTTCTGCAGGTACGGTTCACGTTCGTGTTAAAAAGATGGAAGATGCCGGTATCATCAAAGGATCTTCCCTGACTTTAGATTATGAAAAACTGGGCTATTCCTTCATCGCTTATGTAGGTGTTTTTCTGGAAAAAACCCATCAAACCAAGTTCGTACTGGAGCGATTGAACCAGATCCCTTATATTACCGTGGCTCATATCACCACCGGAAAATTTAATATTTTCTGTAAGGTAAGAGCCAGAGATACGAATCATGCCAAAGAGATCATTTTTAAGATCGACGATATTGAAGGAGTATACCGAACGGAGACCATGATCAGTCTTGAAGAGAGTATAAACGACAAGAAACGGCTGATGCATACCATATTCAACGAGATATGACCATAATAACCAAACCGTAATAAAAAGCCCTCTTGAAGTTGATTTAAGAGGGCTTTTGTACTTCAACCAAAAACCGAAAAAAATGCACAGAAAACCGAGGGTGGAGCGATTTAACGAAAGCGTTCTTTCCAAATACCAGATATATAACAGCATATTCATGACCCTCCCGTTTGATGAGATCACCAATACGGGCGTCTTGCTTCCGCTGTTCACAGAAACCTGCGTTAAAGGGTTTGAAGAGAATAAGGATCCTGAAGCCATTGTGGATGCCTTTTTTCGTCAGTATTTCGAAAACCCCAATGAGGAAGAGCGGTTTTCGTTGATGTTTCGGTTCATACAATATATAGAGCGCCAGGTGGTGTTGTTTGATGCTATTGAGGATGCCGCTTTTGAGGTCGTAAATAATATGAACGGTCGCGGTACCTTGAGAAATGTGAAGGAGGAGGCCGAAGCCAAAGGAGTCATGAACGAGCTTCGTGATTTCCTTGAGCATTTTAAAGTGAGACCTGTGCTGACCGCTCACCCCACACAATTTTATCCGGGTTCGGTCTTGGGTATCATTACAGACCTTGACCAGGCCATACGCGCCAATGACCTGTCATTTATCAAGAAATTACTTGCCCAACTAGGCAAGACTCCCTTCTTCAAAAAAGAAAAGCCTACGCCATATGATGAGGCCGTCAGCCTGATCTGGTACCTGGAGAATGTTTTTTATCATTCTATCTCTACCATATTTGGGTACCTGAAGAGTAATATTTATGGGGATATGCCCTTAAACAATGAGGTGCTCAATCTCGGGTTCTGGCCCGGAGGTGACCGCGATGGCAATCCCTTTGTGGACTCCGAAACTACACTAAAGGTAGCCGATCGTTTGAGGAGTACGGTTTTGAAAAATTATTACAGAGATGTGAGGCGATTAAGAAGAAGGATCACCTTCCGTATCGTCGATAAAATGAGCAGTGACCTGGAACAAAAGCTCTATGACAATATTTTTCTGGATCACGGGCGTATCGATATTACAGCAGAAGAAATGCTGAATACTTTGCAAGAGATCAGGGATATACTGATAAACAAGCACCAGTCGCTTTTTGTAGAGCAGGTAGACGACCTGATCAATAAGGTGCATTTATTCGGATTTTACTTTGCCAGCCTTGATATCCGGCAGGATTCACGGGTACACCATGATGTCATGTCTCATATCGTTAAAGAAAGCCGGGAAATGGGGTTGGATATATTTCCTGATAATTACGAAGATCTTGGTGAAAGCGAGCAGGTGAACATTCTTTCTGAAGTAAAGGGGAAACTGGACCCGGCTAACCTCAATCATGAAATGGCGTCAAAAACCCTGGGGTCTATTTACGCCATCAAGACCATTCAAACCAATAACGGAGAATTGGGGTGTAACCGGTATATCATCAGTAATAACGGGAGCGTACTGAATGTCATGGAGGCCTTTGCCATGATAAGACTTTGCGATTGGGAACAGCCCACCGTAGATGTGATTCCGCTTTTTGAAACCGTAGACGACCTTCGCGTGGCCCACGAAGTCATGGAGACCCTGTATAACAACCCTGAATATGCAGCCCACCTCGAAAGAAGGGGTAACAAACAAACCATCATGCTCGGTTTCTCTGACGGTACGAAAGACGGGGGCTATCTCATGGCCAACTGGAGTATTTATAAGGCTAAGGAAGCGTTATCGAGGGTCTCAAGAGAATACGGAATTGAGGTGATGTTCTTTGACGGACGTGGTGGTCCGCCGGCAAGAGGAGGAGGAAAGACCCATCAGTTCTATGCTTCCCTGGGGCCAACTATTGAAAACAAGGAGATACAACTTACCATTCAGGGGCAGACCATCAGCTCGAATTTTGGAACCCTGGCCAGCTGTCAGTATAATCTTGAGCAGCTGCTCTCTGCCGGTATAATGAACGGTATAGACCTCAGTGCCCATGCCACCCTCGATGAGAATTGCCGAAGCACCATGGAAGAGCTGGCAACACTCAGTTACCAGGCTTATACTGATTTCAAGAATCATCCGTGCTTTGTGCCCTACCTGGAGCATATGAGCACCCTGAAATATTATGCCAAAACCAATATCGGAAGTCGTCCTTCTAAAAGAGGAAAATCTGATAAGCTGATCTTCAGTGACCTGAGAGCCATACCCTTTGTAGGCAGCTGGAGCCAGTTAAAGCAGAATGTACCCGGGTTTTTCGGGGTAGGCTATGCCATTGAGAAGTTTAAGGACAGGGGAGAGATCGATAAGGTAAAAGATCTTTACGAAAACTCAGCTTTCTTCCGTACCCTGATCGAGAACAGTATGATGAGCCTTACCAAATCATTCTTTAAGCTAACGGCCTATATGGCCAATGACCCTGAGTACGGAGAATTCTGGAATCTGATCTACGATGAATATCAGCGAAGTAAAGCCATGATCCTGGAGATCAGCGGATATGAAGAGCTTATGCAGGATTCCATGACCATGAAGGCCTCTATACAGGTAAGAGAACAGATCGTGCTGCCATTGCTCACCATTCAGCAGTACGCCCTTTTACAGTTGCAAAAACTCAATAAAGGCAAAGACGATCCGGAAAAACGCGAGATCCTGGAACGCATGGTAACCCGTTCGCTTTACGGGAATATCAATGCCAGCAGGAACTCTGCGTAACACCATAAAAAAAGGCCGCTTGATATCGGCCTTTTTATTTCTAGAAATTCGGACTGAGGTTGTATTTATTATAGAACTTGTTGAGCACCTCACATACTTCATCGGCTGTATCAACCACGGCAAAAAGGTCAAGATCGTCAGGGGAGATGTTCCCGGCTTTTTCCAGCAGGGTATCCTTGATCCAGTCTACGAGTCCGCCCCAAAATTCAGTACCTACCAAAATGATAGGGAATCGGGCGATCTTATGGGTTTGAATGAGGGTGAGAGCCTCGAACAATTCATCTAACGTACCAAAACCACCGGGAAGCACTACAAAGCCCTGGGCGTATTTGACAAACATAACCTTACGTACAAAGAAGTAGTCAAAATTCAGGTTCTTGTCAGCATCAATATAAGGGTTGTCATGCTGTTCAAAAGGCAGGTCTATATTGAGGCCCACCGAAGTTCCTCCGGCCAGGTGTGCTCCTTTATTACCGGCTTCCATAATTCCCGGGCCACCCCCGGTAATAATACCATAGCCAGATTCTACGATCTTTCGTGTCACCTCTTCTGCAAGCTTGTAGTATTTATGATCGGGTTTGGTTCTGGCCGATCCGAACACCGATACACATGGCCCGATCTGACTGAGCTTTTCATAGCCGTTCACGAATTCTCCCATGATCTTAAAGATCGCCCAGGAGTCGTTCGTCTTTATTTCGTTCCAGCTTTTATGATGCATGTCTTTTCTCATTTTCTGTAATTTAAAGTTCCTTTTTCAGGTATTTGGCTGTATAACTTTTTTTGTTCTTTATGATCTCTTCCGGGGTGCCGATGGCAACCACCTTACCGCCACCTTTTCCGCCTTCATAACCAATATCGATAATGTGGTCTACCATTTTAATAACATCCAGGTTGTGTTCTATGATGAGAACAGTATTGCCCTTATCGGTTAATTTGTGCAATACATTCATCAGCACCCGAATATCCTCAAAATGCAGTCCGGTGGTAGGCTCATCCAGGATATAGAATGTATTCCCGGTATCTTTTTTTGAAAGCTCTGTTGCCAGCTTTACCCGTTGTGCTTCTCCCCCCGAAAGAGTAGTGGATTGTTGCCCCAGGGTAATGTAACCCAGCCCTACATCCTGTATGGTTTTCAGTTTTCTGTGGATCTTGGGAATGTTCTCGAAAAACTCCACCCCCTGGTTAATGGTCATATCCAAAACATCAGCGATCGACTTTCCTTTATAACGAATTTCAAGGGTTTCCCGGTTGAAGCGTTTTCCCTGGCAGGTTTCACACTCTACGGTCACATCGGGTAAAAAGTTCATTTCGATCACTTTTACTCCGCCACCCTGGCAGGTTTCACAGCGTCCTCCTTTGACATTAAAGCTGAAGCGCCCCGGTTTATAACCTCTTATAGAGGCCTCCGGAGTCTGGGCAAAGAGTGATCTGATCTCCCCGAAAACCCCGGTATAGGTAGCAGGATTAGATCTCGGAGTTCGTCCTATCGGACTCTGGTTGATGTCGATCACCTTATCAATATGCTCAATACCCTTGATACTCTTATAAGGCATGGGCTTTTTTACCGCATTAAAGAAATGTGTATTTAAGATAGGGTAGAGGGTCTCATTGATAAGGGTCGATTTACCACTTCCAGATACCCCCGTAACCCCGATCATCTTCCCTAAAGGAAAACTGACATTTACATTTTTAAGATTATTCCCTGTGCATCCTTTCAATACGATCTCATGGCCATTTCCTTCCCTCCGTTTTTCCGGAACTGGAATATTCTTAGTCCCGTTAATATAGCTGGAAGTTAAGGTGCCGTCTTTCAGGATCTCCTTAGGACTTCCCTGGGAGATGATCTCGCCCCCATGCCTGCCCGCCTTCGGGCCTATGTCGATCACGTGGTCTGCTCTTACGATCATATCCTTATCGTGTTCTACCACGATCACGGAATTTCCGATATCCCTCAATGACTCCAGGGAATGGATGAGTCGGTCGTTATCTCTTTGATGCAAGCCAATACTGGGTTCGTCAAGAATGTACAATACTCCTACCAACTGAGAGCCGATCTGGGTAGCCAGCCTGATACGCTGGGCCTCACCCCCTGAGAGCGACCTGGAACTGCGGTGGAGGGAAAGATAATCCAACCCTACATCCAGTAAAAAGCTGATCCTTGCACTGATCTCCTTTAAAACCTCTCCGGCAATAGCTTGTTGTTTCTCATTTAGTTTTTCAGGCAGGGTATCAAAGAACTGTTTCAGGTCGGCAATATCCAGGTGTGATAACTCTGCAATATTTTTTTCACCTACCTTAAAATACAGTGATTCCTTGCGCAATCTCGCACCATGACAGGAGGGACAGTCTACCTGGTCCATAAACTCTTTGGCCCATCGCTTAATGGAGGAAGATCCGCTTTCTTCAAACTGATTTCTTATAAAATTCTCGATCCCTTCAAAATCGATCTTATAATCACGGGTTACGCCCAGGGTTTTAGAGGATACAGAGAACTTCTCGTTACCTCCTTCAAGAATCATTTTAACGGCCTCTTCAGGTATTTCCTTAACAGGGTCAGTAAGTTCAAATTCGAAGCGTTGCGCAATAGTTTCCAGCTGCTTGAAGATCCACGATTTCTTGTAATTCCCCAGAGGAGCTATCCCCCCATTTTTGATAGAAACCGTATCGTCAGGTATTACCTTATGTCGGTTTACCTTGTAGATTTTACCCAGTCCGTTACATTCGGGGCACATCCCTTTGGGCGAATTGAAAGAGAAGGTATTGGGCTCCGGGTTGGGGTAGGAGATCCCGGTGGTGGCACACATCAGGTTTCGGCTGAAGTACCTGGTATCTCCCGTATCATGGTCCATCACCATCAATACATCATCACCGTGATACATGGCAGTATTGATCGACTCCATGAGGCGCTTCGTGCCATCATCTGTCTGACCATCAACCTTTAAGCGGTCAATTACGATTTCTATATCATGAGTTTTATAGCGGTCAAGCTTCATCCCTTTCTCCAGGTCACGCACTTCACCGTCAACCCTTACTTTTACAAAACCCTGCTTGGAGATCTGCTCAAATAACTCCCTGTAATGCCCCTTACGGCTTTTTATAACAGGGGCCAGTACATTGATTCGTTTCCCTTCAAAGTCATTCAGGATCAGGTCTTTGATCTGTTCATCGCTGTAACTGACCATCTTTTCTCCTGTATTATAAGAGTACGCGTCGGCAGCTCTGGCAAACAGGAGCCTTAAAAAGTCATAGATCTCAGTAATGGTACCTACGGTTGAACGAGGAGATTTAGAGGTGGTTTTCTGCTCAATGGCGATCACAGGAGAAAGTCCGTCGATCTTATCAACATCAGGACGTTCCAGTCCGCCAAGAAATTGTCGTGCATAGGCGCTGAAGGTTTCTATATATCTTCGTTGACCTTCGGCGTAGATGGTGTCAAAGGCAAGGGAAGATTTTCCACTTCCTGAAAGGCCGGTGATCACTACCAACTTTTCCCTGGGAATGGTCACATCTATGTTCTTGAGATTGTGCACCCTGGCACCCTTAACCTCAATATTTTCTTCAAATTCGGTCATATTCATAGCAAAGAAGCGAAGTTACGCATTTGCAAGGTAATTTAGAAGTAAGCACAACTATTCTAAAGGAGTCCCGGAGTAGGGTAAATTTTGAAATTTCTAAGCCTTAGGGGTAGATAGAACTCCATTTTACTCAATGATCCCATAGCCTTTTACATTATTTAATTTCAGGTCGAAAAACAGGATCTTATGCCCGGTGGGAAGGTTGGTGGCAGTTTCTGTAAATTTCCATTGCTTCCAGCCCGCCTTCAGGCCCCCGATGGGTATGATGCTCACCCACATTTTAAAACCTATGGGATATCCCTTATCGTCAAAGAACCATAAATAGGAATCTCCGGGAGTGCTCCCACCCGTGGTATAGGTAACCAGCAAGGCATCTCCGTATTTATCAGTTTTTACCAGTCGGCGTTCCACCCCCTTGTCGTAGATCTTAAAAGGAGCCACTACCCAGAAGGAGTCGTTATTGAAATAATTCACGGCCTTGTTAATAAGCGCATACTTTTCTTCAGTATTCACCTCTGCACCTTCGGTATATACCTTGCTGCTGCCATAATCCTTAAGGTGTAGTATTACCCGATGATCGTCCCAGGTAACATCGGCAGTATGGGTTTGTCGGTCCCATTTGTAGGCGTGCAGTCCGTTGAAATCCCATTCCAGGAACCGTGTTTTTTCATAGTTCACATGGTTGAGCGATCTCAGCATGGTTTGTGCCAGGGCCTCAGCTTCCGGGCCTTCTTCGCCTTGTGGCAGGGGTTCGTTGAAAATAAGGTAGAGCACCCCGCCGAGAACCACAAGGAACAAGAAAAAATATAGTATTCGTTTAAAAAATCGTTTCATGATCTGATTATTAATATCCTTTCGCCGAATCATCACCCCGCGGGTCGGCACCGGCTTCCAGTTTACCGTCCTCACGAACCAGAATAGCATCAACCTTCCCGATTACCGGGCTTTGTTCAAGATTTACTTTATAACCTCGTTCCTTTAGTTCTTCGATCACTTCATCAGAGAATCTTCCCGGTTCCATTCTGATCTCATCCGGGAGCCATTGATGGTGAAATCGCCCCGCATTCACCGCCTGCTGCATGGTCATATCATAGTCGTAAACATTTATGATGGTTTGCAGTACAGAGGTTATAATGGTGGAACCGCCCGGAGTACCTACTACCATGGATAGCTCACCGTCTTTTTCAACAATGGTTGGGGTCATACTGCTGAGCATACGTTTTCCGGGAGCTATGCTGTTAGCCTCAGCTCCGGTTAACCCGAACATATTCGGAACCCCGGGTTTAGCACTGAAATCATCCATTTCGTTATTCAGGAAGAATCCGAGTTCATTACTATAAAGTTTAGACCCGTAGGCCCCATTAAGGGTGGTGGTAACCGCAATGGCATTACCCTCACTGTCAACGATTGAATAATGGGTTGTTTCCATACTCTCTGCATAATTGATCTGACCTTCCTGAATCTCTGAGGAGGGCACAGGTTGCCCGAATTCAAAGTCTTCCATTCGGCTGTCAAGGTATGAGGAGCTCAGCAGCACCTCCATCGGTATTTCCACGTGATCAGGATCTCCCAGGTAATAATTTCTATCGGCATAGGCTCTCTTTTCGGCCTCCGACAGAAGTTGGATCATATTTACCGAGTGATGTGCATATTGTTCAGGTTCATGCGCTTCGATCATCTTCATGATCTGGGCCAGGGTAACACCACCACTGCTTGGAGGTGCCATGGAGATCACATGGAGGTTCTTATAATTGAACTCTATAGGATCACGCCATACCGCCTGGTAATCCTGGAGATCTTCCAGGGTTACATAACCGCCTTCTTCCTGTATAAAATCAGAAAGGGATTTACCAAGCTCTCCCCCGTAAAAAGAGTCTATCCCGTCTTCTTGAATCTTTTTCAGCGTATTGGCCAGGGCCTTTTGAACCAGGGTGTCTCCGCCTTTAAAAGTTCTCGAGAAAAGGGAGTTTTCACCGTTCAGTTCCGAAAAGATCTCAGTATACCGGTTCAAACTTTTTGCCTGGTTTTCAGAAACGATCACCCCGTTCTCAGCCAAAGCAATCGCCTGATCGAGCAACTGCTCAAAGGGGAGTTTCCCGAATTTTTTATGAGCCATATAGATTCCCCTTAGACTCCCGGGAACTCCCACAGCCGTAGCGCCCAGGGTGCTTTTATCAGGAATTACGTTGCCCAGAGAATCAAGGTACATATCACGATGGGCTGCTGAGGGCGCCTTTTCACGAAAATCAAGGGTGCCCTTACTGCCGTCCTTTAAACGGTAAACAAGGAAGCCTCCGCCTCCCAGGTTTCCGGCAAACGGATAGGCTACTGCCAGGGTAAGATGGGTAACTACCATGGCATCAAAGGCATTACCGCCATTGCGCATGGTATCAAGGGCCAATTCAGAAGCTTCAGCTCTGGCACTGACCACCATGGCATGATCGGCAAGATAGGGTTCCGGGATGCCATCAGAGGTTTTGCAGCCTTGAACAAAGATCAAGAAGGCTAAGAAAAGGGGTAGTAATTTTATTCTCATAGTAAGGTGTTTTCCAGTTCGGTTAATTTTTGGTGACTGGCTTTTTGAAGCTCAGAAAAAAAAGTCCTGAATTCCTGCTCAAAAGCATCGTAATGCAGCCTGAGGTCATCTATAGCCTCATTCATACCCACACGGTTCCCGGTGCGACGGTTCATGCCGGCAAGTACCCTTGCAATTCCATCCAGGTTGGAATAATTGTAAAGCCAGTTATCTGCGATAAGATAAGGCAATAATTTTTTTACCTGCATGGGCAGGATATCATAATACCGGTGGAGGATTTCAAAAAAATCATGGGTATACCCCAATAATGGCTCCGGGTGATACTCAGACCAATACCGGGCTAAAAAATGATCGTAATAGATGTCAACAATAACGCCACTGTAATGACTGTAGTTCTTATGCAGCCTTTTGGTGCTTTGACGAAATACCGGATGTGCATCAGTGTAGGTGTCAATAAACCGGTGAAGGAGAATACCCTGCTGAAGTTCGGGGGCGTAATCCATATATTTTTTACCCCGGATACTGTCGGCCATGAAATTACCAACCTTGACAGCCTCTTTTTCACCCGATAAATAGATATGCGCCAAAAAATTCATTGGCTTAAAAATACAAATTAGGGAAAAACTAAAGTGTTTTGGAATCGTATATTTGTCCCAGCTAATAAAACGATCATTAATGACATTAATCAAATCAATATCAGGAATAAGAGGAACTATTGGCGGACAACAGGGGGAGAATTTAACCCCTCTCGATGCCGTTAAATTTGCCGGAGCCTACGGGAGCTGGTTAAAGAAAAGCTATCCCAACCAACGATTGAATGTGGTTATCGGGAGAGACGCCCGTCTGTCAGGACCCATGATACAATCGCTGGTAACTTCAACCCTGACCGGGTTAGGCATCGATGTAACCGACCTGGGGCTCTCCACAACTCCAACGGTGGAGCTTGCTGTACCTATGGAAAAGGCGCAGGGAGGGATCATTTTAACGGCAAGTCACAACCCTAAGCAGTGGAACGCCTTGAAACTATTAAATCACAAGGGAGAGTTTTTAAGCGGAGACGACGGTAAAGCCATTCTTGAGATCGCAGAGGCCGGCGACTACAGTTTTGCCGAGGTTGATGACCTGGGGCAGGTTACTACCAAAAATGATTATATAAGTAAGCACATACAAGCGGTACATGACCTGGAACTGGTACTTCCGGAAAAGATCAAAGCTGCCGGATTTAAGGTAGTTGTTGATGGGGTTAATTCTACAGGAGGTATTGCTATTCCTGAGTTATTAAGGTCGTTAGGCGTTGAAGTGATCGAGCTTTACTGTGAACCCAACGGGCATTTCCCACACAATCCGGAGCCTCTTAAGGAGCACCTTGGAGCGATCATGGAGAAGGTTGTAGAAGAAAAAGCAGACCTCGGTATTGTGGTTGATCCAGATGTTGATCGCCTGGCTTTTATCAGTGAAGACGGAACGATGTTTGGAGAAGAGTACACCCTGGTGGCCTGTGCTGACTATGTTTTGGGTAAAACCCCCGGGAATACGGTTTCTAATATGTCGTCTTCAAGGGCATTAAGTGATGTTACAGAAAAACACCAGGGGAGTTATAAAGCTTCTGCTGTAGGTGAGGTAAATGTAGTAGAGCTTATGAAGGCCAGTAATGCCGTGATTGGAGGCGAAGGTAATGGCGGTATCATTTATCCTGCCAGTCATTACGGAAGGGATGCCCTTGTGGGTACCGCCCTTTTTCTGACACACCTGGCTGAAAAGAACATGAGGGTGAGTGAATTGCGAAATTCGTATCCTGCCTATTTCATGAGTAAAAAGAAGATAGAGCTTACCCCGGAACTGGATGTTGACAAGATCCTGGTAGAGATGAAAGAGAAATATGCCCATGAGAGGGTGAGCACCGTGGATGGTGTGAAGATCGATCTTGCCGATCACTGGATCCATCTTCGTAAATCAAATACTGAACCCATTATACGGATCTATACAGAGGCCCCGGACCAGGAAAAGGCCGATGCCGTTGCCGACAGGGTCATCGCAGAAATTAAAGCTATTGCTGGCTTATCATAAAGAGCTCAGCCTGCGAATAAACTTAAGGTTCCGGTCACCTATCTTTTCAGGACGGCCGGAACCTTATCTTTATGTTTGAACCTGTTGTGGGACCATAAGTAATAGGCCGGATCAGCCTTGATCTGTTCTTCCAAAAGCTCGGTAAACCGATCAGTGATCTCGTAGTCATCAAATTGCCTTGGCGTATCGGTGATCACCTTGAAAGTTGCTTTATAATAACCCCGCTTTTCTTTATTGATACCACAATACATCACCGGGAGGTCCATCTCTTTTGCCAGCGATTCTGCATAGGTGAATACCGGTACCGTGACCCCCATAAAAGGCCTCCAATACCTTGCCTTATGTGCCTGGGGAGACTGATCGTTAGCAAACCCGTAAATAGCCGGGGTACCATCTTCCTTATGTTTTTTAACCAGGTCCAGCACATGGTATCGCGATACCATATAGGCATTGTGCTTAGAACGGATCTTTTTAACCAATCGGTCTAAATACTTATTTGATAAGGGTGCATAAATAGCGTGTCCTTCGTGCTTAATAAAGTATCCTAAAGACATAAACCACTCGTAACTGCCATAGTGACCTATCACCATCACAATACTCTTCCCTTTTTCTTCATATTCGGAAAGCAGCTCCAGGTTACTGTATTGAAATCGCTTGATCATCTCTTCCTTAGAAATATTCATTGATTTGATCATTTCTAAGAACAGATCAACCATATGCTGATAAAATCTTGACTCAATAAGATCTAATTCAGCCTTCGATTTTTCCGGGAACGACAATTCCAGGTTTTTTCGAACCACCTTCTTACGATAGCCGATAATCTTATACACAAGAAAATATATAGCATCAGATACCCAATAGAATATTCTGAAGGGCAGGATAGAGATCACCCAAAGAATAGGGTAGAGGATAATAAAGACCAATAGTTGCATTCACGGTAATTTTGGGCAAATTTATATATTTGAAGTCAAACCCTTCACGAAAAATGAATTTAAGCTTACTCCTCATCATTGCTGCCAATGTAGTCGTCTCTCTAAAAGGATTCAATGATTTCAGTTTTTTTGAACGCTATAAGTTTAATATCGGCGCTATTCAAAGAGGAGAACACATCAGGTCGGTAACTTCCGGGTTTTTACATGTAGATTATACCCACCTGTTCTTTAATATGATCACCCTGTATTTTTTTGCACCCCTGGTGATCAGGAATTTTAACGGGTCAAAGTTTTTACTGATCTATTTCGTTTCATTACTGGCGGGGAGTTTACTCGCCACGGTATTTCACAAAAATGAATATCACTACAGTGCGGTTGGTGCAAGTGGCGCTGTAACAGGGGTATTGTATTCGGCAATTCTGCTGCAGCCGGGTATGAAACTCTTTCTGTTCTTCATTCCCATCCCTATCCCTGCTTATATTTTCGGAATCGGGTATTTGCTGTACTCCATTTACGGAATGAAGAATCGCTTGGGTAATATTGGTCATACCGCACACTTCGGAGGAGCTATCGGAGGGTACCTCGTAACCCTGTTGTTAATGCCTTCTTTGGTGGTGGAAGAAACACTGATGGTCATCCTTCTTGCCATTCCCATCGTTATTTTGTTCGTTCTCGAAAAAACAGGAAAGATTTGATAGTTAGCAGGGAGTCGAGAGTCGAGAGTCGGGAGTAGAAATGGTCATTTAGATCATGTACCTCACATTTTATCCTGTCTTAACGATTTCATAGCAGGTGAGGTAGATGACTATTCGGGAAATTTGATATTTTACATTGTAAATATCTCTGCTATGAAACTTAAACTCTTCCTTTTTCTCTTGCCATTTTTAGCGGCCACCCTATGTACCGATGAAGAAGAGCTGATCTCTCCGGATCCGGAGTCGCGCTACCAACTACAGAATAACACTACTACCGACCTGTATTTGTTAACAGATAACGGTTTCCTGGAGATTCCCGCCCAGGCTACCACTGTGGTTGGCAGTGAATACAATTCCACAGACGGAAAGATGATCTCTCCCTCAGAAACCATCCTTTTTCAAAACCTCAAATTGTATCGTCTGGAAAATGGTGATTATATGTTGGTGTATGAACAAGACCCTGTAGATGATGCCCTGTGGAACTTCGAAGAGGATGAAAATGCTGATTACAGGCTTTTTGAGTACACCCTTGTTATTTCCGAAACCTTGTTTAATTAATTGAATTTCTGTATTCTTCCCAAGTATTTTTAATAAGATAAATTGTGGTCTCCAATATTGGCACACTCCTTGTAATTACCAGTTCAAAACGTAATTACCATGAAAAACTATGTGTCCTTTTTACTGCTATTACTTTGTGTGACCCCATTCGTAACAGCCCAGGAATCTGAAGGCTCAAAAATCTCTGTGACCGGAGAAGGAATTATTCGCACCGTTCCTGATCAGGTGCATTTATATTTTGCTGTTCAGAATGAAGGGGAAGACCCCCTCGAGGTAAAACAGCGTAATGATGAACTGACCGGGAAACTCATAGAACTTTTAAAAGAAAATGGGGTGGATGGCAAGGATTTGCAAACCCAACGATTAAACCTTCGTAAACAATACAATAATCGTACGGAAGATTCCGAAAAATACATGGCCACCCAATCTTTTTCTCTGTTAATACGAGACCTGAAATCTTATGATGAAATCAATATTTTACTCCTCTCTGCCGGAGTCAACCAGATCGAACAGGTGGTTTTCAGTTCTACCCGCTATGAAGAACTAAAGAACAGAGCCAGAGAAAAGGCAGTAAAAGATGCTCTGGGAAAAGTAGCTCTCTACGGGGCGTCCCTCGGTATGAGCCCGGGAAAACTTATCAATATGGAGGAGGTTGATACAGGTGGCGCAATGCCGGTATTCCGGGAGGCCGTGGCCGATTATAGTGGCGGCAACCGTTCTCAAATTGCACCGGGAGAAATTATCATTTCCAACAAGATACATCTCACCTATAGCTTACAATAAAAAAAGGCATCCATTCCGGATGCCTTTTTTTATAATTTTCTAAGGTATTCTGGGGTTATTAAGGCAGCAGTTCAGCGATCTTTTCGTAAAGTGCTTCCCCACGTAGTCCTTTTGCAATGATCACTCCATTCTCATCAAGAACAAAGGTTGCAGGAATACTGTTTACCTGGTATTCTCTGGCGATAGGGTCATTACCCCCCTGTAGGGTAGATACCTGGTACCATGGCAATTGATCTTCTTCAATGGCCTTTACCCAAGCTTCTTTTTTCTGGTCTAAAGATACCCCGATCACGTTAAGACCTTTATCGTGATATTGCTCATACAGCTTTACCATGTTCGGGTTTTCTATTCGACAGGGTTTACACCAGGCAGCCCAAAAGTCAATAATGGTTACCTTTCCTAGGGCTTCTTTTAAGCTCATTTCAGCACCCTCAGGGGTAGCAGCACTGAAAGACGGGGCAGTGGCACCTACCTTAACCTTATTCAGGGCTTCAAGGCTTTTGCCGATAAATTTTCCGTATTCTGAAGCTTTAACGTCTTCATCAAGGCTATTGTACAAGCTGCTAAGGCTGTCTGCCGGTTGCGATTTAGACCTTAGCATGTTGTTCATCAGGATAGGAGAAAAATAGGAAGCCGGATGATCTTTCACGAATTCGTATTCTAAATTCATGGCATCTTCCTGTAGTTCAGCGTAGGTTTCTCTCATGACATTCATGGTAACTGTATCTCCCGTTTTTGAGGCTTCCTGCAGCTGATCACGAATATCCATATATTTCTTGCTCAGTACCATTGAAGACTTCTTGAATGTCTTTATCTCTTCATTGGTTGGGGTTCCCTCCACCACAGATTGACCTAAAGAATCTTTATAGGCGATAACTTCTATGTTTCCTTCTTCCAGAACAAAAGGAAAACCACCTCTGATGTTTTCTACGTATAGAACGTGAAGCATAGGCTGCTCGGCTATACCGGTTCCTTCTGCCTTTCCGTTCATGATCTGAAGGGTGTCAACGAACTCACCCTGAGTTTCAGGATTGATTTTCTGAATGAAAACCTTGGTACTGTCGGCAATGCCTTCAGCCTGAATGTTTAAGGTGTATGAATTTTTTGGGGTTTCACTACAGCTTGCTAGAAGCATCGCGAAACTGCATATGAAAAAGAGTTTTTTCATGAGATCTGGATTATTTTAAGGTTTGTGCAAATTTAAGAGTTCAACAGGGCTATCAAAGTGAATTAACAAAAAAAGCCCTGTCTTTTAAGAACAGGGCTTTTATATGGTAATCATTCTGTTAATTAAACTGGTAGCGTATACCCAAAGCGATATCAAAATCGAGGTCGCCATCATAAAAATCTCCGAAGCCTAATTCAGGTCGGAAATCCAGCGAAAGTAACAGCGGGATATTAAAGTCGTACTCAATACCTATGTCTCCTGCAACAAACAGGAAAGTACCGTCGTCGTCAAGGTCATTATTGAAGGAGAAATCATCATCATAATCATAAGCTCCAACACCACCACCGGCACCTACGTACCAATGAAAGTTTCCGTCAAGCGGCATTACCCACTGATAAAGTCCGGTTAATTTAAAGGCATCAAAATTATTGTTGTCTCTCCAACCGAGGTCTGCCTCCAGTCGATTATTTGCCCCTAATGAGCGCTGATACGAGATCTCAGCACCGAAACCATCACTGTCACCCAATCGTAAACCTAAAGCGTTCGGGGCAATACGCTGAGCCTGAACGAATGACAATACTCCTGCAAAAAACAACAAGAAGAAAACTACTCTTTTCATTAAAATTGATTTTATGATTTGTTAATTTAACGACGAATTTACTCTAAAATTATGTAGTCACCCAATACCATGAGCGAAAACTTATCATTAAACAGGCTTAAAGATTCTGTCAAAGGAGAATTTTATACGGATGAACTGCATCGTATGATATATGCCACAGATGCTTCGGTATACAGGGCATTACCCCATGCTGTAGTCTACCCTAAAGACACAGCAGACCTTCAGAAGCTCATCGCTTATGCGAACCATCATAATATGGCGCTGACACCCAGATCTGCCGGCACCTCTCTGGCCGGACAATGTGTTAGTGACGGGATCATTGTAGATATGTCCAGGCATTTCACCAAAATACTGGATTTCAGACCTGATGAAATGACAGTTAAAGTAGAACCAGGTGTTATCAGAGATGAATTAAATAGTGATATTGCTGCCCAGGGGTTGTTTTTCGGACCTAATACCTCGACTTCTAACCGCTGTATGCTCGGAGGGATGACCGCCAACAATTCTTCAGGTTCAACCTCTATCAAATATGGGGTTACCCGTGATAAGGTGCTGGAGGTCGACATGGTGCTCAGTGACGGAAAAGAGGTGGTATTCAGGGAACTCTCGGCGGAAGAACTCGACACGAAATTAAAGCTTGACGACAGGGAAGGGGAGATCTATCGTTTTGTAATAGACACCTTCAGTTCAAAAGAAACCAGGAAAAACATAAAAAAGGCCTACCCCAAACCCGATATTCACAGACGTAATACGGGTTATGCCGTTGATGTACTTTCAGAGATGCATCCTTTTAAACCTGATGGCTCCCCCCTGAACCTGGCCAAGGTAATTGCAGGAAGTGAAGGCACTCTTGGCATCATGACGGCCATTACCCTGCAATTAGATCTCTTACCGCCAACAGAAAAATATATGATCGCAGCGCATTTCAATTCCATTGAAGAGACTTGCAATGCCGTTGTTCCGCTGATGAAACACAACCTGTATGCCTGCGAAATGATGGATAAGGTGATCCTGGACTGTACAAAGAACAACAAGTCGCAGCTAGCCAATCGTTTCTTCATTAAAGAAGATCCTGCAGCCATTTTACTTCTTGAAATTTGTGATACTGATAAAAAGGGGCTTAACGATCAATTAAAGGCTCTTTTGCAAACGCTGGAGACCGTGACTTCTTCCTATGCAAATCCTGTATTGGAAGGGGAAGACATCGAGAAGGCTTTTGAATTGCGAAAAGCCGGTTTAGGATTGCTGGGGAATATGATAGGAGATGCCAAGGCGGTAGCCTGTATTGAAGACACTGCTGTAAGTATCGAAGATCTTAGTCCTTACATAAAGGAGTTTGAACAATTAATGGAAGCCCATGGCCAAAAAGCCGTTTACTACGCTCATGCGGGCGCAGGTGAGCTTCACCTCAGGCCGATCTTAAATTTAAAAGAGCAGTCCGGGGTCAAAGAATTTCGGGAGATCACCACTGCCGTAGCCAGGCTGGTGAAAAAATACGGAGGAGCCATGTCAGGGGAACATGGAGAAGGCAGGGTGCGTTCTGAATTTATTTCCATGTTGATCGGTGAACAGAATTACAGGTTACTGGAAAAACTGAAATATGCGTTTGATCCAAATAACATTTTTAACCCCGGAAAAATTGTAGCACCGGTGGCCATGGATGAAAGCCTGAGGTATGAGGTGAACAGAGAGGAACCTGAAATTAAAACCTTTATGGATTTTTCAGATGATCAGGGTATTTTACGGGCTGTGGAAAAATGCAACGGGAGTGGAGACTGTAGAAAAACGGAACGCAGCAATGGCACCATGTGTCCAAGTTACCACGCCACAAAACATGAAAAAGATACCACCCGGGCAAGAGCGAATGCCCTGCGTGAAGTGCTCACCATGCCCAAAAATGGTAATAAATTCAACAGCAAAGAGTTAAAGCAGGTGTTGGACCTTTGCCTGAGTTGTAAGGCCTGCGGCAGTGAATGTCCGTCAAACATTGACATGGCAAGCTACAAAGCAGAATTTCTTTATCAATATCAACAAGCAAATGGGTCTTCGCTTCGGGACAAACTCTTTGCCTATAACGGCAAACTTAATAAGCTGGCTGCATTATTGCCAGCCGGGGTTAATAATAGGCTGATTCAAAAAATTATTAGTAGAACAGTAGGAATAGCACCCCAAAGAAAATTACCTAAGATCGGCAGCACCAATCTTGAAAAGCTTCTTGAAAGATCTTTAGATCCGAATAAGAACTACCGCAAAGTAATATTATATGTTGATGAATTCAGTGAGTACCTCGATGCTTCCATAGCCGAAGATGCTGTCTGCCTGCTTCTGGCTTTGGGTTATGAACCTGTTTTTCTGAAGGGAGAGAGCGGAAGAACCTATATTTCTAAAGGATTTCTTGCGGAGGCAAGAACATGTATAGATACATTGTTAAAGAAAGTGCAAGAAATGGATATGCCTGACAGCCCTGTCATTGGTATAGAGCCATCGGCTATATTAGGGTTCCGCGATGATTTTTTAAAGCTGGCTTCAGACAAAAGTTTAGCTAAAAGCCTGGCCAAACGGGCTCAAACCTTTGAAGAATTCACAGCTGCTCTTTTCGAAGCGGGAGGTATTGACACCTCGTTGTTCTCTCCTGAAAAGCGAACGATTCGATATCATGCTCACTGTCATCAAAAAGCACTTTCTGATATCAAATCAACCTTTACCATGTTGAGCCTACCGCAAAATTATACTGTCACTATGATCAATTCAGGATGTTGTGGAATGGCCGGTTCTTTCGGGTATGAAAAAGAACACTATGATATCAGCATGGCCATTGGAGAGCAGCGTTTGTTCCCGGCAGTAAGAAAATCAGAGAAGGATGTAATTATTGCTGCAAACGGCAATAGCTGCCGACATCAGATATCTGATGGTACAGGAAGAACCGCTCTGCATCCCATAACCGTATTGCGCAATGCATTAAGGAGTTGATACTGAATAAGTATCCAGTTCCTGAATGATCAGTTCGTTGTTGATATCAGGAAATGTTATACCTGCAGCATCAAGATTGGAAAATACGGCATTGAGGGTTGCTGCTGCATAGACCAGTCCAATATCCCTGGCGAAGTACAATTCCATCCTCAGGATCTCTTGTTGTGCAAGTACGGGAACGGTTACAGGTACACCGTCAAGAGTGCCCGAAATGACGCCGGTGCCATTCACACTGATCACAGAGCCTGCTACATCATTATAGGTTGTTCCATTTACCGTAATACTGTTGTTTCCGTCAAGCATTTCTGATACAACCGTCAGGTCAAGGGTTATCGTATTACCCTCAAAGGGTATGACTACCTGGCTGCTTTGTTCCCCCAAAAGAGAGCCGCCATCTCTTCCGGTATCAAGGATTATAAGATCCTCAAGGTCAAGCACCACCGGAACCGGCAGATCCAGCAACAGATCGAACTGACCGCGAACCCAAAGCTTACCGTTTTCGCTTCTTACAAACGATTGGCTTAGCAATCCTGTATAAAGTCCGTAAACAGGAGTCCTGGCCTCAAAAGCCTGGTATTCACTACCGTCAATAACAAGGGTCTCCTTGGTATAAATACTATCTCTGCCATTTTCGGCTGCAGTAACATCATAGGTCCAGAAGCTTCCTTCTGCTAAGGGGTAATATTCACCTACACCTGTACTGTCATCATCACTGCTGGAACAGGAAACCAGACCGGAAATTAAAACCAGGGTATAAAAAAGTCTTTTCATAATACAACCATTTTCTCCCTTAATTTACTGAAAATAGCAAGGCAAAACACCAAATATCGGTACTGTACCGGATGTTTTGTTTAGATGCATTAATTACCCTGCGTAAGAAATGATAAGGTCAGGAAAATCATTTTATGGGTAAGATTAAAATATGCCACCCCCCCGTATTTATTGATTACTAACCTTTTGTGAGAATAGGGGTGTTTAGTAAGGCAACACTTGTAAATAACTTTAATTTACCTTAGTTGTTTTTAATTTTTGATTATTGGCTTTAACGTCTATTTTTGTTCAAAATCGATATGAATGGCAGGAAATTCCTTTGGCAATCTCTTTAAAGTAAGCACCTTCGGGGAATCGCATGGCGAGGCTCTGGGAGGTGTCATTGACGGTTGCCCGGCGGGTATTGAAATAGATCTGGAAGCTGTTCAACAAGAGTTGAACCGCCGAAAGCCAGGTCAATCTTCTATTGTAACCCAGCGAAAAGAGCCTGATCAGGTTCGTTTGGTTTCCGGAATATTTGAAGGGAAAACCACGGGTACGCCTATTGGATTTATTATTGAAAACACCAATCAGCGCTCAAAGGATTATTCTCACATAAAAGATCAATACCGGCCTTCTCATGCTGATAAGGTGTATGATGAGAAGTACGGATTTCGCGATTACAGGGGTGGGGGCAGAAGCTCAGCCAGAGAAACTGCCAGTAGGGTAGTGGCCGGAGCCATTGCCAAACAATTCCTTGCGGGTATCGAGATCAAGGCCTATGTATCGTCTGTAGGAACCCTTCATTTGAATAAACCCTATAACGAACTGGATCTTCAAAATACGGAAAATAACCCGGTAAGATGCCCTGATGCCGCCATGGCCGAGACCATGGAAGACTACATTAAAAAGATTCGTAAAGAAGGGGATACGGTTGGCGGTGTTGTATCGTGTGTGATCAAAGGAGTGCCTTCAGGATTGGGAGAACCGGTATTCGACAAGCTGCACGCTGAACTGGGTAAGGCCATGCTTTCTATCAATGCAGTTAAAGGCTTTGAATACGGGAGTGGTTTCGCGGGAGCAGAAATGAAAGGCAGTGAGCATAACGATCTTTTTAATGCCGATGGCACCACAAGATCTAATTTTTCAGGCGGTATCCAGGGTGGTATCAGTAACGGAGAGGATATTTATTTCCGTGTGGCCTTCAAACCGGTAGCTACCATTATGCAAAAACAATCGACCATCAATAAAGACGGTGAACAGGTGGAAATGCAGGGTAAAGGACGACACGACCCCTGCGTCGTACCCCGGGCAGTTCCTATAGTAGAGGCTATGGCAGCCCTGGTACTTGCCGACAATATGCTTACAAAACGAAGTAATAAAATTTAACCCTAATACTTGATACATGAAAAAACTCGCTTTGCATTGGCAAATCATTATAGGATTGGTGTTGGGTGTGGTCTGGGCTATTCTCTCCAGTAAATTCGGATGGAGTGAATTTACCCTTAACTGGATCGCCCCTTTTGGAACCATCTTTATAAACCTGTTGAAATTGATCGCTGTTCCCCTGGTATTGTTTTCTATTATCAATGGGGTAGCGAATATCGGAGACCCTTCCAGTTTAGGCAGAATGGGAGGGAAGACCCTTTTAGCGTATCTGATCACCACCATACTGGCAGTTACTGTAGGGTTAACCTTGGTGAACCTTATGGTACCAGGAAAGCTTGTTGATGAACAAAGCCGGATCGATAACCGAATAAGTTATGAGATCTGGGCTGCATCTGAAGGTCTGGAGATCAAAGACGGTATCAATTATCTCCAGGATCCTGCCTATATGCAGCGCGCCAAAGAGATCTCAGACATTTCGGGAAAAGAACTACAGGACGCGGTGGTCAATGAAAAAATGCAAACTGCGAGCAAGGCCAAGGAAGCAGGGCCTTTACAGCCATTGGTAGACATTGTTCCTCAGAATATTTTCATTTCACTGGGCGATAACGGCCTCATGCTACAGGTTATATTCTTCGCCCTGTTCTTTGGTATCAGTTTACTATTTATCCCAAGAGATAAAGCACAACCGGTAATGGATTTTATGGATGGCGTTATGGAGGTTTTCCTGAAAATGGTAGACCTCGTTATGAGAGCCGCCCCCTTCTTTGTGTTCGCTTTATTAGCCGGAGTAGTAAGCCAGATGGCAGGAGATGATATCAATAAGGTTACAGAGATCTTTAAAGGTTTGAGCTGGTACTCGCTGGCCGTATTCCTCGGACTCATGCTTATGATCTTTGTGGTTTATCCTTTGATCGTTAAGATCTTTATCAAAGGGATCTCATATATAGGCTTTTTCAAGGCGATCAGCCCTGCTCAGACCCTTGCCTTTTCAACATCCAGTAGTGCTGCCACCCTTCCGGTAACCATGGAATGTGTAGAAGATAATTTAGGAGTAGATAAGAAGATCACCAGCTTTGTACTTCCGATAGGAGCTACAGTAAATATGGATGGAACCTGTCTGTACCAGGCAGTGGCCGTTGTATTTCTTGCCCAGTTGCACATGATCGATCTTACCCTGGGACAACAGCTAACCATTGTACTTACAGCTACCCTGGCCTCAATAGGTTCTGCAGCAGTGCCAAGTGCAGGTCTGGTCATGTTGATCATTGTATTGCAGTCGGTAGGATTAAATCCGGCCTGGATCGCCATTATTCTGCCGGTAGACCGTATTTTAGATATGTGCAGAACAGTTGTGAATGTTACCGGAGATGCCACAGTGTCTTCGCTGATCGCCAAGAGTGAAGGGATGTTAAATTATCCCGGAAGAAACCTCAGAAAAGGATGGTAAAACCACTCTAAGTAAAACCCTTAAAAGCGTTCTTTTCAGAACGCTTTTTTTATGCCTTATTTTTAAACAAGAAATTGCCCAAAAACAGGGGGCGATTTTCACATACAAAAACAGCGACTTCACAACAAAAATTTGAAATCATCCTACTAGGTAGATATTTTAGATGGCAGATTAAAGGAATATTTTAGCCCTAAAGAAATATGAGCCTACAGATCTTACCTGAACCCTACATAAGAAAGCTTTCGGTACCCTAGTTCTGAAAGCTTTTTTCTCATTTTTAAAACAAAATGACTAATCCCCCAAACACTAAAAAAATTGATCTTGAATACTACAGATAAAACACAAAGGGTAAATATTTTAAAATTGTTTGAATATTGCCTGAATGACAGAGAGAACCTGAAGGAGTTACTCGAGCTTCTCAATGAAAGGGTAGAAGAGTTCCTTGCTTCGGCCAGAATGTACCTTAAGGCCAAAGACCGGTTTTCGATCGCAAGAGTGAGTCACAGGCTGCGAAACAGTTTACTGATGATCGAAGCGAGAGGGCTGCTTGACTTTCTCGATGTTATTGAACACGAATGTCAGCAACTTGATTCGATAGTATTCCTTGAAAAACTCCTGGAAGACTTTGAGGCAGAATACCGTTTGGTACAAGCAGATATTCAACAACAAATGAAGAGACTTTATGCCTGATAAAAAACTAATACTCATAGCAGAGGAAGATAAGATGCAAGCTACCTTGTTGGCTTTCCGCCTGAGACGGAATGGTTACAGGGTAGAACAGGTAAGTCATGGAGAGGCTGCTTTGAACTTCCTTAAACAATATATTCCCGATATGATCATCTGTGGTATCGAAATGCCGGGACTTCATACGTTTGACCTATTAAAATTTGCCCGTAAGCGATACAATAGAGAAGTTCCTATTGTAGTACTGACCACCAGTTCGGAGAATCGTTTACATTCCAAACTGTTTGAAGCGGGAGCTACCGAATGTATGACCAAACCCGTTGATCCATCATCCTTTCTCGATATGGTAGAACTGGAATTAGGGCAGTATAAATTTTAAAGCTTATGTACTGACACCTGTTTTTCAGTTACTAAGTCCGAAGAATTAGAACCGTGTAATTGATTGTTTTTCTGTAAGTTAAAACTCCAAACTCCCCAAGTATAATCTTTCACAACGTAATAAAACAGTTACACAACATTGAATTTTTTAATCCGAATATAGCGTCTACATTTACTTTGCTCCTGAAGGTTAACCCAAATAGCTTTCAGGAACTGAACCTAAAAAATTAACTGCAAATCTTATCTGAACTTAACCTATTGATTGCAGCTTAAAATTTGGAAAATTTTAGATGAGAAGATCGCCCCATTAGTTCTTCTCAGATTGAAGAGAGTTTTTTCGGGTTTTCATCAAAACCGATTGGTTGTTTTCATTGCCGGCCTTCTTACTTTGAGTTCTAAGATGCATTTGCACAAGAGTTTAAAGTAAGGAGGCCGGCTGCTTTCACAATGTTTTAAGACTTTCTTTTCAAGGAAAAATCGTATCTTTTATATCAAAAATTACGCTTTCCATGAGATCATATTATACACCCATCCTTACCTGCCTGCTCTTCTTTCTTCTGGCAGCTACCAAAGGGTTTGCCACCAATGCTTTTGATCATGCAGAATTTGTTCAGGATTCCGTTCAGGTAAAAGAGTTCAAAGGAACGGTGATCGCGGCCGATACCGAAAAAGAATTGGTATTTGCCACCATAGCGGTAGAGAATACCAACATAAGTACCATTACCAATGCAGAGGGTAGCTTTTCTCTTAAGGTACCCCTTGCCATGGCCGAAGGGTACGTGACCATCTCCTTTTTGGGCTACGAAACCCAGAGGATCAGCCTGAACAAATTCACAAGGAACGGAAACATCATAAGATTAACTCCGGCTGCCATTCCTTTACAAGAGGTGAGTGTAAGCAGTCCTAAAAACGCCTTGTCTCTTGTGGAAAGCATGCTTAAAAAACGAGGCGACAATTACATTGACACCCCTGTTAAAATGACCGCTTTCTACAGAGAAACTATTAAAAAAAGACGGCGGGATGCCTCCTTATCTGAAGCAGTGGTCAATATCTATAAACAACCCAACAGCAGTACCCGGGGTGATATTGTTACCTTATTCAAATCGAGAAAAAGCACCAATTATAATCGCCTTGACACCATAGCAGTAAAGTTACAAGGAGGTCCCTTTACGCCTCTCTACCTTGATATAATGAAATATCCGAGCAATATATTTACCGATTATATGATGGAGAGTTATGACTTCACCTTTGACCGACCTACCCAGGTAAACGATCGTTCTGTATATGTTGTAAACTTTAAGCAAAAACCGGAAGAGCTTGAACCCCTTTATTACGGGAAATTGTACATAGAAACAGAGACCCATGCCCTGGTTAGTGCCGTTTTTAATCTCAATGTTGAAAACCGCGAATTAGCCAGTGAACTTCTGGTTCGAAAAAAACCTGCGGGTACCAGTGTATATCCCACCGATGCAGCCTACCGTGTAGACTACCGCATTAAAGATGGCAAATGGTATTACGGCTACAGCAACGTGCAGTTGGCAGTGGTGGTGAACAAAAAAAGAAAATTATTCAATTCCAAATATTACCTGAACAGCGAAATGGCCATTACCGACTGGGAACCCTATGACAATAGTGAGCGTATTCGGTCTAAAAACCGGCTTCGTTCCAGTATTATAATTTCTGACAAGGCGTCCGGATTTTCAGATCCTGATTTTTGGGGGCCTTATAATGTTATTGAGCCTGAAAAATCCATAGAATCTGCTATTGAAAAGATCCAAAGGCAGTTGGAAAAGGAAAATGACGCCTGATAAAACGCCTGCCATAGCTTTTTAAAGTAATTATGATGTAATCCGCTTTTTTGGCATTATTTTAGCGGTATGTTGGATGATCAACCCGTGTAAAAGTTACAATGAAGAAACAGTTCTTTTATATCACCTTTTTTCTGATCTTCTTCTTAGGAGGGATTATTCAGGTATCTGCCCAGGGAGAGCTACCCAAGGAACCGATAAAAATAGAAGGTATTAACACCAAAAAGGACAACAATACAGGGTTAATGGAGTTGTTCAAACTACCCCCAAGCAATGCCAACTCTATGCCTGACCTGAACGAAAAAAGAAACTTTATGATGCGGGAGCAGTTTCTTGATCCCGGAACCCAATACAAACGCAAATCGAAGAAACCGGATGCAGAGAATACCCAGGCAGGTGCCACCACGAATCAATTTCTTGGCGATTTTCGCAGTAATGGGAAGTTCGTTAAGATCGTGTGCCGGGATCACCAGTATGTAGACGGTGATCGTGTGCGAATCTTCATGAATGATAAGGTGGTACAACCCAATGTATTACTTGATGCATCCTACAGGGGCATCTATGTAGATCTCGTTCCCGGTTTTAATAAAATTGACTTCCAGGCCCTGAATCAGGGGAGTTCCGGCCCGAACACTGCTGCTTTAGCCGTTTTTGATGATCAGGGCAATGTGATCTCGGTTAAAGAATGGAATCTGGCAACCGGGGTTAAGGCTACCATGATCATTGTAAAAGAAGATTAATTTCTTCTGTTTTCATTCCTTGTTTTTTAAAAGTGCTTCTTTAGTTTTATCAGACAGAATTCTTCTCAAAAAACATCTACTCTTTTTTGATAAATCACCCCTAATTCACTGTAAATGTGTAACTTGCAATAGCCGTCTTATTGGCTTAGAGCCTTTAAAACCAAGTGCATATGACAACCAACACCAACAATTCAACCGCCAGGAATCCGGAAGATTTTGGTAAAAGAATCCTAGCCGCCGTTCCTCATATTTACCCCTATTTAAAGCACCGATTATACATTGCAGAAGCCTCCGGGCTCATTCCACGCAATATGTATAAATCGCAGGGATTACTCGATGATGCCATCGTAAATCTCTATGATTCAGAGCAAGACCTGAATGATGATCTTAAGCTCAAACTAAAACTGTTCTCCCTTGTAGATCAACGGCTTGATGAGCTCTATAAAACAGAATCCTTTCACCGGAATACCATGAGTACCAGCGATATTCTGAAAAAGGAATTAAATAGCCTCGAAGAGAAATTTTTCATGGATGCCGATGAAGATACCCTGATGAGTGATGAGCTGGATGATATTTCCTATCATCAGCAGGATCAGCAGAAAGATGTTTTCCTTTATGATGATGCAGAAAAGAATATTATCAGAACCCTTGAATTGAGCAATAGTGAAAGGGATCTCGATAAAAGCGAACGATTATTGCTCAATAAGATATATACCTGGTTACCCAGAAAAACCTCCAATGTTCTCGATCTCTACGTGTTTGGTAAAATGTCAGTAGATGAGATCGCAGAAATAAAAGAAGTAGACCCTGAAGAGATTCATCAGCTTATGCGAGCAGTACGCAAAAGTTTCAGAAAAAACCTGGGATAAAAAAAGGGAGCATTAATGCTCCCTTTTTTCTGTGTTAACAATTAATTTATCCGGGGGATAAAGATTTATTCTGCTGCCATCAGGGCAAAGAATTTATCGATGTTTGGAAGAATTACAATTCTTGTTCTTCTGTTTTGTGCCTGCCCTTCTTTTGTCTCGTTATCGGCAATAGGGTGGAAGCTTGCTCTTCCCGCAGCGATAAGTTTTTCAGGAGCCACACCAAAATCATTTTGAAGTTTTTGAACTACAGATGAAGCTCTTAAAACACTCAGATCCCAGTTGTTTCTTAACTGCTCGGTTCTTACCGAACGGTCATCCGTATGACCTTCAACCATTACTTCAAGACTTTCTTCAGAATTGATAACATCTGCCAGTCTTTTTAGAATATCATCAGCTTTATTGCTTACTCTGTAACTTGCGGTGTTAAAAAGCAACTCATCAGCAATAGAGATCATAACTACAGTTTCGTCGATATTAACAGCGATATCCTGATCTTCATTGATCTCACTGGATTCCATGTGTTGCTTCAGGTTATAAGCAATGGCAACATTCATAGAATCTTTAAGTGTTTTAGCATTGGCCAGTTCAGCGGGATCAACCTTTTCTAAGGTTGCCATCATTGCCGCTTTTGCGTCATTCGAAATTACTGCAACATCATTTACGTTAACCAATCTTGCATTGTTCTCTTCAGTCAGCGAATTGATCTTGTTATTGTAGTCTTCAACACGAGCCTCGATCTCAGCAAATTTAGCTTCCAACTCCTCCTTTTCAACAGTGGTCTTGGTAAGCTCACTTGTAATTTGTCCATTCTCTTCCTGAAGTGCTACATATTTCTTTTTAGAAACGCACGAAGTCATCAGCGCTATGGCCAGAACTGTAATCGAAATTTTCTTCATAATGTTATTTTGAATTTGTTATATCTACGTCTGATCTTTCCAAATAGATTTTTTGTCTCTCATTGAAGTAGGTGGTTTCTTATGTAAAACGGGGGTTGTAAGACAAATTAAATACTGAATATCAAGAGGGTAGAAGCTTAAAAAAATAATGAAAAAATTTTAAAAAAACTTAGTGTTCTACAGCTATAAACCATACCCAAGTCTTAAAATCTCCAATTCAATTGGACGTTTAAAGCAAAGAGATGACAGAAGTAAAGTGTTTCTTTGGCGGAAAACCCTGCCGTTCAAAGGGGGAGGACAACAGAAAATAAATATTTACGTAATTTACTGTTGAGTAGATAGTTACACCTTAAAACAGTTGATGAAAGCGTTTCGAGTTATTATCCTTTTTTTATGCCTGGGCCAAGTGGCCTGTGATAATGACGGAGCAGAGAACATGAATGAAGGGCCGTTGACCCCTGAATTGGTTGCTCCCGAAGACAATGTGTTGTTGCAGTCTACATTGGTAACTTTTCAATGGAATTCAGTGACAGACCCGGAAGGGGAGGCCATTACCTATAACCTTCAGGTCTCTACAAAACCCGACTTTACCAATATCATTTTTTCTAATACCCTTACCGAACCCAGGTATGAAACAACCCTGGAGATTGGTAAATATTACTATTGGCGAGTAAGAGCAAAAGATGCCTCCAACAACACCAGTGAATTTAGCAGAAGACAAAATTTGATCGTCGCAGATCCTGCCATACTTAATTACCCGCCTTTTCCGCCTGACTTACGATTTCCTGAACTGGATGAAGAGATCGATATTAACCAGGCCAGACTTGGATGGACAGGATTCGATATTGATGATACAGATCTGGTTTATGATGTTTATCTCGGTACAGAGTTTGGTAATTTAACGCTGGGAGCAGAAAATATTGAAACTACAGAAGTTACCCTGAACCTTGACCCTGAACCTTTTTATTACTGGAGGGTAGAGGCTAAAGACCCATCAGGGCAGATAACAAGCAGTCCTATATGGTGGTTTAAATCGGCTGAATAAATCCTTACCTGCTGTATTTATTATGATATATCAATTATATTTACCGTATTAAACTACTGCAAAGATGACAATGCCCCTTAAAACGGTCTTTTATACCATAGAAAAAACTATCAAAGAGTACCGGAAGTTTTCTCAAAGAAATTTGATCAAAATCGAAAAACATATTACTGTTGATCAGGCCCTTGTGCTTAATATATTGAAAGAACAACCCGGGTTGAGTCAAAAGGAAATCGCGGGTTTATTGTATAAGGACGTAGCCGCCATGACAAGAATGATAGAAGGTATGGTAAAGAAAGGAATGCTTAAGAAGTTACCTTACCCTGAAGACAAGAGGCGTTCATTAATACAACCAACAGATAAAGGTGAGGCTATTTTAGAAAAGATCATTCCGGTGGTGCTGAAAAACAGGAAGCTGGCTTTAGAAGGCTTGACAGAGGAGGAGGTTCATACCTTGAACGCACTCCTGAATAAAATATTGACTAATTTAAACCGAAATAGCTGAAGCATTGACGCCAACCAATCGGTTTCCCCCATCCCAAAGATCCCTTTCAATCATGAAGGGGATCATTTTTTTAAAAGCTCTCGTTTAATTTTCAAGGCAATGTGCAGAGATCAGGATCTCATTTACATATCCCGACCGTATCACCGTATTTATGCATTGTCCCGTAGTATTGTTAAACCAGGTACGGTAGGAGTTTCCTCCAAGCTGGTGACTTAGCACTTCCTGAAAACCATCGTTCTGAAGCACTGCATAGGCCTGTCTAACTGACACTCCCTCAAGCTTCCGATAGTTTGCAATGGCAGATAAGGAATTCTGCTCACCTTGTTCCCTTAATTTAACACCCTTGCTATAGCCGTTGGTGTAGGCACTTTTCTGTAGTTTAGCAGAGAAGTAGTTGTTTTCAAAGCTGCGGTTTCTAAGCCCGTCCGTATAACCCCGATCATAAGCAACACTCATGGCGTCAAAGTTTCCGGGACCTGGAATATAGTTACTTTGGTATGAATCAGAGGTATCATCTGTTTGATAGCATTCACCTTCAGAAACGTTTAGCACAGCTATTACCCGACTATTATCGACCTCTATGCTAACGCATTGATTTTCGTCTGCGTTCCACCAATACTGTATTGAATTTCCATGTTCTCTGTCGGTCCTTACAAACCGGTACCCTGAATCTTTCATGGCGTTGTCTATGGTACCCGGATGACTGTCTATAAGATACTCAAATTCGCCGGCGTGGTCCTGGCCCTTTATATAGTTAAAGGGTAGAAGCAAAATAATAAGGAATACAAATATCCGGGAATTGATCATGACAAGTATATATCACTGAATAACAGTCATTTATAAAGTTATTTAATACTGTAAGAACTAATATACATCTCGGATGATCCTTATATTATTTCTGTTGTCAGGCATTAAGGAAAGATAATTACTACAATTTTTCTACTTTTTTAGTTTGCATAAAGCCTTCAAATAGCTGAAAATGAAATGTTTAGTATCTTTAAGAGAATAAATTCAATAATAAAACAACCTAATCACGATCATTATGTATTTTTTTAATCAATTAAAACCAATTTTGTCCCTGGTCGCTATTTTTATTTTTTGCTGCGGTGGTTTATATGCCCAGGAAGAAAGTGGCATGAGTTCTGAAGGCAATTCCCTGGCAATTAACACGGCTGAGGCCACTGAAAATTTGGATGTACTGGCTTGCCCGGAATGGATGGGAGAAGGCTGTAACTGGACCTTATTACAGGGCGATCCTGAAAAGGGAAATTTTGATATTCTCTACAGAATACCGGCAAACCACACGGTACCCAATCACTGGCATACCTCACCGGAAAGAATTATTGTTCTGGAAGGTACCCTTGAAGTAACATATGAAGGCGAAGAAACACAGGTATTGAACAAAGGAGATTACGCCTACGGTCCGGCCAAAAAGCCACATGTAGCCAGATCGGTTGATGGACCATGTACACTGTTTATTGCTTTTGTAGATCCGTTCGATGCCGTACCTGTTGAAGAATAGATTCAGCGTACAGCATTCTTCAAGAGAGAAAATAAGAACCGGTACTAAAATGTTACCGGTTTTTTTATGCGTGGCATTATTATTCTTATGATAGCATGAGCTCTCATAAATCCCTTTTACATAATACCTGCCGAAAACCTTTCCATGTAATTCATATAAACGATGAGGGGTCCCATAAATCCCTTTTACATAATACCTCCCGATATAGCCACGAATAGGGCTATATCTGGTATTATGGTAAAATAGCGAGCTATACGGGATTTATTATAGTTGCACTATAAACCTTTCCAGGTACTTCATATAAACGATGAGGGGTCCATAAATCCCTTTTACATAATACCTGCCGATATAGCCACGAATAGGGCTATATCTGGTATTATGGTAAAATAGCGAGCTATACGTGATTTATTATAGTTGCACTATAATTTATATTATGTAAAATAGGAGTAATGAGTATTGAGATCAATAAACAAACCTTACCCCTCTAAGGAATATCTCTTTCGTTGAATAATCTTTTTCATTGATCATAATATCCTTACCAAATACCGGCCTACTCTAATTCGATCCAAAACGAATTTTAAAGATGCCCTTTTAAGCTGCCTTATTTATGTAAATTTGCCCAATGATCAAAAAACGGCCATCTTCCCAACTGGAATTTATTGCTCTAATGGCTTCCCTGATGTCTATTGTAGCCCTGGCTATAGACGCCTTGTTACCTGCCTTAGACCTGATCGGATTTGATATTGGTATTACCGAAACTGCCAATAATCAATTGTTGATCACCATGATATTCCTTGGCCTGGGTATTGGTCCTCTGTTATTTGGACCTGTTTCCGACAGTCTCGGGCGTAAACCCATCGTTTTTATTGGCTTTGTTGTTTTTCTGATGGGAAGCATTGTCTGTGTGAATGCTTCCTCATTATCTGTCATGATCGCCGGTCGTATTTTACAGGGAATTGGTCTTTCAGCACCACGAACAATCAGTATTGCTATGGTTCGTGATCTCTATCGCGGCGATTATATGGCTCGTATCATGAGTTTTATTACCGTGGTTTTTCTTCTGGTACCTATTGTAGCTCCGGCTTTCGGAAAATTTATTCTTGATATCTATAACTGGCAGGCTATTTTCTACGCACAGTTGATATTCAGTGTACTGGTTTGTCTCTGGTTTTGGAAAAGACAGCCGGAAACTCTGTCAATTCAAAACAGAACCCCTCTCTCCTATACGCTGTTTACACGTGGTACCCGAGAATTATTTAAGTACCCGAGAACACTGGGATTCACCATGATATCGGGGTTTATCACCGGATCTTTCCTGGTTTACCTGAGTGCCTCCCAACATATTTTTCAGGAACAATACGGCCTAAAAGAGGAGTTTCCATATATATTTGCAGGACTTGCAATTTCTGTTGGGCTGGCTACTTTTCTAAATGGAAAGTTCGTTGTGAAGCTTGGAATGGAACGATTGGTAACCTTTGCTCTCTTGGGCTATTTTATATTTTCGGCCACCTACCTTATTTTGTTTTTCAATGCTGAAAATCCCCCGGTAGCAGTTTTACTAACCTTCTTTGCCTTGCAATTTTTTGCTGTAGGATTCTTATTTGGTAACCTCAGGGCCCTGGCCATGGAACCTGTAGGCCATATAGCCGGAATAGCTGCGGCCATCACGGGGTTAATTTCCACGCTAATGGCAGTGCCCATAAGTACCTTTATCGGCAGATTTGTTTCCGGAAACCGGGTATATCCACTATTTATTGGTTTTACAACCTGCGCATTCCTCTCGATCATCATTTTAGGGTATTTAAAAACTTACGGATTTCGCTTTTTACAAAGCCGTATGCGCAGGTAATCTCATGATCTTCATTACCATTTTCAGGTTTAAAATTCTGATCAGGAAACGCATATAATCCCCCTTTATATATTCATTATAACTATTTGCAGTTCAACACGTTAAAAGTCTTTGCGACTGCACATAAAATCTTTATCTTTCTAAACATGATTTAAGTCATATTTGTCTTGCTTTACCCTGCGTATCTTAGAATTGTAAGAAAAGCTTTAAAGCAAATTGTTTAACCTAAAAAAGTATACATTATGCAAATTAATTTCGAGTATGATGCCGTAAGTGCAAGCCCCAGATTAGAAGAAATGGTAAGTAATAAGATCAATAAGCTCGTTGATAAATATGATTTTATTGTCCGTGCTGATGTATTCTTTAAAACAGAGAACACTTCCACTCCTGATTCTGGTAAAATTTGTAATATTCAATTAAGTGCTCCGGGTCCGAGGTTATTTGCTCAGGCGAATACAAAAAGTTATGAAATGTCAATCGCAGAAGCCACGGAGGATTTATCCATTCAACTGCGTAAACGCAAGGAAAAAATGAAGGCACACCATTAATTAGAATGCCTGGATAACATATAAAAGGGGCCCTCAAGGCCCCTTTATTTATGATATACCGGTAATTAAACCCTTTCAGAATACTTCTTTAAGCAAAGCCTGTAACTCTTGCCATGATTTTTCAGCGGCTTCTGCATCATATGCCATGGGCATCTGAAATTTTTGCCCTAAAGAATCTGCTGCCTTAGAGGTAAATGAATGCATCGCATTTTCATAAGACACGTATTTATAATCGGCGCCCACACTATCCATCGCCCCGGTAAAGGCCGCCACATCTTCGGCAGCGATCATGGGGTCTTTAGCTCCATTGCAAACCAAAACCTTCGCCTTAAGATCGGCCGACGGTCCTACAGGTAAATTTATCCCGCTATGAAATGCGGCTACTGCATCCAGGTCGGCCCCGGTATTAGCCATGGTTAAGGCTACAGAACCACCAAAGCAATAGCCTATTGCTGCGATCTTTTCAGGATCTACATTTTCATTGTTTTTAAGCACTTCCAAGGCTGCATTGAACCTGGCTCGTGCCTCGTCCATGTTTTGCATGACCATTCCGGCAAACTTCCCGGCTTCATCCGGATGCTCAGCCTGCTGCCCGTCTCCATACATGTCTACCGCAAAAGCAACATAACCGAGCTCGGCAAGCATATCAGCTCGTTGTCTTGTGTAATCATTATGCCCCCACCATTCGTGTATTACCAGGATACCGGGACGCTTTTCCCCCGCATTCGCATTCCAGGCTATATAGCCCCTCATGGTTGTTGAATCGGTTTGGTAGGCAACTTCCTTTCCCATTACCTCTACTTCTTCTGTGATGACTTCTTCAGAAGGGGTCTCGGTTTTTTCCCCTTGCTCCTGCTTACACCCTACAAGTATTGTCAATGCTAATAACAGGAAGGATCCAAGTTTATTGATCTTCATGATTTTTTGTTTTACGATTAATAAAAAAAGGTCCGTTTTAAAACGGACCCTGAAGTTACAAAATATAATTTCTGTTTAATTTCCTTGCTTCGCCTCTTCGATCATTTCCTCAGAAGCAACAATACCCAATTCTACTCTTCGATTCTTAACCCTTCCTTCCTCGGTGTTGTTATCGTACTTAGGCTGGGTTTCTCCATACCACTTAGTGGTAAGTCTTTCTTTGGCAACTCCTTTAGAGACCAGGTATTGGGTAACCGATTCTGCCCTTCTCTTAGACAATGCCATATTGTAATCCTCCTTACCGGAACTATCGGTATGCCCTTCAACCAGAATGTTAGTATCATCATATTCAACGAATACTTCTGCCATCTTATCAAGGGTAGACTGTCCCTGAGGAGTAAGTTCAGCCTTATTCAATTCAAATTGAACCCCGCTGTTCTCATCAAAGGTCACATTGATACCCTCTCCTATACGGGTCACTTCGGCCCCTGGTACTGCTTCAGAGATAGCTTCAGCCTGCCGGTCCATATTGTTTCCTATCCGGTTTCCGACTGCTCCCCCAACAGCAGCCCCGATAATGGCTCCTACCACCGAGTTGTTCCCATCGCCTACATTATTTCCTATGATTCCTCCTATAACAGCTCCTGACGAAGCTCCAACAGCAGTTCCCCGCTGTGTATTATTTGAATTCTTTATAGCTTCACACCCTGTTCCCAATAGCAGGATAAGGCTGAATGCAAAAACTGTAACAACAGATGTTTTCATGGTTTTCTATAGTTGAATTTTATTAAATTGATAGATCAGTTCAACAGGATCTCCTCCCGCACTCTCAGTACCGGAAAGAACCATAGTGTTTTCGGTAATGCTTTGGATATTGAACACATAACCTGCCCCTCCGTACAGATCCTTCTTCTGTTCATCGGTGAATTTAAAGGTGAAGGCAACAGGATTTCCTTCGGCATCGTTTTGTATTGACCAGCGAATATAGCGTACACCCGGATTGCATTGGTCTCCTGATAATTCATAGGTGCCGGTGCTGTTATTGGACCGGAAGAACCATTGACTGCCTTCATAGCATTTGGCATTAGCGTCATTAAACAGGGTTGACTTATAGTAGCCTTCACCATTATAGGTTACCTCGGCCAATTGCCATGTACCGTCCAGGGTACTTCTCATACTTCGGTTTTCTTTTCCAAGGCTGGAACTACCCCCGCAGGAGGTAAAAAGAATAACACCAAGCAACAGGAAGAAGTGATTTAATTTTCTTTTCATAACTAATTGATTTTCAATATTGTAAAAATATAACTTACAGTCCTCTCTACCAAAAATTCAAACCTGAAAACCATTCAAAGATCAATAGGACAATAATGCATCGAGCACCGACTTTAATCGTTCGTTGGGTAGAAATTCATTTTCCAGGTTTCTGGCAAAAGGCACGGGTGTATCCAGACTGCCTATTCTTTTTACAGGTGCATCCAGATATTCAAAACAATGATCTTGGATAGTAGCGGCCAATTCGGCTCCAAAGCCCATGAAAGCAGTGTCTTCCTGTAATATTAAAACCTTTCCGGTATGTTTTACCCATGTCATTATAGTATCCAGGTCAACGGGCTGTAATGTTCTGAGATCAATAAGGGCAACCTCATTATACTGCTCATCGTTCAAAAGATCTAAAGCCCAGTGCACCCCTGCCCCATAGGTAATAATCACCGCCTGGCGGCCTTCTTTTAACACACTGGCTTTTCCGAGTGGGATCGTGTAATAACCTGCAGGCACTTCACCCTTGATGGTTCTATATAATGCTTTGTGCTCAAAGAACAGCACCGGGTTCGGGTCTTCAACAGCTGTGGCCAACAAACCTTTGGCATCATATGGAAAGGCCGGGTAAACCACTTTTAAGCCCGGGGTTTTCAAAAACCATGCTTCATTGGTTTGAGAGTGAAACGGTCCTGCCCCTACTCCGGCTCCACAAGGCATTCGCAAAACCACATCTGCCGGTTGCCCCCAACGGTAATGTACCTTAGCAAGATAATTTACAATGGGATTAAAGCCGGTAGAGACAAAGTCTGCGAACTGCATCTCCACCACAGATTTGATCTTTTTAATTGATAATCCCATGGCTGCAGAAACCACTACCGACTCGCAGATCGGGGTGTTTCTTACCCTGTCTCTTCCGAATTTTTCCAGGAATCCCTGGGTGATCTTAAAAACCCCACCGTATTCGGCTATATCCTGCCCCATAATAACCATATCCGGATGTTCTTCCATGGCCTGTTCCAGTCCTTGTGAAATAGCGTCTACCATACGTAATTCCTCCATAGGCCCTTTGGGCTCCTTTTCCTTATAATCGAAAGGAGCGTAAACATCTGCAAGTTCAGAATCCGGGTTCGCCTGCACCTGCTCTTCAGCAAAAGCCCTGGACAATCCTTCGTCGATCTCTTTTTTTAAATCTGAAGTTAATTGTTCAACATGTTCCGGTTTCAAAACCCCCTCTTCGATCAAAAACTTTTCATAATTGGCTATGGGGTCTTTTTCTTCCCATTCTTTAATAAGTTCCTTGGGTACATAGGCCACCCCGCTGGCTTCTTCGTGCCCTCTTCTTCTAAAGGTTTTAAACTCCAGTAAGACCGGCCGGGGGTTTTTCCTGAGATCTTCTGCGAGAGATTTTACGGTCGTATATACTTCCAATATATTATTACCGTCTACGATCCTCGATTCCATACCATACCCCACCCCCCTGTCGGCAAGATCTTTACAGTTGTATTGTTCGTTGGTTGGCGTAGACAATCCATACCCGTTATTTTCAATACAGAACAGCACGGGCAGGTTCCAAACCGATGCAAGATTCAGGGCTTCGTGAAAATCGCCTTCACTGGTACCCCCCTCCCCGGTAAAAACAGCTACCACCTCTTCCGATCCTTTCAGAAGCGACCCCAGCGCTAATCCACTGGCTACCCCCAGTTGAGGGCCCAGATGGGAGATCATGCCTACCAGGTGATGGTCATTACTGCCAAAATGAAAACTTCGGTCTCTGCCTTTGGTAAATCCTGATAATTTACCCTGCCATTGGGCAAACAATCGGTACAGCGGAATGTTACGGGAAGTAAATACGCCGAGGTTACGATGCATTGGCAAAATGTATTCCTGCTCCTCAAGAGCCAGGGTTATCCCAACGGAAATAGCTTCCTGTCCGATACCACTGAACCATTTAGAGATCTTGCCTTGTCGAAGCAGGATAAGCATTTTTTCTTCGATCAACCTTGATCTGAGCATATTACCATAAAGGTCGCGCTGTACAGTTTCAGATACTTGTCTGTTATCGTAATCGATATTCATAATTTTTGGCAGTTCATTCATCCGTGTAAGGGGTTTGCTCAAATTTAGAAAAAACGTGTACGTATACTTCATTCTACGGCGATTTTCTTACGTATGTTTCTGCATAAAGGTTTTGGAATTGTGTAAATTTGCATGGATAAACTCATTTAAATAACTGTATTACAATGAATAAGATACCAAGTGTTGACCTCCGGGAATTTCTTTCAGAGAACCCCGAAACGAAACAAAAATTTATAGATGAGATCGGTAAGGCATATGAGGAAATTGGTTTTGTGGCTCTTAAAGGACACTTTTTACCTGATGAGCTGGTAAAAGAGCTCTACGCACAGGTAAAACGCTTCTTTGACCTTTCTGAAGAGGTGAAAAAGAAATACGAGATAGAAGGACTTGGCGGGCAACGTGGTTACACCTCCTTTGGTAAAGAACACGCTAAGGGTCGTAAAGCCGGAGATCTTAAAGAATTCTGGCATTTCGGGCAATATGTGGAAGACGATGCGAGATTGGAAAAAGAATATCCGCCCAATGTGATCGTAGAGGAAGTTCCTGAATTTAACGAAGTTGGTAAAAAAGCCTACAAGGCACTTGAAAAGACAGCACGATATGTATTGAGGGCCCTGGCACTCCATCTGGGCCTGGAAGAAACCTATTTTGACTCCTATATAAAAAACGGAAATTCCATCCTCAGGCCAATTCATTACCCTCCTATTACAGAAGAACCGGATGATGCTGTAAGAGCGGCTGCCCACGGAGATATTAACCTGATCACCCTGCTCATGGGAGCCCAGGGTCGGGGGTTACAGGTGCAGAACCATAAAGGAGAATGGATCGATGCCATTGCCGAACCCGATGAACTCATGATCAATGTTGGAGATATGCTGTCAAGGCACACCAACAACAGGCTCAAGTCAACCATCCACAGAGTTATAAATCCTCCGAGAGAATTATGGGGCAGTTCCCGGTATTCCATCCCGTTCTTCATGCACCCGGTAAGTGATATGCCGTTAAATGTTCTCGACAATTGTATAGATGAAGATCATCCGAAACAATTTGAAGATATCACCGCCGGCGAATTTCTTCACGAAAGATTGGTCGACCTCGGACTGATTAAGAAATAATTATTTATAAACGTCTTAATGTTATGGATTTACAGGATCAGTTAAAAAACCTGTTCCCTGATCACGATTTCAAGGAAGAAGCTGAAGAAAATAATGAAGAAGGTATCTGGATGCAGGAAGAGCCGCTTTTGTGTAAATATGTAAAACGAAAAGGCAAACCTGTTACCATCATTGAGGGATACACCGGGGCCGATGACGATTTTAAGAAGCTCGCAAAAGAGATCAAGGTAACCCTAAGTGTTGGTGGCAGTTTTAAAAACGACCAAATTATCATTCAGGGTGATTATCGTGATAAAATAATAGATATTCTTAAAGAAAAAGGCTTCAAAACAAAACGCGTTGGTGGTTAATATTCCTGTCATTTCTTGTTTATAAAAGTATTTTTATAAATTTATAGAACCTAACTAACTAGAAATGACTACACCACTACACATCACCAATGGGGATTCCATGACCGGATCCCTTATGAGACTTGAACTAAAAGGAGACATCATCACCTGGCGTGAAATGCTTTGTGAGGGAAAAACGACCATCGACGTGGGCAGTGAATCTTTCTGGCGGCAGCGTTTTGAATTTTTACATTCCCGTTACAAGGTTTCCAAGCAAAATTTCATAGACCTTACCTTAAAAGAGTATCGTAACCTTTGTAATCATAAAAAACAACAAGAGATCGTCCTTTGGTTTGAGGACGATCTTTTTTGTCAGGTCAATATGCTGGGGGTTTTGAGTTGGTTGCTTAAACAACGGCCATATGCAGATGTTTTCCTGGTATCCTTAAGTAAGACTGATACGAAAGGAGCACTAGTACCTTTAAGCCAACTCAGTGTTGATGAATTGAAGGAATGTTACTCCAACAAGGTTCTGCTTTCTACGGATGATATGGAATATGCCGACTTCATCTGGCAATTATACTGTGAGAAGAATCCAATCAGACTTTACAATGCCGTTAAAAGGGAACGGGCTGCTTTTCCATACCTGAAAAAGGCCATTCACGCTCATTGCAAAAGATTCCCTTCAGTGCAAAACGGACTTAACTTTCTGGAAAACCAAATGCTTCGCATTGCTACAGAAGAACGACCGGCGTCACGGGAGCAGCTCATCGGGTCTATTTTGATGAACCAGGAAAATTACGGGTATGGCGATCAGCAATATTACAGGATGTCTAAACGCCTTCGCCCCTTGTTTAAATCTCTTAACCCGGTATTACTAAACAGTAAAGGCATGGCTGTTCTTGAGGGCGATACTAATTTTTATCCTGTTTTAAGAAATGACAATGATTATTTGGGAGGCGCTCCCAAGTACTCGTTCCTTTACTACGAGGAAAATGATCAATTACTAAAACTCTGAAAACTTGATCCCATCGTCCGAACTCATATTGAATGCAGATGGCAGTATTTATCACCTGGCTTTGTTGCCTGATGAGATCGGAAAGACCATCATCACCGTGGGCGATCCGGGAAGGGTTAAAATGGTATCTCAATATTTTGATGAGATCCTGGTAAAGCGTGAAAAAAGGGAATTTTTTACTCATACCGGCAGGTATAAGGGGAAAAAGATCACCGTGATTTCTACCGGGATCGGAACCGATAATATTGACATCGTTTTTAATGAACTGGATGCCCTGGCAAACGTTGACCTTAAGAAACGTGAGATTTATCCCGAATTAACCCGACTCAACTTTATTCGTATTGGAACTTCCGGTTCTCTGCGCAAAGAGATCCCTGTTGACAGCTTCCTGCTCAGTGAGTACGGAGTTGGCCTTGATAATCTTTTGCATTTTTACAAGGCCGACCACATTCTGAAGCATGATATGGGCCAGGCCCTGGCAAATCACATGTCATGGTCGCCATTTCACAGCCGTCCTTATGTGGTGAAGGCAGATCAGGAGTTGCTGGATGTATTTCACTCTGAAAAAATGCACCTTGGTGTTACTGCTACCAACTCTGGATTTTACGGACCTCAGGGACGTCAGTTGCGAATTCAGGTGAACGATCCTGAACAGAATGATAAGCTTTATCATTTTGAATATCAAGGCCTTCGCATTACCAACCTGGAAATGGAAACCGCCGGAATCTATGGATTAGCTGCCTTAATGGGGCATCGCAGTATTTCCTTGAATTGCATTTTAGCCAACAGGGAAAGTGGTACTTTTTCCAGCCGGGGAAAACAGAAGATCGATGAACTGATTCTGTATACACTTGACAAGATCGCGCATTCCGATCTTTTTGACGTCTAGACAGGTTATTTAAGGGCTAAATAGTTCCATATATTGAAATTCCATCTTACTTTTAGATAGGTTTTAAACAGATGGTGTTGTGAAAGAGATCAAGATCGTTGGAGTCCCCGAACATTTTAACCTCCCATGGCATCTGGCTCTGGAAGAAGGTGTTTTTGCAGATCGAGGCATCGAACTACTTTGGGAAGATGTTCCTGAAGGAACGGGACGGATGTGTGAGATGCTAAGAAACGGTGAAACCGATCTGGCCATTATTCTTACCGAAGGAATTGTAAAAGATATCATTGGAGGCAATCCCTCCAGCATAATTCAGGAGTTTATAGCCTCTCCCCTATATTGGGGCATTCACGTAGATGCCCACAGCGCTTTCAGAGAACTTTCAGACCTGGAAAATAAAACTGCAGCCATCAGCAGGTATGGCAGCGGAAGTCATTTAATGGCTTATATCAATGCAGATAATGCGGGCTGGGACCCTAAAAAGTTAAAATTTCATGTGGTCAATACCATTCATGGAGCCGTTGAAGCTTTAGCAGATGGGAAAGCAGATTATTTCATGTGGGAACATTTCACCACCAAACCCCTGGTGGACGAGGGTACTTTCCGACGGTTAGGAGACTGCCCTACTCCCTGGCCCTGTTTTGTGATCGCAGCAAGTAATCACATTCTTCAAAAGGAACCTTCCGCGGTGAAACATATACTTGAAGTGATAAACTCTATTACCTTAGATTTCAGAGACATACCAAGTATTGACCGAATGCTTTCAAATCGTTACGAACAAAATCTGGATGACATAAGAGAGTGGTTAGGGTTGACAAGCTGGAGCCAGGAACAGATCGATGCAGATGTGATCAAAAATGTACAGGAACAGCTTTTAAAATTGAATATTATAGAAAAGACCCTGCCTTACACTGAACTCACTACCAATCTATAGGTTCTTTACCGAGTTTTTTTAAGATCTGATTACAGGAAGAAAAGTGCTGATTACCAAACCAGTATCCTCGGTTAGCGCTTAAAGGCGATGGATGTCCCGATTTGAGAACATGATGGTTTTTTGTATTGATCAGTTTCTCTTTCTTCTTCGCGTATCCGCCCCACAACATAAACACAATGTCACTGAAATTCCCTGAAACGGTTCCTATAACGCGGTCTGTGAACTGCTCCCAACCCTGCCCCTGATGACTTCCGGCTTCTGACTCCCTTACAGTAAGAGTAGCATTCAGCAACAGTACTCCTTGCCGGGCCCAATGACTGAGGTCACCTGATTCAGGAACAGCCTTCCCCAGGTCTTGTTGCATTTCTTTAAAGATATTCGCTAACGATGGCGGGTGTGGCACTCCGGGGTTCACCGAAAAACAAAGGCCGTTTGCCTGCCCTTGCCCATGATAAGGGTCCTGTCCGATAATAACAACCTTTACACTGCCGGGATCACAAAGTGACAATGCCCGAAAGATCTGATCTTTTGGCGGGTAACATTGGTAGAGCTCGTATTCCCGTTTTACATAGTCTTGTAAACGGTTAAAATAATCAGATTCAACCTGGTCTTTCAGATAAGGGCTCCAGGCTTCGGGCAGATTTTTGAGCATACTTCAAATTGATATTTAGACAGGCATATCATCAAGAATGCCTTAAAATGCAGCATAAGTTATGTAAATTTGTGCGGCTTGAAAAGCGACTATCTTTGCTATGAATAAAATAAGTGACAAAACATTAAATGACCTCGAACTTCATAAAGTTCTTTCTCAGGTCGCCGAATATTGCACCACTGCCCCCGGAAAGGCCAAGGCCCTGAAGGTGGCTCCCTATCGCACAGAAGACACCATACTAACGGCGCTCAGGCAAACCCATGAGTACCTGGCTTCTTACGATAATAACAATAAGATACCGAATCATTATTTTGACCCTATAGACGAGGAGCTGAAAATGCTGAAAATCGAAAACAGTGTTTTAGAGGTTGAAAGTTTCAGGAAGATCGGTAACCTCTCAGTTACTGTAAATGAGCATTTAAAGTTTTTTGGCAAGTTTGAAGAGTATTACCCCAACCTCGCTAACGCCTGTAAGCATATGGAGCTAACCACCTTGTTTGCAGACGAAGTAGGAAGAGTTATTGACAGATTTGGTGATATTAAAGACGATGCTTCAGACGCTTTATATCACATAAGAAAGGCTATTGGCCTGGTGAGAGGTAAGATCAATCAAAGTTTCGGGTCGGCACTTTCCACCTATGCTTCTTCAGGCTTTTTAGATGACATCAGGGAAAGTGTTATTGACAACAGAAGAGTCCTTGCGGTAAAGTCAATGTACCGTAAAAAGGTAAAGGGCAGCATCATGGGGCACTCAAAGACCGGCAGCATCGTTTATATGGAACCTGAGGCCACCCAGCAATACAACCGGGAGCTCAACAACCTGGAATACGAAGAAAAGGAAGAAATTCAACGCATCCTCAAGGAACTCACCGATATTATCAGGCCTTTCTCTCCCTTGTTACACGACTATCAAAGCTTTCTATCTCTGATGGACCTGGTAGCTGCAAAGGCAAAATACGCCCATGAGATCAATGCTGTACTGCCCGAGATCACAAAAGAAAAGCGTTTGTTTTTCAGAGATGCTTATCACCCTTTACTTTTGGTGACGAATAAAAAGGATAATAAACCTACCTATCCTCAATCGGTAACCCTGGAAACCGATAACAGGATCATAGTGATCTCCGGGCCTAATGCCGGGGGTAAGAGTATTACCCTAAAGACGGTTGGCTTGCTTCAGTTAATGTTGCAATGTGGTATTCTTATTCCTGTACACGAGCGCAGCAGCACCTGTTTATTTGATCGAATTCTTACCGATATCGGCGACAATCAGTCCATCGAAAATCATCTCAGCACTTATAGTTACCGGTTAAAGAACATGAACTACTTTCTTAAGAAATGTAATGACCGTACCTTGTTCCTGATCGATGAATTTGGAACCGGGAGTGACCCGGAATTAGGGGGTGCCCTGGCAGAAACTTTTCTGGAAGTTTTTTATGAAAGAGAGGCTTTTGGTATTATTACCACCCATTATGCCAACCTTAAAATATTGGCGAACGAATTACCCCATGCCATGAATGCCAATATGATGTTTGACCGAAGTACGCTCGAACCTGTTTTCCAACTGGTATTGGGTGAGGCGGGAAGCTCTTTCACGTTTGAAGTAGCACAAAAGAACGGGATCCCTTACAGCCTGATCAATCGGGCCAAGAAAAAGATCGAACGCGGGAAGGTCCGGTTTGATGCCACCATTGCAAAACTTCAAAAAGAACGCAGCAAAGTAGCTAAAACTTCCAGTTCTCTTAAAGAAGAAGAGATCAAAACAAGAGAGGAAACCAAGCGCCTTGAACAATTAAACAGCAAATTAAAGATCAAACTTGAGCGATATCAGGAGATGTTTGACCACAATCAACGTATGATCTATTTAGGAAATAAGATCAATGAGATCGCTGAAAAGTATTTTATCAATAAAAAGAAACGTCCGCTTATTTCTGAGTTTCTGAAAATTGTGGAAACCGAGAATTCCAAGCGTAAACAAGCCTCAGCTGCCAAAAAAAGAGCCGAACGCCAGGAACGGGAAAAAGTTGCAAAAGAACTTGAAGCCAAGGTAGCCGTTATACGAAAGAAGAAGAAAGAAGAAAAAAAGAAAGACTCGGTCATCGAGAAACCTAAACCAAGCCCCCTCCTAAAAGTAGGTGATCGGGTACGGCTTGAAGACGGGAAGGCTGTGGGAAGCATTGATGCCATAGAAAAGAACAAAGCCATTGTAAATTACGGGATGTTCACCACCTCTGTTGCCCTCGAAAAACTGGAGCTGGTGCAGGCCGCCAAGCGAAAATAAAATACCTATATTTATCCTGTGAAATTGGAAAACGGAAAGAAACTGATCTTATTTGACGGTGTTTGCAATCTTTGCAACGGCGCGGTTAATTTCGTGATCAAAAGAGATCATGGAGATGTATTTCGTTACGCCTCCCTGCAAAGCAACCTGGGGAAGAAAATGTTGGAAGAAAGAAATATCGATCCGAAAAGCATCGATTCTATTATTCTGATCGAACCTGAAATAGCCTATTTCATTAAATCAGATGCGGCCATCGAAATTGCAAGACACCTGGGTTGGCCATGGAAAGCCCTGACCCTTTTCAATTATATACTACCGGTATCTATCCGTGACGGAATATACGACCTTATTGCCCGTAACCGTTATCGATGGTTTGGCAGAAAAGACCAGTGCATGTTGCCTACCCCGGCGTTAAAAGCTAAATTTCTTGATCTGTGATCCAATTTCTTTAAAACTTGTGATTCCCTGATATACTAATGATGACCGGAATTACGTTAACCCTAAAGATCTAAAACCTATTTTGAACGCTATGAAATTTCTAAAATCCCTGAGTTTACTGTTATTAACCAGCCTGTTCCTGATATCCTGCGGAAATTCTGATGATGATTTTGCAAGCCAGCAAGCTATTGACCCCTGCCTTGACCTTGGAGCTCTTGATCTGAAGATCACCATACAGGACGAATTTGTTTCGCTTCCGGCAAAAGTTTCCGTGTTTTTTAAGGTAAATGATAAGGACGGCAATCCGGTTGCGGGACTTACCCCCAGTGATTTCAAGATCTATGAGAAAGGAAGAAATGATAATTGCTTTAACACCATTTCATCCTCAGAATCGAATGCCCGGATCTCCCCTAACGAACAGATCTTTAAACAGCATACCATTTTAGTGTTGGATCTTAGTGGCAGTGTACTTAACCAGAGTCTCTTTGAATTAAAAGCAGCCACCTCAAGTTTTATCAGAAATGTGATGCCCGATACCCCGGTGGCCTCCAATCAGATGGCCATTTATTGGTTTGACGGGGAAGACAAGCTTCATCAGCTCCAGGAATTGACCGGCGACCAATCAGTATTACTTGCCGCTGTGAATAGTATCGATGAGAATATCAGCCAGGATTCTTCTACCGACCTTTATGGGGCTGTTCTCAAATCGACTGCTGTGGCAGAAGATCTTTTAAATGAAACTGCACAGCAAGAGATCATCTCTGCAGCCTCAGTTGTCATCTTTACTGACGGAACCGATCAGGCAGGACGCTATAACAGAGATGCTGCTTTAAAAAGCGTTAATGAAGCCAGTGATAATATCAGCTTTTTCAGTATCGGACTCGGTTCGGAGATCGATGAGGCCGTGCTTGCCAACATCGGTAAAACCAGTAGTGTTTTTGCTGAAAACAAGGAAGAACTAGAAGCTACTTTTAACGAAATTTCGGATGCCGTTGGCGGACAGGCCAGAAGTTTCTACCTCTTTGAGTACTGCAGCCCAAAACGAGACGGGAGCGGTGTAAATCAATTAGTGATCCAGGCTTTTGACGGTTCCCGTACCGGAGCCGTACAAACCAGTTTCAGCGCCGAAGGTTTTACTTCCGGATGCGAATAATAAACTCAACACACAACACATAAAAATGCCCCCAGAATGAATAGTCATTTTGGGGGCATTTTATATCAAGTACTTTTATATCCTATTGATAGGCTTTAACAATATTTATCCGAAGCTTCTTAAAATAATCCTCGGCGAGCCAATCCCTGTAATTCTTAGTGCTTTTACTGATACATTGGGCATAACGATTAATACGACAATCAATATCATCTTTAAGCTCCATAGCCAACATTCTGGCTTCATAGGCATCTTCACTGTTATCTACACACATACTGGTGTGCTGTTCAAGGGAGCGTTCCAGAATTACCTTCGATCGCAGGCCGTTCTTTAAAACCTGATCATAAACCTCTTCCACATCAAAAGAGACTTCAGGGGTATTGGCAAACTTCTCTCGCAGCTTCTCCGGCATCTTATAAAAGAAATTTCTTTCGATCTCTTCATCGTCTTTAATGCTCTCCAGGTAGAAATCCGGATATTTGAATATGTGCTGCCAATCTACAGGGTCACTCCATAGCCCGAATCGTGCCACATTGTTCCCGAGGTCAATGACGGTAAACTTATTTTTATTAGGCAATACCCTTGACCCCCGACCTATCATCTGAAAATAAAGGGTGAGCGAACGTGTAGCGCGGTTTAGAATGATACTCTCTACTGTGGGTTCGTCAAACCCGGTGGTTAGAATACTCACCGAGCTCAGAATAGCATCGGGAGTGTTTCTGAACCATCTGAGGATCTCTTTCCGGTCTTTGCTGCTATGGGTGTTATCAAGATGTCGAACCGGATAGCCTGCCTCCCGAAACAATTCATAAACATACCAGGAAGTATTTATACCGTTATTGAATATGAGGGTTTTCTTCCCTTTCGATTTTTCCTCGTAAGCCGTCAACAGTTTCTCCTGCATATCGATCTTCGAGTATAGCGCTTCTGATGATTTAACAGTATAATCACCATTGATACCCACCTTCAGCGAGGTCAGCCCCACATCATAAGAGTAGATGTCTGCCTTGGCTAGAAAGCCTTTATCTATCAAGGCCTGTATAGGCTCTCCCGTGATAAGTTCATTATAATTATCCTTCATAGGAAGCTTAATATTAGAACTTAAGGGAGTGGCTGTTACCCCAATGATGAAGCTTTGTTTAAAAAAAGAAAGAAGTTTACGAAAAGAGTTGTAGTGGGCCTCATCAATGATGACCAACCCTACATTATCGATCTCCAGTTTATTGTCATTCAAACGGTTTTTCAAGGTCTCTACCATCGCAACAAAACACATGTATTCGTGTTGATCGGGCAGTTCCTTTACTTTACTGTTTATGATCTTATTCTTAACATTAAAACCACGCAGCATTCTGGAGGTTTGTTTGCTCAACTCAATTCTGTGCGTGAGCACCACCACCTTTTTACCGTACTCTTCTATATACCTTCTTACGATCTCAGAGAAAATCACCGTTTTTCCTCCTCCTGTTGGCAGTTGGTATAACAAATGATAATTGGAGGGGCGATTATCTATGCGATCGAAAATCTGATCTATAGCTCCTTTTTGATATCCGTATAGCTCTTTTTTCTCTATTTCATCTATCGCATGCATAGTTCCAGGGCGCCTAAAGTTTAAACCAGCAAAATTAATTGAAATAAGGGATACCTTGAAATTTTAAACAAACAAATCTGGAAATTAACAAATTGACACCTCCCTCACCCGTCGGTAATCAGACTTCTTATAGGAATCTTAACATAATTCATATGGCTATCACGATGATAAAGCCTAGTTTCGCACTTTTAACTTAAGAACAGGCATTTAGCCTCACAAAATTCATTTTATGAGTCAAGTAAAAGCAAATGACACAGTAAAAGTGCACTACACCGGAAAACTTACCAACGGACAGGTTTTTGACAGCTCCCTGGAAAGAGAACCTCTTGAATTCACCCTGGGACAAGGTATGCTGATCCCCGGATTCGAGAAAGGTATTCTGGATATGGCAGTAAATGAGAAAAAAACACTTGAAATTCCTTCAGAGGAAGCCTATGGTGATGTTAAGCCTGAACTGGTACAAGAGGTTATGAAGAGTGAGTTACCGTCTGAGATCGAACCTAAAGTAGGTATGGGACTGGTTTCTAAAACCCCGGACGGAAGAGAGATTCCTCTGGTAGTTTCTGAGATCAAAGAAGAAAGCATCATGGTAGATGCCAATCACCCTCTTGCAGGAAAAGATCTGATCTTTGAAGTAGAAGTGATCGAAATTCTTTAATTAGAAGTTCCTTGAATAAAACAAGATCCGGTTACCTGAATGGGTAACCGGATTTTTTATTTCCGGGAGGCGCAAACCATTTATTTACAGCATATAATTCGGTTTTTACTTAAATAAATCATAAAATTTAGCCAAATATCCTTAAATAAAGGGGGTAGACTTGCTTTTTCAAAAAAAAAATGTTATTAAGTGTGGGTAATTACCTAATAACATTTATATGAGACAATTAAAGATCGTTAAGCAGGTTACCAACCGCGAATCCAAATCCCTTGACAAATACCTACAGGATATCAGCAAGATCGACATGATCACCGCTGATGAGGAGGTTGAATTGGCCAGGCGGATCAAACAGGGCGATCACGCTGCCCTTGAGAAGCTGACCAAATCAAATTTAAGATTCGTTGTTTCGGTTGCCAAACAGTACCAAAATCAAGGGCTGAAGCTTTCCGATCTTATCAATGAAGGTAATATAGGACTGGTTAAGGCTGCCAAAAGATTTGATGAGACCAGGGGTTTTAAATTCATTTCGTATGCCGTATGGTGGATCCGCCAATCGATACTGCAGGCCCTTGCCGAACAGTCGCGTATCGTTAGACTGCCTTTAAATAAAATAGGTTCGATCAATAAGATCAATAAAGCCTATTCATTCCTGGAGCAACAGCACGAACGTCCGCCGTCTGCAGAAGAGCTGGCAAGAGAGTTAGATATGACCGTGAAAGATGTGAAGCAATCCTTGAAAAATGCCGGTCGGCATGTTTCCATGGACGCTCCTTTAAAAGAAGGAGAAACATCAAATCTCTACGACGTGGTAAAATCGGCCGAATCTCCTGTTCCCGACAAGAAGTTGATCCATGATTCCTTACATACCGAGATTACACGAGCACTTGACACCTTATCTACTCGTGAGGCTGATGTGATCAAATTAAATTACGGTATAGGCCAGGAACAACCGATGACCCTTGAGGAGATTGGCGATATTTTTGATCTAACCAGAGAAAGGGTAAGGCAAATTCGCGAAAAAGGTATCAGAAGACTCCGTCATAATTCAAGAAGTAAGATACTTAAAATGTATCTCGGATAATTTTCACATATTTTAAGAAGATTTAAACATCTCAAAGGCTCTTTAAAACGTATACAGTTGTAAAGCTTTTAAATGATCCTAAGATACCTTACCAAACATAAAAAGACATTGGCTATCATTTCGGGTAGCCTTTTCTTTTTGTTATTACTGTTCATCCTATCAGTCTTCGCCGGTTTATGGGGAAGAATTCCTTCCGAAGACGAGCTCCTGAACACTCAACTGGACAATGCTACCCTGATCACAGATCGTAACGGAAAGTCTTTGGGTTCTCTGCATAATCAGGACCGGCTTACGGTAGAATTCAGCGAGATCTCTCCTCACCTTATCGATGCCCTGATTGCTACAGAAGATGTTCGGTTCTATGAACACGATGGTGTTGATGTAAAAAGCCTGTTCAGAGTATTCTTTAAAACACTTTTACTGGGCGATGCTTCCTCCGGGGGTGGCAGCACAATTTCGCAGCAGTTAGCCAAGAATCTTTACCCCAGGGTGGGTTCGGGAACTACTGCCCTTGTCGCAGCAAAGATCAGAGAATCTGTGATCGCTAATCGCATTGAAGAACTTTATTCAAAAGAGGAGATCTTAGAAAAATACCTCAATACCGTGCCGTTTTCAGATAATACCTATGGGGTGGAAAGAGCGGCAAAACATTTTTTCAATAAACCAGCCAAGAATTTAAATGTAAAAGAATCTGCCCTCCTTATCGGCATGCTGAAGGCTACCCATACCTATAATCCACGACTTTTCCCTGAAAGAAGTTTAGAGAGACGAAATACCGTTCTAGCGCAAATGGTTAAGTATGGAAAGCTGGACAGTGAAGCATTTGATGAGCTCAGCACCCAGGAATTGGATCTTAACCTTACCAGGATATATGCCGAGGAAGCAAGTGCTTTGTACTTCAAGGAGCAGGTAAGAAAAGAGCTGGAAACATGGGCTTCCCATTATGAGAAAGAAACCGGAAATACCATCGACATCTATGCTGAGGGACTTCAGGTAAAGACCACTCTTGACCTGGACATGCAAATAAAGGCTGAAGCGTCAATGAAACAGCACCTGAAAACCCTGCAGCGTCAATTCGAAAAGGGTTATACCAAAAGTGCTCCATGGAATAATGATGTCCTGCTGGAGAAAGTCATCAAAACCTCTCCTGTCTATAAAGATCTTAAAGATCAAGGGTACTCAAACCAAAAGATCCGGGAGATCCTGCAAAAAAAGGAAAACAGACATGTGTTTGACTGGTCAGGTCAAAACCAGAAGTCTATGAGCATAAAAGACAGTCTGGCGCATTACCTGAAACTCCTGAATACGGGTTGGGTAAGTTTAGAAGCTTCTACCGGTGCTGTAAGAACCTGGATCGGGGGTATTGACTACCGGTTTTTGCAATATGATCATGTTCTTCAGAGCAAACGGCAGGTCGGTTCCGTATTTAAACCGCTGGTCTATGCCACAGCCATCGAAGAAGGGATCTCCCCCTGTAAACATTACGATCTTCGAAAGGTAGAGTACGAAAATCTGGAAGGATGGACCCCTAAAAACACCTCTCGTAAAGAGAATACCGATTACCTGAATTATTCAATGCAATATGCCCTTAGTCATTCGGTAAATACTGTTGCCGTAAAGGTTCTGGAGGATGCCGGTATTGACCCCGTTATTAATACCGCCCGCAACCTCGGTATTGTTTCAGATCTGCCAAGGGTACCCTCGCTGGCCCTGGGTACGGCTGAAGTTTCGGTACTGGAGATCGCTACCGCTTACACTGCCTTCCTGAACGAAGGTACAGCCAGTACGCCTTATTTTATTACCTCGATCACAAACAGGCAGGGAGAGGTTTTGTACGAGCATCAGGACAACGCTGAGGATGAACGCGTACAAGCCATATCACCGGGCACGGCCAGGGTGGTATTAGAAATGATGCGTTCTACCATTGAAGAAGGAACCGCTAACCGTATAAGAACCGCCTATCATATAAAGAGCGATCTGGGAGGAAAAACAGGTACAACACAAAACAACAAGGATGGTTGGTTTGTGGGGTTAAGTAAGGATCTGGTGAGTGTTTCCTGGGTAGGACTTGATGATCAACGCCTGGGATTCCCTTCTACCCAAATGGGTCAGGGCGCCAATTCAGCCTTGCCTCTTTTTGCCCTTTGGTGGAAGAAACTGGAGCATGATCCGCAATACAAAGATTTAACCTCTGCCACCTTTCCTGAAGCCGATGAGGAAATAACGGCCATGCTGGATTGCGAACCTGTGAAAAAGGATGGTTTTTTCAAACGTTTGTTTAAAAATCCAAAAAAGACCAGAAAAAGAGACTTTAAGGGCCTGTCAGAAGCTACAGAATAATGTTCAGGCTGCGTTTTTATACTCAGGAAATCCTAATTACTTTTGTGCGTGAAAACCAATGTCTCCTATGACTGAATACGATTATTTAGCAGAAATATCCACCTATCTGAAGCAATTCCTTGTTGAACAGGGTTATTCTGAACTACTGGCACAAAGGATTAATCTCGGCGTGAATCTGCTGATAGCCATCATTTTTATTTTACTTCTGGATCAAATATTAAGAAGGATCATTATCTCAGGTTTCCGCAGATTTTCAAACAAGACCAAAACAACTTTTGATGACTATCTGGCCCAGGGAAATTTTCCGAAATACATGGCCCATATCATCCCCCTGATCATTTTCGAACAGCTAATACCGATCATCTTCAACGATTTTCCGGGGTGGATGAAATTTTGCCTGAAAGCTGTTGATGTGTACCTGATCGTACTGGTGGTATGGATACTCCGAAGTATTACCAAGTCGGTAAAAGGGTATCTTAAAACCAAACCATACTTTAAAGATAAACCTCTGGATTCCTACAGCCAGGTAGGTATCATTTTTCTTTGGGCTATTGGAGGCCTGGTTATTTTTTCAGAGCTTACCGATCAGGATATCCTGCAATTCTTAGCCACCTTGGGGGCTGCATCGGCTATTATCCTACTCATGTTCCGTGATACTATTTTAGGGTTTGTTGCCAGTATACAGGTATCCATAAATGATATGGTTCGTATAGGAGACTGGATCACCCTAGATAAATTCGGGGCAGATGGAGATGTGATCGAGATCAATCTCACAACAGTAAAGGTTCGAAATTTTGATAATACCATAACCACTATTCCCACCTATTCCCTTATTTCTGATTCTTTCAGAAACTGGAGAGGAATGACAGAGAGCGGTGGACGAAGAATAAAACGAGTACTTCAGATCAAGGCTTCCAGTGTTAAATTCCTTTCAGGAGAAGAAATAGAGGATTTGAAAAAAATTCAACTAATAGCCCCATATCTAGACCGCAGACAAAAGGATATAGATCGCTTTAATACTGAAAGATCGATCGATAAATCTGTAGCGGTAAACGGAAGAAACCAAACCAACCTTGGGGTGTTCAGGAAATATTGTGATGAGTATCTTGAGCATCATCCGGCTATCAACAAGGAGCTGTTAATGATGTCCAGGTTGCTGCCCCCAACCAATGAAGGGATCCCTTTGGAGATTTACGCCTTTTCCTCAGATAAGGTCTGGGAAAATTACGAAAGAATCCAGGCTGATATTATGGAACATCTGTACGCAGCCCTGCCTTATTTCCGACTGGAACTTCATGAGAAGCCAACGTCTCATGACATTTCTCGTCTAAAGAGTTGATTTTTAGCGTATTGTTAAGACAGGATTAAAGGTTGATTCACTACTTTGACAATAAAAAGTTATGAAATCAACTGCCATGGTCATGGTTATTCTCGTGACTCTATTCTTAGTTCTTTTAACCGCATTCTCTCAAATGGATATAAGACCGGATATCATTTTTTTTCTGATGATGTTGGGCCAACTATTGGTGATCTTCATGGTTTATATGGTACTCACTGATAATTATACCACTACCAAAACCTTTGAAGATTGGTATGAAGACCATCCTATTGACAAGGAATGATCAGATTTCTATAGAAAATTTTTGATATTCTTCACATTATGGAAGGCTAAATCTAAGCGTTTCGTTAATTCTTTGGTAAAATAAACTTAAGAGGACAAAAGCTGCACTAATTGCTTGATAACTTTAAGTAAACCAATAAATTACAACCGTCATGAAAACGCTCATTTACCTTTTGATCGTACTCATTTCTTCTGCCATAGGAAAGGAGTCTAGTGATAAAAAATCATCTGAATGTTCTTACAATGAGCCTGAATGTACTGGGGTAGAAAGTTGTTTCCTGCCAGTTATTGAACAAAAGAAGGTGTACACTCCATTTTCTTGTGAAGAGGGGCAACTTTCCTGATCTTCCCCTCATTGCTCAGCCTTTAATGTAAACCGTTTTTACGTTTACAAAACTACGTATGCCTTCCAGTCCTAATTCTCTGCCATATCCTGAATTCTTCACCCCTCCGAAGGGAAGTCTGGGATCAGACTTTACCAGCTCATTTACGAAAACAGCTCCCTCTTCAAATCTGGGGATATAACTTTTTATCCTCTCAATGTCTTGGGTAAAAATACTTACACCTAACCCGAAGTTGGTTTGATTAGACAGTTCTATAGCTTCCTCTATTCCATCAAAAACACAAACGCACATTAGCGGCCCGAACGTTTCTTCCTGCATGACAGCTACCGTAGGATCGTTAGTCTTCAAGACCGTTGGTTCAAAATATGCTCTCTTGCGGTCTCCCCCACACAAAATTGTTGCTCCGGCAGTAATTGACCTGTTCATCTGATCTTCCAGCTCTTCAGCAAGTTCTTCCCTGGCCAATACACCTATATAGGTTTCTTCATCCAAAGGATCGCCAGAACGAAGTTTCTTAACCTCCTCCAGAAAGCGGTCTATAAATTCATCCGCTATATGCTTATCAACCAGTAACCGCTTTGCGGCAATACAACTCTGACCGGTATTTTGATACCGGGCATTTATGACCGTATTGAGCGCTTCTTTAAGATCTGCATCTTTGAGAATGATCGTAGCATTGCTGCCTCCAAGTTCCAGAAGGGAGCTTTTTATATTTTTTCCCGCTATTGCGGCTACAGCTTTTCCTGCCGCCTCACTCCCGGTTAAACTTACCGCACGTACTTTCGGATGTTCTAACACCATCTCTACCTTATCGCTGCCAATTACAAGATTTTGAAAAGTACCTTCAGGAAAGCCACAATCGATAAAGATCTTTTGTATCTCCTCTGCGCAACCCATCACATTAGACGCGTGCTTGAGCAAACATGTATTACCGGCTAAAAGGGTCGGTACGGCAAAACGAAAAACCTGCCAAAAAGGATAATTCCACGGCATTACGGCCAAAACAACCCCCAAAGGCTCATAGGCTACATAACTCATTGCAGCATCGGTGATAACCTCTTTATCCTTCAGAAACCCGGGAGCGTTATCAGAATAATAGTCACACAGCCAGGCACATTTTTCAATCTCAGCGATGGCTTGTTTAACAGGTTTTCCCATTTCCAGGCTCATTAAACGGGCATAGGCGTCCTTTTTCTTTAAAAGATGATCTCCTACCCCTTTTATTAACTCACAACGTTCATGAACCCCGGTTTTACGCCATGCTAAAAAACTATTGCTTCCCTTTTCGATCATATGCATCACCGTGGTCTCATCATATGCCTCGTATTGCGCTATCAGCTTTCCCGTATATGGATTTATGCTTTTGATCATTTTTTCTTTTAAAGGTATGAATAACAAGAAGGATTCAGGGACAGAAATGTTTATAAGTACGTTGAAAACCTTAACAATAGGTTTAAAAAAACAAAAGTTGAAAAACCTACCTTTAGTAAAACTACTTCATTATGGCTTTAAGAAACGAGAATCTTCTCAACCTCAGACCCATCATCCCTAATGCTGTAATTTATGACTCCATGAGTAAGGATGAGCGTTTTCAGAACACCACCCTTCGGCCGGTAATAAAGTTACAGAGCGAGCTATTAGTAGAAGCTTTTAAGAACTATGCTAACAAGCATAAAGGGGTATTTTACAGTCTTTCACTGCCAAAGAAAATGGACTATATCGAAAATGTCGTTCAAAAGGATATGAAGTTCAGAAACTCCCTTAAAGGAATGATCATCGGGCAGTTTACCATTGAAGAATACCTGACCTATACCGATAATTCTTCTGCCCTGAATAAGCGGATGATGAAAATGGTGATAGAGCGGTTAAAAGATCAGCTGCAACTGTTAGAGCAAGGTCATGTGGCCTAAGGGGGGTAGCAGTTAGCAGTTAGCAGTTTGCGGTTTTCAGATTAAGTTTGCAGGTTACAGTTTGCGGTTAACAGTTTGCGGTTTACATGGTGACTTTTAACTCTTAACTCTTAACTCTTAGCTCTTAGCTCCTAGCTCTTAACTCACTCCCTTATCAGGGATACCCCATTAAGGTCGGTTGTGAGCACTTCACTCATATAATCGAACCAGGGTCTAACTGCCTTGAAACTCTTATTTACTTCCTCTGAAAAGTCGGGAGCAACTACTTGTTTATCGGTAAAATTCCGGGTAACGATGTATTGCTTTTTACGAATAAGATCAATGGCAGGGTGGTTTTTATCGAAACCTTTCGGAGCCGTTTTCAGATCCTCTCCCTTCAGTTCTTTAAAAGTCTCTGTAAAGGCTTCTGATCGAAGAATCTCTCGCATGGGTTGATCATCGAACTCAAACTCTTTCCTGATTCTAAAAAGATCATCTTTCTCAGGGTTCCAGAATCCGGCTGCCATAAAGGTGTTTCCCGGTTCAACATGAAGGTAATATCCTCCTCTATTACGCGGTTTCAGGCGATGAAAGGAAGCAGCCAGGTGATACTTGTATGGAGTTTTATTCTTTGAAAAGCGCACATCACGGTAAATTCTGAACATTTTAAAACTATCAACCTCGTCATGCGTATTGAGCTTTCTGAATAGCTGTTCAAAAAAGGATTTCATGGTTTGCTGTTCTTCTTTAAACTCAGGTTTATGCTCTTCAAACCAATCCCGGTTATTATTCGCTTTAAGTTCTTTTAAAAAATCCAAAACTGTTGGAGGAATTCTTATGATTTCCATTATATCTGGGTGCTTTTAATGAAAACCTAAAGTTAAGATAAATAGTCAACGATGCCGGGTAGAATATGTAAATTTGAATAGAAACATGGAGGCATGAGAGCAGAAGTCATCAAGAAAATTGAGCAAAACAAGATCACCCCTCACTTAAAATTACGTTTAAAAGAGAAAACCGAACAATTTACCCGTGAGTTGTTTTACACCCTGTTTGATATGGAGACCGACGTTGCCTCGCATATGGAGAGCTTACAGGACCTCTTTTCTGAACTGGTTAAAATGGCCTGTTGGGAAACGCACAAGCCCTGTTACGAGGTATGGGAGAATTACACCAATAAGCTCCCGGGAATCCTGGAACTTTTGAACCTTGATGCCAAGGCCATTTTCGAGTGTGACCCTGCTGCAAGAAGTGTTGAAGAAGTGTACCTTTCATATCCCGGATTTTATGCTATTGCCATTTATCGTTTGTCGCACGAATTACATCGGGTAGGATTCCCTCTTGTGCCCAGATTAATGACAGAGTACGCCCATAGGCAAACCGGGGTGGATATCCACCCAGGAGCCCGGATCGGGGCCTCTTTTTTTATAGACCATGCCACAGGAGTTGTTATCGGAGAAACCACAGTGATCGCCAATAATGTTCGAATTTATCAGGGGGTAACCCTGGGAGCATTATATGTGGCTAAAAACCTGGAAAACGTAAAACGTCATCCCACCATTGAAGAAGGAGTAACCATCTATGCCAACGCAACCATATTAGGAGGCGATACCGTTATTGGTGCGAACAGCGTCATAGGAGGTAACGTATGGCTAACCGCCTCTATTCCACCAAATTCCATTGTTTCTCATACGCCCGAAATTAAAATTAAGACCACTACCAATGAAAAGTAATTCAATACTTGAACAGATAGGCAATACTCCTCTCATTCGTTCAAGAGCCCTGGTTAACAAACCGGGAGTAGAACTCTGGTTTAAATTAGAAGGACATAATCCCGGAGGCAGTGTAAAAGACCGCCCTGCCTACAACATGATCAAAAGCGCCCTGGAACGCGGAGATATTAATGAAAATACCCCTCTCATAGAAGCAACAAGCGGGAATACAGGAATTGCCCTTGCCATGATCGCGGGGTTATTTAATCTGAACATGGAATTGGTCATGCCCGAGAACTCTACCGAAGAAAGGGTGTTAACCATGAGAGCCTATGGGGCTAAACTTACCCTGACGCCTGCAGATGACGGTATAGAAGGCGCAAGGGATTATGCTGAGGCCAAGGTCAAGAACGAAGGGTATAAAATGTTAAATCAGTTCGGAAACCCCGACAACTGGAAAGCTCATTATAAGACCACGGGGCCGGAGATCTGGAGAGATACCGAAGGAAAGGTTACCCATTTTGTATCATCCATGGGAACCACAGGGACCATTATGGGCACCTCTACCTATTTAAAAGAAAAGGACCACCGAATTCAGATCGTAGGGGTGCAACCCACAGACGATTCCCGCATTCCGGGCATCAGAAAATGGCCCAAAGAATACCTCCCTGCCATCTTTAATCCTGAAAAAGTAGACCGGATCATAGAGGTAAGCCAGGAGGAAGCCGCCCATATGGCAAGAAAACTGGCTTCAAAAGAGGGCGTATTTTCAGGAATGAGTAGCGGAGGAGCTGTGACTGCAGCTTTAAAACTTATAGACACCCTTGATAAGGGCGTTGTAGTAGTCATTATCTGTGATCGCGGCGATCGCTATCTTTCTTCAGACCTTTTCAGGATGACCGATTAAAGCCAGTCTTTTCTCTTAAAATAGATCAGCATGACAATAACCATTAGTGCCATAACTCCCAGTACCATAGGATAGGCATAGCGTTCATGGAGTTCCGGCATATACTGAAAATTCATGCCGTATATACCCGCTATGAAAGTAAGCGGAATGAAGATACTGGCCATGATGGTTAAAACCTTCATTACCTCGTTCATCTTGTTACTCATATTACTCATATAGATCTCCATAAGACTCACACTCATTTCCCTGTACAGGTCTATATTATCCTGGATCTCGTTGCAATGATCCAGAATGTCTCTTAAAAACGGTCTGGTATCTTCCGCAATAAGTGAATTCTCTATATGTATGAGCTGATTGACCAACTCCTTTACCGGGCGGATGTGTTTACGCAATTCCAGGACTTCCTTTTTTAGGGCCTGGATCTCATGGATCAGATCGGCATTGGGTTTTTCATATACCTTTTCTTCCAATTGCTCGATCTTGTTACCCATAAGTTCCATCACAATGAAATACTGGTCAACGATGGCATCGAGAAGGGCAAACAAAAGATAATCGGCCTTACGATTACGAATGCGGCCATATGAACTTCGGATACGCTCCCGCACCCCTTCAAATACATCCTCCTCTACTTCCTGAAACAAAAGCACAGTATCCCGGAGCAATACAATTGCGACATGTTCAATATGAAATTGATTAACATCGCCGGGATAGATCATTTTAACCACTACAAAAAGGTGGTCGTCAAGATGATCCATTTTAGGCCTTTGATCTGTGTTTACAATATCTTCAAGAGTCAGGGCACTCAACCCAAAGGATTTACCCAGGGTCTCTACTTCTTCTGTATTAGAAAGTCCTTTTATATTAAACCAATTAACACCCCGGGAGGTGGGTGATAACACAAAGGCCTCCACTTTTTCTAAGGGCTCTTCAGTGATCTCTGCCTCGTTATAATGCATGAGGGATACCCTGAATTTTTCTCCCCTTCGTTTCCCCAGGTAGATAACACTTCCCGGAGCCTTACCGATCTTGGGCTGTTTTTGAAAAGGCCTGCTAATGAGGTTATTGATGCTCCTTCTTTTAGATTTCATAAGACAAAGATTACAACTAATTTACGTAATCTTATAACAAAGAGAAGGATTTACGTTTTATGAATGCCTTTTTCGTAATACCCTGCTAATATCTTCCAGCTTAAATCCTTTGGCCTGCAATAGGATAAGGTAATGAAACAACAGGTCTGACGCCTCATTTAAAAACAATTCGTCATTGTTATCTTTTGCCTCAATAACGGTCTCTACAGCCTCCTCGCCCACTTTCTGGGCTATCTTGTTGATGCCCTTATCAAATAATGAGCTCACATAGCTGCCTTCAGGGCGTTCTTCTTTTCTTTCTTTGATCACCTCTTCAAGGGTACTTAAAAAGCCGTAGACCTCCTTATTATTTTCAGCCCAGCAGGTATCAGTACCTGTATGGCATACGGGACCAACAGGTTCTGCCTGTATCAGGAAGGTGTCATGATCACAGTCCAGTTTAAGAGACCGCAGGTGAAGGAAGTTTCCGCTTTCCTCACCTTTTACCCAAAGGCGTTGTTTGGACCTGCTGTAAAAGCATACTTTTTTGTGCTCCAGGGTATGTTCATAGGCTTCCCGGTTCATATACCCAAGCATGAGTACTTTGGCGGTATTGACATCCTGAATGATAGCCGGCAGCAGGCCATCCTTATTTTTTGAGAAATCAGGGTTCATAGTTATTTGCTGTTAAATTCTAATTGGTATTTGTTCATTTTTCAGGTAGGTCTTGAGTTCAGGAATAGGAATTTCTCCATAGTGAAAAACACTGGCTGCAAGAGCAGCATCTGCCTTACCTTCTTTAAAAGTATCTTTAAAATGCTCTTTGGTACCGGCTCCCCCTGAAGCTATAACAGGTATATGCAACATATCTGAGAGTTTTGAAAGGGCCTCATTGGCAAAGCCGTTTTTGGTACCATCATGATCCATAGAGGTAAACAAGATCTCTCCGGCACCTCGTTCCTGGACCTCAAGGGCCCATTCAAACAGATCCACCTCGGTGGCCACCTTTCCTCCTACCAGGTGAACCAGCCATTTTCCATCCACATTTTTAGCGTCAATGGCCACCACCACACATTGCGACCCAAACCTCGAAGCCAGCTCATTGATAAGTTCGGGCCGTTTAACTGCAGCAGAATTCACCGAGATCTTATCAGCTCCCGCTCTCAGCAGCATCCCCACGTCTTCCACACTGCTGATACCTCCTCCAACGGTAAAGGGAATATTAACCTTCTCTGCCACATGATATACCAGTTCTGCCAGGGTACGTCGTTTTTCCTCCGTTGCAGAAATATCCAGAAATACCAGTTCATCTGCCCCTTCCCTTGCATATCTTTCAGCAAGTTCTACCGGGTCTCCGGCATCAGCGAGGTCTTTAAAATTAATTCCTTTGACCGTTCGACCATCTTTTATATCAAGACAGGGTATAATTCTTTTTGTTAACATATTGTTTTTGTCAATACTTTCAATGCTGTTCACTAATAAAACGCTCCAGGTCCTTTAAAGAAATTTTTCCTTCATAAAAGGCTTTCCCAATGATAGCGCCTTCACACCCGATCTCTTTCAGGCGGTAAAGGTCATCCATTTGGGTAACCCCACCCGATGCGATAAGTCGGAGTTGCTCTTTAGGACATGCCTTGATGATCTCCGTGTAGAGTTCAAAAGAAGGGCCCTGCAGTAAACCGTCTTTAGATATGTCTGTACAGATCACATATTGCAGCGATTCTTCCAAATAGTTTTTTATAAAAGGAATAAGGTCTAACTCTGAGGTGCTCGTCCATCCGGAAACGGCAATTTTACCCTCCCGGGCATCGGCCCCCAGTATAATCTTTTCCACACCATAAGTTGCTACCCAATTCAGAAAAGTATCCCGTTCATGCACGGCAATACTCCCTCCTGTTATTTGTTTGGCACCACTGTTAAATGCAATATGCAGGTCTTCATCTGATCGGATCCCTCCCCCAAAATCAATTTTCAGAGAGGTTGTTGAGGCAATGCCTTCCAGCACCTTGTAGTTGATCACCTTTTTAGCTTTGGCTCCATCAAGGTCTACCAAATGAAGATGCTCTATGCCGTGGTCTTCAAACATGCGAGCCACCTCTAAAGGGTCTTCATTGTATACTTTTTTTGAATTGTAATCTCCTTGTGACAATCGAACGCATTTGCCTTCGATCAGGTCAATAGCCGGTATAATTCTCATATCAGTCTTTAAGATTTAAAAAGTTCTCCAGCACCTTTGCTCCAATTTCTCCGCTTTTTTCCGGATGAAACTGGGTTCCGTAAAAATTATTCCGGTGAAGGGCCGATGCATAGGTTTCCCCATATTTGGTAGTGGCAATACTGTGAGGGTTGTTGGCCACATAATAGCTATGAACCAGGTACATATAGCTATTCTCTTCAATACCTTTAAAAAGGGGTGACTTCAAATTTGTAATGGTATTCCACCCTATTTGCGGCACCTTTAGTTTTCTGTCAAAATGCTTTACCTCACAATCAAAAATTCCAAGGCCTCGGGTATCACCCTCCTCACTGTATGCACACATGAGCTGCATACCCAGGCAGATACCCAGAACGGGCTGCTTCAATTGAGGGATAACTTCTTCCAGACCATGCTGACGTAATTTTGCCATGGCACTCCCTGCTTCTCCTACCCCGGGAAAGATCACCCTGTCGGCCTCCGCCAGCAGCTTCGGGTGGTCTGTAACCACTGGATGTACTCCCAGGCGATTAAAAGCAAAGATCAGACTTTGTATATTTCCGGCTCCGTAATCTATAATACTTACTTTCATAACAGCTGTTCATTAAAGCATTCCCTTGGTTGATGGCAGGATCATTCTGTCCGGATCTCTTCGTACGGCCATCTTAATGGCTTTAGCAAAAGCTTTAAAAATGGCTTCGATCTTATGATGCTCATTTTCGCCTTCAGCCTTTATATTTAAATTGGCTTTTGCCCCGTCAGAAAACGATTTAAAGAAGTGCTTAAACATCTCTGTGGGCATTTTACCGATCATTTCTCTTTTAAACTCGGCATCCCACTCCAGCCATTGACGCCCCCCGAAATCTAGAGCAACACTGGCCAGGGCATCATCCATAGGCAAATAGTACCCATAGCGTTCAATACCCCGCTTATCTCCCAGGGCCCTTGCGAAGGCTTCTCCTAAAGCAATGGCAGTATCTTCTATCGTGTGGTGTTCATCTACCTCCAGGTCACCATTTACAGTGATCTCCAAGTCTATAAGGCCGTGCTTGCCAAGTTGATCAAGCATATGGTCAAAAAAAGCGATTCCGGTCTGATTCTTTGATCTTCCGGTGCCATCAAGATCCAGGGTTACACGAATATCAGTCTCTTTGGTAGTTCTTTCTATGGTGGCAGTACGCTTTCCCAGGGTTAAAAACTGATAGATCTTTTCCCAGTTTTCTGTTTCAAGAGCGATCACAGGAAGTAAAGCCTGTTTACCTTCATTGAGTTCATGGTTACCCAATGATCTTCCATTTTCGATAAAAATAGCTTTACACCCCAGGTTTTCTGCCAGTTTTACATCGGTAAGCCTGTCTCCGATCACATAAGAATTCTCAAGATCAAAATCGCCATTCATATAGGCCGTTAATGCCCCGGTATTGGGCTTTCGGTTAGGAGAGTTCTCTTCAGGGAAGGTTTTATCAATAACCACCTCCCTGAAATTGATACCCTCACTTTCCAGTGTACGCATGATAAAGTTCTGTATAGGCCAGAAGACCTCTTCAGGATAGGCTTCGGTACCCAGGCCATCCTGGTTGGTAACCATTACCAATTCATAATCGTTATCCTTGCAAAGCCTGGAAAGCCAGGTTAGTACTCCGGGAAGAAAATCGAGTTTGTCAAGGGAATCAATCTGTTCATCTTCCGGCTCTTTTATCAGGGTACCGTCTCGGTCTATAAATAATATCTTTTTCATATCTATTCGCTAAGTGTACTTAATGTTTCTGTCAATATTCTGTTTTCTTCCGGGCTACCAATGGTGATCCTCAGGGTATTTTCACACCCGTGCAGCCTGGAACGATTTCGAACCACGATACCCCGCTCTATGAGCTGCTCATATCGTTTGTTGGCATCATCTACCCTGATGAGTATGAAGTTGGCATCAGATGGATATACCTTAGCCACAAAGGGTAATTGTTCCAATTGCTGTACCAGGTAGGCACGTTCGATCTCCAATTCCATGAGCAGCCTGTTAGCCGACTCTGAATTCTTCAATGTTTCCAATGCCTTTGACTGGCTTAGCGCATTTACATTATACGGCGGTTTGATCGTGTTGAGTATGCCTACGATCTTCGGAGAGGTAAGCGCATATCCCACACGCGCCCCGGCCAAGCCAAATGCCTTGGAAAGGGTTTGTACCACGACCAGGTTAGGGTACTTCTCCAATTGTTTTGCCCAGCTGTCTTTAGAAGCAAAATCAATATAGGCCTCATCGATCACTACCAGTCCGGGAAACTCCTGAAGCAGTTGTTTCACCTTCGCGCTATTCATAAGGTTTCCGGTGGGGTTATTTGGAGAACATAAGAAGAGCATACGCGTATCTTCATCAACCGCCTTCATAATTTTATCAGGATCCGGCTGCCAGTTCTCGTCTAAGGGCACCTCTCTCACGGCTGTTTCATTAACAGCCGACAATACACCGTACATACCATAAGTAGGTGGCAATGTAACCACATTAGAACGGCCCGGAATGCAGAAAGCCCTGAATAAAAGGTCAAGTACCTCGTCACTACCGTTCCCCACAAGAATATTCTCCGGGGATACTTTTCTCAGACGAGCGATGGCTGATTTAAGATCATTTTGGTAAGGATCGGGATAACGGTTAATGCCTTCTCCGTATGGGTTTTCATTGGCATCTAAAAATACCAGGTCATCTCCGGCTGCCGAAAATTCATCACGGGCAGAACTATAGGGACTTATATTTTTAATAGAAGGTCGTACCAAACGATCAAGGTTGAATGTAATATCTACTGATGTCTTACTCATTGCTCTTGTTTTTTAAGTCTTGTAATCTGAGAGAAACCGCATTTTTATGAGCGTACAATCCTTCTGCCTCTGCCATATATTCAATAACCGACCCTAGATTTGTGATTCCTTCTTCACTGATCTTTTGATAGGTAATACTTTTTGTGAAGCTATCCAGGTTAACTCCGCTGTATTGCTTAGCATACCCATTGGTAGGCAGGGTATGATTGGTTCCTGAGGCATAGTCGCCGGCACTTTCGGGGGTGTAGTTACCTAAGAAAACCGATCCGGCATTTGTTACAGCTTCGCGAATACGATCTTCCTCTCTTGCAGAAATGATCAAGTGCTCCGGACCATAGCTGTTCATCAACCTGATCAAGGTATCTATATCATCCACTACAATGATCCTGGAATTTTCAATAGCCTTCTCCGCGATCGCCTTTCTCGGCAGATCAGCCAATTGGGTATTGATTTCATTTTCGACCTGTTCACAGAAACCGGCCGAGGTAGATAACAGGATCACCTGACTGTCTACGCCGTGTTCTGCCTGCGACAGCAGATCGGCCGCAACATAGGCCGGAACAGCTGTTTCATCGGCAACCACCATGAGCTCTGAGGGTCCTGCAGGCATATCTATAGCCACCTGGTAACGCGTAGCCCATTGTTTTGCTGCTGTGACGTATTGATTTCCGGGGCCAAAGATCTTGTATACCTTGGGAATAAAGGATGTTCCGAAGGTCATCGCAGCAATAGCCTGAATACCACCAACCTTAAAAACCCGGTCTACCCCACACAACTGTGCGGCAAATAGTATGGCAGGATTTACAGAGCCATCCTTACCCGGTGGCGTACAGATGATCACTTCCTTACAGCCGGCTACCTTAGCCGGTATCCCTAACATTAATACTGTTGAAAATAAGGGCGCTGTGCCTCCTGGTATGTAAAGACCTACCTTCTCTATGGGTTTCTTTTCCTGCCAGCAAAACACCCCGGGCATGGTTTCAACACGAATCTTTTCGGTTTTCTGGGCGATGTGAAATTTTTCAATATTTCTCGCCGCTGTGGTAATGGCCTCTTTTAACGCCACCGGAACCTTCAGTGAAGCCTCTTCAAACTCACTTCTAGAAACTTCTCTGTTCTCGGGTACAACCCCGTCAAAAAGTTCAGTGTATTTTAAAACGGCCTCCTCCCCTTTGGTCATCACTTCATCAAACACCTGTTTTACGGCGGGTTCGATCTCATTAACTCCCGCAGTAGGTCTTTGTAGGATGGCCTCTATTTTATTATTATCAGGATTAATATACTTCTTCATAGCTTTTGTTTTAGTAAACCATCTTTTCAATTGGACAAACTAAAATACCCTCGGCCCCTTTGGCTTTTAATTCATCTATGATCTCCCAGAATTTTTCCTTCTGAATAACTGTATGCAGCGAGCTCCACCCCTTCTCTGCCAACGGCAATACTGTAGGACTGCGCATTCCGGGAAGTACACTTATAATTTCCTCTACCTTGTCGTTCGGGGCATTGAGTAGTACATACCTGGCATCTCTGGCCTTAAGCACCGACTGTAACCTGAAACGCAGTTTTTCAAGAATTTCTTTCTGCTCTTCTCCGATCAGGGGAGAGGCTGCAAGTACAGCCTCACTTTTCATAATGGTGTACACCTCTTCCAAATTATTCTTGAACAATGTGTTACCGCTTGATACAATGTCAACTATGGCATCTGCCAACCCAATATTTGGGGCAATTTCGACACTGCCACTAATCATATGCAAATCAGCAGTAATACCCTCTTTATCCAATAATTTGTTCACTGTATTCGGATAGGAAGTGGCTATGCGCCTTCCTTCCAGATCTTTTAAGGTCTTAAAACCTGTATTCTTGGGTACAGCGAGAGAAACGCGACATTTGGAAAATCCCAGATATTCAAGAATTTCCAGATCATCGCCCTTTTCATAAATAAGATTTTCTCCGAGAATTCCGATATCCACTACTCCGTCTTTAAGATATTGTGGAATATCTCCATTACGCAGGTACATGATCTCTAAAGGAAAATTTCTGGCCTTTACTTTAAGTTGATCGCGACCATTGTCTACTGATATCCCACAATCTTTAAGGATCCTAAGGGAATCTTCAAATAATCTGCCGGATTTTTGAACTGCAATCTTCAGGGTTTTTGTACTCATTTTTATAGCAATTTTTGCGGAGTACTCAGGAGGGTAAAAAAAAACACCCGCCTGAATACTCAAACGGGTGTTTATGATATTTTCAATTTATACAATACCATCATAACCTCGCTTGAGAGCGTGGAGCAAAATGATGATGATGTACAAATATTGTGTTCATTGTTTGATAAATACAGAGCAAATATAAAACATAAATCAGGAAACCACCAAAACTTATTTTCTATTCGTTGACCGGACAGTATTTCACCTATGAAACTTATCCCGATGGGTGATAAAAACGATATTTAATATTTTTTCTATATTAGAAATAATAAAACCTACAATATCTGTAATTCAATTTGAGCTTCAGATGTAAATAACATACAAACTATGGTTCTTCTTTCTGTAAGTCTTAGCTCCGGACTTTTTTGGGTATTTATGCTCATCGCGTTCGGGGTTGGGTATCTCGTATCAGGTATGTTTACCAAAAATAAGTTTAGGAGCGAACTGGAAAAATGCAGGCTGGAAAAAAGCATGCTCCTTAATAATGTCAAGGAAGGTGCAGACAGCTCGCTCTCTTCCAACACCATCAAGGCAGTACAAACAAGGGGAAGAAGCGGCAGAGCCATTAAAGCAACCGAAATAAAAGTGCCTCAAAAAAGGATCATCCAGGCGAAGCTTAATTTTGAAAAGATAGGTGAAGCAGGACCCGAACAAGCGAATGACCTGAAACAAATAGATGGTATCGGGCCTTTCCTGGAAAAAAAGCTCAATGAGATCGGCATATACACCTATCGTCAATTAAGCCGCTTGGAAGCAGATGATATTAAGACCCTCACCACTGCCCTTGAATTTTTCCCGGGGCGTATAGAGCGGGACAAATGGCTGGAGCAAGCCAAAATGCTGGCAAAGAAATACCCTGCCAACAAATCTGTTTAAAATTAAAAAAGCCCTGCTTTGTCAGGCAGGGCTTTTTTAATTATTGATTTCCTAAGATAATGGGGAGTCCGTCTTTACCGCTCCCTACGACTATTATTTTAGAATTTTGTGATTGTGACAATTTTAGAGTAGCCTCTATCCCTTTGTCTTTAAGCACATTATCGGTAAGAGAGGCACTCAGTATACGGTTGGCATCTGCCTTACCTCTTGCTTCTATCCGTTGCTTCTCTGCCTCTTTTTCGGCTTTTTCCAGTCGGAATTCATATTCCAGTGATTCCTGCTCTTGTCTGAGTTTGCGCTCAATAGCCTCCTTAATAGTGGGTGGCAATGCCACATCTCTTACCAGGATCTCATTGAGCTGAATGTATTGCTTGTCTACGATCTTAGAGGTTTCCTCAAAGATCTCTTCCTGAATAGCATCTCGCTTACTGGAATACAATTGCTCAGGGGTATAGCGTCCAACCACACTACGTGCAGAAGACCTGATAGCGGGTAGAAGAATCCGGGAAACATATTCCTCGCTCTTCTCCTGATGAAGCTTCCCTAATGACTCATACTTAGGCTGAAACCAGGCTGAAGCATCGATCTTAATTTCCAATCCATTTGACGATAATACAGTCATTTTCTCATAAACCTCCTGCTGTCTCACTTCGTAGATGAAGATCTTGTTCCAGGGCCACACCAATTGAAAACCCTCTCCGAGGGGTGGTTCATCGGTAACTACTCCCCCTCCGAAAGTCTTATAAAGAACACCGGCCTCTCCGGAGCCGATGGTCACCGCCGATTTTGAGATCAATATGACCAGGGCAATAAATAATATGATAAGCGGTATGCCTATCTTGGGTAATCTATCCATAGTATCAGAATTTAAATTTAGTTTTTATTAGATATGTCCGTTATACTTTCGGGTAAACCATTCTAAAGCAAAAAACAAAACTGTAAGAAATAACAGCAATTTCCACTCCAGTAAAGGTACTACATTCTCTTTTCTCTTTTGAACCGGGATGAATTCTTTACCCTTCTGCAGGTCTTCCATGACCTCTGAGATCCGGTTCAGGGGTTGCATTCTCCCTCCGGTTTGGGCCGACAGAGCAGTCATTCGGTCAGTATCAGTATTAATGAACTGCCTTTCCACCTCGTATCCCAACACAGTAAATTCTCCTGTTCTACTCAGGTTTTGAGAAGGCACGTCAAGCCGGATCCGATAAGTGCCTGCAGGAAGACCGTTAAGGGTGGCTTCATAAGTGTTACTTCCTGCAACCATCGTAATACTCCGGGTGAATGAACCTCCCTCTATCTGAATGATCTCCAATTGCAGGAGCTCTGCAGGGTCAAATTCGTAATTCTTATCATAATACCCTGCTTTAATGGTTATTCCTGTATTGGCATAATAATAGGGCTCGTACTCAAAGTATATTCTCTCTTTACGACTTCCCGAAGAGAGGTATTGCACCAATTTATTCCAAAAAAGATCATAAGACTCAAAATCTTCCCGTAAAGCATAATGCCATACCCGCCATTTCCAAAGTCCACTCCCATCCAATACAGCTACTCTTTGGTCATTCCGCTCTGTGGTGAAAAGTAAAGGGCTTTCTGTAGGAATACCTCCAAGGTTTTTGGCAATAAGGGTCTGGAAGGCATTTATAATAATAAAATCTCCCAAATAAGAGTCGAGTGGCGGATATTCAGCAATACCCGGATCTTCAAATTGATAACTGTTAAAGCCTGAATTTACTTCTCCCAGTATCAATTCTGAAGTGTAGGTAACTTCACGATCAAAGAGATCCTGTGCTTTATTTACGAATTCCCAATCAGTATAGCCTCCTCCTATGATCCAAAAATTTATTTTCTGCTCCTTCAACATGCTGAAGATCGCGTCAAATGTTCGATCAGGCTGGTACAGGATAAACAGATCATAACCTTCAGCTTCCTTCATCGTATCAGGAGATAACAGATCAACAGTTCGCTGTCCGCTGCTTTCTATAGAGGTTTTAAGGCTCCCTATGTCCGGATGGAGGGAAGATGCAATCAGGGCGATACGATTTCGTTCATCGATAACCTCTACAGCAAATGAATTGGTATTATTGGTGGTATTCTTTTCACCCTCCGGGGCAGTAATAGACACCTTATAGGTGCTAACACCTACCCTGTCAGCTTCTAAGTCAATACGGATGGGGCTTGCTGCCCTCCCCGGCTCAAGGGTTATATTCTTACGAGCTACTACGTTGTTATTCTTAGAAATAACCAATTGAGAATTAATGGTACGATCTCCGCTATACCCTGAAAAAATTTCAACGGGAAATTTGTTGTTTAAAAATGCATAGCGGTTCACGTTGATCTTTTCAATGTATACATCTTCATATGTGGTGGTATCACCTGCAACCAAGGTATACACCGGGCCCTGTAACCCGGAAATATTAAACTGATAATCGCCCCCGTAAGTACTATTACCATCGCTGATGAGCAGGGTTGCATTCTGACCTGACGACTGAAGTTTTTTCAGGCGTTGCAGGGCTAAGGCAATATTGGTTTGAGGATCTTGAAAATCAGGTAATGAATCAAGGGTAGACATATCTGTACCGAACCTATACCATCTAATATCAAAAACATCCTGCAACTCCCTGTTCTCACGAAGATTATTCAGTGCCAGGTATAGCGAATCCGGATGCGAAAGATATTTAATAGAGGAAGAATTATCTACCAGTACATTTAGAACGGGTTTCTCGGTATAAAGGGTAAAGTTTTTAAAAACCGGGTTGATGAGTAATACTCCAAGGCTCCATAAGGCAAATCCGCGAAGAAGGATTAACATCCAAAATAAATTTCCCTTAATTCCGGTTTTCCTGTACCATAGAAAGGCAATGGAAAATGCTGCAACTGCGCAAAGAATGATAAGCAGATAGGTATTGCTGTTCATTATAGAATCATAAATTAAGGGTATACCATAAAGAACCTCCTTTACGATATACCCGAAATTACGAATTTATATTCGATTACTTGCAGGTGATTCGCTACTCTGCCGAGCCTTCTGCCTGAAAGTCTATGATTTTATACCAGGTATGCTGTAATCCTGATCAGGTAAGCATTCCGCCATCAACATTGATGACCTGTCCTGTAATATAGGCAGACATATCTGACCCGAGAAATACACAGGCGTTGGCAATATCTTCAGGACTTCCGCCTCGTTTCAGGGGGATATTATCTCTCCATCCCTGAACGGTTTTCTCATCGAGTACCGCAGTCATTTCGGTCTCGATAAAACCGGGAGCGATGACATTACTTCTAATATTACGCGATCCTAATTCAAGGGCAACAGATTTGGAAAAGCCAATGATCCCGGCCTTTGAGGCTGCATAGTTGGTTTGACCGGCATTTCCTTTTACACCCACTACAGAACTCATGTTAATGATAGAGCCTTTACGCTGCTTAAGCATGGTGCGTTGAACGGCCTTAGTCATATTAAATACCGACTTCAGGTTCACCTCAATGACTTTATCAAAGTCTTCTTCAGACATTCTCATCAAGAGGTTGTCTTTGGTTATTCCGGCGTTATTTACTAGAATATCAATAGATCCGAATTCTTTCAGCACCTGATCTGCCAGTTCCTGAGCCTCTTCATAACTCGCTGCGTTGCTTTTGTAAGCCTTGGCTTTAACACCCAGGTCGGTCAATTCTTTTTCAAGCTCTTTGGCAGGCTGTTCAGATGAACTGAAGGTAAAAGCCACCTGTGCTCCATGCTCTGCGAACACTTTGGCAATTCCTTTTCCTATACCACGACTGGCCCCGGTAATGATAGCCGTTTTTCCTTCTAATAATTTCATGTATTCTAAATTGATAGATTGATTAGTAAGCTGGTCAAATATACTAATTCCTGAACAGCCACATAGATGCCCCTTTTGGTTTTTATCGCAGTAAATGAGGTTTTATTGACGAAAAACAAAAAGCCCGCGATTCACGCGGGCTTTTTACGATTATTTAGTGGGGTCAATTATCCCAGTACTTCTGCAACTTTTTTACCGATCTCGGCAGGAGAGTTCACTACGTGAATACCACATTCACTCATGATTCTCTTCTTGGCTTCTGCAGTATCATCTGCACCACCAACAATTGCTCCGGCATGCCCCATGGTTCTTCCTTTAGGAGCAGTTTCTCCGGCGATAAACCCTACAACAGGCTTTTTATTACCGTTTTCTTTTACCCAACGTGCAGCATCTGCTTCCAGCTGACCTCCGATCTCACCGATCATTACGATACACTCGGTTTCGTCGTCATTCATCAACAATTCTACAGCCTCTTTGGTGGTTGTTCCGATGATCGGGTCACCTCCAATACCGATGGCTGTGGTAATACCCAAGCCTTGCTTTACCACCTGATCTGCTGCCTCATAGGTAAGGGTTCCTGACTTAGAAACAATACCTACATTACCTTTCTTAAAGACAAAACCGGGCATAATTCCGACTTTAGCCTCTTCCGGAGTAATTACTCCCGGACAGTTTGGTCCGATAAGACGGCAGTCTTTTCCTTTGATATAGTTCGAAGCCTTGATCATATCGGCTACCGGAATACCTTCAGTAATGGTAATGATCACTTTGATACCCGCATCAGCAGACTCCATAATGGCATCTGCAGCAAATGCCGGTGGAACAAAGATGATACTTACATCGGCTCCGGTTTCTACAACAGCATCTTGAACCGTATTGAAAACAGGCTTGTCAAGATGAGTTTGCCCACCTTTACCGGGAGTCACACCACCTACGACATTGGTACCGTATTCGATCATTTGCTCTGCATGGAATGTACCTTCACTACCGGTAAATCCCTGAACTATTATCTTAGAATCTTTATTTACTAATACACTCATTGGGTTAGTTTTTTTTTAAGCTTGACAAAAATAAATTTTTGAAGGAGAAAACAGAAATTTCTGATCAAGGATTCCTGTTAAGATTTAAATTTCTTCAGGTTCGGGCAATCTTGAGAATGACAAAATATTATCAGGATGCTCATCGGCCAGGTGACTCATCTCATATCCTTTGAACAATTTCCCATCTTTGATCTCCCAAATAGCCATAAAATGCACCAGAGGAATTTCTTCATCGGGAGCTTCAAAAGGCTCCACATAATAGGTCAATCTGAGAGCAGCCCGGTCCTGATCGGTCAGGAAGTGAGATATCTCTACCCGTATACTTTTGTATTCCTTTCTGATATCGGTGATCAGGTCGATGATCTGTGTTTTCCCGTACTTCCTAAAACCTTTTGTGCTGTTCCAATACAGCTTTACCTCGTCATGTAACACCTCCTTGATCAAGTCAAGATCAGAAGTGGCATTCCAACGGTAAAACTTCTCTACAATAGTTCTGGTTGTATTTGACATATATGAAGGTTTATCCTAGTTTTTCAATTAATGTTGGGATCTGTCTGATTCCGGCAAGTTCTTTGTACTTTTTCCTGGCTTCTTCTGCAGGGTATCCAAAATAGGTTTTCCCTCCCTCAAGAGATTTACTGATACCGGATTGCGCTAAAATAATTGCTTTGCTTCCGATGGTAATACCTGAGGTCATTCCCACCTGTCCCCAAATAGTCACTTCATCTTCAATAACCACGCATCCTGCGATACCCGTTTGTGAGGCGATCAGGCATTTTCGGCCAATTACTGTATCATGACCAATATGTACCTGGTTATCTATTTTACTACCCTTCTTTACCGTAGTATCACCTGTTACGCCCCTGTCAATGGTACAGGCGGCCCCCAGATCAACATCGTCTTCCAGGATCACCCTTCCTCCGGATATGAGTTTATCGAATCCTTCCGGACGGTTTTTGTAATAAAAAGCATCACTGCCCAGTACAGTACCGGCGTGAACGGTAACATTGTTTCCTATTTCACAGCCATCATAAATACTCACATTGGCATGGATCAGGCAATTCTTTCCGATCTTAACGTTATTCCCTATAAAACATCCGGGCTGTATGATCGTACCTTCTCCAATAGTGGCCGTTTCTGCAATGACAGCAGTGGCCTTTTCAAAAGGCTTAAAATATTTTGTCAGCTTATTGAAATCAGAAAAAGGATCTTCCGAGATCAACAAAGCCTTCCCTTCAGGGCAAGCCACCTCCTTATTGATCAATACTACGGTAGCAGCCGATTGCAACGCCTTATCGTAGTATTTCGGATGATCTACAAACACGATATCTCCGGGCTCCACCACATGGATCTCGTTCATTCCCAACACAGGAAAGTCCGGGTCTCCGACATAAGTACACCCTAGTAGGGTTGCGATTTGTTCAAGAGTATGTTTTTGAGGAAATTTCATCTACCTCTTTTACTCTTTAACGCGTTCCATATAACTTCCCTTCTCGGTCTCTACCTTGATCTTATCGCCTTCATTGATGAAAAGAGGTACATTCACCGATGCTCCGGTTTCTACAGTAGCAGGCTTGGTTGCATTGGTAGCTGTATTACCTTTAACCCCCGGTTCAGTATGGGTAACCTCCAGAATAACATGGGCAGGCATCTCTACAGAAAGCGGCATGTTGTCTTCGGTATTGAACAGAATAGTAACCACTTCCCCTTCCTTCATAAGGTCAGGAGAATCAAGAGCATCCTTTTCTAGGGTGATCTGGTTATAATCGTCGGTATTCATGAAGTGATAGGTATTTCCTTCGGCATACAAGAACTGGTATGAACGGGTCTCAACCCTTACATCTTCGATCTTGTGACCTGCAGAAAAGGTGTTATCGATCACCTTACCTGTAGTAACACTTTTCAACTTTGTTCTTACAAAAGCAGGTCCCTTTCCGGGCTTAACATGCAAGAATTCAATAATTTTATAAATATCGTGATTGAAGCGAATGCACAATCCTTTTCGAATATCTGAAGTACTAGCCATTACTGTTTCTCTTAATTAAATTTTACTAAAATAACCTTTCATGATTCCGCGTTGGGAATCCTTGATAAATTGTAATATCTCATCGCGCTCAGGAGTAGCTTCCATTTCTGCTTCAATGATCTCTACAGCCTGAGAATTGTTGTAATTCATTTGATATAAGATTCGATAGATATGCTGGATCTCTCTGATCTTTTCTGTAGAATACCCCCTTCTTCTAAGCCCAACAGAATTGATACCTACATACGAAAGCGGCTCCCTGGCAGCTTTGGTAAAAGGTGGCACATCTTTACGTACCAAAGACCCTCCGGTTACAAAGGCATGGTTCCCAATAGAACAAAATTGATGAACGGCAGTCATTCCGGCCAAAACAACGTAGTCGCCTACGGTAATATGCCCGGCAAGGGTTGAGTTGTTGGAGAATATACAGTTATTACCTACAATACAGTCATGAGCCACGTGACTATAAGCCATGATCAGGCAATTCTTCCCGATCACTGTTTTCATACGGTCTGTAGTACCCTTATTAATGGTTACGCACTCACGTATGGTGGTATTATCGCCTATCTCAGCGATGGTATCCTCATCATTATATTTCAGATCCTGAGGTACTGCAGAGATAACCGCTCCCGGAAAAATATTACAATTCTTTCCTATTCGTGCACCTTCCATGATGGTGACATTGCTTCCGATCCAGGTACCTTCACCGATTACCACATTATTATGAATGGTAGCGAAAGGTTCTATCACCACATTTTTGGCGATCTTTGCTCCCGGATGCACATATGCTAAGGGTTGATTCATCTTTAGTTATGATTGTTCTTTATCTTTTACTTTTACGATCTGTGCCATTAACTCAGCCTCGGTGGCCAGCTTCCCGTTAGCATAGGCATAGGCCTGCATATGGCAGATACCTCTTCTTATAGGGGTCAACAGTTCCATTTTGAAAACCAGGGTATCTCCCGGATGTACCTGTTGTTTGAATTTCACATTATCGATCTTCATGAAATAGGTCAGGTAGTTCTCAGGATCGGGTACCGTATTAAGAACCAGGATACCTCCGGTCTGCGCCATGGCTTCTACCTGGAGAACACCCGGCATAACGGGAGCTCCGGGAAAATGCCCTACAAAGAAGGGCTCATTCATGGTTACATTTTTCATACCAACCACATGAGTATCTGATAACTCAAGGATCTTATCTACCAACAAGAACGGCGGACGGTGAGGCAGCATGTTCATGATCTGGGTAACATCCATCAATGGTGGTTTGTTCAGATCAAATTTTGGAACATTATTTCGTTTTTCGATCTTGATGATCTTTGCCAATTTCTTAGCAAATTGTGTGTTTACGTAATGTCCGGGTTTATTGGCAATGACCTTTCCGCGTATTCTGGTTCCTGCAAGCGCAAGATCTCCGATAACGTCAAGAAGTTTATGTCTGGCGGCCTCATTAGGATGGTGAAGGGTAAGGTTGTCAAGAATTCCATTAGGTTTCACCGCAATGCTGTCTTTCTTAAACGCCACTTTAAGCTTTTCCATGGTTTCATTAGACAATTCTTTGTCAACGTAAACAATGGCATTATTAAGATCTCCTCCTTTGATCAACCCGTGTTCAAGAAGTGTTTCCAATTCGTGAAGAAAAGAGAATGTTCTGGAATCTGCGATCTCCGTTCTGAAGTCTGAAAGGTGCTTCATGGTGGCGTTCTGGGTACCTAATACCTTGGTTCCGAAATCAACCATGGTGGTTACCTGGTACTCATCAGCAGGAATAACAGTGATCTCACTGCCTGATTCCTCATCCACATAAGAGATCACATCAGTGACCACAAACTCTTCTCTTATAGCTTCCTGTTCAACCGTACCGGCTTCTTCAATAGCTTCAACAAAATACTTGGAAGACCCATCCATAATAGGAGGTTCAGAAGCATCAAGCTCGATCAGGACATTATCAACATCCATACCTACCAGTGCGGCTAACACATGTTCTGAAGTCTGGATCTTAACGCCCATCTTCTCAAGGTTGGTACCCCGTTGTGTATTTACCACATAGTTGGCATCTGCTTCAATAACAGGATGCCCCTCGAGGTCGATCCTTTTAAAAGCATATCCATGATTTACGGCAGCGGGCTTAAAGGTCATTGTTACCTCCTGCCCGGTGTGCAACCCTACTCCTTTCAGGGTTATGTCTTTAGCTATGGTTCGCTGTTTTACAGCCTGCTCACTCATTGTTGCTGTTTTTTTCTAATTGATGAACCCTGTTCACCAGGGAATTCAGATTTTTAAAATGTACGTAAGCTTTGTTGTAAGCACTGTATGCTAATGCAGGTGAACCCTGAAGGGTTTCCCCGTCTTTTACATTTCTGCCTATACCACTCTGGGCCTGTATTCTAACCCCATCTCCAATAGTGATGTGGCCTACAATCCCAACCTGCCCTCCTATCATACAGCCTTTCCCGATCTTGGTAGAACCGGCCACCCCGGTCTGGGCTGCGATCACGGTATTTTCACCGATCTCTACGTTGTGGGCTATCTGGATCTGATTGTCGAGTTTAACTCCGCGCCTGATAATAGTAGACCCAAGGGTTGCCCGGTCTATGGTTGATCCGGCTCCAACATCTACATGATCTTCCAGGATCACATTCCCGGTCTGAGGTACTTTTTGCAGTTCCCCATTTTCATTAGGCGCATAACCAAAACCATCAGCTCCGATAATACAGCCGCTGTTAACCACACAATGATTGCCGATAACCGTTTCTGAATAAATCTTAGCACCTGCAAAAATAACGGTATTGTCACCTATGGTTACATTATCGCCCACATATACATTTGGGTAGATCTTGACATTATTGCCAACCTTCACGTTCTCTCCAAGGTAGGAAAAGGCTCCGAGATAAATATTTTCTCCGAAGGATGCCGATTCAGCTATAAAAGCAGGTTGTTCTATACCTGTTTTATTCATCTTTACCTGGTTGTAGTAATTGAGTAGTTTAGAAAACGACTTATAGGCATCATCAACCTTAATAAGGGTGGTCGTTATAGGCTTTTCGGCCTCGAAATCCTTATTCACAATGGTGATGCTGGCCTTGGTGGTATATATAAAATTAGTGTATTTCGGATTCGCAAGAAAGGTCAGGGTCCCGTCCTCTCCTTCTTCTATCTTTGAAAGTCTGGAAACTTCTACATCAGGATTCCCAACGATCTCTCCTTCCAGGATCCCTGCTATTTGTAAGGCTGTAAATTTCATTAAGGGCAAAAGTATAAAAAAACTCCTATTTCTATTTAGGATGGCAAAGGTAATATTTCGTAACCGGCTTGGAAAGGGCTCTGAGGTTAAATTGATCAGAGGCCTTGGCCACATCTTTAATTTTACCGGATTTCATCAAAATATTGATGTTTTGCCGGTCTATGCTATACGCCTGATTCTCAATAACACCATCAAAAACCAGAAAACGGGCTTCTTCTTCAGTCCATCCCTGACACTCCATAAACTCTTTAACAAGTTCTTCTTTTCTCTCCTGTTTAAAAGGCTTTTTCTTCACCTTGATCTTCAGAAGCTTCCGGTCAAGCAACATTCTGCACAAAGCAGATAAAAGGGCGTCGTCATGGTATTGCCAGTCTTTCATGGCAGCCTGGATATCTACATCATCAAGGCGGGAGAAATGCTCAGTGACCTCCTCATCAAAATCATCCGGGCCAATTTTACGATCCAGAAAGAATTTCAAAGCCCCGGTACAGGGTAGTTCCCGACCTTCAGATACCAGGTATTTGGCACGCTGCAGCATTCTGATGAGCAATTGTTCTGCCACCAACCCTGTTTTATGCAGGTATACCTGCCAGTACATCAGCCTTCTTGCTACCAGGAATTTTTCTATGGAGTAGATCCCCTTTTCTTCAACCACCAATTCATCATCAACCACATTAAGCATGGTAATGATGCGTTCACTATTAATATTTCCTTCCGAAACCCCGGTATAGAAGCTGTCTCTTTTCAAATAATCTGCCCGATCCATATCAAGCTGCCCTGAGATAAGCTGATACATGAACTTACGGTGATACTCACCCTTAAAGATCCTGATAGCCAGGTCAAGGGCTCCGTCAAACTCCTTATTCAGCAATTCCATAAAACGAAGCGATATACGCTCATGAGAAACCCCGTTCACAATAGAGTGCTCCATGGCATGAGAGAAGGGTCCGTGCCCTATATCATGAAGAAGTATCGCCGCCTGCAGCGCCTGTTCTTCGGCATCTGAAATGGATACCTGCTTAAATCGCAGGGCACGCACTGCCCGGGTCATCAGATGCATACACCCTATGGCATGATGAAACCGGGTATGATGGGCTCCGGGATAGACCAGATAAGACAACCCCATTTGAGAGATACGCCGGAGACGCTGAAAGTAGCGGTGTTCGATGAGGTCGAAAATAAGTGGATTGGGAATAGTAATAAAACCGTAAATTGGATCGTTAAATATTTTTAACTTGTTTGTTGTGTTCAAACCCGGCATTTAAAATTTACCTACAAATATACAGCATATAGAATGAATGAAATAAAGATACTTTGGGTAGACGACGAGATCGACCTTTTAAAACCACATATCCTTTTCCTTGAAAAAAAGAATTATAAGGTAGATACCTGTCAAAGCGGAGTTGATGCTGTAGAAAAAGTAAAATCTGAATTCTATGATATTGTGTTCCTTGACGAGAACATGCCCGGGATAAGCGGACTGGAAACGCTGAGCGAGATCAAAGCTCTGCGGCCTTCTGTACCCGTGGTTATGATCACCAAGAGCGAAGAAGAGTATATTATGGAGGAGGCTATCGGGAGCAAGATCGCAGATTACCTTATCAAACCTGTAAACCCTAACCAGATCTTATTGAGCCTGAAAAAGACCCTGGAACACTCCCGCCTAGTTTCAGAAAAAACCACCTCAAGTTATCAGCAGGAATTCAGAAAGATCGCCATGGATCTTGTTATGACCAATTCTTATGAAGAATGGATCGAACTTTACAAGAAATTACTGTATTGGGAAATGGAGCTGGAAAACATTGAGGATGCAGGAATGATCGAGATACTGGAGTCTCAAAAGGTAGAAGCCAACAGTATGTTCGGAAAATTTGTCGAAAAAAATTATCGGAAGTGGTTTGACAACGAAGACCACCCGGTAATGTCGCATACCTTATTTAAAGAATTGGTGGTACCGGAACTTAGCGAAGACACTCCTACCCTGCTCGTTGTAATAGACAACCTCAGATATGACCAATGGAAAAGTATTGAAGGGGTTATCAATACGCATTTCAAAAAAACCAGAGAGCAGGCCTATTTCAGTATTTTACCCACCGCCACCCAATACGCAAGAAACGCTATATTCTCAGGGCTCATGCCTTCTGAAATGGAGCGCCTTTACCCGAAATTATGGAAAAATGATACTGATGAAGGTGGTAAAAACCTCTATGAAAAAGAGTTCCTGGAGGCACAGATCAGACGCATGGGACTGAATATTACCTGGGATTACCATAAGATATCAAGTTTGCGATCAGGCAAACAACTGGCACAAAACTTCAGCTCCCAGAAAAATAATGACCTCACGGTTTTGGTCTATAATTTTGTAGACATGCTCTCTCATTCTAAAACAGAGATGGAGGTGGTTAAAGAACTTGCTTCGAACGACAAGGCATACCGTTCTCTCACTCAGAGCTGGTTCAAGAACTCCCCCCTGCTCGACATTATCCAGCAGGCTCAGCGTCTTGGCTTTAAATTGATCATTACCACCGATCACGGTACGATCAATGCAAAAAACCCTTCTAAAGTTATCGGAGATCGGGAAACAAGCCTGAACCTACGTTATAAAACAGGCAGAAGCCTTACTTACGAAGAAAAGGATGTGTTTGCGATTAAAGACCCTAAGTCGGTCTTCCTGCCGGCTATCAATATGAGCAGCTCATTTATTTTTGCCAAAGGCGACCTGTTCTTTGCTTACCCCAACAACTACAACCACTATGTAAGCTATTACAAGAACACCTATCAGCACGGTGGAATCTCGCTTGAAGAAATGATCATCCCCTTTGCCGTTTTAAAGGCCCGCTAAAAATAAATATCAGTCTTTAAATCGTAATTTTTTCCCGAAAACGAGTTTCAGGTAATCTTCCACTACATAGACCATAGGGGTATGTATGTACTGGTCAGATTCCTTGACATTATCAGGCATGGATTCATAAAGTGCGATCACCGGAATGGGTTCCAGCTGATCAAATGGCAAAAATCCTTCTTCTCCCTGAAACCAAAGATCATTTTCTTCGTCGATATAAAAAGCGAGATAACCGGACTCATGATACTCCTGTAAGGTCAGTAAAAACAGGAGTTTTCGGCCATTGAAGTTCTCAATGTCTAGTGGTAGTATTGGCATAAGTTGGTTGGGTTTTTAACATTTATTAAGATTTGGCACCACAAGTATATCGAATTTTTTCTATTTTTGAAAAAAACATTAGATAAAAATAACATGGCAAAAGCAATTGACAGAATCTTTACCATAATTAAATCCCTCGGCATGAGTGCCAGGCAGTTTGACATGTCAATCGGTGCATCTAACGGATATACCCTTCGAATGAAAAAGAACAACGCCTCCGTAGGGAGTGATATTCTGGAAAGAATTGTAGAGAAGTACCCCTTTGTAAACATTAACTGGATCATTACCGGGCGTGGCAATATGTTCGGCATTGAATCAGAAGAAAAGTCTGCCCGCGAATTGAGCTTCGACGAGGTGGAAGCCATTATCGAGGCCAAGATCAAGGCCAATGAGAAAGATGATCTGGAAGCTTTAATTGAGAAGATAAGATCGGAGATCGATAAAACAGAAAATAACAATTAAATTAAAAACCGGGTCCAGCCCGGTTTTTTTTATTTTAGTACTCCTGTTCTTTTAATTCTTCCAATCGCCCCTTGATGGCTTTTAAGCGCCTGAGATACTCTTCCGGAGGATATTTCTTATGCTCCTTGATCAATTCGGTGAGTTCTTTTTTAAGATCGGAACGTTCATCACCCTTATCCATAGATAAGGATAATATTGATTTATTTATTTTTTGTTCCATTTTATAATAGAACTCTAAAAGCATAACATATCTCCTAACCCGACCTGTCAAAAACACCATTATCCCAGTTATTAAAACTACCAAGGGAAATATTACATAGATTTCTTCACCATCCATTTTGGAAGAATCTTTGAACATTTCAATTAATTGGAAAACACTAATAGAGAAAGGTATTAGCAGAAAATACTTCCACCAATACCTACTAGTGAAAAACCACAAGGTCACAGGGATTATCATTAAAAGTTTTGAATTTATAACCCAGAGCAAAGTCTGCAAATCCCGAAATCCAAATGATGATATCGTAATACCGTACAAATTGATATTGTCAATACCTGGTGAAATAATTTTATAAATATTGAAAAATAAAGGTGTAAGTAGCAGGAGTATAAAAAATAAAATCTCGAATAGCGTTTTAAATCCTGAAATCAAATCAAAGTTTGATTTGTTTGAAATAAATTCCTGATTTAATTGGCCAAGCAGGTTATATTCTTTATAAATTAGATTCAATTGAGTCCTATTCAAATTTTCTTCATCTAAGATATCTTTAACCAACTTTATTCTTCTATGTTCCTTTGTAGTTCGAGGTAATTGATAAAAATTATCTGAGTCAATATTATAATTATGCACCAAATTCTTTTTGTAGTACTTCAAGGATAAATTAAAGCCCAATAAAACCAACAAAAGCATAATTAAATAGGGCAGGGAATATAAGTTTACAGAGGACTCATGCATGCCTAATTCTATGAAAATTTGAGTTATTAGCTGGTATGATAAATATATAATCGGACTCAATAGAGAAAATTTCCACCATCTGGTCTCGGTAATGTACCACGTTGAGAATAGAAATATGGGAGATAATTTCAATAAAACTATGTATATAAAAGTCTGCACTGACCCCGCTACCTTAGGTTCCAAAACAAAAAATTCTGTAATCCATATAGGTCTATCCGGAAAAAGATGATGAATATATATTGTGAATGAAGATCCTAGAATCAAAAAAATAAAAAGGTAATCTATAAAAAACAGTTTTAAAACCTTTTCATTTTTGGAACCGTTGGTTTTCTTTAACATAAATTAGGCTAATGGTTAGATTTAGTAACCAAATCTATAACATCTGTGATTACTTTTGACAAAATTTTCAATAAAACTAACACAAACGAATATGAGGGTTTATTCATATGCCTTAAATAATGTAAAAGAAGCAATTGACTTTATATTAAAGGAAAGTCCGAATAGGATTATATTATTCAAGGGAGAAATGGGTTCGGGAAAAACCACCCTGATCAAATCGTTGGTAAAGGGTTTAGGCAGTGACGATGTGGTGTCGTCACCCACTTTTTCACTGGTCAATGAATACCGAAATGAGGAGGGCCCTATCTATCATTTTGATCTTTACCGCTTAGAAGATGAAGAGGAGGCCTATGCCATTGGTATGGAGGAATATTTAGACAGTGGAGCCTGGTGTTTTGTTGAATGGCCTGATAAAGCACGTAGTATTTTACCTAAAAACGCTACTTTAATCGAGATAAAAGTGCTTTTAAACGGGAAAAGAGAGCTACACCTCTCCTGATTTGATAGCTTTAATCCTACATTTTCTTGCCTCAAATCGTTGTATGTTAAAAATTTATCTAATGTACGACAAAGAAATTTATTATCCGTGCTGAATTTTTAGATAGGTTTGGACTACAATTTTAACCAAAAAGTAGTACAATGACTACAAGAAAATTCAAACCTATGTACGGAATCTCATATCGTAGTTTAACCTGCTTCGTTATTGTAAATACAAGTTCTTTTTAGCGCCTTTTCAGCATAAAAGATAAACTTGTAACACAACTGAAAACAACCAACAACTACGCAATGAGAACTTCCTGCCATTTCTTAAGACCTTTTATGTGTTTTATGATACCGCATCAATCAAAACGGTTGTATGGGGCTTCTCCTGCACGAATAAATTAAATAACTGAATAATAAGAAATTATTACACAAACCTTTAAATTAATTACAATGAAAACGATCTACAAATTTTTATCCTTCACCTTTGCTCTGGCCATTCTTTCTTTAAGCGTGGTGTCTTGTTCAAAATCTTCAATTGCTGATGAAGATGCCTTATATGATATTAAAGAAGGTATTGACAGAACAAAAATTTGGGTGCCTACTAACGGATAAATCAAAAGCATACTATTTAAAACTTACATTATGAAAACCTTGAAATCTACTTTAACCTTTCTATTTGCCATCGCAATGCTTTCTATAACTGTGATCTCTTGCTCTAAAGCCTCTGTCGCTGATGAAGATGCCTTATATGACATTAAAGAAGGTATTGACAGAACGAAAATTTGGGTACCAACTAACGGATAAATCAAAAGCTTTCTATTTAAAACTTACATTATGAAAACCTTGAAATCTACTTTAACCTTCCTATTTGCCATCGCAATTCTTTCTATAACTGTGATCTCTTGCTCTAAAGCATCTGTCGCTGATGAAGATGCCTTATATGACATTAAAAAAGGTATTGACAGAACGAAAATTTGGGTACCAACTAACGGATAAATCAAAAGCTTTCTATTTAAAACTTACATTATGAAAACCTTGAAATCTACTTTAACCTTTCTATTTGCCATCGCAATGCTTTCTATAACTGTGATCTCTTGCTCTAAAGCCTCTGTCGCTGATGAAGATGCCTTATATGACATTAAAGAAGGTATTGACAGAACGAAAATTTGGGTACCAACTAACGGATAAATCAAAAGCTTTCTATTTAAAACTTACATTATGAAAACCTTGAAATCTACTTTAACCTTCCTATTTGCCATCGCAATTCTTTCTATAACTGTGATCTCTTGCTCTAAAGCATCTGTCGCTGATGAAGATGCCTTATATGATATTAAAGAAGGTATTGACAGAACAAAAATTTGGGTACCAACTAACGGATAAATCAAAAGTATTCTATTTAAAACTTACATTATGAAAACCTTGAAATCTACTTTAACCTTCCTATTTGCCATCGCAATTCTTTCTATAACTGTGATCTCATGCTCTAAAGCCTCTGTCGCTGATGAAGATGCCTTATATGATATTAAAGAAGGTATTGACAGAACAAAAATTTGGGTACCAACTAACGGATAAATCAAAAGCTTTCTATTTAAAACTTACATTATGAAAACCTTGAAATCTACTTTAACCTTCCTATTTGCCATCACAATTCTTTCTATAACTGTGATCTCTTGCTCTAAAGCCTCTGTCGCTGATGAAGATGCCTTATATGACATTAAAGAAGGTATTGACAGAACGAAAATTTGGGTACCAACTAACGGATAGTCCTTATATTGAATAATCATTATTCGATATAAAAAACCATGGCCTTATTTCGAATCAGAACATGGAAAATAAAGCCTTTTAGGTATCACTAATCCTATTAAGATGCTTTAAACTCAACACTATAACCTACAGATTAATAGGTGCTACAGACAACACTTATTACATTTCTTACAACTTTTACTAAATAATTTATAGGAATTGTAAATACATTCTTATAATATTTATATATTTTTGGTTTAATCATGAAATACCTACTTAACATGATACCTAAAATCAAAAATAAAGAATTAAAGGGTAGCCCATTAATTATTGGGTCACTTGTTGCCTTACTAATAGCAATTTCCCCTTACATATTTTATCTTTACGAAAGCTTCCCAAAAGCCAATACATGGCAAACAGATTTTTTCTACTTCACAAGCGAATATGAACTTTACACTTCGGCTTGGTTATTCTTAGGAAAGTTTGTACCTCTTTATCTTTTTATAATTTGGTTTATTACCTGTAAACATTGGTGGTATCATGTTATACTCATACCTATAAGCATGTTTGTGTTTCAACTCATCAGTGTTATGAATGACCTAAAATATCTTGATGAAGTAGAAATATATTTTATAATTCCAGTAATGATGATCGTCATCCCCCTGGTATACCTGGTTCGCCTGAAATTATTTGACAAGGTGGTTCATGGTATCGACCTGCGGAAGATCGATGAGGAGCTGGAGCGATACGATGCCCTGGAGAAAGAACTGGAGCGGGAGTCACACCTCTACCAATCTTAAAAAGATTACTTAACTTTAGGGAATACAATTAACCGGCCATGTCCTATCCAAGTTCGCCCTTTAGCAAACAGGAGCTTATCCCTCAGGAAGAAACCCTGGAGGTCCTTAAGAAAAAGGGAGAGTTATTTATCGGTATACCCAAAGAAAGTTCCTACCAGGAACGCAGGGTTTGTCTAACTCCTGACGCGATCAATGCCCTGACCGCCCATGGTCATCGCGTCATCATTGAATCAAAGGCCGGTGAAGGCGCTAATTACAGCGACCGCGAATTCAGTGAAGCAGGTGCCGAGATCACCTCCGACACCCAAAAAGTGTTTTCCTGCCCCATCATCCTGAAAGTAGAACCCCCTTCTCTGGAAGAGCTTAAAATGATCAATCCGCAAGCGATCATCATTTCTGCCCTTCAAATAAAGACCCAAAGCAAAAAATATTTTGAAACTCTTGCCAAAAAGAGAGTTACTGCCCTGGCATTTGAATTTATCAAAGATGAGGTAGGCAATTACCCGGCTGTAAGAGCCCTGAGTGAGATCGCCGGAACTGCTTCGGTACTTATTGCTGCCGAACTGATGACTAATATGAATGAGGGTAACGGACTCATGTTCGGGAATATTACCGGGGTACCTCCGGTAAACGTGGTCATACTCGGAGCCGGTACCGTAGGCGAATTCGCTGCGCGTTCGGCCATTGGCCTGGGAGCCACGGTAAAGGTTTTTGACAACTCTATTACCCGGCTGAGAAGCTTACAGAACAACCTGAACAGGATCTTATACACCTCTACCCTGCAGCCGAAAAACCTGCTTAAGGCTTTAAAGCGCTGCGACGTGCTGATAGGTGCAGTAAGAGGAGTAGACAGAGCCCCTGTTGTAGTTACCGAAACCATGGTAGAGCAAATGAAAAATGGTGCTGTGCTTATTGATGTGAGCATTGATATGGGAGGCTGCATAGAAAGTTCTGAAGTAACCACCCACGACAAGCCCACCTTTGTAAAGCACGGGGTTACCCATTACTGTGTACCTAATATTCCATCAAGATATGCACGTACGGCTTCGGTTTCTATCAGTAATATCTTCACGCCCTACCTGTTAAAGATAGGAGAAGACGGCGGTCTTGAACAATCGCTGAGATTTGACAAGGGTTTGCGAAATGGTTTGTATTTTTACCACGGAATTTTAACCAGTAAGGCTGTAGCCGATTGGTTTGATCTTTCCTATCGTGATATAAACCTTTTGATCTTTTAACACCTCCATGTCGCTACTTAAAAAAATTGGATTCTACCTCATAGGCTTCTCTATAGGCCTTATCTTTTTAACCTTTTTCCTGAAAGGCAAGAACACAGAGATCTGTTATTTTCCGAATTGCAGGGTTTTGAAAGATATCCGTTCCAAAGATCTTACCTACAGTGATCAGATACAGACCCTGATAAACAATAAGACCCTAACCCCCGAACAGATCCAGACCGTACTCCGGGACGGGGATATTAACTTTAAGGAAAGTGAAACGGAAGGTGCTCCTTGTAAAACCTACCTCATTGAGGGTGATATTAATGAAAAAACCATCGAGCTCAGGGTAAAGAACTGCGATGGTTATGCTGAAGTTATTGCCATAGAAGAGTTGGCAGATTAATTCAATTTTCGCCTTCTTCTTTCCTGGCTGAGCAGGCTTAATTCTCTTGTGGTCTGTCCAGCTACCGAAGTGTTTTCTTCTGCCCTTCTTATCAGGTAGGGCATTACATCTTTTACCGGACCAAACGGCAGGTATTTTGCCACATTAAATCTATATTCTGCCAGGTTATAACTAATGTGATCACTCATACCGTATAACTGTCCGAACCATATTCTGGGATCATTTTCAGAGATCCCCTTTTGCTGCATCAATTCCATGAGTAAATAAGAGCTCTCTTCATTATGTGTGCCAAGGAAGATCTCCATTTCATCAATATGCTCCATCATATATTGAACGGCGGCATTAAAGTTGTCATCAGTATCTTTCTTTGAAGCACAGATCGGGGTAGGATAACCTTTTTCTTTGGCACGTGCATTTTCCTTCTCCATATAAGCTCCCCTTACCAGTTTCATACCTATGATGAACTTCTCTTCTCTGGCTTTCTCATGCAGGGCCTTCAGGTATTCCAACCGATCCCAGCGATACATCTGAAGGGTATTGAATACAACAGCTCTTTCCTTATTGTATTTCTTCATCATGATCTCACAAAGTTCGTCTGCCGCATCCTGCATCCAGCTTTCTTCGGCATCTATAAGTAATGAGATCTCTAATTCGTAAGCTTTTTTACAGATCACCTCAAAGCGCTTCCTGATGCGGTCCCACTCCTTGAGTTCTTCCTGGTTCAACTCATCGCCACGGCTTACCTTTTTATAAAGATCAAATCGGCCTACTGCAGTTGGCTTAAAAACTGCGAAGGGAATGGCGTTCTTCTCTTTTACAAAATCAAGGATCTTCAGGGTTCTTGCAACAACATCATCAAACTGCTTATCAGACTCCTTTCCTTCTACTGAATAATCGAGAACAGCGCTTACCCCTACCTCGTACATCTTATCTACCACCGGCATGCAGTCGAGCTCGCTGACACCGCCACAGAAATGATCAAAAACCGTAGCCCTGATCAGTCCTTCAACAGGAAGATGCGCTTTTATAGCAAAGTTTGTCATTGCGGTGCCTATTCGCACCAGGGGTTCGTTGGCAATCATACGAAAAAGGAAGTATGCCCGCTCTAACTCAGCGTCTCCTTTTAGCTGAAAAGCAACCTGCGTATTGTTAAATATCTTATTCATAAGCCACTTTCAATTCAACGCAAATATAGGAAGTCACTTTTGTATTTATTCCATCAAAATCTTCTTATTTTGCCAAAGCTTATTAACAAAATAAACTGACCAACAATCATTATGACAAATCAGCAGGCACCGGTGCATTTTGATACTCCCTACCATCACCTTGACACCTATATTAAAGAGTCCGGCCCTTCGGGTATTTTTATTTTGGTAGACGAGAACACCCACCAATATTGCCTTCCGCCATTTCTGTCAAAAACCCTGGAACTTTATGATGCGGAAGTGATTGAGGTGCCTGCAGGAGAAGCACACAAACAGATCGAGACTTGCTCGGGGGTATGGAACGCCCTTTCTGAATTAGGATGCGACCGCAATGCCCTGCTTATTAACTTGGGTGGTGGAGTGGTTACCGATATGGGTGGATTTATAGCCGGAACCTTCATGAGGGGTATCTCTTTTATTAACATCCCCACTACCCTGCTCTCTATGGTAGATGCTTCTGTGGGAGGAAAAACTGGGGTCGACCTGGGAGCACTTAAAAATCAGGTAGGACTCATCATTGAACCGGAGATGGTTCTGATAGACAGCGATTATTTAAAAACCCTTCCCGCCAGGGAACTCAGAAGCGGGCTGGCAGAAATGCTCAAGCACGGATTAATTAAAGATAAAGACTACTGGGATAAACTCAGAAAGATGGCCGATCTGACCCTCGAAGATCTTGAGGATCTCATCAGGCATTCAGTGAAAATAAAAAGTGAGGTGGTAAGTCTTGACCCCAGGGAAGGGGGACTTCGAAAAATTCTGAATTTTGGCCACACCCTGGGTCACGCCATTGAAACCCACTTTCTTAAGCATGAACAGCTGGAACCCCTCCTTCACGGTGAGGCCATTGCCATTGGAATGATCATGGAGGCTTATCTCTCGACGGTGGTATGTGAACTGCCTTTAATAAAAGCACAGGAGATCAAGGATACCTTCCTGAATTATTTTGACAAAACGGAAATTTCCATTGACACCATGAGTGAAATTATTTCTTTGCTTAAATACGATAAAAAAAATGCATCAGGAGTCGTGAAATTCGTCTTGCTTGCTGAAATAGGAAAGGCCGTTCGAGATCAAGAGATTAATAATGATATGATTTTCAGGTCTTTGGAATTTTACAATAGTTAATATTTTTGTTTGCTGATATCTTAAAAATAATTAATCTTGCAGGTATATGATCAAAACTTACAGAGAACCAAAACAACGCTTTTTGTCATTCTAATCACACACCTGGACGCTTTATACAATAGATATAACGTCTGCATCCGGCCAATGAGATTACCCTGCTCTCTCCTACTTAATTATAATAATCACAACAGTGACTGCCTGAGGGCAGCACACTGTTTCAAAAATTAAATTAATTTCTAATCAACGCTATTATAACTCGAATAACTGCGCATGAAAACCAAATACATTGATCTTATCGATCAGACCTACTATTTCCCTCAGGAAGAATTCACCCTGGAGGATCACAATCTTTATTTTCACAATATTGATCTGATGCAATTGGTAAAGGAGTATGGCGCTCCATTTAAATTTACCTACCTGCCCAAGATCTCTCACAATATAAACAGGGCTAAATACTGGTTCCAAAATGCTATAAAAAAGCATGACTACCCCGGTAACTACCATTATTGTTATTGCACCAAGAGTTCACATTTCGAGCATGTACTTACCGAGGCGCTGAAGAATGATATTCATATTGAAACATCTTCAGCATTTGACATTGATATTGTGAAAAACCTGATCAAAAAAGGGAGCATATCCAAAAAGCAATATGTGATCTGTAATGGTTTTAAGCGCGATCAATACATTCAGAATATCGCTGAATTGATAAATAGTAAGCATAAGAATTGTATCCCCGTCATTGATAATTATGAAGAATTAAAATTACTCGATGAAGTTATCAACGAACCCTACCAGGTAGGAATTCGGATCGCCTCAGAGGAGGAGCCAAAATTTGAATTCTACACCAGCAGGTTGGGCATCGGATATAAGAATATTGTTCCTTTTTACAACCGGGAGATCAAAAACAATGACAAGGTTTCCTTGAAAATGCTGCATTTCTTTATCAATACCGGGATCAGAGACACAGCATACTACTGGAACGAGCTTTTAAAATGCCTTAAGGTGTATACTGAATTGAAAAAGGTATGCCCTACACTTGATTCCCTGAATATTGGAGGAGGGTTTCCTATCAAGAATTCACTCGCCTTTGAATACGACTATGAATACATGATCGATGAGATCATTTACCAGATCAAGGTAACCTGTGAAGAAGCCGGAGTTGATATGCCACATATATTTACAGAGTTCGGGAGTTTTACCGTGGGTGAAAGCGGAGGTGCTGTTTACGAGGTATTGTACCAGAAGCAACAGAATGACCGGGAAAAATGGAATATGATCAATTCATCGTTCATCACCACCCTACCCGACAGCTGGGCGATCAGCAAACGCTTTTTAATGCTGGCCATTAACCGATGGAATGATGAGTACGAAAGGGTTTTACTGGGCGGGTTAACCTGCGACAGCGATGATTATTACAATTCTGAGCAGAATATGAATGCGATCTACCTGCCAAAATTCAGTAAAAGCAAGCCGCTGTATATCGGTTTTTTCAATACCGGTGCCTACCAGGAGACCATTGGTGGCTTTGGGGGGTTACAGCACTGCCTGATTCCTTCGCCAAAACACATCCTGATAGACCGGGATGAAGAAGGAAACTTAAAAACGAGATTATTTTCAGAACAACAATCAGCAACCGATTTTTTAAAAATACTTGGCTATGATGAGTAAAAAAACCTATGCAGGAATTCCCGACAAATACGCCCGGCTTGAAGATGCCAGGGTGGTATTGATCCCGGTACCCTACGACGGTACCTCTACCTGGCGAAAAGGAGCTGACAAGGGGCCCGAGGCCTTTCTGCACGCTTCAGAGAACATGGAACTTTTTGATATTGAAACCCGGTCTGAACCCTACAGGAAAGGGGTGTACCTGGCTCCACCCGTAAGTGAGAACAATTCTCCTGAAAAAATGGTAGAGGCCGTTCATAAGATCACCAAAAATTATATCAAACAGGATAAGTTTGTCACCCTGTTCGGAGGCGAACACTCCATCTCCATAGGATCTATCAGAGCTTTTAATGAAAGTTTTTCCGATCTGACGGTGTTACAGATCGATGCCCATGCCGATCTGCGTCCTTCTTATGAAGGCAGCACCTGTAATCATGCCTGCGCCGTTTATGAGGCCAGCAAGAACACCAAGCTTATACAGGTAGGTATTCGCAGTATGGACATCAGTGAATTGGAGCATATGACCGAAGACCAGGTCTATTTTGCCCATAAAATGGTATCGGATGAGGACTGGATGGATGACTCCATTAATCAGATGACCGAAAATGTGTTTATAACCATAGACCTCGATGCTTTTGACCCATCTGTATTACCTTCTACCGGTACTCCGGAACCCGGAGGAATGCTCTGGTACGAAATGACGGAATATCTTAAAGAAGTTTTTAAAAAGAAGAACGTAGTAGGCTTTGACATCGTAGAACTTTGTCCGAACCCTGCTGAGCCTTCTTCTGATTTCCTCGCGGCCAAGCTTTACTACAAAATGCTGGCTTATAAATTCAAATACACTGATCAAAATAATCAAGAAGACGATGAAGAATAATAAAGGACCGATTTCAGCTTTTATCAATAAGTACTTTCTGCACTTTAACGCCGCCGCTCTGGTTGATGCCGCAGAGGCTTATGAGGCACAGCTTCAGAACGGAGCCAATATGATGGTTACCCTGGCAGGAGCCATGAGTACTGCCGAACTGGGTAAGATCTTTGCCGAAATGATTCGAAAAGACAAAGTACATATTATCTCCTGTACCGGTGCTAACCTGGAAGAAGACCTGATGAACCTGGTGGCGCACAGCCATTACAAGAGAGTACCCAATTACAGGGATCTAACCCCCAAAGAAGAATGGGAACTGCTTGAGAAAGGCCTTAACCGGGTTACAGACACTTGTATTCCTGAAGAAGAGGCCTTTAGAAGACTGCAAAAACATATCTATAAGATCTGGAAGGATGCAGACGAGAAAGGAGAGCGATATTTTCCGCATGAGTATATGTACAAGCTATTGCTGAGCGGAGTACTTGAAGAATACTATGAAATTGACCTGAAAGACTCCTGGATGTATGCAGCCGCAGAAAAAAACCTCCCTATTGTTGTTCCCGGATGGGAAGACAGCACCATGGGGAACATTTTTGCCTCATATGTAATGAAAGGAGAGCTAAAAGCTTCTACGGTAAAAAGCGGAATAGAATATATGACCTATTTGGCCGAATGGTATACCAAGAACTCTGAAAACGGGGTTGGTTTCTTTCAGATCGGAGGGGGTATTGCAGGTGATTTTCCTATTTGTGTAGTGCCTATGTTATACCAGGACATGGAAATGGAAGAGATTCCGTTTTGGAGTTATTTCTGCCAGATCTCTGATTCGACTACCAGTTACGGATCTTATTCGGGAGCCGTACCTAATGAGAAAATTACGTGGGGGAAGCTTGATATCGACACTCCCAAATTTATCATCGAATCTGATGCCACCATCGTGGCTCCCCTGATCTTTGCATATTTGTTAGATATGTAATTTATCTAAAAAAAGATTTGGGAATGAATTTTTTTTTCTTTTACATTTAATCAATCCTAACAGTCACGCTATGAGAAGAGTTATTGTTGATTTTAAAAAACTTACCAACGAGATCCTGTCAATGTTGGTGGAAAAATATCCTGACGGATATGGCGACGATGATATCATCAGTTTCCGTAATGCCAACAATGAGATGGTGGAAGCGGTAGAAGTTCGAACCGAAGACACTACTTACCTTGTCAAGGTTAGTACCAAATTGGCAAACACTATGGAGAACTTTGATGATGATGATGATGATGTTGATGATTTTGATGCTGATGGAACAGAATTGGAATCGGATAACCTTCAGATCCCGGATGAGGATGACGACAAATAATGAATTCTAAATACACTAAAAAGGCCCCTAAACGGGGCCTTTTTAATTGCGAAGGTATCTTTCCCTTAATATATTTTCATGATGCTTTTGATGGCCACATATCATAAACCCCAATGCTCTTACACTGACTTTTTCCCCACTGGCCGTACCCAACCTTAGCAGGGCTTCTTGAGGGAAGTTTTCAAAAAGTGATATACCTGCACTGCGCACCTGACCAAATTCTATCTGTAAGGACGATAAGGTACGCTCAGAAGCATTGCAGTTGGGCACAAAAATATCTTGATCATACCCCGGAAGATCAGTTGTGTCTCCGCGACCAATGCGCAGTGCACGATACTGAAAAACCCGCTCAGCATCGATAATATGAAGAATTAATTCTGCAATGGTCCATTTACCCTGTGCATAGCTGTAATGAAGGTCCTTTTCATTCAGTCTTTCAAAAAGGCTGTTAAAGGCATCGGTTCGCGCCTTGAATTCAGACATGAGATCAACGTCTCCAAGCACCTTGATATATCCCTCATAGAATTTGCCATATTCGTTTGACTGAAGTTCCTTTATGTTCATAGAGTTTTTATTTTATTGATGGGAGTTACCTGAAAGAGTCCCGTTATTGTAACAAAATTTTGTATAATATTGTAGGAAGGTAAAGGTAGGATGCAGCCCCCGAACTGCAATGGCTTTACCACAAAGAATTTAATTTTCGGGGCCTCTAATTCCCTATGCATTGAGAGCAGCTTCTATGTTTTTACGCTTGTTTTTTTTTCTCATCCTGGTGAAGCTTTCTGCTCAAAACAGTCACCGTCTCAATGTACAGCTGTTAAATGAAACAAAGTCCCTGCAGATTCAGCAGGAAATGATCTTTTTTAATCATTCACAAGATACCCTGAATGAGATCTGGATCTACGACTGGAATCACGCCTATTCCAACAAGAACACCCCCCTGGCAAAACGCTTTGATGAAGATTTTAAAAAGGAATTCCATCTCGCAAAATCCATTCAACGCGGCCGCACCAATATTTTAAACATAGCAGACAGGAATTACGACTTCCTGAATTGGGAACGTCAGCCGGCAGATGACCTGATCAGGGTTCAATTACAATTTCCGGTATACCCCGGCAAATATTACCTACTCCGACTCAATTATACCATCGATATCCCGAGCAATCAGTTTACGGGATACGGGTACGGTGAATCGCTCTATAACCTCAGGCACTGGTACCTTACCCCTGCCCTTTACAGGAACGGGTGGAAGAAATACAGCAATAAGGATCTAAATGATATGAGCCAATGGCACGAAAGCTTCGAGCTTGAGATCACCTACCCCGGCAATTTCATCCTGCTAACCGACCTGGATGTTATTGAAAAAGACCGCAGCCGATTATATCACACCGACATGCTGTACGGCGAACATCGGGGCGATGTTAAATTATTTTTCAGGAAAAAAAATGATTTTGAGATCTTCCAGAACGATCAATTGTCATTGTTAACCAACATTAAAGGCAATGATCTGTCTATTATAACCAGGGTTAACGCAGCTAATCGGGTCATGAACTTTATTCAGGAAATGCTGGGAGAATATCCCCATGACAAGCTCATGGTTACCGAAGAAGAGTACCAGGCTAATCCGCTGTATGGCATCAACCAGCTCCCTTCATTCTTAAGACCATTCCCCGAGGAGTTCCAGTATGAAATGAAACTATTAAAAACGGCTGCCTATAATTATTTACAAAACAGCCTGTTTACAGACCAACGGGAGGAACGATGGGTCATAGATGCGCTACAGATCTGGCTCATGATGGAATATAAAAACGTTTATTATCCTGAAATGAAATTCCTGGGGAAACTATCTAACAGTTTCTTTCTGCGCCGTCTAAAATTGGCTCAGATGGATTATAACGAACAGTACCCTTTCTTTCAAATGTTCATGGCCAGAAGAAATCAGGATCAGGGTCTTAGAACACCAACAGATTCCCTGATCAAGTTCAATGAAAAGATCTCCAATAAATACAAGGCAGGTGTTGGCCTTTCCTATTTGGAAAGTTATATGGGCAGTACCTTCATGAGAAAAAGTATAAAGCAATACTACAAAGCTTTCAACCAGCGATACTCGACAGCCAACGACCTGGAAAGCATCCTTAAAGAAAATGCCGACAGAGATATTGATTGGTACCTTGAAGAGTTTGTGAGAGGGGATAAACGCATTGATTTCACTATAAAGGATTTCCAAAAAACAGAAGACAGTGTTCTGGTAACAGTAAAAAATAAAACCGGCGCCAAAGTACCTGTGACCTTATTCGGTATTGACAAAGATGAAAATGTGCTGTTTAAAACCTGGCTGAAAGAATTTGAAGGCACTACCACCATCCGGGCGCCACGTGAAGGAGTTAACAAACTGGTGCTTAATTATGATCATGTAATACCTGAATTCAACGAACGTGATAACTGGAAGTCACTGGGAGGCTTTTTTTCAACAAATCGAAAACTGAAGTTTCAGTTCTTCAAAGATGCAGAAGACCCCAATTACAATCAGATCTTCTGGGTCCCGGTTTTCAATTTTAATATCTATGACGGGTTTAGCCCCGGTCTTCGCCTTCACAACAAAACCCTCAGAGAAAGACCCTTCATATTTGATGTGGCTCCGGGCTACGCTTTAAAGGAAAAGTCACTGGTAGGCAGCGGTTCCGTAGCTTATCGAAAATACATCAGAGAAGGTAGTTTATATGTAGTGAATGCCGCCCTATCGGGAGCCACCTTTCACTATGCAGAAAATCTCCGATATACCACTATAACCCCTTATCTCACCTTCGGTTTCAGAGATAGTGACCTCCGCAGCAATGAGCGTCAATTTTTGCGAACCCGGTTTGTCAATGTCTTGCGTCAAAACTCACCCCTTATCGATACAGATCCTGATTACAGCGTATTCAATTCACGTTATGCATACAGTAATAACGGGATCATCAAGTATAAATCCTGGTTTATAGACCTGCAAATAGCAGCAGAATTCTCAAAGGTTTCGTTTAACTGGGAATGGAGACGGTTATTTCAAAACAACCGTCAGCTGAACCTGAGATTTTTTGCCGGGAAATTCATTTACAACGAAACTAATTCTGACTTTTTCAGCTATGCCCTTGATCGTCCAACCGATTACCTTTTTGATTACAACTACCTGGGCCGGTCTGAAGAAAGCGGATTTGCCAGCCAACAGGTTATTATTGCAGAGGGCGGCTTTAAATCAAAGCTTCCTGACCCTTTTGCAGACGATTGGATAACCACCTTTAACGCCTCCATGAATATTTGGCGTTATGTGGAAGCCTATGGCGATATTGGGTTTATACACAACAAGGATGAGGAGACCAGGTTTGTTTACGATTCCGGGATTCGCCTGAACCTGGTTACAGATTTCTTTGAGCTATATTTCCCGGTGTATTCTAACAACGGCTGGGAAATCGCACAAGACAGGTATGACCAAAAAATTCGCTTTGTTGTAACCCTTTCCCCACGAATTTTAAGTGGTTTATTTTCCCGTAAGTGGCTGTAAATCAATTTTTAAACAATTCTAAAGCCTCATTTTCAAGATGTTAACCAAGCGGGTCTCAAATTGAGGATTTCTTAAAAATGTCGAATATTTTTAATTAATTATCTAATTTATGCTAAAAATATGAGGATATATTAAGAATTTGTTATTATTATTAAAGCATCTAGATTGCTTTTAACGTTCGTTTTAGCTACTTTTGCAAGAGTCTCATAATTTACATATGGAAATTAAAACAGAATCACACAAAGACATTTCATTCGAGAATTTTAAAAGCCAGGTGCTCAATGATTATCGTATAGCGGTAACCAGCAGAGAATGCAGTTTGCTGGGGCGAAGAGAGGTACTTACCGGGAAGGCAAAATTCGGGATTTTTGGTGACGGAAAGGAAGTTCCTCAGCTTGCTATGGCAAGAGCTTTCAAAAACGGCGATTTCCGTAGCGGCTATTACAGGGATCAAACCTTTATGATGGCTATTGGAGAGCTGAAGATCAAGCACTTCTTTGCCGGGTTATATGCACACACTGATGCTGAAAAAGAACCTATGAGTGCCGGAAGGCAAATGGGAGGTCATTTTCAGACACCCTTTATAAATCCTGACGGAAGCTGGAGAGATCTTACCAAGCAGAAGAACAGTAGTTCAGATATCTCCCCCACTGCCGGGCAAATGCCCCGTTTACTGGGTCTGGCCCAGGCATCAAAGATCTACAGAAACGTTGAAGGTACCCAAAAAGAAGGTTTTTCCAACGATGGAAATGAGGTCGCATGGGGTACCATTGGTAATGCCAGTACCAGCGAAGGCCTGTTTTTCGAAGCCTTCAATGCAGCCGGAGTGATGCAGGTTCCCATGGTGATCAGTATTTGGGACGACGAATACGGAATATCTGTTCACGCCAAACACCAAACCACAAAAGAGAATATTTCAGAGATCCTGAAAGGGTTTCAGAGAGATAAAGACAATAATGGCTTTGAGATCATAAAAGTAAACGGCTGGGACTACCCGGCATTGATCGAAGCCTATGAAAAAGCCGGTAAAATTGCCAGAGAAGAGCATGTTCCGGTAATGATACACGTAGTAGAACTTACCCAGCCTCAGGGTCACTCGACCTCAGGTTCTCACGAACGCTATAAGAGCAAAGAGCGCCTGGAATGGGAAAAAGAACACGACTGTAATCTCAAGATGCGTCAGTGGATGATCGAGAACAATCTCGCTACTGAAGAAGAGCTCAGCAACCTGGAAAAAGACATCAAGAAGGAAGTTAGAACCGCTAAGAAAGAAGCGTGGACCGAGTTTCTTCAACCCATGAAGGATGACAAGGTGCAGGTGGTAGCCCTTTTGGATGATCTGGCCGCATCAAGTACGAACAAGGTATTCATTAACAAGATCAAGAATGACCTTATTGCTGTTGATGAGCCTATTAAACGTCATGTTATTACTGCGGCCCGTAAGGCTTTAAAATATGTTGTTGGTGAAGAGAGTCGCGAAAAGTCAGCCCTGAAACAATGGATCGACAATTTCTATCAGCGCACCCAACCCGACTACAGTTCGCATCTTTACAATGAAACCAGAACGAACGCAACCAACATCGCCGAAGTTCAGGCTACCTACGATGATGATGCACAGCAGGTAGACGGAAGAATCGTATTACGTGAAAACTTCGACAAACTCTTTGCGAACAATCCTAATGCCTTGATCTTTGGTGAAGATTCCGGAAATATAGGGGATGTTAACCAAGGCCTTGAAGGGCTTCAGGATAAATACGGAGAATTAAGAATATCGGATGCAGGAATTCGCGAGGCCACTATTATTGGCCAAGGTATCGGTATGGCCATGCGAGGCTTACGCCCTATCGCAGAGATCCAGTATCTTGACTATATTCACTATGCACTCAATGTGTTAAGTGATGATCTTTCAACCCTGTTGTACCGAAGTGCCGGTAAGCAAAAAGCTCCGCTTATTGTGCGTACACGTGGTCACAGACTGGAAGGTATCTGGCATGCAGGATCACCCATGGGTGGGCTTATTCACCTGCTGCGTGGTATGTATATTTTAACACCACGTAACATGACCAAGGCTGCAGGATTCTATAATACCCTGATGGAGTCTGATGAACCTGCACTGGTTGTTGAATGTCTGAACGGATACCGCCTGAAAGAGAAATTACCAAATAACCTTGGTGAACTTCGCACACCGATCGGGGTGGTTGAAACCCTAAAAGAAGGAAAAGACATAACGATTGTCTCTTACGGCTCTACCCTAAGGATCGTTGAGCAGGTAGCCAAAGAGTTATTGGAAGTAGATATCGATGTGGAAGTGATCGATGCGCAGACCCTGCTCCCTTTTGATATTGATCACAATACCGTGAAGAGTCTTAAAAAGACCAACAGGTTATTGGTGGTTGATGAAGATGTACCGGGAGGTGCTTCGGCCTATCTGATGCAGGAGATCCTGGAAAACCAGGGAGGATACAAATACCTCGATAGTGCTCCTCAGACTATTACAGCCAAAGAACACAGACCGGCCTATGCAAGTGACGGAGATTATTTCTCTAAGCCAAATGCCGAAGATATTTTTGAAAAAGTGTATAACATCATGCATGAAGCCAACCCGGGCAAGTACCCGGCGCTTTAAGCAGATCGAAATATCAATAATTAAAAAGATCCCGTTTTAAAGCGGGATCTTTTTTTTAATACATGATCTTAACCATTAGTTCTTTATAAAGGTCTCCGGGGGGCAACTGATATACCCCCATCCCTTTAGACTTTGCATCAATATCGCGAAGGACATTAATAATGGAGCTTACTTTTTTCATCGGGTAATTTCGGGCAGCCATACCTATATCCTTCAACGGATAGGTTCCTCTTACACCAATAGCCCGGGCTACAGCTTGTTTATCATGATGAGACGGCAGGCCGTGATAGGCCAAAACCTGGGAAAAGAAATTATGCAATAATGCCACGGTAAGCAATACAGGATGTTCTCCGGGATTTTGAGAAAAATACTTAATGATCTTCCCTGCTTTCATAACGTCCCGCTCGGCTATTGCGCTTTTCAGCTCAAAATTATTGAAGTCCTTGCTGATACCTATATTCGCCTCGATGTGCTCAGGCGTAATAACCTGGGTGTTCGGTATGATACCCTTTAACTTATCCAATTCATTAGAGATACGCCCGAGGTCATTCCCTAAAAATTCCACCAGCATTTCTGAAGCCTTAGGGTCTATGGTATACCCGCTGCCTTTAAGTACTCTCCGAATCCAATCAGGTACCTGGTTGTCATATAATTTTTTTGTGTCGAGAATCAAACCGTTCTTCTGCAACATCTTATACACCTTTTTACGCTTATCAAGGGTTTTGCCCTTATAGGCAAAAACGAGCACCGTAGAAGGCTGCGGATTTTCGGCATAAGGCAACAACTTATCAATGGAACGCACAAGGTGCTGGGCCTCTCTAACAATAACCACCTGGCGCTCGGCCATCATTGGGTAACGCTTTGCCTGAGATATCACCTCCTCGATCTCGACGTCCTTGCCGTAAAGTACCATTTGATTAAACCCCTTTTCTTCCTCTTGCAGAATATTATTCTCAATGAATTTGGTGAGGCTGTCTATATAGTAAGACTCCTCTCCCATTAGAAAATAAATAGGATGAATATTACCTTTTTTAATATCAGAAACGATGTTTTTGATCTCGTTCATGTTTCAATAGATTTCTGGGCGTGTTAAAGGCCGTATCAACGACTTTGACAAGTAGGTCAAAATTAGCATATTTGCCCTATGCAAAAACTCAATTTTCCGGACTATACCTTTCGATTCAAAAGTAAAGAAAATAAGATCCAGATCTTTGATCCGGTCAGGAAAAAATTCTTTATTCTTCAACCGGAAGAGTGGGTACGTCAGCACGTCATGCAATACCTCATACGCGAGAAAAAATGCCCTGTATCTTTGGTAAATGCTGAAAAAGAACTCAAAATAAACGGTCTCAGCAAGCGCTACGACGTAGTGGTATACCGTCCTGACGGGCGTATTTTTCTCATGGTGGAATGCAAAGCTCCAAAGGTACCGATCACCCAGGAAACCTTTAACCAGATTGCCCGTTACAATATGGCCTTAAAGGCCGAGTATCTGATGGTTACCAATGGAATGAACCATTATTATTGCAAGCCTGATTATCAATTGGAAAAATACCATTTTATTGAGGAAATTCCGACCTATATCCTTTAATTTGCACAAGGTCTGAAACCCCTAAAAAATAACCTACTACCGGACATGCAGATAGCCATTGTAATCTTGAACTGGAACGGAAGAAAACTGTTGGAGCAATTTCTTCCAACTGTGCTTGCCTGCAGTGAGGGCGGCCATGTTTATGTTGCCGATAATGCATCTGATGACGATTCTGTATCTTATCTGAGAGCACACTTTCCGGAGGTCACCATTATTCAGAATGACGTAAACGGGGGCTTTGCACGTGGTTATAACGAGGCCCTTCACCATGTAAAAGAAGAGCTTTGGTGCTTACTAAACTCTGATGTGGAGGTAACACCGGGGTGGTTAGCGCCCGTTAAAAAGCTGTTCACGGAAATGCCTGATACGGCCATTGCACAACCCAAAATACTGGACTACAAGAAAAAAAGTCATTTTGAATACGCAGGGGCTGCCGGAGGCTTTATAGACCGCCTGGGCTACCCCTTCTGCAGAGGAAGAATATTTCAGTCTCTGGAAGAAGATAAACAGCAATATAATGATGTTCGCGAGATCTTCTGGGCCACAGGCGCCTGCTTGTTCATAAAGGCCTCAGTGTATCGTGAACTGAAAGGATTTGATGAAGATTACTTTGCCCACCAGGAAGAAATAGATCTATGCTGGCGGGCTCATAACAAGGGCTATAAGATCAGATATACAGGCCATAGTTCGGTGTATCATGTAGGGGGTGCCACCCTTGATAGTATGAACCCCAAAAAAACGTTCTTTAATTTCAGGAATTCACTATATTCAATCACTAAAAATTTACCGAAGCGTAAGGTATTTCCTTTGTTAATTGCAAGGTTAATATTAGATGGAGTGGCAGGATTACATTTCTTATTTCAGGGAAAACCCAAGCACTTTATCGCCATAATACGCTCACATTTAAGTTATTACAAAAATTTCATAAGAATATTCTCTAAAAGAGACGAAATTAATAAGGACTTTAAATACTTTAACTGCACATCCATAGTGTGGAGTTATTTCGTATATAAAAAGAAGCTGTTTAACCAAATTACAGATGATGAGAAGGCTGGTATTTGAGCGGGGTATTTAATAAAATATTAACGAATTCGTACAATGCTACTACCTCATTTTCTATATTTTTGCGCTAAACTGAAACTGTTAACACTTAAAATTCAAGTAAATTACTCATTATGAAAAAAATTCTTTTACTCGGTGCTGTAGGAGCCCTATTTCTTTCTTCTTGCGTTTCTTCAAAGAAATACTCAGAACTGGAAGCTAAACAAAAAGAAACTCAAGATCTCTTAGATTCAGCGACTGTAAAATTAAACAGTTGTCTTGAAGAAAACGCCACGGCAGATGCTGAGCTTGCCTCTCTGAGAGAGCAAAACGCCATGTTGAGAGCCAACAACCAGGAGCTTATCAACAATATGGGCAATCTAACAACTCTAACAACCAAAGGAGCTGAAAATCTCGAGAAGTCTCTGGAAAGCCTTGCAGAGAAAGATCTTACCATCCGCAAACTTCAGGATGCAGTTACCAGAAGAGACTCTATCAACCTGGCCTTAGTTCAAAGCCTTAAAGGAGTTCTTGGTAACCTTGATGATGAAGACATCAACATTAGTGTAGACAAAGGGGTGGTTTATGTAAACATTTCAGACAAACTATTATTCGCTTCAGGAAGTGCCACTGTAACCAGAAAGGCTAAAGAAGTACTTGGTAAAGTTGCCACAGTAGTTAAGAACAAGCCTGACTTTGAATTCATGGTAGAAGGACACACTGACAGTGATAAAGTTAAATCTACTGCACCTTTCAAAGACAACTGGGATCTAAGTGTACTTAGAGCAACTGCTGTTGTAAGAACACTTCAGAATGATTTCGGAGTAGCACCTGCAAGAATGACTGCTGCCGGTCGTGCAGAGTACGTGCCGATCGCTGACAACGAAACCAGCGAAGGAAAAGCTAAGAACAGAAGAACCAGAATCGTTGTTCTTCCAAAGATCGATCAGTTCTACAGTATGATCGAAGAAGGTCTTAAAGATCCTTCAATCAACTAAACTGTTTCAGTTATATAAAGAAAGCGACCTTATGGGTCGCTTTTTTTTTGCAGTTGATTTATTTCTTCCTAATTATCGATGATGGAAGGATCTCCTTTACCCTCCCTGAGAATTTCGGGTATATCTCCTGAAAGGTCTATTACAGTGGTCGGAATGTTATCACCATAGCCCCCATCGATCACTATATCAACCAGTTTATCCCATTTTTCCCTGATCAGTTCCGGGTCGGTAGTATATTCGATCACCTCATCTTCATCATAGATAGAGGTTGACACAATAGGGTTTCCCAATTGTTCTACCAGCAGCCGAGAAATGTTGTTATCGGGAACCCTGATACCCACGGTTTTCTTTTTTTTAAAAACCTTGGGCAGGTTGTTATTGCCGGGCAGTATAAAGGTATAAGGCCCGGGAAGGGCTCGCTTTAAGATCTTAAATGTAGGGGTATTTATCTGGCGTACATAATCAGAGAGGTTACTGAGGTCGGCACAAATAAAGGAAAAGTTTGCTTTCTCCAGTTTTACTCCCCTTATACGGGCGATCTGCTCCAGGGCCCTGGTGTTGGTAATATCGCAGCCCAGGCCGTATACAGAATCTGTCGGATAGATCACAAGACCTCCATCCCTTAGAGTATCAACCACTTTTTTAATACTCCGCGGGTCCGGATTTTCTTCATAGATCCTTATTAACTGTGCCATCTTCAGAAATTACCTCATGTACGCAAAAAACGTCCTATAAAGATAATCGATTCTTAATGAACTATTTACTCAAGGATGGTCAATTTTGCAAAACGCAGTAAAAGTTTCTTGATACCCCCGGTGTCAAATTTTATTTCTGCCTTCTTGTCGTTACCAAACCCTTCGATGGCCACGATCTCTCCTTTACCGAACCGGGTATGTTCTACTTTAACACCTACTTCCAGTTCATTGAGGGCCTGATTATCGGTCATATTTGATTTTGGCACCCCAAGATCGGGCCTGAGTTTTCTAAGCTTTTTCAGCTTCTCGGGAGAAGGACTGTGATGTGAAGGTGGGGTTCCCTGTTTGGGCTTGGTGGTTCTGAACTTACTCTTGTCTACCGGCCCAAAAATATCATCATCCATCATAGGCTTATACCGGTAGCCTGAGCTTACAGGTGGTGTAAGATGTTCCAGGAAATGATCTTCAATTTCCTCAATAAAACGACTTGGCTCGGCGTCGATGAGTTTCCCCCATCGATACCTGCTCTGCGTATAGGTGAGATAGGCTTGTTTCTCTGCTCTGGTCAGGGCTACATAGAACAGTCGGCGTTCTTCTTCCAGCTCACTGCGGGTATTCATACTCATGGCAGATGGAAAAAGGTCTTCTTCCATTCCTACAATATAAACATAAGGAAATTCAAGTCCTTTGGCCAGGTGAATGGTCATCAGGGCCACCCTGTCATCATCACCCGTATCCTGGTCCAGGTCTGTGGCCAGGGCTACATCTTCCAGAAATTCACTAAGACTGCCTTCGGCATCAGCCAGCTCTTTTTGTCCTTCAACAAAGTCCTGGATACCGTTAAGCAGTTCTTCCACATTTTCCATCCGGGCAATCCCTTCCGGCGTACCATCTTTCTTAAACTCCTGAAGAATACCGGTTTGTTTAGCCACCTGCTCGGCAAGCTGAAAAGCATCGGCATTTTGATTGGTCACCTGAAAACTGCGTATCATGGTTACAAAATCTTCCAGTTTTCTGCGTGTTCCTCCATGGATCTTGAGATCGATCTTATCCAGGTTTGACATTACCTCAAAAATGGAACGTCTATAATGGTTGGCTGCTACGGTGAGTTTTTCAACCGTGGTCTGCCCAATACCCCTGGCCGGGAAATTGATAACCCTTTTAAGAGCCTCCTCATCTTTAGGATTAATGATCAATCGCAAATAAGACAAGACATCCTTGATCTCCTTGCGTTGGTAAAAGGAAAGGCCACCATAAATACGATAAGGAATATCCTTTCTCCTCAGGGCATCTTCTATGGCCCGTGACTGGGAGTTGGTTCTGTACAACACCGCAAAATCTCCATGATTCATCTGGTGCTGCATAGAATTCTCAAAAATGGACGACGCCACAAAACGGCCTTCTTCTGCATCTGTCTCAGATCGGTGTACCTTGATCAGGTTCCCGTCGTCATTGGCGGTCCAAACCACCTTATCAAGCCTGCTCTTATTTTTCTCAATGACCGAATTGGCCGCCTTAACAATGTTTCCGGTAGACCGGTAATTTTGTTCCAGCCTGTACATGGTCACATTATCATAATCTTTTTGAAAGTTCAGGATATTATTAATGTTTGCCCCGCGAAAAGCATAAATACTCTGGGCGTCATCACCTACTACACATATATTCTGATACCTGTCACTCAATGCCTTTACGATCAGGTACTGAGAATGGTTGGTATCCTGGTACTCATCTACCAGGATATACCTGAAACGATCCTGGTACTTGGCCAAAACCTCAGGAAAACGGGTAAGCAACTCATTGGTTTTTAACAACAGGTCGTCAAAATCCATGGCACCTGCCTTAAAGCACCGTTCACAATACTCATTATAGATCTCCCCCATTCTTGGTCGCTTGGCCATGGCATCGGCCTCCATCAGGTCCGGATTATTGAAATATGCTTTGACGGTGATCAGGCTGTTTTTAAAAGAAGATATTCTGTTCTGAACCTGTTTGTACTTGTAAACATCTTTATCCAGGCCCATTTCCTTGATGATAGAACTGATCAGTCTTTGAGAATCCTGGGTGTCGTAGATAGTAAAATTACTGGGATAACCCAGCTTATCAGATTCTATCCTAAGAATTTTAGCAAAAACAGAATGAAAAGTACCCATCCACAGGTTTTTTGCCTCGCTCCCCCCTACAATAGAGGCGATACGGCTTTTCATTTCCCGGGCTGCTTTGTTGGTAAAGGTAAGCGCAAGGATATTGAATGGGTCAATACCCTGGTACATCAGGTAAGCAATACGATAGGTAAGCACCCTGGTTTTACCGGAACCGGCTCCGGCGATAACCATTAATGCCCCGTCTTTGTGTAATACCGGCGCTCGTTGCGCATCATTTAATTCTGCAATATAATTCTCCAAGACCTGTTCTTTTAAGCTTTCAGTACTGATTATAAAGTTAGAAACAGCAGGGGGTTCACCCCCTTTCTTAAATCGCGACAATTTAACCATAACCTGCCGAAAAGAGGTCTTGCAAATTGAAAATTTATAAACATCATCAGGATTATTCTATATTTAGGGAAAATTCAACATAACATGAACAAAAACCTACTGCTCTTCTCTTTTTTATTTACCTGTTTCATCACACATTCATTCGCCCAGCTACAAACCAGTAAAGGCCCTCTTTTTAAAGACTATGGTCCGGTGTACCCGGTGCCCGATGCAAGTTTTCGCATGGATAAGGCTACCGACATGAAGGCCGTTTTTGATGTGAGCAGAAAACTTAAAGATTCCTCACGGGTAAACCCCAGTATTGAGACAGCAGCACGGTATATGAACCTGCACTTGCAGAACGAATACAAGAAAGAACACCTTAAGGTAGCCATGGTGATCCATGGAAGTGCAGTAAAAGATATGTTGTCGTCTGAGTTCTATAATAAAGAATTTGGGGTAGACAACCCAAATACCGAGTTGATCCAAGCCCTGCTTGATGAAGGGGTCGAACTGGTTTTGTGCGGGCAGTCGTCGGCCTATCATGGGGTAAACCTGGAAAAATCAATTCCCGGGGTACAAATGGCACTATCGGCCATGACAGCTTTAGTGCACCTGCAAAACGAAGGCTACCGACTTATTCATTTTAAATGATGTCAGTAAAGAAAGTTTACTTTTCTATGATAGCGTTATAAACATCAATAATTGGAAACAACACCAAAGCAACCATTTATAAAAACAATACTCAGCTTAAACACTTTATAACTATGAAAACTACCCTACCAACCCTTGCATTCATCCTGCTTTCAGGCTTTACAGTTGTACAGGCTCAAAGCAGTATCGATGCTGATATTGCTGCGATAGAAGAAAAAGTAATTGCCTGGAGGCATCATTTTCACCAGAACCCGGAATTATCAAACAGAGAATACAATACGGCAGCAAAGATCGCTGAGCACCTGGAATCGCTTGGCCTGGAAGTTCAAACGGGCATTGCAAAAACAGGCGTTGTAGGCATTCTGAAAGGCAAGACTCCCGGAAAAACGATCGCCCTGAGGGCCGATATTGATGCCCTCCCTGTTACCGAGCGTACAGATGTACCCTTTAAATCGACAGTAACCACCACCTTTTTAGGCAAAGAAACGGGTGTGATGCACGCCTGTGGTCATGACACCCATATTGCCATTCTTATGGGTGTTGCTGAGGTTCTATCTAAAAACAATGATTTTGCCGGCACAATTAAATTTATTTTTCAGCCGGCGGAAGAAGGAGCACCTCCGGGAGAAGAAGGTGGTGCCAAGGTAATGGTACAAGAAGGGGTTCTCAAAAATCCAGACGTAGAAGCTATTTTCGGCTTACATATTTCTTCTGATACTCCTGTTGGCCACATTGGTTATAAGCCGGGAGGTACCATGGCAGCTTCACAACGATTCGTTGTGAATGTAAAAGGGAAACAAACCCATGGATCTGCTCCCTGGAACGGAGTAGACCCCATTGTGGTTTCTGCTCAGATCATTAACGGTTTACAGACGCTGATAAGTAGAGAAATGGAGCTCACCAAAGAAGCAGCAGTGGTCTCGGTCGGTAAGATCACCGGAGGAGTAAGAAGCAACATCATTCCGGAAAGTGTTGAAATGATCGGAACCATCAGAACCCTCGATTACGATATGCAGGCCAAGATCAACCGCCGAATGAAAGAAATGGTGCCCGCTATTGCAAAAGCGTATAATGCCGAAGCTACTATTGAAATAGACGCGGGATATCCAATAACCTACAATGACCCTGAGCTCACCCAAAAAACATTGCCCTCACTCATCAAGGTTGCGGGAGAAGATAAGGTACACCTGGAGAAAGCCACCACAGGGGCCGAGGACTTTTCGTTTTTCGCAAAGGAAATACCCGGTTTTTACTTTGTTATCGGCGGAAAACCTTCCGGTACAGCTCCCGATGCCCATTTTCCGCATCATACACCTGATTTCTATGTGGATGACAGCGGGATGATCACAGGAGTCAAAGCATTTATCAGTATTGTACAAGACTATCTGGGAGCTGCCGGTCAAAGCTAAGGATGCTGTTATCTCCGATTATCTCAGCAAAAGAGGAATGACCAGGCTCTCTTTGATCAGGTCAGAAAATGGTTATTCCTCTTCTCAATGAAGTAAATCAGGGCATCCTAATCCCGAAATTTTTTATAAGTTTAAACGCTAAAAACAACCATGGACGAATCAAAGATCATTGAACTTTTATTTTACCTGTTACCTGCCATTATAACAGGATTAATAGCCTACTATTTTTTCAACCTCCACACCAAAAATGAAGATGGAAGAAGGCGTTTTTTACTGCACAGGGAAAACCAAAAAAATGCCCTCCCCTTACGATTGCAGGCCTATGAGCGAATGGCTTTGTTTTTAGAGCGCATCAACCCTTCTAAACTCTTGATACGAATTCCGCCCAAAACGGCAGATAAAGACAGTTATTTAGCAGCCCTTATCACGACCATAGAAAATGAGTTCGACCACAATATATCTCAACAGATCTATATCTCAGATGAATGTTGGAATGTGATCAAGGCCTCTAAGAATGCTACCATTCAAATGATCAGAAAAGTGGCTGTTGAATCTGATACCGCCAATTCATTACGGGAAAACGTTTTGAACGAGCTACTGGAAAAACAGGCTCCTTCAAACGCAGGGCTGTCGTTCATCAAAAAAGAGGTTGGCGAAATGTGGTAACATGTCTACCCCGCGAGATTGATCTTTTTGGCGTGGCTTCTTTCTAATAACCTGGAGCGCTCTGCGGCGTAATTTATACCCTGAGTCCACCAGTTCGACATTAGTTTTTTATTAAAATACAGGGAGTTTTCTGTAAGCCTGGTTGGGGTGAAATAGGTATTTAGCTTAACGTCTTTATTCATGGCTGCAAGCCTTCCTTCAACAATGTCATGCGATTCCAGCTGATCAAGCACAAAAGAATAGAGGTTTACCATTAATGAAAAAGGATTTTTACCCAGTACCTGAGATCGCTCGTTATCCTCAGTCTCCAGGATAATGGCATCAACCTCGGTAGCTCCCCTTCTGATAGCCTCCCTGATGGGAATTACACACCCCAGTCCGCCATCGGCATATTCATAACCGTTTTTCTTGGCCAACGACATAAAGGGCACATAATTACAACTCATCCAGATCCAGTCGCAAAAATCATCATAACCAAAGTCCATGATCGACTTGTATTCCACCCTGTTCATTGAGAGGTTAGACACGGTTACCACCACATCTTTACCGGAGGTTTTGATCTGCTCAAATTCACTTTCGGGAAGATAACGACGGATATTTTTCCGAAGATTTTTACTTTCACCGAACGTACGCTTCCCCTTGATCAATTGCCAGATCACGTTCAGGTGATTTATGGCTACATATTCCTGGTCTCCGCGCTTTTTAGTAACAAAGGGATTGTTACTGAATATAGACCGCTGGTTGACCGAGGTATACATTCTGTAGACCTTCTCCAGGTGATTCAGGGCGAGGTGGGGTATTAATAAACTTCCTGTAGAGGTCCCCAGGTACAGGTCGTATTTGCGTTGTTTTTCCTCGATGAGGTATTGAGCAACGCCTCCGGCAAAGGCTCCTTTACTGCCTCCACCGCTAATTACTAAGGCTTTCATATAATATCCAGTTGACTGGTTTGCTGGCCACGAAGACGGGCATATTCATAGCCACGCTCCCACCAGGATGCCATACGTTCTTGGTTAAAGATAAGAGAATTCGTAGTCAATACCGTTGGGGTATAATAGAAATTTATGATATCATTATGATGTCCTGCCACATATTTACCGATTCTTACATTTTGATTTTCAATGCGATCAAGCATAAAGGAAAACATATGCGTGAGCAGTTCAAACGGATTTCTGGAGGGCAGACGGTTTAATTGGGTAACCTCGGTTCGCAGAATAATAGCATCGATCTCAGTTGCGCCGCGTTTCACAGCCTCCTCTATAGGTACCATACAACCCATGCCCCCATCGGCATATTCACAGCCATTGCGCCTGGCCAGGGTCATAAAAGGGGTGTAGTTACAGGAAATCCATATCCAGTCAATAAAGGTATCGTAATCAAAATCCTTGATAGATTTATATTCTACCTGATTTAAAGAGAGGTTCGATACGGTTACAATGATATCTTGCGGTGAGTTCTTTAAGCTGGTAAATTCTTCGCGGGTAAATGAATTATGCAACAGGTTTTTGAGTTGATAACTTTCTCCGAAGGTATTACTGCCCCTGGCAAAATTTCGCAAAACATTCAGGTGATTAATCGCGATCTGTTCTACTCCGTGTTTTTTTCTGACCACAAAGGGACAAACACTGAAAATATCGTCATTGGTCACCGAGGTGTATACCTTCTTGATCTTATCAACCTTTTTCAGCGCCAAATGATTTACCAGGAGACTGCCTGTAGAGGTGCCGATAAACAGGTCGTATTCTTTTTTAAGATCTTCTATAAGATATTGAGCTACGCCTCCGGCAAAAGCCCCCTTACTCCCTCCTCCTGAAATTACCAGTGCTCTCATTTGCTGCGCTATTAATGGCTTTCAAGTTTGATACTATCCAGTTTACTTCTTAACCGATCGGCAAGGGCGGGATCTAGTTCAGGCATGATCGTACGCAACTGAATTCTTACCTCCGGCTTCAATACCAACCTGTCGAACATCGTTCTGCAAAAGCGTGAGAACTGCCAGGCCGGATGATCAAGTCCCTGCAACAGGTTTAAAAGTGATCTTTTGGTTACTCCTCCTATTTCAAACAACATTTCAAAGGCGTGCTGCCGGGTCTCGAATTGCCAGCCGGGTCCTGTATACGACTGAAGCTCCTCAAAAAACCGCAGGGAATCTTCTTCATACTCCGGAGCAAATAAGGCTAGTCCAAGCCAAAGAATCCGCAAAGAACGATCTTCGAACCCCTTTAAATCTTTGGTTCGTTCCAAATAGCCGTATCGCTCATCAGGAAACGCCAACCATAACTTCATGAGTGCCTCCTGTATGGTCACATAACTCCGGTCGTCCAGTAAATTTTCAAAAGACTTTTTCAATGAAGAAGGTATCGTATCAGCCGCCATGGCCACTCCTTGTCTTATGTACAGATCATCAGACCTTAGTGCTTCCAGCCAGAAAGAGTCTCTAAGTTTTTCAGGCCATGCTGAGGCGCGTTCTAACAGCATTTGCTTCAGAGGAAAGTACAGCGGCTCCTTTAAAAGATTCCTATACTCATTGTATACCACTACCGGTGAAGCATCATCTTCGTGAACCTCTATATACTTCCTGATAAACTTGTTTCTTTTAAGACTTCTTACCGCCTCCTCTTCCGGAAATTCAGGAGCTTCTAACCATTGGCTGCGAAACTCTTCAAGATCGGCATTGGTATGTTTGGAAAGCGTTTCAAGAAAGATCCCGGTATGTATATTTTTAAAACCATAGGTAGTAAGCATTTCCTTTACCCCCGAACGAAAGGCCTTAACCCCTACCTTTTCCTTGAGTGAATGCAGGGCCCAGGCTCCTTTTTCATAAAAGGTAAGACTCCCGGCATGAGGATCCAGCAAGGCTTCACCCTTACCGTCTTCAGAGAGCCTGATAAGCTGTATTGCAGAGTTGTAAAGCTTCCAATAATAGTAATCTTCTCCAAACAACTCTCTTTCCGCCAACAAGGCATAATAGGTGGCAAAACCCTCCTGCAACCAATGATGTTTACCACTTTCTTCTGTGACTAAGTTACCAAACCAATGATGAGCCAATTCATGGGCATTTACATTCACATAGTTCTTGTCAGAAAACCCAATGCTGTCAGTAATAAAACTATCAGAAAATAGGGTGAGGGTTACGTTCTCCATCCCGGCGTATAGAAAGTCTCTTACCGGTACCTGGCGGTATACCTTCCATGGATAGGGCACCCCGATCTCATTTTCCAAAAAATCAAAGATCTCTGCTGAGTGAACATAGGTAGTTTCTGCCCGGGCACTATCCGAAGGGTAATAATACATTTCCAGGGGCACTCCCGATTTAGAACGCTCCTCCATTTTCCTGTAGTTACCACCCACAAAAGCCAGCAGGTACGAGCTCACCGGTTTTTTCAGGGCATACTTCCACAACGTTTTATCTTCCAGCTCCTGCTTTCCTTGAAATTGTCCGCTTGCTAAGAGTTCATACCCCTTAGGAAACAAGATCTCCATGGTATATATCACTTTTTCATTCATATCATCAAAGGAGGGTACCCATGAAGAGGTATATTTACCCTGTCCTTGTGTCCAAACCTGTTTTCCCCCCTCCCCGGGAACTACCGGCGGGTCTTCTGAAAAGGAAGTAGTGGTAAAGCCGGGAAAATACACCGCCTTCTCAGGGCTTGCCTTGTACTGTATCACCAGGTCTTCATATAAACCCTCTTCAAAAGTGTGAATGATCATCAAATTATTTCCTTTTGCCTGATAGTTCAGAGGTTCACCCTTCCATGTTACTTCGCTTATCTGAAGTGCTCTGCTTGAAACCAAGATCGTATCCGTATGTTCGCTCACCTTAAAACGGTAAACCACCTTCCCCGCGATCAGTCCTTTTTCCGGGGTAATTTCTATATGTATATCGCCCTCAGTAAAATCGACCTTTCCGGTATGTTGTGCACCGGCAAGAAAGTGAAACAGCCCTAAAATAATGGTGATGTATCGCGTCATATGATCAGGATAACAAAGGTTAGGTATAACAATGTAACAAATATATTCTACTATGATATGTAAACCACGTTGGGCACAAGGAGTTTGATTTCCATGAAAGTTTTATATTCGTGATATGGTGAAAACAAACTTCCTGCAAACCCCCATTGATTACCTTAAAGGCGTTGGCCCCGGTCGGGCCGACCTTTTGCGGCAGGAATTGGGTATACACACCTATCAGGATCTTCTTAATCTTTTTCCAAACAGATACCTCGACCGAACCCGGTATTACAAGATCAGTGAACTGCAGCGCAGCACGGCTGAAGTACAGATCGTTGGTAAGGTTACCCACTTGAAAACAGTAGAACACAAAAATAAAAAGCGACTGGTTGCCACCTTCAGAGATGAGACCGGAGAGATGGAACTGGTGTGGTTCAGGGCTCATAAGTGGATCAGGGAAAGCCTGAAGATCAACCGTCCTTATGTGATCTTTGGCAAGACCAATTGGTTCAACGGGTTTTCTATGGCCCATCCTGAAATGGAATTACTGGAGGAGCATAAAAGAGGGCTTCAGGCAGGAATGCAGCCGGTGTACCCATCAACGGAAAAGCTCAGTAATAAAGGAATTACCAATCGGGTGGTTAACAAGCTTATGCAGCAATTGTTCCGAGAAACGGGGGGACGATTTTTCGAGACCCTTTCGGCTGAGCTTTTGGATGAACTTAAACTGATGCCTAAAAGCGAAGCCCTGATCAATATCCACTTTCCCAAGAATGCCGAAAAATTAGCCAAAGCACAATACCGTCTTAAGTTTGAAGAATTGTTTTACATACAACTTCAGCTTATCGCCAGGAATATGAGCAATAAGAAGAAGATCAAAGGTCATCCGTTTGAATCTGTCGGTAAATTCTTTACGGAATTCTACAATGATCATCTTCCTTTCAACCTTACAGGTGCCCAGAAAAGGGTGTTAAAAGAGATCAGAAATGATATGGGAAGTCCGGCTCAGATGAACAGGTTGCTGCAGGGAGATGTAGGTTCCGGAAAAACCATTGTAGCCTTGATGAGCATGCTTCTTGCTATAGACAACCAATACCAGGCCTGCCTGGTTGCTCCAACAGAGATCCTGGCCCAGCAGCACTATAATGGGTTAAAGGAATTACTGGCAAACATGGAGGTAAGCATCAGGCTATTAACCGGGTCTACCCCAAGGTCAGAGCGCAATGAGCTCCATCAGATGCTCGAAAATGGTGAATTAGATATTTTGGTAGGCACTCATGCCGTATTGGAAGACAAGGTTAAATTCAATAATCTCGGCCTGGCCATCATTGACGAACAACACCGTTTCGGGGTTGCCCAGCGCTCCAAGCTCTGGCATAAGAACACCCTGCCGCCTCATATTCTGGTTATGACTGCCACCCCTATACCAAGAACACTTGCAATGAGCTTATACGGCGATCTGGATATTTCTGTGATCGATGAATTGCCACCGGGAAGAAAACCTATCAGAACAGTCCATCGGTACGACAATAATCGACTTAAGGTATTTGCATTTATCAGAGACGAAATAAAAAAGGGACGCCAGGTTTATATGGTTTATCCACTTATTGAAGAAAGTGAAAAGCTGGATTACAAAGACCTGATGGATGGTTATGAAAGTATAGAACGGGAATTTCCAAAACCGGATTACCAGATCTCCATTGTTCACGGCAGGATGAAGGCAGAAGACAAAGACTATGAAATGGATCGGTTTGTAAGAGGCGAAACGCAGATCATGGTGGCTACAACGGTCATAGAGGTAGGCGTTAATGTACCCAATGCTTCGGTAATGGTCATTGAGAGCGCAGAGCGTTTCGGACTCTCTCAACTGCATCAGCTAAGGGGACGTGTAGGCCGTGGAGCCGAGCAAAGCTTCTGTATACTTATGACGGGGCATAAATTATCTAATGACAGTAAGACCCGTCTGGAAACCATGTGCGCAACCAACGATGGCTTTGAGATCGCCGAGGTCGACTTAAAGCTCCGTGGCCCCGGAGATCTTATGGGAACCCAGCAAAGCGGAGTTCTTAACCTAAAGATCGCCGACATCGTGAAAGATAATGACATTTTAAAAGCAGCACGATATTACGCCATTAAAACTCTGAAAGAAGACCCCGGGCTCAAAGAAGAAAAGAATGCCCGCATACGGCATACTTACCAACAAATGGCCAAACATAAAAATATCTGGAATTACATTTCCTAACCCAATAGCTACGGGTAAAACACTGATACATTGCCACTCAAAGGGTAAATCTGAAATTCTTTTCAACAGGCTGCTAAAACTCCGTATAAAGCCTTCTTTGAAAGTCGGAAATTATTGCTGTATTGTTATCTTTGCCGAGCATCTATAATCGAAAGCATGAAAATATCATACAACTGGTTAAAACAATTTATCAATACTGATCTTCCAAGCGATAAAGCAGGAGAATTGCTGACTGATCTCGGCCTGGAAGTTGAAGGGATAGAATCTTTTGAAACTGTTAAAGGTGGCCTAAAAGGCATCGTTGTAGGTCATGTTCTGGAATGTGAGCAACACCCTAATGCAGACCGTCTTAAGCTTACCAAGGTTGATCTTGGAAATGGAGAGCCTGTACAGATCGTATGTGGGGCACCTAACGTAGACAAAGGTCAAAAGGTTCCCGTAGCAACCGTTGGCACTACTCTTTATGATGCCTCCGGAGAGCCATGGCAGATCAAAAAAGGGAAAATTCGCGGCGAAGTCTCCATGGGAATGATCTGTGCTGAAGATGAGCTCGGGCTCGGTGAAAGTCATGATGGTATCATGGTACTCGATCAAGCTCTGGAGCCGGGAACCCCCTGTGCAGACATCTTTGAAATTGAAAACGACCAGGTTTTTGAGATAGGCCTAACCCCTAACAGGGCAGATGCCATGAGTCATTACGGGGTGGCCCGTGACCTGAGGGCAGGCCTCCTTCAACAAGGTACTCACATGGAACTAATTACCCCGTCGGTGAGCAGTTTTCATGTAGACAACAGAACCCTGCGCATAGATGTAGATGTTAAAGACAAAGAACTTTGTCCGCGTTATTGCGGGGTAACCATCTCCGGGGTAAAGGTCACTGAATCGCCCGATTGGTTAAAGAACAGATTACTTGCTATTGGTATTGCACCTAAGAACAATGTGGTTGATATTACCAATTATGTACTGCACGAGCTCGGGCAGCCCCTTCACGCTTTTGATGCCGTCAAAATAGAGGGAAATAAGATCGAAGTTAAAACCCTGAAGGCAGGAACTAAATTCGTAACCCTTGATGAGGTTGAAAGGGAATTAAGCGAAGATGATCTTATGATCTGCGACCAAAGCAAACCTTTATGCATCGCCGGAGTCTTCGGAGGGCTTCATTCAGGAGTTACAGAAAATACCACCCAGGTATTTCTTGAAAGTGCCTACTTTGATCCGGTTTCGGTGAGAAAAACAGCCAAACGCCATGGTTTAAATACCGATGCCTCCTTCAGGTTTGAAAGAGGTATCGACATCAATACCACAAAATATGCGTTGATGAGAGCTGCACTGATGATCAAAGATATTGCCGGAGGTCATATCTCCAGTGATGTTGAGGATATCTACCCGGTGAAATTCGAAGATTTCCAGGTATTCCTGACCTTTGAAAAGATCTACAGCCTTATCGGACAGGAGATCCCGACAGAGACCATTAAATCGATCCTTACCTCTCTTGAGATAAAGATCAACAATGTAACTGAAACGGGCATCGGACTTACCATTCCGTCATACCGTGTAGATGTTCAAAGAGAAGTAGATGTTATTGAGGAGATCCTCAGGGTATACGGCTACAACAATATTCATTCAACACAGAAGTTCAATGCCTCTGTTGCGCCAACTTCCAGGTTCGAAGACCACAAAGTAAGTGATGTTATCGGAAATTTACTGGCTTCACAAGGGTATTATGAGATTCTTGCTAATTCATTGACCACTCCAAAGTATACGGAGCTTACTGATACGCTGAATAAAGAACAGCAGGTTAAGATCATTAATCCTTTAAGTAATGAATTATCTGTTCTACGTCAAAGCATGCTTTTTAGCGGGCTGGAAGCACTGAGTTACAACATAAACAGGAAGAACGATAACCTCCAGCTTTTTGAGTTTGGAAAAACGTATTTCCGATTCAACGATAAGAGGGAAGAATTCAAGCATTTAACCCTTTTGGTTACAGGCGATCGCCATCCTGAAACATGGAATACCAAGTCGGGTCCCACAGACTTCTTTTATTTGAAAGGTACCGTTGAAGGTTTATTAGAACGCTTGGGCATTAACAATCTAAAAGTAAAGCCTGTAAACAGCGATATCTACAGCGAGGGTCTTACCTATTTTGCCGGAAAGATACCAGTGGTTTCTTTCGGATTGGTAGCGCGTAAAATAACAAAGGCCATGGATATAAAGCAGCCCGTTTTTTATGCAGATTTCAACTGGGACAATGTTCTGATGCTTATCAACAAGAAAGGTGTGCAATTCAGAGAAATACCCAAATTCCCTGAAGTAAGAAGAGATCTTGCCCTCTTGCTGGATGAAGCCACCACCTTTGGTGAATTACATCAGACGGCGATGCAGGCAGAGAAAAAGCTTTTAAAAGCAGTGAACCTTTTTGATGTCTACCAGGGTAACACCCTGCCGGAAGGCAAAAAGTCATATGCCCTGAGCTTCACCCTCGCCGATGACCAAAAAACATTGACCGACAAACAAATAGATAAGGTTATGAAAAAGCTTCAAAACTCTTTTGAAAAGCAGTTTGGAGCTACCTTAAGATAATTCCACTAACGGGCCTGTTTTTTTGACAGGCCCGTTTTTTTGTGTTAATTTTTTGAACTCTGTCTTCAATTTTAACAAATACTCCCTTCTATTCTGAGCTAACTCTCTTGTAACCAACATTCTATTTGCTTATTTTTGAAAAGCTGTGAAATTGGTAAAAAAGAAAGTGATGCTGAAAAAGACGAATGTAGAAGAAAAATTGCGGGCGTATCGTAACCGCATCAATGCCGAAAGAAACATCCTCCAACAGGTCCAGTTCATCCTTCAGAAAGAACAACAGAAAGAAGATCAGATAACCGCAGAGCTTACCGGGGGGCAAGATGATAGCTTCAATGACTTTGTAATTTCAAAGCTCGACATGGATAGGGTGTATCATCTTGACCAGATCAAAACCATTTGTATTGATTACCGTCTTCGATTTTTATCCACGCGTTATTTTAAGGGTAAAATTCCTGCCGAAGCACTGATAGAGATTAAAAGTCTGGAAAAGCAACACAACACCCAGTTGAAGGGGTTCAAGATCATTGCACCTTCGAAATTATTTAAATTGGAAAATGCTGATGATCCTTTGCTGATGGCCCCGATAGGTAACGGTTATTATTACCTGATACATAAATGGGGGAATGATCTTCATCCGATGAGAAGACTTTTGGTACTCCCTTTCAGAAACCTCATGAATCTGACCCTTACCATACTAATGGTGAGCTACCTGCTAACCATGCTCATGCCTATGGGCTTGTTTACGAACCAGGATGATTCAGCCAGTTTTTGGCTGCTATTCATGTTTATGTTCAAAATGATAGGCAGTATCGTTATTTTCTATGGATTTGCCCTTGGAAAAAATTTCAATACAGCTATCTGGAACAGTAAATACTTTAACGCCTGACAGCTGCTTGCTTCGGGCGTCATGAACACAAAACAACTGTTTGATCATGAGTGAAGCATCATACGAACATCTATTTACAGGAAGTGAGGTAAAGGTGATCCTGCTCAAAGAGCATTTAAAGAAATTTGATATTATACCCGTTACCAGAAATGAATCTGAGTCAGGTCGTGTGGCCGGCTTTGCACCTGCTGTGTTTAACCAGATCCAGGTGTTTGTTCACAAAGATGAGTTAGAGAAAAGCCGGGCAGTTCTGGAAAATCTACAGCACGAACTCGACAATTTACCGCAGGAGTAAGGGCAAAGATACCCTCAACCATAAAAAAGCCTTCTCTTAAGAATAAGAAAAGGCTTATTTATTATTTACACTAGAAAGAATCTCTTAAACTTCTACAGCATACATTTTGTCACGTTGCTCTCTGATCGATTTATCAGTCATATAATCGTCAAAGCTCAGGTAGCGATCTATAGCACCGTTAGGTGTAAGTTCAATGATGCGATTCGCCACGGTTTGTGCAAATTCGTGATCATGCGTGGTTAACATGACAGTGCCGGGATATTTTTTCAAGGAGTTGTTAAAGGCGGTGATGCTTTCCAGGTCAAGGTGGTTCGTTGGCTCATCAAGCATAAGCACGTTAGCCCTGATCATCATCATACGGCTTAGCATACAACGTACTTTTTCTCCTCCTGAGAGTACCCTGCAATTTTTTAAAGCCTCTTCTCCGCTGAACAACATTTTACCAAGAAAACCTCTGATATGAACCTCTTCACGTTCCTCCTCGGTTTTAGCCCATTGACGTAACCAATCAACCAAATTAAGATCGTTATCAAAGAATTCTGAATTATCTACCGGTAAGTACGCCTGGTTGGTGGTTACTCCCCATTGATAGGTACCGGCATCGGCTTTCATTCGGTCGTTTATGATCTCATAGAAAGCTGTTGTAGCCCTTGAGTCTCTTGATATAACAGCCACCTTGTCGCCTTTTGCAAGGTTGATATGCACATCTTTGAAAAGCAGCTCACCGTCTAAAGAAGCGGTAAGTCCTTCTACATTCAGTATTTGATCTCCTGCCTCGCGTTCTCTTTCAAAAATAATGGCAGGATATCTGCGGCTCGAAGGCTTGATATCATCTACTTTTAGCTTTTCCAGCATCTTCTTTCTGGAGGTTGCCTGCTTACTTTTGGCAACGTTAGCTGAAAATCGCTGAATAAATTCCTGGAGTTCTTTTGCCTTTTCCTCTGCTTTCTTATTCTGCTGTGCACGCTGTCTTGCAGCCAGCTGACTACTCTCATACCAGAAAGTATAGTTACCGCTAAACAGGTTGATCTTTCCGAAATCAATATCCGCGATATGGGTACACACGGCATCAAGGAAGTGACGGTCGTGAGAAACCACAATAACGGTATTTTCGTAATTAGCCAGGAAGTTTTCGAGCCAGTTTATAGTTTCAAAGTCAAGGTCGTTGGTAGGCTCATCCATGATCAGCACATCAGGATTACCAAACAGTGCCTGTGCCAAAAGCACTCTCACCTTAAGCTTATTATCCAGGTCTTTCATCTGGGTATAATGAAGCTCTTCAGCAATACCCAGGTTAGATAAAAGTGCAGCCGCATCGCTATCTGCATTCCACCCATTCATCTCTTCAAAGGCCACCTGTAACTCCCCGATCCGCTCTGCATTCTCATCAGAATAATCTGCATATAAGGCATCCATCTCCTGCTTGATCTCAAACAAGGGCTTATTTCCTCTCAATACAGTCTCCAACACAGGAAAGTCATCACAGGCATAGTGATCCTGTTCCAGCACAGACATGCGTTTTCCGGGCTCCAGATGAACGTGCCCCCCGGTAGCATCCTGCTTTCCGGAAAGGATCTTTAAAAATGTTGATTTCCCTGCTCCATTGGCACCGATGATCCCATAGCAGTTACCGTGGGCAAATTTCACGTTTACTTCATCAAAAAGAACGCGCTTACCAAATTGAACAGAAAGGTTTGATACTGATAACATTAAAACTCCTATTTTTAATTATGCCGCAAAAGTAAGAAATAAAGAACATATAATACCCTTTAGCGAAAGCCTAAAAAAGTCTTATTTAACTACACCTTAACACCCCAAAATAGGGAGCTTTCATAGATTTGTTATAATGAGGGAAAAAGAGGACATCTCCTTGATTATATGAACAGATTAACAGATGCATGAATAGACTATTACTGGGACTTATAGCTCTCATGACCTTGAGTTGCTCCGAAAAAGAAACATACACCTATTTCGGAGGAGAAATTGTAAATCCGAAAGAAGATAAAGTTTATCTTCTTTTTAAGGATGCCAAAATCGACTCTTCCTCTCTTGACGAAAACAATCGTTTTCATTTCAAGCTCAACGAGTTTACGGAAGGTGTTTACAGTTTCAGCCATGGGAATGAACTGCAATACATTATCTTAGAACAGGAAGACAGCCTGATGCTGCGACTAAACACCTTGGAATTTGACGAATCTCTGATGTTTACCGGCGAAGGCGCAATAAAGAATAATTTTCTTATTGACATGTGGCTGCTTCAGGAAGACGAACGCTACCTGATGCAGAAATTCTACAACGCAACCCCGGAGGTATTTGTTAGAAAGATGGACTCTATTCGTTCTATGAAAATTGAGGAGTACGAGCAAATGGTTGCAGAAACCAACTTATCTCCCTTAGCGAAACACGTCACCAAAGCCTCTATAGACCTTCCGCACTTTACACACAAGGAGCGCTATGCCAGCGAGCATAAGTACCGTTTAGGCCTTGAAGAAATGCCGGAGGTACCCGCCGGTTACTATGAACATCGTGAAAAGGTAGATAAAAATGACCAACAGCTGGCCGACCTCGGATTGTATTTAGAATATCTAAGCGTTTATCTTGATCAACTAACCAGAGACCGCTGCAATGTAAAATGCGGCCTGCCCGGCGGCAAACTTAAGGTTTATCATTACAGTACCCATCGCTTAAATCTCATTGACAGCATGGTCTCCCTTTCTCACCTTCGCTCATATTTTATGGAGAGAACCGCGATCAAGTACTTTCAATACGATCACAACGAAGAAAGCAATGAGAATTTTATAGCCTTTTATAAAGACTTGAATAACGGGGAAATCTCACCCGACCTTAAGCGTATGCATAATGCAGTTGCTGCGTTACGAAGTGGCAATGCCATACCTACGCTGGAGCTCTATGACCAAAAAGGTGAAAAACACAATATTGACTCTACCTGGTTCAACAAAAAAACCGTTTTTTATCTATGGACCTCCATGGAGAAAAGACATGCCAGAAAAACGCTGAGACATGTTAAGGAACTAAAGGAGTCTTATCCCGAATTCCAGTTTATCAGTATTAACCTGGACTCCAGTCATGACGAGTGGATAAATACCATGAAGGAACTCGAACTGGAAGGAGATCTGCATATGCGGGCCCCCGGAATGAGATACATCATTAAACATTTTGCCTATTTGAATCTCGACAGGATGGTAGTGGTTAATGAAGAAGGTAAGGTTATTGAAGGATTTGGAAATATTTACAACACCACCCCTCTTAAATATTCCAGGGTACATGAGAAACTGGCGAATATGAAAAAGATCTGACGTGTATGTTTACTGTCATTGACATAAAAATAAAAAAGCCTGCGTTGATCACGCAGGCTTTTTTTATACAGTCAGTATATTACTATTAGTTCCCTTTCTTGTGATCTTCAAGAAACTTGGCCAGACCGATATCGGTCAAGGGGTGATTTAACAAGCCGGTGATCGCTGAAAGCGGACCGGTCATTACGTCAGCACCAATCCTGGCACAGTCTAACACGTGCATCGTATGTCTTACAGAAGCAGCAAGAATTTCGGTTTCAAAACCATAATTATCATAAATGGTTCTGATATCCTGTATCAAGGAAAGTCCGTCTGTTGAAATATCATCGAGTCTTCCGATAAAAGGAGAAACATAGGTAGCTCCGGCCTTGGCAGCCAATAGAGCCTGTCCTGCTGAAAAAACAAGAGTACAGTTGGTTCTGATACCCTGATCAGAAAAATATTTGATAGCTTTTACACCATCCTTGATCATAGGCACCTTTACCACGATCTGTTCGTGAAGCTCTGCTAATTCCTCTCCCTCTTTAATAATACCTTCAAAATCGGTAGCAATAACCTCTGCAGAAACATCTCCTTCTACAAGGTTACATATATCTACGTAATGCTTCAGAATGTTATTCCTTCCGGTAATACCCTCTTTTGCCATAAGCGACGGATTAGTGGTTACCCCATCTAACACTCCAAGGGCTTCGGCCTCCTCTATCTGAGCCAGGTTTGCAGTATCTATAAAAAATTTCATATAAGAATTTTAAAACGATTTTATGTATCACTATAACACCTCTGCCGACCCGAAGGTCAAAAATTTAAAGGCTGGGCAAAGTTATAATTTATAATGGTTAAGCAGTAATTTATTAAACACTTTATCTGGCAGTAATTGCTTAAGCTTTACAGAAACCTTTTCCATAAAAGCCCCTGCCTTGTAATGCAGTTTTTTATTCTTACTTTCTATAATGCGCTGCACTTTCTTACCGATCAGAGCCGGATCTGAAGAATCCTGCATTTGCTCGTTGATCACATTCATCACACGGGCGTAGTTCTCTCCGTAATCAGAAGCTTCCAATATGGGAGCATGATACCTGCCACTGGCTATATTGGTGTTAAAATCACCGGGAGCCAGGTTGCATATTTCTATCCCCATTCTATACAACTCCATTTGCATACTTTCTGCCACCAAAGCCAATGCCCCTTTAGTAGCACAGTACACTCCCCGGTAAGGCAAGCCCATATAACCGGCAATAGATGTGATATTAATTATAAGACCTGAACGCTGTTTCCTCATATGAGGCAGAACGGCCTTCATAAGATTGATAGGACCGTAGAAGTTAGTATCAAAAGCCTTTCTGATCTCTGTGTCTGGTGTCTCTTCAACAGGACCTGTTATACCCACTCCGGCATTATTGACCAACACATCAATATGCCCTTCACGTTCTATAACTTCAGAAATACAACTAACGGCATTTTCCGGATCAGTAACGTCGAGTTTCAGTAAGTTGAATTTAAAGTCTGTCTTTTGAATTCTGTCAGGATTTCTGCTGGTACCATATACGATATAACCCTGAGAAGCGAGGTGTTCTCCTATTGCCTTTCCGATTCCAGAAGAACCGCCTGTAATTAGAACAACTTTAGACATTTTATGATCTGGGTAGCTATGATTTTTCAGCCCGGAAGATATAAAAAAAAACGGCAAGCTACCTACATCGCACCGCTGCGACCACATACCCTTGCTGCGTTCCCGCCCTGGGGGATTCTGCAGGAGCTGGTCGTGTAGGACTTGCCGGGTGCAAATATACAAACTCTTTAAGCTTGCGCAATAATTTTACCATGTAATTTTTATTAAATACCTTGCCTTCCAAAAGCGACAACCCCTATGTTTATACATAAAATTTTAACCTTCAGTATTTTATCTGTTCTGGCCATTGGCTGCGGAAATAATGAAAAAAAAACGGAAAAATATTTTTCTTTAAAAGCCGCCGCTAAAGACGCAAAGATCAATTATGGAGAGTCAGTATCTATAACCCTGGAGAACCGGAAGAATATAGAGTTCGACTCTGTTCAATATTTCCTTAACGACTCCAGGATCTACCCCGAGAATAATGCGGTGGTTATGACCCCGGAAAAACTGGGAGAGCAGGACCTTGAAGCAACGATTTTTGCCGGAGAAAAGGTCTTCAATGTTTCCACAAGTCTGCTGGTATTGGCTGCCGATGCCCCGAAGATCTATACCTATGAAATTCTTAACACCTACCCCCACGACATCAATGCGTTTACCCAAGGGCTGGAATTTCATGATGATACTCTTTATGAGGGTACAGGAAGAAAAGGAAAATCGGCATTAAGAAAGATAGATCTTGAATCCGGAAAGGTGCTTTCAGAGGTCGCTTTAAACGCTAACTACTTCGGCGAAGGGATCACCATCATGAATAACAAGGTGTATCAGCTCACCTGGCAATCTCGTACAGGCTTTGTTTATGACCTGAACACCTTTGAAAGAACCGCTACCTTTAAATACGGGAAAAGTAAAGAAGGATGGGGCCTTACCAATGACGGAACGCGAATTTATATGAGTGACGGCACAGACAAGATATGGATCCTTGACCCGGAGACCCTACAGGAAACCGATCATCTGGAGATCGTCACCAATACCTCTGTATTTAATAAAGCAAATGAACTGGAATATGTTAACGGCTCCATTTACGCCAACGTTTGGTTAAAAGACAGCGCTATGATCATTGATGCCAAAACGGGTGCCATTACAGGAGTTATTGATTTCAGAGGGCTTAAAAGCAAGGTAACGCAACACGATGACCTGGATGTGCTTAACGGGATCGCATACCACCCGGGGCGACAAACCTTTTTTGTGACCGGTAAAAACTGGGATAAGATATTTGAGGTTCAAATCAAAGAAAAGCAATAGTGCAAACCTATCAATACCAACTTCTTGTAAAATCTGACGATATTGATGCCCTCGAACACGTAAACAATGTGCGATATGTTCAATGGGTGCAGGATGCGGCAGAGGCACACTGGAACGAAGTAGCCACCCAGGCTCTTAAGGAAGGTTATATATGGATGGTCTTAAGACATGATATACAATATAAGGGGCAGGCTTTTGAAGGAGATGCACTATTGATCAACACTTATGTCACGAAGTCAGAAGGAGTTACCTCTACCCGGGTTGTAGAGATCAGCCGGGAAGATAATAACAAACTCCTGGTTAAAGCAACCACCCAATGGTGTTTACTTAACAAAGACACCAAGCGACCGACACGGTTGACACCGGAATTGATAGAATTATTTGATTAGCAGACGGTACTTTGGTTTTTTAACCTATTTTTAAAAAAACAATTCCCTATGTTCAAATACCGATGGGTATTTATTATCGTTCCATTCCTGATGTTCCTGGAAGGCTGCCGGGAAAACTTCGACTATCGCGATGCTTCAGGCGAATTGCTTTTTTCTAAAGACACTGTTTATCTTGATACCGTATTCAATTCGTTGAGCTCATCCACCTATAGTTTTAAGGTATACAACACCTCGAATGACGATATCCGAATTCCCTCTGTTTATCTGAAAGCCGGCGCCGACAGTGGCTTCCGTCTTAATGTAAACGGAAATTCAGGACAGGCCTTCTCTGATGTAGAGATCAGTGCGAACGACAGTATTTTTGTTTTTGTTGAAAGCACTTTCGATCTGGACACCCTTAGCTCTCCTTCTTTTCTTGCTACCGATGCCGTGGTTTTCGGTAACATTGATACGCAGCAGGAGGTTGCTCTGGTTACCCTGGTAAGAGATGCCATCTTCCTGTTTCCTCAACGCGAGAATGGTATCACCGAGTCGCTCCCTATAGGGGTTGATGAAAATGGAGAACCCGTAAGCATAGAAGGATTTGTGCTTCAGGACGATCAACTCACCTTTACCAACAACAGGCCTTATGTTATTTACGGGTATGCTGCAGTACCCGCCGGAAAAGTACTTGAAATCCAGGAAGGCTCCAGGGTATATTTTCACGAAGCCTCCGGCATCCTGGTACAACAAGGGGCGAGCCTGCATGTTCTGGGCAGTAAAAGCAATGATACTGAGGTAATGGAGAAGGAGGTTATTTTTGAAGGAGACCGCCTGGAACCTGAGTTTAGCGATATACCCGGACAATGGGGTACCATTTGGCTGGCAGCGGGAAGCACAAACAACCGGCTGGAACATTTAACAGTGAAAAATGCCGTCATAGGGCTTTTTGCTGAAGGAGACCCGCAATTGACCCCCCCTAAAACCACCATCGTTAATTCGCGATTTCTCAACAGTGCCAATATTAATATTCTGGCCCGAAACACTTCATTTTACGCCCGGAACACCATTGCCGGCAGTGCGGGCCAGGTTTCGGTTTTTCTCGCTGAAGGCGGCAATTACGAACTCTTACACTGTACTATAGCCAACTTTTGGAATCAAGGTCCTCGCAGCCTGCCGGCCCTTCTGATCAGTAATTATACAGAAACCTCCTTTGGCGAAAGATCTACCTCCCCCCTTACTAAGGCTCAATTCACAAATAATATCATTTCCGGAAATGCAGGGATTGAAATGCTCTTTGACCGGGATGAACAGGAAGCATTCAATATTCTTTTCAGAAACAGCATACTTCAATTTGACACTAATAACAGCGATCTACTGCAAAATCCTCTCTATGATTTTACCGACGGTAACATTTACGAAGAGATACTTCTTAATAGTGATCCTGAGTTCGTGCGCGATGCTCCTGACCCTTTTCAACTCTCGTCCTCATCACCTGCGATCAATATAGGTACTGCTGATTTTATTTCTGAAGCCCGGGAAGATATACTTGGTAACTTGAGAGACCAAACTCCTGATGCGGGAGCCTATGAATTCCAAGGAAACTAATTCTTATTCTTGGCCATGATGTACTTGCTGAGATATCGGGAAGCCATACATCGCTGGTCTAACAGCATCATTCCTGTGAAATTTTGAGCCCGGTGTGATAACAGATCCAATGCCAGGGCATTAATACGTCCCATTAATTTTATCTCGAATCCTTTCCTGTCAAACTTTCGGTCAATAATATCAAAACCTTTATGTACGGCCTGGTTCCATGCTGAAGCAGTTTGATAAAGCGTTGCAACCGCCTCGATGAATTCAAGTTCTGAGCGCGCAATTTCACCTGGCCAGTCAGCCTTTCCTGCAATTCCTTCAGCCCCTGTTGGTGTGGTTACAGATGGCAGCCCATTTTCCATGGCCCTGATCAATTTCCCTTTTAATCCCGCACCAAAGCGAAGAGGTGCAATTAACAACCGTGCTTTACGCATTACCGTATCTACATCTTCTGCCCTGCCGTGAAAGATCATTCCTTGTTTTTTAAGGGCATTGCTTTTCAGGTGATCTGGCATGTAGGCCCCGTAAACATGAAGCGTCACTTCCGGGAGTCGCTCACGGATCCTTGCCCAAAGCCCTGATCTCAATACCTCTACAGCATCCGCATTTGGGGCATGAAGAAAATTGCCAACTATAACCATGTCTTTTCGATCTTCAAAAGAAAGAAGCTTTGATCTCCGGTCTTTTAAACTGTCTTCAATAAAAAGAGGATGATACACCAAGATAGAAGCAGGTACTTCAAAATCATCTTCCAGGAGCTGTTTTTCATGCTCTGAAATGATCAACGACATATCTGACCTGTAAATAGCTGCAATCTCACGTTTGGTTAGCGACTGGTCTTTTAAAGTATTCAGATCGAAATCTTTATGTTGCTTCGCAAGGGTTTTTCGATAGGCTCTGAGAAAGTGAAGGTCTTCTGTATTCAAGATACGAATGGCCAGAGGACAATTTTCTGCCACCCTCCATGAGAATTGTTCCTCCATCATATAACGATCAAACATAACCACCTCAGGATCAATCCCGGCAATTAAGACATCAAAATCATCATCATTAACCCGTATATCATGACAATGCACCCCCATCCGCTTTAGGTCAAAGCCGTGTTCTCCCTGTTGGGCGGGGGAGCCAAAGTGAACCTCAAAATCCTGCTCTCTGAAAAATCGAATGAGCTGCAGCATTCGAATACCCGCAGCAGAAGCGGTGGGTTCAGGCCATACATAACCGATAATAAAGATCTTCCTCATAATTGTGTAAAAATAAAAAAGCCCCGGAACAACGATCCGGGGCTTCTCACTATGTTAAGGCATCAGTCTTTTAGTAATTAAACAAAGGTCGGTGCCCCATCAGAGCGCTCACCTCGTCTTTAATTGCCGACAGTTTGCCATCATTATCATGATTCATCAACGCCTCATTGATAAGCCCTGCAACAGTTTGCATATCCGCTTCCTTCAATCCACGGGTTGTAATGGCCGCTGTTCCGATCCTGATTCCGCTGGTTACAAACGGACTCTTATCGTCAAAAGGAACCATATTCTTATTTACAGTGATCTCTGCTTTTCCGAGCGTTTCTTCAGCCACCTTCCCACTAAGATCTTTATTTCTCAGATCGATAAGCATCATATGATTGTCAGTACCTCCTGAAATAATATGATAGTCCATATCTACAAATGCCTTCGCCATGGCTGCGGCATTCTTTTTAACCTGAACAATGTAATGAAGAAAATCGTCAGTAAGGGCCTCTCCGAACGCAATTGCTTTGGCTGCAATAATATGCTCCAGAGGTCCTCCCTGATTACCCGGGAACACGGCACTATCAAAGAGTGATGACATTTTTCTCAAGTCCCCGTTCTTAAGGGTAAGTCCGAATGGATTCTCAAAATCTTCGCCCATCATGATCAATCCTCCTCTCGGACCTCTTAATGTTTTATGAGTAGTAGTGGTTACCACATGGCAATGTGGTATTGGATCATTAAGAACACCTTTGGCAATAAGTCCTGAAGGGTGAGAGATATCGGCCAACAATAATGCCCCTGCCTGATCGGCAATCTCACGAAACCGTGCAAAATCGATATCGCGGCTATAGGCTGAAGCCCCGGCAATGATCATCTGGGGTTTTTCACGTTCAGCGATCTCAGCAATCTTGTCATAATTCAATAATCCTGTTTCTTTCTCAACACCATAAAATACGGGGTTGTAAAGTTTTCCGGAGAAGTTTACCGGAGATCCATGTGTGAGGTGCCCCCCGTGAGACAGGTCAAAACCAAGTATCTTATCTCCGGGTTTCAGGCATGCAGCAAAAACGGCAGTATTTGCCTGAGAACCACTGTGAGGCTGAACGTTTGCCCAGGTAGCTCCAAATAATTCTTTAGCCCTTTCAATGGCAATGGTTTCCACCTGGTCAACTACCTCGCATCCGCCATAGTAACGTTTTCCGGGATAACCCTCTGCGTATTTATTAGTAAGAACAGAACCGGCAGCTTCCATAACCTGATCACTTACGAAGTTCTCAGAAGCTATCAATTCCAGGCCATTTAACTGTCTATGTTTTTCTGCCTGGATCAGTTCAAATATTTGTTCGTCTCTTTGCATGGTACACTTTTTCGTTAAAGAATGGTCAAAAATAGTAATTACATTCGGTTAATAAGGAGAATTTAATACCTTTAAAATCTATTTTTTGAACATAAAATCAACAACGATACTATGCCAATTTTAGCGAATGATCCTTCCAGAAGATCCTGGATCGATGTAAGCAAAGACTCAGATTTTCCAATTCAGAACATCCCTTTTGGAGTTTTCCTGACACGTGATGATGTCATAACCATCGGTACACGTATAGGCAATAAGGCCATCGATCTCGGAGCGTTACATCAACTCGGATACTTTAAAGACATCCCTCTTACCGATGACATCTTCCTGCAGGATACGCTCAACGATTTTATATCGGATGGTAAAAAAACCTGGCGACTGGTCAGAAACCGCATAGCAGAAATATTCGACAAGGATAATCCGGATTTAAGAGACAACCAGGAACATCGCAAGATCGTTCTTTTTGATCTCAATGAAATTGAAATGCAGCTCCCTGTTCAGATAGGCGACTACACCGATTTCTACAGCAGTAAAGAACACGCCACCAATGTTGGTACCATGTTCCGTGATCCCAACAATGCACTATTGCCCAACTGGCTGCATATTCCTGTAGGATATCACGGAAGGAGTTCGTCAATCATTCCAAGTGGAATTCCTGTTCACAGACCTATGGGGCAAACCCTTCCGGCCGGAAAAGAAACTCCTGAATTCGGCCCTTCAAAACTTGTCGATTTCGAACTTGAAATGGCGTTCATAACCACTGATGCAAATCATTTGGGGGAACCCATTCCGATCGAAGAAGCCGAAGATTATATTTTCGGAATGGTACTCCTTAACGACTGGAGTGCGCGCGACATACAAAAGTGGGAATATGTGCCCCTCGGGCCCTTCCTGGCTAAAAACTTTGCCTCTTCCATTTCTCCATGGATCGTTACCCTTGATGCCCTGGAGCCATACCGAACTGCAGGACCAAAGCAAGAGCCCGATCCCCTGCCATACCTTCAATATGAAGGCAATAAAAGTTTCGACATCAATCTGGAGGTCGACCTGACCCCTGATGGTGGTAAACCACAAACCATCACCAAAAGTAATTTCAAATACATGTACTGGACCATGGCACAACAACTTGCTCACCATACGGTGAACGGTTGTAATGTAAACAGTGGTGACATGATGGGAAGCGGAACCATCTCAGGGCCTACCCCTGAAACCTATGGCTCCATGCTTGAACTTACCTGGAAAGGAGAAAAGCCTATCGCATTGAATGACGGTACCGAACGTAAGTTCATACAAGATGGTGATACCGTTACCCTAAGAGGCTATTGTGATAACGGGGTTACCCGTATCGGTTTCGGTAAAGTAAGCACCAAACTTCTCCCGACCTTTAACAAGGAGAAAAAGAAGTAATTACGTTTAAGAAATTACATATGAATTCACACCCCCTATTTAATACATAGGGGGTTTTTTATTACTTTAGCCCCATGAACATTTACCCACTGAAAGCTATGAAGAAAGCATTACTCCTTTTTTCCATACTACTTATTGCCGGATGCAGCAGTGTGAAAAAAACACAGGTGGCTCTGAACTCCGGGAATTACGATGGGGCTATTACCATAGCTCTTGACAAATTGCGTGATAATAAAACCAAAAGAGGCAATCAACCTTATGTTGTAATGCTTGAGCAAGCCTTTAAAAAGGCTACAGACCGCGACCTTCAGCAGATAAAATATCTGCGTGCCGGTGGTAATCCCGCAGACCTGGAAGAGATCTATGAGACGTACAGCAGGATAAATAACCGGCAAGACCGAATTCGACCCCTCCTGCCATTAAGACTGCAAGAGGAAGATCGTATGGCCAATTTTAATTTTAAAGATTACACCAATGTGTTGATCGATGCGAAAAATGAGCTCTCTTCATATCTCTATGATAATGCCAAAGGACTGCTTGAAAACGCACGCAGCAAAATGGATTTCAGAAAGGCATACGACGACCTGAGTTATTTAACAAATATCAACGCAGGATACAGAGATGCCGAGGTTCTGATGGACAAGGCGCATCAGTTGGGCACAGACTATGTAAAGGTATTTATGCACAATGAAAGTGATAAAGTAATACCTGCACGGCTTGAGGAAGAGCTGCTTAACTTTAACACCTATGGACTAAACGATCTTTGGACCATATACCACAACCAGCCATTAGAAGAGATCAACTATGATTATGAGATGGAACTGGCCATCAGGGATATCAATTTTACCCCCGATCAGGTGAGTGAGAAGGTAGTAATTCGAGAAAAGCAGGTTCAGGACGGATACGACTATGTTCTTGACGGGAACGGAAATGTCAAAAAGGACAGTCTGGGTAACGATATTAAAGTTGAAAAATTCATTACGGTGAGAACCAGATTTCAACAGTTCACACAGTTTAAAGCCGTTAATGTAACGGGGGAGGTAGCTTTCAAAGATCTTGGTAATCAGCAGATCATCAATTCATATCCGCTGGCCTCAGAATTCGTTTTCAGACATTTTTACGCCCAACATGACGGCGACAGAAGAGCCCTGGGAGCCACAGACCTGGAATTGTTACAAGCCAAGGTAGTTCCATTCCCAACCAATGAAGAAATGGTATACAATGCAGGAGAAGACATCAAGAACAGATTAAAGAATATCATTAAGGGACAACAATTCCACGACCGAACAAATTAGGCTGTCAACCCACTGCAGTCAACGTTTTAGAAAGGGTTCTCTGTAAATGTTTTCGTACATTTAGAGAAAACCCTTTAATTTTCTTAGAACTATGAAAATATTCGTTGCGCTCTTCAGTCTCTTTTTGATCACTTCCTGTGTGCAGATAAAACAAACCAAACCGCAAAGTACTCCTCTATACTCCTACGATGTAGAGCAGCGTATTGATTCCATGGGGATTACCCTTACCACTCCCCCGGCTCCTGTTGCAAATTATGTTAACGCTACACGGGCAGGAAACCTGGTGTTTTTAGCAGGTAAAGGCCCGAGAAAGGCCGACGGCACCTATATAACAGGAAAAGTACCCTCAGAAGTATCTACCGAAGAGGCTTATATGGCGGCGCGTTTATCGGGCATACAACTTTTGAATGCCCTGAAGGCAGAGATAGGAGACCTGAACAAGGTCGAGCAGATCGTGGAGGTGTTGGGCATGGTAAACGCCGATCCAAATTATACAGATCACCCTCAGGTTGTTAATGGATGCTCAGACCTGCTTGTTGAGATCTTTGGCGACAGAGGTAAGCATGCCAGGGCAGCCGTTGGCATGGGATCGCTCCCATCCAATATTTCTACCGAGATAAGAATGACGGTTTTAGTTAGTGAATAACTTGATTCTTATAGATTTCTTTTGCTAAACAAACTTATTACTTAAAGAAATACTAAGGGCTTATAACCTATCATTTAATCAGGTCTGCTTAAACAACTTGTTTAATTAATGCTTACATTTAATCATCAGTTTCGAATTGACTGGTTTTTAAGCAGTTAGAATGTCTTTCAAAATAACGTACGCAGGCTTGGACAAACAGGTTGAAGTTCAGGATGATCTTGATTCTATTCTTGATATCTCAACCCGGAATCAAATACCGCATTTACATGAATGCGGGGGGCATGGTCGATGCACTACTTGCAGGATACGGGTGTTGGATGGTATACAGAATTTATCGGCAAAGACACCTACCGAAAGAGAGGCTTCCTTCATAAGAAAATGGGATCCTTCCATCAGACTGGCCTGCCAGACCTATCCAAAAGGACCTGTGGTTTTACAGCGGCTTATATGGTCTATGGCAGAGGTAACAGCCCTGCAGAAAGAACTCGCTCCTGAAGGAAGAGCAGAAGAACGTCCTATTGCAGTACTTTTTTGTGACCTTCGCAACTTCACTCCTATGTCGTCTCAAAACATGAATTTTGACCTGGCCTATATGCTCAACAGGTTCTATACGGCTATGGGAGAACCTATACTCATGAATAACGGCATCATCTATCAATATGTGGGAGATGAGATCATCGGAGTATTCGGGACTACAGGAGGTACCCGTGAAAAGAACTGCACAGATGCCATACGCGCTGCCCTGGGTATGCAATACGCCCTTGAACACCTTAATAAGGTAGAACTGAAAGATCTCGACCTGGAGTTAAAATCTGGTATCGGTATTAATTTTGGCAAGGCCTATGTAGGCCATTTAGGACACCCCACCCACCGTCAGTTTTCGGTGATCGGAGACCCGGTTAATGTGGCCAGCCGTATTCAGGGAATGACCAAGACAACAAAAACAAAGATCCTGGTATCTCTTAATGTCATGAACAGTATCCGGGAAAACATCCTGGACACCGGACAGGAGTTTGAGCTGGAACTTGCGGGAAAAGAAGGTCTGGCCCAACTCACCGAGATCAAGGGCTTTAAAGAAATGGATTCTCAGTTGGAGCTTCAGTCTTCATTACATCTTATGCTCAATGACCAGGACGCTTTTGCTCATATATTTTATGAAAAAGTGTTCGAAAAAAGCCCGGAAACCCGTTTACTTTTCAAAAGAAATATGCAGGATCAGGGGCGATTACTTACCCATATGCTATCAGGTATTGTTTATACGCTCGCCCGACCTGATCATTTGATATCAGGTATTAAAGCACTGGGTAAGAATCATGTTCAATACGGTGTTACCGCAGCACATTACCCTATCGTAAGAGAAGCACTTTTAGAGACCATAGATACCGTTCTGGGAACTAACAAAACCCCCAACACCATGAATGCCTGGCAAACAAGCCTTGACTTTATCCTTGAAGAAATGCAACAGTGGAATAAGGTGAAAACCTGATTTACCCATTACAAAACAGCTGCCAGCTCAGATCGGGTTTATCATTTCTGTTCGAACCTATCTTTTGAGACCTCCTCTACGGCATTTTTAAGATCACCCTCGGCCAATGCCCGCACATCAATATTCACAGGAGGTTGCGGAGCATCATTTTCAGTACCGGGCGCCGGATTCCGGCCTTCATAGCAAATATCAACATGCCTTGAAGGGAATACTGCCGTTATTTGTGCGATCTCAGTGCCGATGTTTTTGAAACCGTGCAGCGCTAAACCCGGAATAAATATCACACTACCCTCCCTTGCCGTGTGCTCATTCTCTCCTATCCTGGCTTGTATCACTCCCTTATCCACCATCATTACTTCCTCCATCGTATGCCTGTGCAAGGGAATTTGATCTCCCGGTGCTATTCTTTCCCGAAAAACTACCATCTGCTCTACCCTCTTCCCATTTTCGCCGGGATCAACATTAAAAGAGATATAGGAGTCAGGGCGGTAATCATCAGGATCTCCCAGGGATCCCAATGACACAAAATTAAAGTTATTTATAACTGACATCGGCTTGATAATTAAAGGTTTACTATTTAAAGTTACTACCTTTATTCACAATAGCTACTTCAAAGAACCTCCTTGCGACTGCTTTTACTGCAAATCACCTCATAACGACCTCGTGAATGCCCCTTCAAATTTTTAAATTCGTGTAAACATTAGTAAAGTGATGCCAAACAACAACTACTTCCAACTTAAAAAACGTACAGCTTTATTTTTCACACTATTGCTAATCACTGCAATGTATATAACACCCGGGTTCGGTCAAACCCGATCTGAAACCTCATTTTTCGAGGTTTCTTACGGTACCCTTCATCATTACAAAGATTTTCCATCTCAGCATGTTCCTGAAAGAAATATAGATGTCTGGCTCCCCCCGGATTACGATCAGAATAAAGCCTACCCGGTCTTGTACATGCATGATGGGCAAATGCTTTTTGATGCCAAAAAATCCTGGAATGGACAGGAATGGGGTGTAGACGAGGTTATGGCACAACTAATCTCTAAAAATGAGATTGCCCCACTTATTGTAGTAGGGGTTTGGAACGGTGGTATCTACCGTCATTCTGAATATTTTCCTCAAAAACCCTTTGAATCATTACCACCGCATGTTCAGGATTCATTGGTAAACCGGGTAAGGCGTAATGCAGAAACTGATCTGTTTAGCCGGCAAGTGTATTCAGACAACTACCTGAAATTTTTGGTTGAAGAACTCAAACCTTTTATAGACACTACCTATAACACCTTGAAAGATGCCCCTTCAACCTATATCGCAGGTTCAAGTATGGGAGGCCTGATCTCTATGTACGCCATTTGTGAATACCCAGAGGTATTTGGAGGTGCAGCCTGTTTGTCAACGCATTGGCCCGGGGTTTTTACTTTAGAGAATAACCCTATACCCGATGCATTCCTCCAATATCTTTCTGAAAATATCCCCCCTGCCCTGGATCATCGGTTTTATTTTGATCATGGCACTCAAACCCTGGACTCCCTGTACGGAGGTATACAGACAAAGGCAGACACCATCTTTATAGCCAAGGGCTATACGAGCCGCAATTACAAAAGCCTGAAATTTGAAGGAGCAAACCATAGTGAGGCGGCCTGGAACGCAAGGTTTCAAATCCCTGTAAAATTTCTCCTGGAATAGGCTTTATTACTCATAGTGTTAATCGTTATCGATGCTTTTTATATTTTCATCAGACTGTTTCAGTGCAATGAAAAACCAAAAAAGTGGATAATATGTTAATAAAAAACTTACAGAATCTATAGGTAATTTATAGATATTCATACATTTATAGATATGAACCTATCAACATTCGCTGCCCCCGGTTTGTTCTCAATCTTAGACTATGCACTACACTGGTAACCAAAAAAAAGAGATCCTTTTAACGAAACCCGATCAAATCGGAGATCACCGATCTGATGATTTTACATCATCTGAATCCAGGGAAGTCGGAGCAAAGAAAACCTGTACAAATTTCTTTTTGACCGATCAGGAGCTTAAAAACATCAAAGAACGAATTCGCAGGAAACATCATTCTGCCACCCGAAAACTCCTCCTCGTATATGGTCTGATCCTGGTTGCTTTCATTGTCATTGTAAGGGCCCTTGGGTGGATTTAAGAGCAGTACAGTAAACCGTTAATCATTATCACATTACTCTATTACAACTGCAATAATGCAGAAGAGAATAGTTATGCAGTAGTTTAGAACGCGGAGCTTCAGTGCTCTAAATATGCTACCCGGAAATGTAACATTACACCTTTTTCAGTGACCAATGGTGTAAACCAAAACGTTATGACCAAAGCCATTTCTCTTTTCAAGGAAAAACGCCTGCTGTTTTTATTCATACCTCTTATCATACTCCTGAGTAGTTGGCATTTAGCCAATAACCCTGAAATAATTTCCAGGCCCGGCTTGGCCCTTGGCATTACGATAGACCTGGTGGTACTTCTCCCCATCTGCTGGTTGTTGATCATTGCAAGAACCCGAATACCGAATTTTTCTGTACTACCCGTTACGATCTTCTCGATTGTACTTTCTTCCTTTATCATACCTGAATCCTACCAAGAAACTCTTGACCTTATAAGGTATTACGTACTACCCCTGTTCGAATTGGGTTTAGCCGGATATGTTATCTATAAGACCATCAAAACGATCTCTAGCATCAGAAAGCAGACCGGAGAGCATCGCGATGCCTACGAGGTGATCAGAAATACCTGTTCGGGCTTTACGAGTTCAGAACGCTTTGCTGCCATTTTTGCTACCGAACTGGCCATGTTCTGGTACGCCTTAGGAAACTGGAAAGCCGGTATTGTCTCAAATACACGTTTTTCAGGATATAAGGAAAGTGGCATTGTTTCTATCATGGCCGGTATCTTGCTTATTTTGATCGTAGAAACCGTATGGCTGCACAAGTTCTTGTTGGGCATTCATACCACCTTGGCCTGGATCGTATTCGGATTAAGTGTTTATTCAGGAATTCAGCTTTTCGCACATCTGAAAGCCTTACGAAGCAGATTACATGAATTTGAACAGGATGCGCTGACCCTTCGATATGGAATTTTTTCGGAGGTTCGCATAGAGTATGATAAAATATCCCGCATTGAGTTTACCACAGGTACCCCCGGAGATACATCTGCCAGGAAACTGGCCCTTTTAGGTGAACTGGAGCCGCACAATATCGCTTTACACCTCAAGGAGCCGGTTACCATCAACCGGTTCTATGGATTAACTTCAGAGGCTAGTGCCATTTTCTTTCATTGCGATGAAAAAGCAAGATTTAAGGATCTTCTTCTTTCAAAATCACCCCAAATACTCAATGTATGATGCGGAAATGATTCAGGTCTTTTGTATTTTAATGATTCTAACCTGAGCATTGAATACCATGGAAAAGGAAACCCTAATAGAACATTGGGAAGCGGTTTATAAGAAGCAGGAGGATCACCAAAAAGCAAGCTGGTACCAGGAAGAGCCCGGAGTTGTTTTTGAATGGTTAAAAGCATTGCCTGAACGTTCGGGATTGTCTGTTATCGATATTGGAGCAGGCGACAGCTATTTTGTTGACCAGGCCCTGAAAGAAGGGTTTTACGACATAACGGCGCTTGACCTGTCGGCTCATGCGCTGGAAAAAGCGAAGAAGCGATTAGGAAAAAGGGCTTCTGAGGTTAGATGGATATGCTCAGATGTTACACAATTTAGCCCTTCCCGAACCTATCAGGTATGGCATGACAGGGCCACGTTTCATTTCTTACACTCAGAAGAAGCCCTTAAAGCCTATAAAAAAGTCTTGCAAACGGCATTAAAGCCCCGTGGGTATCTGGTGTTAGCCACCTTCTCTGAAGATGGACCTGACCGTTGCAGTGGGTTACCGGTTCGCCAATACGATGTAAAAACATTACAAAGTTATCTTGGTGCTAATTTTGAACTGATCGAGCATACTTTTTACGATCATCAAACACCCGGTGGGAAGATTCAAAATTTTATTTACACCCTTTTCAGAAGAGTTACAGCCCCAGAAACTCTTTAATGGTCGTAAGATCTATATCGCCATGAGAAGCATGGTACACAGCCTTTCCGTTCCTGATCAACATAACCTGGGGACTTTCATGTCTTACCCCAAAAGCTTCTGCCAGTTGTTCTGAAAGGTTCCTGTATTTTATAAGGTCGAGGAAATAACACCTGAGGGCGTCCTGCTCCAGGTCGTAATTGCGCTCGAGCCTGGAGAGCATCATACTGCTTATCCCGCAACGTGTACTATGCTTATAAACCATTACGGGCTGCTCGAACGAAACTTCTTTCAGCTCCTCCAGCATTAATTGATCAGTTAAGTGTTGCCACGAAAGTGACGAATTTTCAGGTTTATTAGTACCTCCTAATATTGAACCGAATAGCTTCATTTTATAAGGGTTTTCAGGTCATTAACTGCACTTGAACAAAACTCATCAGCGCCAAAATGTCTGCTTAAAAGCTTCATTAACAGCCATTTTGACCTGTATCATGAATTGGAATATTTATTGACCGTATACTTGCGATCAAGAACTATAATAGAAATAAAAAACATGAATTTAAATAATTTCACCATAAAATCGCAAGAGGCCATCCAACAGGCGCAACAGATCGCCCAGGGTTATGGTCATCAGCAAATTGAAAATGAACACATTTTCAAGGCCATTACTGAGGTCGATGAAAATGTACTTCCCTTCCTGCTTAAAAAGCTTAACGTTAAACTCAGCCTGATACAACAAATGGTTGACAGCACCTTACAGAGCTTTCCAAAAGTGGAAGGAGGAGAATTAATGTTGTCCCGATCTGCAGGAACCACACTCAATGAGGCCTCTAATTTGGCCAAAAAAATGAAGGATGACTTTGTAAGTGTAGAACATCTTATCTGGGCCATCTTTAAATCAAACAGTAAGATCGCTCAGATGTTAAAAGATCAGGGCATTACTGAAAAGGCATTGCAGGCTGCTATCGAAGAGCTCAGGAAAGGAGACCGGGTAACCTCTGCCAGTGCTGAAGACACCTATAATTCTCTAAATAAATACGCTAAAAACCTTAACCAGCTTGCCAACGACGGAAAGCTGGATCCCGTGATCGGACGTGATGAAGAGATTAGACGGGTTTTACAAATTCTATCCAGAAGAACCAAAAACAACCCCATGCTTGTTGGAGAGCCCGGTGTGGGTAAAACAGCCATTGCAGAAGGGCTCGCTCATCGAATCATTCAGGGCGATGTGCCGGAAAATTTAAAAGACAAGCAGATCTTTTCTCTTGACATGGGTGCCCTGATCGCAGGTGCTAAATACAAGGGGGAGTTTGAAGAGCGACTTAAGGCAGTCATTAAAGAGGTTACTACCTCCGACGGCAATATTGTGCTGTTTATTGATGAAATTCATACGCTGGTTGGTGCCGGAGGCGGACAGGGCGCTATGGATGCCGCTAACATTCTTAAACCGGCCCTTGCAAGAGGAGAACTAAGAGCTATTGGGGCTACCACCCTTGATGAATACCAGAAATACTTTGAGAAAGATAAAGCTCTGGAGCGACGATTTCAAAAAGTAATGGTTGACGAACCCGATACCGAAAGTGCCATTTCCATTTTACGGGGTATCAAAGAGAAATATGAAACCCACCACAAGGTGCGTATAAAAGATGAAGCCATCATCGCAGCGGTAGAACTTTCACAGCGGTACATTACCAATCGCTTCCTTCCCGACAAGGCCATTGATCTTATGGATGAAGCAGCTTCCAAGTTGAGAATGGAGATCAACTCCAAACCTGAAGAACTGGATGTACTGGATCGTAAGATCATGCAGTTGGAGATCGAAATAGAAGCCATTAAGCGCGAGGATGACGAGGTTAAATTAAAAGCCCTGAATGCCGACCTGGCCAATCTGAAAGATGAACGCCACGAAGTCTATGCAAAATGGTCAAGTGAAAAGGAAGTGGTAGACAAGGTTCAAACCACCAAAGAAGAGATCGAACATTTAAAACAGGAAGCCGAAAGAGCAGAACGGGATGGAGACTACGGTAAGGTAGCTGAGTTGAGGTACGGTAAGATCAAGGAAGCCCAGGAGAAACTGGATGAGCTGCAAAAGGAATTGCTGGAGCAGCAGCAAAGCGGCAACAGCCTGATCAAAGAAGAGGTTACCAATGAGGATATTGCCGAGGTAGTGGCCAAGTGGACCGGAATACCCGTAACCAAGATGCTGCAAAGCGAACGTGAAAAGCTCTTACTTCTTGAAGATGAGCTCCACAAAAGAGTGGTTGGGCAAGAGGAGGCTATACAAAGTGTTTCTGATGCGATCAGGAGAAGTCGTGCGGGATTACAGGATTCCAAAAAGCCCATTGGGTCTTTCCTTTTCCTGGGTACCACCGGGGTAGGAAAAACCGAATTAGCAAAGGCTCTGGCCGAATATTTATTCGATGATGATAATGCCATGACCCGCATCGATATGAGTGAATACCAGGAACGCCATGCAGTGAGCAGATTGGTCGGAGCACCTCCCGGATATGTTGGTTATGATGAAGGTGGACAGCTCACCGAAGCAGTAAGGAGAAAACCCTATTCGGTGGTATTACTCGATGAGATCGAAAAAGCGCACCCCGATACCTTCAATATTCTTTTACAGGTACTCGATGAAGGGCGACTTACTGATAATAAGGGCCGTTTGGCAGACTTCAGAAATACCATCATTATTATGACCAGTAATATGGGAAGCCATATTATTCAGGAAAAATTTGATAATACCAATGATATTTTCAGCGCGATGGAGGCCGCCAAAATAGAGGTCCTTGGGTTACTGAAGCAAAGTGTTCGTCCGGAGTTTCTTAACAGAATTGATGATATCATTATGTTCACTCCGCTTACAGAACAAAATATCAAAGACATTGTAGGTCTGCAACTTAAGCAGCTTACCAGGATGGTAAGCAAGCAGGGAATTACCCTCGATGCCACTCCCGAGGCGCTGGCGCACCTGGCAAAACGAGGCTATGACCCTCAATACGGGGCCAGACCTGTTAAGCGGGTCATTCAAAAAGAAGTCTTGAATCAATTATCTAAAGACATTCTTTCAGGAAAAGTTAGCACAGAAAGTATTATTCTGCTGGATGCCTTTAACGACGAGATCGTTTTTAGAAATCAGGACGACCTTGTAAATAAATCTGACTTATAGTGTAAGTGTTTGTGATACTATGCGACTATTTCTGTAATGATAGTTTGCTTAAAATGAAGGTAGATAATTCGTGACTGGATTATTTAGTTTTAAGTTGGTTGGTTAGTTAGGCCCTTCCGGATCACCGGAGGGGCCTTTTTTATAAAACTCCTCAAAGATCACGATTATACCGTTCAGTATTATTATCTTTCGGTAAGCAAACACCTGGGTATGATCACGAAAGCGGAACGAACCACACAATTCATAACCGAAACCATAGCCCCGATCTTTAACCGAAAAGGGTATGAAGCGACCAGTTTAAATGATATTACCGCGGCCACTGGACTTACCAAGGGAGCGGTTTACGGAAATTTTAAGAATAAGGAAAATCTTTATTTGCAGTGTTTTGACCATCTGGCGAAAACAATCACTTCCCGGCTTCAATACCGGGTTTCTTTAGCAGCATCCCCCATGGAAGGACTGTTTCACTTTACCACCTTTTATAAAGAATATTTAGACTTCACCTCCCCATTTGGCGGTTGCCCCATTATCAATTACGGATCAGACAGTAAACACCTCAACCCTGAAATGAATCTTAGAGTTCTGGAGGTCGCTGATCAGATCGAAAAAATACTTACCGATCTGATCGAGCAGGGAAAAGCTCAGGGTACCATCAGAAAAAACATTAACGGCCCTGTTTACGCCAAAAGATTTTTTTCCCTGATACAGGGTGCTGTTTTTATGTCTCAGGTCTCTGACGACGCCTCCTATCTTTCCGACGCCATGAATGTTATCATAGATACCATGAATCAACGGTTTAAAATCTAGAACATGAATACTATAAACGGTTATATTGATCACACCCTTTTAAATCCGACTGCCACCAAAGAAATGATCATTGCCTTATGCAGTGAGGCTAATTTGTACAAATTCAAATCGGTTTGTGTACATGGGTCCCATGTAGACACAGCCTACGAGCAGCTTCGTGACACCCCTGTTTTGGTATGCACAGTAGTTGGTTTCCCCCTGGGAGCTTCTTCCACTGCATCAAAGATAGCAGAAGCAGAACATGCTGTATCTGACGGGGCCTCAGAAATTGACATGGTGGTGAACCAGGGATGGATCAAGGAAAAAGATTATCACCGGGTCTTACAGGAGGTACACTTTGTAAAAAAAGCCATTGCCGGAGCCGAACTGAAGGTGATCATTGAAACCAGTAATCTTAGTGAATCGGAGATCGAAGCAACTTCCAGGGCGGTAGTAGACGGAGGAGCTGATTTTGTAAAAACTTCCACCGGGTTTGGCCAACGGGGCGCATCTTTAGACGATATACGAATCATCAGGAACGCCATTGGAAACTCTGCTTTTATCAAGGCTTCGGGCGGCATCAAGAACTATGAACAAGCCCGGGCCTTTATTGATGCCGGAGCCCATAGAATTGGCACCTCCAGCGGGGTTCAGATCGTCAATGAATTTGGTCGGCAATAAGCTAATCACCGTCATTTTTAAGAGGTACCCGAAGCAGCAAAAACACCCCAATAACGAACAATACTCCTAAAAATATCACTGAATTTCGCACGCTTTCACTGTACTGAGCTATCAGAGCATAAAGGGTCAACCCTATAAAGAGCCCTACTTTTTCTGCCACATCATAAAAGCTGAAATAAGAGGTAGTGTCTTGGGTTTTAGGAAGGAATTTAGAGTAGGTTGAACGGGAAAGCGCTTGTATACCTCCCATTACCAAACCAACCACAGATGCTGCAAAATAGAACTGAACTGGTTTCTTAACGGTGTAAGCATATACGCAGATACCCACCCAAATGATATTGATAACTATTAGGGCGGGAATATTTCCGTATTTAAAGGAGGCTCTTGAAGTAAGCCATGCACCAAGGATAGCCACCAACTGTATCAGTAATACAGACACAATGAGCCCCACGGTACGTTCATCGGCACTACTCCACTCCAATTCTTCTTCGGCAAAGTAGGAGGCTACCAGCATCACGGTTTGCACTGCCATACTGTACACAAAAAACGCCCCCAGGTATCTTTTGAGTCTTTTATCATTTCCCAGGTTGATCCATACTGATCGTAATTCTCTGTAGCCGTTCAAAAGTAATCTTCGGTGCACCTTACCGCTGTTATCATTTCCTGCAGGAAGATGATAAAAGCTGTATTGGGCAAATCCGGCCCACCAGATACCTACCATGACAAATGACAGCCTTGTTGGCAAGGCTTCACTTGTGAACCCGAACCACTCAAACTTCATAATCATCAACAAGTTGAGCAACAACAACAAAACACTGCCCAGGTAGCCCAAAGAGTATCCTTTAGCACTTATACTGTCCTGCTGTTCGGGTCGGGCGATGTCAGGAAGGTAGGAGTTATAGAACACAATACTCCCCCAAAACCCAATAAGCCCCAACAAATAGGCCAATAACCCCCAATAAATATTTTCAAGAGAAAACCAATACAGCCCGATACAGGAAAGTGACCCCAGGTAACAGAAAAACTTAAGAAAGACCTTCTTATTTCCAACATAATCGGCAATTCCCGAAAGAATAGGACTAATGAGCGACACGATCAAAAAAGCGGCAGCTGTTACATAGACAATAAGCGGCGCCCTTGCTATCATGACCCCAAAGACTTCGATTTTTTCTACCCCCGAAGCCCTGAAGAGAGCCCCGTAATAAAGGGGGAAAATGGCGGAAGCAATGGTTAAACTATATACAGAATTAGCCCAATCATAAAAGGCCCAGGCATTTAAAAGTTTCTTACTTCCTTTAGCGAGTTGATTCATAAGGTTGGTTCATAAAAAAGCCGTTCCTGGAGAGAACGGCTTCCAATATATACATTTTACTTCTGACGGTCTAGTTTTGAAATTCTGTAACCCCGAATGACGCAGCCTCTGCCCTTGCGTTAGGCGCATTGGCCCTTAGGTTTTGAATACGTGTTGAACTGCTGGGGTGGGTACTCAGAATCTCCGGTGGCCCTCCGTTACCTGACTCGGCCATACGTTCCCACAAATTAGCAGCCGCCATCGGATCATAACCGGCAATGGCCATTAATCGCTGCCCGATCAGGTCGGCCTCATTTTCATGGCTTCTGCTAAAAGGCAGCATGACCCCAACTGTAGACCCTACCCCATAGGCGGCATTGAAAATTAAATTCTTATCCCGATCACTCATGGTGGCCAAGTTTCCGGCAACAAGAACTCCTTTTTGTATCGTACTGGCACTCATACGCTGGGCCCCATGATCTACAAGGGCATGCGCCACTTCGTGCCCCATTACTGCTGCAATTCCCGCCTCAGTTTCGCATACGGGCAAAATTCCGGTGTAAAAAACGATCTTTCCTCCGGGCATACACCAGGCATTTAACTGCTCACTCTTAACCAGGTTATATTCCCATCGATAATCATTTAGGTACCCCTGGTATCCGTTGGCATTAAACCATTGTTCGGCAGCAATTTTAATTCGCTGTCCTACCCGCTTGATCATTTCGGACTCTTCTGTGTTTCGAATCACTTCATTTTCGGCGAGAAAGGCATCATATTGCTGAAAGGCAGAGGGAAACAGTGCACTGTTATCCTGGAAATTTAACGTCTTTTTTCCTGTAAACGGATTGGTCTTGCACGATACTACGAGGCCAATAAAAACAAGAATTGTTACTAATTTTTTCATCGTCTTTTATCGTTTAATTCCTTTACTGCTGTTCTCCAATAATATGGATCTCAGTAAAGTTTTTAGGTATTATCATGGTTTTATCACCATTCATTTTGACATCCTTTAACGGGATTTGAGCATTATCAAGATAAATAGATTTTACATTGAACGGCAAACCGTGAAGTACCAATTTAAGTTTTTTGTAAGGTGTTTCGTATTTCCCCTCCTTAAATTGCTGAATGATCAATTGGTTCTCCCGGCCGGTAAGCCTGAACTTTCTTAAACTATACCTACCTTTTTTGTAATCATAGCCATCTCCGGCATCCTCATATACCTTAGATATTTCTGTGCCTTCGGCGTAATACACATGAAGCGTCAGCTCTTTGAGTTCTTTCTCTCCCACGTATTGCTGTACCGGATAATTAGGCACAATTGCACCTTCTTTTACAAAGACAGGTACCTGGTCAATATCGGCTTCCACCCAGGTTTCTTTCCCGCCGCTCAGCAAATCATTGGTCCAAAAATTATACCACTTACCGCGGGGTAAGTACATTCTTCTGCCTTTGGCGTTAGGTTCGAGGATGGGACACACTAAAATGTGGTTTCCAAAAATAAATTCATCATTTCTATAATGCGTATGCTGATCTTCCTGATCGTAATACATCAATGATTTCAACATAGGCACCCCATCGGTCATATACTCCCAGAACATGGTGTAGAGATAAGGCAAGAGCTTGTAGCGAAGCTCGATGAATTTACGGGTAATATCAGTCACCTCGATATCGAACGACCAGGGCTCCTGATCGCCGTGATCACCACTGGAGTGCACCCTGCAGAAGGGATGAAAGATACCCAGCTGTATCCATCTTAAAAAGAGTTCTCCCGAAGGTTGTTCTGCGAATCCTCCGATATCAGATCCTGTAAATGACATCCCGCTCATACACATGCGCTGTACCTGGATATTAGCGATCCACAGATGTTCCCAGGTGGCTACATTATCTCCGGTCCAGGAAGAGGTAAAACGCTGGGCTCCTGAGTAGGCTGCCCGTGTGATCACGAAAGGCCGCTTTGGAAAGGTGTATTTACGCATCCCTTCATAAGTAGCCCTGGCCATTTGCATCCCGTAGATATTGTGCGCCTTGCGATGGCTACATGGGTGGCCATCGTAATTATGGCGAACATCATCCGGGAAGGTCTTTCCGGGCACTTCCATAACTGCAGGCTCGTTCATATCATTCCAGATACCCCTTACCCCGATCTCGGCAATAAGCTCTTTATATAGTCCGGCCCACCAATCCCGAACTTCCGGGTTGGTAAAGTCAGGAAAATTACATTCTCCCGGCCAAACCTTTCCTTTCATATACGGCCCATCGGCACGCTTGCAGAAATAGTCATTCTCAACAGCCTGTTGATATACCCAGTAATCCTTGTCGATCTTAATACCCGGGTCTATAATGGCAATAGTTTTAAATCCGTCCTCAAGCAGTTCATCAACCATACGCTTCGGATCCGGAAAATATTCCTTATTCCAGGTAAAGCATCGAAACTGGTCCATATAATCAATATCGAGATAGATCCCATCGCAGGGTATCTTGAGATCCCTGAATTTTTTGGTGACTTCCTTTACCCTGCTTTCAGGATAATAACTCCATTTACACTGATGAAAGCCGAGGGTCCACAAGGGTGGCAATTCCGGTTTTCCTGTCAGGTCGGTATACCCTTGAACAACTTCAGAAACCTTAGGTCCATAGATAAAATAATAATTCATCTCTCCTCCATCGGCCCAGAAGGAAGTAACATTTCGGCGCTCATGGCAAAAATCGAAATGTGTTCTAAAAGTATTGTCAAAAAAGATCCCGTAGGCGGTTTTATGGTGAAGTCCTACGTAAAACGGTACAGCCTTATACAGGGGATTATGGTCTTTTCCGAAAGCGTATTGGTCGGTATTCCAATTTTCAATGCGCTTCCCTCTCAGGTTTAGTTGAGAAGGCTTATCGCCCATGGCGTAATAGCTTTCTGATTCCTGAGCATCCTTGCTCATTTTCACAATATTCCCTCCGTACAGATAGCTCTCTTCCCAGTGAAAACCCAATTCATCTTCATTGATCACCCTGCCTTTGGTGTCGGCAATACTGACCCTTAGATCCTTCTTGTTAATGGTTACCACCAGTTTGGCAGTTTTCAGAATATAGGCGGTTTCCTCCTCCTTTACCTCAAGGTGATTAAAACCATAGGTAGCGTTCTTGTCTATAGCATAAGAGAAGTCGGGCTCAAAACCTTCTTCTGTAGCATACCTGAACCTAAGAACGCTGTCTCGTAAAATGGTTATGGTAAGGGTAACGTTATTTTCAGTATAAAAAGAGACCTTGTCTACTTCTTTCTTGTAAGCTGTTATATTGGAGGGATATAAATTCCCTTTATATTCAAGTTCAGTGTTGGTTATCATTTCTTCATTTTTGGCCTCCTAAAATAAATCATTTCCCGATAAATATGCCCCTCTTATTATGAAATATGAAATGCCACCATAGCCAAAGGAGGCAGGGTTATTTCTGCTGAAAAGTCCCTGCCATTCCATGAAATATCTGACACGCTGATACTCTTAGGGTTACTAACGCCGCTGCCACCATATTTCTTATAATCACTGTTAAATACCTGTTCCAGTTTTTTACCAAACGGAAGTCCTATTCTGTAATTTTCCCGTACCACAGGAGTCATATTACACACGACCACCAGATTCTCTTTGGGTTTGTTGCCTTTTCGCATGTATACCAGCACCGAGTTTTCAGCATCCCCATAATTGATCCATTCAAACCCTTCAGAAGAAAACTGTTTCTCATAGAGTGCAGGCTCATTTTTATATAATCTGTTAAGATCGGTAACCAGTTTCTGAATACCCTGATGGTAGCCATACTGCAATAAATGCCAGTGAAGGCTGTTTTGAAAATCCCATTCTTCTCCCTGGCCGAACTCTCCTCCCATAAAGATCAGGTTACCTCCGGGGTGGGTAAACATATAGCCGAAGAGCAGTCTCAGGTTGGCAAAACGCTGCCATTCATCACCCGGCATTCTACCCAGTAAAGAATGCTTGCCGTACACTACCTCATCATGACTAAAAGGCAGCATAAAGTTCTCAGTAAAGGCATAGGTCATGCTGAAGGTGATATCGTTTTGATGATGACGGCGATATACCGGTTCTTTCTTAAAGTATTCCAGGGTATCATGCATCCATCCCATCATCCATTTCATGCCAAACCCTAAACCGCCGAGGTATACCGGTTCGGTAACCTTAGGAAAAGAAGTAGATTCTTCAGCAATGGTCTGAACACCTTCAAAACTTCCGTAAACTGCCTCATTGAGATCTTTCATAAAGCCTATAGCCTCAAGATTCTCTCTTCCTCCAAACTCGTTAGGTTCCCACTCGCCGTCTTCTCTTGAGTAATCGAGGTAGAGCATCGATGCCACGGCATCAACCCTAAGCCCGTCAGCGTGAAACTTATCCAACCAGAAAAAGGCATTACTGATCAGGAATGACCGCACTTCATTACGTCCGTAATTAAAGATGAGGCTTTTCCAGTCGGGGTGATAGCCCTTGCGTCTGTCGGGGTGTTCATACAGGTGCGACCCGTCAAAAAAGCCTAAACCGTGTGCGTCTTCCGGAAAATGCGAAGGCACCCAATCAAGGATCACCCCTATATTTTCCTGATGCAGTCTGTCAATAAGCTTCATCAGGTCTTCCGGTTTCCCAAATCTGGATGTTGGAGCAAAATACCCGGTTAACTGATATCCCCATGAAGGGTCATAGGGGTATTCCATGACCGGCATGAACTCTACGTGGGTAAATTGCATCTTTTTAACATAGGCAACCAATTCTTCTGCCAACTCCAGATAGGTCAGCGGCCGATTACCCTCGTCGGTGTTTCGCATCCAGGATCCGAGATGCACCTCGTATACCGAATAAGGTTTATCAAGCGCATTGTGTTGTTTCCGGGTTTTCATCCAGGTCTTATCCGACCAGTCGTACCGGTGTTCCCAGATAATGGAAGCGGTTTGCGGAGGGTGCTCGCAATAAAAAGCATAGGGATCTGCTTTTTCGGTCTTTATATCGTTGTGGTGAGAATGTATTTTAAACTTATAGCGATCTCCTTGCGTAATACCGGGAATAAAACCTTCCCAGATACCGGAACCATCCCAACGCACCTCGAGCGGATGATCGCCCTCCAACCAGTAATTGAAATCTCCAATAACCGATACCGCTTTGGCACTGGGGGCCCATACTGCAAAATAGCATCCTTTTTGTCCGTCCTTCTCCAGAATATGGGCTCCTAATTTTTCATAAAGCCGGTAGTGTTTCCCGGACTTAAAGAGATCGATATCAAAATCTGTAAACAGACTGTGCGATTGCACCTGGTTGTTCATAGTGTTCTTTTTTGAGTGTTTATTTAGTGCTTTTCATTTAAAATGCTCATGATTCCCTCCAGCGGAATCACTGCCCAAAGAGGTCTTGAATTCATTTCATACCCAAGTTCATAAACCGCCTTTTCCAGCAGGCAGTACTTAAGTACATAGGTTCGTTCACCCAGATAACCGATGCTGAGATTTTTAGAACGCACATAGTCTATATAAGTGTCTGAGAACACGGCAACCATATAGCGATACAAGAGTTCTCCGGCTTTAAAGAGTTCTTCCTTGTTGTACGGGTAATCTGCCTCATGACCAAAGATAGTGGCGTATATGGCATAATGAAATGACCGGAACATACCCGCTACATCTTTTAAAGGGGGTTGTTTAACTTTTCGGTCCCGTATAGTGCTCTCAGGCTCGCCTTCGAAATCGAGGATATAAAAGTCGTCATTCTGCACCAGTACCTGCCCCAGGTGATAATCGCCATGTATTCGTATGCGTTCGCCTTTTAACCTGGTCCAGTCAAAATCGACAAATCTCTTTCTGATCTCGTTCTTTCTTTCCAAAAACTCCTTGGCCAGCTCCAGGGCACGCCCGGTGAGCTTGTGCAGGTTGTTTTCAACCATATTCAGGCGATTCTGAAACTGATGCAGCATCCTGTTCTTCAGCCAAACTTCATAGTCTCCATTATAATGGGTTGGGGTAAAGCCCATGTCTTCAAATTCAGCTCCCAGATGCACATGCATCTCTGCAGTACGCAACCCCAGCTTACGCAGCTTCTGAAAAATATTCAAACCGGCCCAGTCTATGATCTCCGGCGGTACTTCCCTGATACCCAGTCGGGTGAATATGTCGGCGGAGGGTAGCCTGTCTACATTGATCTTTTTGTATTCCAGGTTAGAGAACACCTTGTGTAATTCATCAAGCATATAGCCCCAGGCATCACCCTGATTCTCTACCAAAGACTGCATTAAGGCAATGGTGATATTAATGTTCTCCATATCCTTCACGCTCATACTACCTATATAGGCCGGAATATTTTTAAACTCCCGTTTTTCCGAAAGAAACCGGCTTAATTCATAATCGGGGTTCTTGGTAGCATAGATACGCCTGAAGAATTTGATCACGTATTTCTCATTAATGATGATGGAGGTATTACTTTGCTCCATGCCCATAAAACGCGATGATTCATAAGGCTCAGATTCCAGTTTTTCACTTCGATGGTACTGCACCTTTGTCGTATCGTGCGGTAAGGCACTCTGAATACGCTGAAACACCACCCTTCTGAAGGCTTCCAGATTTACGGCATCTACAATATACCCTTTTTTACCTTGAAGAGAGATCTCAAGAATTCTCCCCTTTTCGGCATAAGCCTCATCAGTAACAAAGGCTATCGGGAGAAAGTAATGTTGAAAAAAGGCTTCATAAAAGTTTACTTCAAGAATAAGTCCATAATAGATCTCTCCACTTTGCTGTATTCTGAAACTTTCAGCCAGTTCAATGTACTTCAGTTTACTGCTCTTCCCGCCGTACCAGCGCTGACCAATTATATATTTCTCTAAAACATCTGATAAGAAGATCTTCCAGAAATCTTCATAGCCAAGAAGTTCTTCCCAGGCTACTTTAAAATCATAAGGTGATTTAATAATCTTACTCTCTGATGTTTTACTCATGGCACTGTTATTTTATGATTTGGAATAAATGAAAAGGCAATGCAGGATGCAATTCCACATAATTCCATTCGCGATCCCAGACATAGCTGCTTCCTGTGATCAGCTCATGCATTTGTATCTGGCTTCCTTCTGTTATTCCCAGTTCATGCAAAGGCAACCTTACCCACCCTTGTTTTGTATAATAAGCATCCAGGCTGGCTACCATAAGGACTTCATTCGTCCGGTCGTCATTAAATTTATACCAGGCCATGATCTGGTCATTATCGGTGTCGCAAAATTGAAGGTTATTAGTTTGTTGTAAGGCCGCATGCCGGTGTCTCGCCGCATTGATCTTGGTGATAATATGGGTGAGCTTATTTTCAATCTCCCAGTTCCAATGGCGTACCTCGTATTTTTCTGAATTATAATATTCTTCTTTACCCGGCATAGGGTCAGAGACCATTTGCTCATATACCGGCCCATAGAGCCCGGTATTTGAACTTAGGGTCGCTGCCAGGAAATATCGTTGCAGAAACATGGCTTCATTAGCTCCCTGTAATGAATAAGGATTAATATCAGGTGTGTTAGGCCAGAAATTCGGTCTGAAAAACTCCGCCTGATCGGTAGAAGTTAGTTCTTTGAGATAACCCATCAATTCTTCCTTGCTGTTTCGCCAGGTAAAATAGGTATAACTTTGAGTAAAGCCCTGTCGTGCCAATTCGTGCATTACCTTAGGTCTTGTAAAGGCTTCTGAAAGGAATAAGACCTCAGGATATTTCTTTTTAACTTCAGCAATGAGCCACCCCCAGAATTTAAATGGTTTGGTATGCGGATTATCAACCCTGAATATCCTGATATCAAACTCTTCGATCCAGTACATGGCGATACTCAAAAGCTCTTTCCAGAGATTTTTCCAGTCTTTGGTTTCAAAATATATAGGTAAAATATCCTGGTATTTCTTGGGTGGATTTTCTGCATACTGCACAGTGCCGTCCGGCCGCCATTTAAACCATTCCGGATGTTCTTTTACATAGGGATGATCGGGCGCACATTGCAGGGCAAAATCCATCGCGATCTCAATGCCCTGTTGCTTGGCCTTTTGAACAAGTGACTTGAAATCTGCTTCTGTACCCAGCTCCGGATGTATCGATTTATGTCCACCTTGGGCTGAACCGATACCCCAGGGAGAACCTACATCTCCGGGTTCTGCAGTCGTTGAGTTGTTCTTACCCTTACGGTTCACTTCTCCTATGGGATGGATGGGCGGAAAATAAAGCACATCAAACCCCATGGCTGCTATCCTGGGAAGCAGGCGCTCACAATCTTTAAAAGTACCATGCCTTCCGGGCTCGGGAGAAGATGATCTTGGAAAAAACTCATACCAGGTAGAAAACAACGCCTTTTTACGGTCTACGTAGACCCGAAGCTCATCAGAACGTGATGCGAGGAATTTGGCAGGATACGCTATAAAAAGCTCTTTTAGTTTATCAGAAACCGCTTCCCTGATCGCTTCATCATAATGGGACTCTTCTGAAAAGAAGGTTTTTAACTGCTCGAGGTAGTTGCGCTCATCCTTTTTACATCTTTCAGAGACCTCTTCGAGATAGGTAACCCCTTCCAGCAATTCACTTTTAACATGTTGCCCGTCTTCTATTTTTCGCTTGATCCCATGCTGCCAGTTCAAGGCATAATCAACCCACCCCTCAACCGTGTAATGATAAAGGCCTTCCTTTTCTACGGTAAAGCTTCCGGTCCAATAATCATTGCCCTCGTGATTCATTCGGGCAGACTTCCAGGTTCTCTCTTTCTGATGTTTGTACTGTATAGCACAGGCCACCACATCATGGCCATCGGCAAAGACGTCTGCCCCTACCAACACCTGCTGCCCCGGAATTCTTTTAATATAAAAATCCCCTTGCATCAGCTGGGGATTTACATTTTCTATAATAATACGTGTTTGATCCTGCATCACTCTTTGTTAATGTCTTATAAAAATATAAAAATCATCCTGAATTAAGTAAATTCACACCAAAATTGCAGTCATGCCCGACCAAATGAAAGATCGCCAACCACAGGAAATCCAAGTACCTGCGTTCATAGCTGTTCCGGCTAAATTATTACAATGGATCTCTCCGGCTCTTGCCGCAAGATTTGCGGCAAAGATCTTCGGTAAACCCTTCAAACATAAAATGCCGAAAAGGGAATTTGAAATGGATCAGGAGAGTGAACAAAATCGACTCATCGTCCCTAAGATCGGAAAAGAGGTTATGGTGTATCAATATGGTAAATCTGACCGTAAGGTGTTGTTGGTTCACGGGTGGAGCGGTCGTGGTACTCAGCTCTGCAAGATCGCAGATGCCCTTCTTAAGCAAGGGTATGCCACCGTGAGTTTTGATGCCCCGGCTCATGGTAAGGCTAAAGGCAAATACACCCATATGCTGGAATTCGTAGAGGCGGTTTTATTCCTGGAGCGTGAGTACGGGCCCTTTGAAGTTGCCGTTGGACATTCTCTGGGTGGTATGAGTATTCTGAATAGTATTAAAAGAGGGGCGGTATTCCAGAAAGCGGTATTGATAGGCAGTGGGAATATGGTTTCTGAGATCATGAAAGATTTTATTCAAAAACTGGGACTAAAACCCATTACAGGCATACAGATGAAACGCTATTTTGACGAAGTTTCAGGAATAGACACCGACACCCTCTCGGCAGAAAAGGTAGCTCCTGAGATTGACATCCCTGTTTTGGTGATTCATGATGAAGACGACCTCGATGTACCGGTGCACGCAGGCCACCGCATACATGAACATTTACCAAATAGTCAACTTATGATTACCGAAGGTCTCGGGCATCGAAAGGTATTAGGCGACAAAAAAGTAATTGAAGCCATCATAGATTTTATGCCCATAACAATCTAGCTATTTGTATTACAGCACCTTACATAGATGGTGTTATAAAATATCGTATCTTTAATAACTTTAACAAATTGTTTGTTAGGTTTTCCTTACTCTTTGCTCACTTCTTATCTGCAGCACTACCTGCCTTTCTATGTGATCTAACCAAAAAATCACCCATAATGAAACACATTTTAGCAGTATTGGCGTTAGCTGTCGGATTATGCAGTTACGCCCAGGAAGAGGCCCCCACCGTAGTATTTGACCAGATCATGTTAACCCCCCAACCTGAAAAAGTTGTCGATTTTCACAAGGCCGTTGCCGAACACAACAAACAGTTCCATGCTGAAGCCCCCATGCAGGTAGCCGTTTATCAGGTCATGACCGGCCCTAATACCGGGAAATACATTTGGAATCTTGGGCCTTGCACCTGGGAACAAATGGATGGGCGACCAATGGATGCCGCTCATGACAATCATTGGGACAACAACGTTACCCCTACCATTACTACCGAATCGAGCGCCACCTACTGGAAATACCACCCGGAATACTCCAGCATGAACAGCGATTTCTCCCTCAATATGCTTGGGATTACTTTTTGGGACCTCAAGCGAGGGATGGGGAATTTTGAAAAGGTAACCGGCATCATCGAGAAATTTGTCAAACTCTACCGGGAGACCTGGCCTGAAGACCAGTTTGCTATCTATTCTAACCTTATGGGCTCAACAGGTGAAGGCCGCGATATGGCCATTGTCGGATTTTTGGATAATTATGGAGATCTGGCTATTGAACATCCTGATCTTCCCGAAAAATACAACGCCATGTATGGAGAAGGCAGCTTTGAAACCGATATGAATTTATGGCTGGAAATAGTGCAGGCAGAATCAAATGAAATGTGGCGGTTTATGCCTGATTTGAGCTCGCGCCCGGCAGCAGTTGAAATAACAAAGAATTAATAAAAGATACAGCTCTTTACAAAAGCCCGTTACGACGGGCTTTATTCGTTTTTAATTTTTTGGCCTGATAATTGATATTTAACCACCAAAACCAAGAATATTATGAAAAAATTACTCTCTATCCTTTCAGTTACCTGTCTGCTGCTAATCTCATGTGAAGGCGATCCGGGGCCTCCGGGACCTCCCGGTCAGGATGGTCTTGATGGTTTGGACGGACTTATCGGAACTGTATTTGAATACGATGTTACATTTACCAATCTCAACGACGATGTTCCTTTCGAAACCTATGAGTTTCCAGCCAGCGTAGAGGTCTTTAACACCGATGTTGTGTTAGCCTATCTTCTGGTTGATGTGGTTGACGGTACCGATGTTTGGGAACCACTGCCCAGAACCCTCTATTTTAACGACGGCATTCTGAGTTACAGTTTTAATCACACCCTATATGATATCCAGTTTTTCCTGGACGGTACGGTAGATTTCCCCTCGCTGCTTCCGGAATTTACAGATAACCTCATTATGAGGGTCGCCATCTTACCGGCAGAATCTGCCGAGGCGATCGATGTAAATGATATGGAACAGGTAATGAGTATATCAAAATTTAATTTGACAGAACCTGTAATACTTGACTAGAGCTTATATGCTCTTGATGCAAAAGCCATAAATACTGTTACTCACGGTGTTTATGGCTTTTTTTTGGTTATAGCGTTATACGATTATGGGGTTATGGGGTTATGGGGTTATGGGGTTAAGTCATTGTAAGGAAGGGCTATGCCCCGACATGGCAATCTGTTAGAGTTATGAGGTTTGAAATCACTAAGAGGTTTCAATTATAGGTTATGAAATGTGGATTACAGACGGGATTCTCCACCAGAATAGAAACTCCATTTTAATGACATCTCGCAAAGAACTGAATCACCCCTTCCGTCCACGCATTTGGCGTGGCTCGCTCGCGCCTGCTGGCTCCTTCGATGAAAATAGCCACTGGCTATTTTCTAAACACTCGGCCCTCCCTCGAAAAGGGGAAGGAGAACGTACTTTTTATGAGCAGTTTAAATTGTAAAATCCTAAACAGTACATCGACCACCGAGAACCAAGAACCGAGAACCGAGAACCGTTAACTGAAAAAATAATAAGTTCTTAACACCTTAAACGACCAATTCCATATAATTTTAAAGAAAAAACCATGAAAAATATATTATTAGCCATCATTCCGGCGCTATTATTTTCCTGTAATACCACCGCCCAAAACAAGAACAAGGAAAAGGAAACAGCTCACACCTCAGAAAGCTATGAGGTCACCATGAGTGATGCTGAGTGGAGAGAAAAGCTTACCGATATGGAATACCAGGTACTTCGCAAAGCAGCCACCGAAAGGAGGTTTAGCAGTGATCTTCTGGAAAAAAAGGAAGAAGGCGTATATGTATGTGCCGGTTGCGGACATCCGCTTTTTAAGAGTGAACACAAATACGATTCCGGCAGCGGGTGGCCCAGTTTTGACCGTGAAATTGAAGGCAATGTAGCCTTTGACACCGATTATAAGATCGGGGTGGCCCGTACCGAAGAGCACTGCGCCCGTTGCGGCGGACATTTAGGACACGTTTTCAATGACGGTCCGCAGGAAACCACGGGAGAAAGACACTGTATCAATGGTGTAGCCCTGGATTTTATCCCTATAGAAGAATTTAAACGAGTTACAAAACAATGAGTAAGTACAAGGTAGACAAACCGGAGGAAGTCTGGCGACAGGAGCTTGACGCAGACAGTTATCGCATCCTGCGTCAAAAAGGCACGGAGATGCCTCATACAGGTAAATATAACCTCCACTTTGAGAATGGTAATTATCATTGCAAAGGGTGCAATGCCCTGTTGTTCGAATCTGACATGAAATTTGAGAGCGGATGCGGATGGCCCAGTTTTGATCAGGCTGTTGAAGGCAGTATAGAATATATCAGAGATACCAGTCACGGCATGATACGCACCGAGATCCTATGTGCTTCCTGCGGCGGACACCTGGGGCATGTATTTAACGACGGCCCTACCGAAACCGGGGTGCGCTATTGTGTGAATTCTGCCAGTTTGGATTTTGAAGAGGGCTCTGAGAATTAAATGTTAAGGGCTAAGGAGCTAAGGGGCTAAGGAGCTAAGGGGCTAAGGAGCTAAGGGGCTAAGGAGCTAAGGGGCTAAGAGCTAAGAGCTAAGAGCTAAGAGTTAAGAGTTAAGAGTTAAGAGTTAAGAGTTATTTAAAACTGTTTAACTGTTTAACTGCATAACCGCATAACTGCATAACCAAACCAACAGATTGCCACGCCACGTCTTTTGCCCGCGCGCCGGCTGGCTCCATCGCTAAAATGGTTCATCTGCCATCGCACCACCTGGCCCCTCACTATGAAAGGTTCACCGAACCTTTCACAAGTGTTCGGTCCTCTTAACGCTCGGCCCCGCAATGACGTACCTGAATCACGGCATAACCGCATAACGAAAAAAGCCACTCCGTTTGGAGTGGCTTTTTTTATATAATCTCAGAAATATTACTTCACTTCTTCGAAGTCAACATCCTGAACGTCTTCACCTTCCTGGCCTGAAGAACCGGTTGCATCTCCGGCTGCATCAGCTCCGGCGGCTCCGCCATTCTGCTGTGCTTCGGCCTGAGCCTTGTACATCTCTTCAGAAGCATGTTTCCATGCCTCGTTGATCTTGTCAAGAGCGGGCTGAATTGTATCAACGTCTTTGGCTTCGTAAGCTTTCTTCAGCTCTTCCAGGGCATCCTGGATCGGCTTTTTCTTATCATCGCTCAGTTTATCACCAAATTCATTCAACTGCTTCTCGGTCTGGAAGATCATAGAATCGGCCTCGTTGAGCTTATCTACTTTCTCCTTCGCCTTTTTGTCAGCTTCAGCATTGGCTTCAGCTTCACGCTTCATTTTCTCGATCTCTTCTTCGGTAAGACCTGAAGAAGCCTCGATACGGATGTTCTGCTCTTTGTTGGTACCCTTGTCTTTGGCACTTACATTAATAATACCATTGGCATCAATATCAAAGGTTACCTCAATTTGCGGTACACCTCTTGGTGCCGGTGGAATTCCGTCAAGGTGGAATCTACCGATGGTTTTGTTATCTGCCGCCATTGGGCGCTCTCCCTGAAGTACGTGGATCTCTACGGACGGCTGGTTATCGGCAGCGGTCGAGAAAACCTGCGACTTCTTGGTTGGGATGGTCGTATTAGACTCGATAAGCTTGGTCATAACTCCTCCCATAGTTTCGATACCTAATGAAAGTGGTGTAACGTCAAGCAGCAATACGTCTTTTACATCTCCGGTTAGCACACCCCCCTGGATAGCAGCACCGACAGCCACCACCTCATCAGGGTTTACTCCTTTAGACGGTTTCTTCCCGAAGAAACTTTCTACTGCATTCTGAACAGCAGGAATACGCGTTGACCCCCCTACCAGGATGATCTCGTCTATATCACTCTTGCTCAGGCCTGCATTTTTAAGGGCCGATTCGCATGGCTTGATCGTACGCGCTACCAGATCTGCGATCAATTGCTCGAACTTCGATCTGGTCAGGGTACGTACAAGGTGTTTTGGACCACTTGCAGTAGCCGTTACATACGGCAGGTTGATCTCTGTTTGTGAAGAAGACGAAAGCTCGATCTTGGCTTTTTCTGCAGCTTCTTTAAGACGTTGAAGTGCCATTGGATCTTTTCTCAGGTCCATATCTTCTTCTGCCTTGAATTCATCAGCAAGCCAGTTGATGATTTTTTCATCTACATCATCACCACCAAGGTGGGTATCACCATCTGTTGAAAGTACTTCAAATACCCCATCTCCTAATTCCAGGATAGAAACGTCATGGGTACCTCCACCGAAGTCAAAAACAACGATCTTCTGATCTGAATGCTTTTTGTCAAGTCCGTAAGCCAGGGCTGCCGCCGTAGGCTCGTTTATAATACGCTGTACCTTTAAACCGGCAATTTCTCCGGCTTCTTTGGTAGCCTGACGCTGAGAGTCGTTAAAGTATGCAGGTACGGTAATTACCGCTTCTGACACATCCTGCCCCAGGTACTCCTCTGCAGTTTTTTTCATTTTCTGAAGGATCATGGCTGAAAGCTCCTGAGGAGTATACATGCGTCCTTCAATATCTACACGCGGGGTGTCGTTATCTCCTTTTACTACTTTGTAAGGAACACGTTCAGCCTCTTTCTGAGATTCTGAATACTTGTTCCCCATAAATCTTTTGATAGAGTAAATGGTTTTATGAGGATTGGTCACCGCCTGACGTTTTGCTGGATCACCAACCTTGATCTCTCCTCCTTCTACAAAAGCAATAACAGAAGGCGTAGTACGCTTACCTTCAGCATTAGGGATCACCACCGGTTCGTTACCTTCCATTACAGAAACGCAGGAGTTGGTAGTACCTAAATCTATTCCAATAATCTTACTCATGTTAATATGTTTATGGTGTTCAAATTTTAATTCTTGCACCCTGCATAGGTCAATGACTGTGCCATGCCAAAAAATATGACAAGCTGTCATTTATTCAATTTAAAGTATGACGTAATGTTGGTTTTGAGTTACAGGATACCGGGTACGGAATGCGGGTTAAGGGTTAAGGGTTAAGGGTTAAGGGTTAAGGGTTAAGGGTTAAGGGTTAAGGGTTAAGGGTTAAGGGAAATTGGCGAATAGGCAAATAGGCGAATAAGAAATTTTGCTTCTTTTTAAACTGCCGGCTCCAGGCTCACCACCGACCAATGGCCACCGCCTTAACTATCTGCCGACGTACCGGATTTCGTCTGTCTACCTGATTACCTGCTTACCTGATTACCTGCTTACCTGATTACCTGCTTACCTGCTTACCTGCTTACCTGCTTACCCGCCTACCTCGATCACCGAAGAATTCTTTACCTCTCCGATCATGAAAATACTATGGGTATTCCCGATATGTTTCAGGTTGGTAAGTTTGGTGAGCATAAAATTCCGGTAATCTTCCATATCAGCCACATGAATCTTTAGTATGTAATCGTAGTCGCCACTTACGTGATAACACTCCTGCACCTCAGATAAGGTAACCACTTCCTTTTCAAATTGACTGACATTCTCTTTGGTGTGTTGGGTAAGGCGGATATGACAAAACACCACAAAGGCTTTATTGACTTTTTGGCGGTCTACCATGACCGTGTATTGCCGTATCACCCCCTCTCGTTCCAGTTTACGCACGCGTTCGTAAACCGCTGTATTAGACAAACCCATTTGCAAAGCCAGCTCTTTGGTGGTTTGTTTGGCATCTTTTTGCAGGGAAATCAACAACTTCCTGTCAATAGCATCCAACTCCATAGTGAAAATATTTCGGTGTATTTATCAAAAATACATTTTTATCAGATGATTCTTCGAATTAAACACCTTATCATAGTTTTATTTTCCGATACTGACGCACATCATTGACAATTCATCAGAATATTCATTATTTGCTGGTAAATTCATAAACATTACCACCATGAAATTTGATCCCGCAAGTAAAATACAGGACCTTCAATATTTTGGAGAGTTCGGAGGCGTGAACCCCTCCATATCAGACTCCTCTACATACACCTTTCTCTCTGCCAAGACCATGTTTGACACCTTTGAGGGCAATACAGAGGGCTGCTATCTGTATTCACGCCACTCTTCTCCCTCCAACCTTTATTTGGGTGAAGCCCTGGCTGCTATGGAAGCAACAGAAACAGCCAATGTTACGGCCAGTGGAATGGGAGCCATTACCGCAGTGATCCTTCAGTTATGCGGGGCCGGAGATCATATCGTATCAGGAAGAACGGTTTACGGAGGCACCTATGCTTTTATGAAGAACTTCCTGCCAAAACTCAAGGTAACCACAAGTTTTATAGACATCACCAAACCTGAGGTGGTTGAAGCTGCCATTACGCCGCACACCAAAATGATCTATTGCGAGGCCGTAAGCAATCCGTTGCTGGAGGTTGCCGACCTGGAAGCGCTATCGGCCATAGCTCGTAAACATAATATACCCTTGGTGGTCGACAATACCTTTACCCCCATGAATATCACTCCTAAGAATCACGGGGCTGATATAGTAATTCATAGTCTTACCAAGTTTATTAACGGAAGTTCTGATACTGTAGGAGGTGTTGTTTGCGGCACCAAGGATTTCTGTCTTAGCCTGAAAGATGTCAATGACGGAGCTGCCATGTTACTCGGAAGCACGATGGACAGCCTCAGAGCTGCCTCTGTACTGAAAAACATGAGAACCCTTCATATCCGGATGAAAAAACACAGTGAGAATGCTCTCTATCTGGCACAAAAGTTTGAGGCAGACGGACTCAAAGTAGTCTATCCGGGTCTCCCCTCACATCCCGGTCATGAAACCATGAAAAGAATGATCAATGCTGATTACGGGTTCGGAGGTATGATGACCCTTGACGCAGGAAGCCTTGAAAAAGCCAATGCCCTGATGGAAATGATGCAGGAAAGAAACCTCGGCTACCTCGCTGTAAGCCTTGGCTTCTATAAAACCCTCTTTTCTGCTCCCGGTAGTTCAACCTCCTCTGAGATTCCTGAAGAAGAACAGAAAGCCATGGGACTTTCTGATGGCCTGATCCGGTTCTCTATCGGACTGGATGAAGATATTGAGCGTACCTATCAATCAATGAAGACTTGTATGAAAGAACTCGGCATCTTATCAGAAGCCGTTACAGCATAAACCATTTACACCACCATTTAGTTACTGATCAACCATTAATTAGCGAAGGTCCCTCCGAAATTGAAGTCGGGGGGATTTTTTTATAGACTCGAGGTTGAGGTTTCAGTTCGAGGAACGAGTTTCAGGGACGAGTATAATTTATTACATACTGCTTACTGCTTCTACTTACTGCAAACTGTAAACTGTAAACTAAAACTAGTCCGGAATCAGGTCACAGAACCAAAAAGCGGTATCCCAGGAGGTATTGGCTGGTTTTGAGGGGTGGTCATTTTTTGAACCGGAAGCATGACTAAAGTCTTTCAATACCTTTTCACCGACACTAAATGATACCGGGTCTTTAAAATTCGGACCATCATAAACGAAGGTGTGAAATTCACCGTTCTCACCGCTGGGATCAACACCTGAGGGAAGGTCATTCACAAAGGCTTCATCGATGATACGCCCAACGAAATCCTTTCCCAAAAGCCTGTCATTAACACTAATGGTAATAGCTTTAAATCCCAACGCAATAAATTCCAGGATCAGTTCTTTGGAATCTCTTCCCCAGAGTGGAAAAACGGCTTGTATACCTTGAGATCTTAATTGGTCTTCCCTGTATTTCTTCAGGTCTTCAAGAAAGATATCTCCAAAAGCCGCATGGGTATACCCTTCTTGCTTTAGCAGGGTCACGTGCTGTTTCATGATACTCCCGTATTGTTCCATAGAAACTACTCCGGGCAGATTAATAGTATGCAAGGGTATACTGAGTTGTTTTACCTGCTCAAAAAGTAATTGTTTGGGCAACCCATGCATGCTAACCCTTTCCAGCTCATCATTTAGGGTGGTCACCAGGGTATCTACGCTGAATGTTTCATCCTTCAGCATATGGTAGAGCGCCAGGCAGCTGTCTTTTCCTGAGCTCCAGTTCATATATGTTTTGTATGGTGTATTCATTGTAAAAAGCTTTGAATAGCGAGGTCGTAGCTTAGGAGACCAAAGCCAAGGATAACTCCCCTGGCATGGGCAGAAATATACGACTGATGCCTGAAAGACTCTCTTCCGAAGGTATTGGAAATATGCACCTCAACAACCGGGGTGGTAATTCCTTTAACGGCATCGCCGATTCCAATAGAGGTATGCGTGTAGGCTCCTGCATTAAGTATGATCCCGTCGTGATCAAAACCTGCCTCGTGCAGTTTATTAATAAGCTCGCCCTCTACATTGTTTTGATAATAGGTCAAATCTGCCTGAGGAAATTTATTTTGCAGTTCCTCAAAATAAGACTCAAAAGTAACAGTGCCATATACCTCGGGTTCTCGTTTTCCTAACAAATTAAGGTTAGGTCCGTTGATGATCAGTATTTTCATAAGGTTTTAATTTCGGGGATCTCCCGGAGACCCCGGGTAGTCGTATAAGTTTAAGGGAGCATGGTATTAGTCGTTAATACCCTGTTTAACGATATTTCTCAACTCTTCAATTCGTTCTTCTTTCCTGGGCTGCCTGTGGGTTTTGGCAAACTCGGTATGGTATGTATGATTTTGCAGGAAGGTTATCTGGATTTTGTTCCATTGAAGCTTATCCTCTATTTTACCAAAGGCCTTCAGCTCATCAAACAAACTATTGCTTATAGGCCAGAAATCGTCCCTGCCCAGGTAATCAAGGTCGGCGTCACAGATAATTTTGTCAAGATAGCTCTTCGGACTTTGAGGGATGCGCGTTGCGGCAATAAGTCCTTCCACGACCTTAATATCCTCTTCAGCGAACTCCAGTTCTTCCATATGCTTTCTTGCGATCACAGCACTATGCTTCTCGTGGTCTTCATTAGAAACGGTAAATCCTATATCGTGAAAAAGGGTACCGATCTTCAGCAAACAGGCTTCCCGTTCGTCAAGATCTTCCCTGGTAATATACTCTTCAACCACCTTGAGTACATCCAAAGTATGATCAACGCCGTGATAATACAATTTATCTGACAGCTGAGTATCAAGGATCTCGATCGCTCTTTTTCTTAATTTGAAATATCCCTTCATAGGGTCTACAATAGTTCTTTTAGCTGGGCCAGCCATAAAATCATTATTAAAACCACAAAGATGAAACTGATTCCCATATACTTCATGGCTTTCTTTACACTGCGAAACTTGGTCTCAACGATCTTACTCTCAATAAAGATCTGCTGTCCGAGCTGTTCAAACAGTTTTTTCCGGTCGGCAACGGTGTCCATTAATTGCTTACTGTATTCATGCACGTCGCCAAAAGCATTCACAGCATCTTTAAAGAAAAAAACATTCTTATCGAATTTGAGTTCCATTTTCGGAATAAAGCATTGCAGCGCATGGAAAACAGAGACAAACACGATAAGCAGCCACATTATAACTAAGATAATAAAGATTCGGCTATTGTGAAAAGTTTCTGACAAATGTTCCATTCGGTCAAAGAACACTCCCACCACCAGTGAATGAAAAGAAAAAATGATCCCGGCCTTTAACTCAGAGGCCCGAATAAGCCTTTCCAGGCGCTCCATCTGCTCCCAGTAATTCTCCGGCTCCACCTCACGAAGGGCCTCAAGATTGCGGCGCTCCCTTTTATCCTTTTCCTCTTTATTTACAGTATTTTCTTCCAATGTAGTAGTAATGTTCTTATAAATATAAGAAATTATCCGGCTTTCGTTTCTTCAAGTACCTCTGTGACAAAGGATTTATCTTTTATGCTGTTCACAAAATACATCTTGAGCATCCCTTTGTTCTTCACCTCGATCTCTCCTCTATAGGTACATTTAAATTGTTCTCTGACCAGGTCATAGGTGGTTTCTGAAATATTGATCCGGCCCGAATGAGACCCTGATTCCATTCTGCTGGCCACGTTCACCGTGTCTCCCCAGATGTCATATGCAAATTTTTTGGTGCCTACCACTCCGGCTACTACCGGCCCTGTGTGTATTCCGATCCTGATCTCAAAACCCGGTATGCCATCATTGGGGTCGTTTCTAACCTGATCAACGAAGTCAATAATATCTAATGCCGCCAACAACATTTTCTGAGCGTGATTTTCTGAGGGAAAGGGCAATCCTGCGGCACACATGTAGGCATCGCCAATGGTCTTTATCTTTTCCAACCCGTACTTTTCAATTATCGTATCGAACTTTGAAAAGAAGTAATCAACGTTCCTTACCAATTCTTCCGGACCCATGGTTTCTGAGCTTTTGGTAAACCCTACGAAGTCTGTAAACATAACCGTTACAGAATCAAAATGTTTGGCCTTTACACTCCCCTTTTCTTTTAACTCCTGGGCTGTTTCTTCAGGAAGTATATTCAGTAACAGGTTTTCAGAACGTTCTTTCTCTTTATTAATGAGGCTATTAGCCTTTTTGATAAACTTATAACGGTTAAACATCCCCAAAACCAGAAGCAAAAGCAAACCCGCTACCGCAATGGTAGCTATGGTGACACTCTTTTGGCGTTTTTGCTGCAGATCGGCGATCTCTGACCGTTGTTCAAGCATCTGTATCTGGTCTTCTTTCTTATCCAGGTCAAAGTTTAACTGGGCATAACGCACCTTATCATTAACTTCTATATTCAAAATAGAATCCTTCAATTCAAGATAATATTCATGATGACGAAGGGCATCCGAATATTGCCCTATGTTTCTGTAGGTATTGTAAAGCTCCAGGTGCACCTGTTCAAGTTCGTACAAATATCCACCGCTTGCAGCCAGATCCAGGGCTTCTTCAAACACATTTACAGCCTGTTGAGGACTGCGTTCTCTGATAACTTTTCCATAAAGAATTTGTGCCGAGACCATATCTTCAAAAGATTGGGCAGTCTCAGCCACTTCAATGGCCTGCACCAAGACCTGCTCTGCCTCTCTGTTTCGTTTCAACCCATACAGAGAACTTCCTATTTTACGTAGTGTTTCCGAATGGTAGGGTCCGCCTTCTTCTGCCGGCAGCATTTTTTCAAAGATGGCAAGTGCCGCTTCATACTCTTCCTTGTAGAGGGCGAACTCTCCCTGGTAGGCCTGATAATTCAAACTCCAATCTTCCTGCCCTTCAAAACCTGTATCCAGGTACGCTTTTGCCTGTTTAAAATATTCTTCGGCCTTTTCCGGTTGCTTCATTTTATTGAAATAGAAGGCTGCCAGGTTCAGGGTAGCACTCATTATGCGTACCGTATCTTTGAGTTGCTCACTTTTTTGAATGGAAGGAATGATATAATCAATGGCCAAGGCGCTGCCTATGTCTACATAAAACGCTCCGATATTAGATTCCATATTAGCCATACCCAGGGTGTCACCCAGCTTGCGATACAGGTCTAATGCTTGCTTTGAGTAATTAATGGCATTGTAACGATCATCCTGATAGCTTGAAATGATACCCAGTATTTTTAGTGCTTCGGCTTCCCCTGCCGGGTATTCCACCTGTTTAGCAAGCTTCAAGGCTTGATCAACTGTTGCTTTTCCCTGTTCAAGATCTCCTGAGGTAGTATACAGAAATGCAAGGTCATTGTACAGATCAGTTTTTATACTGTCGTTCTTTGCAGTCGCAATATTCTTTTGCAGCTCCTCCACGGACGCTTCCTGAGCAAACCCCATACCCGGCAAAATGCACAGGAGGCAAACCAAAAGAATTTTATAAATTTTATTTTTCAACTGCATTGATTGGAAGTTTAATCCTTTACAATTTTTAAATTCTTTTTCCCGTCAGAAGTAATTATTTCCATAAAATACATTCCCTTCGTAAGGGTTGCCATAGGAATATCGAGAGGTACAGAACCCTCCGTATCGGGAACTACTTTTTGGTACATCAACTTCCCTGTAATATCATACAGGAGGACTGAGCGTAATGCTCCCTTGCCTGGATCAACGTATAGCACATCTTTTACCGGATTCGGAAATGCTCTTATTTCTTCTGATTCAATGATTTCTTCGGTCAGTTCAATACTCTTTCCTGCTAATGTTTTACCCGAATCAGAAAACAGGGAAGTCTCAATATCCTCTATTTGTCTGGCCGTACATCGGTTTGACTCCAATGTAGCATCGGTGGTCACCGAAGAAGGATTACAGCTGCCAAAGGTACAGAGGGTCCAGGTGAGCCTTTGTCCGTCAAAGGGTATTCGAACGAAATGTTCCCCCGGTAAAAACTCCACCGGGAGTGAGTTTAAGAATTGCCCGTCGGCCTCAATAAAATTATTTTCTCCGGTGGCATAAAGGGTAAAATCATTATCGTTCTCATACCTGAAGTTCGCTATAAAAGGATAGCGGTCGCTATCGGCCCCGGTATTGAGCTGCACACAGTCAAAAAAGGCCCGGATCTTTTTACCTTCGGTCGGATTGATATATAATTTACCCGGGGCTGTATTTTCAATGAGATAGTTCTCAGGTGCTTCTATATTGATCTCAAAACAGCCTGTATCTCCTGTTTGAAACGCCATACCGTTTTCATCCAGCAGCGTAAACTGAACCCCTTCAGGAAACACGTCTGTTTCCGTTTCATTATAGACAAAACCGTCTATGGTATAATCAATAGCCGTCTCCCCGATCAGTTGGCCTTGCTCCAGGAAAACATCACCTGTAGTTACCGTAAGTACCGAGGGAAGAATATTTAAGGCACCCTGAGTGTAACTCACATTGAAATTAACCCTGTTAGGGGCCAGCAAGGGTCCGGGTAAGGTAACCTGCGGTCCGGATTCAGGAGTGGTTACGTCTAAACCGGAAATGAAATTGGCGGAAAAGAATTCTGTGACCGCTTCAGTTTCGGCATCTTCTTCATCGAGAATGGCGTATACCTCCGTATAATCTTCTTCATCTTCCTCTCCACCTATGCTGCTCTCATTGACAATGGTCCGGAGTCTGTTTTGAAAATTGATCTCAACCCTTCCTTCAAAGAGATCCTTTGCATTAACGATGGTTCTCAGACGATTTATGATCGTTCTTAACCTATTGGTTTCAGGATCATAATTGTTAAAATAATCCTCAAATAATTCCGGTTCCAGATCGATCACATTAAAGCCGTTCACGATGGTACGGAGTCTGTTTTTAAACACGTTCTCTGAGGCCATCCATGAGGTGTTCTCCAAAAAGTCTTTAATCTCTCCGGTATTCACAATGGTTCTAAGCCTGTTGATCAATATATAATTATTGCCCTCAAAATATCTGGACTCATGTGCCGTACGCAGGGTACTTATAAACAAGTCAAGATCACTTATTCCTGCGGGATCAATCTCATAGGTATTCATCAGCATAGGCACCTCTCCCCTGGTAATGGTAGCGTCTTCAATGCCAATGGTCAGGTCTGTTCGCTCAACGGTTAGCAAACCGGAAACGAAATTCACCTGGTATTTATCTAATTGCTCCTCTGTAGGTACTGTGGCAAAACCGGGAATCACAAGGTATTTATTGGCATCAGGATACGGCAAGAGATCAAGCGCTGCCGAGGTGAAAACGATCTCGGGTAAACCGGTACCCTCGTAAGTTTCATTAGCCGGCAACCCTGTAATAGTTGCTGTAAGATCAATATCCTGTCCGTATGATACTGCCAGGGAATCTGCAGCAATATTGATGGCAAATTTCCCTTCGTCGAGAACAAAAAGTGTATCGGTTACCACCTCTATCCCGGATTGAGATTTGGCGGCATTCTCTACGACAAGCGGCGGATTACCTACAAATTCGGGTATTATGAATGAAAGGGTGTTTTCTGTTCTTTGTAAAATGGGAAGCAGCTGACCGCCAAAACTAACCGTGGTAGAGTCATTAAGGTTTGTAACCACCAGGGTCGCCAGAAATTCTTCTGCACCGGGCTGCTCAGGAAGATCATCCTTTTGTAATTCGGCTACCGGAGCCCTGGCAGCAAGAAAATCAAAAGTACTCAGCGCATCAGGAGGTCCATCTCCAATTTGTAACAAATCTCCTGTTCCGGTTGCAAACTCCTGGTACAGTTCAACAACCCCGGGGTCTTCACCTAAGGGATCGCCATTTTCTAAAGCAGAGACTACGGTATCCCCGGAAGAAGTGGCTGTTAAAGCAGTTAAGAACGGATCTAAAAGCGCTATAAGGCCCGCGATATGTGGAACCGCTGCGGAAGTACCAAAAAAAGGTGAGAAGCCTTCAACAGAGGTGGCCACCCCATCGTAACCGGCCAGATCAGGAATAATATTAAAACTACTGCTGGTTACCCCACCAAAACTGGAGAAAGGCTGTGCTTTAGGACCACCGGCATCTGCCTGGTTCACGGCTCCCACAGTTACCACCGGTTCAATGGCAGCATGGCCTGAAGTGGTAGGCACATTACCCGAAGAAAAATTAAGTCCGGCCGCCCTGAAAGCAATGGCCCTGAAAGGCGTTCCGGCAAAATTTACTCCGTCTTCAACCAGTACCGACATAAAAGCTTCACCACTTTGAATGGCCTGAAATACAAATATCTCTACTGGGTCTTTACCCCCATTTTCAAAACGTGCTACAGCCTCAACAGAGCCACTGCTGTCGGTAATGACCAGGTCGAAATCTGAAATAGCTCCTTGAGCATTATTGAAAGAAGCAAACGATTCGTTCTGCTGAATAACCACCATAAATAAGCCCGGCCCATCTACCGTAAATGGAAGAAAGTAATTTTCAGAACCATCGTCGTTCACTCCAAAAACATGGGGTCGTACCCCTGGATTTACCGGGATCCCAAAATCAGGAAGAGTCACCCCGGGCTGAAAAATTCCCTGAAATCCTTTTCCTCCAAAATTTCCTGCCGACGAGCAATAATAACGTTCTCCTGAAGTAAGCATTAATTCAGAATCGGCCTGCGATTCGTTGCTAAGCGCACTTACTGATGGCTGGGCCAGAAACTCCTCAATAGCCGCTGTAACCACACTGTAAGTCCCCTCAAATGATTCTGTAGGGTAGGTAATATCATCAAATGCTACCGTGATATCAGGAGGTAATTCTTTTATGCCCTGGGCAAAATCTCTTAAAGATCTGGTTCCGGTCCTGAATCCGAGTTTGGCCCCGGGAGCCATGTCGTGAACGATCTCCAGCATAGCCCGTCCTTCATCAGAACCTCCGGGATCTCCTTCTTTAAAGACCACAACTTCTTGTGCGCGTCCGTATGGATTGCCCGACCCCGGAAGGTCTCCGTTAATGACGCTCACCTGGGCCTTTGATAATTCGCCGGTAAATTCTTCACGGTCAAAAGTGTCTGAAAAAGCACAAATACCTATTCCCTTTCCACTTACAAATTCAGCCCTCCCGTTTTGAACCACTCCAAATGAATTCCTTACAATATCCGCCTTATGGGCAGCCACCCCCTCAGAAATGGCGACCCCCGTTGGTTCATTGGTTAAGGTAAAAGGTGTAAGAATGACCTCAGCAAAATTTACCAGTTCAGAATCATTAAGTATAAGTAACTGCTCTCTGGTTAAAAAGCAATCTACCGCCCCGTAACCTTCAGACAGCACTATGCCCGGATCTACTATAAAATCGCCTGCTGAAAAACTTAACCCAAACTGAGACTGGAGAAACTGAATGAGATTGCCCATTTGGCCTGCAACAGGGATTACTTCAACTAATAACCGCCCGTTTTCGATCTGAAAAATAAAATCCAACGGGTCTTCCCCCTCTTCACCAAGTGCATATGCCAGGGCAAAATTACCCAGCTTTTCGGTGTTCTTATCATTCGACCCCACCACATTAAAAATAAACCCTCCATCATCTTCTAGACATTTGGAAGAGTTGGCAGAGGCGATTACTTCTTTCATGTTGCCACTGGGCGTCATGATCGTCCAGGAAACCGACTCCTTTTCACTAAAGGTTACCTTGAAAACCTTTTTATGAAGGCCGGGCTTAAATTTATGGGGGCCCTGAAACTCTCTTTGCTGGTTTTTCAGCTTGACCTTCGAGTTTTGTCTTTCGATCACCTGCTCCTTTTTCGAAGGGTTCTCATAGCTGAAGCTGGCAGAATACATACCATTACCCAGAGGTTGAACGCAGGTGCGAACAATGATCTCATTATTTTTCCCTCCTTTACTCTGACCGTAAAGTGCCGTATTTGAGAAAAAGAAGAGGATGGCTGCAAATAACAAGTAAAAAGAGGAATGGAGGGAACCTGCTCGGGGGATGACACCAAATGAGATGTCAAAGTAATTTTGATTCATAATAGTTGGTGTTTGCAAGGTTGTTAAGCACAGAAAGCAAACCACACAGTTAAGACCCGGGAGTAGTTATGAGGACACCACTAAAAACAACAGTTTATTCAAAAGGGAGAAATAAACCTATACTCACACAAGAGGTAAAGGTCAGATTTTGAGAAAGTTAAATATATAGTATTTAATCTAAAAAATGTACTCCTTAACAAAAAATAAGACCTCCTATCTTTTTTTCACGATAAAGTCAGATAGACATCAACAGATACTGTTATGGTCATCTGCATTTGATTGATTACATTTAAACCATGACCTGGGAAACAGCCTTAAATGATTACACCAACTACCTGCGCCTGGAACGGGGCTTATCTGACAATTCGATTCAGAGCTACCGATCAGACCTGCGTAAGCTGGAGGTATTTCTTTCTGAATCAAAATCTAACGAAACACCTTTAAAAATTAAGCCTGAGACCATTCAGGAATACCTTTACCGGGAGGCCAAAGAACTCAAACCACGCTCCCAGGCCAGGTTGGTCTCATCACTTAAGGGCTTTTTTGCTTACCTGCAGTTCGAGAATTATCGTGATGACAATCCTACATCGCTCCTGGAAAGTCCACGACTGGGGCGTAAATTACCCGACACCCTCAGCCTGGAGGAGATCATAAAAATGATCGATTTCATCAAGCAGAAAAGGCAAGACCTGGAGGTTTCCGGCAGGAGTCACCACCCCAATCATGCCCTTTTGATAAGAAATGAAGCCATCCTGGAAACCTTATACAGTTGCGGACTCCGGGTAAGTGAACTCACTCATTTAAAACTGTCTGATCTTTTCTTCGAAGAGGGCTTTATCAGGGTACACGGAAAGGGTAATAAACAGCGGTTTGTACCCATCACCGAGGTAGCCGTTCACTGCATTGAACTCTATATGACCTCGAGCCGTTCTCTTTTGGATATTGCCTCGGGTCATGAAGACATACTTTTTCTCAACCGCAGAGGCAAACAACTTACAAGGGCCATGATCTTCACCCTTATTCGCCAGGCTGCCTCCCTGGCTTCTGTAAAGAAAAAGATAAGTCCGCACACCTTTCGTCATTCCTTTGCCACCCACCTTTTACAGGGAGGCGCAGATCTGCGGGCGATCCAGCAAATGCTGGGCCATGAAAGCATCACTACCACAGAAGTTTATGTACATCTGGACCGGAGCGACCTTAAAAAAAGCATCCTGAAGCACCACCCCAGAAACTGAGCCCTTTTTTGGGAAGGCCATGTAATTTTAGTAATTTCATCACACCCGATCTTACCTAATTCACCATATCATGAAACACATTACACTCAACAATGGGCTGGACGTTCCGGCCATCGGCCTGGGCACCTGGAAATCGGCCCCGGGAGAAGTAGGCAAAGCCGTAAAAGAAGCGATCAGGATGGGCTACCGGCACATTGATTGTGCGGCTATTTACGGCAATGAAAAAGAAATCGGAGAAGCCTTTAAACAGGTCTTTGATGAAGGAGTGGTGAGCAGAGAAGACCTTTGGATCACTTCCAAGCTTTGGAATAATGCACACCAAAAAGACCGGGTGATCCCCGCCCTCGAACAAACCCTCAGCGATCTGCAATTAAATTACCTTGACCTATACCTTATACATTGGCCGGTAGCCTTTAAACCTGATGTGATCAACGCCACAAAGGCAGAAGACTTTCTTTCGCTGGAGGAAGTTCCCGTAAATGAAACCTGGAAAATGATGGAAACGGCCCAGGAAAAGGGGCTCACAAAAGGTATAGGAGTTTCTAATTTCAGTATTAAAAAATTGAAATCGCTGTTGGATTCCTGCCAAATAAAGCCGGTGATGAACCAGGTAGAAATGCACCCGTACCTCCCTCAAAACGCCTTGGTGAGCTTTTGCTTTGAAAACGAGATAGCCCTTACAGCCTATTCGCCCCTGGGCTCAGGAGACCGGCCGGCAGCCATGAAGAAAGATGATGAACCCGGGTTAATGGCCATTCCGGCCGTTAAAGAGATCGCCGCAAATCACCATTGTACTCCTGCTCAGGTGCTCATCAGCTGGCATGTTCATCGCGATTGTTGCGTTATACCAAAATCAACCAACCCTGAGCGATTAGAGCAAAACATTAAAAGTGCAACCATAGCTCTCAACAAGCATGACATGGAAACCCTTGCTGGCATAGAAAAAAGTTATCGCTTTGTAGATGGTTCCTTTTTTGAACTTGAAGGCAACGGATATACCAACGTATTTGATCTTTAACTAAACTCACCTTCATTCCTATGAAATACAATACCCCTCAAAAATGGTGGAAAGAAAGTGTGGTCTACCAGATCTACCCCAGGAGCTTTAACGACAGTAATGGCGACGGAGTTGGCGACCTCAGGGGAATTATAGAGAAATTAGATTATTTGGAAAGCCTTGGTATTGATGTGGTATGGCTAAACCCTGTATACCGTTCTCCGAATGATGATAATGGATACGACATCAGTGATTACCGAAGCATCATGGAGGAGTTTGGCACTATGACAGATTTCGATGAATTACTGCAAGGACTACATCAAAGAGAGATCAAACTCATTATGGACCTGGTAGTCAATCACAGCAGTGATGAACATCAATGGTTCCGGGAATCCCGCAGTTCCAGAGACAACCCCTTCAGGAATTATTATCACTGGTGGCCGGCAGAAAATGGTACCCCACCAAAGCGATGGAGCTATTTTGACCTGGAAGACAATGCCTGGAAATACGACGGGCAAACCAATGCCTGGTACCTTCATTATTTTTCACCAAAGCAACCCGACCTCAATTGGGAAAACCCAACCCTGAGAAGGGAGGTCTATGACATGATGCATTTCTGGTTTAAAAAGGGCATCGACGGGTTTAGAATGGATGTGATCCCATTTATTTCTAAAGATACTGATTTCCCCGAATTGCCATCTGAATATAAGGGCGATTTCATTGCCTATTATGCCAATGGCCCGCATCTGCACGCATATTTACAGGAAATGAACCGGGAGGTATTGTCAAAGTATGACGTAATGACCGTGGGGGAAGCCCCGGGGGTGACCCTTGACCAGGCTTTGAATTTTGTAGATGAAGACCGGAAAGAACTGGATATGTTCTTTCACTTTGATCTTTTAGCCCTTGACAGAGCGCCGGGAGAAGTATTTAAAATGCGATCAGATCCCTGGAAATTAACCGAATTCAAAGAAATTCACAGTAAATGGGATGCTGTATTTGCTGAAAAAGGATGGGGTAGTATCTTTTTATGCAATCACGACTTTCCGAGAAGTGTGAGTCGCTGGGGCAATGACGATAAGGCCTATTGGAGAAACAGTGCCACTATGCTCCAAACCTTTAGCCTGAGCATGCGGGGTACACCCTATATCTACCAGGGAGAAGAGATCGGAATGACCAATATAAGGTTTGATTCTATAGAAGACTACCGTGATATCAATACGCTGAACGCCTATCATAAGGCAGCCCACAATTGTGACGACCTCCATGCCTTCCTGGAGAATGAGAAAGATGCAAGTCGAGATAATGCCCGAACACCTGTTCAATGGGATAATACCCGGCACGCCGGATTTACCCAGGGTGAACCCTGGATCAAAGTCAATCCAAATTATAAGACCGGATTAAACGTAGCAGCTCAGGAAGCTGATCCTGATTCAGTCTTGAATTATTTTCGGAAAATGATCAAGGTGCGAAAAACCCATAAAACCCTCACTTATGGTAAGTACAAGCTTGTGGAAAAAGATCACGAGCAGGTGTATGCCTACACTCGCAGTCATCAAAACGAACAATATCTTGTGCTGTTGAACTTTTCAACAAATGAGGTGGAATTTCCTGTTTCCTCCCTTGATTTTAAAAAGGGAGTCCTCCTTATAAGCAATGATATAGCTCCCGAGGCCTTACCTTCCGGGTACATCAGGCTACACCCCTATCAGGCATGCATTTACAAACTGAATCGGTGATAGAACTTACTGTTTTTTCAGGAATTCGTGCCAAAAACATGGGACTCCAGTGCTCTCCATACAAAATAGTGAAACGCAGTTCCGGCGCCTAGTAAAAGGATAAAGAAAACAATGTTTACGGGTGCAAAAAAATCGAGATCGTGTTTAAGAAAGAGGTACAAAACGCAGGTAAATGGTACCAGGATCGATTCTAAGATTCTAGACTTCATAGTTAAGTATTTGGTTTTCAGGGCTTGTTGACCTTGTTTCCGCGAGTTTGGGCTTCACAGACTTCTGTTCAACAATAAAATTTGGTTAATTGGGACTACCAATATTAATCCAAAACTCTTATTCTACCAAAAAATAATCTTATACTTTCGACTTAATTCATAAAATTCCGGTTGTAATTACAGAATTTTTTTACTAAATAGCGGGAACTTTTAGGCTCGTTTTGAACGATGTCATCTTGTTCAGGGCTGCAAGGATACAATATTATTTTCATAGTACCATTTAAAAACCAAGGCCTTCCTGATCGTATTTTTTGGTGATAAACCAAGCTACTTTATGAAGAGAACCGTTACGAACAATTCGAAGGGATCACCGGATAAAGACCGTATTAGCAAATCACTGTTTCCCTTTATATATGGGCTCATTGTACTTTTTGATCTGATCGTATTAAGCATACCTGAGTGGATGGAGATCAGAGAGATCTCTAAGCCTCTTATTGTAGGTTCTCTCATGGTATGGCTGGTTTACAAACGTTTTCCATTACCCGGAAAAAGAGATCGCATTTTTTTCCTGGCCCTTTTCTTTTCCTTTTTAGGTGATGGCTTTCTCAATTACGAAGGGTATTTTCTGCCCGGTTTACTATCTTTTTTTATAGCTCACATATGTTATTGCGTGATATTTTTAAAGTGGAACGGGATCTCCACCGCGCTGCATTACAAAAGATCAGCACCACTTCTGCTTTATGCTGTAGGAGTATTTTTATTTATTCAAAACGACCTCGGACCACTAAAAGCCTATGTTATTTTATACATGATCATATTGTTGCTCATGGTGATCAGTGTTTTATCGCGAAAAGGGTTAACAACTAAGACTGCATTTACCCTTGGCGTTAGCGGCGCCTTGCTTTTTTTATTTTCTGACTCCCTCCTGGCAATTAACAAATTCACCTATGCAATACCCTATGCATCTCAAATGATCATGTTCTCTTATGCTTTGGCTCAATTCTTTCTTATCAGGAGCTTTTTTGAGGAGGATGCTGTTCAAGCGTAAAAAGGGCCGGTACGCCTTGTGTATTAAGGATTAGCATAACTCAGCCATTGAAAGACTTTTCTTTAAAAGCATTGATTGTCTTGGATTCAACTTGCTTATTATCAATGTTTTAAGTAATTTCATACTTTACGTCATTGCCGAACGCCTATGGGATCACTTACTTTCTACTTTGTATACTTTGGCCTTTTATTGGCAGATCTTATTTTGATAAACGCCCAACCCTCCCCCTTCCTTCGTCCGGTTATAGAACCCTTAATGATCGTTTTATTACTCCTTCATTTCAGGCAGGAATACAGTAAAGACAACACCTGCGACCCCCGGTTAATACATATTGCCCTGGGTGCCATTTTATTGGGGGGCGTATTTTTGATGTATGAATCGCCGGTCTATAAGTTTTTGGTTGGATTTTGTTTTTTTCTGGTTGCCAACATTGCCTATACCATTTTGTTTTACCGATGCGCCGACCTGCAAGTCAAAAGAGCTTTTCCGTTTATCATTGTTGCATCTGTGGTGGCCATGACCTTACTTTATATTTTCTATGAGTATGTTGGCGATTATTTTATTCCGGCCTCCGTATTTCTTTTTGTTCTCCTGAATTGTGCCCAGGCAGCCTACCTGAGATATACCCTGGTAAATGCCCAGAGCTACTATTTTGTATTTGGAGGCGTTATACTGTTTTTTATCAGCCAGGTTTCAGCCGCCGTCTTTCATTTTATCAACCGGGCAGAATGGCTCGGTATGCTTATCATTACCACCTTTTTTATTTCCCAATTTCTGATCATTAAAGGAGTATTGAAAAATAAAACAGTTATGACCGTTGCCGCCAAAGGCCCTGTACTCACGGATACTGCTGATGAATAGGCAATGAGCAGTATGCAGTTGGCAGTTGACAAACTATCGTCTTCGCGAACCCTGCCTTAAGCAGGGTGTGGCGATCTCCCCATCACATCACTGAAACTCGTTCCTCAAACTGAAACTCGCCCCTGATTCTAGGAGATTGCCACGCTTTATTTCATAAAGCTACCACTGACGGATTTAGATATTCTTTTGAAAAAGTAAAAAATGTGGCTCCCCACCCTAGACAGGGAGGGGTGGCAGCGATAAAATCGCTGACGAGGCGGGTTGATTCAGATTGTCCTCTCCTACAACCCCTTCCGACCCCGCATAAAGCGGAGCCACCTTCCCCTGACCAGGGGAAGGTGCCCACTATTAAGTTTACTATTATTCGTCATTAATCTCGTTCCTGTTTCAGGAGATTGCCACAACCTGCTTTGCAGGTTTCGCAAAGACGATTTAACTCAAACCTCTCCCTCTATTTTTATTCTCTAAACCATTGAATGTCATATCCAATACCGTAGACAGGGGTTGCAAACTCATCTGTTATATAAAAATTTTCTTTCATACATGTAACAATTTGGTATTTTGTGCTACCAACAGGAAACCATCAACCAACATTTTAAGTGAAGAGTGAACTTGAGAAAAAATTTGTGAACGACCTGGAGAAAAACCAGAACATCGTTCACAAAATATGCAGGATTTATACCCATGACCAACATGCGCATAACGACCTGTTTCAGGAGATCACCATACAGTTATGGAAGGCCTACCCGAAGTTTAGAGGGGACGCTAAATTCAGTACCTGGATGTACAGGGTTGGTTTGAATACAGCGATCACACTTTACAGAAAAAAGAAGCGAAGACCGCAAACGACCGATATTGAAGCCATTGCCTTTCGTATACGCTCAGAAGATTACGACGACACAGAAGAACAGCAGTTACGACTTATCTATGAAGCGATCAAACAACTGAATGACATTGAAAAAGCGTTGGTTTTTCTCTATCTGGAAGACAAAAATTATGCGGAGATCTCCGAAACCCTTGGTATTTCAGAAGTAAATGCCCGGGTAAAAATGAACCGCATTAAAACCAAACTACGAACTATTTTGAATCCTTAATATGGACGAACTCGATATTTTCAAAAAGCAATGGAAGGAGGAAGAAAAGAATCTTCCTCACCTGGAGTACGATCAGATCTACCAGATGATCCTCAAAAAATCATCTTCCGCTGTAAAATGGATCTTTATTATCAGCATCCTTGAACTTGTTCTCGGGTTGTTGTTTTCGGTATTCTACCACCCTGCCTTTGAGCAGGACGTAGAGGTACCTGCTTTTGTTGAATGGCTCTCATGGGGAGTATACCCGGTACTTATTTATTTTATATACCAGTTTTTCAGAAACTACAATAAGATCAACACCACCTCTTCTGTCAAAGAGCTGTTGAACAACATCATGAAATCAAGAAGAACGGTTCGTCTTTATATCATGATCAACCTGATCCTTGGCGGATTTATTGCCATGGTCATTTTGGTAAACACCATTATAAATGTTAAAGGAGGGTGGGATAAATTCGTTGGTACCACTGAGCCTATGGAATACCTGATCCTTTTTGGGCTCAGCCTGTTAATGACGGCACTCATCATAGGGGTGTTTCTGATCTTCTATCTGCTTTTATACGGCTTTTTAATGAGACGTCTGAATCGCAATTATAAAGAGCTCAAGAAGATGGAGGTTTGATCAAAACTCAAGACTCATCAAAGCAAACAGTAATAGAAAATAAAGCAAAGAAGGAAACCGGTTTTTAGGTTGCCGTTGAATGAATTTATATAAAATTCAACCCATTATCTCCCGGAACAAGTGTCTTATTAAGGTCTGTTAGACCATCTGCGGGCCTCATTAAGCTCTTCCATTTCGGTAAGTGCATCTTCCGGGATAACCTTTAAGAATGACGGATGTTGTTCTATGGCGTATTCGATCTTTTCAACGATCTCTTCTACAGTCTCATTATCGTAGTCGATCTGCAGGGGTTCTTTGATCACCATAGACTGAAGAATTCCCTTCTTCTTGATCCTAAGACCTTTTTTATCAAATGACCTTCTGAAGCCATCTATCACAATAGGTACCACCACGGGGCGGTATTGCTTAATAATGTGCGCTGTTCCTTTACGAATTGGCTTCCATGGTTTTGTAGTTCCCTGCGGAAAGGTAATCACCCAACCGTCTTCAAGTGCAATTCCAATATTTTCAGTATCGTTGAAATTAACCTCCCGCTGTATATCCTTCCCCTTTTCCCGCCAGGTACGCTCCACGGTAATAGCTCCCGCATAGGCCATGACCTTAGGTAAAAAGCCGCTTTTCATAGTTTCCTTAGCGGCAATATAGTATATATTAAGTTTCGGATTACGCAGATACCCTACATTTTTGATACTGTCTACTCTCCCACTCAGGCTGGCATTGAACACGTGAAACATGGCCACCACATCGGCAAAATAGGTTTGATGGTTAGAAACGAATAATACCCCTGTATCGGGCAGATCATTGAACAACTCAGATCCTTCAATTTGCAATTCGTTAAACCCCCTGTACCGTTGGTGGGTCATCAATCCCGCAAATTGAATGAGCCATTTTTTGAAAATGAGAATATGCCCGAAAGGGTTCTTTTTTAGCAGCCCCATGCCAGTTGTTAATTGAAATGAACTTCAAAATTACAAAATCTGGGAGGAATTCAGATTTTTAATGATCTCTTTAACTTCACTTAATATCATTGCCGTTGCTCCCCAAACCGTATACTGGTTCAATCGAAACGCAGGTACCTCAATATCATTGGCATAAGAGGTATCAAGACGTTGATAAAACATAGACTGATCTGAAAGAAACTCTTCCAGTCTCACCTCGATCAATCGTTCAACCTCACTTTCCTGCCTTACAAACCGCAGTTTTTCTTCTGCATACCCCATATACGGATACACCATAAAATTACTTGGGGGAATATATACCTCAGAAAGCGACCTGATGATAGTAACCTTTTCAGGGGCAACCCCTACCTCTTCATGGGTTTCTCTCAGGGCGGTATCTTCAAGATCTCGATCTTCGACCTCTACCTTACCGCCGGGAAATCCCACCTGGTTAGAATGCACACCCCGGTAGGTTTTACGCAAGATCAAAAGCATTCTGGCATCCTTATCCTCCCCAGGGTAGAAAAGATTGAGAACCGCTGCCTCCCGAGGTGTTTTCGAAGCATTTTCAGGCCTGCGTATGTTTCCAATCCTTTCCGGCGGAATCATTTTATGGTGTGATTCTATACCGGGCAAGGGCAGATTTTTTATTTTTGGGATCAAATTGCGAAATTCTTCAAAATTCATGAGTTACCGATTCTTACGTCCCTCTGCAATATTACTACTAATTCTTCTAACGGCCTGCGGGAATGGTCAAGGCGAAAAAAAAGGCGCTAAGGCTATTGAACAGCAACAGGTGGAAGACAGTCTGGAAACTGCCCGAAAAAAAGCAGAAATGGAAGAAGCCAGGAAAAAAAAGGAGGAAGAACAGTTTCGCCTCACTGAAGAGAATGCCGTTCCTTTTTTCTTTGAATACCAAAAAGAGCATCCTGAAGATAAAGTAAGGGTTTATACCAACAAGGGGAATTTTGATCTGGATCTCTACGAAGAGACCCCTTATCACAGGGCAAATTTTATTTACCTGACAAGAAAGCGCTATTTTGATGGCACCTATTTTCACAGGGTGGTACCCAAATTTATCATACAAGGTGGTAATTCAGACTTACGGTCTACCGCAGTAAAACGCGGTAAGATCGGCTCTTACTTATTGCCTCCTGACACCCGAAAAGGATTTAAACACCACAGAGGCACCATATCAATGCCCAGCAGTGATAATGTAAACAACCCCCATAAACTTGCATCGCCTTTTGAATTCTTCATTGTGGTTACCGATCCCGGGTCCTATCATCTTGACGGGAACTACACAGCCTTCGGAAAGGTCACTTCCGGAATGAACGTGGTAGACAAGATCAATAGTGTTCCTACCGATGACGGAGAATGGCCTATGCAAAATGTAGTTATTGACTCGGTGAGAATTCTTAATTAGGATCCTTCTCAGAACGATACACTGTGGGCAGCGATAATTTGAAGCGCACAGCCAGGAGCCTTATTACAATAACTACCAAAATAGGCAGGGCAAAAACCAGGTCTTTTTCGATCGGAAACGCCTTCAATACAAAATAAAACACTCCTCCCGCTATACAGGCTGTGGCATATACCTCTTTCCTGAAGATAATCGGGATCTCATTACAGAGAATGTCGCGTATAACTCCTCCAAAAGATGCTGTAATGGTACCCAGAGCCACACACATCACCGGGGTTAATCCGGCAGCCACTCCCTTTTCTACACCAACTACGGTATACAGGCCTATACCCAGTGTATCAAACAGGAATAATGATTTTCTAAGGTATTTGATCTTTTCCCGGAAGGCCACAGCAAAAACCACAGAGATCATGATCACATACATATAGGTGGTATCTACCAGCCAGGTTACCGGTCCGACTCCCAGCAACAGATCGCGCAGCGTACCCCCACCAAGCGCAGTTACGAAGGCCACAATAAAGATCCCGAAAGGATCAAGCCGCTTGTTCATGGCAGTAAGTACCCCGGAAATGGCAAAGGAAATGGTTCCTAATATTTCGATGGTAAAATAAAACATGTTCGCTTACCTTAATTGAGCATACTTTTAAGGATGGGTTTCAGACCGCTGAAGAAGAATTCAACGGCGATTACCATCACGATCAGTCCCATAAGTCGCATCATCACGTTAATCCCTGTTTGTCCGAGTATTTTTATGATCCTACTCGAACTGTAAAGAATAAGGTAGGTAATTATCATAACCACTAAAACCCCTATGATAAGTGACACTTTCATGCCCATGGTTTGGGCATCTTCCATAAGTACTATGGCATTGGTCAGGGCACCGGGACCGCAGATCATGGGAATCGCCAGGGGGGTTATAGAGATATCGTCAACATAGGCGTGCACCTCAGAATCTTTAACCTTTACCTTTCCCAGGCGAGCCTGGAGCATATCCATGCCCATCAGGAAAAAGATAACCCCTCCCACCATACGGAAACTATTTACCGAGATCCCGAAAAATTTGAATAACAGCTGTCCGGTAAAGGCAAAAATGACAATAGTAATAAAGGCCACCACGCTCGCCTTTTGAGCGGTACGAGTCCTGTCTTTGTTATTGAGATCGGCCGTCATGGTAAGGAAGATCGGCATTGTTCCCAGCGGATTAATAAGGGTGAAAAATGAGGTAAATGTCAACAACCAAAAACCAAATAGTTCATTCATATTACACAGTTTAGTATGCCATGAGCCCAGGGTATTTCAGGAAATTACTGCCGGGCCGTTATCTTTTTTAAATCCGGATGCAAGGTAAGGTCTTTATCGGGAATTCACTTACATTCTTACCTAATTATCGCTATAAAGTACAGAAACCTGACCTGTCTGCATGCCATTGAAATACCCGGATAATAAGAACTGCTAACCGAATATTTCCTTCTGACTTTCTTGTGTAAACACCATGCTTTTTAAAGGAAGGTATTCTATCTGCTTGGCCCGGTTGAGGCAGCATTTTCATGGTAAAAGTAGCTGACAAAGGGTTTCATTACAGTCCATCATTCAAAATCAACAGTTCAGTAACTATCATTATAAATCATGAGTAAGGCTTCGCATATTTGAACCATTCAATCACAAAAAAACAACATTATGATTCGATTCTTCATCACCGCAACCATCTTACTTTTTACAGGAATAAGCCATGCGCAGTCTGATGGATCTGTCGGAGAAACGGCACAGGTAAAAGTAACCCTGGAAAACATTATGAATGATCAGGGCTCCATTCTGATCGCCTTATACGATAAGACGGGGTTTATGTCAAAACCTGTGCTAAGTGCAAAATCAACCATTACCAATGGCATATCTGAATACACCTTTATGGCTGTACCTCCCGGACACTACGCTATTATAGCCCTTCACGATGCGAACAGTAACGGGAAAATGGATTTTGAACCCTCCGGTATGCCGAAGGAAGGCTGGGCCTGCTCTAATAATGATATGAGTATGGGGCCGCCCGATTTTGAGGCCTCCAAATTCGAAGTGACCGATCAAAACCTTGAGCTCACCCTGAAATTTTAAAACTCAATAGCCACTAGCCATCACTTAAAAACGCCCTTTTCGGGCGTTTTTACATTTCAGGTTCTTTGACATACAATTAGTTACCATTATAGAGTAGGGTTTTGGCATAAGGTTTCATGATAGTTTCTTAAATTTGAGGAACTTTTAACCCGAACCCAAGAAAATGACTATAACCCAATTGCAATATGTTCTCGCTGTGGCTGAGCACAAAAACTTCACCCTTGCTGCAGAAAAGAGTTTTGTCACGCAACCTACCCTGAGCATGCAAATTCAGAAACTGGAAGATGAGCTCGATATTCTGATCTTTGACAGAAGTAAGAAGCCTATTCAACTTACACAGGTAGGAGAAAAGATCGTAGACCAAGCCAGGAATATTGTTAATGAGTCATTCAGGATAAAGGATATCGTAGACCAGGAAAAAGGATATATCGGGGGCGAATACCGCCTGGGAATTATTCCGACCATCATGCCTACCCTGCTGCCACTATTCTTAAAGAACTTTGTAAAAAAATACCCTAAGATCAATCTTAAGGTCGAAGAACGCAATACCGATACCCTCATCGAAATGCTGGAAGAGGGGTACCTGGATGCTGCCATTGCAGCCACTCCCCTGGAAAATAGCAATATTAAAGAACGTCCGCTTTACTACGAACCTTTTGTGGCCTACGTGCCGGAAAGCCACCGGCTGTCTAATACAGCTAATCTCAAGGTGGAGGATCTCAACCTGGATGACATCTTACTGCTGGAAGACGGACATTGTTTTCGGGAAGGGGTTATAAATCTTTGCAAGTCTAACCACGAAGCCGGTGGTAAACCCTTCGAACTTGCCAGCGGGAGTTTTGAGACCATGTTAAAACTGGCTGATGAAGGCATGGGTATGACCCTTCTACCCTACCTGCATACGCTTGACCTCAAAGAAAAACAAAAAGCAAACCTCTACTACTTTGAAGATCCAAAGCCTGCCAGAGAAGTGAGTATCATCTATCATAAGAGCGAATTGAAAATGCACATCACGGAAGCCTTGAAAGAAACTATTTCAGGAATTGTAAGAGGGGCCATTGCATTTCAAAACGTACAGATCATAAGTCCACTCAACAAATAAAAAAGCCGCTATCGCGGCTTTCTTTTATTGAACGTAAATTAAACATTTTGAAAGTTCAGGCTTCCCCTGTATGTATTGGATCAACCAAATTTTAAGTTCGTCCAATTCGTGGGGTAACAGTCTTTTTACGGCCTTCTCCAACTCCTTCTTGAAGAGCTGAACATCAAAACTTACCTTTTGAAGGACCGTTTTGGTGTACTCAAACATAGCTCTCGGCATAATTATTAAGTATTTAGTTAGGTGGCGTGATCATTTCCATTGAAAAAATCACTTTGTAAATTTAATAATATTTTTCATTTAAAATGAGAAATACAAAATTTTGACTATGCTTTTTTGTGATATTCACAACAAGCATATTGCCTTTCATCATTACATTATTAATAACGCAGTTAAGTTCTATCATATTGTAAGAGATTAATTATATTCGATGTTAAATTATCCTTATCACCAACCTACCTTTATGAAATACCTTATAGCCTGCTGCAGTCTTTTATTTCTCCTATCCTGTGGCTCTAATCCACAAAAACAATTTTCCAAACATCTGCCCGTTCAACTCGAAAATGATTTCTTCGACAACCAATTTACCGGAGTCTTCATTTTTGATCCGGAAACGGGAGACACCCTTTTCAGGCATAATGCCGACAAGTATTTTACCCCTGCCAGCAACACAAAGATCTTTACCTTGTATACAGCCATGGAGCTCTTGCCGGAATTACTGCCACAACTGCAATTTCAAAACACGGGCGACACCCTTTATATAAGAGGAACGGGAGACCCCACCCTGCTGCACCCGGTTTTTAAGGAGCAGAAATCCTTAGACCTGATCAAAGGGTTCGACACTATTTACTGGGTAGCAAACAGGATGGACGATACGCCCCTTGGTCCCGGTTGGTCATGGGCCGATTATGATGCCTATTATTCTGCGGAAAGAAGTGAGCTTCCCTTATACGGTAATGTGGCCCTGGCAGGAAGGGTCACCAAGGACTCTGCCTGGATAACCCCCTCGGTATTCTCGACAGAGATCACCGAAGAGGGCCCTGATTATTACCGGGATCAGAACGCAAATCATTTCTACATCCATACCCGAAAAATGGAAGATACCCTTGAAATACCCTTTCATACCGACACCACTACCGTGAAGGCTTTACTTGAGCAAGCCTTAAATAAGAGCATCAGTATTAAAGACACCTTATTACCGGGTAAATGGCAAACCATTTACGGGGCTCCGGCCGATTCTGTTTACAAAAGAATGATGAAAAGAAGCGATAATTTTATCGCAGAACAATTGCTCATACAGGCTTCCGGTATGCTGGGAGACACTCTTGACCCTTCTAAAGCCATCAATTATATCCTGAAAGGCCCTTTAAAGGAATTGAAAACCATGCCGCGTTGGGTTGACGGCTCAGGACTGTCCCGATATAACCTGTTTACCCCTACCGCCATGGTACATGTACTCCATGAACTTTACAAATGTTATGGTACCGAGCGTCTTTTTACATTTTTCCCCGAAGGCGGAGTTTCGGGAACCCTGAAAAATTATTTCCCCGGAGAAGGCGGCCCCTATGTGCATGCCAAAACCGGTACCCTGGCCAATAATTATTGCCTGAGTGGTTACCTGGTCACCAATTCAGGAAAGACCCTCATTTTTAGCTTTATGAACAACCATTATATGGGGTCCAGCATACCTGTTAAACAACAAATGACCCCTATCCTGGAGTGGGTGAGAGATCATTATTAGTGATACCGTTATGCCGTTATGCGGTCTTGCCTAACGGCAGGTAGGAATGCGGTTATGCGGTTATGCGGTTATGCGGGTAAACGGGTAAACGGGTAAACGGGTAAACGGGTAAACGGGTAAACGGGTAAACGGGTAAACGGGTAAACGGGTAAACGGGTAAACGGGTAAACTGTGAAAGTTGTTTATAAAAGAAAGTTAGCAAACATATGAACAAATACGAATCTGAAACATTTGAAGTTTTTTGTTTTTTCTCGAAAACAAACCTTTCCTTGAAAACATCGAGAGACTTTTTCAATGTATTCTTATCGGACTTTATAGCGGAATATGATTTACACTTTAAACAAAAAGGATTTTATAAAAATCCAGACGTTTTGTTAGTCGAACCTGTAAGGCAAGCAAACCTTAAAAAGGAATTATTAAACCATACTTATAAAGAGATTAAGGAAATAAGCGAAAGTCAAACGTTCATATTTGACAAAAATTGGAATAAAGAAAATCCGCCAAAAATATTGATTGTAATTGCCGAATTAGAAGAACGATACAAAAAGCTCGGTCTGAACTCATTTTTCATTTCAGCAATTAATAATCAAATAAAAGGAAAGGAATATGAATTCTACAAGTCGAATTTTGACAAGCTTAACGGAATAAAAGGAGGAATTATAAAACAGACAAAATATAATATTGACAAAACCTATGTAGAATGGTCATATAGGAACTTTCCAATCGAAGTAGAAAGAAATGGAATTGAAAATTGGAATCCTGGATTTGACATAATATTTGAAATAAATACGTTTGCTAACAATGTATAACCGCAATTACGGCGGATTCGACTACGTCCGAATCCACTCGGAATTGCAAACGTCAGTGCCAAACCGAAAATTAACGCATATTAACCCGTAACTGACGGTTATACGAGACCGTTATGCAACATTTTTAAAAGCAAAAGCCCTGAATATTATGAAAAAGAGAATGTTAGTTCTGATCTTTGGAATACTCATATCGTCATGCTATTCTCAAGATAAAGATGAACTTAAAGAAAAACGATTTGAGCAGCAAATAGATACCATTGTCGAAGAACTAAAATTTAACTATGATTATGATCAGGCGTTAAGAGAATACATTGTTTACAAGACATTCAACAAAGCGATTACAGACAGTATTGAAAATCTGGAGAGCGAACAGGATCGCCTGAATTATATCTTTTCAACCAATTTTAAATCAGATATCGCACAAAAAATTTGGGAAGAATTTATTCACCCTTCTGATGACAAGTTTACCGAAAGACTAATTGCCATAACAGATAGTGTTGGTTATCCCAGTTTAAGTCGTATTAAGAAATATTATAAGCCGAACCTTCCGGAGGGATTTAACCCGACCATATTCTTTATTCATTCAAACAAGAAGTACTGGAGCAAAATTAATCAACTGGCAGAAAGAGAGTTTAAAAACGGAAATATGGGGAAGTGCGACTACGGTTATATTAAATGGCATACTTCCGAAAGAAAAGAGAATAAATATCTCGATGAAAATGGGATAGAGTACGCTACAAATTCGGATGGTAGAGCGGTATTTATAAGAACGTGTGAAGATTAAATAAATCTTCCACAACACAGGCTACAACCACCTGTCTGTCGGCAGACATGACTACATTTAATAACTAATGCTTGCTTATAACAGGAAATTGTAAACTACAGTCGAAAACCACCTAATCCCAAATAATTTGGAGAACAAACTCGCTTCTAAAGTTTTGAATGTAATTAAACAACTTGCAATTTGGTATCTATCAATTAAGATGATCTGCTTTGCCATTCCTAAGATCCTCTTTATGCAATTCAGGGTATTACATTATGAATCCTTTATACCCTTAGCTGAGTTAAGTAAATACCAGCATATGTGGTCCTTTTTTGGCCGGTCCTATAATTATAATTTGTTCATCGGTTTAATGGAGCTTCTAATAGGGATTTTAATTATTTTCAAAAGAACCAGATTAATAGCTCTTTTAATTTCTTTAGGAGTCTGTCTAAACATTTTCATTCTAAATATTGAATTTGATATTTATTTTGCAATTCAACACATAACCCTTGATTTACTTATCACCGTAATCCTTCTACTTGAATACAGAAAAGATTTATATAAATTTTTCATTGAATTAGGAGGGCGAATCCAATCTGTTGATATTTCAGAAAAGAATGTTTTAAATAAACTCAAGCTCCTATACATTTTAGTTCTGCCAGTGGGATATTTTATTTATGCCCAAAGTTTAAAAGAAAACTATAATAACCAACTAGTAGGTAGCTATGAGCTGAAAAAGTTTGAATTAAACCATACTAAAATAAACTATTCTAAAGGTAAGTACGGTTCCGATCCAATGCTTTTCCTGGAGCATAATAATCAAATTGGATTATCAATAAATGATAGTATTTACTTAGGCTGGTACAGTATAACAGACGACATTTTTAAAGCAGTATTTAATCCTCCCGCTAACGACTTTATAAGAAATATTACTGGTACAATTAGTAACAAATCAATTAATGGCGTATTTAATGACAGTCTTGAGGTGAAAATTGAATTTGAAAGACTTGATGAAGCTAAAGATTATCTAAACGTACTTTACACTGAATAAAAAGGAAGTAAATTAAAAGACTACAGTTTACAAAAGAATCTGTAAGCAAAATCTTACTTTTCTGCAAGAATTAGACTATTTACTTTATCTTGATCTTCAATACCGATAAAATTGGCGAACAACATCAACCCTGAACAAATATTATCATTCATACTAATAGGAACCTTTCTGATAGCCTGGGTTTGGTTGTTGAAAAGAGGTGCAATAGGTATAGTGTCTTCAGAAGCAGTTGAAGAGGACATAAAAAAGGATTTAATGAAAAAGGGAATGAAGCTGGTTGAAATAAAAACTCCCAAAGCATTTGATACCGGACCCTTTCCTAAATTTGGAATATCCATTGGGATTCAAACGAATATCGCAGGATTCCGCGGTGAAAAAACCCGATATAGAATAGTTAAATACAAAGACGGTAAAGATCAAATAAAAGAGTCTTGGGTTAAGTTAGAATTTGTGGCTTTCTCTTTAGTAAGCATAAAATGGTCTCCGGAAATTTAAAGGATTAAAATAAACCTCACACCCAATAAGCTGTACCCAACTAACTAACTTGAGCCGGGAGAGTATAGCCAGAATACCTCTCAAAATTTAAAAATAAGAGAATGGGATTATTTGACATATTTAAAAGAAGGAAAACTGACGCAACGTTCCCCGAAAATGAGCTGGAAAAAACCTTGATGGATGCAACTACGAATGTATCTGCAAGAACAGCGTTTTACGAAAAGTTACTTTTGAATGATTTCGTTGTTATAACCAATAATCATTACCCTTCTGAGGAAGAAGTCAGAATGTTGGAAAAAGACATGAAAGTTCAATTTGCAACTTTTGAAGATGGTAAAATACCTGTATTTACTTCCACTAACAGAATATTTGACAAAGGCTATATAAGAGAAAAATTGCCGTATTTAGCTCTTAAGGGTCAAAACTTACTTAGTATAACCAAAGGCTCAACACTCATCCTAAACCCGTATTCTGACTTTGGAAAAGAGTTAATTCCAAGTGAAATAGAAAGTTTGTTGAATGGCTCAATCTTTGACAAAACCAATGAAATTATAATTGAGCAAGATACTGAAGTTCAAATTGGACAACCTGCAAAGTATCCACATGAACTAGTCAGGGCTTTATCTGAACTATTTTATAAGAAGCAACATGTAAACGCTGCATATTTAGGTGCTATTAAAATGGATAAAACCGAAAAACTTCCCCATTTAATTATAGCGATCGAAATTGAAGGAAGTTTATCTTCAATTACAAGAGAAGCCGGACCACTAGCTGAAAAAATATTACCAAATGAAATAATCGATTTTATTCAAATTGATCTTGAAAATGGTATTTCTGATTATTTTTTAAATCAAACAGAACCCTTCTACAAAAAAGATTAAACTACGGGGAGGTTTAGGCTGCACGCCCCGGATTTCCTTCAGCGAGGTTTCTAAAACAGTGCATTTGCGAATATTATAAAAGTTACCTTAAGGATCTTGAACTCCTCCTTTATGGCATCATTCCGGTAATCATTAGCATCATCATCATTTTGATCTCATTTAAAACATTAGGAAAACTGCAGAAACCGATCTATTATCTTACAGGATTGAACATTCTGTTATTGAACGGACTAGCAATTTCAATGCAATTATAAATGATAAAGTGAGCCTGTTCAAGCTTTACACCGTCCATACTCACCTTTGTATCACTGATCTTATTATTCCTCTTAGTATTCAAAGAGAAAAAGGAGCAACAAATAAAATAGCACTTATAACCTCGTAACTCCGTAACCTCTTAACTTCGTAACCCGCCGGCTGCGCCGGCTATCAAAACCTGTTATCCCCATCAAGAAGGTCACCCAGGCCGCCAAGAACAGAGCCCTCTCCCCTTTGCTTGCCTCCCGTACGAGGTATGCTGGCCAATACTCTGCCTGCCAATCGGCTGAAGGGTAATGACTGTATGTACACCACACCGGGGCCGCGCAGGGTGGCGTAAAAAAGTCCTTCGCCGCCAAACACCGTATTCCTGATCCCGCCTACAAATTCAATATCGTAGTCAACATGTTGGGTAAAGCCTACAATACATCCGGTATCTACTTTCAGTACCTCTCCGGCCTGAAGTTCTTTTCTTGCCAGGGTACCTCCGGCATGTACAAAGGCCATCCCGTCTCCTTCCAGTTTTTGCATGATGAAACCTTCACCACCAAAAAGCCCTCTCCCGAGACGTTTTGAGAATTCTATACCCACAGAAACCCCCTTGGCTGCACACAAAAAGGCATCTTTCTGACAAATAAACTTCCCCCCGTAATTCGTGAGATCAATGGGAACGATCTTTCCCGGATAAGGAGACGCAAAGCTTACCTTGCGTTTGGCCGCATCATTATTCAGGTAGGCGGTCATGAACAAACTCTCTCCCGTTAGCAAACGTTTACCGGCAGAAAAGATCTTACCCAGTACACTACTGTCCTGATTGGAGCCGTCACCAAAAATAGTGTCCATTTTAAGCCCCTGCTCCATCATCATAAAACTGCCCGCTTCTGCCACTACAGCCTCCTGCGGATCAAGTTCGATCTCCACATATTGCATTTCTTCTCCATAAATTTGATAATCGATCTCGTGTGCATTCATTCTTATTAAAGTTTAAGTTGATTTACTCTATAAGTGAAGATTATGGGAAAATTGTTACACCCCCTCAACGATCTTTTCGCCTCAGGGTCCACTCAAATTCAAAAACAGAGACAACATCTCCGGCTTCATCTTTACCCACGGCACGCATCCAGCAGGTATGCCCCTCACCTGTTTCCAGCACCCGGGTCATTATGGCATCGAGTTTTTCACCGTCATCACAGGTAAAGCGAATGGTTCCTGTAGCCTTCTTAGAGAAGGTAGCCTTATTATTAAGTACCAGCATGCTTACCGGTTTCCCGGCAGCACGGATCTTTGACATGACCAACACCCCTGTTGCCAGCTCTGCCGCCATGCCCTGAACCGCCCAAAACATCGAATTAAACGGATTCTGATTGATCCATCGATGTTTTACCCGGGTAACAGCCTTATTGGCGTCAAACGATTCTACCCGCACCCCACTGATCCAGGCCGAAGGTAATTTAAACAAGGTGAAGGTGTTAAGTTTTGAAGGTGTCAATACGTATGTTTTTTTGGATGAGCTCCCTAAATTATTGATTATAAATCACACCCGAAAATCGATTAATTCTTAAATAAATGTTAAATTACAGTACTTTGTATTGCATAATACCTTCTTTTGGATATATATTTGTATAAGAAATTACATGGTAAAGTAAATTATCTGCCATAACATCAATCAAAAAACGAATCAGTATCATGGACACCACCATCAACAAACATCAAATGAACCTAGCCGCCATCATTCATATTTCGACCTTTTCGAAATATTTTATTCCATTTGGGAATTTTATTCTACCCCTTATTCTTTGGATTTCGAATAAGGACCGGTCTGAATTTATAGATGAGAACGGAAAGAATGCCTTAAATTTTCAGATCAGTATTTTATTATACAGCTTATTCCTGGGTATTATATGTATTCCCTTTGTGCTGTTCACGGCCTTTGATTTTATTCAACTGGCCAATATCCTGGAGCACAACACCCACGACATAGACCTTCCGGTACAAAGCCTGTACGATTTAAGTGTGGGCATGATCCCGGTAGGCATCGCAGGATTGCTCATCTTCGGTCTGTTCGTTCTGGACGTGCTGTGTACCATCATTGCAGGAATAAGAGCCAGCAAAGGCATATCCTATAATTATCCTATCACCATCAATTTCATAAAGTAGCAACCATGTAATCATCAATCAATCAACAATCAATCATCAATCAAAAAGCGAACAGTTTAACTTAAAGTATTATGTAACCATGAATATAGAAAACACAAAGGCGCAAATGAGGAAAGGGGTTTTGGAATACTGTATACTTTCTATCCTTGAAAGTGAAGACCAGTATGCATCTGAGATCCTTGACACCCTCAAAGACGCCAAGATGCTTGTGGTAGAGGGTACAATTTACCCTTTACTTACCAGGCTGAAAAATGCAGGGCTCCTCACCTACCGGTGGGAGGAATCGACTTCCGGGCCACCGCGTAAGTATTACGCCCTGACCGACGACGGCACCAATTTTCTCAAGGAGCTGGACGCTACCTGGGACGAACTGAGAAACGCAGTAAACCTAGTAACCCGATCTAAAAGCACTAACAATGAATAAGACAATCAACATAAATCTTGCAAACATCTTCTTTCACGTAGATGAAGATGCATACAGAAAGCTGCAGGGGTATCTTGAAGCGATCAAAAGATCATTTTCCGGCACCCCCGGCGGCGACGAGATCATGGCCGATATCGAGGCCAGGATCGCCGAACTCTTTAAAGAAAGGCAAAAAGACGACCGCCAGGTGATCACCGTTAAAGAGGTCGATGAGATCATTGCCATCATGGGACAACCCGAAGATTATATGGTAGATGAGGAAATTTTTTCTGATGAAGAGCCTGCCAAAGGAGCTTCCGAAGGGTATAAACAACCCAAGAAACTTTACCGTGATACCGAGAACCAATATGTTTCTGGGGTAAGTGCCGGACTGGGCCACTACCTGGGTATCGATGTGATCTGGATACGACTGCTTTTCATTGTGACCACCGTATTTTCCGGGTTTGGAATCGTGGCCTATGTGCTATTATGGATTCTGGTTCCTGAGGCTAAGACCACAGCAGAAAAGATCGCCATGACCGGCGAACCGGTAAATATTACCAATATTGAAAAAAAGATCAAAGAAGGCTTTGATACTGTTACCGAAAAGGTAAAAAACGTAGACTACGAAAAGGTGGGAAAGTCGGTAAAGGATGGTTCCAGAGGGTTTTTCGATACTCTTGGTAGTATATTTACCGCCCTGTTCAGAGTGGTGGGTAAATTTATAGGGATCATCCTGATCATCGTTGCAGCCGTGACCCTTATCGGGTTACTGGTAGCCCTATTTACTGCAGGTTCTGTAAATCTTTTTGGAGGACCACACTGGCAGGAACTGGTTATGATGAATGTCGATGCGCCGCTTTGGCTGATCAGTCTGATGACCTTCTTTGTCGTAGGAATACCATTCTTTATCCTGTTTTATTTAGGGTTAAAGATCCTTATTAACAACCTGAACTCATTAGGCAGGGTAGCACAATTCTCCCTGTTAGCCATATGGATCTTATCGCTTGCAGGGTTGATCTCACTGGGTATTCAGCAAACCTCCCTGAGGGCTATTTCAGGGAAGGCTTCTGAGACCATAACACTTGACGTGAAGCCAACAGACACCTTGTCTATCCATGTAAAATCTGATCCGAACTTTACCGGAAGGTTTTTTAACGACAGTGATTTCGATATAGTTTCTGTTGACGACGAGAAATATATCTACTCTGATGAAGTGGAATTTTGGATCAAAAGCTCTGATGAGAACAATTCGTATGTAGAGATACAGAAACGAGCCAAAGGTGCCACCTATGACGATGCGTTCGACCGGGCACAAAAGGTGGTGTACAACCTGGAGACTGAAGGTGATATGGTAAAAGTTGATGACTTCTGGACTACCGGGGTCGGTAACAAGTATCGCGAACAGGAAGTTATCGTAACGTTTTATTTAACACCCGGGACAAGGATAAAATTTAACGCTACCTCCAGCCTGTATTTCAGAGTAAAGGGCGACAAGGGGTATACCGATTATCTGCAGGGACGTACCCAGCATATATACGAGGTAACAGAACAAGACACGGTAAAATGCCTGGATTGCGAAAGCACCCTTTCATCTGAAGAAAATTCAGAAAGTGAAGCAACAGAGGTTCCGGAAGAGGTTAATGACTCTACCGACACTGAAAACATTGAACCTGAAACCATATAAATAAACAAACCATATCATCAATCAACCGGGCAACCGGAATCAAAATCAACAGTTATGAGTACGTTAGTAAAAGTTTTAACCGCCCTGATCCTTTCTTTAACCCTCTGTTCCTGCCAAATGGACTTTATTACCGGTGGGGAAAGAGGTAACGGGAACGTGGTTACTGCCGACCGGGTACTGGAAGGTAATTTTGACAGTGTAGAAGCCTCTGAAGGACTCGACATTATCATCAACCAAAGCAATGACCAAACCATTACGGTAGAAGCCGATGAGAACCTTCATGACCTCATTCTTACTGAAATTAAAGGCAATACCCTTAAGATTCATTGTAAGAAAAATATCGGAAGAGCCACCTCGAAAAAAGTTTTTGTCAACCTTCCCGATATTAAAAAGCTGGAGAGTAACAGTGGTGCCGATCTATGGAGCATGGGCGTGATCAAGGCCAACACCCTGCATTTAAAAACCTCGAGCGGGGCCGATATTGAAGTGGAGGTTGAAACCACCGACCTTTACCTGGAAACCTCCAGCGGTTCAGACATTGAGGTGACCGGAAAAACCACCAATGTAACGGCCCACGCCAGCAGTGGCAGCGATATTGATGCTGCGCAACTGGATGCTCAGAATGCCAGTGCTGAAGCCACCAGCGGAGCTGACATTACGGTATATTCCAGTGAAAAGATCGATATCCGATCAAATTCAGGAGGTGATGTAAGTTACCGTGGCAATCCGGCCATCGTACAAAAGCAGGGCAAGAACCTGAATTTAAACCTTGATTTCAAGGATTAACTTCCCCATCTAACCAACCAACCATTCCATGATAGAAAAAGCCGCCGGGTACGCCCGGGGGCTTTTTCATTTTATTGAATTCTAAGTGCATCCGATGTGTAACAGACGAACCACCCCGTGCACTGCGATAGCAGTGCACACCCCTCCTTACAAAGGAGGGGATTAATTCGAATACATGGTTGATTCTGTGGTGGACGTTTTCGAGCAGGATTGCGCTTAGTAGTACTTTCCTCTTCCCCCTTTTAAGGGGAAGGTGTCTTCAGCTTTGCTGAAGACGGAAGGGGTGCTCCCATTCACCTATCCAACTACCCACCTACCTGCTTACCCGTAAACCCCGTCCGACCACAAAAAAAGCCCCTTCATAAGAAGAGGCTTTTTCCTGCTGTTTAAAACACAGCTATATAAAAGGGTTGGTTAGTTCGCATCCCAAAATAATTTATCGGTCAGGGTAACCGTAGGTTGTTGTCCCGGGTTTCTCAGATATTCTGTATCCGGATAATCGAAACGGGCAATATACTCACTTCCTAACTCATTGTTGGTCGGTGGCGTAAAGTCAGCATAAGCGTGATTATATCTACGGGCATCTACCCATGCTTCAGGATGCAGGAACATAGCCACATACTTTTCCTTGAAAACCAGGTCAAGTGTCAGGCTTCCTGAACCAACACCTACAACCGGATCCGCCAGGTATGCATCACGATCTGCAGGGTCTACCCCGATCTTATCCATACTGGCAGTAATTCCTTCAATATAGGCGTCATAAGCTCTTGCGGCATCGCCGGCTCTTAAAGCCGCTTCAGCCTCAATAAACTTAACTTCAGCATAGGTTACCACAAAGAGAGGCGAATCACTTGATGAGAAGAAACCATCAGTAGTCAGAACAGATTCTTCAGGGGTGGTTCCATCTCCTATACGTCCTTCTCCGTTTACGGTACCTCTGTAGGTTACTCCGTCAGGAAGCGGGTCGGTAATGAGTGGTAATCTTGGATCGAATACTCCGAAGGTGGTACCATTCATGGCATCAACCACCTGCTCAGACAACCATCCACCAAGAACAAGTCCGGCATTGTTTACAGCCACCTGCCCCCATGGGTTACGCACCTGAAATTCTGAAATTTGAGCATCGTCATCATTGCTGGTATAGGCACCGTCTACGGCTGCAAGTACAGCGTTAGCATCATAACTTCCTAAACCGGATAAATGGTTCAGGTAACGCGCTTTTAAAGCATTAGCAGTTTTGGTCCAGGCCGCAATATCTCCTCCATGCAGAAAGTCGCTGTCGCCATCAACCGGCAAACCAAGGTTTTCGGTATTAAAATCAGCAATAGCCGCATCTAAAAGCGTTACGATCTCCTGGTACAAAGCTTCCTGCCCGTCATATGCCGGAGTTAAGCTCTGAAAGTTCAGGGCCTCAGAGTAAGGAATATCTCCCCAAACATCAACGGCCATACCCAGATTAAAAGCTGTGAGAGTCTTAGCGATCCCGGTATAGTGTACAGAGGATGTCTCCTCGGCAAACATTTGCAGATCAGAAATATTTGCAAGCATTCTGTAAATATTACTCCAGGCACCATCGGTATTTACACGCTCATAAATATCAATGGCACTGGCCTCGTTCGGAGAAGCCAGGTACTGGGTATAGAAAGACGTCGTAGCACCGATCCTGTAAACATTAAGACCGGAGTTATAGGTCGTATTGGCCAATAGTCCCTCCAGGGGTGGCTCAAGTGCAGCATTAGGATTTTCATTGATATCCAGGTAGTCATCACATCCTGTGAAGATCAATGCCGCAACAAAAAGGTAAAATATATTTTTCATCATAGTTCTCATATTAGAATGATAGTTTAAGAGTTGCTGCATAGGTCTTTAACCCGGGGTGAGCGGCCAAACCATTAAATCCGTTCGCATTGCCCGGATTGATCGAACTTTCAGGATCCCATCCGTTATACTCTGTCCATAAGAACAGGTTGGTTCCTGAGAGGGTGAAACTCGCACGGGTTAATCCCATTCTGTCAACAAAAGACGTTGGCAGGGCATACGAGAGGCTCAGATTCTGTAAACGCACCCATGAGGCATCCTGAACAAAGTTCTCAGTTACCGTACGGTAATTGGCCCGGTAATAACCTCCGTTAAGCGCTTCGAATTCAGGAGTGTCTGCCTGACCTAAATAAACTTCCTGGGTATTTGGCTGCCCGTCGGCAGTTACCCCTTCAAAAACAACCACATCATTCCTGTTCACCGTATAGTCAGCAATACCAAATGCCGCCATAAAGTTATCCAGGTTGTTGAACTTTTCGAAACCTTGACGAATATCGAACTGGAAGCCAAGGGTAAAGTTCTTATAGCTGATAGAATTAGAAATATTCATCATCCAATCAGGAGTAGCATTTCCAAGGATCTTCTGATCTCCGTTTCTGATCGGGAAACCATCGTCTCCGATCAACAGCGGACGATCAGCATCTAACACTAAAGGATCTTCATCCTCAGGATTTTCATAATATCTTGCATAGGAAGAACCTAAGATAGCTCCTACAGGCTGTCCTACATAGATTCCCTGAGAGGCAGAACTTCCGGCGTATCCGAAATCACTTCCTAAGAAAATCCCGTCAGCATCATTGAAGATCTCGATCACCTCATTGTTATTGGTAGAGAAATTCACCAGGAAATTCCAGTTGAAGTCCTGTGTCTGAATCGGCGTAGCATTCAGGATCATTTCAATACCCCGGTTACGAAGCGTACCCACGTTGGTGGTATAATTGCTGTAACCTGTTGATAATGGCACGGGTAAACTAAGCAGCGACTGCTCTGCATCGGTAGTATACCAGGCAAGATCAAGTCCTAAACGATTGTCAAAGAACTTAAACTCTGTACCGATCTCAAAATCTTTAGAGATCTCAGCCTGAAGGTTCGGATCTGCTCTCAACCCGTTTCTTTGCCAACCGGTAACCTCCCCGATAGGGAACCCGGGAGCATTAGGACGGTACACATTAGAGGTTTCATAAGGTCTTGGATCCTGCCCACGTTCTGCATACGAAATACGGAACTTACCAAAGTCCATCCACTCAGGAGCATCGAACATTTCGGTAAATACTGCAGAACCACTCACTGAGTAATAGTTAAATGACCTGTTCTCCTTTGGCAAGGTAGAAGTCCAGTCATTACGATCGGTGATTGTTAAGAACAGGTAATCGTTGTAGTCTAAACTCACCTCCCCGTATAAACCGATCAACCTTCTGTTCAATTCAGCCTGGCTGGCAGTAATAATAGAGGCATTGCTAAGGTTAAAGAAGTCGTATACATCCAACTCTGAACCTCTGGTAGATACACGCTTGTAACTTTCCTGGAAAACATCAAGTCCTCCACGAACGGTTAATCCGAAACTGTCAGAAAGATCAGTTTGATAGGTCGTGATAAGGTTAGAGTTAAGATCCATGCTGTTGATGTTATTCTCTTCTACATACCCCAGACCATTGTTACTAAAGGTAAGTTCACCTTCAATTCCTGTTGGACCCGGCGCCGTACCTACACGGTTGTCGTTGTAATAGTCAATACCAAAGCGATACTGAACATCCATCCCGTTAAAAGGCTGCCAGTTAAAGCCCATATTACCGATGATACGATTTACGTCATCTTCCAATTTATTGGTCTTTGCACCATAAATAGGGTTATTACCCGAAGTAAAATTATTGTAGTAGCCCTTCATGGTTCCTGCTAACGGACCTTCGGTAAACTCGTAATCATTTACATCCTTCGCCGGTGCCCAATAGATCAATCGCGTATTGAACAGGTCAACATCAACACGGTTACCTCCGGAGTTGATATAGTTGGCAGAAGCACTGATCTGAAAATTATCAGCTACATTGATCTTACCATTGATCTTTGCTGAAATTCTTCCGAAATCTGCAAATGGCACAACCCCTTGCTGATAGAAGTGTCCGAGAGAAGCATAGAAATAAGCCTTCTCATTTCCTCCTGAAGCATCAAAGTGAAGATTGGTATTGTACCCGGTCTGGTAAGCATTTCTGAAGTTATTGAAAATGGTTTCAGGGTGTTCCGGATCTATAGCACGGGCCTCTTCAATGGTAGGACCCCATGTAGGCCAGAACCCGTCTGAATATTCTCCCGCGAATCCCTGGGTATACTCTTGTTGAACCTTCGGAAACTTATTTACGTAATCAAGTCCGCTGGTGGCTACAAGGTTGAACTGAGTTCTCCCTGATTTCCCCGAACGGGTAGTAATAATGATCGCACCATTCTTTGCCCGAACTCCGTAAAGCGCAGTAGCCGCACCACCTTTAAGTACCGATACACTTTCTACATCGGTCAGGTTAAGATCTGAAGCACGGTTAGACATCCCTCTGAATCCGCCCCCACCTATGGTAAAGGTATCGTTACTGATCTGTACCCCATCTACAACAAACAGTGGTTGGTTCTCAGCATTCGGGTCGAGAGAATTCACTCCTCGAATCACGATCCTTGAAGCCTGCCCGGGAGCTCCACCCCCTCGGGTTACCACCGCACCTGCTACCTTACCCTGTAAGGCGCTCACCACATTGGTTTCAGGAACATTTAGAATTTGCTCGGCATCAAGCTGCTGTGAAGCATACCCCAGGGCTTTTTTATCCCTTTGAATACCAAGAGCAGTAACCACTACTTCATCAAGCGCCTGGGCGTCTGTTTGCATGGCTACATTTAAGGTTGTTCTCCCGTTTACGGCAACCTCCTGGGTTTGCATCCCTACATAAGTGAATACAAGAACATCATTGGCTGATGCATTGATGGAAAATTCACCATCAAAATTGGATGAGGTACCACTACTGGTCCCCTTGATCATAATAGACACTCCCGCAAGTGGAATACCTTCCTGGTCTGTAACAGTTCCTGTAACGGACTGCGCAATACCAAAGGCAAAGCACCACAACGACAGCATCGTTAGAAACAGTCTTTTCATATGAATTGATTTAGTTTGTGGGAAAAAGATACGTATAATCTTACCAAAACAGCAAAAAACTGCAAATTAATACGTTTAATCTTGCTAATAACTTGTATTACATTGCTGTTTCACAGCAGGTTAAGGTGTTGATAATTTCAAGAGATACATAGATATATTCTTACAACCGTGAGGATCGTAAAGATTACGGTCGACCTCTGAACACAAGTAAAAGCTGTTAGGACTACAGGAAACCGCCGTAAAAAACGGCATAAAGCAAAAAATCCCGGCAAATGCCGGGATTCCTATAATGATAAAAACAGTAATTCTTAATCCTTGTTGTCAGCCTCTTTTTTAACCACCAACCGGAATCCTTCGCCATGGATATTCAGGATCTCAACAAGGTCATCCATTTTGAGATATTTACGAAGCTTAGCGATATAAACATCCATACTCCTAGAAGTGAAGTAGTTGTCATCTCTCCATATTTTGGTCAGGGCAAGCTCCCTTGGCATGAGGTCATTTTCGTGTAGTGCCAGTAAACGCAATAGTTCATTTTCTTTAGGAGACAATTTAATAGGGTCTTCTTCTTTATACGTAAGGAAACGAAGCTTTGAATTCAGATGAAAATTACCGATCTGAAATTCAAATTGCTTACTGTCTGCCAACGACTCGGTGGATTTACGCTGCAGAATAGCCTTTATTTTAAAAAGCAGTACCTCAGAATCAAAAGGTTTGTTAAGATAATCATCGGCTCCTACCTTATACCCTTTCAAAACATCCTCCTTCATGGTCTTTGCTGTCAGAAAAATGATCGGAATGTTCTCATCTTTATCCCTGATCTCTTTAGCCAGGGTAAAGCCATCCTTATACGGCATCATGACATCGAGAATACAGAGATCGAAATTATCTTTGCGAAACTTCTCAAAGCCTTCCATTCCGTTTTTGGCGAGGGTGACATCAAAATCATTCATTGCCAGGTAATCTTTAAGAACCACCCCAAAATTAGGGTCGTCTTCAACCAATAAGATCTTTTTATTTACTGTTTCCATATACGTTTATATTAAAGGTAACTTTATAAAAAAGGTACTTCCTTTATCTTTTTCACTTTCGGCATAAACTTCGCCCTGGTGGTCATCCACAATACTTTTTACATAGGCCAGACCCAGCCCGTGTCCTTTAATATTATGGATATTACCGGTAGACTCCCGGTAGAATTTTTCAAAGATTCGTTTTAATACCGCCTTACTCATTCCTGCTCCCTTATCTGAGATACGCACTACGATGTTGTTTTTTACATTTTCGGTGTGCACCTCGATCTCAGGACGCACAGGAGAGTATTTATTCGCATTATCGAGTACATTCACCAGAATATTGGTCAGGTGAAATTCATTACCGAGAATTTCTTTCCTGTCGGCATCGAGATTCAGTTTGATCTGCCCTCCCCTGTTCTCTACGATCAGTTCTACATGGGCCACTGCCTCTTCGATAAGGTCGTGAAGGTCTACTTTGTCCTTACTGATATCGAGCTGATTTTTTTCAAGCTTCGATATTCTCAGCACATTTTCAACCTGGGCGTGCATCCGTTTATTTTCATCCCTGATCATTTGCAGGTACCTTTTCACCTTAGAAGGGTCATCCAGGGTTTTTGGGTTCTTAATTGCATCTAACGCCAGGTTAATGGTCGCAATAGGCGTTTTAAACTCATGCGTCATATTATTAATGAAATCCGTTTTTATCTCAGAGATCTGCTTTTGACGAATCAGTTGATACAGGGCACTGGAATAGGCCACTATGATGATCAGGGTAAACACCACAGAAAGCATGGCCATACCCAGGATGGAAGATATCAGGAAGGTTTTCTTTTCAGGAAACCCGATGAGGAGGTTGTAATCACTTGCTCCTTCACTATCTCTAAAGACCGGAGTCTTGTAGGAAGAGCTTCTTAATCCTTTGAACCCATCTGTTTTAACCCGTGTAGGCAGGCCGCGGCTATAGATACCAAACTCATAATCGAGATCGATACCGTGGTTGCGCATTTCCTGCTGTAATAACAGGTCTATATCTTTTACTTTTACCCTGGAATGAATAGGAAGCCTTTTACCACGCTCCCTGAAAATATCTTCCATGGCTATTCGCTCGATACGAGGTAGGTTGCCTATTTTTTCTATATACTCCATAGGGCTCAACACCTTGCCATCAATGCCCATTTCTTCCCGAACCACTTCTGCAGTTCTCCTGGATGTGAAATTTCTAACGGTCAGCGAATCATTGCTGTTTTCAATGAACGAAGGCGGAATCTGGTAATCTTCTTCCAGAATTCCATGCCTGTATATAAAGGTTTCATTATTACGATCATCCGGAATGATCACCATGAACTCTTTAAAATTACTTACCTGAGACAGGTCGAGGCTGTCATATAATCTGAGGTAGTATCCATAAGTCTCCCGGAATTCCTTTTCTTCTATCTTGGTGGAGACCTCCTGGAGCACCTGTGAGATCGTATTCGAAAATTGTTCCTCCTTATCTTCTACCGCCATCTTGATCCAGTACCCTTGTACGAAGATTATACCGATCAAAGACAGGCTCATCAGGACCACCAGAAGGACAAATAAGCGTCTACTCATTGCATCAAAATTAAGTGTTTGGAATCACCCTTGTTAACGTTTTAACCTAAGGTTAACAAAAATGTTAAAATTTTTGAGGTTTTTCAATTTTTAACATAAAGTTGGTGGATTTTTTCCACTATTCTCAATGTTTCATCCAAATCAATGTTTTCTACCACGATATCAGCCAGAGGAATTTTCTTCTCTTCCGGCCATTGATTGTCCATTCTTTGTAGTACTTCTTCCCGTTTTACACGGTCTCTTTGCACTACTCTTGATATTCGCATTTCTTTAGGGGCTGTTACCATGATCACGGCATCACAATTCTTGTGTCCGCCATGCTCAAAAAGAATAGCGGCTTCGTAGATCACGTAAGGAGCATGCTTTCGGGAAAGCCATTCTTTAAACCTGGCCGCTACAGCCGGATGAATAACGGCGTTCAGCTGCCTGAGTTTCTCAGGGTCGCTGAACACTACAGAAGCTATATAGGGTCGGTTTGGCTTTCCGTCTTCATAGGCTGAGGGGCCAAACAGATCTTTTACCGCTTTGATCACTGCCTCATCTTCCTCCAGGAGTTTTCTGCCTTCCAGATCGGCTATAAAAACAGGCACGCCAAGATCTGCAAACATCTTAGCCACTGTTGACTTTCCACTACCTATACCCCCTGTAAGACCTATGATCATGATCGCTTTAATAAATATTCAACTTTGGTATCGAGCAAGGTCACCGATTTTACAAACGATGGTTTTTCTTCTACCCTGGGCAGCAAAAAGGCAGGGTTTTTCGAAATTTCATTATAGTCGCAACTAATCCTGAATCCTGAAGGAACCACCCGCTTCAAATCATCAATATCAGCCTTACACAATATTCTTATGTTTGCCGGAAAGGTTTTTACCGACACCCCCTCGGGTACATTTTCAACCACCAGGGGCACTTCAAGGATCTTCTCTGAATATCGGGCTACCTTGCCGGAGATCACCACCGACTCCCGGCTCAGTTGCAATCCGTTTAACGAATCCGGTATCACAACCTGTACCTCTTTCTCAAAATCATCTTTAAGATTTCTAAGCACAAGGGAAGCTGTGGTAAGACTGTCAATTTTTCGAACAAGGTCTTCGGGGCCTCTTACTTCAATACTATCAGGTATAATCTTCAAAGGTTCACTAAACTCATGATCTTCCTGGAACCCTATGGTTAGATTCGGACTTACCTTGATCTTTCTAAAAGTATTCTCTCCCAGGGTAAGCCACAAAGTATCTTTAAATACCCTGCGCACTTCAAGGCCTTCCATCTGATCTTTCATACTATTTTCCATCTCTGCCCTGGTAATAAAAAAACGCTGACTTCCTTCGTTAAAAGAAGCTACATCCAATGACAATGACTCCCTGAATATTTTATAATTGAGCAACCGATACCCGCTGGCATACACACTGGCGTCCAGATAGGAATCAGGGTCTCCAAGCAACAGCTTTTCTTCCGGTACATTCTCATAGGCCAGCTGCATTCTGATATCAGACACGTAGCTGCCGGAAAGGGTGATCATTAGCCAGATAATAAATGAGACCAACAAAAATCCCAGAAAGGCCAAGGCCTTAGGTTTAATGAATCGCTTTTTTATGTTTTGCACCATATTCTGTTTAATTAAAGAATAAGCCCGGGAAGGTCTTTTCCGGATCCTTTCGCATTAAATTAATTAAAAAATGAGAGTAGGCAAAAGCGAGTCCATATCCTGTAAACTGCAGCGACACTGCAATAACGCTCATAAAGCCTACACGCAGTGATCTTTCAGCCAATGATGCTCCCAGAAACACCAGAACAAAATACACAGCGTACCCATAAAGCCAATAGGGCCAGCCCCATAAAGCCAGGAGTACAGCCATCAACAAACCTGCTATAAAAAAGGTAGGGAACCAGTAGGTGATCTTTTTGGTATGGGGGTGCCAGGAATTAAGTATCGGGCGTGTTTTTCCAAACTTTTTCACCTGATTGTAGAAACTCTTCCAGGAGATCCTTCTTTTATGATATACATAGGCCCCTGAGATTAACCGGGTAGTAAACCCGGCCTTCCAGATCCGGATGGTAAGATCAGGATCTTCTCCCGGATGTATGATACCGAAGCCCCCGGTAGCCTCAAAGGCTTTTTTAGAGATGCCCATATTAAAACTACGGGGTTGAAACTTATCCACCGCTTTTTTACCGCCCCGAATACCTCCTGTTGTCAAAAAAGAGGTCATGGTAAAGTTAATTGCTTTTTGAAGGTCAGTGAACGAAGGGTGTGCTGCATCCGGACCCCCAAAGCAATCGGTATATTCCCCTTGAAGTTCCCGATGAACGGTCTCCATGTAGGAAGCCGGAAGTAAACAATCGGAGTCAAGGATAATGAAATAATTACCCCCGGCTCTTTTCATTCCATAATTTCTGGAATCACCGGGTCCGGTGTTTGGTTTTTTATAATAGGAAATATTAAGAAGGTCAGAGAAACCTGTTATGACGGCCTCCGAATCAAGGGTTGAACCGTCTTCTACGATCACCACTTCAAATGGGATCTCACCTTCAAGGGCGGTCATGCTTTCCAGCAGCTCTTTTATTTCCTGTGGCCGGTTATACACAGGAACGACAAACGAATAAGACAGATCCATAGTCTCAGAAAGATCGAAAGGTTATTTTCTTTTAACAGCGTTCTGTAAAAGTAGCTATTATCCCATAAAAAAAGCCACCTGTATCCAGGTGGCCTTATATAATGAGTTATTCTTTTATTGAATGAACTTATCCATCACCTCATTACTTACTCCGGTGTTTGAGAAACCTCCGTCGTGGAAAAGGTTTTGCATGGTTACCTTTTTAGTAAGGTCAGAGAATAAACTCACCGTATAATCGGCACAGTCATCGGCGGTAGCATTACCCAGGGGCGACATTTGCTCTGCATAGGCAATAAATCCGTCAAATCCTTTAACACCCTGGCCTGCAGTAGTTGGGGTGGGCGACTGTGAAATGGTATTTACTCTTACTTTTTTATCCTTACCGAAGAAATATCCAAAACTTCTCGCGATAGATTCCAAATAGGCTTTATTATCGGCCATATCATTGTAGTCAGGAAACGTACGCTGAGCCGCCATATAAGTCAGGGCTACGATACTCCCCCATTCATTCATGGCATCTTTTTGATACAATGTCTGGCAAACTTTGTGAAAAGAAAGCGCCGAAACATCCCAACCTTTTTCAGTAAATCCATAATTCTGATCCGTATAGGCACGACCTTTTCGAACGTTTACAGACATTCCGATAGAATGCAGAACAAAATCGATCTTACCGCCAAGGATCTCCATAGACTTCTCTACAAGGTTTTCAAGGTCTTCCATATTGGTTGCATCAGCAGGAATGATCTCTGAACCGGTTTGTTCAGCCAGGCTCTTGATCTGTCCCATTCTCATAGCGATAGGTGCATTGGTAAGCACGAACTCTGCCCCTTCTTCATGTGCTCTAACAGCGGTTTTCCAGGCAATCGAATTTTCATCAAGAGCACCAAAGATGATCCCTTTCTTTCCTTTTAATAAGTTGTATGACATTTGCTTTTAAAATTTAATTATCAGTTGAGTATTGCGGCTCAAAAATATTGAAATTATTCTGAAAACATTGCGGTATTCTTAAAATGCAGGCCCGGCAAGGCTATTTTTTCATTTATGAGCCGTAAGTAACTCCCTTGCATGAGCCAGGGCAGAATCAGTAAGTTGCTTCCCGCCCAGCATCTCTGCCAGCTCGTTTATTCGTTCTGTATCTTCAAGAACCCTGATATCAGAATAGGTCTTGCCGTCTTTTTCGGTTTTATATACCTTGTATTGCCGGTTGCCTTTGGCAGCCACCTGGGGTAAATGCGTAATGGTAAACACCTGCATGCCCTGGCTCATTTGCTGCATGATCGCTGCCATCTTATTAGACACCTCACCTGAGACCCCTGTATCGATCTCATCAAACATGATGGTAGGCAGGGCCATATACTGGGCCAGCATGGCTTTTATAACCAGCATGATTCGCGACAATTCTCCTCCTGAAGCCACTTTTCGAAGTTCATTAAAGCTTCCTCCTGTATTGGCAGAGAACAAAAACAGTAAGTCATCCTTCCCGTTCACTCCGAATTCACCGGTGGGGGTAAGCTCTATGCTGAAACGGGCATTAGGCATACCAAGGGGAGCCAACGCTTTTTCCAGATCTTCCTTCAATTGAGGGATCACCTTTAACCGATTTGCCCTGATTCGATCGGCGAGTTCATTTAAAGCCCCGGTCTTCTCCCTGATCAATTCCTCCTGTTCCGAAATGCGCTCATCAATACCTTCTGCAGAGATCACCTTGTTCTCAAGCTCTTCCTGAATGCTCAACAGCTCTTCTATTTCCATTACCCCATGCTTTTTTTGAAGGGCATAGATCTGCTGGAGCTTTGTATTGGTTTCTTCCAGTTGAGCAGGGTCTGCTTCTATATCAGCTTCCAGGTCTCTTAATTCATTACCGGCGTCGTCCAGTTCGATAAAAACAGATTCTATTCTTTTAGCCAACTCCTGATATACTTCCCCAAAACCGGAGAGCTTTTTCAGGGTGTTCTTAAGATCGGTCACCAGGGTGTTCACCCCCATTTGCTCATCTTCCAGGATCTGGAGTCCGTACCCCAATTGCTCCTTGATCAACTCCACATTGTTAAGCTTTTCGTAGGTTTCTTCAAGCTCTTCAAGCATTCCGGGCTGCAGCCTTGCTTCCTGCAATTCTTTCAGCAGAAATTGGTTGTAATCATATTCTTTTACCGCTTCCTGCTTATGTGAGACCATCTCTCTGAGATCTTTCTCCAGGCGCCTCAGTTCCTTGAGTTCCTTCCCATAGGTTGCCAACGAGGAAACGTTCTGAGCTACGGCATCAATAAACCTGAATTGAAAATCATTCTCTGTAAGCTTCAGGGTTTGATGCTGTGAATGAATATCTACCAGTTGCTCTCCAAGGGCCGATAACACCCCTAAAGTAACAGGGGTATCATTAATGAAGGCTCTGGACTTCCCGCTGGGAAGTATTTCTCGGCGAATAATGGTTTGATCTTCATAGTCCAGGTCTTCGGCCTCGAAAAACGACTGAAGCCCATAGCGTTTAATATTAAACACTGCTTCAAGCACACATTTTTCTGAAGGGTCCCGTAAACTGTTCAGATCGGCTCTTTTTCCGAGTATCAGAGAGAGCCCGCCCAGAAGGATGGATTTCCCGGCTCCGGTTTCTCCGGTAATAGTGGTAAACCCCTGATCAAATTGCACTTGCATTTGGTCGATCAGGGCGTAATTCTTGATGTTGAGAGATGCTAACAACGTTTGAGGTTTTAACCCCAAATATAAAGGTATTTTACTGCTTAAAAAACGGGGTGTCTAGTTAATTCTTGACCAGGTTTCACTATAGAGCGGCGCCACTCTTGACAAGATACTTACCAGATCATTGGTATCCGTTTGCGGACCTCCACTGAAAATACTGGCAATCTCTTCTGATTTGGCATCAAAAAAGGTCTGCAGCACAAACGAGTTTGGACGATTCTGGTTGAGGCGCTCAAAAAGATTCATAGAAGCGGCCATGGATTTTTTAGCAAGGAGTTGATTATCGGCCAGGTTATCCATACCCAGACGATGATAATTATACAACGCAAGGCGGTACTCTCTGAAGGTATTAGAGAGTAAGTTATCTACCAGTTCCCAGCGAGTCCGGTTTCCATCGGTTTGCTGCCACCCCAGGTAACCACTCCCCTGAGCCAATCCAACTATATTCTGAGCCTGTTTAAAGAACGGCGTTCCTCCTTCTCTGGAAAAAGTATCTGCATCGATACCAAGAATGATATAGACATAATACGTGATCACCGCAGAGAGGTTGGAGTCAAACACGTTTGGGTTAAAGAACAACGGCTGAAACTCTACGTAATTAAAATTAAATTGTTTGTCCTGGTGGTTAAATACGGGAGATTGATAGTTACTGTTATAAACAGGTCGGTTGGATTGTATTTGTATCGTTCCTGTAAAGCTGCTGTTCTCAAAATCAGTGATCGTAAGCAGCATGCTGCATTCTATTCTTTTCTCCGGATCTACCTGCCGGCCGGTCCACCGGGTTTTATTCACAAAATCATTGAGGGAACGCTCAAGGGTTCTGAAGATCTGTTGATTGGTTTGCTCAACCTGATCAGAATTAACGATCACCGTGCAGTTCAGTTCTTGTCCGAAAACAAAAACGCTCATAAGCAAGCTGAGACACAGACTAATTTTCTTTAACATCAAAACGAAGAAGGATTTCATTAAAAATATCCGCTGCCACCTCGGTTTTGGATTTAAGGGAAAAAGATACTTCCTCCCCTTGCTTGTCTATAAATGTAATTTTATTTGTCGGTTTTCCAAAACCGGCACCTTCATCTCTGAGGGAATTCAACACAATAGCATCCAGGTTCTTTTTAGAAAGTTTCTTCCTGGCATTCTCCAGCTCGTTATTCGTTTCCAGGGCAAATCCCACCAGGAACTGATTTTTCTTTTGTTCTCCCAGCGAAGCGAGGATATCTCTGGTAGGCTCCAGGTTGATAGTCATGGCTGCGGTATGCTTCTTGATCTTTTCTCCGGCAACCTGTGCAGGCCGGTAATCAGCCACTGCAGCAGCCAGAATAGCTATATCTGCATCGCTATAATACTCATGAACTGCTTCATACATGTCCTGGGCCGTAACCACAGGAACAAGACTGATTTGAGCATTAGAAACTTTTAAATGAGTGGGACCGGAAACCAGGATCACCTCAGCACCCAGATCGGCTGCCCTCAAGGCGAGTTCGAAGCCCATTTTACCCGAAGAGTGATTCCCTATAAAGCGAACGGGATCTATGGGTTCATGAGTAGGCCCTGCGGTAATAAGCACCTTTTTTCCATACAAAGGGGCCTTCTCTTTTAAGACCTTATCAACAAAGTCAACAATATCATCAGGTTCGGCCATACGGCCTTCGCCTACCAATCCGCTGGCTAATTCGCCATGTGCAGCCGGAATAACAACATTGCCAAATTGAGTAAGTTTCTCGAGAGACGTCCTGGTAGATGGGTGCTTATACATATCCAGATCCATAGCCGGGGCTACAAACACAGGACATTTGGCAGAAAGGTAGGTGGCCAGCAAAAGGTTATCACAAACTCCGTTGGCCATTTTAGAAAGGGTATTGGCGGTTGCAGGTGCCACCACCATAAGGTGGGCCCACAACCCTAACTCTACGTGATTATTCCAAACATCATTTTCATCCTCTTCATTGGTAAACGATGAAAGCACAGGATGCTTAGACAATGTAGAAAGCGTTAAAGGGGTAACGAAGTCTTTAGCACTCTCGGTCATTACCACTTTAACGCTTGCTCCGGCCTTGATAAAACTTCTTACCAACAGGGCCGATTTATATGCGGCAATGCCACCTGATATGCCAAGCAGAACATTTTTGCCGCTTAAGATAGACATAACTTAGCCTTCTTTTTCGGTATTTCTGTAATAGATCTTATCGTTCAACCATTCTTCAATAGCAATGGCATGAGGCTTCGGAAGCTTTTCATAAAATTTTGACACCTCGATCTGCTCTTTATTCTCGAAGATCTCTTCAAGACTGTCAGTGTAGGTAGCAAACTCCTCGAGCTTTTCGATAAGTTCCTTTTTTATCTCTGCGTTGATCTGGTTAGCACGCTTGGCAATCACAGAAATTGCTTCGTAAATGTTCTCTGTAGGCTTATCGATCTCGTTACGGTTATAGGTAACGGTAGAAACCGGCGCTTCAGAATTTCTAACTTCACTCATGGTCTATAGTTATTTACTAAATTGTTCTAATTCTTTATTAATATCGGTCAACATATCTTCTGCATCTTCACGGTATTGACCTTCTGCATAATCTTCAAGCAGCACGTTATACGTCTCGATGGCATTATTTAAACGCTCTTCACGTTTGCTGTATATACTGTTCATGGCCAGGTTATATTCTGCCGTAAACTTGTAAAATAAAGCATCTTCACGGTACTCCGATCCGGGATTATCTTTTAAAAATAGTTCAAAAGATTTAATTGACGCAAAATAATCAGATATGGTGTTGTATTGTTTGGCTATCTCAAAAGACTTTTTGTCCAGCTTCCTTCTCAGATCCTGCACCATTGCATTGGCCTCTTCCAGCTTCTCAGACTCCGGGTATGAGTTGATGTACACCTGTAAACGCTCTATGGCCTCCTTGGTTTCTGCCTGATCAAGACTGTATTTGGGAGAGGTCAGGTACTCGCTTTTTGCTCCAAGAAAAGCAGCTTGCTCTACTTTTTCACTCCTTGGATACGATTTTGCAAATCTCTCGAATTGATAGGCCGATTGGTAATACTGTTCTTTTTGGTAATAACTGTCGGCATAAAAGTAAATAATACGCTCTCCCTGGGGTTTTCCAATATAATTAGGAACGATCTGATCAAAAAGCCTGATAGCACGGGTATAATCCCCTTCACTATAAAGCTTTTCTGCCATTTCATATTTTTTCTTCACATCGTCTTCCTTGAGCACCTTTTGATACTCACTGCAGGAAGATAGCAGAACAGTGGCTAATACACCGGTAAGCAGGGTTCTGTATTTTTTAATCATCGGGCAAAATTAGATAAATATCTTAAATATTAAAAACTATTTCAATCACGCTAAAAATAAAGGGCTTCAACCTCTAAAGAAATGATTTATTAAAACTTTAACGGTTATGCGCCGGCCTGCAATTTACCATAAAAAAAGGCTTTGACAACAAGAATGTCAAAACCTTTATAGGTATCATAGTTTTTACAAAATTTACATCAGGGCAGCTCCGATTTGAAGATACTTTGAGATCTTACTTCTCAAACCTTCTGAGGCTTCTACCAACGGAAGTCGTACCGCCGGTGATTCGATCACATCCAACTGATGTAATAATGACTTAATACCCGCAGGATTACCCTCCTCGAAGATATAATCGATCACATCCATCAACTCAAAATGAAGGGCGTTGGCTTTTTTCAAATGAGCCTCCCCGGCAGCAACCACCATCGATGAGAACTTCTCGGGCAAGCCCTGACCGATCACCGAAATTACTCCGGCACCTCCTGCTGCCACCATGGGCAGGGTAAGCATATCATCTCCGGAAATAACCATAAAATTATCAGGAACATCCTTTAATAGCCTCATGGCCTGAACCATATCTCCCGCTGCCTCCTTGATACCAATAATGTTTTCAAAATCGTTGGCCAATCGAACCACCGTCTCCGGAAGCATATTTGATGCTGTTCTTCCCGGAACATTGTAAAGGATCACAGGAAGAGACGAATTCAAAGCCACCTGTTCAAAATGCCTGTAAATACCTTCCTGTGTTGGCTTGTTGTAGTAGGGAGACACCGAAAGCACGGCATCATATCCTTGCAGGTTATCCGGTGTTAAAGCTTCAACCACCTCCGAGGTATTATTACTTCCCACTCCTAAAACCAATGGCAAACGCCCTTTGTTGGCCGCCACCACCGTTTCTTTCACTAATTTCTTCTCCTCAGAATTTAACGTGGCAGCTTCTGCCGTGGTACCTAAAACCACCAGGTAATCAACACCTCCCGCTATCACATATTCTACCAATCGTTCCAAAGACCGGGTATCCACACTCAAATCCTCCCTGAAAGGAGTTATTAAAGCCACCCCTGTTCCCTTAAATGCCTTCATTATTTATTGCTTAAGATCTTTAAATACTTTACTAATTCATCGCGGAAATTCTCAAAATCACCGGGCTCTGTCAGCAACGTTAAGTCATTGAAATCAGAGAGATCTGCCGACAAGCCTACTTTAAAGGAAGCACGGGTAAGTACTGTCATCAACTTCATGACCGGAGTTGCCTGCCCGTAGTAATTGATCAGCAGATCATAGTTCCTGGATAAAAAATCCTGTACCTCGTTTGATCTGACCAATCCATTACCCTTGACCGTTGCTTCAGAAAAAACGGGAATCAGGTAGTTAACAGACTTATGCACCTTCTCTACGTATCCCAAAATAAACACCTTTTCATTTGCAACGTTTAAAGCAGTGGCTAATTGTAACAAGGGCCTTATATCGGCCAGCTTATCATAATCAATGATGATAGCCAGTGAGCGTATGTCACCGGGGGCCGATAAGTACCTTTCACCTTCTCTTTGAAGTTCACGGCGAATACGCTTATCAATAGCTTTGTCTTTTAAGCTTTTTAAGATCATCTATTCTTGCATTAAACCGCAAAGATAAAGTTTACATTATTTCCATCACAAAATTAAGAAAGCAGCTTGTATGAATATAAAACATTTTGTTACAAATACAACAATGTGTTTCATCAGGGGTTTTGCTCTGTTTTTGCAGAGGTGATTTCCCTGTAATCAAATTCATTAAAAAATCGCAACATAAAAAAGTACTGCACTGTAGTAGCAAAAGCATGAGAGAATAGAAAAATGAAAAGAGGAGACACGAAGGTGTAGAAACCATGCATAATATCTCCGAAAGTCAGTGCAAGAGCCATGATCACCGTAAAGAGGTAGACTTTACGCTCATCATTAAAAAACTTAACGAGGGCAAGAAAGAAAAACAGTATCACCAGGGAAGCATAGATCATTATTACAGGATAAAGGGTGCCCATTTTCGCTCCAAAAATATCCTTGATACTAAACAGAAAATAAACGAACCACAGTGCAATAAAGGGTAAAAAGGAAAACAATATTTTTTTCAGGCTAACATCCTTAATACATTTATAGGCTATATAAATGAACACCAAATGCCCCATCCCGAAGAAAAATAACATAAAAGGGTACAATTGCTCGGTTTTAATGGGCCAAATAATATCTCCTATGTAATAGCAAATGAAAATGATCCAGGAAATTCTGTGAACTTTTCTCCGGGCCCTGTAATGCTGCCAAAATACCATTGGCAGCAATTGCAGTTTAAGGATCTCTGCCAACACCTCAAATTTAAGGATGACAACGATCAGATAAGCTGCCGCTACAACCAGATACCATTTCCATTGCAAAAGTTTTATCATCAGATCATATTCAAGAATTCATCTTCTGTTATAATAGGTACGTTTAATTTTTCTGCTTTTTCTCTCTTGCTGGGACCCATCTTATCTCCTGCCACCACATAACTCGTCTTGGAAGAGATCGATGAAGACACCTTACCGCCGTTATCCTCTATAGTCTTCTTAAGCTCATTCCTGCTCATTTTTTCAAATACTCCAGACACCACAAAGCTGAGCCCTTCAAAAGCCGTACCCATCTGTTGCAACTCCTCTTCAGGAATAGATAAGCGAACGCCATAGCTGCGTAAACGTTCTATAATTTCGAGATTTTTCTCATTATTAAAAAATTCTACGACACTTTCTGCGATCTTTACCCCGATCTCATCTACTGCAATAAGCTGTTCAACCGAAGCTTCAGCAAGGGCATCTATTGATTTGAAGGACCTGGCCAGCTTTTTCGCAACGGTCTCTCCTACAAAGCGGATACCCAATGCAAACAACACCTTTTCAAAGGGTATGTTCTTAGACTGCTCCACACCCTCCACCAGGTTTTCGGCAGATTTCTCAGCCATCCGCTCCAGCGGCACAACCTGCTCTTTGGTAAGCACATAAAGGTCTGCATAGTTCTTTATAAGTCCCTCTTTAAAAAGCAACTCTACCGTTTCTGCTCCTAAACCTTCAATATCCATGGCTTTACGGGAGATGTAATGTTGAATTCGCCCAGTGATCTGAGGCGGACACCCATAGGTATTCGGACAATAATGCTGGGCTTCTCCTTCTTTTCTGATCAGGGGCGTGCCACACTCCGGGCATTCCTTGATATACTCGGTAGGAGTCGAATCGATAGCTCTTTTTGTAAAATCGACCTTGGTGATCTTCGGAATGATCTCCCCTCCTTTTTCCACAAAAACCTCATCGCCCACCCTGATATCCAGTTTTTCGATCTGATCGGCATTATGAAGAGAGGCTCTTTTCACCGTAGTACCGGCCAACAATACCGGTTTCAGATTCGCCACAGGGGTAATGGCCCCGGTACGCCCCACCTGATAGATAATACTCTCCAGGGTGGTGGTTGCCTCTTCGGCTTTGAATTTATAAGCAATGGCCCATCTTGGTGATTTGGCCGTATATCCCAGTTCATCCTGATGTGAGAACTCATTTACCTTTACCACCACTCCATCGATCTCGTAAGGAAGATCATGGCGATGAGCATCCCAATAGTCTGCATAGGCCAACACGTCATTCAGAGACTTACAATAGGCCGCCGTATCAGGCACCTTAAAACCCCAGGACTTTGCTTTTTCAAGCGCTTCCATCTGGGTATTCACCCCAAGGTCATTCCCGGTCAGGCTGTAGAGATAACATTCAAGCGGTCGCTTGGCAACTTCTGCACTATCCTGCAGCTTCAGACTTCCGCTTGCAGTATTTCTGGGATTCATATAGGGGTCTTCTCCTGCCTCAATACGCTCCTGATTCATTTTTGCAAAACCATCAAGAGGCAGCATGATCTCTCCGCGAATATCAAAACGCTTCGGATAATCCTCCCCGCTGAGTTTAAGCGGCACCGATCTGATCGTTTTTATATTATTGGTTACCTCATCCCCCTGAAAGCCATCCCCTCGTGTAACAGCCCTTAAGAGTTCACCGTTTTCATAGGTGAGGCTGATTGACGCCCCATCATATTTGAGCTCACAGGTAAATGACAGTTCATTAGTTCCCAACATGCGCTCGATGCGCTTTTCCCATTCTTCCAGCTCTTCTTTAGAATAAGAGTTTTCAAGGGAATACATTCGGTGTTCATGAACAACGGTTTCAAATTTCTTGGTAACCGCTCCCCCTACTCTCACTGTGGGTGAATTTGGGTCGTAAAATTCAGGATGAGCAGCTTCTAAGGCCTGAAGTTCTTTTAACTTCATGTCAAACTCATAGTCGCTGATCTCCGGGGCATCCAGCACATAGTACAAATGGTTGTGCCTGCTTAACTCTTTTCTAAGTTCAATTATCTTTTTTTGGATCTCCTCCATGTTACAATTGATCTTCATGAATGCGGGACTGGAAATCACCTGACGGCCACTCCTGCATTGTTATTATTAATTCGTTAATATCGTTATGTTTCAGTAATCTTTTCCGGTTATCGGGCTTCAGTAATTCATTTAACACCATATGATCAAGTAAGGCGAAAAGATGATCGTAATAACCTTTGGTGTTTAAAACCCCTACCGGCTTATTATGCAGCCCTAACTGCAACCAGGTTATGATCTCAAACAATTCTTCCAGGGTACCAAACCCACCCGGCATTGCAATAAAGCCATCAGCCTTTTCATTCAAAATAAGCTTTCTTTCATGCATGTTTTGGGTCACTATCAATTCGGTAAGTCCGTGATGTGTCTCCTCTTTTTCCATCAGAAATTCCGGAATCACCCCAACAACCTCTCCCCCGGCATCCAGGGCACCAGCTGCTGCCGCTCCCATAAGTCCTGATTTGCCTCCACCGTAAACCAGTCTGATTCCTTTGCCGGCCAATGTCTGACCCAAGGCATAGGCTTCCTGTTTAAATACCGGATCATTACCCATTGTACTGCCGCAAAATACAGATATGCTTTTCATTTTATTGCTTTTATCATACGGTCGTTTCCTGAAAGGTCTTTTCTGAGAACCACCTCAGAAAACCCAAAAGATGCAACCAGATCTTTCGTTTCCTGCCCAAGATACTGATTGATCTCAAAAAATAACTTTCCGCCCGGTGATAAATTCTGATAGGCTAATTCAGAAATCTTCCGATAAAATATTAGTGGATCCCTGTCAGAAACAAATAGGGCCTGTGAGGGTTCATGCTTTAGTACATTGTTTTTTATTTCCTGTTTTTCCAGGTCTCTTACGTAAGGTGGGTTGGAAACGATCACATCAAAGCGTTGATCCTTAGATGCCTTAAAAAGATCATTCAAGGAGGTTGTTTTAAGGATATCTCTTTGCATGAACCGGACATCAACATGGTTGGAAGATGCATTTTTCTGAGCTATTTCCAGGGTTTTTGAGCTTATATCGATCGCATACACCTCGGCCCTGGTTAGGGCGGCTGCCAGAGAAATGGCAATGCATCCGGTACCGGTACCTATATCGAGGATGTTTAATTCAGCATCCGGAGTTTCCTCGGTGATCCACGCTACCAGCTCTTCGGTTTCCTGCCTGGGAATCAACGTATTTTCATCAACCTCAAATACTCTCCCCATAAATGTAGCATGACCGAAAATGTACTGAACAGGTTCTTCAGCTTTTAAACGGGCGGTGATCTTCAGTAATTCATCAAGGGTTCCATCAGAAAGAACCTCATCGCGTCTAAGGGTTATCTCATAGGCTTTATAACCCGGTACTTCTTCCATCACAACCCTGAAGAGTGCCAGTATCTCCTCTTCCGGATACACCCCCTCCAGCCGATCAAAAAAAAAGTTTCGAAATTCGAAAAGCTTCATATCAGAGATCTTTCAACAACCAAACCGGGCAGGCAGAATGTCCGGTATCGCCCATAGGGGCATCAATATATTTAAAGCCATTTTTTACATAGAGCTTTTGAGCCTGCTTCATATAAGGCATGGTTTCTATATACATTTGCTCATACTGAAATTCCCTGGCCTTTTCAATACAGGCTTCTATCATTCGCTGCCCTAAACCCAGAGCTCTTACTTCTTTGAGAAAGTACATTTTTTGGAGTTCGCACACCGGGCCTTCGTAATTATCCAATTGAGCCACTCCTGCCCCTCCGAGTATCTCTCCATCCTGCTCCAGAACAAAGTAAACTGCCCTATCCTGTTGGTAAGCCTCATACATTTGATCTACCGAAGGGTCTGCATAAGCCGTCCCTACTTTTGGCACTCCCATTTCCACTAAAACGGTTCGTAACACCTTTGCCATCTGCTCGTTATCGTCCGGTTGGATTTCTCTGATCCGAATACTGCTCATAGCTGAATTAAAATAGTAATTTTGCGAGTGTGAAGATACATGAAATCTACATAAAACGATGTCTTGAAATTGCCAAAAACGGACTGGGAAATACCTTTCCAAATCCATCTGTTGGCTGTGTGATCGTTCATAATGGGAGTATTATTGGCGAAGGATATACCAGTAAGGCAGGAGGCCCTCATGCCGAGGTTAATGCGATCAGCGCTGTTAAGGATGCATCACTTTTAAGGAAGGCTACCTTGTATGTTACCCTGGAACCGTGTTCGCATCACGGCAAAACCCCTCCCTGTGCAGACCTGATCACCGCCATGGAGATACCCCGTGTCGTTATTGGTACTTTAGATTCTAATAAGGAAGTTAGCGGCAGAGGGGTGAAACAACTTATAGAGCACGGATGCGATGTAACTATTGGGGTGCTTGAAGAGGAATGCCGTTGGCTCAACAGAAGGTTTTTTTGTTTTCATGAAAAAAAGCGTCCATACATCATCCTGAAATGGGCAGAAAGTGTTGATGGTTATATAGCCCCCCAGCCGGACACACGAAATTCAGAAAACCCCAAACCGGTATGGTTAAGCGGAAAGACTTCCCGTCAACTGGTGCATAAGTGGAGAAGCGAGGAGCAAGCAATTCTTGTGGGTACAGGGACCGCCATGGCAGACAACCCTGCATTGAATACGAGAGATTGGTTCGGAAACAGTCCTGTCAGAATCGTTATTGACAAAACAGGAAACATTCCGTTGAATTATCGGTTATTTGACGGAAAGGCACCCACCCTGGTATTTACAGAAGATGTCAAAAGGCATTCCCAAAGCCTACCTTCCAATGTTGAATTTATTCCTCTTAACAAAAACATCACCTTTCCGCAGCAAGTATGCGCAACGCTCTTTGAAAGAAACATTCAAAGCATCATTATTGAAGGAGGCGCGGTAACACTGAGCAGCTTTATCAAGGAGGGTCTTTGGGACGAAGCTCGTGTATTCAGATCTGACGTTATGCTGGAAGCAGGCATAAAAGCCCCTTCCCTGCAACCACAGGCTTACGCCTCTCAACACTCAGGGAACGACCGTTTATTATTTTTTAGGAACGAACATTAATTTTATCCGCAGAATATGCACGGAAAAATAAAGAACATCATATTTGACTTTGGCGACATTTTCATCAACCTTGATAAGGAGGCACCCCTAAGAGGGATACATGCACTCGATCCGGGGTTTGTTTTAGATGACAACACCCTTCAGACCAATGAACAGTATGAAAAAGGTGAGATCACTACCTCCGACTTTGTAGCGCATTACCTGAGAAAGCTTTCCTGTGAGGATGAAAACCGGCTAATTGACATATGGAATTCAATTATACTGGATCTCCCGGAATACAGGGTTGAATTTCTTGAAGCATTACGATCAGAACATCCGTATCGGTTATTTCTGTTGAGCAACACCAATGCCCTGCATATGGAACAGGTGATTGCCAATACCGAGGCGTCGCTGTATAATAGATTTCGAAGATCATTTGAAAAATTTTATCTCTCTCACGAGATCGGTTACAGAAAACCCAACACAGACATCTACAAGTTCGTCCTGGAAGAAAACAGATTGTCGGCCGGTGAGACACTATTTATTGACGATCTTCCTGAAAACACCCGGGCAGCTGCCTCTTTAGGAATACATACCTGGAATTTGATCCCGGGAACTGAAGATGTAACAGAGCTGTTCAACAAAAACCTCCCCCTGTGATCTATCTTTTTCTAAGTGTTCTTGTTTCCAGTTCACTATTTGTGATCTTTAAATTGTTTAATAAATACCAGGTTAACACTTTCAATGCGATCGTGATAAATTACCTGGTTGCCAGTATCACCGGGTTATTGCTTTACCCCTCTCCGTGGAATATTGCACAGGTTACCGGCAGCGCCTGGTTTCCGGGCACGGTATTTCTGGGATTCATGTTTATTTTTATTTTCATGGTCATGGCACGAACGGCCCAGGAAATAGGGCTTTCGGTAGCTTCGGTTGCAGGTAAGATGTCGTTGGTCATTCCTGTTATATTTGGGATCGCCGTTTACGGAGAATCAATGAATATCATAAAATCAGCCGGGATCATCCTGGCCCTGGCTGCCGTATACCTGGTTTCTTTAAAGGCCGATGAACCTAACAGACTAAACAGAAACAAATGGTTCTTACCGGCCATTCTGTTCGCAGGCTCGGGGATCATAGACACCACCCTGAAATATTTGGAGTCAAAATATGTTGCCCAGGAAGCGTTTCCCTTATACTCTTCCAGCATTTTTGCCATTGCTGCATTGGCCGGATCTACCGTACTCATTTACCGCCTGTCGACCGGCAAATTATCATTCAGACCCAAGGACATTCTTGGAGGAATTTTTCTTGGGATCCCCAATTATTTTTCCATCTATTTTATCTTGAAAGCCCTGAAGCAAGATGCCATGGAGAGTTCGGTGGTTTTTTCAGTAAACAATGTAGCTATCGTACTCCTGACAACGATTTTCGGAATTGTACTCTTTCGGGAAAAGTTACAACCGAAAAACTGGATCGGAGTTGTCCTGGCCATGATAAGTATATTACTGATCACTTTTTCTAAATTGTAACGATGCAAAACGACACCTACAAAACACTTGACCATCCGGGAGAAGAAACCTTATTCAAAGAGAAAGGCAGTAAGTTTTACGGATACGCATACCCGGTGAAGAACGAAGAAGAGGTAAAGGTTATTCTGGAAGAGCTGAAAAGTAAGCACCATAGCGCCAGGCACTGGTGCTATGCCTGGCAAATAGGCACAGAAAATCCCGGATTCAGAGCTAACGACGACGGGGAACCATCAAACTCTGCAGGAATGCCCATTTATGGCCAGATCCAAAGCTTTGAACTCACCAATGTCCTGGTAGTGGTTGTTCGATATTTTGGAGGTACAAAATTAGGTGTTGGCGGTTTGATCCAGGCCTATAAGGCCTCAGCACAATTTGCACTGGAAGCATCGACCCTTGTAGAAAAGACGATCGATCAGCATTTCATACTGGAATTTGAATACAAAGACATGAGTCATGTTATGCGGGTCATTAAAGAAAAGCAACTCAACCTGATCGAACAGGAAATGGGTCTCACCTGTAAGATCGAGATCAGTGTGAGAAAAGGTCTTGCAGAACAGGTCATCCCGGCCTTTGAACCCTTATACCAGGTAAAGGTGTCTCCCGTCTAGCTTATTCAAGCCTTCGAATTCTTTCAGACATGTAACTCATCGATCCTGACGAATTCATAGCCCTTATCTTTTAGATCGTTTATTAGCTCTTCCAGCCGGTTATAGAACTTTTCTTTTCGAGCAGGATCGGTTCCAAAATGCAACAACAGCTGGAACCCATGCAACCCCTTTTCCTTCTCGTAGGTCATAATTTGATCCCAGATCTTATCGTTGGAAAAATAGCCCTCCCCCATTTCAGGTACCGTCCAGTCCTGATTGCTATGGGTTCCCGGGGTATGATTGATCAACTTCAAACCCAGATCTGATGTCCATTGGGAAATTTTATCATTATACCATTCGTAGGGTGGCAGGTAATAATAGGCATCTTCCTTCTTGATGCCATGGGTCGCCATGATCTTGTAATTTTCGCGAAGGTCCTTCTCGAAGTTTTCCCGATCAACCAGTAAAGAATCGCGATCTTCCCAACTGCAATACAAAAGATGTTTATTTGAATGACCACCGAGATAGTGACCCTGCTCCCTCAAACTCCCTATCATTTCCCGAAAATCCGGATTTCGGTAAAAATCACCGGTCAGAAAAAATGAGGCCTTCACCTTATTCGTAGCGAGTACAGTATTTACCTTCTCATAACCTTCGGCACGGTCATGCCCTGTGAATATAAGCGCGATCTTCTTTTTTGAAGTATCACCTCTTGTAATTGCTCCCCTGGTAATTTCACCTTTTATTTCGGGCAATGATGCCGATACCAGAGACGACAAATAATAGGTAAGACTGGCAGTACCATCCATGGTAGGCTCATTGGTAGAATAATCGGCCCAGTCGTCGTGGTAAACCACCCGACTGGTTTGAAAACCGGCATACTCATCATTTTCAGAGAGCTTTACACCTTTAAGGCTGCTAAATATCGTTCCATATACAGGGCCGTCTACCAAACCTCCCCACGGCTCTGCATCACTGTAATGAGAAATGGCTGCATGGGTATCTTCAGGATAATCTCCATTTTCGGGTAACCCTACCACCATGGAAGTGCCCCATGGGTTTTTCCCGAACAACCAGTCACGCAGTGAAGCCTCGGTAGTATTCAACCCGGGTAAAGGGCTCTGATTATTACTGTACAACTTCATTTGAGTCAACATGGCAGCAGCAAGGTTGTTGGAACACCACACAAACGGAATTCCATTATTGAATATGTTCTCACGCCCCCTTTCGAGGTGTTCGAGCAATCCTTCCTTATAGTACGCACCTGCTGATTTACCCCCGGTTTCTTTTGACAAGTAATAATGCCCCAGATTAACAAAGGGATAGTATTGATAGTGACTCACACTATCTTTGGCCATCCAGGGTGTAACGGGTTCTTCTGCCGCATATCGCAGGGATTTTTCCAGATACTCCTCATTAGCGGTTCTTTGATACAACTGAATGGCTGCGAGCTCCATATCATCTACCCAATTATCTTCTTCATAGAAATAGGGCGCCCTGCACGGGGCTGTCTGGCACACCCCGGGAAAAGCCTCCCCTTCTTTGAAGGCCGCTACTGCCTTTGGCAACAGGCTTGCTGCGAATTCAGGATAAAAGGGTTTTAAAACTTCGGATCCCAGCGCAAAACAGGATGCAAATTTACCTGCAATATTTGCCTTCCCATCAGACCTGTTCTTGTAATGCATTAACCCCTGTGGTTCTCCGGTAACAAAATATACCGGGCGCTCCTTTCCCTTTCCATATCCATAATCCAGGGTATCGGCATATGGAAAATCGAAACTGCGATGGTCCCTGTCATCAGCGATCTGGTGAAACATCACCCCAGGCTCCGGATTCATTTTAACCAACCAGTCTAAGCCCCATTTGGCCTCATCAATTATATCCGGTATCCCATTACTCCCTGCATCTCCCCTTGCATCATAAGCGTCGGCAAAGGCATGAGGATTCTGCTCGTAGGCAAACAACAACTGGTACGTAGCATTGGCCGAAGTAGTAACATACTGAAGGTAGTCAGACGCATCATGCCACCCACCGGTCACATCGATCTTCTCTCCACTCCTCTCCGGATGATAGATAATTATACCATCATCGGTATGACAACTTTTGCCAAAATACGGGTTATAACCGCACCGGCGAGATCTCAGGTACTGCAACAGATAATCTGCAGCTCCCACATAAACATTATCTTCAATACGAATGCTTCCGCTTTGCGTCTCCCCATATTTCAAATAATAAACGCCAGGGTTTTGTATGGGTGAAATATCTAGGCTGTAAATGTGCTCAAGCTCATAGTAGCCCTTCTTCATTTTAACGGCCTGAATCTCTAAAACTTTTCGATTATTTAGCCGTTCATAGATAAAAACGTTGCATTCGTCGAGTTCTGCCTCACTTACGATGAAAATCTCCTTTTGATCGAGGGGCCTATAACCTAATTGATTGAAACGAAAATATACGTTTTGCTGCCCATAGGCAGAAAAGAAGAAAGCGTACAAGAAGCCGATCAGAGTGATATTCTTAAGAGACATATGTAGTGATGATTGAAGTACTTGAAAATTACCGAAATTTTCCTACATATGGTCGAATTTAACTCTTATTAACCTGCAGCATTCTGCCTGCTGAACTTAAACTCATCATTTTTAGCGTGCTAACTCCTTGTGGTAGAATGAAATAATATCTTACAGGCTCCAAAAGATCTTTAAAACCCTATTTAGGTTTTTTCTTACAGTTATAATTTTTCAAGGATGTAATCAGGGCATCTCATAGGTTTATTTGTAAGGGTGTTAATAAAGGCCAGAACGGTGTTTGCTTCGACTAAAATCGTACCGTCTTCAGAACGAATCTCATACCAGAATTCGATCTTCACTCCCGGGGTCTTTTTAAGCCCCACAGACACCGTAAGAAGATCGTCATACCGAGCAGGATTTTTATAATCAATATGAAGAGAAATCACAGGAAGCATAACCCCATTTTCTTCCATCCATTTGTAGGAAATTCCAAGAGCCCTCAACCATTCAACCCTTGCAACTTCAAGGTATTGAGCATAATTCGCATGATAAACCACTCCCATTTTATCGGTTTCTCCGTATCGGACTCTTATGTTAATTTCCTGAGTTTTTTTCATTTTAAAAGGGAATTTTTGTAGATTATATTTTTGTGAAAAAATCGTTAAATAGCATGCGAAAAAAAAATGGCAAAATCAACCACCTTTTCATTTTTTTTTTAAAATAATTGTTCACATATTTGTTTGACCTAAATGGGATAACTCACTCGTCTTTTTTGACCTGTTATCGCTCCTGACTAACTAAACAAAATTAATTCTGGTAATGAACTTAACTGCGGAATCAGTATGGAAGAATTGTCTTACGTTCATAAAAGATAATATCCAACCTCAGGCCTACAAAACATGGTTTGAACCTATTAAATCCGTAAAATTAACAGATAATGCTCTTAGTATCCAAGTTCCCAGTAAATTCTTTTACGAATGGCTTGAAGAACATTATGTGAAGTTATTAAAAGTTGCCCTTACCAAAGAGTTGGGAGAAAATGCCAAATTGGTCTATGTGATCCGCATGGAGAACACCTACGGCAACAAGCAACCTTATACCGAAAGTATTCCGAGTTCTAACCGTGCCAATATGACTCCCCAGGAGTTAGACGTTCCGGTAAAGAACAAGAATCCCGAGCTCAAAAATCCATTTGTAATTCCGGGCATTCGAAACATCAAGATCGAGTCGCAACTCAACCCGAACTACAGTTTTGATAATTTCCTCGAGGGTGATTCCAACAGGCTGGCACGTTCGGCCGGTCTGGCAGTGGCCAACAAACCGGGAGGAACCTCTTTTAATCCTTTATTGATATTCGGAGGTGTTGGTCTTGGTAAGACCCACCTGGCGCATTCTATTGGAGTAGAGATCAAAGACAAATACCCTGAGAAAACAGTTTTATATATCTCTGCTGAGAAATTCACGCAGCAATACATTGAATCTGTAAAGAAGAATACCAGAAATGATTTTATTCATTTCTACCAGTTGATCGATGTACTCATTATAGATGATGTACAGTTTTTCTCCGGTAAATCAGGTACTCAGGATGTATTCTTTCATATTTTCAACCATCTTCATCAAAACGGGAAACAGGTTATATTAACCTCAGACAAGGCCCCGGTTGACATGCAGGATATTGAACAACGTCTTTTGTCGCGCTTTAAATGGGGATTATCTGCCGAACTTCAAAGTCCGGACTACGAAACTCGGATCTCCATCTTAAAGAATCGGCTGTACAGAGACGGGGTGGAAATGCCGGATGAGATCATCAATTGTGTTGCCCAGAACATCAAAACAAATGTTCGCGAACTCGAGGGAGCCATCATTTCCCTGATCGCTCAATCTTCTTTTAATCATAAAGAAGTAACCCTTGAATTGGCGCAACAAGTGGTTGAAAAGTTTGTCAAGAACACCAAGAGAGAGGTTTCCATTGATTACATCCAAAAAGTGATCAGCGAATATTTCTCTATGGATGTAGAAACGCTTCAGTCAAAAACCAGGAAACGCCATATTGTACAAGCCAGGCAATTGGCAATGTTCTTTGCTAAAAAATACACCAAGGCCTCTCTGGCCAGCATTGGCTCACAGATCGGAAAGAGAGATCACGCAACTGTATTGCACGCCTGCAAAACTGTCGATAACCTTGCCGAGACCGACAAGCAGTTTAGAAAATACATCGATGATCTGAACAAAAAATTTGCTCAGTAATGAAAACCGTAAAGGTTTTAATGGTTTGTCTTGGCAATATTTGCCGGTCTCCATTAGCCGAGGGCGTATTAAAGCGCAAAGCTCCTGTCAACCGAGTACAGGTTGATTCTGCAGGAACCTCGAATTATCATATCGGAGAAGCTCCAGACCCTCGCTCTATTGCTATTGCCGATAAATACGGCATTGATATCCGATCTCAACGCGGACGACAGTTCTCTGTAAGCGATTTCCGGGATTTCGATCTCATTTACGCCATGGACAGAAGCAACTACAATCACATCATTTCCATGGCACCCGATGAAACTTCAAAAGCTAAGGTTCATATGATTCTGAACGAAGTATTTCCGGGAGAAAACATGGATGTTCCCGACCCTTATTACGGAGGTGATAATGGCTTTGACAAGGTTTACAAAATGCTCGACCAGGCCTGCGATAAGATACTGCAAAAGATCCTGTAAGCGGCAACCTCTGCGATATTTCGTATCTTCAACCAAGAATTTACTCCAATGGAAAATACCGAAACCCAACGCGGCAAACTCTACCTTATACCCACAACACTGGGAGACACAGAACCCCTGGAAGTACTACCTTTATCTATTAAACGGGTCATCGAAAATACTACTCATTTTATAGTAGAAAATGAAAAAACGGCACGTCGTTTTATTAAGCGCATCACCCCCAACAAACCACAGCCTTCACTCATTCTGTATACCCTGAACAAGTATACAGGCCACGAAGAATTCAACTCCTATTTAAAACCCTGCCTTGAAGGACAAGATATAGGTATTATTTCAGAGGCCGGTTGCCCGGGAATCGCAGATCCGGGAGCTGATATCGTTGCCCTGGCCCATCAAAAAAATATAAGGGTAGTTCCCCTTGTAGGTCCCTCTTCCATTCTATTGGCTATGATGGGAAGCGGTATGAACGGACAGAGCTTTGCATTTACCGGGTACCTGCCCATTGAGAAGAACGAGCGCAGAAAAGAGATAAAAAACCTCGAGCGACGCTCGCGTGAACTCCAACAATCACAGGCATTTATTGAAACCCCTTACCGCAACAACAAGCTTCTGGGAGACCTCATTCAGGGATTAAAACCTGACACCCGTCTTTGCATTGCCACCGACATCACCCTGGCTTCAGAGTATATTGTCACAAAACCCATTGCGGAGTGGAAAAAGAGCCAGCCCGACCTTCATAAGCGGCCGGCCATTTTTATCATACACGCCTCCTGAAATAAAAAAACCCGGCCTTAAAAAGACCGGGTTTTTGGTTGTTAGTTGTTTTCAAAATTGATTGTCAGATCCTGGCTTTTCGCATAGGTTTAATATGCGAAACATCATAGTCGGCAAATTTCGTCATATAATAACGAATCGATGTCCCGAAGGCATCTTTAAAGCCAACCTTCCCATACGATCTGAGAAAGCGTTTAACGCTTAATGCTCCGGCAAGATGAGCCGCGGCAAGGATTCCGGATTCGGTAACCCGCACACCGCCAACTTCTTTCCCTGCATACTCCTCGATATAATCCTGAAGTATCCATTTGTTACGCTGCAGGATCACCTCAAAGGCTTTTTCCTGCATAGCGGGATTACTGAGGAATTCTTCTTTGCTTTTCACACCAACCGCTTTCATGGCCGATGATCCGAACTGATACTTCCCCATGTACCCAAAGGAATTAATTACAAAATAATTTCCCCTGGATTCACTATGAGCCAGAGCTTCTTTAAATCCATTAAAGGATTTTCCGAGAAAGGGCGGATTCACATTCACCCGGTTCTCGTAGGTCATTGCAACATCATACTTAAGGGGTTCTGTTGCACAATAAGCTAAATGAACTTCTTCGGTCTTTTTTAAAGAAGAAAAACCAAAACTTACAATTAAAATTAAACTCGCTATTAAACAATTTAATTTTAACAACTGTTTACCCATTAAATTACATTTCTTAAGCGGTATTCTTTAAGGAATATTTGCTTAAAATTTGGTCGACAAATATACACCTTTAATCTTTAGGCTCCACAAGAACCTGATGAAATGTAAGAAAAAATCTACTATCGCTTAACTCCTTGATGATCAATCCATTGGCGGTATTCCCTGGCGTTCTCATTGTGTTGAGAAAGGGTTTTCGCAAACTTGTGATACCCGAAATTCTGCGTATCAGCAACAAAATAGAGGTAATTATGAGACTCTGCATTCAGCACTGCATCTATAGAAGAAATGTCAGGCATGGCGATGGGCCCGGGTGGTATGCCACGGTACTTATAAGTATTATACGGAGAGTCAACCTGAAGGTCTTTATTCAGTACTCGTTTGATAACCATATCAAAATCGCCTGAGGTCCTTTTTAGCGCATAGATCACCGTGGGATCAGCCTGCAAAGGCATGCCCTTTCTGATACGATTCAGGTACACCCCCGCAACCCTCGGCCTCTCATCTACCTTGGCCGTTTCTTTTTGAACGATAGCAGCCAGGGAAGTAACCTCTTTCGGGCTAAGATTCAATTGCTCTGCCTTGGTTACCCGGTCGTCATTCCAAAACCGATGATACTCCTTCAGCATACGATCGCGAAACTGATCAGCCCCCGTATTCCAGAAAAATTCATAGGTATTGGGAATATACATGGCCAGAGCCGTATTCCTGTCAAACCCGTTAGCTTCAAGGAATTCAGCGTCTGTAAAACTCTGCAGTAACTCCAGGCTGTCGGCCTCAATCTGCTCTGCCACTCTTCCGGCGAGATCCTCCAGGCGCTCCTGATTGTTAAATGAAATATTTAAAGGAATGTTCTTACTTCTGATCGAGTTAATAATCTCGTTGTTATTCATCCCCTTTTTGATGCGAAATCTTCCTGACTTCAAATTGGAAGGATATCCCTTCTTCCCGGCCACCAAAACAAAACTCTCCGGATCTTTGATCATCGGACTGATCGTTCTGACGACATCTTTAAAGGTGTCGTCTGAGGCCACTGTAAGATACACCTCATCTTCCTGAAAAGCCGTATTGGGAGCAAAAATAGATTGATAAATATTATACACAAACACGCCTCCTGCAACCACACCGAGCAGGGCAATGATCAATAAAATCTTTTTAATGTACATGGTTAATCTTTTGGAACATCAATTCATTATAATAGGTGCCGCCTCTGGAAACCCAATCTTTCTTCAGACCGATCTTTTCAAAACCAAGGCTGGAAAACAAATGAATACTGGCCTCATTGGTTTCATTGATATTGGCAAATAACTGGTGGAGGTCAAGTACCTCAAAGGCGTAGTTGATCAATAAGGTGAGCGACGCTCTGCCCACACCTTTATTTCTGTTCTCTTGCTCGAGGATCACAATGCCAACTCCTGCCCTTTTGTTTTTAGGATTGAAGTCGAACAGATCAATAAAACCAAGAAGCTTATGCTGATAGTCACAGATGGCCAAACGCAATTGTTTTACCTCATATATATCCCGGTGACTGTTAGCCAGGTATTCTTTTAATACGAACTTCGAATAAGGCGTCACCGTTTCACTGACCTCCCATACCTTTTCATCGTTCTCCAGGGTATAGAGAAAATCAAGATCATCGGGCTCTAACGCCCTTAAGTAACAGGTATCGCCTTTTAATGTGATCATAATTCTAGTATTCCTTCAAAAACCTTTTCTGCCTTTCCTTTGAGTTTTATGTTCTTATACCCCTTGTCATTTGCTTCAAAGAGCACCTCCAGTCTGCCTCCGGGAGTTTCCAAACCTACTGCGCTGTTTTTCGTATACCCTCGGTCATACATGGCAAGGGCAACAGCAGTAACCCCGGTTCCGCATGATAAGGTTTCATCTTCAACACCCCTTTCATAGGTGCGTACAGCAAACAGATCGTCTTTAAGTTTCTTTACAAAGTTAATATTACTGCCGGCCTTCCCGTATTTACCATAACGCAGCCTGGAGCCTTCCTGCTTAACATCCAGCGATTCCAGGTTATCAATAAGCTGCACATGGTGGGGCGACCCGGTATCCAGGTAACTGTACCCTTCAAAATTCTCCACCAGGTCTACGGGTTGCATTTCCAGTACCACCTCGTCGTTTTGAAATTCTGCACGATGCAGACCGTCTACAGCCATAAACTCGGCCCGGTCACTAATAACGCCTATCTCTTTGGCAAAGGCCACCAGGCATCTGCCTCCGTTACCGCACATTGTACTTTGATTCCCGTCGGCATTGTAATACACCATTTTAAAATCGGTGTCATCATCATTTTCCAAAAGTATCAACCCGTCAGCACCTATGCCAAATTTTCTGTCACAAAGTCGTTGTACGAGTTTGGTATCATTTTTGGAAAATAACATATCGCGATTATCGATCATGATAAAGTCGTTGCCGGTACCCTGGTATTTGTAAAATTGAAGTTTCATCACCTGGAATAATAGGTTGCAAATATACAATAATGTTACCCGCAATGCTATTGTTAAAGTGTGGTTAAATCGCTAACAACGATGCAATATTCAAGTAATTTTAATTGTTAATCAAACATAAACAAGGACTTAAACCATGAAGAAAATTTCTAGTTTATTTTTGTTGGCTTTGATTAGTGGAGCCGTAACATTAGGAGCTTATAAGGTGTTTTTTGAACCCCGGCAGGTTATCACAGATGCCTCCGAGAGGCAAACTCCATTTATTAATACTTCATTTCCTGCTGTGGCTACTTCTGCAGATGACGTAAACTTCATTGAAGCCGCCGAAAACACAGTGCATGCAGTGGTGCACGTTAAGAATGTTACCATTAGTAAGGCCCCTACCAGTCTTTTTGACTTTTACTATGGTTCAGGCGGAACACCCAGGGCACAGGTTGGAACCGGTTCAGGAGTTATTATTTCTCCCGACGGTTATATTGTAACTAACAATCACGTTATTGCCAATGCCACAGAGCTGCAAATAACATTGAATAACAACAAGACCTATACCGCAGAACTCATCGGAACCGACGCCGAAACCGATATTGCTTTACTGAAAATAGACCCTGAAGAAGATCTGCCCTATCTCGCTTTCGGAGATTCAAACCAGGTCAGACTGGGAGAATGGGTACTTGCGGTTGGAAACCCGTTTAACCTAACCTCAACAGTGACGGCAGGTATTATAAGTGCCAAAGCGAGAGATCTGGACGAACGCGACGACAGATTTCAGTCATTTATTCAAACCGATGCGGCGGTTAACCCCGGTAACAGCGGCGGGGCCCTGGTGAATATCAGAGGAGAGCTGATCGGGATCAATACTGCCATCACCTCTCAAACCGGGTCGTATGTAGGGTATTCTTTTGCGGTACCCAGTAATATTGCCCGAAAGGTGGTAGAGGATATTATGGAATTCGGAAACGTACAGATCGGAAATATTGGGATCAGGGGAATAGATGCTAAAAATGTTTCCGAAGGTATTGATGAAACCGAAGGGGTTTATATTGATGAGATCATTGAAGATTCAGGGGCCGATCAGGCAGGCCTTCAAAGTGGCGATATTATTAAATCGATAGACGGCATTAAAGTGAGCAAATTTGCCGATCTTACCGGGTACCTGAGAAGCAAACGTCCCAATGACCGTGTTTCGCTCTCTATCCTGAGAAACAGTAACGAAATTACCGTACCGGTTACCCTGCTCAAAAACACCACGTACGACATTCGTAATCTGGGGCTATCTGTCAAAGAGCTCTCTCAAGAGGATATAAGAAAAATGGGCGACATCGAAGGTGTTAAGATCGTAAACAGTGTGAGTTACTGGAAGGAGGGCAACTTTGATCTAGAAGGCAAGGTGTTGGTTGCTATTAACGATATGAAAACAGCATCTATTGACGATGTTAAAGAGGCTATTTCAAACCTCAGTAAGTACAGAAGCCTGAGTATTTTAGTGATTAATGAAAACGGAGAACGCGAAAGGATCTACATCAGAGATTAACTAGTTTAAAACTAATAAATCTGCACGAAAAAGGGCCTGCATCTGAAGGCCCTTTTTTTTAAAAGAAATAATTTCACGAAAACGTTTGAAATATATACTTTTGCCGCAAATTCTTTAAGCTAACAATTGCATATTATGAGTTTAACCAGTACCTACGAAAAGGAACTTGCGTATCAGGCTGATCGTCGCAAGGCAGCCGTTGATTTTATCAAAGTGGTCAGTGATCTATGGTATGAAAATTCCATTGAACTTGTCTTATTCCGAAATCAGCTGATCGACAAAAGCATCAGTGAAGTAATGAACCTGCACAAATATGCCGCTGAGTTCGTAGAAAAACCCATTTCCATTTTTGATACCGTAGAGATCGCGCACGCCATCAGAGATATGAATCTTCCGGCAGCCAAGATCGACATAGGAAAACTAACCTATGAATATCATTTGGAAGACAACCATAAGGAAGATGCAAGTGAGTTTGTACACCATAAACTCAAAGATGCCTGGAACGGAGGTGAAATTCGCCCGAAAGATGTGGTATTATACGGATTCGGACGAATCGGTCGACTACTTGCCAGAGAGTTAATGCTCAAAACAGGAAGCGGCTCTCAATTAAGATTACGTGCCATCGTTACCCGAGGAGAGATCACAGAAGAGGTATTGGAAAAAAGAGCCTCCCTCCTGGAGAATGATTCCGTACACGGAGATTTTCCAGGTACCGTAGCTATTGATATCAAGAAAAAGGCTTTGATTATCAATGATACTACTGTATACCTGATCAGTGCCAACCAACCTGAAGATATTGACTACACCACTTACGGGATTAAAAATGCCCTGGTAATTGATAATACAGGTGCCTTCAGAGATGAAGAGGCTCTTAACAGACACCTCAAATCAAAGGGTGCCGACAAGGTGCTACTCACCGCACCTGGTAAAGGAGTGCCCAATATTGTTCATGGGGTGAACCACACCAATTACGACCCAGATACCACCCATGTGTTCTCTGCTGCATCTTGTACCACCAATGCCATTACTCCTATCCTAAAAGTTGTTGAAGATACCCTGGGGATAGAAAAGGGCCACCTGGAAACCATTCATGCTTATACCAACGACCAGAACCTGGTTGATAATATGCACAATAAGTACCGTAGAGGACGTGCTGCTGCATTAAATATGGTGATCACTGAAACCGGTGCCGGAAAGGCGGTATCAAAAGCATTGCCATCACTGGAAGGCAAATTAACCTCTAACGCCATCAGAGTACCCGTACCTAATGGCTCCCTGGTAGTTTTAAACTTACAGGTGCAGCAAAAAACCGACAAGGATACCATTAACAGTATTGTGAAAAGATATGCCCTGGAAGGTGAACTTGTTGAGCAAATTAAATATTCACTTAACAACGAACTGGTTTCTTCAGATATCGTAGGAACCTCTGCTCCTGCCATTTATGACAGTAAAGCTACTCTGGTATCCGAAGATGGTCTGAACACCGTTCTTTATATTTGGTACGATAATGAGTACGGTTACAGCCAACAGGTGATACGTTTGGCTAAATACATTGCCAAAGTAAGAAGATTCACATATTACTAGTAGTCAATTACTTGATGGATTTTTTTTCTTTGAAAACAATATCTAAAATTTATGTACGTTACCAAGTAAAAACATAAATTTGCATCCCAAATATTAATTTTTTAAGGACATGATGAAGACTAAAAAGAACTTGTTCGCTGCCTTTGCCTTATCGCTGATGGTAAGTTTTGCGGTTTCGGCCCAGGAGGAGAAAGAAGAGTTATCATTGAATGACGGAAGCATAGACAAGCAATTTGAATATGTGATGGAAGAGGCCAATAACTACCGTAACTACAAGGTAGTTAAAACAGAATGGCTCAACACCTTAAAAAAGAATACCCTTGACTCTATTGCACGACTTGAAAAAGAGCTGGGCTCGACCAAGGAACTTACTGCTACTCAGAAGGCCGAAATTGATGGTTTAAAAGAAGAGCTGGCCAATATTAATGAGCAGTTGAGCAATATTACCGAAGAAAAAGACAGCATCTCTTTTTTCGGCACCCTGATCAACAAACCTGTATACAAGTCGATCATGTGGGGTATTGTTGCGGCCCTCACTCTGGTTCTGATTCTTTTTATCTACAAGTTCAAAAATGCGAATACCATTACCCAACAGGCCAAGCAATCGTTATCTGAGTTGGAAATGGAATACGAAGAACACCGAAGAAAGGCCTTAGAGCGAGAGCAAAAAGCGAGAAGACAACTGCAAGACGAGATCAACAAGCAGAAGATGCAGAAATCAAAGTAATAGAATTCATCATACAAGCACAAACACTCCCCTTCCCGGGAGTGTTTTTGTTTTAAGGGGGCGGCATCAACATAGACTAATATTTTGCATCTTTGCAAAAATTCATTCACTCATGCGAATTGATATCATCACCGTACTTCCTGACCTGATCAAAAGTCCTTTTGAAGCCTCTATTTTGAAAAGGGCTATAGAGAAAGGCCTTGTGGAAGTGCATTTTCACAACCTTCGTGACTATACTACCAACAATTATAAAACGGTGGATGACTACCAGTTTGGCGGGGGTGCAGGCATGGTGATGATGATCGAACCTATAGACAAATGCATTAGCGCCCTCCAGGCCGAACGCCCATATGATGAGATCATTTATATGACACCCGATGGGGTAACTCTGAACCAGGGTATTGCTAATGAATTATCACTTAAGGGCAATATGATCATTCTTTGTGGTCATTACAAGGGGGTCGATCAACGGGTTCGCGACCGTTTTGTTACCCGCGAGATCTCTATAGGAGATTATGTATTGTCTGGCGGAGAGCTGGGAGCGGCAGTACTGTGCGATGCCATAATAAGACTAATACCCGGCGTATTGAATGATGAGACCTCTGCCCTAACCGATTCTTTTCAGGATAATCTGCTGGCGCCACCGGTGTACACCAGGCCTGCAGAATACAAAGGCATGAAGGTGCCGGACGTATTACTCAGCGGGAATTTTGCAAAGATCGAAGCCTGGAGAGAACAACAGGCCCTCCTGAGAACGCAGGAAAGAAGACCTGATCTGCTTGAGGAGTAAGCTTTTTAAGTCAAAGGATTGTATATTAAAATTAAATAATTATTTTTGCATCCAATTTCAGATCAACCTCTGGCGATAATCGTGAATGTTGGTATGAATTAATTTTTTAAAAATAGCAAAATGGAAGCTTTAGTAAAATTTGTTCAGGACGAGTTCGTAGAAAGAAATGAATTTCCTGAATTCTCAGCTGGAGATACTATCACCGTGTATTACGAAATTAAGGAAGGTGATAAAACCCGTACTCAGTTCTTTAGAGGGGTAGTAATTCAAAGAAGAGGTACCGGTACTTCAGAAACTTTTACCATCAGAAAGATGTCGGGTACTGTAGGTGTTGAAAGGATCTTCCCTATCAATATGCCTGCTCTTCAAAAAATTGAGATCAACAAAAGAGGTAAGGTTCGTAGAGCTCGTATTTTCTACTTCAGAGGTCTTACCGGTAAGAAAGCAAGAATCAAAGAAGTTCGTAAGTAAGAACGTCTTTCTTTATAGTACAAAAGATCCCGCATACCGCGGGATTTTTTTTGTTCATAACTCAGCATAAGGCCTATTGCAAAGATGTTGATATCTTAAGATGTTAATTAATTGATTTTTAAGCATTTATGCGTATCTTAGCATTTCTAAAACGTTCTTAATCATAATATTTCATTACAATTTAATTACGTCTCGAAGAATTACTGCTACCTCCAGTAGTGAAGGATTCCACAGAAAGTTTGAATCATTCATAGAATTGAATGGTCAGTGCCGAAAACCCGGAGTCGGAAGAATCCGGTTTATTAGGAAATTGGATTGTTAATTGTAGAGGTATCATTTACATCATTAACAGGTGTTAAAAGATATCTCATCAGGAAATGGTCAATCAGTGTAGTTGAATTAATTGTATAGAGTTAATAATTGTAGTATTGACTATTTCCAAAAAAGCCATATCATCTCATTTATGTCATGATATGGCTTTTGTTTTTTTAAGTATTTCTTGACATTTCCCCAGGGCCTTAAGAATGCGTTAAACAGCTTTAAAATTGTATATTTGCGCAGTTTAATAAAATAAGTTCTTAAGATACATGGCACATAAACCAAAAATTTACTACACTAAGACTGATGAAGCCCCTGCATTGGCAACCTATTCCTGGTTACCTGTGGTAAAGGCATTCACCTCATCTTCAGATATAAATATAGAAACAGCTGATATTTCTCTTGCAGGAAGAATACTCGCAGTGTTCCCTGAACGACTTGAACAGGCTTATCCCGATGCTCTTCACCAACTTGGTGAACTGGCAAAAACTCCGGAAGCCAATATCATTAAACTCCCCAATATCAGTGCTTCTATCCCACAATTGGAAAATGCCATTGAAGAACTGCAATCAAAAGGCTTTAATATTCCTGATTACCCACACAACCCGCAGAATGACGAAGAGAAAGAGATCAAAGCTCGTTTTGACAGCGTAAAAGGAAGTGCGGTAAACCCTGTACTTCGCGAGGGTAACTCAGATCGACGCGCCCCTAAAGCCGTTAAGAATTATGCCAAAAAGAATCCTCATTCAATGGGTGCATGGAGCGCAGACTCTAAGTCGCATGTTGCAACCATGAGCGAGGGTGACTTCAGACATACCGAAAAATCACTGACCCTTGATCAGGAAAAAGAACTAAGCATTCACCTCGTTACAGAGAACGGTGCTGTTAATGTCCTTAAAAAAGGTTTAAAAGTTCTCAAAGGAGAGGTGATCGATACCAGTGTGATGAGCAAAAATGCCCTGGTGAACTTCCTCGAAAAAGAGGTGAAAGATGCCAAAGAGCAAGGCGTTCTTTTCTCACTTCATATGAAGGCAACCATGATGAAGGTTTCTGACCCCATCATTTTCGGGCATGCTGTAAGGATCTTCTTTAAAGATCTTTTCGAATCTTTTAAACCTGAACTCGAATCGATCGGAGTCAATGAAAACAATGGTTTAGGAGACCTTCTTGACAAACTGGAGCAACTTCCTTCTGCCACCAAAGATGCCATCAAAGCCCGTATCGAGGAGATCATTAATGAGCAACCGGATCTGGCTATGGTAAACTCAGATAAGGGTATTACCAACCTTCATGTACCCAGTGACGTGATCATCGATGCCTCTATGCCGGCTATGATCAGAAACTCAGGCCAGATGTGGAATGCCGAGGGGAATCCGCAGGATACCAAGGCTGTTATTCCCGACAGCAGTTATTCAGGAGTTTACCAGGCTACCATAGAATTCTGTAAAGAACACGGAGCTTTTGACCCCACCACTATGGGAACCGTTCCAAATATCGGACTGATGGCTCAAAAGGCTGAAGAATATGGTTCTCACGACAAAACCTTTGAGATCGACAAAGCAGGCACCGTCCAGGTAACTGATGCAGACGGAAATATTCTTCTGGAACACAAGGTAGAAGAAGGTGATATCTGGAGAATGTGCCAGGTAAAAGACCTTCCTATACAGGATTGGGTGAAATTAGCCGTAACAAGAGCCAGAAAAACCAATACTCCCGCCGTTTTCTGGTTAGATAAGAACAGAGCCCACGATGCTCAGTTGATTCAAAAAGTAGAGAAATATCTGAAGGATCATAATACTGATGGCCTTGAGATCAAGATCATGGCTCCTAAAGAGGCTACTCTTTATACCCTTGACCGCATCAAAGCAGGGAAAGACACTATTTCGGTAACAGGGAACGTACTTCGTGATTACCTGACCGACCTCTTCCCTATTCTGGAAGTTGGTACCAGTGCAAAAATGCTTTCTATAGTGCCGTTAATGAATGGTGGAGGGCTGTTTGAAACCGGTGCCGGCGGATCTGCTCCTAAGCACGTTCAACAATTTGTTGAAGAAGGACACCTAAGATGGGATTCTCTGGGAGAATTCCTGGCCCTGGCTGTTTCTTTAGAGCACTACGGAAACAAATACAACAATGAAAAGGCACTTGTGCTAGCTGAAGCCCTTGATGCTGCCACAGAAAAGTTCCTTGACAACGATAAATCGCCCAAGAGAAAGGTAAAAGAACTCGATACCCGAGGCAGTCATTTCTATATGTGCCTGTATTGGGCTCAGGAACTTGCAGCGCAAACCAGAAATCAAGAACTGAAGGAAGAGTTTACCCCTGTTGCCAAAGCCCTTACTGCGAACGAAGAGGCTATTGTGAACGACCTGGCTGCAGCACAAGGTCAGCCTGTCGATATTGGAGGTTATTACCTTCCTGAGGAAGAAAAAACCCGTAAGGCTATGAGACCAAGCGCACTCTTTAATGAGATCCTTGAGAAGCTGAACGCATAGATCTTTCCTTTAAGCAAAAGTTAAATAAGGGGCCTGTTAAGAAACAGGCCCTTTTTTATGGAATTCCTTATAGAATTAAACGGAAAATTCTGTTTAACTTTATCGCTAAAAAGTTATGCAAAAAGTAATGAGGCGCTTCTGCCTCCTCCTGCTTTTTATATCAGGATTGCCTGCCCTGCTCGCCCAGGAAAATTTCACTATCAGCGGAGAGATCACCGAATCAAACGGGCAGGAATCTGTTATCGGGGCCTCCGTACTGGCGCAGGGAACCCGCCTTGGCACAGCCTCAAACGTATATGGCTTTTATTCTCTGACTCTCCCCCGGGGCAGATACACCCTGGTTTTTTCGGCCTTAGGCTTTAAAAGTGTCTCCCGGGAGATCGACCTGGAAAACAATATGCGTTTAGACATGCAGCTGGAGGAAGATACAGAGCTCCTGGATGAAGTGGTAGTTTCTGAGGATGCTGAACAATTAGAGATCAATCGTCCGCAAATGAGCGTTAATGCGCTTCGTTCTGCCACTATTAAAAACATACCGGTGGTTTTAGGAGAATCTGATGTTTTGAGATCTATTGTCCTGCTACCCGGAGTATCTAACGGTGGAGAAGGTGCTTCAGGGTTTAATGTACGCGGTGGTGCGGCAGATCAAAACCTCATTCTTCTGGATGAGGCTATTATTTTCAATTCCTCTCACTTATTCGGTTTTTTCTCAGTATTCAATCCCGATGCCATCAAAGACCTGAAACTCTTTAAGGGGGGTATTCCTGCCCGCTACGGCGGCAGAGTATCTTCAGTATTGGATATTTATCAAAAAGAAGGAAATAAAAATGACTTTAAAATTAATGGAGGCATAGGAGTAGTAGCCTCCAGGCTGCTGGTTGAGGGTCCTATTTCAAAAGGAAAATCATCCTTCTTACTGGGTGGCAGAAGTTCTTACGCACAATTATTTCTTCCGCTGTTAGATATAAATAATGTGGCCAGTTTTTACGACCTTAACACCAAGATCAGTTATAAGCCCAACCAGAATAACAGCTTTTACTTTTCAGGATATTTTGGCCGTGACCGGTTTACCGTTGAGGATAGTTTCATAAACTACTACGGAAATGCTGTTTTCAACTTCAGATGGAACCACCTGTTTTCAGACAAACTTTTCTCAAACCTTTCCCTCATCTATTCTGATTACGATTATGGCCTGGAGCTTGACTTTGTAGGGTTTGAATGGGATTCGGGAATTGAAAACATGAATCTTAAATACGACCTCAAGTATTACCTCAGTAATAACTTCCAATTCAATTTTGGGCTGAACAACATCTACTATACGTTCAATCCCGGGCGAATTACCCCGAACCGGGAAGACTCCGGTATTGTTGATGCCCAGCTGGTTAAAAAATATGCCAACGAATTTGCCGTCTATGCAGATATTGAACAAGAGATCACCAAAAACCTGAGTCTTCAATACGGATTGCGCTGGAGTCATTTTACACGGTTCGGACAGGAAGAATATGCCGTGTATGACAATGATCATCCTGTGTTATTTGATCCTGAATTAGGGATTTACACGGAGGCTGAGGCTGCTGCGATCATTGCCTCTGACCGGAGCGAAACCCTTCGGACTTTCATGAACTTTGAACCGAGAATATCGGCCACCTTTCATTGGAACGAGCAGAATGCCATCAAAGCCAGTTACATGCATGTTGCCCAATACCTGCATTTATTATCAAACACCAATTCGCCCACCCCTCTCGACGTCTGGACCCCCAGCGGTCCTTATATAGAACCTCAGTTATCTGATCAGTTTGCCGTAGGGTACTTCAGAGAATTTGGCAATCGTACCTATTCCCTGGAAACAGAGGCTTTTTACAAGACCATTAATAACCGAATTGATTATATAGACGGCGCCAATCTCATTGCCAAGGAATATATTGAACGTGTAATTCTTAACGGAGAAGCAAGGGCTTACGGTCTTGAACTTCTTCTTCGTAAAAATACCGGGAATTTTAAAGGGTGGCTCTCTTATACCCTCAGTCGTTCGGAACAACGCACCCCCGGAAGAGGAACAACATTATTAAACGGAAGCCCGGTAGAAGAACCCGGAATTAATAACGGGGAATGGTATTTTACACCATGGGATAAAACTCATGACCTCTCCCTTTACGGAGGCTACCAGCTCAACCGCAAATGGAATTTTAATGCTAATTTCCTGTACCAGACAGGTCAGCCCACCAATTACCCGGTTGGGCAGTTTGAATTTCAGGGCTTATCTGTTCCGTATTACGGTTTAAGAAATGAGGCCCGATTGCCCGATTATCACCGACTTGACCTATCGGTGACCTTAAACCCCGATAAAAACCTGACTCGAAAATGGCAGGGCGAATGGGTGTTCAGTATCTATAACGTATACAACCGCAGAAATGCCGCCTCTATCAATTTCAGAAGAAATTCAGACAGTGGAACGAACGAGGCAGTGCGTACAGCCATCTTTGGTATCGTACCTTCTGTGACCTATAATTTTAATTTTTAACTCATGAAAAGGCTTCTATTATACTTTATCATAACACTCGCTTTTAGCGGTTGTGAAGATGTGATCGATGTTGAACTTGAAGACCCTCAACCCCGGTTGGTTGTTGATGCCCTCATCAGAGTAAATACCGAACTACCTTCCAACCGGGTCTCGGTACGCCTGGCCATAAGCAGTAATTTTTTCGAAGAGAACACCCCTGTAAATGATGCTGAGATCAGGCTCAGCAACCTTGCTTCAGATCAACAAACCACTCTAAATTCAGATGATAACAACGGTAATTACAGTGCGGTGGTAGATACCGATATTCTTACCGATGGAGTTCTGGAACTTCGGGTGATCTATAATGGAAACTTGTATACTGCCACGAACACCTTTACCCCCTCTACCCCAATCAACAAACTGGAACAAGGTGATGGAGAATTATTTGGTGAAGATGACATTGAGATCATTATTGGCTATTCAGACCCTGGAGATCAAACCAATTATTACCTGATCGATTATGATCAGGGTGAATATTTTACCCAGGAAGATACTTTCTACCAAGGGCAGGACTTTGAGTTTTCCTATTTCCACGATTCAGCCAAACCCGGCGACACCCTCGAAGTTTTCCTTATGGGAGCCAACCAGGAACTGATCAATTATATGGACCAGGTGCTCACCCTTAGTGGAGAAGACGGGCTTACCCCCTTTCAAACCCCGGTTACCGCTGCGAAAGGAAATATTCTCGGCCCTGAAAACGACTTTGAAAGTTATACCCTGGGCTATTTTGCCGTTGTTGAAGCCTTTTCGCAAACCCTGGTTATCGAATAGAATTGGTATTTTTACAGCATCAAACGTAGTATATGAGTAAGACAGACCGGGAATTACTGTTCAAGAGCTTTAAATATTTTGCCTATACCCTACTCCTAATGTTTTCTGCTCCTGTGGTTATCTACCAAGCCTTTAAGAATCAAACCCACCCGATGTACTGGCCGGTGTTAATCGTTGGGGTGCTGCTGGCCATTGCGGCCATTGCCATGGGATTCTACAGTATCAAGGTAATCATGCGTGCGTTTTTCGGTAAAAGATAGCCTTTTCAACCAAAAAAGAACTGCAAAACCAAAAGAATGGTGATCCCGCAAAGCCCTTGTATTCCTGTAGCAAGAGTATGACTTGACAGGGCTTGTTTTACACTGAGATCTGAAAATTGACTCACCACCCAAAAATAACTGTCATTCACATGAGAGACCGTAAGAGCACCGGCACCAACGGCAAGAACGGTTAAGGCTTTCTCTACCGGAGTATCAACACCCAATTGGGTCAACATGGGAGAAAGGATAGCTGCGGTAGTAATAATTGCCACCGTAGACGATCCCTGGGCTGATTTTAAAATGGCTGCAAGAATAAAGGCGATCAACAGTCCGCTGCCGGCCAGGTTAAATTCACTTTGCAACAGGGCTCCGAGGTCTGCACTTCGCAACACGTTCCCAAAGGCTCCACCCGCCCCCGTAATGATAATAATACTACCGGCGTCTTTTAAAGCAGTGCCCACCCAATCAGTCTTTGCAGCCTTATCTGCAACGGTAGTGACCAGGGCTATAACGGCTCCCAATAGCAAGGCCATTACAGGGGCTCCCAGAAACTGCAGCATACTTTTCAGAACAGTATCCGGCATATGATCATCGGCATATTCGGCCACAGAACCCATGGCTATAAATAAAATAGGTATGATAACCGGCAAGAGCATGGTTAAAGTTAATGGGGTACCTGCCCAACTGGTTTCCTGCTGCTGTGAGAGCTCTTTACCCTGTTTCGGTAGTTCTCCAATTGACCTGTTTAAATAAAAGCCCCAAACCGCTCCTGCAAAAGCCACAGGAATGGCTACCATGATACCTATCATCATTACCAGGCCCACTTCTGCGCCAAGTATGGCGGCAGCGGCTAACGGGCCCGGAGTGGGTGGCACAAAAACATGGGTAGCATAAAGGCCCGTAGAGAGACAAACTGCAAACACCACCAGGGGTATCCCGCTCTTCCTGCTCAATACCTTATTCAAGGAAGACAGTATTATAAAACCGGAATCGCAAAATACAGGGACCGATATCACAAAACCCACTGCATTCATGGCAAGGGGCGACCATTTTGAAGGCAGTAATTTCAGGATGGCTGAAGCAAGGGCCTGCATAGAGCCGTTCTTCTCCATAAAAATGCCTATAATGGTGCCAAAGGCTATCACCAACCCAATCTCTGCCAAGGTGCCGCCAAAACCTTCCTTAAGCAGGTCTATCAACGCTCCCGGTTCATTCCCTAATAACACCCCACAGATCAAAGCTGCAAATACTAATGAAAATACCGGGTGTAGTTTGAACCTAACAGATAGAAATATAACCAGTAAGATCACCAGGGCCAGAAGGAGCAGAAGAAACATAGTACGGGTTTGTTTTAATTTTTAAAATTGTATGTGCTGAAGAAGGCATACGCCTTTTCACGCAGCAAAACTTCAGCATGTTTAAGATTATAATCCAGATCTTTTTCAGGGTTACTGATGCTGACCACAGTCTTTAAGCCCATAGCTGATGGGGGCACCCTCGTCAACGATGAAACCCCGCAAAAGGCAATGACCGGTATTCCTGAATCAGCAGCCAACCTACCCAGGCCTGCAACCAGTTTCCCGCTTAGTGTCTGATCATCAATACTACCCTCCCCGGTGATAACCAGGTCAAAATACCTATCAACCAACAGTGGACGTAAACCTGTTATTTTAAGCATAAAATCAATGCCTTTAATGTATTGGGCTTCAAGGAAGGATTTCAAACCAAACGCCGCTCCTCCCGCAGCACCGCTGCCCGGTAGCCCGGCATAGTCATATCCGGTCATTTTGCTTACCTGTTCAGCAAAATGTCGCAACCCATGGTCCAAGACCTTAATCTCTGATGCATTTGCTCCTTTCTGTCCGGCATAAACATAGGCCGCCCCATGTACACCATATAGTGGATTGTTCACATCGTTCACTGCAAAGATCTTCACCTTAGATATCGGATTCAAAGAAGGTGGAATAATCTCAACCACCTTTTCAAGGTTTTTACCACAAGGCTTTAAAGCTATACCGTCCTTATCCATAAATCTGAATCCAACTGCATGTGCAATACCCATGCCCCCATCATTGGTGGCACTGCCTCCAAGCCCCACATAGATCTCTTTAGCACCTATATGTACAGCGCGTTCTATCATTTGCCCCACGCCTACAGAGGACGTTTCAAAAGGGTTTCGCTGCTCTTCATTCAGCAGCTCCATTCCTGAAGCCCTGGCAAATTCTATATATGCACGACTTGTAGCCAGATCGAAAAGAAAGGCTGCTTCTCTTTTTCTGAATAAGGGATCAGAAACTTTAAGAGTTCTTAATTCGGCATTTGATAATGTACCCCCCACTGTATTCAAAAATCCATCTCCACCATCAGATAGTGCCGTAATTCGAATGTTAGCCTCAGGTTTCACTTCAGAGATGACCTCTGCAAGGATGCTATTCACCTGTTCCTGAGAGAGAGAGCCTTTAAATTTATCAGAGGCGATTAAAACATTCATATAGTGAGAATTATTCTCTAAATATAAGCGTAAAAATTTACAAGCATTATCACCTACCATGACCGGGGGAGGGATCCTGTCACCTGGATTTTACCGATGATATACTTCCATAAAAAAGCAGGGCAACAATAACCCTGCTTTTTTCAATAATAACTATAAAATTAAATATGAAGAACTTAGTTTAATTCATTTCGTACTCATTTTTTTCCAGGTAAGAAGCCTTTAACACCTTTCTGTTCAGTTTCCCTGTATCATTTTTCGGGATCTCTGGGGTATTTACCACCACAGAAGGAATCTTGAACTTCGCTAACTTATCACTGCAGAAGTCTTTGATCTCCTGTTCTGAGAAATCCTTATCCCCCACGATAAAAGCCACCCCGCATTCTCCCCATTTCTCATGAGGCACTCCTATGACCACGGCTTCTTTTACAGAAGGATGAGAGAGGAGCACACGCTCTACCTCTACCGGGTATACATTCTCTCCTCCACTGATGTACATATTCTTTTTACGGTCTACGATATAGATGAAATCCTCATCATCCTGAAGGGCCACATCTCCGGTTCTCAACCATGTTCCGAACCTGGATTCCTTAGTGGCCTTTTCGTTATTCCAATAGGCCGGGCTTACCATAGGGCCACCAATGATTAATTCACCTCGCTCTCCCTTTTGAACATCATTACCGTGATCATCTACAATACGGATGTCTACATAAAAATTGGGCTTCCCAATAGAGCCTTCCTTACGTTTCGCCTCGTCCTGATGAAGAGAGGTTAGGTTAGGTCCGGCTTCGGTTAAGCCATACCCTTGTCTTACAGGAATTCCCTTTCGATGATACATATCTATCAAAGGAATAGGCATACTCTCTCCCCCTACGATCAAATACTTTAAAGATGAAAGATCACGGGAAACAAAATCAGGTTCGTCGGCGATCATTTTCAGCATGGTAGGTACTCCCATAAAAAGGTCTAACCGCTCTTCTTCGATACAGTCAAGGATTACGGCCGGCTCAAACTTATTAAATAGCAGCAGCGTACCTCCGTGATGCAGCACCGGGGTCAGAAATACATTCCATCCACCGGTATGAAACAAAGGCATGCAATTAAGGGTGGTGGTATTACTGGCCAGGTTCAGGCTGAGCGCCGTGTTAATACTATTCCAAAAAAGCATTTTATGCGTATACACCGCACCTTTGGGAAATCCGGTAGTACCACTTGTATACAGTATAAAAACCGGATCGTCTTCCTTTAATTCTGCTACCGTACCTTCGGCCTTATGTTCAAAGCTTTTCTCCAATTCGGTGATGGAGATCATCGGGTTTTCAAAAGCAAGGTGGTCCGGGTTTATATTTTGTTTATTATAAAAACAAAGCTTACTCCCGGAATCTTGCAGCATATAATCAAGCTCCTGGGGGGCCAGTCTGAAATTCAGGGGTACCAGGATAATTCCTGATTTTTGCGCTGCAGCAAACAACAGGATCTGATAGATACTGTTATCACTAATGATGGCAACCCTGTCTCCATAACCCAGCTTAAATTTACTCTTCAACTCTGTTACCAGCCAATTAGCCGCTTCATTTAATTTCCTGTACGTATAGGTCTCACCGGATTCCCCGATCTTTATAGCGGTCTTTTCACCGTTGTATACAGACCATTTCGAAAACCAATCGAAGGTATTAATCATATCCACATTCTTTTTGCATTAAAGTATAAAAGCATTGGCTGCGAAAGCCAGTCCACCACCCGACCCGATAAAAAAGAGGGTGTCTCCTTCACTGACCTTACCTTTTTCCCAGGCTTCATGAAAGGCCATCGGGATACAGGCAGAACCGGTATAACCGTATTCATGCATCACGGTATGGGCCTTTTCTCTGGGCACTCCCAAGATACGTAAGGTCTCCCAAATAGCATTAATATTGATCTGGGTGATCAGAAACTGGTCTACATCGTTCACATCGATATTCATATCCTTGGAAAGGTCCAGAGCGAGTTGACTCCAGGTATTAGGATTTAATTCGGGTGGAAATTTTTTCACAAATTTTAATTGGTGATCTTTTTCCTGAATCACAGAGCAGTTTACAGGGGTGCTTGTGGCTCCTGCATAGATACCCATCCAGTCTGCATATTCACCCTTGGTCATCATCTTTCCGGCCTGAAAACCTTTATTTGCCTCGGCGGTAGCGGTAAGTAACACAGCCCCTGCCCCGTCGGCAAACAAGGTGACCGTCTTTTTGTCTTCCTTATTGAGATATTTACTCATGGCATAAGCCCCGATCACAAGGGCATTGGTAACACTCCCGCTTCGAATGAAGTGAGTAGCCGTTTCCATGGCGGTCACAAAACCGGCACAGGCTGAATTCAGGTCAAAAGTACCTGCATTTACCGCATTGAGGCGGTGTTGTACTACGGCAGAGGTAGAAGGTGATATATACTCGGGAGTATCCGTTGCAATAATGATCAGATCCACCTTATCGGCAGAGAGTCCGGCTCTGTCAAGACATTGCCGGGCAGCTTTTTCACAAAGGTCGGCAGTAGACTCCTCATCAGAACACCAACGTCTGTTGTGTATATGTACATTTTCACGGAGCCATGTATCTACATCTTCTCCTAACACTTCATTAAAATACTGGTTTGAAACCTTTTGTTCAGGCACATACATCCCTGAAGAAACGATTTTTGCATTTTTCATTTCCTTAAATTTTATAATGAACCCGGCAGAACCCTTTAAATGTTGTGCGCTGCCGGGTTTAAATAATTCTATTTCAGAGAAAGTTGGAAACTCTCGTTGTTACTTCAATCTTAGAAGTTAAACTTGGTTTCCAGTAAGTACAGTCCTCTTGTTGGAGGTGCTGCAGTAAATTCTCTCAGATCCTGGTTGAACAGGTTGGTAATAGCCACCCCAACGCTGAATTTTTCGCTAATTCTGTATCCGGCGTTCAGATCCAAGGTTACAAACCCTCCAAGCGGACCATAGTTGAAAGAATCAGTACCAGGCGCATTCTCAACAATCGGTGTTCCTCGGTAAGTTTCACCAGGAATAGTTTCAGAAGCGATCTGGAAGCTTGAGAAATAATTATACTCTTCTACCCAACGAGAGAATACACTTCCATAGAATTTATCTCCTGAATAGTTTACAGCAAGACTTCCTTTGTTGTTAGGTGCATTTACCAAAACATCCTGATAGTTTACAACACCGTCGTTATTGAAGTCATTTTCAAGATTATTCTCATCATATGAATAGTCAAAGTACGAGTAGTTCGCTGTTACATTCAATGAAGGGCTAATCATATAGGTAAGACTCAGGTCAGTACCATAAGTATTTACTTCACCAAAGTTGATATAGGTAGCAACCAGTCCGTAAGGTATAGCCTGGACCTCTTCGATAGGCGTATCACCTCTTTGGGTAACTCCTAAGAAGGCTGTTACCGGACTCAAGAAGTTCTTATTATTGTTAAAGTATGCATTCACATCAATGTAAAGCTTACTTCCAATGGTACCACGATATCCGATCTCATAGGTGTTCAGCTTTTCAACCTCCTGTGCAGCAACCACAAAGGCTTCGTTAGTAAATGGATTTACTCCACTAAAACCTTCTGCGTTACCAAGGATCAGACCTCCAAAAAGATTAGCGTACATGTTAAAGATGGTTGGTGCCGCGATTCCTTGTCCGTAAGTCAAACGTAACGTTCCTTTTCCGAATTCCTTGATAATACCGGCCTTAGGAATAAAATTGGTGCCATATATCTCGTGGTTATCGATTCTTGCTGCACCCAGAGCCTTAAATCCAAGACCCATATCCCAAAGCATATGCGCGTATCCACCAATCTGGCCAACTTCGATGTAGTCCTCTTCGTTCTCATCTAGCAGATAAGACCCCAAACTGTTAGCTCTGTCTAATTGCCATTGAATCCCGGTAACTACCTCTAATTTATCATTAAAGAGGGTATTGGTATACTGGGCTTCTGCATTCCAGCGATGTGAATCATCTCGAAAACGCGCTCCTGTAGCAAAAGATGCTTCTCCTCCTGCTACGTCTTCAGGAACGCCCGCATCTAAATTGGCATAATATGCCTTAGTTCTGTCGTCAATAGAGTAGGTATCATCAGTCTTTGATGAGGTACGGTATACCTGGGCAAAAAAGTTCTTTGTGTTAAAACGTAACTGGAATACGTTGATCTTCCAGTCTACGATCTGGTTTCTACCGACGTTGGTAGGCGAAAGGTAGGTACTGTTACTGTGCTCATAGGTAGCAATAATATCTGTTCCCGGAGAAGGGGTATAGATAGCCGTAGCCCCCGCCTTGATAAATTCTACATCAGGATCCAGCTGAAATTCTTCATATCCTTCTTTTATACCATCCTTTTCTGAATTAGGGGTTCCAGGGGCATAAATATTACCTAGAGCGTCTTTACGATCTATATATACTGAGTCAGCATATTCGAATTCCTCTGCTCTAGTATACTCTCCGGTAACTTTGTAAGCGAACTTCTCACTTACCTTATCGGCCCATCTCAATCGAAGAGAATTAAAGGCATTTCCATCTCCATTAACACCAAGGTTACCTACCACTGTACCACCCTGGTACGTACGTGGATCCTTTGTTCTAATATTGATCAAACCGTTGTGGGCATTAGGTCCGTACAAGGTAGCGTTAGGTCCCAGTATAACTTCAGCCTGCTCAGTATCTTCCTTAATCACGGTAGACAAAGGTCCTAAAGGAAGTCCTGTAGCAACCAAGGATGAAATTCTGTTATCAATTACCTGAAGGTTCTTGGAGTTAAAGTTTGAGTTAAATCCGCGAATGTTGAACGCCGGAGTAGCGATACCTGCACGGAAGTAATCAACCCCTTTCTTACGGGCGATCAATTCTGCAGGATTCCCCGGAAATTCCTCAATTTCTCTTGGACTGATTGATACAATGGTTGATGGCGAGTTGGTTAATTTTTCCGCCTTCTTAGAACCGGAATAAACTACTACTTCGTCCAAAGCCACTCCAGGGCTCAAGGTAAAGTCTACGCCTTGCATGTCCTGATTTACCAGGATCTCTCTTGATGATTTAGAAAACCCAACATAGGTTACTTCAAGGATCACTTTCCCTGCATTAACGGTTATTTGGTATTCTCCGTCTTCATTAGCAGAGGTTCCGATAGCCTGATTAGCGGCAAAGACAGCTGCCCCCGGCAGCGCCATACCATCACTATCGGTCACTGTACCACTAATAGTGTATTGTTGCGCATAAATGCCGAAACTGCAGAAGAGTCCGAAAAGCAACAGATAAAAACTTTTGGTATTCATAATTTTCAGTTTAGGTGTTTTAAAAAGATTAGTAAAGATTTATTAATTATTCAGATGAATTCAATTCGGTAAATTCCTTCAATAGACTATTCAGCTTTTCAGGCTGTTCCCATACCAGAAAATGCCCGGCATTACCTATGGTCATAAACTTACTTTCAGGATTACTGAATTTACAAGATGCTTTCAGGTCCTCCATTGTAAGCGCAGGATGCAGCAGCTTATTGGGAATCAGGTAGTCTTGCTCACCGTACATGATCCAGACCGGCTGTTCTATTTCAGGGAGCCTGTTGATGACCGGTTCGTTTAACATGGCCTGTACATTATCGCTCACCATATTCAGGTAAGCCATAAATGCCTCATTATCTTCCTTTAAGGCTAAACGCTCTTCGTACATAAACATGGCATCTTCAGGAAGTTTCCCGGAGGCAAAGTTGATATCAAAATTTTGTTTGAGCTGGGTGTCGGGCACTAACGACATCGTTTGCGGAGTAACATACGTTTTAAACCACGCATGATCATTTTCACTAAAGGTCTCAATACCTGCCGGTGCCATCAGGAATAAGCCCGACAACCAGCTTTGACTCTCTTCCTGCAATGCAGCAGTCATAGCGATTTGCGCACCCATGGAATGACCGGCTAGAATAACATCCTGATACTTTCGATCCTCAACGAAATTTTTTATAAGTTCAGCGTAATTCTTCATTCCGGCTTCAAAACCCTGATCTTCACTTCTTCCGTAACCCGGAAGATCTATCACCACGGTCGTCCCATACTGAGAAGCCAAAGTTTCCAGCTTTTTAAAAGCTCCGGAGTTACTTCCCAATCCATGAATCATTAGCAACACAGGCCCTCCCTGCCCCTGCTCACGATAAAACATGTTTGTTTTTCCGTTTTCAGGTGTAAAATAATCTTCCTTCTCCATTTGAGCAGATATCGTCATTAGCGGCATGCAAATAAATAGTATTATCAGTTTTTTAAACATAGAATTCAAAAATTATTTATGCTGTGGTATTATTGACCCCTTTCAGGCTTAGCTCGGTTCTCTCTTTTCCCGAAACCCGCAGGTATATAAATACCGCCCCTGAAATTGTGAATGAAGCCACCAACGACAAGGCCGAAGCGATCGCCGGATTCTTAGGACTCACATCCTGCATATAAGGAGTCAATTCCAGGTAGTACACTGAGTAATAAACCACCAGTGCAGTCAGTGTACCTGTTATAGGCAAGACCTTATTTTGCACCCTGGTAAATATCCCAAAGAACACAGGCACAAAGGCCGCACTAAAGAAGGCATACACCCCGTTTTGAGCAAAAATAGCCACGCTGAGCTCCGGCGATGTAAGCTGCCAATAAGACAATACCACCACAAGTACAGCCATTACGATACTCACCACCCTGTTCAGTAACATGGCAGAACGATGCTCTCCACTTAACCCTGCAAGCGGAAGGATCAGATCATTCGTAATGGACGTGGGTAAAGACTGTATTAAACCTTCAAGGGTAGAAAGTCCGGCCGCAATAAGACCAATAATAAGCAACAGACTTATATAGGCTGAGAATCTTGACACCACAAAGGCCGGTATAATACCATCCATTTGCAAAAGTTGTCCATCCACCATAAGGTCCGGATAGAATGATCTTGCATAGAAGCCAACAAAAACTACCGAAAAGAAAAGAATCAGTATAAGGATGGCATATACCAGGAATTTGTTAACCTGTTTGTCATCTTTCAACATCAGCGACTTTGTAAGGATGTGAGGCTGACAAACAATGGCTATACCTATAAGGGCATTACATATTACAACTTCAAAGAAGTCACGAAACAACGGGCTTTCCTGATTAAAAGGTTGCACCAGCATAGGATCAATAGTCGACAGCTGGTTAAAAAGGTTCGCCTCTCCCGGAGCAAAAACCTTGTCAATACCTGAATACAGCATAACTCCGGCTACAAGGATCATGATTCCGGCCTGAATAGAGTTCGTATACACTAATGAATTTGCTCCTCCAAACATGATATAGGCAAACACCACTATAACGAGACCTATCAATACAGTCAACTCATCTGCATCAACTGCTTTTGAGATCACTTTGGTGATACCTACACATATAAGCACTATAAAGGTTATTAAAAGAATGGTCAAGGCCCCGAATAATTTTTGCAGGAATGTCGAATTAAAACGCTTCCCTACCCAATCTGCAATACTGAGGGAGCCTACATCAACTCCGTATTTCCTGAATCGCTTCATTAAAAACACCAGGGCGAGAAAAATAGACAGCGGCATTACCACTCCAAATGCCAGGTAAGCACTAAGTCCGTATAAAGCAATAAATCCCGGATTTATAATAAATGTTGCTGCACTGGTGAGTGATGAAGCAAGCGCCAGAGCCACCATTATAGGACTAAACTTTAGACTACCAACAGCATAAGATCTTAAATTATCTGAAGAAGTCCTTGACTTTAATACCATGCCTATCATTAATAATACAAAGACGGCTAAAGCGGTAATGGTTAATCCTGGGGAAATTTGATCCATACTATTAAATTCTCAATTTAGTTTTGGTGATTTTGGTGTTTTCACAAAATGGCTATGGGTATTTTGCCATTTCAATGCCTAATATTAATTAATCTATCTCCTTCTTCAAAAAGAGAAAAAGTAAAAAGTAGGGGTTGACTTTTTACAGTAAATACTCAATAAAACCACTGTCAAGTAAAAACCTTTCATCTAAATCAGGTAGTTAGGACCCTGCATTCAGGCCATTCTCGATGCCAGGAACCCTATCCTTGTGATTTTTACTAAAAGTCCATTTTCGCGTTGACTTTTTTAATTAACTGGATTACAGTGATTTCAACAAAGACATACACACAACATTTAAAATTGTCAACAACTAATAATTAAAAAACCCCTCGTTTTAGTATCCTTTTTATATAATAGCTTTAGAAAAAACTTACTTATGACTGACTTTAACAATAAAGTAATTCTCATAACCGGAGGCGCCAATGGCATTGGTAAAGCCACTGCGATGGAGTTTTTATCCAGAGGAGGTACCGTAATTTGCTGGGACATTAACTCAGAACAAGGTGATAAATTGCTTGCTGAAGCCAATAATCCTTTATTAAAGTTCATGAAAGTCAATGTTACAGACCGAATTGCTGTACAAAAGGCTATGAGCACCATCATTGATGAACATGGTAAAATAGATGTTCTGATCAACAACGCAGGAATCACAAGAGATGCCACCCTTAAAAAAATGACTGAAGATCAATGGCAACAAGTGCTCGATGTGAATTTAAGCGGGGTTTTTCACTGTACACAAGCAGCTGCCCAACATATGACGGAAGCAGGTAAAGGTGTTATTCTCAATGCAGCATCGGTGGTAGGTTTGTACGGTAATTTCGGGCAGACCAATTATGTAGCCACAAAGTCAGGAGTTATAGGTATGACCAAGGTATGGGCCAGAGAACTTGGTAAGAAGGGAGTTCGCGTCAACGCCATTGCCCCGGGATTTATAGCTACAGAAATGGTGACAACCATTCCGGAAAAGGTAATCAGCGACCTGGAAAACAAAACCCCGCTGGGATGTCTGGGTCAGCCGGAAGATATTGCCATGGCGTACGCCTTTCTGGCCTCTGACCAGGCAAAATTCATTACAGGAACTACATTAAGTGTTGACGGAGGACTCGTAATCTGATGAAACTAAAAAAATTCGTAGAATATACCGAAAGTCTGCTGCCTCATGAGGTAAGTCTATTAAACGGGATCAAACAGTTTCGTGACGATGACCGTTTGAACATTTTTGAAACGGTGTACCATAATATTCATTCCGGTGGGTTTGTAAAAGAATATGACACCACGATCAACAAGCGTAAGTATTCTCACCTCATGCAATGGATGCAATCCAATCTGGAGGAAAATGATACCGATGTATTCTACCGAAAGCTGAACGATCTCGATACCAGGATCAAAGCCGACCTGATAGACACGGAAGAAGAAAAGGAACTCCTAAGGCTTATCTCAGAGTACAAGCCACATCAGTACCACTTTATGAGATTCTATGAAGTGGTAAAAGGATATCTTACCTTTCTGCTCATCAGGGTACGAATGAACGACTATGAAACGATCAATAATTTTATACATCTCTACCAGGATGAGTACACCCGCAGTAAGGAGCTCTATAACAGGATCACCCAGGCGACCTCAGATATCGTTGAAGATTATTACAAGAGCACATTAAGCGAAAAGTCATCACGTTGGTTGCCCTGGCTGGAAAAAAATATTGAAGACAAATCCCTTGACGGTTTAAACCGATATCAATCGCTGGTATTGCTCACTTATCTGTCATTGATGGATTACCGATTTATTCAAAAAGCACTTCAGTATTACGGAGACATAGAAGAAGACATCGTCAATGGAAATTATTATTCCCGCAAGCTACTTATCAATTACTACGGAAACAAGCAGCTTCTTCTCATGAAGCTTCACAAGCATGACCTGGCCTTGCATTACGGTGAATTATCCATCATGCACGACGGTCCTGATTACATCATGTACCTGAATAATTACAGCTACAACCTTTTAAAATTAGGTAAGGAGAAAAAAGCACTGCAATTAATGCAGGAGGCCCTTCCTTATGTGAAGAACACCTCAAACCGCTACAATCGAACCCAGTTTATATATTCAATGATTCGATGTTATAACCGGAATAATGCTTTTGAAAAGGCCTGCAATTATGCTGAGAATCAACTGCAGATCTACGAAAATGACATCCTGGAACACAACTGGAGTCGTTTCTTTAGAAATTATTTTGAGTCGCTGATCTATGCCGGAGAATACAATACGGTGAAGAAGCTTATCAAGAAGTATAAGATCCTGGAAAAAGAGCAGTTGGCTTTATCACAGTACCCGGATTTCCCTTATTTTAATTGGTTTGCAAAACTTATCGCTTATAAGGAAGGGAATCTTACCGAAAAAAGGTTTAAAGATCAAATCAACCGCGATATTGAAACTATGAAGACCTCTCATCGAATTTCTCCCTCACGTTCTGTCTTAAAAATCGTTGACAGTGCTATTTATGAATTGGTTTAGGGGAGTGACAGGTAGCAGGTTACGGGTTACGGGTTACGGGTTACGGGTTACGGGTTACGGGTTACGGGTTACGGGTTACGGGTTACGGGTTACAAAAATACGGGTTTATAAGGTTTTATTTTAGAGAATTTGAGATTGTCTTTTTAATTAGCTCCTGATTAAGTAGCCCTCAACCGATTTGGCTACGCCAAATTTCCAAATCCCAAATTCCAAAGAATGACATCGTCTTCGCGAGGGGCTGCCCTGCAGACCTGTGGCGATCTCCCAATTATGGTACTGGGGTTATCAGGGGCTTCTTCATAAAGAGCTAGTAAAAAGCAAAACCGGAGGGGTGAGCCAGTGCTTATAAGCCCTGATGTTTTAATGAGAAGATCGCCACGCTCTCCCGAAGTATCGGGATCGCTCGCGAAGACGATACTTGTTACTTGCCTGCCAAGCCGCAGGCATGGTCACCTGTTACTTGTTAGCTGTGACTTCAGGCCATAAAAAAAGCCCCTCACTTTCGTGAAGGGCTTTCAAAGAAGGCGGCGACCTACTCTCCCACTTTCGTAGTACCATCGGCGCTGTCGGGCTTAACTGCTCTGTTCGGAATGGGAAGAGGTGAGCCCC
>NZ_SSMC01000003.1 GCF_004799345.1 Robertkochia marina
CCATTCCGAACAGAGCAGTTAAGCCCGACAGCGCCGATGGTACTACGAAAGTGGGAGAGTAGGTCGCCGCCTTCTTTGAAAGCCCTTCACGAAAGTGAGGGGCTTTTTTTATGGCCTGAAGTCACAGGTAACAGGTCACAGGTGACAGATAACAGGTAACAGGTGACCATGCCTGCGGCTTGGCAGGCAAGTAAAAGGTATCGTCTACGCGAGGTTTTTGAAATCCAGATTTCTTGTGTATCGTCATGACGGATTGAAAAATAAAACAACAACGGGCTCCTTCCCCTGGTCAGGGGAAGGTGACGTCGCCGCAGGCGGAGTCGGAAGGGGTTGTTGGCCACATGACTTATCCTTACAACCCACCCCGTCAGCGATTTAATCGCTGCCACCCCTCCCTGACCAGGGCGGGGAGCCTCCATTTATTTTTAACTTTATTAAAATCCGTCAGCGGTAAACCTGCAGAGCAGGTTGTGGCGATCTTTTCATTAAAAAACAAGAGCTTCATCGAAAATATCTCAGAATATTTGTTTATAATATAGAAAATATTCTATATTGCATATCCCTTTTTACATCGTACTACACATAAAATCAGATTGATAGCAGCCAATAATTCAATTTTTCACCAATGAAAGAATGGTCGCTGCTGCTTGTTACCTTCCTCATGACCCTTAATGGGTTGTATGGGTTTTCCTGTGCTTTAGTATCTGAAAGAAACGAAAATGACAGCATTTTCATAAATAAACCCGATCCGGAGGAAAGTAAACGATCAAAAGAGCTGGCCGGGATGACTCTGAGAACGTTTCCGGAAATGGAAGTCGGGAGAAACATTTCTGACTTCTACAGTCTGGAAGATCGCAGCATGATAGAATTTACTCCCGAATATTTGTCGCAGGTACTCGGGATAGATAAAACAGCAGATTCCATAATTGCCATTGCCGGTAATGTTTTTAATGAGATACAGAAACATCAACGGTTTATTGATGTTCTTTCCGGGAAGAAAATATTAGACTTACCGGTGGGTATTCGAAAAAAGGTTTCTCCGACTTCTCATTTAAGTATTGGCGTGGTTAAGGCCAGTTTTCATTCACTTTATGCCGAGGTAGATCTCTTTGCCAGGCTTGAATTGAATGAATTGAATGCGGTATTGTACTTTGCCGCTGCCAACGTTAAGATCTCGCGTAAAGGTGGAATTTATGAAGAAGCAAAGCTCCACCTGGTAAAAGATTTTCCGGTGATCCAACAAGGGGGTCAGTGGTTGTTAACCTTCAGGGGTGACTACCGCCGTAATGGTTCTCCAAATGATGAGAGTTTTATAACCATAGATTGCGAAGGCAACCTGGTAGATCTTTCCCTGTCAGCCGATGTCAGGATTTCGAAGAACATAGCCGTGCCCTTAAAAACTAATGGTGATTACGCTTTTCCGGACCAATTGGAACCGAATTCCGGAAGTAATCCTGTAAACAATAAAAGCTATTTGGGGGCTGGTTTTAAGATCCACGCCAACCAAACCGGGGATTTTATTTTCAGTCTTTCCTTACCACTTTTTGAACTCAGGTCTTTGAAAGGATGGGGATTTAAGTTTAAAGACTGTACGCTGGATCTTAGTGATGTGCAGAATTTTTCCGGGATGAAATTTCCAAAGGCCTATACGGAGAATGGATTTTTAATCAGGGGGCAACGGGAATTATGGCGTGGGTTTTATGCCAGGGAGGTTGAAGTGATGTTACCTCCCGAATTCAAGCTTACCGCTTCTGAGGAACGGATCAGCATTGGAGCCTATGACCTGATCATAGATGAACATGGTGTTACGGGAGAGTTCTTTGCAGAAAATATTATTCCCCTCAATAAAGGCAATGCTGGAGGGTGGCAGTTTTCAGTATCTGAATTAAAAGCTGCTGTGGTGGCGAACGTTTTTACCGGGGCAGGGTTTGCCGGGGAGATAAGGCTTCCGGTTACAGAGCAAGGTCAGGGCGGAGGGATGGACTATGAGGGGTTTATTTCTCCTTATAATGAATACCTGTTAGAGGTAGCGGTAGACAAAGAACTGGATTTCGACCTTTTTAAGGCGAAGGCGAGAATTTTTAAAGGCTCGTACATACGTCTGGAAGTATCTGATCAGACATTTTATCCGGAGGCCAACCTCACGGGGATAATGCAGTTTGGAAACCAGAATAGGGGCATCCCTGATTCTGTTGACACAAAAAGTGTCTCAGATCATGGCATAAACAGGCTTGAATTAAATGGTTTACTATTTCAAAACCTCCGTATAGCTTCTAAAGAACCTCCCTTTTTGGAGGCAGATTACCTCGCATTCACTGATAGTATTTCGTCTCCGAAGTATATGGGGTTTGAATTGGGGGTACACCAAATAACGCTCAACACAGCACAAGAAGGGCAAGCTGTATTAAATTTCAATGCTTTTCTTAACCTGGATAAAGAAGGCATAAAGGGAGACGTTGCTATGCGTATTGAGGCTTCGATGCAGAAGGGCGACCTGACACAATGGAAGTTTCAACGCTTCCATGTGGGCTCAGTAGGAATTGACATTCGAAAAAGCAACTTTGAGCTGACAGGGAATTTACACTTCGTTGAATCGCATGAAACATACGGCGATGCACTCGCAGGGCATTTGCAGCTTCTAAGCCAATCCCTGAAACTGGAAATTGGGGCAAAGGCAATATTTGGAAAAAAAGACGGATTCCATTATTGGTTTGCAGATGCTTTTGGCATGCCATCTTCTACAGGTAGCAATACTTTGAAAATATATAATCTCTCCGGAGGGCTGTATCATCATATGAAAAAGGTGGGTTATGACAGGAATTCCGGAAATCCCTCCGGAATACTCTACGAGCCTGATATCAATACCAATATAGGATTTAAAGCTATGGTAGCATTTGAGGTAAAAAAGAAAGTGATGTTTACCGGTCTCGCCGGGCTTGAAATGAGCTTCAATTCATCAGAAGCAGGAGGGGGTGTTCGAAGAATTGGTTTTTATGGAGCAGCTTCCCTTTTAAACCCTGTAAATACTTTAGAGGGTGGGAGCAATACCCTGGGAGATCTTCGGGAGGTTCAGGAATTACAATCAGAGAAGGAGACCGCATTGTCGGCAACAAATGATTTATCATTGGACCGGATGGGGATTCGCTACTTTGCTTCGGAGGTTTTTCCTGATATCCTCAGTGGCAAGGAGGTATTTGCAGCCCAGGTAGCCATAGATTATGACCTGAGTAACGACATTTACTGGGGTATGTTTGACACCTATCTTAACCTTGGAGGAATAAAAGGAGATGGAGAAAAGAACCGGTTGGGCTACCTTGAATTTTACAGTGGTCCCGAAGATTGGTATGTCTATGTGGGCACCCCTGAAAAGCGTTTCGGGGTAAGAGATATTCCGGTGGGTCCGTTCATGGCTCGTGCTAATTTGTATTATATGGCAGGCACCTTGCTGCCCGCTCCCGCACCACCTCCTGCACATATTGCTGAATTGCTGAACGCTCAGGATTTAGGTACTTCTTTTAATCATGCGTATTCCGATCAACCTTTTAATGACCAGGGCTATGCCTTTGGAGCATCGCTGGCATTAGGAGTCGGATTCGACTGGGGGCTCGTCTATGCAAATGTAGAGGCAGGAGTAGGCTTTGACCTAATGATGAAGAATTTTGGAGACGTTGGTTGCACGGGCAATTCGGGACAGTTGGGAATGAACGGATGGTATGCCTCCGGACAATCTTATGCCTACCTGCAGGGAGCTATCGGGGTCAGGGTTGATCTGTTTTTAATGAAAATGGATATTCCGGTAATTCGCGGCGGATTGGCCTTATTGGCCCAGGCGCAACTTCCGAACCCCTGGTTCATAAAAGGATATGCCGGACTTGAATTCCATGTGTTGGGGCATATACATATCAAGACGAGATTAAAAGTAGTCTTGGGAGAACCTTGTGACTTCATGAATAAGCAAGGACTTGAAGAACTAGACCTGATAGCCGATATGAGTCCGCATGACGGGGCTGATAATGTTGATATATTTGAATCTGTAGGCGTTGCCCTGAATATGCCGGAAGGAGAAATGATCAGGGTAGAAACGGTTTCCGGCAAAAGGTATTTTAAGGCGGTACTTGATACCCTGGTCGTTTATCAGGACAATAAAAAGTTGCCCGGACAGATCACTCGTAATGACCAAGGTGATCTTTTTACATGGAGCTCACCGGAAGTCTTACCTGAAAAAAGTAATCTTATGGCCTGGGTAAAACTAAGCTTCCTTGAATATAAAAACGGCACCTGGGAAACCCTTACTCAAGATGGCCTCCCGGTTACTGAAGAGCGAAAAATAAGCTTTACCACCGGGGAGGCACCTCAAAGTATCCCCTACAGCAATATCTCAAGCATGTATCCGGTGGTGTCTCACAATTTCATGTTTCCGAAGGAATTTGAAAAGGGGTATGTAAAATTAAAAAAGGGTCAGGATTATCTCTTTGACGACGGTCTCATAACCAAGGCTGTTATATCCCCGAAAGGAGAGGGTAAAGCTGAATTTTGCGTCTTTACTTACGACAAGACCAATAATATTATCCGCTATACCTTACCGCCTTTAGGAAATGGCCGCGATTACATTTTTCAGTTAATTTCTTTTCTGCCTGCAATGCAACAGGCCGGAAACAATTCCGTATACAAGAATATTGACGAGGATCTCTCAGTATCCGGCAACAGTATAAACAGGACAGGTAATAGCAATGCAGTGTTTAAAAGACTGGAGTTTGATTTCAGTACAAGCCGATACGATACTTTCAAGGAAAAGATAAAAGCGATGAATGTGGTTAATCACTCTCTTTTTATTGATGGAGATGATGATGTTGCAGGTTTTTCAATTCAGACAGCTCAAAGTGAACGCTGGGATATTCATGATCTTACCGGAGCACGCTATAATGAAGGAAAAGCATTTATAAGGCCACTTGCTTATATGACCGATGATTACTATGAATTGGAGGTCGAACCTCTGCTATACCATAATTACCCTCCCGACAAGGGAATTAGGTTTTTACGAGATACCACTATTTATGGATTGGTGCCTCAAAAAGCTATAGAGCCCTCCTTGATCTATATCAGCCTGATAAGATCTGATCCCGGGCATCCTTATTTAGAGTCCCAATTTCCTTTTCACTGGCGAATGGCTCGTGTTTATAAGAGAGATTTCAGAGATCTTCAGCAGCAATTGGTAGAAAGATATTTGAATACTGACAGGATTGATCTCGCAGCTTACGAAAAATACAAATACCTGATCAATGGGGTGTTTCCTTATGTGAATACAGAGAAGTACAAGGTTTACCTGCATTATATATTACCAACCAGAACCACCGGAAATAAGATCAGGGTGGATTACCAAAACACGTTTTGATGAAGACTGCAATACACACTTTTTTTATAGGGCTTCTGAGTATTTCACATGGTATAGCTCAGGATACCCCTCTTGCTGAGAGCATCCTATACCTGAAAACTTTTACAGGGAACAACGAGGTGTTACTAAGGTGGGCGCCGTCAGATAAATACTTATGGAAAGATGGATTGACTTTTGGGTATCAATTAATCCGTAAAACCATTTCCCGGAACGGACGGGTTTTGGAGTATCCCGAGGTAGTCACCTTGGCATCAACCATAGTACCTGCTGAACTTAAAGCCTGGGAACACCTTGTAAGTACAGATCCGTTGGCAGGGGTGGTGGCCCAGGCTATTTACGGCAAATCGTTTAATACCTCAGGAATCAGGCCTTCTTCCGGAATTGGTGAATTCATACTCGAAGCAGATGAGCTGACCCAACGTTTTGCCTTTTCCCTCCATGCGGCCGATCTAAGTTTTCAGGCGGCGGTGATGGGAGGTCTCGGCTTTACAGACCGGTCTGTAGTGGCAGGAGAAGACTATGTTTACCTGTTAACGTTGAACAACCCTGATCATCCCGGTAGGTTCGAGTCTTTAGCCTATGTACAAACTGAGAAAGCATCGAGGTTACCAATACCTGAGGGTCCGGTAGCCGTGGCCAAAGATAGTATAGTGCTTCTTGCCTGGAATTTTGAGGAAAAGCTTGAGCATTATACCTCCTATCATATTGAAAGATCTGTTGACGGAACTGAATTTTATCGCATAAATGAGCAGCCAATTTCACCTGTATCCTCAGACGGAAAGGGAAATACCAACTATTTGGATAATCCCGGATCTTTCGGAGATTTTTGGTATCGCATTACAGGCCTGGATGTTTTTGGTAATGAAAGCAATCCTTCCGAGGCTTTTCGCGTTCGTCTGTTACCTCCCTTTGTTGCTAACCCGGAAATAACAGGATATGATACGGGTACCGATGGAAAGATAATGCTTCATTGCCGAATTCTTCAGGATACAAATCTCCCTGCCGGGTTTATGCGACTAACAGTGTCTGACCATCCAACAGGAGATTTTAAAGTGTTGCTGGATTCCATCCCATATTATAAGGCGACCATAGAGGTGCCACAATCAAAAGAGGTAGCTTATTATCGCCTGCTGGCAATAGATGCTTACCAGCGTTCACGGGCATCTAATACTTTTCAGGTACAGACCGTGGACACCCTTCCACCATCGATCCCACAGAATGTGATTGCTGAACAAGATGAGGCCGGGAATATCAAGATTACCTGGGATGATGTTCCGGAGCCGGATTTAATGGGGTATGATATCTTCTTTTCGCCCGCTAAGCAATTTGAATATTCCATGCTGAATAAGACACCAATTCCACATTCAGGTTTCACCTATTCCTTAAAGAAAGATCACAGTCTTACCTCAGTCAGATTCAAAGTTCGATCGGTCGATAAACGTTACAATGTATCCAAGGATTCTGAGCCGGTACGGCTGGTGTTCAAACGCAAACTGCAACCGCCTGTTATAAAAGATTTTTTTTACCGGATCGGGACTGGATTGGAGGTTTCATGGATAGCAGAACACCATCCGGATCTTGTATTTCAGATTTATCGTCAGGACACCCATCAGGCTGAAATAAATCAGTGGCAGCTGTTGGCTGCATTAAAACCCCAAAAGGATGACCGGTTTGTAGATAAAGACGCTATCCCGGGCAAAACCTACAGGTATACTATAGTTGGAAGGACAGAGCTCCATGGAGAAAGTGAGCCTTCCGAACCTATAAGGATTAAAATTCCGGTTGAACCCTCCCTCGTTTTAAATGATGAGTTAGGTCTTTATGCAAACAGGGATCAGCGATCTATCCACATTCAATGGAAGCTGGATAGTGAAAACCTGAAGGAAGTGCTTTTGTACCGTCGCAAAGGCAACGATCCCTTCACCTTGTATAAAACTTTTTCGGGTGCGATAAAACGTTATTCTGATGACGAAGTTGCTCCTAACAACACCTATAGTTATTTAGTGACCGGTCTGTATGGCAATGGTCAAAAAATAGTACTCCCTGAGGGTACAGTAATCTTCTGATACCATGAGAAAACTGCTCATTTGTTTTTTATTCTTTACGTTTTATATGGTTGAAGCGCAGAAGTTCCGGGTGGTGACCCTTCCCGTTTCCTATGATTATGAATTCAATGATGGGTTTGCAGATGGCAGTGGTACCTGTTCTTCATGCTGGACCTATGCTGACCGTACTCCCGGGTTGATCCTTTCAGAAACATTAAGTGAAATTTCAGACGGATACCTCACAGACCTGGAGGAGTTATCAGTCTCATTTTATGAGAAGGCATCTAAAGATCAAAACAAACCTTTTGAACAGATCGATTATTGTCAAAGCAACAGGTATAATGTCCGGGATGCTTTTACCGGAAAAATGAACTCCTACTGTGAGGCCAGGGTAAACAGGGAAGATATGATGCTCAGGAAAGAAGTTCCGTTGGTGTATGGAAATTATGCCTCCACCAATCTCTCCAACCCTGATCATAACGAAGCTTTGAGCTATATGAAGGTATGGCTTCTGCCTAATATCATACGGGAGAATACTGCATTGGGGTATTGCGAACAACTTTTTGAAGGAAAGGGTGTTACTATTAGTGATGGGCAGTGGGAGTTTCTTGGTGATGAATCATCTGAATGGATGCCTCTGGATGGACCTTTTAAAGATCGATATCCTTTGGATGTTACCCTGGAGGAACTTGATATGAGTACTTCAACGGGGTTAAGATCTTTCCAATTTATCAAATTGAGATTTGTCATTAAGGCATCGGGTAGTGGTTCTTTTCATGGGTTTAATACCTCTAATGCATCCTCGGAGTTAGAAACAAAAGGTCAGGGTAAGGCTGTTTTAGGCCCATACAGCTTTACTGTTTACCGCTGTTCTCCCGAATTGACACAATCTCCACAGGTTTTTGATGTTGCCTGTCATGGAGATAACTCAGGAAGCTTCAGGCTCTCGTTCAACAGAGAACTCTATGCTGATCATTCAGAGAAGATGATCGTGATGCTATATCGCCTTATAGGTGAAGAGTTTGAATTTTTGGAAAGTCAAACCCTAAGTGCTTTGGACCTTTCTGAGGCAACCTGGCAATGGCATTCGGTTTTATCTCCCGGGACGTACCGGGTAAGATGGATGACCAAGGAAGGAGATGATGATCTTTCAAGTATACCTGATATAGCAAGAGAAAGTAATGTTTTTAAAATTGGTGAGCCAGAGCCATTGGTCATGCAACTCACTAAAAAAGATGTCCCATGCCGGGGAGGGGCAGAGGGTACGATAACAGTTGAATTAACAGGAGGGGTGTCGCCTTATACCTATTCTATAGATGGGGAGAAGTGGAAGGAAGCCAAAATGTTTGAAGGGCTAAAAACAGGTAGCTATTCCATAACGGGAAGAGATGCCAACGGCTGTGAGATTCAGGGAGAGGTCTTTTTAGAGGAGCCGGAAACAATTCCGAAAGCTGCTTTTTTATTAACCTCTTCACCTACCGCCTTTGAGGCTGATGACGGATTTGTTAAGATGTTCGTCACAGGGGGTAGTGAGCCCTACTCGTACTTATGGACCAAAGATGGTGAACCGTTTTCGGAGGTTATGGATCTTAAGAACCTGGGACCTGGAGAATACCAATTTTTTGCGACTGATGCCCTGGGTTGTACTGCCGAAACCCCGGTTCTCAAACTGGAGCAACCGGATCCACTTAAGGTGTTATTCTTTGCAGAAAAGGATACGCTTTTTTGTGCGTATGATAAAACCGTACTTCGGGCTCAAGGCACAGGGAGCGCCTCTGAAGTAGATAACAGCTATACCTACCTGTGGTCAGATGGAACTACAGATCCGGTGTTAACCAGTGTTGCCGCAGGAAATTACAGGGTTACCGTTTTCGATAAATACTGGAACAGTACCACTTCCGAATTCAAAATTACGGCACCGGCAGTCATTGAAACAAACACAGAGGTAACCCATGTAAAATGCTATGGGATGTCTGACGGGGAAATTACATTGAATATTAATGGGGGAACTCCCCCCTATAAGGTAACATGGAACCTGATGGAAGATTCCGGTTTTTACAGGGAAGGTCAGGATCTTGAGGGGTTGGAGCCTGGGAGATATTTCTATAGGGTAGTTGATGCGAATGATTGTGAGTACACCAATGCAAATACCCCGGTTGAAATAATGGGCCCCAATAAAAAACTAGAAATTGAAAGTGTAAGTATTATCAATTTAAGTGAGCCTGGAGCTGATGACGGCAGTTTAATGATAGAGATAGCCGGAGGCACCCCCCCTTATAGTTATCAATGGGTCGGATCTGACGGCTTTTCAGCGGAGACTCCTTCTATTCATAACCTCAAGAAAGGAAAATATACGGTTATAGTAACGGATGCTAATGCCGGATCAGAACTGATCCCAGCTTGTAAAATACAGCAGGAATTTGAGGTAATTGCACCCGAACCTCTGCTTACAGAGCTCTCTGTAGTACAGCCATTACGTTGTCATGATTCTAATGATGGACTTCTGGAAGCCGGGATCACGGGTGGAGTGCTTCCATATACCATTTCCTGGTATGGGAAATTCTCAGAAGAAGTTCATGAAATAACGAATTCCTCTACTGTTTTGGAAGGGGTGTCCTCCGGAGTGTATTTTTTTGAGGTTATTGATGCAAACGGCATAATAGCTATCTCAAAGGAGGTAACCCTTGAAGTCCCGCCTCCACTAATGTTAGGAACAGCCAACATTACGCATGCCAGTTGCAGTAATGCCCGGGACGGTGAAATTATGATGGAGATCACTGGGGGTGTTCCACCTTATTTTATTACCTGGGAAACAGGAGAGAATACAACACTGCATCAGGGACTGTCTCCGGGTGTATACCCCGTAAGCGTAGAAGATAGTAATGGTTGTATCATTACCGAGGTTTACCGGGTGCAAGGCGAAAATGAACTCGAGTTGATCGTAACCCGGGCAGATGATCCCTCGGAATATCAGGGAAATGACGGGGAGCTTCTTTTTGAATTTCAGGATGGGGCTCCACCTTTTGAACTTTATGCCAATGATCAATTGGTTTACCGTGGCAGTGATCGTGTATATCGTTTATCTGAATTAAAAGCGGGCACCTACCATATGGAATTGCGTGATGATAGTGGCTGTAATAGTTTCCGGGAAGTAATTCTGAGGCAGCCACCTCAATTGGAAATAATTACAACCCCACCCACCTGCGCTGAATCATGTGACGGTGCCATAGTAATCATGCTAAACGATCCCGATCTTAATCCGGTGCAATATGCATGGAGTAACGGAGTCTATGGACCTCAGGTGTTGAATTTATGCCCCGGCGATTATTCAGTTGATGTTTTGATGGAGGACGGGCAGGTAGTCTCAATTGAGATAAACGTTTCTCAGGCAGAGAGCTACACGATTCAGGTTCCGGATGTTGTTACCCTTTGCACTGCGGGGGAGGCTTTGCTTGAAGCCGGATCTGACAAGGTAAATACACGCTATGAATGGTGGTACAATGAAATGTTGTTATCAGAAAACAGAATCATGCGGGTTTCTCAAACAGGCACCTACCTGTTAAAGGTAAGTTCCGGTAAGTGTGTTTACAGCAAATCTTTCGATGTGATCCGGTCAAATACAGAAGTGAAACCGGAGTTTATCATGTCGTCTTTTGGGTTTGTTGACGAAGAGATCATTGCGATCGATCTGACTACCCCGGTGCCGGAAGATATTTCCTGGCAATTGCCTGCCAATGCCCGGCTTTCTGATGAAAACAAGGATGGAATATCCTTTTTCTTTAAAGAAGCAGGGGAATATGAGATAGGAATGAGCGTAAAAACCGGAGGGTGTCAAAGCACCCTGTATAAAAAGATCGTGATCACAGATAAAGAAACGAATTCAGGTACCGATCAGGCAGAAGGAGACTTTGCCTTGAAAGTTATCAAGGTGTATCCTAATCCAACAGATTCCTTTTTTTATGTGAATCTTGAATTAGAAGAACCCGCTCCGGTTAGCCTAAAGGTTTTTAGCCTGGCCAGCAATAACCTCCTCTCTCAGAGTATAGGCTTAGGAAGTACTACCTATGAAAAGAGAATGGAGATGGGTAACGCCCCTCCCGGAATTTATGCTCTGGTCGTCGAAGTAAATGGCAGGAGGAAGGTGTATAAGGTGATGAAACGTTGATTGTTTTAGGGATGTAGGGATGTAGGGATAGATAAATTTTAATATTTTCCCTACCCGCCTACCCGCGTTGCCCTCCCGCCAGCTGGCTCCCCTGTCTGGCGACAGGCAGGATCGCTAAAAAGGTCTGCAAGACCTTTTTTTACGCTCGGCCCTCCGCCTACCCGCCTACCCAGGTATCTCGTAATTTACTACCTTAGTTCACCAAAGAACACTCATGAATCTCAAATCCTGCTTGTACTTTACCCTTTTGGTATTTTCCACCTCTGTTTACGCGCAGCACGACCTGGAATCAGACATGCTGTTAACGCCATACACGGTTTATGAGGACACCTTGGTGGCAGGACTGAAGGATAAGGCAGCCCTCATTATGGAGGAAGCTATAAAGACACTGGCCTTTCCGGGAGCACAATTCATGGCGGTGAAAGAAGGGGAGGTGATCTTTCATGAAACCTATGGCTACCATACCTATGATAGTTTGGTTCCTGTGGGAAGGAAGGACCTCTATGACCTGGCGTCCGTAACTAAAATAGCAGGACCTCTCCCTGCCTTGATGAAATTGGTTGAGGAAGGAAAGATCGATCTCGATGCACCCTTCAGCAACTATTGGGAACCCTGGAAAAATAAAAAGGATAAAGCCGGGATTACTTTTCGGGAAGTGCTGGCTCACCAGGCAGGGCTCAAGCCTTATATCGCCTTTATGAATCACCTTATGACCGATGAAGGTTACAATAAGAAGTATGTCAATACGGTAGCTGATAAAAAATATACGAAGCCTGTAAACAATGAACTCTTTGTCTCAAAAAAATTCAGTAAGCGAATAGTTCGTGACATCAGCAAATCTTCGGTGAGTGATCAAAAAACGTATAAATATTCCGGTCTTTCCTTTTTGCTCTATCCTGATATGATAGAGCAGATTACAGGGATGTCTTATCGCACCTATGTGAGGAAAAACTTTTATGAACCTATTGGTGCAACCACCCTGATGTTTAATCCCAAAGGTTGGTATCCTGAGCAATTGATCGTGCCTACAGAAAAGGACACCCTGTTTCGAAAGTCTTTGGTGAAAGGTTATGTGCATGATGAGAATGCCGCCATTATGGGGGGAGTTTCCGGAAATGCAGGGCTTTTCGGAACAGCCGAGGATCTGGCCAGGCTCATGCAACTCTATTTGAATAAAGGAGTGTTTAACGGAAAACAAATACTCAGTGAAGCCGTGGTGAATGAATTTACCAGGGTGCAATTCCCGGAAAATGGGAACAGACGGGGACTCGGGTTTGATAAACCCTTGCTTGATAATGGACAATTGGATATCCAGGAGGCTTATCCGGCGCCCGGGGCAAGTGAAGCCAGCTTTGGCCATTCAGGATTTACCGGCACCTTTGTCTGGGCAGACCCTCAGGGCGAATGGATTTTTGTATTTCTCTCTAACAGGGTGTATCCTGATCGCAGCCACCGGGCGATTTATTCCCTTAAGGTTAGAGAGCGACTGATGCAGTTGTTTTATGAAACGTATCAGTCTCAATAATAGGAGGGAGATCTGCATTATTTCTCCCAACGGTCATAAGTCAGGATCTGCAATCCTTCTTCAAAGCTTTCTTTTTGACTTAATTTCCAATGAACTGTTTTAGGGGAGTTGCCGAACAGTTTGATTCCATTACCCAGGATAAAGGGATTGAGCTTTAATTTTAATTGATCGATAAGGTCGTTGTCTAAAAGCCATCCCGCGAAGGTTCCTCCGCCACACAAATAGATATCCGTATCAGAATCTCTTTTTATTTCCTCAATGCGATCAACCGAACAACTTTCAACATGAACCGCATCGGCAATATTTTCTAACTGAAGCGAGTCTGAGAAAATATAGTGTTCCATATGAGGGTAGGCGGGTTGTCCCGGTTCGAGACCGTATTGATAGCCGAATTCATAGGTTCTGCGACCCATGATCACCGTTTTAAATTCTTTTAGATCGGCCAGGTATTTTTCTACCCCCTTTCCACCTTTGGGGAAAGCGCTCACATCATCATCGGGTCCGGCGATATATCCGTCAAGAGAAGTGGCTACATAGTAAATGATTTTCGACATGATATTTGTGGTGTTTTGTTACCGGGGGAAGCTCCTTTTTTTACTGAATGATGAGAAAATTTTATTCGTTTTCGTATTCATTTAATTCATTGTTTACTAGGTTCAATCCCTTTTCAATAGTACTCTTGATATGGGGTATTTTATGCTTGTAGAAGTTTAAATTGTCCTGTGCTATTTTAATCCGGTCAAGCAACTCAGGTTTTTGTAAAAACTTTTCCGGATCTACGGGCCGACTTACGATCTTATAAGTGCCCTTAGGGGTGGGTACCTGAACTCGTTTCCATAGTTTATTATGCAGCCGTAACTTATATTCGTGATTACGGGGTTCCCTGTCTGTGCTGCTTCCAATTGTTTGTTTGTAAGGCAATAAGAATTCCTAATACCACTAAAACAATTTCGCCGAATGCATATTTAAGATACTTCCCCATACTGCCTTGTTCAATTAATGATCGCCGTATGTGACGGAAGATTTGAATCATGGTTCAATATTGGTCTTAAAGTTATTTCAATAGCGTTAGGGAATGACATCATCCTTTTGGTTAGGACAATTTGAAAAGAGGTAAGGTGCTAATAATGAGTTGGGAATCTCTAATCTATGAAAATAGAATGAATAATGCAGGGTAGATATATCTTGGGTGTATTTGAGTAAGGGCTTAGATAAGAAAATAATAAAATTAATGCTCTGGTTTTTGGGGAGGAAGAAGGTATTTAGTTACGATTTTACCCTCCATGGCGGGTTAAGACGGTTCTCACCGGCATAGTACAACACCAATTGGTTACCATCTAAATCTTTAAGGCGGGCTTCTCTCCATAACCAATTTTGATCAGTGGGCTCCTGGTCGAATGCAATGCCTTGCTTTTTTAAAAGCTCAACTCTTTCATCCAGATCGTTACACTCAAAATATACATAGATTCCTTCTCCTTCAGGAAGTTTTTCCACCCGGTGTATAGAAAAGGTAGCGTTCCCATCCGGGCATTCGAACCTTGCATAATGGGGTAGGGCATCTACAATAAGCAAAAGCCCTAATTTTTGGTAAAAGGGAACAGACCTGTTAAGGTCCAATGAGGGTATGGTGATCTGGTTTAAGTTCATATGATTGATATTGGAGTTATTTATAAATTAAGCACAACTTCTTGTATTTAAAAATAAGAATATACTTAAATAGGTGCGGTTTTAGTTTTTTTCAGGGTTTCACCCTCGGGGAATCTTGAAAACGATGCCACCGCCAAGAGCGAATTGGTAGATGGTAGAATAGCTGTTAAAACTAATCCCGGAACCTCCTGTGCCGAAATAAGCCCCGCCACCAACGGCCTGTACTACCGACATGAGGGAGGCCTGTACCCTGAAAGCCAGCCGGGGACTCAACCATAGATTAGCCCCACCACGGATCTGCCAGGCGAATTTAGTGGCAGAATCACTGATACGCTGTTCAGGATTTTTAATATTAAAGATGCCCAATCCTATTCCTCCGCTCAGGAAGGGTTCTATGGGTTTGTTGTATGAAAAATAGCGGGTGCTGTTCAACATGATGTAGTTAATACCCAGATCAAAATTGGTGAATTGTACCGATCCAAATCCGCCTCCACGATAAGAGGTTGGCGCCTTGGTATCTTGTCTGAGGTATTGTAATTCTAATGCTGTACCCTGTCCCATCAGAAATTCAACTCCGGCTCCCCACCGAAAGCCATCTTCAACCTTTCCTTCAAAATAGGAGTTATTACCGAAATAGGAACTGAACCGGTCCTGGAATACGTAATCGGCATAGGTGTTCAGACGTATTTCCTGTGCTTGTAATGAGAAGTAAAAACAGAATAGGAAAAATGAAAGTAAACGGATCTTCATAATAGTGGTATTTAATGTGATTGACTAAGATCCGGGGAATTGTTTTGAAAATCTAAGTTAATGAAAATCAATTAGTTTTTTAGGGATATGGGGGCGAGCATTAATAAAAGGTCCGGTGGACCTTTTTAGCGAATTTACCTGCCATGAAACAGACTTGCCTGGTGGCGGCAGCCAGGCTCGTCCCTTAAACTCAAACCCTTAACTAATTGATTATGAGCTACACTTAGTTGGTTTAATCCTACAAACCCAAAAGCAATAATCGATTAAATGCATAAAATGCTGATAAAAAGCAAATTAAAGTTGTTTTTATACAAGAGTTGAAATGGGGTAGCACCCTATATTTGCAGTGTTGAAATTTTGAAAAGACAGTTGATCGGGAGGTTTTTACCTCTGGTATCACTCTAAAAATATCACTTATCCTACTTGAGATAAGTCCTTGTTTCACGCCCCCCCTTGAAACAGGAGATAAGGTCTCATAATTATTAGTTGATTTTGATTATATAAATTGGTTGGTTTTACTGAAAAGGTCACGAAAAGTGGCCTTTTTTTATATGTGGAATTTTAGGTCGTTTGCCTTCTTACTGTTTAACCAAGCCTAAAAAGGAGTATTAAATAATTTATCCCGGAATATCTCACGGGCCTGGGAAGTAGGATCATTTAAAATACTGATTCTTTCTAAAATAATTGTAGGGCCTTCAATGCAGGTAATTCGTTTCATATTTCCCAAATGAATAAATATCTGATTCAGTCATCCCGATGCTACAGGAGATCATCATCAATTTTCTTTAAAACTGCCTGCACAATATGAGACAAAACCTCATTTATTTTCAAGTACACCCGGGTAACATCGGGTGATGTCACCAGATTTAAAATGGATATATAAAGAGAAAATGATCCTCTCCAGAGAACAATATCCTTTGAACTTGAATGATGAAACTGTAAAGGCTCCGTTTGTTTTAAAAATAGTGACCTTCATTTCATCAAATCCTCCTATTTTTGCAGTGTCAGAATATACAATGTTGCAATGTGCATGATTTAGGTTAAGGGTTTGATCATTGGGTTATTCTTTTAGAGGTAATACATAAGGATGAAAATTTTAATAGTTGATAATTCTGTAATTCCGGTGAACCTTTATGGCGGTACAGAAAGAGTCATTTGGGCCCTTGGAAAGGAGTTAACAGATCTTGGTCACAGCGTAACGTATTTGGTGAAAAAAGGTTCTTCCTGCGATTTCGCTTCTGTAATACCCATCGATGACGATATCCCCCTGTTAAAACAAATTCCGGCCGATACGGAGGTGGTTCATTTCAATTTCTTTCCTGAGAACCTGGAAGACCTAAATGTGCCTTACATCATAACGATGCATGGCAATGTTAACAATGAATTTGTTTTTGACAAAAACACGGTATTTGTTTCTAAAAATCATGCAGAAAGATATGGTTCGGTGTCTTATGTACATAAAGGACTGGATTGGAGCCAGTATTCAAAACCTAATGTAAACCGATATAGTAATTCTTTTCATTTTTTAGGACGGGCTGCCTGGGGTGTAAAAAATTTAAAGGGTGCTATTGATATCATCAAAAAGGTCAAACAGGAGAATTTAAATGTATTGGGCGGCAGGCGATTCAGTGAACGGGTATTTAAATTAGGGCCGACCTATATGTTTTCCAGAAAGGTGAATTTCAGAGGTATGGTTGGTGGGGTAGAAAAAGAAACCTATTTGAATCAATCACGAGGTCTTATCTTTCCTGTGTTATGGCATGAGCCCTTTGGCCTGGCCATTATTGAAAGTTTATTTTATGGTTGTCCGGTATTTGGAACGCCATATGGTTCACTGAAGGAGATCGTTATCCCCGAAGCAGGCTTTCTGAGCAATAAGAAAGATGTTATTGCAGAGGCCATAGCTAATGATTATCATTACAACCCAAGATGGTGTCATGAATATGCCGTTGAGAATTTTAATAGCAAGATAATGGCACTGCGTTACCTCGAAAAATACGATACCGTACTCAAGGGTAAAACCCTGAATGAGACCAATCCTCAGTTAAAGGTGATTCAGAAAGAGAGGTATCTGCCTTTTGATTGATTTGTGTTTTATGCTTTTTATTCAAGTATGATCGTAATTCTCCTCCCTTTTTGGGGCCTGCCTACCGGAAGGCGGGGATACCCGGAGGGCAGAGGGGGGCTTTTTTTCGGGATTATGTTTTAGGAAATACTACTCCACTACCGCGTCTGCCTTCCCGCGGATAGCAAGCAGGGACGTCTTTGTATTTGGTATTTCTGTTAAATAATACTACTCCCGACTAACAACTAACGATTCCCGAGATTTGGTGATCTACACAAACCATCCCCGTCCTGTTTACCTGCCTTGAATTGGCAGGCAAGAACAAACGCTTCCGTACAACCTTTGCGCTAGCCTTTTGTGAATTAAAATTCTCCATCTTGTATTCGGTAAATGAGTTACCTTTGCGCCTTCTAAAAAACGGAGCAAATGATCACCATAGACGGACTCGCAGTAGAATTTGGAGGAACCACCCTTTTCAGTGAGGTGGGCTTTTCCATCAATGAGAAAGACAAGATCGCCCTTATGGGTAAGAATGGGGCGGGAAAGTCCACCTTATTAAAGATTATTGCAGGGGTAAACAAGCCTACCCGCGGTCAGATCTCAGCGCCAAAAGAGGCAGTGATTGCTTATCTGCCACAGCATTTACTGACCAACGATGACGCTACTGTTTTTGAGGAAACTTCCAAGGCGTTTGCCTCCCTTTTCAAAATGAAGGAAGAGATTGATGCCCTCAATGAAGAGCTCACGGTACGCACCGATTACGAGAGCGACGATTATATGAAGCTCATAGAAAAGGTGACCGAACTTAGTGAGAAATACTATTCGATAGAAGAAGTGAACTACGAGGCAGAGGTAGAACAGGTATTGTTAGGACTTGGTTTTTTACGAGAAGATTTTACCAGGCCAACCTCTGAGTTTAGTGGTGGGTGGCGTATGCGTATCGAACTGGCCAAGATCCTGTTACAGAAACCGGACCTGATCCTGTTGGATGAGCCTACCAACCACCTGGATATGGACAGTATCCAATGGCTGGAAGACTTTTTGGTGAACCAGGCCAAGGCGGTTATGGTGATCTCTCACGACCGGGCTTTTGTAGATAATATTACCACCAGAACGATCGAGGTAACCATGGGGCGCATATACGATTACAAAGCCAAATATTCCCATTACCTGGAATTGCGCAAGGAAAGGCGGGAGCATCAGCAAAAGGCCTATGATGAACAACAAAAAATGATCGCAGAGACCAAAGCCTTCATCGAGCGTTTTAAGGGTACCTATTCGAAAACACTACAGGTGCAGTCGCGGGTTAAAATGCTGGAAAAGCTGGAATTGGTGGAAGTGGATGAGGTCGATACCTCTGCCCTGAACCTGAAATTTCCTCCTGCTCCCCGTGCCGGGAAATATCCGGTTGTTGTGGAAGAGCTCACCAAGTCATACGGCGATCACCTGGTTTTTCAGAATGCCAATATGGTGATCGAACGCGGACAAAAAATAGCATTCGTGGGAAGAAATGGCGAAGGAAAGTCTACCATGATCAAAGCCATTATGAATGAGATTGATTTTGAGGGGAATCTGGAAGTGGGTCATAATGTGAAGATCGGATATTTTGCCCAGAACCAGGCCTCCCTGCTCGATGAATCCATCACGGTTTTTGATACCATAGATCGTATTGCCGAAGGAGATATCCGCACCAGGATCAAAGACATTCTAGGGGCCTTTATGTTCGGCGGAGATAACTCCACAAAGAAAGTTAAGGTGCTTTCGGGAGGTGAAAAGACCCGATTGGCCATGATCAAACTCCTTCTGGAACCGGTCAATCTTCTTATTCTCGATGAGCCTACCAACCATCTTGATATGAAAACCAAGGATATTATTAAGGAAGCACTGAAAGATTTTGACGGTACCCTGATCCTGGTATCGCACGATCGTGATTTCTTAAGCGGATTAGTGACCAAGGTTTTCGAATTCGGTAATAAGCGTGTCAAAGAACACTTCGAAGATATCAATGGCTTCCTGGAACTTAAAAAGATGGAAAACCTCAGGGAGATCGAAAAGAAAGTAGTTTAGATTTTTGCAGCCTTGGCTTCAAATGCCTTTACCGCTGACATGGCTGTTTATTGCAAGAAAGATTCCAGCTCATTCTATAAGTTCAAATATAATCGGAATTCTCCTCCCTTTGGGGGGACCTGCCTACCGGAAGGCAGGGATGCCCGAAGGGCAAAGGGGGGCTTTTTACACTAATTCAGAGATTACCTCCTCGGTGATGTCTACCGTTTCCGTGCTGCAAGAACAAGCCCCTACAAAGGCCTCGTCTTTGCTCTTGACTCTTGGCTCAACGAAGATTACCTCCTCGCTTCGCTCTTCGGTGATCTCCGCCATTCCAGTACTGCAAGAACAAACCCTGCCGGGCACTATGTGCGCAGCGGTTTTGTGTTTTCCGGTTGTTCGCTGAAGTAAACTTCGCTCACCCCAGAAAACACAAAACCCCGCAGCATCCGCTGCGGGGTTTGTTCTTGATCGTGGAGTCGGGGAGAGTCGACCGAAGTCTGTAATCGCAATGTTTACAAGGCTTCCGGGAGGGAGTCAATTTTATGGTCCCGAATACCCACCTTTTTAACATAGTTTAACTTCTTTAAGGTGTAGTTGAAAACATTTTGAGGGGATTTACCCCCCAAATTATAATTAGTAACAGGCTCCCCGCCCTGGTCAGGGCGGGGTAGATCAGGGTGTAACCCTGAGACGGGGTGGGTTGTTGCCATGAGAATCCTTTCCGCCCATTCCATGCATGTTATTTGTAATAAAGGCCAGCGCGCCTTCTGGCCCCCCTGGCTACCGCCAGGCAGGTTCGCTAAAAAGGTCCACCGGACCTTTTCTAAACGCTTGGTCCCCCATAATCTTCCATAACTAACCTATGAAATGTTGTGGTAAAACTGTAATAAAAGGTCTTTAAGTGATGGATAACATGCAACATGCTAGTTCATCAGTAATAACAGGGGTTAAGGGGAATTATGGATAAAAGCAACGAGCTTCAGCGCGTTGCCCTCTTGCTATTCCCCTTTATTAATTTTACTAACCATTATTTAAGTATGCCTTTCAGCTTATCAAACTATAGGAGAGAAGGTATTGAATCGTAATTATAAACAGTACAATGGATAAAATCTCAATTAAAGAATTTAATCTATATCTTAGTAAGACTAAAATTATCGATACCCCTTCCTCTCCCTCCCCCAAGATTTATCTAATTAATTAGTAGCGAATTAATACTAATTCTAGGATTTAAATTTGTTTTGATGTATAGTACTGAAAAATTAAAGGCTGAATTAAATAATGAACAATTTCAAGCTGTAACGTCGACAGAGGGGTACGTGAGAGTTATTGCGGGAGCAGGCTCGGGAAAAACAAGAGCTCTTACCTCTCGATATGCATATATCATTGGTGCTTTAGGCATTAGCTCATCAAATATTCTTTGTGTCACTTTTACTAATAAGGCCGCAAGGGAGATGCGAATTCGGGTGAAAAAGCTAATAGGGGGTAATTCGGATTTAGGATATATAACCACCTATCATGGATTTTGTGTCAGAATTCTCCGGGAGGACATAAATAAAATAAGTTATCCGAAAAATTTTATCATAATGGATGTTGAGGACCAAAAAACGGTTCTTCGCGATATATACCGTGAACTGGGAATTACTTCCAAGGAATTGACCTTTAAACAAGTTTTACGGTTTATAAGTAGACAGAAAACACAATTGCATTACCTCGAGTACATCTTAGATTCTAAGAAAAATAAATCAAAAGATAAGATCGATAAAATTTTTATAAGGTACTTAGAGAAACAACAGAGAAATTTTGCCTTGGATTTTGATGATCTTATAAATTTCACTCTTTATATACTAGCTAAGTATCCAGATACACTTCTAAAATGGCAAAAGAGACTTCATTATATTTTAGTTGACGAAACTCAGGACAGTTCAGACAAGCAATTTAAATTAGTTGAATTGTTATCTAGGTTTCATAAAAACCTTTTTGTTGTTGGAGATCCAGATCAAACCATTTATGAATGGCGTGGTGCTAAACCTGAAATACTTGTAAATTTTGACAAGACCTATCCTGATAGCAAAACGATAGTAATGAATCAGAACTATCGGTCAACACCAAACATATTAAGTCTTGGAAATCACATTATAAAAAACAATAAGATACGTGTCGCAAAGGACATGTTTACCCAAAATCCGGAAGGTGTTGAAGTGATTCATTTTCATGCGCAAAATGATAATGAAGAAGGCTTATGGGTAGCAACCGAAATTAAAAAACTCGTATACGAGGATAATTGCAAATATTCAGATTTCGCAATACTATACAGAGCAAACTATATCTCTAGAAATATTGAGCAATCCTTTATCAGGGAAAACATCCCATACTCTGTCTTTGGTGGGATTAGATTTTTTGAGAGGAAGGAAATAAAAGATGTATTAGCCTATTTACGCTTAATTGAATTTGAAGATGATTTTTCTTTTTTGAGAGTTGTAAATGTTCCAAGTCGAGGTTTAGGTAAACGATTTATTCAAAATGTCGCTGAAATTGCTGAAAAGGATAATGTTTCATTGTATCAAGCATTAAAAACTAATGTTTCAAGGAAAGGATTAAATAGAAAAGGTGCAATTGAATTTATTGAATTGATTGAGAGTAAAAGAAAAATAAAAGATTCAATTTCAGTTTCGGATTTAATAAAGGAAATAATGGATGAAAGTGGTTTATCAGGCTACTATAGACTTGATGGTGACACGGACAGGTTGGAAAATGTGAAGGAGTTACAAAATTCAATAATAACTCAAGAAAATAATACTGAAGAGAATTTCACCTTAACAGAGTACCTCCAGGAAATTGCTTTGTACACCGATATGGATATTGATGATAATAGAAATGACAGGGTAAAACTAATGACCATTCATACATCCAAAGGATTAGAGTTTCCGCATGTTTTTTTATGTGGATTTACAGAGGGGATTTTACCAAGTGCAATGTCCATAAAGGAAAGAGGCAAGAAAGCTATAGAAGAAGAGCGTCGCTTGACATATGTTGCAATAACCAGAGCAGAAAAAGCCTTTTACATGACTGATTCAGAAGGATTTAATTTTAGTACTGGCTCCAATAAATATCCTTCTCGCTTTTTATTTGAAATAAGTGATAATTTTTTTGTTAGAAAAGGAAAATTAAGTCAAGATATAATAGATGAAGCAAAAAAAAAGTTTCAGTTAGAATTAAATGGGCTACCCAAGCCTAAAAGTTTTAAGCTGAAAGATTTGGTACATCACCCAATTTGGGGCTATGGAAAAGTTATAGAGATAAATTTAGATAGAGAAGAATATTTAATCGATTTTGAAAAAACCGGAAAGACCAAACCTATTAATTTCTACTTTCGAGGGCTTTCGTCGGCAAAAGACGCATTAAATCATTCTCAAATCACAAAAGAAAAAGGGAAAGAAAATTCTACATCAGTGGGTGGGATTGAGTCTTCCGATAAAAGGGTAAAGGATTTGGGCGAAAAAAGTATTGAGGTAGTACCAGATACCCAGGATTTAGTTAAGGTAAAGGATCAAAAAGAGGAGGAATATAACGAGGAACAACTTGAACGTTACAAAGAAATTTTAAGCAATTTGAATCAGAAGGCAATAGAGGATGATTGGATTCAAGATAAAAATTCACACACCGATTTATCGAAAGAAGGGAATAGTACAAAAGGTTTATCAACTGCCAAGGATTATGAAAATGACCTACCAGGAATTAAGAGTAAAACTAAAGGAAATTTCTGGTCAATTATAACAAGTATGTTTAGGTCAATCTTTTGTTAATTATTGTATTATAAACTTTTTCTTAAGACAATTTCAAAACTGTTGATACCATAATCAATACCGCGTATATTTTCGATTTCATCTCCAAAATGAATATTGAATTCACCATGATTCAACTGGATCATTTGGTTTATCCTCCATAATCCTATACCGTCACCACTTTTACCTAACTTTTTAGCTAATCGACTTGAAAACCCTTCGTTCAATATACTTTCTCTTTCTTCAATAGGGACATAAAGACTGGTCATATTCATTTTAATCGCTACGGTATCTTTATCCTCTTTAAAATCAACCGTTACTATAGAGTTGGGGAGCGTGTATTTTGTTGAATTCTCAATTAAATGGTAAAATGCTACCTGCATTGTTTCATAATCAATTTGGGTTTTTCCTTCGAACTCTCTAACATCTACATATATTTCATTATTAGAAAAATCAGAAAAAAAGGTGTGTAAAACATTTAAGAACACCTTTCTTACGGGTAGTGATTTTATTTCCAGGTCTTTTGAGTCTAATCTTTCTATTTTCTTATATATAGAGAACTCTGATTTCATATGGATGTTATTTTTAGCAATCCTTAAAAATAACATTGCCGCTTTATCGGGGTCAGATATAATTTCTCTTTTAATGAACTCTAACTGTTTTTTCCAATTACTAGATAGAGTTTCTTGCGGTACGAGATCATATATTTCCTGAATATTGTATGCGTTAATTGAGGTTAAGTTATGTATCAGGCGATTTACTTTTGTTTGTTCAGTTTTTTTGATGTTTTCTGTAATCTCATTTACTGGAAGTTCAATATCTCCCATGGCATAGGACAAGGCATCAAGCTTATTTTTGAATAGTGCGGTAGTTTTTGATTGATTACAGCAAAGAAAAATATTTGATTTCTTAGTTTGTTTGAAACCTTGCTTTCTGCGATCATTGTATACCGGACATGGATTAACACTTTTGTAAATATCATTACAATTTGCCATGCATACCCGACACTCGTCTAATAGATTCTGGGATGTAATGGATTTATATGGAACATTTATAGAAAAGTGTTTCATTTGAGAAATGAATTAAATTAAGCTTTCTATGAGAGTTATAAATTCATAAGGTTCAGCATTTTTTGCAAGACAATCATCAACTTCCCTTAACGCTTTATGAAAACGGTCACCTTTGTTTTCAGCTGAATATAAAACAATCTTCTTATCTGGATGTCTATCCTTTAAAGCTGAAGCAAGGCCAAGTCCTTGATCCTTAAACATAGAGGTGCCAACTCCGTTTATGTCTACAAAAATTATATGTGCATCTCTAACCTTATAATCATCTAAATTGGTTATATCCTTTACTCCTTTAGTATTAACCCAACCTGATCTTTTTAATATTGAAATGATCTTATAGTCGGAATACTGGTCATCAATAAACAAAATTTTAATCGCACCTTTTTCAGGTGATTTTTGTTTCTGCGGATGATTAGGTTTATCAATAGCGGAAGGGCTAATATTAATATTATTAATAATTCTATTGGCGAAATTAGGTTTAATCGATTTCTTTAAAAAAGGAAAAGTTCCAACTAAAAGTGTTGCAATAATTCCTCCAATCCACTCAATGTTTTCCAATATATATTCCATAAAGAGATAATTAGTTTTACGCTAAAGGATTACTAATATAGGAACAGTCTAAGGTTCTGTAGGTGTAATGGAATAGTGAATTATCAACAATTGTTGTGAATAATCAATAAAATTCTTACAATAAATGCTTTTAACTTCGTAACAACTATCTGCTTTTGGATAAGCTCGTTCCCTGATCCTGGAGGCGGATCGGGTGAACAAGCCATTCAAATTCTTTTCTTCGAATGGAAAAATTTCAAAACGTTGTAAACGTTTAAAAATGGAATTGTTGGGACCTGTGTAATACAATTAGAATAAATATTAGGCAGGTTTTCTGATTAATATCTCATTCTAGGTTTCTACTCAAATAAATAATAAATTTAAGAATTCAACCGGGCTTTCCATCGCTGCCGGGGACAACTATAGCATTCCCCCGCCACGAGCCTTAGCCTAATCGGTAATACCTCAAAAAATGAACTGCAAGTATCTAACGATATGTTTTATTGCCTTCCTTATAATTTCCTGTAGTCCAGAAAAAAATAAAGATTTCACAATTCTCAAAGGAAGTATTTCAGGAGGCTTAGTTGAAACGGTTTATTTAGAAAAGAAGGGATACAGCAATAAGTTCAAGAAAGTTGATTTGTCTGTATCAAATAACCAAACATTCCAGGAGAACCTGGAAATAACGAGTGGGTATTATTCACTGAAAATTGGAAATAAAAACATTAATATTTATCTGGAACCTAATTTCGATTTAACGCTACATATTGATCTTGAAAAAAATATAATCACATTCGACGGTATAGGTGAAATCGAAAATGACTACTTAAAAAAGAAGGATTCTCTGCAAAAGGAAACTTTTTACTTCGACAATTACAAGTACCATGCAAAACTATCTGAAAATCGTTTCCTTCAAATAAATGATTCTATTAGAAACTTATACATAGACTTGCTTCAAAAAAGCATTTCCAACAATAAAAAATTTGAAGAATTGGAACGAAAATCAATTCTTTTGGACAATGTCTATAATTTGATGGGATTTGAAATTAGTAAAAGATTATTGACTGAACATAAGGACTTCAAGGTATCTGGTTCATTTCCTCATCCCGAGGAAACATTGGATTTTAATGACGAGAGCTTTTTAGATATACCCTTATTCATCCCATTAATAGCAAATAATCCGTATTACTTTTTGAAAAATAAAATTAATCTGGATACATCTACAGAGAAGTTGAAATGCTTGAATTGTGATTTATACCTTGAGCATTTGAACAATTTGGAATCATTTCTCAACAATAAAAAAATAATAAATGAAACGTCATTCCTAATATCAAAATGGTGGTTAGGAAAGGCACAGAATCTTGATGGTTTTTACGAGTCTTTTAAAGCGATCAATTCAAACCAAGAATATTTAGAATTTGTCCAAAATATTTACAATAATTTGAATACTAAACGACTTGAATCTTTTCTTTCGCATGAATTTTTAAAGGACACAAAAGGGGAGCTAATTTCGCTGAATGAATTTAAGGGTAAAATTCTTTACCTGGACTTTTGGTCTTCCTCATGTGCTCCCTGCATTAGAGAGTTTACTTATCTAAACCAATTGTCGGTCAACAATCAAGGAGAGAAATTTGAAGTAATTGGCATAAATATTTGGGATACAGAGGAGCGCTGGAAAAAAACAATCCGAACTCATAATTTGAAAGGAATTCAGTTATCCTTGGCTAACGATCCAAAATTTCTTGAAAAGGTAGGTATTAGCAGTATTCCCAGATATATGGTTATAGATGATGCTGGTAACATTGTTGACTATAATGCAGAGCCACCTTCGGACTTTAATGCAAAAAAACAAATCAAAGATTTAATGAATAATCAAGAACGAGCGATAGCCAACAAGGAGTTATAAATCACAATATTCAACTTACAATATTTAGACTATTTCCTTATATTGAACTCCAAGAACAAAAATGAAGCGTCACGTTTCCAACGTGGCTCTGAGCCTCGCCAGAGGTAAAGGCCAACGCCAGGCTCAGATCCACATACCACAAGGCCTCATAGCCTGCCGTTGCTAACAATTTAAAACGTACGACCGAGAATGATAAAATGGTTAAGGAAAAAACTCGGAATTGATACAATCGACAAAAATATTGTCGAAAGCAATTCTATGACTCAAAACCAACTAATTGAGATTTATAACTCAATAGAAAATCTAAAACCAAAAAAAAAAGAAACCGAAATTATTGAGATAGCAGATAGTTTTAATTTGAAAAATGATATTTCAGATTTAGGTTTCAAGTTAAACAATAATATTTGTATCGATAAAAGTTGGTCCTTAATAACTACTCAAAACAACAAATTAAATTTTCTCTCTCAAATTGCTGGAACTTCATCTATTGGAAGTTCAGTCGCTTATACAGCAAATGGATTATATACCGCAACCGCGAATACAAGAAGTTTAATGACTTACGGAAATGGCTCGTTGAGTTCAATAACAATGAACGGTTCTCAATTCGGAAGTCACGCAGGTTTTGTTAGTGCAAATCCTACTGTTTTTACACCAATTTTAGCTGTCCAATTTGCTGCAATGCTAACTGGTCAATATTATTTTAATGGCTTAACAAAGCAATTAGAATCAATCAAAAAAGGAATTGATGAACTAATAAACATCTATCATAATGAAAGATTGGCAAAATTGAGATATATAAACACTAAAATAAACGAATTAAACAATCGGAATTTTTTCACTACCGAAGATTATGTTACCGTCGATAGATTAAAATATGACTTGTCAATTATTCGATTTGAATACTTACTGTCTGCTCAAAAAGAAATCATAAACACTTTTGAGAGGAAAAAAGGAGATGAAAAAAAGGAAGAAATAATTGACACAATATCAGAAGATAGTTCTAAGCTTGAGAGAAGGCTTATTACAACCAAAAGGGAAGTCAAAATAATGTCATCCCGTTTATCTAACTTAATAAAAGGAGTTGATGATAAAATAAAGCCATTGACTGAAAACTCCCTTAAAGAAATCAATCAGATTGTAAGAAAAATTAATGATAGCAAGTTCTTTAAGTATTCGGAAATTGCCTTGAAATCCGAACAATTATACCAGCTTATTAAAATTATAGAACTAAAAATAAATCTATCTAATAAAAAGCCAAGCCCTAACAGGATTGGTAAAATTGAAGAGATATATAATTCCATTATAGAGTTTAATTTTGAAGATAGTATTTATGACGAAATGGATCAGCTTAAATCTGATTTAAAAGATCATATATTAACTCAAATTATAACTCATCGAAATAATAGTAAATTAACAAGAAGTGAGATTGACAAAAGATCCTCAGTAATATTAGAAGAATTCTCTATTCTTGAAGAGAACTTGAGAGATAAGGAATTAATATTTGAAAACTTAGAAAATATAAGAAATGAATTTGAAAAACCACTTCAAATTCTAATTGATAATAGAACAAATCCAACAAAAATATATACAAAACTCTAGCCAACTTCGGCTATACCCAAGCGCTATCATTCTTACAAGTAGCGACCATATTACTTATCTTCAAATTCAGAACAAACTAAATGCTACGTGACTCGCTGTCCTGGCCTCGGCCAATAGAAAAGGCCCAAAGGTCGGCCAGGCCAGCCAACCACACTGGGGATAACCCGACCGTTAGCTGCAATAATGAAAACTCAAATGACATATACCCTAAACTTATTTTCAGATAACATCAAATCAATACTTACGATTTATGAAGACTCAAATAAGATTAGAGAAGAAAAAAGAGATCAGTCTTGGGAAAAGATAATGGAGCAATCAAAATTCAGTCAAGAAGAATTTGATGAATTTAATCTTTATGACTTCCATTTTGAATGGATTTTATTGCACTCACTATTTATTTCTTCCTACTCCTATTTTGAAAATTTCATGCTTTCATGTGCAAAACAGATTCAGAAAAAATTAAACTCCAAGATTGAAATTAAAGATATAAAAGGCAATGGAGATATAGACTCTTACCGGAAGTACTTGAACCTTATTGGCGAAATTGAATTTGCAGATCCGACAAACGAGGGCTGGAAAAAATTAATGGAATTCAAAGCTATTAGAAATTCAATCATTCATAAGTACGGTGAGATTAATCAAAATCTTTCAATCATTCGGGAGCATAATATTTATTTTGGACCAAGTCAAAAAATGATTCGAATAAACAATAAAAGCTTTCTCGAAGATTTCAGTCAGTCATCAATTGAATATATGTCGAATCTAACAAAAGAAATAAATAAGAAATATTACTGCAGCTAACAACAATGGTGTATAAACCATAAATGAAACTTCCTTCAGCTCGTTTAAAGGCCCTCAAACCAGTACGTGTAAACGAGCTATTTTTATCACATTACTTTATTAGGCAGTTCCCAAACAACCCAAACATGAAAGCACCTTAAAAGTACTGCTCTCAACCATGGCATATAAACCATTACGATCTCATTCTGAAATTCCTTGTTCTATTAACTTTTCAAGAATGCAAACCTTAAATTTAGATTTTTGAATATGACTTATTTGATTTCAGGATTAACTCAGGTTTTTTGACGAACCTGACGGGGTAAGTTTATAGGTCAAAAATTTAAACTGGAAGAAATTTTTGGCTCGTTCCCTGATCCTGGAGACGGATCTGGTGAACGAGCCATTCAAATTTTTAGCTTCGAATGAAAAGACGTAAAAACGTTGTAAACGTTTAAAAACGGATATTTAATTTTCTTTTCAAGGTGTAGCGAAGTTTAACTACTCACCTGATTCTCTTTGGTCTTCTTAACCAACTTTGATTTCAAAACACCCATATCCTCGCTGATCTTCCGGTCTAATACCTGGGCATAGATCTGGGTGGTTCTCAGATCCCGGTGTCCGAGCATTTTACTCACCGTTTCAATAGGTACTCCATTGGTTAGGGTTACCGTGGTGGCAAAAGTATGCCTGGCCAGGTGGGTGGTGAGTCGTTTTTTAATACCGCATAGATCGGCGATCTCTTTTAAATAGGCGTTGGCTTTCTGGTTGGTGAGTACAGGGATCAGACAGTTCCCATTTTCCACCTCAGGATGGTCTTGGTACTTATCCATGATGCTGAGGGCAGGAGGGAGGAGGGGGATCCTGCTTTTGGATTCCGTCTTGGTTCGATTGATCCGAATCCAGAGATCTCCATCGATTCCGGTAACTACATGATCCCGGGTAAGCTTTTTGATGTCGGCATAGGCAAGGCCGGTATAACAACAAAACACAAACATATCCCGCACCTGGGCAATCCTGGGGATGGTTATCTCTTTATTGATCAAGGCATCGAGTTCACTTTGGGTAAGGTATTCTCTTTCTTTCCATTGGTAGGAGATCTTATAACCGTAAAACGGATCTTTGGTGATCCATTCATTGGCTACCGCGATCCGAATGATCTTTTTGAAGTTGTTCACATACTTCATGCTGGTATTGTGGTTACAGTTGCGCCGGGTCTTTAAGAAGTATTCAAAGCGTTGAATAAAAGCCCGGTCTACTTCATTCACAGGCATATCCTGCCAGCCGTATTCCTCCTCTATGAATTGGGATAAATGGTCTTTGGTCGTATTGTACCGTATCACGGTGGCAGGTGCATAGCCCTTACCTGAAAGCTTCTTTAATTGCTCATTGTGTTCCCTGAAGATCTCCAGGATCATCTTTGAAGGCTTTGCTCTGTTCTGCACCATCTTGCGAAGTTGGTGGATGGTAAAGGGCTTGCCGTTATCCTGAAGCTGCTGGAAGTATTTGTTGGTCTGGTAAATAAGCTGTTCCAGGTGGGCGTTGATCTGCAGGTTTTCCTTCTGGGTTCCTGTTACCCGTTCATTCCTGCTGCTCCATAGATTAGGGTTCACCTTTCTTTGGGTGCTGATTTCGATACGTTGTCCGTTCAGCGTTATTCGCTGATAAATGCGACATTTCCCTTGTTTGTCCAGCTTGTTTTTGCGGATAATGAAGCGGATGGAATAGGTGTTTTTCATACCCTTAAATTTAAGGTGCCAAAATTGGTCACCAGAATTCCTATTTAAGGTACAAAAACTCTGGAAATCAAATGTTAAAGAAAATCGTGACAGCCCCTATGAATACAGGTGGTTTGAAAAAGCTGGTGACCAAATTTCAAGTTTTAAAAATTGGTCCCGAATTACCCCCTTTTTAACAGTATTTAAAGGGTTTTAATTGAATGTAAGAAAAATAAAAAACCCCGTAAACACTGGTGGTTTAAGGGGTTTTGGTGAATTTTAAAGTCCACCCAGTGGAGTCGGGGAGATTCGAACTCCCGTCCAAACAAGCAATTAAAATGCTTTCTACATGCTTAGTTACCGTTTGGTTTTCGACGCAAGGCTGACCGGAAACTGCCTACCTTACGCTTAGCTTCTTAAGATTTAAGATCGTGACGAAGCTACACGACCTCTATGTTGACTTTTATGGTGCCTCAAAACGGGACGCCATCAACAAGGGCTTCCCAGAGACATCTCGCCTCCCCGCCTTGCGGGGACGTGGCCGAAATCCTACTATAAATTCAGATTAGGCAGCAAGAGCGTAGTTATTCTCGCCATTTAAAAAGGTTGAAATATGAGATTTAAGAGCTGTATCCCAGCGCTCTGCATGCTTACACTCCAATTAGACTCGCTGTCAAAACCAGTCGACCCCAATATTTTTCAAAGAACCTCCCTTTTCTCTTTCGGGAAAAGCAGGATAGCAAAACTACAATTTTTTCTGATACTGCTACCTACTCTGTTAATACAAAAGTTATACCACTCTTTGCGCATTCGTGTTTCCTGGGTTTTACCGAAATTTTGTCACCTTGGGGCGTCTTATCTTTTCCGATGTTATCCATATTATAAAAGCCACCCCGGTTTTCTGTACGACCCCTCGACTGGCAAATGATGAGGTGGGCAATATTTACCATATTGCGTAATTCGCAAAGCGCAGTGCTCACCTTTGATTCCCGGTAGAGCGATTCCACCTCCTCGTAAATGTTTTCCAGGTTTTTTCCTGCCAGTTCCAGTCGCTTGTCACTTCTTACGATGCCTACATAATCGCGCATGAGGGCCTGTAACTTTTTACGGTTGTGTTCAATGACCACGTGCTCCTTTGGTACTTCGGTGCCCTTATCATTCCAATCTGGAATAGCATGGGATAATCCGGGGTTAACCGGAATAAGCTCGCTGTGGCTTTTAAAAATATTATGCGCATAGACCAGGGCTTCCAGCAGGGAGTTGGAGGCCAGTCGGTTAGCTCCATGTAGTCCCGTTCTGCTGCATTCACCGCAGGCATAGAGGTTGCCTACCGTTGTTCTCCCTTCGGTATCAACTTCGATACCTCCGCAGAGGTAATGCGATGCCGGCAATACAGGTATCCAATCCCTGGCGGGGTCAATGTGCCGATGAATGCATTCTGAGTAGATATTCGGGAAGTGACTTCGAAAATCATCTTCAGGAAGGTGGGTGCAGTCGAGGTAAACGCATTCTTCTCCACTTTTCTTAAGTTCCCTGTCGATCCCCATAGACACAATATCCCGGGAGGCAAGTTCGCCCCGTTCGTCGTAATTGAACATAAACCGTTCTCCCTTACGGTTACGCAACCGTGCGCCGTAGCCGCGAACAGCTTCAGAGATCAGGAATGATTTGCCGTCTTTACGTTCGTAGAAAACCGTAGGGTGAAACTGCACAAATTCCATATCTGTGACTCTCGCTTTTGCCCGGTAGGCCATGGCGATGCCATCTCCGGTAGCTACACAGGGGTTGGTGGTATGCCCATAAACCCTGCCAATACCTCCGGTGGCCAACAGGGTAGTGACGGCCAATATGGTAATGATACTGTCGCTCTGTTGATCCAGTACATAAGCTCCGTAGCAATGTATAGATTCCGGGAGGCAGTTCATGAAATGGTGTTCAGTGATCAGGTCAATGGCAAAATGATGATCGAGCAAGGATATATTAGAAAGTTGCTTCACCCTGTTTAGTAGTGATCTTTCTATTTCATACCCGGTAATATCCTTATGATGAACGATCCTGTTCTCAGAGTGTCCGCCCTCCCGTCCGAGTTCAAGTTTTCCCCGAGGATTACGGTCAAAACGGGTACCCCATGTAATAAGCTCCTCAAGGCGAGGCGGACCTTCCTTAACTACCATTTCTACAACATTCCGGTTACAAATACCATCGCCGGCCTTCAGGGTATCTTCTACATGATTGTTAAAAGAATCCCGGTCATTATTCAAAACCACTGCTACTCCTCCCTGGGCATACCTGGTATTGCTTTCTTCTTTTTCACCCTTGGTAATAATCGTGATACTTCGTTCCGGGAACCTTTCAGCCATTTTGATGGCATAGGTAAGTCCCGCTATACCCGAACCAATGACGAGATGATCTGTTTTCATGTTTGTCTGGTTTAAGATAATTCGAGCATTCGCTCAATAGGTTGCAGGGCACGTTCCTGAAGGGCTTTATCAAGAACGATCTCAGGGGTCTCATCCTGCAGACAGGCATGGAGTTTTTGGAGGGTATTTAATTTCATGTATGCACATTCACTACAGGCACAGCTGTTATTTTCGCTAACAGGAAGCGGAATGAGTTGGGTGCCGGGCACCTCTTTTCGGAGCTGATGGAGGATACCTGCCTCTGTACCTACCAGGTACTTCTTTTCGGGCTGGTCTTTTATGTATTTGATCATGCCGGCTGTAGATCCGATGTATGCTGCGGTAGCCAGAATATGAGATTCCGATTCGGGATGGGCGATGATCACGGCATCGGGATGAAGCTCCCTGAGTCGGTTGAGCTTTTCTAAACTAAAGGCTTCATGAACCATACAACTCCCGTCCCAGAGTTTCATATCACGACCGGTTTTGGAAATAATATACTTGCCAAGATTTCGGTCGGGGGCAAAGATAATGGGCTGGTCTTCCGGGATCGAATTTACGACGGTTATGGCATTAGAGGAGGTGCACACCACATCGCTCAGGGCTTTGATCCCTGCAGAACAATTTACATAGGTAATTACGGTATGATCGGGATGTTGTTTTATAAAGGTTTCAAAATCATCCGGATGGCAGGAATCGGCCAACGAACAACCCGCATTCAAATCAGGGAGCACCACTTTTTTGTCAGGGTTGAGTATCTTGGCTGTTTCTGCCATGAAGTGCACCCCGGCAAAAACGATCATATCTGCGGTGGTTTCTGCAGCCACCCTCGAAAGTCCGAGGCTGTCTCCCACATAGTCGGCAAGATCCTGTATTTCCGGTATCTGGTAGTAGTGAGCCAGGATGACCGCATTCTTTTCTTGTTTTAACCGGGATATTTCTTTCGCTAGATCCATTTTCAATAGTGTTTTTATCCATAACCCCGTTAAGCTAGCAGGGTATTATAACTGTTTTCAGCGAGCTAATGTACTGGGCAAAACCTTCTTATTCAGTGATAAATATCACTTAATCCTTAAATGGATAATCCCTTTTATGCAAATAGTACTTCCGTTTGTGTATTCTTTCGGAAGCGGTTATTTTAGCCGGAAAAGAAAGAACATGATCACCTTCGGAATAATTAAAGAACGCAAGAATCCGCCCGACAGAAGGGTAGTCTTTTCTCCAGAAGCCTGCCAAAGTGTCCTGAATAAATTCCCTGAAGCTCAGATCGTTGTGGAACCTTCAGATATCCGGGTCTATGCTGATCAGGCTTATCGTGATGCCGGCCTGGTGGTTAGCGACGATCTGACTGTTGCCGATGTATTGCTCGGAGTGAAGGAAGTACCTATAGATGCGTTGATTCCGAATAAGAAATACTTCTTCTTTTCTCATACTATTAAGAAGCAGCCTTATAACCGCGAGTTATTAAGGGCGGTACTCGAAAAGAATATTGAACTCTATGATCATGAGGTGATCACCAATCAAAAAGGGCAGCGGCTGGTTGCCTTTGGACGTTATGCCGGACTGGTGGGTGCTTATAACGGTATACGAACCTATGGATTAAAATTTGGTCTTTTCGATCTGCCTAAGGCAGAAACCCTTCCGGACCTTAAGGGAATGATCGCCACTTTGAAAACGGTTGAACTACCTCCTGTAAAGATCCTTCTGACCGGAAAAGGGCGAGTTGGCGGCGGGGCCAAGGAGATCCTCGATGCTATGCGAATTCGTGAGGTGTCTGTAGAGGAGTATCTTCATGAAGAGAATGCGCACCCGGTTTATTGCCAACTTGATGTGCTTGATTACAACAGGCACGCTCAAGGTGAAGACCATTCGGTGCATCATTTCTATTTTCATCCGGAAGAATACGAGTCGGATTTTATGAAATTTGCCCGGGTTACCGATATGTTCATAGCAGGACACTATTATGGAGATGGATCTCCCTATCTCTTTACCAGGGAAGATGCCCGTTCAGATGACTTTAAGATCAGGGTAGTGGCCGATATCAGCTGTGATATTGATGGCCCTGTTGCTACCACCATAAGACCTTCTACCATTGAAGATCCGATCTATGGTTATGATGCCGGGTCTGAAAAAGAGGTTGATTTCAAGGCTTCAGATGCCATAGCGGTTATGGCTGTAGATAACCTGCCATGTGAGCTGCCTGCCGATGCCAGTGTAGGATTTGGTGAAAGCTTCCTGCAATACGTGATCCCGGCCTTTTTCGATGATGATGCCGAGGGCATCCTGGAACGTGCCAGGATGACTAAAGACGGGAAACTCACCGAACGATACAGCTATTTGCAGGACTACGTTGACGGTACTGATCAGGTATAGTGTTCCAGAAGTTCTTCCACGGCCTGTGGAGGGGTCATTAGAATACCGTCAGACCTCAGGGTGCTGAAATCTTTCATAAGCGTTTCTTTCATGGATTTTTTATCCTCATTTTTAAGGGGCAAAATTTGTTTGTAGAACTCAAGAGCTCGCAATTCATTGCCGGAGAGGAGGTAGTAATGCGCCAAATTGCATTTTGCTTCGGAAGACAGGTCACTTTTTAGTTGTCGCATTTCTCTCAAGAGGGCTGCGGCCTTTTTAGTTTTTCCTAACCTGAGGTAATACCACGCCTGTTCGCTCAAAGCATCGGAAAACGATTCCATGCCCCTGTAGTGACCGGGAAACTTCATGACGTGACCGCGCAGGATCTTCAGGATCTTTTCCTGGTAGGCGATCTTTTCTCCGGGAAGTATGGTAGAATTGACTTCTTGCCTTAAAGGCATCATCTCCCTGCTTATTTTTAGATAATGCAACCCTGATACATCCTCATTTCTGAAACGGCCATTGTAATAGTCAAGGTCATTGAGTATGTTTTGAACGGCCGGATGGTTTACGGGAAGTTCTTTAGCTATTTTATCTGTCATTCCCAATAAAGCCAGGGCCTTACTTTTAAATTCCTTTTTAAGGGTAAATTCCCAGCGAGAATGATAGAGTTCAACAAGATTCATGAGGCTTGCGGCCAGATCGGCATTAAAAGCATGAGGCTCTTTATCAGCGAGACCTCTTCTAAGGGTTATCGCTTTTCTGAAATAATCCTCTGCCTTATCAGGGTCATTTTCCATAAACAACACCCCCATATTATGGAGACTGGTAGCCAGGTAATGCTCATAATGTTCAGGTTCCTTTTTACTCAGGTGAGTGTATACCTTCAGGGCTTTATCACCATAATACATCGCTTCTTCGGTAGATTGATGCTCTGCATAAAGATTGCTGAGGTTGGTGAGTGTTGACCCTATCCATGGAAGAAACCCCTGTGACTTTGATTCGAGGGTTTCGTAGTGTTCCAGCGTTCTTTTAAAATAATCTTCCGACTGTTTGAAGGACTCCATTTGCCGGTAGGTGACCCCTAAATTATTCAAAAGGCTCCCTATGATCATGGCAATATCTGCTTCTTTTCCGGAGTAGATCTGCTGATAAATATCCAAAGCCTTTTTGTAATGATTCCGGGCATCAAAGAGCAGCAGCTTCTCGCTGTAGAGTTGCCCCAGTTGATCATGAGCCCTGGCCTTGGCTTCGAAGACCTGCCCTGTTTCTACTCGATTAAAATACACAAGACACTCCTTCAGGTATTTCTTGGTATAATATTCATCTTTTAAGTGGGTGAAAAGTTGACTTAATTGGTAGTTTACCCCGGCAATTCGAAGCGCATTTTCCATTTCATTCTCACGATACAGTTTATCGGCTTCCCTGAAGCTCGAAATAGCTTCCTGGATGGCGGTGCTTTTTAACAGCAATCCGAGATTGTTGTAAAGGGCAGCCAGGGTATTACTGTCTGAGCGGTCACCCTCACTTTGATCCTTTATAATGGTACGCAGTAAGGCAACAGCCTCCTCCATCCTGTTCGTTTTTCGATAGAGTTCAACAAGATAGTTTTGCAGGGTAAAGCGTTCGGCATGATCGCGGGTTGTTTCCAGCGCCTTTTCTACATTTTCAATAAACATTGAGGGTTCCATAATCATTCGTTTAGGGGTGGTTCGTAATCGCATTCATTTTACAGTAGTCAACATAACTTAGTCTTGATATTTCATCACAAGGCACCTCCGGGCTTTGGAAGGTTGGTTTTTGCATATCGATCAGTTTAAATCCGTTCTTATTACAATGATCTGCCAGGGTGTATATTCCCAATGCCATGGCCTCACTGTCAGGTGCCCAGATATACTCTCCGAAGAATATCCTGCCAATAGCAGTACCAAAGAGCCCGCCGATAAGTTTACCTTCTTCCCGGATAGCGAATAGTTTCAGGTAATTTCTCTGCTGCAACTCAGAAAAGATGCGGAACATGCGTTCTGATAACCATTGGGAATCCATCTTTTCTTTTATGTTCACTACTGTTTGCAGGTGCCTTAAAAGGTTTTCAGCGTCTTCGGTGGGCGTCACTTTTAATGTTGGCCTGACAGTTCTAAGCTCCGGTTGGGGGCTTTCTACCGGCAATTGCAATACCATTCTCGGATCAGGAGACCACCATTTGATATGCTTCATAGGGTGGTGCCAATAGTAGAGCCCATTATTATAGGCCTTTAAAAGTATATCAGCATCAATATCACCGCCTACAGCCACGAGTCCGTCGATATCGGCAAAGTGGGCGGGCGGAAATTCGGTTGCTCCTTTTTTAAGTTCAAAATACGGCATAGTCTCAGGTGTTATCGGGAGGTCTTAGTTCATCAAGTTCTCCAAGCTGTTTCAGCACCTCAAAGGTTTTTTTAGCCTCCTCTTCATCTACAATACTTATGGCAGCCCCGACATGAACCATTACATAGTCATTCACCTTTGCCTGGGGAACCAGGGTGAGACTTACATTTTTAATAACCCCGTCAAACGATACTTTCCCGGTTCTGAAAGTATCGTCCAACACCTGGTCTATAGCAATTAATTTTCCTGGTATTGATAAGCACATTATTATTTTATTTCCGGGGTTGCTTTCATCTTTTTCTCCAACCATTCATACCATTGGTCCATACCCTCGCCGGTGGTGGCTGAGACTTCTATAAACTCCAGAGACGGATTTACTTTTAGGGCATTCTCCTTAAGCTCGTTCAGATCGATGCCAAGGTAGGGCAGCAGGTCTGTTTTATTAATGATGCATACCCGGGAGGTCAGGAACATGTCAGGATACTTGATAGGCTTGTCGACCCCTTCCGTGGTTGAGATGATCACAATGCGATCGGTTTCCCCGAGATTGAACATGGCCGGGCACACCAGGTTGCCTACATTTTCTATGAACAGAATACTGTTTTGATCAGGATCCAGTTTTTTTACGGCCCTGTATATCATATCACTTTCCAAATGACACCCTTTTCCCGTATTGATCTGCACTACGGGGATATCATGGGCAGCAATGCGGTTTGCATCGTTTAATGACTGCTGATCGCCTTCGATCACATAAAAGGAGAAATCATCTTTCTTATCCGTCAGCGTACGTTCTAATAAACTGGTCTTACCCGATCCCGGAGAACTCACCAGGTTTAAAGCAAGTATATTCCTGCCTTCAAAATAGCCGCGGTTGCGCGCTGCCATTAATTCGTTATGTTGCAGCACATCCTGCTCTACCGCGATCACCTTCTGTTTATGATCGTGTTGGTGATGATCATGCTCATGCGTATGTCCGTTTCCATGATGGTGGTCATGGTGATGTTCATGACCATTTTCGTGATGGTGATCATGGTGGTGATGATCATGATGATGATGATCATGGTGATGATGTTCTTTACCCAGCAGAATGATGTTATTCTCATCTCCTCCGCAGCCACATGTTCCGCACATAATATTTCAATTTAAATTATTCTACTTCCAGGGCCTGTACCCTTAATTCCTTTCCCTGAATGATCCCTTTCAGGTAGCTGTTGCATTCCGGACAGGGATCATATACCTGTTTTACTGCAAATTCTGTGTCGCATTCCAGGCAGGTTGCTTTGCCTTCTATTTTATTTACCCGGCGTTCTGCAGTTTCCAATACGGTATCTTTTACTGCCATAGGCCATACAAAGTCAAGGGCTTCAAATTCAATGCCTGCCAATTTTCCGATATCCAGATCGATGCGCAGGATCTTATGGGCCCCTGATTTTTTCAGTTCCTGTCGGGCAATTTTAACGATCCCCATGGCTATTGATAATTCGTGCATTGTGGATTTTTCAGTGATACTCCGTGTTATAATCAATATTAACAACTAAAAAAGGAGATAAACATGACAACAGTCAGATTTTTAACAGTTTAGGAATGGTATTTTTAAAGGACTTTACCAAAAACCACTCCAGTAAATACCAAACATATGGCAACCAGGAAAGAAGGGAGGGAGACCTATTATGAGAGCATTATCAAGCAGGGGTACAGCCGGCGTGACTTTATGAAGTTCGCCACTTATATCGCAGCCTATATGGGTGTCGAAACCTCCATGATAGGGCAGGTGGTCAATTCTCTCGAAACCACGTACAGGGTGCCTGTGATCTGGGAGCATTTTCAGGAATGCACCTGTTGCAGTGAATCCTTTATCCGATCTGATCACCCTATTGTGTCTGACATTATTCTCAACAAGATCTCTCTTGATTATACCCTTACCCTGATGGCCGCTTCAGGCCACCAGGCAGAGAAGGCCAAGCACGATACCATGGAAAAATACAAGGGTGAATACATTTTATGTGTAGAGGGCTCAGTACCTATGGGGGCCGATGGTAATTATTGTTGTATAGCCGGCCGATCGGCTAAGGATATTCTCCTGGAGGCTGCAGAAGGAGCAAAAGCCATCATTGCCTGGGGTAGTTGTGCTTCTAATGGTTGTGTACAGGCTGCCTATCCTAACCCTACTGATGCCACCCCTATTCACAAGATCATAAAAAACAAACCTATTATACGCGTTCCCGGGTGTCCGCCCATAGGGGAAGTCATGGCAGGGATCATTGTGCATATGGTCACCTTTGGCAGGCTGCCTGAATTGGATCAGATGGGCAGGCCTAAGGCTTTTTATGCGAAACGCGTTCACGATTCCTGCTACCGACGACCTTATTATGATGCCGGACTGTTTGCAGAATCATTTGATGATGAAAATGCCAAGAAAGGATATTGTCTCTACAAAGTAGGCTGCAGGGGGCCTATGACCTATAACTCCTGCGGTACCATTAGATGGAATAATGGAGTGAGTTTCCCTATTCAATCCGGGCATGGATGTATTGGCTGTAGTGAAGATGACTTTTGGGATAACGGACCCTTTTATGAGCGTCTTACAGGGCTGGACAGGTTTGGTATTGAAAGTTCGGCAGATCAGATAGGAAAAGTAGCAGCCGGTGTGGTGGCCGGAGGTATAGCAGCCCACGCCATTGCTGTCAATATCTCTAAACGCAAAGAGCTTCGTACCCGGACCAGGGGCGGCAGGGAAAACGAACAAAATTTAGACCTCTAAAAAATAATCATCATGGCAAACAGAATAGTAGTTGATCCGGTTACCCGAATAGAAGGCCACCTTCGCATAGAAGTAGAGGTCAAAGACGGGAAGATCACAGACGCCTATAGCTCAAGTCCGATGGTAAGAGGGTTGGAGAACGTTGTAAAGGGCAGAGATCCCAGAGATGTGTGGGCCTTTGTACAGCGGGCCTGTGGTGTGTGTACCACGGTGCACGCCCTGGCTTCAGTGCGTTCTGTAGAAGATGCCCTGGGAATTACCATCCCGCCAAACGCCGAGATGGTACGCAATATCATGGAAGGAGCCCTTTATATGCATGACCATACTGTCCATTTTTATCACCTGCATGCCCTTGATTGGGTTGATGTGGTTAATGCGATAAAGGCTGATCCTGCAAAAACCTCCGAATTAGCACAGAGCATTTCTCCATGGCCAAAAAGCTCGGTGGGGTATTTTACCGATATCAAGAAAAAGATCACCCGTTTTGTAGAGAGCGGGCAGTTGGGAATTTTTGCTAATGGCTATTGGGGGCATCCGCAGATGAAATTACCTGCTGAGGTGAACCTGCTGGCAGTAGCGCATTATTTGGAAGCCCTTGAATGGCAAAAGGAGATCGTAAAAGTACACACCATCTTTGGTGGTAAGAACCCACACCCTAATTATCTGGTTGGAGGTATGGCCTGTGCCATAAATACAGAAGATCCGGGCGGACTCAATGCAGAGCGGCTGGCCTATGTTGGTAAGCTTCTCGAAGAAGGGAAACAGTTTATTGAGCAGGTGTATATTCCCGACTTGCTGGCCATTGCTTCGTTTTACAAAGATTGGGGCGCTATTGGGAAAGGATTCGGAAACTATATGTCTTATGGAGATTTTCCGGTGAATGGGTACAACGATCCTTCCGGCTTTAAGTTTCCTCAGGGGGCTATCCTGAATTTTGACCTCTCCAAAGTTCATGATGTTGATCGAAGAAACAACGATATCGAAGAATTCGTGAATAATTCCTGGTACGAACCTTATGGAGAAGGTGCTGATACCGGAAGACATCCCTGGGAAGGAGAAACCAATATCAATTATACCGGACCGCAACCACCTTATGATCAATTGGATGTGAGTGACCGCTACAGTTTTATAAAAACTCCAAGATGGAAGGGCCATCCTATGGAAGTAGGGCCGCTCTCCAGAATGTTGGTAGGCTATGCCCGTGGCAATAAGGAGATCCAGGAGATCGTGAATGCAAGTCTTGTGAAACTCGATGTTCCTGTGGAGGCCTTGTTTTCAACCCTGGGAAGAACGGCTGCAAGAGGCATTGAAACCCAATTGGTGGCCAATTGGACCATGGAATTTTATGATACCCTGATCAACAACATCAAGAACGGAGATACCCGAATGGCCAACGCTAAAGAACGGGAGCCTGAACGATGGCCGCAGGAATGCAAGGGGGTAGGGCATACCGAAGCGCCACGTGGAGCCCTGGCACATTGGATTCGAATCAAAGATCAAAAAACAGAGAATTATCAGTTGGTGGTGCCCTCTACCTGGAATGCATCTCCCAGAGATCCGAAAGGGCAGCGATCGGCCTATGAATCGACATTGCTGGGCACTCCCGTGGCCGACGTAGAACTGCCTTTGGAGATCATTAGAACCATACATTCATTTGATCCCTGTATCGCCTGCGCAGTGCATCTTTACGATGAGCATGGAAAACACATATCTCAGGTATCCAATGTTGCCGGATGTGAGATCTAAATTGAGGTTATGAGAACAAAAGATTTTAAACGGGTTTATGTTTGGGAGCTCCCTGTGCGCATCTTCCACTGGGTGAATGTCATGTGTATCGTGGTTCTTGGAGCAACGGGGTTTATGATCGCAGATCCACCGCCCATCATGTCTGCAGCAGAAGCCAGTGAATCTTTTTGGTTCGGCACCATCAGGGCCATTCATTTTGGTACGGCCTATATATTCTTTTTCAATATGCTCATGCGTATCTACTGGTCGTTCGTAGGGAATCGTTTTGCCAGCTGGAAACAGTTTCTTCCTTTTACCAAAAAGGCCTGGCATAACTTTATACACGTGGTCAAGATAGATGTACTGCTTCAAAATGAAAAGAAATTTGATCTGACCAATATTTCGGTAGGACACAATAGTGTGGCTGCGTTCTCATACCTGGTGCTTTTCTTCCTGGCCCTTATCCAGGTATTTACCGGGTTTGGTCTCTATGCCGATAATTCCGGGTGGTGGTTACCTAAGTTATTTGCCTGGGTACCCGATTTCCTGGGAGGCGATTTTATTACCCGCACCATTCATCATGTAACTACCTGGCTGTTCATCCTCTTTACCCTCGTACATGTATACCTGGTGTTTTACCACGATTGGCTGGAAGGCAGGGGAGAGGTTTCTTCCATGTTCGGGGGATATAAGTTCGTACGGGATGAAAGGGTGAAGGAAAAAGTAGAGCAAACACAACCTGAAGAAGAATCAACAATAGAGCAATGTTAAATTAAAATATACACCCTATGGAACCATCTCATCAACAACCAGTGGCTATAAGCAGCGATTCATTTTTTTATGAAAAGGACAAATCGGATACGACCCTCATTTTGGGGGTGGGTAATTACCTGATGGGAGATGAAGGTGTTGGCGTTCAGGTTATTCAGTATATGGCCAGGCAGGAGCTGCCTCCAAAAACTGATATCCTGGATGGAGGTACAGGTGGTTTTCTGTTGCTCAATTGTTTTGAGGCTTATAAGAATATCATTTTTATCGACGCCACTATGGATGGGAAACCTCCGGGAACGGTTCGTTTACAGAAACCCAAATTTGCATCCGATTTTCCCAGCGCCCTGAGTGTTCACGATGTAGGGTTAAAAGATATGATCGAAGCGGTGTATTTGATGGATCTTCAACCGGAGCTTTATCTGATGACCATCTCTATCTCCGAGATCTACCCGATGAGCACCACCTTAAGCCTGGCTGTAAGGAATGCTATTCCCAAGGTTACTAAAATGGCCTTTACCATGGCCAGGACACTGGCTGCCAAGACTGAAGTCTCGTGAAGGTAACACGAAAGATAACGATCTGCGGATTGGTACAGGGCATTGGGTTCAGACCCTTTGTACACCAGGTGGCAGATCGTTTTCATCTGAAAGGCGAGGTGTGCAACAATGAGAAAGGAGTACAGATACTCGTTACCGGAGATCAGGCAGTAATCGATGACTTTTACAACGAACTATTGCATTATCCCTATGAGTTGGCCAGGATAAGAAGTTTTAAGATCGAACCACATCCGCTTCAGAAATTCACAGTCTTTCAAATCGTTCCTTCCCCTGAAGGCAAAACCCTCAATTTGCCTTTTACCCCGGATATGGCTATTTGTAAAAAATGTTCGGAAGAACTTGAAGATCCTTCAAACAAACGCTTTTCATACCCATTTACTGCCTGTGTGGAATGCGGACAGCGTTGGGCCATAGCAGCGGATTATCCTTTTGAAAGAGCGCATACCTCCTATCGCGATCATCCCATGTGCGATTCCTGTCAACATGAGTATACCACCCTGAAAGATCGCAGATATCATGCCCAGACGATCAGCTGCCCTGAATGTGGATTCTATTGCTGGCTGGAAGCTGATAAACAACCCCTGGCAGTTACCGGAGAGGAAGTTTTTAAGGAGGCGGCTGAAAAATTACAACAGGGGCAGATCCTTGCCGTAAAGAACAGCTCAGGATTTCTGCTGTGTTGTGATGCTTCAAATGAAACCTCCGTTAATCAATTACGAACCCGTAAACATCGTCCTTCCAAACCTTTTGCAGTGCTCTTCCCCGATATGGAACAGGTGAAGGAAGTGGTTCACTGTGCTGAGAAGGCAGCACAAGAACTAAAGGGAAGGGTGAGCCCCATAGTGATCCTTCCTATGAGGAAGAAACCCGAAAGGCAGCTGGCCTTTACTGCCCTTGCTCCTAACCTGGAACACCTTGGGGTCATGATACCCTATAACGGAATCCTGAAACTATTAGCGGCTGCCTTTGGAGCCCCCCTTGTGGCCACCAGCGGAAATTTACATGCCATGCCTGTTATAGCTGATAATCAGGAGGCCTTGAGTAAGCTTGCGGAAGTGGCAGACGTATTTTTACTGCATAACCAGTATATCATAAACCCTCAGGATGATACGGTGGTAAAATTCACTCCCAAACACCACCGACAGATTGTATTCAGAAGATCACGGGGATTAGCCCCTAATTACTTTGATGCTCCTTATACCACCGAAAAGAAATGGGTGGCTATGGGCGGTGAATTGAAGTCGGCCATTGCAATGATACCCAATAGCTATTTATACATCAGTCAATATCTCGGAGCTCTTGGAAGCCTGGAAACGTATACCCGATACCACGCTGTACTTCAAAGGCTGCAAAGCATGTTCAGATTTACTCCTGATATTGTTCTGGCCGATAAACACCCGGCTTATCAAAGCCGTGCTGAAGGGAAAAAGCTGGCAGGGAAATCAGGTGCAGAATTTCAGTTAATACAGCATCATAAAGCACATTTTGCCGCTGTACTGGCTGAAAACAACCTTTTCGATCAACCTCATGATGTACTGGGGGTGGTGTGGGATGGCACCGGATATGGTGACGATGGACAGGTTTGGGGTGGAGAGTTTTTTCGGTATGAAGATCACAGGATCAGCAGGCTGAGCCATCTTGAATATTTTCCGTGGATCGCAGGTGATAAAATGGCAGTAGAACCTCGTGTAGCTTTGCTGGCCATGACTGATGATCCAGAGGTGTTAAAATACCTATCTGAAGAATTCTCACGGGAGGAATGGACAGTCTACCAAAAGTTAAAAGAGAAAAACACCCTTAGAAGCTCTTCAATGGGTCGCGTTTTTGACGCAGTGGCAGCCTTACTGAAGATATGCCATCACAATAGTTTTGAAGGGCAGGCCGCTATGCAATTGGAAGCACTTGCGGAAAAGGCAGATCCTGAAGAAGCTGTGGCCTGGAACGATCTGGTGGCTGACGGAGATCTGAATCCGGCTGCGCTTATCAGCCGGGTATTCAATGAATTACAGCAAGGTTATTCGCCTGAGGTATTGGCCATGAGCTTTTTGAAAACCCTGGGAAGGTTTATCTTTAAGGTAGCTGAAAACTACCATTTCAATCACCTTGCATTTAGTGGAGGTGTATTTCAGAATGCCATTCTCACTGATCTGGTTATTGACGAGGCAGGGAATAACTACAAGCTGTATTTTCATAAAGAGTTAAGCCCTAATGATGAGAATACATGCTTTGGGCAATTGATGTACGCCCTTAACTGTAAACAGGAAGAAGATGAAGTATCTGGATGAATATCGCGACCGGGATGCCACCAGGGTTTTTCTAAAACAGATCCGGGAAACGGTAACCCGCCCCTGGAAGATCATGGAGATCTGCGGAGGGCAAACCCATGGATTGGTTAAAAACGGACTATTAGATCTGCTCCCTGATGAGGTGCAAATGATACATGGCCCCGGTTGTCCGGTCTGTGTGACCCCGAAAAGCCTAATTGATATGGCGGTTCAGCTCATGGAAAAAGGAGTTGTTGTCTGTTCTTTCGGAGATATGGTTCGGGTACCGGGAACCACTAAAAGTTTATTGCAGGCAAAAGCCGAAGGAGGCGACCTCAGAGTGCTTTATAGTCCTATAGAAGCAGTAACCATAGCCCGTGACAACCCTGAAAAAGAAGTGGTTTTTTTCGCTGTAGGCTTTGAAACAACCGCCCCTGCTGACGCCCTTTCTGTATTGCATGCAAAAAAGGAGGGACTTACCAACTATTCGATACTGGTTTCTCATGTGCTGGTGCCTCCGGCCATGGAGGCTATCCTGGCCGATGAGCATGCTGTCATTGATGCTTTTCTGGGAGCAGGGCATGTATGTGCCATCATGGGTACGACCGCTTATGAGCCATTAGCCCGAAAATATCAAATTCCTATTGTGGTTACCGGATTTGAACCTCTGGACCTGGTTGATGGCATCTACAGGGCAGTAAAACAGTTGGAAGCAGGCAAGTATAAGGTGGAGAATCAATATTCAAGGGTGGTTCGCAAGGAAGGGAACCTCGAAGCCAGAAAGGTGATCGAAACTGTGTTTGAGGTCGCTACCCGTGAATGGAGAGGTATTGGCCCCATTCCCGATAGTGGGTATAGGCTTCGGGATGCCTTTGTCGATTTTGATGCAGAACTTAAATTCGGAGTGTGTTCTGATACGGCTGAAAACACATCCGGATGTATTGCAGGCGAGATCCTGAAAGGGTTAAAAAAACCACATCAATGTCCGTATTTCGCAAAAGAGTGCACCCCTGCGAAGCCCCTGGGGGCCCCTATGGTATCGTCTGAAGGGGCTTGTGCAGCCTATTATCATTTTTCCGATCACCTGATTAAAACCTGAATTGAAATGGATAAAAAAAAGATCGAGCTGGGACATGGCAGTGGAGGCCTTCTTACCAGAGAGCTGCTGGATGAATTGATATTCTCTACCTTTCGTAATCCGTATATTGATCAAAAGCATGACGGGGCGGTACTTCCTCTAACAGGGGAGGTGGTCATCTCAACAGATAGTTTTGTGGTGTCTCCCATATTCTTTAAAGGAGGGGATATTGGAGAGTTAGCGGTAAATGGCTCTGTCAATGATGTGGCTATGTGCGGGGGCATACCCAAGTATCTTTCTCTTGCTTTTATTATTGAAGAGGGATTGCCGGTGGAAGATCTGAAAAAGATCTTACAAAGTATCAGCATAGCGGCTAAGCGTAGCGGTGTTGAGGTGGTTACCGGCGATACAAAGGTGGTGGAAAAAGGCAAGGGTGACCGAATCTTTATTAATACCACTGCTGTCGGAATGAAGCATCCGGGGGCTGATATTACCATGTCGAGAATTCTGCCCGGCGACCAGATCATTGTAAACAACAGTTTGGCGCAACACGGTATGGCGATTATGTCTGAACGGGAAGGGCTTGCTTTTGAATCAGCTATTTCCAGTGATACCACCAATCTTAATTATGTAGTCTCTGATATTCTGGATCGTTTTGGAACACAAATACATTTGTTAAGGGATGCAACCCGTGGTGGTGTGGCCGGAGTGCTTAGCGAGATCGCTGTAGACACATCCCTGGGAGTATTTCTGAAAGAAGAAGCGATTCCTCTTCAAAAGCAGGTGGCAGCTGCCTGCGATCTTCTGGGGCTTGACCCCTTGTATGTAGCCAACGAAGGGGTGTTCCTTGTGGTTGCTCACCAAGACATTGCCCATGATCTGCTGGAAGCGTTAAAAGTACAGGATCCGGAAGCATCGCCTGCCATTATCGGAGAGATTACTACAGCTCATCCTGAAATGGTTGTTTTGGAAAGTAAAATAGGAGGCCGAAGAGTGGTAACTCCTTTGATAGGAGAACAACTGCCGAGGATCTGTTAATTGATCAAGATCCAGTAAATCCCGATCGCAATGGCTGCTATTCCCGAGATAATCCGCAGTGATTTCATAAAGTTTTTCTTGTTGGCAGAGGAAGGAAAAGAACTGATTTTTCCTAATGCAAAGGTGAAAATGACCATGGCAGCCACAGTTCCAATGGCAAACCCAATGATGTAAAAAACAGACTCAGACCTGGACTCAAACCCCAGGACAGGGAGAAAAAGAATAAAATGGGCAACCCCGGCCAACCCGTGAAGGGAGCCGATAGAGAAAGAGGCCAGGTGATCTTTATTACCATGAGTATGGGGCCTGTGAGCAACAGTTCCGGCGTTCGGCGCAAAGGCCTTGATAAGAGCCCAAATTCCGATTCCGATCAATACGAACCCTACAAGGGCCTCACTGTAAGAAGAGATCACTTCAAGAGGAGGAAAGTCCTGCAGCAGGGTAAATAATACCCCGACCAACAACATACCTGCCAGGTGCCCCAGTCCCCAGAATAACCCTATTTGCCAGCTTTTTGCCGAACCTCCTACGGCCAATGGGGCCACTGCGGCCAGATGATCCGGCCCGGAGAATACATGGGCGGCTGCGGCAAGGCATCCGGTAATGATGGCATAACTAATATTCATGACTGAAATTCGATGAACCCTGTTAAAACTACAAAATTTATGCCCTTCATTTCCTGATATTTGACAGCTTATCCGCCCGGTATCAGATCGAGATCTGTTTTTCGGGATCGAAGGATTCAAACCAGGAAAAATGTTTATCGATCACCTGTTGCTTTTGAGATTCTACATATTCCAGGTAAGCTTTACTGGCGGGAGTTAATTCCTTATCTGAAAGCCACACCAATTGCCAGTAGGTAGTTATGGGTAGTCCTTTGATAGGAATGATCTGGAGATCACCTTTTTTAAGGTCATTTCGTATGCCTATCAGAGGCATGATAGAAATACCCAACCCTGCAATCACCGCTTGTTTTACGGCCTCATTAGAAGTAAGGGCGATCTGTTTATGCGAATCTACCTCATGCAGTCGAAGGTAATCCTCCATGGCCCCCCGTGTAGCTGATCCCTTTTCACGAAAAATAAGGGAGGTGTCTTCCAGATCTTTGGGTTTGCGAATCTGATATTCTTTTCCTGAGGCACCCACCAGGCATAGGGTGTTTTTCATGAGCTGAATGGTGTTTACCTTAAGCTTTTCGGGAATAACCGATACCATAGCAAAATCAACCTCATTATTGTTCAGAGCTCTTATCACCTTTTGCTTATTGGTAACGTCCATGGTCAGGTCAAGTCCGGGATGCCGATTCATGAACTCGGAGAGAAAATACGGCATCACATATTTAGCTGTAGAGGCTATGGAAATTTTCAGCTCACCTGCCAAATACCCCTTATAGGCCATGGTCTGGTGCTTCATCTGCTCCATTTCCCTGACGATACTCCTGGCGTGTTTTTCCACCTCTCTTCCAAAAGGGGTTATATATAATTTGCGTCCGATGACCTCGGTAAGAGGTACATCGAATTGATCCTGCATGTTTCTAAGTTGTATGGATACAGCAGGTTGGGTGAGAAATAACTCTTCTGCTGCCCGGGTGATACTTCCCAGTTCGGCGACCTTCAAAAAGATCTTCATTTGATGCAAAGTGAAATCCATAATTTTTTATTTATGTAAAGAGTAATAAATATAAATAAAATATTATGAAAATTACCTAGCATATTTGCCCACTCCAATGCCATCCTATTGGTGATCGGGAATGAACAACATGAGGTGGAGAGACGGCTAAAGCGATAAATGAAGCCGACCTGACCACGTGAAAACAGGTATCCCGGGTTTCGGAAATCTTCTTCTTCTTTTTTCTTTATTTATATCGGAGCCCGGGTTTATTTTAATCAGAAGACATTTCTGAACGCATATTATCCTTTAGATCATCAAGTTTGTCAAGGATCTTTTTCTTGCCCTTTTTCAATTTAACCCCCAGGAAAATTAATGCGACCCCAGCCAAAAGAAAACCTATTCCCATTACCCAAACCAGAAAGGAAACCGCAAGGTAGGGTGTGGCTGCTATGGCCAGTCCGAGTAGAAGGGTAAGAAAACCATTAAAGATCACCCAGCCTTCTCCTTCCATTTCTTTGCGCAATCTTAGACCCATCAGGATGCGGTTGATACCGATAAAGATGAACCAGAAAGCTACGGCCAGTCCGATAAAAGTCATAGGGATTTCCGGGGATACGAAGAGAACCGCTCCAACGATTAGTCCCAGTACACCCTCCAGAAGAAACCGCCATTTATGTTCCCTTTCTTTCCATTCGCGAATGGCTGTGATCAGGGTAATAATACCGTCCAGAGCGATCATGATGGCGAACCACATGACGATACTGGCAGCCGTAGCGGTTGGATTGCTAAACATTAATAATGCAAGGATGATCAGAATAATACCTTTAAAGATGAGGGCCTTCCAGCTGTTTGCAAGAGATTTTAACATAGTGAATGAATTTTTGGTTTTGTCTTATTTAGTTGATTGCCGATGAGGCCTGTTTCAGTTTTATTAATCAAGTTCCCATCCAAAAGTAGCCTGGAAAATATAATCTTCTCTGGCGGCCGTTTCTACCGGTTGTGAGTCAAAGTTCAGGGTGTAACCAAGGGTGATAAAAAAATCTTTTGGCAGATCGTACTTGAGATCTGTCTTAAAGTCTGCCCGTATCCTGTTTGATTCGGTTAAACTTGGATAAGCAAAAAGACTGGCGTACACCTTAAAATCACCAAGGTCAAAAGCGTTAAACTGACTCCCTAAAACGGCCTCCAAACTGTTCCGATTCGTGTTTTCTGCATCGCTGAAATTTTCATTGTTCCAACCGATCCCTCCAACACATGCCAAATAGATCCTGTTAGAATGTATCAGGTATTTTCCTATGTAACCTTTCAGGGCAGTTCTCAGATCAAGTTGTTGCTCTTCATTGGCCAGAAAATCTGCGTTCAACCCGACGAACCAATCCTTTTTCAGAAAGTACATGGCGCCGATGTCGGCATCAGTCCGAGCTGTCGATTCTACACCTTCCTGGGTATTACTAATTGTATTGATCGAAGCACTGGCGGCCCAAATTCGCGCACTATACGCTAAGCGGCCCTTAATGCTGAATTGTTGCAAATTGTTGCTTTTAGTAAAATTAAACCCAACTGATATGGAGGCATCAAACCTGGAAATTACCTGCGATTCTATGGGATGTAAATACACGATCTTTTCAAGATCAATGGTATGTGTGCCTTCAAAGGTATACAGGGTTACTACAGAGCTGTCTCTTTCTCTTGTTCGCATGGTGCCATTGTATCTGCCTCCGTCCTCGAGGGTAAGCAGGTAATATTGGGTAGACCGGATCACCGCCACATCCAGCCAGGTGATCTCAAAATCTTTTTTACCATAATCGGTTTCAACCTTTAAAACGCCGTTCACTAAGCTCTTGATCTCTCCTATGATCCTGTCCTGATTTTTTAAAAAGATGGTGTCGTTTTGGGTTTGACTATATCCCTGGATAAAGCATATCAGAAAGGTTAAAACCCATAGAAAACCTGACAGCCCACGATGCGGGATGTATGTTTTATGATGTGATCTGTTATTCTGCCGATGCATATCATCGGTTATCAACTTTCAGGCTCCCGTAGTCCGTCTTTTTCCAGCCTTTTTATCAGGGCCTCTGTATAATCCTGAGTAAACGACTCTAAACTGGAGGGGTTGTATGTTTTCGATTGCGCAGACCAAAGCAATTCGCCTGACTGTGCATCGTAAAGATTGCTCTCCAGGTAATAGATCTTATCAGTGGTATAATGGCCCGGGTCGTAGGCTATGGGTCTCATGGTATTATAATAACCATAGAAACTGCCGTAATAGCTGTAAGAGAGCGGATTATACCCGTAAGCATAATTGGTGTTGCCCGGAACATAACGGGTTTCACTTTGTTCATCCAGGAGGGAAACAGCAAAAATGGCATCAGCCCCGCTATTTTGTATGATCTCAAGAATAGCTTCTTTGGAGGGCGTGTTACCTTTTATAAAGGTAGCGGGAAAAACCTCATGACTTTTTATAGCCCTGGTACCACTTTTCTCGGCATAAAATGCAAGTTCATCTTCTATCAGGGTTTTTGCAGCCATATTTCCCGTAATGGCCACAATGAATACGTTTTTATAACTCTTGGTGGTTAATTTTTCTTTGTTGGTCCATGACTCGCTGATCGAGGTGCTGGAACCACAAGAAACCAGGAATAATCCTATTGCGAAAAGAATGTAAATAGATCTCATAAATGTACTTTTTAGAGGAATAACAAGGTGTAACGTCCGGTAAACTTACCAGGCACATAAATGAGGTGAGTGAGCAGGGCATAGGGGTTTTTAAATTTAGCGAAAAATAATGTTCTGATTGTCAGTTATTTAGTATAGTGCAGAAATTTTAGACGAATGTATACTTATTTAATCTGTCTTCCTGAAAACCATCAGGGGATGGTTCGGGTTGGAGAGCATTAAACGGTTGTTTTCAATGCTATAGGTGGTGGTTTTACGCAGCTTGTCAAGAAACTCACCTTCTTTGTTTTCAGGAAGGCAGGCTTTCCTGGTAGAGATCACATCAGTGAACCTTAAGAGTCCGGGCTCCCAAAAAATATTACCCCTCATCTGATTGCAGCCGGCGTACCCCGTAAATCGATTTTCAGCAACGTTCACTTCCATGGTCGGAGGTTCTTTGGCAAACCAACCTTCTTGAACAATTTCCTCTCCCAGTTTTTCCAGGATCCAGATATCCTGAAGTCTGTAGTCGGTCACATAATTCCCGCATCCTTTTAAGGAAACCGGTTTGCTATCTCCGGTTAACTGTACTTCCAGAGCCACCTGGTATTCATAATTGTTGTCGGCCATGGTATCTGCGCAGGGCTCATGTGTAATGGTAGCTGTTAGGGTAACCTTTTCAGTTGCTGCCCGGTATCGTTTTACATTGGCATCTGCAGCCCTGTTCACCTGCGGGAGAGGCGTGATGAACTCTTCATATCCTTCCAGCATTGAGGTGAATATGAGTTGTTGGTCATTAAGGGTTAAATTCCAAAAGGGCTCATTGCCCTGTGCCTTAAAAAATGTCATGGTCTCTTTCTGTTTAGAACTGTCAGATGCTTTAAACCGGTCGTTGACTTCCGATTTTTCCGGCCGGCTCTCACTATTGTTTTTTTGTTCCTTTTGGCCGCAGCCGGCAATGGTCATAACAAATAGGGTTAGCAGAGCGCAAAATGGTTTTAATTTCATCATAATTCGGTGTTTTTAACAAAGCGCATTAAGGGCACCTTTTTACCATATAGAAAAAGTCGGTTTTCTGAAACGCTGAAACTGTCAACGGCCTTTAATTGCCCCATAAAAAAATCGGCTCCCGGTCCGGGGCAAGCCTTTCGGGTTTGTTTACCGGTTTCTGAAAACTCCAGGCCATTGCCTTCTACCTGATAAGAAATAGAAAAGTCATTACATCCATTATATCCATGTACCATCATACTTTCACTATTGAAAATAATTAAGGGCGGCTTTTCAGGGTATAGGGCATCTAAAGGCATTTGTAATCCTGATATAAAATTCAATTGCCATGTGATCAGATCAGGGACTGAAATGGGTTGCGATTTATGTCCTGCGCAAGAGCATAGAACGAACAAAGCACAAAGAGCAAAAGTAGTTAAGCTAAGGGTTCTCATGGGGAGGAATAATTTAAATATACAAAAAAAAGGTTTCTTTATAGGTAAACGTCAATAGAAGCTTCGTGTTATATTACCAGCCTTAAAATGCAAAATGATGAACCCAGCAGAACAGTATATTCTACAGCAAAAGGAACCCTGGAGAGACTTTTTGTTACAACTGAAAGTATTGGTGGAAAAACAAGTGCCCGAAGCAGATTTATTGTTCAAATACGGTATCCCTTTTTACTACTTGAAAGGACGTCCTTTTTGCTATTTACTGGCCAACAAAAAGTACGTTGATCTGGGGATCGTGAGGGGTAACAGATTAACGAACAACCTGGATAACCTGGAAAAAGGAAAACGACAAACCGTGAGATCCCTGCGTTATAAAGATCCGGATGATTTTGATCTCGAGGTATTGCAAACCGTGCTGGATGAGGCTGCCGGCTTGTATTAAAAAAAAGCACTCCTGGGAGTGCTTTTTAATATATGATCTGACTTGTTTACGATTGCGCCAATTCTACCATGATTTCGATTTCCTTTAAAAGTTTTTCTGCGCTTCCGTTCCAACCTACAGACTTGAATTTGATCTTCCCGTCAGGGCCTATAATGAACTTTGTAGGAATGCCCGATACATTGTAATTCTCAACCACCTCGAAGGCACTGGTTTCCGGATCGTAATTGTCGAGCAGAACGTTGAAGTCATACCCCTTTTTCTCCATGAAGTTAGCGGCCAGCTTGAGTCGCTCTTCATCAGACTTACCTTCCCAGGTATTGATGAACAGGAATACGACTTTGTCATTATCAGCATATTTTTCTTTGGCTTGCTGCATTCCCGGGAAGGAGGCAATACAAGGCCCGCACCAGGTGGCCCAAAAGTCGAGGATCACGGTTTTGCCCTTTAGCTCAGCCAATGAGATCTCTTCTCCGGCGGTATTTTTAAGGGTAAATCCTGAAGCCTGTTCATTCAGCATCTCTTTCATAAGCTCTTCCCTGAATTTCTCTTCAGCCTCCAGTTCGAGAGATGCGAGGTAATCGGCAAAAACACCTTCACTGCCGTTTTCCGAAAAAGCAACCTCCAGGTATTCTGAGATCTTTCCTGTAGCCGCATTGTTTCTAATGTATAATGCTGCTTTCTCTTGTGCAAGAGGGTATTGTTTATCTTCAATTAAATACTGAATATATTTCTCATTAACATCAGGAGCTGATTCAACTCCTGAAGCCAGTCCCTGGTATTTTATAGCCTCTTTGATATTTCCTTGTTTGTATAAGATAAGGGCGTAGGTATCTCTATACATATTAAGGGAGTAATCTAATTGGAGTTGTGTTAGCGTTTTCGTTGAAAATGTTGGATCCCAATCCGGAGCGTCCATGGCATCCTGTATAACATCTAATGACGTTTTAGAGAGCTGGGCTGCACGGTCAAGATCTTCTCCCTTTTCCGCAAGGCTCCAGGCCAAGGAATTTAAGGCTCTACCTCGAGATTGAGGATCGTTAATGAGAGCTACCGTGGTGTTGAACTTATCATAGTCTCCCTCCCGTCCATAGGCCTGGGCAAGGCTGGAAGTCAGGTATCCGGCAGTAACATGTTCCGGATGGGCGGCTATAAATTCTTTGGTGGCAGCATCTTTCTCCTCCAGGTCCTTCATCTGTTGAATATCATTAAATTGCTTCCTGATACCCGGATTACTGTTTGGGTAGTTGTCTGCTAATACTCCGTAGATCGAATCTACCTTTCCGCGGTTGTCCATGGCCATGTATACATCTGATAATCTTGTCAGTTCTTTCATAGCCAGGCTGTCTTTTTCCAAAAGTTCGTTTTCCATGGAGTTTAACATGGCCTTTCCATCTTCTTTACTGGATTTGATCAAAAGAAAGGCATATGCGATATCGTGATCCGGGCTGATTTCCGGGTAGGTCTCCAGGTCCTGCTTATAAAGTGCAAGAATACTGTCATTGTCGATATTGTGACCGAATCTCTTGCCCGTATATGTTAAATAGTAGGCCTGGCCTGCCAGGGCACCGGGTAAAGCGGCTCCCTCTTCAGAATAGACGGCTATAGCCGCCGTCTCATTAACGGCTTCATATTTTTTCATGAAATCGAAGGCCATACTAACAGCGCTGTCGGGCACCTGAAAATTGGCGGTAACCCCCTCGTTGGTATGTTGAAATTCAAGGTCTTTTAAGTACCCTTTCTTTCCCGTGTGGTAGTATAAAATAACGTTGTCTACTTCTTCGTCAGCAGCAAAGGCCAGCTGTATGGAGTCACCCTGAACAGGATATGTTTTTGAAATATGAACATCACCAACAGTAATGCCCGGGTCGTTTTTTGATGTTTCCTGACAGGCAACAAAGCAAGAGGTTACTGCCAGCAGGGTGATGAATTTAAAGGTTCTCATTAGGTTGTATTTGTGGTTAAAAGCCTACAAAATAATGAGTTTACGCCAACTATTTGTTAATGAGATGTTATAAGTTGTTCACTGCTCACAAAAAATGCCGGGATTTCCCGGCATTTTAGCAATATATAGTATCTGAATTTTAAAGTGAATTTACTGTTTTTCTAATCGCTACAAGGTTACTCAACAACTTTTCCAAATGATCCAGGTGAAGCATATTGGCTCCATCACTCTTGGCATTGGCAGGGTCGAAATGGGTTTCCATGAAGAGTCCGTCAACTCCTGTAACTACTCCTGCACGGGCAATGGTTTCGATCATATCCGGACGTCCTCCGGTTACCCCGCTGCTTTGATTAGGTTGTTGGAGAGAATGGGTAACATCAAGTACCACCGGTGCGTATTGCTTCATGGTGGGAATACCTCGAAAATCAACGATCATGTCCTGGTACCCGAACATGGTGCCTCTGTCGGTGATCATAGCTTGCTCATTGCCGCTGTCGTATACTTTTTTAGCGGCATGCTGCATGCTTTCAGGACTCATGAACTGCCCTTTTTTAAGATTTACGGTTTTGCCGGTCTGTGCTGCAGCCACCACCAGATCGGTCTGCCTTACCAGGAAAGCAGGGATCTGCAGGATGTCTACATATTCTGCAGCCATGGCAGCGTCGGTTACCTCGTGGATGTCGGTAACTGTTGGTACCTCGAAGGTTTCTGAGACCTTCTTCAGGATCTTAAGTGCTTTTTCATCGCCAATTCCGGTAAAGGAATCGATCCTGCTGCGATTAGCTTTTTTAAAACTCCCCTTAAATACATAAGGGATCTCCAGTTTATTCGTGATCTCTACCACCCTTTCAGCAATGCGCATCGCCATCTCTTCGCCTTCTATAGCGCAGGGTCCGGCTAATAAAAAGAAGTTGTTGCTATCCAGGTGTTTTAACTGAGGAATATGTTCCAGTTTCATGATGCTGTTCAATTTTGAGCGCAAAGATAGGATAATAAACGGTATTAATGCAGAAAGGATAGGAAGCATGAGGAAGTATGTGACTCTTCAAAGTGCTTTGTTTGTTTGAGTGCAACTTCCTTGTTTTGAGTCACGTAGGGTGTTGTGGTGCAGCTAAATAAATTTTGCGAATACAGTGATACAACTAAAAGAATACCGTACCTTTGCGCCTTCAAATTAAAAGGCTAGAATGACATCTATTAAAAACATTGCCATCATTGCACACGTTGACCACGGTAAGACGACCCTGGTTGATAAGATTCTGCATCATTGTGAATTGTTCAGAGATAACCAGGAAACCGGAGAACTTATCTTAGACAACAACGATCTGGAAAGAGAAAGGGGTATTACCATTCTTTCTAAGAACGTTTCGGTTAATTATAAAGGAACCAAGATCAATATTATTGACACTCCCGGCCACGCCGACTTCGGGGGAGAGGTTGAACGTGTTCTCAACATGGCAGATGGGGTTTTGCTGTTGGTGGATGCCTTTGAAGGGCCTATGCCGCAAACCCGTTTCGTACTGCAAAAAGCCATCGAAATGAAATTGAAGCCCATCGTGGTGGTGAACAAGGTTGACAAAGAGAACTGTACTCCTGATGAGGTGCACGAATCTGTTTTTGACCTGATGTTCGAACTGGGTGCTGAAGAATGGCAGCTTGATTTTCCAACAGTTTATGGTTCGGCCAAAAATAACTGGATGTCTGACGACTGGAGAAATGAAACAAAAAATATAGAGCCTCTTCTTGATATGGTTGTGGAGCATATTCCATCGCCAAAGATCGAGGAAGGGAGCACCCAAATGCTGATCACCTCTCTTGACTACTCGTCTTTTACCGGGCGAATCGCCATCGGACGACTTCAGCGAGGCAGCCTGAAAGCAGGGATGAATATTTCGCTGGTAAAGCGCGACGGTTCAGTGGTAAAATCAAGGATCAAGGAGTTACATGTTTTTGACGGACTTGGACGTAAGAAAGTTGATGAGGTAGTAGCCGGTGATATTTGTGCTATTGCAGGATTAGACGGTTTCGATATTGGAGATACCATAGCCGATTTCGAGGCTCCGGAAGCCCTGCCTACCATCGCGATCGATGAGCCTACCATGAGTATGCTCTTTACCATCAATGATTCTCCTTTCTTTGGGAAGGATGGGAAGTTCGTGACTTCAAGACATATTAAGGAGCGTCTGGAGCGTGAACTGGAAAAGAACCTGGCGCTGAGAGTAGAGCCTACAGACAGTGCTGATAAATTCATGGTATTCGGACGAGGCGTACTTCACCTTTCTGTACTTATTGAAACCATGAGAAGAGAAGGGTATGAGCTTCAGATCGGACAGCCTCAGGTAATTATTAAGGAGATTGACGGAGTGAAGTGTGAGCCTGTTGAAGAGCTGACCATTGATCTTCCGGAGGATGTTTCAGGTAGAGCTGTAGAAATGGTAACCCAGCGAAAAGGTGAAATGCTGAGCATGGAACCCAAAGGAGAGCGTATGATTATCCGATTCAATATTCCTTCCAGAGGTATTATCGGGTTGAGAAACCAGCTGCTTACCGCTACTGCCGGAGAAGCCATTATGAATCACCGCTTCCTGGAATACCAGCCATATAAAGGAGAGATCCCGGGTCGTATTAACGGGTCGCTGATCTCTATGGAAAAGGGAACTTCAATTCCTTATTCGATGGATAAACTTCAGGAAAGAGGACGTTTCTTTATCCACCCCGGAGAAGAGATCTATACCGGACAGGTGATCGGAGAGAATTCCAGGGGAGATGATATGACGGTGAATGTTACTAAGACCAAGAAGTTGACCAACATCCGTTCTGCAGGAGCTGATGATAAGGTAAAACTTGCTCCACCGATCAAATTCTCTTTAGAGGAAGCCCTTGAATACATTCAGAAAGATGAATATGTTGAGGTAACTCCGAATCATATGAGATTGCGTAAGGTCTATCTCGATGAGAACGAACGTAAGCGTATGCAGAAGCAAATAGGATAACAAAAAAGAGACCGGGAGGTCTCTTTTTTTTGTTATACAGTTATGCGGTTATGCAGAGATGTCTTCGCGAAGGAGCGAAGTGACTGAAGCGATCTTTTGAAACTTTAACGGTAGTCACCTTGAGAGATCCTATTCCGCGGGATCGTATTGGAAGGCTTAATATCTTGAAGTATCCTCGATATACCACGCATTCAGCGTGACGCCCGCTTATCGCAGGCGAAGTCGCGAGGGGTTGCATGTTAGGTTAACCTGAATCAACCCGCCCCGTCAGCGATTTTATCGCTGCCACCCCTCCCTGTCCAGGGTGGGGAGCCACACTTTATATACTTTTTCAGCAGAATATATAAATCCGTCGGTGGTGGGAGCGAAGCGACTGAAGCGATCTTTTGAAGCTTCAGCCGGAGTCATCTTAAGTAAACCTCATTACTAATTCACCATTTACAATTTATAATTCATCATTGATCCCGCCTTTGCGGGATCAAACCCTTCTCAAAACACCTGCTGTTGTCCATATTCCTGTATTGACCATAGCAAGGCATCAGGGTATAGCCACAGCGTTGATACAGGGCGATAGCCGATGTTTGCCGGGTGCCGGTTTCCAGGATGCATCTTGAATACCCCAGTTCAGCAGCCCAGTTTTCCAGGGCTTCAAGAATGGTTTCTGCCAAACGCAAGCCCCGGAGCGATGGTTTGGTGAACATTCGTTTGATCTCAGCACTTTCCTTATCATATTCCTTAAGGGCTCCGCATGCCACTGCCTCCTTATTCAGGTAAAGCAGCACCACATGCTGAATAGCATCCAGTTTATTGAACTGATCGTAAAAGGCATGTTCATCGCCATCGGTAATGGCTAAAAAGGCGTCAAGCTCCTTAACCAGGGGGATAAAATCTTCGTGCTCTGAGTTGGTTCTGATGATATGAATTTCGGGTTTCATACAACGGTTATATAGTTATACAGTGATGCAGTTATGCGGTTATGCAGTTATGCGGTTATGCAGAGTAGATTATAGATTATGAATTATAGATTATAGATGGGGTTTGTATCAGAATTAAAACTTCAGAATGTCTGGAAAATCTAGATTTATTAAATTCATCATTCATCATTCATCATTCATCATTCATCATTCATTATTCATCATTCAATAAAATATCTCTGCGTACCCTCGTACTTCCGTAACTTTCAAAATCAAACTGCAAACTCCTCCCTATAACTGAAACTCCTCCCTCAAACTGACCTCAAATACCCTCCATCCAACGGGATGGCCGTTCCTGTAAGATAGGCAGCCTTGTCTGAGGCCAGGAAACACACCAGGTAACCGTATTCTTCGGGTTGCCCGATACGATTGAGTGAATTCTGAGCGGCCATTTCGGCCTGAAGTTCGTCCATGCTTTTACCGCTGCGTTCCGCTTTTTTACGGTTCACTTCTTCCAGACGTTCGGTGTCGAAATACCCGGTAAGAATAGAATTCACCGTGATACCAAAGGGGCCAAGTTCCTGCGAAAGCGATTTGGCCCAGGTAATGATCGAAGCCCTGATGGTGTTTGAAAGCACCAGCTCCGGCTTGGGCTCTTTAATGGTTACCGAGGTTACATTAATAATCCGTCCAAAACCTGTAGACTTCATATGCTCAGTAACAGCCTGGGTGGTAAAATTAATGGTCCTGAATAAAAGGTCAAAAGCTTTGGCATAATCTTCATCCCGGAGTTCACCAACAAAGCCAGGGGGTGGCCCGGGGGTATTATTCACCAGGATATCGACCGGATATTTCTTAAGATGTTCAAGGATGTCGTTTTTATATCGCTCCAGGTGCATCATGTCGGTGGTCAGGTAATGATGTTCCTGCCCGTTACTGCTGTCCAGTTCGTTCACCAGGATTTGCAGTTTACCCTCACTGCGACCCATCACGGTGACACTGGCACCACAGCGGGCAAGTTCTCTGGCGATACCCTCGCCTATGCCTTTGCTGCTTCCGCCCACCAGGGCGTGCTTTCCAATTAAACTTATTTCCATGATTATTGATATTCTTCCCGGGGTGGACAAAAAATGTCAGTGATCTTACAGGGGGTAAGGGCCTTACCGCCGTGTTTGATGTGGGGCTCAAGATATACAACCGTGCCCGGACCGTATACCCTGCTAACCCCGTCAACGGTCAGTTCAAATTCGCCTTCAGTAACCTGCATGATCTGCTCGTGGTAGTGACTGTGCTCGGGAATTTCAGATCCTGCTTCCACCTCCCAGTAGGCGATGGTCGATTTTGGGGTATGAATCATTTTTCCGTGAAATCCCGGAATAAGTTCTTTGGTGGGAACGTCTTTAAGTTCTATGTCCATTGAGTTAAGAGTTAAGAGTTAAGAGTTAAGAGTTAAGAGTTAAGAGTTACGTGTTACGTGTTACGTGTTACGTGTTACCTGTTGCAAGGTTATGAAGTTACGAAGTTATATGTTATTTCGGTTATGCGGTTATGCGGTTATGCATGTCGGTCGGTCGGTAGGTAGGTAGGTAGGTAGGTAGGTAGGTAGGTAGGTAGGTAGGTAGGCGGTTTTTTTGAAACTCGTCCCTGACACTGAAACTCGTCCCTCAAGCTGAGATCAAAAAAGCCGGCTTGCTTTCGCAAGACCGGCTTTTTAAAACTATATATTCGATTGAAATTATCCTAAGAACGGATAACGGTAATCTGTTGGAGTCACGAAGGTCTCCTTGATCAATCTTGGTGATACCCAACGCAGGAGGTTCTGCATAGAACCGGCCTTGTCGTTGGTTCCTGATGCTCTGGCACCACCAAACGGCTGCTGCCCTACAACGGCACCGGTTGGCTTATCGTTAATGTAGAAGTTTCCGGCACTGTTCTGAAGCGCTTTGGTAGCCTCTTCAATAGTGTAACGGTCTCCTGAGAATACGGCACCTGTAAGTCCGTACTCAGAAGTGGTATCAACCAGTTTCAGGGTTTCGCTCCACTGGTCATCCTCGTAAACATATACGGTTACTACAGGTCCGAACAGCTCGGTGGTCATGGTCACGTATTGCGGGTCGGTGGTAACGATCACGGTAGGCTGAACGAAATATCCTTTAGACTTGTCATATGATCCTCCGGCAAAGATCTCAGCTTCCTTATCTTCTTTGGCGCGATCAATAAAGCCGGCCAGTTTATCGAAAGAGCCTTCGTGGATCACGGCTGTAATGAAGTTCTCCATATCTTCAGGAGATCCCATCTTGAAGGAAGCGATATCTTCTTTTACAAAGTTCAATACCTCGTCGGCCAGAGATTTCGGAAGGTATACCCTTGATGCGGCACTACATTTTTGTCCCTGGAACTCAAAAGCTCCACGGCTAATGGCGGTAGCTACCTGCTTGGCATTGCTGGTGGGGTGGGCAATGATAAAATCTTTACCTCCGGTCTCCCCAACAATTCTTGGGTAGGTCTTATACTTGTCAATATTGTTTCCGATCTTTTTCCAAAGTCCTTTAAAGACCTCTGTAGATCCGGTAAAGTGGATTCCGGCAAAATCAGGACTGTCAAGAAGGGTGTCTGTGATCATTACCGGATCTCCGTAAACCACGTTGATCACTCCATCAGGAAGCCCGGCCTCTTTCAATACATCTACGATCACTTTGGCCGAAAAGATCTGGTGGTCGCTGGGTTTCCATACCACCACGTTCCCCATCATGGCTGCACTCGTTGGAAGGTTCCCTGCAATAGCGGTAAAGTTAAACGGGGTAATGGCATATACGAATCCTTCTAACGGACGGTATTCCACACGGTTCCAGATACCTTCATCAGAAATAGGCTGATCTTCGTAAATGCGAGACATGAATTCTACATTGAACTTCAGAAAGTCAATGATCTCACATGCTGCATCGATCTCTGCCTGGTGAATGTTTTTAGATTGTGCGATCATCGTAGAGGCATTCATCTTATCGCGGTAAGGTCCGGCAATAAGGTCTGCAGCCTTCAAGAATACTGCTGCGCGCTGTTCCCATGAAAGGTTAGCCCATTTTTCTCTTGCTTCCAGTGCGGTAGAAACTGCACTCTCTACATGAGTTTTTTCAGCCAAATGATAGGTTCCCACCACGTGTTGGTGATCGTGTGGAGGCGACATGGTGCGTGTATTCCCTGTTCTGATCTCTTCTCCATTAATATATAAAGGCACATCTACCTTGCCATTGTAATATTCCTTGTACTGTTTTAAAACAGACTCTCTTTCGGGAGATCCCGGAGCGTACGACCTAACCGGTTCATTTACCGCTACGGGTACTTGAAAAAATCCTTTTCCCATTTATAGTGTTTTTATACGTTTTTTACGCAAACAAATGTAATAAATGGCTTGTGCTTAAAAAAATGAATCAGGAGTTAAACACGCTGTTAATTAAGGGTGAAGGGTGCGCTTAGTCGAAAGGTGGGGATAAATACTTTAAAATGCCCCGCGGAGGCATAATTCAACATGAGGTAATTACCTCTCATGGCCCCGATAGGAGAAGTTAATAAGCATCCGGAACTATACTTATGGGTCTCTCCGGGATGCAACACCGGCTTTTTTCCAATAACCCCTTCTCCGTCAACCACCTCGGTCTCATTGAGGGCATCAAAGATCTGCCAGTGTCGTGCAAGTAATTGCACCGGGTCTTTGCTTTGATTCTCTATGGTGATATGGTACCCGAAAGCATAGTGCTTTCTGTAATTTTTGAAGAAGGTGCCTTCAAAACTTGTTTTTACAGAGATCTTTATGCCTTTGGTTACCTGGGTGAACATTTTGCTAATACGTTAAAGCGCTTCCCGAAAGAAACAGTATCATACTGATACTAGCTAAAAATACGAAAATTGTGTTCAGGATGGAGAATTTTAAAATAGTTTTAAGACGCCCTTGTTGATAGAATACCCGCATGGCTCTGTAGAGATAAAAGGAGAATAAAAGCACGGCTACCCAAAGTACGTTCCAATCGGTGATCGCATATATGATATAGGCAATAATGAGCAGTATGATGAACAGAGATTGTGAATGAAAGCTGAAAATAAGGTGATCCATATAATTGAATTCTCTTCTCAGGTACAATAGCCATATAAATACCGTGAAAACGGGTAAAAAGAAGAAAATGAAAAAGGGAAGCCTGGAGATCACGGTATTTAAAAAGGTGCCGGGTTCCTTTGTTACTCTGTTGATACTTTTTCCGGTTCTGAAAGCCCAAAGCTCTGACCCTTTTAAGGGGATGTTCAGCTTTGAACGCGCCTCTTCCGGGGTATTATAATGATTGTGTTTGATAGTCCTGTAAAAGAACTCGGTCATGGATATAAAACGACCCACACTACCTGAGGTGTCATTTTTAACCTCATTATAAAAGGTCTGTGGGGCATAGGTGGCCAGAGAATCCTTACGTTTATCCAGGGCTTCCAGGACGCCTATCCCAAATTTTAAAGTATCTATGGTTGCTTTCAGGGAGTCTTGCAAGGCTTCTTGAGAAACGTCGCCCTTTGGGATGATCAATTGTTCTGCTTTCAGCGAATCGGCAATTTTTGTATACTCCTCTATGTTCACCAACCCTTTGGTGTCTGCATCCGCCTTTTTTTGGTTTAATGATTCAAAATCTGAAGAATAACCCAGTAAGAGGAAATAGATAATGCAAAGGCTCAGCAGCGTCTGAAAGGGGTTCGTATAAGAGGCGCGCTTGCCGTTGATATATTCCCGGGTGATCTTTCCGGGTTTTAAAAGCAGGGCAGAGAGGGTTTGTCTGAGCTTGGAGTCATAATTGAACAGGGTGCCGAACAATTCGTCAAAAAGATCCTGCACGCTGAACTTCTTCATCGAATTGATCTGTCCGCAATTGGCACAATACTTATCGCTCAGATCCAGCGGATGATCACAATTGAGGCAGCAGTTTCCGCGGTATTTAAACTTACGCCGTTCGGGAAGATATCCGCCTTTTTTTACTGGTTTATCGCTCATGGTTAGTTGGAAATGTCTACTGAACTAATGTTGGCTACCCCAATGACACTGTCATAAAGTGCTCCAAAGTTTCTGTAATATACTAAAACCAGGTATTCGTTCTCGGTTTCCCAGTGATTGCCTCCAATGGCATTCAGATCAATACTCCCGTCACTGTTCTTGATCACATATTTGAAATTGTAAAACCCCTGCTTGAGAAATAAGGTCGTTTCCAGGGTGTTGTTGTCGGCGTTGAAGGTAAGCTTGTTCTCTTTTGTCAGTTCGTAGTTATTGAACTTACCATATACGTAAACGTCTTTAAGGCCAAGCCATGGCTGGTATTCAAGACTAAAATGCACAAAAGAGTAATCGGCTTCACTGTTGTCATCGTTTTGAACGCCCTCACCCAGGCGAACCCGGAAGTCGCCATTAATGTCAGGAAAATAGGTATAGATCATATCGCGCCTTACGGGGTTGGTATACAGATAATGATTGTAGCGATTTTTCAAATCTACCCTGGCGACCGTATTGGTGGCCGTTCTTATGTCTTTGGTGTCCAGGTTCAGGTATTCATTGCCTCCTTCAAAACTGGTTTCTTTTTCATACTTATAAATCAGCTGGCTGCCCGACACGAACTGAGGTTTTATGTTGTGAACAGCCGTATTGAAATTACTGTTCTGAAGGATGCTTACCTTGACCTCCTGGAGGGGGTTCACCAGTTCAAAATCGCCGGCGCTTACCGTGAACTCTATACGTTGCCCGGTATTTAAGAACTTCGGATCTCGTGGCCTCTTGACAATGCCTCCCACATTTACAGCATTATTAAAAAGGATAAATCTTCGGGAAAATACTATTTGATCGGTGTTGTCAAAGATCTTCAGAATATAATTCCCGCTTATCCGCATTCGCGTAAAGCGATTCGGGAGCTCCAGCCTGTAGGCGGTGTAAGGTTGTATGGAGGCGAGTGAATTGTCGTACTGCAGGATACGCTGATTATCCAGGCCGTCCAGGTATTGATTCTTTACCAGGTTAGAGGGGGTCCAGTCGTAATTACAATGCTCAATGCGATAGTAGTAGTCGGCCTCATCGGCATAGAGGTCGTCAAAAGTAAGCACCATGGTCTGTCCGGGTTGAATTACCGGGAATTGTGCAGCATTGTTGTTGCCGGTAAAAACAATAGATCGGATGTTTTCCGGGGGAGGGATCTCTTTTTGCACTTGCGCAAGGAGCGTGAGGTTACATTGAAGGAATACAATGACAAAACCTATAAGAGTACGCATATGGTAAGGAAAATTTTTGCTAAAGATAATAAAATAAAAACGTGGAATTTGGGGGGCTTTTCCACCTCCAAAAATATAGGGTTTTATTATGGCAACAATCTTATAATTATTAAATTTGCACGAATTTTTGAGTTAACTAATTTCATTAGCACAGATAGCATGTCAAACGACATTAAGATTAGAAAAGGCTTAGATCTTAAGCTTATGGGTCTGGCAGACAAAACGATCGCTGCCGCTCCGAGGTCTAAAAAATTCGCTATAAAGCCTACTGATTTCCATGGTGTAACCCCTAAAATGGTGGTTAAAGAAGGTGCTTCCGTGAAAGCGGGAGAGATCATTTTCTTTTCAAAGTACAGCGACCGCGTTAAGTTCGCTTCGCCTGTTAGTGGTACCATTGCAGAGATCCGCAGGGGCGCAAAGCGAAGAATTTTAGAAGTAATAATTGAAGCAGACGCCGAAGATACTTTCCTGGAGCACGGTTCCAAGAATGTTTCCGGTATGTCGGGAGAAGAGGTAAAAGAGCTTTTGCTTGAAGGTGGTTGTTGGCCATTCATCAAGCAGCGTCCGTACGACGTGATAGCCAATCCGGATGACGCCCCTAAGGCGATCTTCGTTTCGGCTATGAGTACAGCTCCTCTTGCTGCCGATGTGGAATTCCTGTTAAAAGACCGAATGGAAGATTTCAAAACCGGTCTGGAGGCTATTTCAAAACTTACTTCAGGAAAAACCCATGTTTCTGTAGCAGCGGGAAGCAGTTTGGCTGACGGCCTGAATGGTGTTGAGATCCACAAGGTAAAGGGGCCGCACCCTGCCGGTAATGTCGGAGTACAGATCCATCATATCGACCCTGTTAATGCAGGAGAACGTGTATGGGTTGTTGGGCCGGAAGATGTAGCTATCATTGGTAACTTTTTGAACACCGGAAAATTCAAGGCTGACCGTTTGGTTGCCGTTTCCGGCTCTGAAGCGCCCAAGGCACAGTATTTCAGTATGCGTGTGGGAACCAATGTTTTTGAGCTGATCAATAAGGTGCCTTCTTCAGTGAGGATCATCAGTGGAGATGTCCTTACAGGAGATCAGATCGCTAACTCAGGATTTGTAGGGTTCTATCACAACACCATTACGCTTATTCCGGAAGGAAAAGAGCACAGAATGTTCGGGTGGGTGCCATTCTTAGATAATCATATTCCAAGTATGTCAAGAACCTCTCTTTCTTTCCTCTTTCCAAATAAGAGGTACAAGGTGAATACCAACCTTAATGGAGAAGAGCGTGCGCTGGTAGTAACCGGTGAGATGGAGCAGGTGCTTCCTATGGATATTTATCCGATGCAACTTCTTAAGGAATGTATGGCGGCGAACATCGAAAAGATGGAAAACCTTGGTATTTACGAGGTGGCTCCTGAAGATTTCGCCTTGATTGATTATACGAACACCTCTAAAATTGAAGCCCAGGCAATTATCAGAGAGGCATTAGACCTCATGATCAAAGAAGTGGGTTAAAAAAAGAAGCTATGAGTTTTTTGAGAAAAAAGTTAGACGAATTAAAGCGACCCTTTAACAAGGGTCAGAAGTGGGAGAAGTTTGCTCCTGCATTCAACGCCTTTGATACTTTTCTGTTCGTACCTGATCATACGACCAGAAAGGGTGCACATATCCGTGATGCCGTTGACCTGAAGCGTACCATGATCACCGTGATCATTGCTTTGTTACCTGCTTTATTCTACGGAATCTACAATACCGGGTATCAGTATCTTTCGCAAACCGGGGAGGCATTTACCTTTTTAGATGCCTTTATTCACGGTGCCTGGAAGATCGTACCGATGATCGTTGTGTCTTATGCGGTAGGTCTTGGTATTGAATTTATTTTTGCGATTTACCGCGGCCACGAAGTGAACGAAGGGTTCCTGGTTACCGGGATGCTTGTTCCTATGATCATGCCGGTGGATATACCACTTTGGATGGTGGCTGTTTCTGTGGCTTTTGCCGTATTGATCGGTAAGGAAGCCTTCGGAGGAACAGGGATGAATATTCTGAATCCGGCCCTTATGGCACGTGCTTTCGCATTCTTTGCCTACCCAACCTATATGTCGGGTAACAAAGTATGGGTTTCAGAAGCCTCTAATATTGATGCTGTTTCCGGGGAGACCATTCTTGGTTCTCTTGCTGCCGGAAAAGAAGTGACCTATAATATGTGGAGCATGTTCTCTGGAGCTATTCCCGGATCTATCGGTGAGACTTCTACGCTTTGGATCGCAGCCGGTGCCCTTTTCCTGATCCTTACCGGGGTAGGAAGCTGGCGTATCATGGCCGGGGGAGTTATCGGAGCTGCATTTATGGGCTTCCTGTTCAATCTTTGGGGAGCTAATGCACTTATGAGCTTTCCGTGGTACCAGCACCTAGTAGTGGGTGGACTTGCCTTTGGAATCGTATTCATGGCTACAGATCCTGTTTCTGCAGCTCAGACCTTTAAAGGAAAATGGATCTACGGTATTCTGATCGGTGTTTTCAGTATTATGATCCGTGTATTTAACCCGGCGTATCCTGAAGGAGTAATGCTTGCCATTCTGCTTATGAATGTGTTTGCACCAACCATCGACCACTATGTGATCGAGGCCAATATTAAGAGAAGAAAGAAAAGATTAGCAACTGTAACCGCTAAATCCGCATAATTATGAACAGAGACAGTAACGCTTATACCTTTATTTTTGCCACTGTTATGGTAATTGTGGTTGCAGCATCACTTGCTATTGCCGCCACCTCTTTAAAGCCGATGCAAAATGAGAACGTGCGTAAAGAGAAGATGCAGAACATTCTTTCTACTATCGGAGTAGAGGTGGAAAGAGAGCAGGCAGGAGAAGAATTCAATAAGTATATCAAAGAACAGATCTCCCTTACCGCCGATGGATCGATCGATGAAAGCGTGAATGCGTTTAATATCGACCTGGCAAAAGAGTTGAAGAAACCTGTAGAAGAGCAGCGTTTTCCGCTTTACAAAGCCGAGATCGAAGGGAAGCAATATTTTATCATTCCGCTTCGCGGCGCCGGACTTTGGGATGCGATCTGGGGTTATATTTCCCTGGAGGATGATATCAATACCATTAAAGGAGCTGTATTCGATCACAAAGGGGAGACTCCCGGTCTTGGTGCCGAGATCACTCAAAGCTGGTTTGAAAAGCGCTTTGAAGAAGAAAAGATCTTTGATCCGGAATCAGGAGAATTTGTTGGGGTGACCGTAATGAAAGGATACTCCGGAGGAAATAATAAGGATGATAATGCGATCGATGCGATCTCAGGAGCTACCATCACCGGTGATGGGGTTACCGATATGATCTACAATCGTTTGCAGTATTATATGCCTTACCTGAAACAACAGAACGTTAAAGTAGCATTAAATAACTAATTATGGCCAATAAGAAAGATAACAAAGAGAAATCTCCTTTGGTACTTTTTGTAGCTGAAGAAAAGGAGCCTTTATTCTCTAAAAAGAACAGAAAGTTATTGAGCGACCCGCTGGACGACAATAACCCGATCACCGTACAGGTACTGGGTATTTGTTCTGCTCTTGCGATCACGGTGCAGCTTAAGCCGGCCATAGTTATGGCGATCGCAGTACTTGCGGTTATGGCATTTGCCAATATGATCATTTCGATGATCCGTAACCTGATACCTAACAGGATCCGTATCATTGTGCAGCTGGTAGTGGTTGCTGCCCTGGTAATTTTAGTAGACCAGGTTTTGAAGGCCTTTGCCTATGATGTGAGTAAAGAACTATCGGTATTCGTAGGACTAATTATTACCAACTGTATCGTAATGGGACGATTGGAAGCCTTTGCCCTGGGTAACGGGGTTTGGAAATCTTTCCTTGACGGTGTTGGTAATGCTGCCGGATACGGGCTGATTCTGGTGATCGTGGCTTTCTTCAGAGAGCTTTTGGGATCTGGAAAACTATTCGGATTCGAGGTATTGGGTCACAAAGGTGCAACCCTTGCCGAATCTTCCGGTCTGTACGCATTAGGATATGAGAATAACGGATTGATGCTTCTCTCACCTGCAGCGCTGTTAGTGGTTGGAGTGCTTATCTGGATCCAACGTGCCAGAAACAGAAAACTAATTGAAAAGAACTAAGCTCCAGGCTTAATAAATAGAAAGAACTAATGGATTACGTAAATCTTTTTGTACGAAGTATTTTTATCGAAAACATGGTTTTCGCATACTTCCTGGGTATGTGTTCTTACCTGGCCGTATCGAAGACCGTGAAAACGGCTGTTGGACTTGGAGCGGCAGTGATCTTTGTATTGTCGATCACAGTTCCAATTAACTTTTTACTTGATAATTACCTGTTGCGTCCGGGTGCTTTGGCCTGGATGGGTGAAGAATATGCTTCGATCGACCTTAGCTTTTTGAGCTTTATCATGTTTATTGCGGTTATTGCCTCTATGGTACAGCTTGTTGAGATGATCGTTGAGAAGTTTGCTCCCGCCCTTTATGGTGCGCTTGGTATCTTCCTGCCTCTTATTGCGGTAAACTGTGCCATCCTTGGAGGATCACTGTTTATGCAGCAAAAAGACTTTGCCGGAATCGGCGAGGCGGCTACCTATGGTTTAGGTTCAGGGATCGGATGGTTCCTGGCTATCCTTGCGATCGCTGCTATTCGTGAAAAGATCGCCTATTCTAATGTACCAGCACCATTAAGAGGTCTTGGAATTACATTTATCATAACCGGACTTATGGCCCTTGGGTTTATGAGTTTTATGGGAATCAAATTATAAATCATTATTTAAGACGAAAGAATGGATTATTCAGTAATCGTAGCGAGTTTAATAGTATTCCTGGTCCTTATCTTCGCCCTAGTGGCTATTCTTTTGGGAGCCAAAGCAAAATTGGTACCCTCAGGCCCTGTGAACCTGAAGATCAATGGAGAGAAAGATGTGGAAGTTTCTTCAGGAGGAACACTGCTTTCAACGCTTGGAGATAATAAGATTTTCCTGCCTTCAGCCTGTGGAGGTGGAGGTACCTGTATACAGTGTAAGTGTAAGGTGACTGAGGGAGGTGGAGAGATCCTGCCAACCGAAGCTCCGCACTTTACCAGAAAAGAGATTGCCGAAGGATGGCGTCTTGGTTGCCAGGTGAAGGTGAAACAAGATATGGTGATCGAAGTACCTGAAGAGGTGTTCGGTATCAAGAAATGGCAGGCAGAAGTTGTTCGTAACTGGAACGTGGCTTCCTTTATTAAAGAATTCGTAGTTCGTATTCCTGAGGATATGGATTATGAGGCAGGAGGATATATCCAGATCGAGATTCCTCCATGTGAGGTCAAATACAGCGATATTGATATCACTGCCCACCCTGAAGAACATGACGATCCTAAAAAATTCCAGATGGAATGGGATAAGTTTAACCTTTGGCCATTGGTAATGAAAAATACCGATACGGTTGAAAGAGCTTATTCGATGGCTTCATATCCTGCAGAAGGACGTGATATCATGTTGAATGTGCGTATTGCTACCCCACCATGGGATCGCAGTAAGAATGGATGGATGGATGTAAATCCTGGTGTGGCTTCTTCATATATCTTCTCTAAAAAACCGGGAGATAAGGTAACCATCTCAGGACCTTATGGTGAATTCTTTATTAACCACAGTGATGCGGAAATGCTTTACGTTGGTGGTGGAGCAGGAATGGCGCCAATGCGTTCTCACTTATATCACCTGTTCAAAACGCTGAAAACAGGAAGAAAAGTTACCTATTGGTACGGTGGACGTTCTAAACGTGAGCTGTTCTATATAGAGCACTTCCGTGAATTGGAACGTGATTTCCCTAACTTCAAGTTCTATATTGCACTTTCTGAGCCTCTGGAGGAGGATAACTGGAAAGAAAAGGACGGACTTGATGGTGAAGGAGATGGTTTCGTAGGTTTTGTACACCAGGTGGTAATTGATAACTACCTGTCGCACCATGATGCACCGGAAGACATTGAATTCTACTTCTGTGGACCACCGTTGATGAACAAGGCAGTGGAGAAAATGTGTGATGACTTTGGAGTACCGCCGGAGAATGTACGATTCGACGATTTCGGAGGATAATTAATATTGTATATAACGAAAAAACCGACGCTACCAGTGTCGGTTTTTTGTTTTATCTTGATGCGTATGAGTGTGTTGACAGAACAGGAATTACATAACCTGGCCATGAATATTGTGGGTAAGGACCTTGAAAAGAATGGATTTGAATTCATGGCAGTGAACAGTGAATTAAAAAAGGATCCGCAATTTGTTTGTCTGAAAGACCGCAAGCTGCATTTTGTGATCGTAAAGGCTGTGGTCTATCCTGAAGACCCTAAGAATTACGATGTGATCTTTATGGAGACTATACGGGCTCATGCCCTGAAGTTTAAAGCCAGGACGTACTATGCCGGGGTAGGGCTGGCCAATGCGAGCGATTACAACAAACCGGTGAGTAAAGAAGAAAACTATATCGTGAATTATAATGGGATTATTGAGATCAGCGAGTAAACTTTTTTTGATAATATGTACCCTGGTTTTAACGAGCCATTGTACCCAACCTGAGGCAAGCATAACGCATCGAACCGAAAAAGGAAAGGCTTTAGGTACTACTTACACCGTTATATATGAGGTGCCGTCAGATACGGTAAGTTATCTTGAGGATATTGAAGCGGTTTTTGAACAGATCAATGCCTCGATGTCAACCTACCTTCCGGATAGTGATATCAGCCGAATAAACAAGGGTGATACCCTTGTGAAGGTAGATGATAATTTCGTGGAAGTTTTTGACAAAGCCCGGGAGGTTTGGGAGACCACCGATGGGGTTTTTGATCCTACGGTTGGTGCCCTGGTCAATGCATGGGGTTTTGGTCCTGAGAAGGCCATTTCTGACCTGGATAGTGTTTCTGTTGACAGTATACTTGAGTTTACCGGCATGGAGAAGGTAGCCTTGAACGATAACCGACAGGTGGTAAAAGAACACCCTGCACTTTATCTTGATTTTAACGCCCTAGCCAAAGGGTTTTGTGTAGACATGGTAGGGCGTATGCTCGACAGTCGTGGAGTTGAGAATTACCTGGTAGAAATTGGAGGGGAAATCCTGGCTAAAGGGCGCAATACTGTTAAGGATAAGAGCTGGGTGGTAGCGGTAGATGACCCTCTGCAAGAGGAAGGAGACAGAAAGCTCATCTCGAAACTTACCCTGGAAAACCGGGCTATGGCCACCAGTGGGAATTACAGAAAATACAGGGTCGATGAGATTACCGGAGAGCGGTATGTGCATACTATAGACCCGCGGGCGGGCTATCCTTTTAGGAGTAAGGTGTTAAGTGCCTCTGTACTGGCATCTACATGTATGGAAGCAGATGCCTATGCCACGGCTTTTATGGGTATGAATCTCGAAGAGATCAAGGCAACCCTGGAAAAGACTTCCGGAATTGATGTATACATTATCAGTGTTAATGATGATGGGATACAGGAATTCAGAACTGCCGGTTTTGAACGCCTGGTTATAAAAGACTGAAAATTTTACTTGTATACTACAGGAATGATTTCAGAAGGGTCGATGCGATAGGTGTCGACCTTTTCTTTTGGCATACGGGCAGCAAGATCTTCTTTGATGACCTTGAAGCCAACCTCACGTAGCTTTTCAAAATAATCGCGGCCGTAGACCCTCACATGATCATACTGGCCAAATATACGTGCCCGTTCCTTTGGGTCGGTAATACTGTCGTCTTCGAAAGTTGTTTCCCTGTTGAGGTCTTGTGGTATCTGGAAGACACCCCAACCACCGGGCTTCATGATCCTGTAAAGCTCCTGCATGGCCTTGGCATCGTCCGGGATATGCTCAAGGACATGGTTGCATAGAATAACATCGAAACTGTTATCCTCAAAAGGAAGGTTGCAAATATCAGCCTTTACATCGGCCAGGGGGGAGTTCAGATCGGTCGTGGTGTAATCAATATTCTTCAGGGCTCTGAATCGTTGGTAAAATGCCTGCTCCGGTGCAAAATGCAGAACCTTTAAGGGGGCGCTGAAAAAATTAGTTTTCCGCTTAAGGTAGAGCCAGAGGAGTCTGTGTCTCTCCAGTGATAAAGTTCCGGGTGCCAGAACATTTTCCCGTTGATTTTCGTAGCCATATGGAAGAAAACTGCGGTAGCTTTTACCTTCAATAGGGTCGGTATACCGGTCGCCTTTGTAATAGGCAGCCACCAGGGGTCTGGCCAGGTAGCTTAATCTGATAAGTAAGGGGCGTGGTACCGTATTCAGTACGTATTTAAAAAGCTTTTTCAATCAGCGATAATTATACGTTCAGCGCTTGTTTGAACTCATCTTCCTCGTTGCTTTCAATACCCAAAACTTCGTAAATGTATTTAAAGGTAGAAAGTATCTCCGGCTTTCCGTTCACCAGGGCTACATCATGTTCAAAGTGTGCACTCGGTTTGCCGTCGGCCGTTACGATGGTCCATCCATCTTTAAGCTGCTTGATGCGCTGCGTACCCATATTGATCATGGGTTCTATAGCGACTACCATTCCTTCCTGGAACTTCTTTCCGCGCCCTCTTCGTCCGTAATTAGGCATCTCAGGGTCTTCGTGCATTTTTTTACCGATTCCATGACCAACGAGCTCCCGAACAACACCATAACCAAAACCTTCGCAATAATTTTGTATAGCAAAACCAACGTCACCTACACGATTCCCATTTTTAAATTCACGGATACCGATATACAGCGATTCTTTGGTTACCTGCAGCAGTTTTTTGGTTTCGGGATCTACCTCTCCGATCTCAAAAGTATAGGCGTGGTCTCCGTAGTATCCGTTCATCAGGGCACCGCAATCTATTGAAACAACGTCTCCCTCTTCCAAAGGTTTGTCGGTAGGCAGTCCGTGTACCACGGCTTCGTTTACACTGGTAAGCAGGGTGGACGGACAGTCGTACAATCCAAGAAATCCGGGCTCTGCACCCTGGTCTCTGATAAAAGCCTCAGCCAGTTTATCCAGATGATTTGTCGTTACACCCGGCTTTAATTCACCGGCAAGCATCCCCAGGGTCTTAGATACCACAAGGGCGCTTTGTCTCATTAATTCAATTTCCTCAGGTGTTTTGATCTTGATCATTCTGAATATGTTTGATAGACTGTACTTCAATACTTTTGTTACTTATTCACAGAGGTGCAAAAGTAAGTTTTATTTTTCAGATTATTGCCCATCAGAAGGGCAGGGCCAGGGTACGTATCAATTCTGCCTGTGCTTCCCCGAGTTTGTATTCAAGTTCGATCTGCTTGAGTCGTGCCTCCAGCAATTTTGCCTCCCGCGAGTTCAGTAGAAATACCGAACTTTCACCAAAACTGAATTTGCGTTCCTCAGCCTGCAGCAGACGTTCGTAATCTTCGGCTACCCGATCAACCAGGTCTCGCTGACTTTCGTAGTTAGTAACCTGCTGTAAGGCAGCTTCAGATTTGTTTCTGAGTATCAGAGCTTCCTGCTCGGTCTCGAACTCAGCATCCTGTATTTTGAACTTGCTCAACTCTAAAGCCCCTCTTTCTTTTCTAAGAAATATGGGCATGCTGAATTGTAACCCGAACTTATAATCACCGCTGTTGATAGTGTTCAGTTGTTCTGCATCGCTGGTAATGAAATTATAATTCAGGTTCAATTCCGGTTTCAGCATTTCTGCCTTCAACCTCCGCTCTACCTCCAAAGTTTCGATCTTTGATCGCAACGATCTTATTTTTGGGTGGGTCGTAATATCGAAATCATCAATAAGGTTCTCGTTGCTTAAAAGAAAGCTGTTCAGAGCTTCGGTTACTTCCTCCTGCGGTCTTACGAACCCTGCTATTTCCAGGGGTACCAGGTTCTCTTCCCATAAAAAATTGGAGAGATTGAGCCTGGCCTTCAACAGGGTCAGGGCTGAGTTCTGGAGGTTCAGGCGACGGTTTTGAACAGTAATTCCCAGTTCAACACTGTCAATGGGGGCTGTGGCACCCACTTCGATCTCTCTTTTCAGGTTTCTGAAACGCAGCTCGGCATTCTCTAGAAATGACCCGTAAAGTTCGTATTCGCGCCATGCCCTGTACCAGTCAAGGTATGACAATACAGCCTCAAATAACAATTGGTTGATCTGCAGTTCCCGCTCGGCTGTATTGAGATCCCTGAAGATCTTTGCCTGGCTAAGGCTGGCCATACGTTTGTTAATGAACAGTCCCTGGCCTACGGGAACGGAAATACCGGCACTATACAAGCCGTCTTCCGGAACAAAGTTCTGAGGGTTCAAAAACTCTCCGTCATTTAGTTCATAGCCCGCCTGAAGCTCTATACCGAACCAGGTGGGTATTTTAAAGCTACCGTAAAGTATGTCGTAATAGTCAGTCCCCTTGAATTCTTTGGTGGAATAATCAATATCGATCTTTGGATCAAACCCACCTCTGGCTTCCAATACCCTTGCTTCTGCCTCACTGAGTTTAAGGTCGGCTTGAGCAGCAACCGGATGATTCTTTTTCACAAAGGCCAGGAACTCCTCAAAGGTGAGGATCTCTTGTCTTTCCTGGGCATGCAAAAAGCAGCTCCAAATGATACAAATAATGAGAATAATGGTATTGCGCATACTTATTTTTTGGTCATTTCACTTCCCTTATTCTTGTTTGGCTGGTAGAAGTTAGGAGGGAAACCGTTAAGCTGTCTCCATAGTTCAAACCAAATAGGTACATCCTGGAGCATGGCAAAGGTATTAGAACCTGTGCCTACCCGAAGCTCCTCCGGCCATGGATGATCCTCAGGATCGGGAGCTATGAGAATTCGGTATTTTCCGTTTTCACTGATGTAATTTTCAATAGCTACCACGGTACCTCCGTAAGTTCCGTAAGAAACATTGGGCCACCCGGAAAAGATAATGGCAGGCCATCCGTCAAACTGGAGTCGTACCTTTTCTCCCAGGTGCATCAAAGGCAGGTCAATGGGCTCCACAAAGGTCTCTACGGCAATGTCAAAGCCGGAAGGCATGATGGAGACCAATGGGTCACCTTCTTTGATGGTTTCCCCAATTCCTGATTGTAATGCCTTGTTCACAAATCCTGCCTGCGGTGCCAGTACGTAATTAAAGTTACGCCTTACCGCATAGTTGGTGTATTGGTTCTCTAGTTTATTCAAGTCTCCTTCGCCATCAAATTGCATGCTTAAGGCCGTAAACTTATCACTTTCGGCCTTAGATATCTTTTCACCATATTCAGCCTGTAATCTGCCCTGTTCGATCTCTGTATTGATCACCTCATTTCTGCTGGTAAGTAATTTGTTTTCCTGGGAGATCAGTTTGGCCGTTGCCTCCTGAAGCTTCATGCGTTTGTCTTCTACTTCCTGCAGGGGCTTTAAGCCTTCCTTGTTTAACTGATCGGCCCGGTCAAACTGTCGCTGGGCAATAAGCATATTGGTTTTGGAAGCCTCAAGATCAATACTGTCGCTCTCAACCTTCAGGTTGGCCTGGATAAGTTTGTTTCTCAATTGCTCCATTTTTAGTTTACGCTCCTGTTTCAGGTTGGAGATCTGAATGTCTTGAGCCTTTATCTTTTCTTCATAAGAGCGTATACTTGACTTTTTAGCATCGAGCTGGGCCTGGGTTCGCTCCAGAAGGGTGGGGTCAAAATACGTGTCCTTCACCTCAGAAAGGTAAACAATGGTATCTCCCTTTTCTACATGATCACCTTCCCTTACATACCATTCTTCAATTCTTCCGGGAATGACCGAGTGAATGGTTTGAGGTCTTTGTCCCGGAGTAAGTGTAGTAATAAAGCCTTCCCCACGTACGTTCTGTGTCCATGGAAGAAAAAGGATGGCGAACAGGATCAGGAAGAAGGCTCCCAGCAATCGGCTGAAGGTCTTGTGGTGGTCTTTGTGAAATACCTTCTTACTGCAGCGATATGCTGAAATGTCTACCTTATTGCTTAATGGATTACTGGATATATTAAGCATTATTATTATCTTTTATGTTAATGATTTCTCCGTTTTGCATGGTCAATACCCTGCCACAGGTGCGGGTCCAAAGAGGCTCCCTGCTTTCTACCACGATTCCCCACGGACGATCCGGTCCGGTAAGCGCATTGATAATATGCTCTTTTTCCTTCGGCTCGAATTTGTCTAAAGGGTCTGAGAGAATAAGGAGTTTGGGTTTTCTTATAATACTCCTTGCCAGAACGATCTTCTTAGAGATAGTAGAAGATATCTGCATTCCCTCAGGTTTCAATTCGGTGTTCAGCCCTTTAGGTTGGGCTTTTACAAATTCCCTGAGTCCGATGAGATCAATAGCCCATTCAATGTCTTTTTTAGGAATGGAGGTATCGCCAAAGGTCAGGTTTTCCAAAATGGTTCCTTCAAAAGGCGATTCTTCTATGAGTGATTGCCCCAGTAAGGACCTGTAAGCGTTCGGTCGTATGATCTTGCTGTTAGCGTTATTGATATACATGTTTCCTCTGGTGGGCTCGATAAGGCCTGCAATAAGCTTTAACAAGGTTGATTTCCCTGAGCTGCTGACTCCCTGAACGGCTATGAGTTCTTTAGGTTCTATTTCCAGGTTGATGTTCTTGATGATCTCCCGATCTGCGGAAGGTCTGTGGTAGCCAACATCCTCTAAGGATATATGTAATCCCTCGTCATCAGCAATATCAAGTTCACCCTCCTGAAGTTCCAGGTTCTTGTCAACTGCCTGTCCCAGCTTTTCCAGGGAGGTAAGCATGTCGTAAAAGGGCTCCAGGCTCAGGATCAGTTTCTCCACCGAATTGATCACCAATAAAATAATGATCTCGGCAGCTACGAACTGTCCGATGTTCATTTGCTGATTCAATACCAATAATCCTCCCACAACCAGTAAACCAGCCGTTACCAATACCTTAAACCCGATCATTTGGATGAACTGAAGGATCAGGATGCGGAAGTGCCCCTCTCTTGCGTCGAGATATTCATTGGTCAGGTAGTCTGATTTGGACATGGCGAGATTGGTTCTTCCTGATAGTTTAAAGCTTACAATAGAACGTGCTACCTCCTGTATCCAGTGAGCGATCTTGTACTTGTATTTAGATTCTTCAAGACTGGTTGACAATCCTCTCTGGTAGGTAAACTTGAATACCACGTAGATCAGCACGATCAACATCAACCCGTAAACAATAAAGAACGGATGATAAAATGACAGAAGTATCAGGCCGAATAAGATCTGTAAAAATGCGGCCGGAACATCGATCAATAACTTTGATAAGGTTTTCTGAATGGTAAGGGTATCAAAAAACCTGTTGGCAAGCTCAGGGGGGTAATAATCCTCCAGCTCGCTCATTTTTATCTTCGGAAAACGATATGAAAATTCAAACGCAGAGCGGGTAAATATCTTTTGCTGTATGTTCTCAATGATCCTTAATTGCATTAATTGCAATACCCCGGTAAAGGCAACCCCAAGGGTGACCAATACCACCAGTACTACCCAGCTTGTGGTAGTCTGGGCCGCCTGCAGCAGGTTAATGATGGCCTGTATCCCCAGCGGCAGGGTGAGGCTGACCAAACCTGCAAAAATAGCGTAATAGGCAATTTGGTATATATCCTTTTTATCAAGGCTCAGCATGCTTAAAAAGCGCTGCCACGAAGTAATGGTCTTCTTGTATTCTGCCATGGAAGTTATGCGTTGATCTGTGTTAATAATAGGTTTTTGTAAAAAGCAATGATCTCCTCATCACTGCCGCAATCAGTCAGGCTGGGTAAATGCTCCCTGCTGTATTGCTGGTGCAGGGCGCCCTGAATGATGGTGGATATCAAACTCCTCGGGTGTTCGTAATCCTTATCGAGCTCCAGGATCATATCGGCCAATCTCCCAACCAGCCTTTTAAAGGTGGAGAAATATCCCTCCTTATTTTCCTGGTCAACTTCTTTGGTTAAGTATGATTTTGAGAACTCTGCCACTACGATCTTTCCCAGCTTCACCTCGTTGACGTGCGAAAACTGATCATCCTCCTTGGGCGTGCTGGTAACGATCTCTATAGCCAGTTCCAGTTTTCTTTTTGGGTTCTCAATATTGTGAGTGCTAAATACCAGTTTGTACTCCATCCATGACCAATACCAATTGGTGAGATAAACCAAAAGCTGGTGTTTGTTCTCGAAATAACGATATACAGAGCTTTCAGTAGAAGAGATCTGTTGCGCCAGCTTCTTAAAGGTGAAGTGTTCAAACCCGATGTCGTCGATCATTAAGATACTGTGATCGATGATCTTTTTACCGAGCTTAGAAGATTCCGGATCTTTAAGATATATGTTCTCGTTGATCTGGATCTTGAAGTTTGTGAGTATTGGTCTCATTTACTACTAATTTCACTCGCGAATATAATAGTATTACTATTAATTTTAAATCAATTAGTAGATTTTTAACATAAAAAAGCCGCCTAAATTCTTAGGCGGCAGTTTTTTAGGAGCTCAGAACAAATTATTTTTTCATCACTCTTTCCTTGAATTTATCAAATTCAGAGTCGGCTTTTTTCTGAGGCCATTGATTGTTTTCCAGGTTGATATCGGCAGTTTCCTGTTTTGGGTCAACCACTACGCTTTGGATCTCTTTGTTGGAAGGAAGAACGATCTTCACTTCTTTGTCGTTCTTTCTCCAGATCTGAACCGGGTAATTAACCAATTCTTTGCTTCCATCTTCGAAAGTGTATTCAACGATAAGCGGCATTGGAATTCCACCCGGCTTGTTGAAAGTGATCTCGTAGAAGAATTTAGGGATCTCCATACTGTTTCTTGTTGCTGCATCAAAGTTGTCCATCATGTACTCGTTCAATGCTTTGAAACGCTCAGACTCACTCTGTTTTGCAACTTCTTTGGTATACTCTTCGCTGTTGGCGTCGATCAGGTAAACCATTCCTTCAAGGTCAGCATCGCTGTAACCTTTCTGGCTGTACAGGTCTTTGATCTTCTTCGGAGCGGTAGAGGTAACCACAGCTTTGGTGATGTCTTTTACTCCCATATCAACCACTTCGGTAGAATAGAACCAACCTCTCCAGAACCAATCCAGGTCTACTGCAGAAGCATCTTCCATGGTGCGGAAGAAATCTTCGGGAGTAGGGTGCTTAAACATCCATCTTTGCGCATAGGTTTTGAATGCGTGGTCAAAAAGCTCTTTCCCCATCACGGTTTCGCGAAGAATGTTCAGTGCTGTTGCAGGCTTGCTGTAAGCGTTTGGCCCCAGTTGGTAAACATTTTCAGGATTTGACATGATCGGAGAAATGAAATCCTGATTCCCTTTCATGTAAGGAACGATCTTCTTGGGTTCTCCTCTTCTTGAAGGATAGTTGTCGTAACCTTTGATGGCTTCAGGGTGACTTTTACCGAATTCCTGTTCAGCAAGGTATTGCATAAAAGTATCGAGACCTTCGTCCATCCATCCCCACTGACGCTCATCTGAGTTTACGATCATTGGGAAGAAGTTGTGTCCTACCTCGTGAATGATCACAGAGATCATTCCGAATTTTGTACGGTCACTGTATTCACCTTCTGCGTTAGGACGTCCGTAGTTCCAGCAGATCATCGGGTACTCCATTCCCTGGTTTTTGGCGTGTACTGATACAGCTTTTGGGTAAGGGTAGTCAAAGGTGTGTTTTGAATAGGTCTTCAGGGTTTGTATCACAGCCTTTGTAGAGTATTCTTCCCAAAGGGGGTTTCCTTCTTTAGGGTAAAGAGATACGGCCATTACCGTAGAACCGTTGTTCATTTTTACAGCCTGACGTTCCCAGATGAACTTTCGTGAAGTAGAGAATGCAAAGTCTCGTACATTCTCAGCCTTGAAGGTCCAGGTGTTCTTCTTTTTTGAAAATCCTTTTTCGTTCTCAATAGCTTCCTCTTCAGTTACAATGAACACAGGCTTGTCAAAAGAGGTCTTAGAGGCTTCAAATCTTTGATACTGCTCTTTATTCAGAACGTCTTTTGCATTCTGAAGGGTTCCTGTAGCCTCCATGATGTGGTCGGCAGGAACGGTGATGTTTACTTCATAGTTTCCGAATGGAAGGGCAAACTCTCCATTCCCCCAGAACTGATAGTTTTGCCATCCTTCAACGTCATTGTAAACGGCCATTCTTGGAAAGAATTGAGCAATTACGTAGGCGTTATTACCATTCTCTTCAAAATGCTCAAAACCACTTCTGGCTCTGTTTACCACGTGGTTGTTTACATTGTACCACCACTTGATCTCGAAAGAGAAGGTTTCTCCCGGTTGCAGCGGCTGCTTCATGTCAACACGCATCATGGTGTTGTTAATGGTATGGCTGATAGCGTTTCCTTGTGCATCTTTAACATGCTCAATATTGAAACCTCCGTCAAAAGGTTCATTCAGAAAATCTGCAAAACTTGAAGCCTTGACAGTTGTACGAAGTTGCTGTGGATTTTTAAGCAGGGCAGGAGCATCTTTCTTACGGATGTTCTGATCAAGCTGAACCCAAAGGTACTCCAGTACGTCAGGTGAGTTATTTGTATAGGTAATTACTTCTGTACCATAGAGCTTTTGTGTTTCGTCATCCAGCTCAATATTCATTTTGTAATCTGCCTGTTGCTGGTAGTAAGCGTGACCGGGAGCTCCGGCAGCAGTTCTGTACTGGTTTGGGGTGGCAAACTCCTCATAGAGCTGCTTGAATCTGTTGTTGTTAAGGTGGCCTTCAGGAGTTGTTGGCTGTTCCTGCTCTTGTGCCTGCAGGATCCCAAAGGAGGCCATCGTTAAGGCCGCAACAAGAAATTTAGTTTTCTTCATGATGTTTTTAGAGATTTTCGGCGCGAAAAATAACATTTTTTTGATCTTGCCTTTATTGCGTTTAGAAGTTTAACATAGCTTTATAATTTTCACGATGAAGAAGAAAACTCTTCCTCTTGCCGGGAAAATCGAGGTGGATAATGTTCTGCTGTTCTTCGAAAAGATCGTATAAAACCTCGCTCTCTACCCGAATGGAACGGATGGATTCTTTTTCAACTCCCTGAATTTCCAGGTAGCATTTGGTGAGATCAGTGTCGTATTCCTTTCCCAGGAAAACAAAAGAGAGCTGTTCTCCATTAAGGTAAATCCGAAACTTATCATTGAGGTATTTGGAGATGAGATCATTGGAAGAGGCGTGCTCGTTGTCAGACATCAGAGCCGCCTTTACCCCGTAGCGTTCACTGATCAGGCGATCGAGGTCATCGGTAAAATATCTGGATATGATCTGAATTGATCCTGACTCTTCAGAGTAGTTGATATCGGTAACACTTACATAGTATTTGTGAGCTACGAATCCGACCGTCATAAATAGACAGCAAATGAGTAGGGGGAATAATCTCTTCATGTTTATTTTCAAAAACAGGCGGAAAATATTCTTTTTTTATGACTTAAAGTGTTAAAGAGATGGTAAGGTTGTTTTTGGGGATGTAGGGATGGATTATTCGTCTTTGCGAGTTGCCCCACGGGGCAACGTGGCAATCTGCCCAATATTAAACCGGATTAGAAATATAAAATCTTGGTTAAGGCGAGACCGCTGAAATTTGATTTCTTGTGGAGGAGGATGACGATAAACTACTTCAATTAAAAAGCTTTTCTTGAATGAGCTATTGTTCATTTTGCCTTGATGCAACGGCGAAGCCCTCATGAGCACCTCTAGAACAATAATAAATAGGCGAATAAAACGAACCGTAATACTTAACTTTATTTCCCGGCACGCCTTCTGGCTCCCCTGGCTGCCGTCAGGCAGGTTCGCTAAAAACAGCCACAGGCTGTTTTCTTAACGCTCGGCCCTGCTGCATGCTCCGCGCTTCCGCTTGGCTTACATCCTTCGCATCACCTGGCCCCTCACTATGAAAGCTTTAATAAACCTTTCATGACCGTTCGGTCCTGCTGCAAATATTCGTTCCTTCCAAACCAACATCCCAATTTAGATTAACTGAGTTATAATTCTTTCTATGAATTAAAAACCGTCCTCAGGTTCTGGCAGGCCAGGATCCGCTTGATGAAGTTGCTGTGAAAAGCCAGGTGTTGTCTGAGCCACGCTGAAGGTGTGGTGAGCCTGCCTGCGGTAGGCAGGTTCAGCTGGCTTAGGCAGGACTGAGCGTAAAGAAAAGGTCTTGCAGACCTTTTTAGCGATAGAGCCAGCCTGCGCGTGGACATTAGATCAATGGTTTCGGTTTCACTGTGATGTTACTTTTTTACTCACACCCTTTCTATTGTTATAGAGGTGTTCGTGAGCCCTAGCGGGGTTGGGCAATACAAAAAAGTAAGGGCTAATTATCCATGAGAAGTCAAATTTTAGATCCTTCAGCGGTAGTTGCCCCACGGAGCAACGTGGCAATCGGCCCAATATTAAACCGGATTAGAAATATGAAACCTTCGTTCAGGCCAGGATGTTGAACTTTGATTTCTTTTGAAGGGGATGATGGATTGACAATCAAAACAAAAACGGGCTCCTTCACTAAAAACAGCCTCAGGCTGTTTTCTTTACGTTCGGCCCTCTATCCAGGGTGGGGAGCCATTTTTTATTTTACTATTCTTAAAATGCGTCAGTGGTATTTTAGCAAAGTATGTCAGGATAATCTTCTAAATCATATTCAATACCTTCTGGTACTGTAGATGGTTCTAGAATCGAGTTATATCCCCTCCTTTCTAAGGAGGGGTGGCCGAAGGCCGGGGTGGTTAATTCTGCTCAGCGATGATTTCATTGAACTCCTTGCTTTCGTTGATCAGATAATCGATCAGGTGGAATTCCTGGTCTTTTTTCAATAACTCTCTGGGCGGGGTGTTCTCATCGATGTAAAAAAGAAAGGCGTCGATCTTATCCTGGGGAATATTCAGGTCTCGCACAAAAAACTCATCGTCATACACCTGTCGTAAAACCTCAGAAACTTTAACCCCTGACAAGGGGTCTTCTTTTCCTGAATTGGAATTCACCAGGGCTTTGAAAATATTTACAAAGTTGATCCCGTATTGCATGCCTCTGTCCTGCAAGGGTAAAGCCACGTTGTCTACACGGGTTGCCTGGTCAGTGCTATAATCAACCTTTTTGAATTCTTCACCTTTGAGCTCGAGGTATCGTTCTCTGTTCTCGGGGGTAATGATCACTTCGTCAAGCTCTGTTATCTTTTCATCTACGCTAACCACCATTCGGTTCTTTTCAATGATCTCCCGGGTAATGGTAACAGTTTTAAACTGGTAATTGAGGGAGGTGAAAGCGAGTATGTCTCCCTCTTTAACCTCGATCATAAACTCTCCGTTATCATCTGTGGCTGTGGCCGTCTCGGCAGTGATATTGATCACGTTCTCATTAGCCACATTAGTATTAATATACATTACCTTACCACGAATGGGGGTTCTGTCATCCTGAGAATTCATCAGCAGGGGAAAGCAAAGAATGGATATTAGAAAAAAGGTTCTCAACAGGCAGGGATTTTTATTCAAAATAACCATTAATTACGGCTAATCAAAATATTTAACTTTGAATTATACTCTTCATTAAACCGGCCCCGGACTTTCTTCTTAATATGTTTTTAGAAATGAGGCATCGAAAGTAATTTAATGAAATTCCCGACCTTTGGGTTCCTCAGTAAAAATTCTTCTTTATGAAAAACATGGTTGTTGCCAGTACTTCTACGGTTCACGGTTCAGGGTACCTGGAATACCTTCTGCCCGCACTGGAAAAGCTGTTTGAAAATGTGGATACCGTAACCTTTATACCCTATGCAAGGCCCGGGGGTATAGATCATGATGCGTATACTGCGATCGCAGCCAAGGGGCTGGCTGCAATAGGTAAAAAGGTAAGAGGATTACATACTTATCAAACTGCTGAAGAAGGTGTGCTGCGGGCTGAAGCACTCTTTACGGGTGGGGGCAACACGTTCTTACTGGTGCATGAGCTCTACAGGAATGGGGTTATGGAGGTTTTGCGAAAGGCTATTTACCGGGGCCTACCTTATTTAGGAACCAGTGCAGGTTCTAATATAACAGGACTTAGCATGCAAACCACCAACGACATGCCTATCATCTATCCGCCGAGTTTTAAAACCCTCGGAGCCTTGCCATTTAATTTAAATCCGCACTATCTCGACCCCGTAAAAGGTAGTACTCATATGGGAGAAACCAGAGAAACCCGTATAAAGGAATTTCACACGATCAATCATATACCGGTGGTGGGCCTCCGGGAAGGAAGCTGGCTGGAGGTGAAAGGTGATGATGTTTATCTCAGAGGTGATCTTACCGCAAGGATCTTTGAGAAGGATGTTGCCCCTTTTGAGACAGAACCCGGAAAAAAGATCTATTTTGAATCCTGATGGGTCTTTGCTGAATCGGCCACCAGTTGGTTGATCTCGTCGATCTCCTTTTTAGTCAAATGGCGCCATTTTCCTGTAGGTACATCCAGGTTGACATTCATGATGCGAACCCTTTTTAATTTGGTTACCCGATACCCCAGGTATTCACACATTCTTCTGATCTGCCGGTTGAGTCCCTGGGTGAGAATGATCCTGAATTCGTTTCTGCCGGTTTGCTCAACCAAACATTTACGGGTAATCGTGTCAAGAATAGGGATACCGCTTGACATGCGTTTTACAAAGTCCGGGGTCACCGGTTTATTAACCCTAACGATGTATTCTTTCTCGTGATTATTTCTGGCACGGAGGATCTTATTGACAATATCGCCATCATTGGTCAGGAAAATCAGTCCTTCACTGGGTTTGTCAAGTCTGCCGATAGGAAAGATACGTTTAGGGTACTTGATAAAATCGATAATATTATCCTTTTCAACCCTGGTGTCGGTAGTGCAGACAATGCCGACCGGTTTGTTGAAAGCCAGGTATACCGGAGCTTCTTCTGTGTCTGAGATCAATTTGCCGTTGACCCTGATCTCATCTTTGGCGCTGACCTTCAGTCCCATTTCAGGAACCTCGCCATTAACGGTAATACGCCCCTGGGTTATGAGTTTGTCTGCCTCTCTTCTGGAGCAGTATCCAACCTCACTGAGGTATTTGTTGATACGGGTAAGCTGATCTTCCTTCATGGTGACAAAGTTACGTAATAAGCCGGTTTTGAAAGATTGATTTCAGGGCATAAAAAAACCCAACCGAATCGGTTGGGTTTTGAGCGGGAGACGAGATTCGAACTCGCGACATTCAGCTTGGAAGGCTGACGCTCTACCAACTGAGCTACTCCCGCTTATCCGGGGGCAAATATAAATATTACATATCGGTATTACCAAATAAAAAACAGAGAAAAATCACAACGAAAATTATAAAGTATAGAAGTCTCTTTCATTTTCCCTGATTTTCAATTCCTCCGGGAGAAGGGTCGTTGAGCCGGGCTGATGAAAAAAAAGTATATTAGACAGAGTTTTTCAAGACATGAAGGTAATTACAGAAACAGACCGGCTTTATCTGAGGGCGTTTATACTTGACGACAGTGAGCATTTCTTTAAAATGAATGCAGATGAAGCAGTAGTACGTTATACCGGAGATCTTCCCTTTAAAGACGAGGAGGAGGCTTTACATTTTTTGAGTGGTTATAAAGAATACGATAAGTACGGAATAGGGCGTTGGGCAGTGATTCGTAAAGAAGATGAAGCATTTTTAGGTTGGTGTGGTTTGAAATTCCATCCTGAAGAAAGTATTACCGAGGTCGGTTTTCGGTTTTATCAGGAATATTGGGGTGAAGGCTACGCCACTGAGGCCGCAGCTGCAGCTGTCCGGTTTGGATTTACAGATAAAAAGTTCGTGCAAATACACGCCCATGCGCATCGGAATAATAAAGCTTCCATAAGGGTGCTTGAAAAACTGGGGATGCAACCAGTAAAGGATTTTGATTATGATGGTTTGCCGGCAACATTGTTCGTGTTACACAATCCGGATTATGCGCTGAAACCCATTTCTTCGGGTAGTGTTCTGCAGGTAAGACACCCGGTACTAAGGGCCGGGAGACCTGAGGCGGATGCTGTTTTTGAGGGTGATGACGACCCTGATACCTTTCACCTTGGAATGTTCTTTAAGGATGCACTGACCGGAGTAGTAACACTCATGAAGCGCCCACCCGCCCGCCCGTCTTTAATGGAAACAGATTATCAGTTGAGAGGGATGGCGGTTCTGGATGGATTCAGAAGATCGGGCATAGGGAAAGCCCTGGTAACTGAAGCTGAAGATATGGTATCGGAAAAAGGAGGAAAGGGTATTTGGATGAACGCAAGAGAAGCAGCGGCCCACTTTTATGAAACTTTAGGGTACCGCATTACCGGTAACCTTTTTGAGATCAGGAATGTGGGTCCACACTATTTTATGGAAAAATCACTTCAAAAAAAATAAATAGCTTTTATATGAAAAACAGTATCGTGTTGGGCGTGTTGATCATCACCGCCTTATTTCCGATCCGGGCTCAGGAGTATACCCCCGAGGTGCTAACCGGTAAAGTACAGAAAACCATGCAAGATGAATTCTCAGGTTTACAACCGGAAGTGGTCGAGGCTTTTCATAAAATGGCTGCCGCTGCTGCCGAAGAAGGTATAAAACTTAAGATCGTTTCGGGTTTTAGAAGCTATGAGAAGCAGTCTGAAATTTGGAACAATAAATATAAGGAATACCGTAAAGATGGATTAATGCCTCCCGAGGCCGTTCGTAAGATCATAGAATATTCGACCATACCGGGCACTTCGCGACATCATTGGGGTACCGACCTGGATATCATTGATGAAGAACCGGGCATAAAGGAAAAGGTGCTGGACCCTCAAAAGTTCATGGAAGGCGGCCCTTTTCATAAGATGAAACTGTGGATGGATGATCATGCCGCCGACTATGGATTTTTGCTGGTTTACACAGATAATTCAGATCGAAAAGGTTTTCATTATGAGCCCTGGCATTACAGCTATGCGCCCATTTCCAAAAACATGTTGAAAGCCTATCGAGAGCTTAACCTTGTCAAAACCCTGAGGACTTCCCGCTTATTGGGGGGGCAGATCCTGACCGCGTCGTTTATGGAGCAGTATACCAAAGAACAGATTTTGGATATTAATCCGGATCTTATTGATTGATTTTTAGTAATTTACCCTATCTATTTTCCCGAACGCACCATAAAATTCGTTAAGGTATGAGAACCAGGGTAGGCTTTAGATTCATGATTGGAGTGGTAATCGTTCTTTTTGCGGTGGTGCAATACTGCGCTTCCTCTGATACCAATCCTTACACAGGAAAAAAACAGCATATTACCATGACCCCTGATCAGGAGGTGGCACTCGGACTTGAAAGTGCTCCGGCCATGGCAGAACAGTTCGGGGGGCTTTATCCTGATACCAAGGCCCAGGCACTTGTTGATGCCACAGGGCAGCGCCTGGTTAATAATTCTGTTGCCCGCGAAACTCCTTACCAATTTGATTTTCATCTTTTGGCAGATCCTAACACCATTAATGCTTTTGCCCTTCCGGGAGGCCAGATCTTTATTACCTATGGGCTGTTCTCCAAATTGGAATCAGAAGGGCAGCTTGCCGGGGTGCTCGGTCATGAGATCGGTCATGTGGTGGGCAGGCATAGTGCCGACCAGATGTCAAAGCAAGGCCTTACCCAGGGTATCCTTGGCGGTATTGCTGTGGGTTCAGAAAGTATGACCACCACGGCCATCGCGGCAATGGTTGCACGGACACTGAATATGAAATATGGCAGAGATGATGAACTGGAAAGTGATGACCTGGGTGTGCGGTTTATGATCAGATCAGGTTACGATCCTTACGAAATGATTGGGGTGCAGGAAATTCTTAAGGAAGCAGCAGGCCCCAATAGAGTGCCTGAATTTCAAAGTACCCATCCTGACCCTGATAACCGCATAGCCCGTATCAGGGAAGCCATCGATAAATACACTTCTAAATACTAAAATCTCTTCATCTTTAAATCTTACATTTCATCGGTTTTCTGTAGGAATTTTTTGGCTTTCGTTTACTTTTGATTTAACGAGAAAAAAAGAGTGCCCCTACATTCTTACACCGTTTTAACAGCACATGAATTTATCTGCATGCTTGGGATTTCAGCCCTGAAATCTAGCCATAATGACCTTTAAAGCTTAAGGTACCATTGTTTAACTAAGTTTTAAAAGCGCATTTATGACAACATTTTTACTATTAAAAGATCTTTACCAGACAGCATTTGAAGAATTGAATAACCGCTTTGCGGCCATCTTCTTTAAGTTTATGAGTGTAGTAAGTTTTATAGGACTTTTTATTGTTCTTTACGCATTCATTTACAGGTTAGCCACAGGCTTTCCGTTTTAATCATTAATTATGGATTCATAAAAAAAACCCGGGCAGTGCCCGGGTTTTTTTGCTAATTCAATTCTTAATTCAAAGTTGATCACGCCTTCGCTAAAACTTTTTTGGCTTCTTTGGCGTTTGAGAGTTCTGCATACTTAATAGCAGTAATTTTTAACCTGGAGTCTTTAAGATCCTTATCGGCACCATTTTTTAGAAGCAGGTTGATGATTTCTACCCTGTTGTACTTGGCCGCATACATTAAAGGAGTCATACCTCTTGAACGGGCATTGACATCGGCTCCGAGATCGATAAGCTTTTTAACCATTTCTATATCTCCCTTGGCAATGGCAAAGCAAAAAGGAGAAAGGTTGTAAGAACCTGATTCGGTGATAGCTGTTGGAATTTCATTGGTTTCAGGCGTAGTGTTCATTGCCTGGGTGGTGGTGACTGCTAATAATAAAGCAGCGATTACTGTTAACGTTTTCATGATTGATGAATATTTATTGATTATATCTAAAAGACGCCCCGAGAATTCTATTGTTTCAGTAAAAAATCATATTAACGTAGATTTAACGTTGTCAATCAACTTGTTATCAAAGTTTTAAGATTTGACATGACTTCACCTTTTTTGATCGTTCAGCCCTTTAGTAAAGGCATGCTGAGGTTTTCAGAACTGCGGGGAGAGTAGTATCTTTGGATTCTACAGAATACGTACTTATGAATAAGAAAACTTTACTGATGATCCTTGATGGATGGGGCATCTCTCCGGATAAATCTGTTTCTGCCATTGAGAAAGCCAATACACCTTTTATTGATAGTCTTTATGATAAATATCCCAATGCTACCCTGCGTACCGACGGACTCAATGTAGGGTTGCCGGAAGGACAAATGGGAAACAGTGAGGTAGGTCACATGAATCTTGGAGCCGGAAGAGTGGTGTACCAGGATCTGGCGAAGATCAATCTTGCTGTTAAAAATGAGAGCCTTGCTCAGGAGAAGGAGATCAGAGAAGCATTTGCCTATGCTTTGGATAATAAGAAAAAGGTTCATTTGATCGGACTGGTGAGCAATGGAGGGGTACACTCTCATATAGATCATTTAAAAGGTCTTATGGATGCAGCCTATGCGGCCGGTTTAGAAGACCAGGTGTACATTCATGCTTTTACCGATGGTCGAGATGTTGATCCGCAAAGTGGTAAAGGGTTTATAGACGATCTGCTTGGGCATTGTGCTGAAACCCACTGCCGTGTGGCATCTGTGATCGGAAGATACTATGCTATGGACCGGGATAAGCGCTGGGAGCGGGTAAAACTGGCCTATGATCTGATGGTTTATGGCAAGGGTGCTCCGCACAAGAATGCTCTGGAGGCCATTCAGGAAAGTTACGACAACGGGGTAACCGATGAATTTATCAAGCCTATAGTAATTCACGATAACAACGACCAACCCATAGCCCGGATCGAGGATGGAGATGTGGTGTTCTGCTTTAATTTCAGAACCGACCGCGGCCGACAAATTACCATGGCCCTCACCCAACAGGATTACCACGAGCAGAATATGCATAAGATGGATCTGTATTACGTGACCATGACCAATTATGATGATACCTTTAAGAACATCAGGGTCGTATACGATAAAGATAACATTGCTAACACGCTGGGCGAAACACTGGCGAATGCAGGTAAGAAACAGATTAGAATAGCCGAGACCGAAAAATATCCTCACGTTACCTTCTTCTTCAACGGGGGCAGGGAAGAACCTTACGAAGGTGAGGAGAGAATATTGTGCCCTTCACCCAAGGTGGCTACTTATGATCTTCAACCCGAAATGAGCGCTTTCGAGATCAGAGATAAGATCATTCCCGAGATCAAAAAAGGTGATGTTGATTTTATCTGTTTGAATTTCGCTAATCCTGATATGGTGGGTCATACCGGGGTGATGGAGGCCGCAGTCAAGGCTTGTGAAACGGTTGATACCTGTGCCGAAGAGGTGGTAAATGCTGCTTTAAAAAATGGTTTTGCCACCCTGATCATTGCCGATCACGGAAATTGTGATACCATGGTGAACCCCGATGGTTCTCCCAATACAGCTCATACCACCAACCCTGTTCCTTTCATACTGGTTGACAATGATGTGAAGCAGGTTAAAGACGGAATTTTAGGAGATATAGCACCTACCATTCTCGATCTGATGGGGCTCGAGCAGCCTGAGGATATGACATGTAAATCGCTAATCTAACAGGCCTATGAACAATTTGGTTATTTTACTTGCCGCCCTGTTTCTTGCAGGACACGGAGATCGAAAAAAAAGAGAAACCTCAAAGGCTGAAATAACTATTGAGGTGACTGAAATGGTCAGTGCGCCACAGGATACGATGCTTTTAGGCTTACAGAAAAGGAAGGTACTTGAGCAAGCTCCATATTCTTCATGGTATAAGAGGAATTACAAGGAGTATAAGCCCGATCCTGAAATGGTAGGGAAGCTAAAGCCACTAATCGGAGACGTTGAGGTCGCTATATTTATGGGCGCCTGGTGTCACGACAGTAAAAGGGAGGTGCCTGCTTTGTATAAGCTTTTAGATGCCCTTGATTTTCCTGAAGAAAAGGTGGCGCTGATCTTTCTTGATCGGGATAAAGAGACCCCTGACCACCTGGAAGAAGGACTTGAGATCAATAATTCTCCTACCATGATCTTCAAAAGAAATGGAAAGGAGTTGAATCGGATCGTGGAATTCCCGATGGAATCCATGGAGGAGGATATGTATAAGATCCTAAGCGGGCAGGAGTACAAGCATGCCTATGATTGGTAGCAGCCGCTGACGGATTTTATTTTAACTGGGATCATCTTGAAGGGTCAGTTCGAGTGCCACGCTGAAAGCGTGGTGTATCGAGAACAATTCAGGATCAAAAACCTCTCGATACGATCTCGTAGAGCAGGATCACTTGAGGTGACTACAGTTATCTCTCTCCAACTCAAATCCCGATTTCAAAATCCTCGTAATGCCGAACTTTTCTTGTGTATATTTGTAGTCTGAAATGCCCCGGGAGTCAACCCGGTATAACGACTTAATTGTTGCATCTATGTTTTTATTTATTAGCGGAGGAGAGATCGTATTTATACTGTTTATCGTGGTCATGGTATTTGGAGCTGATAAGTTGCCTGAAATTGCCAGAGGCCTTGGTAAGGGCATGCGCCAGTTAAAGGATGCAACCAATGAAGTAAAAAGAGAGATACAGCGAAGTGCCGAAGAGCATGGTGTGGATACAGACTTTACAAAAGACATCAAAGAATCTGTAGATGAGGTTAAAGATGACCTTGAACAATTCACGGGCTCTGTTAAACGCAAGCTTTAATGTTCGAACAATTTTTGGAATACGACAGAGACCTGCTGGTATATCTGAATAATCTGGGCATTGAGCGCTACGATGTGATGTGGCAAACTATTACCAAAACCGCATTTTGGATTCCCCTTTATATAACTTTTATTTACCTCATAAGGGAGGCCTGGAAAAACAAGGCTCCGTGGATAGGGCAGTTAACTGCAGTGGCAACCCTTGGGTTCACTATGCTGCTTACCGTGTTGGTGAAACTTTGGGTATCCAGAATACGCCCCAGCGGAGAAGCTGAATTCAGTAAGCTGTTGAGGGTGCTGGCAGAATCTGAAACCTACAGCTTTTTCTCAGGCCATGCAGCCAACTCATTTGCACTCACCACCGTCGTGGTGCTGCTTGTACAGCAACGTTTTCCATGGGCCGTACTGTTTTTTATCTGGCCGCTGGCTTTTAGTTTTAGCCGTATTTATGTGGGGGTGCATTATCCTTCCGATATCCTGGTAGGTACCCTTGTAGGCTTACTGATCGGTATGGCAGGCTACAGGATACATAATATGGTGCGTAAAAAGAGAGAACCGGCATTGCCCGCCTAGAGTACTCTTGTGAGGGTTAGTCCATCACGAATAGGCAGAAGTACCGTTTCTACACGTGGGTCTTCATTGATCAGTTTGTTGTATTCCAGTAAAGCATTTGTCTGCTTATCGTTCGCCTTGACCTCTTCCAGAACCTTCCCACTCCATAAAACATTGTCGGTCAGAATTACCCCTCCTTTAGCCATTTTATCAATGATGAGGTTAAAATAGGTCGGGTAATTTACTTTGTCGGCATCGATAAAAACAAGGTCAAATCCATCGTCCAGGTCAGGAATGATCTCAAGAGCATCCCCGGTATGCTGCACGATTCGTTCGCCCCAACCGCTCAGATCAAAATATTTGCGCTGAAGTTCGTGTAACTCTTCGTTAATATCAATGGTATGAATGGTGCCCTCGGGGTGTAACCCTTCTGCAAGACAGATAGCCGAATATCCGGTGTAGGTACCTATCTCCAGGACATACTTCGGATTGATGAGCTTAGAAAGCATGCTGAGAACCCTGCCTTGAAAATGACCGCTTATCATACGGGGTTGTAAAACCTTCAGGTGGGTTTCCCTGGTAAGCTTTTGCAGAATGGCAGGCTCCTGTTGAGAGTGCTTCTCGACGTATTCTTCCAGTGCTTTGGGAATAAAATGCATCAATGATTATTTTCTGCAAAGTTAAGACCTCTTGGCCATAAGTCATAGTCTTATTGTCAGGGAGTATTCGTTGGTGGATTGTAGGCTTGAAACCTGTACAAATTTGTATTTTTAGGGCCTAATAAAATTCTATGCAGTTGAAAAATACATTGGCTTTTGCCAAAGAAATGGATAAGGCGGACCCCCTTGGTAAGTACAGGTCAGAATTTATAATACCCGAAATGAATGGCAAACCTGTGATCTACTTTACAGGAAATTCATTGGGATTGCAGCCCAGGCGTACCTCCAATTTCGTTAACGAGATCATGAGCGATTGGGCCAGTCTGGGGGTAGAAGGTCATTTCAAGGCAGATAAACCCTGGTGGGACTATCATGAAAGGCTGGCAGCACCCCTGGCAAAGATCGTGGGAGCAAAGACCGGGGAGGTGACGGTAATGAATACCTTAACGGTAAACTTACACCTGCTCATGGTCTCCTTTTACCGTCCTGAAAAAGGAAAGTTCAAGATACTGTGTGAAGAGAAGGCCTTTCCTTCTGATCAATATATGTTGAAGAGCCAGGTACGCTTTCATGGTTTCGATCCGGAAGAGGCCTTGGTGGAGGTTAAGAAACGAGAGGGAGAACATCAGTGGCAGACGGAAGATTTTCTTGATGCCATCGAGGAGCATAAAGATGAATTAGCCCTGGTTCTTATCGGCGGGGTGAACTATTATAACGGCCAGGTGATGGATATGGCTGCAATAACCCGAAAGGCCCGGGAACACGGTATTACTGTCGGGTGGGACCTTGCTCATGCCGCCGGTAATATTGATTTACAGCTGCACGACTGGGATGTTGACTTTGCGGCCTGGTGCAGTTATAAATATATGAATAGCGGACCCGGTAACCTGTCCGGAGTTTTTGTTCACGAACGTTACCACAATCGTACTGATATTCCCAGGTTTGAAGGATGGTGGGGTACGAAAAAGGAAACGAGGTTTTTAATGAAGCCCGAATTTGAGCCTATGCCCAATGCTGAAGCCTGGCAATTAAGTAATGCCCCGGTGATTTCTATGGCGCCCTACCTGGCATCTTTAACCATGTTTGAAGAGGTGAGTATGAAGGCACTTCGCGCAAAAAGTGAAAAGTTAACCGGGTACCTCGAATTTATTCTGAAGGAGGTAGAACGGGAGGTAGGAGGTAATTTTGAGATCATTACTCCAAAAAATGCCAGAGGGTGTCAGCTTTCGGTGCTGTTGCACGGAGAAGGGAAAACCCTCTTCGACTACCTGATGAGTCAAGGAGTGGTGCCGGACTGGAGAGAGCCAAATGTGATCAGACTGGCTCCTGTACCTTTCTACAATTCTTTTGAAGATATGTTCAGGTTTGGCGAGATTCTTAAGAAAGGAATTCTTAAATAATAAGGAAAACCCCGGTGATCTCCGGGGTTTTATTTTAAGACCCGGCAAGGTTTAATGATGGCAGAGCTGTTCAATGGAGCATTCAAAGTGAAAAACTTCGGGAGATTCCTGAGGATATCTGATCCAGCCGGTTTTATGATATTTTGTCTGTTTTTCCGTTCGTATGTGAACGAATATTCAGGGGGAGGCTTAATTTAGATCATTCATCGGCATGAGATCGTTAACACTTATACTTACTAACAGGCTTTATTTTGGGGCTTCCTGGGTATTTGCCTCTTTGAATATCCTGATCGGTACCTGGGCTATTTATATTCCTACCGTGGCTGAGAAGCTTGGATTAGGTGAAGGCGCCCTTGGGGTATCATTATTTTTCTTTGCCCTGGGAACTCTTATAAGTATTCCGATGGCCCCGTTGATCATAAAGCAACTGGGAGTTGGCCGGGTAACCATTGTCAGCGTGGTCTTCTTTTGTGTAGCTGCCGTTTTTCCGTTGCTGGCTTCTTCTCATTTCCTGCTCTCCCTTGCATTGTTTATGGTGGGGGCCACCTCGGGGGTAACAGATATCGCTATGAATACCCTGGTTTCTGAGATAGAAAGTGTTAAAAAGGTCAAGATCATGTCGGCTGCCCATGGGTTTTTCAGTCTTGGAGGCGTTATTGGAGCCGGTATCGGCAGCCTTCTCATTGCCGCCATTGCATCTCCCTGGATACATATGGCCATGGTAGCAGGGGTGACCCTGGTAGTTAACCTGCTGTTAGCGCGATACTACATCAACTGGCGATCTGCAACAAAAGAGAAAACCTCCTTCAGTTTTCGGTCAATGAGACCCTTATTTGCCTTAGGACTCATTTCCTTTATTATGATGGCCAGTGAGGGTGCAGTGGTAGACTGGAGTGGCCTCTACCTTGAAAAGGTTACCATGGCAGGATCTGCCCTTCTTATAGGTATGGGGTATACCGTGTTTTCTGTAACAATGACCCTGGGGCGATTTTTGGGAGATCAGATAAGTCATCGATTAGGGTCTTACCCCATCATAATTACGGGACTCATTCTGGGTGCCACAGCCTATCTCGTGATATTAACCGGGAATACCATGGCGGCTATCATCGGTTTTGGCATATTAGGATTAGGCTTTTCTGTGATCATCCCCGAATTATTCCGTCTGGGGGGTAACGTATCAGAAATGAGTGCTGCCCGTGGCATATCTTTTATAGCAGGAACAGGATATGCCGGTTTTTTAACCGGGCCGGTCGTTCTTGGCTTCCTCGCGCAATGGTCTTCTTTAAAGACCAGTTATATCTTGCTGCTCGGGGCAGCCTTATTTGCCTTGGTCATCGCCTGGTATAGTCGTAAACAGGGAAACAGGTGAACGGGTAAACGGGTAAGCAGGTAAACGGGTAAACAGGTAAAAAATCACCTTCCCATTAATTACCTCTTTGCACGTTTAGGTTAGTAAAGTAAAGCTTGAATTTCCCGGTTTCATCACTGTGCATGGTAGCGAAATTTATACCTCCCTGTTTTTTGTAGTCTTCCCAGGTGGTCATCATACAGTCGGTCTGTGAGTTCCCCTGGCGGTACACCCATTCCTGTATCATATACTCGTCATTTACGTAAAAATCATAGGCATCTCCGGGGGTGTAACCTACTTTATTATCGTAAAGAATGGTGAGCTTGTTCAGGCTGTCTTTGCTTATAGGGGCTTCAGCTCTTATGATGGAGTCTTGTGTAAAGCCTTCATCCCATACCAGTTTAAAAGGAGCTAGAAGCCAATAGGTGTCGTTTATAAAAGCCTTGTCGGCTTTCAGTGATGCCTCATCTACAGCTTCCCTGTTGTAAGATACGGTATCATTATTCATGATCATGGTGACTTCCCCCGTTTTCGGACGCCAGATCCAGTGCCGTTCAAAATGAAGGGTGTCGCGATCTACGTTAAAGGTAAAACTGAGTTCATTGATCTTATCCCATGAATCTATGCCATTGGCCTGGGCGATCTTTTCTGTGTACGTTAATTTTTGAGATGATTCATTCTTGCAGCTAAAGGTAGTCAGGATGAGTATCAGTACAATAGAAGTGAGGTATCTCATGGCTAATGATTTTCGATAAATGTAAAGAATTATCCTTTATCTGCCTAATTATGAAGCTTTCAGGTAATGATTGGGATTTTATATTTTTAAGCAGTAAACCTCGCAGGCACACCGATGGTCTCTTCCTATTTTTAGTATCTTTAAAAGAAATAGAAAACCATGTCTAAAAAAGAATATACCAACGGAGAAGTTACAGTGGTCTGGAAACCGGGATTGTGCATCCATTCTGCAGTATGTGTAAAGGGGTTACCCGATGTGTTCAGGCCTGATGAAAAACCCTGGATCAAAACGGATGCTGCAGGTACACAGGCCATCGTAGACCAGGTGCAGAAATGCCCTTCCGGGGCACTGAGTTATTTTATGAACGATGACGAAGCCCAGGCAACTACAGCCGGACATGATAAGGAGACCTTGGTTGAGATCATGAAGGGTGGCCCTCTTTTAGTGCACGGAAAATTGCATTTGAACTACCCTGATGGCAAGGTTGAAGAAAAAGAGCAAACCACTGCGTTTTGTCGGTGCGGACATTCTGCTAATAAACCATTTTGCGATGGAGCTCACCGAAAGGCAGGTTTTGAAGGCTAGCACTATAACAGGGCATTAATACTCATTCCTCCATCGGCTACAATATTCTGGCCGGTAATATATGAGGCTTTGTCCATGGCCAGGAATGCTATCACAGAAGAAATCTCATGAGGTTCGGCAACCCTTCTCAACGGGGTTCGTTGAAGTACCGGTCCTATCTTTTCCGGTTGTTGTAATAACCCTCTGGTTAATGGGGTCAGGGTGAACCATGGGGAGACCGCATTTACACGAATGCCGTAAGAGGCCCACTCAACGGCCAGGCTTCGTGTCATTTGAAGAAGCCCTGATTTAGCCATTCCGTATGGGGCTCCTGTATGATCGTCCAGGGTGGCAGCTACAGAAGCCACATTGATGACAGAAGCAGCAGGAGAGGACTTTAGCATTGCAAAAAACAAACGGCATAACTCAAACGGGGCCATTAAATTTACCTCCATGACCTCCCGAAATTCCTGATCACTGTAGGAAACGGCAGGTTTACGAATGTTCATTCCTGCGTTGTTTACAAGGATATCCAAATGCGGAAAATGATCTTTTACCAACGCCCAGAGTTTTGTTCTGTCGTGTGAAGAGGTTACATCACTGGCGATACCCTTAACACGATGCCCTTTCGCAGTAAGCTCTTCTTCCAGTTTTTTAAGATCCTTGGTATCTCTGCCGGTAAAAATGACTTCTGCCCCCAATGCAGCCAATTCTTCCACACACGATCTCCCAATTCCTTTGGATCCTCCGGTTACTAATGCTTTCTTATCTTTTAAATGCCACATGTTATTTTGCTTATATACTAATATAGGAATATTGAAAGGCATTCGAAAGTGAAAACAAGGCGATACAAAAAGCCCCTTGATCTGAGATCGACCAAGGGGCTTTCTTCCCTAAACTAATACCTACTACTATGTAATGATTACTTTATATACGGGCAGGAAACCATTTTGGATGTTAATAAGTCTTAAAATTTGAAAAAAAATAATTGTTTTTTACAAATCGCCATCTTTCATACCTGTTAGAGATGGAGATTATAACCATTTGATTATTAAATGCTTAGTAGTTGAATTTAAAAAAGCATGGAGGTGAATTTCTTAGCCAGGGTGGATTCTTAGAAAACCTTGCCCTGCCTGCAATTACCGAGGATCAACAAAAAGCCCCTTGATCTGAGATCGATCAAGGGGCTTTCTTCCCTAAACTAATACCTACTACTATGTAATGATTACTTTATATACGGGTACAAAACCATTTTGGATGTTGATATCTTGAAAAAAAAGAAAAAAAATGCTGTTTTTTTACAATTCCATGAAACTACTTAAAAATGATGTACGTAAATGTATATTAAACCTAATTTTTATGTTATTCTTCGCACTTTCATTTCTTAAAACTGATCAGGAGCCTCCATAATTTCTTTGCTCCGTTCTTTCATTTCAATCAATTCTTTCCGATCTATTTTATCTAAAAGATGGTACATCATACCCATGCGACGATTGTTTTTAAGTTGCTCCCGTTTGTCATCAAGGAAATTCCAGTAAAGCGCATTGAACGGACAAGCGTTTTTACCGGTTCTCTTCTTGGGGTCATAAGAGCACGACTTACAATAGTTACTCATCTTATTGATGTAATTCGCAGAAGAGATATAGGGTTTGGTAGCCAGAAGTCCACCATCGGCGTATTGACTCATTCCCCGGGTATTGGTAATCTCTACCCATTCTACGGCATCAATGTAAATACCCAGGTACCAGTTATCAACTTCACCGGGGTCGGTCTGGTTGAGTAATGCAAAATTCCCGGTTACCATCAGTCTTTGTATATGATGGGCATAGGCATTTTTCAGGCTTCCATCAATACAATGTCTTAAACAGTTCATTTTTGTTTTCCCTGTCCAGAAAAATTCAGGCAGGGCATTTTTGTTTTTAAAAAAGTTCTTCTTCCCATAGGCAGGCATTTCAAGCCAATAAATGCCTCTCATGTATTCTCTCCATCCCAATATTTGACGAATAAACCCTTCTGCCTGGCTTATGTGTATAACATCGGGAGCGTTGTAATAGGCCTGTACTACTGTATTGACCACTTCTTTCGGAGAAATGATCTTAGCATTTAAGGGGAAGGAAAGACAGGAATGAAATAAAAAGGATGATTGCGTATGCATGGCATCCTGGTAGTCTCCGAAATAAGGAAGGACCTTATTGATAAAATACTCCAGTTGTTGCAGGGCTTGCTTTCGGTCTAATGGCCAATTGAATCTATCCGGATCAAAACTTCCTAAACTTTTGATCCCGCTATCTTCAATTTCTTTTACCAGTCCTTTCATATCGTGTTTAAAATCAGGCATGGGAAAAAGGGGAGGCTCGCCATCCCAAGTTTTACGATTGCTCTTGTCGTAATTCCATTTTCCGCCTTCAGGAGATCCGTTTGCAGTAAGAAGAATTTCATGCTTTTTGCGCATCATTCGGTAAAAGCTCTCCATTAACAGTTGTTTCTTTCCCTTAAAAAATGTCTCTAACTCGTTGCGTTCAGTGTAAAAGTGTTCAGTATCTGCGACCCTGGTCTCGATCTTAAGTTTGCCGGCAATGTCGTTAAGTTGACGGTCAAGCCGATACTCGTCAGGCAGCTGGTATTCAAAGCGCTCTGCCTTATAAGTAGAAATGGTGTCTTTTACGATAACTTCCAGGTCGTGAGGGTTATTTGGGTCACTAATGTGCAGGTAATGTACACAATGACCGAGTTCTTCCAGGTGTTTGGAAAACCTGCGCATGGCAGAAAAGAAGGCCAGCAGTTTTTGAATGTGATGAGTAACATATTCGGCCTCCTGTTTCATCTCAGCCATCAGGTATACCACGTCATTATCTGTTTGAGTAAACCAGGAATGGTTTGTGTTTAACTGGTCCCCCAAAATAAGTCGTATTGTTTTCATGTCTTAGCCTAAAATAAAGAGTGCTGCAGCCACCGTTTTCTGAAAGCTCCGTTCTTATCGTACCGTTCGGCCTGGGTTTTGGTGTTGAATTTGCGATCTCTGGGGTCGTTGCCGACACCACTGGCATACATCCAGTTTCCCCAATTGCTGTGAACATTATAGTCAATGAGCATGGCTTCGAACCAGGCGGCACCTTTACGCCAATCCTGCCTAAGCTCTTTGGCCCAATAGGAGGCAACATTTTGCCTGCCTCTGTTGCTCATCCACCCCGTATGAAGAAGTTCAAGCATATTGGCATCTACAAAATCGTTTCCTGTTTTTCCGGCCGACCATTCCTCAAAACGATCTTCGTTGTTTTCCCATTCATAATCCCGGTTTAAAATGCCACCTAAAGAGAAGATTTCATTGCCGTATTTCATAGAGATATATTTGAAGTAATCTCTCCATAACAATTCAAAAATAAGCCAATAAGTATCCTGGTTCTTGATCTCCTGTTTTTCAAACTTTTTGACCTCTTCATAAATATACCGGGCTGATATACTACCATTGGCAAGCCAGGGAGATAATTTTGAACTGTAGTCAGCCCCAACTAAACCGTTCCGTGTTCTTTTGTAGAACCCCAGCTTTTTGCTGCGCCAGAAATAATGATCAATACGCTCCAATGCCGCGGTACTGCCCCCTGTAAAAGGGAAGGCCGATCTGGGGTCGGGTACTGCGGGATCAAGACCCAGCTCTTTGGGAGAAGGTATGGAGGATCTAAAGTTCTCCAATACCACAGATCTTTTCATTGGGGGAGGGGCCGGAATAGGAGGCAGCACTTGCCAGCTCTTTTCACAGATCTTTCGAAATCTTGTAAATACATCCGGAACGTCACCCGGATCGGTAAAGGGAAGATCATCAGGATGAATCAGAAATTGGTCGTAAAACAAGTTTACGGGAATTCCTGTCTGCTTTTTAACCTTTTTAATAATAAGGTGTTCTTCTGCGGTCCATTCATTCTGGGTGTATATGTTTGAAATGCCCAGGTCTTTGACCATTTGCTTTATACCTATTTCCGGTTTTTCAACGGCTATAAGAAGAGGTATTTTCAGTTGTTGCAAGTCGGTCTGTAGTACGTCGAGGGACTCTAATAAAAATTTAAGTCGATACTTTCCGGTTTTTGGAAATCCCCAATGTGTTTTTCGGTAATCGTCGGGGTTAAAAAAATAGGCTGCGATCACGACTTCATTATCTTCACAGGCTTTGGTCAGGGCACGATTATCAAATACACGCAGGTTATTCTTAAACCAAATTAAACCGACTTTTTCTTTGTTGTTCTGCATCGTTCACTGCAATATTTTACCTCGTCCCAATGCTTTGCCCATTTTTTACGCCAGGTAAAAGGCCTTTGACAGTTCGCACAGATCTTCACGGGGAGGTCACTTTTCTTTCGGTGTTTCATAGGTCAGGCCGGAAATTCCGGCCTGACTAATGTAATAATTGTTTAATTTATTTATGTTAATCTTAAACAAAATTATTCGGGAGTTAATTTTTTCACCCGTTCTTCATAGGCGTTCATAGCTTCACGAACCATGTCTACATTGTCTGATGCTCTTTGGTGGGCCTCTTCCATCACCTTTTCAAGTTTTGGGTCAGGGTGTTGGAAGAGATCGGTGATCACATGATTAATTTTATCAATACTGCTTTCCTGGGTGTTTTTAATATCTTCCAGTTTAGAAAGTAGCTTTCTCATGTGTGCCAATTTAGCTTCGTCCATAATTTTTGTGTTTTTGGATTCGCAATAAGATACAAAAAATCATCTAAAGACTTATTTTAAAGCCTTTTAGGGTCTGTTGATGGCGTACATGGAAGTCTTGTTGATTTATGATGTCAAAACCCCTTTGCTTTTGTGTTGTGCTATAAACCGGTTATTATTTGTTAACTTTGAACAGTGCCCGCTATTGCGGGAATTTTTTTATTCATTATGCAACATCCCAAAAGAATTGCCATTATCGGCAGCGGACTCGTAGGAAGTTTATTAGCTATTTATCTGGAAAAACGAGGTCACCAGGTTGATGTCTATGACCGAAGACCGGATATCAGGCAGACCGAGTTTTCAGGCCGCTCTATTAACCTGGCCATGTCTGATCGCGGATGGAAGAGTCTTCGAAGTGTTGGAATTGATGAGGAGATAAAAAGTTTAGGGATTCCCATGGATAAAAGGGCCATTCACCCCATGGAGGGTGATGTGTACTTTCAGTATTACGGAAAAGAAGGGGAGGCTATTTATTCTATTTCCCGTGGTGTTTTGAATAAAAAGATGATCGACCTGGCAGAGGAGGCGGGAGCAAAATTCATTTTTGAGTCGAAGGTGTGGGATGTGGCCTTACCGGAAGCTACCATTTTTTTGGGAGAGAGTGAAAATGAGCCCTGGTCTCCGGTGGCATACGATCATGTGTTTGGAGCAGATGGTGCATTTTCGCGGGTGAGGCATAAAATGCAGCGAAGAAGTTTGTTCAATTACAGTCAGGAGTTTCTGGAGGCCGGTTATAAAGAACTTACCATTCCAGCCAACCCTGATGGTACGCATAAGCTTGATAAGAATTCTTTACATATTTGGCCCAGGGGTAACTTTATGCTCATTGCACTGCCTAATCTTGACGGAAGTTTTACCTGTACGTTGTTTATGCCCCTCCAGGGCGACAACTCTTTTGAGGCTCTTCACGATGAAAAAACAGTAGAGAATTTTTTCGGTCATTATTTTGAAGACGTCCGGGGGGAGATCGATAATTTGAAGAAGTATTTTTTTCAGAACCCTACCAGTACGTTGGTCACTATAAAGTGCTTTCCGTGGACGTATTGGGATAAGGTGGCCCTGGTTGGTGATTCTGCTCATGCGATCGTTCCTTTTTACGGTCAGGGCATGAACGCAGGATTTGAAGATATTGCGCTTTTGAATGATCTGATGAATGTTCATGGTGATGACTGGGAAACCATCTTCAAGCAATATGAACAACAGCGCAAACCAAATGCTGATGCTATTGCTGAGCTAAGTCTTCGGAATTTTCGTGAAATGAGCTCTAAGACTGCCGATCCGGATTTTCTTCTCAGAAAAAAGATCGAAAATTGGTTTTCAGAGAAGCATCCTGATAAATGGATTCCGCTTTACACCCGTGTTACCTTTAGTACCAAACCCTATGCCGAGGCCCTGCATGAAGATGAACGTCAGCAGCGTATTATGGATGAAGTGATGAAAATGGAAAATATAAAAGGCGAGTGGCAAACTGAGAGGGTAGAAGCTCGTATCCTTGAACTGCTGGCTTCTTCATAAAGAAGGATCATCTGAGATCTCCCTTCGATTTTCATTCTTCAACCGGGTAGGAGGTGATATTAATGAACTTATTGGTATTTGTGGTACAGTTGTTTTATATTTAGCTTTAACTTTTTGAAAATCAAATAGTTAATAGTGAAATTATAATCCGGTAATAGCAATGTATCTATTTAATCAACTGCAAACTGGCCTCATCTTCTTTCTTCTTTTCGGACTCACCTCTATAACTACACTTTCTGAGGATGCTGATGATCCGGTCTTTGCTGAAAATATTATTTGGCATGACCTGGTGACCCCGGATATTTATCAGTCGAAGGCATTTTATGAAGCCGTTTTTGGGTGGGAACTTCGTGTAATAGAGGGCAATGGACTTCGAATGGGGACCTTCTATTCAGGAGGTAAGCCCGTGGCTGGGGTATTGGAAGTGCCTAAGGCAAATACGGCTGTATGGGTCAAGGCTATAGTGATATCGCAGATGGATGAAAGGGTTGCCCAGGCGAAGCGTCAGGGTGGTAAAGTGCTTTTGCCCCAGGCAGAGATCATGGGGAGGGGTGTGCAAACCGTTTTGGAGAGTTCTTCCGGGGAGGAGTTTTCATTTATTGTGATCAAAGGAGAATCAGAGATGAGTGCCATCGAAGCAGAAGGCGAAAACCGATGGCTCTGGTCTGAACTTTGGTCAGATAACCCGGAAGAATCAGGGGTATTTTATAAAGGGGTATTTGGTGTAACCATTGATGACAAGAGTAATGGAGGCAGACCTTATTGGGTGTTTATGTCGGGAGGTAAGCCTCTGGCGGGAATGATACAGAATCCCATTACCAATCAAGGAACCCAATGGGTGCCCTATGTGCAATCCAGCGATCCGACGGGAACCGTAGAAAAGGCTGAAGATGCCGGAGCCTTCGTTGTGTTACAGCCTTCTCCCGAGGTTCGAAACGGGAAGGTTGGAGTTTTCCAGGACCCGCAGGGAGCACTTTTATGTGTACAGAACAAAAATTAATTAGAAGTATGAAACGTATTTCATCTGTTATAGCTTCATTTTTTATTGTGCTTTTATTGGTACTTGCAGTGAGTTCCTGTGCCAATGCCCGCTGGGGTACCAGTGCGGGTGTCGATGTGGTCTGGGGGCCCGGAGGACCAAGGGTGCAGCCCAATATTAATGTTGGGGTTTACAACGGAGGACGCTGGTAGCCGGGGGCTTATTGGTATCCTGCCGCCTGAAGCGAGAATAATTCAGCATAAAGTGAATTATTGGACATCAGCTCTTCATGATTTCCGGATTCAAGAACTTTGCCGTTTTGCAATACCAGGATACGGTCTGCCATGCGCACTGTACTGAAGCGGTGTGAGATAATAATGCTGGTTTTGCCATGGGTGAGTTCCATAAAGCGCTCAAAAACCTCGTACTCGGCCTTAGCATCCAGGGCAGAGGTGGGTTCATCTAAAATAAGTACATCGGCGTCTTTCATATAAGCTCGGGCAAGAGCAATTTTCTGCCACTGTCCGCCTGATAATTCGATGCCTTTTTTAAAACGTTTTCCAAGTTGCTGTTCATAACCTGATTCCATTTCTTTTACCACTTCATTGGCGAGGCTCAAACGTGCGGCCGCTGCGATCTTGTCCAGGTCGTCCAGGTCTTCGATCTTACCCACAGCGATGTTTTCTCTCAAGGTGAATTCATACCTGAAGAAATCCTGGAAGATCACTCCGAAGATCTTTTGATAGGCCTCCCTGTTAAACTCACGTATATCGGTGCCATCCAGCAGGATCCTCCCTCCGGTGGGTTCATAGAATCGAAGCAGTAATTTGATCAGGGTGGTTTTACCTGCACCATTTTCGCCTACAAAAGCCATTTTCTCTCCCGATCTCAACTCGAAACTGATGTTGTCAAGTACTTTTTGAGTGCTCCCGGGATAAGAAAAGGAAACCCGTTCAAAACAAAACCCTTCCTGAATAGAGGTTGGTATTTTAAAAGTCTTGTTTGTTGTTGGGGCAGGCTTGAGATCTATAAAATCAAAGTAATCTTTCAGGTAGAGGGCGCTCTCGGCAATTCTGGTGAGCCGGTAGAAAAAAGCTTGTAAACTGTTTCGCAAACGGTTGAACGATCCGCTTAAAAAGGTCAGTTCTCCCAGGGTAAGGATTCCTGTGATCACCCTGTAGATGATCAGAATATACGCCCCGTAATAGGTGAGGGTGCCAAGGAGATTGAAAATGGCCGTGTACCAGGTGCGTTTAACGGCGATATCTTTGTTGAGTTGGTAATATTGATCGGATAATTTTTTGAAACGACCTGCAATGAAATCAGTGAGGCCAAATAGCTTTACTTCCCGTGCGGTTTTGTCGTTGGCTCCTATATAGCGCAGGTAATCCAGTTCGCGTCGTTCTGTGGTCCAGCTTCTTGCAAGAGAGTAAGATGAAGAACTGAAGTAGATCTCATTGATAAACGAAGGAATGATGCTGATGATCAGCAACCCGATCAACCAGGGTTCAAAGAATATAAGTCCGGTAATAAGCGTTATGATACTTACCAGGCTTTGTAGTTGGGTCAGTACATTCGACATGAGGTTAACGCGACTACTGGTTTGTGTTCGGGCCCGTTCTAATTTATCATAGAAATCAGGGTCTTCGAGTTCTTCGATCCCGATCTCCCTGGTTTTTCTGATGATCTTGATCGAGGAAGTATTGGAATAAAGGTCTCCCAGAAGTCCGTCTGTAAGCGTGATGGCGCGGTTGATCAGGTCAGATACCAGAACAATAAAAAATTCCAGGGCCACATATTTCCATAATAAGGTCGGCTCAGTCTCAGGAGTTTTGATCTGTAAAACAATGGCATCAATGATCAGTTTCCCGGTCCAGAGAATGGCCACCGGCGAGAAAGCGTTCACCAGGCGGGCCAGGAGGTTGAGCAGGAACATTTTCGGGTGGTGTTTACCGATCTCCCGAAAGAAACGAGGTATATAGCGGAAGGCCGAAAAGGAATCCTTTAAAGAGGGCTTTTTGGTGTGTACGTCTTTGATGGATTTTAAACGACTTCGGGGCATGGTGGTCAGGTTAGTTTTTTTGTTTCATTTCCATTTGGCGCATAGGCATACTGTCAATGAGATCGTAGACTTCCCTCGGGGTGATCAGACCTTCAGTAGTAAGTTTTTTTCCACCATCCTTGCCCACCAGAACAACTCCGGTAAAATCCAGGGAAAGTTGAAAGTGTTCTCGCCATAGAGAGACCTTTGCATTTTGAAAGTTGTTTTGCAGCCATATACTGTTATCTGAGATGAAAATGATGAGAAGATCGCGTTCCTGATTCTCTGAAGATCGTTTCATGAATTCAGTGTGAACGGCAGAATTTTCAGGGGTTTCTGCCTTGGGGTCTGCAATGATAAGTAAGCGGTTCTTCCAGGTAAAATCCTTGGGCTCGATCTGAGGGATCGATCCTAAACTAAACAAAAGAATCCATAAAGAAATTACCATAACACCCTGTTAATCGCCTTAGGGGAAGTTACGAAATATCAGATTATCTGTGTAAGGGGGTGTGCTAAAGCAAAAAAAAGACCGCTCAAAAGCGGTCTTATTGCAAAGTGTATTTTGTTTTAGAAGGAATCAAATAGCTCCTGCATTTTTTCTTTCTCTTCATCGGCCAGGGCAGGATCAACCAGGATTCGTCCACTGTGCTCATCAATGATGATCTTTTTTCTGGAAGCGATCTCCATCTGTACCTGTGGAGGGATGGTGAAAAATGAACCTCCTGAAGCACCTCTTTCGATAGGTACTACTGCAAGTCCGTTCTTTACACTACCGCGAATTCGCTTATATGCTTTCAGCAGACGGTCTTCAATAAGTCCTTCATACTCTGAGCTTTTACCGATAAGGGCTTGCTCTTCTTTTTCAGTTTCAGCAAGAATATCGTTTAGCTCGTTCTTTTTGTGTTTAAGGTGTGTTTCTCTTTCTCCAAGCTTCTCCTTGGTTTGAGCGATCACTTCCTTCTTCTGCTCGATCTGTACCTTGAACTCTTTGATGTGCTTCTCAGCTAATTGAATTTCAAGTTCCTGGTATTCGATCTCCTTTGAAAGAGAGTTAAATTCTCTGTTGTTACGAACGTTTTTTTGCTGCTCGCTGTATTTTTTGATAAGGGCTTTAGCCTCCTCGATAAGATTTTTCTTGTTGGCGATATCGGTATTGATATCCTCAAGGCTCCCGTTTAGCTTTTCCAGTCTTGTTTTAAGACCTTCTACTTCATCTTCCAGATCTTCAACCTCCAGAGGAAGTTCTCCTCTGACGTTTCTGATCTCGTCAATACGTGAGTCGATTAATTGAAGGTCGTAAAGTGTCCTTAGCTTTTCTTCGACGGTTACTTCTGTTTTCTTTGCCATATGAATTATAAATACTTGACGGGATTTGTATTGCAAACTGATAAAACGATTGCAAAATTAGCGATTTTTTTTCTAAGATACTCAACTAAAAGATTTTTTGTAAACTGCTCAGTCTCGTAATGCCCGGGGTCTGCCAGAAGGATCTTACCCTCAGCCTTGTAGAAGTCATGGTATTTAAGATCTCCTGTAACATAGGCGTCTGCACCAGAGGCTATTGCGTGGTTGATACCAAACGCGCCGCTGCCTCCCAGTACCGCAACTTTTTTAACAGGTTTTCCTGTCTGAGCCGAATGACGAACACAACCGGTATTAAAAACCTCTTTCACCAGTCTTAGAAAATCGGCTTCCTTCATAGGTTCCTGAAATTCTCCTGTCATTCCTATCCCAATATGCTGGTGGGTGTTGTCGAGGGTGTGTACTTCGTAGGCTACCTCTTCGTAAGGATGGTTTTCGAATAAGGTTTTGAGGATGACCTTTTCTAAATGCTTTTCAAAGGTAACGCCTACCTGGGTTTCTGTTTCCCGGTGCAGTTCACCTTTTTTTCCGTATTGAGGCTGTGAACCTTCCTCTCCCTTAAAGGTTCCGGTACCTTCCAGGTTGAAGCTGCAGTGACTGTAGTTGCCAATATTTCCGGCTCCGGCCTGGAACAAGGCTGTTCTCAGGGTATCGGCATGTTCAGAGGGAATGAAGGTGATTAGTTTCTTGATGGTTCCTGTTTTGGGTATCAGGATTTTTTGGTTTTTCAGGCCGAGTACCTCACACATCCTGGCATTGACTCCCTGAAAACTGTTATCAAGGGCCGTGTGAATGGCATAAATTGCAATGTCGTTCTTAATTGCCTTGAGCACAACCCGCTCCACATAGGAACGACCTGTGATCTTTTTAAGTCCTCCGAAAATGATGGGATGAAAACTAAAGATCAGGTTGCACCCCTTCTCAATAGCTTCGTCAACCACCTCTTCGAGGGTGTCGAGGGTTACCAAAACCCCGGTGCATTCCCGGTCTGCATGACCTACTAAGAGCCCTGTATTGTCAAAATCTTCCGCATAGGATAAGGGTGCAATTTCTTCTACCAGGGCGGTGATCTCTTTAATTGTCATAGGCAGGTTTTTTTTCAAAGATAAATATTCTAATTTCGCTTCCATGCGCTTGTTGCGAAAAATACTACTTCCTGTTTCCTGGCTTTACGGTGGGATTATTTGGTTGCGAAATTATGGGTATGACAGGGGGTGGTTTTCTTCCACCTCCTTTGATATGCCGGTGATCTGCATTGGTAATCTCAGGGTTGGGGGTACCGGCAAGACACCTATGACCGAGTATATCGCCCGACTTTTAAAAGATAAGTATCGTGTTGCATTATTAAGCAGAGGATACAAAAGAAGCTCAAAGGGGTATGTGCTTGCCGGCCCTGATGCCCGAGTGGGTGAACTCGGAGATGAGCCCTTTCAATTTTACCGGAAATTTCCCGATGTTGCTGTGGCCGTAGATGCAAACAGAACAGAGGGTATCAAAAGACTTCGAAAACAAATCAACCCGGAGGTGATTCTTTTAGATGATGCCTTTCAGCATAGAAAGGTCAGGGCAGGGATGTATGTTCTATTGACGGCCTATGGCGATCTGTATACAGATGATGTTATATTGCCGGCGGGTAATCTCAGGGATACCAAAAATCAGGCTGCCAGGGCAGATATTATCGTAGTAACCAAATGCCCGGCAGCCATGAGTACTTCAGAAATGAAACTCATAGAGAACAGGCTGCAGCCAAAGCCTCATCAGCAGCTGTGTTTTGCCACGATAGACTACGATGAATTTATATACAACCGGCAAGGCGAACGTATGCCGCTATCAGGTATTCCTGATCATGCGAGCCTGGTTACCGGGATCGCTACGCCTGAACCTTTATTGCAACACCTGGATGGTTTAGGACTTCATTATGATCATTTGTCATTTCCAGATCATCATAACTTCTCAGAAGGTGAAATCAAAAATTTGCAGCAAAAGAAATTCGTACTAACCACCGAAAAGGACTTTGTACGTCTTGAATCTCAACTTGAAAAGGTGTATTACCTGCCCATTAAGATCAAAATGCTGGGTGAAGGAAAGGCTGTGCTTACCGCTAAGCTTCTGTCTGTTATAGGCAACTACTCCTTATGAGTCTTTGACGCTTTCTTTTGAATTTCTGATCACCTTGGCTATGGTTCCGTAGAAGGTTTCAGGTTTAAATGGTTTGGTAATAATGTCGGTACAACCTGCTTTGAAAAAATCATCTGTGTTTTCATCAAGTGTGATGGCTGTCAGGGCAACGATGGGCAGGGTTGTGTTAAAGGTCCTGATCTGTTCTGTAGCTGCAAGCCCGCTGATTCCGGGCATGTGAATATCCATTAAAACCAGGTCGTATTCATTGGCCTTAACCTTGTCAATAGCTTCGTAACCATCATTAGCTATATCGGAGGTGATCTCTTTTTTGTCGAGCATTTTTTTGGTGATCACCTGGTTGATCTTATTATCTTCCACGATCAGAATATGAAGGTTGGCCAGGATGCTTTCCAGATCTTTTTCTGTAGGCAGAATTTCCTGCTCACCTTCTATGGTAACGGGTTCTGTTTCTGGTATATCAAAAACAATATCAAAGAAGAAACGACTTCCTTTACCAAGTTCACTCTCCAGCTGTATATTACTGTTAAACAGGCCGAGCAGACTTTTTACAATAGTAAGTCCCAATCCTGTTCCTCCATATTTACGGTTGATCTGTACCGAGCCCTGTGAGAAACTGTCAAAAATATTCTCCTGCATTTCCTTGGAGATGCCTATCCCTTCATCAACCACTTCAAAATGAATTCTCATATTGCCCTGATCTTTTTCGATAGGGCGGGCTATGATGGTAACATTTCCGCTCTGGGTAAACTTAAGTGCATTACCCACCAGGTTGATAAAGATCTGAGAAAGTTTAAGGGGATCACCCAGGAGTTTATTTGGAATGTCGGGTGCTATTTCCACCAAAATATTGTTGTTATTCTCTTTAGCCGTTTGGTCAAGAGAATGGCATACATCATGAAGCGTTTTTCTCAGGTCAAATTGCTGATGCTCTACGGCAACCTTGTTAGCATCGATCTTATTGATCTGCAGGATGTCGTTAATAAAGTCAAGAAGGTATTCCCCTGAAAATTTCAGTGACTCTAAATGAGGTTTCTGATTCTCTTTTGGGTCTTCTTCCAGCAATAAATGGGTTAGTCCGGTTACCGCATAGAGCGGAGTTCGCAGCTCATGGCTCACAGTCGATAAAAACTGACTCTTTGTCTTCATCGCCTGTTCTGCATTTTCTTTAGCAATACGCAATTCCTTGTTTTTCTTTACCAGGAGTTCATTGGTTTTGATCTTGATCTGGTTATTGCGGTATAGAGAAATGGTGAGTAGTGATATGATGATCAGAAGGGCCGAACTCAGCACGGAAGTTAACTTTGACCGGTTGGTAACCTCATCCTTTTCTTCATTATCCTTGGTTAAATAATCAATGGTTTTAATGTAGATGTCTGTTACATTTTCACGGGAGGCCTTCCCCTGTGCCAATAAGGTCTCCGGATTAAAGTACAGGGTATTAATACTGTCGGCACTCTTGGAGTGGTAGAAAGCCTCTCTCCAGTCTCCTTGTTTTTCCTGAAGCTGCGAATAGAGATAATGAGCATCTTTCAGGATCTTAGGATATTCGTATTGACCTGCCACCAAAAGTGCATTTTTCAGTTGATATTCGGCACTGGCGAAATTATACTCATCCAAAAAGATGTCGGCCATGTTCAGGTAGGCCTTGGCACGCAGGTATTCGTTTTCAAAACGGTGATCATTCTGCATGACCTCGTTGAAATAGACCTTAGCATTGTTATAATCATCCAGCTCCTTGTAGGTAAGAGCCTTGTAAAAATTGATCAATTGTTTTGTATTCTCACTTAACAGCTCCGGGTCTATATCTTCTAAAATGGCATCGGCTCTTCGAATGTCCTCAAGAGCTTCTTCGGTCATTCTTTTTCGGGCATTTACATAGGCCTGTAAGATTGTAGAACTGGCTTTGCCTTCGGGATAGGAATCACTGTCAAAAAAGTCAGATTGAGCAAGTCTTAAACTGAGTTTCGGACTGTTTTGCTGGTTAAACTCCAGGTTTAAAATCGTATTGAGGTTATAGAGGTCAATATTGATGCGGTCGTCATCGAGAATGGTGGCCAGCTGAAATGCCCTGTTGAGTTCATCGAGGGCACCCTCGTAGTCTCCCAGGTTCTTTTCTTTGTAGAACTTTTTTACAATACCCTGCAGGCTGTCCTTAATGATCACATCATCCTGGGCAACGAGGTTGCAAGGCAATAATAAAAACGCTATGACGAGTATAATGTACCGCATAGGAGTAAGTTAAGAGCTTAAATATAGTTAATTCTGATTTAAGTACTCTATCAAATCTATCAATCGACTACTGTACCCTGATTCATTGTCATACCATCCTATGATCTTCACCATGCGTTTTCCGATAACCGAGGTCATCTGGGCATCAAACGTGCAGGAGGCGGTGGCGTTAATAATATCTACCGATACAATAGGATCTTCAGTGTAAACAAGAATATTTTTTAATGAATTTTCAGCAGCTTCTTTAAAGGCTGCATTCACCTCTTTGATGGTAACCTCCTTTTTAACGTTGAAGGTGATATCGGTCAGAGAGCCATCGGGCACGGGAACTCTGATGCCGCATCCTCCAATAACATGACTCAGGTTCGGAAATATATGAGTCAGGGCTTTGGCAGCTCCCGTAGTAGTAGGTACAATAGATTGGGAGGCAGCTCTTGCTCTGCGCAGATCCCGGTGAGGCTGGTCGTGCAGGCTCTGATCCGTCGTGTAGGAGTGGATGGTGGTAATGTAGGCCTGTTCTATCCCGCATAACTCATCAATGATCTTGATCATAGGGGCAGCGTTGTTGGTGGTACAGGAGGCGTTTGAGATGATATCCTCAGTCCCGTCAAGCTGGTGTTCGTTGACCCCCATTACGATCATTTTAATGTCTTCATCTTCAGGAGGTACACTTAAAATGACCTTTTCTACGGTTCCTTTCAGGTGGCCCTGAAGAGCCTCCCGCGTTTTAAATTTACCCGTGGCCTCCACCACATAGTGAACAGGTTCCGGCCAGGTGATGGCTTCGGGAGTTTTAAAAGAGGTTAAGGAAATAGCCCGACCATTTACAAGGATCCTGCCTTCCTCATATCCGATTTCTTCTTTTAGTACCCCGTGTATGCTATCGTACTTCAATAAGTGGCTTAGGGTTCTTGCGTCGGCCAGGTCATTGATGGCGACCACGCGAATAAAAGGGTGGTTGATTAACTGCCGGAACAGGGTTCTGCCAATACGTCCGAATCCGTTAATACCAATGTTGATCGTTTTCAATTCGTTGTTGTTAAAGATGACAAACCCCGCCATGGCGGGGTTTATTATACCATAAAATGGAATTACTCGATATGTTTATGAGCTTTATAGGAAGACCGCACCAGCGCCCCGCTTTCCACATGACGGAAACCAAGATCCAGTCCTATCTCCCGGTATTTGTCAAACTGATCGGGGGTAATGAATGAGTGTACCGGTAAATGCTTTTTAGAAGGCTGTAGGTACTGCCCGATAGTAACGATGTCTACGTTGGCCTCTCTCAGGTCATGCAGGGTTTGAATGACTTCTTTTTCCTCTTCTCCCAATCCGAGCATAATACCCGACTTGGTGCGTCTGATACCCTGGTCTTTCAGGTATTTTAAAACCCCCAGGCTGCGCTCGTATTTTGCCTGAATTCGTACCTCACGGGTTAGTCGTTTTACGGTTTCCATGTTGTGAGATACCACCTCGGGTGAAACCTCTACGATACGATCTATATTGCGCTCTACGCCCTGGAAATCGGGAATTAAAGTCTCCAGCGTCGTAGTTGGATTCATGCGCCTGATGGCTTTAACGGTTTCTGCCCAGATAATAGATCCCATGTCTTTAAGATCATCACGATCAACCGAAGTAATTACGGCATGTTTGATGTTCATGATCTTTATGGACCGGGCTACCTTCTCAGGCTCTTCCCAGTCAACGGTTTCAGGACGCCCCGTTTTAACCCCGCAAAACCCGCAAGACCGGGTGCAGGTATTTCCAAGGATCATAAAAGTTGCAGTACCTTCTCCCCAGCACTCTCCCATATTGGGGCAGCTTCCTGAGGTACAGATGGTGTGCAGATTGTATTTGTCAACCAATCCGCGTAATTCTGTATACTTTTTACCCGTAGGTAATTTTACACGTAACCATTTTGGTTTTCCCTTTCTGGGTTCCGCAACTTTAGGTTCGGTGATTGTACTCATAGCAAAATTTTATCTTGGCAAAGATACAAAGTTCCTGATATAATCTCCTTAAAGTGTTGTTATATACCAAAGACTGAAGGCGCATAGAAATACAATACCGCTCCAGCTTAATACAACCATAAATTTTCCCGGTCGTTGAGCTTCTGGCGTATGTTTGGAGGTGATGAGTCGAAAGTTAAGAGCCGCATAGAAAGGGGCGGTAAGAAAAGAGAGAATGGTAGCCACATCGATCAGGGTTTTCATCTCTGAAAGGAAGAACAATAATATCCCTATGGTTCCGAGAGCAAGAATAACGATCCAGAACGTGAAATTGAATATCGTTTTTTTACCGGTTATCAGTTGGGTAGCCTGGGCCATGGTTCGGGGTGAAGCGTCAAGGGTGGTCAATGTAGTACTGACCATGGCGGTAAAGCCGGCAAGAGCAATGATAAGAAAGGTGTTTTCTCCCAGGCTGCTGGTGTAAAGGTTTATGAATTCAGAGGCAAAAGCTCCGGCCCCCGCACTGAATGAATTTCCGCTGTCATACATGACCAAAGCTCCCAGGCTTATAAAAAACACCCCAAGGATAATGGTGCTGGCATAGCCGAGATTAAAATCGTTTAAGGCTTTATCGGCATCGTATTCGGGAGCTATCTGCTGTTTTTCAATAGACCATAATGAATGCCATACCGAGATATCCATAGGGGCCGGCATCCACCCCATAAAGGCGATCAAAAATGCCAGGGCAGCACCCTCTGTGGGGAATACCTGGTCAAGTTCCGGAGGATTGCTGTTGGTCAGGGCAATGATCACTGCAGATAAGGTGCAAAGGGTTAGAATCAGAACGATGTATTTCATAAGCCGGTCCAATAATTTGTAATGGCCGAACAGTAAGATAGCTGTGCATATCACCGTAATAATGATACTCCAGATAACGGGGTCTGCGGTCAGGCCGAAAAGATTTGCTGCCAGGCCGGCAGTTACAATGGTTACTGCTGTCTGAATGGTGAACATGGTAGCCATCGTAAGGATGAAATAGGCTAAAAGAAAAGCCTTTCCCAGTTTCAGGTAACCCTGCAACAGGCTCTCTCCGGTAGCCATGGCATACCTCGGTCCGTATTGAAAAAAAGGATATTTAAAGAGATGGATAAGCAGGAGCGCCCATAACAGACCGAAGCCAAAATCGGCTCCTGCCCGGGTAGATTGTACCAAATGAGATACCCCGATAGCGGCCCCGGCAAACAAAAGCCCCGGACCTATTCTTTTCAATAGTTGCATAGGTTAGATTCGTTTGCCGAAAAATAAGATTTTTTAAGAATTTGTACAGATAATCGTACAGGCTATTTTTTCTGAGAAATTACTTCGGCGAGAAGTTTTCGGGCCCTTAGAAGTTTTACCTTAATACTATTCAGGGGTTCATTGAGTTCTTTCGAGATCTCTTCGTAAGACAGTTCGTGAAAATACCTTAGGTTTATGACCTTTTGGTAGTGGGGTTTTAATTTTTTTATATCAGCCAGTAAGGAAGCGAGGTTTTGCTCTTTGATGAGTTTGTCCTCTGCAGTAGGGCTGTCATCTGCCAGTTCATAGATCTCATTTTCCTCTTCCTTTCGGGCCTTGTGTAAGGCACGGCTCTTTTGCTTTCGCAGCAGGTCAATGTGAATGTTCTTGGAAATGGTAATAAGCCAGGTCTTGAATTCATACGACTCATTGTACGACTCGATCTTATCAAAGGCTTTGGTGAAGGTCCTTATGGTAATATCTTCTGCTTCGTTTTCGTCTTTGGTTCGAAGCAGTTGAAAACTGTAAACATTATTCCAGAAGGTGTTTAACAGGAAGCTGAAGGATTTCTGGTCACCTTCTTTGGCATTTCTTATGTGTTCTTTGATCTGTTCTGCTTTGAACTCCAATACAATGTTCTTTAAAGTTTAAATATAGCAAAAGTAGGAGAGTCAGGGGCAGAGTCATTCCTATGATTGTGCCAAATACAGAGATCTCAAAATGTAATTCGGGAGAATGGATCAGTTGTGTTGAGGGTCTGCCTTGCGACAATCCTGCTCATCAGGCATTTTACCGCAAAAGCTGCACGCTTCACCTTCCTTATTTAGAAAGGGTGATTGGCTGGCACAGGTACCTGCAAATTTACCGTCCTTTTTAGCCCATATTTTTATGGCAATACCGGCAAAGGCCAGGCCTAATAAAACAACTGTGATCAATACGAGTTTCATACACTGAAATTTGGCGCAAATTTACAAAAAAATCAAGGATATTCCAGCAGGAACTCCTTTCAATATCTCCGGGGTCGGGCCCTGATTTAAAGAGATGTTAAAAAGACAAAAGGCAGACATTTCCTTTGGGAGATGCTGCCTTTAGTACAGAATGCAAAATATATAATTTATTCTTCTTTATTGAATTCGATTCTGGCAACCTCGCTGTCAATGGCGGCGAAATCCTTATTGCCTTTATTTTGTATGGTGATCTTATAACCTGATGCTTTGTCTGAGTGAGGAAGTGACATCAGTTTTAGATCTGCCTTCTCCAGCACTCCGAGACTTACCATTTTACCGTCTACCTCTGCCCACATTTGGAATTCTTTATCTTCAGGAAGATCAGGTAAGGAAACAATATTAATGGCACTCATACCTTCCTTCGGGTTGATATAAGCTACAGAGCGCAGGTTCTTTGCGCGCTCGTTTCCTTTGAAAACATATTGACGGGTATCCGGATCACTGAGTACTGCGTTTTTACTTTTCAGTAACTCAAGCTTGGAGTTGGTTTCTACAATATTTGATTTCAAACCTTCCAGTTGATCTACCACTGCATTTTTCTGGGTAGACAACATTTTGTTTTGATTCCAAAGCGAAACGGAAGTGCTTCCCAATAAAACAGTACTTGCTACTGCTGCGGCGATATACCACCGCATTGGCTTGCGGGAAGAATTGGTTTCTTCGGTGTTCAGAGCGATAACAGGAGTTTTAATGCTGTCTCTTACAGCTTGCTTTACGTTTTCCGGTAAAGGCTGGGCAAAAGAACGAGCATATTGCTCCAGGTTCAGCTGAAGTTTTTCATATTCTTCTCTAACCTCGGGGTAGGTTTCGATAAAGTATTCAGACTGTAGGTTCTCTTCAACATCTGTCTCACCTGTAAGGTATCTTTCCAGTAGATCTCCCTCCAAAAATAATTTAACAGCGTCTTTCATGGTAATTAATTCATCATCAAACTAAAAATAATCACAACCATAGCAATGTCGTAGATCTTTCTGAGCTCTCTCAGTCCTATCTTCAACCGCGACTTGATGGTACCAAGAGGCATATCTAATGCTTCACTAGCCTCTTGTTGGGTCATGCCCTGAAAAAATAACGCCTCCATTACTACCTGGTATTTCTCATCCAGCGATGCTAAATGCTTTCGGATATCCAGATGTTCGGGCTTTACCGTTTCAGCGCCTAAATTATATACGTCAGAAACTTCGATTTGGATCTCCTGATCGCTTTTTAAATTGACGCTTCTTAATTTATCGATGGCTGTATTCCGTGTAATGCGAAAAATCCAGGTGAAAAGCTTTGATTTTTTATCGTTGTAGGTGTCGATCTTATCCCAGATCTTCATAAGGCTTAACTGAACCACATCTTTGGCCAGGTCTTCATCCTTAGTGATCTTGTTCGCTACCCCAAATAAGGTGTCTCCATAGTGTTCGAAGAGCAGTTCCATCCCTTTCTCATCTTTCTCTCTAAGGAGGCTTATGATATTTTTTTCAAGCAATTTGCTCATCAGGAACGTGTTTAGGTATAAGTGGGTTCTGTTTATTCAATACTTACTAAGCAGTAATATACACTTTTGAATATCAGCAAAGTTACCAATTAATTCTAATAACGTAAGTTTAACAGGAAAGTATGCGGTTTAAAAAATATTTACCTCTGGCCTGATAGAAATTCCGAATTTATTGAACACTTTTTCCTGCACCATTTCTGCCAATTCCAGAAGTTCCTTGCCCGTGGCCTTGCCGTGGTTTACCAGAACCAGGGCCTGATTTTTATGAATTCCTGCATCCTTCTTGCGAAAACCTTTTAAGCCGCTTTGCTCTATGAGCCACCCGGCCGGAATTTTAACCTGGCCTTGCCCTGCGGGATAATGGGGTATTTCGGGATAGCTCTCCTGCAGTTCTTTAAATAACATTTCCCCGACAACCGGATTTTTAAAAAAGCTGCCGCTGTTACCTAATTTTGCAGGATCTGGAAGTTTACTTTGTCTGATGGCAATGACTGCCCTGGAAATATCTGCGATCCCCGGGCTCTGAATATTTCGGGCCTGCAGCTCACCTTTAATGGCCCCGTAGCCGGTGTTTAGTTTATGGTAGCCCGGTCTGGAAAGTTTCAGTACCACTGAAGTGATCACGTATTGATCTTTAAGGGTGGTTTTGAATACAGAATCCCGATAGCCAAATTTACATTGCTCAAGGCTAAACGTTTCTTTTTTGCCGGTTTCCCGGTGCATGACGTCGCAACTGTGAAAAACGTCTTTCAATTCAACCCCGTAGGCTCCAATATTCTGTACCGGTGCGGTACCGGTATTTCCCGGGATGAGGGAGAGATTTTCCACCCCTCCAAGATCATGGCCGATGGCCCATAATACGAAATCGTGCCAATTTTCTCCTGCGGCTACCCTGACAAGGGCATTTTCCTTGTTGTTCTCCAAGATCTCTATACCCCTAAGCCCGATATGAATAACCAGGGCATCAAGGTCTTTGGTGAGCAGCATATTGCTGCCTCCTCCCAGAATGAATTTCCGGGGATGATCAGAAAGCAAGGCTGCTCTCAACTCATCCTCGGTGGTAACTGAGCAAAAGTGAGCGGCCTTTACATCAAGTCCGAAAGTATTGTAGGGCTTTAACGATATGTTGGTCTGAATACTAAGCTCCATTGTAAACCTTCAGGGCTTCCTTGAGGATGTTCACAGCTTTCAGCAGGTTCTCTTTTTTAAGCACATAGGCTATACGAACCTGGTTCATGCCCATTCCCGGGGTGGAATAGAAGCCTGCAGCCGGCGCTACCATCACAGTTTCTCCATCAATGTTGAAAGATTCTAAAAGCCATTGCGCAAAATGTTCGGCATCTGCAACAGGTAATTCAGCGATACAATAAAATGCGCCCTGTGGCTTAGCCGCTTTAACACCTTCTATGGTTGACAGTTCCTTGATCAGCAGATCGCGACGTTCTACATACTCTGCAATCACCTCGTCAAAGTATTCCTGAGGAGTATCTAAGGCCGCTTCACTGGCTAACTGCGCAAAGGTTGGAGGAGATAACCGGGCTTGAGCAAACTTCATGGCAGTAGACATTACCTCCTTATTTCGGGAGATCATGCAGCCAATACGTGCGCCGCACATGCTGTATCTTTTCGAAACAGAATCTACTACGATGGCATGGTCATTCAGATCATTGCGCTCAAGGATGGAAGTATGAGACTTTCCGTCATAGGTAAATTCTCTGTATACTTCATCGGCAATTAAGAACAGGTCGTGTTTTTTTACGATCTCGGCTAACTTGGCAATTTCTTCTTCTGAGTACAGGTACCCTGTAGGATTCCCGGGATTACAGATCAGGATGGCCTTGGTTTTGGGAGTAATCAGTTTCTCGAATTCTTCAATAGGAGGCAGCGCAAAGTTATTCTCGATCTTAGAGATCACCGGAACTACCTGAACGCCTGATGCGGTGGCAAAACCATTGTAATTGGCATAAAAAGGCTCGGGAATGATCACCTCATCGCCACTGTCACAAATACTCCCCATGGTAAACAAGAGGGCCTCAGAACCTCCTGTGGTAATAATTATTTCTGATGGGTCTACATGTATTCCCCGGGTAGCATAATAACCGGCCAGTTTAGTCCTGTAAGATTCAGAGCCCTCACTGTGGCTGTATGACAAAATTTCGATGTCGTTATTTTTGATAGCTTCAAGGGCTACCTCCGGAGTTTTAATGTCGGGTTGTCCAATGTTTAGATGGTATACATGGGTTCCTCTTTTTTTTGCGGCTTCGGCATAGGGAACCAGTTTTCTTATGGGCGATTCGGGCATTGCCTGCCCTTTAGATGAAATCTTTGGCATATCCTCTCTGTTTAATGCCAGCAAAATTGCGAAATAAATTTTAAAATAGTCCACTCCGGCGAATGAAAAATAAGCCAGTTAAAGAGTGTTAAATCAGATGGTTGTTTGTGTTAATTTCCTTAAATTCAGGGTAGTTCATCAATCTAATCATTCCTAATTTTGAAATATGGTACTTTCATAGGGTGTCTTTTCTTCTTATTTGTCCTATTCGCCAATGCCCAGAACGGGTACTTCCTAAAAGCCGGAGAGGACTCAGAGACCATTCATTTTAAATTTATCAATAATCTGATTATAGTGCCTATCGAGGTGAATGGAGTTGAGCTCTCCTTTATTCTTGATACCGGGGTCAATAAGCCTATTTTGTTTAATACCTCGGGTCGTGAAGACCTGCAGCTTTTTAATAACCGCAAGATCGAACTTAAGGGGCTTGGAGATGGCACCCCTGTAGAGGCTATTCAGTCAAGCGGCAATACGTTTCGTTTAAAAAACCTTATCAATACCAACCAGGAACTCTACCTGTTAACTGACAGTAATATTAATTTTTCTCCCAGACTGGGTATTCCGGTGCATGGGATCATAGGGTATGATCTATTGAAGAATTTTATTGTTGAAGTAAAATACAACAGGAAGCGGCTAAAATTTCATGAACCTGAGTCTTACAAGTACAAGAATTGCAACAGGTGTGAAACGTACCGTTTGGACATTATTGGCAACAAACCCTTTATGAATGCCAACGTGGCTTTCGGAGAGCGGGATTCAAAGCCTGTTTACCTGTTGGTTGACAGTGGCAGTACCGATGCTATTTGGCTTTTTGAAGACGAAAGCAGAGGGATCGAGGTGCCTGAGAGACATTTTGACGACTATATGGGCAGAGGGCTTAACGGAGATGTTTACGGAAAAAGGTCAAAATTGAAAAGTTTTACCATCGGGAATTTTGAAATGGAAGATGCCAAGGTAGCCTTTCCAGATTCAGTTTCGGTGCGCCATATTACCTTTAAGGGCGGTAGGAACGGCAGCCTTGGGTCTGAAATACTTAAGCGATTTAACCTGATCATCGATTATCCGTATGAACGGATCACCCTTTCGAAGAACGGTAATTTTAAAGAGCCGTTTCACTATAACATGAGTGGTATTGAACTTGAGCAAAACGGATTACGGGTGGTTACAGAGTCAACAGCTACAGCTATTGGTACGGTATTTAAAGAAAATTCAGAGGATCCTTCCGGGGGAATTACTTTCAGCTCCAGCAGGCTCTTGTCCATTGCGTTGAAACCCGCACTGGAGATCGCAGAGATCAGAAAAGACAGCCCGGCTATGGAGGTCGGGTTGCAAAAGGGTGATATTGTGGTGAGTGTTAACGGGAAGGAAGCTCATAATTACAATATTCAGGAGGTTAAGGAAATGTTGAACCAGAAACCCGGAAAAACACTTCGACTGGTCGTTGACCGGAATGGTACCCAGTTAAAATTCTCTTTTAAACTACGGCAGGTACTTTAATTCTTTCACTTTTTCAGGGGTGATAATTATCATGAAATTACCGTGATAAATGACTTAATTTCCAGCAATATAATCGTATTATGGGGGTTAAGATCGTTAGGAAAATTGATTCCATTGAGGAGCGTAAGCGCTACAATGAACATCTATTGGCCGATATCAGGGCCTTGGAGCAGATGTGCCTTCAGGGGCTCATAGAAGAAGATAATATTCGTATCGGAGCTGAGCAGGAATTATGCCTGGTTGATCGCAACTGGTATCCGGCTCCCAAGGCTATGGAACTTTTGCAGGCCGCGAATAATGAACGATTTACCACCGAAATCACACGATATAATCTCGAGATCAACCTCGATCCTTTATTACTGGGAGGAGATTGTTTTAAAACCTTGTTTAAACAATTGCGTACAGACCTGCATTACCTGGAAGAGCTGGGCCGGGAGCAGGATGTGAAGATCGTACTTACCGGAATTTTGCCAACCATAGAGCAACAGCATTTGCGGGAAGAATTTATGGCTCCTGTTGAACGATATTACGCCCTGAACAATCTGATGAGAGAATTGCGAGGGAGGGAGTTTGATCTGCATATGAAAGGTATTGATGAGGTAACTCTGAAACACGATTCTGTGCTATTTGAAGGGTGTAATACGAGTTTTCAGGCGCATTTGCAGGTAGGTGCCAAAGATTTTGTGAATAGTTATAACTGGGCTCAAATGATAGCGGGCCCCGTACTGAGTATATGTACAAACTCTCCATTGCTTTTAGGGAAAGAGTTATGGGATGAGACCAGGATCGCTCTTTTTACCCAGAGTATTGATACACGTGCAAGTTCTTTTCTTCTTAACGAGAGAGAAGCAAGGGTAAGTTTTGGAGACAGTTGGGCTCTTGGTAATGCAGCCGACCTGTTTCGGCAGGAAGTGCTTCGTTTCAGAAGTTTGCTCACTTCAGATTTTGAACTTTACAGTGATGACATGCTTCTGGAAGGGCAGATCCCAAAACTAAAGGCATTGGGATTGCATAATGGAACCATCTATCGGTGGAACAGGGCCTGCTATGGGGTGACAGACGGAAAACCTCACCTGAGAATAGAGAATCGTTATATTCCTTCAGGCCCTACCGTTCTAGACCAGGTGGCTAATATGGCGTTTTGGGTCGGGTTAATGAGGGGGCGGCCGGCAACCTATGACGATCTTCATTTGAAGTTTGATTTTAAGGATGTCAAGAATAACTTTCTCTTAGCGGCCCGGTACGGGATGTCATCCCGATTTTATTGGGGAGACAAACTGGTGTCAGCAGATCGTTTGTTAAAGGAAGTACTCCTGCCGATCGCCTGGCGAGGTCTTTTGGATAGCGGGGTCAGTGCCGACGATGCAAACCATTATCTAAAGGTGATCGAGAACCGCATAGACCACCAGGATGCCAGCAGGTGGATACGTAAGAGTTTCCGGAATCTGCGTACCCAAATGAAAAAAACGGATGCCTGCAGGGCCATAACTGCGGCTATATACACCTATCAGCGAAGAGGGGTCCCCGTTTCCGCATGGAAGATCCTCAGAGAGGATGTAGATATTAAGCTTGAATCTCAAAAATGTGTCAAGCAATTTATGAATCGCAACGTGGTCACAGCCAGGATCGATGATAATGCCGGCTTTATTGATCAGCTCATGGAGTGGAGAAAGATTCATCATATGCCCGTTATTGACAATCAAGGGATCTTAAAAGGAATCCTGACCTCTACAGATCTTGACCGACACCGGGAATCACTGAAGGGTGTCTGTGTAGAAGAGGTAATGAACCCCAATGTGGTTACCATTACCCCGGATCAAAGTGTGTTGGAAGCCCGGGAATTGTTGTCTAAAATGAAGATCGGGAGTTTGCCCGTGGTCCATGAGAACTATCTCGTGGGAATAATTACGAAGAATGATGTCTGAAACCAAACTGATCGTGAAAAAACCTGCAAGCCATGTAAATAGGGTGCTTTTTGAGCATAATGCCAATCCCGAAGCTCCCTGCTTAGTGGTTTTTTGCGGTATCCACGGAAATGAAAAGGCCGGGTTAGAGGCCTTTCACCTGTTGTTACCGTTGTTGGAGGAAGAAAAACTTTCAGGATCGTTGTATGTATTGAGTGGTAATATCCCTGCCTTGGCAAGGGGGCAGCGATTTATTGATGAAGATCTTAACCGCCTGTGGAAACGCAAAAGCCTTGAAGACGGTTTTTTATCTGAAAATAAGATCTCTGAAAATAAAGACCGGAAAGAACTTCTCAGGATCATCAATGATATAAGCAGTACCATTACCGGTCCGCTGTATTTTATCGATGTACATACCACCTCTGCGGCTTCCATTCCCTTTATTACTATAGACGACTCTTTGATCAATCGTCGTTTCACTTCAGTTTTTCCGGTACCCGTTGTTTTGGGTATAGAAGAATACCTTCAGGGAGCCCTGTTGAGTTATATCAATCAACAAGGCTTTGTGAGTCTTGGTTTTGAAGCAGGGGAACATCACGATGAATGCTCCGTAAGGAATGCCGAGAGTTTTCTTTATATGGCCTTGTGTGTTGCGGGAGTGATGAAACCGAATCAGGACTTGATCAAAACACATCGGGAGCGATTGGAGCGTAATTCCGGGAAGGATCACAGTTTTTATGAGGTAATTTACAGGTTTGCCCTGGGACCCGGTGATGACTTTAAGATGTGCCGGGGATACGAGAATTTTCAAAAAGTAGGGGAAGGTGCGCTTTTAGCATATTATAACGGAAAAGAGTTAAAAGCTGAAGAAGAGACCACCATTTTTATGCCCTTGTACCAGAAACAGGGAGAAGACGGCTTTTTCTTTGTTCGCAGAATTCCTTCCTGGATATTGGGTGTTTCTGCAGGGCTGCGGTTGTTAAGGCTGGATGCCTTACTGGCTTTATTGCCCGGTATTTCCTGGATAGATCCTGAAAAGAACGGATTGCGGGTAAATTTGAAAACCGTACGTTTTTTGGCAAAACCCTTATTTCACTTACTCGGGTACCGTGAGATCGAAGAAGATCAATATCACTTGCTGATCTATAATCGTGAACGAGCCTCACAAAAAGAACGTTACCCTTTTAAGTATCCAAAGCTTTAATAATTACAGAATGTTATGCCTATGTGCTACCGCGTACGTCTTCGTCCGTGGTTTTTGGAAATGGGTATTACCTAAAAATGGCGGTTGAACCTTCGAGAAGGATTTTATTGGTAATCGCCACTGACGAGGACGTCGGCGGCAGCGTTTATAAAGGCTTCCATCTAGTCTTCCTCAAAATAATGAAGTAAGGGTCTGAATGTAAAAACAGTGTTAAGTAAGTAGTTCGCGTTATTTCGAATGTGCTACCGCGGACGTCTTCGTCCGTGGTTTTTGGAAACAGGTCTTACCTAAAAATGGCGGTTGAATCTTCGAGAAGGATTTTATTGGTAATAGCCACCGACGAGGACGTCGGCGGCAGCTCTGGTATGTATTATTTCTTGGGGCTATTGACCAGTCTGCTAGCAGCAGCCCGGGACGTCGGCGACAGCTTTTGAAATATGGGTTAATTGGTTGCTGAAAAGAATAAGAGCATGACTCAGGTCATCCCAGAAACCCAATATCATCTATCTCCATCACCGCATCCAACTCTGCAAAATTCCTGGCACTACTGTATTTGTATTCCCATGGTCTCATGACTAAGCCGGCTTGAACCGGGTTATCGTGTATGTAATTGATTTTCTGTCTTAAGGCACCAGTGCTCCATATTTCGATAGGGTAATTATGTGGTTGCCATAATTGATATTTTCTATCCTTTCTTTTAGTATTAACTTTAAGTTCAAATTCTCGTAAAAGCCATTCCCTTCGGCTCTCCTGAGGGTTTGACTTAATCTCTTTGATAAGTTGTTTAGAGGTGAATCCTTTAAAATCCCGGATTAAATCTGATGGCTGGTCCAAGGCTGAACGAAATAGTAAGTGAATATGATTTGGCATAATACAATAGGCATAAAGTTCCATGGCTTTATGTTTTCTACAGTAGCTTAAGCAATCAATTATGAGGTAAAAGTATATCATTCGAGAAAATAGTTCGATCCAATTGACGGTAGCAAAGGAGATAAAATAAAGAGCTGCAGGATTATGAAATTTATAGTTTCGACTCATGCACTAAATATAGTAAATATTCTATATTTTAATGTTCGGTTGTTTGCACAAATGCGCTACCGCGTACGTCTTCGTCCGTGGTTTTTGGAAATGGGTCTTACCTAAAAATGGCGGTTGAACCTTCGAGAAGGATTTTATTGGTAATCGCCGCCGACGAGGGCGTCGGTGGCAGCGTTTATAGAGGCTTCCATCTAGTCTTCCTCAAAATAATGAAGTAAGGGTCTGAATGTAAAAACAGTGTTAAGTAAGTGGTTCGCGTTATTTCGAATGTGCTACCGCGGACGTCTTCGTCCGTGGTTTTTGGAAACAGGTCTTACCTAAAAATGGCGGTTGAATCTTCGAGAAGGATTTTATTGGTAATAGCAACCGACGAGGGCGTCGACGGCAGCTCTGGTATGTATTATTTCTGGCCAGATCGACTGTTCAGAGGCAGTTGAAGAATTCTAAAAGAAGCAAAAAAAAACGCCCGGGATCTCCGGGCGTTTTTTTGTAGGTTATTGAAAGTTTATTTACCCGGATCAGGTAAAACCTTTCCTTTGATTTTTAGTGGTACTTTAGGAGTATCGGCATTCGAAGTTACCATGATGGTTTTTCTGATATGTCCTACTCTGTCTGTGTCATACTTCACCTCGATCTGTCCGCTCTCTCCGGGCATAATCGGTTCTTCCGGTTTCTTAGGGATGGTACATCCGCAGGAAGAAGTTACTTTGGAAATGATCAAAGGTGCATTACCCGTATTTGTGAATTCAAAAACACGGATTCCGTCGCTGTTACGTGCGATCTCACCATAATCGATGACATCGCTCTTGAATTCAATCTTGGCTACTTTTTCTTGGGCAGACACACTGAAATACGTGAGTCCGACAATTAAAAGCATTAGTAATTTTTTCATCAGTAAAAGATTTAAGTGAAAAGTAAATGTAAACGATTTTAAACAGTCTTCAAAATTTAATGTTTTCTTTTAAAATCCTGTGCTTATGGCTACTTTTGCAACTTTAATGCCAAAAAGAGTTTCCTAAGATGAATATTCCTTCTAAATACGAGTCCACTACCGTTGAAGGTAAATGGTATGACTACTGGATGAAACATAATTATTTTCGTTCAGTTCCTGATGGAAGAGACCCCTATACCATTGTGATACCACCCCCAAATGTAACCGGGGTGCTGCATATGGGGCATATGCTGAACAATACCATTCAGGACGTTTTGATACGACGGGCCCGTTTAAAAGGATTCAATGCCTGCTGGGTTCCGGGTACCGACCATGCCTCTATCGCTACCGAAGCCAAAGTAGTGGCGAAGTTAAAAGAACAGGGTATTGAAAAGAAAGACCTGACAAGAGAGCAATTTCTTGAGCATGCCTGGGAATGGACAGAAGAATATGGGGGTGTGATCCTGGAACAGCTTAAAAAATTAGGATGCTCCTGCGACTGGGATCGTACGAAATTCACCATGGATGAGGATATGTCGGCTTCGGTGATTAAGGTATTTGCAGATCTTTATGAAAAGGGACTTATATACCGCGGGCACCGAATGGTAAACTGGGATCCTGAGGCAAAAACAACCCTATCTGATGAGGAGGTGATCTATGAAGAGCGTCAGGGATCGCTTTACTACCTCGAATATCAGGTGGAGGGGAGTGACGAGAAGGTAACCATAGCCACTACGCGCCCGGAAACCATTCTCGGAGATACTGCTATTTGTATTAATCCCAACGATGAGCGTTATGCTCACCTGAAAGGCAAAAAGGCTATTGTTCCCTTAGCCAACCGGGTAATTCCGATCATTGAAGACGAGTATGTGGATGTTGAGTTCGGAACAGGTTGCCTGAAGGTGACCCCTGCGCATGATGAGAACGATAAAATGCTGGGTGATAAGCACCAGCTGGAAGTGATAGATATTTTTAACGATGATGCCACGCTGAACAGTAACGGGCTGCATTATGAAGGGATGGATCGTTTTGTGGTCAGAAAGGCAATTTCCAGAGAGCTTGAAGAAAAGGGGTTCCTGGTTAAAACGGAGAATCACCTGAATAAGGTGGGTACTTCTGAGCGTACCAAAGCTGTTATTGAGCCACGTCTATCAGACCAGTGGTTTCTGAAAATGGAGGAGTTGGTAAAACCTGCTATCAAGGCGGTTTTAGAAGATGAAGATATCAAGCTTTTCCCTAAAAAATTTGAAAACACCTACCGTCATTGGATGGAGAATATCCGTGACTGGAATATATCGCGACAGCTTTGGTGGGGACATCAGATCCCGGCCTGGTATTACGGTGAAGGCAAAGAAGACTTTGTGGTTGCTGAAAATGCCGACAAGGCACTGGAGAAAGCACGCAAAGTAACCGGTAATGAAGGGCTTCGGCTTTCTGATCTCAGACAGGAAGAAGATTCTCTTGATACCTGGTTCTCTTCCTGGCTTTGGCCTATCAGTGTTTTTGGAGGTATTCTGGAACCGGAAAATGAGGAGGTGAAATATTATTATCCTACCAATGATCTTGTTACAGGTCCCGACATTCTGTTTTTCTGGGTGGCCCGAATGATCATTGCTGGATATGAGTTCAGAGGAGAAAAACCATTTAGCAATATCTACCTTACCGGTCTTGTTCGCGATAAGCAGCGAAGAAAGATGTCTAAATCGCTCGGGAACTCTCCCGATGCTCTTGGACTGATCAAGGAATACGGGGCCGATGGAGTTCGGGTTGGTCTCTTGTTGAGTTCTGCAGCAGGAAATGACCTGTTATTTGATGAGGCATTGTGCCAGCAGGGGAAAGGGTTTGCCAATAAGATTTGGAATGCCTTCAGGTTGGTTAAAAGCTGGCAGGTGGATGCAGCTATTGCTCAGCCGGAAAGTGCAGCTATTGCAATAGACTGGTATAAGAGCAGGTTTAACACCACGCTGAAAACCATAGAAGACCAGTTTGATAAATACAGGATCTCTGATGCCCTTATGGCTACTTATAAGCTCATTTGGGATGATTTCTGTTCCTGGCTGCTTGAGATGGTAAAGCCGGCTTATCAGCAACCTATTGATAAGAAAACCTTTGATGAGGTTGTAACTTTATTTGAGAATAATCTGAAGATACTTCATCCGTTTATGCCTTTCCTTACTGAAGAGATCTGGCAACTGATGAAGGTGCGTACTCCCGAAGAGGCCATGATCATTTCAAAATGGCCGATCACCGGAGATGTAAATGAGCAGCTGATCGCTGAATTTGATCTTGCCGCTGAGGTCATTTCCGGAATACGAACGATCAGAAAGGAGAAAAACATTCCGTTCAAAAACAGTATTGAGCTGAAAGTGCTTAATAATGAGAAGGCGGGCAAAGAACTTGATACGGTGATCGCCAAATTAGGTAACGTAGAAGGACTGAGCTATGTAGAGGAGAAGCCTGAGGGGGCGCTTTCTTTCAGGGTGAAGTCTAACGAATACTTTATTCCGGTTTCCGGAGCAGTCAATGTTGAAGAGGAGGTAGAGAAGCTTCAGGAAGAATTGAAGTATACTGAAGGCTTCCTTAAAAGTGTTCAGAAAAAGCTATCCAACGAGCGATTTGTAAATAATGCGCCTGAACAGGTGGTGGCTATGGAGCGGAAAAAGGAGGCTGATGCCAAAGCTAAGATCGAGACGATTCGGGAAAGTCTGGCTTCGCTTCAGTAAGTAGCGTAAACTATAAAGTAAAAGAAAACCCGCTGTTTAGCGGGTTTTTTTATGCGTCGTTCTCAGCCTTGAAGTCTTCATTAAAATACGTACTTACCAGTTTAGTATATTTCTTTTTGGCTTGCTTTTCGCTGATCTGTCCTGCCTGGAATAGTGCATTCGTTTTAAAGGCATTTATAATCGCCCTCCGGCTGCCCGGAGGTGCTTCACTTCGAGTGGCTTTTTTGTAATATGCATATAGGCGTAGCAGGAGGTCGGCCGGTAGCGGATCATGGTAACTGTTCATGAATTCCACGGCCTTTTCAAATTCCCGGTCAAGCTTCTTACTACTCATTTTGCTATTTACTTGCAATCACATCTATGCCGCCCTTCACTTTATCGTGAAGATTTACATGGATCTTCGCATCCAGTGGCAAAAAGAGGTCTACACGTGATCCGAATTTGATGAATCCCGCATCTTCTCCCTGAATTACCTGCATGCCTTCTTTGGCGTAATTTACAATACGTTTGGCCAGGGCCCCGGCAATTTGACGATATAATACTGCGCCAAAACTTTGATTCTCCACAACGATAGTGGTACGTTCATTTTCTTCAGAGGCCTTAGGATGCCATGCTACCAGGTATTTTCCCGGATGGTATTTACTGAATTTGACCTCTCCTCCCAGGGCATACCGTGTAACGTGAACATTTACAGGTGACATGAATATAGAGACCTGAATGCGCTGGTCTTTGAAATATTCTTTTTCAAACACTTCCTCGATCACCACTACTTTTCCGTCAACAGGGGCAAGTACCTGTTCGTCGTTGAGGGAGGCAATACGCCTCGGATTTCTGAAGAATTGCAGGATCATGATCAGCAATATCAGAAACGCAGCCTGCACGGTCTTTTGGATCCATGGGGTGTCAATATAGAACTGTGCCAGGAGTATTCCGGCAATGACCACGAATAAAGTGGTAAGTATGATCTTATATCCTTCTTTATGAAACATAGTTGAAAATTTGTAGGGTTAAATAGGCGAAGGGTGCTGCAAATACAAGACTGTCTAAACGGTCTAGCAGACCGCCGTGCCCCGGTAAAATGGCTCCACTGTCTTTAACCCGTGCCATTCTTTTGAATTTTGATTCAACAAGGTCGCCAAGGGTTCCTGAAATGACCACCACTATGGCCAGAATTAACCATTTAAACAAAGTTAATTCATTACTGTATAGGAATAAAAAATAGGAGGCAATTAATGCAAATACGAAGCCGCCGAGAAAGCCTTCTATGGTTTTCTTTGGCGATACTCGCTCAAAGAGTTTGTGTTTGCCAAAGGTTCTCCCCACCAGGTAGGCGAAGGAGTCGTTTACCCAAATAAGGATGAAGATACCAATGATAATGGCCTTGGCAAACCCACCATTGCTGTAAGGTAACAAAGCCAGGAAAATACATCCGCCTCCAATGTAGAACAGGGAGATAAGAAATTTTTGTGCCTGATTATACCTGGCAGGGGTGGTGGAGTATAATTTTTTGATCATGACCAGATCGGTAGCCAGGGTGGCTGTTAAAAGAATGCAACTTACCAATAACTTTTGCTCCAACCCTCCGAGAACATAGATGTGAAACCACCAGAGAATAAGAAATGCTATAAAAATGTAATAGCCCTGAAGCCTGATGATCTTTTTAAATTCGTAAAGACAGATAATGCCGAAGATCATGAAGAGAAAATCAAAGGCATTATTACTTAAAAAAACTGCAGCCAGAAGGAGCAGGATGTACAACACGCCGGTAATCGCGCGTTTGAGGAGTTCTCGCATCTTATAAATCTTCCAATAAGAGCAAATATAAGTTTTTTGAAGTACTCCCGTATGAGAGAAAATCTTTTTCTTCCTGCCGGTTGAAATGCTTTATGGTAGTAATATTGGTCGGAATCTGGGCTTTGTTTTTAGATTTTATTCCGTGTAATCCCTCTCCTAAATTGTCAATCAACTGACTGGTAGTGGCAAAGACAATAAAGTTGTCAGGAAGGTCGTGTAATTTACTTTCTTTGATCTGGTTTGAACTGAACATTAGTGACCCGTTGTCGGCAACTAAATTTTCGCAGCGGGTAAGCAAAAGATTGGTTCCAAAACAATTTTTTCTCCCTTCCAGTTGAAAGGTTTTGAAGTGATTGATCAGTGAAGCGTCGAGACAACATACCTCTTTGGTGCTCCAGGAGTTTTCCGCAAGGATTTTCTGAAAGCACTCCAGAACCTCTTCCATGGATTCGCAGTACAGGAATTTACCGCCGTTCTTCTTGAAGTTTATAGTGAATTTCTCATCGGTGGGTAATGGAACTTCAGGCATGAATTGGCCCCGTTCGTCGGCGACAGACGGTTTTTTATTCTTATTGTCCTTAGATCCAAAAAGTCGCTTAAGAAAGTTCATTTAAATAATTAGGGGAATACTATTTTTAGTGTTGTTAGCTATAAAATTAAAAATTCTATAACGATAACGTGTAAAAAGAGCGTAAATTTTGTATTTACGCTCTTTTCAATTTTATTCTTTCTCCTGGAGTTCTTCTTCCTTTGTTGCAGAATCACTCTCTTTGATCTCAGTCATTCCGCTTTTTTTCTCAAAAGGACGTTTTCCGAAGATCCTTTCCAGATCATCTTTAAAGATCACCTCTTTTTCCAGCAGGCGTTCTGCCAGGGTGGTGAGTTTATCTTTATTATCTTCAAGAAGTTTGATCGCGCGTTGGTATTGTTCTTCAATAATTCGCGAGATCTCCTTGTCGATCACCTTAGCCGTTTCTTCACTATATGGTTTAGAGAAATTATAATCGGTCTGTCCGCTTGAATCATAATAGGTGAGGTTCCCGATCTCATCATTAAGACCGTAAATGGTAACCATGGCTCGTGCCTGTTTGGTTACCTTCTCCAGGTCGCTCAGGGCACCGGTAGAGATCTTGTCAAAGATCACTTTCTCTGCGGCTCTACCTCCCATGGTGGCACACATTTCATCTGCCATCTGCTCCGGACGTACAATAAGGCGCTCTTCCGGTAAATACCAGGCGGCACCAAGACTTTGGCCTCTGGGAACAATAGTAACCTTTACCAGGGGTGCAGCATGCTCCAGCAGCCAGCTAACCGTAGCGTGACCCGCTTCATGAAAGGCAATGGTTTTCTTTTCTTCAGGAGTAATAATCTTGTTTTTCTTTTCAAGTCCTCCCACAATACGGTCAACAGCATCCAGGAAATCCTGTTTGTCAACAGCCTTTTTACCCTTTCTGGCAGCGATCAATGCGGCCTCGTTACATACATTAGCGATATCAGCTCCAGAGAATCCCGGTGTTTGTTTAGCCAGGAATTCCATATCGAGTGATTCTGAATTTTTTATAGGGCGAAGATGAACCTCAAAGATCTCTTTACGCTCTCTTACGTCAGGGAGGTCCACATAAATCTGCCGGTCAAAACGTCCGGCACGCATCAAGGCTTTGTCAAGAATATCAGCCCTGTTGGTGGCGGCAAGAACAATCACATTGGTGTTTGTGCCAAAGCCGTCCATTTCGGTTAGTAACTGGTTCAGGGTGTTTTCCCGCTCGTCATTACTTCCCGTGAAATTATTTTTGCCTCTTGCGCGACCGATAGCATCGATCTCGTCAATGAAAATTATGGCAGGTGACTTGTCCTTGGCCTGCTTGAAGAGGTCACGTACCCTGGAGGCTCCCACCCCTACAAACATCTCTACAAAGTCAGATCCTGATAAGGAGAAGAAAGGTACCTTAGCCTCACCTGCAACGGCTTTGGCCAATAGGGTTTTACCGGTACCCGGAGGTCCTACAAGGAGGGCTCCTTTTGGAATTTTACCACCCAGAGAGGTGTATTTTTCAGGGTTTTTAAGAAAGTCAACGATCTCCTGTACCTCTTCTTTAGCGCCTTCCAGCCCGGCAACATCCTTAAATGTTACCTTCATGTCTGTTTTCTCATCAAAGAGCTTTGCTTTTGATTTTCCGATATTAAAGATCTGTCCACCAGCACCTCCGGCAGCTCCTCCTGACATACGTCTCATCAGGAAAATCCAGATACCGATGATCAGCACAAAGGGCAGGAGCGTGATAAGCAGATCGGTGAAAAGATTTGATTCGATATCAAATTTCACCTCTACATCGCTGAGGTTATTCTCGTCGATGGTCTCGGAAATGCCATTCTCAAAATTTTGAGCATCTCCGAATTTCACTAAATACTGAGGTACCTGTGAAGCGCTTGGTAAAAAGGTTTGCCCTTGGGCGTTCTTGTGAACATCTTTTTTCAGGGCTTCTTCCGTAAGGAAAATTTTAGCGCTTTTTGTATTGTTAATGATAAGTATCTTCTCAACATCGCCATCCTCTAAAAACTGCTCCATTCTGGAAGGAGTGATCTCCGGAGGTGTAGACCAGCCACTGCCGCCGGAAAATAACTGCATTCCAATAATGAAAAGCAAAATGATGCCATAGATCCAATAAGAACTGAATCTTGGTTTTTTCGGATTTGTATTGTTATTAGTCTCTTTTGCCATTTAAAAATTCTAAGGTTAATAGGTTTTTAGCTCATGGGAACAGCCGTCATCTTGGCATCGCCCCAAAGCCCTTCGATATCATAGTATTCGCGAATGCTTTTCTGAAATACATGAACAACAACGTTCACATAATCAATAAGCACCCACTCGGCGTTGTCAGTGCCTTCTACATGCCATGGTTTGTCTTTAATTTCTCGGCTGACTGTTTTTTGGATAGAATTTACAATGGCATTTACCTGTGTGTTGGAAGTTCCATTGCAGATGACGAAGTAATCGCAAACCGTGTTGTCTAATTCTCTTAAATCTAAAATATTAACATCCTTCCCTTTTACTTCCTCAATCCCTTTTAAGATATATGTGATCAACTGATCTGCACTACTGCTCGTTTTTGCCATTAAAAAAAGTTATTTTCACAAAGTTATTATTTTTTTGTTTTTAGGACTACCTCCGTTAACATAAGATTACAGATTAAATGTAGTACTCGTCATGAATTTAATCAAACTTGATGCCATTGATTCGACCAACACCTATTTAAAACAGTTGGTCACGCAAACTGCTCCCAAGGATTATACGGTGGTAATGACTCGCGAACAAACCGGCGGCAGGGGGCAGATGGGTACCAAATGGATCTCAGAACCCTCCAGGAACCTAACGTTTAGCTTGTATAAGCAGATCAATCACCTCGAGCCCGAACAGCAATTTTATATCAGTATGGTGATCTCTCTTGCGGTTTTTGATGTCCTGGAGAGTTTTAATATCCCCAATGTAAAGATCAAATGGCCTAACGACATTTTGTCAGCAAACAAGAAGGTTGGAGGTATTTTGATAGAAAATATACTGCGGGAAGGCCGCATGTCGGCTGCCATAATCGGGGTGGGACTCAATCTCAACCAGTTGGAATTTCCGGGTCTTATCAATGCTTCTTCCCTGAAAAAGATCACCGGGGTGCATTATGTGAGAGAAGAGGTGCTCTACAAGATCATAGATCGATTTCGGTTCTACGTACCCTGGGTGGCCGGGAAAGAATTTGATAAGTTGAGGGCACTATATGAATCACGTCTCTTTAGAAAGGATAAGCCTTCAACCTTTAAAGACCGCGACGGCAAACTCATTATGGGGTTTATTAAAGGGGTTGACCAGGACGGTAAGCTCAGGGTACTGCTGGAAGATGAAGTAATGCAGTCGTTCGAGTTGAAGGAGTTGACATTGCTTTATTAAAGAGCTAAGGAGCTAAGGAGCTAAGGAGCGAAGGGGTGAAAAGCAAATTCCAAACTTTAAACTCGTCTTTGAAAATGAAACCCTTTCCTCAAAACTGAAACTCGTTCCTCAAACTAAAACTTACCTATTCATTACGCGTTGAATGTAGGCTTCCATTTTTTCAGGTTTGGTGGTCGGAGAAAATCGTTTTATGGGTTTTCCCTTTTTATCGATGATGAACTTGGTGAAATTCCATTTGATCCGGCTTCCGAATAACCCTCCGGATAGGTGAGATTTCAGGTATTTGAAAAGTGGGTGGGCATTTACCCCGTTTACTCTCACCTTGTCAAACATTGGGAAGCTTACTCCGTAATTCAGCTCACAGAATTCTTTGATCTCTTCAGATGAGCCGGATTCCTGTTTGCCGAATTGATTACAGGGGAATCCAAGCACCACCAGGCCTTCATCCTTGTACTTCTGATAAAGCTTTTCCAGCCCGGCATATTGAGGGGTAAAGCCGCATTTACTGGCCGTGTTCACTACGATAACGGTCTTACCCTTGAATTGTTCCATATTGAGGGGCTCTCCGCTGATCGTTTTGGCTTCGAAATCGTAGAAGGTCATAGCTTGGTTATGCGGTTATGCGGTTATGCGGTTATGCGGTTACGCGGTTATGCCGTTTTGCCTGACGGCAGAGACGAAGAGGTGAAGTCGCAAAGGGGCGATGGAGGTTGATAGTAAATACCCAAATTCTAAACTTTGTCCCTGAAACTCGTCCCTCAAACTCAAAACTCTTTACAGCTTGGCCATGTTGGCAGTAAGGGTATTGATAAAGGTGGTAATGGGTCCTTTGATCATCATGCCCATCATAGCGTTGAATTCTCCGTGAAAAGTAAGGGAGGCTTCACTGCTGTTTTCTCCTGTTTCAGAAATGTCGGCGGTCAGGGTGAAGGGAAGTTTGTCTGATGCAGCTCCCAGAACGATCTTGTCGTTAGGTTGTTTTTCCTTGATCACAAGTACGATCTCCGGCATGCCGGACAAGGCGAACAAGAATTTTTCATCGCCGAGTATTTCAAACTTACTGGTATTCTCAGGCATTAATTTTTCAAAATTCTTCACATCTGCTAAAAAATTATACAATTCTTCAGCAGTAAGGTTTACCTGGGTTTTTGGAGTATCTATGGTCATTTTTTCAGTTTATTTCCAAGTGTCAGGAGCTTTCCTCCAGTCTTGTAAGGTACTTAATTCTTTCTCACTAATATATTGGGTATCTACAGCCTGCTCCAGCAAGTGTTCGTAATTGCTTAGCGTGTGAAGCTGCAGATTGCGATCTTTAAAATTGGTCTCCGAGATTTCAAATCCGTAGCTGAAAATAGCGATCATCCCTTTTACATTTGCGCCCGCATTCTCAAGGGCAGTTACCGCATTGAGACTGCTTTTACCGGTACTGATCAGGTCTTCAACCACCACAACTTTAGCCCCTTTGTCCAGCGCCCCTTCAATCTGATTGCCTCTACCGTGTTTTTTAGGTTCAGGTCGCACATATACAAAGGGCAGGTTCAGGTATTCAGCTACCAACATGCCGATCCCGATAGCCCCGGTGGCTACCCCTGCAATTACATCAGGCTTGCCGTAAAGCTCTTCGATCTGTTTTCCCATTGCCTCGCGTAAGTAGTTTCTTATTGGAGGATAGGATAAAACGATACGGTTGTCACAGTAAATTGGAGATTTCCAGCCTGATGCCCAGGTGAAAGGATTTTTTGGATTCAACTTTATTGCCTTTATTTGCAACAAAAGTTCTGCTGTTTTCCTGGCGGTATCTTTGTTTAAAATCATGATGCAAATGTATGAAGTTTTTGTAAATGCGCGCCGCATTTTTTTGACCTCTGAGCTGACGAAGGAAACCGATTTTAAGCTGTTTCTTATGGATACTTTTGATATTGAGGAGGTGGTGGAGCAACTTGAAAAAGGTAAGATCAAGGAGGCCAGGATCTATCATCCTGATCCGGAGGCCTTATTAAAGAATTTCATTAAAAAAGTTCCCCTTGTGGTGGCTGCTGGCGGCAGAGCTGTCAACGCAGATGGCGATACCTTGTTCATATTTCGAAACAAGAAATGGGACCTTCCGAAGGGAAAGGTAGATAAGGGTGAAACCATTCCTGATGCTGCCATAAGAGAGGTAGAGGAAGAGACCGGGGTGAAAAAACTTAAGATCGATCACTTTCTCCATAAGACCTATCATATTTTCAAGCGCAACGGGGTTTATAAGCTAAAAGAAACACATTGGTATCAAATGCGTACCAAGTATACAGGCAAGCTTAAGCCTCAATGCAATGAAGGTATAGAGGTGGCCACATGGCTTAGTGACAAAGAGATTCCAAAGGCTTTAGAGAATTCTTACGCCAATATTCAGGGATTCTTTAAAGAAGAAATGACTACGGTTTAACTATTCGCAATACGGGGTATCTAAGGTGTGCCTTTTCATAGTTCTCAGAATTTTTATGCAGCCAGTCTAACTGGGCATACCAGCTATTTGCAAATTCAGGCTCCTTTGCCTTCTTCTCCCTGAAAGTCTTAGCGAGATCGGGATCAGTTTCCAGGAGTTCCCTTGCCTTATCTTCCCAGACATAGGGAGAAAATCCTTCTTTCTGTTGCAAGATGGTATCAAAGAAATTCCAGTTAAAAAAGGAATCTGCAGCTTCCGGTTCGAGGGTCTCCAGCAGGTAGCGAATGCCGGGTTGTTTTACCGGGATCAGATAATAACTTCCTGCGGATATGTTTTTGGTCAGGGTGTTTACCTTGACAGAAGTATTTGTGTGCAGGTAGTGACCTTCATAGGCCGAGCGCCTGGTGTCGTAATTGTCTATGATATACGTTTCAACCATCAGGGTAGTGTCTCGGTTCAACCGCTCCATTTGGATCCCGTTTGCCTGAAGGCGCTCCGTTACATTATGCCATCCAACGGGCAGGAGGTAGGCCTCCGGAATGCGAACCTCTTTGACAGGCTTAAATACATCACGGTATTCCACCGGTTTTACAAAGGGTTGATTTCGATCATATTTGAGGCGTTGCAGCCCCGTTACCTCGCTTTTGATCATTTTACCTTCGTACCCTTTGAAGTTCAGGATACGGTGTTGGGTAGTGTCATTCTCCCATGTAAGGGGGTAGGTTTCTGCATTGTAAAGTTCTTCCAGGCGTTTTGTTCGAACCGCTTTAATTTCTTCATGTCGCTCATCGATAATGGCAAGCATGGCCGACATAAGTGCATAGGTGCCTTCAACCCTGGGTTTATAAGGCTTAAGCATATGGGTTTCTACCATCATGCCAAGGGTGTTCCATAGGGTGGTGTATCCTGTGGAGTACCTGGGCGAATCAAAAAATTGAGAAAACCCTTTTTCCGGTACATTGTTGAATACGTTCACGTAGGGCGTAATATCCCAATGCTCATTTTCCAGTTCCTTTTCCAATTCAGGACGTAATACCTCATGTAAATAATTTCCTGCAACACCACCTAATTTGTTATGCTGGGTAAACAGGTGGGTCAGGGTGTATTGATAGTCGGCGCCATTACTTACATGGTTGTCAATAAATACGTCAGGGTTCAGTTTTTGAAAGATCTGAGCGAAGGTCTTGGCATTTCTGGTGTCTGATTTTATAAAATCCCGGTTGAGATCAAAGTTTCTTGCATTTCCTCTGAAACCGTAGGCTTCAGGCCCGTTTTGGTTGGTTCGGCTGGTGCTGTTTCTGTTCAGGGCTCCCCCGATATTGTACACAGGAATCGCCGCTACGATCGTATTCTTTGGGGCGTTGATCTTTCCCGTTGCCAGGTCTCTGAACAGCATCATGGTGGCATCAATACCATCAGGTTCTCCGGGATGAATACCGTTATTTATAAGAAGTACCAGGGGGGCTTCAACCCTGAGTGTGCTGGGGGTGTAGGTAACCAGATGCAGCGGATTACCGCTGTCGGTGTTTCCTTCCTCTGTAATAGAGATCTCCTCGAAGGCTCCGGCTAATTTATGGTAATAGTCGATTACCTGCCGGTATTCCGGAGTTTCAGTTCCTTTAGACGATTCAAAAAGGGTCGTAAACGAAGTGTCTTGCTTCTGTGCCTGTGTAAAAACAACTGAAAAGAGCAGAAGGAAAATAATGGCTGATCTCAAAATAGCTATAAACTTTAGTTAGGGTCTCAAAAATAGATAATTTGTGCACAACGAAGGGCGTAACAGCAAGCTCAAAACAAGGAATGTTGTTCCGGTATTTTGTAGGTGTCTGATTAACAGGAAGCTGTATCCGGGTTGTATTCCTTGTACATCCAAAAAATTGAAGTAGTTTTGCACCTTCAAAAATTACAGGTTCATGACAGAGTTCATCAGGAAAAGGGCGGCAAACGCCAAAGACGATATATTTAGCGGATTAACGGTTGCCCTGGCACTTATTCCGGAAGCCGTGGCATTTGCTTTTGTGGCAGGCGTGCCTCCGCTTGTAGGTTTATATGCGGCATTTATGATCGGTCTGATCACCTCTATATTTGGAGGGCGTCCGGGTATGATCTCGGGAGCTACAGGAGCCCTGGCGGTAGTTATGGTAACCCTGGTGGCCCAGGGAAATGCCATGGGGGCTGAGGGCGAAAACCTTGGGCTGTATTATCTTTTTGCTACGGTGATCCTGATGGGTATTATTCAGATGCTGGCCGGTGTTTTTAAGCTGGGTAAATTTGTCAGACTGATACCACACCCGGTGATGATGGGGTTTGTAAACGGACTTGCCATTGTGATCTTCCTTTCTCAATTAGGTATGTTCAAACACGTGGTTGATGGAGAACGCGTGTGGATGACGGGAGCAGACCTGTGGCTGATGCTTGGTTTTGTTGGGCTCACCATGTTCATCATGTGGGGACTTCCTAAACTGAACAAAAAACTTCCTGAAGCCTTATTGGCTATTGTCGTTGTTTCTGCCATTGTGATCCTTGGCGGCCTCGATGTGGCAACTGTGGGCTCTTTTATCCGTGATGGTGGAGGGGAAGGTCTTAAAGGAGGGTTGCCTACTTTCCAGGCCGATATTTTCGATAAGGTGCCCATGAATATGGAAACATTGCGGTTTATTGGGCCTTATGCAGTTATTCTGGCTGCCATAGGTTTGATAGAATCACTTATGACCCTCAACCTGGTAGATGAATTAACAGAAACAAGAGGTAACTCGAACAGGGAGTGTATGGCCCAGGGAGGTGCTAACATTATTACCGGATTTTTTGGAGGTATGGGAGGTTGTGCCATGATCGGACAATCGATCATTAACATCAAAGGAGGGGGACGTACGCGCCTTTCCGGGATCGTTGCAGCGGTAACTCTTTTATTCTTTATCCTTTTTGCCAGCGGACTCATCGAGCAGGTGCCCATTGCCGCCCTGGTTGGAGTTATGTTCATGGTAGTTATAGGAACCTTTGCCTGGAGTAGTTTCAGGATCCTTAATAAGATCCCAAAAAGCGATGCTATCGTATTGATCGCAGTATCTTCGCTTACTGTATTTTTCGATCTCGCAATTGCCGTGATCGCTGGAGTGATCATTTCTGCCCTGGTTTTTGCCTGGGAGAATGCTAAAAGAATCCGAGCCAGGAAGTTTGTCAGGGAAGATGGCACTAAGGTATATCAGATCTGGGGTATCCTCTTCTTTGGAAGTATCCAGGCCTTTAACAGTAAGTTTGATGTTAAGAACGATCCGGAAAATGTAGAGATCGATTTTATAGAATCAAAGGTGGCAGATCATTCTGCCCTTGAGGCGCTTTTTAACCTGGTGGAGAAATACGAAGCTGCCGGGAAAAAGGTACGAATAAAACACCTGAGTGAAGAGTGTCAGCGCCTGATGATCAAGGCCTCACCTAAATTAGCCCAGGTGATCGAAGAAGATGTTGATGACCCTCGCTATCATGTGATGGCTGATGTGATGAAATAATAAAAAAAACGGCTGCCTGAGGGCAGCCGTTTTTTTATCATGATGTCTTAAAGTTAAGTTTGATTTGTAATAATGATCCGCGAGTCGGATCTGACATGGTGAGAAATCTCAAATCCCGAAATTCACCATTCACCATTCACCATTCACCATTCACCATTCACCATCCATAACTCACCCCTGTTTCACCTGAACCGTTTCAGGCACCAGGCCGGTGTAGTCTCCTCCGTTTCTTATCACGTCTCTTACTATGGAAGAAGAGATATAGCTTTTTCCTGAGGAGGTAAGCAGAAAAACCGTTTCGATCTCACTGAGCTTTCTATTGGTATGTGCGATGGCTTTTTCAAATTCAAAGTCTGCCGGATTACGCAGCCCTCTGAGAATGAACTCAGCGTTTACTTGCCGACAAAAATCAACCGTGAGCCCTTCATAGGTCATTACCCGTATCTTTTTTTCGTGCTTAAAGGCTTCTTCAACAAAGCGTTTCCGGTCTTCCAGAGAAAACATATATTTTTTCTCTGCATTGATACCAATAGCAATGATGAGTTCGTCAAATAGGGTGACTCCTCTGGTAATAATATCGTAATGTCCCAGGGTAATAGGATCAAACGACCCCGGAAAGATAGCTCTGCGCATAGCTTGAGTAATATTTTACTTAAAGGTACAAAATTTAAGATGCTCCCAGGGCTTCGTCAATGGCTGTGGTAAACAGTTCTGAAAGAGAGATTCCTGCAACCCCCGCCTGTTGCGGCAGGATGCTTTCTTTTGTGAGCCCGGGTACGGTGTTGATCTCCAGGAAATGAGGCTCGCCTTCCACAAAAATAAATTCACTACGGCTAAACCCTTTCATGCGAAGGATGTTGTAGATGCGTTTGGCCGTATCGCTTACTTTTTCAAGCTCTTCCTTGGTTATTCTGGCCGGGGTGATCTCCTGAGATTTACCCTGATACTTTGCTTCGTAATCGAAGAAATCATTCTCTGTAACAATTTCTGTTACCGGAAGCACGGTTGTTTCTCCCTTATAGGTAATAACCCCTACTGAAACCTCAGTTCCGTCAAGGAATGATTCTATAAGAATTTCGTCATCTTCACGGAATGAATTTTCTATGGCAGACATCAGATCTTCTTTTTTATAAACCTTTGAAACTCCAAAGCTGGATCCTGCCTTATTGGCCTTGACGAAACAAGGAAGTCCGACCTTTTCAACGATCTGGTCAGGGTCTATGGCATCGCCTTGATTGAGGTAATGAAACCTGGCAGTTTTTATACCGTAAGATCGCAATACGGCAAGACAATCTCTTTTGTTATACGTCAGGGCAGCCTGGTACATATCGCAAGCGGTCTGAGGTATATTCAGTAGTTCCAGGTAGGCCTGTATATAACCATTCTCCCCGGGGTTGCCGTGAATGGCATTGAACACGCAATCAAAAGTGATCTTGCCATTATCGGTGGGTAATGAAAAGTCTGAGCGATCGATCTCCTGCTCGGTGCCATCTGCTTTGACAGCCACCCACTTTTCTTTAGAGATGTGAATAGGAAAAACTTCAAAACGTGCCCTGTCGAGGGTGTCACAGACAACTTGTCCGCTTTTCAGAGAAATACCCGACTCAGAGGTATAGCCTCCCATAATTACCCCGATATTCTTTTTGGTCATATACGTATTAGGTGTTTTTTTCGTTCTTCAAATGTATCATTAATTGTACAATATTTGCTCATCGAAAAGCAGCAGAATCGGTAAAAAAATACCCTGATGCAGATGGGTATGGTTTTTATATCTTTGCCAAATAAATCTTAACCATGAACCTATTTAAATTTCTCTTTAGTAAGACCTTCTTAAGGCAGATTGCTATTGCTGTTCTGATATTAATAGCCTTAACGCTGGGTGTTATGCAGTACCTGAAACAAACCACCAATCACGGGGAATTTGTTTTGGTGCCCGACCTGTCTAAAAAGACTCTTGGAGAGGTCAATCAGATCCTTGGCGATGCCGGGCTGAGAGCCGTGGTTCAGGATTCGACGAACTTTAATCCTGAGTTTCCGCGATTTTCGGTGATCGAACAGAATCCTGTGGCCAATAAGCAGGTAAAAGAGGGGCGTAAGATCTACCTGACCCTTAACCCTTCAGGTTATCGAAAGGTGAGTATGCCGAACGTTATTCAAAAAACCCGTAGAAATGCTGAGTCCATGCTGAAAGCAGTAGGTCTTGATGTTCAGGAGGTCGAATACATTGACGAACTGGGAAAGGATATGGTGTATTACGTAAAGTATGAAGGAAGCCGCATCAACCCGGGAACGCAATTACCGAAAACCACAAAGGTAGTTCTTGTATGTGGTAATGGTAATGAAGAGGGTAACAGGTAAGTAAAAGAATCAAAGTATGGCGCAAATTGAAGGGAATGACGATCTGAATCAGGACGATGAGCTCTATGAGCATTACAGTTTTACGGCCGGAAAAGGGCAAGAGCCTCTTCGTGTAGATAAGTTTTTGATGAACTTCATTGAAAACGCCACCAGAAATAAGATCCAACAGGCAGCAAAGAGCGGGAATATCTATGTGAACGGACAGCAGGTAAAGTCAAATTATAAGGTGAAAGCCTTTGATGTGGTGAAGGTGCTCTTTGAACACCCGCCTCATGAATACCTGCTCACTCCTGAAGATATCCCTTTGGATATCGTTTATGAAGATGACAGCCTGCTGGTGATCAATAAACCTGCGGGAATGGTCGTGCATCCGGGGCACGGTAATTATTCAGGAACCCTGATCAATGCCCTGATCTATCATTTTAACAACCTCCCCTTAAACAGTAATGAACGTCCCGGTTTGGTGCATCGCATCGATAAGGATACCAGTGGACTATTGGTCATAGCAAAAACCGAGCACGCGTTGAACCATCTTTCTAAGCAGTTTTTTGATAAAACCAGTGAAAGAGAGTACCTGGCATTAGTTTGGGGCAATGTTGCCGATGAAGAGGGTACCGTTGAAGGCCATATTGGCAGACATCCTAAGAATCGTTTGCAGATGGCTGTATTTCCTGAAGGTGATCACGGAAAGGAAGCCGTTACCCATTACAGGGTCATTGAACGTTTTGGATATGTTACCCTGGTGGCCTGCAGATTGGAAACCGGGAGAACACATCAGATCAGAGTGCATATGAAATATGCAGGTCATACCCTGTTTAATGATGAGCGATACGGAGGCGAAAAGATCCTGAAAGGCACAACTTTTACCAAGTATAAACAGTTTGTGGAAAATTGTTTTAAGATCTTGCCAAGGCAGGCGCTTCATGCCAAAACTCTTGGGTTTGAACACCCGGTTACCGGCGAGTTTCTTCGTTTTGATTCTGAAATGCCCGAAGACATGCAAAATGCCATTGAAAAATGGCGCAATTATGCAAAACATCGCGATGGGCAATAGGTAAGATTTATCCTTATATAGAAAATTGCATGTTACTCCATTTCGGGAGGCCAATGCTTTGTTGTAATTTCACATAGTGGAAATTAAAGAGCTCATCCTGTTTACCAAAAACATTGAAAGGCAAAAGGATTTTTATGAGCGTGTCATGAACTTTGAGCCTTGCGATGAAGAGGATGATTATGTGTGTTTTAAAACCGGAAGGTCCCGGTTGAAATTTATCAGATCTGAGCATTCAGACCCTGTACATTTTGCACTGATAATTCCCGGAGACAGTTATTTGCCGGCAAATAACTGGCTTAAGAAAAGGGTGTCTCTTTTGCCCTTTGAAGGAGACGAGATCATAGATTTTCCGAATTGGAACGCCAAGTCACAATACTTTTATGATGCCGATCTCAATATCGTTGAATTTATAGCGCGAAGGGATGTAGAAGGTTCCGCTCCCTCGTCTTTTTCTCCAAAGGCTATCCTTCAGATCGGAGAAGTGGGCCTGCCTGCAGATGATCTGGAAGCCCTTTATAACAGACTGAATGCCATAAAACCGTTACCGCGATACTCAGGAGATTTTAAACGCTTCGGGGCGGCGGGTGATCCGGAAGGTCTTTTTATTTTAGCAAACCCAAAACACAAAGAGTGGTTTCCTGCAGGAGATAAGATAAAAAATGCGCATCTCATGGTGAGGGGCGATTATAATTTCGAATATAAAAACCAGAAAATAAAGCAAAAAAATCTTCATATATGAAAATCGTTATTTCTCCGGCAAAGTCGTTGGATTATGAAACAGCAATACCTGTATCGCAATCTACTCAACCTGTATTTAGTGCCGAGGCAGAGAAGATCAATAAGGCCTTGAAAGAGCAATCACCGGCTCAACTTTCAAAGCTCATGAGTATATCTGATAACCTGGCCCAATTAAACTGGAAAAGAAATCAGGAGTTTCAACTGCCCTTTACCCCGGAGAATGCAAGGCCTGCCGTGTATGCATTTAACGGAGATGTGTACACCGGATTGGATGCTTATAGCATCCCGGAAAGTAAGGTGGAGGTATTACAGAACAGATTGCGAATCTTGAGCGGGTTGTATGGGTTGCTAAAGCCTCTTGACCTCATTCAACCTTACCGCCTGGAAATGGGGACCTCGTTTGGTGTGAATGGCAGCAGTAATCTTTATGATTTTTGGAAAGAAAAAATTACCGCCCAGCTTAATGATGAGCTGCAGGAAGGAGAGTTATTCGTGAATCTGGCCAGCAACGAATACTTTAAAGCTATTGATAAAAAGGCACTCAAAGTACCGGTGATCACTCCTTCCTTTAAGGACTGGAAGAACGGGAAGTTGAAAGTGGTCAGCTTTTTTGCTAAAAAGGCCAGAGGTGCCATGGTCAGATATATTATTGATTCAGGAGCAGAATCGTTGGAAGACCTGAAAGGGTTTAATTGGGAAGGGTACCAGTTTAGTATCGATAACACCAAAATGGAGAACGAACCGGTGTTTATTCGGTAATCGCTATGGAGCGAAACCTGATCTGTCTTCCAGCCGGGATATTTTTACTACCTTATAAGAACTTAAATGTTTTGTTATGAATGTATTGAGGTGGTTCTGTATTGCAATACTATCCTGCTTTTACCTGACAGGATCTGCGCAAGAGTCTAAAAAATTGTTAGGGTCTGTAAAAAATGCAGAAGGAGCCCCTGTTGCCGGTGCCAATGTTTATGTAGATGGGGTGAATACCTATCAAAAAACCAATGCCAGGGGGTATTTTGAAGTTGAGGTAGATTCAGAAACTCAGGTAATTTCTGTTTATGCAGAGGCGTACGGACTCATGAGCGGTGTTTACGACAATCAACCCCGTCTTAATTTTGTTTTTCTGGAGGGTAAATCACCACAGGAAGAAAATGCCTCTAATGAAATGGCAATAGGGTATGCGACAGTAGATAAAAATGATGCGGTCTATGCAACCTCCATGATCGATACCAAACAAGTGGGCCCGGTGGGCGATGCCGCTTTTACTATCTATGACCTGATCAGTACCCGGGTACCCGGGGTTCGTGTTACCACAAATAACGAGATCATTGTGAGGGGGGTGTCTAATTTCCGGGGTCCGGCAACACCCTTGATCGTAGTTAATGATCAAATCGTCACCTCTGTTGATTGGGTGGTGCCCTCTGAGGTTAAATCTATTGAATTTCTAAAGGATGCCGCCACCTCTATTTATGGCAGCCAGGGAGCTAATGGGGTATTGATCATTAAACTCAAGCAGTAAACTTTTGGATAGTATATGCTGTGTTCGGAGTTGTCCGGTCTCAGATAATTTCGAAAACCCGAAAGTGCTTATTTGTTAGTTGGTTATGTTGAGAAGGGTTCGCGAAAAGTATGACGGTTATTTTTTTGTATCCACGCTTACCTGCTCTTCAACCGGACGTCGCTTGCGAATTTTTCGTCTGCGTCTTACACCATAGGTTCCTCTGTTGATCTTGCCGCGTTTAGTTTTTACATCTCCTTTTCCCATAATTCTCATTGTTTTGGTTTACACTTAAAGTTACTTATTTTCAATGTTTAAATCAAGTTATGTTCCTCCATACCCATCCGTATGAACCCTTTATTCCTGAGAAAGCCGATCGGCTGATCGTGGGAACATTGCCGCCGCCCCGGTTTACCACCGGAGAGCTTCTGCCGGGAGATGTTGATTTTTGTTACGGTAGCAGAGACGGGCTCCTGTGGCCTGTATTAGAAAGAATATTTTCTACCCAGCTTCGCTATGAGAACAGCTCAGAAGCAGCCGAACAACGCAAAACTTTTTTAATCAATCATGGTATTGGTGTTTTTGACATGGTGGAATCTGCCCGAAGAGAACGAATAGATGCGTCAGACCTTGGGATGAAGACCCCTGTTTTAAGAGATATAACCGGAAAACTACCGGAAATGCCCAACGTAAGAGTGCTGTTATTTACGGGAGGAAACTCAAAGAATGGCCCGGAATATTTGTTCAGGAAACATGCCAGGGAAAAGGGAATTGCTATTGAAGTGGTTTCTGATGAAGTTCCCAGGATTCATAGATTTACCCTAATCAACAAAACTTATTACACAGTATCTCTTACGGCACCCTCCGGCTCGGCCAACAGGGCTATAGGAGGCATGGATGCCTATAAAATGCGAAAGGCGCAGGATCCGGATTATACCACAATGGATTTCAGGGTACAGCAATATGCTCCCTTTTTCAGAGAGAAGTTCTACGATGATCTGTAAAAACAAAACCTCCGCATAAAATGCGAAGGTTTCGTTTCAGGTCAATACCGTGTAGATTTCGGTATTAACTTTTATTTTGTTGTCTTTTAATAGTTTTTTCGTCTATATCAAAATCATTAGTATCAGCATTGGTTTTCGCTGTAGGGTTTGTAGGGTTACTTTGAACTTTACTTCTTTTCCATTTTCTTTCAATATTCGCCATAGTGTCAATTATTTTTAATGTTCTATTTAATATAATACTACTACAGTAGAATCTTCTTAAATTTAATTTAAATTCCTGTTAATGAACTTGATAACAGGGCTTCGAATACCTGGAGTCCGTAATTGACACGCTCGAGACTTATATTTTCATTTGGGCTGTGTTGATTATTATCAGGGTTTACCATAGGGATAATGATGGCGGGTACCTCCAGGGTATTGATAAAAGGCGCTATCGGAACAGTACCGCCCATGATCCTGATCTCTACAGGGGCTTCATTAAAAGCTGTTTTCAGGGTTTCCCTGGCCCATTCAGCTTCCTCACTATTCATTGAGGTTCTGAAGGCATCAGTTACTGAACCCTCTTCCACCTTAATGATATTTTTATGGGTCATACGCATTTCCCGGTCGGGTTCCTCCGTAGTAATATAATATCCTTTTGATCTCAGGTAGTCTTTGATCAGGTCTTTCTGTCGCTGACCGGGAGTCTCCGGCACCAATCGAATATCGATCTCGGCTGTTGCCTTTTCAGGTATGATGGTTCTTGCTTTTTCTCCGGTCCATCCACTACTGAGTCCTCTGATATTCAAAGAGGGGTATTGCAGGGAACCCTGGTAGGATGAAGCTACTTTGTCGGTTGCTGCAATCTGCAATCTGTCTTTAAGGGCCTGTTCATTTTCCGGCACGGCGTCAAGAACAGCCTGAATTTCGGAAGTCATTTCTATGCCATCGTAAAACCCGGGCACGACAACCTTTCCTTCCTGATCTTTTAACGAACTCAGTGCATGGGCAAGGGTTAGTCCGGGGTTAGGAGCGTAATTTCCGAAATGACCACTGTGTTGAGGTTTAATGGGGCCATAAGAGGTTAAACTGAGGGTGGTTATTCCTCTGCATCCGTACACCAGGGTCGGTTTTCCGGAGGCGTGAACCGGACCGTCATTGATAACCAACAGGTCGGCTTCAAATAATTCACGGTATTTATTTACCGCTTCAGGGAGTGGCTTACTTGATTTTTCCTCCTCCCCATCAAGAATAACCTTAACATTGAAGGATGGAGTAATCCCCTTAGCTTTTAGTTCATCCCAGGCATTCAGGAACATGACAATAGGTCCTTTGTCATCAGAGACCGATCGCCCGAACAAGCGCCAATTTAAATCGATATTTTCGTTGAGTTCTTGTTCTTCGATGGGGGTCCAGCCTTCATCCGATGCTTCCTTGATCACCACCTTATACGGGTTCGCCTGCTCCCATTTTGACGGGTCAACCGCCTGCCCGTCAAAATGCATGTAAAAGAGAACGGTAGGCCGGTCTTCTTTGATCTTCCCATTGGCAAAGAACAACGGCACATTACTGGTCGGTAATTCCATAATACTGAAACCCCGTTTGGCAAATGCCTTTTTTAACCAGATCAAATTGTCTTTCATGTCATCCATGTCGTTGGCATCGTTAGGTATTGAAACGAACTCACGGATCTCACTTATCGTATTCACAATGCCCGGATGGACCTTTTGAGCCTTTAATTCGGCAGAAAATAAAGACGCCACGACGACGGATAATAGCAGTAGATTTTTCATTAGGAAAATTTTGAGTAAAAAATACTGAAAATACCCCGATTATCGAATACTTTGAATAAATTCTCCAATTCCCTCCACTCCTTTGTTGGTTAAATGCTTGATAAATGCCGACCCGATGATGGCACCTTTAGCATGGGATGTAGCGGCCTGAAAGGTGGCTGCATTGCTGATCCCAAATCCTACGATACAGGGAGATTTGAGGTTCATGGCCGCAATTCTCTTAAAATAGGCTTCCTGTTGGTCTCCAAAGGAATTCTTGGCACCGGTAACCGATGCAGAACTTACCATATAAATAAAGGCATTAGAAATATTGTCAATAAACCGGATACGCTCTTCCGGGGTTTGAGGGGTGATCAGGAAAATATTGACCAGTCCGTATTTTTCAAAGATCTCACGATAGGATTCGTTGTAGATTTCCGGTGGAAGATCGGGAATGATCAATCCGTCGATTCCTACTTCTTTACATTTTAGACAAAAGGCTTCAACTCCGAATTGCAGCATGGGGTTAAAGTACCCCATAATAATTAGTGGGATATCGACCTCAGACCTGATGTCTTTCAGCTGCTCGAACAATACCTTCGTAGACATTCCTAGCTTCAAAGCCTTTACTGAGCTTTCCTGTATGGTCGGCCCATCGGCCAGGGGGTCGCTGAAGGGCAATCCGATCTCGATCATGTCTACTCCGTTCTCCTGAAGCGATTTGATGATAGGTTTGGTGTCGTCTTTTGACGGGTAGCCGGAGGTGAAATATATGGAAAGCAGTTTTTTTGATTCTTCCAGTTTTTTGTTGATCCTGTTCATGTGATTTAAAGCTTAAAGTAATCGATATAAGTATTCAGGTCTTTGTCGCCTCTTCCGGATAGGTTAACTACCACTACCTCATCTTTCTCGAATGGACGCTGATTAAAAACGTTAAAAGCATGGGCGGTTTCAATGGCGGGGATGATACCTTCCATTTTAGAGAGCTCCAATCCGGCCTTCATGGCATCATCATCAGTAACGGAGATGAATTCGCCTCTTCCGGTTTCATAGAGATGGGCATGCATGGGGCCTACCCCCGGGTAATCAAGCCCTGCAGAGATGCTGTAGGGTTCAGTGATCTGTCCGTCTGCTGTTTGCATAAGCAGGGTTTTGCAACCGTGAATGATACCTTGTTTTCCTAATACAGAGGTAGCTGCACTTTCACCGCTTTCAATGCCCTTACCGGCAGCCTCAACGGCAATAATGTTTACGTGTTTGTTATCAAGAAAATGGTAGTAGGTTCCGGCAGCATTACTTCCGCCGCCAATACATGCTACCACATGATCGGGATATTCACGGCCTTCCTGTTCCTGGAGCTGCGTTTTGATCTCTTCAGAGATCACACTTTGAAACCTTGTAACCATATCCGGGTAGGGGTGGGGGCCGATGGCTGAACCGATAATATAATGAGTATCCACGGGGTTGTTGATCCAATCGCGTATGGCTTCATTCGTAGCATCTTTAAGGGTTCGGCTCCCCGAGGTTGCCGGGCGTACTTCTGCCCCAAGCATTTTCATTCGGGCTACATTCGGCGCCTGCCGTGCGATATCGATCTCGCCCATATAGACCACACAGTCTATACCCATCAGGGCACAAACAGTAGCGGTGGCAACCCCATGCTGTCCTGCACCGGTTTCTGCGATGATCCTGTTCTTGCCAAGTCTCTTGGCCATAAGGATCTGCCCAATGGTGTTGTTGACCTTGTGTGCGCCTGTATGGTTCAGGTCTTCTCTTTTCAGGTAGATCCTGCATTGGTATTTCTGTGACAAACGGTTTGCGAAATACAGCGGTGTGGGGCGCCCCACATAATCTTTCAAAAGCTTGTTGAACTCCTTTTGAAATGATTCCTCTCCCATGATCTGCAGGTAGTTCGTTCGCAGCTCTTCCACATTTGGATAAAGCATCTCGGGGATGTAGGCACCTCCGAAGTTGCCGTAATACCCCCTTTGGTCTACATGATAATTCATAATCTAATTTTTTATGTTTTCGGTTTCCCTGATCCGGGAAATAAAATTTTTTAATCGTTTGTCGTCCTTAAGACCGGGTTCCAGTTCGAAGCCACTGTTTACATCGATTCCGACGCAATTTCTTCCCTCCGGAGATAGCAGAAACCCTTCAAGGGCCTTGAGATCTTCAGGACCGATACCTCCGCTCAGCAAGAACGGTATTTGGAGCTTATAAGCTTGCAGCACCTGCCAGTTAAATTGAAGCCCGTTACCACCCCTGTTTTTTCCTTTGGTGTCAAAAAGGAAGTAATCGGCGCAGTTCTCATACTTATCACTGCCAGAGAGGTCATCTTCTCCGGCAACTGAAAAGACCTTAATGAGTTCAGCCCTGTTTCCGGAAGCCTTAAGGGCAGATCTCAACGCAGTGCAATACTCAGGAGTTTCATCGCCGTGTAACTGCAGGTAGCTGAGGCCATACTTCGTTGCTTTCTCAAGCACGGTTTCCACTTCGGCATTTACAAATACTCCTGCCATCTTTAGTGATTCGGGTAGCTCCGGTAGCATGCCCTCGAAATAACGGGGCGATTTCCCGTAAAAGATAAGTCCCATCACATCCGGTCCTGCACTAGCAACAGCCTTCATGTTTTCCGGGTGCTTCATTCCGCAAACCTTAATGATCATAGGGCAGTTTGTTTTAAGGAATTTATGAACTGCCGGGCTGTCTGTCCGGGATCTTCAGTTCGCATAAAATGTTCGCCAACCAGGAATCCTCGAAAACCATAGGGGCGTAGGGCTGTGATGGTTTTTTCGTCAGAGATTCCACTCTCAGATACTTTTACAAAACTGTCGGGGATAACCTCTGCCAGGCTTTTACTGGTTTCAACAGATACCTCAAAGGTCTTCAGGTTTCTGTTGTTCACCCCCACCATATGGCAATAGTCATTAAGGTGAGAATCCAGTTCAGCTGCGGTGTGAACTTCAAGAAGCACTTCCAGCCCGAGGTCATTGGCCTGAAGGGCAAGTTCTTTTGTATGTCCCGGACTCAGGGCCGCGGCAATGAGTAAAATGACGTCGGCTCCATGCGCCTTGGCTTCGAGCAATTGATACGGATCAGAGATAAAATCCTTTCTGAGCAGGGGCAAATTTACCGAAGCTCTTGCCAATTGCAGATCTTCCAGAGACCCTCCGAAATATTTTCCTTCGGTAAGTACCGACATACCACAGGCTCCTGCTTTCTCGTATCCTTTGGCTACCTCTGAAAGACTCAGTGACTGGTTGATCACTGCCTTAGAGGGAGAGCGACGTTTATGTTCGGCAATAATACCCGTATCGCTATTTCGTAACCTGGCGCTTAAGGAAATACCACTTCTTTTGAACATGGCAGCAGCACGCAACTCACTTTCTGAAATGAGTTGTTTTTTAAGAGCCACTTCCACTTGCTTATCATAAATGATCTTTGATAATATACTGGGCGTATTCGCAGACTTCATATTAATTACTAAGGTTTTGTAAGGTTTTGAAACATTTCAGGGCATTCCCGGCAAAAAGTGAATCCATTGCCATTTCTTTTGAAGATGCAAGGTCTTTTCCTGTGGCGGTAGCAATGGCAAGGGTGGCATTGGCGCATACCACTGAATTCTGGGCCTCGCTTCCTTTACCTTCCAGGATATTCATAAAGATGGCTGCATTTTGTTCAATGGTTTTTCCTCCTGCGATCTCCTCGGCCTTAAGGGTGCGCATGCCCAGGTCTTCGGCTTGTAAAACCTTTTCACTGTTATTGGCGATAAGTTTTGCAGGCCCGGTCAGGGATACTTCGTCATACCCGTCCATGGCGTGAAGAATGGTGTAATTTTTATCTGTATTCTGGTAAAGATAGCCATACAGTCGTGCCAGTTCAAGATTGAATACGCCAACCATCTGATTTTTAGGAAAGGCGGGATTTACCATGGGCCCGAGCATGTTAAAAAAGGTTTTTACTCCCAATTCACGGCGAATGGGTGCCACCTCTTTCATAGCCGGGTGAAAAAGCGGAGCGTGTAAAATACAGATACCGGCCTTCTCAAGAGTTTTGTTGAGAAAATCCCTGTCATTAGAGAATTTTATCCCTAATGACTCCAGCACATTGCTGGAACCACAGGAGGAAGAAACGCCGTAATTGCCGTGTTTGCTCACGGGGATACCTGCTCCGGCAGTGACAAAAGAGGCGAGGGTAGAGATATTAAAGGTGTCTTTGCCATCGCCCCCGGTGCCGCAAAGGTCAATCGCTTCCACGCCATTCAGATCTACAGCGATACACAGATCTAACAGTGCATCTCGGAACCCCTCCAGCTCTTCGAGGGTAATGCTTCGCATCATATATACCGTCAGAAAGGCTGCGATCTGGCTTTGATTGTAGTTACCTCCTGAAATGTTCACCAGAACGTTCCTGGCTTCCTCCCGGGATATGCTTTCATGATTAATAAGTCTGTTTAATATCTTTTTCATAGCAATTTTAAATGTTAACCCAATTTTCTAAGATCTTTTTGCCTTCAGGAGTCAGGACCGACTCCGGGTGATACTGCACCCCACGAACATCAAATTCACGGTGCTTTAATGACATGATCTGTCCGTTCTCATCTATTGAAGTGGCTATCAAAGCAGGGGGGAGTTCTTTAGCAACCACCCAACTGTGGTACCGGCCCACTTCAAGGGTTGTTGGCAGGCCGGCATAGATCGGGTCGTATTCTGTGACCTCGATGGTTGTTGATACCCCGTGATATACCTTATCCAGGTTCAAAATACTCCCGCCGAAGACCTCGGCTATAGCCTGCTGCCCGAGACATACTCCCAGAATACTGTGGGTTGGTGCGTATTTTTTTATAATAGCCTTTAACAGGCCGGCCTCATCAGGGATGCCCGGACCCGGAGATAACAGTATTTTATCGAAAGGGGCCACTTCCTCCAGGGTCAACCTATCGTTTCTTTTCACCGTAACCTCACACCCCAGGTCGATAAGATAATGTACCAGGTTGTAGGTGAAGCTGTCGTAATTGTCAATAACTAATACCTTCATACGTTTAAATTTCTTTGGCTAATTCTAACGCTGAGGTCAGGGCGCCAAGTTTATTATAGGTTTCCTGTAATTCTGCTTCCGGGTCAGATGCCGCTACCAGTCCGGCTCCGGCCTGGTAATATAATTCATGGTCTTTGCTTAAAAAGGTCCTGATCATGATAGCGTGGTTGAAATTGCCTGAGAAATCCATAAATCCAATAGCTCCGCCGTAATAATTGCGATTTCCGGGTTCATAACGGTCGATGAGCTGCATAGCCATGTGTTTTGGCGCTCCGCTGAGGGTTCCTGCAGGAAAGGTGTCGGCCACTACCTGCATGGTAGGGATCTCCGGATTTTTTTTAGCGACCACCTTGGAAACAAGGTGGATGACATGGGAAAAGAATTGTACTTCGCGATTGGTTTCTACTTCTACCGTATTGCCGTTCCTGCTAAGATCATTCCTGGCAAGATCAACAAGCATAACGTGCTCGCTGTTTTCCTTTTCATCATTTGATAGGGCTCTTGCAAGACGGGCATCTTGTTCATCATTCCCTGTTCTCTTAAAGGTACCTGCTATAGGGTGTATCTCAGCACGATCATTTTTAATAACAAGTTGTGATTCCGGAGAGCTTCCGAAAATTCTGAAGTTGCCGTAATCAAAAAAGAAAAGGTAAGGAGAGGGGTTTACCGATCGCAATGCCCTGTAAACATTAAACTCGTCGCCCTTAAACTTCTGGCTGAATCTTCGGGAAAGCACCAATTGAAATACATCTCCCCGTGAGCAATGGTGTTTGGCTTTTTTCACAAGCTCTTTGTAGTCGTCATCAGTCAGGGCCGAGGCAGGACTGCCTTCCGGCTGAAAACTGTACGAAGCATAATTTCTCGAGCGGATGAGCTGTTGTATTTCCTCCAGGTTGTTTTGATCCTTATAATCATGAGAGAAAAGGTAGGCTTCATTTTTAAAGTGGTTGATAGCTATGATGTTTCGGTATACTGCATAATAAAGGTCCGGTATATCAATGCGATCATCTTTTTTCCGGATCTCAATATCTTCAAAATACCTCACCGCATCATATGCAATATAGCCGAACAGACCGTTGTTGATGAACTTGAATTCGTTCCCGTCGGTTTCAAATTTCCCGGCAAAGTCTTCAATGAGTTGTGGTAATTGTACATCTTTCCGGTTTAATGCAGCCTCATGTTGTGTGCCGTCAGGGTAGCTGGCGTAAAACGTATTATTCTCGGCTTTGATATGGGCAATCGGATTGAAACAGATGTAGGAGAAACTGTTGTCATTGGCGTGATAATCGCTCGACTCCAGGAGGATACTGTTCGGGAACCGGTCTCTTATTTTAAGGTAGATGCTCACCGGGGTAATCGTGTCGGCAAGGATCTTACGGTAAGATGTTTTTAGTCGGTATGAATTCATTGTAATTCGTTTTAATCAGGTGTTGGCAAAAAAAAAGCCCGTCGTGATCGACAGGCTTTTTGAAAAATATTTTCATACAGCGGTGTGCTCACGACAATCGACGTAAGGGAATCCACCACCAGTTATGTGTTCTGTTTTTAAACATCAGTTCAAATATAGAGAGGAGATGTGAATTTTCATAGGTTTTTAAAAAAAATTATGAATCCTCTTAAAATAAGAACCCCGGGGTGATCGCCGGGGCTTTCATCATTGCGTTTGAGTTTAGAACTGCAGGTCTACAACAAGATCGAACTCGTCATATATAGTTTTGTCTCCCAGGTCGTCAAAGAATGAGCCTGAGCCGTAACGAATGTCGTATTTGGTACGATCTATTTTTACGTTGGCAGTGGCTTTATTACCGTAAACAGACATGTCAAAAGTTACAGGGTTGGTCTTTCCTTTAACAGTAAGATCACCGGTTACCTCGTATGAATTTTTACCATTCGATTTTACATCGGTAATCTTTAAGGAAGCAGTAGGGAATTTTTCAACACCAAAAAAATCATCTGATTTCAGGTGGACTTCCAGTTTTCCTTTATACTCTCCTGTCAAATCGGTTGAGATAAGTGTAGACATGTCTACCACGAATTCTCCTCCGGTTAATTGATCTCCGTCAAATTCAAGATTACCGCTTTGCAATTGAACGGTACCTTCGTGAGAACCGGTTACCTTATAACCCTTCCAGGTTACAGTACTTTCTTCCGGTTTCACTGATTTCTCTTCAACGGGGGTGGTAAAAGCAACCAGTCCGGTGGCGATGGTCAATACCAATACAGATTTAAAGAACTTTTTCATCTTACTTAATGTTAATTTATTAAAGGGTTTCAAATAATTCAGTTTCAGGTTTTCTAACCTTTGCATAGTGCTGGGTGTCGTCTTCGTCAGACCTGTACCCAACTGTTGCTATAACGGCAGTGCTGAGTCCTTTTTCTTTAAGACCAAGTATGTCGTTGAAGGCTTCAACTTCAAAGCCTTCCATAGGACAGGCGTCGATCTCCAGGTGAGCAGCTGCAGAGAGAAGATTACCAAGAGCAATATAGGCCTGACGAGCCGTCCAGGCTGATTTTACATCGTCTGGTAATGGAGTTATTTTACTTTTCATAAAATCTGCGTAGCCCTTCAGATCTTCAGCCTTCAGTCCACGGGTTTGTACTACATTATCTATGTAGGCATCGATCTGGTCATCTCCAAAATTGGTGTCATGTGCAAAAACGATCAGCTGAGAGGCATCGGTGATCTGTGGTTGATTCCATGCGGCAGGTCGTAATTTTGCCCTTAATTCAGGATCTTCTATTACAAACACCTTATATGGCTGAAGACCATAGGAAGAGGCCGACAGCTGTATGGCCTTTTTAAGTGTTTCCAGTTTTTCTTTTTCTAATTTTTTATTCGGGTCGAATTTTTTGGTGGCATACCGCCATTGAAGTTTTTCTATATATGTATTCATGATCTAAAAGTTTTTATTGTTGTATATACAAATGTTGTTTCAAAAAAATTATTCTCTTATTTTTTCCAACATATCGTTAAACAGGTTGAGTTCCTCCTCTGAGAGTTGAGCAACGGCCTGATCATTTAAACGGTCCATAGGAGCGTCTATCTGTGACAATAATTGGAGTCCTTTATCTGTGATCGAGATCTCTACCTTTCTTCGGTTCTCCTGGCATATCACCCTTACTGCAAGTCCCTTATCAATGAGTTTGTCGACTAAACGGGTTGTGTTACTCATCTTATTGACCATTCGGTCCTGTATGGTAGAGAGGTTGGCGGGTTTTCCCTTTTGACCCCTCAAAATGCGTAACACATTGAATTGAGGGAGGGTCAGACCGAATTGCTTCAGAGTATCCGAACTTTGCTCGCTCAGTACGTTGGCCGTGTAAATTATATTGATCACGGTCTTTCTCGCAAGCGGCATGGAAGCGGATTTAATGATTTCTTCGATCTTCATAATTGTAACGACAATATTTGTATGTACAAATGTAATGGATTTTAGGCGATCGACAAGGAGGTTTTTGATAAAAAAAAGTTAAACCATCTCCTGACGATACAGGGTTGCTTAAATTCGGGTAGAAAATTATCGCAGTTATGGTTCGATTATCCTTCAATATCATTTTAATGCTGTTGTTGTTGGCAGGATGCAATGCAGCACCCGAGAAACCAACGGAAAAGGAGGACATAAGTATCTTGATGGCATCTCAACCAAAAAAGGTTCTTAAAGGAGAGCGGGTTACCATAAGGGTGTATGATTTTAATGGATTGGAAGGCTTGTTGAATCGGGAGGATGATAAGACCTATGTGGTGAATTTCTGGGCTACCTGGTGTAAGCCCTGTATAGAGGAGTTACCATCTTTTGAAAAGCTGAATGCGAAATACAATCAGGAAAATGTAACGGTGGTACTGGTGAGTCTGGACTTTCCGTCAAGGGCAGAAGAATTACTTATACCCTTTGTAGAGAATCGTAATCTGAAAAGTCATGTACTTTTACTTGATGATCCAAAAATGAATACCTGGATCCCTAAGGTAGATAAGGAATGGTCGGGCGCTATACCGGCAACGGTGATCTTTAATCGGGATAAGCGCGGTTTCTATGAGAAATCATTTACTTTTAACGAACTTGAAAAGGAACTTTTGGGCTTCATAAACTAAACTTCAATATCAACGATGAAAACTTTTAAAACGCTTCTGTTTTTTGGCCTTTTTGCGGTGTTGAGCTCTTTTATCGTTAGCCGCTTCTATAATGACGGTTATGCTATAGGAGATAAGGCTGCCGATTTTAAATTAAAAAATATTGACGGGAAGATGGTTTCCCTTTCAGATTATAAGGATGCAAAGGGATACCTGGTCATTTTCACCTGTAATAGTTGCCCCTACGCGGTAGCCTATGAAGACCGTATTATCGCTTTGGATAAAAAATATAAGGAGTTGGGTGTTCCGGTAATTGCAATAAACCCGAATAATCCGCAGGTACAGCCAAAGGACAGCTTTGAGGAGATGAAACAAAGAGCTGCAGAGAAAGGTTTCACCTATCCCTACCTGTTAGATGAAGGTCAGAAGATCTTTCCTCAGTATGGAGCTAAGCGTACCCCGCATTGCTTCTTATTAGAAAAAACCGAAGAAGGTAACATTGTCAGGTATATTGGTGCTATTGATGATAATTACCAGGATGCGGCCAGTGTTGAAACCACCTATGTTGCAAATGCTATTGAAGCCATGTTGGCCGGGAAAGAGATCGATGTAAAAAACACCAAGGCAATAGGGTGTTCTATAAAGATTTAACGGAAGTAAAGAATTGTTTAAATTTGCGATCCGGATTTATGGCCGGATCGATCTTTTTAATAAAAAAATTAATTATAGGATGGCAGATTTGACTCAAGAGCAATGGGTTTCTCAACTAAAGAATGATGCAAATGCGGTGGTACTTGATGTAAGAACTGAGAAGGAAGTATCTCAAGGTATGATTCCTGATGCTCTTCACCTGGATATTTACAAAGGGCAGGAGTTTATAGATGAGCTTGAAAAACTCGATAAGGATAAGAATTATTATGTGTACTGCCGGTCAGGCAACAGAAGCGGCCAGGCTTGCAGTATTATGAACCAACTGGGAATCGCCAATGCTTATAACCTCATGGGAGGAATGTTGGAATGGGAAGGTGAGGTTGTTGTAAAGTAACCTGACCTCGCGATACTTTATTAAAGAATTATTTAGAGAATTCTATCCCGGTTTGCGCCGGGATTTTTTATTTTTATAGAAAATAATCTATGAAAATAAAAGAAGATTTTCTCCATTACCTGTGGGACCACTCCAAAATACCTCCATCGGTTCTTTATACCACCGCAGGCAAGCCGGTTATTGTGGTTAAAAGGGGGAGTTTGAATACCAATGCAGGGCCGGATTTTCTCAACGCTGTTATAAAGATAGGAGACCAGTTATGGGCAGGTCATATAGAGATGCATTTGCATTCTTCACTTTGGTATGAACACGGCCATCAGGAGGATCCTAATTATAAAAATGTCATCCTTCATGTGGTTTGGCGGCACGACAAAGAGGTAGCTCTTCAAAAGGATAGTATTTTGCCTGTGATTGCTTTAGAGGGACGCCTGCCTGAAGCTTTTCTTCAGAGCTACCTGCAACTCTCGGCAGTCACTTCTCAAACTCTCAATTGTGCAGAACAGCATCAAAGGGCTTCAATATCCCTGTGGAACGAATGGTATTCGGAGCTATATCAAAAACGTCTGCGAACCCGTTTCAGGGCTATGGTTGCCATGGCTCCCGAGTTGAGAACACATTGGGAAGAATTACTTTTTCGCGCAGTATTCCGGTATATGGGGGCCAAGGTTAATGCAGATTCCTTTTATAGTGTCGCGGCCGCTCTGGGTGTTGAAAGAGTGAGAAAAATAATAGGAGCAGGAGAGGATCTTGAAACGGTGCTAAACGGTATGGCAGGATTGCTTCAGCGAAAGGAGGTTGTTGGGAATGACAGTATGCGCCTCAAAGAATACAGCTATCTTAAAAAAAAATATCATCTGGAAGAGCAGGGGATAATCCGACCTCAGTATTTTCGTCTAAGGCCACAAAGTTTTCCTGAAATACGGCTTTCGCAACTGGCTGCTTTATATAGTGGTCGAGTCTCATTTTTTTCCGGGATGCTTGCCTGTAAAAGCAGCAGGGAGTTTCGGTCTTTGTTTTCAGTGAAGCAAGAGCGAACAGGTGGTCATAGGGCCGGAGATACCGGCTTCTCAAGGCAGGTCAAGGCAATTAGTAAAGCCCGTATCGATCTTTTGTTGCTCAATGCGGTATTTCCCGTGCTATATGCCTATCACAGGAACAGGGGGGTGGACATGCTTGATCAGTTAGCCGGCATGGCTGCTGAAATTTCTCCGGAGCAAAATAGTGTTTTAAACCGGTTGAAGACCGAAGGTGTTCCCCTCAGAAATGCTCATGACAGTCAGGCCTTGTTGGAGCTCTACGGTAATTATTGTTCGCAAAACAGGTGTTTACATTGTAAAATAGGATCATTTATTATTGGGGGATAATTTTATATTTGTAGTATGAAATGGTTTACCGATCTGCGCTACTTTTTTGAAAAACACGGCTTCGCTGTGACTTCTCGTCTTGCCGATCGGTTAGGGATGAAGGCTAAGAATGTCAGGTTGTTTTTTATTTATGCCACCTTTGCCACCTTCGGGATCTGGTTCCTGGTATATTTGGTGCTGGCTTTTTGGCTGAAAATGAAAGACCTGATATACACAAAAAGAAGTTCGGTATTTGATCTGTAATATATGTTCCAACTCTTTCGTTCTAAATTCTACACGGCCCTGGCATTATTGCTGGTGGTGCTTACGGGTGGAACGTTAGGGTATCGATTGATCTCCGGTTATGACTGGATCGATGCCCTCTATATGACGGTAATAACAGTAACCACGGTAGGTTTCAGGGAGGTACATCCCACAGATACCGTAACAAAACTATTCACCATAGTACTGATCATCCTAAGTGTTTTCATTTTTGCATATTCTATTTCGGTGATCACAGAGTATATTCTTTCCAGAAGTACTTTTCAAAACATTAAATTCAGGAAAATGAAAAAGCAACTCGAACAAATGCAGGGCCACATTATCATTTGTGGGTTCGGACGTAACGGCCAGCAGGCTGCAGCCAAACTAAAGGCTTACAGAAGGCCTTTTGTGGTTATTGAGCAGGATGAGGAGCTTATTGATCGCCATGCAGAGGACATCATTTTTGTACATGGAGATGCCAATGAGGACGAGGTGTTGCTCGAGGCAGGAATTGAACGGGCTAAGTCTCTGATAACGGCTTTACCCAATGATTCAGATAACCTTTTTGTGGTATTGTCATCCCGACAATTGAATAAAGATCTTAGTATCATAAGCAGGGCAGCCAATGAGTCAACAGTGGCTAAGCTGCGACTGGCCGGAGCTGATAAAACCATTATGCCTGATAAGATAGGAGGAGATCATATGGCATCTCTGGTGGTACTTCCTGATCTGGTAGAGTTCCTGGATCAATTATCCATAGATGGAGAAAACTCCATTAACCTGGAGGAAATAGCTATTGATGATCTTTCAGATCAGTTTGCCAACTGCTCTATTCGAGACCTTGATATCAGGCAGAAATCCGGGTGTACGGTCATCGGTTACAAATCGCCCTCCGGGGAGTATATAATCAACCCTGAAGCCGATACCAAACTGATGCCGCATACCAAAATAGTGGTCTTGGGCAGACCTGAGCAAATCAATAAATTAAACAAAATCATCTTCAAAAGCTGAACGCTTTATTTAACTCAGAATATTTGAATAAGCGCTTTATTTTTTCCATATTGCGTGTCGATTTTCAAAATCCTAACATAAAATTAACCTAAACAAAAAATGTATATGAGAAAAAGTTTTCTCTCCATATTCCTTATGCTATGCGGTGTGGCGCTTTATGCACAGCAGCTGAGTGTGCAAGAAACGCTGATCAACCCTTCCAGTAAGATCAATGATGCGGCTATCGAGTTAAAAGTTGAAGGGGGTACTGAGCCTTACACCTTTAAGTGGAGTGATCAGAATACCCGCCTGAAATCGAGCAAGGCAACCGGACTTACCGAGGGTGTTCCTTACACGGTTACGGTTACTGACGCCGCCGGAGCTACTTTTAGCGGTGAGTATGAGATTGAGGCAGAATCTATCGTTGAGGTTTTTAACAGTACTATGACTCCTGCCGTTGCCGGTTTAGGGTCAGTATTATTCTGGGACCCGTTTGCTGCTCTTGGTTTGTACGACCCCGTAATGTATGCAGACAAGAAAATGGTTTCCATCCCGGGTTGGTCAACCACTACTGAAAAAGTATATACCCTGAAGTCCTGGTTGGTTGAAGAAGGAACACATGTAAATAAAGGCGATGAGATTGCCGTAATAGAGACAGAAACGGGAGAAGAGATCATTGCTACGGCAACTACCAATGGTACACTTGAACAGCGACTGGCAGCAGGTAAGGTTATCTATGATGGTACCAGTACCAGCGATAAGATCGAAACCAATGCTGATGTATTTGCTGATATCGTATATGACGAAAAAGAACCTTTGTTACACCCTAACGGTGATGCCAGAACTTTAAGCATTCCTTTTATTGTTATCTGGCTGATCTTCGGAGCAGCTTTCTTTACCCTGAGAATGGGGTTCATCAATATCAGAGGGTTCAAGCACTCTCTTGACCTTGCCAAAGGTAAATATGACGATCCGAATGCGCCAGGAAAGATCACCCACTTCCAGGCCCTTGCTACGGCGGTATCTGCAACCGTAGGATTAGGAAATATTGCCGGGGTAGCCGTGGCTATTTCTCTAGGAGGTGCCGGAGCTACTTTCTGGATGATTGTTGCCGGTTTACTGGGGATGTCCTCCAAATTCGTGGAGTGTACCCTGGGGGTAAAATATCGTGATATTCTGCCTGACGGTCGTGTTTTTGGTGGTCCGATGAACTATTTGAGATACGGACTTGGGAAGAGAAATATGACCGGGTTCGGAAAATTCCTCGCAGCCTTCTTTGCCATTCTAGGTGTAGGTGCTTCTTTTGGAGGAGGAAATATGTTCCAGGCTAACCAGAGTTTTGAGATCCTCTCCGGGCAGTTTCCTGTGTTACAGGGTAACGGCTTTATGTTCGGGGTAATGGTGTCTATCCTTGTAGGGGTGGTTATTATTGGGGGTATTGACAGTATTGCTAAGGTAACCGGAAAGGTGGTACCATTCATGGCAGCTGTTTATGTACTTGGTGCCCTGGCGGTGATCTTTGTGAATATTGATAATATCGGCCCTGCTTTCGGAGCTATTATCGACGGAGCATTCAGCCCGAGTGCCTTAAAAGGAGGGGTGATCGGAGTGCTTGTGGTAGGATTCCAGCGTGCCGCCTTCTCTAATGAGGCAGGGGTTGGTTCTGCTGCTATTGCTCACAGTACGGCCAAGACCAACCATCCGCCATCTGAAGGATTTGTTGCTCTGTTGGAGCCTTTTATTGATACGGTAGTCGTGTGTACCCTGACTGCTCTTGTGCTTATCTTTACAGGAATGCATGAGGTTTCTGGTGTTGCCGGAGCAGAGCTTACTTCTAATGCTTTTGGAAGTGTTATCAGCTGGTTCCCTTATGTGCTTGCAGCGGCCGTATTCCTGTTTGCGTTTTCTACTATGATCTCATGGTCGTATTACGGTATGCGTGCGTGGACCTATCTCTTTGGAAAAAGTAAAAAAACAGAATTAATTTACAAGGTTCTCTTTCTGTTCTTCGTGATCGTAGGAGCTTCGGTAAGTCTTGGAGCGGTACTGGATTTTTCAGACATGATGATCCTGGCCATGTCGTTCCCTAACATTATCGGGTTATACATCATGAGCGGAGAGGTGAGAAAAGATCTTTCTAATTACCTTAGAGATCTGAAGGACAATAAACTTTTTAAAAAGCCTCAGGTTAAGAAGGTCTCCTAAGTAAAACATCATATGAATAGAATATCCCACTTCCGGTTCTCAAGATCTCAGCGAAGTGGGATATTTTTTTTGGTAGTATGTATAGTGGTTTTGCAAGGGGTCTTGTGGAGTGGTCTTCTGGATCGCCCTGAAGCTGAGGATCCGTCATCGGACCCAATTGCTGAGAGGGTGAATGCTTATGTAGATTCTTTGAAGAGCGTTGAAAATAATAAGGTATATGCCCCACTCCCTTTTAATCCTAACTATATGAGTGATCATAAGGGGTACCGCTTCGGGATGACCCCTGAAGAGATCGACCGTTTATTTGCATTTCGGGCAAAGGGTAGGTTTGTTACTGATGCAGGAGAGTTTCAAAGGGTAACCGGTGTTCATGATTCAGTTCTGAATAAGATGAGTCCCTTTTTTAATTTCCCGAGATTCCCGGGGAGATCTGTTAGAGAAACATCGGGTATTGTAAAGGAAGACCTGAATTTTGCCACCGCCTCTTCACTGGTCAGGGTATATGGTATTGGTCCTGTTTTGGCAGAGCGTATTGTGGCTTACAGAAACAGGCTTGGCGGTTTCCAGGTAGCCGATCAGCTAGAGGAAGTTTACGGGGTCAATGAAGATGTTCTTTCGGAATTATGGAGGCATTTTAAACTGGATGACCCGGAGCCTTTCATAAAGCTCGATATTAATACAGCAGGTTTAAATGAGTTGGCTGAAGTACCCTATGTGAGTCGCTCCCTGGCTTCTAAAATTGTAGCCTACAGGTCTGTTCATCAGCGACTGGATAGTCTTGAAGAATTAACAAAATTTCACAATTTATCAGAAAAAGATTTAGCCAGAATTAAATTATATTTGAGAGTTGAATAAAAATTGCTTGTATGGAATTAGATCTTGCTACTCAGATGAACTTTGATGCATCAGAGACACAGCAACTCGTGGCGGCTTCTGCCAGAGATTTCGCGGAACAATATATTCGTCCGAATGTAATGAAATGGGATGAGTCTCAGGAGTTTCCTGTGGAGGTATTCAAAAAGGCGGGAGAGCTTGGTTTTATGGGTGTTCTCGTTCCGGAGGAATACGGAGGTTCCGGATTAGGGTATCATGAATATATTGCTATCGTTGATGAGATCTCTCAGGTAGATCCTTCAATAGGGTTGTCTGTGGCTGCGCACAATTCTCTGTGTACAAATCATATCTTAAGTTTCGGTACTGAAGAGCAGAAGAAGCGATGGATCCCCAAGCTGGCTACCGGAGAGTGGATCGGTGCCTGGGGACTTACGGAGCACAATACAGGGTCTGATGCAGGTGGTATGAATACCACGGCGGTCAAGGACGGAGACGAGTGGGTGATCAATGGAGCTAAGAACTTTATAACCCACGGTAAGAGTGGTGACGTTGCTGTTGTGATCGTAAGAACGGGAGAAAAGGGAGATTCTCATGGAATGACCGCTTTCGTTATAGAAAAAGGCACGCCCGGTTTTAGCAGTGGGAAGAAAGAAGATAAATTAGGTATGCGGGCCAGTGAAACTGCAGAGCTGGTTTTTTCAGACTGCCGTATTCCCGATGCGAATCGGCTTGGTCCTGTGGGTGATGGATTTATCCAGTCTATGAAGATACTTGATGGAGGTCGAATCTCAATCGGTGCCTTATCCTTAGGTATTGCCAAAGGTGCTTACAAGGCTGCTTTGAAGTATTCAAAAGAGCGGGTTCAATTCGGGAAGCCCATTTCCAGTTTTCAGGGAATCTCATTCAAGCTTGCAGATATGGCTACAGAAATAGAAGCCTCTGAGCTTTTATTGCATAAAGCGGCCTTCGAAAAGAATGCCGGGCGAAAGATGACCACCCTGAGTGCGATGTGTAAAATGTTTGCCTCGGAAGCCTGTGTTAGAATTGCCAATGAGGCGGTGCAAATTCACGGGGGGTACGGGTATACAAAAGAGTTCCCTGTAGAGAAGTTTTATCGCGACTCCAAGCTGTGTACTATCGGGGAGGGAACCACTGAAATTCAGAAGTTAGTGATCTCCAGGAATATTTTAAAATAATCTTGTTTGATATTTAAATTTTGGTATATATTTGCCCCCGTCAAAAGAAAGGAGGTGATAAGCTTATGTTAATTATACCAGTAAAAGAAGGAGAAAATATAGATAGAGCGCTAAAGCGTTATAAGCGTAAATTCGATAAGACAGGAACTATGCGTCAGCTAAGAAGTCGTCAGCAGTTCAATAAACCTTCTGTAGAGCGAAGAGCTCAGGTTCAAAAGGCTGCTTATATTCAGCATTTGAGAGATCAGGAGGAGATCTAATAGCGCAAGCTCATTTAAAGATTATATACATCCCGCAACGATTTATTCGTTGCGGGATTTTTTTTGGCTATTTTTAAACTATGGAGCTCCAAAAATTTACAGACTACCTAACTCTTGAAAAACACTATGCAGCACATACGGTAACAGCGTACTGTGCAGATCTGAATGCCTTCTTTGATTTTTACCAATCGTATTCGCATGGTGCCGATCCTGACAAGGCAGCTTACCAGGAGATAAGGACCTGGATCGTTGCCCTGGTTAATTCCGGGTTGAGTACCCGTAGTGTAAACCGAAAAGTAGCTTCTTTAAAGGCGTATTATAAATACCTCCTTCGTATTGGGGTTATTGAGGTGAACCCTTTGGATGGGCATCGATCGCTGAAGACTGCTAAAAAGGCGCAGCTTCCTTTTTCTGAAAAGGAGGTTAATCTCGTGCTGGACGAGGTTGGATTTGCGCCCGGATTTGAAGGGCTGCGTGACCGGTTGATCATAGAGTTGTTCTATGCAACAGGTATCAGGCGCAGTGAACTTATAGAGTTAAAGGTAGAAAGTGTAGATGTGCCGCAAGGATTGCTCAGGGTGTTGGGGAAAAGGAATAAAGAGCGTGTTGTTCCTTTGATGCCCTCATTAGTACAGCGCATCAGTCAATATCTTGTGTTGAGGGAGGAGGTTGAAACAGCTGCCTCTCAGGGATATCTTCTTCTTAGAAGTAATGGATCGAAACTCTATGATTCGTTTGTTTATAGGTTGATAAATACCTATTTTAGTAAGGTGTCTGCCAAGGCAAAAACGAGTCCGCATATTTTACGGCATAGTTTTGCTACCCATTTATTGAATAATGGGGCAGACCTTAACTCGGTCAAGGAGTTATTAGGCCATTCCAGCCTGGCATCTACACAGGTCTACACCCATAATAACCTGTCTGAACTCAAGAAGCAGTTCTTAAGGCATCCAAGGAATGAAAAGAAATCCTGACCGAAAGCGATGTCTAACCCTAAAAACATTTGAGATGGAAGTAAACACGCAATCTGTGAACTTCAATGTGGAACCGGAGTTGATCAATTTTATTCAAAAGCGTATGGATAAGCTTGATCATTTTTATGACCGTGTCATTCACTCCGACATTTATTTAAAAGTTCAAAAGACCAGCGACAAGGAGAACAAACTTGCTGAGATCAAGGTGCATGTTCCCGGCGATGAGTTCATGGTGAAAAAACAATGCAAAACCTTTGAGGAGGCGGTTGATTCAGCGGCCAGTTCTTTAGAGCGTGTTCTGACCAAAAGAAAGCAAAAACTCAGGCCTCACACCTGATCAGAAAATTATCTGGAATTTATTTTGTAAAATGAATAATTTCTATACATTTGCAGTCCGTTAGAAATAGCGGACTTTTTTTATGAAAATGCCGATGTAGCTCAGCTGGCTAGAGCAGCTGATTTGTAATCAGCAGGTCGTGGGTTCGAGTCCCTCTATCGGCTCTCTTGAAATACTGAATTTGACACCTGTTTACTCAGGTTGATTAAGAAGGGGAGGGGCGAGAAGCCTGTCCCGAGCATGGTCGAGGGGAGTCCCTCTATCGGCTCTCTTGAAATACTGAATTTGACACCTGTTTACTCAGGTTGATTAAGAAGGGGAGGGGCGAGAAGCCTGTCCCGAGCATGGTCGAGGGGAGTCCCTCTATCGGCTCTCTTTGAAAGGATGAAATTAAGATCGGAATATGTTTCGGTCAGTAGATTCCGGGAAGATCATGGGTCTTCGGATCTGTAGGGTTTTATGCCCTTTTTCAGGTTCCTTGAAATTTTGAAATGGCAACGCGTTTTACAATGCTTTTTACTGAAGCTTAGTGCTTTGTGAAGCAGCGGTAAAAAAAACGCGAAAAAGACATAAAAAAACTTGTACAGAGTTGGGTTTCCTACTATATTTGCCCGCTCAAACAAGTAAGGTTGTATACTTAAATACGGCTTCGGGGAGATACTCAAGCGGCCAACGAGGACAGACTGTAAATCTGTTGGTTTTTACCTTCGCAGGTTCGAATCCTGCTCTCCCCACTACGAATTCGGAAACAAGATGATTATCTTGTTTAAAAGGCGGGAGTAGCTCAGTTGGTAGAGCGTCAGCCTTCCAAGCTGAATGTCGCGAGTTCGAATCTCGTCTCCCGCTCTAAAATCTTACCGAACTTTAACCTGGTTCGGTTTTTTAAAGTCTCTGAAGAGTTTTATCTTTGTTGCACTTTCCTAAAGTAATACAAGGCCTTTTTCTGAAGAGTTCTTTAAGAGTCACTAAGCCGGCCGGTAGGCGGGCATTTTTGGTGATGTCTTAATAAGCCGACGTAGCTCAGGGGTAGAGCGCTTCCTTGGTAAGGAAGAGGTCACGAGTTCAATTCTCGTCGTTGGCTCTTGTTGCGTTTAAATTTGAACACTAATATATAACTAAGATTAAAATTATTAAATCATGGCAAAGGAAACTTTTGATCGTTCCAAACCGCACTTAAATATAGGTACTATTGGACACGTTGATCACGGTAAAACTACTTTGACTGCTGCTATTACTAAGGTGTTAGCAGACGCTGGTCTTTCTGAGTCTCGTTCATTCGATTCTATCGACAACGCACCAGAAGAAAAAGAAAGAGGTATTACTATTAATACTTCACACGTAGAATACCAAACTGCTAACCGTCACTACGCACACGTTGACTGTCCTGGTCACGCTGACTACGTTAAGAACATGGTAACTGGTGCTGCTCAGATGGACGGTGCTATTTTGGTAGTAGCTGCTACTGATGGTCCTATGCCACAAACTCGTGAGCACATCCTTCTTGGACGTCAGGTAGGTGTTCCAAGAATCGTTGTATTCCTTAACAAAGTGGATATGGTTGACGATGAGGAGCTTCTTGAGCTGGTTGAGATGGAAGTAAGAGAGCTTCTTTCTTTCTACGAGTATGACGGAGATAACGGACCTGTAATTCCAGGATCTGCACTTGGTGCTCTTAACGGAGAGCAGGAGTGGGTTGACTCTGTAATGAAGCTTATGGACGCTGTTGACGAGTGGATCGAACTTCCTCAGCGTGATGTAGATAAGGATTTCCTTATGCCGGTTGAGGACGTATTCACTATTACTGGTCGTGGTACTGTAGCAACAGGACGTATCGAGTCTGGTGTAGCTCACACTGGTGACCCTGTAGAGATCATCGGTATGGGAGCTGAGAAGCTTACTTCAACTATCACCGGGGTAGAGATGTTCCGTAAGATCCTTGACAGAGGTGAAGCTGGAGATAACGTAGGTATCCTTCTAAGAGGTATCGAGAAGTCTGATATCAAGAGAGGTATGGTTATCTGTAAGCCAGGATCTGTGAAGCCACACGCTAAATTCAAAGCTGAGGTGTATATCCTTAAGAAAGAAGAAGGTGGGCGTCACACTCCATTCCACAACAACTACCGTCCTCAGTTCTACGTACGTACAACTGACGTAACCGGAACTATCAGTCTTCCTGACGGAGTTGAAATGGTAATGCCAGGTGATAACCTTACTATTACTGTAGATCTTATTCAGCCTATCGCACTTAACAAAGGTCTGCGTTTCGCGATCCGTGAAGGTGGTAGAACTGTAGGAGCTGGTCAGGTTACTGAGATTTTAGACTAAGTTCTAGATAAATAATTTTCAAGTTAAGGGTATCCTGTCGTCAGGCGGGATGCCTTTAAACTTGAATAGACGGGTGTAGTTCAAGGGTAGAATAGCGGTCTCCAAAACCGTTGATGGGAGTTCGAATCTCTCCACCCGTGCAAAATAGTAATACGAAGATACTATGGTAAATTATATCAAAGAGTCGTTCGAAGAGTTGAGAACGAATGTGACCTGGCCAAGCTGGGCAGAAGGACAGAATCTGATGGTGGTAGTGGCAGTGTTTTCCATTCTCTTTTCTTTGACGATCTGGGGAATAGATACAGTGTTCAGTAAAGTGATCAGTTTCTATTTCAGTTTAATCAGCTAAGAATTTTAAAGCATTTTTATTGCAATGGCAGAAGCATTAGCAAAACAGTGGTACGTTGTAAGAGCCGTTAGTGGTCAGGAGAACAAGGTTAAGGGGTATATCGAGCAAGAGATCGCCCGACTTGGTTATGCTGACTATGTAGACGAGGTATTGGTGCCTACTGAAAAAGTGATCCAGATACGTAACGGGAAAAAGATCAGTAAGGAACGGGTGTATTTTCCGGGCTACGTAATGGTGAAGGCTAATCTTGGCGGAGAGGTTGTTCACGTGATCAAATCGATTACAGGGGTGATCGGTTTTCTCGGAGAGGTAAAAGGAGGAGATCCTGTGCCGTTGAGAAAATCTGAAGTGAACAGAATGTTAGGTAAGGTAGATGAGCTGACTGTTAAGACAGACAATGTGGCGATACCTTATACCATTGGAGAAACTGTAAAAGTGATCGACGGACCGTTTAATGGATTTAACGGTACGGTAGAAAAGATCAATGAAGAAAAGCGTAAGCTCGAGGTAATGGTGAAGATCTTCGGTCGTAAGACTCCGCTTGAATTGAGCTATATGCAGGTAGAGAAAGTATAATTGTTACATTATATACTAGATTCGCCTTGCTTCCATTAGGGCGTATCAAAATTAAATTGAACTATTAAACAATGGCAAAAGAAGTTAGTAAAGTAGTTAAACTACAAGTTAGGGGAGGTGCTGCGAATCCGTCGCCACCGGTTGGACCCGCTCTAGGTGCTGCCGGCGTTAACATCATGGAGTTCTGTAAGCAGTTTAATGCTCGTACACAGGACAAACCGGGTAAAGTATTACCTGTTGTTATCACCGTATACTCAGATAAGTCGTTCGACTTCGTAGTAAAGACACCGCCAGCGGCAGTTCAGCTTATGGAAGCGGCAAAGGTTAAAAAGGGTTCAGGAGAGCCAAACCGTAAGAAAGTAGCGAGCGTAACCTGGGATCAGGTAAAAACGATCGCAGAAGACAAAATGCAGGATCTGAATGCATTTACCGTAGAATCGGCCATGAGCATGGTTGCTGGTACTGCAAGATCAATGGGTCTAACGGTTTCAGGTGAAAAGCCTTTTTAACTCTTAAACGAATCTGGAAATGGCACGATTAACGAAAAAGCAAAAAGAAGCTGCAGCTAAATTAGACAGAAGTAAACTATACTCTGTTTCTGAAGCTTCTCAATTAGTAAAAGATATCACTAACGTAAACTTTGATGCATCTGTTGACCTGGCAGTGCGTTTGGGAGTAGATCCTCGTAAGGCGAATCAAATGGTTCGTGGCGTGGTTACCCTTCCTCACGGAACCGGGAAAGACGTAAAGGTTCTTGCTCTGGTAACTCCTGATAAGGAGGCTGAAGCTAAAGAGGCCGGTGCAGACTACGTAGGGTTAGATGAGTATCTGCAAAAGATCAAAGACGGTTGGACTGATGTTGATGTGATCATCACCATGCCAAGCGTAATGGGTAAACTTGGACCATTAGGACGTATCCTTGGGCCAAGAGGTTTAATGCCAAACCCAAAGACCGGTACGGTAACTATGGATGTTGCCAAAGCGGTAGGAGAGGTGAAGGCCGGTAAGATCGACTTTAAAGTTGATAAGACAGGTATCGTACACGCTTCTATCGGAAAAGCATCTTTCTCTGCAGAGAAGATCGCCGGAAATGCGAACGAATTAATTCAAACTTTAATTAAACTTAAGCCAACTGCGGCTAAGGGTACCTACATCAAAAGTATCTCTATGTCGAGTACTATGAGTCCAGGGGTGCCTGTCGATCCTAAAGCAGTTTAATTGGCAGTTGTAAATTTTTGACATCATGACTAGAGAAGAAAAGTTAACGGTAATAGAAGATTTGACTGCACAGTTAGCTGAAAGTGGCATCATTTACCTTGCCGACATTTCAGGATTAGACGCCCAAACAACCTCTAATTTAAGAAGAGCTTGTTTTAAGGCAAACATTAAGCTTGCAGTTGTTAAGAATACCTTGCTTGCAAAAGCAATGGAAGCTTCTGATAAGGATTTCGGAGACCTTCCTTCTACCTTGAAAGGAAACACCTCTCTGATGCTTTCAGAAACCGGTAACGCTCCGGCTAAACTCATCAAGGATTTTAGAAAAAAATCTAATAAGCCTTTACTTAAAGGAGCCTTTATTGAAGAGGCGATCTTTATCGGAGATGAGCAACTGGAAACTCTTGTGGCTATCAAGTCTAAGGAGGAAGTTATCGGAGATATCATCGGATTACTGCAGTCGCCTGCTAAGAACGTTATCAGCGGTCTTAAGAGTGGTGGCGGTAAACTGGCCGGTATCCTGAAAACCCTTTCAGAAAAAGAATCATAGAACGCACTTTAATTATTATACATTAAAATTTTATATTTAAAAACGATAGAAAATGGCAGATTTAAAAGATTTTGCAGAACAATTGGTTAACCTTACCGTAAAAGAAGTAAACGAGTTAGCTGATATCCTTAAAGAAGAATATGGTATCGAGCCTGCTGCTGCTGCAGTTGCTGTAGCTGGTGGTGCTGCCGCCGGTGGTGGTGAAGCCGCTGAGGAGAAAACTGAATTTGACGTTATCCTTAAGTCAGCTGGTTCTTCTAAGCTTGCAGTTGTTAAGCTTGTAAAAGAACTTACAGGTCTCGGACTGAAAGATGCTAAAGAAATGGTTGATAGCGCCCCTAAAGCTATCAAAGAAGGCGTTTCTAAAGACGAGGCCGAAGGTCTTAAGAAGTCTTTAGAGGAGGCTGGTGCTGAGGTAGAATTGAAGTAATTTTGCCCTACAGCGCAAGGCTGTAAAAACACGGTTTAGGTCTGTCCCCAATAGCGGGGATAAGGCCTAAACCCTTTTGCGTATATAATTGTGTACGTGATTTCATATTTATTTTAATCATAATACTGTCCATTGATGTTCACAAATCAGACTGAAAGAATTAATTTCGCCTCTGCAAAAAGTACCCCGGATTATCCGGATTTTTTGGACATTCAGATCAAATCTTTCCAGGACTTCTTCCAGCTGGAAACGAAATCTGAAGAGAGGGGTAACGAAGGTCTTTACAATACCTTCATGGAGAACTTCCCCATTACTGATACGCGCAATCAATTTGTACTTGAATTCCTAGATTACTTTATTGACCCTCCACGCTACTCCATCCAGGAGTGTATTGAGCGAGGGCTTACTTACAGCGTGCCGTTGAAAGCCCGCTTGAAATTGTACTGTACAGACCCGGAGCATGAAGACTTCGAAACGATCGTGCAAGACGTATACCTGGGAACGATCCCTTATATGACTCCCAGTGGTACCTTTGTGATCAATGGAGCGGAAAGGGTTGTTGTATCGCAGTTACACCGTTCACCCGGAGTATTCTTCGGACAATCTTTCCACGCTAACGGAACCAAGCTTTACTCTGCAAGGGTAATTCCTTTTAAAGGTTCCTGGATCGAATTTGCGACCGATATCAACAGCGTAATGTATGCCTATATCGATCGTAAAAAGAAATTACCGGTTACTACCCTGTTCAGAGCTATCGGCTTTGAGCGCGATAAGGACATCCTTGAAATATTTGACCTCGCAGAAGAGGTGAAGGTGACCAAGACCGGACTTAAAAAAGTACTTGGGCGAAAACTAGCCGCCCGTGTGCTTAAAACATGGCACGAGGATTTTGTTGATGAGGATACAGGAGAAGTAGTATCCATTGAGCGTAATGAGATCATCCTCGACAGGGATACCATTCTGGAAAAAGAACACCTGGAAGAGATTCTAGATACCGATGTTAAGACCATTCTTCTTCATAAAGAAGAAAGTCAGACCGGTGACTATGCCATTATTTACAATACCCTTCAAAAAGACCCTACAAACTCTGAAAAAGAGGCTGTAGAACATATATACCGTCAGCTTCGTAATGCTGAGCCGCCGGATGAGGAAACCGCTCGTGGTATCATTGATAAGTTGTTCTTCTCTGATCAACGTTATAACCTTGGAGAGGTTGGACGTTACAGAATGAATAAGAAACTGGGACTTGATATTGAAATGGATAAGCAGGTGCTTACCAAAGAGGATATCATTACCATTATCAAATACCTGATCGAGCTGATCAACTCTAAGGCAGAGATCGATGATATTGACCACCTTTCCAACCGTCGTGTACGTACCGTTGGGGAGCAGTTGTCTACCCAATTTGGTGTAGGTCTTGCCCGTATGGCAAGAACCATTCGTGAGCGTATGAACGTACGTGATAACGAGGTGTTTACTCCTATTGACCTGATCAACGCCAAAACACTTTCATCGGTCATTAACTCTTTCTTTGGTACCAACCAGCTTTCGCAGTTCATGGACCAGACCAACCCATTGGCAGAGATCACGCACAAGCGTCGTCTTTCTGCTCTTGGACCGGGTGGACTTTCACGTGAGCGTGCCGGATTTGAGGTGCGTGACGTTCACTATACCCACTATGGTCGTCTTTGTCCGATCGAGACTCCTGAAGGACCAAACATTGGTCTGATCTCGTCTCTTTCTGTGTTTGCAAAGGTGAATAATATGGGATTCATCGAAACTCCTTACCGCACGGTTAAGGAAGGTAAGGTGAATCTTGGAGAAGTACTTTACCTGAGTGCTGAAGAAGAAGAAGGTAAGAAAATAGCCCAGGCTAACATTCCGTTAAAAGACGACGGAACCATAGAAAATGATAAGGTAATTGCCCGTGAAGAGGGTGACTTCCCGGTGGTAGATCCATCAGAAGTGCACTATACTGACGTGGCACCAAACCAGATCGCCTCTATTTCAGCATCGTTGATTCCTTTCCTTGAGCATGATGATGCGAACCGTGCCCTGATGGGATCTAACATGATGCGCCAGGCAGTTCCTTTATTGCGTCCGCAATCACCGATCGTAGGTACCGGACTTGAGCGCCAGGTAGCTTCAGACTCCAGAGTTTTGGTAAACTCTGAAGGTGATGGAGAAGTAGATTATGTAGATGCAAAGAAAATTGTGATCAAGTACGACCGAACCGATACGGACAGATTGGTGAGTTTTGACGATGATTACAAGACCTACGACCTGGTGAAATTCAGAAAGACCAACCAGGGTACTTCGATCAACCTGAAGCCTATCGTAAGAAAAGGTGACCGGGTGAAAAAAGGACAGGTACTTTGTGAGGGTTATGCAACTCAAAAAGGAGAGCTTGCTCTTGGTAGAAACCTGCAGGTGGCCTTCATGCCATGGAAGGGTTACAACTTTGAGGATGCGATCGTGATCTCTGAGAAAGTGGTGCGTGAGGATATCTTTACCTCTATCCACATCGATGAGTATTCACTGGAAGTAAGAGATACCAAGCTTGGTGCTGAGGAATTGACCAATGATATTCCTAACGTTTCTGAGGAAGCCACCAAAGAACTTGATGAGAACGGTATGATCAGGATCGGTGCCGAGGTGAAGCCCGGTGATATTCTGATCGGTAAGATCACACCGAAGGGAGAATCAGATCCGACTCCGGAAGAGAAGCTTCTTAGAGCGATCTTCGGGGATAAGGCCGGTGATGTAAAGGATGCTTCTTTGAAAGCTTCTCCTTCATTAAGTGGTGTTGTAATTGATAAGAAATTGTTCTCAAGAGCTATCAAAGACAAGCGCAAGAGAGCTAAGGATAAGGAAGATATCGCGAAGCTGGAACTGGAATACGAAACCAAGTTCAGCCAGCTGAAAGATGTATTGGTAGAAAAGCTATTCTCTATCGTAAACGGGAAGACCTCTCAGGGGGTATTCAACGACCTTGGAGAAGAAGTATTGCCGAAAGGGAAGAAATACACCCTTAAGATGCTGAATTCGGTAGACGATTTTGCTCACCTGGTGAGTGGAACCTGGACTACTGATGATGAGACCAATGCGTTGATCAACGATCTTCTGCACAACTATAAGATCAAACTGAATGACCTGCAAGGGGCGTTGAGAAGAGATAAGTTTACCATCTCTGTCGGAGACGAACTTCCTGCGGGAATCATGAAGCTTGCAAAAGTATATATCGCCAAAAAGCGTAAGCTTAAGGTAGGTGATAAGATGGCAGGACGCCACGGTAACAAGGGTATTGTTGCGCGAATCGTGAGAGAAGAGGATATGCCGTTCCTGGAGGATGGTACTCCTGTTGATATCGTGCTTAACCCTCTTGGGGTACCTTCACGTATGAATATTGGTCAGATCTATGAGACCGTACTTGGATGGGCCGGTAAGAAGCTTCAGAAGAAGTTTGCTACACCGATCTTCGATGGTGCATCTCTTGATGAGATCAATGCTTATACCGATGAGGCCGGTATACCAAGATTCGGACATACCCACCTTTATGATGGGGGTACCGGACAGCGTTTTGACCAGGCTGCTACAGTGGGTGTGATTTACATGCTTAAACTAGGTCACATGGTAGATGATAAGATGCACGCACGTTCTATCGGACCATACTCGCTTATTACCCAGCAACCTCTTGGAGGTAAAGCACAGTTCGGGGGTCAGCGATTTGGTGAGATGGAGGTATGGGCCCTGGAAGCCTATGGTGCATCGAGCACGCTGAGAGAGATCTTGACCGTTAAATCTGATGATGTAATTGGTAGAGCCAAAACTTACGAGTCGATCGTAAAAGGAGAAACCATGCCAGAGCCCGGATTACCAGAGTCGTTCAATGTATTAATGCATGAACTGAAAGGACTCGGACTCGATATCAGATTAGAAGAATAAATTTTGGATGGCCGTCCCGAAAGGGGCGGCTCTTCAAAACGTAATTTAAATTACACTTAATTCATTATCACCATTTATTATGGCTAGAAATAAAGATAAGAATACAGTACAGAGATTTAACAAGATCTCGATCGGATTAGCATCTCCCGAGGCTATCCTCGCAGAGTCCAGAGGAGAGGTGTTAAAGCCGGAAACCATTAACTACCGTACTCATAAGCCCGAGCGTGACGGACTTTTTTGTGAGCGTATCTTTGGTCCTGTAAAGGATTATGAGTGTGCTTGTGGTAAGTATAAAAGAATTCGTTACAAGGGTATTGTTTGTGACCGATGTGGAGTTGAAGTGACCGAGAAAAAGGTACGTAGAGACAGAGTAGGTCATATTAACCTGGTAGTACCTGTAGCCCATATCTGGTATTTCCGTTCCTTACCTAATAAGATTGGTTACCTTCTTGGATTACCATCCAAGAAACTTGATATGATCATTTACTACGAACGCTACGTAGTAATTCAGCCCGGAGAGGCAAAGAATGCCGATGGGGAACCCGTTCAGAAAATGGACTTCCTTACCGAGGAAGAATACCTGAACATTCTTGACTCTATCCCGGCAGAGAATCAATATCTTGATGATTCAGATCCGAATAAGTTCATCGCTAAGATGGGAGCTGAGTGTTTGATCGAACTGCTTCAGCGTATCGATCTTGACGGGCTTTCTTATGAATTGAGACACAAGGCGCATAACGAAACCTCTAAGCAGCGTAAGACAGAAGCGCTTAAGCGACTTCAGGTGGTTGAGGCCTTCCGTGATGCTCAGCAGAACCGCGAGAACAATCCGGAATGGATGATCATGAAGGTGGTACCCGTAATTCCACCGGAATTACGTCCGCTGGTACCTCTAGACGGAGGTCGATTTGCGACTTCAGATCTGAATGACCTTTACAGAAGGGTGATCATCAGAAACAATCGTCTGAAGCGACTTATGGAGATCAAGGCTCCTGAAGTGATCCTTAGAAACGAAAAGCGTATGCTGCAGGAATCTGTAGACTCGCTATTCGATAACACCCGTAAGTCTTCAGCAGTAAAAACAGAATCAAACAGACCTCTTAAATCACTTTCAGACTCCCTGAAAGGAAAGCAAGGTCGTTTCCGTCAGAACCTGCTCGGTAAGCGTGTTGACTATTCGGCACGTTCGGTAATCGTTGTAGGTCCTGAGCTTAAATTATACGAGTGTGGTCTTCCTAAGAACATGGCTGCAGAACTTTACAAGCCTTTCGTGATCAGAAAACTGATCGAAAGAGGTATTGTAAAAACTGTGAAGTCGGCTAAGAAGATCATTGACAAGCGCGAGCCTGTAGTTTGGGATATCCTTGAAAACGTATTGAAAGGACACCCTGTACTGCTTAACCGTGCCCCCACACTTCACCGTCTGGGTATCCAGGCCTTCCAGCCAAAACTGATAGAAGGTAAGGCGATCCAGTTACACCCGTTGGTGTGTACGGCATTTAACGCCGACTTTGACGGTGACCAGATGGCGGTACACCTTCCGTTAGGGCCTGAGGCTATTCTGGAAGCACAAATGCTTATGCTTGCCTCTCACAATATTCTAAACCCTGCTAACGGTTCTCCTATTACCGTACCTTCTCAGGATATGGTACTTGGGTTGTACTATATGACCAAGGGTCGTAAGTCGACCCCTGAGCAACCTATTAAAGGGGAAGGCTTAACATTCTATTCTGCAGAAGAGGTAAATATTGCCTTTAACGAGCAGCGAGTTGACCTGAATGCCATGGTAAAAGTTCGTGCCAAGGATTTCAACGAGAATGGAGAGCTTGTTTATAAGATCATCGATACCACTGTAGGACGTATCCTGTTCAATACCGTAGTACCTGAGCAGGCCGGGTTCGTAAATGAACTCCTTACCAAGAAATCTCTTCGTGATATTATTGGTAAGATCCTGAAGGCTACAGATGTTCCTACCACCGCAGACTTCCTTGACAAGATCAAGAATATGGGGTATAACTTCGCCTTTAAAGGTGGATTATCCTTCTCTCTTGGTGATATCATCATTCCAAAAGAAAAGCTGGGTATGATCGAGGAGGCCAACGAACAGGTAGACGGTATTATGATGAACTATAACATGGGTCTGATCACCAATAACGAGCGTTATAACCAGGTGATCGACGTATGGACCTCTACCAATGCCATGCTTACTGAATTAGCCATGAAGCGTATCCGTGAGGATAACCAAGGGTTTAACTCGGTATTCATGATGCTTGACTCGGGTGCGAGGGGATCTAAAGAGCAGATCCGTCAGCTTACCGGTATGCGTGGTCTGATGGCTAAGCCTAAGAAATCTACTGCCGGTGGTGGTGAGATCATCGAAAACCCGATCCTTTCGAACTTTAAAGAAGGTCTTTCGATCCTTGAGTACTTTATCTCTACTCACGGTGCCCGTAAAGGTCTTGCGGATACCGCTCTTAAAACGGCGGATGCAGGTTATCTGACCCGTCGTCTTGTAGACGTTTCACAGGATGTTATTGTTAACAGTGAAGATTGTGGAACGCTGAGAGGGGTAGAAGTAGAGCCATTAAAGAAAAACGAAGAAGTGGTGGAAAGCCTTGGGGAAAGAATCCTTGGGCGTGTATCACTTCACGATGTATATGATCCGCTGACAGAAGAATTGCTGGTTAGTGCAGGAGAAGAGATCGGAGAAGACGCGGTTAGAAAGATCGAAGAATCACCGTTAGAGCGTGTCGAGGTACGTTCGCCACTTACCTGTGAGGCTAAGCAAGGTATCTGTACCAAGTGTTACGGACGTAACCTTGCTACCAATAAAATGGTACAAAGAGGTGAAGCTGTTGGGGTGGTTGCTGCCCAGTCGATCGGGGAGCCCGGTACTCAGCTTACCCTGAGAACCTTCCACGTAGGGGGTATTGCAGGTAACATCTCTGAAGAGAACAAGATCATTGCAAGATTCAATTCTAAGATCGAGATCGAAGATCTGAAAACGGTTAAAGGAGAAGATGGAGAAGGAAACAAGGTTGATATCGTGATCTCACGTACAGCTGAAGTTAAGTTCATCGATAAGAAGACCGGAATTACCTTAGGTACCAACAACGTACCTTATGGTTCGCAGATCTTTGTAAAAGACGGACAGTCTCTGGAAAAAGGAGATGTGGTTTGTCAGTGGGATCCATATAATGCTGTTATTATCTCAGAATTCTCAGGTAATGTAGGTTACGAGAACATCGAACAAGGGGTTACCTTCCAGGTAGAGATCGATGAGCAGACCGGATTCCAGGAGAAAGTGATCTCAGAATCGAGAAATAAGAAACTTATTCCAACCCTTCACATCAAGGATTCTAAAGGAGAGGTAATGCGTTCGTACAACCTTCCTGTTGGAGCCCACCTGATGGTAGAAGACGGAGAGAAGATCAAAGAAGGTAAGATCCTTGTTAAGATTCCACGTAAATCCTCTAAAGCGGGTGATATTACCGGAGGTCTTCCAAGGGTAACCGAGCTGTTCGAAGCGCGTAACCCATCTAACCCTGCTGTAGTATCAGAGATTGATGGTGTTGTTTCCTTCGGTAAGATCAAGCGTGGTAACCGTGAGATCATCGTAGAGTCTAAACTTGGTGAGATCAAGAAGTATCTTGTGAAGCTTTCTAATCAGATCCTTGTTCAGGAAAATGACTATGTACGTGCAGGTATGCCGCTTTCTGATGGTTCGGTAACACCTGAAGATATCCTTAGAATTAAAGGGCCTTCTGCAGTACAGCAGTACCTGGTGAACGAAGTACAGGAAGTATATCGTTTACAAGGGGTGAAGATCAACGATAAGCACTTTGAGGTAGTTGTACGTCAGATGATGCGTAAGGTAAGGATTACCGATTCCGGAGATACTACCTTCCTGGAGCAGCAGCTGGTTCACAAAGACGACTTTATCGAAGAGAACGACAGAATCTTCGGAATGAAGGTTGTTGAAGATGCCGGTGATTCTGAAAGAATGAAGCCGGGTCAGATCATCACTCCACGTGAGTTGAGAGATGAGAACTCCATCCTTCGTCGTGCAGATAAAGCGCTGGTTACTGCCAGAGAAGCTATTCCTGCGGTTGCGACTCCAATACTTCAGGGTATTACCAGAGCATCGCTTCAAACCAAATCATTCATCTCGGCAGCTTCCTTCCAGGAAACCACCAAAGTGTTGAATGAGGCAGCAGTAAGCGGTAAGGTTGATGGTCTTGAGGGACTTAAAGAGAACGTGATCGTTGGACATAAGATCCCTGCCGGTACCGGTATGAGAGACTACGACAACATCATTGTAGGATCAAAAGAAGAATACGAAGAGATCATGGCCAGCAAAAGACAGCAGGTGAATTTCTAAAGTAACTCTTTTATAATATGTGAATACCCCGGGAAACCCCGGGGTATTTTTTTTGAATATGCTTACCTTTATTCTAACTAAATATATATTCCATGAGCGATCAGAAAGACCAGAAAAAAGGACAGATCAATATAGAACTCGATGAACAGGTATCCGAAGGAACGTATTCCAACCTGGCGATCATAAATCATTCGGTTTCCGAATTCGTAGTCGATTTTGTGAACATTATGCCGGGCAGACCCAAGGCAAAGGTGAAAAGCCGTATCATCCTGACTCCACAGCACGCCAAACGTTTCCTGAAGGCCCTGGCCGATAATGTGAATCGATTTGAACAGGCCCACGGGGAGATCAAAGATTATGAGCAGCCTCCCATACCATTAAACTTCGGCCCGACCGGGGAAGCGTAGAAGGACGATTTGAGCCTGCCTGTCGCAGGCAGGGGTGAGACTCAGGATCCAAGAATCAAGAATTAAGAGCAAAGACAAGTTTTTTCCGGAGAATTGAAGTTGTTTGGCCTGTACGGATTAGACAGGTTTCACAATCACAGACCTCGGGCTACTTCGGTACTCCAACTTCGCAGTATATTACTGCATGTTTTTCTTCAAAAAGGTATCTGCTATGAAACCAGGGTAGAAGAGGTGTCCTTGATGCTGGCAGGTGTTTTGCTAACAACTCCTGTTCGCAAACAACTCACGCATGCCAATACAACCCACAGGTCTCCGGCCAAAACATTGAGGCGCTGCAGAGCTCCTTTTACCTGGTAAAGTCCGATGTCGATACCGAACTCTGAAGTGACGATGGTTACCCAAAGCGTTACAAAAGCCAGGATTCCGATAGTGCCAAGTACGAATGAGCCTGACCGAAGCGGACTTTTATACCCTTTGAAATATTTCAGGCCGTATACAATAGCTGAGAGACAGATGGCAACAGAGGCAATAAAACCTGCCAGGGTGTGTATGGTCATCTGCATCGAGTTTAATTCAGGGCGACATCCCGGAGGACAGGGGAACAACCCGATCCCGATAAATGCAACTCCGGATATGGCAAGGTATGACATTGAAAGTCCGCGGCCTGGTCCGGGTAAACGTCCTTTTAAAGCGAGGGCGGTCATGATCAGGACAATACCCAAAACGATCAGGCTGCCTAGATTGACCAGGCCGGCATAGGGCATGCCATCTGCTGATAACTCGCTGATAAAATTACTTACGGGGGAATAACCGGGAGAGATCCAGCCAATATAATAGACTAAAATATTTCTGACCAGAACAGCCAGTAAGCCTGACCATAATAATAGGGGTGTCAGTTTCTTCATAGCAGGTTTCTTCTTCAGGGTTGTTTCAGTTCATTCTGAAACAGCTTCATTTTCAGGAGCTAATATAGGGATTTTGATTTTTAAAGTTTAAGTAAGGTTGATGCCAGGAAGTTTTAGATCCTTGGGTATATTGATCAGCCTCCCGATACGATCCCTTGGAGGGGGGCACCATACCTTCGGTTGGGAAGCTCGAGGTGATGCTCGTTATCACACTGCATAAAGCATTGGAATTTGAGGAGGTATATATTCATTTATTGGCCCTTGAGGAAGATTGCTGAGATCGCCACGGTTTACTTTGTAAACCTCGCGAAGACAAATAACTTACCTGCATAACGTTATAACCTACTTTTCTATCTCAACGATCTCCAGGTTTTTGATCTCCTCTCCGTCAATGACGAACCGCAGCATGGTGCGTACCTTATGAAATCCGTGTTTTCCGGCAGCCCCGGGATTCATGTGGAGGAGCCCCAGCTGTTTGTCCCACATCACCTTAAGAATATGACTGTGACCGCAAATAAAGAGCTTCGGCGGATCTTTTTTTATCGCCTCCCTGATTCGTTTATCGTACCTTCCGGGATACCCTCCTATGTGGGTGATCCACACATCTACTCCTTCACACATGAATCGGTTGTTTTCCGGGAATTCGGTGCGAACTTCATGATCATCAATATTGCCCCAAACCCCCTTCAGAGGTTTTACCTTCTTCAGGGTATCGGTAACAGCAAGGTCGCCTACATCACCGGCATGCCATATTTCATCGGCTTCATGAGCGTATTTCAGGATCTTATCATCGAGATGGCTGTGGGTATCAGACAGGAGAAGGATTCGGGTCATAAAACTTAAAAAATAATTAAATACGCCCCCTATCAGAAGCGTATGTTATATATTAGATATCTTTGCAGGCCTACACAAAAGTAGCATTTTGCTTTGAGATATTTTGTTGAGTTTTCATACCACGGCAAGGCCTATCACGGTTGGCAGCGTCAGCCCAATGCCACCTCGGTACAGGAGATCCTCGAAAGAGCATTTAGCCTCTTGTTAAGGCAGCCCCTTGCCGTAACCGGAGCCGGTAGAACAGATGCCGGGGTGCATGCCAGCATGATGGTGGCGCATTTTGACACGGATCATCCAGTGGATATGGAGGATCTGACGTATCGCTTGAACCGATTTCTGCCGGGCGATATTGCCGTGCATCGTATCTACCGGGTGCAGCCTGATGCTCATGCAAGGTTTGATGCTACCTCAAGAAGCTATGAATACCATCTCGTTCAGGAGAAATCTCCATTTCTTAAAGACCTTGCTTATGAATACAGGGCACCGCTTGATGTATCGAAGATGAATAGTGCTGCTGCCCTCTTGATGGAATACGAGGATTTTGAATGTTTTTCACGGTCAAAGACGGATGTAAAGACGTATTTTTGCAAAATATCAAGAGCAGAATGGGAGGAGGTATCTCCTTCAAAACTGATCTTTCATATTACGGCCGACCGCTTTTTGCGAAACATGGTACGAGCTGTAGTGGGCACCCTTTTGCAAATCGGCGAAGGAAAGCTTGATGAGGAAGGCCTGAGACGTATTATCATGAGTAAAAATCGCAGTGAGGCCGGAGCCTCTGTTCCTGCTCATGGCTTATACCTGACGGATGTTTCATACCCAAAAACAATATTAAAAACGAATGAGTAAGGATACTACAGGGAAATCGTTTGATCTGAATCTTTTTAAAAGATTGATGAGATATACCCAACCGTATAAGGTGACTTTTTTTGGGGTTGCTTTTGCGGCTTTAATGCTGTCTTTCTTTTCTTCTGTACGGCCCATAATTCTAAGGTATACTGTTAATGATTATATCATTGGTAAAGATGCCGAATCCCTGCTGTATTTTGTGTTATTAATGACCGCAGCCCTGGTCTTGGAGGTGATCAGCCAACTGTCGTTCATTTATTTTGCCAATTGGCTCGGACAATCAGTGATCAGAGATATCCGGCTTAAACTCTTTAATCATATGATACGTTTCCGGATGAAGTATTTTGATAGTTCATCGGTCGGGATTCTCGTAACAAGAGCCGTGAATGATATAGAGCGTATTGCTGCCATTTTCAGCGACGGACTTTTTATGATCGTCAGTGATCTTCTTAAAATGACAGTGGTAGCCGGGGTAATGATCTATTTTAACTGGAAACTTTCTGTGATCATTTTTGCCGTACTTCCTTTAATGTTATACGCTACCCGCCTTTTTCAAAAAGCCATGAAAAAAGCCTTTATAGAGGTGCGTAAAGAGGTGGCTAATTTAAATTCCTTTGTCCAGGAGCGATTAACAGGAATGAAGATCGTACAGTTGTTTGTTCGGGAAAAGAAGGAGTACGATGATTTTGTTGCGATCAATGAAAAGCATAAAACAGCCTGGATCAATACGGTGTGGTATAATTCTATTTTTATAGCCGTTGTTGAGATGATGGCAGCGGTCACCACCGGACTTTTAGTTTGGTATGGAGGATTGCAGGCTGTGATGAATAATGATATGGCAAAACTTGGAGATGTCTTTATGTTCATCATGTTGTCTACCATGATCTTCCGTCCGCTTAGACAGATCGCCGATAAGTTCAATACCCTTCAAATGGGTATGGTAGCTGCCAACCGGGTTTTTGATGTTCTGGATACTCAAAGCAGGGTAGAAGAGACCGGAACGGTAAAAGCTGGTCACTTTAAAGGTAAGATCGAATTCGATAAGGTACGCTTTGAATATGTGGCCGATGAAGAAGTGTTAAAAGGAATCAGTTTCACTGCACAACCGGGTGAGACTGTGGCAATAGTAGGGGCTACAGGAGCAGGAAAGTCAACCATTATTAACCTGCTTAACAGGTTTTATGATATCAAGGCCGGAGAGATTCGTGTAGATGATCAGAATATCAATGATTTTACCGTAGAATCACTCAGAAACGAGATCGCTATCGTATTGCAGGATGTGTTCTTATTCGCCGATACCATTCTGAATAATATTACTCTGAAAAATCCTGATATATCTGAAGAGGAGGTAATCGCCGCCGCCAAGGAGATCGGGATTCATAAATTCATCAAGAGCCTTCCGGGAGGTTATCATTACAATGTGAAGGAAAGAGGGAGTATGCTATCCAGCGGACAGCGACAGCTGATCGCTTTCCTGAGAGCCTATGTGAGTGATCCTTCTATTCTGGTGTTGGATGAAGCAACCTCGTCTGTAGACGGACATTCTGAAAAACTTATTCAAAAGGCAACTGAGAGGGTAACTAAGGGGAGAACGTCCATGGTGATTGCCCACCGCCTTGCTACCGTGAAAAAAGCCGATAAGATCCTGGTAATGGAAGCCGGGAAGATCATTGAAGAAGGCACGCATGATGATCTGCTTAAGAAGGAAGATGGGCATTACCGTAAACTTTACGAGGTGCAGTTTATGGCGGAGGAAGAGGCTGTTTAGTTTAAGCCAGATCCTTTTTAAGCATTTCGATGAGTTCTTCGTTGTCTTCAAAAAGCACAAACTCACCATTCTTAATATAAGAAAGCTGTCCGGTTTCTTCGCTTACCACTAAAGCCACCGCATCTGTTTTCTCTGAAATGCCCACTGCAGCCCTGTGGCGTAATCCGAAGCGAAGGGGAATGCTTCTTTCATTAGATACCGGAAGAATTACCCGGGTCGCGGTGATCTGGTTGTCTTCAATGATAACAGCCCCATCGTGAAGCGGACTGTTCTTAAAGAAAATGCTCTCAATGATGGGCTGGGTAACTTCAATATTCATCGAATCTCCCGTATTCTTTACAAAATCAAGCGGACTGTTTCTTTCCAGAACGATGATGGCTCCGGTATAGGTCTTACTCATTTTTTCGCAGGCACGTACAATGGCCTCTACATCGGTCTCCAGTTGTATGGTCTTAGGCTTCAGGATCTTTAAGCGTTTTAAAACTCCGCTTTTTCCTCCAATATTGGTAGACCCCACCATAAGCAGGAACTTTCGTATTTCCTGCTGAAATACCACGATGAGGGCAAAAAATCCGACCCCGATGAATTTTCCGAAAATATTGCTGAGTACCCTCATGTTCAGGGCTTCAGTAATGAGGTATATGAAGTAAATGATCACAATGCCCAGGAAAATATTAATGGCAACGGTACCCTTTAATAATTTATAAAGGGAATACATAAGAAAGGCCACCAATACAATATCGATGATATCGATGATCTTAAATTCGAGAAAATCAAATAACTCCAAAGTAGGCAGGTTTTATGTAAAAATACAGTTATGAATGAATAAATAAAAAATTAGTTATGTAGTTATGCAGTTATGCAGGTATTCTGGAAATTCATCATTCATCATTCATCATCCATAATCCATAATCCATAATCCATAATCCATCATCCCTACTCCCTACTCTCTACTTTAAACTAACGCTCTGACCTGTTACTTATCACCTGTCACTTTTCACCTGTCATCCTTCCAAACAGGTTTACACACTGCACCGCTTCTTTCACATCATGAACTCTGAGGATGTTGGCTCCCTTTTGCAGGCATAGGGTATTTAGTACGGTGGTGCCATTCAGGGCTTCATCAGGAGAGATCCCCAGGGTTTTATAGATCATAGACTTTCGGCTTACTCCTGCCAGTATAGGCTTGTCGAGTATGCTCAGGTGATCAAGGTGCTGCAACAAAGTAAAGTTTTGTTCAATGTTCTTGGCGAAACCAAACCCCGGATCAATAATTACATCATTGACCTTATGATCGCGGGCCTTTGCAATTTGTTGGGAGAAGAAAAAAGTGATCTCTTTCAGCAGATCATCATAGGTGGCCATTTGTTTCATATTTTGAGGAGTCCCCTTCATATGCATCATGATATAAGGTACCGCCAGTTGGCCGGCCAGGGGTATCATGTTCTCATCAAGAGTGCCCCCCGAAATATCATTGATGATTGCCGCTCCGGCTCCAATATTCTCTTTTGCAACTTTTGCCCTGAAAGTATCTATAGAGATCAAGGCATCCGGGAAATTTTTAAGGATAAGGGTAGTGGCCTCGACCGTTCTGCGAAGTTCTTCCTCCTCTGCAATATCATCAGCCCCCGGCCTGGAGCTATACCCGCCTACATCTATAAAATCAGCACCATCTTCAAGCATCTGCTCTGCTTGCTGCAACAAAGCTGTTTCATCATTGTATCGGCCGCCGTCATAAAAAGAATCAGGGGTGACATTTAAAATTCCCATCACCTTCGGAGAGGAGAGATTCACAAGGGTACCTTTACAATTAATTGTCATAAGTTGTTAGTAAAAAAATGATTTCCTTGAGCAGCACGGGGCTGTGTCTTACGGGAAAACTCCTATTTTTGAACAAATGATTATTTTACGCGAAATTTAAACAAAATTAGAGCAACCTCATGCATGATACCTCGAAACAATACGACGCTGTAGTGAACCACTGCCGGGAACTTTTTTCTAAAAAGATGAAAGATTACGGTAGTGCCTGGAGAATACTGCGTCTCCCATCGCTGACGGATCAGATCTTTATAAAGGCACAACGTATCCGGTCGCTGCAGGAAAACGCTGAACGTCGGGTTGATGAAGATGAGGTGGCTGAATTCATTGGTATCATAAATTATTCGGTGATGGCCCTGATTCAGATAGACAAAGGTATTGCCAAGGAGCCCGATCTTGATGTTGAAGAGGCAGTGAAACTGTACGATGAAAAGATAGCCCTTACCAAAACCCTGATGGAAAATAAGAATCATGATTATGGCGAGGCCTGGAGAGATATGAGGGTGAGTTCGCTTACAGATCTTATCCTTCAAAAGCTGCTCAGGGTAAAGCAGATCGAAGATAATAAAGGAGAGACCCTGGTCAGCGAAGGCATCGATGCCAACTACCAGGACATGATCAATTATGCCATTTTTGCTTTGATACTTTTAGAAGCTTTTGACCCTGCTTAAACTATTTTTCTTCCCCATTATTAACCATCATACTTTACGGCTATGAATCTAATTACACAAATATCACGAATACTGGTAGGATGTATTTTCATCCTGAGCGGACTCATTAAAATGAATGACCCGGTTGGTTTTTCGTTTAAACTGGATGAATATTTTGGGGCTGATGTCCTGAATTTAGAGTTTCTGCAACCCCTGGCCCTAACTTTCGCGATCATCCTCGTAATTCTGGAAGTACTTTTGGGTGTTGCCTTGTTGCTGGGCTATAAAAAAAGATGGACGTTGTGGAGTTTACTGGCCATGATCGTCTTTTTTACATTTTTAACCTTTTATTCGGCCTATTTCAATAAGGTGACCGATTGTGGATGTTTCGGCGATGCCATTAAATTAACCCCATGGGAGTCGTTTACCAAAGATGTGGTTCTTCTGTTGCTGATCCTGATCCTGATGGCAGGGCAGCGTTTTATTCAACCGCTTTTTAATACAAAAGTTTCCGGCGTGGTTATGGGAATAGTGCTTTTAGGCTGCTCCTTTCTGAGTTATCACGTTATAGAGCATCTTCCGCTGGTTGATTTCCGACCCTATGAGGTGGGTGCTAATATTCCGCAAGGTATGAGTATTCCGGATGGTGCTCCCGAACCTGTATTTGAATACTCCTGGAAGTTCAAGGTGAATGGAGAAGAGAAAGTGATCGTGACCAATGGAGATTACCCCCAGGTGGAGGGTGAATTCATAGATGTGGAAACCGAAGAGGTGCAAGCGGGATACGAGCCGCCCATTCATGACTTTACCATGGAGAAGGACGGGGTGGATCATACTGCCGAATTGATGTCTAAAGATAAATTATTCATTATCGTTGCCCGGGATCTCGAAAAGTCAAATAAGCATGCGCTGGCAGCCTTGAAAGAGCAAATAACCGCAGCAAAAAATAAGGGGTATGAAGTAATTGGCTTATCGGCATCTTCCGAAGAGGTGTCAAAACAGCTCACGAGTCAATACGGACTTGATCTCGACCTTTATTTCTGTGATCTGACTACGCTGAAGACCATTGTACGTTCAAATCCGGGTATTCTTATCCTTGAAAAAGGCACCATTACTGAAAAGTTGCATTTCAACGATATCGGGGAGCTGAGGTTTTAAAAAGAAAGCCGTAGCGAAGTGTAGGATTATTTTGGTTGCCTGTCATATACTTTGGCAGGGGAGGTCGTATGTCTTTCTTTATTAATATTTTTGTATGGATTTCGGGAAATATGACCTTCCCGATATGTAAAAACTTTACCAACCACAGAGAAATCTAAAAATATAGTCTCATGAGGAGAGAAATTGTCGCCGGAAACTGGAAAATGAATATGGATCTGGCTCAGACCGAGTCACTGATAGATGAATTGATAAGAACCCTGCCCGAAACCAAGGCAGAGGTCATGATCGCACCAACCTTTACAAGCCTTTACAGGGCCTTTCAATTACTGAGAACTCATAAGATCGAGGTAGTTGCTCAAAACATGCACTTTGAAGAGAGCGGGGCCTATACCGGAGAGATCTCTGCAGGCATGCTTAAAAGTATTGGTGTAAACACGGTCATTCTTGGACATTCAGAACGTCGTGCCTATTTTGGAGAGACGGATGAAATTCTGGCAAAGAAGGTTAATACAGCATTAGAACAAGAGATGGAGATCATCTTTTGTTTTGGGGAAGAACTGGAAGACAGAAAGTCCGGGAATCATTTTAAGGTAGTAGCCTCTCAGTTAAAAAATGCCCTGTTCCATTTGCCGGCAGACCAATGGAAGAATATCATTCTGGCTTATGAGCCGGTATGGGCTATCGGAACAGGAGAAACAGCTAGTCCGGAGCAGGCGCAGGAAATGCATGAATTTATCAGGAAAACCATTGCAGAGGTCTACAATGACGACCTTGCGCAGGGTGTTTCTATTCTATACGGAGGTAGTGTGAAACCGAACAATGCCGCTGAGATCTTTTCAAAGCCGGATGTTGATGGTGGACTAATAGGTGGGGCTTCCTTGAAAGCAGCCGACTTTGGGGCCATCGCATCGGCCTTTTAATTTTATCCCCGGAACATGTCAGCAATATATCTGGAATTTGATTTTAAAGTCTCGCCTAAAACTCCTTTCACAGACATTCTGATGGCTGAATTGGGTTCGGTCGGATTTGAAAGTTTTGAGGAAACAGAGGAAGGTCTCATGGGCTATATTCAAAAGGAGTTCTGGAATGAAAATGCCTTGCAGGACCTTTACAGTTTTGAGAACCCTCTGGTGGAGATCAGCTACGAACAGCGGGAGGTGGAGCAGGTGAACTGGAATGAGGAATGGGAGAAAAATTTTGACCCTATTGTTGTTGACGGGAGATGCACGGTAAGAGCGCCTTTTCACGAGAAGGCAACCACCGAGTACGAGGTTATTATAGAACCCAAAATGAGTTTTGGCACCGGCCATCATGAAACCACTCATATGATGATACAGTTGTTACTGGACACTGATCTGAAAGAGAAGGATGTTTTAGATATGGGTTGTGGTACCGGGGTCCTGGCCATTCTGGCTGAAAAGTTGGGTGCACGTCATGCAGACGCCATAGATATTGATAGGTGGTGCTATGAAAATTCTCTTGAAAATGTGGAGCGGAATTCCTGCCGTAACATAGATGTATACGAAGGAGATGCGAATTTACTGGAGGGTAAAGAATACGATGTGGTTATTGCCAATATTAACAGGAACATCCTGTTGCAGGATCTTGAAAAATATGCAGCTGTTTTAAGAAAAGGAGGTGTGTTACTACTGAGTGGATTTTATGAAGATGATATTCCAATACTGAAAGAGAAGTGTTCATCCTTGAAGTTAAACTTTACTCAAAAGCTGGAAAAGAATCTGTGGGTTGCTCTAAAATTTTTAAATTTGCGGCAAATTCATTGATTATGAGTACGAAAGAAAAAGTTCTCGAGAAGTTAGTTATCGAGGAAGATGTCTTAAAGGAAAATGAGATCGTACTTTACAATGATGATGTGAATACTTTTGATCATGTCATCGAAACCCTTATCATTGCTTGCGATCACACCCCGCTTCAGGCAGAACAATGCTCTCTTATTGTGCACTACAAAGGGAAGTGTACTGTAAAGACAGGAGCATATGACGATCTCAGACCACGGTGTGAGAAACTTCTGGAAGAAGGCTTGAGCGCAGAAATCGTTTAGTTTCAGCATACCATAAAACAACCATAAAAAAAAGGAGTGCTTTGTGCACTCCTTTTTTTATAAGGATTAGAGGAACTGCTGTTAAAGCTCATAGTTCCTCTAATCTGAGACCCGACATTTGATAGTGTCGATCATTCTTTCTCTATATTGGTATCTTTTCCGATAACCTTGTAAAATGGGCAAAATCTGAAAAAGCTGGTCAGTAAAAGTACAATGGCCAGTAACATCATCGCGATTCCGAAATAGCCGGAAATAATATTGTAATAGTATAACATAGCTATGAGGAATGAGACCACTACCCGGATGAGCTTGTCTTTCTGACTCATATTTTTCTTCAATCGCATAAGCACTTATTTGAGGGTACTCGGACAAACGTAATCAGTTCGTTTCATGCCTGTTTCCTTAATGTCTTTATAGCCACCGGCAATATCAGTCAGCTTGTCAAAACCTCGGGCTTTGAGGATGGAGGTAGCGATCACCGAACGATATCCTCCTGCACAGTGCACATAATAAGACTGATCTTTATTTATGGCCGACATCTCTTCATTGATAAAATCAAGAGGGAAGCTAACAGCATTTTCCAGGTGTTCAGCGCTGTACTCTCCGGGTTTTCTTACATCAAGAATGGTGATCTCCCCGTTGTATTCTTTTTCCAAAGCGTCTGCACTTATAGATCGGATACTGTCGGTTTCCTTACCGGCCTTTTTCCAGGCTTCCATGCCTCCTTCCAGGTACCCAAGGGTATTGTCGTACCCAACGCGGGAAAGGCGGGTTACAGCTTCTTCTGATTTACCTTCAGGAGCCACCAGGATAATAGGCTGATCCAGGTCTTTGATCAGGGCACCTACCCATGGTGCAAAAGATCCGTTCAATCCTATGAAAATGGCATTGGGAATATGTTCCTTTACAAAATCTTCCTGGTTTCTCACATCGAGTACCAGGGCACTTTCATGGTTGGCCATGGCTTCGAAATCTTCCGGATTCAAAGGGATGTTCCCTTTTTGCAGGATGCTGTCAAAAGACTGATAACCTTCTTTGTTCATCATGGCGTTCTTGGCAAAATACTGAGGAGCCGGCATGATCCCTTCGAGTACCTCTTTTACAAACTCCTCTTTGCTCATGTCTGCTCTGAGGGCGTAATTGGTTTTCTTTTGATTTCCAAGAAGGTCAACAGTTTCCTTGCTGAGGTTTTTTCCGCACGCTGACCCTGCACCGTGGGCCGGGTAAACGATCACATCATCAGCAAGAGGCATGATCTTTTCCCGAAGCGAGTCATAAAGCATCCCTGCCAGGTCCTCTTTGGTAATATCTTGCTTAATCGCCAGGTCGGGTCGACCTACATCGCCAAGAAACAGGGTGTCTCCTGTAAAGATGGCATGGTGTTTCCCGTTCTCATCGATCAACAAATAGGTGGTAGACTCCAGGGTGTGTCCCGGTGTGTGCAATACCTTAATGGTAACTTTTCCGATCTTAAATTCTTCCCCATCCTTTGCAGAATAGATGTCATAAGCGGTCCTGGCATTCGGTCCGTAGACGATAGTGGCACCGGTCTTTTCTGCAAGATCAATATGTCCTGATACAAAATCGGCGTGAAAGTGAGTTTCAAAAACGTATTTGATAGTGGCGCCTTCTCTTTCAGCTCTGTCAATATAGGGTTGCGTTTCTCTAAGTGGATCAATAATAGCCACTTCTCCATCAGATTCAATATAATAGGCTCCCTGTGCAAGACAGCCCGTGTAGATCTGTTCAATATTCATAGACTTCGATTTTTTCAAAGATAATAATTTCGTGTTTTCAGGGGTTGTAACCTCATTGGTCTCCTTCCTGATCACCTCCTTACTGATAATGAAAATACTCATCAGGAGGATAAGAATTCCAAAGCCCTTTTTAAGGTGTCGGCCGCTTGCAAACTGTGAAAGTTTTCCTCCAATCAGTGTCCCAGCAATGGTAAAGGCAGAAAAGCTTAAAAGAAAACTCCATTCTATATCCAGGGTCTGAACATCTCCTGAAAAGCCTACCAGGGAGTTGATGGTTACAATGACCAATGAAGTTCCTACAGCTGTTTTCATAGGTAAGCGTGCCCAAAGTGCCAGGGCAGGGACGTATAAGAATCCGCCGCCGGCTCCTATGAAACCGGTAACCAAACCAATAATGATCCCCTGTAGAAAGGTCTTGTAATAGGGTTGCTTTTTATTAGCATAGGTGTCGGGGTTTCCTTTTTGGTCGCGGATCATGGAGATGGAAGCCAGGAACATAACCGTAGCAAAGAACACCATGATCAACATATCTTTAGAGACCGTGTATCCCTGAAATTCAATAATGGTTTCCGGGAGAAAAGGCACCAGGTATCTTCGCGAAAGGTAAACCGCCATAAAAGAGGGAAAACAAAAGGCCAGTCCCGTTTTGAAATCTACAAGGCCTTTCCGGTACTTTTGTACCGTTCCGAATAAGGACGAAACCCCAACCACAAACAGCGAATAGGCCGTAGCGGTTATAGGGTTGTAGTGCAGCAGATAAACCAGCAGGGGTACGGTGAGAATAGAGCCACCTCCGCCAAGAAGGCCAATGATCATTCCGATCAGGAGGGCACCGGTGTACCCCAGTAATTCTTCATATCCCATTAATGCGGAAGTTTATCTCTCAGGGCTCCATATACATAGGTTCCCAGGAGGGCGCCACCAATTACCAGGAGGATGGAATAGGCACCGGTTCCGAAAAGTACATACATAGGTCCGGGGCAAGCACCTGCGAGGGCCCACCCAAAACCGAAAATAGTACCTCCAAGAATGTATCGGAGCCATGTCTTTTCTTTTGGATTAAAGGTGATCTCTATGCCTTCTGAAGACTTCATATGATTTTTCTTGATCAGGGCAACGATGATAATACCCAGGGTTACTGCAGAACCTATAATTCCATACATATGGAACGATTCAAAACGAAACATTTCAAAGATGCGGTACCAGGAAACAGCCTCAGATTTGACCATTACGATACCAAAGAATATACCGACTAGTAAATATTTTAAATACTTCATGTTATCCGAAAATTAGAGGTAATAGAAAATGAGTCATAATGAGTCCGCCAATAAAGAAGCCTACCACGGCCACCATGGAGGGAACCTGCAGGTTACTGATTCCTGAAATAGCATGACCTGAGGTGCATCCTCCGGCATAGCGTGTGCCGAACCCTACCAGGAAACCCCCGATCACAAGGATAGCGATGCCTTTAAGACTGAACACAGCTTCTTGTCCGTAAACCTCTCCGGGAACCAGGCTTTTACCGATGTTATCCCAGCCAAAAGCCTCCAGGGCAGCCACGGTATCAGGGTTCAGGTCTATATCGATGGGTTTACTGAGAAAATGAACCGCGATAAAACCGCCAATAACGGCTCCGAGAACCACGGTAAGGTTCCATCGTTGGGCTTTCCAGTTAAAGTCAAAGAATTTTACATTTTTTCCTGCCCCGGCCATAGAACACATGGTACGAAGGTTGGCAGACATTCCGAATTCTTTTCCGAAATACAATAGCAGAAACATGGTCAGTGCTATCAGTGGACCTGACACATACCAGGGCCAGGGTTCTAAAATGAAATCCATAATGGTGAGTTATTAAGTTTATACAAATGTAACCAATTACCTGTTGTCAGGATATGACCCCGGCGCTGTGAGGCGCAAACCGACTGTCATTCAGGATGGTGCTGAAGAAAAAATAAAATGCAGCAAAAAAATCAATTTTCTCTTTGGATTTGAGAGAAGAAAAACATTATATTTGCACCCGCGTTTGCAACAAGTCAGACGTGATATTAACGGCCTCGTGGCGCAACTGAATAGCGCATCTGATTACGGCTCAGAAGGTTACAGGTTTGAATCCTGTCGAGGTCACCAGAAGAAAATCCCCGGAAACCCAGTGTTTTCGGGGATTTTTCGTATATGCACAAAAAATTTTCGTGTAGAAAAAAATCCGTAATCAGAACTTTTTGACTATCTTTCAAGTACAATATTTACGAAATATTTACGACGCCCCGTAAATATCCGTTCAAATCATTGCACTATGAAAGCTACAGTAAAACGTTATACTTCAGACGGAGCCACCGACGGGCGTTACCCCATAAAACTTATCGTTACCCATCAAATGAAAATCAAGAGGAGGACTATTGCGCATGCCTCCGAAAAGGAATGGGATGATTACTACCAACTACCAACACCTAGATATCCGGATTTCGAAAATCTTTATGCCAAAATAATGGCGTTTCGCAATATTGCAATGAGCCAGGTGTTTAAGGAGGTTGAGGATTTGGAACTGGCTATGACCTTCTTTGAAGATAAGAAAGAGAAGAAACGATATTCTTTTTACGAATTTGCAATGGCGGAGGTAGATCGGATGGAACGACTGAATAGGTACGGTAACGCATCGGCCTACCGTTGCGCGGCTGATCAGCTGGACCAATTTAGACCAAAGTTGCTATTAGATGATCTTTCCGGGCCCATCCTTGAAGACTTCAAACAATACAAAAGGGAGCAGGGGCTTAAGAATACCTCTGTGCGCACATATCTTCTGGAACTACGTGCCATATACAATCGAGCTGTAAAGATGGCTGTCGTAGAGGATAAACAGCCTTTTAAAGGGATATTTAATGATGTTCCGACCAGGATACGCAGACAAAGAAATGAGTACCTCGATACTACCGGAATGGGAGCCTTAAAATACCTATCCGGACTTTCTGACCAACAACAACTATCTGTAGACCTTTCCCTATTGCAATTTTATCTGGGTGGTGCGGATTTGATGGACATCTATTATCTAAAGCGAAAGCAGATTTCGAAGAAAAGGGTCTATCTAAAAAGGTCAAAGTTAGGGGCGAAGGCTTATGAGTTTGATTTGGTATTGCTACCGGAGGCCAAAAGAATTATTGAGAAGTATCAGGATGTAGATCCGGATTCGGAATATGTGTTCCCTTGGTCAAAGATCAGAACACGCTACCAAACATTTCGTTCCACCCATAATGCCAAATTGAAGCGGATTCAAAAAAACAATAATATAAAGATCCTTCCGACCGGTGGCGTTTTAACCACCAAGGTGATCCGACACAGCTTTGCCACCATTGCCAAGTTCAAACACATAGAGGTTGATATTATTAGAGAGCTTATGGGGCATGAGCGGGGAGATATTGATACTGCTTATAAAGACAGGTATCCCGAGAAGGTTCGGGATTATGCCTTGAAACAAATATGCGCTTTCTGAATAGATTGCAAACCAAAATTTATAGAATGATTGAAGGATACAAAATAAATCGACCCCTAGATGGGATTTGGGTAGACTTGAAGTTTTTGAAGCTTGAGGATATAAATAAGACCCAAGTTTTGATATTGGCAATAATTGAAGTATTGGAGAGAAACAGTAAAGGTTGTTTTGCTGGTAACTCATATTTCGCAAAACTGTTGAATATAACTAATAAGCAGGTATCAGCCAATATATCCGATCTTAAAGAAAAGGGATATTTATTCGTCGAATATACCCAGCCAGGAAATAATGGTAGATTATTAAAATGTAAAAGGTTAATGGAGGGAAGTTTAGATTAAGTTAATTAATCATGCTAAGGGCCTATATTAATTAGGCCGTAGGTATTTTCAAAAGAATAACAAATGGGGTTTGTTAAGTCTCACCAAAAATGTTGATACCCTCACCAAAAATGGTGATACCCCCTCACCAAAAATGGTGATACCCTACCGCTTTTATCGGGAAGGCTTTCCCGTTAGAGGTTATACATATAATATTAGAAATAAAATAATTTAATAATATAGGGGAATATATACGCGCGCAGCGTTTTTTTTTAAAGAAAGAAAGGGGATATGGGGTAAAATCATGAAAGCAAGCTTTCATTCTACATCGCCTCCTAGCACAAATTATACTGAGTGGTATTTTTTATAGGGGGGTATGGTTCTTTACTAAATTAGGGCTAGAGGGGAAGCAAGCTTCCAATTAACCGCGGCCCGTTTTTTTTTTGAGTTGAATATCCGGATATCTTAAGCAATCTCCGCATTCTCGTTAATGCCTTCAATAATACTGATCACTTTATGAGCATCCCCATCTTCAAAAACACCCAATAAGCCTTGGTCGTTCATATCGGTAAAGGGCGGCTCGAATAGCATAGATGGCTCTATAGTGCCATTCTTTGTAAGGAAGGAGATAATATTCTGAATAAAGGTCATTTGGTCGGCGCTGAGGTTTCCGGCCTGCAGGAACTCTGCAAAGGCCTCCTGAGCGGCTTTTTCCTCCAGGCCAAGGATGCTGCGGATGAATACCCCTAAAGGTTGCTGCCCGTATTCCTTTTCAAAATCTCCCCGCGTTCCCCGGTCCTCCCCGTCAAAGAGGATCTCCTCCAGTCTGTCAAGTTCTTTGGCCGTGATGGGCTGATTAGAATGGAGTTTGGTAATGGTAAGCTGCTCCTTGTGGTCTCGTATGTAACTTTCTACCCGTTGCCTGTAAGGCATGCCGTAATTCGAGTTTAGGTCGGGTTCATTGGCTTCAGAGACTTCCACCTCAGAATCGATGAAGTTAGAGTACACCGTTTGCCTGCTACTGCCCTCCAGATACTGCACCAGTTCTCTCAGTTCTTCCCGTACCTGTTCCAGCTTTTTCTGTGTTATTCCCTCGAAGAATTCCGCCCTGTGTATGTTTTCGATCAGGGGCCTGGCCCGTAAAACATCGGGAATGGTGTATTTGGTGCTTAAACCTTCGGCGATATCCATCAGCGATCGCTGTAACCGCGGTTGTGCACCCGATAGCAGCAGAGTGGCTTCCTGCAGTTTGAGCATCATAAGGTCGAACCTTCGGGCCGTTTCACTGGCAGTCTCAGGTGCCGGCAGGTCCGACAGGTGTTCCTCAATAAGATGAATATCATGATTGCTCAGGTTATTCCAGCGATCCCGGCTGGAAAATTCATCCACATGCTGCAGTTTCATGCTCACCTGGAAACGGGTTTTGTCAAGTGATGCTATTTCCTGATGCAGGCGGTCCAGAAACTTACCGGCCAACTGCAGATCTTCTGCCTCTCCGGTATTGGCCAGGAGTCTGCTCAAATGCAGACGGGTTTCAAAGATCTGCTGACTCACGGGTTTCGACTGGGTGGTATCTCTTCCCTGTTGCTCTGCCTCAAAAAAGTCGAAATTGCCACAGACATCAAAAATCAAAAAATGCTCCTTGGGTTGTCCGGGACCAAATACATCCTCACACAAACGCGTTCCCCGGCCTATCATCTGCCAGAACTTAGCATAGGAGCGCACCACCTTAAAGAATACCAGATTCAGGACACGGATGGCATCGATCCCGGTATCCATCATGTCGACCGAAACGGCGATCTGCGGATTATTCTCCTTGTACTTATCGCAAAAAGCATCGATCAGACTCTGGGAATGCGAAACGGCATTGTGTACAGTGGCTATGAAATTTGCCGGTTTTTCGGGATAGCGCTCTAGAAAACAGTCTACGATGAACTGGGCATGTTTTTGATTAGCCGCAAAAATGATGGTACGTCCGATTTTATCGCCTCCTTCGATCTTGAGTCCATTTTGCATGAGGGCATCCAGGACCTTGTTTACGGTATCTTTGTTAAAAAGCCATTTGTTCATGGCCTGGGCGCCGATTTCTTCGGGTAACTCCCCGGTGGTAGTATCCAGGAAGGTCTCTTCGTATTTTTCCTTTTCTTTTTCGGAAAGATCACTGTATCTGATCCCGCTTCTCAGGAAATTGGTAGATACATTGATGTTTTTATAAGGTTTGAGGTACTTGGGTACGGCCTGATGCAGTTCGTACAGAAAGGTAGGATCTTCATTGGCGCAGCCGAAGAGTTCGAAGGTGTTGTGGTCGATCCCGTCCTTTGGAGTTGCGGTCAAGCCCACCAGGGCGGCATCAAAATACTCGAAAATGGCCCGGTAGCGGTTGTACACCGAGCGGTGCGCCTCATCAATAATAATCAGGTCAAAATGCCCCACCCCGTAAAAGCGCTCGTCTTCATTCTGGGCACTGTCTATCCTGTTCATCATGCTCGGATAGGTGCTGAACACCAGACGAGTGGTGTCGTTTTCCTTTTCTTTGGTCAGGTCTACAGCCGAAAGGTGGGGGAGGTACTCATTAAAACTGTTCTTGGCCTGAGTAACCAGGGCATTCCGGTCGGCCAGGAATAATACCCGTTTTACCCAGTTGTATTTAAACAAGACCTCGATAAGCGCGGCTGCAGTTCGGGTTTTACCACTTCCGGTGGCCATGACCAACAGGGCACGTCTTTTATTGCCGCGAATCCCTTTTTCGCCATCGGTAACGAAGGCCTCTGCCACCCGGCTGATGGCTTCGATCTGATAGGGGCGGTTAATGATATTAGGATTGGGAGTGGCCTGCCGCAGGTCTTGGATGGTGGTTCTTTTCTGGATCAACCACTGGAGCTCGTCTTTGGTGTAGAATCCGTGTACCCGTCTGGGAGCACTGTAAAAGGCGTCGTCCCAGATGCGGGTCTCATAGCCATTGCTGTAAAAGATCACAGGACGCTGTCCGTGTAGTTGTTCCAGGCAATTGGCATAAAGAAAAGCCTGATGCCTTCCGGCTTCCACATCCTTAGCAGTTCGTTTGGCTTCGACCAGGGCAAGAGGCTTGCCGTTGTCGTCCCAGAGCACATAGTCCACAAATCCGTTCCCGTTAGGGTTGTCACCCGTAACCGGCATACATCCTTTAACAGGGTATTCGATCTCCCGGCCTTTGGCTAGCGTATGCCATCCGGCTTCTTTCAGAGAAATGTCAATAAGATGCTCCCGGGTTTCGGCCTCGGTAAATTCACGGGTTAATGGCTTCAGGCGTGCTGCTTTCTGTTCCTGAAGTTGGGTAAGGGCTTCTAGGGTAGCTGCTTCCTGTGCCTGCAGGGCTGCTTCACTCGCCTGGGCTTTTTCGAGCGCCGCTTCCCGTTCTTTGATCAGGGCCTCAATTTTTACATTTAAAGCCTTCTCTACGGCCTCCTTCTCTTGTTGAATAACGGCCAGCTGCCGTTTTTCGGCGCCAACTTTGGGTATCCATTGTTCCTGGAATTTCCCCGGTAAATCAGGTAAACTTTCGCTGTAATCCCTCGCGATCCATTTTACAAAGTCGTAAGTATAACGCAAACCGATAAGGGCATCTTCACTGCTTACGGGTTTTCCGTAATGAGAGGCCTTATTTCCGATTTTACGGATGTAGTAAAGTCCTTCCTGTTGCTGATGCGGAATGATTCTTTTGATCTCCTCCTGATTCACCAGATTGAACAGCTCGGTGTTGTAAGGCAGTTCAAGATAATGTTCCTCGTAAAGCAGATAAATACATTCCTCAAGGGTAATACGGCAATAGCGGGCTGTAGAATCGGGTTCGCTGTTTACGCGAGACTCCGCCTTCTTCAGTTTATCGTACAGCGAAGGCCATTCTGCCTTAAGGAATTCAAAATTGCTTGTCATAGTAGGAAATTACTCAACGTATTCTTCATCTAAAATATTAATAATATCCTGACCAAACCAATCTACTTTGCGCTTACCGATTCCCTTGATGACGAGAAGCTCTTCTTTTGTTTTTGGTTTGCGCTGAATGAGCTCCATCAGGGTATTGTTACTGAACACATAGCCGGGTGACAGTTTGGCTTCCTTGCTTAACTCCCGGCGAAGCGCCCTTAAGGCTTCATAACATTCCTTCTCCCGGGTGTTCAGTTTATGGGCATCCGACTGTTGCTCTTTGAATTTCTGGGTAAACTTTAATTCCAAACGCCCTTTTATTCCTTTGTGTTTTCTTATCACTGGCAGGAAATCGGGCGCATATTGCTCAGTTTTCTGTAAACCTATGCCCTTGATAGCGATAAACTCCTCCTGGGTGGTGGGGAGCTTATCTGCCATTTCGATCAGGGTTTCGTTGTTGACTATGAGGTGTGGTGGGCACTTTTTTGATTTAGCTATTTTGGCGCGTTTCTCGTGGAGTTGCTCGAGGATGGGTTTCTCAACATATACCGGGTCCGGTTCTGCCATCACCGTTTCCTTTTCCTTTGGAAGATGAATCCTTCCGGGAAGTTGCAGGTCTAATCCATATTCTTTGGCCTGATAAATCAAAGAGCCTATTCGGGCACTGCCATTATTATTGCTGATGAAGTAGTCGAATTTCCGGTCGCATACATCCGCCTTATATTCCGGGTGGAAAGATGAAATCCTGTGGAAATGGGAACGGCCTTCTTCTCCCAATTCCGTGGCAAGCGCATAACCCATACGAATCCAATCGCCATAAAACTGTGTGATGTCGATTTGATGTTCTTCCACGGCAGCGGTAATGTGTTCGATGATCTCTGTGGCATCTCCATGAGCAACAGGAATGATCTGTTTGTTGAGAATTTTTTTGTGAACCGGTTTAGGTTTTTGAGGCGTGTGCTCCTTCTTGAAAACCTCAGCCTTCGGATGGCAATACATGTCTGGATCCCAGGAAAGCAGCATAAGCCGTGAAACGTCTTTACAAGCCTTATCTATAATGATGTTATAGGTGTTGAGGTAATACTGCTCTAAGGCATTGAATTGGGCAACATGGGTGTCTTCCGACTTAAGGGTCTTCACGATTACCTTGATCCCTGATCCTGACGGACTGCGAAAGCAAACATAGGTGTATGGGTCCTGCTTAAGCTGATCGAATACCTTCTGGTAGTCAGTTAAGGAGTCGATGTCGATCTGCATCAATCCGCTGTGCTGCTGAAGCCCCCTGCTGTTCCGTTCAGTAAAAATTCCGGAAAGGGTCACAGCAGGGATCCGCGATCTTTTGATGTTGCCGCGAACCTCCTTGTCGGTGGCCTGTCGGAGTTCGGTGATCTCGTCCTTCAGGTAGCCGTGTTGGATGATTTCGATAAGCTGATTCAAATCCAGAGCACCAGCAGGTTCGGTAGTGAGGACGTTATTGAAATATGAAAAGTTGAATTCGGTATTGGTGAGTTTGATGTTCATTTGGTGGTTGGTGTTCTGTTGATTGGGGTGGTTTTAGTCAGGATTTGTAATACGCGGCTTTCACGGCCTCCTCTCCGTATTTGCGTTCCATATTCCGGAGGGTAAAATGGGCATCGCCCATTTTTTGAAAATGATGAATAAACAGCACATTGAGTCCGCTACCGCCGGCAGCGCCCAAAATGGGAATCGATTGGGCAATAAACTTTTCGGAGGCCACGGTACTGAACCGGCCGGCGATCATGGCCACAAACCTGCTAAGGGCTTCGATCCCTATGGTGTTGGCATACCCCATAGCAAGGCCAAGGGTTTTGTTCAGGGTAGTTTTGTTGATCTGGCCTAAAGCGGCGGTCAGGGCATAGCGCGTGGCGTAGTAGCTGGTTTCCGCTCCGTCATCGTCTTTGGAGGTGCCTCCAAGGGCAAAGACCTCCATACAGGCGAGTTGGGTTTTGTGATCGTAAAGGTCTTCGCCATGACTTCGGGCGATATCCATGATGGATCGCATCATTAATTGGGTCGACAATCCCAGTTCGGTTATAAAGGCGGCGGTACCGATACCGGTGGTGGAGCCCAGGAAGCCACTGGCTGCTCCGGAAACCCCCACGACCCCCTTATAGAAACTGTTCTTAGGTTTGGAGAACACCTTGCCTTTCTGAATGGTGAGCAAATTAGCTTTGATAATACCCTGAAGCGTTTTTTCGATAGCCACCTGTATTTTGGTTTGCATGAACGTAGGCACTCTTTTCCCAAGGGATTCTATGGGTATCCCGATGGAATTCACAGCTTTGATCATCCACCCAGGGTTCTCCAGGGAGCTCCTGGCATCTGCGATGCGTTGCAGGTCAGATTTGGATATTTCAGGGCCTGATCTTTCCATGGGTGAAGATTTAGACTAGCTCTCCCTTAAACGCCTTTTGAAGGAGGCTGTTGAAGAGGTCTTCAGATTTTTCATATTCTTTCTTAGCTATGTTTTTTTGATTTTCTATTGCCTTAATATATTCCGCAAACTGATTTTGTAGGTCAATTGGTGGATAGTAGATTAGTATATTTTTCAAAATCCCAGCTGATATGTTCGGTTGGGCTCCTCCAACTCCCATCTTTATTAATTCCTGTTTATATAGTTTGAAATAGAAATATTCAAATACTACATTTATTTTTTCAGTTGGAAGTAATGCAGCACAAGCTTGATTAGTAGCAGCTTCAAATTTAAGAATACTACATGCACCGATTGTAGCACCATACATGGCAATCAATAGAGTGTTAATAGGGAATAATTTAGCACTTGAATTATCCAGTGCCTCTTGTGTAATGTATTCCGAAGGATTTAAGGCATACATTGCTTTCAGTTCTCCTGTTTTAACCCAGGCTATTTTACCGTTTTGATAAAACTCAGGCTTTTTTCTACTTGGTGTTCCGCCTGAACTTATTTTATGAAGTTGTCCTAGTTTAATTTTATCCCACCCTTTCGGATTTGTTGCCGGGTCCCCAAATAGCTCCAGAAACAGGCTTTGGGCGAGGGCGTCATATTTTTCGATCAGTCCTTTGGTTTTTTGGCGGTAGGCATCGGCCGCATCTAAAATCGCCGCGATCTTTTTTTGCTGCTCGATCGGGGGGAGAGGAATTGTTAAGTTTCTCAGAATTTTTAGAGACACAAATTTTTGTGTTCCCCCAAGCATAGATTTTTCTATTTGCCTGTTTATTATAGGAGAATTTAATAAATGAAGAAAATATCTATTGAATAACCGATCATCTTTAAATTTAAAAAGAGCTACATTTTTGATAGCGAAATTAGGAGAATCTTCTATCAAAGCATAATTTCCTATGGAACCAATCATTGAATAAAGTATATCTCCTTTATCTACCTTAGACCTTCTGTTTATAGATTTGTAATCTTCTTCAGAAATTAGATTAATATCATTTAAATCAATCTTTCCAAATTTTAAATTCTTTGAGGTAATTAGAGGATATCCATCGGCTTTATATTTAGGACTGTCGTGTGTTCCATCTCTGATATCCAATACTTCGCTAGAGATTACTTTATCCCATGTCATACAATTAGATTTTTAAGATTAAGTAATGCCTCGTTTCTTTCTTGATCCAGCTTTTCAATGGCTTTAATAATCTCCTCTGGAGATTCATACTCCACTTCTTTATACACAATTTCTTTATACCGGTTAATCGACAGGTCCCAGTCGTTGGCCTCAATCTCCTTTAAAGGCACCATAAAGCTTTTTTTCGTGCGCTTGCGCTCGGCTTCTCCTTCTAGGTTGTGGAAACGGGAGATGATATCGGGAATATCACTTTCCTTTACCGGCGCCCGCTTGTCGTCCAGACTAAAGCCATCGGCTTCCATATCATAGAACCATACCTTGTCCGTGCCTCCCGTTCCGGTTTTGGTAAAGAATAGCGCGGCCGTACTTACCCCGGCGTAGGGTTTAAACACCCCGCTAGGCATGGAAATTACCGCATCAAGTTTATGATTTTCGATGATCTCACTGCGAATCTGCTTATGGGCCTTAGAACTACCAAATAATACCCCGTCGGGTACAATTACAGCACAACGTCCCCCGGTTTTCAGCATCCGCAACATCAATCCTAAAAACAAAAGCTCGGTCTTTTTAGACTTCACAGTCTTCAGAATGGAGCTTTCCACTCCATCGTAGTCTAGGCTTCCCTTAAAGGGCGGATTCGCCAGGATCAAAGAGAACTGATCCCGTAGATCGGCATTTCCCTCACTCAGGGCATCCTTCCCGATCAGGGTCGGATTTTCTATCCCGTGCAGTTGCAGGTTCATGGCCCCGATACGCAGCATGGTGCTGTCAAATTCGATCCCGGTGAACATATCACTGTTGTAATGCTCCCGGAAGGTTTTATCGTTGAACCATTCTTTATGATGTTCATGTACATATTCTCCGGAGGCTACAAGAAATCCGGCAGAACCGGCTGATGGATCACAGATGGTGTCTTCCTTTTTGGGCTGTACCATCTCTACCATCATCTTGATAATATGTCGGGGCGTACGGAACTGTCCGTTGGTACCCGATGTCGCGATCTTAGACAGCAAGTACTCATAGGTATCTCCCTTGGTATCGCGGTCGTCCATTTTGATCTTGTCGATAAGCTGTACCACCTGGTCCAGGAGTCGGGGAGTAGGGATCATAAAGGTGGCCCCGCTCATGTATTTGGCAAAGATGCCATTTTCGGCTCCTACTTGTTTCATGTGCTCAAATGCGGTGAGCCTGCCCTCAGAAGATTTGGTAAACAATTCGAACATCACCTCCGGGTCTTTGTTTTTAAAGGAGCTCCAACGCAGATCCTGTTGATCTTCGGCATAAATGACACGGTCTACAGGTTTTTTGATCATGGCCGCTTTCTTCTCCTCCAGGGTCTGGATCTCATCCAGCCGGCGGATAAAGAGCAGGTAGGTAAACTGCTCAATAACGGTAAGCGGATTGGAAATCCCTCCCGTCCAGAAGGATTCCCATATTTTGTCAACTTGTGATTTTAATTCTCCTGTGATCATTTATTTGAATTTGTAAATTATGTTGGTCGCTAAAAATTATTAATTGAATACTATTTTATTCTTCTTCGTTGCTTTAATTCGTCTTGAATTGATTTTAATAGGGCAGGCTTTATGAAGACTTCTGATATAGTTGATTGGAATAAATCATGTAGTAAATCCATTTCTTCCTTAGTGAAATCTTGTAGACTTATTTCATCCTCTGGATGCGCTCCTTGATTTCCGATTTCCTTAATGATGTGGGAGTTCTCATGAAACACCTCCGTTAAATCAATTTTTAATCGATTTTCGTTACTCTTAAGCCAATTCAATTGCCGGGCTAAGGTGCCCTTAGGTGCACCAAGAATATTAGCGGCCATTATTTGAATCGCTCTTCTAAACATGATAGTTGCACTAGTATATTTTGAGTGGGCCATACAAAACATAGCTTCCCTTGCACAATTTCTGAGTAATTCATACTCTTCAGGAATGTCTTTTAGTTCATTTTGATATTCTTTTTCGGGCAGATTAAATAGCCGGTAATGTTGCACTATATCACGTTCATCCTCATTTTCGTCTTCAATAGTGGTATAAATTGCAATCGCATGGATGAAGGATTTCCTTCTGCAAGAGGGACACTCCAAATGAAAAATTTCAAACAAAGGGAAGGCTGAACTATAAGGATTATGATACCTTTTTCCATAAAGTTTTAAAAAAACCTCTCGATTACAAAAATTGCAATTTCCCGGTAGGTTTTCTACACCACTCAGGTCTCCTTCAAATAATACTGGATAATTATTTTTAACATATTGTTCAAATTCTTCTTGACTGAATTCCATGGGATAATTTTTTTAAGGTTGGTAAGATTGTCGATTTTGGTAAAAATAATTTTTTCAGATGTAATTGCGATCAAAACATGAAATTCTTATTAAAAAATGAAGCGGAATATTAAGCGGTAAAAAAGGTTATTTATTAGGATTGCAGCCCAGTGTTAGGACTCATGTTATTACGTTTACAATGCGGCATTAACATGATTTTTGATGTAGAGGAGTTCCAATAAGTTTGATTTCTTTACGAATTATTTACGAAAGATTTTAATAAGCTATGTAAACCTTTGCACTAATTGAAAAGTAAATGTGATTACGGCTAGGCATTAGAATTTCATACTACAAAGCAATGTCTCAATGGTTAAATGGAAACTCGTCGTTTATCGAGAAATTCCTATAACATATAATTTGTTTCTAATTTGTTTGTAAATTAAGGTGAAACAACTAATTGATTTTCAGTGGATTTTAAATGGAGTGCCGCGGCTCATAAGGCCTGAGATCGAAAAATTACGTCTTAAATCAATTTCTAAAAGTATATGTATTTACATTTTTAAGAATGCTTTTAATAAGTATTCTTTAAATGGATTGAAATTTCTTAGGACGATATGGCATCATGGATTCAGATATACCCTACTTCAAGTATTTTTTTACTTGTAGGTCAAACAATGCAGTTGAGTGTCCGGGATTATAATAATCCTAGTACAATTTTAAACACTTCAGCAGATGGTACTGAATATCATGATTTTAATAGCTCTATTGCTACTATTGTTAATGGAAAGGTTACGGCTATTGCAGTAGGGGAGACCATTGGAAGAGTTCGACATACAGATGGGGTAAATATTACCGATGGTTTGGTTCGGGTAATGGTTAAAGAAAATATTAATGAAATTTGGATAGGAAATAATCAGGCAACAATACGTTCAGGAGCGGATAATTATGTGTTAACTGTTTATGCCAAATTTACTGACAATTCCTTCGGAGATATCTCATCGCACCCTTTTTTAAATTGGAGTTCAAATGATAGTACAAAAATTTCTGTTGATGGAGAAGGAAGAATAAAAGGAGAGGGTTCAACCGGTGATTCTGCAAATATTACTGTGTCTTTTGGAGCGGCAAGTAGTACTATAATAGCTCGTGTAAGTGACGCATTTCAAAAGGAAAGGCCAATTTTGGATAGGGTATATGGATCAGGGGATTTTAAAGATAAAATGAACATTCTCTTTTTGGGAGAAGGATTTTCAACAATTGCGGATAGGAGTCTTTTTGATCATGTTGTAACTGGTGTAGTAGATAATCTTTTTAATTCTCCAAATCAGGTGCCATACAATGTATTGAGAGATGATTTTAATGTATGGGTGGCATTTGAATCATCTTCTGAATCTGGAGTTACACCATCAATGCCAGTTCAATCAAAAGGATTTCCTGTGCCATCCTTTACTGGTTCTTGCACACCTAATCCAAACTATAATTTTCAACAGCTTGTACAATTTGTTGGGCTACCTGATTCAGCAAGTCCAAATTCAATTAATGAAGCTAAATTGGCATGGAAGTCTATTCCAGGTTTTGATGAAGACTTATTGACTAACAACGTTTTCAGACAGTGGAACTCACAGCGTATAATTGGATATATGCAAGCAAAGGATTCTTTGTTGGGATTCAAAATGGGAGTTAGATGGGGAGAAAGAAATCATAGCAGAGACACAAGTCTTTCAGTTAAAAATTGGTACATACCCGGGCCTGTTCGAAGGACATCACCAGATCGACGTAGATTATTTAGTGATTGGAACTATTTTAGGCCACTTAACGAATATATTAAATCGCTACGAGTCCCAGGATTAGCTGCTGGAGATCCAAATTTTGATATTCATTCTACTTGGCTTTCTGGTGGAAATGATGAAAGTTTGGTCTGTATTTTAGTAAATGATGATATTAGAGGGGGGACTAATTATGGAAGAATTGCAACCTCTATAGGAAAATCCAAACGTTATATTATAAATTTTAATGGAAATTTAATCGATCATGTACCATCCATTAATGATAAACAAACATTTATTGGTGCGATTTCTTCAACCATCGCTCATGAGTTCGCACATTCATTTGATTTAGGGGATGAATATGAAGGATATGACGATCCAAGTCATCATGGAATTGATATCGCAAACATTTCACAGACAAAAAAGATTGACCGATTTATAAATTTAACACATTTTGGCAAAGTTCAGGATAGCACGGGAATTAAAATTGTAGGAACCAAAATTCCATGGAATTGGCCTCGAATTGAAAAGCTTTCTGTAATTAAAAACCAAATTCAAAAAATTGGTGTTGATGGAGTAAAAGTTAAATTAAGAGATTCTTCAACTGCTAATTCTTGGGGAGTGCTGCCTGCTGGCACAGAAGTATTTTTAAGGCACAAAGATATTAATCAACATAATAATTCCTCTACCTACTTCCAGTTAGGTCCGTTAACCATTGATAGTGTTTCAGGTGAAGATGTGATTTTAAAGGGAGGTCAACCATCAAATGTTTCACAATTACCAGCCAAGAGTCAATTATTTATTCCATTAAAGGATTTAACGGGTAATATACTTAGCGTTATTGATCCTGCAATTATCACACATCTCAACAGTACAGGTCTTCCTTTCGCAAGGAAAAAAAATTGTGCGAGATGTGATAGAGCCAATGGTGTTCCAGATTCTGGGATAAGTAACTTCAATTATCCAAGATTTAGAACTGAAACGATTGGACTTTACGAAGGAGGAGGTACTTATAATTGTAGGGTTTATCGGCCTAGCGGTACAGGAAGGATGAGGACGATGGGATCTTTAATAACGCTTATTGGCACCCTCCCTGTTTTACATTATGTGCCAATATTTATTCCTCTACAAAAGGATATTGAGTTTTCATTTGTTGACAAGTACGTGATAGTGAATAGTGTAAACCCAGAGAAATTACCGCTTATTAACTTATATTATCCTATGTAACCATGTCTGAAAATGGAACTTTAAACATTTTAATAAGGGAATTAGGAAGCACTTTCCTCCCTTTGAATGAAGCACTAAGGTCTTTGGATGATTTTAAAAGTTTTATGCGTCAGTTGGGGTGGCAAGTGGACAATGTTCCTGAGCCTATAGCAAATTTAGGGGGATCCATATCTACATTGATCTCGATAATAGATAAGGTTCATGAAAAGATAGCTACCGAGAATGATTATCAAGAGGGTCTTAAAGCAATTAAAAGATTAAATGAATCTATTCAAGGACTTGAATCAAGTACTTATGATGCAAATCTTACGGCAGCGAATTTTGCAGAAATTTTTCCAAAACAGCTTATCGATTACCTTCTCGCCAATTATTTAATTACTGTTCGTCCATCAATCGGTTTTGCATTAAAGGCTCTTGGGATTTTGAATACAGAATTCGTTAATGCATCTGAGCTACATCCAGCACATAAACGAATTTCATTCAAATGGGGAAATATTGAGAAGGTTATTGAAGACCCTCTGGTAGTTTTTAAAAATGTTTACAACTGGGGGCAAAATGATTTAAAATCACTTGAGATTCTAGAGACGCTATTATCCTACTTTAGAGCAATTGGAATAAGTGCTTTTCTTGAAGAAATTGATGATTTCACTGCAATGTCATTGATCGGAGATGATCAAGAAGGGATTGTTCTATATGGAATTAATATCCCATTCTTTGATTCTAGTTCTTCAAATGGTTTGGCAAATGCTGGTGTCGTTATAATGGAATTACCTAATTCTGGAGGTAAGCTGCCTGGTTTTATCCTAATACCTTATGTAAATGGTGAGCTAGAAAGAGATTTTAGGGTGAACGATTATATAATTTTTGATTTCACAACTGATCTAATAATAACAGGTGGAATAGGTCTTAAATTAAGGCCAGATACAGGTCTTGAACTCATAAAGGGGTTTAATGATGTGGATGTAGCTCAAACGGCTAAAGGCTCTATAGAGCTATCCCTTAAAATTGCCAAAGATAGTGCTCAACCAATTATACTTTTGGGAGAGGATGAGGGATCAAGATTGCAAATGAAGAGTCTATCTGGGAAAGGAGGTATAATTGTAGACGCATCGGATGAACTTGATCTTTACACTGAACTAAACCTAGATGATTTAGAATTGATCATATCAGGTGATGATGGGGATGGATTTTTACAAAAAATACTGCCAGAAGACGGAATTTCAGCTAGTCTAGATTTATCATTGGGTTATTCTACTAAACGCGGAGTTTATTTTAGAGGGAGTGGGGGACTAGAGATTATTATACCATCACATATTGAATTTGGTCCATTAGTGATTCAGAGCCTGGTTATTGGAGTTTTACCAAAAGATGGGAGACTTCCGATAAACATAGGCGCAAATATTAATGCCAATATTGGCCCTATTCGGGTAATTGTTGAAAATATAGGAATTCTTGCTACTTTCTCATTTCCAGAATTGGGTGGTGGTAACTTGGGACCACTAAATTTAGATATAGGATTCAAACCTCCAAATGGCGTTGGACTTTCAATCGATGCCGGAGCTGTAAAAGGAGGAGGATATCTTTTCTTTGATTACGATCGTGAGGAATATGGCGGTGCGCTTGAATTGGTATTTAGTGAATGGATAGCTCTGAAAGCTATTGGGTTAATTACTACCAAAATGCCTGATGGTTCCAAGGGATTCTCAATGATCATCATCATCACGGTAGAATTCGGGACAGGGATTCAATTAGGATTTGGTTTTACCTTATTAGGTGTAGGTGGAATTTTAGGTTTAAATCGTTCGGTAAATATAGATCCATTAAAAGAAGGGATTCGAACCGGAGCTGCCGACCGCATAATGTTTCCTGAAGATGTTGTGGCTAATGCCCCAAGAATCATCAGTGATTTAAGAACATTTTTCCCTACCACTGCTGATGCCTTTTTAGTTGGCCCAATGGCCAGGATCGGGTATGGTACACCCACTCTGCTAAGTCTTTCTCTTGGAGTGATTATCGAATTTCCGGATGTATATATTACCATACTTGGAGTACTGAAGGTGGTGTTGCCAGATGAAGAAGCCGATGTTTTAAGACTCCAGGTGAACTTCATCGGAAGGATCGAGCCATCGAATAAGTTATTGTGGTTCTACGCAGAACTATTCGATTCAAGAATACTTTTTATCACCATTGAAGGGGGTATGGGGCTATTGGTGAACTGGGGTGAGGAGTCAAATTTTGTTGTAAGTATAGGTGGCTTCCATCCGAGATACACTCCACCGCCTTTACCATTTCCGAGTCCACCCAGAGTAGCTGTGAATATATTAAATGAATCCATGGCTCGGGTACGTATCGAGGGGTACTTCGCAGTTACTTCGAATACGGCTCAATTCGGAGCCAGGGCTGAATTGTTTTTTGGCTTTAGTGCGGTGAATGTGGAAGGACACCTAAGTTTTGATGCGCTATTCCAATTTGATCCTTTTTATTTCATATTCGAGTTTTCTGTCGGCTTATCTGTAAAGGTATTTGGGTTTGGTCTGTTCAGCATCTCAATTAGTGGTATGCTGGAAGGACCTTCCAAGTGGCACATTCAGGGACAGGCCAAATGGAAAATTACGTGGCTTGGTCCAACTATCAAAATTAATATCGATGAGACCTGGGGCGAGGAGCGGCAGACAGAACTTCCGCCCATTGAGATTTTGCCTCTGATTGAAAAAGAGTACGAAGCCATTACAAACTGGGAGGCGTTAATGCCTGAAGGTCGAAGTATGCTAGTTGCTCTAAGGAAGCTAGGCGAAGAACAGCCACCATCAGAAGAAACTGCAGAGACAGAGCTAAGCCCACTAGTACTCCACCCTATGGGTAAATTAAAGATCAGTCAACGCAAGTTGCCACTTAATATGGACTTGGACAAGCTGGGAAATCAAAAGCCTGGGGATGTCAACAGGATCTTTATTACTGCTTCAGTAAATGGAGGCGGCAATTTAACGACCGAGAATTTCAAGGAGCAATTCGCTCCTGGAGAATTCTTGGAAATAGATAAAGCAGAACGATTATCGAGCCCGGGCTTTGAATGGTATGACGGTGGAAAAACGCTCCAAACCAAAGGGAGTCAGCAGAAGACAAGTATGGCGGTGAAGCGGGTCATTCGGTATGAGACAGTTATCTTAGATAACAACTACAAGCGTTATAGTATACCATTCTTCGATAATATTCTTGGAATTTACGCAATCCTTGAAAATGCCCTTTTCGGACATTTTCTTAAAAATAATTCTGTGAGTAAATCCACCCTCTCCAAAAGTTATAAAACCAATATTAATCCAAGCCCAGTTGGGATTAAAGTACAGCCACAAGGCTTTAGTGTGGCCAATATAGCGGACAATAAACCTATAAAAGATGAGGCCGGATTGCCTATGACAAATTTTAGCAGTTGGGCCAGTGCAAGGGATTATCTAAACAGACAAACCAAGCACAATCCAAACCTTGCTTCGGAAATACATGTAGTTCCCAACACAGAAATAAATGATGCCGCATGAGTGAAATAGCAACATATACTTTTCTTCCCTGGTTACGGGATGGCATAGCCAATCAAATCACTGGTCAATCAGGCAGTAGAGCGACTATCCCTGTGAATCTTGAAATACATGGCGAACAAATCAATGGTAGTGGAAATATAACCCGAACCATTTCTAAAGAAATTCAAATTTATGGACCCGGAGACATAACTGGCATAGACAGCAAGGCAATTATCAAGGTAGAGCCAAGAAACGGAATAACAAATTTTGAACCTAATTATCTACCCTATATTGATTTTTACGAGGAAGACCTGCCCTGGCGTTATTCTCCCATGTCGAACCCAGGTAATCATCGATTGCTTCCCTGGTTGGCATTGGTAGTACTTAAGGAAGGCGAGTTTAGCGATGGAAAGAATAATAAGGACAGGCCTTCACCTTACATAGTATTAAATGAAGATGCCGTATTGCCAAATTCCCAACAGTCTTGGGCATGGGCTCATGTGCATGTAAACAGGAATCTTATAGATGATAAATTCACCTCGAATGAGGATGAGGTTATTTCTTCAAGGTTAGAGAACCTATTAAAAGAAGATCCTGATCTGGCCTATTCCAGAATTGTCTGTCCTAGAAGATTAGAAGATAAAGAGGCTTATCATGCCTTTCTTGTTCCTGTTTTTGAGAGTGGGCGCCTTGCAGGTTTAGGAGAAAATCCCGACGTGATTGCCCATGATACTTTGGCTTGGGATACAGAAAGTTTGTCTGAACTTCAATTACCCTATTATCATCGTTGGTATTTTAGAACTGGAACCGTAGGAGATTTTGAGTATTTGGTACGCCTTTTAGAACCTAAACCTGTAGACAGCAGAGTAGGTCTGCGTGATATGGATGTACAGCGTCCAGGTGCAAATTTAAAGGGGATCAGAGATGAATCCGATGCATTAGAAGAGCAAAAATTACACGGTATTTTAAAGTTGGGCGGGGCTCTTAAAGTGCCCGACACGTACTACACAAGAGAGGAACTAAGTGAAGTAAACAAATATGAAAACTGGGCCGACCCCAAAGATCCTTCGATTTACCCCCATAGCTTCCAAAAGAACATAGCGAATTTTATAAACCTGTCTGATAATTACGAGGAAAATGTAGTAAAAACTGTCCATGAAAATGCTGAGATAGATCAAGAGGTAGAAGCTATTGATCTTGACCAGGAATATGACATTAAGAATAATCCTGACCCCTTAATAACTGCCCCTTTGTATGGGAGATGGCACGCCTTAAACCGGAGATTATTAAAAGAACGTGATAATACTGATAAAGCCCCAAATAATAATTGGGTGCATGAATTGAATCTTGACCCGCGATGGAGGGTGGCTGCAGGTTTTGGAACAAAAGTCGTGCAGGAGAATCAGGAAGAATATATGAAGGGTGCCTGGGAACAAATTGGAGACGTGGTTAAGGCTAATAAAAAAATTAGAGAAAGTCAATTTGCTGCGTCAACTGCACAAATTTGGTATAACCTCCATTTAAAACCAATACAGGAAAAAAGACCTGGAAAATGGTTGAACTTTTCCTCTCCAGTCCACCATCGGGTAATTTCGGAGGGATTCACTGTTTATCACCAAAAACGCATAAGTCCTCTCACATCAGCAGCTACCTCAATCCAAATGAGACAGTATTTGAGGCCAAGAGGTAAATTCTCCAAAAGAATTGGTTTTACCCAATCTCAAAACCGGGACAACCTCATTGAAAGGATAAACTCTGGTAAAGTTAGTGCAGCACCACCGAAAGAAGTTCCCAGAGGTATTCAGACAACAGAAAAATTGGTTGAGGAATTAAAACCGAAGAATGCTCCGGATTTTCTACTTGATCTACTTAAAAATCACTCTTGGATAAAATGGATGTTATTGCTTGTAGCCCTGGTTCTGGTCGTACTTTTAATATTTCTTTCCTTTTCAACTGTAATTACTGCAATCGGAGGATTGGTTGTTGCCGGCATATTATATGCCTATAGGTTACTCGATCAATGGGCAAATCGGGTTAAATACCTGGAGTTGCTTTCCGAAGAAAGTAAAACTTCTGAAGTAATTGATGAATTACCTAAAAGTCCGGATTTCCGAATTTCCAGACCTGATGAAAACTTTGAACCATCTGTAGGTGACTCGGATAGTGAGGAAGCAATCCGATTTAAAAATGCTTTAAGCGTTAATAACACGACAATTCAGGAAAGTAAACAACTGGGAAAGGTAGATAAAAGAAAACCTCTGAATATTAAGAGCGTGAACAATGCGGTTTTTGAAAAATTAGATCCAAATGTAAGTGTTTCAAGATGGCTGTTTAACGGGGTAATAATTCCACCTTTTATAAAAAATCAACAAAAAGAAGAGTTCGTTGAAGCGATGGCTTACCCCAAATTCGATCTTCCAATGTATAAACCGCTTATTGATCATTCTGCAGAATTATTTCTACCCAATATTAATTTTATAGAACAAAACAGTATTTCAATTCTTGAAACAAATCAAAAATTTATTGAAGCATACATGGTTGGCCTAAATCATGAATTCGCTAGAGAACTTTTATGGAGAGAGTATCCCACTGATCAGCGTGGCAGTTACTTCAGACAGTTTTGGGAAGTGAGCGGATTTCTTGATGACCAAACAATAACTGAGGCTTCGTTAAAGGCCAGATATGAGAAAATACTTGGAGAGCGTAAGATGCCGGAATTACAAGAGTACTATGACCTTTTACTAGATAACGAAGTTCCAAATGACAAGAAATTATTAACGGTAGCACATCAGCATATTTTAAAAGAGGAGCTCAAAGACATAAAACCTTTGCATTACTGGTCTAAATACTCAAATCTCGGAGATCATGATAACAGGGAATTACCTGGTGATACAGAAGAGGAGGTGGTTTTAGTGATTAGGGGAGAATTGCTCAAAAAGTATCCAACGGCGGTTATTTATGCTCATAAGGCAGTTTGGAGAGATGAAGAAGGTAACCCTGTATTAAATGATGATCAGATTATTGATCCCACGAAGGAACGTATGTTGGCCCCGATACCAGAAGGTATGGAGGATAATCCACCTAAAAACCTTATAAAATCACCTCTTTACGAAGCGAAAGTAGATCCCGATATTTACTTCTTCGGATTCGATCTTACTGTATGTGAAGCAAAAGGGGGGACCGGGAAGGAAAGTGTGGCCGTAAATTCAAATTGCGCTGCAACGATTAACTGGGATGATCCGGGTTGGTTTTTTATCATCAAGGAGCGTCCCGGCGAACCTCGTTTTGGTCTTGATATTGGCGCAGGAGGAAATGTTGAGGAAAATAAAATTGATATATGGAATGATATGAGTTGGAATGATCTGCAGCCAACTGTATCACCCGGGGAACATATACGGATCTCGGAAGATCCAATCCGGATCACAGCAAATAAGGATTTAGGTGTTGCAGCTATTGAAAAGCAGGATCAACAAAATGAAGATAAGACGATAGTCTGGTCTCATGAAATAAATGCTGCAGAATTAGCATACATACTTTATCAAGTACCTGTCCTTGTAGGCGTGCATGGCTGCGAAATGTTACCCGATACCCCAAACATCAGCTAAATCTCTAGATATGGCAAATTTTAATGAATTAAGAAAAAAACTCAAGGCCATCAAGGATGGGCGTAAAGAGATTGAGAATAACGCCTTTTTGGCTAGAGAAAATTTAAAAAAACTAGACCGGCAAAAAAAGAATCTTCATAGAACTGAAAGTGATAGTGAAAGGCTGCATAAAATCATCAAACAAGAAAGAGCCTTACGAACTCAGATAGATAGGTATGAATCGGCACTCACAGATTTAATAGTTGATGAAAATAGACTGCTCACCAATTTCGAACAGTTTACGGATCCTACGACCCAAATTTCGAGATTATCAGACGAATATCCTATATTACTCTTACCTCTAAGGTTAGAAACTCGTTATAAAAAACTTACCTCAAATTCCGGCATAAATCATCAGTTATGGGTTCGGGTTTTTCCTGATGAATGTTCTATCGATACATTTGAAGATACGCTCACAGAATCTGAAATAAGAAAAGCAAAAGACTACTGGTTAAGTTATTGGAGTACTGGTGCTTCAAATTCACCAGAATTGGAGGAATTGATAGTAGAAAAACGAAAAGCAGCATGGCGTATCCTGGCGGGAAATTTTCAACCCGGAAGAGCCTACTGGATTACAGAAAAATACGTTCCTGAAAACTTAACAGATTTACCGGTACGTATTAAAAGGAGCGATATTTTCCTTTGTATAGGTGTTGAAGAAATGCCTTTAGAACCTGATGTTATTCCTCTCAAAAATTATTGGCATGCGGTGTGGTTAGCCGGAAAAGATGAAGAAAATCATCGGGCAGCATTAAATGAATTCCTCAGCGTAATTGGTGACGAAGAGAGAGGGTTAGATCTTATCGAAAAATTCAAACCATTTAATTTAGAAAACACAGCAGTACTGAGTGAAAATACTCCTCATGTGGAGGTTCATTTTGTGCGTTTTTCTGAATCAGCGGGGACAAGCTCAAGAATTTCTTCATGGTCTCAAGCTGCAAAGATCACCACCCTACCTGAGAAGTTGGTACTACTTGGATTTAAAGGGGAGAAGGATGGTCGACCCATAGAGGTATTCAAGGAATTAGGTAATACTATTCCGGATCCCTTAATTATGGGGCCAAACCCATCTGCTGATATTCAGACTTTACTTAAATCTGATTTTATTGAGGAATATAATTCACAAGGTAACGAAGAACAAAAGGAAGCTAAACTTAGAGCTTATTACGATGAGCTAAGTGAAGAAAGAAAATCGGAATTAACTCAGGAAGAATACATTGATGATTTTTTGCGTTTATCGGGTGATGAAGCAACTCTCGCGCTCAACCGGATGTTTGATGATCTGAGGGATGAAGTCAAAGCAGCCCGGTATGTTACTTATTTAAGTGAAAGGTCCGAAACAAAATGGTTGTTCGATTTTGAGGAGGCCGTAAGAATTGGGATGGGCTTCAAAGTAAACTTATCTCATGAGGAATATGATCAAGGATTTGACAGGTTATTAGTGTTAGGAGCAAAAGTAGCCAATGATGAAATCACCTCGAAGGAAGCCGTTGAAGAACTCTTTAAGCATCACCATTTTGGAGCCAGCGGGTTTTCAATAGTTCCTCAGGGAGCACCTACGAATAACACAGAAGAGGAGGGTTCAGAATATTCAGAACAAGAGGAACATGATGCAAGTTTTGAAAGGTATTTTTCGAGTGATATTCCAGAAGGGACTTCTTTATCAGAAGGCAAAGAAGACGGTCAATACTTAGCCCAATTTCTTGGTATTGACCCATCCAATTCGGCGCTTTCTCTGACAAAAAATTTTTATTTAACAGACCAGATAGAAGCGAAAGCTATGAATACGGCACTCTGGAATGCTACCATGGGTTATTTTATGGAGAGTCTTTTAACGCCAGTTTTTACAAATGAACAACAGCGAACTACAAGGTCTTTTTTTACAAACTTTGTGAGTGGAAGAGGAAGGATTCCTGCCATTCGGATCGCAGATCAACCTTATGGTATTCTACCCACCTCCAAAGTAACTGATGCTCAATGGTTATTTAGTGAAGGAGAGAAAAATAAACTTTTCTTAAGTAGATTTGGGAATTCCACGGCTATACTAAAAGATTTATATAAACTCACCACAGAGATATACGATGATTTCAAACCTCTTCTTGCTGATGTAGCTTATGTGGGCAAAAAAGGAGACCCACATCAAATATTACTTGATGTCCTTGGACTACATGCTACTTCGGTGGAATTTCATCAGCGCTATGCTGAAAGTTTTTCTAAGGTGTTTAATCAGCTCAATATGAGTGGCTTGGGTCAGTTGATCAGCGCTTTAATTATTGCTGGTTACAAGAAACGAGGTACTGACCTCTTAGATGATCTAGGGTACCAGGCTACTGAAAAGGATGATCCGGTACCAATTTTGGAGAAATTCTTTTTGACCAGCAGTAATCTTTTAAAAGGTGATATGATAGATGATCTTCCATTGTCGGAGGAGCGCAAAATCCGATCATATACCGATGCCGATAGTACTAATCCGGAGGGAATGAATTACATTGAGTGGTTGATTGAAAATGCCTCCGAAGATTTCAATGCACTAAAGAGGGATTTGGGGTTAAAGGAGCGTCCTAAAGCATTGCTTTTTCAAATGCTGAAACACTCCCTTATGATTGAGTATTCTAATACCTCTCTTAATCATTTCCAAAATTCAGGAATCATCGAGCCATCGGCATTGAGAAAAGCCAAGATTGACGAGGATTTTATTGGAATAAAAGAAGGGGAGAAAGGATTTGAAAGTAAACTTGAGTTTTTGGAGCAAACTGATCTCGGTATAACGAATGCCGGAGTTTCGGTTGCGGACCATATCATCGAACAGCTTAAATCAGGTAATCCCTTGGGGAATTTTGACGCCATGCTCAATTCTCTTAAGACCTTAAAAGATATACCTACTGCAAGATTGGAAAGAGCGTTCGTAGAACATCTGGACAGCTGCACGTATCGCTTGGATGCCTGGATTCTTGGTTTTGTAAACTTACAATTGGAACTGATGAGGAAAAACTCTGATTCTGATGTTTCTGAACCTAAACAGGGATTGTTTTTAGGGGCTTATGGTTGGGTTGAAGATCTCAAGCCTGATAAGGAAGATCTTAAACCCTTACAATTGGAATCAGAATTAGCATCAGTTTTTAATCCTGAAGATAAATTACAAATAGTTTCAGATAGTAGTAACGCAGGTTATGTACATGCACCATCCGTAAATCAGGCAATAACAGCCGCAGTCTTAAGAAATGCATATATATCAGAAGCTACACCAGAGGACCCCGAAATTTACAAAGTGAATCTTTCCTCGGAGAGGGTCCGAATGGCCTTATCTCTGATTCAAGGTATTCAACAAGGTCAAAGCCTGGGAGCTTTATTAGGTTATCAACTCGAGAGAGGGCTGCATGACAGATATCAGGAAGCTGATGTTGATATTTTTATCTATGAATTGCGTAAGCATTTTTCATTAAGTGCTAATCATATTGCAGAAACCTCGGAGTCTGAGGAAGACTTGGATTCAATTACTCAAGTAGAGGCAAGAAATGTGGTGGATGGGTATAAGCTTTTGAAACATGTTAACGAAACAGGGAATACTACTTATCCGTTTGGACTCACAATGCAATATGCTACCGCCCCCGAATTTGAGAGTCACAGAAAGATTGTAAATGAAGAAGTGAATCGATTACGCAATATCAATGATGCTGTGGCAGATCTTGCCATTGCCGAAGGAGTCCATCAGGTGGTACAGTCAAATTATGACAGAGCGGCAGGTACAATGGATGCATTTAGTAAAGGTGGTTTCCCTCCAGATCCGGAGGTAATACAAACCCCTCGAAGCGGCATTGGTTTAACCAATAGAATTGGAATTCATTTGAAATCTGGGTTAATAATATCGGACCCTGAAATTAAACGCGCTAGGTTGGTTGGAGAACCTGCCTTAAATGAATGGCTGGAAATGATTATGCCAGACCTTGAGGATATTTGCTGCGAGGTGTTTTTTGGTTTACCGACCTACAACGATGCTGAAATAAGCTTCACAAAAGAAATTGTAGACGCTAATCAGTTGAAAATTTCTCATATAGATTTGGTGTATATGATCAACGTGGGTAAGAACAAAAGCCTTGATGTTTTAGACGAATATATCATCAGATATATTCATGAAAATCATAATCTTCGTCCCGATGCGGAAATAAAGATTAATTATACCGCACCGGTAGCTGATAAGATTACTTTTTTTGAGATTATGCCGCTCATAAAAAATCTCAGAACTCTAATATTAGAGTCGAGACCGCTTAAACCAAGCGATATGATGTTGTCTGGAGAAGCCGGAAGCGATACTGATTTAAATTGTAAAGTGCGGGTTGAGAGGTTGGAAAGTGTTCTGGGTAAGTTTAAAGTTGGGTTTAAGGATGCTACGAATTTAGCAGATGGGCTTAAACTTTTAGAAAGCTCTTTTTTAAACCATTTTGATCCTGAAGATTTTGAAATTACCATTTCTTCGAAGGTCGCAATAATAGATGAAATTGACCATTTTATATCGGAAATGCTTCAGCTTTTATCTACCTATAGTGAATTTGGATTCTTACAATCCGGGTTTGGAACCATTTATCAGCGAAAGGCTACAATATACTCGAATATATATCAGAAAATTCTAGAATATCGAGATCGATGGGTTGGAAGAACTGAAGAGTATAATCATCTTGTCAACGTAGAATATTTAAAACCCGGATTTTCAGATGAACAAAAGATGGAAATTTTGCAGAGAGCTGAACGCCTGATTTCCACTTCCTATCTTTTATCGTCACCAAACCCTCCAAGTAATCATTCATCTTTCCGGTCTAAATTAATTCCTAAAAAGCAAGCTTTTGATGATAAACTCGTAGAAATCAACTCGTGGCTTGATTCAAATTTCCAATCAATAAAAACTTTAATGGATAATGTTAACAAGATGAAAACCGGAGTAGATAGCGTAACCGGAGCAGCGTTGTCTCAGTTTGATCTTATTCTCCCAGATTTTGAAGAGGATGAGAGACAAATTGTGGTGTTCGGAGAAGATCTGGTTTCGCAATTTCTTCAATTAAATGAGTTACTGAAGAAGAGGGGAGAGAAAGCTGAAAGGTTACTCTCAGATTACGTTACCCAGGTGGACTCTAAAAAGAAGCTTAAACTTGTAAGTGAGGCTATGCAGGAATTATTGGGTGACGAATTTAAGATATTCCCTGAATTTAAATTAATACCACAACAGGGTAAAGAACTTAAAAAAGCTTTTGAGGCCAGGGAGCAAATATTGGATTATCAACGGGATGAATTAGATGTTGATTTTCCTTTAGACGATTGGTTATATGGCAATGCAAGAGTTCGAGAAAAGGTTAGTGCTTTAGAAAGCCTTATGGTTTACTCAGAAGGTTTCAAAGATGTCTCAGTAGGTCTTAGTCCAATTCAATTGCCTTTTAGGGAAAACGATATTTGGTTAGGTCTTTCCTTTCCGGATTCCTATGAAATTGAAAGTGATAAGTTGCTTTACACTGCTGTGTTATCTGATTTTAATGAAACCAAATCACAATGTGGAATTTTTGTCGATGAGTGGACCGAAGTCATACCATCAGAAAAGGAGACTACAGGATTGAGTTTCCAATATGATCAGCCTAATACAGAAGCTCCTCAAAGTATGTTATTAGTTACACCTGCATCCTTCAAGGATGCTTGGGAATGGTCTGAAGTAGTTGATGCCTTGCACGACACGTTGGATCTGGCAAAACTGCGCGCAATAGAACCTAAACATATCGATAATACTGCTTATTCACAATTTCTACCAGCAACCGTGGCAGCCGTAACATCTGTACCATTCGTTACTATTGCCATGAATTATGCAGTGAATAATGGATTAATATTTAAAACAGAAGAAGATGCCTAAACAATTATTTCGGCCTGATGGGACAAAAATTGAAAGAACCTCAAAATTCCAGCCAAACATTACGATGTGGAATCGGGTGGAGGGAAGACCCAGGACTCAGAATTTTGAGCGTGCTTTAAGAGGTGAATTCCGAGACGCTTTATGGGCTCTTTCCAAACAATGGCAAACAGGAGAATTTCAAGGAGAGGATGCGGGGTCTGTAATATTGGCAAAGGTTCATATGAAGACTACAGAACTCAATAAATTCAAGTCAGGTGATCAATCGCTGACATACAGTAAGCAAGTTCCCTTGGAAGTTCAGGTGGAAACCCAAGAGATTCCTTTCGAACAAGGATCAGAAGAAATATCTCTGGATTTGAGATTGCTTATGGGCAGACAATGGCTCAAATTACTTAAAAAAGAAAACCTCAATCTCAAGAATGAATACTTAAAAAAATATGGTTTTGTTATCCCAAAGCCAGAAAATGAGTCGCACGCGAGGAAATGTGCACATATTGAGGTTTGGCAATCACTCTCAGCTGTTGGTAATGTTAAGAAGGAATCAAACCTTGAAGACCCATCCACAGAGTTCAGAGCTGAGGGTAAATTGCGGAATTGTATGGATGGATACCGTTTGTATAAATACTTATATGAAAACTCTCTTCACCATGCTTATGATGGAATTGAAGGAGAAACTACCGTCCTTGATAATCAGACAAAGGATGAATTGGATGTTTTAGGTGATAAATTTGTAGATTGGTTCCAAAAGCTTTTCTATCAGCCTACCAATAAAAATAATTCTTCCTGGAGACCCTCTTATTTGGAATATCAATTCGAATGTTCTGCACCTGAAGGGGATGGTGAAAAAGTGTTAATGGCTGATGAATATTATCATGGACATTTGGATTGGTATAACCTGGATGTACATGAGAGCCTAACGAGGCTTCAGGATATAGAGGAAGAAAGAACTGTACTATCACCTGAAAATAGTTTCACTCTTTCCTTCATACCAGCACCCGTAACTTTTGCAGGAATGCCTAATAGTAGGTATTGGGCTATGGAAGACTGGAGGACTAATCTGGGAGCCATAAAGCCAAATACAACAGACATAAACCAATTAATGGTTTTGGATTTTGCGTTGAATTATGCCAATGACTGGTTTCTATTACCTTATACACTACCTGTGGGTAGCATCGCTAATGTTGCTGGACTAATGGTAACTAATGTCTTTGGTGAAAATGTTTGGATCAATGCAGCGGGTAGTGGTCGAGATGAGGATTGGCAGCGTTGGAGTATGTTCCATTTGAATACAAGAGGTTCTATGAATGTTCCTTCAGATCTCAGTTTGGTTTTACTTCCTGCTGCCTCAAAATCTTTGGAAGGGAGACCTCTGGAAGAGGTGTTTCTGATGAGAGATGAAGTTTCTAATATGGTTTGGGGAATAGAAACAAAAATACCTCTGGCCACCGGTAAAAGTAAACGAGGCAAAGAAGCAGCATTAGAACTGCGCGCAAAGTTACAACAATTTGTATCCGAAGATTCTATTGATATCAATACGGGTCTATCGGAGAATGAAGCCAAGATCAGGTACCAGATAGTGAATTCTGTACCAGAGCAATGGATACCTTTTATACCTGTGCATAAGGATAATGATAAACGTGAGATTCAGTTGCAACGGGCGGCAATGCCAAGAATACTTGAAGGAATGAATACTTCTATCCCTCCTAAAAAAATAGAACCTAGAACCTCTTTGCTCAGAAATGGCCTGGATGGTGATTCAAGAGAAGCCTACTTTATTCACGAGGAAGAAGTGCCGAGGGCCGGAATTAGAATTATCAAGTCTTTCCAAAGAACCCGTTGGACGAATGGAAAAGTATTTAACTGGATAGGATATAAAAAGGAAGTGGGAAGAGGAGAAGGTTATAGTGGATTGGCTTTCGATCAGATTGTTGAAAAGAAGGATAAATAGAAGGGGATTCCAATAGAACTCTTGTAGTGTTGAATATTTTTAATTCCAAAAATTTTTATGAATTCAGATTCAAAAAAATGGCTGCTGACTATCCTTGGAGGCGTAATAGTGGCAATTTCGGGATACTTAATAACAAACTCTTCTTTCTTTAATCCAAAGCAGGTAGCATTGAAAGTTGTAGAATTTACAACAGAATATGACCACTATTTAGTTAAAGAACCAATAAAAATTCAATTTTCTGTTAAAAATGAGGGGAATATGATAGCAACACGCTGCACGTGTTTAATTGCATCGGATTCTATTTTTGGCCAAAAGAATATAATAGCTGTATCCAAAGAATTTAAAGTTGATGAAAATCAAATTCATGAAGACAGTATTATTATTGATGGTATGTCAACATTAGCACAAGGAAAGTATAATATATTTTTGAAAGTTAATTGCGCAGAAAAAGAAGGAAATTCTCTGGCAAGCAATTCAAATCAAATAGCAATTTGGAATTGCCGGAACATTTTAGAAGTTAGTGAAACAGGATATTCAGGTATTCAGCATCTTAACCAATTTAGAGTTTCACCATTCACCATTCACCATTCACCATTCACCATTCACCATTCATCATCCTAGATCATCATCCCTCCTGAAACCTCGATACGCTGGGCATTGATCCATTTGGCTTCATCAGTACATAAAAAGGCCGCCACCCCACCAATATCATCCGGCAGGCCTACGCGCCCTAAGGGAGTGGTGGATGCAATAAAATCATTCAGTTCTTTATTGTCTCGTACAGCGCCCCCACCAAAGTCGGTCTCTACAGCGCCCGGAGCAATGACGTTGGCCCGGATTTGACGCTCACCGAGCTCCTTCGCCATGTAGGTGGTTAGCGTTTCAAGCGCCCCTTTCATGGCAGCATAGGCCCCGTACCCGGGAATGGAAAAACGCGTCAATCCACTGGAAATATTGATAATGCCACCTCCGTCATTCATATGCTTCAACCCGTAATGGGTGAGTAGGAAAGGACCTTTATAATGAATATTATACATGCTGTCGATCTCTTCACCGGTGGTCTCAGCAACATTTTTAAAGACTCCCGTACCGGCATTGTTGATGAGGTAATCAAATTTGTCCGTTTCGAATGTGGTTTTCATTTCGTCCCGGAGTAATTCGTAGAATGCCGGAAAATTGTCAGGGTTGCTCACATCCAGTTGCAGTGCCAGGGCTTTTTGCCCGGTACTTTCTATAGCTTTTACTACCTCCGCTGCCTTCTCCTTATTGCTGTGGTAGGTGATTACCACGTTTAAACCTTTGCCGGCAACCCCAAGGGCCATGTTTTTGCCGAGTCCGCGACTCCCTCCGGTTATCAGTACTATTTTAGAATGCTCCATGGTATACCGAATATTATTTAAGCTGCTTTATGGTTATTGCTCCAGGTTCTTTTGTGCCAGTTCTTCGGTGATAAATGGTAAAGAAACATGTACAGCAAAAAAGTGTTGCTTATTCTCAGGAGCAAGAAGACTGTCTTCAAAAATATCGCTAAATCCCTGGTAATATCTCAACTGTAAAAAGATGCCCTTACCCTTCCTGGCTTTTCCCAGTTCATAAGAGAGCCCTGTCATGATTCCGTAGTCAATAGCATTGGTATTTTCTTCAATATCTCTTTCAAAATTACCTTCTGGGCCTTCGAAGGTTAAGTTGGAACTGGTTAAAAAAGAAACCTGAGGCCCCAGTCCTATTCGCCATTTATCCAAAGCAAACCAGGTCATAACAGGAAGGTCGACATAACGCAGTTGACCGCGACCTCCCGTATTTTGAAATTCATTATCAAAAAGTGGATTCCCGGTGTCTAAAGACAGGTTTTTAAAATGGAATGATCGCTGGGATAGAAAGTATATGGCCGGACTCAAATAAAAGGATTCAGAGAGTTTAATATTCCCTGACATGCCAATGCGAATGGCATGTTTTCCTCTGACCCCTTCAATATTGGAATAGTCAGACCAATTCATTCCCAGTTCGAAACCGAGATTGAACTCTTCAGATGCTACCTGATCACCGAAAAGCATGGCTACAATGGCAGCCTGGCCCTGTAACTTCTGACAGGTGACCCCCGATATTAAAAAAAGGATAATTACGATTGGTTTGAAACCTTTCATTTATTTGATGTTTTAACCCGCTAATGATGGCATAGAGAAAACCCCTGTGCCATTCAGAAGAAGGTAAGCTTCTCAAATGGTTAGAAAGGGACGGGAATACAAAGCGTTGAAAAGTATTGGGATAGATAAGGTATACCTAAAGTTAGATAATAATTTTAAACTCTGAATTGTCTCTGTCGTGTTAACCGATAAAAGGATGTAGATTACAGTCTAAGCATTACTGCTGAGAAAGCCGTGACTTGATCATACTTCCACTTGATCTTCGGCGGTGGACTCAACTTTTACAGGAGACTTGCTCTTTGGTTTTCTGAACCTTCTGTACAACAGATAGAACAATATACCAGAGGCTATGGCAATGGCTACATGGATAAGGTTAGAGCGTTCTGCTCCGATAAGTAATATGATACAGAGCACGATACCAAGTAAGGCTGAAAGTTTTGGATACCTGATCTGAAAAATGGCTTCCGGACTTTGGTCTTTTTTCCTGAATCTTATCACAGCTGCAGAGATCAGGGCAAATATGAGAAGTTTGCTGATCACATTTATGGCCAGGGCATAAATAAAGGTGCCGCTCAGGGATACTAACAGGGTCACTATAGTATAAATTACAAGACTCCACATAGGGATCTTGGATCTTCGTGTGGTACGACTGAAAAATTCAGGGAACTGTTCATTTTCGCTAAGGGCGAAGGGCAGCCGTGAACCACTGAGTACATTAGCATTCAATGTGCCTCCTATAGAGATCAGGGCCCCAATGGTGATCAGTATTCCGGCCCAACCGCCTAACATATAATGTGCAGCATCAGACAAAGGCCTTTCTGAGGAAGCTAACCCCGGGTAGGCACCTATAGATACGAACTGGATGAGCATGTAGAACACACTTACTGTGATCGTGGCTGTTATTAAAGCAAATGGAATGTCTTTTTGCGGATTTTTCATCTCCCCCGTATTGATCACCCCTCCTTCAAAACCGGTAAACGCAAATACCAGGATCATAAGTACCGAATTAAAAACCTCCGGTTCCGGAGTTTCTTCAGGTAAGGTTAATAGCTGGGGGTCGATAAAGAAAAGTCCGATACCCACAAAGAACAATAAGGGTAAGATCTTTAATACCCCCAACAGGTTATTGAGGTTGGCACTGTTACGAACCCCCACAGCATTCGCCCAGAAAAACAATAGCGTGATCAGGATAAGGGTCAGGGGGCGATACATATGTTGGCTGAAAACGGGAGAAAAGTAGCCCAGATAATCTACCATAAGATTTACAAGGGCAGCAAAGGAAGCCACCCTGGAAATGATCAGGATCCATCCCGCCAGAAATCCAACAAAATCCCCATAAGCTTCCTTGAGATAAAGGTAAGGCCCCCCGGTTTTTCGAAACCGACTGCCTACTTCAGAGAAATTCAGAATGATGACCAGCATCAGGGCGGCACAGGCCAAAAAAGCCGGGATACTGTAAATACCAATGCGGCTGTAGATCCTTGAAGGAAGGCCAAAGATACCTGAGCCTATGATACAGTTGATAACAAGAATTAGTATATCCCAACGGTTAAGGGCTCTTTTTAGCATAGCAGGTGGTGTGGTTTTGGGGTTTGATCAATATTTCGGTTTTAAATGTAGTGAAAAGATTTTTTTGTGAGGGATATAGGGATGTGGGGGGACCGAGCGTTAAAAGGACCGAACGGAAATGAAAGGTTCGGTGAACCTTTCATAGTGAGGGGCCGGGCGGTGCGATGGCAAGTGGACATTTTTAGCGACGGGGCCAGATGGCGCGCTGGCATTTTGGCGATGTAGGGATGTAGGGATTTGGGGATATGGGGATATAGGTTTGAGGAACAAATTTTAGGAGGTTTTTATAAAAGACTTCTACCTCAGGATCAGCCACGTATTCAAATTTACCCCCTCCTTAGGAAGCAGGGGTGGCAGCGCTTTGGCGCTGACGGGGTGGTTCTGAGGCAGGTAGTCAGGTAAGCAGGTAAACAGGTAGGTAGGTAGGTAAATAGGTAGGTGGTAAAAAGTAAAATACTCCACTTCATAAGGCGGTCGTGAAAACCAGACTGTTCCCTATCTTTATAGTTCGATAATACAGCTGTTATGAAAAAAGGCCAAAAGAAACAGTTCCTCAAATCTATTGAAGACAAAAAACTTAAACGTGTTAACAGGATCTCAAGGCTTCTTATCCTGGTTTTGGGAGGCATAGTGATCTACAATTCGTATCAGCATGCTACCCCATTTTACTATATCCTGTTCTTTTTTGCCGGAACCCTGGTTAGTACCATTTATAATTATATCTATTCGGTAGAGGTACAAAGCAATGCCATAAGGTTGCGATCCAGCCGATGGAATATAGCGGTTACCCTGCTTTTGCTCATCCTGCGATTCGGGGTTGCAGTGCCCATACTGGAGCAAATTCATGTAACCTGGACCTATGATGCAATATTCCTGTTCTTTATAGGTCTTAATGTTCGAAAAAGAAAGATCATTATCCGCCAAATTGATAATGAGGTTTACAAAGAACTGCTTAAATTCAAACCTTCAGAAAATAAATAGGACAGGTATGATCTTTACCTGTCAAAAAAGTGAACACACCCGGCCATCGCAATGAAAAACCATCTCAAGGATCAACTAGTAACTCAACTTCTTAGTCAACACTATGGCATTCATGGAAACATTAAACCTCTTGACGGAGAGGTAGATCATAACTATATGGTGCTCATCGGCCAACAGCCTGCCTATATATTTAAGATCTCCCCGGCAGGGATCTCTCCTGATGTCCATAAGTTTCAGCTGGACCTTCATGATCATCTGGCAAATAAAGAGCTTAAAACACCTGAGGTCATTGCGACCCTGGAAAATAATAAATCGGGATACTTTACCGACGCTCAAGGTAATGAGCGCCTCTTCCGGTTGATGACCTGGATCCCGGGGCGCCTTTGGAGCGAAGTGAACCCTGTTACTGATGAACTCAGGTTAAGCCTGGGCAGGGTTGCGGGAGATCTCACTGCTGGCTTACAAGACTTCAGGCATCCGATGGCGGAAAGAACCTTTGAATGGGATATTGCTCAAGCCGGATGGACCATGAACCACCGGGAAGTATTTAATGCAGAACAAAAAGAACTTCTTAATTATTTCCAGGAGTTGTTCAAAGGGCAGGAAGCCCAATATACTTCCCTGCGAAAAGCCGTGGTGCATAATGATGTGAACGATAATAACATTATCGTGTCTCAGGATCTGCTGCAACCTCATGTTATTGCGATCATTGACTTTGGCGATGCTATTTATACCCAGGTCATTAACGACCTGGCTGTTTGCTGTGTATATGCCATCATGGATTGTAATGATCCGTTAAGTGCGGCTATACCGGTTATTAAAGGATATCATGAAGCTTTTTCCCTTCAGCAAGAAGAGCTGAAGCACCTTTACATGGCTATCGGGATGCGAATGGTCATATCCCTGACCAAATCGGCACTAAACAAGGTGGCTGAACCTGATAATGCCTACCTGACCATTAGCGAAAAACCACTTTGGACACTCTTGAAAAAATGGAGAAATGTGTCTGCAGATCTTGCTCATTACACCTTCCGTTCAACCTGTGGATACACCCCTCATCCTGATGAGACAGCCTTTAAGGAGTGGGCAGCAAATAAGGAATTTACCGTACAGCAGATATTTCCTCTAAGTGGCAAAAGCGGGATATCTCATCTCGATCTCAGTATATCAGGAACCTGGCTGGGGTTGAAAAAGAACTATAACAACCCGGAATACTTTGACTACCAGATCCAGCAGGATCAAAAGAAAGATCCCGAGGCCATTCTTGCGGGAGGTTACCTGGAGCCCCGACCTGTGTATACTACTGATGAATATGTGAAGTGGGGCAATAAAGGCAGGGAATACCGAACCGTGCACCTGGGGGTTGATTTCTGGTTACCTGCGCAAACACCCGTACATGCTCTTTTTGATGGGGAAGTGATAACTGCTTACAACGATGCCGGGGATAAAGAATATGGCGGACTAATCATTTTAAGGCATCAGGAAGATGACCTTGTGTTCTACACCCTTTATGGGCATCTGTCAATGGCGAGTATTGACCGGGTAATAATGGGACAATATATCAGTAAAGGCGAGCTGATAGGGTACCTGGGGCCTTACCCTGAAAACGGGAATTGGGCGCCCCACCTGCATTTTCAGATCATGCTTTCGATGTTAGATTATGAGATCGATTTTCCCGGAGTAACCTACCCTGAACAACAGAAGGTTTGGGGCAGTATATGTCCGGATCCGAACTTACTCTTTAAGGAAAAGGCTTTGCAGAAAAATAAAGACAGGGTTAAGGAGCAAACCCTGGCCTATAGAAAAACCCATCTTGGTAAAAGTATGAGTCTGCAATACCGGGAGCCCCTGGAGATCGTTCGGGGCAATGGCATTTACCTCATGGATAAGGAAGGAAATCAATATCTCGATACGGTAAATAATGTGGCCCATCTGGGGCACGAACACCCCGAGGTCGTTCAGGCCGGCCAAGACCAAATGGCCGTTCTAAACACCAATACACGTTACCTAAACGAACATATCAATAACCTGGCAGCCTCTATCCTGGAGACCTTACCGGCGGAGTTATCTGTATTGCATTTTGTGAATTCAGGAAGCGAAGCGAATGACCTGGCCCTTAGGATGGTGGAAGCGGTAACCGGATCAAAAGATATGTTGGTGTCCGAGATCGGATATCACGGGCATACTGCACGCTGCATCGAAATATCATCATATAAGTTTGACGGAAAAGGAGGGAAGGGAGCCCCTGCTCATACACATGTGTTTCCCCTTCCTGACAGCTATAGAGGAATACACCGGGGTAAGCATAGTGCAGCAAACTATGTTGAGGAGGTGGCTAAAATCATGGACCGCCTGGAAAAAGCAGGAAGAAAATTGGGCGGACTTATCCTCGAGCCTATTATTAGTTGTGGCGGACAGGTGGAGTTGCCCGAGGGTTTTCTGGGGGAAGTCTATACCCTGGTAAGAGAAAAAGGCGGATTATGTATTTCTGATGAGGTGCAAACCGGGTGCGGAAGGGTAGGAGATCATTTCTGGGGGTTCCAGTTACATGGGGTTGTACCCGATATTGTTACGATAGGGAAACCATTAGGGAACGGACACCCTGTGGCAGCGGTAGCCTGTACCGAAGAAGTCGCGGAAAGATTTGCGAATGGCATGGAGTATTTTAACACCTTTGGCGGTAACCCGGTATCATGCGTCATCGCTAACAAGATACTGGAGATTGTAAAAAGGGACCAGCTTCAGGATCACGCCAGGAAAATGGGTGGTTATTTAAAATCAGAATTAGAAAAACTGCAGAAGGATTTTCCGGTAATAGGAGAAGTAAGAGGACAGGGTCTTTTTCTCGGGATAGAACTGGCAGATGACAAGCGAAATCCGGAGCCTGAAAAAGCAGCTTACCTGGTAAACCGTATGAAAGATCATAAGATTCTGATGAGTACCGATGGAGCCGATAATAATGTGATCAAAATAAAACCTCCCATGATCTTCAGTAAAGAAAATGCCAGGGAGGTTGTGTATTATCTCAATAAGATCTTACGGGAAGATTTTATGGTAAGTAACAGGTAACAGGTAACAAGTAACAGGTTACTAGTAAGGAGTGACATTCGGGGCCTTGGTTGGACTCGTTGTTACTCCTCCATTAAAGCTGCAGGTTCTTCCTCTACAACTTCTTCTTCTTCTTCAACTTCGATCGACTTAAATCGCTCAGGGATTTCTTCACCTTCTTCTCCGGAAAAATAGGGAAATACATCGAGGATGGGCGACTCTGATATGGCGGGAATGGTATAATCGCCCATGGTGCCTTTCATAGCCGTGATCGTGTTGTCGTAAGCCTCTTTCAGGTCATTGGCCTGGATCAACATATATACATTGGTTTTTCGCTCCTTTCCGCTTTCTTCATCAACGGCCACAAGAGCTACCTTCGATTTGAACCAACGATCAGAATTTTCAAAAGGGTGTACTTCTGCGAAATTTGCCACCTTAATATTCATGATCTGAAATTCTTCACTGGTCAGGGTGGTCATCTCTTCATTCATTCGCTGTTCAGCCTCTGTATAGGAAACAGCATCTAATAGATAAGTTTCTGATACTACTTTCTGTTCGCCCGTTTCATGGGTTTTACGATATTTTACTTTGCATTCAAACCAGGTTACGCTCATATCTTTTTGTTTTTTTGGGAGGCCTAAAATAGGACTTATAAATTTTCAAGAAAGTGGTGAAGCCTAATAGTTGTTCACAAATTTTAATCATTTTGGAGCGTATCGAATTGGAAAGGCCAAACCAAGGGTATCATGGTAAAATAACTTAACAAACATTTTTGTTTAATAATTTTATTAAAATATTAAACATTGTTAATTTCGTGTCCAGGTAATTCTCTTGCAATACGTTTTATGAGCAATTTTTTTTATACAGATAGCGATATTAAAAATCTTGACAGGAGAGTACGTTTAAAACTTATCAATGCTGTAACCGGAATCAAACCCGGGAATCTTGTTGGCAGCATGAACAGCAAGGGGCAGACCAACCTCTCTGTATTCAGTTCGGTGGTACATTTGGGGAGTGATCCTGCCTTGCTGGGAATGATCATGCGACCTGTTGAAGAGGTGCCCAGGCATACCTATCAGAACATTCTTGAAACCGGGTATTATACCATTAATCATATTCACCCAACCTTTGTAGAAAACGCACATTATACGTCGGCCAAGTTCGATGAGAGTATCTCAGAATTCGATCGCTGTGGATTAACGGCAGAGTTTCTCGAAAATTTTGATGCACCTTTTGTAAAAGAAAGTACGTTTAAAATGGGAATGCAGTTTTTACAGCAGATAGAGATACCTCAAAACAAAACACGACTGATCATAGGGGAGGTAAAAGTGCTGGTTTTACCGGAGGAGGCCCGTGTTGATGGTGACATTGACCTGGAGCAGTCCCGATCGATCGGCATCTCGGGCTTAAACAGCTATTATGAGTTAAGAAAGCTGGCCACCTTTCCCTACGCCCGGACGAATGAAGTACCTGACTTTGATAATGGTTCTTAGTTTGAACAAAAATGTATGATCATGAATTATCTTATTATCGCAGTTAAGGTGTTATTGTTTATCAGTATTATCAATGTCTGGTTCTTTCGTTTTGGAAAGGAAACTCCCTGGAGGGGTGGTGATGCTGTCTCTATGAGAGATGAGTTTGAGGTCTATGGGTTATCTGTTACCACAATGGTCATTGTGGGAGCATTGAAAGTACTGTTGGCCATTTTGTTATTGGTCTCTATATGGATGCCTGATCTCGCAATTCCCGCTGCCCTGGGTATGGCTTTTCTTATGCTGGGCGCGATAACCATGCATTTCAAGGTAGGAGACCCTGTCATGCGTTCCTTTCCGGCCTTTAGTTTCTTTCTTCTTTCTGTTATGATCGTTCTGTATCATTATCAGGTCTGAATGAACTCTTTATCAATACGTCTTCAGATTCTTGATCTGAAAAAACAACATCTATTCCAACGGTTCTAAATAGATTTTTTGTTTAAACATTTGTAATTGAGGTTTTTATGCCTTGAGTTAGATGATGTCGGTCATTGTTTATTCAGGGTCTCTTTTATAATTTTCTGTTTTGATTCCCTTCCCTTCCCTTCCCTTCCCTGATTACTCCTATTACTAAGCACAACAAATGAATAACAGAAATGACGATTTGTGACATTTCATAACAACAACCTTATGAGAACCATTCATAACCTTAGACAGCCCTTTTTTATTCTCTTACTTTTAGCAATTGTATTCAGCGGATGCAAGCAACAAGAGACACTAACCCCTGAAGAAGCCAAAGCCATTGCCAAAGAGGCCTATATCTACGGCTTTCCCATGGTGGTGAATTACAAGACCATGAATATGTATGTGCTCAATGAGAATTCACCCGAATACAAGGGAAACTTTAATGAGATGCAATGTGACGCCCGATTGCTGGGGCCGGAAGATAAGGCCATAGTAACCCCCAACTCAGATACCCCTTACTGTATGTTGTGGGCTGATATGCGCAGCGAGCCCCTGGTGATCTCCATCCCTGCCATGGAACCGGACCGTTTTTTTCATTTTCAGCTCATCGACCTTTACACACATAACTTTGCCTACCTGGGCAGCCTGACCACGGGTAATGAAGGGGGAAATTACCTGATAGCTCCATCAGATTGGAGCGGAGAGACTCCGGAGGGGATCAATGAGGTGATCAAATGTGAAACGGATATGTTTTTCTCGGTGATACGCACCCAGCTCATGAATAACGATGACTTGCCAAACGTCAAAAACCTGATGGATGGATACGAATTACAAACGTTGAGTAGTTTTCTCGGAGAAGATCCCGTTGCGGTTAAATCTCTGACTGATTTCCCCACTTGGGAAGAGGGAGCTCAATTCACCCCAAAAGCTTTTAGCTACCTGGATTATATGTTGAACTTCACCAACCCTGTTCCGGAAGAACAGGCCCTGCGTGACAAGTTGGCCAAACTCGATTTAGGAACAGAAGGGGAATTTAACATGGACAATTTTGAGCCTGAGGTGCAAGCAGCCATAGAAAAGGGAGTTAGTGAGGCTTTTAAAGAAATGGAAACTTTTATAACCGAGAATAACACAGATCCATTAATGAGTTCTAAAATTTTCGGGACTCGCGATTTTTTGGCTGAAACTGCAACAGAATCATTTGGAATGAAGAATTATTATATGCTGAGGGCCACCGCAGCCCATTTGGGGTTGTACGGGAATTCCGGAAAAGAAGCCATTTATCCCACCTACCTGATGGAAGTACCCGGAACTCCTTTTAATGCGAAAGAACATAACTATACCCTCACCTTTCATAAGGACTCCATGCCTCCGGTGAACGCCTTCTGGTCATTGAGTATGTATGATGGCAAAACGCAATTGTTCATCGAGAACGATCTCGACAGGTACTTGTTGAATTCTAACAATAAAGATCAATATGTATACGGAGACGATGGTTCTCTTACGCTTTACATCCAAAAGGAACCACCAGGGAAGGCATTGGAACCTAATTGGCTGCCGGCGCCCGACGGACCATTCTATTGTGTGTTACGCTTATACGGGCCTAAAGAAGAGGCCTTGAATGGTACCTGGGTAAATCCTCCACTAAAACGTAACGATTAATACTACTGCATGGAAACTAACTCCCCGGGTAAAGTATCTGCGCCATAACAAAGGGGCAAGTGCCCGGGAAACTTAGCTTGTATATATTATTCGGGGTTTGCGATGAACTCAGACGACATACGTCAAGTATAAATAATTGTGAGTTAAGGACTTACCTCTTGGATGCATCTGCCTGATTGACTCGTTTTATCAGAAAAATCTGATGTATAACGAATTTATCACCGCTGTTATGGCATTTATAAATATGTTTATCGACCTGTAAATCAGGTAATTATTCTTCGCCTCGACTCTTTCTAAAGAACAGATCCTCTTGTAAATTAATACCTGGATCATTATGGAAAGATTACAAACGCCTTCCCCGCTTAGTCTTACCCTCCGCGATCGCCTAAACCCTGAAGTCTTACAGTCCGAAAGTCGAACCTTGTTCAAGACCCTTTATGGAGAACTTGGGGTTAATGTAAAACCAATGACTTTTAAAACGGGCTTTTCAAGAGCAAAGACAGAACGAAGCAAGGAGATCGACAGCTATAAGATTCGGTTAAAGAAACTTAATGCTTTCGGACTTACCGAAGTCACCGATAAATGCACCATGTCTCTTCTGGCAGAAATGGGCTATCATACCGGGAAGAACGGACTTTCCTCTCAACGCAGACAACGTATATTAGATCGTATCTACTTTAACAATATGCCCAAAAGTACAAAGGGAAATTTGTTATGTAAATGGGGCGAGTTTAAGCCTGAAGAACGATTAAGAAGAATGGCTGAGACCCTTACATACCTCTGTATGAGCAGAGAACATCAGATCGATCCGGAATCATTGGTTTCAGTGAGGGAGATGAAAGAAGACCTGAAATACCTGAAAAGAATGTACTATTACCCTGCTTACAGCTACGCCTGGCCTTCAGCAGCATCAGGAGTAGATGCCTGGATAGGTAAAACGATCATGGTAAAGAGCACTGAAGATGTTCGTGCCAAATCTGTCGGGGAAGCTGTGGTGGTACTGATAAAGAAAATACTACTGCTATCTTAAGCAATTCTTCGGATATGTTAAGGGGTGTGACTTCAGGTTGCACCCTTTTTTTGTTTACATAAAATGATGAAATTGAGTGGGTTTTGCCGGATCTCTGGGATCTTGTTTTAAGAGCATGCACATATTTTTATACATCTCAGGGTTCTCAGCGTACAAGGCATAGGGCTTTTCGAAAAAGTTTTCCAGGGCAACTGCAAATAATTCCATAAGATTGGTACCTGCATACCTTCTGAAAAGCGTAGATCTTCCTTGTCGAATCCTTACCAACTGCTTCAGAGCAAGCCGCTCCCATGATTTAAGCTGTTTCGGATGCAGGATGTGTCTTAAGAAATTGCAATAGTTGTTTTCAAGAATAAGGCAATGCCCAAATTCATGAATGGCCAGGTTCACCCCTTCCGTAGGTACAATAAACCCTTGTTCTATAGCCGGCCAGCTTAGGTTAATACTTCCCGTTATTGGGTTGACATCTCCATTAAAAAGGGTATTCATGTTTTTATAAGAATAGGGTTTAGAGAATATGAATATTCGCTTAAAATAAGTTAACACATCGCGTTTCAGCCCCAGGGTAATCTGAACAAAGGCACTGCCCAGCAGGATCTCCATTTCCCGGCTCACAAAAAACCCGTGTTCTGAATGAATGTTCACCGAACGTAAAAAGATCAGTGTGCGCAGTACAAATTCTTTCTGCTCCACCCGATCTAAAGCCTGGTAATAGGAATTGCGAGCCATCAATACCTCATGGCATTGCTGCTTACGCGGATCGCTCAGCAAGAAATCGTATACGCGATACCTGATGTTCACCCTTTTATGTTTAATTGGTATGTACGTAAGTAGCTGGTATTAAGGTTGTTGTATAGTGTTTTAAAGGTAGTAAAAAAAAGCATCAAGTGATTGATTACGAATATTATGGGTCAAATAATCGAGGAAAATTCGTACATAATCGGTGAGGGGACCAGTAAGTGATATACGTGGAGGGCTTAGGTAACGACAAGGAGGCAAACTGCCTCCTTGCTATTAACTCCGATAAGTGATTATTTATTTTTATTAATAATCCGAATTGGGTGGATTATATCCCACCACATGGATCAGTATTAGGTATTTGAGAATTTGTTGGATTAAAAAATCCTTCAGAGTTTGGTATTCTGATCCAAGCGTGAAGTGTCCAAAGATTTCCACCGACGATTTCCCAATGGTCTGCATCTCCTGTATACCCTTGAGGTGGCTTGTTCGGTTTTTCCATATTGGCCATATCAACAATATATTCGGCTCCAACAACAACATAATCTCCCTCCTCGTTACAAGCCAGTAAGAGAGCTTCAGGTTCGTTGACGTTAAACTCGCCATCACCTAAATAAGCACCATTTCCTAAATGATACCCCATGCCTGGTATATAAGGGGTTAAAGGGATATTCCATCCTGCCTCTTCAGCATCTTCTTTGGTGATTATTCCTTCTAAAGATTTATTTAGAGAGTTTATTTCAGCTAAAAGTGGAGGGATACCACAACTTTCTTCAGGTCCAATTTCCGGGTTCATGGCATTAAAAAATCCATCAGGATTATTCCATTTTACCCATGCATGAAGTGTCCAAACATTGAAAACTTCGTTCCACGACCAAACATCAGATGCTCCGGGAAATCCTTCCGGCGCACAATCCTCACCATCAGGACAATCAAGCGGTGATATTCCCACAACAATGTATTCCACGCCAACAACTTCATAATTTCCCTTTCCGTCACAGAATATCATTAATGCTTCGGGGTTGGCGGCATCAAATGTGCCATCAACAAAAGCGGGATTCAATAAGTGATACCCCATACCATTAAAATACCCACTAGGATTAAAATCAGAAGTTACCAGGTTTTGATAACCGGCATTGAAGGCATCACTAATGGTGTTGATGCCACCCATGCTTTTTCGTAACCGAGAAATTTCGTAAGCCATACCGGGGTTTGATCCCAGTAAATCCATACTCGAGTTTTTGGATTCAATGTTTATGGTATTTTCTTCCAAAATACTTTCAGATAGATCATTTGTACATGAAAGCAGGCAAACCAAGGTAAGGGCACTCAAAATAAATTGTAGTGTTTTCATTAGAAATATAAATTATTGGTTAGAGTTGCAAAATTAATCAGTTTCATATTCTTTTTATTTCATAAATCATTCAAAATCAACAACATAATGATCGGATATTGATTATTTAAAGTGACGGGTAAGCAGGTAAGCAGGTAAGCAGGTAAGCAGGTAGGCGGTTAGGTGGGTAGGTGGGTGATAAGTAAACTATATCTGGCGGAGTCAAGCATCAGAAACTTCTCGGTACGTTTCCGCTTTGCGGGATTACCATGCCTTCGGCAGATAAACTCGAGGTGATGTTAGTCATCACCCTCCACAAGAAATCTGGATTTCAAAAGCCTACCGCTGACGGATTATAAATTCAGACGTTAATTAACTTGCTAACCACCCCGGCCTTTGGCCACCCCTCCTTAGAAAGAAGGGGGTAAATTCCTTTATATGGTAAACTATGTGCTTGAAGTCGTGTTTGAAAATTAACCAAACGTTATCCGTCATCCTAATCCACAAGAAAGCCGTATTTCAAAAACCTCGTGAAGACGAAGGATTCAAATATCAAATTCCAAATTCTATAATTTACCATCTACAATCTATAATCCATAATCAACCCCTTCGTACCCTCGTACCTCTATTGAAAAGATTGCTTCGCCCGGCCTTAGGCCTGACTCGCAAAGACAACCTGGTCCAAAACTTTACTCGCATGCTCATACCCCAGCTCAAAAGCCTTATCGATTCCCCTTTTGTCGAGAACGCCTATAAGACCAAGGCCTTCGGGCCTGAACAGGAGGTCAGGAATATGGAGTTTGTTCAGGGCACTGGCATGGAGCATCAGCAGGTTGGCCCGTTGAGAGATCTGCAGGGAATTACCGATCTCTTTTTTTGATACTTCCTGCATAGAAGAGGTATAGCTGCCAATGATGTAATCAGCTTGTCCCTGAAGGGGTTCCAACGGGAAGTTGTTCATGACGCCCCCGTCAGAATACAATTCGCCTTTGATCTCCACCGGGCTGAAAACAGGAGGCAGGGCGGCCGATGCCAGTAAGGGGTGAAGCAGCTCCCCGGTTTGAAAATACACCGGTTTTCCTTTCTGAAGATTCGTTGCGGTTACATACAATGGGAGATGTAAGGCTTCAAAACGGTTTTCCGGGAAAAATTTCTCCAGGGCCAGCATGTATTTTTCGGTGTCAAACAGTCCCGGCTTGTTGATGGTTACAAAATTATATTTAAAAAGAGGGGTCTCTTTGAAAAAGGCCAGCATATCATCCGGCTTGTAATTATTTGCAAGCAGGGCACCTACCAGAGCTCCTGCACTGACTCCTGATATGTAATGTGGGTAGATATCGTGTTCATTCAGGGCTTTGATGACACCGATATGGGCCATGCCCTTAACACCACCACCTGATAAGACCAGGCCGATCTTTTTATTTTCTTCCGGCATAGTTTGGAGATTCGATTACCGCTTCAAGGTAATGTTTTATTCTTAATACTACATCCTCCATTTCTATTTGAAACCACTCTTTTAGAGGCTGCTGTTGTTATCGAAAGGAATTCGGTATTTTTACGACTATATCTTTCAAATCATAGAAAATTATTCAATTCAACTAATTCAAAAAAAGGAAGATTATTATGAGAAGTGTTCTTCATAAATCCGATACCAGAGGAGATGCCAACCATGGGTGGCTGCATTCTAAGCATACATTCAGTTTTGCGGGTTATCACGATCCGCAACGCATGAACTTTGGGGTATTAAGGGTATTAAATGATGACCAGGTGGCCCCCGGAATGGGCTTTGGTACCCATCCGCATCAGAACATGGAAATTATTTCCATTCCTTTAGAAGGCGATCTTGAACATAAAGACAGTATGGGGAATACCGAGGTGATTCGCCAGGGAGATATCCAGGTGATGAGTGCCGGTACAGGGGTACAGCATTCAGAATACAATAAGAACAAGGACAAAGAGGTTAAATTCCTGCAGATCTGGGTGTTTCCTAACAAAAAGGATGTGACTCCGAGGTATGACCAGATCACCATGAATGTGGAGGACCGTAAGAATAAACTTCAGCAGGTACTATCGCCTAATGCTGATGACGAAGGTGTTTGGATCCATCAGAACGCATGGTTCCATATGTCTTCTTTAGATAAGGGGAATACGGTAGAATACCGGTTAAAGAACCCGGAGGCTAATGGAGTATATGTCTTTCTGCTGGAAGGAGCAGTGAGCATCAACGGACAGGAGCTTGAGAAGAGAGACGGATTTGGAGTATGGGACCTGGAATCATTACAGATCGAAGCCTCTGAAGATGCTGAGATCCTGTTAATGGAAGTGCCCATGAGCCTTAATTAATGATAACATATCCCGGCTTTCAGAGTCCGGGATTTTTTATGTCTTTTTATGAACATAGTAATCGAAGAAAACGACAAAAAAGGTGCCGCCATTGCTATGGATGGTGATTTAGAAGCAGGACGTATGACCTTTGTGAAATCATTTCCCGGGATGATCATTATTGATCATACGGAGGTGGGAGATGACTACCGCAATAACGGGGTAGGAAGAAAGATGTTAGATGCCATGGTAGAGAAGGCCCGGAAGGAATCCTTCAAGATCTTACCGCTTTGTCCGTATGCGAAAAGTGTTTTTGATAAAGATCCTTCCATTGCGGATGTACTGAAATAAATATATCACAGAGCCCTTTGTTCCCTGCAAGGTGTAGTTATAACAGGAGGGAAATGTTATGAATGCAATGGGTATCCTTTTTAATAACGCTACCTTCAGGTAAAAATTTATATATGGAAAAGTATTCAGAAAAGATCAGATGGGGTATTGTGGGCTTGGGCAAGATCGCCCGGAAGTTTGCTGAAGACCTGGCCCTGCATGATGATGCTGAACTCGTTGCGGTGGCTTCTAATTCCGAAGAACGAGGCAGGGATTTTTCAGATGAGTTTCAGGTAAGGCATGTCTTTGATTCCTATGAAGCCCTTTTTGCCTGTGATGAGGTTGATGTTATTTACATAGCCAATGTGCATACCCAACATGCTGCTACTGCTATTTTGGCTATGGATCACGGCAAGCACGTTTTATGTGAAAAACCCGCGGGCATGAATGCTCAGGAGGTTCAGGAAATGATCAGGGCTTCCCGGGAGAACAGGGTGTTTTTTATGGAGGCGCTATGGTCACGGTTTAATCCTTCCATCAGAAAAATAAAGGACCTCATTGATGAAGGAGCCCTTGGTCGACTTCGTTATATTCATGCCGACTTCTGTTTTTACGCCCTGGACAGGGACGTAGAGGGGAGACTTCTGAATCCTGAACTGGGCGGTGGGTCATTGCTGGATATTGGAATTTATCCTGTTTTTCTGGCTTACCTGCTGTTGGGGGCACCCGATGAGATCGATGCCCGGTCAAAATTCTTTCATACCGGGGCAGAGGTGCAGACTTCCATGCTATTTAACTATCCGAATGCACAAGCCGTATTGCACAGCTCGCTGGCAAATACAGCAAAAATGGAAGCCAGGATCTCCGGAGAGAAGGGAGAGATCTATATTCACCCGAGATGGCATGAAGCTTCCGGATTTACCATCGTAAAAGAAGAAGAAGAGGAAAAGACAGACCTGCCGGTAACCGGGAAAGGTTATTATCACGAGATAGAGGAGGTGCACCAAGGTATTCGCAGAGGTGTTTTGGAAAGTGAATTGTGGTCGCAACAGGATTCTCTTCAATTGATCAGGCTTCTGGATAAAATAAGGGAGCACTGCGGAATTACCTTCCCGTTTTAATAACTGCAAAAAAACGAGCTTCAGGTTTTAAAAAAGGGCTCCATTTCTTCACTGATCTGCTGCCGTAAAGCTTTGAGCTTTTCTGCATAAACAGCCAGTTGCTTTTCTTTTTCAGTATCCGGTTTCCAGGGTTTTACCGGCACGGGTTTCCCGTGTTCATCAACAGAGACAAAAACGATCACGCAGTGGGTCTTTTTTTCAAAACCTTCCTTCTCAAAATTCTTTGAATACACATCCACTGCAATGTGAATACTTGTCTTTCCTGTATAGATCACATAGGCGTCGATCTTGATAACATCTCCTATATTTATGGGTTTGTAGAATCGAATACCTCCCACGTAAACGGTAACACAATAGGTCTCTGCCCAGGTGCGTGCACAGGTATAGGCGGTTTGATCGATCCATTTCATGACCACTCCACCATGTACCTTACCGCCGAAATTCACATCGGTGGGTTCGCTTATAAATTGAAAGGTGGTTTTGTGCTGATCTTCCATAGGTTTATGCATTGTGTATTTCTTTAGCTGCCCTGACCCCCGATCGCAGTGCTCCTTCCATGGTACTTCTGAGTATGGTGGTATATTCTCCCGCAAAATGGATCTTGCCTGCAGGTTCCTGCAGGTTTTCGAGGTAGTTGGTCACATCGCCGGCTGCGGGCCAACTGGGGCCACCCAGGGCATAGGGATCGTTTTTCCAGGATTTGACATAGATATTACTGTTATAATGGTCGGCAAACCCGGGGTGTACTTTTTCCATATCTCTCCCCAGTACCGCCGCAACCTCAGTTTCAGACATAGCATCCAGGTCTCTCGCTTTTTTACCGAACACATAGCATTCAAGAATGGCTGAGCCACCCGGAGCCTCCATATTCAGGTGAGGTACCACCTGCCCGGTCATCAGGTCGGTATAGGCAAGGCCGGAGACCTGACGCTCATTCCAGTACGGACTGTCTACCTCAAAGTAGGCCCTGGTTAAACTTAGCGCCGGTACATGTTCCATAGCTTCTGTTTTTTCTACCGGCAGGTCGGGTGTAAAATTAATGGTACGCGCTACCTTATGGGGCAGGGCGCAGATCACATGATCGGCGGCATGGGTGGTGCCGTTTTCACAGGTTACAATGACCTGTTCTGACCTGGTTTCAACACTGTTTACCACGTACCCATAATTGATGACATCTTTCAGTTCTGAAGCCATGGCTCTCGGCAGGGTGTCATTGCCTCCTGCCAGCACAAAAAAGGAGGAGCCACTCATAAAGAGTCCGAAATCAGATACGGCCATGGTCAGGGAAGAGGTTTCTCCGGGAAGGGCGGCAAACCATTGGGTGTTTTTGAACAACTCGATGGCGCCATCACTGGCCCCTTGCTCTTTTAAGTATTCGGTCATTGATTTTTGATCGAGGGCCAGTAAGGGCTCTTCGTTCCAGTTTTCAGGGTTTGTGATCTCTGAAGGCAGGGTTTGTATGATGTATTTATTCACCATGCCCATGGGGCCCAGTTCCTGTTCTTCAGGGGTGAGGTCAAAAGGCCATTTTACCTTTTCTCCAGGCGCCACCTGCAGGGTTTCTCCATTGAGGACATAGGTGATGGGAGTTTCCGGGAAGGTCCAGGGTATCTTTTTCAATCCGTATTTTTCGATATAGGAATTAGCCAGGGTATAGGACTCTGAAAAGGCCACGGCTCCATCTTCGGCGTAAATACCTTCCGGAAAGGGATCGCGTACGGTAGAAACCCTTCCCCCCGGCCGCTCCCGGGCTTCCAGGATGGTTACCTGGTGACCACCCTTGGTGAGTTCCATGGCAGCCGACAAGCCGGCGAGACCTGCCCCGATGATCACAACGCGTTTTGGATCCTGGGATTTTGTGGTAATGAATTCACCGGCTTTTAAGGGTTCCAGAAAAAAAAGACCCGCCATACTGAGTCCTGCCTGCTGAATAAATGTTTTACGAGTGATCTGTCCTTTCTTAGAAGAAGAAGCTTTCATGATGCTGGTTGGTTATTGTATCTATAATTAGTTTTATAGCATCCGGCGGCAAGTGAAGTGATAAGGTTATCATGAAGTTACAAATTTTCAGGGAGTTAAGTGTCTTACCTGCCGGGAGGGTGATGATTTTTTGCAAAGGGGCAAAAGAGCTAAGGAGCAAAGGGGAGAAGGCGAAGATTCTACTATTGGCAGAATTTCAGACAGAAGTATTCCGACGAGAATTCACTAATACAAAGAAACTACCCTTCCCCTGGGAGGGAGGACCGAGCGTTTAAAAAAAACAGCCAGTGGCTGTTTTTAGTGAAGGGGCCAGCCGGCGCGAGGGATGGCGATGCCATGAGGCAGAGTGGTTAATTTACTCTACAGCAAATTAATTAAAATCCAACGTCAACGCTACCGGACAGTGGTCAGGACCCTATGAAGTGTATGATTAATTTAGTTTTTTAAGTACCCCTTCAAGTTTACCCTGGTAATACACTTCCAGGGCCATTACCTTGCTATGATCATCACCGGAAAATACGGGCTTATACATCACAAAATGGGTGGCCGGATAATGGTGGAAATGCTCAAACTCAAGTACCCCATGGTTTTTAAGGGGGTAAAGGGAAATGGGGATTTCATCACCATCAGGAGTTTTACTTTCACTGTATAAAATAACAAATTGGTTATCAGCTTTGCTGATGGTTGCATGAATAGGATACAACTCCGGGTCTCCTTCATATTGGCCTAAAAGTTGTTCTAAAGAATACGTATCAGGATTGCCGATTTCCATCTTGAATGCTGAAGCAAATTCATGTACCGATAGATAGGGAAGTATATTTAATGCTTTCGAGATTTGATAACGAAAAGGAGTGTCCACAGGCTGCCCGAGATTGGTCAGTATGATCATATCAATTTGGGTTCCTGAATTTTTTAAATATTCAGTACCAGCAATACCGGTATGGGATACAATCCGGTTATTTAAATTGGCCGAGATAAAGAAACCATAACCGTAAAAAATGGGCGTTCCATCATTTAATACATAGGTAGTAAACATAGAATCAATACTTTCTCTACTCAGGAATTGATCGCTGTTCAGCATGGCGTTCCATGTAATCATATCCTTCAATGTTGTATATACGCCTCCTCCAGCTCCCAGCTCTTTATCTATGAGCCGAAAGTCGTTTCTGTCCAGTTGAAGTCTTCCCTGATGCCAACGGTAACCTGTTGCCTGGTTAGGTCGTATACCGGTCACATCCATGATATAGGTGTTTTCCATTCCGAGTGAATGAAATATTTCCTTCTCCATAAACTCAGCATATGGCATTCCACTTTGTTTCTCCATGATCAATGAAAGCAGTGAATAGCCTGCGCCACTATATAAAAAATTGGTACCCGGCTTAAAACGTAAGGAGTCCTTTTTTAACCCTTCGTACATGATCTCCGAGGTATAAACCATATTATCTTTCACTGAATTAGATCCTCTTGATGAATCTTGACCGTCAAAAGGAAGTCCTGAGGTATGCGTCATTAAATGTTCAATAGTAATGCCTCTCCAGTCTACAGGAATGTCTGGTAAGTATTTATAAATGCTATCCTTGATGTGGAGCTTTCCTTGCTCCTGTAATTTTAAGATAGCCACACAGTCGTAGTGTTTTGAAATGGATCCCAGCCAAAATACCGTAGAATCGGTTACCGGCACCTTAAATTCGATACTCGCAAGGCCGTAATAAGATTCCTTTAGTACCTCACCATTTTGGATTAAAGCCAAAGCCACACCCGGGTGATGAAAATCTTTCATGATTTGTTCTACAACGCTGTCAATTTTCGCGTCAAAATTTTGATTCCATTCGAATTCCTGACCTCGGGATTCAACAGGAATAAAAAATGATGCTACCAAAAAAAAGGTGAGATATGTGGTGGAGGGCCGCAGTTTAAAAAGGCAGAAGGACATAGAGAATAGATTATTTACTATTAAATATATTTAATATTCTCTAATTCAGCAATATGGAGGAGCTGGCTATACTTTTTCTCTGAGAAATTATTTTTCATACCGTAAGGGTCAACGCCACCGGACAGTGATCCGACCCCATGATATCAGACAGGATCTCTATCTTTTCCACCTTGTCGACCAAGGATTCGCTGATCAGGAAGTAATCGAGTCGCCATCCAATATTCTTCTTGCGGGCGCTAAAGCGGTAACTCCAGTAGGTGTAGGCCACCTCCTCAGGGTGAAAATGACGAAAGGTATCTACAAAACCGTTTTCCAGGAATCGGGTCATCCCATCGATCTCCTTTTGAGTATAGCCTGCAGTCTTGTTGTAATTCGATTTGTCATTCTTCAGGTCGATAGCCTTGTGGGCCACGTTCATATCACCACAAACGATCACCGGTTTTTTCTTTTCCAGGCTTTTTAGATAGTTCAGAAAATCGTTATCCCAAGTCTCCCGGTAATCCAGGCGGACCAGTTTTTGTCCGGAATTAGGTACGTAGACATTCACCAGGTAGAAGTCTTCAAATTCGCTGCAGATCACCCGCCCCTCACTATCATGCTCCTCCTTGCCAACACCGGTAGAGGTACTCAAAAAATCATTTTTACTTAAAATGGCCGTCCCGGAATACCCTTTTTGTTCTGCCGCGTTGGCTGCAATGTTGAAGTCATCTGAAATATCGCTCAGCGCTTGTTCGGTCTCATCTACCTGGGCCTTGGTTTCCTGAATGCAAAGCACATCAGGGTTGAGGTCTTTTACAGTGTCAAAAAAATCTTTTTTAACCACGGCGCGGATGCCGTTCACGTTCCAGCTGACGATCTTCATAATGATGGTACTATTAATTCATCATAAAGTTATCGATTAGAATTCAAATGAAATCCTCAGGAGACTTATTTAAAAAGATCTTTAATTTTGTACTTGATTTCCGGTTAAGATATCGGGAACAAAAACCAGATTTAAAAAATACAGGTTGTTTTTATACCGTTGTCTTATACCATAATCAAATGCATATTTAAAGTTCATTTGCAGGTGGTCTTTCCAGATCCAGTAGCTCAGGCCAAATCCCAGGCTGCTTTTACGGTCATGGAAGGTGGCATCCCAGTAAATATCCTCTCCATTATCGTCTCCGATTTGCCAATTGTGTCCACCCTGAATGGATACTTCCAGTCTTTCGGTAAAGTATTGACTGATTCCGTATTCGAGAGAAAACCGGTCTCCGGGACGTACATCGGCATCTTCGATCTTGCTGTTGGTCTCATAGGTAAGCCCCAGCATGAGGGCTCTTGACTTGTCTTCTACCGGATAGAAATATCCATAGCCCTGGAACTGGTGGGTCCAGAACCCCAGCCCAACATTATCATTGCCCCCGGTTTCATATTTCCCGGTGGGGGCGTAGAAACCATACAAAAAGGTAACATCAGCATTGTCCAATCCCCATGATAGTCCGATGGGGGCTACGAACAGATCGCTTATTCCGGATACCTTTTCGTTGGCCCGTCTGGTGAAGGTGGTGTCTAAGATGGCACCATTTCGCTCGGTTATCACGGAAACATCAGCCGAAATATAATTCGCAGAAATACCTGCCATGTAGCGGGCTCCTAATACTTTGAAGTTGGAGGCCCAGAATACGGTAGGTATACTCGCAAAGGCATCCAGATTGGTGGAAACTTCAATGGGAGGAAGCCGCGGATTTATGTTTTCCAGGTTAATACGGTTAAAACCATTTCCGTTTCGGTCGATGTATTTATTGCTGGAGGCAAAGGCATTGTACCATAACACAAATAGTCCGGGTGGTGGGGTGGCCATATCCCGTACATTCGTCATTACGGGAGCATAATGCCCCCCCCTGAACGGGAGAAACGACTTGTGCATAGCCCGTTGGGTAAAAAAATACAGCCAACAGTAAAATCAACACCCACGGGTATCCCATCGGAGTGTTTGTACAGTGATTTTTGGTTTTCATGACTTATGGTTTTAGGTTCTCTGTATAAGCCATTACATGCATAAGTCCGGCGTAAGGAATACGTAAAATTCCGCCATAATAACGAGTTGTAAAATGATTAGTATCAGTGTTTTGGGTGTAAGGGTCGAATCCGAAATTATGGTCATTCAACCTGTTGTTTTTCCATTAAGAAAAAGCCTGGAAAAGAGGACCGGTTGACTGCCGGGAGTTAATTCATCATCCGGTATCTTTGTAAGATAATGATTAACTTGAAGAGAGTACGCTTCGTTTAAAAACGATTGGAGATAAAATGAAGATAAAGACTTCGAGAGTAGAAAGAATAATTAATAGCAAAAAGGCTGTTGGCCTGCTCTTAATTTTTCTTTCAATAACCCTGACGGCCCGGGCACAGGAAGATAAAATTAAAATGCTGGATTATTTCCGGGGAGAGCTGCATGTAACCAACAACGGTATTTCTCTTGTGCCCACATTTTCGGTTAATAAACCGGCCTCCATTTTATACCTCTATATGGGAAAGGGGAAGTTAAGTTTTGAGCCGGATATGCGATTTACCCTGGAGGGCAAACCCTGGACTTTTCTTTTCTGGTTTCGGTACCGGGCTATTACCACCGAGAAGTTTTCCCTTCGCGTTGGCGTGCACCCTGCACTGAATTTCAGGACCATTGATGCGGTCTCGAACGGCATTCAAAAGGAGGTTATAGAAACCAGGAGGTTTCTGGCAGCTGAATTAGCTCCATCCTATGCGATAACGAAGAATGTTAGTATGGGCATGTATTACCTGTATGCCTATGGTTTAGATGACAGCCAGAAAAACACCCATTATGTTGCTGCCAATAGCTCCTTTAGGAATATCAATGTATTTGGAGATTATTATTTAAACGTTTCTCCCCAGTTCTATTACCTGCGACTGGATGACGAAGATGGAACCTATGCAGCAGCATTTTTAAGATTTTATAAAAAGGATTTTCCATTGGCTATCGGAGCCATTTTCAATCAAACCCTGAACACCGTGATCAACCCTGAAGATAACCTGGTTTGGAATATTTCACTGGAGTATCGGTTTGGGAAATGGTGATATAGGGAAGTAGGGAAGTAGGGAAGTAGGGATATGGGGAAATTAAGATTCCTCCTTGAAGTGGAGGAGTAATACTTTTAGAAGACATACGACAAGACTTCCACGACAGGTTTAACCATGTGTTTGAACTAATCCCCTCCTTTCTAAGGAGGGGTACTCCGAAGGAGTGGGGTGGTTAAACCGAAGGTTGTGGCGATCTCCCCAAAGAAGGTACGAAGGTACGAGGGTACGTAGGTACGAAGGCAAGACGATTATAGATAATGGATTATGAATGGTTCGTCTTCGCGAGGTTTACATAGTAAACCGTAGCGATCTCACCAAGGGGGGATGAAGTCATTTGTAACCTGTACCGCGTACCTCGTAACTCACCCTCTATGTTTATCTCCGGAACTTGATGGAGGAGGGTTTTGCTCCAAGATAATATTAACTGATTAAATCGTTGTTAATCAGTTATTTAGAGTGTAATTTCGAAAATAAAATTACTTAATTCGAAATTATGTCATACCCAAGAAGTTTCTCGCATATAGGCCTTAATGTTCCTGATATTGAAAAAGCCGTAAAATTTTATCATGAGGTCATGGGGTGGTATGTGATCATGCCACCCACCCTGGTTACCGAAGAAAAGGAAACCCCTGTGGGGCAGATGTGTATCGATGTGTTTGGGGAAGGGTGGCAGGAATTTATGATCGCACATATGGCTACCTCCGACGGCATTGGGATCGAATTGTTCTCCTTTCATTTGAAAAAGCAGGAAGCTCCTGATTTTCAACCCATGCGCAACGGACTCTTTCATTTCTGCGTGCAGGACCCGGATATAGAAGGGCTCACCAAAAAGATCGTTGATGCAGGCGGGAAACAGCGGATGCCTATTCGCAGTTACTACCCGGGTGAAAAACCGTATCAGATGGTGTATGTGGAAGACCCCTTCGGGATCGTCTTTGAGATCTATACCCATAGTTATGAGCTGACCTATTCTTCGGGGGCGTATACTACAGTTAGCAGTTAGCAGTTTGCAGTTGCCGGTAGCAAAAACCAAGAACCAAGATAAAAGATTGGTTTTGTAAGAGTCACTGACTGATCACAAATACTTTGTCTCTTGTCACTTGTCACCTGTTACCTGTTACCTGTTACCTGTTACTTCTCTTTCCAAACTCCAACGTATATGCAAATCAATTATTTACTAAATTGACAATTGGTCTCGGGTTCGTACCGGGGCTTTGTAACTTTTATTACAATCTCGGTGAGAGGTAACATTTAAATTTGCCTTATTACTAATTATAAATAAACCGATTGAGGCGACCACTATGAATGAATTGGGTGAAAATCTGCGAAAACTGAGAAGGCAATTGAGCTTGCTGATGGGTGTGGTCATGGCGCTGTCGGTATTCATTTTCATTTATAGTTACAATACCACCCTGCTTGATTTCCTCCGATCTCAACCCACTACCTGGGAGCTGAAGATCCCTGAAGAGGAGTTTGCAGCGGGCGTTATGGATGCTGAGGTAAAATATGGCTACCTTATTTTAACGGAGACTTCCAAATGGATAGGTCCGGCAGCAGAAGATCCCTCCATGCGACATGCAGGAAACAACCTGGCGTGCTCGAATTGTCATTTAAAAGCTGGAACCCAAGCCGGTTCCGGATCGTGGGTTGGAGTTACCGACCGTTACCCTCAGTTTCGGGGAAGGGAAAATAAGGTAGGCACCATAGAAGAACGTATTAACGGGTGTATGGAGCGAAGTATGAACGGCCGCAAACTGGGAGAAGACACCCGGGAAATGAAGGCCATGGTAGCCTATATGACCTGGCTGGGAGAAGGGATGCCGGAAGAAAAGATCACCGAATTTAAAGGATACCCCGGGATACAGCTCCCTGAGGTGGCTGTTGACCTTGAAAAAGGAAAGGCTGTTTATACGCAACACTGTGTGATCTGTCATGGAGAAGACGGACAGGGTGCTCCTCAACCCAATGGCCCGGGCTATGTTTATCCGCCGCTGTGGGGTACAGATACCTACAACAATGGTGCAGGAATGCACCGGGTGATCACCGCAGCTGAATTTATTAGATCTAACATGCCTTACCTGGAGGCTACCAAAGACAATCCGAAACTCACCGATGAGGAAGCCTATCATGTGGCTGGTTATATCAATAGCTTTTCCAGACCTGAAAAATCGGAACTGGCGGCTGATTTCCCAGATAAGAAACTCAAACCGGTATCTACACCTTACGGACCCTGGACCGATGATTTTAGTCCGGAACAGCATAAATACGGTCCTTTTCAGCCCATTATTGAATACTATCAGAAAGAATACGGCATAAAGAAGACAAAATGATGTTGAAGAAAGTCCTGGTTTTCTGCCTTGTCCTCACTTCAGTACTCACCTGGTCTCAGGAAACACCTAAGAAAGGGTCAGCAGGAGATCTAAGCGGACAATGGCGGACGTTCTATATGGCGACCCTGAATAAGGGGGAGTTGAAAGATTTTAATGCCCTGGGCACAGGAGGTTTTATTAAGTATGAACACCGATGGCATTCAGGGTTTTACCTGGGCGGTGCCCTTTACACTACAGTGAATACAGGGATTCAGGATCTTACCGACCCCGATGCTATAACCGGAAGAGCAAGCAGATACGAGGAAGGGCTCTTTAACCTGGAAGATATTGAAGAGGTATGGACCGGCCTGCTGGGAGAACTCTACCTCGGTTATCAATGGAATACCCATGAAATTAAGGTGGGGCGTATGAAGTTAAAGACGTCGTTTCTCAATCCACAGGATGGGCGTATGATTCCTACCCTGGTCCAGGGTGCCTGGTATACTTACAGGGGCAAAAAAGGTGCTACTTACCAATTGGGAGTATTGGACCGTATTGCTCCCCGATCTACCAGTAAATTCTTTAACATAGGGGAGAGTATCGGACTTTACCCTGTGGGCAGGGATATCGCCGGACAGCCTTCTCAATACGGAGAGAATGTGCGTTCTGATTTTATAGGGATCGCCGACATAGCGATTCCGGTTTCAGAACGGTTGTGGTTACAGGTTTCTGATTATTACGTAGACAATGTCTTTAATAGTTTTTATGTAAAGCCGAGGTATCAAATTAGTGAACGATGGACTGCAGAGGCAGAGTGGCTGCATCAAAACCGGCTTAATAACGGGGGGAATGGTATTGATTCTCTGAGTTATTTCAGGGATAAATTTGCCGATGTATTCGGTGCAAGGGTTATTTATAATCTCAAAGGCTCTTCTTCTGTTTCCCTGGCGTATAATCGAATTACCCGTGCAGGGCGGTTCTTGTTTCCCAGGGAATGGGGACGGGAGTTCCTGTTTAGCTTCCAAAAACGGGAGCGGAGCGAGGGTACGGCCGGAAATCACGCCCTGGTAGCCTATTATAATACAAGGGTTGAAATCCCATCTATTGGAACAAGCATTCAATCATTTTGGAGTGTGGGCCAACATTGGAAAGATGACCCATTTGACCTGGCACTAAACAAATATGCGTTTCCGAGCTATGCCCATTTTAACGCCGATCTGTTCTTCAATATTAAAGGACTAAAAGGCTTCCGACCGGAACTTCTGGTGACCTATAAGGTGGCCAATGGGGACTATCCCGACAACCCGAACTATATTTTTAACAAGGCGGATATGTGGAATTTTAATTTGGTCTTGAATTATAGTTTTTAGATTGAGCTAAGGAGCTAAGGAGCTAAGGAGCTAAGGAGCTAAGGAGCTAAGGATAACAAACTCTTGCCTCGAACTCAAACCTGCCTGCGGCAGGCAGGCTCGTCCCTGAAACTGAAACTCGTCCCTCAAACTGAAACTCGTACCTCAAACTGAAACTCGTACCTGAAACATGTCTACGGCACGCAGGCTCACAATCTCACCTTTACCTTACGCCCAAACCGAAACCAGGCAAGGAAGCTCAAGACTACCATGGTAGCAAAGAGCACATAAACAAAGAAAGGAATGGGTACCGGATCTCCGGCGGCATAGCTGTGCAGACCGGAGAGATAGTAATTGACTCCAAAGGAAGTCATAATGATCGACCAAAAAGCGAACATACTGCTTACGTTTAATACAAATGGATTATTGAATTTAGGGATCAATCTGAGGTGAAGCACCACCGCATATACTATAATACTAATAAGCGCCCAGGTTTCTTTTGGGTCCCATGCCCAGTAACGTCCCCAGGACTCATTGGCCCATACCCCGCCAAGAAAGGTGCCCACAGCCAACACAAAAACGCCAATAGTCATGGAGATCTCGTTGATATAGGTAAGTTCTTTGATCCGAAGGTCGATCTTTCCGGCAATGGCTGTATTGCGAATGATCATCAGTATCATAACCATGAGCCCAAGGATGGCAGAAAGTGCCAAAGGTGCATAGCTACTCACAATGGTGGCTACATGTACCTTTAACCAATACGATTTTAAGACCGGCATGAGGTTGGTAATCTCCGGGTTGAGCCAGTCGAGATAACTAACAAATAACAGAGCTCCTGAAAATAGGGAGGCCAGAGGAAGGGCAAAATCTGATTTTCTGAAAGTCAGAAAACCGCATAGTAAGAGTACCCATGAAACAAATACCAGCATTTCATAACCATTGCTCCACGGGGCATGCCCTCCTACATACCACCTGAGGATAAGGTTACCTGTAAAAACAAGAAATCCGATCAGGGTGACAACCAGGGTGATATTCCAAAGGTAATCCAACCATTTAGAAGCTGTAAATATTCGGGCAACGGCGATGACCAAGAGAATGGCTCCGGTGGTAAATAGTAATTGGAACATCCAGAAATTAATGTTCAATTCATTGTATAGAAGTTCTGCGTTGATCTTTTTTTCTCCCGGAATGATCTCAGCTGCCAGCACTTCCTGGTAGGTCCTTATATATTCCAGTTTACCATTAGCTTCTTCCCAGTTCTTGCGCATGACATCATCAAAATACAGCGGAAGGATATTTTTGGCGAACCGTGCGTCTTCTGCTGCAAAGTCATTAAAATCGTGGGTGGGGGCAAACCAGGTATTTTCAGGGTCGTTGGCCTTAGGGAAGATCCGAAGGTAATCGCCCTGAAAAATTCCAAATACAATATTAAAGCGCTCATCTACCTTGATCACTTCCTTATCGGTTTCATTGCGTTCGGCGGGTTTCTTAAGGTTGGCTTCTTCAACGGCCTCTGCCAACAAGTAATTTCCTTGAGGGTCCAGGAAGGCATTAAAACTGAATTTTTCTGATCCTGACAGGGTTTGGGGCCTGAGATCAGGAGGCAGTTTTTCGGTATCGATCTTAATGAGGGGGATGTTACGCCAGATCTCCGGGGCCATATACATGGAAAGAAAAACCTGTTCCGGCGTGAGTTTGGCCATGCCTAGATCGGCAGGCATTTCCAAATAGGTTTTCCTGGAGATCTTTCTCAGGAATTCGGAAGCGAGGGAATTGATGGGTTTGATCCTTCCATCAAGATCCTGCACCAGGATCCTTCCAAATTGTGCTGCCTGATGGTCAGGTAGTACGGGTGTAATTTCTACAGGAGGTTGGGCCGTTACCAGGGTCGTTGCCAATAGCAGCGTAAGGGAGGCAAGTTGCTTCTGTTGTTTGATACGTTTTAACTTTCGATTGACAATTCTAAAATGGGACTGTTTGCCAAAGAGGGTGAAAAACATCCCCAGCCCCATGAGGAGGTAGCCCAGGTAACTTATATAGGTGCCCGGACGATCCCGGTTTACCGAAAGTACCGTGCCCAGTTCATCGGTATCATAACTGGCCTGGTAAAAGCGGTACCCCTTATGATCGAGCACGTGGTTCATATGAATGCGATAAGGCGAACGTGTATCTCCGTCTACGACCTGCACCTCACTGGCATAGGATGAAGGACTCGTAGAACCGGGATAGCGTTCCAGTTGGAAATCTTCAAGAAAAATAGCGAATGGAAGGTCAATAGACCTGGCTCCGAAGCTGATCGTGCCCGAATACCCACCGAGGGCAATGCGGTGGGAGATGGGGAGGAAGCCACTTCGGTAGAGGAGGTTGATCTCCTGGGTTTCCCCATTCAGTTGTAACTCACATCGAACGATATCGTCTTTATTATCTTCATTATCTCCCTCGTTTTTTGAAGTACTGACAAAGCTCATCGTTGCGTTTTCATAAACCCGGAGCGGAACAAAAGACAGATCGCCTTTTCTCAACAAGGTTCTTAGCGCAATGGATTGTAAAGAATCTTTAGAGATCTTTCCGGCTGTCTGATCGGACATTTTAAAATAGTCAAGGGCTATCGGACTCTGAATCCTTACCTCACCATTAATTACCCTGAAATTAACAAGGTCATCCCCGGAGGCTTCGTACCCCAGTTTGAGCTGGGGAGTCAGGGCCTGTATTTCTCCTTTTTTAAGTAAGATGGTTTCCCGACCTTGTCCGCGGCTCACCACCAGTTCTATCATTGGTTGCCCTTCGTTCTCTCCCTCTTCTACTCGTAATTCTGCATCGGGAATAAATTCTTTGATGATAAGGTCCATCTCTGTTCCCGAAAGATCCAGGGGAATGGTTGTGGGTAAGCCGGTCAGGGCACTGAGATTGGTTTTACGATCAAAATCGTGATGTTCTTTTCCCCTGGTCAGATGCAATCTGAGGTAGTTGTCACTTGAAATGACCGTTGAGGATTGTTGTCCTTCCCTGATACGCATTACTCCGGCCTCAGCCGTATATCGGGTAATGGCCGCTCCTAGCAGGATGACCAAAAAGGACAGGTGAAATAACAGGATGGCCCATTTCTCCTTTTTATACAAACGGTACTTAAAAATATTGGCCAGAAAACTTATAGCGAGACCGGCCATGACCACCTCAAACCACCAGCTGTCATAGATGAGTTCCCAGGCTACCGGGGTGCCGAAATCATTTTCGATAAAAGTTGCCGTAGCCATGGCAACCGCAAATATTACAAGTAATAACAGGGCTAGTGAAGGTGAAGAAAAAACTTTAAAAAGGGTGCGCATAAGTATACCTCTATACAAGAGATGAATTGTTTAGTTAAATTTTACAGGTAGCAGGAAGGATATCAATTGGAGGCCTCGGCCACCTTATCTGAGCTCATTTTGGCTTCACGGGCCTTAGCCTCTTCCAGCCATTTGGGCAGGAGGTTTTCTTTAAAAGCCTCTTTTTCGGCTTTCATTTTATCCATATCCATCCCCAGGAATTCCTGGGCTTTTTCTTTCGTAGCAATATCCGGGAAAGGAACTTCCTCATTAAAGCCAAGCTGTGAAAGCAGGCGGGCAAGTTTTACCCTGGCATCCTGGGCCTTGGCCATTCCGCCACCAATTACCCTGGCCGTTTCTACCGGAGAGTGGAAGGAGGCTCCGTGTGCGGCAGCTGCATAATCCCATCGCCATTGGGCGTGGCGAATGTCGGTTAATATGGGTTGCATTTGCTCCTCGGTGGCTCCGAGATCCCAGCATTTTTTGGCTTCTAGATGCGCTCTAACCAATTGTTCTTCCAGTTTGAGACGGTTCTCGGTTGCCTTGCGCTGACGATCGTAAACATTGGCGCGCAGCTGTTCAGCATTAACACGGTGACACACCTGGCAGGCGTTATTGATATTGTTTAAAGGCGATTGAATATGGTGGTCTGTATATTTTTGTCCGCCCTCACTGGCATAAGGCATATGGCAATCTGCACAGCTCACTCCACGGTCGGCATGGATTCCGGTGAGGTAGGTTTCATAACCCGGATGCTGTGCTTTCAGCATGGGAGCCTTGCTCAGGGCATGGGTCCAATCTGAAAACCCTAATTCGTCATAATACTTTTCCATATCCTCCACCTTCATTCCGTCTTTCCAGGGGAATACCAGGTAGGGAGTACCTTCTTTTCCGGGTAAATTTTTATTGAAATAGTACTCTACATGACACTGTGCGCAAACCAGGGAGCGCATTTCCTGGTGGGTGACCTTACTGATATCTTCACCCATGGCTTCAAAAGCCTCGATCAGGGCGGGCCGGGAGATCTGTAATTTCATGGTTTCAGCATTGTGACAATCGGCACAACCTATAGGGTTGACTACTTCAGCACCTTTATCGGCCCATTTTCCCGAATAAAATTCGGCTACTCCGATCTCATTCATCAATCTGGGGACATCGGGACTCTTACAGGTCCAGCAGGTTGCCGGCATCGGACCGTCTCCGGGACCGGTTGGCCCTCCGGTTCTCAGGGTGTTGTGTATGTCTTCCACCGAATAATAGTGCCCACGACCCTGGTTGTAATCCTTGGCGAATCCGTAACCCGCCCATAAGATGACCAGGTTGGGATCTTCTTCCAGCATATCCCGCATTTTTGAGCCACCCTGGTAAGAGGCAAATCCCGTATCTGAGGTTTGCAGGTACGACTGGTATTCTGCAGGAAAGTTTTTGCCCCAAACGGCATTGCGGGGTTCGTTTTGGTCGATGTTCACCTGTGGAGCATACTTGAACTTGGCTTCGTTTTTACGATTGATGATGCTAGAGGCCAGCAGCCCCAGGAGAAAAACCACGACTATTGTTATGAGAAAAAGCACCTTATTTTTCATGGCTTACACTTTTTGTATTCGATAATTCATTTTTTAACCAGGCAGGAACCACCTCCATGGTCGGGTCGGTAGGTAAGGGGGCTATATTGGTTCTGATAGTCGATTGTCCGTGTACACGCCCGTGGGGTACTTCCCTATGGCAGCTCCAGCAGGTCCTGTCGGTTCGGTTGCTGGCGTGAGAATCCAGCCAGCCGGTGTATTTGGTTTGGGTGACTTGTTGAACATGGCATCGCAAACAATTATCCTGTACCACAGCGGCCGATTCATCCCTCATAAAGATCACCTCAGGTTCTTTTCTCAGGGTAAATATAGAGGCGTGGTAAAGGCCGTCTTTAGCTTTAAAATAGTATTGGTTAAACACATTGTTGTGGGGTACGTGACAATCATTACAACTGGCCCATTCCCGGTGAGAACTGTGCATCCAGCTATTGTAAACCGGGGTCATTACATGGCAGTTCACACAGGCCTGAGGGTCGTCAGATAAATAAGACAGCACCTCAGCTTCCCTTGCTGTGAAAAAGGAAAAGCCCAGCATCACAGCAATCAGAAATACGGCTGTGGTACGCCATCTGGAGGTTTTAGGGGGCAAGATGTTCTTAAAAAATCCCACGGGTGTAAAATGTTTAGATAAAATTAATGAATTATACCCTCTTGAACACTTTGAATGGTAATTTTTGTTAAGAAAAGTTTAAATTTTTGAGGAGAGGGGAGGGTGGGATTGTTCAGATTTTTCATAATTTTAGTCCACCTATCCAATACTTATACTAAAATGAGATACCCAATAACCCTTGTCCTGGGCCTTGTGCTCGTATGTTTTTCAACTTCACTTTTTTCCCAGGAATTCAAAGCAGACATTGATTTCAGGGATCGATTTGAGTTTCGTCATGGGTTTAACAACCTTTTTCCAGATGGTGCCGATCCTGCGGCATTCGTGCGCCAACGGGCCCGTTTAAATCTTGATTTTATTTCTGAACATGTAGATCTTAAGTTCGCCATCCAGGATATCAGTACCTGGGGAGATACCCGACAGATTCTGCCTCAGGACGAGAATAACTCCCTTATGTTGTTCCAGGCCTGGGCGCGGATAAAATTTAATCCGAACTGGAGCCTGAAACTGGGCCGACAGGTAATTTCTTATGATGATCAGCGTATCCTCGGGGGACTCGACTGGGCCATGCAGGGGCGTTTTCACGATGCCGCTCTGGCAAGATATCAAAAAGATGGCTTTAAGGCTGATGTGGCAGTAACCTTTAACCAACAGGGCGAAAGGGTATTTGATACCGACTTCCCGATCATCGGGTTCTTTTCCTATAAATCGATGCAGTTTCTGCATATGACCAAAACCTGGGAAAACACCACCGGAAGCTTTCTTTTCCTGAACAACGGATTTCAAAGCCTTACCGGTCCCGATAATGATATTGCGGAAGGGGTGTTCTACAGGCAGACCACCGGTGCCTTTGTGAACAGTAAACCCGGGAATTGGATCATGGAAGGATTTGCGTATTACCAGTCTGGAGAGGCTGAGGCCGGTGTTGATCTAAGTGCTTATGACATTGGGTTCCAGGGATCCTATAAACCGGGATCAGTTCTTTACGGAGCAGGTTTCGAGATCTTGAGCGGTACCGACCAGGAGGGGGAATCAAAGAATAAATCTTTCTTCCCGCTATACGGTACTAACCATAAGTTTAACGGATTTATGGATTATTTCTATGTTGGTAACCACGCCAATAATGTAGGGCTTAATGACGTTTTTGCAAGAGTGGTTATCCCTACCGGGGAGCGGGCCAACCTGCTTGTTAAGGCCCATTATTTTGGGGCTAATGCTGAACTCACGGGAGGTGCTGATGCTTACCTGGGCACTGAGATCGATGCAGTGTATACGCTGAACTTTTTTAAGTTCGCTACCCTGAATGTCGGGTATTCGCATATGTTTGCCTCTGACAGTATGAGTCTGATAAAGGGAGGAACCACCAATGATAATAACAATTACTGGGCCTGGGCCATGATCAAGATCAATCCTACCTTACTCCGACATCAATGGACGCCTGATTAAGGCCTCAATACCAGGTGTTTACCATTCACCATCTATAATTTATAATCCTTTCGTACCCACGTACCCCTGCCTGCGGCAGGCAGGCTCGTAACTTTATTTAAACTCCTTAACCGCCTCACTAAGATCATATACTGTCTGATCTTTGAGCTCTTCCAGAATACTGCTTCCGGCTGCGCTGCGATACCCTCCGGCGCAGTGCACTACCAGGGGCTTGTCTTCGGGAATTTCCCGGTATCTGTCGCGAAGCTCATTAAGAGGGATGTTCAGTGAATTCTCAAAGATCGGAGTGGAGGAAACCTCCCCGGGATTACGAATATCAACAATGGTAAAGGCTTCAGGAGACGATTTGAATTTATCGAGAGGCATTGGCGCTGTACTGTACATGCCTTCCGCATCTGTTAAAGCCAACACTGCTTTGATCTGTTTCTCATACCCGATCTTGGCAATTCTTCTAAGTACTTTATCCCTTTGTTCTGCAGAGGGCGCTACCAGGATAAAGGGCTCTTCTGGTTGGACTATGGAGCCTAACCAGGTTTCTATTTTATCATCCTCATTGGTGGCCTGGATGTTTATACTGCCTTTAAAATGACCCTTTTTAAATACTTCCTCCGGTCGGGTATCCACGATCAGGGTATTGTTCATTTCAGGTAACCGGTTATAGTAAAAAGGAATGCCGGTAATACTGCTTTCAAAATTATCTGCTCCTCCTTTATTAATACCCACATCGAAACCAAAATAAGCCGGAATAAAAGGCTGATCTTTTAGGATCTCACTCACAAACTCATCTTCGGTTTTGGTGCGGAAAGCCCAATTGCCCTTTCGCTCATTGCCCAGGGTACTGCTTGCTGCATCGCTGAGGTTTTTACCGCACAAGGATCCTGCTCCATGGGCAGGATATACCACGGTTTCATCCGGCAGGTCGTTGAACTTGGTCTGGATGGTGTTGAACATCATTTTTGCCAGCTCCTCCCGTTTTGCCTTCATATTACCTGCCTTTTCCCTCAGGTCAGGGCGGCCAACATCTCCGATGAATAAAGTATCACCGGTAAACATGGCATAATCATCACCCTCGTGGGCTACAATAGTGATCCCGTCTGGTGAGTGCCCTGGAGTGTGAAGGGCTTTGAATTCAACATTTCCCATGGTGAAGCTATCACCGTGGTCGAAAGCCTTATGGGGGTAATCGGCCCCAACCAGCGAGCTGGTATAAATAGTGGCTCCGGTTTCTTTGTGTATCTGTAAATGACTACTCACAAAATCTGCGTGAGGGTGGGTTTCAAAAATAGCCGTTATTCTGGCATTATTCTTTTCAGCAAAAGCATAGTAAGGCATAGGATCCCTGGCCGGGTCTACAAGAGCAATGTCATTGCCACTAACAATGGCATAGGAATAGTGAGCCAGGGGCTTGTCTTCAAACTGCTTGATCTTCATAATTCTCTTTTCGTTTTTATTTTTCTCGATTCGGTGATTTTAGTGAACTAAGTTAAGAGTAATAGGGACGGATGTCTGTAACTTAAGTTTCATAAAATAAGCGTGTTAATTGATTTTTCATATAGATCAGCACTAAAATTTATAGTATTTATTGATTTATTGTAGAATATTTACTATAATTATAGCCAGAAATCAATCACATATCGATCTTTTTAGTTAATTAATTGCGTTAGTTAATCTTGGGGCACTTTGAAACAGGTGCCCTTTTTAATGGCTGGCAGATAACCTTTATTCCTCTTTTACCCTGTTGGCAAATTCCTGGCAGGTAGCCTCACATTCACCTTTAACAGCTTCCAACTGTGATTTCCAGATAGTCACCTGCTCTTTTGCGGTGGTAACCTGGCTGTTTAGTTGGGGGATGATTTTGGCCTGCTCTTCGGTGAGACCATTATTTTCAAGGGCTTCATTTAGTTGCGAAAGTACCTGGCTGTTTTGTTCCCATGAAGTTTTAAGTTCAGACAACTCCTGGTTAATAAGCCGGTATTTGTCACCATGTCTGCGACATACGGCATCAAGACTGTCAAGGGTTTTCTTTTTTTCTTCTGATATCCCCTCCATGCCAGAGCCTGAATCTCCATACATACCATCATACATCTCTTTCCAGGAATTCAGATCCTTTTCCGCTTCCTGTGAAAAAGCGGTAACCTCTTCCGTGGCGCCCTTCCAGGACTCATTTAGGGAGGTCATTTCTTCCTTGTAAGCACTTGAGGAATTACAACTTATTAGCACTAAAATACCTATGGCGATACACACATTGAATACCTTCTTCATGATCTTTTTTATTTAAGTTTCTATAGGATAAAGTTACTTAAATAATAGAACCTGAAGAATTTGAACATGCATTAATAGCCTGGTAAGCAGTTGTTTAAGCAAGTATTGATCAGCTGTTAAAAGGTGTCTTTATTCCAGTTGTAAGGTTGGCGATTGATCCAATCTCCCCTGGTAAAATCAGGGAAATTCTGAGGCTCTCCGTTATTGGCGATAGATGTTTCTGAAAGAGGAGTAACTGCACTCCAGGCAGCTGCATCGTACGCATCCATCGGCGGGGCAATATTAGCTTTGGCAGATTCAACAAAGGCATTTAACACAAAGAAATCCATTCCCCCATGGCCTGAGCCCTGGGCGTAATCACCGAAACGCTGCCAGAGCGGATGGTCATATTTTTCAAGATAGGTATTCATCTCTTCCCACTGATGTTCAGGACTTAATCCTTCTATATAGATGCGTTTTTGGTAGTAGTCAAATTCAGTAAGTCCGTTTAATCCCTGCACCCTGAAACCGAGGGAGTAGGGGCGGGGCAGGTTACAGTCGTGGGTAATGATAATGGTTTCTCCTTTTGCCGTGTCTATGGTGGTAGTGATCACATCGCCCTGTTTCCATTTTAATTTGGCATTGGGGTGTTCTTTTCCTCCTTGTGGATGATTAACAATATAATTATTTAAACCAATGGCTTTTGTAGCGTGAGAGGTTAACGAAACGAATCGGTTCCCTCGGTTAATATCGGCCATGGTAGCCACCGGACCGAGTCCGTGAGTTGGATATACATCGGCGTTTCTTTTTAAAGAATGTTGTGTTCTCCATTTCGCTTCAGAGGTTCCTTTATCTCCAAATTCAACCCCACCACCATAGGGCTGTTTACCATCGTTAAACTTCACATGTCGTAGGTCGTGTTGGTAACCACAACGAAAATGGACCATTTCGCCAAAAAGTCCCTTTTTCACCATGTTCAATACCGCCAGAACATCTCTTCGATAATTCACATTTTCCAGGATCATCAAGTGCGATCCTGTTTCTTCATGGGTGTTTACCAGGTCCCAGCATTCTTCCAGGGTGTTGGCTGCAGAAACTTCAACCCCGGTAAATTTTCCGGCTTTCATGGCATCTACAGACATTCTTACATGCCAGAGCCAGGGGGTACTGATAATTACGGCATCCACCTCTTTCATGGCCAAGAGGTTGCGGTAATCATAAGGGTCTTTCCCGAAGGTACTCGGAGCTTTAAACCCGGCTTCTGTTATCGCTTTAACTCCCAGATCAATTCTGGCAGGGTCAATATCGCAGAGGGCAGTGATCTCTACATCCTTTCTCAGCAATAGATTGTTGAGGTGGTTGGTACCCCGGAGCCCTACCCCGATAAGCCCCACCTTTAATTTTGATTCTTTCAGGTTTTCTCCAAAAGCAAGATCCGGCATGAATAATAGTCCGGTTCCTGCTGCGGCAGATTTTTTTATAAACGATCTTCTGGTTTTCATTTTTGGTAGGTTTGGTTTTAAAAGATAACGGCTTTGATCTTTCGCCAAAGTCGACTCAGAACTATTCCGGCAACAACCGCAGTTAGGGTAAGGGTAATGGCTTTGTTGTGTTCTCCATAGATCCAGTATCCTGTGGCGAATAATGAACTGTAGATCACGACACACCCAACAAGGGTGGCAGCTATCCCAGCAGGAACATTCCAGGCCTCATTGCTTTCTGAAACAAGACCTTCGGTACCCTTATAATTTTTGATGACCTGATGCCATCCGGGTCCTCCGGGTTGGATCTTTCGGTAAAAATTCTCCAGGGTAGTGTTTGATTCAGGTCTGGTGAGGTAGGTTACCAATAACCAGACGGCCATGGTGATGCCTACAATAAAGGGGTAGGTCATCCACCCGGGCATGAGGCCTTCTGTTTGGGCTCCGCCGAATAGGGTTTCCCCTATAGGAGTAAAATTGATAAGGATGGATATGATTCCGGAGGCGAACATAGCAGAGATCTCACTCCACGCATTGATGCGCCACCAGAACCAGCGGAGGATAAAGATGAGCCCGGTACCCGCCCCGAACATCAGGATGATATTAAAGAGTTGCAAGGCATTATTGAGTACCAGCGCCAGACCGGCTGAGATGACCATTAGCAAAACAGTAGAAATTCTGCCAATATTGACCAGCTCCCGCTGGGAGGCTTTCGGATTTATATGTTGCAGGTATACATCATTTACCACATAGGAAGAACCCCAGTTGAGGTGGGTTGAGATGGTAGACATATAGGCGGCCACCAGGGAGGTTAATACAACGCCCAGCAAACCGTTAGGTAATTTGGTCAGCATGGCCGAATAGGCCAGGTCATGCCCAAGTTTATCCTGGGTAACCCCCGGGAAGGCCTCCTTTATACTGGCGATATCTGGGTAGACCACCAGGGATGCCAAGGCCACCAGGATCCATGGCCAGGGTCTCAGCGCATAATGCAGAATATTAAAAAAGAAAGTAGCACCTATAGCGTGATTCTCATTTTTGGCCGCCAGCATACGTTGGGCAATATACCCGCCACCACCGGGTTCACTACCCGGATACCAGGCGCTCCACCATTGTACTGCAAGTGGAATGATGAGCAGGGTGATCAGGGTTTCCTTATTGTCAAGGTCAGGGAGGATGTTTAGTTTATCAGCAACATTTTCATGAACCATCAAGGCCTGAATACCACCTACTTCAGGAAGGTTGACACAATACCAGGCGGCACCAATACCTCCGGCCATGGCCACGAAGAACAGAATGAAGTCAGTGTATACCACCCCCTTAAATCCACCCACAGTACTGAAGATCACTGTTACCAGACCGGCAATACCAATAGTTTCCAGCGCCGTAAGGCCCAGCATGATCTGCCCGATCTTGATAGCAGCCAAACTCACGGCCGACATGGCCAGTACATTGAATATAACTCCCAGGTATACAGCCCTGAAAGCCCTTAAGAACTTAGCAGGTTTACCACTATAGCGAAGCTCATAGAATTCGATATCTGTATTCACCCCTGATCGTCTCCATAATTTAGCGTAGATAAATACCGTGAGCAGGCCTGTAATGAGAAATGCCCACCAGACCCAGTTACCACTAACTCCACCGGTTCGAACTATATCGGTAACCAGGTTTGGGGTGTCGGTAGAAAAGGTGGTTGCTACCATAGAAACTCCCAATAACCACCAGGGCATGGTACGTCCTGAAAGAAAATATTCGGCAGAACTTTTACCGGATTTTCTGGAAACATAGAACCCGATACCAAGGGTCAGGGAAAAAAATGAAAAAATGAACAGGTAGTCCAGGGTAGTGAGGTCGATCATGGTTAAGGTTTTAGGTTGATCCCGTGTTTGAAGGTTACATTTCAGCACGCGATCCTCAAAAATAGAATTTTAAGGGTTTATCAGAAATTTTTTTGCAGTACAACATTGTTGCGTAGCTGAGGGTGGTATGGTGAACTACAAACGGAGTTCAGGGTTCTCATGGTTCGCTCGATTCCCACAAAGCTGATGGAAAGTGATCGTCGAGATATGATCTTAATATCCGGATGTCCTCCTTAGAGGTGAGATCAGGTACATGTTCGGCCAGGGGAATTCCTTTTACCGTTCCCGGATTCGCTTTGATCATCAGCAACAGGGCTGCCGGGATCTCTTTCTCGAGCCGCACCGGATGAAGGGGACAGACTTGAAGATTCGGGTAGATCATAGGGCCGTAAAATAGAAAGATGTTCATACTTACCCGAAGTTTACCTGTACTGTCGGCATACCCCAGTGATTCTTCCGGGGTAGGTTTTTCAATGATGTCGAGCAGAAGTTCATGCTCATCGAATTTCATCAAAGCGAATCGGTTAATACGCTCTGTTGAAAACAGGAGGCGATCTCTGTCATAGCTGATCAAGGCATTGGCAGCCTTCGATTCCCGCAATAGTAATAAGGCTTTTACCGAATAGAGGTTGTCGCTGTTGCACACTACAAATGAGGTTTTCTGAAGCCAGTCTTGTTGTTGCATAGCCTGCAACAAGGCATCGGCCGTTCCCAGAGGTTTTTCCCTTCCTTCAGGAATGCGTTGGGTGGCAAAGGATATGGATAACCCGTGGAAGCTATTTTCTTCCTGTTTATTGCCGTATTGGCTTTTAAAGGCTTCACTATTTTCTCCCGTAATGATCACCACCCTTTTAAATCCGGCCTCTCTGGCATTGTAGAGCAGGTAATCCAGCAGGGGTCGTTTTCCCTTTCCCAGGGGGATTAATCCTTTACTTCGGCTGTTAGCCGCTTCGATCTCCTCCGTACTGAGTCCGTGATCTTTCTCCTGAATTGCTTTCTTCATTCGGGAAGAAAGTCCTCCGGCAAGGATCACCAGGGTATTGGTAGTATTCATTAGGATAGGGTGTTTTGTGTGATACGAACTCCGGGATCTACTTTAACGGGGTAGGCATCCCGGGCTCCCGAATTTTTCAGGGCATCGATGATTTGGTCCCGGTCTTCTTCCCTGGCCAGAACAACAATACTGCCGCCCATTCCTGAACCAACGATCTTTGCCCCCAGTGCACCATGGGCCTGGGCCGCATTGATCATATGATCGATTTTTGGCACGGTGATCTTCAGGAGATCACGGAGTACCTCGTGATGTTCATTCATTAGCTCACCAATCCGGGAAAGGTTCGGTTCAGGTGTTTTCATCTCCCGCAAGGCGGCTTTTGTGATCCTGTAATTCTCCATAGCGGCTGTAAAAACGTTCTTGAGCTCAGGAGAAACAAAGGGCAGGTATTTTTGCGGATCTTCTCCAATGGTTTTCGCGATCTGAAACCCAGGTAGGTGATGCGTGACCTCATTAATGGCCTGCCATGCCTTTCCTCTCAGATCCCCAAGAACTCCCAGGGTAGATTTCGGTATACCCGATTCAGATACGATAAGTCCCGGCATGTCCCGGTTAAAGAGTTCGTGATGATTCTTATCATCGGTTTCCAGGTACATGATCTGTCCGAGGGAAATACTGTATTGGTCCATTTTACCTCCCGGACTGTTTTGTTCGATGACCTCTGCCTTGTAGGCCAGTTGGGCAATATGTTCTTTATTAAAGGGAAGCTGTGGCAGATAAACCGTTCTCAGGAAGGCTATCCAGGCCACCATCACGGCTGAAGAACTGGAAATACCCGCATTGATGGCGACGTTGCCATTTATAGTAATTTCATAACCCTGCTCAGGATTAGCCCCCTCATCTTTGATCACCTTGAATGCAGAAAGAAGGTGGTTGCCCTGAACCCCATTTTTGAAATTCGCGTTTAAAGGTATTTCTGTGCTTTCACCAATATCGGGAAGAAAAATTCGAAGCAATTCTTCTTCAATAGGTGTGGCTGTTAACCGAATATGACGATCTATAGCACAAGCAATAACTGGCAACCCGAGGTAATCCTGGTGATCGCCGAATAAACAGGTTCGCGCGGGGGCGATAATTTCTATTTCTCCTTTTTTGGATGGATGTTCGGTTTTGGAACTCATTTAAATGATTCAAGATCTATCAGGAAATGAAAGTATGAATTCCATTGTACAAGGTCAAGATTTAACCGAAGAATCAAAACGAAATAGCTAATAAACCTCGAATGCATCAGACCACCTTATGAGTAAATTCCAGGATCTGTACATTACCGGTATATCTGCCGGCATTGCTTGGATATATGATTTTCAGTGGAGGATCGTGCAGCAGTAAAAGTTAGAATCTGGAACTGTTAAGCAGCAGGCTCAGTTTGTTTCTGAAGATCAATAGCAGGGCACCAGTGATAAGCTGTAAGCCTGAGATGGCCAGGGTAACTCCGGGCTTAATAGCGGGCTGATTGCGTTCCACGAATTTTTGCCAGGCAGAAGGTTCTGGCTGCTCTTTCATGATATGAAATGTCTGGTAAATAAATTCAGGGAGTTTTTCGATGATCAGAAAACCACCGGCCAGGATAATTCCCAGCTTGATGAGGGTGATCTTATCTACATTGCCAAAACTCACCTTCTTCTCTTCAAATCCCTGGTCGAGTTCCAACAGGTCAATGATCATATCACTTTTAAAAACAATAAAAATGAAAAAACCTAACATGATCACCGACACGACAAAGATCCATATAAAGGATGATAATTCCAGTTCAGAAATGCTGAATGCTTTTGGAAGAAAAGTGAACAAGCTGATGATCAGGGCATAAAGCCCTAGTAATTTCAGGATAAGGCGAAAAAGGTCACGATAAAGCATGATCTTAAGATTTAGGTTTAGCCAAATATAGTATTTTTTCTAAAAAAATAACGATATGACCTATTATTTGAATTCAAGACTGTTGTCAGATAACTTGCTGTATTTCAGAGTCCACATGTCTTTTAAATAATTCTGATAAATCTTCCAGGGGTGTTCTGAACCTTGTTTGGGTAAAACATCTAATGCCCGTTTAATATAGCCGGCATCAAAATCCAGTAAAGGTTCTGAATCGTACTTTTGGTGATCGAAACGAGGGGTGCAGGTTGTATACCCATGGGAGTCCATATAACCCAGCAGTCGTGCAACATACTGTCCGTTGAGATCGCATTTCAGGGTCCAGGAAGCATTGGTGTACCCTACGGCAATAGCCATATTCGGAATATCACTAAACATAACTCCCCGGTAAACATGAAGTTGTGAAGTGTCAACAGGGTTTCCGTTCTTTTGCAGTTCCATGCCTCCCATTAATTTGATCTTCAGTCCTGTGGCGGTAATAATGATATCGGCATCCAGGACTTCTCCGGAATTGAGTTTTATCCCCTGAGGCAGAAACTCTGCAATAGTATCTGTTACCATGGAGGCCTCTCCTTTTTTAAGGGCTTTGAAAAGATCGTTATCGGGTACAAGACAAAGTCGTTGGTCCCAGGGGTTGTATCTTGGAGCGAAATGCTTCATATTGACCCCTTCGCCTAATTGTTCTTTAACCTGGGAGGCTATGAAATTTTTAATCTTCCCCGGCCATTTCCTTGATGCCTGGTAAAGGCCTAGGCTGAAAAGTATGTTTTTCCACCGGGCCATGGAGTGCGCCCAACTTTTAGGAAAGATCTTTTTAAGGCGGTTAGCGATCTTGTCTTCTCGCGGAAGGTTCAGAATGTAGGTGGGCGATCGCTGAAGCATATATACATGGGAAGCTTTTTTTGCCAGTTCCGGTACCAGGGTAACGGCTGTGGCTCCGCTTCCGATCACCACGATCTTTTTGTCTGTATAATCAAGACCTTCAGGCCAATGCTGGGGATGGATGACAGGGCCGTTGAATACCGACGCTTTTTCTTTTAAGGGGTCGTAGCCCTGATCGTAGTCGTAATATCCGCTGCAAATAAAAAGAAATCGTGTGGTGTAGGTGGTTTGCGATTGATCGTTGTGAAGTACAGTGATCTCCCAGGTAGCTGAGTCCTCCTGCCAATATGCTTTTATGACCTTATGGTCATAGCGTATATGCTTATCGATCCCAAACTTAGCAGCAGTGCTTTTTATGTATTTCAGGATAGAGGGGCCATCTGCTATGGCTTGAGGATCTTCCCAGGGGTTAAAAGAGAAGCCCAGGGTATACATATCAGAATCGGAGCGGATTCCCGGGTATTTAAAAAGATCCCAGGTACCACCCATCTGTTCACGGGCTTCAAAAATGGCATAATTTTTATCGGGACATTTATCCTGTAAGTGATAGGCGGCACCGATTCCGGAGAGACCGGCGCCGATAATGATCACATCAAGTGCTTTTACAGCTTCAGCGTTTGGGGTCATGTACAATAACTTTTTAAGGTCTAAGTTCTTAAAAATATGAATTTATGCTGATTTTACTTCCGGCTCGGTAAGATTATCCTTAACCAGTTCCAACTCCAGGTTGCTTTCTGATTGTTCCAGGAATTTAAACACTAATCCTGCAATGAGAGCTCCTACGATCGGGGCTACCCAAAACAGCCACAGCTGCTCAAGTGCCACACCTTCTGCAAACAGGGCCTGACTGGTACTTCTGGCAGGATTCACCGAGGTGTTGGTAACCGGAATACTGATAAGGTGGATCAGTGTCAAAGCCAGTCCGATGGCAATTCCGGCAAATCCCTGAGGGGCTTTTTTATGGGTGGCCCCGAGTATTACCATAAGGAACATAAAGGTGAGAACGATCTCAATGACGAGGGCCGACATCATGCCATACCCGTCAGGCGACAGTTCGCCGTAACCGTTGGCGGCAAAGGTGCCTGTTTCGAATCCGGCCTTTCCGGAAGCGATCACATATAATAGTGTCGCAGCAAAGATACCGCCGGCAACCTGGGCAATGATGTAGGGTAATAGTTCTTTGGCCTTGAAGCGGCCTCCCATCCAAAGTCCGATAGAAACTGCCGGGTTTAAATGACATCCGGAAATAGGGCCAATGGCATAGACCATGGTGAGTACTGTGAGTCCGAAGGCCAGGGAAACCCCGGCAAATCCGATGCCCAGTTCAGGAATTCCTGCCGCCAGAATGGCGCTTCCGCACCCTCCAAAAACCAGCCAGAAAGTGCCAATGAATTCTGCAATATACTTTCTCATTGTAGTATGTATTTAATAAGGATTAATAGATCCAAAGGATAGAAGGCTGGAAGATGGCGGGAAGGGAACAATGATATTTGGTACAGAAATTTCTGTACGCAGATTAAAAATAGTAAAAATAATTGTAAATCAAGTAGTTGCGGTTTTCGGTTTGAAATTAGCCGTGAGCGGTGGTTATTAGGCACCTAAGTCACTAAGCTCTCAAACTCGTCTCTCCAACTCGTTCCTGTTACGGGAGATTGCCCTGCTTTATTTCATAAAGCCTGTCGGCAAACAGGCCTGACATCGGCAGACAGGTGCCACGCTAAAAGCGTGGTGTATCGAGAACATTTTAGGATCACCAGCCTCTCGATACGATCCTGCTCTGCAGGATCACTCGAGGTGACCCTCGTCATCCCCCTCCACAAGAAATCAAATTTCAGCGGTCCTGTCTACCGACAGGTAGACTTGCAAAGACGATTAGACTCAATCTTCACCCTAAAACCCAAACTCGTCCCTGAAACTCAAACCTCAAACTCAAATCTCAACCTTCCTCCCGGTTCGCTTTGTCAAGGGTAAAAGCAGGGGTACAAACCGCAATGTATTCGCATTCTTCAGGAAAAGGGTTGGAATATTGAACGCGTACGCCTCTTTGAATATGGATAGATTGTCCGGCTTCGAGGATCACCTTTTCTCCGTCAATGACAAATTGTTTTTTACCCCTGATGATATAGGTGTATTCATCAAATTCCGGGGTCTGTTGGGGTTCACTCCAATGGGGAGGTGCAACCATATGGGCAAGACTGAGTTGTGCATTGTTTGTGGCGACAACCCCGTGGTGTTCTTCGATCAGTTTCCCGTCGGTGGTGGGTACCCTGAAGGGGGCTGTTTGTACAGTGTATTTTTTCATCGTTTTCTCATAGCTTTATTTAAAATTCCCATAACCCCTCTAATAAAGGTGGCACTGGTTAACACTTTGATCACCGGATTCATGCGGGTGCTGCTGCGAGATGTGGTGCGCTGTCTATCGGTGCGGGCCTGCTCCCGGAGTTCTTCTTCCTGAGCTTTTTTAATCTTTTCATTCAGAAGTTCATAGGCACTTTCCCGGTCGATAACTTCCTCGTATTTACTTTTAAGAGTGGAGGAGGAGATGAGGTTATGTAATTCATCTTCAGTGAGAATATCCATCCTGCTCATGGGTGCCCTCATTAAGGTGGCGGCCAGGGGAGTGGGTCTTCCTTTTTCGTCAAGGGCGGTTACCAGGGCTTCTCCGATCCCAAGGCTGGTTAGCACTTCCGCAGTATTGTAATAGTCGGTTAACGGATAATTCTCTGCGGTCATTTTAATGGCTTTCCGGTCTTTGGCAGTAAATGCCCTCAGGGCATGCTGTATCTTGAGTCCTAACTGGGAAAGTACTTCTTCCGGGACATCGGTGGGGGTTTGGGTGATAAAAAATATTCCTACCCCTTTAGAGCGGATGAGTTTGATGATGCTGTTGATCTGTTCTAACAGGGCATCAGAGGCCTGATCGAATATCAAATGAGCCTCGTCAATAAAGATCACCAGCTCCGGACGGTCCTGGTCGCCGATCTCAGGGAAACGGCTGTAGATCTCTGCCAGGAGGCTGAGCATGAAGGTGGAGAACAGTTTAGGTTTATCCTGAATATCGGTCAGGCGGATCACATTGATGTACCCATATCCGTTGTCGTCAAGGCGCATCAGGTCGTCGGTATCAAAAGAGCGTTCTCCGAAGAAAAGATCGGCACCCTGCTGCTCAAGTTCTACGATCTTTCTCAGGATGGCACCGGTTGAGGAGGTGGAGATACGACCATAGGCATTTTGAAATTCTTCCTTCCCTTCCTCGGTGGCAAATCGAAGGATCTTTTTCAGGTCTTTCAGGTCCAGCAATGGAAGTTCATTGTCGTCACAATATTTGAAGATCACTGCCATGATACCCTGTTGGGTTTCTGAAAGATCGAGAATACGAGAGAGGAGGACAGGTCCGAATTCAGAGACCGTGGCCCTCAGCCTGACACCTCCCTGTTGAGACAAGGTCATGACTTCAATGGGAAACCCCTTAGGCTCGTAACCAAGTCCGATGGCATTCATGCGTTCATCGATCTTCGGATGTGGTGTTCCGGGTTTTGCAAGGCCGCTGAGGTCACCTTTCAGGTCCATAAGTAAAACGGGAATGCCTTTGGCAGACAATTGCTCTGCCATGACCTGTAATGATTTAGTTTTACCTGTTCCCGTTGCCCCGGCGATCAGTCCGTGACGATTCATGGTTTTTAAGGGGATCTTGACCAGGGTGTTCGTCAAGGTTTCTCCATTGAGCATGGCAGCGCCCATTTCGAGGGCTTCCCCTTTACTGGTGTAGCCGGTTTCTATAGCGGCTCTGAAATTCTCAGCGTTTTGCATGTAGATGGATGTTTCTACTAAATTACAGGATTTTTTAAGAATTGACGATGGTACGGAGGTACGGAGTTACGAGGTGATTTTAGTGGTTTGCCGGTGAAGGAATGTCTTATTAGAAACGGCCGATAAGGAATTGGCACACCCCTTCCGGCTGTACCTCCGACAGCGAATCCACTGCGCTATCCGGCTCCTTCACTAAAATGGTTCACTGAACCATTTCTTAACGCTCGGCCCTCCCTGAGAGGGGAAGATGGTTTTGCAGGGCAAAACCGGATGGGGTCGTTGTATTTTACAATAAAAGCCGTGTGATTCGTCATACCACTACACAAGAAATCAAAATTCAGGAAATTCGCGAAGACGCGGTGACCCTGATCGCTTCGTACCCACGTAACCCGTAACTGAAAACTGCAAACTGCAAACTGTAAACTCCTTCCTAAGTTGTATCTTTGCCCCCATGGAAAAAAGCGAGGTACTGGCATTAGTAGATAAGGGAGAGATGCTGCCCCTGATGGAGGAGTTTTATACCATTCAGGGAGAGGGCTATCACAAGGGCACCGCTGCCTATTTTATTCGGGTAGGAGGCTGTGATGTGGGCTGTCACTGGTGTGATGTGAAAGAAAGCTGGAATGCAGCGACCCACCCACCCACCCACGTAGACCACATCGTTGACAATGCCGCACGTTACTCCGATACCATTGTGATCACAGGGGGCGAACCCCTTACATGGGATATGAACCCGCTTACCCAAAAACTAAAAGCCAAAGGCCTCAAGATCCATATCGAAACCTCCGGCGCCTATCCGCTCACCGGTACGTGGGATTGGATCTGCCTGTCGCCTAAAAAGATGAAATTGCCCAAAGAGGAGGTCTACCAAAAGGCCCATGAGCTCAAGGTGATCATCTATAACCGTCACGATTTTACCTTTGCCGAAGAACAGGCTGCCAAGGTCAATGAAAATTGTATTCTCTACCTTCAGCCCGAGTGGAGTAAACGGGAGAAAATGATCCCGGAGATCGTTGACTATGTCATGAAACACCCGAAATGGAAGGTCTCACTGCAGACGCATAAGTATTTGAATATTCCTTAGAGAGTAGAGAGTCGGGAGTCGGGAGTTGTGAAGTTACGAGGTTACGGGGTTACGAAGTAAAAGCCTGTAAACTCTAGCTATTATCAATTCTGTCCTAAGCCTGACAAAAAATCTGTTGAAAAACTAACAGATCGCCACGTCAGCCGAGGGCTGCCTCGCGATGACAACTGCAAACTGCAAACTGCTATCTGCAAACTCACCTTAGGGTAATCCGTGCCAGATAATCATAATGCTCGCCCTCCAGCACCATTTCGCAGTGCAACCCTACCGAATGGGCGATCTCTTCCAGTCTGTCGTAGTCAAGGTATAGCCACGGAAAACTTTCTTTTTCATCGCCGTAGTGTACGGTAAACATAAGTTCCCCATAATATCGATCACCGGGCACCCATTTGCCGCCATCATCGTCTTCATCGTACATATAGATCAGGTCTGATGAATCGAGCAGGATCTGCCCGCCCTCAGCAAGCAGGTCTTTCAGGTAGGTGAGTCCGTCGGCAACATTGTAGAGTTTGCCAAGGATTCCTGAACCGTTCATAAGCAAGAGTATGGTATCGTATTTTTCTTCCTGCCAGTGGTAGAGGTCGGTAACCTCGGCCGTTTTTACTCCGCGCATTTTGGCGGTGCGAACTGACCAGGGCGATATATCGATGGCCGTTACTTCCAGTCCTCTTTCCTGCAGGTATAAGGCATGGCTTCCGGCTCCACACCCCACATCCAATACATGACCCTTACTCAGGTCTAGCGCCTTTTGCTCTAAAGGAGGCATGGCTTCATACCCTCTCAGCATATAATCTACCGGGAATTCCTCGGGTTCAGAAATGCTCGTTTCGGTAAAAACGGTATGCTCCCGGTTTCCCATAAATTCGTCGTAGATGGCCTTTCCCAGCAGGTCTTTCATTGAGCTGATATTTGTGATTACCTTTGCACTATGGATGAATTGTTGAAGTCGTTGCCGCAGTTGGCCAAAGATAAGAATAAAGAGAACAAAAAGTTCTTTGCACGCCTAAAGAAAAGGCCCCCAAAACACCTTGACAGGCTGATGCAGGAATTGCACGACGAAGAGTTTGAACGCACCGATTGCCTGGACTGTGCCAATTGCTGTAAAACCACAGGCCCCCTGTTTACCAATGCCGATATTGAGCGTATTGCTAAATTTTTGAAAATGAAACCCCAACAGTTCGTTGAAAAATACCTGAGGGTTGATGAGGATAAGGATCATGTGCTCCAACAGGTTCCCTGTACTTTTCTCGATAGCGATAATTATTGTCTGATCTATGAGGTGCGGCCCAAAGCCTGCAGGGAGTACCCACATACCGATCGGAAAAACTTTCACCAGATCACGAACCTTACCCTGAAAAATACAGCCATCTGTCCTGCCGCCTTTCGCATAGTAGAGGAAATGAAAAAGCGATTGCCTAAATAGGCCGAAGTTTATATCTTACGGCCATGGAAACCATTATCAACTACTTCGAAACCATCCCCTCATCACACAGAAGCCTTATCCTGGTTTCGGGGATCACCTTTTTTTGGCTGCTTGAATATGCAACCCCATTGTTCAAATTCGATTACAGGAAGTTCAGGCACGCCTGGCCCAATTTATTTTTTACCCTCACCACCATCGTTATCAATTTCGTTCTGGCCTTTATCCTGTTAAAAACGAGCGACTGGACCGTGGCCAATGGTTTTGGGGTGTTGCAATGGCTTGATGCGCCTTTATGGGTCACTGTGGTTTTGGGAGTATTATTGATGGATCTCATTGGAGCCTGGCTCGCACATTGGGTGCAACACAAGATCAGGCCACTTTGGATGTTTCACCTCATCCATCATACCGATAACCACGTAGATACCACCACCGCTAACAGACACCATCCGGGAGAGAGTGTTATCCGTTTTATTTTTACCACCCTGGCTACCTTTATTCTTGGTGCTCCCGTTGCCATCATCATGTTATACCAATCCCTGAGTGTGGTATTCTCTCAATTTAATCACGCCAATATAGAGTTGCCGAAAAAACTGGACGATATCATCAGCTGGATCATTGTTTCCCCTGATATGCATAAGGTGCACCACCATTATGTGTTACCCTATACGGATACCAATTATGGGAACATCTTTTCTGTCTGGGATCGGTTGTTTGGTACCTTTGCTAAAATGCGTAATGAAGACCTGGTCTATGGCGTGGATACCTATCCTGATGTCGACTCCAATGCCAAGATCAACAAACTGTTGAAACTGCCATTTGAGGGCTACAGGGCACCTGAAGGAGCTAAGTTTGAAGGGACCGGCCTTAAAGAATCTCAGGGATAGATCAGGTAGGCCTTTCTCATCTCTTTAAAGCGTTCCAGGTCATCCTTCCAGGTGGCACGAATCTCACTGGCGGTCATGCCTTTTTCGATCTGTTCACGAACCTTTTCGGTGCCTGCATGCAGGGTAAATGATCGGTCTTTGAAGAATTTTGTTTTATCGGCAGTGTTTTGATAAGCCTCGATGATCCACTGAAGATCAACCTTCCCGGGGGCGGGTTCTGACGAAAGGTCTTTACCGTAACACAGAGCTCCGTTGTGTTTAGGGTCTTTAGCTCCAAAATTTGGCTGAGGTGTATAAGAGAATCCGAAGTGGTTCTGATCCAGAAACGGAGCGCCAAATCGCTGAAACTGGAATTCGGTGCCTCGTCCTGCATTGATATGGGTACCTTCAAAAAGTCCCAGGCTGGGGTACAGGACTATCGATTGATCATTAGGCAGATTAGGAGAAGGACGAATAGGAAGTGAATAAGTCATTTCTCTTTGGTAACCCTTCATTTGAACGATCTCTAATTCGCAGGTAAGATTATCAGAAAGCCATCCCTCACCGTTGATCATCTGAGCGTATTCGGCTATGGTCATCCCGTGAACCAAAGGTATGGGGTGCATGCCCAGAAAACTTTGATGTTCTGACTCCAGCGTAGGGCCGTCTATATAAGAACCATTAGGGTTCGGCCTGTCGAGTACCATAACCGGAATACCTTTTTCAGCACAGGCTTCCATCACGTAGTGCAGGGTGGATATATAGGTATAAAAACGCACCCCCACATCCTGAATATCGAATACCACCAGGTCAAGCTCTTCCAGTTGGTCTGCAGAGGGTTTTTTGTTTTTGCCGTAAAGAGAGATCACAGATAGTCCGGTTTGTTTGTCAACACCGTCTTTTACGGTCTCTCCGGCGTCTGCCTGTCCGCGAAATCCATGCTCGGGTGCAAATACTTTTGAAATGCTGATGCCGTGATCAAGAAGGGTATCTACGAGGTGGGTATAGGTTCCATTATCATTACCCAGAACAGAGGTTTGATTGGCTACTACCGCAATGGTTTTACCTTTAAGACGGGGCAAATAGGCCGCGAGATCCTGGGCGGCGGGCACAGGTGCTGATGCCTGAGGGATATTGAGCGCCATTTCTGCGGTTTGAGATTCTCCTTTAAAAAGGCTGCATGCCCCTAATGAAAAAAGAAATAATAAAAATGTATTTTTGAGGCTTAATAAGCGGATCATAGTTTGAATTTAGAATATTTTATAGCCAAACGCCTGGTAAAGGGTAAGGAGCATAAAAGTAGCATATCGGCCCCAATTATAAAAATTGCCATAGCTGCTATTGCTATTGGCCTGGTCATGATGATGATCGCTGTGGCTACCGGCATCGGACTGCAGCGGAAGATCCGCGAAAAGGTCGCAGCCTTCAATGGGCATGTGCAGATCTTTAATTACGATAACAACCAGTCTGATGTTTCTGTAAACCCCGTGTCAACCAACCAGGAATTCTATCCGGAGTTTAAAACCGTTGATGGCATTGCCCATGTGCAGGCAGTAGCCGCCAAAGGAGGTATCATTCGAACTGCTGAAACCTTTGAAGGGATCATTGCTAAAGGCGTTGGAAACGATTACAATTGGCAGCCTTTTACCGATTACCTGGTAGAGGGGCGATTACCCGATTACAGCGGAAAAAGAAATGAAGAAGCCCTTATCTCTCGCTACCTGGCCAACCGCCTGAACTTTAAAGTTGGGGATGAATTCTGGGCTTATTTCCTGAAGGATAAAACCAGTGAAATTCCAAACCAGGTAAAATTCAAAGTGGTAGGTATTTATGATAGTGGGTTTATGGAATTCGACACCAACTATATGTTTGCCGATCTGCGTCATATTCAGCGTATGAACAAGTGGGAAGACGATCAGGTAGGTGGCTTTGAGGTGTTCCTGGAAGATTTTGATCAGCTGGAAGAAAAAGGACGGGAAATTTATGGCAGTACACTGTCTACCCTCGATTCTCAGACCATTGCTTCTAAGTATTACGCCATTTTTGAATGGCTTTCCTTATTCGACTTCAATATTGCCATCATTATTGGTATCATGATCATCGTAGGGGGTATTAATATGATCACCGCTCTTTTAGTACTTATACTTGAACGCACTCCCATGATCGGAATACTCAAGGCCCAGGGCTGCTCAAACTGGAGTATCCGGAAGATCTTTTTGTATAACGCGGCCTACCTTATCGGGGTGGGGCTTTTCTGGGGTAATACAATAGGCCTCGGAATTTTACTGGCCCAAAAATACCTGGGAATCATTCCACTTGATCCTGAAACCTATTATGTATCAACAGCCCCTGTTTATTTGAATATTTGGCACATACTTACCCTGAATGCAGGTACTTTGCTCCTGTGTTTATTGATGTTGTTAATTCCTTCCTATATCATCACCAGGATATCTCCTGCGCGTTCGATCCGTTTTGAGTAGGTTCTTTTGGGTTGTGTAAGCCTGCTTAAATACCTAACTTAGACACAAAGAATGCCCTTATGAATTACGCTGAAAACATTTTGCAAACCATTGGGAATACGCCCCTGGTGAAGCTTAATACCATAACCCGCGATATTGATGCGCTGGTGCTTGCCAAGGTAGAAACCTTTAATCCGGGAAATTCTGTAAAAGACCGGATGGCAGTTAAGATGGTGGAAGATGCAGAGGCCGATGGCCGGCTTAAACCGGGAGGTACCATTATAGAAGGTACCAGTGGAAATACCGGTATGGGGTTGGCATTGGCAGCCATTGTGAAGGGTTATAAATTGATCTGTGTGATCAGCGACAAGCAGTCTCAGGAAAAGATCGATATTCTGAGGGCAGTAGGAGCAGAGGTGGTGGTATGTCCGACCAATGTTGAGCCTGATGATCCCCGTTCTTATTATTCAGTATCTAAACGTTTGTCTACAGAGATCCCCAATTCATGGTATGTGAACCAATACGATAATTTATCGAATACCCTGGCACATTATGAGCAGACCGGACCCGAGATCTGGGAGCAGACCGAAGGCAAGGTAGATCATTTTGTGGTGGGCGTCGGTACCGGTGGTACCATTTCAGGGGTGGGTAAATTTCTGAAAGAAAAGAACCCGAATGTAAAAATATGGGGTATTGATACCTACGGATCAGTTTTTAAAAAATATCACGAAACCGGCGAATTTGATGAAAATGAGATCTATCCTTATATAACAGAAGGTATAGGGGAGGACATACTTCCTGAAAATGTTGATTTTAAGATCATTGACGGATTTACCAAGGTAACCGATAAAGACGCGGCCATATACACCCGTAAACTTGCCCGGGAAGAAGGGGTGTTTTGCGGAAATTCTGCCGGGGCTGCTGTGAAGGGGCTCCTGCAGTTAAAAGAACATTTTAAGCCGGGAGAGGTGGTTGTGGTCCTGTTTCATGATTCCGGCACACGTTATGTCGGGAAGATGTTTAACGATGACTGGATGCGCGACAGGGGATTCCTCGAACAGGATATCAAAACGGCGAGCGACCTGGTTGCCCATGCAGAGAAGGACCTTATTACGGTGCGTACCGAAGAACTGGTGGCCCATGCCATTGAACGTATGAAGCAATATGATATCTCACAGCTTCCCGTTGTAGATACCGAGGGCTTTGCGGGATCGCTGGATGAGTCAACCCTTTTCAAGGCCTACATAGATAATAAAGACCTGGCGCATCTTGCAGTCAGAGAGATCATGCAGTCTCCTTTTCCTATAGTTAAAAAAGGGACCTCTCTTGATGAGGTGTCTCGAATGATCAACCGGGAAAATAAGGCAGTTTTAGTTGACCTGGAAGACGGCTCCTATAGGATCATCACCAAGCATGATATTATAAGTGCGATTTAAAAAGTTTATATTTTCAGTTTAAAATTCCCATATTCCATAATTTGCAATTGGCTGACAGGCTTTTTCTTTATTTGGAGATTGTCACAGCCCGTTTCAGGTTTATCGCTGTGGGATTTTATACTTGACTGTTCATGAATGATTAGCCCTTACTTTTTTGCATTGCCCAACCCCGCAGGGCTCACGGACACCTCTAAAACAATAAATAGAGGGTGAGTAAAAAAGTAACATTGTAATAAAATTAGAATAATAGATAGAAAGCCCATGCGCCGGCTGGCTCTATCGCTAAAAAGGTCTGCAAGACCTTTTTTTTACGCGCAGTCCTACCTAAGCCAGCTGAACCTGCCTACCGCAGGCAGGCGCACCACGCCTTCAGCGTAGCTCAGACAGCACCTGGCTTTTAACATCAACTTCATCAAGCGGATCCTGGCCTGCCAGAACCTGAGGACGGCTTTTAAATTCTTAGAAAGAATATAACTCAGTTAATCCAATTTGAGATGCTGGTTTGGAGAGAGCGAATATTTGCAGCAGGACCGAACGGTTATGCAAGGTTAAAAGCCTTGCATAGTGAGCGGCCAGATGGTGGGTTGGATGTAAACCAAGCGGAAGTGCGGAGCATGCAGCAGGGCCGAGCGTTAAGAAAACAGCCTGTGGCTGTTTTTAGCGAACCTGCCTGACGGCAGCCAGGGGAGCCAGAAGGCGCGCCGGGAAATAAAGTTAAGTATTACGGTTCGTTTTATTCGCCTATTTATTGTTTTAGAGGTGCTCATGAGGGCTTCGCCGTTGCATCAAGGCAAAATGAACAATAGTTCATTCATGAAAAGCTTTTTCATTGAAATTGTTCATCGACATCCCTCTACATAAGGAATTTAATTTCAGAAATCTCGTAAAGGGGGGGGTAATGCACATTGCTCAAGGATTGCAAGAACGATTATTACTTCTTACAACCCATACAAACTTATTCGGGAGTGGGAGGAAAAACCAGCGACGGAAAAATATTACATCCTATAAATAAGAAACAGCAGGTGCTGCAGATGCAAGATGATACAAAAGCAATTCTTCAAAATTTACCCGAAATGGTACCCGGAGAAGAAGGATTAAAAGATATTGTTATCGTTGAAGCCATAAAAAAATCTGTTCAAAATGACAGTAAATACGTGCATTTATAGGTAAATGGTCATTCATCTTGTAATTTTTTCCTGTTATCGAATTTGGATAATTCGTCATTTTGCCTTATATTAACAACGTATTTTTGTAAGGCCCCAAATCAATATCAAGAATACACATGGAAAAATTGTATCAACTCTTTTCTTAAATATCAACATTATGGGGCAATCTTTACGTAAACAACAATCGACTTTACTAATCTACGCGTTGAAGTTTATCATCTTCGTTTTGATTTCAATGTTATCCTGGACGTTCATTTCGACCGTTTTCAATATCGTTGGAATCATCTAGAGTTAGTAGTATTGAACGATCAAAAAGCTTCCTTCGGGAAGCTTTTTTATTTTCAGGCCTGTTTTTCTTCGAATTTCTTTCAGTGAATTGGTCTGATTGTTAAAAAAATCTTAACTTCTCACCGCTAAATCAAGCCTTTACTATTTAATGATCAAAGATTTTATTAAGCGTATCGGACCCTGGAATGTTATCATGATACTGGTTGTTTTGATAACCATTGTGATCTCCGAGACCGTATTTTTAATGGGGCATAAGCTTTCCGGGATTTTTATCGGCTTATGGGCACCTACCATACTCGGATTTATGAATTACTTTAAAAGCAAAGACTGATGTCAGATCTGATCTTAATCTATTCACTTATCGTAGGAGGTATTTTTCTCCTTTGGCTCATCTTTGTGATCCGGCTTTATCATAAGCTGGGAAAGAACAAATAAAAAAAGATGAGCATGAAGCCCATCTTTTTCTGATTTATCCTTTTTCAATATTTCCTTACCTAAGTGTATCAAGGGTGCTACCGCAACTAAGCATGGCATCACCGTAATACGGATTGAGAATTTTCTCGTTGGTACTCAACCAGTCGGCTCCTTTGTTTTGATTGGCCATTGGGCAGTTCTGTACATACAGGGTTTCGGGAAGTTCCTCCATGTTTTTTGCCAAAACTACAAGCGCATCTGATAGTATTACCAGGTGCGATCTTTGGGCTTCGATCTCTTCATTATTAGCAATGGCCGTGATCATTTGTCCGGCCTTCTCGAATAAATCCTTTTCTGAAGCACCCAGGGAAGAAACGTCCATAGTTTCATATATATCAAGCATTTTCCGGGCTTGTTGTTTAGCTCCCGAAGGATCAGTTTTTACGAAAGATTCATTCATAGTCATATAAGCCGAAAGCAGAGGCCAAAGACTCTTCTGAAAGCTTTTAGGAAGAGAAAGTTCTTCATTCGAGTTGTCTTCCTCTTTTTCTTCCCTGTTCATCATAGAGGGTTTTCCCTGTAATTGAGCGGCTGCATCGATGGTAAAGGTGCCCTGAGTAACAATACGCTCTCCATTCTGCAGGCCGGCCAATACTTCGTATTGATCGTTCATCTCTCCGCCTAGTTCTACCTCTCTCAACTCAAAAACGGCCTCCTGGGTATCAGGCTGAACATACACCACTGAACGGGTTCCTGTCCACATCACGGCTGATTGGGGGATCAAGAGCCGATTGGTCTCCTCTTGTTGTTCAATTTGTGCATCCGCCTTGATGAACATGCCTGGCTTTAACAGACCTTCGTTGTTCTTTAGCTCGGCCCGTACCCTGGTAGTTCTGTTAGCATTGTTTAGGGTTGGATCAATAAATTCGATAGTGCTCTCAAAGGTACGCCCGGGATAGGCGTTAGCTTTGATGGTAAGGGCTTGCCCTTCATCCAGCATGGAAAGCTGATTTTCGTAGGCATCCAGGACCGCCCAGACACTGTTGAGATTGGCAATACGGTAAAGGGCCTGGCCTTGCTTTACATAATCACCTTCATTGATCAGTTTTTCTGTAACCGTACCCGATATAGTAGCATAGACCGGAAAGAATTCCTGAACTTCTCCACGGGTTTCGATCTCAGAGATCTGCTTCTCTGAGAGTTTCCAAAGTTTGAGTTTGTTTCTGACAGCTTTGTACAAACCGGGTTGTTTTTCCTTGAGGTTTGATGCAGTCAAAAGCTCTTGTTGTGCGGCTACCAATTCAGGAGAATACATAGTTGCCAGAAGCTGTCCCTTACGAACCTGTTCACCTGTCGTATTAATATTCAGGCTTTCAATACGGCCTCCAAAATACGCGGCCTGAACCAGGGTGTTTTTTTCGTTCGCTTCAATTTTTCCTGAAAGCCTCAGACTTGCAGTGCTACCGGAATTATTGCCAACTACTGTCGTGTTGATGTTGGCAAGGGCAACGGCCTGTTCGCTCATTCGAAACTGGTTTACTGCCAGACCATCGGCTCCGGCGTCGGCCGGGATCAGATCCATTCCGCAAATCGGGCAATCGCCAGGTTCGGGTTGCATGATCTGTGGATGCATGGAGCAGGTGTACATCTGTGCAGCTGTCTCAGTGGTGTGATCGTGTTCAGGATCAGCCGTACTGTTACCGCCAAAGATCAACCAGCCAAGGAAGAGTCCGATGGCCAGTGTACCGATATAGATCGCTGTTTTTTTCATGATACTGTTTTAGCTTTTATGCGTTTTTGTAATTTTCTAACGGTAGGAGATGAGATATACCACAATACAAAGCCACTCAATACAGTAATGAGCCCAAGCAGGGAAAAAGCTCTTAATACGGTGGTGTTAAAATCATCTCTTCCTTCGTAATCCATTGTGTGTGTCATCCAAAGAAAATCGAAAATGCGCCAGTCACGATGCCTTACGGTTTGGAATTTACCATCTTGCATGGATATATAGGCCTTTAGGGCTTCGTCTCCCTTGTAGGAGATCACATAGGCAGGAAGCATTTTCTCTCTGTATTCATGGTGTTTGCCTGCCTTTTCAATGGCCTCCACTGAGGCAACCTCTAAATGGTCCTGCATATGATCCCGGGCGATACTCATGGCTTCTTCTTCTGTTATAGTCTCTTTGGCCACCCCGGAATGAGCATTGTACAACATGCTTTTGTTTACCCAGTAATACGGCTGATCATTGATGATCCTTAACTCCAGATGGTTGATGCCTTCTGATGTTTCAAGCTCCGATGGGGAAATGAGGGCTGCTTGTTTCTCGGGTACAAAGTTTAAATTTTTAAACTGGTCTCCATGTATTGAATCAATGTCTGTCCAGCTGAAATACATGCCTGAAACGGTCCACATAATAAATTGTGCTCCCAGGATTATACCCAGGTAACGATGCGCCTTTCTAAGGGCCATTGCTTTTTTTCTATCGATCATGTTAAGTTATTGATTTGGGCGCTTCTAAGGCGCAGCGCATTGGTTATTACTGATACAGAACTGAAACTCATTGCCAGGGCAGCGATCATGGGAGAAAGCAATACCCCAAAAAATGGATAGAGCACTCCTGCAGCCACAGGTACCCCTATGCTGTTATAGATCAGGGCAAAGAACAGATTCTGTTTGATGTTTTTCATGACTTTTTCACTTAGTATCCGGGCTTTTATCAGTCCGCTGATATCACCTTTCAACAAGGTGAGTTCGGCACTTTCTATGGCTATATCGGTACCGGTACCCATGGCGATGCCGATATCACTTTGTGCCAGGGCAGGGGCATCGTTAATGCCATCTCCTGTCATGGCAACCACCTCACCACTTTCCTGCAGTGCTTTTACTGCCTTTAGTTTGTCTTCCGGTAAGAGTCCGGCACGGTAATCTGTGATACCGATTGTAGTAGAGACTGCTCTCGCAGTAGCTGCATTATCCCCGGTAAGCATGATCACCTGAAGACCGTGTTTTTGTAAGGTGTTGATAGCCGACTTACTATTTTTCCGGATACGGTCGGAAATTAAAAGGTAACCTGTAAGCTTGCCGTTTATGGCAACCAGGGGTACTGTTTTTCCTTCCGAGCGCGCCTTCTCAAGTTCCTTATTAGCTTCCGGTGAGATGGTCACACCCTCATCGCTCATCAGGGCAGTATTGCCAACAAGGATATGCATACCTTCGATCTTGCCTCTAACCCCTTTTCCTGTAACTGCCTCAAAGTCTTCTGCCTTCTTAAGTGCTAACCCCTTGGCTAAGGCAAATTCTACTGTAGCGTCTGCAAGGGGGTGTTCACTGTTCTTATTGAGGGTAGCCACCAGGAGGGCAATTTGGTCTGCAGAATAGTTCTTATCAAGACTGATGATCTTTTCTACAGCAGGCTTCCCTTCTGTGAGGGTACCTGTCTTATCTACCAGGAGTACGGTTGCTTTTGCCATTTTCTCTAACGCCTCTGCATTTTTAACCAAAACTCCCGATTGGGCGCCTTTACCAACACCTACCATCACAGACATGGGTGTTGCCAGGCCTAAAGCACACGGACAAGCAATGATCAATACGGCAATGGCATTGATCAGGGCATAGGTGTAAGCAGGTTCCGGCCCCCAAATGACCCAGGTAATAAAGGTGATCAATGCTGTCAGTACCACCATGGGAACGAACCAGGCAGAAATACGATCGGCCAAATTTTGGATGGGAGCACGGGAGCGGCTGGCTTCATTGACCATAGAGATGATCTGCGCAAGCAACGTTTCCTTGCCTACTTTTTCGGCAAGCATGACCACGGTCCGGTTTCCGTTCACTGTCCCTGCCTTGATGGAATCTCCTTCCTGTTTTTCCACACCAACTGGTTCTCCGGTTATCATGGATTCGTCTATGACCGTGTTTCCTTCAGAGATACGACCGTCTACAGGGATCTTATCTCCCGGTTTTATTTTAAGCAGATCACCCTTTTGGATCTGAGAAACGGCTATGATCTCTTCCTTTCCATTATTGATGCGAATAGCCTGGTTGGGTGCAAGCTGTAATAGTTCTTTAACAGCAGCATTGGTTTTACTGTGGGCTTTGGCCTCCAGTAATTGCCCCAGAAGTACCAGGGTGAGGATGACCGTAGCAGACTCGAAATAGAGATGAACTAACCCTTCGGGAGTTTTAAATTCTTCAGGGAATATATTGGGAAACAGTAAAGCAACTAAACTATAGATCCATGCCACCCCTGCACCGATTCCTATCAGAGTAAACATATTCAGGTTTCGATACTTCAGCGATCTCCAGGCGCGTTCAAAAAACATCCAGGTGGCGTAGAATACTACCGGTATGGAAAGAATAAATTGAAGCCAGTTCCAATAGGTCTGATCCATGATTCGATACAGCGGATTCGGTTGCAGCATATCTGACATGGCGATCAGGAAAATAGGGAGGGTAAAGCCTACAGCTACCTTGAATTTTTTCAGCAGTCGCTTATAAGTCGGGTCTTCTTCTTCGCCGGTTGGTTGTTGAGGCACCAGGTCCATACCGCAGATGGGGCAGGAGCCGGCCTCGTTCTGTTCTATTTCCGGGTGCATAGGACAGGTATAGATGACTTCAGAAGAAACTTCCGTTGCTTGCTTTACCAGGTCCATTCCGCAAACCGGGCAATCTCCGGGCTGATCATAGGTTTTATCTCCCTCACAATGCATGGGGCAATACCACACCCCGGGCCCATCCTTCCCGTTTGCAGGGGCTTGCTTTTCAGCGTTCTGAGATGGAATGTAGTCTTCCGGGTGAATACTGTAGTGACTTCCTTCTGCCTTAAAGGCTTCCTGCAGCGTGGCCAAAGATACATGCTCATCGGCTTCAACTACCGCCTTTTTTTCAGCCAGGTCAACCTGGGCATCCACCACGCCTTCCTGTTTTTTTAGCATGGACTCCACATGATTGCGGCATCCGTTACAACTCATTCCTTCTATATGATAGGTATGTTTCATGTATACAAAGTTAGAATTGGTATAGAAGATACCCCATGAGAGAGCCTCCAATAACAATCCAGATCACGCTTAATTTTTTAAATCCAAAAACGCCAATAGCACCCAGCAGGGCAATGGTGGCGGTCTGCCAGTCTGAAATACTGTCCTTTCCCATTTTATATAATACGGCCAGCATTATGGCTACAGCAGCAATATTTACACAATCCAGGAAATAGCTGAGCACCCTGGATTGTCTCATTTTTGGGACCAACGGATTTAACAACCATACGAACAGGAATGAAGGCAGAAAGATCCCCACTGTAGCTGCAAGAGCTCCTGTTAATCCACCCAATTGCCATCCTATAAAGGTGGCGGTGGAAAGTACGGGTCCGGGGGTAAATTGTCCCACTGCAATTGCATCCATAAGCTCCGACCTGCTAAGTAAACCGGTTTGTACCAGTTCGGCATCGAGATAGGCAAATAACACATATCCGCTACCGTACAATATGGCACCCACTTTGAGAAAGGACCAGAAAATTTTAAGGGTGGATATATTCTTTACAGTATAAGCCATCAACCCTGTTAGCCCGACGGGGTTTATCATGTTGGTTGTGTTGGATGTCACCGAACTTTTCAACAAAAAATAGAATGTTCCGGTAATTGCTCCCAGTAGAAGAGCGGTAATTTCATTGATACCTGCCAGGCTGGCTGTAAGTACCAGTATGCCCAGGGCAAGTAACTCCGAATTTTTAACAGCCTTTTTACCCAACTTTAAAATAGCCGAGGCAATAATAGCCAGTACGGCGGGTTTGATTCCGGCTAAAAACGGCACTACCTCGGGCAGCTGCCCATAGGAGGTATACAACCATGCCAGAATACCCGTGATAACTACTGCCGGAAAAATAAAACTGATCCCCGCAACGAAAAGTCCGGCAACCCCTCCACGTTCATGACCACAATGCATGGTCATCTCTGTTGAGTTCGGTCCGGGGATCAGATTGGTAGCGCCTATGAGATCCAGAAAATGCCCGCGGTCCATCCATTTGCGTTCTTCTACAATTTCCTTGTCCATCATCGCAATATGGGCGGCAGGACCGCCAAAGGCCACGCATCCGAGTTTAAAAAACACCGAGGCTATTTCTTTAAGATTACTCATATGCATACCCTAATGCGGGATATCCGGGAAGCCGGATCCGGGTATCTCGCAGTTCACGGGGATTTTATTTTATAGTTTCCTTTACGCTCCCGCAGTGAAGCATCTTGTCTCCAAAATAAGGGTTCATGATCTCTTTTTCGGCTGAGATCCATGCAGCACCGGTATTGTTAAAAGCCATTGGACAGTATTGCTTGTATACTTCTCCGGAGGCAAGAGAGCCATTTAGCATTTCAGCAACAGCGTCGGTCACGGTAACGAAATCCTTGCGTTGTGCCTCGATATCATTGGCGTTAGCGATAGCTTCTGCAGCTGATTTCAGCTCAGCGTTCTCTCCGGCTTTTTCCGCCAGTGTTCCCGAGGCTTCAGACGCTTTTGCGGCATCGGTAGCTACAAAGGCATCTTTTAAAGCGATATAGGCCTTGAATACCTCGGCAGTAGCTTCGTCTTTGAACTCGATAGCAGCAGTTTGCTCTTCCATGTGTTTTTCATCCATGTGCTGTTCACCCTGCATGTCTGCATGACCTTCATGCATACCTTCGTGGTTGTCATGCATCTCAACAGCCTCAGCATCGGCATTCTTTTTCTTATTCTCAGTTCCACAAGCTGTAAAGGCAGTGGCTAACAGTCCGCTCATCAGCAGGGCTGCCAGGGTTTTGTTTACTCTTTTCATGATGTACTACTTAAATAATTAATAATTAAAGATTCATTATAATAAGATCGAACTTCTTCGATCAGGTTCATTTCAAAACGCAGCTGCATTTCCTGTATGTCCAGCAGATCGTTAAAATCAATGGTTCCGGTCTCATAAGATCGGAGAAGGATCCTCATGGCATTATCGGCCTCGAGAATATTCTCCTGTTGGGTCGCAGCATTGATGCGGGCTACTTCCCGCGAATGTACGGCCTTTGACAACATGGTTTCTAATCGATTCTTTCTTTCAAGTCGGTCCAGCTCCAAACTCTCTTTCCTCATTTCGTTCTGCCGGCTTACCGACCTGTACTTTTTATTAAAAATCGGGATAGAAACAGAGACCATAGGCATAATAATATCTTTTCCGTTATCAACAGGGTTCATGTCACTGCGTTTTTCTACCGGGATATAATCCAGACCTATTCCGAGGTTGGGGGCAGCTTCTTTTCTGTTCAAAGCTTCTGCCTGCATTACCGATTCATACATTTCTTCAAACTTTACCAATTCCGGGTGCAGGTCCAGATTTACTTCTGCCAGGTCATGAGTAAATTCATCCAGGGTGAGGGTGTCCGGGAGTTGAACGGGAGCGCTGCTCTCTGTTCCGATAAGGTTGTAAAATCCTTCTTTCTCGGCCAGCAATTGTTCTTCCAGCCGATCCCTTTGGTTTTCAAGTTCATTTTCGCGTATCTGTAATTTGAAAACAGCTACGGCAGAACTTTTCCCGGTCTCCACCGCATTCAGGGCCAATTGCTTATAGGTTTCGGTCAGGGACAGTTGCCTGGAGACCACTTCCATTTTTTTATGAAGCGCATACAGGCGGTAGTATGTTCCGGAGAGCTCCAAAATGAGCTTTCGTTCTTTGATATGAACGTCCATCGCCTGGGCATCAGCCAGAGCGGAGGTATACTCCTGCCTGGCAGAAATATTTCCAAACCAGGGAATCATTTGTTTTACCGAGAACCTGGCTCGTTGGGCTCCGGTTCGGGTTTCCGGTTCGCTTACAAAATAACCCACCCCGAATTCCGTATTGGGGAGTACATTGACCTCTTCCGATTTCTCGAGGCTGATCTCATGCTGCAACCTGCTGGAGGCCAGCTCCGGGTTCTGTTCAAGTGCTTGTAATATATACGTTTGCAGCAGGGGCGAGGGATCCTGTGCCACCAGGGAGGAAGCTCCCAATACCATCAGGATAAGTGCTAATATGTTACCTGCATCTCTCATGAATGTGTTCTTTTTAATTGAAATTCTTTTACCACACTAAACAATACCGGAACCACGAACAAGGTGATCAGGGCGATGGTCATCCCTCCAAAGGCCGGAATTGCCATAGGGATCATGATATCGCTTCCACGGCCTGTTGAGGTGAGGATAGGGATCAGGGCCAGCAAGGTGGTGGCGGTGGTCATCAAACATGGGCGAATTCGCTTTTCTCCCGCCTCGATCACCGATTTGCGTATCTCAGCAACGGTTTCCGGAGTATTGGCCGAAAAGGTTTGGGTCAGATAGGTAGCCATAACCACTCCGTCGTCGGTAGCGATCCCGAAAAGGGCAATAAATCCAACCCATACGGCTACACTCAGGTTGATGGTTTTGATGTTTAGTAGCTCCCTGAATTGGATCCCGAAGAGATCGAAGTTCATAAACCAATCCTGGCCGTATAACCATATCATAATAAATCCGCCGGCAAAGGCTACTGCAATACCTGTAAATACCATCAGCGAGGTGGTTACTGATCGGAACTGGAAGTAAAGGATCAGGAATATGATCAAGAGTGAAAGGGGTACTACCAGTTGCAGAGTTTTTTCTGCTCTCAGCTGGTTTTCATAGGTTCCAGTAAATTGATAGCTCAATCCTGCAGGAACCACCAGGGCTCCGGAATCGATTCTTTTCCGGATGGCTTGCTGGGCATTTTCAACCACATCAACCTCTGCATAGCCGTCCAACTTGTCAAATAAAACATAACCCACCAGAAAGGTGTCTTCACTTTTTATCATCTGTGGCCCTTTCTCGTAACGGATTTGGGCTACTTCCTTTAAAGGGATCTGGCTGCCTGTGGCTGACCTTAAAAAGATATTATCCAGAGCGCCGGGATCATTTCTGAGTTCCCGGGGGTATCGTACCCGAACCCCATAGCGCTCCCTGCCTTCCACGGTTTGTGTAAGTGGCATGCCACCTACAACAACTTCCAGGGTCTTTTGAGCTTCGTCAATAGTAATACCGTAACGTGCCAATGCTTCCCTGTCGAGGTCAATGAGAAGGTAGGGTTTACCAACAATACGATCTGCAAATACAGCCTCGTCCTTCACTCCATCTGCGTCTTTCAGAATTGATTCCAGCTCCATGCCAAAGGCTTCGATCTTTTTTAGGTCCTGCCCTTTAATTTTGATGCCCATAGGGGCACGCATTCCTGTTTGCAGCATGACCAACCGGGTCTCGATGGGCTGCAGTTTAGGAGCCGAGGTAACGCCCGGCAGCTTGGTTACCTTAACGATCTCGTTCCATATATCGTCAGGAGTTCTGATCTCAGGTCTCCAATTCCTGTAATATTCACCATCCTCGTCGGGGATCAACCTATCGGTATCAACCGGGAAGTTAGCAGGAGCATTATTAGCTGATGCATCGCTGTCAGTATTCGGGTTTCTGCTTACACCGCCTGACTTTAATACAAATGCCCCTTTTTCGTCAACCTTATATCGCTGTTTCTCCCTGTTGGCATTTTCTTTGTATTCCGGGTGATACAAGATCACATTCTCATACATGGAAAGGGGTGCAGGGTCCAGTGCACTTTCGGTTCTCCCGGCTTTTCCCACCACAGTAGAAATTTCAGGTATCGATTGCACTGCCATATCAAGCTGCTGTAATACCCGCTTATTCTCTGCTACCCCTGAATGAGGCAGGGAAGTAGGCATGAGTAAGAAGGAGCCTTCGTTTAGAGCCGGCATGAATTCTTTTCCTGTATTTCTCCAGATCAAAACACCTAAGATCATTAAGGTAGCCGGAATGGTCAGGAAAACTGCTTTATTGTTCAGGGTCCATCGCAGTATTTTGGTGTAATACCTGATGAAAAGGGTGAAAACCCCCAGAAGTCCGAAACAGATCACTACGACAAAAATGATATTCGGTATAACCGAACGATCAAATCCGAGCGGACGCCAATAAGTGGCCAATAAAAGAACAATGGCCAGAGCCGTCAGACCGGTGTGCCACCAGATCCGTTTTTTATTTTCTAGCTTTCCGGAAACAGATAGGTAGTTTACCAGGGCAAATCCCGGTAGTGCCAACCCGGCCCAATAGCCTTTTAGAAGAGCATATATACCCAGGAGGGCCAGGATACTATTCGCGATATGCTTGAAATAGATATTTCCTTTTCGCTTTTTGAACAACATGGCGGCAAATGGAGGTATCAGGAAGAGGGTAACTATAATGGAAGCTGTCAGGGCCATGGTTTTGGTGAAAGCCAAAGGCCGAAATAGCTTTCCTTCAGCTCCGATCATGGTAAACACAGGGATAAAACTGATAATGGTAGTCAGTACGGCTGTGATGATGGCTCCGGAAACCTCAGTGGTTGCATTGTACACTACCTTATTAACCGGAAGTCGCTCTCCTTCTTCCTCCAGGTGACGGATTATATTTTCAGAGAGGATGACCCCTACATCGACCATGGTCCCAATGGCAATAGCGATACCGGAAAGGGCAACAATATTGGCGTCTACGTTGAACAATTTCATGGAGATAAACACCATGAGCACGGCTATTGGCAGCAGCCCGGAGATCAAAACAGAGGCCCTGAGGTTATAAACCATAACAATAATAACCAGGATGGTGATCAGGATCTCAAACGTCAGGGCTTCATTCAGTGTTCCCAGGGTTTCTTCAATAAGTTCGGTACGGTCGTAAAAAGGAACTATGGTGAGTTTCGACAAGCGGCCATCCTGTAGTTCTTTTGAAGGTAAGCCGTCTTTTAATTCTTCGATCTTAGACTTCACATTGTTGATCACTTCCATAGGATTGGCTCCGTAGCGGGCCACGACAGCACCACCCACCACTTCAGCACCTTCTTTATCCAGAATCCCACGGCGCTCGGCCGGCCCCATAGATACTTTGGCGATATCGCCAATGCGCAGGGGCGTGTAATTGTTAGAGGTAACCACGGCCTGTTCCAGGTCTTTCAGGTCTTTGATATACCCCAGGCCACGAACCAAATATTCTGCCTGGTTGATCTCTATGGTCTGAGCTCCAACATCGCGATTACTTTCCTTTACAGCCTTTACCACCTGGTTTAAGGTAATATTATATTGACGCATGAGCTCGGGGTCAAGATCAATATGATATTCCTTTACATAACCTCCAATGGAACTAACCTCAGAAACGCCACCTGCAGCAGATAGTGCATACTTTACGTAATAATCCTGAACACTTCGCAATTCCTGAAGATCCCACCCTCCGGTAGTATTCCCTTCTTCGTCTCTCCCTTCAAGAGTATACCAGAAGATCTGTCCTAACCCGGTAGCATCCGGACCGAGGGACGGACTCACCCCATCAGGCAGAAGTCCTGATGGCAGGGAGTTGAGTTTTTCAAGGATCCGGGACCGACTCCAGTAAAATTCCACATCTTCTTCGAAAATGATGTAGATACTCGAAAACCCGAACATAGAAGTGCTTCGAATGGTTCTAACACCGGGGATACCCAATAATGAGGTCGTAAGGGGGTAGGTGATCTGGTCCTGGATGTCCTGTGGTGAACGCCCGGGCCATTTGGTGAATACTATTTGTTGATTTTCTCCAATATCAGGAATGGCATCTACCGCTACCGGATCACTGGGAAGTATAGGTGTATCCCAATTAAAAGGGGCAACGATAATACCCCATCCGGTAAAGAATACCAGGAGAATTACGGCAATTAGTTTGTTTTCAATAAGAAACTTTATGGTGCGATTAAGCATATGATCTGTGAATGATTTTTAGACAATAAAGATTAGGGGGCAGGTAGTATACAGCCCTTAAAGGTCTAAAAATGGTATCAGATCAGGTAAGTCTCGTAAAAAACAGGAAGGTCTTTGGTAATAAGAGGCGGACTGTAGTCTTCATATTCAGGCCGTTCTGTGAATTCTTCAACATAAAGAGCGTTGAAGGTGTATGCAAAAGCAGTTACAAAGGTCTTACTAATTTCAACCGATAGTGAATCGGCGGTATTGATCTCGTCTTGTCCCTCAATGGCGATATGCTCTTCAGAACAACAAGGGGTAGCGTCAAATTGCTCGCCTTCAGTAGATGGGGTTGCCATCATGTCCATGCCACAGCTGTCTGCAGGGAAAATAACAGATACATCCACCAGATGGTCCATACAATAATGCTTATTGATGGAGAATGACATCGTAGAGAACATGACCACCAGGGCCATGATAAAGGATGATATTTTTTGAAAAACCGCTTTCATTCCAACAAACAAAAGTAACATTCTTTTTCTTAATAAAAACAAAATGTTGTGAAAACGCTGATTTTCAGTGTGTTTTCGAAGGTTTAAGCGTGGCGGTTTGTCAGTTGTTTCCGGAGGATCAGGTGGTGCTACTCGATCATGCCTTCCCAGCAAACATTTTCCTGTTTGGCGTCGGCTTCGGTTTTGTAATGCTCATAGGTGGTTTGATCGATCTCTATTTCCTTGGCTCCCTCACTTTCCTTATTCTCGATACGCGCAACGTAGATACAACTTGTGTCGGTGCATTGATAGCTTAGTCCCAGGAGGAAGGTGTCACAGATGGCTTCGTCGTCGATAACCGGGGTTTTAGAGCAGGAAGAGATGCTTGCAACTAATAGCAAAGCAATCAGACCTGTTGATGTAAGGTTGTTGATTTTCATGGTACTCAGATTAAGATTTGGATTGGCAAATAACGAAAATTCTTTCTGAATTGTAAATAAATGTTGTGAAATGCGGTTGTGGGGTGATGTCATTGCGAACCACGCATAGTTTAAACTTTAAGCTCTCCGAAGTCTGGGACTTCGGAGTATTATGAATGTCTGAAATTGGCTACCCTGCAAGTTTGGTCTCCTGACCTGTAAAATCAATTTGAACTTGGTCAGGAGACCAGAAAATTAGTTCCACGAAGTCACAGACTTCGCGGAGCAGTTTAATAAAGTTTTGCAATTGAAGTGATCTAATTATGACTAGGAATCAATCCTCTAAGCCCCATATCAACCAATTGTTCTCCGGCACCGGGTTCGTATTGTCCGTCGGCATTGACCTCTGTCCATTCAAAGCTGTTGTTGATGGAGAAGCTCAGATTGATGGTTATGTTTTCATTTTCCTCTCCGGTAATGATCAGCGGCTCTTTGAATTCACCGGTGATCACGCATGAGCCCTGTGGAATAGGGGAGGTTTCAAAAAGCGGATTGGGGACGGTAACCGCCCCTTCAGGTGCCTGTCCGTCTACCGTAAATCCGAGAGCTTCGAATACCCAGAATCCCTGTAGTTTATTGGCATTTACGTCTACCGTTTGACCGTTAATCTCAACATTGTCTATGTAGGTGTTATATCCCAAAAAGCTGGCCAGGGTACCTTGAATCCGGTTGCCTTCATGAAGCAAATCGATGGTACCGCTTTGGTAAGATACCGAAATACGCACCCATTTATAGGTGCCGGGAGCCACCTTATTCAATGGGATCTCAAGAAAGTTTTCGTTATTGGCAACGATCCTTGATTGCCTGAAATCAATGGCCTTATCGCCTCCAGCCTGTGTTTCGGTCCCCATATAGATGATCTCTCCTTCACCCAGGGGCGTAAGGGCATCAGGGGCCAGTTCTATGTAATGTCCGCTCATTCCATTTATTTTTGGGGTTTGAGCAGCGTTTCCCTGGGGTATAACGGCCGGTTGCCCGATGTTGTCAAGACGTTCCTGGTTGGGATCAAAACTAAAGTTGACCAATAGATTTTTCTGTTCGTTCAGGTTGTCATCCTGGTCACTGCAACCGGCAAGCAAGGCCAGTGCAAATGCAGAAAGAAGAAGATTTTTCATGTTAAGGTATATAGGGCTTGATTATGGCTTTACGTCTCAATTTTTGTAAAGCGTAAATCAGTCATAAATGTAAGAAAAATATTAAAAGGGTAGCCGGGTAGGTAGGTTTAGAGGTTAAGAGGTGAAGAAGCAAAGAAGCAAATAAGCGAAGATACAAAGAGGTAAAGGGACGAACCTGACTGCTGCAGTCAGGGGGTTAACGGAACGAAAAAGTAAAGTGGTAAGCGATTCAGTCCCGACCACAGGCCAGAGGCTACTACTTCATATTCTTAACGTACACCAAATTCCGGCTTCCTTTCGGGTTTTTGCGAAGTTCTACCTTGAACTGCGGGATGGATTTAATCAGGGGGGTAAGTTTTGCAAACCCGTAGTTCCGGGCATCAAAATTGGGTTGTTTCTTTTGGAGCAGGGCGCCGACCTCTCCTAAAAAGGCCCAGCCTTCATCATCTTCCAGATCGGAAATGGTGTTGGCAATAAATCTGATAAGTTTTGGGTTTACCTTATCAATGCGGCCTTTTCGGCCTTCTGCCGGTTGCACCTTATCATTGGTTTCCTCGGGTGCTTCATGAAGGATCTCCAGGTAGATGAACCGGTCGCAGGAGGCAATAAAAGGTTCCGGTGTCTTTTTCTCTCCGATACCGAAAACGGTCATTCCGGCTTCCCTGAGACGAATGGCCAGACGGGTAAAATCGCTGTCGCTTGATACCAGGCAAAACCCATTGACCTTACCTGAATATAAAATATCCATGGCGTCAATGATCATGGCAGAATCGGTAGCGTTTTTACCCCTGGTGTATCCGTATTGCTGGACGGGAGAGATGGCATTTTCAAGCAGGACCTTTTTCCATTTCCCCAGTCGGGGTTTGGTCCAGTCGCCGTAGATGCGCTTAAGGGTCGGATTACCGTACTTGGCGATCTCTTCCAGCATTTCCTTTACATAGGTTGCCGGAACGTTATCACCATCAATGAGTACAGCCAGATTAAGCTCTGACGGAGCCATTTATTCTTCGATCCTTCTTTGGTATTCGAGCTTGTACTTAGCCTTAGCAATTTCTTCTCTTCTTGCAGCAGAAGGCTTTGTGAAATGTTGCTTCTCTCTTAGCTGTTGTACCTGTTGTGTTTTTCTAACTTTTTGCTTGTACCTTTTGAGGGCACGATCGATGTTTTCTCCGGGTTTGATATTGATTATCAGCATATACTTAAATAATTTTAAAATTAATAGTTTCTGAGCGATGTCTTATCCTGGACTACGCCCTTCATCATAGTCATACGTTTGTGATCCCTGTGATCAGAATAAGTCTGGTTAGAAGACTTTAAAGATCCGGGGACGAATAGCAAAAAACAAAAAAGAGGAAATAATTAATCTGAAAGGATAAAAGATTTCTAAACCTGATTGCAATTTCTGCCGTGCGGCAAAGAAACGATTTTCTATCCGCAATTACTAATTATTCCCCGGGATACTTTAAAATAGCGACCGAAATAGCAGGGGATGTTGTTGAGTATTTACAAGGTCGGGATGAAAACGAATCCATCTTAAATAGTGGGGTCTGCTGCCTGAAAAAAGTATATTTTAGTTATAGATTCGATCATTGTACACCGTTTAATTATGAGAAACCTGCTGATTCTTGCTTTAACACTTATCTCCTTCAACATGCTTAGAGGACAATCAAAGACCTTAAAAATTGGTATTGCCGGATTAACGCATACCCACGTACACTGGTTGCTGGGGCGGGAAGCATTTGAAGATATTGAGATCGTGGGTATCGCAGAACCAGATAAGGCGCTGGCTGCCCGTTATGCAAAGCAATACGGATTTTCCATGGAACTGGTGTATGACTCTCTGGAGGAGATGGTGGAGGCCACTTCACCTGAAGCCATAACGGCCTTTGGTACCATTGCAGCTCACCTGGAGGTGGTAGAATTTGCGGCACCCAGGGGTATTCATGTCATGGTGGAGAAACCTTTGGCCATAAGTCTGAAAGATGCTGAGAGAATGGCCAGCCTGGCACGGAAGTATAATATTCATTTGCTGACCAATTATGAAACTACCTGGTACGCCACGCATCACGAACTAAAAAGTCGCCTGGATGCCGGGGAGATCGGCGCCCTGAGAAAGGTGGTGATACGTGACGGACATCGGGGCCCTAAGAAGATCGGGGTGAACAAGGAATTTTTGGAATGGCTTACTCATCCGGAATACAATGGGGCAGGAGCCTTAATGGATTTTGGATGTTACGGTGCCAACCTGATGACCTGGCTCATGGAGGGCCAGCGCCCCCTTAGTGTTACTGCCGTTACCCAACAACTGCAGCCGGAGAACAATCCTTTGGTTGATGATGAGGCAATGATCATTTTAACCTATCCCAAGGCTAATGCCCTCATCCAGGCCTCCTGGAACTGGCCGATCGGGAGAAAGGATATGGAGGTGTACGGATTAAAAGGAGTGTTGTATGCCGATAATGGGAAAGATCTCCGAAAGCGGATAGCCGAAGGCTACGATGGTTATCAGGAAGAGCAATTTTCTGTAAAAGAAAGGGCCTATCCGGTGAACGATCCATTTGCTTACCTGGTGGCGGTTGTAAGAGGAGAGATCAATCGCGCACCCACCGACCTGAGTGCCTTGGAGAATAATCTTCTGGTGATGGAGATCCTGGAGGCTGCCATGAAAAGTGCCCGCACCGGGGAGACGGTTCATTTGCCCGAGTAGGTAGGCTGGTAGACGGGTAGGCAGAGGGCCGAACGATAGTGAGGAGCGAACGGTTGTAAAAGGTCTGGAAGACCTTTTGCAGAGAGCTGCCAGCTGGAGCGGCGGCATATGATCCTTTCATAATGAGGAGCCAGAAGGTGCGCTGGCAAGTGGCCGTTTTTAGTGATCCTGCCTGTCGGCAGACAGGGGAGCCAGGAGGCGCATGGGCAATTCAAAACGGAGACAGTTCATTAGTTGATGAAATAACCAATACTTGTGTTCAATAAGTCGAATTCACTATTGGTTTTGTAAATCGAAAAATCGAGTTAATTAGCTGTAAATCATCTGGATTGATGAGTTCGGGTCTTATTTTAGAGGCATGCATCAATCATTACAGGAGGAAAAACTAAATGCGATCACTCATGGTTTTGGAGCGGCAATGGCGCTGATCGGGTTGCTGGTGCTGGTTTATTTCGATACCGGGAAAACAAGCTACTCCACCTTCAGTATTATTGTTTACGGACTTTCGGCATTGCTGTTATTTACGATTTCTACGCTGTATCATTCCGCCAGACGGCCGGCTATAAAGAACTTGTTTCGTCTCCTGGATCACATTGCCATCTACTTTCTTATTGCCGGAACCTATACGCCTATCGGGTTGATCTCTATGGAGCAGGGTTCAGGTTGGGTCATGTTTACGGTAGTGTGGGTCATAGCCCTGATAGGAAGTGTATTCAAGATCTTTTTCCTTGGAAAATACGAACGTCTTTCACTGCTCTTTTACCTTTTTATGGGGTGGTTGGTACTCTTTGATCTTCGAGGTTTATTTGAAAGCCTTTCAAAAGAAGCCCTGATCTTGCTGCTGATCGGTGGCGCCTTTTATACGGTGGGCACCCTGTTTTACAGGGCCAGAAAGATGCGTTATCACCATGTGATCTGGCATTTGTTTGTGCTTGGAGGCGCCGTCTCTCATTTTTTTATGATCCTGTTTGAAATTTGATTGTCTTTTTAAAATTGTAAACAATTTGGGATGATATGCCTCCCCACCGGAATTAATATGGAAGACGTTCTATGGTCCAAAGTAATGGCATTTCATTGTTCTTTACCTTAAAAACACTTTCAGCACTGACTGAAACCTTAAAGTGATCATTGCGATTATGACGAATAATCTGATGCAGGTAATCATTATATCCGGTTAAATCTGCGTAATTAGTAATAGCGAGTTCTCTGAGAATAAGTTGCTGGTTTTGGAACAGGGTGTAGAACGGTGTCCCTGAAACACTTTCAGGTAAATCGGGCAGGGTGAGACTTGTTCTTGTTTCACTGTTAAAACGAACGAACCAGTTATAATAAATATCATCGCCCTGGTTTTGTATGAACAATCCTCTTCCAACGTTGTGTCCGGACCCGGAGAGGGATAATTGAACATTATTCCCTGCTTGGGTAAAATCAACGCCCCATCCCGGTTCATTATATTCACTAAAAGGCAAGGATTCGTGAACATAGTAATAGGTTGACGTATATACTTCGGTTCTGTATTTATGCAGCCCGTTCAGGAAAGGCATATTGCCCATGATTACATTTGCGTAGAACAATTGATGATACTGATCTGCCTGGTAGGCTTCTTCTGAAGTATAACCTTTAAGGCGAATTCCAAAGGGTTTGGAAATATTGTTGAAGGTTATTGGAATCCTGTCAACATTTGTTGAGGAAAATTCAGCTTTGCGTATGGTGTCTGAAACCGGTAAAGGTTTATTTAATACTGATATACTATAGTCATTGTTAATTTGGTCGTGTAAATATATGTAGGCAAAATCGGTTTGTGGCACCTGTGCGTCATTATAGGTGCTGGTGCTGATAAAAAATTCATTATTTGATCTGACTCCTGAGTGCGTATTGGATTTTGTGACAATCTTGTCGGTATTCTCTATCCCCTCCAGGGCATATCTATTCGATTCCCAAGGAGTGGTTTGAGGATATGTCTTCAGATCAACATAAACCAGATTCTGCCGGTCTAAATCGAAAAGAGAAAATAAATTGGCTTGGGAGTTCGGGTTCGTTGTTTCTTTCCGGTAAAATGTAAGCACAAACTTTTCATCTTGAGTAAATTCACCGGGTGCATGTAATCGCACTTCTTCTCCGGGGTTAAGGGGTGCTTCGTCCATCAATTCTCCAGACTCACGAGAAACAAAAACTCTGTTGTCAAGAAATAAGTCAGGAAAAGAAAAAGGAACTTTTATAGAGGCCAGTCTCCTCTTGATAATGGTTCTGATAGAGTCAGTTACAGCATTTCCCAGGGTATCTGTTGCTGTAATTTTAATATACTGTTCTCCTGTCTGATAGCCTTCAGGGTCAAAGTTTAACACCAATGAATCATCCGTAGTGCTATTTAAAATAATATTTGCGATACTTACAGAAATACTGTCAGTAAGACTTGTTAGGTCGATGGCCTGAACCTCTGCTGAGAAGAGCGTATCAAGAATTTGGTTGTCGGTCAGTCCGGCAACAGTTATTTCAGGAGGGGTGTTGTCGGAAAGGAAATTTACCTTCTTTATAGCTTGGTTGTTGGCTTCATCTTTGGCAGTAATAGTTAGGGTATGCCACCCGTCAGAAATCAAAGAAGTGTCAATATTAAGTTGATAACCGGTACTGTCTTTAGTAACCTCCAGGGCTGTACCATCAATAGCAGCGTAGGCATTTCCCATCAGGTGGTTGTCAGTGGCGGTAAAGGATATAGCATTAACTGTACCCTTCAGTCCTTGATTGTTTTTAAGATTCAGGTCTGAGATGACCGGCTTAATATTGTCCACATATACTTGTTGGGAAATGGAATCTTTTAACCCGACCAAATCTGTAGATACTATTTTGAGTGTGTAGAGGGTGTCTGATTTTTGAGATATATCGGTTTTGGCATTAAAATTCGTGAGATTAAGAAGGAGTTCATAGGGGGTAATGGTGTCTGTAGCTACCAGCTTGTTTTCAATGTAGGCAGACACTTCCCGGATGCCTGTAGCATCTTCCGCAAGGACGTCCAAAGCCGCATACCTTGCAACCACCGGAAAATCGGAAGGATTTTCTGGAAGGGCCACCACGCTTAGACTGTCCGGGTTGCTTCCGCTGCTGAGTTTAGTAAGCTCGACCGAGGGAGCTATGTTGTCTGAGATGAAATTCATTTGATATTCTGCCCGAAGTCCAACCTTGTCTGTCGCAGCAATTAAAAGGGAGTGTATTCCATCGGGAAGTAAAGATGTTTCCAGGTTAAAGCTATAGAGGGTGCTGTCTTGTATAACGTCTAAAGGTAGGTCGTCGGCAAAGGCCTCCACCAATGCTAATTCCTCATTGTCGGTGGCGATAAAGGTTACTTGGTTATTGGCCCCTGTAAGTAAGGCATCATTTTCTAATGAAACCTCCGAAATAATGGGTATCTCAGTGTCAACCACCACCGTTTGTTCTACACTGGAAACGTTCTCTGCGAGATCGTAGGCCGAAACCTTGAGGTTATATTCGGTTTGCGTTTTATTTAAGCGTTTTCCCTTGTTTGCATAATTGTTAAAGTCAATGGTGATTTTAAAAGGGGGCTCATTATCACTTCCTGCCAGGGTATCATTTACGTAGGCTTCCACTCTGGAAATGCCAACGGCATCCTCGGCCTCAATAACAATTTCAATCTGTTGGCCTACAACCGTGGTCGTGGTATCAGTCTCAGACTGTGATCCGTCTGAATCGTTCTGACCCGAAGTTCCGCCTATAGAGAAACTAACTGTTGGAGGAGTCGTGTCAACTACCACAGGCTCTTCAGGGGTTTCAGCTACCTGTGAATCATCATCTTTGGAGCAGGCAAAAATTAAAAAAACGGTGATCGAAGTCAGGCAGAGAAAAGTCTTAAAGGAAGTACGCATGAGTCATAATTACAGCATTAAATATAGCATATATACTATAATCAACCAATTTTTAACTACAAATTTATTGTGTCTTATTTTTGAAATTACTTTCCTTGTATAGAAATAGTGGTTAGGTGTGAACGTCTGAAAGACTGATAGATACTTTCGAAACAGGGGTTATGAAGATAGCCTCGATAATGCATTCTGTACCTTAGACAGGCATCCAGGAGGAAGGGAATTCAGTCTTTTATAAAATCCTTGAAATCTTCAAAGAACTCCTCGAACTTCCCCATCTGATCAACAAAGAATTCCATGGTCTCCTGCCAGCTGTTCTTGTTGTGAATGCTCACTTTTTCCTTTAAAACATAGATTCTGGAGATCTCCTTGCCGTTCTCCAGGAAATAGATGTCTTCATAAATGGCCTCCGGGAGGTAAGACTCCTTGAGGATCTTTTTCAGCGATTGAAGTTTTTCATAGTATTTGATCCTGTTCTCCAGATTTTGGTCTTCAATATCGAGCACCACCATCGCCTTTTTGGTGTCAAAGTGGAACTTAAAAGAAAAGTCTTTTATGCCGGTATTATACAGGGTCCATTTTCTTGGAAAGGATTTACCAAAGGCGATCCAAAATTCCTGGCGTAATTTCCTAGATTCTTCCTTACTAAACATATTACATCATATATGCCATGGTAACTCCCAGTACAATGACCAGGAGTTTATTGATATTAAATTTATGACCTTCTGAACTTTCAAAAAGAATGACGGTAGATACATGTAAAAATATCCCAATGGTTAAGGCTTGTAACTCCAGGTAAATGGGCTGTATAAATTCGGTGTGCTCTGCCACCAGGGTACCCAATGGGGTCATGAGAGAGAACAAAAGCAGAAAAACAGCTGTTTTCCATTTGCTGATGCTTGATTGAATAAAAAAGGCGCTCAGAATGATGGCAACGGGTAATTTATGTATCACAATACCGTATACCAACAGATCGTGATCGGCTATCGGAAAACCTTCAAGAAAGGCGTGCAGACTAAGGCTCAGAAACAGTGGCCAGGGAAATTGGTTAAGCTCCCTGTTCAGGTGCATATGCCCGTGTTCTGCCCCCTTGGAAAAAAACTCCAGAAAGATCTGTAAAAGTATACCTGCCATGATCCATATTCCCAGGTATTTGTCAAACCTGTGTTGGGTCTCGGTATGTTCTACGTGATGACCGAAGAGGTGTGGCAGTAATTCAAAAACAGTTACAGATAACAGGAAGGCACCACTAAAGGCCAAAAAAAGTTTAATGAACTCCCTGTTCTTTGGGGTAAATGCCAGGGCAACAAGATAGCCGGTAAAAACTGCCAGGATAGGGAGTAAGTAATTCATTTATTTAAAGATCATCACCAGCCTGTCTGATTGTTCAGGGTGGTATTTATTGAGTTTATAGTCGCCAAAAATATCCAGTAGGTAGATGCCGGCTTTTTCAAACATATCCTCAAAATCCTTTAAGGTAAGTGCTCTTACCTTTTCTGTAAAATGGTAAGACGCTCCTTCATGGTCAAAACTGATGTCTTTCAGGATGTAACCGTCTTCTTCGTAGCGCTTAATATGAAATAAAATATCATTGACCAATACCTTTTCTTCAGGAACAAGATGGTCTTTTATTTGAGTGACATTCATGAAATCGATCACTCCAAACCCGGTCTCATTCAAGTGTTCTTTGATCATGCAAAGGGTAGAGAGGTGTTTTTGGTCGTCTTCAAAATAGCCGAAAGAAGTAAAAAGGTTAAAGATCGCATCGTATCTGCCGGGATAGGTTTTGCACATGTCTTGTATCTCAAAAGTGAGATTCTCTGTTTCAAACTGTTTAGCAAAACGGATGTTGTTCTCTGAGAGGTCAAAGCCTTTGACCTTATACCCCATTTGGTGGAGCATGACAGAGTGCCGCCCCCTTCCGCACCCCAGGTCAAGTATATTGGCTTGTTCGGGAAGATTCAGGTAGGTGGTCAGGTTTTTCATAAAGAGCTCCGCCTCTTTTTGGTTGCGTTCTCTATAGAGGATATGATAAAAATCGGTATCAAACCATTCCTTATACCAATTTGCGATCTCCTTTGTCATAAATTTAATTAGGCCACTAAATTAACGTATTTTTGTTTGCTGATAGAGGCAAGATATGGCAAATAATTTCAAAATGCTCGCCAAAACCATGTATGGTTTTGAAGACATCCTGGCTGCTGAGTTGAAAGCTCTCGGAGCCATGAATGTAGAGACCGGTGTTCGCAGTGTAAGCTTTGAAGGAGATACCGGTTTTATGTACAAGGCCAACCTGAGTCTGCGTACCGCGATCAAGATCCTTAAACCCATCCGGACCTTCTTTGTGAGGGGCGATCAGGATCTTTACGATAAGGTATATCGTATGGAATGGGAGCGGCACATGAAGGTGAGCGGTACCTTTGCCATAGACGCTACCGTGAATTCCGATCTGTTTAATCATTCAAAATATGTAGCCCTTAAGACCAAGGATGCTATTGTAGATCGTTTTCGCAACATCCTGGGGAAACGTCCTGATGTAGATGTAAAATACCCTGATCTTAGGATTCATATTCACATTCAGAGAAACCAGGTAACTATTTCATTAGACAGCAGTGGGCAATCGCTGCATCAACGCGGCTATAAAACAGCCACCAACATAGCTCCAATCAATGAGATCCTTGCGGCTGGAATGCTGTTGCAGAGTGGATGGGACGGGCAATGCGATTTCCTTGATCCGATGTGTGGTAGTGGTACCCTGTTGATCGAAGCGGCCATGATAGCCTGTAATATTCCGGCCAATATAAACCGCCGTGAATTTGCTTTTGAGAAATGGCCCGACTATGATCAGGAACTCTTTGATAAGATCGTAGACAGCAGTTTAAATAAAACCCGTGAGTTTCATCATAAGATCTACGGATTTGATAAGGCGCCTTCTGCCGTACACAAGGCCAATGACAACGTGAAAAACGCCAATTTGAGTGAATACATACAGGTGCAACAACAGGACTTTTTTGAATCTGATAAACCTGTTGAAGGTCATCTTCATATGGTATTTAATCCGCCTTATGGTGAGCGACTAAACATTAACATGCCTGAATTTTACCGGCAGATAGGAGATACCCTTAAGAATAATTATCCGGATACAGAAGCCTGGTTTATTACGGCAGATCTTTCCGCCTTTAAACACGTAGGGTTGAGACCTTCAAGAAAGATCAAGCTTTTTAACGGTAAGCTGGAAAGCCGCTTGTATAAATATGAAATATATGCCGGTAGTAAGAAAGCCAAATTCAATTAAAAACACCTGCTTATGAAACCCAAATTAAAGGCTTTAGTATATAATTTTTCCGGGTTTGTGATCCTGTTCCTGGCCTTCAGATTCGGACTTCTTTATTTATTTCCCGATCAATACCTTGTGATGCTCCTGATCTCGGTAGTGGCGGCTTCGGCCCTGTCTCCAAAATTTGGAATGGTTACTGAAAAGGGAGAACAGCGTGTAAAAATGAAATGGTTTCTCTTAAAAGGTGTTCGTGACGTAACCTGAGAACCTATTCTGAGGATGTGCCGGGATTTTTTTTAGGAGCCGCTGTTTTGAAAATAGGGATAAGGTAGCTGATGGTATAATTATAACCCACCCCGAACTGACTGCCGTCGGTAACCTTATTGAACCCCGGAATATAAAGGTTAGGGAAAACATCTGAGGCGGTATCGTTGATAAGGTAATTTAATCGAACCGTGGCTCCCATATACAGGTTTTTAAACATTTCTACCTTAAGGCCGACGACAACTTCTGCCCATTGAGCGGTTAACCCATCGTATTCTCCCAGGTTTGCAACACCGGGAAACTCTTCGGTATTGTCATTCCAGTATTGATCTTCTGTATAGATGCGGTATGCATTCAGGGTCTGACTAAAGGTGCTGAAACCGCCACGAAGCCCTACACTGATGATATTGTGCATACCATACCAGTTCTCATAGGTGTTCCATTCAACACCGGCCTTTATATAATTCCCCCTGGTGGTAAAATCAAAATTATCTTCAAGGGTGGTTTTTTCTTCTGTACCGAGTTCAGCGGCCAGGTATAATTTATAGGAAAGTCGGAAATCTCCAACCAGTTCTAATCCTTCGTAATTCTCATCAAGGGCACTTCGAAGAGGTTTGCTGAGGTCAACCCCCACCCGGAGCCCGTATTTTTGATAATATACGGGATCATCAGAAAGGGTGTTACTGACAATTTCAGCCTCCTGAGCAAAACCCATACAGGTCGTTAACAGAATAAGTATACTAGTGATAGATCTTAACATGTAAGGTGTCTTGAGGTTCTACTCCTGATTCGGTTACTTCCAGGGCCAGGATCCACGGTGAAGGGTCACTACCTCCCGGATTTTGGGTTACCTGGTTAAGGGTATAGGTTACAGCGTAGCCGCAACCTCTGGAGATGAATCTTTCATTGGTTTGATAATTGACTGCAAGGCGATCAATATTACCGATCTCCGCTCCTGTACTGTCTGAGGCAGAGTCCTGTACCAGGAAGAATTCAGAGGCCGTATCATAATTCTTTAAGGGAAGGGCGACTTCTGTTTGTGAAGATCTGTCGGCAAAAGTACCTACAGTTATATCCTTGCCTACCCCTACAATGCGCAGTCGCGGAACAGCTTTGGGCACCTCCCTGTCCTGGATGTCAAAAAAGCCCACTTTCAGGTAGGCCGTGGTTCCGGAATCCGGGGGGCAAATGTCGTCTTTTTCGCAGGCGGTTATGACAACGCCCGTGAAGATCATTAGGGTAAGAAGGTAAATTAGTTTCTTCACGAAATTGAGTTTCTACGTTCTAAAAGTACAACATTTTCTACATGATGGGTCTGTGGAAACATATCTACGGGTTGCACCCTGGTTACCCTGTACTTTTCATCCATTAAGGCCAGGTCGCGGGCCTGGGTGGCACTGTTGCAACTTACATAAACCACCTTTTTAGGAGCGATGTTCAGAATTTGCTGCACCACATCTTTATGCATGCCATCTCTCGGAGGGTCGGTGATGATAATATCCGGACGACCGTTTTCTTCAATAAAGTCTGCATTGAACACCTTTTTCATGTCTCCGGCATAGAAGGTAACATTTTCTATGTTGTTCAGACGGGCATTTTCCCAGGCGTCTTCTATGGCTTCAGGTACGGCTTCAACTCCTACGACCTTACCGGCTTGTTTGGCCACGAATTGGGCAATGGTTCCGGTTCCGGTGTAAAGATCATAAACCGTTTCATCTCCCTGCAAACCTGCAAACTCTCGCGTTACCTTGTACAATTCGTAAGCCTGGGCAGAATTGGTTTGGTAGAAACTCTTGGCGTTGATCTTAAACTGCAGTCCTTCCATTGATTCAAGAATATGATCTCTTCCTGAAAAACAGATCACTTCCTGGTCGTAAATAGTATCATTGGCCTTCTGGTTGATCACATACTGCAGGGAAGTGATCTCCGGAAAGGTTTCCTTCAGGTGGTTGAGCAGCAATTCCCGGTTTTCAGGCTCATCATCGTGAAACTGAATAAGTACCATGATCTCTCCGGTGGAGGCTGTTCGTATCATCAGGGTTCTGAGTAATCCCTTTTGCTCCCGGGTATTGAAGAAAGTCATTTGATGTGCTTCTGCAAAGTGTTTTACCTCCAGCCGGATGGCATTGGAAGGATCTTCCTGCAGGTGACATTTTTTGATATCCAGGATCTTATCCCACATCCCGGGGATGTGAAAACCAAGGGCGTTTCGGTTATCTATTTCAGTGTCGCTCTCGATCTCGGCCCGGCTCAGCCAACGACTATCTGAGAAGGAGAACTCCATTTTGTTGCGATAAAAATATTGTTTCTCCGATCCGAGAATAGGGGAGGTTTCCGGCAGTTCAACCTTGGCAATGCGTTGCAGGTTGTTGGTAACCTCTTTTTGCTTGTAGAACAACTGGTGGGTATAGTCCATATTCTGCCATTTACAGCCTCCGCAGCTCCCAAAGTGCTCACAAACAGGTTCTGTTCTTTTATCCGAAGGTTCATGAATATGGATAACCTCTCCTTCAAAATAATTATTTCGCTTTTTAAAGGTTCTTACATCCACCACGTCACCCGGGACGGCGTGGGGCATGAATATTACCCTTCCGTCAGGGGCTTTGGCCACCCCTTTTCCCTTTGCTCCTGCATCGGTTACGGTAACCTTTTCAAATACCTTGATCCTGTTCTTTCTTGCCATGCCGCAAAAATAGGGTGTTTTTTTGGATTTTAGATGGGTCATGAGGTATAAGGGCATAGCCATGGAGCTAGAGCTCTTGGGCAGCATTAATACTGAACCGGGAGGTCGCTTTTTGGTCATATACAGATATGAGAATTGGTGAATTGGTATGTTCAACCGAATAAACAATGCTTTAAACCAGGATATTTCCATTACCGCTACCGGGGAGCTCCAGCTCCGTGGTAAAAAATGTGCAAATTTATTTAGAAATAGATTATTTTCTATATTTATCTTATGAGTAGTAACTACAAATTTCGTAATCCCTCCGGATTGTATTTTGTTTCTTTCGCTACTGTAAACTGGGTGGAAGTATTCACGCGGATGCTGTACTTTGAATTGATGATTGAATGTTTTGATTATTGCAGGAAACAGAAAGCTATGGAAATTTATGCCTATTGCATCATGCCAAATCATGTTCATTTGATGTTCAGGTCGGGTAGGGAGCATCCCGCAGGATTAATAAGGGATCTGAAAAGTTTTAGTGCAAGAATTCTTTTAAAAGCCATCAAAGAAAATAATCAAGAAAGCCGGAAGGGATGGTTGTTGAATACGTTTAGAAAAGCAGCCATTAAACAAGAAGGAGGTAATCAATATGCTTTTTGGCAGCCGTATCATCACCCTATTGAATTATGAAGCACTAAAGTGATGCGTCAAAAGATTAACTACATACACCAAAACCCTGTTGAGACTGGTCTGGTGATGAAACCCTGGGAATATAGATACAGTAGTGCAGGGAACTTCGCTGAAATGGAAAGTGTACTCGAGACCGATGATACGGGTTTTCTTGGGTAATAGGGTGCGGCCACGGAGCTGGAGCTCCGCGGGAGCGGGGGTGTGATAGGGCATGGCCAGAGAGCAGGAACCAATCTGTCAATAGGCAGGCTCCACGATAGCGAGGATTGGCCAACAACCTGATTCTATTCTTTATCAGAAAGACTCCCTTACAGGGGTTGTTTTCTTTTAAAATTCCATCTCCTCCAGGTACAACTCAGGCTCCCTCTGCATTTCTACCTTATAATCCTCCATAAAAGCATCAATATGCGCCTTGGTCACATTGGGCATACAGATAATATGGGTGATGGTGTCTTCTGTGGCCAGTTGGTATTTTCTTTTCAGGTTTTCAGGTGTTTTTGGGAAGACCACGGTAATAGCTCCGGGGTTCATCCAGGCCTCGATTCCAAGTTTTCGCAATTCGCCCAAACAGTATTCGGCGGTTTCCCGGCTGTGTAGATACCTTCTTTTTAATCCTTCGGCTCCCATGGCTCGAAGTGCATACCAAAGAAATAAAACACTATGCCCGTTACGCGAGCCGGTAATGGTGGTGTCTAAAGAGCCGATATAGGAGACGCCTTTGGCGATACGATCTCTCAGGCTGCGTTTGGTAAGCAGTACACCACAGGGGATGGGAGACCCGATAAATTTGTGTCCGCTAATGGAAATACTGTCAGCTCCATCCTGAAAATCGAAGGCTGCCCGAGGCTCTATAAACGCCCCGTAAGACCCGGAAAGGGCGGCGTCACAATGAATGTAATGATCCTGGATGGCCAACTGACGAAGAATTCCTTTGATCCTGGAAACATCGTCCTTGGCTTCTTTCATGGTGGTGCCAAAGGTGGTTAATATGATAGCCGGTTTATGGCGGTTAAACTGGAGGGTTCTCTCCAGGTCGTTATAATCCATTTCTCCGTTCTCCTGTGACCGGATCACAATAGCCGGAATATTGAGCAGGTGAATATTTTTCTTTACGCTGTAGTGGGTAGACTCTGAGTAGTACACCATGGCCTTTGGGTATAATTCTCTCGCGATATAGAGTCCGTACAAGTTGCTTTCTGATCCGCCATTGGTAACGTAGCCCCAATAGTCTTTGGGATTGGCACGGAATAAACGGGCGAAAAAGCGAATCACTTCCTTTTCCAGTTCATGGGTCTGTACCTTGTAAGTACTGTCTTCAAAAGGATCACCAAGATTGTTGATCGGGTATTTCAGAAAGTCGTATAAGGGGGTATAATCAAAGTCTTTAGATACGGGGTATCCTAAAAACAAATCGCTGGCTTCTCTGATTCGTTCCTTCAGGAGGTTGAGTTGTTCGTTCACTGAGATCACAGGGTTACTGTTCATTCTTCCTGATAATTTTGATGAGAGTTAGTTTTTCGCAAATCTAGGTGATTACAGAATTATATTCTTAAATGGACTTAATTTCAGAAATTTATTCTCTTTATTTTTGTTTTGAAGTATAAGTGTACTGATGAGTTGAGTTTTTTATTGAGATGACAGAAAAAAAATCTATGATGGATCGTACAGACCGGAAGATATTGATAGCCTTACAGCAGGAGCGGCAGAACACCAAGGAAATTGCTGCTAAGGTAGGATTGAGTGTTACGCCCACCTATGAACGCATCAAAAAGCTGGAACAGCAGGGTATTATCAAGGGCTATGTGGCCTTACTAGACAGAGAAAAGATCGGGAAACGGGTGGTGGCCTATTGCCAGGTAACTCTCCTAAAGCATCAAAAAGGTTTGATAAATACTTTTGAGCAGGAAATACAAACTTTCCCTGAGATCATGGAATGCCATCACGTATCAGGTGGCTTTGACTTCCTGTTAAAAATTGCCGTGAGCGATATCAAGGAGTTTCATCAATTTATCAATGAAAAGTTATCGGTCCTTGAAGGTATTTCGAATATCCATAGTTCTTTCGTTATGAATTCGGTCAAGGAGAGTACTGCCTACAAACTTTAACAGGATTCACCACTTTGCCATCTAATGCTGCTGGGTTTTGGGTGGTTCCAGCAATTCCAGCAAACGATCGACTGTTTTTTGGTTCCGGGTGGTTGCCTTTAGGTTGAGTTTGTTTTCAAAAAGGTTGTTCGTCAGTTTTGTTTTCCCGTATCCGTTCGGGCAATAGAGGTAAACGGCACGGTCAGTAATAGCTACTTCTTCGCCCTTTTGTTTTTTCTCCATGATGGCTTGCGTATCATAGTTTTCCGGATTGGCAGAAAGGAATGTAATGTGAAAGAAAGAGGGGTCTTTATCTATATGCCGGGTAAAGGGATTGGATTCGGCTATGTTCCGGAATTCTTGAGCGGTCAAAACCATCACAGGAACTTCGTGTCCGAATTCTGCTTCTATCCGGGATGATATTTTTTGACTGAGCTTCGTAACTTCTTGCTCTTCGGCATAGAATATTAGGTTGCCACTCTGGAGATGACTGGTTACTTTTTCGAACCCTATGGACTCATAACACCGCCGTAAGGCTTCCATTTTGATCAACCTTTTACCGCTTACGTTGATGCCGCGAAGCAGGGAAACATAGAGATTCTTTTTCATGAAATTAAGCGTCTAGAGTTCGATGTCTAGGTTGTATTTTTTCAGAAGGCCGGGTAGGGCTGAAACCGATATGCGTGCTTTTCGCATTCGGTTTTTGTCAGGATCTATTTCCAGGTTCTGTGTTTTTCTGAGATCGGTTTGTTCCAGGATCGTGCTTTCGAAGGTGGCACCGAACAGATCGCAGTTGTCAAAGAGAGCCTTTGTCAGGTCTGTCTCGGTAAAATCTACCTCCTTGAGAATGGTATTTTTGAATAAGGTGCTCTTACACTTCAATTGATAAAATGAGGCATGGTTAAGCTGACAGCCTTCGAAAGAGAATCGGAGTCCGAAATCATCACAGTGATCAAACCGGACACCAAGCATTTTTGAATCTTTGAACCGAATGTCTTGCAGGAGGGTACTTCGGAGCTTGATCATGCTGAGATCACAATCAATAAATTCACAATCCATGAATCTATAATGAGAGAGATCGCACCCTGAGAAGTTACAATTACTAAAGATGCAATTTTCGTATTCTCCTTTAGGTAGTTCTTTTTGCGTAAAATCAAGGGTGATAAATTCTACGTCCTGGTAATAGTTCATCTTCTATTGAGGAGTTATTTACGCAGGATGCTCTCCATTTTTTTACCACGGGCCAGCTCATCAACCAGCTTATCCAGGTATCTCACCTGTTGTGTAAGAGGGGTGGTGATCTCTTCAACGCGGTACCCGCAGATAACGCCTTTGATTAGTTTTGCATTTGGGTTGAGGGTTGCCTGGTCAAAAAATTGTTGAAAGGTCACCTTATCATCAATGAGGCTTTGCAGCCTGTTCTCATCAAAACCGGTAAGCCATTCAATGACCTGAAATAATTCTTCTTTGGTTCGACCCTTTTTTTCAACCTTGGTCACATAATGAGGGTATACCGAAGCGAAGGTCATTTTTGCAATGCGGGCGTCGTGTTCAGGAGTGGTCATACTCATAGTTGTTGTTATTTAAAGATACAGATAACGAAATGATCCGGTCATCATACTATTTTAAGTGTTGGTTAAGAGCCCTTTTATGCAAGGTCAACCACAGTCCAGGCAAAATCAACCGATTCCATGACCGACCTGCAGGATTGGAAACCTCCTGAGCGATGACCTACCTCTTCATTGATGATTCGATAATATTCCAGGGATGATTCCCAGCTCATACCACCGATCAAACCTATTTTCTTGATCATACCTTTTATTGTTTCTTTTTTACGGCCCTGTAGAGACCGATCAAATAGTTTACTTAGAGAACATTTTCACGATCCAAAGTATCAGGTAGAGACCCAACCCGGTTCCGAAAAATAAAAAAGCAATTACAAAGGCAATTCGAATGTGTTTTACATTCCATCCTAATTTTTGGCTGAGCCATTCAGAAACTCCTAAAATCATAGTTATTCGGTTTAAAGTTGATGGTCAAGATAAGTATATTTTCGAAGTATCGTAAGATTAAAAGGTGGCTTCTCCCGGTGCTAACCCGGGCGCGTCCATCCATTATTCGGAGTCCTTCGTGCTCAGGATATTAAGGTAAGCATTGAAATTATGATGGTTAGTATAGAGTGTTTTCTTGTATTCCGGCAGGTGTTTTTCAAGGATCATGGTGATATTATAACCCAGTTGGTAGTAATAGCGATCGTTATAAAGATCGTATAGTCCTTTGTCTTGGGTTACCTCATAGTTCTTAAACATATCTGTAAAATAGTCCCGGTTATGGTCGTTGAGCATGGAGGTGTCTGAAGGGTATTTTTCCAGGAACCGTTTGCACAGGGATTCGAAGTAACGTGCATGTCCTTCCATGAGGATCTCGTAATCTTCGGCTTCCCTGATACTCACATCGAATTCCTTGGCTATTCGGTTTATTCTAATCGTTTTCAGAGAGTCGTATACTTTGAGGCCTTCCTGAGGATTAACCCCATCGATCCAGATACTTTTCAAAATCTCGTTTTCCTGATAAATACTTTTCTTAAACCAGGGAACTTCTTGATGGTATTTGGCGAGAAATTCATCAGGACCTCCCGGCATCTCCAGGTTGGTATAGTATTCTTTAAACGGAGGGATCTCGCGCTGATACCCGTGAAAGAGTTCGTGGATGACCATGATCGACCAGTCGTTGAGGTCTTTAATATCCGGGATAAATTTCTGTGTCAGCTCGAAACTCTGAAAGAACAACACATTTTCCATGTAATAAAGGGCTGTGGTGTCGGTGTCGCTGTAACTCACATGGAACTGAAAATTGACGGTATCCGTAAATTTTTCGGAAAGCTTTATCACCTCGGTACCGTCAAAAGAGGCGGCTTCACTGTGGTCAAAGTTGTTTCGGATATGGGTGTTTGGGTTAATGACATAGGTACCTTTCCTGGTGTAGTAGGCAATAGGTTGAAACAGTTGTTTTTCAGCAAATTCCGGGTAGTAGCGTTTAGCCACATGATTCTTTAAGCCGATCAAATATTCAAGCTGATCAAAACTTTCTTTTGACCCGGAGGTCTCCGGAATGGATTTTTCCGACAGGGTGTTTTCGGTTAGATCACCTGTCATTTGATCTGGATCTGATGGTTTATTCGGTTGGGTTTCCGTTTTACATGAGAGTACGCAAAGGGCTGTTAAAGCGGATATAATTAGTCTCATAGTCAATAGTTTCAGAAGGCTTTTAATTCCAGGGAAATACGTCAATTCTTATTGTTATTTCACCCAAAAGGTGAGGCGATCCTTTACCGGGCAATGCATGACACTCTGCGGATTCATGATTAGCTTATAGTGTTGTAAGAAAATATTTTTCATTTCAGAGTTTATGTCTCCCCGGCATCTGCAGAGACTGATGAGAGGGGTCGTAGTAGTCCATTTATCCTTCTCATGTAAAGGCCTTCCCATAATCCTTTAGTTCTAACGGGGTGCCTGAAACTCACCGGTGCTGATCAATCAGGATCACATTGCCATCAGGGTCAGCCAGGGTAAAACTGGCTGGTCCTTCTGAATTTTCCTCTGCTTCCGAGGTGAGCGATACCCCGTGGCTTTTAAGGTGTTGCTGGATGGTTCTGATATCATCAAAGTCCTCGAGGTTTTGGGCATTTTCGTCCCAGCCGGGATTGAAGGTTAAAATATTGCCTTCAAACATACCCTGGAAGAGCCCGATCAGGGCATTCCCGTTTTTCATGATGAGGTAATTCCGTTCTGCATCGCCGGCGAATACCGAAAATCCCAGTTTTTCGTAAAACGCCCTGGAGGCGCTGAGGTCTTTAACACTGAGGCTGATAGAAAATGCTCCTAGTTTCATGCTGTTTACTCTTTAAATTTTTTAAATGTCACCTTAGACCTGCTCTTCTGTTCACTATCCAGGTATAATTCATGTTTCGGATCCAGGGTGAATTCCCGGGTGACTCCAGGCAATAGAGAAGTTTCATTCAAAATTTCGCCATCTTGCTGGATTCTGACATTAAATATGGTGTCTCCGAGATTGGTAACCACGGCAATACTTTTTTCATTGGTATAAGGGTTGATCGCGGCATCCTGCCCGGGACCCTTCCCGGTCATCAGCATGCTTTGTTGCGGATCGAGTTCAAAGATCGAGTCGCTCGAGCCGCAGGAGGTTAGGACAAGCAGGAACAAAAGGGTAGGGAGGAAGACTTTCATATGAGTGGTTTTATCTGATTTATGCGTTTTTTAAAATAGCAGACGATAAAACAAAGGTAGGTTGTTTTTCACTTCATAGAAGAATAGTATTCGAAGAAAAGCGCTCTAAACCAAGGTTTTAGTATCAAGAGCCTATGCGACCAGAAAGACTGTAGAGTGAAAAGAATTTCCAAATCTCTTCACTGGCATTGATGTCCTTATTACCATGTGGTCCCGGCCAGTGATGTCCTCCACCTATGACCTTTAAATGGTGAACGTCCATGTCGTTAGCGCCCCCGGTATAGCGATGTTCTTGGACGGTACTGCCGTCATTGGGATCGGTGTCTGGAAATTGAGTGATGATGGGTGTATTTTCTGTGTTGTTTTGTTCAACCCAATAGTGGATAGCCGTTTCAGCTTGAGTATAAGGCACCACCTTATCGTCGGTGCCATGAATCTGCATTACCGGTTTTGCCATGGTGGTAGTACACATGTTCAGGGCTACCCAGTTCATACCACCGCCTACCCCGGCCACCGCGGCATAGTCTGCATACTGGCAGAATTGATGGAAACTGAAATGTGCTCCGTTGGAGAATCCTGAAAGGTATACACGATCAGGGTCTACAGGAAGTTGTTCTATGAGCATATCGGTTAATCCTTTTATGAATTCCTGGTCGTCGGGTTTGCCGTTGCTGAGGTCATTAGAGTCGTTCCATCGGTTAGAGCCATTAATCGGCAGTGCCTGGGGATAGGCAGCAATAAATCCGTTAATATCGGCTAGTTCGTGAAAGCGTGTCAAACTGTACATACCTTCACTGGTTCCGTTAAGGCCGTGAAAACTGAAAACCAAAGGGACTTTACCGGAACGTTCTTCTATATTGGGAGGTATGTACAATAGGTATTCACGGTTTTGTCCGTTATGGTCATAGCGTTGTACTGTTTTGCCCAAATCAAAATTCACGATGTTGATCGGGGTCAGATGGTCGTCCTGGTCGGTGCAACCAGTGACTGTGAATAGCAGAATAGTGATAAAAAATAAGGGCTTCATAGTTGTGATCTTAAAAGGAAAGGAAGATAGGAAAAAAAGATATTTTATAGGAATTGAACTACATTATGCAATTGTGTTATTTCCTGCTCCCCTTAGGACAGACAGGAAGACTTACATATGTGTTTTTTAAAGAACTTATTCTGTTTTTTCAAAGATCATACAGTGCTGTAAGGGCAGATTATCTATGTTTTTTACCAGCTGGAATCCGGCGGCATTCATTTCCTTGACGGCCTGGTCTAGCGTCATTTTGTGTAACTTTTTAATAGCTACGTTGGGATCTTCGCCCCTGTATTCAATGAGGTAGACCCTGCCGTCCGGTTTCAGAGCTTTTTTTACAGACGCCATCATTTCGAGGGGGAATTCGAATTCATGGTACACATCAACCATCAGGACCTTATTGATACTATTTTCGGGGAGGTTTACGCTTTGAATATCTCCCTCAACCGGAATAACATTGGTTGATCTTTCGGTTTCCATCTTCGTGCGAATGGCTGCGAGCATTTCCGGTTGTATATCTACCGCATAGATCTGCCCCTTAGATACCATAGGTGCCATTTTAAAAACATGATAGCCCGAACCGGCACCAATATCAGCCACAACATCTCCGGGTTGGAGGTCAAGGTTGGCGATCAGGGTTATTGTATTCTCCTCTTTGGGTCTGCTGTTTCTTTCGAGCCAATCCATACCCCGATAGCTCATCACCGCTGCGATCTCCCGTCCCATGAACCATTTACCGATACCTCCGTAGCTACCTTCTTTAAAGGTGTATTCGGCGGCGGAAGGTTCAACCTGTGCATGTAGCACAAAGCCTGAAAACAGCAGGCACAGCGAAAGTATGAATGATGATCTGCTCATAAGCTGTTAGTTATGGCACAGAGGTTAAAGGGTAAAGGGGTAAAGAGGCGAAGAGGCAAAGAGGCGAAGAGGCGACCTGGCGAAGGGGCAAAGAGGCGAAGAGGCAAAGAGGCAAAGAGGAAGGAGCAAGTCCCGGGTATACATAACCATAATTTTAAAGTTATGGTTTTTTATCGGATCCATAGGACGTATTCGGTAAACTGCAGGGAAAAAAGTAAGGCACAGGATGGCCGGTTTTTTTCTTTATAAATATGCTTGAGGTGAGGAGTTGTTTTATGTTTTAAGTAAGAAACGCTTTGAAGAAGTCAATCACCATGCGCCAGCGGTTGGAGCGAGCTACCGTGTAGCGCGTAAAACGCGGTGACGGCTTACGGGCCAAAAGCCCGTATAGCAGGCAGGCGCTCAAAAAAACTTTAGTATCCGTTGAATTATTAGTATTTTGCAGGCACTGCAATACGGATGATTTCTCTCCTTAAGAAGGAATTGTAAAGTGTCAATATTAAAATTCAAAAATGGCAATTTTAGAAAAATTATCATCGAAAGATGCAATTGCATTAGAAGACAAGTATGGAGCACATAACTACCATCCGTTGCCCGTGGTATTGAGTCGCGGGGAGGGTGTATTTATGTGGGACGCCGAAGGGAAGAAGTACTACGATTTTCTCTCGGCCTACTCTGCAGTAAACCAGGGGCATTGTCACCCGCGTATCGTGAATGCGATGACCGAGCAGGCAAAGACCTTAACCCTGACCTCAAGAGCATTTTACAACGATATGCTCGGAAAATTTGAAAAGTACGCTACCGAGTATTTTGGTTTTGACAAGCTTTTACCCATGAATACCGGGGCAGAGGCCGTAGAGACGGCTATTAAGATCTGTCGTAAATGGGCCTATGAAAAGAAAGGCATTCCGGAAGAGAAGGCTAAGATCATTGTTTTTGAAAACAACTTTCACGGACGTACCACCACCATCATTTCTTTCTCTAATGATGAAGGGGCACGCAAGAATTTCGGGCCCTATACCCCGGGCTTTGTGAAGGTGCCTTACAACGATGCCGATGCGTTACAGAAAGCTTTGGAGACTGAGGAGAATGTGGCAGGGGTATTGATCGAACCTATTCAGGGAGAAGCCGGAGTGTTCAGGCCGGATGCCGATTTTATCGGAAAAGTAAAATCGCTGTGTAACGAGAACGGGGTGTTATTCATTGCCGATGAGATACAGACGGGAATTGCACGTACCGGATCTTTACTGGCAGTTTGCGGCGATTGTACCTGTCAGGGACATTGCGAAAAGCAAGCCACCTACCAGCGTCCGGATATGCTTATCCTCGGAAAAGCCCTGAGTGGTGGTGCCTACCCTGTAAGTGGCGTATTGGCCGACGATGAGGTCATGAACGTGATCAAACCGGGACAACACGGAAGTACCTTTGGAGGAAACCCCGTGGCTGCTGCGGTAGCTATGGAAGCCCTTGAAGTGGTTCGCGATGAAAACCTGGCTCAGAATGCACGTAACCTTGGAGAACTCTTTCGGGAAAAAATGAACGAGTACATCGCGCAAAGTACTATTGTGAAGCTGGTTCGGGGAAAAGGATTGCTTAACGCCATCGTGATCAACGATACGGAAGACAGCTCTACGGCCTGGGATATTTGCATGGCCCTAAAGGAGAACGGATTGTTGGCAAAACCCACCCACGGTAATATCATTCGGTTCGCACCCCCGCTGGTCATGACCGAAGAACAATTACTAGATTGTGTACAGATCATAACTTCAACCCTTAAGAAGTTTGAGAAATAAAAAAAAAGCCCTCTGAATAAAGAGGGCTTTTTTTTTTGGTTATGCCGTTATACCGTTATACCGTTATACAGTTATGCGGTTATACAGTTATGCGGTGGGAATAGACAGTAATCTGTTTGCAATCATTCACCATTCATAACTCATCATCCATCATTCATAATTCGCCCAGGCGATCTTATTAATTGGCCTCTGCCTGTCGTTTGGCCTCTTCAATGATCTCTTCGAATTGCATCTTATAAGCATCCCAACCCATGCTGTAAATGTCAAAGGCGATCTTAACCAGTATATACAGGTTCAGGGCAATGGCTGCAATGGCAATGATCTTACCGGCCCTGATGCTGCTTTGCTTGTCGATGTAAAGCTCGGGATTGGCGGCCATGATGGTTTCTGCTTTTCGCGAAAGACTTAAGGCAATGGCCGAAGGAATAATACCCAAACCGGCAAAACAACAACAGAGAATACCGAATATTCCTAGAACGATAATGAGTACAGGGCTTGGGAGTTTCTGAGCTTCCATAAAATCAGCGTTAAAATTTCTTTATTTTAAAAAATAATTTCCTACGATTAGTGCAAGGTTAATTGCCACTAAGATATATAATATTTTGCTGTAATGAGGAATCCGGATCAGATTGCGGGTAAAAATCAGGGCGAAGAGCAAGATGAGGGTGTAGATGGCCGGATACATTTGAAAGGCGGCGGTAAATTCTCCCCGAAATAGAAGCACCGCAGCCCGCTGGAGTCCGCATCCGAAACATTCAACACCAAAAAGGGTTTTGGTCAGGCAGGGCAACATATAATCTTCAGGAGTGGCGAATAGCGATCCGGCAAGTGTCATTAGTACAAAACATGTTTTTGTAAACTTACTAAAACTTATTTGCAGGGGGCGTAAAAAGCTTAATTTTGCATACCGAAAAGCAAAAGATCACCATGAAACTCCTTTCTTTTATTTTAATCATTATCGGGGCCATTCTTGTTTTTATGTTCAACAACGAACAGCCCTGGCACATATATATGAAGATCCTTGGATTTGTTATGATGATGTACGGACTATACAAGTCGACCATCCTATGGGTGAAGGAAAATCCGAGAGAAGATCAGGATAAGAGCAAACAGAATGGTGAAGAGTAACCTTTAAAAGGTCAGATTTGGGTATGAGAACTTTCCGGGTTGGCGATCGCATTGAAACGGTAGATGACAATATCAGGGGTGAGGTAACAGCAGTATCACCAGGCCGGATCAGGGTAATCACTGAAGATGGCTTTGAACTGGAAATGGAACCTCAGGAGGTGTTGTTAATGCCCGAAAGCGATGCGCTGAAGGTATCAAATGTAGATGTTTCCCGGGCTATGCGGGAAAAGCATGGAGGTCAGAAACAAAAGAAAAAGTCGGTGAAGCGAGAAAAGATCGAACCGCCGATGGAGGTAGACCTTCATATTCATCAACTCACCCAAACCACCAGGGGGTTAACCAACCACGATATGTTGACCCTGCAGCTGGATACCGCCAAGAGACAATTAGAGTTTGCTATCAGTAAACGAATTAGGCGAATTGTTTTTATTCACGGTGTGGGCGAGGGGGTGCTCCGAACCGAACTGGAATACTTGTTTGGCCGGTATGATAATGTGAGCTGGTATGACGCCGATTATCAGAAATACGGTTTGGGCGCTACCGAGGTTTATATTTACCAAAACCCTTAGAACTCCGATGCCTGCTGCTCTGCCGTTGTCACCTCTACGGTAACGGTGCCAAATTCATAACGCGGAACATCGTATTTTACCTCCTGGCTGCCATTGATCAACTGAAACCCGTCTGTAATAGCAATAGTACTGGTATAGGTTTCAATAAAGTTATGGGTTCTTCGGCTTACCGGAAGAGTGGTCGCAATATTAAGTGAGGCAATAAGGTAGTTGGGTTCGGTATTGCCAACTTCGATATCATTGGCCGGATTGTTGTCGCCATTCAGATCTTCATCTATGGTGTTAACACCATCATTGTCATCATCAGTATCCAGGTAATTCGGGATCCCATCGCCATCGGTGTCTGTGAATACAATATCGGTATTGGTGATCTCGATCTCCTGTGATGTGAGCACATTGTCACCATCATCATCAATGTCCAGATAATCGGGTAATCCATCGCCATCGGTATCCTGAGAGGCTTCTCTGTTAATGGTGCCATCGGGGTTTACCACAATACCTTCCAGGCTGGCCGGGAGGTTGTCGTTATCATCGGCCTCCAGGTTGGTAGCTATCTCTACGGTACCTCCGGTGGCGAACCACTCTTCAATGACCAGAGGGGCGATAGGGGGGATCTCATTACAGAAGTAATTACGGTTAACCTCTCCGTCAAAAATTCTGTACAGGGCCTTTACCCCGGAGTTGTTTATGGTGTACTCTCTTGGTTGTCCATCTGCCGGCAGGGTATTAAAGATCTCAGCAGACTCTCCCTGGAGTTCGATCATCAGGCTTTCTTCTCTGCTGCTCCCAATTTTATAGAGCAATAATTCACCGCATGGAGTTTCAACGACGGTGTCGTCAAAGTTGAGTCTTTCCAGGGTGAGGTCGCCATCATCACATGCTGCAAGGCTTAAAGCCGCCAGGAAGGTCAGAAATCGTTTCATAAGCCGGTTTTTCGATCAAACAAAAGTAAGAACTCCCTCTCTATCTCGAAATTTATTCTCAAGAATTTATTTGTTTAATTTTGTCTCATGCAAAAAGTTTATCTCGACAACGCCGCTACTACCCGTATTCGTCCGGAAGTGCTTGAATACATGCACGAAGGGATGGAGTTGTATTATGGAAATCCTTCTTCTACCCATAGTTTTGGAAGGGCGGCACGTGCCCGAATTGAAGAGGCGCGAAAAAGAATAGCCAAAACCCTTCATGCGCATCCTTCGGAGATCATTTTTACCTCCGGCGGTACCGAGGCCGATAATATGGCATTGTTCGGTGCTGTAAATGATCTTGGGGTGAAACGAATTATTACCAGTCGGATCGAACATCATGCGGTGTTGCATACCGTTGAATTCCTTGAAAAGACCTGCAAGATCAAAGTTGATTTCGTGATGCTTGATGAGGGCGGAAACCCTTCTGTTGAGCACCTGCGTGAGCTCCTTGAGCAGGGGGAAGAAAAGACCCTGGTGAGCCTGATGCATGTAAATAATGAGATCGGCAACCGCATTGATATTCATGAGGTAGCCCTCTTGTGTAAGGAGTATGGAGCTTTAGTGCATTCTGATGCTGTACAGAGTATCGGGCATTGGGAATGGAATCTTGAAAAAACGCCTGTAGATTTCCTGGCGGCTTCTGCCCATAAATTTCACGGACCTAAAGGTGTCGGGTTTCTTTACCAGCGAAAAGACCATCAACTTACCCCCTTGATCCATGGTGGAGAACAGGAGAGGGGGAGTCGTGCCGGAACTGAAAGTTCTCATAACATTCTGGGGCTCGAAAAGGCCTTTCAGCTGGCTTATGAAAACCTGGAGGCAGAACGCAATAAGATCACTGAACTCAAAACTTATTTTATTGAAAGCCTGCAAAAGGCGGTGCCCGGAGCGGCCATTAATGGCTATGCTCTTGACGCTCAAAAAAGTACATATACCCTGGTCAATGTAAGATTGCCTATTCCTCCGGCCAAGGCAGACATGCTCTTGTTTCAGCTGGATCTGAAAGGTGTAGCCTGCAGCCGGGGTAGTGCCTGTCAAAGCGGAAGTCAGAGCGGTTCTCATGTGTTGAGAGAGGTGCTTGATGATGAAAAGTTTGCGCAGCCTTCTCTTCGGTTTTCATTTTCGGTATACACCACCAGGGAAGAGATCGATTATGTGATGGAGGTGCTAAAAGAGTATGCCGGGTGAGTTTCAGTGACGAGCCTGCCTGTCGGCAGACAGGTTTCAGGGACGAGTTGGAAAGAATCGTAACTATGGGCCCACCGACCACTGGCCACAGGCCACTGTTAAACGCAAACCGCAAACTGTAATCTACGCTTTACTTACTTTTATCGTAAGGGAATTTCCGGGTAGAGGTACGCATCATTTTCTCGATGATGGCATTGGTGTTCTTCCCCGATTTACGATCGATGGTTTGTTCGAATCGCCAAAGGAGTTTCCCGGTGGCCCCATCGCTGAGCTTGATGGCAATACGGCCGTAATCACTTTTACCGCTTATATAGTCAATGAAGCTAAAAGAATCATCCACCCCTTCTGAGATCAGGGCGTTCAGGGAGACGTCCCCGGTGATGACTCCGTCAACCCCTAGAATTTCGCTGAGTTCCTGGGTGGTTTTAACATCGATATTTTCTAAATTGATCCCGGCTTTTAACAGCAAGGCGTTGGTGTTTTTTACATTTTGAAACTCCACCCGGTAGTCTTTTCTTTTATCGCGTTTCAGAAAATAAGATTCCAGGGCACTCTGTACGGCATACCCTTCCTGTTTTTCCAGGTCCTTCAATTGTGATTCTGAGACCTCTCCCTGGCTTTCCAGATCAAGGCGGACTGCAAAGGGGAGTATGGCCAGGACCTTATGATCTTTGCTCAAATTTTCAAAGCTGTCGCTTTGATAAACTGATTTCTGGGCAAAGACCAGGGTGGTAACTAACATACAAACGCTAAGGGCAAAGTACTTCATGTTCATTTTACAACTGCATGCTGATTTTCAAATTGAACAACCTCCGGGTCATATAGTTTGGGATGCCATATTGTACCTTACTGTACACATCTCTGACCCAGGTGTTCGTGATTGAGTTTTGGACGTCAAAAATATTGAAAATCTCGAACCCTGCCGATAATTCCCTGAATTTATATAGCCAGTGACCCTTCGGGTGTCGATTTTCGGCATCTGCAAAAACATAAAAAATACCCAGGTCAACTCTTTTGTAATCCGGTAAACGCAATTGAAAGAGGTAAGGATCGGCGTAATTAGGAGAGCCGCCGGGAACTCCTGTATTGTACACCCCATTCAGGTAAAGTTTCACGTTCGGGATAGAGGGTACGTAATCCTGAAAAAGTACGGCAAACTTCAGTCGCTGATCTGTAGGTCGTGCAATATAGCCCCTGTTGTTCTGGTTTTCCTCCGTTTTTAAATAGCCAAAACTAAACCAGGAATCAGTTCCGGGCACGAACTCGCCGTTAAGCCGCAAGTCGAGTCCGTAGGCATAAGCCAGGGCCTCGTTATTTGCCCGGTAACGAATTCGAACATTCTCAAGGGTGTAGGTGTTCACGTCGGAGAGGCTACGGTAGTAGGCCTCAGAGGTAAGTTTAAATCCGCGTTCCCAGAGTTGAAAGCTGTAATCATTCCCTAGTGAGATGTGCCAGGCTTTTTGGGCCTCTACCTCAGGAATAAGAACACCATTCGGATTTCGGAGTTCCCGGTAGAACGGTGGTTGTTGATAGAGTCCGCCTGCCATTCGAAACAGCAGGTCGCTGTTCCCTGAAGGTTTATAGGCCAGTTGGGCTCTCGGGCTGAATATCATTCGGCTGTAGCCTTCTGCGTTTTCAGGGTCATTCTGCCAGTACTGACCACGTACCCCGGCATTGGCGTAAAGCTGGCCTTTGGGTAGTTGCCATTGACGGTTGTATTCCAAAAATCCCATCACCCTGTGGGTGCTGATGAAGTTTTTGGCATCAATATTTTGATAGGCGGTCAGAGGTGCGGTATAAGGAGAGTAGGGTTGGTCATTACTGAATTCAGGCAGGGGAGGCCTGATATTGTATCCGGCAGAGTCAATGACCTCATATTCTTCCAGCTTATCCCTGAAATCTTCGTAATTATATCTTAAGCCCCAGGAGATCACTCCTTTTTTTAATGCTTTTTTACCCCGGTGTTCTGCACTTAATATCAGGGCGTCCAGGGTGTTTCTTCCGTGTTCTAATTGAGACCCTACGCCTTCTGAAAAAACGACATTCCCAAAATTCTCGGCACCTATATTACTGTCCACCTGTCCCAGGCGGTATTGCGCCAGAATATCATAAAACTCCTGTTCCCGGGTGTGATAGGCAGAAAAGATCCAATCCATTTCCAGGCCGGCAGCGGCTTTGTGGTTGAGTTTTAAAGCTCCGAAACCGGTTTCGTACCGGTCGGTTTCACGACCATTGTATACCACAAGCAAGGCAATGGGATCCTGCAGGGTTCCGAAGTTGGTTTGACGTGTAAGTGGGGTGTAATTATACCTGTTCAGGGAAAGATTGCCCAGAAAACTCAATTCCAGGCGCTCGTTCAGAGCATAGGTTATATAGGTCTGGGCATCTACGAAAAGTGGTCGGAAATTGGTTTCTGTTTGCTTACTGTCAACCAGTAGACTGTTGTCTCTGTACCTGAAGCCTGCCAGTGCTCTGAGGCGCTTTTTCTTGTCAGTGCCCTGTATCCAAAGGCTGCCTCCCAGAAAACTGGCCTCCAGGCCTGCTGAGAACTGTTCCGGTTTTCTGTAGGTTACGTCGAGCACCGAAGAGAGTCGGTCGCCGTACCTGGCTTCAAAACCTCCGGCTGAAAAGTCAACTTCCCTCACCAGGTCGGTGTTCACAAAGCTCAATCCTTCCTGTTGCCCTGATCTTATCAGGAAAGGGCGGTAGACCTCTATGCCGTTCACATAGACCAGGTTCTCATCAAAATTACCACCCCGAACGTTGTATTGGGTGCTTAACTCGTTATTAAAACTCACGCCCGGTAATGATCTTAAAACATTTTCTATCCCTGCATTGGCCCCCGGGATCTTTCTTACCGTTTCCGGCTCCAGGCTTTCTATGCCTCTGACTCTTTTGGTGCCTTGGTTGGTAACAACCACCTCACCCAATTGCGTTACTCCTTTTTTTAATACAGGATTCAACTCATAGTGTTCACCGATAGGCAGCTCGAGCACCACCTCGATCTTTTCATAAGAAAGATGAGAAAAACTTACGGTGATACGGGTGTTGGCCTTAAGAGAAAGTTGGTAGGCGCCATTGGAGTCGGTGACGGTTCCGGCATTACCGGCCTGAACAGAAACCTGTGGCAGGGGGGCATTGTCTTCATTGACCACGATACCCCAAAGTACAGCCTGCTGCGAAAAAGCAGGCAGCCCATAGCAAAGGAAGAAGATACTAGCTAAAATGGAAAGCCATCTCAAAATTCAATGGATTAGTTTCGGTAAAAGCTGGTATTAAAGGTAGTACTATTTCCTACATTATCGGTTACTTTTACTTCCAATTCATGCTTACCCCCTTCAAATTCAAGGTCTTCAAAATTAAAGGTGAGACTTCCTTTTTTATACTCGTACTCCATCAGTACCCATTGCCCGTCTATTTTGGCTTCGTAAGTATCAATGCCACTCAGATCGTCTTTGATATAAAGTCTGAGATAACGGAAATTTGATAATACCTGCCCTTCCCTGAAATTACCTGCTCTGACATCCGGAGCTACACTGTCTCTCACGAGTTTGAAATTGCCTAATGAGCTGGTACGTGTGCTGTAGGTGTTTCCTTTGCGGTATGTATTTTCGTAAAAAGTCCTGCCGCGGTCATCAATGTGGGCAATGAAGTATTGATCTTTTTGCTCTTCAGGAATGCCGTTGCCCTCAAGGGTAAGGGTATAGGCGCTTTTTACAGGGATTCCGGGATGGGCCACCTTTACGGTCTCTTCTTCAATACCCAGATCGGCGTAAAAATCGTGGTAAAACGTCCCTTTGTCAAAAAAGATACTGGCGCCTTCCAGCTGGTAAAGATTATCGCGGCCGGCAATGACGTAATAGGGAGTTTTAACGGTTTCTTTTTGTCTCTTTAATTCTTGTTTTCTTCCTTCTACCGGGATGGTTATCTCTGAGCGATTTCCGTGAAAATCGGTCACCTGCAAGATCACATTATACGTATTGTTCTCTATGACCTCAATGATGCCGTTGTTTTCATTGTCTCTGTAAATACTAAGTTTATTATAGGGCTCCAGGAAGATCTTCTGGATGCGCTCTCCTTCCGCTTCATAATGGTTATAGTCGATAAGTGTATTTATATACCTGCTTTCACCAAAAGAAAAGGTTTCGAATTCATAAGAAAAATAGGGGCTGCCGTTCACTTGCATGGCTACCTTGTAGGCACCGTTCTTGTTATAGGCAAGATCCTGGCGGTCGTAGGTGTTGATACCAAAGCCCAATGCCCCCTGAGCATAAACTTTTTCGGCTATAAAACTGCCGTCTTCATTTTTGTCGATCCTCAGAGGTATTTTATGGTTTGCCCCGTTAACGATGGCGTTATCGGAATACGGATAGACATAAAGATCCAGAATCCTCGGAGGTTCGGTGTCCTGAACGTCATATCCGAAATAGAGCGGATTGATAGGTTTTTGGGCAAGATCTCTGATCTCAAAATGCAGATGAGGGCCACCACTGCTTCCCGTATTACCGCTGTAGGCAATTACTTGTCCCTTTTCGATCTTCAGCTCTGAGGGTTCCAGGTATAGATCGATCTCGTAGGTTTCGTTTTTGTATTGTTTTTCCTTGAGAAAGGCTTCTATTTCCGGAGCCATTTTCTGAAGGTGGGCATAGACGGAGGTATAACCATTGGGGTGTGTCAGATAAAGGGCTTTTCCATACCCGTAATGCTGTACCTTTATGCGGGATATATAACCCGATTCAATGGCATACACCTTGAGTCCTTCCTGTTGTTGTGTTTTTATATCCAGCCCGGCATGAAAATGATTGCTTCGCAATTCACCGAAACTCCCGGCCAGGATGATGGGAACATCTAAGGGGTCGCCAAAGACATCTGAAGGATATGGATTCTGTGAAAAAACAGTTTGTACAACCAGTAAGCTAACTAAAATCAGGGTTCTCATGCGTGGGTTTCATTGGGGCACTAAAATAAGAATTGCCTTAAAAACAGGGAAAATTTCCATCTTAAAACGTGTGGAAAAGCGTTAAATTATGTAGAAAAGAAATTTTTACAAACAGTTGCGAGGTACATTGCGGTATGTTAACTTTGTGAAGACAGGTATTGAAATTTGCCCCAAATGAGTGCAATGATCGAATTGATTGATTCTTTGGAAAATAAGGTAAGCAAGTTGCTTCACCAGTTAGAAGTTCAACAACAGCTTAACCAGAAACTCACCGAAGAACTCCGCGATTCGAACCGCAGAAACAAAGAACTGCAATCTTCCATTGAAGAATGGGAGGAAAAATACCGCTCACTCAAACTGGCAAAATCAATGCTCGGCAGTAATGAAAGCAAGACAGAAGCAAAGCTTAAAATAAATACGTTAATTCGGGAAATAGATCTGTGCATAGCGCAGCTCTCCGAATAATGTTTAACCTTTATGGGGAAACAAAAGATCAAGCTAACCATTGCAGACAGGGTTTACCCCCTGACTGTAGAGCCCGGACAAGAGCAAGGGCTCCGAAAGGCTGCAAAAAGCATTGATGAGCTGATCAAAAGGTTTGAACGCAGTTATGCGGTGAGAGATAAGCAGGATGTATTGGCCATGTGTGCCTTACAGTTTGCGACCCAGGTTGAACAAAAAAGTATTGACAAGAAGGAATACGAACAGGAATTGGAAGACCGCTTAAAAGCATTAAACGAGCTGTTGACCGACCACCTGGCCTGAGAACCTTCAACGTTCTTTTAAATAGGTTAAAGTTACTGCCTACATCGGATAAATTTTTTTTGACAAACTCAACAAGAATCCATTAAAAAAGGTGAGTTCGAATTGTAAAAGCATGCCACTATCGGTTTTACCGATTGGGTGGATCCTTGATCAGTTCGGTAGCCTTAAACCTGTTATTCGGAGTTTGTACAAAACTCTATGACCGATGTAGGCTTTTTTTTTAAATATATATAAACGATGGATACAACATTACTAATTGTTGGGGTTATAGCCGGGGTGATACTCGGTTTTGTGATAGCGAAAGTACTCGAGAAGAAGAACGCAACCAAGGTGATCGCTAATGCGAAAAAAGATGCTCATACTATTGTAAAGGAGGCTAAAACAGAGGGAGAGAGCATTAAGAAAGATAAGATCTTACAGGCGAAGGAGAAGTTTCTTGAACTGAAGGCCGAGCATGAAAAAGTGATCATGTCTAAAGACAAGAAGATCGCTGAGGTTGAAAAACGAGTCCGTGATAAAGAATCCCAGGTTTCCAGTGAGCTGGCCAAGTCTAAAAAGGTCAATGCTGAGCTGGATGAAAAGATAAAAGACTACAATTTCAGGCTCGATTTTCTGGAGAAAAAGAAGGCAGAGGTCGAGAAAATGCACAAGCAGCAAGTAGAACAGCTGGAGGTTATCTCCGGTCTTTCTGCTGAAGATGCCAAAGCACAATTGCTGGAAAGCCTTAAAGAGGATGCCAAGAGCGATGCCATGGCCTACATTCAGAATACCCTGGAAGAGGCTAAATTAACCGCACAGCAGGAAGCTAAAAAGATCGTGGTTAATACCATACAGCGTATAGGTACTGAAGAGGCTATCGATAACTGTGTGTCGGTGTTTAACCTGGAGTCTGATGACGTTAAAGGACGGATCATCGGTAGAGAAGGACGAAACATCAGAGCGCTGGAGAGTGCTACCGGTGTTGAGATCATTGTAGATGATACCCCGGAAGCCATTATTTTATCGTGTTTTGATTCGGTAAGACGAGAGGTGGCAAGACTGTCTCTGCACCGATTGGTTACCGATGGGAGAATTCACCCTGCAAGAATCGAAGAAGTGGTTAAGAAAACCACCAAGCAGATCGAAGAAGAGATCATTGAAGTAGGTAAACGTACCGTGATCGACCTCGGTATTCACGGACTTCACCCTGAGCTTATTAAGGCGGTAGGTCGAATGAAGTACCGTTCGTCATACGGGCAAAATCTTCTGCAGCACTCCAGGGAAGTAGCCAAATTATGTGGGGTGATGGCCGCTGAATTAGGAATTAACCCTAAGCTTGCCAAAAGAGCAGGTTTACTTCACGATATTGGAAAAGTACCGGAAACAGAAACAGAAACTCCCCACGCTATCCTTGGAATGGAATGGGCAGAGAAATACGGAGAAAAACCGGAGGTATGTAATGCTATCGGTGCCCACCATGATGAGATCGAAATGAAGTCGCTGTTGGCTCCTGTAGTTCAGGTATGTGATGCTATCAGCGGTGCACGTCCCGGTGCAAGAAGGCAGGTGCTTGATTCGTATATTCAACGTTTAAAAGACCTTGAAAATATAGCCTTTGCTTTTAACGGAGTTAAGAAGGCTTATGCAATTCAGGCCGGTAGAGAGCTGAGAGTGATCGTTGAAAGTGAGAAAGTAAGTGATGATAAGGCAGCACAACTGTCATTTGAGATCTCTCAGAAGATACAGACGGATATGACCTATCCCGGACAGGTAAAAGTTACCGTGATCAGGGAAACAAGGGCCGTTAATATTGCGAAATAACGATTTTTTAAAAGTGATCAACTAAAAGCCGGGTTATTCCCGGCTTTACTTTTTTATAACTCCCACGGTATTTGTATTTTAAGTCCACAACAACCTGACTATCAACTTTTTGTAATACTGCTGAACGATGATTTATTTTCTGAGAACATTTGTCTTGATAGGTTTGTTGTTGTGTGTAATTTCCTGTTCTTCCGATAGTGAAGCCAGGCCCAGTGGTGATCCTGAAACATGGGAGTCTTTCGCCTTTCCTGAATCCGATTGTCAATGGAATGATCTGGCCCCAAGTGCCATTCCAAAATTGGAAGCCTATCCTGTCATCGTAGGGAACAAGCTTTATACTTTTTCCGGTTTTACCAATGGGCTCGCTGTGATACCTGAAACAGAGATCTATGATCTTATTAGCGGACAATGGTCATTGGGTGCTTCCATGCCGCTTCCGGTTACCCATATGGGAGTGGCCAGGGTGAATGATGATATCTGGATCGTAGGTGGTTTTGCTGGCGATCATCCGGGAACAGCCACGTCCAGGGTGCAGATCTACAGCCCTGGGAATGATCAATGGCGTGAAGGCCCTGAATTGCCTGTGGCCCGAGCCAGTGGTTCCTTGGTACTCGTCAATGGTAAACTCCATCATTTTGGAGGACTGTTGCCTGACAGAAGGACTGATATTAATGAGCATTGGGTGCTGGATCTGAATAATATCAATGCAGGGTGGAAGGCAGATGATCCGCTGCCCATCGCCAGGAATCACCTGGGAGGTGTTGCTTTGAATGGCAATATATATGCTGTAGGCGGACAATTTGGTCATGACGGAGGTAATGAGGATGTAGCTTTTGTACATGTTTACAGGACAGATACAGGCAATTGGGACCGTTTGGCTGATATGCCCCTGGCGCTTTCTCACTTTGAGGCCGGTATCTTTGTCTTTGAAAACCGAATCTATGTGGTAGGGGGTATTAGTCCTAATGGGGCCCGGGATACCATTTTTGTATATGACCCGCAAAGTGATACCTGGTCTGAATTTTGTGGAATACCTCAAAGACTTTTGGCTCCGGGAGCGCGGATGTATGGTAATCAACTCCTCGTTTTAAACGGGGGTGTGAACGGCGCCGGAAGCCCGATATCAACTTTTCGTTATATTAATCTCATGAATAAGTAGGTTTTTCAGGGTTTCGACCCTGTTTAGATCATCCACTTTTAAAGAGTGGAGCAGTACATCCTATCTTCATTCAGGGAGAATACTAAAAGCTTATAATATTTTTTTAGCTTCTTTGCCTCTTTGCCTTTAAACCATCCTCATGCCTGTTTTACGGTCAATGATTCGAACCTGCCCTCAAGTGGCATTATACTCCGTAATTCACTATCTTTACAAGACTTCCCTTCATGTTTCCCGCTACTTGCAGCATCACTTCCCGGAAAATGAACTGATCACTTCTCAAAAGTATGTTTATTGCTTAGTGAGAAAGCCTGCTATTCTAAAAATGCTTTTAACCTATGAAAGGGGGAAGACTATGGTGTGGAATTAAGAAAGCTGTTGTGTTGGTGGCTTTTGTTGCCTGTAGTTCTGACAGCGCAAAAGAGGTGGAAGAAACGCAAGACCCTGATCCGGTTGTCAGTCCTGAACCTGTTTCATTCATCCCCGTGTCTGATTGTGTGTGGAGTGAAAATCCACCATCGGGAATAAGCAGACTTGAATCTCAAACTGCCGTTCTAAACAATACCTTGTACACCTTTTCAGGGTTTACCCAGGGGCTTAAGATCGTTCCTTATACCGAGATCCTGGATCTGGACACGGGTCTTTGGGCTATGGGAGCGCCCATGCCCATAGGGGTAACTCATATGGGGGCAGCGCTGGTAAATGATCGTGTTTGGATAGCAGGAGGTTTTGTAGGCGATCATCCGGGAGTTGCCACGGCAGAAGTTCAGATTTACGATACAAATACCGATACCTGGAGTAAGGGGCCCGCACTGCCTTCCCCGAGGGCTAGTGGTGCCCTGGTATATAGTAATGGGTGGCTCCATTATTTTGGGGGACTCATGCCGGATCGTCGTACTGATCTGGATGAGCATCTTGTTTTAAATATGGCCGATACTACCTCCGGATGGGTTTCAAAGGCACCGCTTCCATACGGAAGAAATCATCTCGGAGGCACCGTACTTAACGGTGATATTTATGCTGTGGGAGGACAGTTTGGTCATGATGGTGCTGTTGATGATGTTGCCTATGTACACAGATACCTTTCTATGGAAGACCGATGGGAACCATTGAATGATCTTCCACATGACCGTTCGCATTTCGAACCGGGTATTTTTACCCTCAACGACAATATCTTTGTTGCCGGTGGTCGCATGGATGACGAATTTGCTGATGATGTGTTGATATACGATCCGGAAAATGATGTTTGGGATCATTTTTGTGAGCTGTCCTCAGAACTTCTTGCCCCTGTATCGCGAATCCATGGCTCGAAGCTTTATGTTATAAATGGGGGAGAAGGCGGAGTTTGCTGTCCTCTTAACACGGTGATGACCATTGATCTTCAATTGGAATGAGTCATTAATTTACAAAAAGCTTTGTTTTGTATCAGTTTTGGGTGGGTATTGTTTAATAATTACCCAAAAGAACGTATTTTCCGGTAACTCATTGTATTCGTTATGGATTTAAACATGTATATCAGAGAGGTGCCTGATTTTCCAAAACCGGGTATCGCATTTAAAGATATTACCCCTTTGTTATTGCACCCACAGGCAACAAAGGAAACCTTGAGGAGGTTATTGGCCGGTGTGCCGGGGAATATCGATAAGGTAGTGGCTATGGAAAGCAGAGGCTTTTTATTCGGTATGCCTTTGGCCAGGGAGTTAAACTGCGGTTTTGTACCGGTCAGAAAGCCCGGGAAACTTCCGGGAAAGACCATTAAACAGGATTTTGACCTCGAGTACGGTAGTGATACCCTCGAGATTCATGCTGATGCTATTGCGTCAGGAGACCGGGTATTGATACACGATGATGTTTTGGCCACGGGAGGCACCGCAGAAGCTACAGCCAAACTGATCGAGTCGCTTGGCGGCGAGGTGGTACAGTTTAATTTTTTGATCGAGCTGTCAGCCTTACAAGGCAGAAAACGTTTGAACGGAAAGCAGGTACATGTGCTTTTTGATTATTGATTGATGGCCCGTTTGGTAACCCATGCTCTCCATCCGATAATGGCGAGTTGAAATTTGCTGGCTTTGGCCAGATCCAGCCTTCGTTTTGTATAAGAGGGAAACAGAGCCTGGTTGAGCTTGGCCAGCAGTTGGTATATGTTTTTCTTCATTGTAAGTTCTTTACTGCAAACATAAACATTCTTGCTTTATGATCATTCCGGATGGGTAGATAAGAAAAAGCCATCGGAAGGATGGCTTTTTCACAGGAATTATAAATGGATGGTTGGTTGGTTGCGAAATTATAATTCCTTTATCCATGTGTGATGCTACACCGTTATAATGAGTTGTATCAGGGTGACGACCATGAGAGTAATGAATTTTATCAGGTAAATCATAGTATTGGCTTAAATAGTTAAACATTGGTTATAAACGTTGCTTAGGGTTGTGCCATACAATTCGGCCGATTGAATATTACTGTTGGTCAGCACCCGGATTCAAACGTGTTTATTCAAGCTAGATATTTTACCCATTACTTCCAAAACCCCATATTTTATGCGGTATTTGGGAATAAAAAAAACACCGGGATTAATTTCCGGTGTTTTTTGATCGTTGGTTGAGTAAGGCGTATTATCCGTTTTTTTATTGCTTTTTTGTTGTGATAAGCATCGCCCCATTCTTCCCTTTTTCGCCATACTTTTCTATGGCTTTTTCTCCTTTAAGAACTTCAATTTTGTCAATTTGATCAGGGTCCATGTCTTTTAAAACATCTTTCTCTGTTTCTTTTCCATCAACGATCATAAGTGGCTTTTCACCATCGGTAGAGATAACGTGAATATTCTTATCGCCCTTAACTGCGCCGAGCTCGCGAACTACGATCTTTTTATGATGGGTAGAATCTCCTTTGAGGTGAATAACCTCTCCATCAGCTTCTGATAATTCTACCACGATCTTTTTTACTTTTTTACCATCTGCACCTGTAGAATCCTGATGCAGTTTTTTGATGAAGATCATTTCCTTCTCTGTGTCAACGTCTTCATCAGAGATCCAGATATTTTTATCATCCCCGCTCTTGATGATAAACTTCATTTCTTTTTCTCCATTCACCTGCACATTCTCCCCGTCTTTGGAGATCCATACCGCTTCGCCGTCATTATCTCCCTTGATGATGACTTTCATTTCTTTTTTACCGAGCTCGTTCATGGAAACACTATCTCCTGAGATTACGATCACTTCTTTATTGACATGCTTTTCTTTGTCTTTTTCTATCCAGATCATTTCGTGATCACTGTGAACATCGTTTCCTGCTTGAATGTAAACTCCCTTATCGGACCTCGTTCCGAAACTGATAGTTTCAATTCCATCTGAATTGCTGTAATTGGCAGAAGCCGTACTGGATTCGTGTGAAAACTCAATTTCAATATTGGTTATCAGTCCAGCCATATTTCTTTTGAGTTTTTTCCATTTCAGTTTGCCTCCTTGTTGTTCTACTTCCTGCTTGAGTGCTTTTAACTGTTCGTCATCCATTTCTTTATGGATCATGAAGTCCAGGTGTTCCTGTGCGTTGCTGTTGTGTAAGCGAAGCGATCCTGCTCCCTCATCGACAGCCATAAATTGATATTGTGCCACTGTTTTAACATTAAAAAGGAGCACAAAGGCAATAAGTGCCGGGATAACCAGGCTGAGCTTCCACAATTTAAATTGATTGGATGGGCGCTGTTGTAACATAACGATTCGTTTTTTGATTAATGAATTAATAAATGGATTGATAATAGATAATTGATGTGTGTTCAGGTGTTGTCTTAAAAGGATGTATTGATAATTCTTTGTAGAGGACGCCTTAGAGCTCGCGCCTTTGTCGGCAAGGTACTCCAGGTTCTGAGCGGCATCTCTTCGATAGAACCATGCCACCGGGTTCATCCACATGAGTATAGTGAGCAGATGCATTAAAAGAATGTCAAATGAATGTCCTTGCCGGGCATGTACGAACTCATGAGCCATGATGGCCTGCTGCTCCTCGATGTCTCCCTGTTCTTCCGGTAATACGATATAATTAAAAAAAGAAAAGGGTGAGGTGGTCTCTTTAGAATAGACAATGCACATGCCTTTTAGATGACGGCGTTCGCCTTTGTACAGGATCCGGAATAAGGAGGCCAGTTGTATGATAAGTTTAACGGAAAAAAAGAGCACCCCTGCCATATATATATAGAATAACAGGTTGTCCATGCTCATGATTTGAGCAAAGGTATTGAGGTCAGATACCGTTGTAACGCTTTGAGCCCCTCCTCCGGAAGCCTCGAGCCGGGTAAGGGGAACCGTGATGATCTCGGTACGTTCAATGATCCATAAGGGTAGTAACCCCGAAACCAATACCCCGGCCATCAGATACCATCGGTTGTGCTTAAAGAAGGTCTCTTTAGATAAGATCGCCTTGTAAAGGGTCCAGAATACTAAAAGTAGTAGTCCGGCTTTTATGATATAGATGAAGAACTCTGAATGATTCATGACTTTTCAATTTTTTCGAGGATCTCTCTCAATTCTTCAGCGCTGATCTTCTCTTCCTTAGCGAAAAAAGATACCAGACTTTTATATGAGTTATTGAAGTAATCTTCAATGGCAGAAGAAATAAAACGCTTGCGATACTCTTCAATGGCTACCATTGGGAAATATTGGTGCGTTTTCCCAAAAGCTTTATGGCCTACATATCCCTTGTCTTCCAGGTTTCTTATGATAGTAGACAAGGTGTTGTAGTGAGGCTTGTCGCCTTCGGCTTCGAAGGCTTCCAATACTTCCTTTACAAAAGCTTTTTCAAGCTTCCAGAGGATCTTCATGACCTCCTCTTCTTTGTTGGTTAATTTTTCCATGATCGTACAATTGTGAGTTAAACTTAAAACTATAAAAATAGTTACACAACTAAATTTGTAGTTTTTTAACTATTTTTCTCGTTTTAAAATCATTCCTGTGAGTTCTTCAGATATTTTAAAGTACAGGCAGGGGGTTGCCGCTTTAATATGATTATCTTCGCTTGTAAAAATTTCGAATGAATCTTTTGTTTGTTGCCCTGGGCCTGGTTTTGTTGGTTTTTGGTGGGAATTGGTTATTGAAAGCGGCGGTAGCACTCTCGCTCCGGCTTGAAATTCCAAAGATCGTTATCGGGATGACAGTGGTTTCTTTTGCCACTTCGGCACCCGAATTGATCGTCAGCGTGAATTCTGCACTTGAAGGGTTTCCGGATATAGCCATGGGAAATGTAATAGGGTCTAATATTGCTAACCTGGGATTTGTATTGGCTATTACCCTCTTATTGGGGCATATTGATGTGGAGCGAAGTTTTTATAAGACCGACTGGCCGGTAATGATCGTTGCTTCAGTTTTGTTCTTCTTTTTTATCATTTTTGACGGGGAGTTGCAGCGGTATGAAGGAGTGATCATGTTTGCCTGTCTTGTAGCTTTCCTGGTATACTTACTTCGTTTTCAAAAACCTGCGGTTATTGATGAAATGCCTGAAGACGATGTGCCCTTGCCGCTTCATCAGATCGTACTGTATTTATGCATCGGGGGCGTAGCCTTGTGGGGAGGTTCTGAACTATTGATCAGAGGAGCCGTTGGAATGGCTCGTTTTTATGGAGTGAGTGAAAGGATTATTGCTGTAACCGTAGTTTCGGTGGGTACAAGTATACCTGAGCTTGCTGCCTCGGTGATCGCGGTGATGAAAAAAGAAAAAGCCATTTCTTTAGGGAATCTCCTGGGAAGCAACGTGTTTAATATTCTGGCGGTATTGGGTATTACTTCGATGATCACCCCAATTACCGTTAATGATCCCGGCTTATTGTCGAATGATATTTATTGGATGCTGGCTATTTCTTTTGTGATATTTCCCCTGGTGTTCATACCTAAGGGGTTGCGTTTGAACTGGCGGGATGGTTTGGTGCTGCTTACTTCTTATGGCGTGTTTGTGTATTTAACGGTTACAGGATAAAATGATCCTAAATCTTTTTAATAGGTATAAAAAAAAGCCATCCTTTAAAGGATGGCTTTTCTATAGCGTTCAGATAGTTTAAGCTTCTACTTCAACTTCTGCATTTTTAACAGTATTCACGATGATTCCTGCTACTTTGTATGGATCTGCGTTTGAAGCAGGACGACGATCTTCCAGCCATCCTTTCCATCCGTTTTGAACGGTGATGATCGGGATACGAATTGAAGCACCTCGGTCAGAAACTCCGTAAGAGAATTCATTGATCGATTGTGTTTCGTGGAGTCCTGTAAGTCGCTCGTCATTGTAGGCCCCATATACAGCGATGTGCTTTTCTGCTACCGGACGGAAGGCCTCACAGATGCTTTCGTAAACTTCTTTGCTTCCTGCATTTCTCAGGGTAGAGTTAGAGAAGTTAGCGTGCATTCCTGAACCATTCCAGTCACCTCTGATTGGTTTAGGGTGAAGCTCTATATAGTATCCGTATTTTTCAGTAAGTCTGTTTAACAGGTATCGGGCTACCCAGATCTCGTCTCCGGCTTTCTTGGCGCCTTTGGCGAAGTTCTGAAACTCCCATTGTCCCGGAGCTACCTCCTGGTTGATACCCTCAATATTCAATCCGGCCTGCAGGCAGATGTCAAGGTGTTCTTCTACTAATTGACGTCCCCAGGTGTATCGTCCTCCAACAGAACAGTAGTATTGTCCTTGTGGTCCGGGGAATCCTCCTCTTGGGAATCCAAGTGGAAGATCAGTTTTAGTGTCCATGATGAAGTATTCCTGTTCGAAACCGAACCAGAAATCATTATCGTCATCATCAATAGCGGCTCTCGCATTAGAAGCGTGAGGAGTACCATCAGGGTTCAATACCTCAGTCATGACCAGGTATCCGTTTACTCTTTCCGGATCAGGATAAATAGCCACCGGCTTCAGCAGGCAGTCAGAAGAGTTTCCTTCAGCCTGTTGTGTTGAACTTCCGTCGAAAGACCAGATCGGGCAGCTTTCAAGTTTCCCGTCAAAGTTTTCAACCACCTTAGTTTTACTACGTAATTCCTGGGTGGGGGTATATCCGTCCAACCAGATGTACTCAAGTTTAGCCTTGTTCATAAAATTGTTTCGTTTAAATAAAACTTTATTATGGCGACAAAAATAAAATATTTGGAAGAAGTGCACCAAAATTAATAGGGGTTATTTATAAAAACTATCAACATTTTTATTCACACCCTATATTTTCAGAGGGGGGTGTATGGGATAATATAACATAAGACGGAAATCATATAGCCATTTCCGGGGTAGAATTACAGTTTAGGTACATTATTATCGGCTTATTTTGTAATTTCATATCCTGTTTAAAAAGAGCAACTTAAAATATCTTTATAATTATGTCAACTATCAGATTTGATGCTATCCGGGAGACCTTCAACCGCAAACCGGCGGAGGTGGAGTCCAAAGGAAAACGATCAGAGCTATTCGGATCGAATGTGTTTAACGAGCTTGTCATGCGGGAGTCGCTTTCTAAAGAGGCTTTTAAAAGTGTTATGGAGGCTATTGAGCTAGGCAGCAGAATAGACCGTAAACTTGCTGATGAGATCGCCGCAGCCATGAAAAACTGGGCGCTTTCGAAAGGGGCCACCCATTATACTCACTGGTTTCAACCGTTAACAGGGTCTACTGCAGAAAAGCACGATGCCTTTTTTGAGCCGGTAACCAATGCCTATGCGGTTGAAAAATTCGGAGGAGATCAATTGGTACAGCAAGAGCCCGACGCTTCGAGTTTTCCTCATGGAGGTATCAGAAATACCTTCGAAGCGAGGGGGTATACGGCATGGGATCCGACCTCTCCGGCCTTTGTATATGGAACGACCCTTTGTATCCCCACCGTTTTTGTGTCCTACACCGGGGAGGCACTTGATAATAAAGTGCCGCTGCTACGAGCCTTGCAGGCAGTAGACAATGCCGCAACTGATGTAGCTAAATATTTTGATAAAAATGTGACCAAGGTAAATGCTACCCTGGGGTGGGAACAGGAGTATTTCCTGGTCGATAAGGCATTGGCAGGTACCAGGCCAGATCTTGTGCTGGCCGGAAGAACGCTTTTAGGGCATTCCCCCGCCAAGGGGCAGCAATTGGATGACCATTACTTTGGCTCTATTCCAGACAGGGTGTTGAATTATATGCGTGACCTGGAGCAGGAGTGTATGCTGTTGGGTATTCCCGTTAAAACCCGTCATAATGAGGTGGCGCCTAATCAATTCGAATTAGCGCCCATCTTTGAGGAGGCCAATTTGGCAGTAGATCACAATTCACTGCTGATGGATGTCATGGATAAGATTGCCGACAAGCACAACTTTAAGATCTTATTCCACGAGAAACCCTTTGCCGGGATCAACGGCTCGGGTAAACACAATAACTGGTCGTTGTCTACCAATACCGGGGTCAATTTGCTGAGTCCGGGGTCGACGCCCATGAAGAACCTGCAGTTTCTGACCTTTTTTATCAATACGATCAAGGCGGTTCATGATTATGAAGAGCTCATCAGGGCTTCTATTGCTTCGGCAACGAATGATCACCGTTTGGGGGCCAATGAGGCGCCTCCGGCTATTATTTCTGTATTTATAGGGTCGCAGCTTACCAAAGTGCTTGATGAACTGGAAGATGTATCCAAAGGAAAGTTGTCTCCCCAGGAGAAAACAGACCTGAAACTTAATGTGGTAGGAAAGATTCCTGAGATCCTGCTTGATAACACCGACCGGAACAGAACGTCTCCGTTTGCTTTTACCGGAAATAAGTTTGAGCTGAGGGCAGTAGGTTCAAAGTCGAACTGCGCAAAACCAATGACAGTTCTAAATAGTATTGTAGCCAGACAGCTGATCGATTTCAAGAAAGAGGTTGATGCCCTGATCGCAAAGAAAGAGCTGAAGAAAGATGAGGCTATCTTTAACGTATTAAGAGAATATATAAAGGCTTCCAAGAAGATTCGTTTTGAAGGAGATGGTTATAGTGAAGAATGGGAAAAAGAAGCGGCCAAGCGCGGACTCTCCAATAATAAAACCACGCCAACAGCTTTGAAAGCGTCAATATCAGACAAGGCTGTAGCGCTCTATGAATCACTTGGAGTGATGAATCCGAGAGAAATTCATGCACGACATGAGATCGAGCTGGAAGAGTATGTTATGAAGGTGCAGATCGAAGGAAGGGTTTTGGGTGATATTGCCAGAAATCACGTCATTCCGACAGCTATCCGTTATCAGAACACCCTGATCGAAAATGTGAGAGGACTCAAAGAGGTTTTCGGAAAGGATTTTGAGAAGCACGCTAAAGAGCAAATGGATCTGATCACAGCCATTTCAGGTCATATTGCAGAGATCAATTCTATGGTGAATAAGATGACCGATGAAAGGCGGTCTGCCAATAAGATCGATTCTGCCCAGGAAAAAGCAGATGCCTATTGCGAGAAGGTGTTGCCCTACTTTGAAAAGATCAGGTATCACTGTGATAAATTAGAACTCATGGTAGACGACGAACTCTGGACGCTGACCAAGTACAGGGAGCTGTTATTTACCCGCTAAATGACCGGTGCAGATCGAATTTTAACCTTTAGTTATTAAACCGATTTTTTATCAAATACATCGAATACTCTTTCATGATGCTGAAAATAAACGATTTGTGACTTGGTGTGGTCAGGGGGTTTCTTATATTTGATATGCTATTAATCAATTTAAACATGTGGTTCCGGATGTAGAAAATCTTATGTTTTCTGTGATCGGGTCACTAAAAGGGGTAAGAGAGCAGAATCTGCTCTCAAAAGCACACAAACGTTTGTTTGTGTGTTTTTTTTTATACCTATTTTTGTGCAAAATTAAGATTCATGAGTTCTGAAATAAGTAAGAGATACGCTCAGCGAGGAGTTTCAGCTTCAAAGGAAGATGTTCACAAGGCCATTAAGAATGTGGATAAGGGGTTGTTTCCAAAAGCTTTTTGTAAGATCGTTCCCGATCACCTGACAGGAGATAAAGATCATTGTTTGATCATGCATGCCGATGGGGCAGGCACCAAATCGTCTCTGGCCTATATGTATTGGAAGGAAACCGGAGATCTTTCGGTTTGGAAGGGAATTGCCCAGGATGCGCTTATTATGAACATAGATGACCTGCTGTGTGTGGGTGCTGTTTCAGATATTATGCTGAGCTCTACTATCGGGCGTAACAAGAATCTGATTCCAGGGGAAGTAATCTCTGCTATCATAAACGGAACTGAAGAACTTATTGCAGAATTAAGGTCTTTTGGAGTGGAGATCCATTCTACCGGAGGTGAAACTGCAGACGTTGGTGACCTGGTACGCACTATTATTGTAGATTCTACGGTGACAGCAAGAATGAAAAGAGCCGATGTTATTGACAATGCCCGTATAAAGCCCGGCAATGTTATTGTGGGGCTTGCCTCATTCGGACAAGCAACCTATGAAAGTGAATACAATGGCGGTATGGGGAGTAATGGATTGACTTCTGCACGCCATGATGTGTTCTCTAAATACCTGGCCGAAAAATACCCGGAAAGTTATGATCATGATGTTCCCGAAGAGTTGGTGTATTCAGGAGGGGTTAAACTTACTGATAAGGTAGAGGGAGCTCCCTTAGATGCGGGTAAATTGGTGCTTTCGCCAACAAGGACCTATGCCCCGGTTATAGCTGCTGTTTTAAATAAGTTGGGTGCTGCAGCCATTGACGGTATGATACACTGTAGTGGAGGCGCGCAAACCAAGGTGCTTCACTTTGTAGAAGATCTCCATATTATTAAAGACAATATGTTTGCAGTGCCACCGCTGTTTAAACTTATACAGGAGCAATCTAAAACTTCTTGGCAGGAAATGTACCAGGTATTTAACTGCGGACATAGAATGGAACTTTATGTTGATCTTGCTGTAGCCGATGAAATTATCGCAATTTCTGAGTCATTTAATATTGATGCGCAGATCATTGGTAGGGTAGAAGAAGCCCCGGCAAAAAAGTTAACGATTAAGAGCGAAAACGGGACGTTTACATACGCCTAACCGTTTGTCAAATAAATCAGAATTTTAACGGAGCAACTCTTGGGTTGCTCCTTTTTTTTTGTAGTACCCTAAAATTTCTAGAAACCAAGTTGATTTTTAAAAATTGAAAACTTTTTAATTTTTTAAAAACGCTATAAGACTGTTTATGAGGTAATTAACAATTGACTTTTGATAACTTTTATTTTAGGGGCATCTGAAGATGATTAATATTTACATACTTTTACTTCTGTTCTCAATTAATTAAATAACTCATAAATCATAGCTAACTTATGCAATCCGGTACAGTTACAGCAGCACAAAAAACCTATACTCTCGAAGAGGCTTATGAGGCATCCCTGAAATACTTCAGAGGAGATGATCTTGCAGCAAGAGTTTGGGTAAATAAGTACGCTCTTAAGGATTCTGATGGGAATCTTTTCGAGTTAACTCCAGACGACATGCACAGGCGTATCGCAAAAGAGATCGCAAGGGTCGAAACCAAGTATGCCAACCCGATGTCTGAACAGGAGATCTTTGACCATATAAAAGAATTTAAATACATCGTTCCTCAGGGGAGTCCGATGGCAGGTATTGGTAACCCGTTCCAGATCGCATCTTTATCAAATTGCTTCGTAATAGGTAATGATGGGATGTCTGATTCTTACGGTGGGGTGATGAAGATCGACCAGGAGCAGGTTCAGTTAATGAAAAGAAGAGGGGGGGTTGGTCACGACCTGTCTCACATCAGGCCAAAAGGATCTGGAGTAAAGAACTCTGCTTTAACCTCAACAGGATTGGTTCCTTTTATGGAACGCTATTCTAATTCTACCAGAGAGGTTGCCCAGGATGGCCGAAGAGGAGCTTTAATGTTATCAGTGTCCATTAATCACCCGGATGCTGAAGATTTTATCGATGCTAAAATGGAGCAAGGCAAGGTTACCGGAGCCAATGTATCTGTACGTATCGATGACGATTTTATGAAGGCTGTTGCCAATGGAGGAGAATATGTTCAGAAGTTCCCTATCCATAGTCCGCAGCCCAAGACCAGCAAGGTGATCGAAGCTAAAAAGCTTTGGGAAAAGATCGTTCATAATGCCTGGAAATCTGCAGAACCCGGAATTCTTTTCTGGGATACCATTACTAAGGAGTCTGTACCGGACTGTTATGGAGATCTTGGGTATACCACCGTATCGACTAACCCATGTGGAGAGATCCCTCTTTGTCCGTACGATAGCTGTCGACTTCTGGCGATGAACCTGTTCTCTTATGTAGAGAATCCGTTTACACCTCAGGCTTCCTTTAATTTTGAGCTGTTCAAGGCGCATGCCCAGGTAGCACAACGTATGATGGATGATATCATTGACCTTGAACTGGAGAAGATCGATAACATTCTGGAAAAGATCGATGCCGACCCGGAAGGTGAAGAAGTGAAGCGGGTAGAGAAGAACCTTTGGTTAAATATCCGCAAAAAAGCAGAAGAGGGTCGTCGTACCGGAATTGGTATAACTGCAGAAGGAGATATGCTGGCTTCTCTCGGATTTCGTTATGGTAGTGAAGAGGCAAATGATTTTTCTGTTGAGGTTCACAAAACCCTTGCCCTTGCTGTATACAGAGGTTCTGTAAACCTGGCAAAAGAAAGAGGTGCCTTTGGTATTTACGATACTGAAAGAGAGAAGAATAATCCGTTCGTTCAACGTATCAAGGAGGCTGATGAAGAGCTTTACTATGAAATGTCTGAACATGGAAGAAGAAATATTGCCCTGCTTACTATTGCACCTACAGGGACCACCAGTTTGATGACCCAGACCACCTCAGGTATTGAGCCTGTATTCCTTCCTGTATATAAAAGAAGAAGAAAGGTAAACCCGAATGATAAGGATGTTCGTGTTGATTTTGTAGATGAGGTAGGTGACTCATGGGAAGAATATGTTGTTTTCCACCATCGATTCAAGCAATGGATGGAAGCCAATAACATTGATGTAAGTGCTAATTATTCACAGGAAGAACTGAATGAGCTGGTTGCCAAGTCTCCTTATTACAAAGCTACCTCCAACGATGTTGATTGGTTGAGCAAGGTGCGACTTCAGGGGCGTGTTCAGAAATGGGTAGATCACTCCATCAGCGTAACCATAAACCTGCCTTCTGACGTTAGTGAATCTTTGGTAGGAGAGCTTTACCTGGAGGCATGGCGTGTAGGCTGTAAAGGAGTTACCGTATACCGCGATGGTTCGCGTTCGGGAGTTCTGATCTCTACAGAGGAGAAAAAAGAAGAAGATAACGATACCCTTGAGCACTTCCCGCTTACCCGACCAGAGGTGTTGGAAGCAGAAGTAGTAAGATTCCAGAACAACAAGGAGAAATGGATCGCCTTTATCGGTTTGAGCGACGGGAAACCTTATGAGATCTTTACCGGGCTTGCTGATGATGAAGACGGGATTCTTTTACCACGTTGGGTAAACGAAGGTTATATCATCAAGAACAGAAATGAAGATGGCACCGGAAGGTATGATTTCCAGTTCGAGAACAAACGAGGGTATAAGACTACCATTGAAGGGTTATCGCATAAGTTTGATCCTGAGTATTGGAATTACGCTAAGCTGATCTCCAGTACCCTTCGTCATGGAATGCCTATTGAAAAGGTTGTTGAATTGATCAACTCTCTGCAGCTTGACAGCGAATCGATCAATACCTGGAAAAACGGAGTTGCAAGGGCGCTTAAGCGTTTTGTTCCTGACGGGACCGAGATCAAAGGACAAACCTGTATGAATTGTAACGGAACCAACCTGATCTACCAGGAAGGATGCCTTACCTGTAAAGACTGCGGTTCTTCTAAATGTGGTTAAACATTCATATTTGAGTCGCAAACAACGCCCTTCTCCGGAAGGGCGTTGTTGTTTGAATCAAAATCGGTAATGAGCCGGTACATGAAGAGTGGGTTATGAAGTAATAATATTTGCGGCATTCTCGCCATCGGGGTGGTATGGGAAGTACAAGCATTGAAAATTATCGTAAATTTGTTGTCGCAATAGCAAGACCTTTATGTTAGATAAATTAAATGTAGTAAAACAGCGCTTTGATGAGGTTTCTGATCTGATCATCCAGCCGGATGTGATCGCAGACCAAAAGCGATATGTTCAATTAAATAAAGAGTATAAAGACCTTAAAGAACTGGTAGATAAGCGTGAAGAATACCTGACGCTTACCGGTAATATAGAAGAGGCCGAAGAGATCATAGCCGATGGGAGTGATCCTGAAATGGTGGAAATGGCTAAAATGCAACTTGATGAGGCCAGGGAGGCCCTTCCTGGACTGGAATCAGAAATCAAGTACTTGTTGATCCCTAAAGATCCAGAAGACGCCAAGAATGTGGTTATGGAGATCCGAGCAGGAACCGGAGGCGATGAAGCCAGTATCTTTGCAGGAGACCTTCACAGGATGTATACCAAGTATTGTGAGTCTAAGGGATGGAAAGTGAATGTGGTTGACTTTAATGAAGGTACTTCAGGTGGTTATAAGGAAGTTATTTTTGAGGTAAGCGGAGAAAATGTTTACGGCACCCTGAAGTTTGAAGCCGGTGTTCATCGCGTGCAAAGAGTGCCTCAAACAGAAACCCAGGGTAGGGTGCATACCTCGGCAGCTACTGTAATGGTGCTTCCGGAGGCTGAAGAGTTTGATGTAGAACTGGATATGAGCGATGTAAAGATCATCCGAACCACCTCTACAGGGCCCGGCGGACAATCTGTAAATACCACCTATTCTGCCATTCAGCTCCAGCACATTCCTACCGGAATTGAAGTGCGTTGCCAGGATGAGAAATCTCAGCATAAAAATCTCGACAAGGCTATCAAGGTATTGCGTTCAAGACTTTATGAACGCGAACTGGCGAAGAAGCAGGAGGAAGATGCTGCCCGGAGAAAAAGTATGGTTTCCAGCGGTGACCGAAGTGCCAAGATTCGCACCTATAATTATCCGCAGGGAAGGGTTACCGATCACCGTATTGGATTAACGCTTTACGATCTGTCAAACATCGTGAATGGTGATCTTGAGAAGATCATTGAAGAATTGAAGATCGCAGAAAACACGGAGAAACTTAAAGAAGCCAGCGAGACTATTTAATCGCATAGTAACTATTAAATTTTAATGCCCTGAAAAGGGCATTTTTTTAACCATTAAAGAACGATTTACATGACAACCCAAGCCTTGGTTACCCAGATCAGAGAGAAACGCTCTTTCCTGTGTGTCGGACTCGATACCGATATGAATAAGATCCCGGAACATCTGAAAGCCGAGGAAGATCCTTTATTCGCTTTTAATAAAGCCATCATTGATGCTACCCATGAATATGCGGTGGCCTATAAACCCAATATAGCGTTTTATGAAGCCCATGGGATAGAGGGATGGAAGAGTCTTAAAAAAACGATCGACTATCTTAACAAGCATCACCCGGAACTATTTACCATAGCCGATGCCAAAAGAGGCGATATAGGCAATACCGCTACCATGTATGCCAATGCCTTTTTTAAGGACCTGAATTTTGATTCGGTCACGGTAGCACCTTATATGGGTAGAGATTCGGTAGAACCGTTCTTACAATTCAAAAATAAACATACGATCCTTCTTGCACTGACCTCTAATCCCGGAGCTTTTGATTTTCAGACGGGTTCAGATGATGGCGAAGAGTTGTATAAAAAGGTACTTCGTACATCGGCAACCTATGAGAATGCATCGCAGTTGATGTATGTTGTAGGCGCCACCAAAGCAGAATATCTGAAAGAGATCCGAACCCTGGTACCTGATAGTTTTTTACTGGTACCGGGAGTGGGAGCCCAGGGCGGAAGCCTTGAAGAGGTTTGTAAATATGGCCTTAACAGCCAGGTTGGGTTGCTTATTAATTCTTCAAGAGGTATTATTTATGCCTCTTCCGGCGAAGATTTTGCTGAGGTTGCCGGTAATAAGGCTGCTGAACTGCAGGAACAAATGGCAAAATGGTTGTAAAGTCATGCCCTTTGCAGTGCTCGTTGACCAGACAGGAAGAAAAGTAAAGTTACCTGCCAGGCCCAAGCGTATCATAAGCCTGGTCCCTTCATTAACAGCTTTGATCTGCTACCTGGGGCTGGAAGATGAACTCTTGGGGGTTACGCGTTTTTGTACCCATCCGGAAGGACTCAAGGGCAGAAAAAAAGTGGTTGGAGGCACGAAAGAAGTCCGGTATGATCGTATTCGTGATCTCAGGCCCGATCTGATCATTTGCAATAAAGAGGAGAATACCCCCGAGATGGTCAGTGCGCTTGAACAGTTTTGTCCGGTACATGTTTCTGATATTTCAACCATTTCTGACTTTCTGGAGTTACTGAAAGACTACGAGGTACTGTTTGGGTTACCGGGGAAAACCGGACAACTGGCGGGGGAGATCTCCCGCGAATTGGATCGCCGAGCTGTTGCTAACCTGCCACCGGTTAAGGTGGCTTATTTTATCTGGAGGAAGCCCTGGATGCTGGCAGGCGGACAAACCTTTATTAATGCTATGCTGCAATGCGGAGGGTTCTGTAATGTGGCGGCGAGTACCTCGCGATATCCCGCTTTTGAAAACGACTGGCCCGAGCAATGGGATCGGCCTGAATGGATCATGTTATCTTCAGAACCCTATCCTTTCAAGGAAAAACATCTTGCTGAGATCAGGGAGCTCTTTCCTGAAGCCCGGATATTGCTGGTGGACGGACGCTGGTTTTCCTGGTACGGACCGGAATTACCTGTCTTTTTGAAGAAGATTGCGGGCCTGCGCCTGCAAGAAGGTGGTCAATAAAAAAACCGATCTCGAAAGACCGGTTTTTTCAACTAGCTAACTCAAACAATTCAAAGTATGAAATTATTTACTTTTAAATGTTTTGATTTGAGGTTGTTTTCTATGCTGTTTAATGATAATCTAAATACGGCCTAAAAACCTCTGCTAGCCAATTTCATTTTGCTTTTTAAATTCACTGCACGTGTCATCTAACACACTCAAATTTAGTAAATTAAAATCATATAATCAATTCTAATAGTGTTATGAAATCGTTTATTTTGACCGTTCTTCTAAGTTTCAACGTCAGCCTTTACGCGCAGGATGCAGATTGTAATTGTTGCGACAGCCCTCACCAGGCCTTTGATTTTTGGCTTGGTACGTGGGAGGTTTCTGATAAGGAAGGCAACCCGGTAGGGCAAAATCAGATCGATAAAAAAGAAGAAGGCTGTCTGATAGAGGAGCATTATTCCAGTCTCGATTCCGGCTTTTCCGGAAGAAGTTTCAATTTCTATAATTCTTCATTGAATCAATGGGAACAACTTTGGGTAGATAACCAGGGTACCTACCTCCACCTGAGAGGAAATCTGGTTGATGGTAATATGGTACTACAGGGTGAACAGCAGCATGAGGGTATGGTGCGCAGTGATCGCATTACCTGGTCAAAGCTTCAAGACGGTCGGGTGCGACAATTATGGGAACAGCGCCAGGGGCAGGAATCGTGGAAGGTTGTATTTGACGGGTATTACTCAAAAACGGTCGAGCCGTAATTATTTCGAAGAATATCAAGGGTCTCCTCTTTCTTTTTGAATACATCAAAACCTCGTCCTTGTGTACGCAATGCGCCCAGTACATTCCCGAAACGTGCGGCGTTGGCAGGGTCATTAGAAGTAACGAGTCCGTAGGCCAGGCCTCCTGCAAAAGAGTCACCACATCCGGTGGTGTCAATGACTTCATTCACCTTGACCGAAGATACCCATTCTTTGATCATGGTCGTGCCATGCATACGATAGGTGGCACAACCGCGGGAATCCAGGGTTACATACAAAAGTTTGACCCCTGCTTTTAAGGTGTCATAGGCAAAATCGTCAAGATGCTCCGTGAGTTCTTCGTTGTAATCGGTCAATATGTTCTCATTTTCAAACCAGGAAAATTGAGATTCTTCAAGATTCATTTTAAGCACATCCATCCACGGAAACCAGTCGTATTTTTCTTTCCAGATCCGCCTCAGTCGTTTTCCTTCCTCGGTAACCCAGCTGGTCGGGCCATGAGCATCAAAGATCACTCTGGCATCGCTGTTTTCTCTGATATATTTGAGGGTTTCCAGCGGGATCTCAAAATCGGTAATGGGAACAAGAACGAAGGCATCGACATCCAGAAAAGGGGCAACGTCTTCCGGGGAGATCGGGGCCATTCGTGAACTTTGGGTTTCCTGGCGGTTATTCTGATCTAAGAACTCCAGGTTGATCACGGTGCCCATATTCTTATCAGTGTAAATTCCTTCCGTCGAAATGTTTGAATAGGGGGAAAACAAATTCTTGATAGGCTCCAGGTCTTCCTGATGCACATGGCTCACAGGAATGACCTCACCCTCATTCTCCAGTAAATTGGCAAGAGCAATGGCCGGATGTGTAACGCATCCGTATTTTTTGATAACTTCTCCACGATGCGTTTTGATGGTATCCCTGGGAATAGGGCCCAACACTGCGATTCGTAATTTTTGCTTCATACCCCGTTTTTTTCGGTTAGTTTTCTGATAAATGGTTTTATAAATGTATGGATTTCACTTGAATTCGGGATAAGATTCTCGATGTGCCCCCAGGTGTTTCATTGTATATCCTGAAATAATAGGGCTCTAACTCATTTCTTTTTTGGTTTATTCCGAATTTAAAAGGTCATTTTTTGCATTTTAATTAAATTGCGGACACCAAAAAAGCAATGAAAAACACAATGGAAAAACAGAAGCCATACCAGCCTACACATAAGGTACGCATCGTTACTGCGGCCTCACTTTTTGATGGTCATGATGCAGCGATAAATATTATGAGACGTATGATCCAGTCTACCGGAGTAGAGGTCATACACCTGGGGCATGACAGAAGTGTTGAAGAGGTGGTAAATACTGCTATTCAGGAAGATGCTAATGCAATAGCCATGACTTCTTACCAGGGAGGTCATAATGAATACTTTAAATATATGTATGACCTTCTTCAGGAGAAGGGGGCTTCACACATTAAGATCTTCGGTGGCGGTGGAGGAGTGATCCTTCCTGAGGAGATCCGTGAGCTGATGGATTATGGGATTACGCGTATCTATTCTCCCGATGACGGGAGAGAAATGGGATTGCAGGGTATGATCAATGATCTGGTTAAACAATCAGATTTCCCTATCGGAGATCGGCTCAACGGTGAGATAGAAACGCTTAAAGAAAAGAACCCCATGGCTATTGCCAGGATCATTTCGGCTGCAGAGAACTATTACGATGCTTCTAAGGAGGTGCTTCAAACCATACATGAAGAGAATAAGACCTCTACAACCCCGGTACTGGGAATTACCGGTACGGGAGGTGCCGGGAAAAGTAGTCTTGTTGATGAGATCGTACGCAGATTCCTGGCAGATTTTCCTGAAAAATCAATCGGGATCATCTCTGTGGATCCCTCCAAAAGGAAAACCGGAGGCGCCTTGCTGGGTGACCGTATTCGAATGAACGCTATTAACAGCCCACGGGTTTATATGCGAAGCCTTGCCACACGTCAGTCCAACCTGGCACTTTCCAAGCATGTGGCAGAAGCTGTAGAAGTGTTAAAGGCGGCCCAATATGACCTGGTCATTCTTGAGACCTCAGGTATTGGCCAGAGTGATACCGAGATCCTGGACCACTCTGATGTCTCTCTCTATGTCATGACGCCCGAATTCGGAGCAGCCACTCAATTGGAAAAGATCGATATGCTCGATTTTGCCGACCTGGTGGCTATCAATAAATTTGACAAACGCGGAGCCCTGGATGCTTTAAGAGATGTTAAAAAACAATATCAGCGAAATCACCAGTTGTGGGATAGCGCACCTGATTCCATGCCTGTATATGGCACCATAGCATCTCAGTTTAACGACCCGGGAATGAACACCCTGTATAAGGCCATCATGGATACCCTGGTAGAAAAGACGGAGACGACCCTGCGATCAGATTATGAACTGAGCAAGGCCATGAGCGAGAAGATCTATGTGATACCTCCAAACCGTACCAGATATCTTTCAGAGATCGCCGAAAATAACAGGGCTTACGATCGCACGGCAGAGAAGCAAAAAGAGGTAGCTCAGAAATTATTTGGGATCTTTACCACCCTGGCTTCTGTAAGTGGTAAAACACCCGTGTTGAATCAATACGGTATTGACAGGGAAAACCTTGAACCTTTAATGGGAGGAGAGCAGGGCGATTTCATCAAATTATTGCTGGCAGAATTTGATCGTGTTAAACTCAACCTGGATCCACATAACTGGGAGGTGATCATTGGCTGGGATGAGAAGGTGAACAAATACAAAGAGCCCGTATATCGCTTTAAGGTGAGAGACAAAGAAATCTCGATACAAACGCATACAGAGTCTCTGTCGCATTCGCAGATCCCGAAGGTAGCCCTGCCTAAATATGAGGCATGGGGAGATATTCTTCAATGGGTACTTCAGGAGAATGTGCCGGGAGAGTTTCCATATACTTCAGGGTTGTATCCGTTTAAGCGTACCGGAGAAGACCCTACCCGGATGTTTGCCGGGGAAGGAGGGCCTGAGCGTACCAACAGAAGATTTCATTATGTAAGTCTTGGTATGCCTGCAAAACGCTTGTCTACCGCTTTTGATTCTGTAACCCTATACGGGAATGACCCGGATCATCGTCCCGATATTTACGGAAAAATTGGAAATGCCGGCGTTTCGGTATGTTGCCTGGATGATGCTAAAAAGCTGTATTCAGGCTTTGATCTTGCCGATGCACTTACCTCGGTAAGTATGACCATTAATGGTCCGGCTCCGATGCTGCTTGGGTTCTTTATGAATGCTGCCATAGATCAGCAATGTGAGAAATATATCAAGGCTGAAGGACTGGAGGAAGAGGTCGAGAAAAAGATCGAAGCTATTTATAAGGAAAAAGGCATCGAAAGACCGGTGTATCACGGGTATTCCAAAGACGGTACATCAGGGGCAAATGTTTTACCTGAAGGTAATGATGGCCTGGGCTTGATGTTGCTGGGAGTTACAGGAGATCAGGTGCTGCCTGCAGAGGTGTATGAGAAGATCAAAAAGGATACCCTGGCACAAGTAAGAGGTACTGTGCAGGCTGATATCCTCAAGGAAGACCAGGCGCAGAACACCTGTATATTTTCTACAGAGTTCGCCCTGCGATTAATGGGAGATGTGCAGGAGTACTTCATTGAAAAGAATGTGCGTAATTTCTACTCTGTTTCCATTTCAGGGTACCATATAGCAGAAGCGGGAGCCAACCCGATCACCCAGCTGGCCTTTACCCTGGCTAACGGATTTACCTATGTGGAGTATTACCTGAGCAGAGGGATGGATATTAATCAGTTCGGTCCCAACCTGTCTTTCTTCTTCTCTAATGGTGTTGACCCTGAATATGCGGTCATCGGAAGGGTGGCCAGAAGAATTTGGTCGAAGGCTCTGAAACACAAATACGGAGCCAATAAACGGGCCCAAATGCTCAAGTATCACATTCAGACCTCAGGGCGTTCTCTGCATGCACAGGAGATCGATTTCAATGATATCAGAACCACCCTGCAAGCACTTTATGCCATTTATGATAACTGTAATTCTCTTCATACCAATGCGTACGATGAGGCTATTACCACTCCTACCGAAGATTCAGTACGACGAGCTATGGCTATTCAGTTGATCATTAATAAGGAGCTGGGGCTGGCTAAAAATGAAAACCCGCTGCAGGGAAGTTTTATTATAGAAGAGCTAACCGACCTGGTAGAAGAGGCTGTATTGTCTGAATTTGACAGGATCACTGAAAGAGGAGGAGTGCTTGGAGCCATGGAGACCATGTATCAGCGCTCACAGATCCAGGAAGAGAGCCTGCATTATGAAACCCTAAAGCATTCAGGAGAATACCCGATCATTGGGGTTAATACGTTCTTAAGCAGCAAAGGATCGCCTACGGTAATACCCCAGGAGGTGATCAGGGCAACAGAAAAAGAAAAGGAACAACAGATAAACACCCTGAACCGTTTGCATAAGGTATATCCTGAAAAGGCAAAGGATGCTCTTGACAGGGTGAAGAAAGCGGCTGTTCAGAATGAGAATATGTTTAATGAACTCATGGAGGCTACCAAGGTATGTTCCCTGGGGCAGATCACTACCGCCCTGTTTGAAGTAGGAGGGCAATACCGCAGAAATATGTAAGCTGGTATTTACAATAAAATAAAAAGGCTGTCCGGAAAGACAGCCTTTTTATTTTATTGGTTCAGTACTCTTTTTAATTTAATTCGCGCAGTCGCCCGACCCAGTGACTTTGTAACTTTCTGAACTGAACGATCTCGTTTTGTAAACGCTTGACGAAGGTTTTGGAATGACCCAGCCTGCTGTCTATTTGCTCACAATAGCGCTGAAGCTTGCCGGTTTCCTGCTGTAAAAACCGCAGGCTTTTTATACGCATCAGCGGGTCCGGAGATCCTTCTACCATGGCTATGCTCGGAGCAAGACCGATAGAGGAAGACAGTAAACTGCTGGAAATTCTGTCCAGGCGTTCTCTTGAAAGACTCATATCAAGAAGATTTTTATCGGCTGTAGCCAGTCGTACCAATTCACGGCTCATGGAAAAGATCTCAACGGCCTTTTTATACACCGGTAAGTCTTGAGCCCTACGGTTACCCTGAGGGTAAGAGATTCGAGAAGTCATCATCATTGCATTTTGCTACTCCTAAAATTAGTCTACAAATCCTTGAGTGCTATTTAATTTTAAAAGTAAAAATGTATATTTAGTTTAATTTTAAAGGATAAATATTATTTAAAACTTTATAAGTGAGGTTAGATAAGCTCAATTGGGAAATTTTACATCTTTTGCAAGAGAATGCACGGCTTTCGAATGCAGAGATCGGGAGGAAGGTAGGCCTCTCATCTCCCGCAGTAACAGAACGGATAAAAAAAATGGAAGACCTTGGGGTTATAAAACGATATCGGGCTGAGGTTGATTACACGGCAGCCGGATTTCAGCTTAAGGCTATTATCACCGTAAGAGCCTTTATGGGGAAATTAAAAGCCTTTCTGGAAAAGGTGGAAGAGTTTCATGAGGTTATTAACTGCTACCGTATTACCGGTAATGAGAATATCATCATGGAGGTGGTGTTTTATGATCATAAGCACCTGGAAGGATTTATAGATAAACTGATCACCTATGGCGAAACCAGGACTCACATTGTATTGTCAAATATTGTAACCCATAACCCTATTAAAAGTACCTGGTCGTAATTTTAGTCGATAATACCTAAACTGGTATAAAAATTGAATAGCGGTAAGACAGGTTTAGTGTAGGAAAAATTTGAACCCTTTCGAATTATATATAATTTTATATTTATAATACTTTTTATGAACGGTATCAAAAGGTGGTTAATTGTTTTAGCAGGTATCCCGGGCTTCGTTTGGGGTCAGGCAGAGGTGTTTAAAGGACGCGTAGTCGATTCGGTAGAAGTGACTCAAGGAACCTTTCTCTCGTATTACCTGCCCGTTAACTACGATGAGAAGTCTTCATGGCCTGTTATTTATAGTTTTGACCCATCAGGAAATTCTCATAAGGCGGTAGCTTCTTTCCAAGATGCAGCAGAAAAATACGGATACATCGTATTGTCATGCGATGCTATAAAGAATGGAAGTTACCAGGAAAATTACAAGCACGCTCGCGATCTTTTCGAAGCCTCTGAAACCATGTTTAACCTGGATACGGTCAATCAGTTCACTGCCGGCTTTTCAGGTGGGGGAAGATTGGCTATGGCCATTGCCGGACTTTCCAATGATATAAGCGGCGTTATTTCAGCCGGAGCCGGACTAAGCACGGCCTCTACGAATTGGTTAAGGAACCATCCTTTTATTTTTATTGGAATTAGTGGTAATGAAGATTTCAACTACACAGAAGTCAAAATGACAGAAAGGATATTCACCGCCCTTAAGTATCCCATTGAGATCATAACGTTCGAGGGCGGACACGAGTGGCCTCCTTCAGAAGTTATTGAGAAAGCAGTAAGAGATCTCTCTGTGCTGATGTTCAGCAGGGGGAAGTTAAAATACACCGAAGAGAAGCTTTCGGAGATCTGGGAGGAGGAATTGACTTATAATACAACCCTTCAAAAGAAAGGTCATTGGGTATGGGCCTATAAGGATTTGGAAAAGAAACGTGATTGGTATGCCATATACGACCGTGATAATGAGCTAAAAGATATGCAGCGGGATATTCGGCGGAATAAACAGTATCGTTCACAACGGTCAGAAATGAAATATGTAGATGAAATCGAGGCGCTCTATCTTCAGGAATATGTTGATTTTCTGATAGAAGATATACGGGCAGGGGAGTTGGAGGCCCTGGGATATTGGGATCAGGAGCTTAGCCAGTTCGATCGTTCCTTTACCAAAAGTAAAAAGGAGGCTGAAAAGGATATGTCTGTTCGCATCAAATCAATGCTGGAAGTGATCGCCTTGCAAGCCAAAACGTCATTAGAAGAGCCGGAGGCATTTGATCAGCTGTTATTTATAAATATTTTTCTTACCCTTTTGGATGATCAGGATCACGGTGCGTACCTTGAAGCAGTGCGCTTGGCGGTAGCGACGGGAAAATATGATGTAGCCCTTTATTATACTGATAAATTGCTGGAAACAGGATTTAAAGATATTGATCGGTTGCGCAATTACCCCGGCATTACTTTGTTGCGAATTCAACCTGAATTTGGAGACGTACTACTTAAATATGGATTTAAGCCGAGGTTCTAATTCCATTAGTTTGAATTCTCCTGCGCATTATCGAATTTTTTTAACTTATTCCCGTACTATTGTTATAAATGAAACAATACAGCTACCTTTGAGGTAGTATTTTTGTTTTAGAATTGTTTAGTTAGTAAGGTTTGAAAAGGGGAGGACGATAGTCTTTCCCTTTTTACTTTTGTTGAATGATCATATGAGGTACCTCGCTGCCTGTCCAATCGATCACCAGTCCGTCGGCCAACTCCTGGGCCTTGTCTTTCCCGTATAACAGCTCAGTCAGATATAAGGCAGCTTCGAAGCTTTTGGCCCCTCCCGCGGAGGTAATGTACTTGCCGTCATGAACGAAAAGCACGCTGTCGGCTATCCTTAGCTGAGGAAACCGTTCTCTGTAGGTGTCAATATCTGCCGGGAAGGTGGTGGAGGTAACCGTGTCTAGAAGGCCTGCGTGTGCCAGAACAAAAGCTCCGTCACAATGCGATGTAACCCATTCGGCATCGGCAGCTGTTTTCTTCACCCAATTGATCATGACAGTGTCTTCAAGGTCAGTGTCTAAATGGTGCTCAGCACTTGGCACTACCAGGATGTCAATGGCAGGAAGAGTGTCACTGGTGTAATCGTAATCGGGGAGTATTCTCAAACCTTCAAAAGTGGTAACAGGTTGCTTTGTATTGGCAACGGTGAAAACATTCATGGGCTTTATAGAGTCGCGGTAGTGGGTGTGCTGAAATATATCATAGGGAGCCGTTAATTCAGTATTGAAAGTGCCATCCATGATGAGAAAGGCTACGTTATAGGCATTTCTGTTAAGCTCTTTATTTACAGGTTGTTTATTCTGTTGGTCGCAGGCAAGCAAAAGAACGAAGACGGCAAGAAAAAGGATGTTTTTCATCTTATAAGTAATAGAATTATAACGGACCATAATCCGAATATTTTAGCAGGTGTTAAGTAACAGGAAGAAGTTTTTTAATTGGTGGGTGGCTGAAAATTCCGTTCGATCTTGTCTGTTTGAATAAAGTATCAATTGTTGAATTCAGCCGGTATTTTTTGGGTGTTGAGGTTTGAAGTCTGCAAATGTGATGGGCCTGATCAATCCATCATTTCAACAGATTCCGGAATCTCCTGTACCTCTTTCTCGTATTTTTCAAGGGTAAAGAAGAAGCTGCTGCCTAATCCAATAGCAGATTTAACCCTGAATTCTCCACCACTTTTAGTGATCATTTCCTTACACAGACTGAGTCCGATTCCGGTTCCCTTTTCGTTATTGGTTCCGTAGGTTGATTCCATGTAGGAGCTTTGAGAGTAGAGTTTTTCTATGGTTTTTTGGTCCATACCCACTCCGGTGTCTTTTACTTCCACCTCCCAGCTGCCGTCAATTTCCTGTGCCTTAATGATGATGGCTCCGTTGTTATTGGTGAATTTAATAGCATTAGAGATCAGGTTTCTGAAAACAATGGTGATCTGATCGGCATCTGCGTAGATTACTGCCTCTTTAGGAATTTCGTTGCGAATAAAAAGTTTCTTCTCTTTAGCCTGGTGGATGAGCAGGTCAACCGACTGGTTGGCCAGTTGATGAAGGTTGTGTTTTTGAGGGTTGTTCTGTGCACCCTTCATCTGCTGTCTTGACCACAAAAGGAGGTTGTTCAGGGTAAAAGACACATTCTTTACCTGATTGCTTAGCTGGGGAGCAAAATCTATAAAATCTTCGGGGCCAATCTGCTTATCATTGAGCAGGTCAATAAGGTTGTTCAAGGAGGCCAGCGGTGAGCGAAGGTCGTGACTAATGATCGAGAAGAGCTTGATCTTTGTTTCGTTCATCCAGTTTAATGAACGCTCCCTGCGTCGAAGTACATTATTCTTTTTGGTTAGGAGGTCGTTTAATTTTCGTTCCAGTTTTCTGCTTCGCTGGGTCATGAAGAGTACCGTGAGCAGGATCAAAACACCTCCCGTTGATACCAAAAGGAGAAAACGATGTTTATTTTGGTTGCGCTGGTTTTGTATATCAAACTTTTCCTGCGCTCTTTGCTGTTCCTGTTTTGCTTCTATATTGGCAACGCTTTGGATGTTCTTTTCATGGAAGAGACTGTCACTGTATTTTTTGAAGATCTTATGATAGTAGAGGGCGTTGGCAAGATCGCCTTCAGATTCGTAGGTTTTAAATAAGGTCTCTGCACTTTGAATGGCTACGGAGAGTTCTCCCAGCATCATCGACTTTTTTAAGGCCATTTCAGCATACTCCTTGGTTAGCCCATATTTTTCCTGACCTCGGTAAGCTTCAGACATCGCGTGGTCTAAAGAGGCTTTCTCTCTGGGGTCTTCCAATTGCTTTTGGAGGTCGGAGGCATTGCCATAGGCTTCCAGTGCCAGGCGGTAGTAACCCTGATCCAGATAGATATCACCTTTTACCCTTTCAGCAAAAGCCAGCCAATCCATGGCCTCTTCTTCAGCTAAAATGTCAATAGCTTCATTGATGAAGATCACTGCATCTTCGTGTTGATCAAGTTTAAGGTGACGCTGTGCCTTATTAGCCAAGGTTTGGCCTATAGCAAGCTGGTTGTTATCGATTTGCCGGTTATACAGGTCGGCTTTATTAATGTATTCTAAAGCCTTGTCGTAAAATTCAAGTATAAAATAATTTTCTGATAGTCCTCCATAGGCCGCAGAGAGATACTCATTGGTCTTTGCATCCAGCTTAGCATTTTTAGCCTGAGCCTCTTTTAGTTTCCGCTCTCCAAACTGAACCACTTTGAGGTAGTAGTTATTTGATTCTTCGATATCGCCCAAATAGGCGTAGAAAATCGCTGTGTCATGATAACAGGCGTACTTGTGATACTCATCCTTACTGCTCAGGGCTATGGCCTCGGCTTCGGCCATGAGTTCGAGAGCCTCATTTAATTGGCCTGCCTCAGACAGGTATAAGCTGATAATACTCCTGGCCTTGATCTGTTCTTTATGAAAATCAAGATCATCAGCAAGCTTCATGGCCTTTTTAGCATAATAGCCAGCACTGTCATTGGATATGTAAATTAAAGATGCTGCGAGCTTATTTAAACGAACCACTTCAAGAGAATCTCCCCTGTAAGTTGCCTGAAGAATTTTCTCTTCCTTAAATACCTGCATGTTTTGAGTGTCAGGAGAAAGATCCTGGGCAAAACCATAGCAGGCTGCTAAGAGAAGAGTAAAAAGTAGTTTTAGGTTCATTTATAGATATAAGGGTTATCAAATTTAACAAAATATTTTAATGAGCCTAACGTCTGAGGATTAAATTCTATACTTTAAAAGAAAAAAAGCCCGTTAAAGCGGGCTTTTTCTACATTGAGTACTATCATGTTCTTAGATCAGATCGTCCTTAATTCTTTAAGTTTGGCCTTCCAGATGGCCAGGTCGTCTTTATAAGCCTGGATATTTCTCTTCACCTCTTGAACAATAGGGTTGTTATCATCTGCATTGATGAATTGCAGGTTGTTTTCCAGTTGTCTGATCTCGCCGTTTACCTCATCGATCTTTTTCCTGATAAAGATCTTCTCGTTTCGTATCAGGTTATCATTATCGGCATCGGCCAAAGTTTGCAGTTTATTATCGTATTTGATCATCTCGGCCTGCTTCTTATCGATCTTCATCTTCCTGAACAGGGCATCTAGAATCTTATTGAATTTACTCTCGATACTTTTCTTGTTGTAGGGAACCCTTCCGAACGATTTCCAACTTTCGATAAAGTTTTTTACCTGCTCCAGGTCTTTCTCTTGTTCGCCGCTTAGTTCAAAAGCCTTGATCTCTTCCATAAAAGCCTTTTTCTTATTGAAGGCTTCCATTTCTACTTCGAAATCTTTGTTTTTTCGGGCGTGGAGGCGATCAAAATAGTGGTTGCAAGCTGCTTTGAAATCGGCCCATACCTTGTCAGAATGTTTTCTGGGAACATGGCCTATATTTTTCCAGTCAGACTGGATCTTTTTCAATACCGCAGTTGTTTCATCCCAGTCTTCACTATCCTTCAGAGATTCTGCCAGGGCTACCAGTTCCAGTTTTTTCTCCAGGTTCTTATGCTGTTCTTTCTTTAGCTTTTTATAATAGGTATTCTTATTTCGATTAAACTTTCTTACAGCTTCTTTAAAGGCGGCCCAGGTATCTTCATTCACCTTGTAGGGCACCTTACCAGCTTTAAAGAATTGTTCGCGAAGCGCTTCGATCTCCTTGATCTGCTTTTGCCATAGATTGTGGCTGTTTACCGGTTTGTTGGCAATGGCTTCTATCTTCGCAATAATCTCTTGTTTTACCTTTAGATTGGCTTCGTATACCTCTTCCTGGTTTTTAAAGAAATCCTGCCTTTTCTTATGAATAATCTTAGTGGCGGCGCTGAATCGGTTCCATACATCATCACGGTGTTCACGATCTACAGGGCCAATATCTTCTTTCCAGATCTTATGAAGTATCTGTAATTCCCTAAAGGCTTTGTTGATATCCTGTTCTTCGGCAAGAGCTTCAGCGCGTACGATCAATTTCTCTTTTTCTTCCAGGTTGTGTTTGAAATCAAGGTCTCTGAGATCCCTGTTAAGGTCAAGAAAATCATAAAAGATCTCTACATGGTGATGATAGGTACGCCAAATGTCGTTATAACTGGCTCTGGGTATCGGACCGGCATTTCTCCATCGATCCTGGATCTCTTTGAAGTGCTTATAGGTCTCATTGATATTTTCTTCAACATTGATCAACCCTTTGAGTTCTTCAATAATATCCTGTCGTTTTTGAAGATTTTCGTGCAGCCTTCTTTCAAGGTTCTTGTAATATTCGTTACGTTTTGCCTTGTATTCCGAATAGATGTCGTTGAATTTCCTTTTTAGTGGAGAGGTATAATGAAAGTCGATCTCATTTCCGCCTTCAGACAGGAAGTCTTCCTTTTTCTGCTCCAGTAATTCCTGGAACTTTAGATCGAATTCAGATTTTATGCCGTCAACGTGATTCCTGATCGCCTGGATCTTTTCTTTGTTTACCAGTTTTTCAAGCTCTTCCACAAGGGCTTCCGTTTCCATGGAGTGATAATCAAGCATTGGAATGGCATGCCGGTCCTGGTGACCTTCATCTTCCGCATCCTCGGCATTGGTCTCGTCGATCTCGTTCAAGGCTTCTTCGTGATCCTCTTCTGCCTTTTCAGTAGCTTCTTCGGGAGCAGGCTGGCCCTGTTCTGACTTCACTTCCTGTTCCTGGTCTTGTTCCTTTCCATCTGCATGTTCATGCAGGTTATCCTGTTTATTTTCCAACATTTTAAAAATGTTTAAGGTTCATCAATGCTTTGCGTCTTGAAATATACTAACAAGAAAGAAGATGGACAAGGATTTTTACCCCTTCAGGAGATTCCGCTACCTTGATGAAAGGCAATTAGGAATTCCAGATCTTCCAGGCTTTCTCGGCCTGGTGAACTAACATTTCATAACCATTTAGAACCGAACACCCTTTTAACCTTCCTTCTTTAAGAAAAGCAGTCTCTTTTGGGTTGTAAACAAGGTCGTATAAAACATGGTTCTTGGTAAGTAGTATGTAAGGTATTTCCGGCTTATCGGTGATATTTGGAAAGGTGCCCAGAGGGGTGCAGTTCACAATGAGCTGGTGGTCTGACATGACTGCTGCATCCAGATCCTGATAAGTGAGTGAATTTTTTCCGGATGCACGCGAGACCAGGGTAACAGCCAGCCCCATTTTCCGGAGGGTGTAAACGATAGCTTTGGAAGCGCCGCCTGTACCCAGAACCAGGGCCTTTTGAACATTATTGCCGATTAAGGGGGTTACCGAGATCTGAAATCCATAGGTATCTGTATTGTAGCCGCACGTTTTGCCATTTTGAAAAGCAATGGTGTTTACCGCACCAATGGCTGCCGCTTCAGGGTCTATGGCATCAAGATAAGGCATCACTGCTTCCTTATAAGGAATGGTAACATTCAGTCCCTTTAATCCGGGGGTGTCGGTTAGAATGGATTTTATCTGTTCAATTTGATCGAGGTGGTAATTGCGGTAGGAGTGATTTTCGAGTCCGAGTGACTCAAATTTCCGGGTAAAGTAACCGGCAGAAAATGAATAGGAAATATTCTTGCCTATTAACCCGTAATTATGCTCCATGCCTGTTGTTTTTTTTGCCGTACCAATCCAGTAGCAATAATACGAATATACCTAACAGAATAAATAAAACGGCGATCCATGTTTCCGATAGGGAAGGGTCGGGCATGTAGCGTTGGTAATTCCTAATGATGGGGTCTCCTGTTGAATCCAGGAGAACGGAACCGTCTTCGTCCACCCTGTAAATGGTCTTTTTCCATGGCCAAACCACCCCTAAAGATCCGGTAATAAATCCGATGATAGTGGCCAGGGTGATGTTTTTATACCGTTTTAAGACATAGCTCAACAAATGACTTAAGGTAACCAGGCCTGCTGCAGAGCCCAGGGTAAATACTGCCAGAATACGAAGGGTATGCAGGCGCTGCGGATTATTGATAAAGCCGGTGTCACCGCGTAATAACTCAGCGATCGTATCATAAAGGGCGTTTACACTATCAACCAGCAGTAGCACGTAATTACCCAATAAGATCAAAATGAACGATCCGGAGAGCCCTGGAAGGGTCATCCCTGAAACACTGATGATACCGCAGAAGAACACAAAGATGAGATTGTCATTCTCTTTGGCGGGACTTAAGAAGCTGATCGATATTCCGGCCAGGGTACCCAGGATCAGGAAGGTAAAGGTTCTCTTGTTCCAATGATGAAATCCTTTGGCTATATAGTATATAGAGCCTATGATCATGCCAAAGAAGAAAGCCCATACATAAAGCTCTTTTTTCTCAATAAAATAATCTAGAATCTTGGATACACTGAAATAGCTCACCAGCATTCCTAAGATCAGCAGCGAAAGAAACCTTCCGTTGATATAGCGAAAGAAGAGAGGGAAGCCCCGGTTGAAAAGCAATTTAAATGCTTTTGCGTTGATCTTTTGCAGGGAGTATATAAACTCTTCGTAAAATCCAACCACGAAAGCCACTACGCCACCGGAAACTCCCGGAACCTTATTGGCTGCACCCATAGCGAGACCCTTGATAAAGAGAAAGATCTTATCGCTTAAATTTCTGGTTGGGTGATACATTCATTAACTGTTTTTAATAGCCATTCTTTCGAGTATATAAATACTCAGGAATCCACCTGCTGCCAGGAGTAAAGCCCAAACAAGCTGAGGGTTTCCGTCAAAACTGAAGGGAGAGATGCTCCTTTCTATGGTAATAGTTTTTTCACCGATGGTTCGGCTGCTAACCACTTCCTTCCAGGGCCATATCTTATTAAGCGATCCGAAGATGAAGCCTGTTAAAACGGCCAGGGTGGCATTTTTATAATGGTTAAACAGGTACTTTAAAAGGCGTGAGAAACTCAATAACCCGAAAATAGCTCCTATTCCGATAATGGCAATGGTTTTCAGGTCTTTTTCATTGACTGCCTCCAATACAGTTTCGTAGGCCCCTAATAACACCAATATAAATGCTCCAGATATTCCGGGAAGGATCATGGCGCAGATAGCCAGGGCCCCGGCAAGCAGCAGGAACATGGTGTTTGAGGTGTCCTGCATCGGGGGCAGGGTGGTAATATACCAGGCTACTACAGCACCGAGAATAAACCCTAATACGGTAATAAGCCTCCATTTTTTGATCTGCCGGGCTACAAGAATAACACTGGCCAGTACAAGGCCGAAGAAAAAGCTCCACAGTAAGACCGGATGATGCTCCAATAACCATTTAAGCACTTTTGCCAGTGATAGCACGCTGATGGCGATTCCGGTAAGCAGGGCGATCAAAAAGTTGCCGTTCACATAGCGCCATGCCGCAGAAATTCCTTCGTTCTTAAGAAGCTTTAAAGCAGTTGGATTGACCTTGTTGATCGAATCGATCAATTCTTCATAGATTCCCGAAATAAAGGCGATAGTGCCTCCTGAAACACCGGGTACCACATCAGCTGCTCCCATGGCCAGGCCCTTAAGGGTGATGATCATGTAATCAATGAGGGTGCGTTGCATATTTTATTCTTGAGCGAACAAAAATATGCATTTTTTTTAGCTAGACGTTGCGGAAACTCGAGATTAATTTCTTCACTGTGGGCCGCTTGAAAACAGCAGGAAAAAGTACCTCGATCGTATCGTGGTCGTCGTAGTTCTGCTTCAGGGCATTCTTTAAGTGGTAATCGCCCTTGATGCTGTCTGAGATCATATAGTACATCCCTGCCAGGCGGTACTCCAGGTCAGAATGCTCCGGGTAAAACTCGAGTGCCTGGTGTAAACAATGAATGGCACTTTCGTATTCTCCCATCTTCAGTAGTACATCAGACCATGACAACCAGGTTTTCAGCTCGTAATTTCCGAGCTCAATGGTTTTTTGATACGCCATGTCAGCCTCTTCGTAAAAATGAAGAAGTTCATTGATGCGTGCACAGCGTTTCCAGTAGCGCACATTTTCACTGTCAATATTGATGGCTTTGTTGATATAGTATAAAGCCTTCTGGTAATTTTGTTTCTTGAAATAGAAGTCGGTTATGGCCAGCCATCCTTTGTCCAGCAACGGATCTTCATGAACCGTTCTGTAAAAGTACTTTTTAGCCAATTCGTCATTACCCAAATGATCGTGGCATATACCGATGCGCAGGTAGGCGTATGAGGTCGGATCATCCAATGTCAGGGTGATCTCATAGTTTTCAATAGCCTCATTGTGCTTTTTCAGTTTCTCTAACACCCTGCCTTTCTCGAGATAGGCTCCTATAAAGGTATCGTCAGAATATATGGCAAAGTCAAAAGAAGCGAGGGCCTCTTTATACATCTTCTTGCTCATGAATTGCTTTCCGAGCTGATGCCAGGCTACTTCACAATATGGGTTGTGGTTCAGGTAATCGTTTAAAAAGGAAATAGCACCATCAAAATCTTCTAAAAACTCGAAGCAATAGATCACGTTGTACAGTGCGGCATAATCGAGATGGTCTTCCTCCAGGCATCTTACAAAAGCATCCTTGGCAGCCTCATAGTCGTCCAGGAACAGGTATTCCATACCCATCAGCGAATTAATATCGGCTTTCTCTTCTGCCATCGTCAGAGCGATCTGAAGGCATTCTATAGCCTTGTGGTGATTGTCCTGTTTTGAATGGATATTCGCCTTTTGTATAAAAATTTCCTCGTTAGAAACCTCGATCATTTCAACCTCTTCCAATAAGGCTTCTGCCTGGTCAAAGCGATTTTCAAAAACGAGTACTTCCACCTGCAGCAGTTTTAATTCGCTAGAACCGGGATGCTGCCCCAATCCGATCTTAATGGCCTTTTTAGCCAAGGCGATCTTGCCGGAGTCTAGATAGTGATGTATGATCTCCTGGAAATCTTCAGTATCAAAGAAATACACATCGTTAGTCTTGAGCATGGATTCGAATTTCTCGAGTGGCAGGTTGCGATCATCGTGAGCACTGTAAGGCATAGGCGGTGCTTTTTAGGATTCTTTGATAATAAATTTAGGCTTTGAATCTGAAGGTTCGAGTTCAGAGGTTACTTCTTATCAACAATTTAATTAACATCTTGGTCGTTCCATTGGTCTAATACTTTCAAAATGAGGGTACAACCTTTTTCGATTTCTTCAGTGCTTATGGTAAGGGGAGGGGTTATTCGTACTGCTCTCGGCTCGTACAACAGCCAGAATAAAATAAGCCCTTGCTTTATGGATTCAAGTATAAGGTGATTCGCTGTTTCAGGGTTTTTGAGTATTAAGGCGAGCATAAGACCCCGCCCTCTGATCTCTTTTATTAGCGGATGTACCAATAAACTCCTAAACAGTTTTTCCTTCTCTAAACTATCAGACATCAATGAGCCCTGCTTTAATTCGTTAAGTGTAGCCAGTGCTGCGGAGGCGATAACCGGATTGCCTCCAAAGGTTGTGATATGTCCAAGTTTAGGAGCTTCAGATAGGGTGCTCATCATGGCTTCTGATGCGGTAAAGGCTCCAATGGGCATTCCCGAGGCCATACCCTTACCCATGACCAGGATATCGGGTATAACGTTATAATGCATGAAGCCAAATAATTTTCCGGTTCTACCAAATCCAGGCTGAATTTCATCGAGGATCAGAAGGGCTCCTGTTTCTTCACATCGTTCTTTTACCTTTTTCAGATAGTCGTTTTCAGGTTCAATAAATCCTGCCCCACCCTGAATGGTCTCCAGGATGACTCCTGCAGTCTCGGTGGTGATGATGTCAAGATCAACTTCGTTATTGAATTCTATAAAGCTAATACCGGGTAATAACGGCCTGAAAGGTCTTTTTCGTTCTTCGAATCCCATAACGCTCATGGTTCCCTGGGTGTTGCCGTGGTAAGCGCGGTGGGCGGCTACAAATTTGCCGCGTCCTGTTACCCGTTTAGCCAGTTTCATGGCGCCTTCTATGGCCTCTGTTCCTGAATTCACCAAATAGGTGGTGTTTAGCGGATCGGGCAGCATGGCTGCCAGGGTTTCGGTTAATTCTACGGCAGGGGGTAAAATAAATTCGCCATAGACCATAACGTGCATATAACGTCCTGCCTGCTCCTGAACAGCTTTGACCACTGATGGATGAGAGTGTCCCAGGGTATTTGCCGAAACCCCTGCAACAAAATCCAGGTAGGCTTTGCCCTTTACGTCATAGATGTAACTTCCTTCTGCCCTGGAGATCTCCATGGCTAAAGGATGCGGGGTGGTTTGCGCCTGGTATTTTAAAAATTTATTTTTCAAGAATAATGTTGCTGACGGTTATTGATGTTTCTCCATCGCTGTTTCCTTAGGTTTGAGCATTGCTTTGGGCCTGCCTTCTGTTTTTTTGTCAGTGGGAGTTTCCTCCTCATTGTCTAACAGGTTTTCAGGGGTGAGGTCGGGGTTGTCAGGATCTATAGGTTCGTTGATCCCACGAATGGGTGTCAGTTCAATTGCGTTATCTTCAGCACTGAAGAGATCGTTGACTCCGGTGATCATTTCATCTCCCCTCCAGTAAAACCCGGGATATCTGCGTTCATTCTCATGGAGGGCGCCCTCGGCATGAATTCGGCCATCTACATTGATAAATGAGGTTACCTTGTCGATGCCATTATCGTTAAGCGTAAAATTAATTTTCCCGCATAGTCGTTTGTCTATACCGATAAATTCACCCTTATCGTCCCACAGATAGTAAATGAGTTCTGCATTTTTTATCATATCGATGTATTGCAGCTCATTATTTTCAAAGTGGCCATAAAGGTCTTTCGCCTTGATCTGGTTAAATCCTTTCTTCGACTCCTCCTTATACTTCACATGGCTCAAACTGTCTTTTTGAATAATAAAGGCATTGCCCAATACCTTTAAGGAGTCTAGTTTTTCAGTTTTTGTATTCGATACCAACAGAATACTGTCTCCGGTCATTTGAGAGTTGGCACTCCAGATAATGGGTCTGTAACGGCCCAATTGATTATCGGGTATTCCCGGAGGAATATAGGTGTAAAACCGTGTGATCCCGGTTCGTTGGTCTGAATGAATGGAATCACATTTACCGCTCATATCACTCTTATAGAACCTGGCGTCTTTAAAGGCCCGGATAATACGCCCGTCTTCCGGTCCGGTTACCATCAGGGTATCACCGTGTATATAGAGTGAATCCTTTTCAAAAACAGAGATGGCCAGGGCTTTTTTGGTTACAAAAACAGAATCCTCATTCTTGAAAACCTCGGCATAATGCCCTTTGATCACCCCATTATTGATGGTGTCAATGACCTGTATGTTGTTGGTGGCTGAAGCGAACGACCGGGTTTTATCAAAGAAAAGGCTATCGCCAAAAATGATACGGTCATTGTAGTCAATACGGGTGTTCTTGACCCCATAACCCTTTTCAAATACTGTATTGTAGTACCCTCTTTCACAATAAATACGGTAGTCGTTACCGGTAATGGTAGAAGGTCCGTACATATAGGCTGTTCTCGACTTGGTGTAGTAATCAAGCCGGTCACTTTCAATATTATAATCGGGGTTGGTGATCTCTACCTCACTGCTGAATTCATATTTGTCGGTCTCCAGGTAATACCGGCCCCGATTAGAGGTTAGGGTGTTGGCAGTATCTCTTACGGTTCCCGGGGTGTTGTAATAGGCCAGCTGTGCGTTCCGGTCAAATCTCACCTCTTCGGTTGTCAGACTCATTGAGTTGTTTTGGAGTCTTACCCCTTCACGCGCCAGGGCAATTTTGGTGTTCGCATCGTATTCTGCATAATTACTGGTCATTCTCAGGGTATCACCCTGTTTGAAGAATACATTTCCGAAGGCCTGGATCCGGTTGTCTTTTCGCCAAAATACGGCAACATCACACCAAAGGTCAATACCATCATGCTCGAATTGCACCTGCTGATTGTCTTTACTCATGATATCTGCTCCGGGGTATTTCTTATCATCTTTGGTAAAATCACCGGGATGGTTAATGATGATCTTTTTAGGCTCCTGGGCATGGAGTTTAGCTGTGAAAGCAAAAAGAAAAACCAGTGCTATTTGAATTGTTAACTTCAAAGTAATGCTGTTTTGGAATTCAAAAATAACGCTTTTTGGGTTAGGGGGCTGTAGTGATTTACAGGGTGCTATAAAAAACGCATCGGAATAAGCCGATGCGTTTTTCAACCAATAGAAGTTTGTTGAGCTTACCTGTGAATGGTTTGTGTACGGTCAGGACCCACAGAAACGATCTTAACCGGCACCTCAAGTTCTTTTTCAAGAAAGCTGATATAATCGTTTAGCTCCTTCGGGAACTCCTCTTCAGAGTTTATCGTTGTCAGGTCTTTATCCCATCCTTTGAGTTCGCTGTATACCGGCTCAATGTTCTCACTTTCGATATTGTACGGTAGGTGGCTTATCTGCTCTCCACGGTATTTATAGGCGGTACATACTTTAAGGCTCTTGAATCCGCTTAAAACGTCGGCTTTCATCATCATAAGTTGGGTAACTCCATTGATCTGTACCGCATATTTCAGGGCAACAAGATCTAACCATCCGCAACGACGCTTTCTTCCGGTGGTGGCGCCAAATTCATTACCAACACGGCCCATGGTCTCTCCAACCTCATCAAATAATTCGGTAGGGAAGGGACCGCTACCTACTCTTGTGGTGTAGGCTTTAAATATCCCCAATACCTCGCCTATCTTGCCCGGAGCGACTCCTAAACCGGTACAGGCTCCTGCGGCAGTGGTGTTAGAAGAGGTTACAAACGGATAGGTTCCGAAATCGATGTCAAGCAAAGATCCCTGTGCACCTTCAGCTAAAATAGACTTATTGGCTTTAATGGCCTGGTGTATATATTCTTCACTGTCAATAAAGGTGAGCTGCTTAAGTCTGTCAACAGCCTCAAAGAATTCATTTTCCATTTCTTCCAGATCGTATTCCACATCTACATTGTAGAATTTGATCATTGCCTCATGCTTGTCGGCCAGGGCTCTGTATTTTTCCTTCCAATCATCCAATTCAAGATCTCCTACACGAATCCCGTTTCTTCCGGTCTTGTCCATATAAGTCGGCCCAATTCCTTTTAAGGTAGAACCGATCTTAGCTTTTCCTTTTGCTGCCTCAGAAGCGGCATCCAGTAAACGGTGTGTAGGCAGGATAAGGTGTGCCTTTCTGGAGATAAGGAGTCTTGATTTGATGTCAAGATTGAATTGGTCAAGATTCTCCAGTTCTTTTTTGAAGATCACAGGATCAATAACCACTCCGTTCCCCACTACATTGATGGCGTTTTCGTGAAATATACCTGAGGGAATGGTGTGCAGTACGTGTTTGATGCCATCAAACTCAAGGGTGTGTCCTGCATTGGGGCCTCCCTGGAATCGAGCAATTATATCGTAGTCTCTGGTGAGAACATCAACGATCTTTCCTTTTCCTTCGTCGCCCCATTGGAGCCCTAGTAGTAAATCTACTGCCATTTTTATGTACTGTAATTAATTATTTTCTTTGTTTTTAGTACCATAGAAGTAAAGAGAGTGGTTCTGGATCTTAATATCAAAAACCTCTTCAATGGTCTTTTTAATACTTTCGATCCTCGGGTCACAGAATTCCATCACTTCTCCTGTATCGGTAAGAATCACATGATCGTGCTGCTTATCGAAATACGATTTTTCATAGTGGGCCTGGTTCTGTCCGAACTGGTGCTTTCTTACCAGGCTGCAATCCAGCAAAAGTTCTATGGTATTGTAAAGGGTGGCACGACTAACGCGATAATTCTTGTTTTTCATTTTGATGTAGAGTGATTCTATATCAAAATGATCGTCGCTGTCATAAATTTCCTGAAGTATGGCGTAGCGTTCCGGGGTTTTGCGATGCCCGTGTTCTTCTAAAAACTTAGTAAAAACGTTCTTAACGATTTCCTGGTTCTTTTCTTCCGCCATGTGCGTCATACGATTTAGGGTACAAATGTAGTATTAATTATTAAATTCGAACCACTTTATTCATCCCATTGATCTTGCTGAGATTGGTCATTAGTTTCTTAAGAATATTCTTGTTTTTTACCTCTACCGTGATCTTACCGGAGAAAATACCTCCTTCGGTATCAAAACTTATGTTTTTCATGTTCACATGCATATTGGTAGAGATAACCTTGGTTACATCACTAACCAGTCCCAGGTTATCAATACCCTCCAGTCTGATCAGGGCAGTGAATTCCTGCTGAGACGAATCGATCCATTTTGCAGGAATGATACGGTAGGCATAATTAGACTGCAGGGTAATGGCATTCGGACAATCTTTTTTGTGCACTTTGATCCCTTCGTTGATGGTAATAAAACCGAACACGTCATCTCCGGGAATGGGACTGCAGCAGGGAGAAAATTTATAATCAAGTTTTTCTTCTTCCTTGCCAAAAACAAGGAGGTCGTATTTGTTGGTGATCTCTTCCTTGTTAATGTCTTCAACCTTGCCGGGTTTGCGCATTTTCGTCTTAAAGAAATTCAACAGCTTATTGTTACGTGCTGCTGCAAAATCTTTAAGCATCTGGTTGTCGATAGTCCCTATACCCACTCGGTAAAACAGGTCAAGACTGGTTTTCAGTTTAAAGAAAACCACGAGATCATTCACTACTTTTTCGTTCAGACTTACCTTAAGCTGTCGTAGTTTTCTTCGAAGAATCTCTTTTCCTTCTTCGCCAATTTTCTTCCGCTCTTCTTTTAAAGAAGATTTGATCTTTGCCCTGGCCCTTGCAGTAGTGGCATAATCAAGCCAGTTGGCATTGGGTTTGGTGCTTTCTGAAGTTATGATCTCTACCTGGTCTCCACTGCTGAGCTCCCTGTTCAGGGGAACCAGTTTCCCATTGATCTTTGCGCCTCTGGTCTTTAATCCTATCTCGGTATGAATGCTAAAAGCAAAATCAAGAGGGGTGGCACCCTTCGGTAAGGATTTCAATTCTCCTTTCGGGGTAAATACAAAGATCTCCTGGCTGTAGAGGTTGAGTTTAAATTCTTCCACGAAATCAACTGCATTCCCGTCTGCGTTTTCCAGGGCCTCCTGTAAACGGTTCAGCCAGATATCTATACCCTGTTCTTTTTGTTCGCCGTGTTTGTATTTAAAGTGTGCGGCATATCCCTTTTCTGCGATCTCGTGCATCCGTTCTGAACGGATCTGAACCTCTACCCAGCGGCCTTTAGGGCCCATGACGGTAATATGAAGGGCTTCATATCCTGTGGTCTTTGGTGATGATATCCAGTCACGAAGGCGAACAGGGTTGGGGCGGAAGTGATCGGTTACGATCGAATAGATCTTCCAGGCCAGGAATTTCTCGTTGGCAGGGTCGCTCTTGTATACGATACGTATGGCAAATTTGTCATAGACCTCGTCAAAACTCACGTTCTGGGCCTTCATTTTACGTCGGATGGAAAAAATACTTTTCGGACGGCCTTTAATAATGTAATTCAAGCCTTCTTTATCCAGGCTTTCCTCGATCACATTTGAGAAAGCTTCTATATAGGCTTTCTGTTCTTCCTGGCTGTCTCGTATCTTTTCCTTGATATCGTAGTATACATCGGGTTCGGTATATTTTAACCCGAGGTCTTCCAGTTCTGTTTTAATATTGTACAGACCGATCCTGTGGGCCAGGGGGGCATAGATGTACAGGGTTTCAGAGGCGATCTTCACTTGCTTATAGTCAACCATAGAATCCATGGTTTGCATATTGTGAAGACGGTCAGCGATCTTAATTAGGATCACCCTGACATCGTCATTCAGGGTGAGCAACATTTTCCTGAAGTTCTCTGCCTGAAGTGAAATGTCCTGCTCTGAACTTAACTGTGAGATCTTGGTTAGGCCGTCAACAATACGGGCCACGGTTTCTCCGAACAGCTGCTCTATATCTTCCAGGGTATAGGAGGTGTCTTCCACCACATCATGAAGCAAGGCCGCAGCAATGGCTGTTGCATCCGGTCCGATCTGGTCGGCTACGATCTTCGCCACTGCGATAGGATGAAAAATATAAGCTTCCCCGCTCTTGCGCCGCTGATCCTTATGGGCATCAACGGCAATATCAAAGGCTTTTCGGATGAGTTTTTTATCCTCATCAGAAAGCGCCTGATAACTGATGCGAAGCAACTCCTTGTACTGTTTCGCTATCTCCTTGTTTTCTTTTTCCAGATCTAATACCGCCATACTCTAAAAATAAGATAATCTCTTTGAACTATCAACAAATTCTATGCCTGAAGTGCCTTGATACGATCGTATAATCGCGGGTGGGAATAGTGAGCGAAAACATAGGCCGGGTGAGGGGTAAGGTTACTCAAACTATTTTTCGATAATTTTTTCAGGGCATTCACAAGAGGAGCTGCCCGGTAGGTGATCCTTGCAAAAGCATCTGCCTGGTATTCGAATTTTCTTGAGAGAAGGTTCATGGCCAGTCCGGTTACTGCTGAGATCGGACTGTATAACATTCCAAAAGCCAGTAATCCGGCATGAAAACTGGGCTCACTGACACCGATCCCCAGGGAGAGCTCCGGAACCCTCAGAAAAAGTGACAGCAGGAATAGGGTCAGACCGGTTAAAACAACTGAGGCGAACAGGTTAAAAAGAATATGATTCTTTTTGTAATGGCCTACCTCATGGGCCAGGACAGCCACCACTTCTTCTTCCTCCAGGTCATTAATCAAGGTGTCATAAAGGGTAACTCTTTTTTCTTTGCCAAAACCTGAGAAATAGGCATTGGCCTTGGTAGACCGCTTAGAGCCGTCGATCACAAATATCTTTTGAAGTTCAAAGCCTTCTTTTTGAGCGTAGGCTTCGATTTTTTCGCGAAGGCTGCCTTGTTCCAGGGGTGTCTGTTTATTGAAAAGCGGTACGATGAGCCGACTGTAAAACATATTGGTAAGTACCGAAACCAGGGTGATAAGAATCCAGGCATAGATCCAGAAGTTAGTTCCGGTATACTGGTAGAAAAGCATGAATAGTGCCAGAATGCCCCCTCCAAAAACAACCGCGAGCAGTGCCCCTTTGATCTTGTCGGTCACAAAGGTTTTCGGGGTGGTTTTGTTAAATCCGAACCTTTCTTCGATCACAAAGGTGTGGTAAAGGGAGAAGGGTAAACTAAGCAGCCCGCTCAACACTGAAAGGATGCCGAAGAACAGCAATGCCCGGAGTATGGGTTGAGAAGAGATGTTTAAAGCCAGGCGGTCTGCCCATTCAAAACCACCGAGGGTAAAAAACAGCAGTGTGATCACGATAGATACCCAGGATTTTATTACAGAGAACCGGTAGTTGGTTTTTTTGTATTGCTGAGATCGATGGTATTCATCTGTTGGGTACACATCTGATAACTCCTTCGGTACCGGGGCATCAAAGCGGGTGTAATTCAGATAATCCAATACCTGGTCAATAAAGAAGTCGGCCAGCAGGATCGCAATGATAATGTAGAAAACTGTTTGGGGTTCCATCGTTGGGTTTATTCGAAATTTCGTTGTCGCTTCGCCTCAAAAATAATGATTGCGGCCGACACAGATACGTTCATAGAGTCGATCTCACCCTGCATGGGGATGATGATGTTTTGGGTAGAGGCCTGCAGCCACTCATCGGTTAATCCGGTGGCTTCAGTTCCTACTACAATGGCCGATGGTGCACAATAGTCTACGGTGTGATAATTTACAGAAGCTGTAAGTGCCGCACAATAGACATTAATACCATGTTGTTCCAGCCATTCAAGGATCTCAGTGGTGGAAGCCGTGGCTACCTGGGTGGTAAACAGGCAGCCCACTCCTGATCGGATAATATTTGGGTTATAAAGGTCGGTTTTTGGGTTAGCAATAATGACCGCATCGAGGTTGGCGGCATCGGCAGTGCGCAATAAGGCGCCAATATTACCCGGTTTTTCGGGGGCTTCTGCGATCAGGATCAACGGGTTTTTATCAGAAAACCGAATGCTGTCAAGATCGTGAGTCTTGCTGTGTACCATTGCTATGATACCTTCAGTAGTTTCTCTGTAGGCCATCTTTTTATAAACCTCCTCACTTACTTCGATGATCTCAGGTTTCTGTTCGGAGCGGGAAATAAGGTCTTCCATAGCCTCTATATTGGCAATGCCCTTGGCTGCAAACAGGGTATGAACCTTGTAGCCGCCTTTTAACAGGAGTTCAAGTTCGCGATGGCCTTCGCTCACAAACAATCCCGTTTTACGGCGTTGGCGGGATTTATCTCTTAGAAGCAGGACCTCTTTAATGAGTTTGTTTTGAGTGCTGGAGATATATTTCAAGAGCTTGAATTTTATTCAAAAATACCACAAAGAGGTGGTAAAAAAGAAAGCATTCCCTAAATAAGGAATGCTTTCATGAAAACTACTATAGTTCTATGCTTTAATCGCGGGCGTATTTTTCAGAATATCGCTTCCAAAGTTCAGTTTGATGGGTTTCAAGGCTGATATCTCTTCCTTGTATAAAGGCTTTGCTAACCTGGTTGGTACGCATATCCAGGGCATCACCCTCTGATATGAACAAGGTAGCATCCTTGCCTTCTTCAAGGGTTCCGATAAAGGAGTCGATCCCGAGAATTTTGGCAGCATCACCGGTGATCATCTGCACCGCTTTTTCTTTGTCTACGCCGTAGGCAGCCACCGTACCTGCGTAGAAAGGCAGGTTACGGGTGTTCATTCGCTCCATACGTCCACTAACATCGATACCTGTTAGTACACCTTTACTAACAAGTTGAGAGGCGAGCATAAATGGTTTTTTAACATGGGTGTCTTCTGTAGAGGGCAGACTGTGAGGCCTGGTAACAATTACAGGGATATTTTTCTCTGCGAGTACATCTGCTACCGCATCGGCCTGATTTCCACCAACGATCACAGGAGAAGCAACTCCGTGGTTTTCCATGAAGTGGATCATGTCAAGGATCTCTTTTTGACCGTTTACATTAACATAGAGCTTTTTACTGCCGTCAAAAACACCTAGAATGGCTTCCATGGCAAGGTTTCTTGGCTCCTGGTCTCCGGCCTGGTAAGCCTTAGCTTCTTTCAGGAAAGAAGAAACCTCTTCCAGTTGTTCCTGGTACTTGTCGTTGGGCTTCAATCCGGTTTCACCAAGCCACCATCGGCCTCGGGTAAAGCTGTTGGGCCAGTTCATATGAATGGCGTCATCAGTTTTTATGGCAGCATCCTCCCAATTCCATGCGTCGAGTTGTACTACCGACGAAGTACCCGAAATACGTCCTTCACGTGGGGTGATCTGAGCAGTCAGAATTCCATTGGGACGCATGCTTTCTACGATCTTTGATTCGGCATTGTAAGCGATGATCGCACGAATATGTGGCAGGATGTTCCCGATCTCCTCAATGTCATTAGTTGCTCTCACAGCATCGATCTCTACAAGTCCGAGGGTAGAGTTCAACGTAATGAACCCGGGGTAAACGTGTTTACCATCAGCCTGAATCACCTGGTCAAAAGAAGCTGAATCGGCTGACGATGCCTCCCCGATAAAAGTGATCTTTCCATTTTCAAATCCTACGGCACCGTTCTCGATCACCTGCCCGTTTCCGATATGGGTCGTTGCCCCGGTGATCAGGATAGACCCGTCTTGAGACGGGGCCGGAGTTTGTTGCGCTTGCACCATCCATGCTCCGGCAAACAGGAGGGAAGCTATGATATATTTAAATTTTAACATGGTATCTTATTTTTGATAGATTTCTGAATCGCAGTGAAGATGAATCTTTTCTTTCATTTCAGGCGCTTTGGTTTTCATGCCATTATTCTTGGCAGAAAGCATCATGTTAATGAGCTTGTTGCGCTCCTGTTGATTTACTTCGTGCATTTCCTGCATTTGCTCATAATCGTAGTAGGTTACCCCTTCGATCATGGTCTTCTCTGCTACAGCATAAACAGACATCGGGTGATCGCTCCATAGTACCAGGTCGGCATCTTTACCTTCTTTGATACTTCCGGTACGGTCGTCTATATGCAGAAGTTTTGCCGGGTTGATGGTTACGAACTTCCAGGCCTCTTCTTCACTCATGCCACCATATTTAACTGTTTTGGCAGCTTCCTGATTCAGACGTCTTGACATTTCAGCATCGTCAGAGTTGATGGCTACGGTAACCCCCTGGTTGTGCATAATAGCTGCGTTGTAAGGAATGGCATCATTTACCTCAAACTTGTACGCCCACCAGTCAGAGAAAGTGGAGCCACCCACTCCGTGCTCTGCCATTTTATCAGCTACCTTATATCCTTCCAAAATGTGTGTAAAGGTGTTAATGCGGAAATCAAATTTTTCGGCAACCTTCATCAACATATTGATCTCACTCTGTACATAAGAGTGACAGGAAATAAAACGTTCTCCGTTTAAGATCTCAGCAATGGTCTCCATTTCCTGGTCATATCTTGGTGCTGTGGTACGCTCTTTTTGTCTTTTAGAAAGTGCATTGTATGCTTTCCACTGCTCATCATATTCCTTGGCTCTCTGGAAATAGTCGGTAAAAACCTGTTCTACTCCCATACGGGTTTGCGGGAATCGAACGGTACTGCCCCAGTTGGATTGCTTTACATTCTCACCCAAGGCAAACTTGATGAATTTCGGGCTGTTATCCAGGATCATCTCATTGGCATCTTCACCCCACTTGAGCTTGATCAGGGCAGAACGACCTCCAATAGGGTTGGCAGAACCGTGCAGGATCTGTATGGTTGTTACTCCTCCTGACAGGTTGCGGTAAATGTCGATATCTTCCGGGTCTACCACGTCTTCGATCTGTACCTCTGCAGAACTGTTGTGTCCGCCTTCATTAATAGAGGCAGCAGCAATATGAGAATGTTCGTCAATGATACCGGCGGTAAGGTGTTTACCTGTGGCATCGATCACGGTAGCATTACCTGCACTCAGGTCTTTTCCTATGGCAGCGATCTTACCGTTTCTAACCAGTACATCGGTGTTTTCAAGGATTCCTGCCTCTTCACTGGTCCAGACGGTTGCATTTTTGAATAGCACTTCTTCCTGCTTTGGTTTCTGGGCAAATCCATAAGCCATGTTAGGGTATGAAACCGGAAGCACCTCAGGTGTTTTACTGTCTTCCTTTTTGTCTTTGGGTTCAAAGGCTTTTTCTAAGGTAGCCGTCCAGTTTACAGCGCTTCCATCAGTAAGCACTCCTGAACCTTTCAGGGTATTGTCTTTTCCGGTCTGTGCATTCAGGCGCACGAATTCAGTGTCGCCTTCTCCGCCAGGGGTGTAGAACAAGTTTACCCAGTTATTCTTGTAATCGATCTTAGAAGCGATCTTAGCGCTGTCTTTGGTGATCTCTGATTTTAATTTGGAAAGCTCACCACTGATCTTAAGGTCGTAGCTGTTACCTGCTACATTGAGTTTGTAGTCGCCACGGATGTCTTTTATGTTCATGTCGGTAATAGTATACCTTTCTCCCTGCACCCAGTTTTCAAATATGGTGCTGCCTTCTTCAAAAAGATCTCCTGAAGTGACCAGGAAATTCGCATGGTATCCTGATTTAAGCATCCCCAAAGAGGAGCCCATACCTATTTGTTGGGCAGGAATAGAGGTTAAGGCGGCCAGGGCTTGTTCTTTATCAAGTCCGTAGGTAACGGCCTTTCTCAGGTTGGGAAGAAATTCGTTTTTCTTCTTCAGGTCTGCAGCAGTAAAGCTGAATTCTACACCTTTAGAGGCAAGTACTGCCGGGTTTTGAGGGGCCTGGTTCCACATACGCATATCAGCAAGGCTGATCCTGCTGGTTTGGTAAGGGTCAGACACGTCATAAGCTGCAGGAAAATCCAGAGGAATGATAAAAGAAGCATTGGTAGCTGCAATAGCATCTGCATTCTCAAACTCATCGCCTCCGCCTTTCAAAATGTATTTTACGCCGAATTCATCAGCGATCTTATCGGCTCTTAAGGCGTTTTGCTTGTTTCCGGCTTCAAAGATTACCGGAAGATTTCGGTTAGCATTAAAAGCTTCCAAAGCAAGGTCAGTTTGCTCGGCACCTTCATTTTTGTACCATTTAGCATCGTGATACACCTGTCTGATGAGGGCCATGGTTCCCATCAGAGATGACGGATAACTTTGGGCCGAAGCGATACTCCGTGAAAAAGACATATGCTGAGCTGCATCCTGGCGTATAATTCGGTCATTATTGTCGCCTTGGTTGTTTAAGGCTACTAATAAACTCGTACCTCTCATTACCCCATCAGCCTTGTGAGTGTTCAGTACTCCAAATCCGGCTTTGAGGTAGTCTGCTGCCGCTTTGCTGTCGTAGGCAAAATCTTTTAATGCTTTCTGGTCGGGCATGATGTGGTCGTTCCAGTAGTAACCTTCACGGCTTGCGTCATACTGCGGGTTGTTACCCCTGCCTACTCGTTTGGGTTCAGCCACTCCAAAATCGCTGTAGAGGTCTATAAAGGAAGGGTAGATATGTTTTCCTTCCAGGTTGATCTGTACAGAGTTCTCCGGAATCGCGATATTGGATCCAACAGCTACTACCTTACCATTTTTGATCAGCAAGGTGGCATTTTCTAATACTTCATTCGGGGAAACATGGATGGTTGCTCCGGTGAAAGCGGTATGGCTGTTTCTCTCGTTGCTTATCCCGTCATTCTTTGGAAAGTATTCCTGGGAATGAAGCGATAACCCGAAGCATAGCCATGCCAGCAGGAAAAATTTTAACTTCATAGAAATAGATAATTAGTTAATGGTTTTTAAAGAGGCCTAAAAATAGCAGAAGCTGTAGGAAATTATGGCCGTTTTAGTTTTTTTTAACGTTTACAGCGATCTGTTTTTATAGTAGTTTACCAGCAAGGCCACTACATAGCTGTAGCTCCTGATACCTGCTTTTTGATTGTTGGCTTTCAGGTAGGAGTTGAAGGTACTTTTAAAGACCGGTTCAGCAGGATTTTGGTAGCGTCTCCAGAACATGCTTACTTCCATGAAGTTCTTCAGAATGCCGGGGTTGATAGTGGTGTTCATTTCGTTAAATAATTCGATATCCCGCCTTTTGATCTCCCCAAGGCAGTAACGAAGTACATATATGTATCCGGAGTATTGAAAATAGGGGTCGCTGTTATGAATGGCAGCCATAAACCCTATAAAATTAGCTTCATTCTCTGCAGAATATCCTAATTGGTGAGCGGCTTCGTGGCAGGCTACCACCGGATATTTAAAGTCGATCTGCATTCCGTTTACCTGGGCTTCCAGGGTAAATGGATTCAGGTATCCACTGTACCCCATATAGGTTAAGGGGAGGCTGTAAATGCTTGTCTTGATACTGCTGGGAGTATAGGCCAGAGAAGGGAACTCTTCTTTCAATTTATCATACCCGGCTGTACTCATGTTATAGATCTGAGCATGGCTGTAAGGAATTTTGATCATGATGGAATCATGGGGAGCGAGCCTGGCATGGGCCTCATTGCTTTTTGTAATGAGTCTTTGGGTAAAATCTTTTAACTCTTCTGTGGTGTATTCATCAGAAAGTGCCAGCTTTTCGTGCAGGGGCAGCCGGTGATAATTGAGGCCCCAGAAAAGATGAAATACAAAATACAACATGGATATACCCATGAAAAGCTGTCTGAAAAACTCTCTTGTGCTTCTGATGAAAAGAGGGCCTTTTACAATAAAGAACCTGATGATGAGCAGGCTCAGGATGGTATAGAAAATATCGCCGACCGAGAAAGGGATCCACCCGAAGATGAACCTGAACACTTTTGAGAACCAGGCATAAAACCCCTGGCTGTACCATTCTTCTATCCATTCCGGATGTCTTGATAACCAATTTACCAGGATGACCTGGGGAATGATCGAAAGGGCAAAAAGGGTTCTTAGGGTTTTAGACATGCATCCAAAAATAGTAAAGCGATTCTTAATTTCATGTATTACTTTTGTCTAGGATCAAAAAAAACAACATACATGAGTGCAGAAATACGGGCCCTTGAGCCTAAAGCCGTCTGGAAGAATTTCGCCGATCTCAATGCGGTGCCAAGACCGTCTAAGAAAGAAGAAAGGGTTATCGAGTTTATGGTGGCCTTTGGAAATAAGCTTGGACTTGAGACGCTTACCGATGAGGTTGGGAATGTGATCATCAAAAAGCCGGCTACTCCCGGAATGGAGAACAGAAAGCCGGTAGTAATGCAATCGCACCTCGATATGGTGCATCAAAAAAATAATGATACCGAATTCGATTTTGATACCCAGGGTATCGAAATGTTCGTGAAGGACGGATGGGTACGTGCAAAAGGAACCACCCTGGGAGCTGATAACGGACTGGGGGTTGCGGCTATTATGGCAGTATTGGAAAGCAACGATATACCGCATCCGGCGATCGAGGCCTTATTTACCATTGATGAAGAGACCGGAATGACGGGAGCCAAGGGTTTGAAAGGAGGCCTGTTAAAGGGAGAAATTCTGCTGAATCTCGATACAGAAGAAGATGATGAGATCGATATAGGTTGCGCCGGAGGGGTGGATATTACCGCCGTTCGCTCGTACCGGGAGGAAGATACCCCGGAAAAGGTAACCGCCTATACGATTACAGTAAAAGGGCTTCAGGGCGGACATAGCGGGATGGATATTCACCGCGGACTGGCCAATGCCAATAAGATCATGAATAGGTTGTTAATGGACGGCTTTGAAAATTTCGGGCTGAGAATTGCCGAAATAGATGGGGGTGGATTACGAAATGCTATTCCGCGGGAAAGTCGTGCCACTGTGGTGGTTGATGAAATTCATCACGATGCTTTTGCCTTTGAGTTTAATCAATTGGCAGCGGCCATTAAAAAGGAGTATAAAAACGCAGAGCCTAATATGGTGATCACTGCCAGGGTCACTGAAGCGCCGGCCAAGGTGATGGAACTGGGAGTGCAGGAGGGTATCACACGGGCTGTGTATGCCGCATTGAACGGGGTGTATTGCATGAGCCCTGATATGGAAGATCTGGTGCAAACCTCGAATAATATCGCAAGGGTTAAAATAGGGGGCGGACATGTTAAAATTCAATGCCTGACCCGTTCATCGGTTGAAAGCTCCAAGATCGATCTGGCAAACAGCCTGAGAGCCGCTTTTGAACTGAGTGGCTGTGAGGTTAGCCTGAGTGGGAGTTACCCGGGGTGGACGCCAAATCCAAAAAGCGCTATTTTAAAGGTGTTGAAGAAAAAATACGAAGAACTGTTTAACGAGACTCCCGAGGTGGTAGCTTGTCACGCCGGCCTGGAGTGCGGTATCCTGGGGCAGAATTATCCGGATATGGATATGATCAGTTACGGGCCTACCATTAAAGGTGCCCATTCGCCTGATGAGCGTGCTAATATTGCTTCAGTTGAGAAGTTCTGGAAATACACCAAAGAGATTCTGGGGAATATACCGGAGAAAGAATAAAAAAAAGCGGCGGGAGCCGCTTTTTTTAGTTTGCAGTTTACGGTTAGCAGATAGCAGTTAACAGACTGAGCATGCCTGAATAGGCCTGCCCATATTAGGGGTCGTAAATCAGATATCATGTAACTGAATAACCACCCCGCCCTTTCCCCAGCGCGCCAGCTGGCCCTTTCGCTAAAAAGGTCTACTAGACCGTTTATTAACGCTCAGTCCTCCTTAAAAAGTAGGGGTTAATTATCCTCTTCGTTTTCACTTTGCGTAACCGTATAACGGCATAACTGCATAACCGCATGACAAAAAAAAGCCTTCTGATTTTCAGAAGGCTTTTTTTATTATTCTTCAACGATCTCCAGATCGAAGATCAGTTCTGAATTCGGTGGTATTACCGGGGGAGCACCTGCTTCTCCGTAACCGAGATGAGGTGGAATAAACACCCTGATCTTTTCTCCGGTCTTAAGCATACTCAGGGCTTCTTTAAACCCGGGGATCATTTGCGCTTCCGGACCTACCATCATAGGGAAGGGCTGGTAGCCACCCATATCGCGTTTTCTTGGGTTTAAATTGCCGTAGGTCGCAGCAACCTCTTCTACACTGGTGTCAAAAAGGTTACCATCGCTTAAGAATCCTGCATAATTGACCAATACGGTCTCTCCGTCTGCTGGTTTTTTACCATCTGTTTCCTTGAGGTATATATATTTCAGGCCTGAAGCGGTGGTCTGTGCTTCTTCTCTTTGCTGGTCAAACTCTGCTGCAGTCTCGTCTTTCATCTGCTGCATGGCCGCAGCTTTTTCTTCAGCCTCTCTGAAAAAGCCTCCGATCACCTCAGGAGCGTCAAATCGTTTGGCGTCTTTTCCTTTTCTGATGATCTCTACCTTTTCTATCAGGATGTCTTCTTCGGGACGGTTGGGGGTAGCAGGGTTTTGAGATACCGGGGTGTTGGCGATGGAGTCAATTACCTCCAGTCCTTTCAGTACCTTACCAAAAACGGTGTGTTTTCCGTTCAGCCATGGAGTGGTATCATGGGTAATAAAGAACTGACTTCCATTGGTTCCGGGTCCGGCATTGGCCATAGATAAGATACCCTTGGCGTCGTGCTTTAAAGAGTCAACGATCTCATCTTTAAATTTGTATCCCGGGCCTCCGCGACCGGTTCCTGTTGGGTCTCCTCCCTGGATCATAAATCCTTTGATCACCCTGTGAAAAACAATGCTGTCGTAGTAGGGCTTTCCTTTGTATTGCTCATTAACATACTCGTTGGTGCCTTCTGCAAGACTCACGAAATTGGCAACGGTAACCGGTGTTTGTTCGTAGTACAATTCTACCACCATATTGCCTTTGGTGGTTTGAATATCGGCATAGAGCCCATCGTCAAGATCTGAAAACTTAGAACTTGAGCAGGCCGTTACGATAAGGCCTAAGAGAATGATTAAACTAAAATTCTTCATGTTGATTTTAAGCGTTTTTATTTAGGGTTTTATTCTTGAATAATGCTGTCTGAGGCCTTTTCCGTTACCTCTAAAAGAGTCACCCAGGTCATTAATGGGGTGTTGGTCTGTATCTTGTCTTCGTCTCCGTGATAACCGTAGGCCATGGCTGAAGGGAAATAGAACAGGGCGGTTTCTCCTTCTCGTAGCAGTTTCACCCCGGTTCTGAGCCCGGGAAATAGGGCTTCCTTGTCTACCTTAAATTCGATCTCCCCGATAGACTCTTTACTGTAGATCAAGGTGCTGTCAAGGTTTCGGATCTCGTATGCGATCTTGACCAGGTCGTTTTCTTTAGGGTAGTAATTTGTTGTGCTGTCGGGTTGCTCAAGGGTATACCAGTATCCGTTGGCAGAGCGTTGATAATGATGAAGAGAATCGGCAGCGATCAGGGTTTTGATCCGGGCTTCCTCAGCTTCAAGTAATTTCTTGTTGCGGTCAATAGATTCCTTTATAAAGCTTCCCGTTCTTGCGCTGACAGGCCGTCGGGGTTCAGGGTCCTGGCAGGATATTACCATAAGGAAAACCGGGATCAGTAGTAAAAGATACTGTTTCATGAGGTAAGTTGGTCTTTATATTGTGGCAGTAAACTTAAGAACTTTTTTATAGTGTCTTCCATGTTTTCATCACTACGGCCACCGGCTGCATTGATATGGCCACCTCCGTTAAAATGATTCCTGGCAAATTCATTTACCGAAAAGTTGCCCTTAGAGCGCAGGGAGATCTTAACGATGCCTTCCTGGGCATTTTCGATAAAGATCACGGCAAAACGAATTCCTTTCAGGCTGAGGCCGTAGTTTACAAAACCTTCGGTGTCGCCTTTTTTAAAGTGATTCTTTTCCAGTTCTTTAGCCGAAAGCGTTATATAAGCCGTATTGAACTCTTCCAGGGCCACCAGGTTGCTTAAGGCGCAGCCCAGTAATTGCAAACGCTCAGGAGAGTTGGCGTCATAAACCCGGTTATGTATGGCTGAATTTTCTGCTCCCTTTTCTATAAGGTCGGCGATCACCCGGTGGGTGGTGGGGGTGGTGGCCGGAAACCTGAAGGAGCCTGTATCGGTCATTATTCCAGTATAAAGGCAGGTGGCCGACTCAGCCCGGATCTCGTCCAGACCACCCAGGGCCGCAATGAAATGAAAGACCATTTCGCAGGTGCTGCTCATGGTTACATCAGAATAGGTAACAACAGCATAATCATCCGGTTGCTGATGGTGGTCTATCATGATGTAATCTCCCTGAAAATCATTCAAGGCATGTTCCAGGTTCCCGATGCGGTTTAAGGCATTAAAATCAAGGGTGAAACAAAGGTCAGCCCCGGCAATCTTTTCCTTGCATACTTCCTCCTGGCTTTCATAGATGAGTACCTGGTCATTTCCCGGAAGCCATTTCAAGAAGTCGGGGTAATCATTAGGGGCGATAACATCGGCCTGATGCCCCATTTGCTCCAGGTAATGATAGAGTCCGAGACAAGAGCCCATGGCATCACCATCCGGATTTTTATGAGGTATAATAAGTATTTTTTTTGGGGTGTCCAGTAGCTTCTTTACTACTGTTGCAGCTTCATTTTTCATTGCGTGCAATATACATTTTTAATGCAAGAGTTAATAAAGAAGTAGTACATTTGTAGGAGACCTCTAAACTAATGCGGAATATACTTTTTTTGATGATGGCCGGGGCCATCATGACGGGTTGTAAGTCGGCTTCGTCGGGTGCTGCCTATGACCTTCAGAATGGAGATTTTGTTATGGCCTTTGGGTCGTGTAACAAACAAGATGAAGAAAACCTTCTCTGGGATGATGTTATTGCTCAAAACCCATCGGTATGGGTGTGGTTGGGAGATAATGTTTATGCCGACACCAATGATAAACGTGAAAAGAGAAGGGCTTATGAAGAACAGCGGTACCAGGAGGGTTACCGGGAGGTCAAAAAGAAAATGCATGTTACCGGAACCTGGGATGACCACGATTACGGGCAGAACGACGCCGGTGCCAATTACCCTTACAAAGAAGATGCCCAGGAATTATTTCTAGATTTTATGGACGTGCCCAGAAATCATCCCCGGCGGATGCAGGAGGGGGTGTATCATGTGGAGGAATATGCAACACCCAAAGGAAAGGTGAAGCTGATCATTCTTGATACCCGTTACTTTCGCAGCCCTTTGACCAAGAATTTTGGGGAGGGTAAAAAGAAGTATCTTCCAAACCGTGCACCGGGAAGTACGATGCTTGGAGAGGAGCAGTGGAAATGGCTGGAAACTCAATTGTTTAAATCAGATGCCGATTTCAATATCATTGTCAGTAGTGTTCAAGTTCTGTCTAATAAGCATGGATTTGAAACCTGGGGGAATTTCCCGTTGGAATCAGAGCGGTTGTTCAAACTCATTAGAGACAGTAAGGCCAAGGCCGTAATGTTTTTGTCAGGTGACCGGCACTTTTCAGAATTCTCCCGTTTTAATGCTGAGGGAATGCGTTATCCGCTGGTGGATTTTACTTCCAGCGGACTCACTCATACCTGGGAAGATCTCCAAAAGGAAGAGAACCCGTTTCGCGTTGGTAATTTCGTTACCAAAAAGAGTTTTGGAGTATTGCGATTGAACTTTGCGGAAAATAAGGCTACCATGCTGATGATAGGAGATAACGGGGAGGTGCTGCATGAATTAGAGCAGGGGTATTAATCTTCTTGTATTTACAATTAAAAGCCTTACTTTTGCCCCGAATTTAATCAAGCACAATGGCTACAAACAGAACATTTACAATGATCAAGCCCGATGCCGTTGAAAACGGTCATATCGGAGCAATACTTGAGAAGATCACTGCAGCAGGATTTAAGATTGTTGCGATGAAATTTACGCAGTTGAGCACCCGCGATGCGGAAGAATTCTACGCGATCCACAAAGAACGTCCTTTCTTTGGAGAGCTTGTTGAATTTATGACCAGAGGTCCTATCGTTGCTGCTATCCTTGAAAAGGAAAATGCAGTTGAGGATTTCAGAACGCTTATCGGAGCGACCAACCCGGCTGAAGCTGCTGAAGGTACGATCAGAAAATTATATGCTACCTCTATCGGAGAGAACGCAGTACACGGTTCAGATAGTGATGAGAATGCTGCTATTGAAGGAGCGTTTCATTTCTCAGGAAGAGAGATCTTCTAATTGGAGTTTATACAGCACTGAATATTTTAAAAATGCCCGGAAGAAGAGTCTTCCGGGCATTTTTTTATCGTAAAATGATCTTTTGTATGATCTCCCTGCCCAATTCTTCGTTGAGCATGGTTTTGATCTTTTCCTTGCCGTAGCTCAATTCTTCACGTAATACCGAAGAACTTAAAGAAACATAAAGTGTGTCTCCTTTTAATTGAACATCCGTGGTGTAATTGTTAACGCCATTTCCCATTAATTTGATCCATGCATCCCTGGCGTCAATTTTTTCAAGGCCTTTCTCGAGTCTGTTCTCACCAATAAATTCTTTTAAAGCATCACTTAAAGAATGGTATTCATTTCTGCGTTTTGCCATTATTCCAATTCAATTTTTTTAAAGCGTTTATAGGTGTATTTCATATTCCTGTCATTCAAAAGAATGAGACTTTCCGGTTTCAGTTGCACCACTTTTTCGCTATAGCTGGTCAAGGGGGTGTTGTAATGAAGGAGAATAACATCGCCTTTGATCTCTATGCTGAAATTCTCCTGGTGTCCGGAGGTTATAAAGGTGCCATCCAATTGTGGGTTTACCTTGGTTTTTGCTCCGGTACTGTCTGAATGGAGCTGGTAGTGGTCCAGGGTGGTGCTGATGGAATATTCCTTGGTGCCTTGTTCAGGAATATCAACTTTCTCGATCTCCCAGTACCCTTCAAGATGTTGCAGTTGCGGTGGTTCACTGCACCCGATAAGGGTGGTTAACAGTGTCAGCAGTAAAAAAAATATAGAGATACGTTTCATAAAGGGTCTATACTTCAGACAATTTAATCATCTTATAGGTTTGATGGGTGGCTTTTACCACCTCTTCAGTTCTTTCAGGATGGGTATCACTGATAAAGATCTGTCCAAATTCTTCCTTATTTACCAGGGCAATGATCTGTCCTACCCGGTTTTCATCTAATTTATCAAAGATGTCATCAAGTAGTAATAAGGGGGTTACTCCGGCGCGTTCTTTCAGGAAGTCGAACTGGGCCAGTTTCAGCGCGATAAGAAACGACTTCTGCTGCCCCTGGCTTCCAAACTTTTTAACAGGGTGCCCCATGATCTCGAATTTAAGATCATCCTTATGTACCCCTTTGGAGGTGTACTGCAATGCCTTGTCTTTGTTGATCGACTCTCTGAACAGGGTTTTTAGATCATTTTCAAAGAGCTGACTCTCATAGTTGAGGGAAATGCCCTCGTCTTTTCCGGCAATGGCCAGGTATCTTTCCTTAAAGATAGGGATAAAGGTGTCAAGAAAGTATTTGCGTTGTTCAAATATTTCCGCCCCCAGGGTGTCCATCTGAAGATCGTAGATCTCCAGGGTGTCCCGGTCGAAAGTGTTATTCAGGGCAAAATACTTGAGCAGGGAGTTTCTTTGTGAAAGCAGCTTGTTGTACGATAAAAGCTGATGTAAATAGGCGGGGTTGCTCTGGGAAATAACTCCGTCTATGAATTTTCTTCGGGTGTCACTCCCTTCAATGATAAGATCACGATCGGCAGGAGAGATGATGACCAGCGGGATAAAGCCTATATGATCGGAAATCTTGTCGTAGATCTTCCCGTTTCGCTTGATCACTTTTTTCTGCCCTTTTTTCAGGCTGAGTACTACACGTTCGTCTTTGCCTTCCTTGCTGAAAAGTCCTTCTATGACCATAAAATCCTCGCCGTGACGAATATTTTGAGAGGCTACGGGATTAAAATAGCTTTTGCCAAAGGCAAGGTGGTACACGGCATCAAGGACGTTGGTCTTTCCGATCCCGTTATTACCCACAAAACAATTGATCTTCTCGTCCAGTTCAAAGTTACGGGAGTCAAAATTCTTGTAGTTGATAAGAGATAACTGTTTCAGGATCATAGGTCCGGCCCCTTTATTTTTGCAGGTTTTACAGGCTAAATAGGTAGCGCAAAATATCGAAAATAAACAAATATAAAGGCTTTCCTATTTCAATATAAATTTTATTTTTGCGGGGCATATAATTAAAATTGATCTAATGGCAACGTATAAGAAAAGAGGCTATAAGCCGGCGAAACAAAACGAGGAGACTATGGTTCAGGAAGAGCACAGTGCAACAGCAGAGGTGTTTAATACCCTGGATGAAGGTGCCGGTAAGACTGAAGAATGGGTTATTCAGAACCAAAAGTATATCCTTACGGGAATCGGTGTAATTGTAGTTGCAGTGCTGGCCTTTCTCGGATATCAGCAATTTATACAAAAGCCTAAGGAGGTGGAAGCCTCTAATGAGATATTCTTTGCACAGCAGTATTTTGACCAGGCTGTAAACAGTACAGAAAAAGACTCTCTTTATAACCTGGCCCTAAATGGTGCTGCAGGAAAGTACGGCCTTCTTGATATTATTGATAACTACGGAGGGACCAAGGCTGCGAACCTTGCGCATTACAGTGCTGGAATGGCGTATTTGAATATTCAACAGTACCAGGAGGCTATTAACTACCTGGAAGGTTTTAAGTCTGACGATCCTATTTTGGGAGCATTGGCCAAGGGAAATATCGGAGATGCCTTTGTACAGTTAGATCAGCCTGAAGAAGCCATGGAATATTACGAAAAAGCCATAGCTCACAATAATAATAGCTTTACCACTCCTAAGTTTCTTTACAAAGCCGGTACGCTGGCCATGCAACTTGGAGAAAATGAGCGTGCTGTGACTTACTTTGAAAGGATAAAAAATGAGTTTCCGAATTCTGAAGAAGCCAGAACAATTGATATCTTTATAGGGAAAGCCAAAACCCTTCAATAATGGCCACAGCGAATAAGAATTTATCACATTACGATAAGGAACAGATCCCAAGCGCGAAGAACTTTCGGTTTGGGATCGTTGTTTCTGAATGGAACGAGGAGATCACCGAAGCGCTCTATAAGGGTGCTGAAGAAACATTGTTGGATTGTGGTGCCCTTCTGGAGAATATTACCCGATACAATGTTCCGGGAAGCTTTGAGCTGACTTTCGGAGCAAAGGCTCTGATTGAAAAGACAAAACCGGACGCAGTGATCGCGATAGGCAGTGTGATCCAGGGAGAAACCAAGCATTTTGACTTTGTATGCCAGGCAACCGCCCAGGGTATCATGGATCTCAATGTGCAAACCGATACCCCTGTTATCTTTTGTGTGCTAACCGATAACAATATGCAGCAGGCGAAAGACCGCAGTGGTGGCAAACACGGTAATAAAGGATCAGAAGCTGCTGTTGCAGCCATTAAAATGGCGGTTTTAGCGCAATAGGGTTCATAGCCATAGTAAGATCTTAAAAGACAGGTTCTTCCTGTCTTTTTTTATGGCTTATCGTTAGCTGTATCTTATTACAGCTCCTCGTGTATCCCTTGTGTTACTTAACAATTTTTAGGAGTTACCCGATGGCATTGTATTGCATTTTAAGTAAATTTGAGACATGAAGCTCCCATCCCTTTTTAAACAACGAGGTAATAAGACGTATAGTTATACGCCCCGGTATTACGATGAACGCAAAGAGCGTTTGGAAGAACTTAAAAGAAGTAAGGAGGCCCGGTCTGATGAGGATTATTTCAAAGGGTATCGCAGAAAGAGCTTCAGAGATGACTGGAAATCACAGCGTAAGGCATCTGCCTCTATCAATACAAGAGTACGGTTCTTTGTGATCCTTGTCTTCCTTTTTATGTTCGCCTATGTGGCGCTCAGATCTATTAACCTAGACAAACTATTTTAATGGCAGACATCATTCAGCTTTTACCGGACCATGTTGCAAATCAGATCGCAGCGGGTGAGGTGGTACAGCGACCTGCTTCTGTGGTGAAAGAACTTCTGGAAAATGCCATAGATGCCGGCTCCACACATATACAGCTTATCGTTAAAGAGGCCGGTAAAACACTAGTCCAGGTTGTTGATGACGGGAAGGGTATGAGCGAGACCGATGCCCGTTTATCATTTTCAAGACATGCCACCTCCAAGATACGATCGGCAGAAGATCTCTTTCGGCTCGATACCAAAGGGTTTCGGGGAGAGGCCCTGGCCTCTATAGCGGCTATTGCTCACGTGGAGATGAACACGAGCGATAATGATGATATGATCGGGACCAGTATCCGCATAGAAGGAGGTAAGTTGATCTCACAAGAGGCAACGGCATGTGCCCGTGGTACCTCGATGCTGGTAAAGAACCTTTTCTTTAATATTCCCGCAAGACGTAATTTTCTGAAGTCTAATGCGGTGGAATTGCGTCATATTATTGATGAGTTTCAGCGAGTAGCCCTCGCTCACCCTGATATTGCCTTCGATCTTTTTAACAACGGGAATGAACTCTTCAAGCTTCCTGCTGCAAATATCAGGCAGCGTATTGTTCATATTTTCGGGAATAAGACCAATGAGCGTCTTGTACCCGTACAGGAAGAGACCGAAGTGGTAGCTATCAGTGGTTTTGTGCTCAAGCCGGAATATGCCAAGAAAACCCGTGGTGAGCAGTTCTTTTTTGTAAACAATCGTTTTATAAAAAGCCCATATTTACATCACGCGATCGGGGCTGCCTTTGAAGGATTGATCAAAGAGCAAAACCATCCGGGCTATTTTATTTTCCTCGACGTAGACCCGGGTAGTATAGATATCAATATTCATCCAACTAAGACAGAGATCAAGTTCGATGACGAACATACTATATATGCCATTATCAGATCTGCCGTAAAGCATAGTCTCGGGCAGTTCAATGTGGCACCTATTCTGGACTTTGACAGGGATGCCAACTTAGATACGCCTTATGATTACAACAAGGCGGTCTCTGCCAAGATGCCTACCATTGAAGTTGACAGCTCCTTTAATCCATTCAGAGAAGAAACACCGGTCTCCGGTGGTCAGACATCAGAAAGAAAGACAACGCATTTCGGAGGGTCTTTCCAAAGCAAGTCGAATAACGCTTCCTGGGAGAATCTTTATGTAGGCCTGGAAGAGAAAGAAGAGTTTAGCTCTATAGAACTTGAATCGGAAGAGGTTACGGGTTCGCTTTTCGATGATGAATCAACAGCAACAGAATCCCCTACCTATCAACTGCATAAAAAGTATATTGTAACCACCATAAAGTCAGGTTTGGTGATTATAGATCAGCGCAGGGCACATCAACGAGTACTCTATGAGGAATTTCTCAAGAATATCACCGTTCAAAGAGGTCTCAGCCAACAGTTATTGTTTCCATTGAAAATGAACCTGAGTCCAACAGAAATGAGTCTGCTCATGGAGTTGAAGCAAAGCCTGGAGAGTACCGGGTTTGTATTTTCTTCCACCGAGGGAGAGGCAGTAGAGATCACGGGTATTCCGGTAAATGTATCTGAAAGTGAAACCACCATCGTTCTCGATCAGTTATTATCAGATCTTCAGAACGATCTGCCGGAAAGAGGTTTTTCACAAGCCGATATGGTTGCGCGCATGCTATGCAAGAGTCTGGCGGTTCGATCGGGAGAACACCTTAATCAAACCTCCCAACAGGCACTGGTGAATAATCTCTTTGCCACCAAACAACCCGACATATCACCTTTTAATAAACCTACATTTATCACCCTGACGGTAGATGAGATCGATAAACGCTTTTTGTAAATGAGAAGAGTAACAGATGCGATCAAGCACTTGCTGATCATTAATATTTTGTTCTTTGTGGCTGCTCAGCTATTGAACGATGAGTTTTATTATGCCATGGCGCTCTGGTTTCCTGAAAATGACAATTTCGGAATCTGGCAATTCGTGACCCATATGTTCATGCATGATAAGAGCTCGATCTTTCATATTCTTTTCAATATGTATGCCCTGTGGGCCTTTGGTTCTCCCCTGGAACAAATGTGGGGCCGTAATAAGTTTCTGTTCTTCTATTTCTCGGCAGGTATAGGAGCCGCCCTGATCCATACGCTGGTTAATTATTACCAGTTCAGAGAAGGCTACCAGGCCATGATAGGGGCGGGGTATACGCCGGATCGTATCGCAGAACTGTTACCTACCATTCCGCCGGGGCAGTATCTCCAGGTAGAAGGTATATCGAATAAGGTGATGCAGAATTTCGCCATGTCGTATAATATACCTGCGGTAGGAGCTTCGGGTGCTGTATATGGAATATTGGTTGCTTTCGGAATGATGTTTCCGAATGCCGAACTTATGTTGATCTTCCTCCCGGTTCCTATAAAAGCAAAATATTTTATTCCTATATTAATAGCTCTGGACCTTTTTTCGGGTGTTACGGGAATGTCTATCTTCGGTTCCGGTATAGCGCATTTTGCCCACGTGGGCGGTGCCTTGTTCGGATTTATTATGATGTGGTACTGGAAACGAAATCAGTTTAAAAATAATCGTTGGGATTAATGAGCGTAACTAAAGATCTGCAATACAAATTTTCACGACTCAACATTGCTGAGAAGTTAATTGTGATCAATGTGGTCATCTATATTGTGAACACATTGCTGGCATTCTTATTTGGACTGGATTACGGTTTTCTGATGCGTTGGTTTGAACTGCCTAAGGCATTCGGCGATTTTATTGTGCAGCCCTGGTCTGTTGTTACCTACTCCTTTTTTCACGGCGGGATCTGGCATGTTTTCTGGAATATGCTGTTGCTTTATTTTTCAGGACGTATTTTTCTGAACCTGTTCAGTGCTAAAACCTTTATCAATGTTTATTTCCTGGGAGCCATAGCCGGAGGTCTGGTGTTCTTGCTCAGTTATAATGTTTTTCCTGTTTTCTCAGGCATCAACACTTCCCTGATAGGTGCCTCGGCAGCGGTTATGGCGGTTTTACTCTTTGTGTGTACCTATCTGCCCAACCAGGAGGTACGTGTCATATTTTTTAATGTGAAGCTTTGGTATATCGGTGTTTTTGTGGTACTGTTAGACCTCATACAGCTGCCCATGGGCAATAGCGGAGGGCACCTGGCCCACCTTGGCGGTGAACTTTTAGGCTTTCTCTATGCGAAGAAATTAATGGACGGGAAAGACATAGGAGAGGGCTTTGGTAACCTCATAGACCGGTTGGGAAGCTCTTTTTCAAGGCGAAAAAGGAGTAACCTGAAAACGGTTCACAGAAGCAAGAGAATGAACCGCGATGATAAGCCAAGTAAACAAGAGTACCAAAAACATATTGACGCCATACTTGATAAGATCAGCAAAAGCGGCTATGAAAGTCTTACCAAAGAAGAGAAGGATTTTCTCTTTAAAGCAGGTAAGGAAGATTAATCCTACTTCATGAAAAAACTCAGCTGGTTACAAAAGGGAGTTTACCTTTTAAACATAGTGTTCGCCCTGGCCCTTGCCTTCGGTATGCTTATTCCCTATATCCCAATGGAGATATCTCCCAGGCTATCTATTTTCAGTCTCGGCGTTCCGGCCCTGGTGGTGGTTAACCTGCTGTTTGTGCTCTATTGGCTGATACGGTTTAAACGACAATGGTGGTTGTCTTTTTTAGTCATGCTTATCGGATACTCCAGTGTTTTATCCCTGTATAAATTTGGCGGAACCACTACGGTGATCACCTCATCTGCTGTAAAGGTGATGACCTATAATGTGAGGATCTTCAATAAATACGGCTGGATACCTCAAGACGGTATCAAAGAGGGGATTCTTGAGATGGTGCGTGATGAAGATCCGGATGTATTGTGTTTCCAGGAATTTCACCGGGATGAGGAAGGAAGTTTTTCGCAGTATCCTTACCGGTATGCTGAATATAAAGGAGGACAAACAGGTCAGGTGATCTTTTCGAGGTACCCCATCGTAGAGAAGGGTTCGCTTGATTTTCCGGATTCAGGAAATAATGCCATTTATGCCGATATTCAATTGAGAGATGAGGTGGTGAGGGTGTATAATCTCCATCTGCAATCATTTATGATCAACCCTGAAAAGGAAGAGATCTCTCAGGAAAACTCAAACCGGATCGCAAAGCGCATGGGAGCGGCATTCGCCAAACAAAAAGTACAGGCAGATATATTTGAAGCCCACCGTGATGGCAGTGAACATCCTGCAATTATATGTGGTGACCTGAACAATACCCAGTTCTCTGCTATTTATAAGCAGATCCGAGGTGAGGCTACAGACACCTTTGAAGAAAAAGGTCAGGGAACCGGTAAAACCTATTATTTTAAATACTATCCCCTTCGTATCGATTTTATTTTTGCCGATGCTTCTATGGAAGTGATTTCCCATAAAAATCGTTACGAACTTTTCTCTGATCATTTTCCGATCATATCTCAATTAAAAGTCCATTAACAGGCAGTCTGCAGTGTCTGCCAGGATGTGGATAAGTAAGGCAAGGCCGGCTATTCTGGTTTGTTTTATTCCAAAAAGCAGGATGTAGAGCGCGATAAAGGGCCATTGGTGCAGGGTGTGAAAACCTATAGAGCAGCGCCCGGTGTCAAATACAGGGTTGGCCCAAAGGTGGTCAATATCCAGTATAATACCGGACAGGAGTATCAGGGCAGCTGTTTTAAATGATCTGCGATACCATATCCATGCGATAAGAGGCGGTAGAGCAAAATGGATACCGTAATGAATAAAATGACGTATCAGGTCGTTCATCAGATCTGCTGGCGTTCCAGGTAATTCAGAGTGTTTGGTCCTTCATTGAAAAGAAGGTCCAGAATGCTCAGGTTCGGAATATAACCGTGCTTTTCGCTGAATACCTGGGTGTATTCTTCAGGGATCAAATGGGCTTGTTTTTTGGCATTTGCCAGAGGGCGAAGGTCGTTATATGCTTCGGGATTTTTTTCGTATTCAGAGGTAAATTCAAAAGCTATGTCCAGCTGTAAAATATCCGATATCAGAGCTGCTGACTCCAGGTTCATGTCATAAAGAGACTCATGCTTTTTGTGAAAAAAGGGGGCAATCTCATCCTCATAGAACTCGAAAAAGGGAGAGGTGCGATAGGAGGTTTGAATACTTTTCCAGTGCTGTTTCTTCCAGTCAAAATTATCTTCTATGATAACCGCCTTGTATTTTTGATGTCCTTCTGCGCCCCCCAGGTGTTTTACAGGAACTGACAGCATTTGTATACCGTTGGCACTGTAGATGTACATCCTGTTCCTGTAGGTTTGCTTTTGATAATTGTCTTCTTTTTCAAAAATAAAAGCGCCCTGTGCCATTATTGCAAAATGGCTAATGTTAGGAAAGTATGTTGGATGCAGCAACGACTTCATTGATCAGGCCTTATGTAGTTTTCTGTTTCTTTCTCTTGTTAAACTGCGACCAGCCAAAGTAAATGGCCAGTGCACCCAAAAAGTAGATCAGGTAGGATTGGGGTTTGCCTTCTCCACCAACAGTGGTGAACACGCGATCCCAGCGAACTTCCCAGTTCTTGAATCCCTGGGTAAAGTTCTCTATACTGAACCAGATAAAGACCGGTTTCCCAACAATGTGGTCGTAAGGTACAAAGCCCCAGTAACGACTGTCTTCAGAGCGATGCCTGTTGTCTCCCATCATCCAGTAATAGTCCTGGTTGAATGTGTAGGAGTCGGTAACCTCGCCATTGATGATCACCTGGCTTCCCTGTACATCCAGGGTATTGCCTTCGTATTCTCGAATGATCTTTTTGTACAAAGGCAGGTTTTGGGTGGTAAGCTTGATGGTTTTACCTTTCTCAGGCATATAAATTGGCCCCATATTGTCGAGATTCCAGGTATATGCGGCATCGTTTGGGAAGAAGGATTCACTTACTACTTCCTTAGGCATTACATACCGAATAACACTGTCAATGCCCGGTGTAGCTCTCAACTTTTCAGCACCTTCCAGGGTCAATGTAGCTTCCCTTTGGAAATTGGCGATCTCTTTAAGGCCCAGGCGGAAATTGCGAACCACATCAATAGGGATGCCGTTCTTACCTGTCTGTAAATACCATCCGCCTTGTTGATCTCTTTCCGGTTGGGTAACCAGGTAAGGGTAAACGGCATTCAGCTGTTGCTGATTCAGGTTTTCGGCTATATAGATACGATTGAGTTCTCTTGCTCCTGCATCCATAAGGGCTTTTGAGGTTACGCCCTTAGAAGAGGTAACCCTGTAGGAGTACTGGGTCTTAGCACGGTCAGGAAGATTGGTCTTTTCTCCGTTTATATAAACGAACCCATCTCTGATCTCCAGGGTGTCTCCCGCAATGGCAACACACCTTTTAACGTAATTGGATTTTTTGTCGATGGGCTTTCGGATGCGCTTATTGGTCTTTACAAAAAATTGCTCTACGGTATCTGCCGGCCAGCTGAAAACAACAATATCGTTGCGTTTTACGTCCTGGAAACCGGGAAGTCTGAAATAGGGGAGTTGTGGCTTTTTAAGGTACGACTTGGTTTTGGCTACGGGCAGGGTGTCATGCACCATAGGAAAGGCAACCGTTGTCATAGGTGTACGAGCGCCGTAGTGAAATTTTGATACAAAAAGAAAGTCACCCACCAGGAGGGTTTGCTCCAGAGATGAGGTAGGTATTACATAGGGTTGAATAAAATAGGTATGCACCAGGGTTGCTGCAACCACAGCGAACAATATAGAGCTCACCCACTCACCCAAGGCAGTTCTCGGCTGTAAAGAACGGTCTTCGATGTAATTTACATCCAGGGAGTAATTTACATAGTAAATATAAAACCCGAGGGTGGCCAGAACTAATAGCGTGTCTGCGGAGCTGTTACGGCCAAAGCTTCTAATGGTTTCTACCCAAACAACGGGGATCATAATGAGGTTGATGATGGGTAGGAATAACAGGATGACCCACCACCACGGTCTGCGAATGATCTTCATCAGAACAACGGCATTGTAAACCGGTATGATCGCTTCCCATGCTTGTCGGCCTGCTTTCTTGTACAATTTCCAGGTACCCAGGAAATGGATCACCTGAATAAGGAAGAAAACTATAAGCCACTGTATTGCTGTCATCGTAAGTTGTTTAGGTATTATGCCGAGCTAGCCGGCATTCGGTTATGTTCGGTAAAAATAAATGTTTTCTTTTAATGGGAAGCCGAAGAGGCTTTCCCTAACAGAATTTTATAAGTTCAGCACATCTTTCATGCTGAAGACTCCTTCTTTATCCTTCAGCCACTCTGCGGCGATAACTGCCCCCAGCCCAAATCCTTCCCGGTTGTGAGCAGTATGGGTAATATCGATACGGTCTACCTGGCTTTCCCAGGTAATGGTATGTGTGCCCGGCACCTCGCCTGTTCGTTTAGAGGTAATGGAGACTTCATTTTCTTTAGACTCTCCGAGTTTCCAGGAGGAATAAGCACTGTTTTCAATAATACCTTCGGCCAGTGTTATGGCAGTTCCGCTGGGCGCATCTAATTTGTGAATATGGTGAATCTCTTCCATACGTGCTTCGTAGGAAGGGGTTGATGCCATCATAGCGGCCAGCTTTTTGTTCAGTTCAAAGAAGAGGTTCACCCCCAGGCTAAAGTTGGAGGCGTAAATGAATGCGCCTTTATTCTTTTTACAGGCCTCAATGGCATCCGAATATTTTTCCAGCCAGCCGGTAGTGCCTGAAACCACCGGAGTATTGTTTTCAAAGCAATGGGTAATATTGGAAAAGGCGGCCTCAGGAATACTGAAATCGATGGCAACATCAGCTCCGTTGAGCTCCGGGTTGTCGTCTTTGCCTATTCGGGCCACTATTTCATGTCCTCGTTTTGTAGCAATGCCCTCGATCATTTTCCCCATTTTACCGTATCCAAAAAGTGCGATCTTCATAGTCAATTTATTTTTTGCTCATCATGGCCCTGTTCAGAAGGTGAAATTTAAGGTGAGTCCGAAATTGGTGTTGAAAGTGGTTTGGTCTTGCTCGATATAAGGTTTAAAGCTGAGGTCTTCGTTCACGTTGTATTGTTTCAGGTGGGCTTCTACGTTGGCATCAATAATATTTAAAGCATACAAGCCAACCGTAATGAGCAGAGACAGGTCTCTGTTTCTCTGGTAGAACTCCTGGGCGTTTCTCAAGGCTTCATCACTCACATCAGGACTTCCGGGTATGATGCCGCTGTTATTGATGTCGTAGAACTCATCGTTTTGAAAACCTGCCAACCTGCTTTTGTAGGCATCCCGGTAACGATTGTATTCATTGGTGTTATTTATGTAAAAGTACATACCGGTTCCGATAGCTCCATAAACCAGGGGTACTTTCCAGTAACTTCTGTTGTAGATCTGTCCGAGACCCGGTAAGATGGCAGAATAGAATGCAGCCTTTGCCGGAGCCAGTGGATTGATCTCCCGGTTCAGACGAATGCTGTCTTTGCGTTGTTTGCGAACTGCTTTACGCTGCTGTCTTTTAGAAAGGGTGTCAGTAACAACTTGTTCTGAAGGCGTGACAGAAGGAGTCTCCTGTGCCGAGCATACCAATGTGCCTGTGCAATACAAGAAAAGACAGGTGAGAAAAACCGTTAAATTTTTCAAACGCACTACTTAAGGAGTTTGGCAAGACGTAAAAAGTCTTCCTTCGAATGAAATGGGATAATGAGTTTTCCCTTCCCGTTTTTGGCAACTTTTACGTCTACTTTAGACGATAAATATTCTGTTAGGCCTTCCAGGTTGTTTGAGACGTATTCGGGAACTTCGGGGGTGGCAGCCGGTTTTTTGCTATCCCCGGTTTCTTTCTTAAGTTGATAATCTCTTACCAGCTTTTCGGTTTCTCTAACCGATAGTGAATTCGAGATGATCTTTTCGTAGATCTGTATCTGATCTTGTTTGTCTTCGATATTGATCAATGCCCGGCCATGTCCCATACTCACAAAACCATCTCGCATACCCGTTTGAATAATAGGGTCAAGTTTAAGTAGTCTGAGGTAATTGGTAATGGTAGAACGCTTTTTACCAACACGGTCACTCAGCTTTTCCTGGGTGATCTCGATCTCGTCGAGTAAACGTTGGTAAGAAAGAGCCACTTCAATAGGGTCCAGATCCTGACGTTGAATGTTCTCCACTAACGCCATTTCCAGCGACTCCTGGTCGTTTGCGATCCTGATATAGGCAGGAACGGTCTTTAACCCGGCGATCTTAGATGCGCGAAGTCGACGCTCCCCCGATACCAGCTGGTATTTATTAAAGTCGATCTTACGAACGGTAATAGGCTGTATAACCCCAAGTTCCTTAATAGAAACGGCAAGCTCCTGCAGGGTCTCTTCGTTGAAGTTTGTACGTGGCTGAAAAGGGTTTACCTCAATGGTGTCCAATTCCAGTTCTACGATGTTTCCAACTACCTGATCGGCATTCTTATCTTCCGCCGATTGAATATCATTTTCCGGGTCCTTTAAAAGGGCCGAAAGTCCTCTTCCTAAAGCTTGTTTCTTGGTTGCCTTTGCCATGAATTATACCGCTTGCTTGTTCTTCTCAATTATTTCGTGGGCCAAATTTAGATAATTTGTAGCTCCTTTACTGGTCGCATCGTAATTTATTATGGTTTCCCCATAACTCGGTGCTTCACTCAAACGAACGTTTCTCTGAATGATGGTGTTGAATACCATATCGCTGAAGTGCTTTTGAACTTCTTCGACCACCTGATTCGATAAACGCAGGCGGGAATCGTACATGGTTAGCAGCATTCCTTCGATGTCGAGATTTGGATTGTGGATCTTTTGAACACTCTTAATAGTGTTGAGCAGTTTTCCGAGTCCTTCAAGAGCAAAGTATTCGCACTGAATAGGAATGATAACCGAATCAGACGCCGTAAGGGCATTCAGGGTTAACAATCCTAATGATGGCGCACAGTCAATAAGAATATAGTCGTAATTGTCTCTGACCTCAGCAATGGCTTTTCTGAGCATATACTCTCGTTCATCCTGGTCTACAAGTTCGATCTCAATAGCCACCAGGTCAATATGTGCCGGGATCAGGTCTACATTTGGTGATTCTGTTTTAATAATGGTGTCGGCTACAGGCAAGGAGTGCTCGAGTACCTGATAAGATCCGTGTTCTACGGCCTCTACATCAATCCCGAGTCCGGAGGTGGCATTCGCCTGAGGATCTGCATCAATAAGCAGCACCTTCTTTTCAAGAACTCCAAGCGAAGCTGCGAGGTTAACCGAGGTGGTGGTTTTACCCACGCCCCCCTTCTGATTTGCGACAGCAATAATTTTACCCATAACAATAAATAGATATTACCTCGTAAAAATACGATTATTTGTCAGTATTAAAAATGAATTTTTTTAACAACGGGCCTCTCTTTGCCGGTAACTGAAAGGGATGTGAAACCTATCCCTCTGAGCCCTATTGGGTTGCCAAACAAGGCGATTTAAAAGGGATAGGTGTTGTTAATAACTTAATCAGGACGGTTATACACAGAAAGGGGTTTATTTCCCTTTTTTAGCCCTGATCATGGCCTCCAGCATGTCCCACATTTCTTCAGGGATAGCCTCCAGCAGGTTGAATTGTCCGGCACCTTTCAGCCACTCACCGCCGTCTATGGTAATGACCTCTCCATTGAGATAGGCACTGAAGTCTGATACCAGGTAGGCCGCCAGGTTAGCCAGCTCCTGATGATCTCCTACCCGCTTGAGGGGTACTTTTTTGGCCAGATCGAATTTTTCTTTGAGTTCGCCCGGTAAGAGTCGGTCCCAGGCTCCTTTGGTAGGGAAAGGTCCGGGGGCAATTGCATTGAATCGCATCCCGTATTTTGCCCATTCAACGGCAAGGCTCCTTGTCATGGCCAGAACACCGGCTTTGGCGGTAGCGGAAGGAACCACATAGGCTGAGCCTGTCCAGGCATAGGTGGTAACAATATTGAGTACACTTGTATTTTTCTGCCCCGTGTCTATCCAGTGTTTTCCGAAGGCCAGAGTACAGTTCTTGGTTCCTTTCAGTACAATATCAATAATGGTGTCAAAGGCATTGGCAGAAAGTCGTTCGGTGGGAGAGATGAAGTTTCCGGCAGCGTTGTTGAGCAATACGTCTACCTGTCCGAATTTCTCAATAACGCGGTCACGCATGGCTTCTACCTGGTCATAATGACGTACATCGCATTGCACGGCAAAACATTCTCCTCCGGTTTCTTCGGTAAGTTCAGCGGCGGTTTTTTCCAGCTTCTCCAAACTTCTTGAGGTGATGGCTACCCGGGCCCCCAGTTCCAGGAAATAACGGGTCATGGATTTTCCAAGTCCGCTACCACCCCCGGTAACCACTATGGTTTTGCCCTTTAAGGCGTCATCTCTTAACATTTTTTCTTTAAGGTTCATATCAGGTTGTTTTGTTTGTTAATGTTTATTCCTCTTCCAGGAGGATATCCAGAATTTTAATGGCCGTATCGCTGATCTTTGTGCCTGGCCCGAAAACGGCGGTGGCTCCTGAATTAAAAAGATCCTCATAGTCTTGTCGGGGGATAACCCCTCCAACTATGACCATGATATCTTCGCGCCCGTATTCTTTCAGGGCTTTGACTACCCGGGGTACCAGTGTCTTATGACCGCCGGCAAGTGATGAAACCCCCAATATGTGTACGTCGTTCTCAACGGCCTGACGCGCAGCTTCTTCAGGCGTTTGAAAAAGCGGACCTATATCTACGTCAAAACCTACATCGGCATAGCCTGTTGCTACCACCTTGGCACCTCTGTCGTGGCCGTCCTGTCCCATTTTTGCGATCATGATCCTCGGGCGTCTGCCTTCACTTTCTTCAAATCTTGCGGCCATCTCCCGGGCCTTTTGGAAATTAGTGTCGTCTTTCACTTCTTTTGAATAAACCCCGCTAAAGGATTGAATTTTTGCTTTGTATCGTCCGTACACCTTCTCCAGGGCATAGGAGATCTCTCCCAGTGTGGCCCTGTTTCTGGCAGCTTCCACAGCCAGCGCCAGGAGGTTTTCAGTACCGTCTTTTGCTGCCTGAGTGAGTTTTTCCAGACTTTCTTCCACCTTCCCGTTGTTTCTGGTTGCCTTGATCTGTTCGAGGCGTTCAAGCTGTTGTTTTCTTACCTGTTCGTTATCTACTTCAAGAATTTCCAGCGGATCTTCATTTTCAAGGGTGTACTTGTTTACCCCTACAATAATGTCTTTTCCGCTGTCTATTCGGGCCTGTTTTCTTGCAGCCGCTTCCTCGATCCTCATTTTTGGAATTCCGGCTTCAATGGCCTTGGTCATTCCTCCGAGCTCTTCAACCTCCTGTATCAGTTCCCAGGCTTTGTTGGCGATCTCATGGGTGAGGCGCTCTACGTAATAACTTCCGGCCCACGGGTCGGTGGTACGTGTTATCATGGTTTCTTCCTGAAGGTATAGCTGTGTGTTTCGTGCGATCCTTGCAGAAAAATCTGTGGGCAGGGCAATAGCCTCATCCAGTGCATTGGTATGCAGCGATTGTGTACCGCCGAAAGCTGCGGCGGCAGCTTCAATACAAGTCCGGGCAACGTTGTTAAAGGGGTCTTGTTCGGTGAGACTCCAGCCACTGGTCTGACAATGGGTTCTTAGTGCAAGCGATTTCGGGTTTTTAGGCTTGAATTGCTTGACCAATTTAGCCCAAAGCATTCTTCCTGCCCGCATCTTGGCGATCTCCATAAAATGATTCATTCCTATGGCCCAAAAGAAGGACAACCGCGGAGCAAAACTGTCGATGTCCATGCCGGCTTCCAGGCCGGTCTTTATGTATTCCAGGCCATCGGCCAGGGTATAGGCCAATTCAATATCGGCAGAGGCTCCGGCTTCCTGCATATGGTAGCCCGATATACTGATACTGTTGAACCGGGGCATATGCTTACTGGTGTATTCAAAAATATCTGCAATGATCTTCATAGAGGGCGTAGGAGGGTAGATGTACGTATTTCTTACCATAAACTCCTTGAGAATATCATTCTGGATGGTTCCCGACAATTGCTCCGGAGGTACTCCTTGCTCTTCTGCGGTCACTATATAAAATGCCATGATGGGCAGCACCGCCCCGTTCATGGTCATAGATACCGACATCTTATCGAGGGGGATCTGGTCAAAAAGAATTTTCATGTCCTCCACGCTGTCAATAGCCACCCCGGCCTTTCCTACATCTCCGATCACTCTTTCGTGATCTGAATCATAGCCTCTGTGGGTGGGGAGGTCAAAGGCTACCGATAATCCTTTTTGTCCGGCAGCCAGGTTACGCCGGTAAAAGGCGTTGCTCTCTTCCGCCGTAGAAAATCCGGCATATTGCCGTATGGTCCATGGCCTTCTTACATACATGGTGCTGTACGGACCCCTCAGGTAGGGGGGGATACCGGCAGCGAATTCCAGGTGATTTACATTACTCAGGTCTTCCGGCCCGTATGTTGGTTTTAATGCAATGCCTTCTGCAGTTTCAACCTTACCGTTACCGGTGTTTTTAGAAGGCTCTCCGGGTGTTATGGTGAGATCTTGAAGTTGTTTTCTGCTCATGGCTTATTCTTGTTTAAGACGTTTTTTTTCAGACTGCTCTGCAAGTCTTTTTTCAATAATGGGTTCCACCAGAGTTTTAACAGCCTCCTTTTTTAAGAAAGGATCCAGTTCGAGGTTGTTTTTCATGCTGTCTTCCGGATTGATGTATTTGTTGGTGCCCACCAGGGTGCGTTCTTCCTTTTCAAAAGCTTCCTGCTCTTCCCGGGCTGTTTCCTTGATCTTTTTCTGAATGGCCCCGTCCATAAGCTGTTGTAAATATCCGCCTCCCGCTTCGATCTGTTTAAAGATATCCAGCGCCTTTTCGGCCATTTCTGCGGTAACAGACTCTATGTAGTAACTGCCGTCGGCGGCATTGTTTACGGCCTTAAAATAACTTTCATGCTTGAGAATAAGCAGTTGATTTCTGGCTATTCTCGACCCAAAGGCGTTGTCTTTGTGATAAATACTGTCATAAGGCAGTGCGCAAACTGCATCGGCCCCGCCTATAACCGCACTCATATATTCGGTGGTGGTGCGCAGCATGTTCACATTGTAATCGTAAAGGGTTTTGTTGCGTTTCCCGGGGGTGGCCAAAATATGGGCAGCATTCGGGTTATTATAGGCCGTTGCCAGGGTTTTCCATAAAATGCGCAGCGCCCTTAGTTTCGCGATCTCGAAGAAGTAATGATGTCCTGCGCCACAGTAAAACAAGGGCGAGAGAAGAGTGGCGTCAAGCTCATTTTCTTCCATGAGATTCAGATACTCGTTTACATGGGCCATCCCATAGGCCAGCTGCTGCACAGCTGATGCTCCCGAGTTTAGGTACCTGCTCATGTTGACACCCACCTGAGATCTTACAAAATCACTTCCGGGTATGTTTTCATCGGTGAGCATTTTCAGGATCTCTGCCAGAAGTTTCATATCCTTCTTCCTGTTATAATGCCAGTTGCCTGAAGCATTCAGATCGCCAATAGGGTCAAGTAAAAGGTGGACAGGTTGTTGAAGGCTCCCGGCTGCCTTTAAAAGCTCGGTGATCTTCTCTGTAGAAAGAAAATGCATTTCAAGGTACACCGGTATACCCGGGGCATCTGTCTGACTAAATACCTTATGGAGGTCTGTAGTTTTGTTATGCAGCACAAGGTGAAGACTTTCAGCACCTTTGTCCAGTGCCAGGCGGGCCTTTTGTATAGCCTTTTCTTCGTTGGCTACATAAATGCGTTCACAAGCCGACCACGACCCGGAAGCCGTTGGTGCTGCGGTAGTTTCTGAAAGGTCATCCGGATGGTAAAAAGGTTTTATGGTAATATGTTCAGGGGTGTCGGTAAGCAGGGTTTTGTTGTAATCGGCACCCTTGAGATCAAATTGAATTTTTTGCTTCCATTCTTTGGTACTTACCCCTTCGAACATATCAAATAAATGATCAGTCATTTTGGATGGTTTTAAGGCTGTCTTCATACTCGATGATGAAGATCTCTTCATTGTCTTTTTTATAATAGTATTCCTCTCTGGCAAAACGCTCCAATTCTTTTTTGTCGCGTAAGGCTTTCAAGGCTTTTTTATCTTTCGCTATTTCCTGCTGCAGATGCTTTTTCTGGAGTTGGAGTTTCTCGATCTCATGATCCAGTTCACGATGGGTAAACCACCATGAATTCGTATCAAAGAACAACATCCAGATCACAAAGACGAGAGAAACTAATACATAGATGTTACTCCCCCAGCGAAACCATTTTTTGTTGCGTATGGTTTTCCAGTTCATTTATATGAGGCGTTCGTTAATTATGGTTCTTACAATATTTATTGCAACCGTATTGTACTTATTGTTCGGGATGATGATATCGGCATATTCCTTGGTAGGTTCAATAAATTGCTGGTGCATGGGTTTCAGGGTAGTCTGGTACCTTGAGAGTACCTCTTCCATGTCTCTTCCTCGTTCCTCGACATCTCTTTTGATCCTTCTGATCAGGCGCTCATCAGAATCGGCATGCACATAGATCTTAATGTCAAAGAGTTTTCGCAGCTCAGGATTGGTCAGGATAAGAATGCCCTCTACGATCATTACTTTTCGCGGAATGGTGATCTCGGTTTCTCCTGTCCGGTTATGGGCTTTAAAAGAATAGACGGGTTGTTGAACAGATCTTCCTGATTTTAGTGAGATCAGGTGCTCGGAGAGTAAATTGAAATCAATGGCAGAAGGATGGTCGAAATTCACCTTGACTCTTTCCTCCATAGGCAGATGGGAAAGATCGTTGTAATAAGAGTCCTGAGATATGATCCCTACCTCATTGGGAGGTAATTCATTGATGATCTGGTTAACCACAGTGGTCTTTCCACAACCTGTTCCTCCGGCAATTCCAATGATAAGCATATTCGGTTGATTTATTACAAAATTAGGGAAATGCTGTTTAAAAAACATAAACAGCATTTTCCGATCATTTCTCGCTCTGACCTCACCTTTCCACCCTCTGATGCAGGTGGAGGTATGATGGTTGAGTCAGTGTATTCAGGCTTTTGGAACGATCCTGAAAATACCGCGGCCTTCTACAGCGATATAGATATACCCATCAGGCCCTTCAATTACATTTCTGAGTCTTCCTACCCCTTCAAAAAGTTTTTCCCGCTTTTCCACCTCATCGTCAGTGATCACCAGGCGTTCGAGATATAAGAATTTAAGCGATCCGACAAGAAGACTTCCCTGCCATTCCGGATACTTATCTGAAGTTACAAAGGTCATTCCGCAAGGAGCAATAGAGGGGGTCCATTGGTACAGTGGCTGTTTCATTCCCTCTTTTTCGGTCAGGTCGGTGAAGGTGGTTCCGTCATAATTGATTCCGTAACTGATCACCGGCCATCCGTAATTAGCACCCTTTTCAATGATGTTGATCTCATCACCACCCTGTGGACCGTGTTCATGTGTCCAGATAGCTCCTGTTTCCGGATGACGCACCATGCCTTGCGGATTTCGGTGCCCGTATGAATAAATGGCTGTCTTGGCGTTTTCCATATCTACGAACGGATTGTCTGCAGGAATACGGCCATCGTCATGAAGTCTGTACACCTTTCCACCATCACGAGTCAGGTCCTGTGGGTTAACGTCCCTTGCTCCGCGTTCTCCAATACTGAAATAAAGAAAGCCTTCCCGGTCAAAAGCAATTCTGGAACCAAAGTGGCGGTTTACCGTAGTGTTGGGGGTGGCCTTGTACAGCAGTTGCCTGTCGATCAGGCTGTTTTCTGACAGCCTGGCCCGCATCAGGGCTGTGTGGCCTCCTTCGTTTTCTCCCTCCGGGGAAGAATAAGTGAAGTAGATCCAGCCATTATTTTCGTAATCCGGGTGCAGGGTAATATCGAGTAAACCACCCTGACCGCCATAAAATACCTCAGGAACATTGGCGATCTCTGTTTTTTCACCGTCCTTGAATAAGATAAGTGTCCCGTTAAGTTCGGTAATAAGCATACTCCCGTCCGGTAAGAAGGTCATGCCCCAGGGGTTGATCAGGTTGTCTACATAGATCTCGGGCTCATAACCAACAGCTTCAGGCGTGTTGACCTCTGTATCTTTTTTTTGAGCACAGGAGGTCGAGATAAACAACCCGGAGGCTACCATGATTATTTTAAAGATGTGTAAGTATTTCTTCATTTTTAACGAATTAGTCTATTGGTAATAAAGTGACATAATCAAGCCGTAAGAAGGCTTTGATCCTGCCAAAGATCGTGAACAGCGGGGAAAAATAAAATTCTTCTCAGTCTTCCGTATTCAGTGCTTTTTCGATCCCTTTGAGTATCAGGGGTTCCATGACCCTGTATCCTTCGGTATTAGGGTGAACTCCATCTTCTGAGTACTGGGTTTGCATGCCGTTTCGCTCGTCCTTCATCACCTTGTGAAAGTCTACAAAAACATGCCCGTGTTCGCGGGCATAGGTTTCCAGGAATTTATTGATAGAAATGATCTTTTCTGCCGGCTTCAAACCGGGGCGCCAGGCGTAATCGTAGACGGGAAGGATGGAACAGATTATTACCCTGATGTTTTGGGCTTCGGCAAGCTTTGCCATAGCTGTGATATTATCGGTGATCATTTTTTCGGTGCTGAACCCGGTATTTCCGGCAATGTCGTTGGTACCTGCCAGGATAACCACAGCTCTTGGCTTCAGATCGATCACATCCGGGGTAAACCTGATGAGCATTTGAGGCGTGGTTTGCCCACTGATACCCCGTCCCAGAAAATGGTGTTTCTCAAAAAAAGCCGGAAACTGTCCGGCCCACATCTCGGTAATCGAATTTCCCATGAATACCACCTCCGGATAATTGGCCGATTCCAAGGTACGTTCATTATCTGCTGCGTATTTCTGCAAATTAGCCCAGTCCTGTTTCATTAGGTCCTGTGCAGGAGGTGTCTGTGCCCAAAGTCGGTTCATAGCTAGGAATAGTATTAAGAGTTTGGCGGTTAGTCTCATTAAAATAGGGTGGTTAGTATATGTTTAGAGCTATAAATGTACAACAATGATCAAAGGGTTTAAAAAGCCCTGGTAATTTAACTCAATTATGTAGTAGATCCCTCATTGAAAGTGCTTTTTAAAATTGATTATGAAGTCTTCAACGATTTTGAAAAGAATTTACGCAAACGTTTTCGTAGTTTTCAAAAAAATGAATTATGACTTCCAAAAACCAAACCAATAACTATGTGATCTTTCTTGAAGAAATTGGCATGGACGACCTTCTGAAGGTGGGAGGTAAGAATGCCTCTTTAGGTGAAATGATCAGTAACCTGACAGCCCAGGGAATTAAAATCCCCAATGGATTTGCGGTTACCGCCGATGCATTCGATGCTTTTATAGAAGAGAATGATCTGAGGGAAAAGATAGAGGATATCTTACAGCAGCTGAATGTTGATGATATTGTAAATCTCAGAAGAACAGGTTCTGAGATCAGAAAGCTCATCTCTAACGGAAAATTTCCGGTGGGTGTTGAAAAGGCCATTTTGAACTCCTATTACGAGCTGTCTGAATCATACGGGCAAGAGGCCACAGATATAGCAGTGCGCTCGTCGGCTACTGCCGAAGATCTGCCTGATGCCTCTTTTGCAGGGCAGCAGTCTACCTTTTTGAACATCAGGGGAGGTGAGATGCTGCTCACTGCCATCAGGAGTTGTTTTGCCTCCCTGTACACTGACCGTGCTATTTCGTACCGTTCTTCCCGCGGATTTGATCACTTCGCTGTTAAATTATCGGTATGTGTACAAAAAATGGTGCGTTCAGACCTGGGAGTTTCGGGAGTAGCGTTTTCTTTAGATACCGAATCAGGATTTAAGGATCTTGTGTTGATCAATGCAGCCTTCGGTTTGGGAGAGTTGGTGGTAGGCGGCGAAATCATGCCTGATGAATTCCTGGTCTTCAAACCTGCATTAAAGAAGGGATATCCTTCTGTTATCGAGAAAAAACTGGGAAAAAAGACCCATAAACTTATCTATGGGCACAAACCCTTTGAAACGGTTAAAAAAGTACCTGTAGAACAATCACAGCAAATGGCTTTTTGTTTGGAGGATGAGCAGATCCTGCAGTTAGCAAGATGGGTGCAGAAGATAGAAGATTATTACTCGGGAAGAAAAGGTGGGTGGTGCCCGATGGATATAGAGTGGGCGGTAGATGGTCTTTCCGGAGAATTGTTCATAGTACAGGCCCGGCCGGAGACCATTCATTCACAGCAGGAGCAGGATCGTATCAGGGAATTCCAGATCGAAGAGAACGGATTGGCTGAGAAGTTGCTTCTGGAAGGCATAGCGGTAGGCGAAAAAGTAGGGGTAGGCAAAGCCAGACGTATCTTTACCCTCGATGGAAGGGATGGGAGTGCTGATGAACTGGAGTTTCAGGAAGGAGAGATCCTGGTAACAGAGATGACCGATCCTGATTGGGAGCCCTTAATGAAGAAGGCGTCGGCCATTATCACTGAGAAAGGCGGGCGTACCTGTCATGCAGCCATAGTGGCCAGAGAGATTGGCGTTCCTGCTATTGTGGGAGCGGCAGAGGCAACATTAAAAATAAAAGACGGACAGGAACTTACAGTTTCCTGTGCCGAAGGAACTACGGGGAAGGTCTATATGGGTCATGTGAATTACAAGCTCATTGAGACCCCTTACACTGACTTTCCTAAAACCACAACCCCTATCATGATGAATATCGGGTCACCCGACCTGGCCTTGCAGTTTAATAAGATCCCGAATTCAGGGGTAGGACTTGCCAGGGAAGAATTTATCATCAATAATCATATCAAAGTACATCCAATGGCCCTCCTGAAACACCGTGAGATCGGGGATAAGGAGCTGAGTGCCGAGATCGCAAAGATCATAAAGGGCTATACCAATGAGGAGGAGTTTTTTATTAATAATCTCGCCCAGGGGGTGGCTAAAATTGCCGCTGCTTTCTACCCGAAAAGGGTTATTACAAGGCTTTCGGACTTTAAATCAAATGAATATTTTAATCTGTTGGGAGGACAATTCTTTGAGCCTGAAGAAGAAAACCCCATGATCGGGTGGCGGGGTGCCTCCAGGTATTATTCCCCTGATTTTCGCGAAGCTTTCGACCTGGAATGCAAGGCCCTGAAAATGGTTCGCGATGACTTCGGGCTTGATAATATTACCATCATGATACCGTTTTGCAGAACCCCCGGAGAGCTGGAAAAGATTTTGACGATCATGGAAGAGAGCGGCCTTAAGCGCGGCGAGCGCAATCTTGAAATATATCTGATGGCTGAGATCCCTTCCAATATCATCCTGGCTGAGCAATTTGCGCCCATGATAGACGGTTTTTCTATAGGCTCAAACGATCTGACCCAGCTTACCCTGGGGCTTGATCGTGACTCCAGCCTGGTGGCCCACCTCTATGATGAGCGCAATGAGGCGGTAAAAACCATGATCAGAAGTCTGATACGTACTGCGCATAACCACGGGGTCAAGGTGGGTATCTGCGGTCAGGGACCTTCCGATTTTCCTGATTTTTCAGAATTCCTGGTACAGGAGGGTATTGATAGTATTTCTGTAACACCCGATTCCATGCTGAAAACACTTAAGGTGATTTCAGCAGTGGAGGCAATCGGGAAAGTAAATACAACCTGAAAAGGAAAACTCTATAAAGTCTTAGTGAGACCGCTGTAATTAGATTTCTTGTGTAGTGGTATGACGAGCGTCACCTCTAGTGATCACGCAGAGCGGGATCGTATCGAGAGGCTTTTAAGCCCGAATTGTTCTCGATACACCACGCTTTCAGCGTGGCACCTGCCTACCGCAGGCAGGCTCGAACTCACAGCAGGGGCTATTTGGAACCGGAAAGAATAAGATTCACTGGAATAGCTTTAAGATACTTCAATTAAAATACTGTAATTTTAATGAAAGGCTTGTTTACAGCAGTATACGGCCGTTTTTTCTCTGGTAAGGATCTTTCATCGAGAGCCTTACCCTCCCCTGATCGATATGGGACTTACCTGAGCGCTAATCAATAAAATCTGTAGTTATGACCATAGATCATTTAGAGGAAAGAGTTAAGGACTATTCGCTTTCGATCAATAAAGTTCTCGAAAAGAAGCAGAGATGGAGAAGTACTACCAAAGATCTTTTAGTAAATACTTTAAAGGCTATCGAAGAAAAATATAAGATAGGCTGGGTAGTGCAGGAGTTAAATTGGATGTTTTATAACGAATCTGTCAATCTCACTTTTAAAGAACTACCCGGGAGTATTCTAAATAGCAGTGGTCAGATCAAGGAGGGCGATTTTATAACCGGTGGGTCTTTAGTGTTTTCACAGGCACAGAATGGAGATGTGGTGGTGTTTATCCTGTTTCCGCAAGTTGAAAACCTGGTTGTGGACAAAAACAGCATGGACCTGGGGACCTACAGACCGGAAACGGTTACAGAGAGGCTGATCATTGAAAAAGTAGATGAGTTTTTAAAGGAGATGATTCGTTGGGAAGTACCTGCCCAGGATCACAAAATAGGATTTATGAGCGGCTGATCACTGTAAGTTGAAGGGAGTTTGCTTTTAACGATTTCTGTGGGCCTCAAGGATCTCTATGGCCTGCCGGTCACTAACCTGATCAAAATGATGGTAATAAGCCCCAACCGCATTAAAGAGTCCCGGAATTTTCAGGCATACGATCTGGTGGATATACGGAGATTTTTTCAGTTTCTTTATGGCTGATTCCGGGGCAACGGGAATGGCCAGAACGACTTTTTTGGGAGACTCCCTGCTAATCAGTTCCAAGGTAGAGAGCATGGTGTTGCCTGTAGCAATACCATCATCTGCAACGATCACGGTTTTGTTCGTTAAAGGTTTTGGGGTCTGGTTGTGATAATACATCTCCTGTCGATCTTGTAGAACCTTTCGTATTCTTTTAGTTTCTTCCTCAATATAACTTTTAGGAATCTCCGCTGCCTGAAGTTCCAACACAAGACCACTCAGGCTGACAGCTCCAATAGCATATTCTTTGTTGGCCGGATGCCCGATTTTCTTGGAAAGGATAATTTCAAGCGGGGCTTTGAGCGCTGTCGCGATCTCAGCACCCACAGGCAAGCCTCCCCTGGGGATAGCCACTACTATGGTGTCCGGACCCTGAAGGAGTTTTAGTTCTTCGGCAAGTAATTTTCCGGCATGAGAACGATCTAAAAACATGATTTACAATTTTAAATATTGATCAAACCAATTAATAGATAAATCAGTAACCTCCTGTAATTTGCCGGGTTCCTCGAATAAATGGGAAGCATTTGCAACGATCTCCAAATGCTTAGTTGATCGTATCATCATGAATGCTTCGCGGTTTAGGGAAATAACCTCGGTGTCAAAGCCTCCCACGATCAATAAAACAGGGGTGGTTAGGGCCTTAAGTTCATCATCGCTGGCCAGGTCCGGACGGCCACCTCTTGAGACCACCGCTTTGATATGATCCTTTAAAACTGCAGCTGCCTTTAAGGCTGAGGCTGCACCGGTGCTGGCACCGAAATAGCCTACTGCTAAATGACTTAATTCGGGCTGTTTCTTCAGCCAGGCGGTTACCTCCAATAGCCGACCGGTAAGCAGGTCGATATCAAACCGATTGCTGTATACCCGGTCCTCTTTCTCTGTTAACAGATCAAACAGCAAAGTGGCAAAACCATGGGAAGAAAGGGCAGAGGCTACATAATTATTACGTGAACTGAGACGACTGCTGCCGCTACCGTGAGAAAAAACCACTAACCCCCTGGCATTTTCAGGTTTTTGTAATCTGCCTTTTAGAGACACCTGTTCCAGATTTATAGGTATATCTGTTTTCCATTCAATGCTTTTCATGATTTCCCCGGTTTTGGTCCTTATAGAGGTGGTAAATCAGGCAGGCTTTTATCCTGTAAAGTGGTCTGCAGAGTGCTCCTCAATAAATTGAGGATACCGGGTGTAATTTAAAGAGAAATAAATACATTTATAATGATGATTATCAGTGTGTTGGGTGCATTTGTTAATGTGCGATTTTCAGAAAAACACCCCGGTTGAGGAACTATAATGGCTAGAACCACCCTCTTTGTGAGTTTACAGTTACCGGAACCTGGTATAAAACAGAATTCTTATGGACGCGCTTTCACCAAATGCCATGCAATTGTTAGAGCAGAGATACCTTCTTAAGAAGAATGGCGATCTTATGGAGAGTCCTGAAGCCATGTTTCAAAGAGTTGCTGAATATATAGCCACAGCTGAAAAGGACAATCAGGCTTATTGGGCGGAAAGATTCTTTGAAATGATGAGCCGTCTGGAGTTTTTACCAAACTCTCCCACCCTGATGAATGCGGGTTTGACCGGGGGGCAGCTCAGTGCATGTTTTGTATTGCCAATAGAGGATAACCTGGAAGCTATTTTCTCATCCCTCACCAAGGCTTCCCTTATTCATAAAAGTGGGGGCGGTACAGGTTATAATTTCTCGCAATTGAGACCCAGGGGAAGTGATGCAGGCAGATCCGTGGGGCCGGCTTCGGGTCCTGTTGGTTTTCTGCGGGTATTTGATGAAGCCACCCGTCAGGTAAAACAGGGAGGTAAACGTCGCGGGGCTAATATGGGTATACTGAACGTGGATCATCCGGATATCCTGGAATTTATAAATGCAAAAGGCGACGGCGTGAGCCTTCAAAATTTTAACCTTTCTGTAGGTATATCCGATCGTTTTATGAAAGCTGTGGAGGGGGGCTTGCCCTGGGAACTTAAGAATCCGTTTACCAAAAAAGTTATGCAAAGAGTGCCTGCCCGATCGATCTGGGATGCTATTGTGCGTAATGCATGGGAAAGCGGTGATCCGGGTCTGATTTTTCTGGATGCCATTAACCGCCGGAACCCGATCAAAAACGGTGTGATAACCAGTACGAATCCATGTGGAGAAGTGCCCTTAGAGGATTTTGAAAGTTGTAATCTTGGTTCGGTAAATCTGTCACGAATGCTTCAGCAGGAGAAAGGAGAAGTTCAGGTTGATTGGGATAAATTGCGCTCTGTTATTCATACTGCAGTAAGATTTCTGGATAATGTAATTACCGTGAATCACTATGTATTACCGGAAGTGAAAAAGATGACCCTGGCAAACCGGAAAATCGGGTTGGGTGTCATGGGGTGGGCAGAGATGCTGATCAGGATGGATATTCCATACGCTTCGGAGGCAGCAGTACAGCTTGGTTCCGATCTGATGAAGTTTATTCAGCAGGAGAGTTACCTGGCCTCCGGTATCCTTGCTGATGAAAAGGGAGTGTTTCCAAATTATTACAAAAGCCGGTTCTTCGAGAAAAAAAAGATGCGAAATGCAACCTGCAACAGTATTGCCCCGACAGGATCACTCGCTATTATTGCCGGCACCTCTTATGGCATTGAACCATTATACGCTCTCTCCTATACCCGGGAAGGGATTTTGGGAAATAGGACGCAGTATGTACTGGAACCTGTGCTTTTGGAAAAGCTGAAATCATCAGGGCTATGGGGTTCACGTACAAGAAAATTGGTACATGATACCGGCAGCCTTGCGCAAGCCGGCTGGATCCCGGTGGAGATCAGGAAGTGTTTTGCAACCAGCCAGGAGATTAGCTGGGAATTTCACCTGCGGCATCAAAAGGCATTTCAAAACTATACCGATAATGCGGTAAGCAAAACCATAAATCTTCCTGAAAAGGTGAGCCCTGAACAGGTAGAAAAGATCTTCCGAAATTCCTGGGAATATGGCCTGAAAGGAATCACCGTTTATCGGGATAAAAGCAAAAAAGAACAGGTGCTCAATAAAAGCTGTGGCCTGGTAAGATCAACCTGTTAGAACATGATCTGATGGTAAACAATATGTTTCAGCTCCTTAGGTAAACCGGAACGTATGTCTTCCATCTCCCCTAAAGAAGTATACCTTCGAAGGGCAATAAAAGTTGTCAGTATGTAATTTTCTGCCATTTCATCCGAGCCAAAATCATGTAAGGAAGTGTTTCCATCCATTTTTCTGACCAGGTCTATAAAATCACCCAAATTCCTCACCTTTTCTCTTTTTTTACCCGGAGACCATCCATTGACGTACACTCCTTTAAGAAACATCGGAAACTGGGCGATCAATTGAAAGGATTCTTCAACAGGAATTACCTCCCTTAAGGCATGAAGAATACTGATCAGAATTCTTCCGGCCTTGTCCCTGTCTTCAATCATATCCAGATCTTTCGCGTAGGCTTTGATAAATGTGTTGCCTTCTGTCGCATAATTATTAAAATTGAGTGCCATGACATCTTGTTTTAAAGGGTTGATAAAAAGCTTGTTATGCAATTTATAGGGAATGCTGCCTGCAGACAATGACGGCAATCAATTTCATTTGTAATGTGTTCATTTAATGAATAATAAAAGGTTTTCAGGCGATGGACATTTAATAATACAGTGTGCATTGATCCTTTAGGCCAATGGATATTATGAAGGTCTATGACGAAGGTTACAGGCTTTAATTATGCCTAAATTGAAAACGATCATTTTATCGCCAAAAAAACATGGCCTGCCTCGGGCATGATTTCCCTTGCAAAACGCTTGAGAACAGTTTGTTGCAGGGGGTATTACTTGACAGGAGACTTTCTTCAGTAACAATTGTTACACTTAAAACTCAACGAAAACAATACTTTAGTAGTTGTACCTTTTGAGATCGGAGGCCCGATCTTTAGGTGGGAAGTTGTATTTTGACTTAATACACCAACGAACTGTTTGAAATTTTAAACCATGAAAACGATTCTTCTATCAACCTTTGTTTTGGCTCTCACCGTTTTTACCACCGCAGGGGTCAGCGCACAGGAAGGCGAAAAACACAATTACGTGGTGCTTACTAAAAAGGTACCCCAATTGCAGCCCATTCTTATAACCGCAGAAAAGCTAAAAGAAGAGGATGGAGAAAATTTCGGAGCCTTCGAAGTGATCATTTGCGGACAGGAGATCGGAGATATCACTGACCCCGCCAAGATCGACGCCTTTATCGAAAAAGCAGAGGCATTGGGAGTCAGGCTTATCGCCTGTGGATTTTCTCTCAATAAATTCAAGGTAGACAGAAACGCAGTTCCTGAAAAGATGGAAATCGTTGAAAACGGTATTCTGTACAACTTTCAATTACAGAAAAAGGGATATCACAGCCTGGGTCTGTAATTTTAAAATTCATTAACCAAATAGACTATTTATGAGAACAACCAAAAGATATGCTGTGATCGCTATGGGAATACTGGGCATAAGCCTGATGGCTGTCTCCTGTAAAAAGGGTAAGGGAGATCTTGCCAAAATGGAATCGCAATCTGATACCTTAAGTGTTACCATTCTTCAAACCGCGGATATTCACGGGCAGTTGGATGCGCACCCGGAACTATTTTGGGAAGACAGCACCATAGTTTTTAAAGAAAGAGGTGGGCTGGCCCATATAAAGACCATTTTTGACCGGGAAAGAAAGAATAATCCCGGACAGACCATTGTGGTAGATGGGGGCGATCTTATACAGGGGAGTGGTTATGCAGCCCTCTCAGAAGGAAAGGTAATGACCGACATCATTAGAGCGATGAATTATGATGTGATCATTCCGGGAAACTGGGAGGTGGTATACGGTAAAGAGAATATGCTTGAAATTATGAGAGGATATGACACCGAGGTGATCGCTCAGAATATGTATCACGAGCAAAATGAAGAACCCCTGTTTCCTCCTTATTGGATCAAAGAAATACAAGGGATCAAGATCGGATTCGTAGGGCTTAATGATCCGGCGGTACCTATCCGTCAGAACCCTATATTCAGCAAAGGGATTGCCTTTTCCGGGATGAATGAAAAATTCAAGGAAACCCTTGATGAATTAAAGAAAACCAAGGGGGTGGATGTCCTGTTTCTGGTGACCCATATCGGGGTGTTTAAGCAATTGGCCCTGGGGAATGACCCTATGGCAGAAAGTGTTGACTATATTCTGGGGAACGATACCCATGAAAGGGTACGCGAACCCCTTGATGGTAAATACGCCAAAGTAACCGAGCCCGGAGCCTTTGGGTCTTTTGTGGGTAAACTGACCCTGAAATTCAAAGACGGGAAGTTGGTGGGCGATCACTATGAATTGATCGAGGTAGATCCGGAAATATATCCTGCGGATGCTGAAATTCAGGCCTTGGTCGATAAGGCCAAAGCACCCTATAAAGAAGATCTTGAGACGGTGATCGGTTATACCAATACTCCTTTATTCAGGTACCTGACGGTGGAAAATCCCATGGATAATATGATCACCGATGCGGCCCGATGGAAAACAGGGGTAGATATCTCTATTTCCAATGGTTTCCGTTTCGGAAACCCCATCGTACCACAAAACGGGGAGCCTGCGCCCATTACCAGGGCGAATTTATGGAACCTGCTACCAGTAAATGAAAAACTGAAAACAGGAAAGGCCAGCGGACAACAGATCAAAGACTGGCTGGAACAGGAGATGCACAATGCCTTTGCCCAGGATGCCTCTGACCGCTTCGGGGGGTGGCTGGTGCGTTTCTCCGGGATGAAGGTCAAATTCAATAGTCAGAATCCGAAGGGAGAACGTATCCAGGAGATCCTGGTGGGAGGTGAACCTATTCAGGATGATAAGTACTATAGCATCTCTGCCTGCGTGAGGCCCGGAGACCCAATCGATAACCTGTGCCGGATGCCTAATGTGAAAGATGTTGAGGTGAAGGACTACACCATACACGATGTGGTAGAGGAATACCTGAAAGAAAATTCGCCTGTTTCCCCCGTACTGGAAGGACGGGCGTATTGTGAGTACCTCGGAACCTATTCTTTTTCTACCGTACCCGGAACGGAATATGTTTTTCAGTAGGCAGTAAGCAGTAAGCAGTTTGCAGTATACAATATAAATGTTATCTCAGAGTAATAAAGATCCCCTCTTGTTTAAGGAGGGGATTTTTTTCGTATTGAGGAGTGTTGGACAAACCGGAAATCTCAAATTCCAAATCCCGGAACTCACCACTCACCACTCACCACTCACCACTCACCACTCACCACTCACCATTCACCACTCACCATTCACCATTCACCATTCATCACCTGTACCTCGTACCCCGTTACCCGTCCCCTTAAAAACAACCTTAAGAAGCTTTTAACAACTTCTTTGAAGAATATTCAGGTAATTTGATGAAAAATTAAACTAACTACTATGAATTTAAGATTGGGCATGACCCTTGTTATGTCTGCCTGTTTTCTTTTGTCCTCTTGTTCGGCTGAAGCACAGCTTTTTAAGAAGAAGAAAAAGGAACAGCCGACAGCCCCTGCTAAGGAAAAGAAAAACGGCATCAAACCTTTTAGTAAGGTGATCACTTCAGATGCCACAAAAGATGAAGGTTTATTCAATGTCTACACCGTAGATGACAAGATGTACTATGAGATTCCCGACAGTTTATTCGGAAGGGAGATGCTCATGGTTACGAGAATTGCAAAAACCGCTACCAATATCGGATTTGGTGGAGGGAAGGCCAATACCCAGGTGCTTCGTTGGGAGAAGAAACCTAAAAAGGTATTGTTAAGAGTGGTTTCGCATGAGATCTACGCCGCAGATTCCCTGCCAATTCATGAAGCAGTGGTAAATTCAAACCTGGAGCCTATTCTACACAGTTTTGATATTGAGGCCTTCGGAAAAGATTCTACTTCTGTGGTCGTTCAGGTTAATGACCTGTTCGAGAAGGATGTAAAAGCCCTTGGATTGCCCGAGTTTTACAGAGAGCGGTATAAGGTTACCACCACCGATAGAGATCGTACCTATATTGAAAGCCTGAAAAGTTTCCCGCTGAATATCGAAGCCCGTCATGTCAAAACCTATTCTTCCAGAAATCCTCCTTCTAATGAGAGTTTAGGGTCTATCACTGTAGAGATGAATAACTCTATGGTGTTGCTGCCTAAAGAGCCTATGAAAAGAAGGTATTTTGATCAGCGTGTAGGTTGGTTTGCCAGGGGGCAAACAGATTACGGTCTGGATGCACAGGAAAGTAAAACCGTACGTTACCTCGACCGCTGGAGACTTGAGGTGAAAGATGAAGACCTTGAGAAGTTTAACCGCGGAGAGCTTGTAGAACCTAAAAAACCCATTGTTTATTACATTGACAGAGCGACTCCGGTAAAGTGGAGAAAGTATATCAAACAAGGTATTGAAGACTGGCAGGTTGCTTTTGAGGCTGCAGGTTTTAAGAATGCCATCATTGCTAAAGATCCTCCATCGAAGGAAGAAGATCCGGAGTGGTCTCCTGAAGATGTGCGTTACTCTGTAGTACGCTACCTGGCTTCTCCGATCCCGAACGCTAACGGCCCTCACGTGAGTGACCCTCGAAGCGGGGAGATCCTTGAATCTGATATCAATTGGTATCACAATGTAATGACCCTGTTAAAGAACTGGTTCTTTGTGCAGACCGCAGCCATTAATCCCGATGCTCAGAAGGTAGAGTTCGAAGATGAGGTAATGGGTCGACTCATTCGTTTTGTGTCATCACACGAAGTAGGCCATACCCTCGGGTTGCCGCACAATATGGGAAGTAGTGTTGCCTACCCGGTAGATTCACTGCGTTCTGCAGCGTTTACTCAAAAGTATGGTACAGCACCTTCTATTATGGATTATGCCCGTTTTAATTATGTGGCCCAGCCTGAAGATAAAGGGGTGGCTTTAATGCCGGAGATCGGAGTGTACGATAAGTACGCCATTAAATGGGGGTATATGCCCATCCCGGAAAAATCAGCCGAAGATGAGAAGGAAGTACTTGACAGCTGGATCATGGAGCATGCCGGAGACCCGATGTATAGATTTGGAAGACAGCAGTGGACTGTGGTGGATCCGAGTTCACAGACCGAAGATCTCGGTGATGATGCTGTAAAAGCGAGTGATTACGGTATCGAAAACCTGAAGCGCATTGTTCCGAATCTTACAAAATGGACCTACGAGAAAGGGGAGGACTATGAAAAACTGGAGCAGATGTACGGCCAGGTATTTTCACAGTATAACCGATACATGGGGCATGTAAGCAACAATATCGGAGGGGTTTACGAACATTATAAGTCTTTTGACCAGGAGGGCCCTGTATACACCCATGTGCCAAAAGCGCACCAGGAGAAAGCCATGGACTTTCTGCATAGACAATTGTTTGAAACACCGGAGTGGATGCTTGATAAAGAGATCGTGAGTAAGATCGAGGCCGATGGTACTGTGGAGCGTATCAGAAGAGTGCAGACACGTACCCTTGACAACCTGCTGGATTTCGGCAGATTGGCCAGAATGATCGAAAACGAAGCCCTTAATGGCAGTAGTGTATATACCCTTGAAGATATGATGAAAGATCTGAGAAACGGATTGTTCAGCGAGTTAAGACGTGGGGCAACCATAGATACTTATCGCAGAAACCTTCAAAGAGCCTATGTCGAGCGCCTTGGCTATTTGCTTCATGAAGAGCAGGAGCAGAGCAGAAGAACGGCTACCCCGGTAGATGTAAGCCAGTCTGATATCAGAGCTATTTCAAGAGCAGAACTCAACGCCCTGAGATCGCAGGTAAGCAGCGCCATTAATCGCACCGGTGACAGTATGAGTAAATACCACCTGAGAGACCTGAGAGAGCGTATTGACGAAACGCTTAACCCGAACAGATAAGCTATTTTAGTTCTTATAGAATAGGAAGCCCGGTTGATGATCAACCGGGTTTTTTTATGCGTTCATATGATCGATTTTGCTTTGTGATTTCCTTAACATAAATATATGTTAACGCAAGATTTTGAGATGTAGATATTTGGTAATCAATTATTTAACCCTGTACTTGTCTTGCAGTCTTTTCCTGTTTATATACATAAGAAAATTACGAATGTTAAAATGTGGATTTCTTTCAATAAATACGTAGGTAAAACCTTTGATATATTGTGATAATGTATGATTTTCGCGAGAAGCTAACTTAAATTCAATCGAATGAAGACAAATTTTAGAGCAGTGTTCATGCTGCTGTTCATGATGTTTGTGCAGTTCACCTTTGCACAAAGTAAAACGGTCACCGGTACGGTGACGACAGCGTCTGATGGTCTTCCTCTGCCCGGAGCAAGTGTTCTGGTGAAGGGAACCACCAACGGTGTGCAGACAGATTTTGATGGAAACTATTCCATCTCAACCAGTGAAGGAGCTACCTTAGTATTTTCTTACCTGGGCTTAAAGTCGCAGGAAGTTGTAGTAGGGGGGCAATCCGTTATCAATGTGAGCCTGCAGGAAGATGCAGAAACACTTGAAGAGGTTATTGTAACTGCCTACGGTACCACTACAAAAGAGGCCTTTACAGGTTCGGCGAGTGTGATTGGAGCCGGAGACCTTGCCACCAGGAACGTAACTTCTCCTGTAGCGGCTATTGAAGGTAGAGCCACAGGGGTACAGTTTGTTGCTGCCTCAGGACAGCCGGGTTCATCTCCCGGAATTGTTATTCGTGGTGTGGGTACCCTGAACGGTTCCTCTGATCCATTAATTATTGTAGATGGTATTCAATATGAAGGAGATCTTAACACGATCAACCAGGAAGATATTGAATCTTTTACCATCCTTAAAGATGCTGCTTCTACATCGCTCTACGGTTCGCGTGCTGCGAACGGGGTAGTGATGATCACGACAAAAAGTGGTAAAAAAGGAGATATCAAAGTAACGGCTTCTACCCAATTCGGTTTGGTATCCAGAGCTATTCCTGCTTATGACCAGGTGTCTCCCGGAGAGTATTACGAAGTAATGTGGGAAGCCCTTAAGAATTCCAGTGCCGGAGGAGGAGATCCTGCCTATGCATCTGCGAATATCTACAACAGTTTAGGGTATAACCCGTTTGACGTTCCTAACGATCAGATCGTTGGATTAGACGGGCAGCTGAATCCTAATGCAAACGTAGTATACCAAAGCCTTGACTGGGATGATTTCCTGGAGCAGACAGGGATACGTCAGAACTATAACGTAAACGTTGCCGGGGGTGGTGAAAATCATAAGGTATTCTTCTCTGCATCCTATCTTGATGAGGAAGGATATGTGATCACTTCTGCCTTTGATCGTATCACCTCTCGTCTAAATGCTGAGTTTGATGTGAATGAGGTTATTACCCTGGGAGGTAGTGCCAACATTACTATTTCTGAAGCAGTAGGACCAAGTTCTGCAGGTACCGGAAGTATCGTAAACCCATTTGGGTTTGCCAAGAACATCGGGTCTATCTATCCGATCTTTGTAAATGACCAACAAGGTAACCTTGTACTGGATGCGGCCGGAAACCCTGTATTTGATAGTGGGGAAGGATTCCCTGAATACAACATCGGTTCAAGACCGATCAGCCAGGGGCGTCACGCCATCCAGGAATTACTTTTAAACGATGAACGCAACAGAGATAATGCTTACGGATTGCGTTTCTTCGCAGATTTTCAGATCATCGACGGTCTTAACTTCAGACTGAACTACGGTCGTGATACCTTTGAAGGTCTTGCAAAAGAATACGAGAACAACATCATCGGTGATGCGCAGCCTACCGGAAGATACAGTGAAGACAGATTCAGAAGAGAAGTAGAAAACTTCAACCAGATCCTTACCTACAATAAAAGCTTTAACGGGGTTCATAATGTAGATATTACTGCCGGTCATGAGAGTTTTAATACAAAAATCTCTCAAATGGATGCTTTAGCAATTGAGCAAACTGCAACCGGGATCTATGAATTTGATAATTTCTCTACTCCAGTAGGCTTAGGAGGGAACAGTGTCAGGAAAGCTATTGAAGGTTATTTCATCAGAGGTAACTATAACTTCGATAACAAGTATTACATCAGTGCTTCTGCAAGACGTGATGGTTCTTCTGTATTCAGTGAAGAATCAAGATGGGGTAACTTCTACTCTGTAGGTGGTTCCTGGAGAATTGACCAGGAGAGCTTTATGGATAATGTATCTTTTGTTGATGCCTTGAAAGTGAGAGCTTCTTACGGGGAAGTGGGTAACGATGATCTTTTGGATGAGTTCATTTCTCAGCCAAGATACTCCCTGACTTCAAATGCAGGTAACCCTGCCATTATCTCAACAGACCTGGGTAACCCTAACCTGCAGTGGGAAACCATTGAAAGTTTTGATGTTGCCTTAGAGTTCACATTGTTCGATTACTTCCTTGAAGGATCACTTGAATACTATAAGAGAAACTCTTCAGACCTGTTAAACAACCTTCCTATCGCCTTGAGTAACGGTTTGAATACCGTACCTCAGAACATCGGTGATATGTACAACTCAGGTTGGGAACTTGCTTTGAATGCCAATCTTATCAATACACCTGATTTCAGATGGAACGTAGGGTTACAAGCTTCTACCTTTAAGAACGAGATCACCAGTCTTCCGGATCCATTTATCAACGGATCAAAGCGTTGGGATGTAGGTCGTTCAAGATTTGATTTCTACCTGCTTCGTACTGCCGGTGTAGATCCGGATAACGGAGACCAGTTATTCTATGTTTATGAATTAGATGCTGAAGGTAACAGTGTACCTGTAATCGGAGCTGACGGTAACCAGGAAGTAACTAACGACTGGCAGGCTACAGAGAGAGCTTATACAGGAGACAGTTCAATTCCTGATCTGTTAGGTTCTGTTTCTAACAGCCTTTCATGGAAAGGGTTTAACTTCGACTTCCTGATCACTTACGGTATCGGAGGAAGCTTCCTTGATAACGGATACTCTGCCATGATGCACAGTGGTACCTTTGGTAGATCTTACCACCCGGATATTCTTGACGCCTGGAGACAGCCCGGAGACATTACTGATGTTCCTCGTTTAGAGAGCGGAAACAACGGATTGGTTAGAACACAATCAGACAGATTTTTAACTGATGCTTCTTTCTGGTCGTTGAAAAACGTAAATTTAGGATATACCTTTGATTCAGCTTTGGTGAATTCTTTGGGTATGGACGCTTTAACCGTTTCGGTAACGGGTGAGAATTTATTCCTGAAGTCTAAGAGAACAGGATTAAATCCACAGTACAACCTGGCGGGTACTCCTGCAGGGAATGACTTTAATCCTGCAAGGATTATTTCTTTAGGTTTAAACGTTGCTTTTTAATTAAAAAAACACATATATAGTTATGTTTAATAGAATAAAACAAGCGTTATTGTTGGTATTAACCATCGCAATAACCTCATGCGAAAAGGACTTTTTGGAGACCACTCCAACTGATGCCATTTCTGCTACAGACGCTCTTTCCAGTGCAGAGAATATGCAGCTGATCCTGAATGGTCTGCACAGAGGACTGTTCTCCCAATCACAGACCATTTTCCCGGGTGGTAATACAGCCCGTGCCGGTAACCATTACTGGATCCCGCTAGGGGATAACCTGGCAGGAGGCGTTATCCACTCTGCAAGAGCAAATAACTTAAGTTGGCAAGATGAAACCCAGTGGATCTCACATACTGATCAGACAGCCTTAACTCCTGAGATCCTTTGGTATCACCGCTATAATACCATTGCCAGTGCCAATGCCATCATTAACAAAGCAACTGATGGTAGTCTGGTTATGGATGAGAACCTGAATGCTATTGTTGGCCAGGCTTATACGTACAGAGCGTATTCTTACCTTTCTTTGGTTCAGCATTTTGCTAAAGGATACCTGATCGGAAGCCCATCTACTGATCCCGGAGTGCCATTACTTTTTGGTACAGAAGAAGGATTCAACAGTGCGCCAAGATCTACGGTAGAAGAGGTATATGCGCAGATGGAATCTGACATCAATACGGCTATTGAGTACTTTGAAAATGGAACGCCAAGACCATCAGGAGGTCCTGAGACAAAGTCACAATTGAATATTGATGTAGCCAACGGTCTTAAAGCCAGAATAGCCTTATCAAAAGGTGATTGGCAAACTGCTGCTGATGCTGCTGTTGCAGCCAGACAGGATTACCCAATTATGAGCGAGGCTGATTGGAAGTCCGGGTTTAACACCACTTCGCTGCCTGAGGTTATCTGGGGTAGTAACGTGATCGATACGGAAACTACTTTCTTCCGTTCGTACTTCTACCTGATCTGTAATACCTTTAATGGTAGCCAGAACAGAAACAACCCTAAGCTGGTTGACAGAAGACTGTATAACCAAATTCCTGATACTGACTACAGAAAAGACGTATTCTTAGCAGATGCTCCTAATACCAACACTTCTGCAGCTAATGGAGAAGGTGGTTTTGGAAATGATCCGAACTATACTGACGAGGCGCTTTTTGATGCTAAAGAAGCTGAATATCGTTCTCAGTACGGGTGGACTACCCGTCATAACTCTCACCCATACATGCAGGTGAAATTCTTACAGAAGAACCCGGGTACCATCGATCCTGATGATATCATTTACATGCGTTCTTCAGAGATGTACCTGATCGAGGCCGAGGCTAAGTTAATGATGGGAGATATTGCAGGTGCTCAGACGGCTCTTGAGCCACTTGGAACTGCCAGAGACAGTGCTTATGATGTATCTGTTTACAATACTGCTGAATCATTGATGGATCACATCAAGTTCCAGAGAGGTGTTGAATTATACGGTGAAGGATTCCTTTACACTGATAAGATCCGTTGGGATGATGGTATTGACCACGCAGCTGACGGAGGTTCAGGAGCTTCAGAGGTACTTTACCAGGCAGGTTTCCGTCAGGATCCTCCTTCTGTAAATGACGCCTGGATCTTTAAGATCCCTCAAAGAGAGATCGATGCGAATCCAAACATCGGTCCAGGTGACCAGAACTAAGAGAAAATGATCCTAAAGCACTCTTTAATAAGGTGCTGAAAAGGAACATTCTTTATAGCAAAAGCCCTTCATTGAAAAATGAAGGGCTTTTTTTTTGTAATCTGCTGAAATAACCACCCCACCCTGCCTTTGCCATCGCGCTACCTGGCTCTATCGCTAAAAAGGTCCACTGGACCTTTTCTTTACGCTCAGCCCCCTTAAAAAGGAGGGGGATATCCCGTTTCTATGGATGAAGTTCGGTTCCCCGTAACTCCCCACTTACCATTCACCATTCACAATTCACCATTCACAATTCATAATCCATCATCTAAAACTCAAGACCTGATATAAGTCATGAAATATTGACCACCCCTTCCTTAATTTTAGTGTAATCCCTAACCAAATGTACAGCTGTCAGCTACTTCATTTAAACCAATTTGTATGGAAACTACACTGATCAGATCCAATTTCGAGCAAGCCCTTCAATGCCTGGAAGCGGCAAAGAACGAGTTAAACCGCCCTGCCGAAGATGTGGTGCCCTTTATGGTGTGCAGAAGCGCCCGCAATTCAATTTCCCATTCCTTAATGGGATTTTTATTGAAGAATGATACCGTGTTGAATGAGGGGGAATCTCTCGATGTACTCCTTGAAAAATGCAGGACTCTTGATAAAAGATTCCTGGAATTCGACCTGAGTCCATTAGAATTTGACAAGGATGAAGAATACAGCGCTGAACCCGATAAGATGGAAAGTTGTATTGACCTGGCCTTGTTTGCAAGACAACTGGCAGGAGCTTCTTAACCTGACCATGACCAACATATATCTCCTTCAAAGTATCTCAAAAATTTTCAGTTATGACCAAGGCCTTATTAGAGAAAATCGGAATAAGTAAAAAATCGGAAGCCTCCGCTGCTAAGGGCGCTTCCAAATACAAATATCCGGGAAAACCGGTGGCAATGGACGGTAATACGGCTGCCATTATGTGTGAGCGCGAGTCTACCGATGCCGCAGGGGCATTTCCCATTACCCCCTCTACCCAGATGGGGGAATATTGGGCAGATGCTGCCGCCAAGGGGCATTTAAACATCTCAGACAAACCCCTGATCTTTATCGAGCCCGAAGGGGAGCATGCAGCCGCAGCGGTTACCGCCGGACTTTCCATGACAGGGTTGCGAGCGGCAAACTTTTCCTCAGGACAGGGAATAGCCTATATGCATGAGTCGCTCTATGCGGCGGTAGGAAAACGTCTGACCTATGTACTTAATATAGGTGCGCGTGCCATGACCAAATCAACCCTGAACGTGCACGCCGGTCACGACGACTACCACGCTGTTGATGACACCGGGTTTTTCCAGATGTTCGCTAAAAAAGCACAGCATGTAGCCGATCTTAACATCATAGCCCACCGCATAGCAGAGTTGGCATTGACTCCCGGGATCATTGCCCAGGACGGGTTTTTAACCACCCACCTGATAGAATCATTTATGCTGCCGGAAAGGGAATTGATCAAAGAGTACCTGGGGCGTCCTGATGATATCATCAAAACCCCCACTCCGGCCCAACGTATTATCTATGGCGAAACACGACGCCGTATTCCGGAGCTTTGGGATGTTGATAACCCGGTTATGGCCGGGATCGTACAAAACCAGGACTCCTATATGCAGAGCGTTGCCGCCCAGCGTCCCTTCTTCTTTGATCATATACAGGAGCTGACCGACCGGGCCTTTGAAGAATATGCCCAGCTTACCGGAAGGCGCTATAAAAGGGTGATGACCTATAAAACCGAAGATGCTGATTACCTGATCCTGGGGCAGGGAAGCCTGGTGCCCAGTGCAGAGGTAGTAGCCGATTACCTGCGCGAAACCCGGGGCATTAAAGTAGGGGTGGTTGACCTGGTGATGTTCCGGCCTTTCCCGGCAGATTTGCTGGCTAAGGTTTTAAAAGGCAAAAAAGCGGTGACCATCCTGGAGCGTCTCGATCAGCCCCTGGCTGTTGATTCTCCGATCACCAGGGAGGTGAGAAGTGTCTTGAACAAATGTGTCGAGAACGGTGCCCATAAAAAACAACACCCTTATCGCGAACTTATCTCCTATGCGGTAACAGATATGCCCGCCATTTATTCCGGTTCTTTTGGTATGGGTAGCCGTGACCTGCAGCCCGAAGGTATTATCGGCGCTGTTGAGAACATGCTTCCCGACGGGAAACACAAAAAGAATTTTTATCTCTCCATAGATTTTATCAGGGAGGTGGCCAATTCACCAAAACAGAAGGCCTACCAGGAATCTATTGCAGCCTCTTACCCGCATGTAAAGGACCTGTCGGTACGCGGCTCAGAAAATCCTAACCTGATGCCTAAAGACGCCATTACGGTGCGTTTTCACTCCATTGGTGGCTGGGGTGCCATTACCACAGGAAAGAACCTGGCCATGACCTTATATGAATTATTAGGGTATAACATTAAAGCCAATCCGAAGTATGGTTCAGAGAAAAAGGGACAACCCACCACCTATTACCTGGCAGCGGCTTCAGAACCTATCCGCATTAACTGCGAATATTATTTCGTAGATGTGGTGCTCTCTCCCGATCCCAATGTATTTAAACATACCAATGCCCTTGCAGGGCTGAAACAGGGTGGAAGCTTTATTATACAAAGTGACCGTAAAACCCCTGAAGAGGTATGGGCCGATATACCGGAGTTCTATCAGAAGATCATCATTGATAAAGAGATCAAACTCTTCTATATTGACGGATTCAAGATCGCCCGCGAAGAGGCCACCGACCCCGAATTACAGTTGCGTATGCAGGGTATTGCCTTCCAGGGAGCATTTTTTGCCGCCTCGCCCTTAATGGAGAAATCCGGACTTTCCGAAGAAAAACTATTAAAAGCCATCGAAGACCAGTTGCAGCATAAGTTCGGTACCAAAGGGCAACGGGTGGTCGAGGATAATATGCGGGTGGTAAAACGCGGATTCGATGAGGTCGTTGAGATCACTGAAAAGGAAGTAGGAGCGGGTAATCAGACCAATGGCAGTGTTCAGGAAATGCCCCCTGTACCTCAAATGCTGAAGGAAATTCCCCAAAGTGAATCCAAATTGAGTGATATTCACCGTTTCTGGGAGCAAACCGGGAATTTCTATCTGCGAGGCATGGGGAATGATAACCTCACCGATCCATTCATCGGGCTGAGTGTGATGCCGGCGGTAACATCGGTATTCCGCAATATGACAGGCATCCGCTTTGAACACCCTAAATGGATCCCGAATAACTGTACCGCCTGCGGTGATTGTTATACCGTATGTCCTGATACCGCCATTCCGGGTCTTGTGAGTGAGGTGTCTGATGTTTTCGATACTATCGTAACACGGGTTAAAAAGAACCACGGTAAGCTGGAACACTTGCCCAGAGCCGTGCGTAAACTCGAGAGTAACGTAAGAACCCTGTTCAAAACATCCAATAACGGGGCTACCGTCAATGAAAATATCAAGAATGCCATAGAAATGACCATCGCCGATCTTAAAGGCAATTCCGAAATGGTTAAGGAGTTTGATTGGTTCAAAGAGGAGTTGGGGGAATTCAATTTCGCCTTAACCCGGCCTTATTTTGACCTTCATGAGAAAAAAGAAGAAGGCAGCGGAGGTTTGTTCAGTATCACCATCAACCCCAACACCTGTAAAGGATGTATGGAATGTGTGGCCGTGTGTAACGACAATGCCCTGATCAAAATTCCGCAAACAGAAGGTTCTGTGGTAGAATTGAACAAGCAATGGGATCTCTGGAATGCCCTGCCCAATACACCTCAGAAATTTAATCGCATTGATGATCTGGAAGAAAAGATAGGTCCGCTGGAAACACTCCTGCTCAATAAAGATGCTTACCTGAATTTTGCCAGTGGAGACGGAGCGTGTTTGGGATGTTCTGAAAAATCGGTGGTGCACATCTTTACCGCCACGGTAGAGTCGCTGATGCAGCCGCGTATAGAGAAACATATGGCCTACCTTGAAGAGCTTACCGATAAACTGGAGAAGCATGTCCAGGGGAAACTGATGGGTGGGGTAGATCTCACAGATTCTGCCACCATGGCCAAGATCGTTAGCGAGATGCAAAATGCTGATCTCACCATGGCAGAGATCACCCGCAGGTTCGAATCTGAGAAAGGTGGAGAACCGATTGACCAGGAATGGCTGCGAAATATTACCCAGCTGCTGGCACAGCTGAAAAAGCTCAAATGGAAATATACCAATGGTACCTCCGGAAAAGGGCGTTCTAATATGGGAATGCTCAATGCCACAGGTTGTACCTCGGTTTGGGGCAGTACCTGGCCTTTTAACCCGTATCCTTTCCCTTGGGCCAATCACCTGTTCCAGGATTCTACCTCTATGGCCATGGGTGTCTTTGAGGGACATATGGCTAAAATGGCAGAAGGCTTTAAAGCCATTAGAAAAGCAGAGCTTATTCTTGATGGAAAGTACGACCCAACAGAACACGATGAGTTCTTTACCTATTTTACCTGGCAGCAATTCACTGATGAAGAGTGGCTGTTGTGTCCGCCGGTGGTCACCCTCGGAGGTGATGGCGCCATGTACGACATAGGTTTCCAGAACCTCTCCCGTATGATGGCCTCCGGTAAACCGATCAAAGTGATCGTGGTTGATACCCAGGTATACTCTAATACCGGTGGGCAGGCCTGTACCTCCGGCTTTATCGGCCAGGTGTCTGACATGGCTCAATACGGTAAGGTTTGGAAAGGGAAGGAAGAACCCCGAAAAGAGATCGGCCTGATCGCCATGGCCCATAGAAATACCTACGTGTTACAAGGGTCTCTGGCCAATACGAGCCAGATGATAGAAGGATTTATCGATGGCTTAATGACCAAGCGTCCGGCTATATTTAACCTTTATACCACCTGCCAGCCTGAACATGGGGTCGGTGATGATATGGGGGTAAACCAGGCGAAACTTGCTGTGGAATCAAGAGCCTATCCGGTCTTTAAATACAACCCGGATCACGGTATTAAAACCACCGAGGCCTTTGACCTGTCAGGGAATCCGGATCTTAATAAAGACTGGCCGACCTATCGTTTAAAATACCTCGAATACGGACAGGAACGCACCATGGAGCTGCCTATGACCTTTGCCGATTTTGCCCTTACAGAAGCGCGGTTCAGGAAACATTTCCGCAAAGTACCCAGAGATGCCTGGAATGATAACATGGTATTGTTAGCTGAATTCCTTGACATGGAAGAAAGCGACCGAGAAGGTAAATTCCCCTTTATCTGGGCAGTAGACAGAGATCAAAAACTCAACAGAGTTTTGGTGGCTAAACCCATCGTGGAGTCCTGTGAGGAACGACGCGATTTCTGGTTGCTTCTGAAAGACCTTGCAGGCGTAGATGCTGAGCAGTCCATTGAGGAAAATTTGGAAGAAAAGATACGTAGCGAGGTGGTTGGCAAGATCGCACAGGGATTGATGAAGTTGGCCGGTGGCAATAACAACGGCATGGAAGGCCTGGTAGTGGATACCCCTGTCGGGCCAGTTGAAAAGGAGGCTGAAACAGCATCCAACGGCGAGTATATGGCCCCATGGCTGGAAACAGGAGAATGTACCTCTTGTGACGAGTGTATGAAGATCAACGCGAATATTTTCGCTTATAACGATGACAACAAGGCTTTTATTAAAAACCCAAAGGCAGGAGCTTATGAAGACCTGGTGAAGGCTGCTGAAAAGTGTACCGCCGGGGTGATCCATCCCGGGTTGCCGGCCGATCGCTCTAAAAAGGATATTGAAAAGTGGATAAGTCGCGCTGAGAAGTATAATTAAATTACAAAAGGCACTATGTCGTTATTCAATTTCCATAAGGATACCTTTAAACATGGGATACACCCGCCTGAAAGTAAGGAAGAGACCAGGGGGTTGCCTATTAGGCAATTCCCCTTTTCCCCGCTGATCATCCTGCCTATGGAGCAGCATATTGGCGCCCCGTCTCAGGTCCTGGTCCGGGAAGGGCAGGAAGTCCAACGGGGGCAATTACTGGCTAAAGCTGGGGGGTACGTTTCCGTACCCTTGCATGCCCCGGTGTCGGGAACAGTGCGTAAGATCGCCAATGTGCCTACCATTTCGGGAAAAATGTCGCCCGGGATCTATCTCGAAGCTTTTCCGTTTTCAACCCAGGAGGTAAAAGAAGGTAAACCCATAGACCCGGACACGGCTACCCCGGAGGAGATCCTCCAGGGTATTCAGGATGCAGGTATTGTCGGACTGGGAGGGGCCGCCTTTCCCACCCATGTAAAGCTAAAAGTGCCTGACGGCAAGACCTGTGAAACCCTTATTATAAACGGGGTGGAATGTGAACCTTACCTGACGACCGATCACCGGGTGATGCTGGAGCAGGAGGAGGATATTTTTACCGGTATCAAATACCTGCTGAAAGTAACCGGGGCAAAACAGGCCATTATTGGTATCGAGGCCAATAAAAAGGATGCTGCGGCCCACCTGGAAAAACACCTGCCGAAAGATCTGCCCATTGCTGTAAAAGTACTGCCGGTAAAATATCCGCAGGGGGCAGAGAAGATGCTGATCACGGCTATACTCGGTCGTGAAGTGCCCTCAAAAAAACTTCCTATAGAAGTAGGCGTGGTAGTGGTCAATGTGGCCACCACCGCAGAGATCGGACGTTTATTACCTCATGGAAGAGGCATACAGGAAAGGGTGATCACCATTTCCGGTCCCGGGGTTAAAAAGAAAGGGAACTACCTGATCCCCGTAGGTACGCCGCTGCGGTTCGTCTTAGAGCAGGTAGGGGTAGAGGAGGATGTTTGTGAGGTGTATATGGGCGGCCCGATGATGGGGATGGCCGTATCTAACCTCGATATTTCCATTGTAAAAGGAACCTCCGGTATCCTGGTCTTTACCAGGAAAGAGGTAAGTCTGAATACTAAAACCTATCCCTGTATTAAATGCGGGGCCTGTGTTGATGCCTGCCCGATCTTGCTGAATCCCTCGCAAATGGGGATCCTGGCCAAATTCGGGGCCTATGAAGAAATGGCATCCGATTTTAATTTAATGGATTGTTTTGAATGTGGTTCCTGCAGCTATGTGTGCCCGTCTCATATTCCGCTGGTACAATATTTCCGATTGGCCAAACGTGCGGTTCGGAAGAAGGAAGCCCTGCAAAAAGAAAAAGTAAATGCTTAAAAAGACCCTACATATAAGTTCATCACCCCATATCTTCAAGGGGCACACTACCGATCAGATCATGAAAAATGTGGTTTGGGCCTTACTGCCGGTGGTGTTTTACTCGGTGTATGCCTTTGGGTGGAATGCCCTGCTGGTCATTGCCACAGCTACCTTGGGGAGTGTGATCACAGAGCATGTTCTATGCCGCCTTTCAAAAAAAGAAACCACCATTGCCGACTATTCGGCAGTAATCACGGGGATACTCCTCGGGCTTACCCTGCCTCCGGCTTTTCCGTTATGGATGGCCTTTGTAGGAGGAGCCCTGGGTATCGCCCTGGGTAAATACATATTTGGCGGCCTGGGGTATAATGTATTTAATCCGGCCCTGGTAGCAAGAGCGGTATTACAGGCAGCCTTTCCGGTAGCCATTACCACCTGGCATCCCGCCTTTTTACCTGATCGGTTCTCCGAAGTAGCCTCTTCGGTACTCGCCTTACCCTTAATGCAGCCCCAATACGATGTCATTTCCGGAGCCACCCCCTTATCGGCATTTAAGTTTGAAGGGTATACCACACCGGCCTCAGAGTTGGCCTTTGGGCTGGTAAGCGGTTCGGCCGGAGAAACCTGTGCCGTGATCATTATCCTGGGAGGGATCTACCTTATAGCAAGGAATATGATGAATTGGAGAATCCCGGCTGCGGTTTTGCTGAGTGCTTTCTTGCTGAGTGGAGCCCTGTACCTGGTGAATAGCGAACTATATCCTTCGCCGGTGTTTATGCTGTTCTCAGGGGGGTTGATGCTCGGAGCAGTCTTTATGGCTACCGATATGGTATCCTCGCCCATTACCCCCCTCGGACTTTGGATCTATGGAGCTATTATAGGGGTCCTGACCATCGTGATACGCGTTTGGGGCGGACTCCCCGAAGGCGTTATGTATTCCATTCTCCTGGCCAATGCCATTTCTCCCCAGATCGATAGGCTTATTAAGAACCGGGTGTACGGTACTACCCCAAAAATGAAAGCGGTATGAGTGAAACGGTGAATATAGCATCACAAAACCCTGCTGGCAGTACAAAAATGCTAAAGGCCATGGTGGGTATAGGAGTGCTCAGTGCCCTTTTGATCGTGGTGACCTTTGAGCTTACCCAGCCTCGCGTACAACAACTAAAGGCCGAGGCCCTGGAAAAGGCCATTTTTGAAGTATTACCCGGGGCGGTGAGTTCGCGAACCTTTGGCGTAAATGCAGAAGGAAAGTTGATAGCTCCCGATACGGAAGAATCACCGGTTTCGTTAGTATACGCCGGGTATGATAGTGCTGATCAACTGGTGGGCTATGCCGTAGAGGCTTCCGGCCAGGGCTATGCCGATAAGATCAGGATCTTGTATGGATACAACCCAAAGCAGCAACAAATAATAGGATTTCAGGTACTGGAAAGTAAAGAAACTCCCGGACTGGGAGATAAGATAGAAAAGGAACAACGGTTTCTTGACAATTTTACGGCCCTTGACGTAGGCCTGAATAAGGAAGGAAACATTGCCAATAAGGTGACCACCGTTAAACAGGGAGCCAAGGTAAATGCCTGGGAAATTGACGGTATAACCGGGGCTACCATTTCTTCCAGGGCTGTGGGCGATATTATTGGCAGCAGCACTGAAGAAGTGATCCCCCTGCTTTTTGACAATTATAAAATGATGGAAACCCCCAAAGCAAACCCAAAAAAAAACGAGAACGATGACAAATAACCCACCTCCATCTGCGAAGAAGATCACCTCGACCGATGAGTTTATCAAAGGGTTGTGGAGGGATAACCCGGTATTTGTTCAGGTGTTGGGAATGTGCCCGGTATTGGCTGTTTCTAATACAGCCGAAAATGCCCTGGCTATGGGTCTGGCGACAGCCTTCGTGCTGTTGATGTCGAATATCCTGGTGTCTCTGCTGCGAAACTTTGTTCCCAAACAGGTTCGTATAGCCTCCTATATTTTGATCATTGCTACCTTCGTGACCGTGACCGATTACGCCATACAAGCCATTAGTGTAGAGCTGCACAAGGCCCTGGGAGCCTTTATCTCTCTGATCGTGGTAAACTGTCTGATACTGAGTCGGGCGGAGGCCTTTGCCTCAAAGAATACGGTGAGTAAATCGGTGCTGGATGCCCTGGGAATGGGCCTTGGCTTTACCTTCGCCCTGTTGTGCCTGGGCGCCGTGAGGGAACTCCTTGGAAACGGATCCTTATTCGGCCTTGCGGTATTTCCGGAAGGATTTCAAAGCTGGATCGTAATGATATTGCCTGCAGGAGGGTTCTTTACCCTGGCTGCATGGTTATTGGTAATTAACGCCCTTCAAACCAAAAAAGCATGAATACAGAATCTCTTGGAACGATCTTTCTCAACGCCTCCTTGGTGAACAATTTTGTGTTGGCTTATTTCCTGGGCATCTGCCCGTTTCTGGGAGTTTCCGGAAAGATGGAAACCGCCACAAAAATGGGAGGAGCCGTGATGTTCGTCATGCTCATCAGTTCGGTATGTGCCTACGGCATTCATGCCTTCCTGGTGGTTATTGATGCCCCTTACCTGCAGCTGATCAGTTATATAGTGGTGATTGCCTCTACAGTTCAGTTAGTAGAGATGTTTATTAAAAAAATGAGTCCGGCATTGTTCCAGTCCCTTGGAATATTCCTCCCCCTCATCACTACCAATTGTGCTATTCTGGGAGTGGCTTTATTCCAAACCAATAAAGGCTACGGATTGCTGGAAAGTGTGGTCTATGCCCTGGGGGCCGGAGTTGGATTTACACTGGCACTGGTATTGATCGCAGGATTAAGAGAACGGCTCACTTTTGCAGAGGTACCCTCCATTTCTAAAGGTACCGCATTGACATTGTTTATAGCCGGAATATTATCGCTCTGTTTTATGGGCTTTGCAGGCCTGGGAGCTTAAAACATAAAAGTATGTGGCATTCACTTTTAATAGGAATCGGTTTAATTGTAAGCATCGTGCTGGTATGGGTGCTGGTGCAAGTTCTATGGAAGGACGCATTTCGCGAAGAATACCGTGAAGATGATGTGCTTGCAGGAAGAAGAAGCTGCTCTAATTGCGGGTGTACCACCCAGTGTGGAAAAAAGGAGCGGGAGCTCCGGAAACCTAACCCGAACTTAGTTTTCAGGGAACTCAATAATGACTAATCATAAAAACGCTTATCCAAGAAATACATAGAAATCATGGCACATTTATCAGATTTTGCAGTCGACAAACAGTATAAGGCAGTGGTACGCAATACCTCCCGCCTTACCCCAACAGATACTGAGGAGGTAAGGGAGATCGTACTGGAAGTACAGGATCCGGCATTTACATGTCAGGTAGACCAAAGCTTTGGCGTTTTGGTAAATACAAAGGATGAATTCGGCAACTCCATGCATCACCGACTTTACAGCGTGGCAGACCTGCCCGTAAAAGAGAATGGCAACCCAAAGATCACCATGCTGGTAAAACGCTGTTCATATATTGATGAATTTAGCGGGGAAGAGTACCAGGGAATTGCCTCGAACTATCTATGCGACAGAAGGAGCGGAGATGAGATCACCCTGACAGGTCCTTTCGAACTGCCATTCAGAGTGCCTGAAGATAAGAGCGCAAACATGATCCTGATAGGATTGGGAACCGGTATCGCTCCCTTCCGGGCCTTTATCAAACATATCTATAAAAACGTTAAAGACTGGGAAGGAAAAATACGGCTCTTCTATGGGGCACGCAGTGGCCTGGAGTTGTTGTATATGAACGATAAAGACGGTGATATCTCTGATTATTATGATGAAGAAACCTTTGAGGCTTTTCACGCCTTGAGTCCGAGACCGGCCTGGGCCGACCCTATTGATCTGGATAAGGCGCTGGAAGCCCAGACGGAGGAGATCAAGGAGTTATTGGCCAGTTCGAACACCTATGTGTATGTAGCAGGGTATGAAGCCATCCATAAAAAACTCAACAAGGCTTTTGCCAATATTCTGGGCTCAGAAGAGAAATGGAGGTTGCGAAAAGCTGAACTGATCGCCGGTAGAAAATGGGCCGAGATCATTTTTTAAGATGAAAGATAGGTAAACCACTTGTTTAACGAACCGCTGAAGTACTATGTCTGTATTTATTGCCTTGGCCGCCTTAGGAGGGTTAACCCTATTGCTTGCTGTAATGCTTATTACCGCAAACAGGAAGCTTTTTGTGTATGAAGACCCTCGTATTGAAACGGTAGAAGACATGCTCCCTAAGGCCAATTGCGGGGCCTGTGGTTACCCCGGCTGCAGACCCTTTGCCGAAGCCCTGGTAAAAGGTAAAGCCCTGCCGGGCAAGTGTACCGTGAGCACCGATGAAGGCAGGCAATCGATCGCCCAGTTCCTGGGGGTCGATCTTGGCAGGGAAGAACGGCAGGTAGCCCGACTTGCCTGCGCCGGCGGAACCAATGTGGCTATCAACCGTGCCGAATATGAAGGTATAAGAAGCTGCCAGGGGGCAGCTCTGATCTCCGGTGGCGGTAAAGGATGCTTTTGGGGCTGTTTAGGTCATGGCGACTGTGAAGTGGCCTGCGATTTTGACGCCATTACCATGAACGAACATGGCTTGCCGGTGGTAGATGTGAATAAATGTACCGCCTGTGGCGACTGTGTGGTAGCCTGTCCGAAAGATCTTTTCTCCCTGCAACCGGTAAGCAACCGGCTTTGGGTGGCCTGTAAAAACCTGGAACACGGAGAGGCCATCCTGGAAGATTGCCATGTGGGGTGTACCGCCTGCGGCCGTTGCGCCATGGACGCCCCCGGAGACCTGATCACCATGAAAAACAACCTTCCTGTTATTGATTACTCGAAGTTTCACCAAACGAAAGATCCTATCCAGCGATGCCCTACCGGGGCTATTGTCTGGTTAGATGATGATGGTACACCCGTGAAAGGAAAAGACAGCAGAAAGATCATTAGAAAAGGGGAGCGCAGGGTTGGAAGTTCATAGGGAGAATCAAGAGCCAGGAGTCAAGAGTCAAGAGTCAAGATGTAGGAATATGGACGAAAGAAGAAGGATCAAAGACGTTTTATGGTCGATGATCCTTATAATTCTTTAAGTTCCGTCCTTCTTGTTATCACTTTCATGGTAATAGGATTTGGCCAGTGACAAGGACAGGAATGTTCCCAGCATTAAAGCAATCAAGTACTGTAGAGTTCCAGCGCCAATTTAATAGCCTGGTAGGCATTGATGACCTTTCCGGTTTTGGATAAGGCCGAAAATGGAACTTTGCTTTCAGAGCCAGGTTGGTTGACCATGAGATCATATCTTGTTCCCGATGTGGTAATGATCGTTTTAATTTCCTCAGGAGTTAGCTGTGGAAAATAAGAAAGTAATAAAGCGGCAACCCCCGAAACCACTGGTGCAGCCATACTTGTTCCGCTTCGGGTATCATAGTTGTTATCTGGCAGGGTGGAAAAAATATCAACCCCTGGAGCAAAAATATCTACAGCAGATTGACCATAGTTAGAAAAGGAGGCTGCCAGATTATCATCTATATGAACAGAACTGGCTCCTACCTCTATCCAATTTGTCGCAAGTGTGCCGTCCTGTAAAAGCGAACTGGGATAATTATAGAAATAATCGATGTTTTTATGGTCGTTTCCCGCTCCATGCACAATGAGTACTCCTTTCTCTTCCGCATATTGGATCGCAGAATCAACCACTTCCTTATGAGGTGAAAAATCCTTACCAAAACTCATATTGATAATTTTAGCTCCATTATCAACAGCATAACGAATCCCGTTGGCAACGTCCTTATCTCTTTCATCACCCATGGGCGTACTTCGTATAGGCATGATGATAACATCATCAGCAATGCCGTTTATGCCTATATTATTATTTCTTTTGGCCCCAATAATACCTGAAACATGAGTGCCGTGCTCCGATCTTTTGGTAACATCATTATTGCCGTAGTATCTTTCATTCAGATCGGACTCGTTGTCTCCAATCACCTCCCTGCCATTAAAATCTAAACTGTAATTGTATTTTAATCGGGTCTCCATCATTTCCATCCTGGAGGAAAGCTCTTCGTAATGTTTAATTAATTTCTCCGCGGTGAGATTTTTGTCTTTATTGCGTTCTAATATTCGGAAGAAATTAGCCCTTAGATTTTCAAGAGTTGAACCTCTCAGTTTTGCCCTTTTTAATTCACTTTCGTTAAAGGATTTTTTTCCTATTGCTTTCTGAAGCGGTGGTATCAGTTTATTAAAGAAATCATACTCTTCCGAGCCATTTTTTATAGCTGCCTCCAGTTCTATTTTCCCTTCATTGTATGCCTTCATATGCCTGAGAAAATCCTCATAGTCTTCCCGCTCCTCGGCAGTGATGGTATATTTGTTCTTTCCTTCAAATTGTGTTTTTAGCTTCCTGTAAATTCGGGTGAGTTCCAGGGTCTCGGCTTCCAGACTCTCTCCATCAGAGCCTCCAATGAAGTTCCACCCGTGAATATCATCGATATATCCATTTTGATCATCGTCTATTCCGTTTCCTGCAATCTCTCCCGGGTTGGTCCATAATACACCTTGAATATCTTCATGCTCGATATCAAGGCCTGAATCCAGTACAGCAACAATAACAGGAGTTGATGGTCTGTTATTTTCTTCTAAAAGGTTGTAGGCTTTTTGCAGGCTGATTCCCGGGACATTATCCTGTTCTTTATCCAGTAAATGCCAATTTTCCGGAGTGTCTTGAGCATAAAATTGAAGTGAAACAAGTCCAAAGGATAATAAGGGTAAAACTATGTTACGCATACGGGTATAGTATTTATATTTGGGTAGTATTGACTATTTCTGTAAGAAAAGTATGTAAAAATAATTGTAAATCAAAAGAATATGCGGTTGTTGCTCTCTTTAGGTCAACTTTCATCTTTTTTACCCTTGGTCTTACTAGCATTCCTTTAGCGCACGTCGCATTGTTCTCACTTTTTGATGACTTGTTCAAAAGATATAGAGTGGTTGTATTCTTAGTGTTTCGTTTTACTATTACGGATTATTAATCCTTCTATTTTGGGATCAGGATATGGAAAAACTGAAGATTATTCAATCATAAAATCGAAAATAAGGAGGCATAGAATTTTTGAGTGGCCATATCTTAGTAAAGACAAAATGCATAAAAAAAGCAGCCTTAAAAAAGGCTGCTCTCATCATTGCTGCTAATAGGCATTAGCTGACGCGGTAGTATTAATAGAAAACTGCGTCTGTACTTACATCTAAACGGTCGGCCACAAGATCAAAAATGGCTTCGTTTCTTGAACCGCTGATCACCATAACACCTTCTGCATTCAGGTTGGCGTTGTCAAGCATGTTGACAGACACTACGCTAAACCATACATTGGGGTCAAATACGATCTTGGCAGTAACCACTTGCTCATCGGCTACTACAACGGTTTGATCTGTTTCTGCTTCAAAAACCTCTCCTGAGTTGAATTCAAAACGAACAGGAACTTCAGTGTTATCGGTTCTTGTATAGGTACCCTCCATAATGATAGAAGGTTGAGCATCTTCGTCTCTCAGTTCGATCCCGAGGTATACATTGGTATAGGTACCTGAAGGAATCGTTACATCATCAAGACTTGGTTCGGCAACGCCCGTTGCAAAGTCTATTTTCGAAAATCTTCCGATCGATTTACTTACCGATTCTCCGGAGGCAAAATCCCCGTCAAACACCACCTCGCTGATCCAGATATATCCGGAGGTAAAATCAAGGGTTCCGGGTTCTTTGGCAAGTAAGGAAACACCTTTAGCCTGTGTTGCTGAGGGATTTTCGATACCGGCAGTAAGTTTTAAAGTGGCACCCGAGGTGTCGTCCTTACTACAGGAGCTCAGTGCAACAACCGCCATGAAAGCGAACAATAGATTTTTCATAATGAAGGTAATTTTTGGGTTAAGTGAGTTATTATGTGTTTACTACTCTTATAACAATTAAAGGCTTGTGATTTACCCCCTCTAATGCAGCTTTTTTTAAAGCTTAAGGGTGGAATTGATTTTTGGGAGGAGAGGGCTAGCTGTTCTTAGAGAGCTCCAAGAGCCAGGAACCAAGATTAAAGAGGAAGGATGAAGGAGGGAAGCGCCGGAGCATATATTAGAAAAATAGGGTGATCAAATAAGATATATAAAAAAAGCAGCCTTAAAAAGGCTGCTCTCATCATGAATAGTATTAGGAATTAGTTGACGCGGTAGTATTTATAGTAAAACTGCGTCTGTACCAAAATTGTTAGTTTATAAACTCAGATTCTGTGCTTTCATCCAAACCATCAGAAACCAGATCATAGATATCTTCATTAAACTCTCCGGTAATCAGGAGAACCCCGTTTGCATTGATATTGGCATTATCCATCATTTCCGCAGAAACGTTGGTAAACCAGGTATAAGGGTCGATAACGATCTTCCCGATCACGGTAGCATCCTCGGTTAGTGTTATCGTTTGTTCAGTCTCTGCCTCAAAAGTCTCCCCGGAGTTAAATTCAAACCGCAGCGGTACCGAACTGCCATCAGTACGGGTATAGGTACCTTCCATGACGATAGCCGGCTGGGTGTCTTCATCCCTTAATTCGGCTTCGATGTTTACATAGCTGTAGGTGCCTGAAGGTATGATCACATCATCAATGGGTGGCACGCCTTCGCCACTCATAAAGTCGATCCGGGAAGCTCGTTCAACCCTTCTGTTGATCGAAGTACCTCTGTCAAGGGTGCCGTCAAATTCTACAGCACTCACCCAGATATATCCGGAGGTGAAATTCAGGTTTCCGGTAAATCTATTTTCGGTAAGAACAGATTTCGCCTGTACCGGCGCTATCAGGGAGGCTGAGACCTCCAGGATGGAGGTTCCGGAACCAACATCTTCCAGGTCGCTGGAACAACTTGCCAGGGTTATGGTAAAAGCTACCATAGCACATAAGCAGGACCAATTCATGGGGATTAATCTTTTCATTATTTATTCAGTTTATTGTATTTAATTTTCAAATTACTGTAAATGGGGTAGTCCCATTTATCTCTAAAACAACCTTGAAGGGGAAATTTACCCCTGCCACTTTCAATTTTTTTAGTGCTAACAGCAACTTTCCTTAGATAAGGAAGTATGAACAAGTTTCTAAAATTCAATTTTTACGAACAGGTTGACAGTTCGTTCCAATCCGAATCGGGAAACCCGTTGCGGAAAGTTAATATCTGTAAATCGGTAAAAGCGATTGATCTCATTTTCCTGATCGAACAGATTCCAAACCGCAGCCCCAAACTTCACATAACTGTGTTCCCTGAGTTTAACCGCATAATTCATGGAGGCATCTATTCGTTGGTAATAGGGCAAGACCCTGCTGTTGGGCGCCTCGTAATTAATAGCCCCGTTTACCACCTCATTGCCGGGTACAGGCAGGGTAGTAGGTAAGCCCGAACGCCAATTCATGCCTACGGATGTTGTTAACCGGCGCCAGGAATAGCTCAACCCCGAAGAAACGGCGTGGTTGATATTAAAATTGCTGGGAAAATACTCAGGGTAGAGGATTTCAAAATCATAGGTGGTTTCCGCCAGGGAATAACTCACCCAGCCATTAAAAGCATCAGATTGATGGTTGATGATAAGGTCTACTCCTTTAGAAAAGTATTTCCCCAGGGCATTCACCCCTTCAAAGGCATTGGTAAATCCCTGGCTTCTGGCATTCAACCCTTCCACGGCTTTAAGGTAGGCCTCCGTATGAAATTTCCATCCTCCCGTTTGATACCGGTATCCGAGCGATAGCTGCCTGCTTTTTAGTATGGGGCGTTCTGGTTCTTCTGAGAGAAACCAACGCCTGTTTTCGACCCCTAAGAAATCCGTTTGCAGATCTACCTCTTGGGTGATCACCTGGCTCTTTACCTCGGCCGAAAGGTCTAAAGAACCGACATTACCAAGTGCCTGCACCAGGTTTAAACGGGGTTCCGCCAGAAGCAGGTCAGGTTGCTTCAGGTAATTAAGGCGAATGCCCGGTCGTACCGAACCACCCTTCCAGGGGTTCCAGAATACTTCACTGTAGAGGGCGTGCCTGGTTAGGCGCTGCTCGATCTCGGTGGCGATAGCTCCCCCCTGCAGGGTATCGGTATTTTGCACCCGGGTATGATTCAGTTCGTACCCCCCCTTTACTAAAAGATCCGGCTTGATCGCCAGTTTTCCTTCCAGTTTTATCCCGGTTTCTGCAATGTTATTGTTTTGTATGAACAACAGATCCTGTAAGATGTCGGCGTTTTGTCCTTCCAGGGTATATTGAACATGGTAGGTGTTAAGGGAGGTGGTGAGGCCCCGGTTCCAGGACCTTTGGTAGTTGAAAAAGCCTCCGGTATGTTGTTGGGTGCTGTTGCTTTCTCTCGATTGCTCGACGTTGTCAACAAAGGCATTTTCTAAAAATGAAAAACTGTTATCCATAAGCAGGAAGCCTGCTTGTAAATGATCCTTGTTGCCGGGGGTGTAATTCAGAACTCCACCAAGGTCAAAGAAACGAAAGGAGTCACTGGCTTCAATAACATTTTCTCTGTTGGTAATGACCTCTGTATTCTGAAATGCCTGGTTAAAATAGTTCTGGTAGGCCCGGGAGCGAAACAGATCATTGAAAGATCTTCTTCCTGCAACTTTTAGAGAAGCTTTCTTGCTAAGTGGGATATTCAATGACGCATGGGCATTGATGAGGTTCAGACCTGCATTTCCGGAAAATATACTGTCGGTTGCCTGTTTAGTGCTCATCAGGATGCTCCCCGAAACCCCTCCGGTATAGGCTGCCGAAGTGCCATTTTTCACCAGGTTGGTCTCCTGTACAAGGTCCGGATTAAAGGCAGAGATATAACTGAAAAAGTGCCCGGATTGATACATGGGCATGCCGTTCCAGGTGATATAATTCTGGTCGTGACTGCCCCCCCGAATATTGATATTGGTTACGGTTTCATCATTGCTGTTAATGCCCGGAAGGGTCTGCACCGTTTGTAAGGGGTCGGCCTCGGTTAACCCGGGCAGGATCCCGAATTCAGATGCTTCCACCTGCAGGCTTCCATCTCCCCTTAAGGATATTCCCCTGGCCAAAAAGTTGTATAAGGTGATGGCCTGCAATGGGTTGATATCTCCTTCCAAACTGTAGTTTTCACAGCCGGATCTGTCAATGGATGAAACAGGTATTTGTAAAGTCTTAAATCCAAGAAAGGAAATGGAAAGCGTGTCGCTTTGGTTCACCCGGGGAAGCCGGAAAAAACCTTTATTATCGGTAAAGGTTCGTTGGTAGCGGGTTCGTATCTCAGCCCCCTCCAATGGATTCTTTTCAAGGTCGGTAACCGTGCCACACAAGGTATCAGGAACCGGCTTGACTGCTGCAATGGTGATAATAAGATTGTCCAGGATCTGAAAAACCAATCCTGTTTGTTGGCCCAGGTTGTTGATGGCCTTTTCTAAGGTGAACGAGGAGGAGGGGGGTATAACCTCAAAACCAGCGACCTGGTCATCGGCATAAGAAAAACTACAGTCATAACGGGATTCCAGGGTTTTAAGCACCGATTTCAGGGGGGCTTTTTCCTGTGAGAATCCGGAGGTAATGGCTCCAAGAAACAGGGTGCATGCCAATATAAATGTTACCAAAAGGCTATTTCTCAACGGCAGAGATCTTTACATTTTTACCATCAACACTGATCTTAAATTGAAGCCCGAATGGCTGGCACACCGATCGAAGTGCCTGGTCCAGGTTGTCATGGGGAAATACTCCGGTAAAGAGTGGAGAAGAAAGTTTTTTCCGGTATTCCACCCTAATATCGTATTGTCTTTCGATCTCCTGAAAGACCTGGGCCAGGGGAATACTCTCAAAGGCTGAACGACCATCGATCCAGGACGGATGCTTATCGCCGATCCTACGCTCGGTTAATGTTCCTTCTACTAACAGAAGCTCTTGCCCGGGACGTAGAGTATACTCCTCTGAACCGACTCCTACCTTTACGGCGCCTTCATAACAACTTACTTTAAAAATGCCTTTCCGGTTGTACACATTGAACTGGGTACCCAGTACCTGAACCCACCCGCTTTTGGTATTCACTTTAAAGGCAGATCCCTTTTCCACCTTAAACCAGGCTTCTCCCTTTAATTTCAAACTGCGTTTTTTAGACCATCCCTTTTCGTTAAACATGATCTCAGATTGGGCATTCAGGGTTACCTGGGAGTTATCAGGAAGGGTTATGGAACTTTGCTCGGCGAGGTCTGCCGAGAAATTTACCTGCGATTGCTGTTGGTAAAAAAGGTACCCGGTAATAAGTACCGCAATGGTGGCTGCGATCCCGGCTACATACCTGATACGTTCTTTAAAGGAAATGACCCTGGGGGCGGGCCTCATGCGATCCCCTAAGGCTTCCAATCCCTTTTTGGGATCCACCTTTTTAGGGTTGTGAAAGTACTTACCGCTTTCAATGATCTTCCGGTAGGTATCAAAACCCTCCATGGCCTCCAGCTCCCTGAGTTCTTCGGGAGTCAGGTCATCGTCAAGCCACTTTAAGATGAGGTCTTCTTTTTTCATCGGGTTTCCTTTTATATGCTAAACAACTTAATCTCTTTTTTTTACCCCTAATGGGTTTAAATTTTACAATTCAAATCCCGTCAATGTGTTTTCTCAGGTTGTCAACGGCCATGTATAAACGCTTTCGAACGGCCCTGATGGAGAGATCTAATAATTCTGCAATTTCCTGGTGACTCCTCCCTTCCACACGGTTCAGCAGGAAAACCACTCTTTGATTTTCACTGAGTCCGGCAAGGGCCTGTTCGTATTTTTTAAGAAACTGCTGCTCCTCGAGAATGAATTGCGGGTCTTCCTGGTCATAATCTTTGACAGCCTCCTTTTGGTGCTTTAATACCACTTTCTGATGCTTCAATTCGTTAAGCATTGTATTGTTTGCTACCGTGTATAAGTAGCCCTTGGCTTTTTCCGGGGTCACCTTGCTACAGTTCTGCCATAGCTTTACAAAGGCTTCCTGGGCAATGTCAAAATGGTCATGACCCTCACCGTACTTATAAAACAGGAAGTCACTGATCTTCTGAATATACTCGGCATAAATTTTCTCGAATACTTTTTTATCGCAAACGTTCATTCAAATTCAGGGGTCTAAGGTTGCAATATCCGCTATGAAGATAGGAGAATTATTTTATAATGATTTTCAGAGTCGTAAGAAGACTATTATGAGTATTGAACAGAGAGGGTAAGCGCTAAGTTGATGTCGTCAATGCAATCTGAATTCTTCTTAATGCAAAAAATCCTACATCCGGGGGGGTAAACTTTCCGGTGTGGATTGTTTAATAGGAAACGAGAACCAAATTTTATGATGAATTCAAAAAATCTACTAGTACTGGCGGTCGCAATTTTATGTGGAGCCACATTACATGCTCAATCCTTGAAATTGGGGGTTAAAGGAGGCGTTAATTTCAGCAGCCTGAACGTTGATCCGGCCCTGGATTATTCCAACCCTGATTCCAGGCTGGGGGTACACCTTGGGGTGTTCGGTCAATTGGGTATCGCAGATCAGTTGATCTTTCAACCCGAGCTTTTTTTTCAACAGGAAGGCGCCAAGTTTGAAGACAATGAAGAAATAGAACGGGCCAAGCTGGGGTATATCACTTTTGGCGCCGGATTAAAATATGAGATCCTTGACAAGATCAACCTGATGCTCATCCCCCAGATAGGATTTTTAAGTGGAGGAGAGTTTGAAGAAGAAGACACGATCGAAAATGTTACCGAGGCGATCGGATCGAGCGAGGTGGTTAAAGGTACTAATATCGCGCTCGGATTTGGAGGAGGATATACCTTTGATTCCGGTTTGGAGATCAGTGCCCGATACAATTTCGGACTGACTGATACGAATGATGACCCTTTGGAAGAGGGGTTCTTTGATCCGGGGCAGAGCGTAAAGACCCGATCATTGATGCTCTCTGTAGGGTATATTTTTGGCCTGTAGGTCAAGACTTTTAAATCATTTTTATACGAAACGTAAAACACATCGTTTATTTAATAATAACCCTTTTAAAATGTATACCATGAAAAATGAATTTTTATCCAAAGCAGGAGCCCTGTTATTTGCAGGTCTTCTAATGATCTCTTGTTCTGATAACGACGATCCGGCAACCCGCGGACAACTGAGTATCAGTATCGATAATTCCCTGGTGGATGCCAGTGCTAAATCGGCCGTTGCCGCTAAGGATATTAATGCCGACCTCTCCCTTTCAGAGTTCTGGATCAATATCGAAGAGTTCGAGCTGGAGATCGAATATGAAGGGGAAGACTATGAAATGGAGACAGAGAGTGAAACCGAAGGAGAATATGAAGAAGAATGGGATGACGACGGCTTCTACGATTTTGAAGATGAGATCGAGCTGGAAGGTCCTTTTGAGGTAGATCTTTTAGCCGGTTCGGTAGAATTAATGAATATCAGTGTTCCTGTAGGAGAGTTTGAAGAACTGGAATTCAAATTTGACAAAAGCATGAACCAGGAAAGTGAACTCTTCGGTAAGTCGATCCTGGTGAAAGGAAGCTATGCAGGTACCCCTTTTGTTTTCTGGCACGACTTTAACGAAGAGGTAGAGGTCGATTTTGAGGATGTTCAACAAAATATTGTCATTACTGAAGGTACTGAAAGTATTACGATCAACTTTGATATCACTGCGATCTTCAACCATGATTTCGGAGTAGACCTGTCTATGGCTACCGATGGGAATGGAGACGGTACGATCGAGATCAGTCCGATGGATGAGGATGGAAACAACGGCCTTGCTGATACCATCAAGGAAGCCATCAAGAAGCACATCGAATTATTAGATGACTAACCCCAGTTTTTAACTAATTAACTTAAATACCTATACTATGAAATTTGTTTTTAAAGCGTTTATGGTGCTCTTTATCAGTTTAGCAACCGTTAGTTGCAGCGATGATGACGGGCCAACTGCAGAAGTTAATCTCACGGCGCAAAACACCGATTTTGACGGAGATGTTACCGGTACCGGAGGAAGCCTGAGCAACAGCTATACCTGGAGCAATCCGTTAACTACAGTAGATTATAATATGGATATCACTACCTCGAGCGGCGGATCATTTCAATTGATCCTGCAGGATGCTGAAGGAACTGTTGTTCTGGACCAGACGTTGGTTAAAGGACAAGGCGATGATTCTCGTTCGGGAGTATCACAGGCTGGTGTACCCGGCGATTGGACGGTACAGATCGTACTGTCTGATTTTAACGGCGACGGATCCTTTTCGATCTCTCCCGGCAACTAGGGTAGCCGATTTTGATAGTTACTAGTAAGGGCTGTCCTGCAAAGGATGGCCCTTTTTTTAGTTAGCAGTTTGCGGTTTACAGTTTGCAGTTTGAGCTTGCCTGATTAGGGTTGCCCTGTTTCTGGTCAAGAATTCATTCTACTTATGCCGGATATCAATTCCATGGATAACTCTTCTTGTTAAGGAGTGAATCTGACTTTAAAATGAGATCAGCATCGTGTTAAATGATAAAATGATTATTCTTGTAATCTGTATACCCTATCCATTGGCAAAGGCATGTATTGCCGATGTACACCATAGATGGTAAAACTTTTATACACGAGATAACATATTAGAATGCGGGATTGCCATACGACTATACATACTTTTCTTCTCAGGATGTTGCTGTTGCTCTTCATCCTGAATTTTAGTGGAGTGCAGGGGCAGGAATCCGTGCAGCCCACTCCTGAAGCAGGCACCGTGGAGATTATTGGTGACGTGATCAAGTTTACCATGCCTGCAGCTACCCTGGGCACAAGTCTGCTCATTGGAGATAAAAAGGGCGCCTGGCAATTTTCTAAGGGGATCGTGCTTACCGCAGCGGTTACCTATGGCTTAAAATACGCCATAGACAAGGAGCGTCCTGATATGAGTAATAACGACGCCTTCCCATCAGGCCACACCTCTGTGGTATTTCATAGTGCGGGGTATGTACACAGGCGTTACGGTTTTAAATACAGCATTCCATCTTACTTATTGGCGGGATTTACCGCTGCCAGTAGAATTGATGCAGATAAACATGACCTTATAGATGTGACCGTAGGAGCGGCCATTGGGTTGTGCAGCAACCTGCTCTTTACCACCGAATACCAGCAGGAACATATGCAGCTTAGCTTTAACAGCGGCGATGGCAGCTACCTTCTGGGGTTTACCTATAAATTTTAACGCGGGCTAAGGGGTCTTTTGTTCAGGTTTGTTCACTTTGTTGCCTATAGTCAGTAACACGTAACACGTAACTTGTCACTTGTCACTTATTACTTGTCACCTCCGGATTACCTCCCCTTCCTTTGTCGGGGTCAGTGATCTTTGAAGGGGAAGCCTCTGGAAAAACTCTTTCTTAAACTTTCTTGTGATATCTCGACATCCCCACATCCCTACATCCCCCTCTGGATTATTCGCTGCGTTCATGATCCAGATAGGGGAGTGTAATACGGCTGATTTTGAAAATGATTATACCCCCTCCTTGCTGAGGAGGGGTGGCCTACGGCCGGGGTGGTTATTGCTCAGGAAAAGCCCTTTTTAAACTTTCTTGTGATATCTCGACATCCCACATCCCCACATCCCCCTCCGGATTATTCGCTGCGCTCATGATCCAGATAGGGGAGTGTAATACGGCTGATTTTGAAAATGATTATATCCCCTCCTTGCTGAGGAGGGGTGGCCTACGGCCGGGGTGGTTATTGCTCAGGAAAAGCCAACCCGCATGATCGTGTTACCTGTTACTTGTCACCTGTTACGCAAGGATTACGTCCCTTCCTGCGTCAGGGCCGTGATCCAGATAGGGGAGTGTAATACGGCTGATTTTGAAAATGATTATATCCCCTCCTTGCTGAGGAGGGGTGGCCTACGGCCGGGGTGGTTATTGCTCAGGAAAAGCCAACCCGCACGATTGTGCGGGTTTAGCTTTTTTTATACCCAAGTCGCTTAAGAAAGCTGGCTTTCTACGCTTTTGGGCATAAAAAAAGCCAAGCAATTCCTTGCTTGGCTTTTCCTGGTCGGGATGACTGGATTCGAACCAGCGACCACACGCACCCCATGCGTGTACGCTACCAGACTGCGCCACATCCCGAAAAACAGCCGAGGCTGTTTCATGTAAAATCATTAAACCTAAACTTTCCGGTTTGAACTTAACTTAAACTTAAACCGAAAACCACCCGGCAGTTTGCTCAAAAGTGGATTGCAAAAATAAACGTTTATTGAATATTAACAATAAGTTTTTATCAGATTTTACCCCTCTCTTTGCCTGGAGTATATCAATGGGCTGGAAGCCAATTATTAAGGCCCATCCCTCTGCGAAACAACGCTGAAAGTGATAGCGGCCAAAAATCCCCGAAGCTCCTGTATCAGGAAGACTTCGGGGATCTTACCAAATAGATAGAAAATTTATTTTAATTGAAACGGTAGCTTACACCTACCTGTATCATAGAGGTTGTCATATCGTAAGAAACTTCACTTCCGGGGAATGCTCCAAGCGGATTCTCCGGAGAGATTAACATGGGGTTTAAAACAGGTCCTGAAGTCGCCCCATCACTGTCGCCGTAATGATAAACAGCATCAAGTACGAATCGGTCGCTGAATTCATAGCTTAAACCGAACTGGTAGGCGTTTTTAATAATCGCAGTAGCCGGAATATTAAAGAAGGCCAATTCTGAGCTGATCGGATTGGAAGAGTAGGTGTATCCTACCCGTAATGGTAATCGGTTAATACCTTTGAACTGAATCCCGGCCGAAAGGATATTGATATTATCCCATCCAAAACCTTGAACTGAAGCAGCGGGTGTCCATCCTGAAGCGTCAAAGCCGGCCGTGTTTTCATAATCAACAAAACGGTAATCTAAGGCCAGGTCGATATTACCCAGAGAGTACCCTAATCCGAAAGATAGGATGGCGGGATAGTTGATCTTAAATTCATTCTCCTGGACAGAACCGTCAGGATAGGTATTGTCGAGCCCGAATTCACTAAAACTTTGGGTGGTTTTGTAAGAAACCCCCGCTTTTAAGCCAAAAGGACTATTGTAAAAGGCAGATACCTGGCCTCCGAACCCAAAGGCAGATGCTGCATCAGTACTTGGGTATCCTGACTGATTTGGACTTGCTGTGGGGTTTGGAATAAGCTCCAGGCCTGCGTAATTCAGGTTGGGCTGGATACCAATTGACAGGTGTTCTGTAAGCTGGTAAGCCCAGGTAAAACTAACCTGGAATAACAGGTAATCAGATTCTATTCTTCCAAAACCTCCAAATTCCTGTGGAGCATTGATGGGGTTGGTCATGCTTTCAGGGAAGGTAACCCCAAAACCACTGATCCCAAAGGCAGAGACACCAAATTTGGACCTGCTTTCGTCATCTCCCCAAACAAAAGCCAGGGCAGGCATGGGAGAGATACCACGATCATCTTCGGTTACGCCACTGATGACATTTCCGGTGGGTTGCCCTGTGGACATGTCAAATTCTGGAACGGAAGAGCGTAATTCAGGAGATGAAAAGAACATGCCGATATCGAATTTGAATTCTGAACCTTCAAAATTCGTAATGGCAGCAGGATTCCAGTGCAGTGCCCCTGAAATATCAATAGGTTGCCCGGTGGCGGCACCTCCCATCGACATGTTTTTGGCACCGACGCCTTGCATAATGTGTCCTGCCTGTGCATATAATCCAACAGAAAATAAGACACTCAATACACTCAATAATAATTTTTTCATAGTGTTGTGAATTTTAGAAATGCATTATTAGGTTTTATTGGGTCTGGTTGGATTATAGAATAAATTTACACCAGAGTTCTTTTAGTATACATGACTTTTGTCATAGACAAAAGGTGAGAAGAGGGATTTCTGAGGAAGGGGGGAGTTAATTTTTGATCACTTTTTTGTAAAAGGTGCCTTCGGGAGTAATTACCTCAAAAAGGTAAGTACCTTGTTGCAGGAATGAAAGGTCCAGTCGCGGGTCATAGGTTTGAAGTAATTGAGCACCCTTCATGTCAAAAACCGTGGTGCGTACTACATTCTTGTTAAATCGCACAATATCAGTCACAGGATTGGGATAGATAAAAAAGATATCATCATTGGGTACTCCTTCCGAAATGGTCAAAGGAAAATTAAGGGTTGTCGAATTTCCTGAGGCATCGGTGAGGGTGATACGAAGGTCATAAACCCCGGCTCCCAGAAGACTCTCTGCATTGGGCGATTGAGTTATAATGATCTCTTCCTCAGGTGTGCAATTATCTCTGATATCGATAAGCCTTCTCATTTCCGGCATTTCCAGTTTTTCAAGCTCGGCAACATATAGCTGAAGCGGCAGGTCTTCAGGAAGCGTTTGTAGCTTCGGAGGGCTGAGGTCAACCACTTCAATATTGGCAGTACAGGTGGCTGTATTACCGTAAGCGTCAATGGCAGTTACCTGAACCGGGTTAACTCCAATGGATTCACAAGAAAAGGTAGCAGCATCAAATACCACTTCAAATTCACTGGGATCGGTAATATTTGCTGTCAGGAACTCTTCTGTAAGCTCTGCCCGGCCGTTCTCATCAAGTTCAAGAAACATTTCATTACAGGCGATCTCGGGAGCACGGGTGTCGATCACCGTAACCAATCTGCTTGTCTCGGCAAAGTTTCCGTAAACATCAGTGGAGGTGTAGATCACCTCGTATTCTCCTACCTGTTTTTTCAACCCTTCTGTGATTACTACCACCTCAGAACCATCATCGGTAATGGCGCCCGGATCTTCGAAATCGAATCCTGCTTCCAGGGTAAAGGGATTATCACCTAACAAGGTGATCTCAGGAGGTATCTGATCATCCAGCTCAAAGGCTCCTAGATCCCGCTCAGGTCCCAGCAAGGCTTCTGTGCCAAAGAAATCCACCAGGCTGTTATTGTCGCCTAACGGGGTAGCAATATTCAAAGCCGGAGAGCGATGCCCCAACTGATAGGCCGGTAGCGAGCTTAGTTCATTACCAAAACCAATGGTACCGCCACCTCCCGGATTTTCCATCAAAGGATCTTCATTTAAACCTACCGGTTGCCCGTTTATGGTTTCATTACCTGATTCCCTGAAAGATTCGAGACTGTTGTAATTACGGCCTTGAAAGATCCATTTTGGAGTGCCTTCGGTGTAATAGAGGTTGTTTACGAAGCTCACCTCCTTACCTTCAGGGATATTGGTAAAACTAACATTGCCCGTGGTGTAGAATATATTGTTGGCGATCACAATGTCGGGCCCAAGCTCAAATCCGTCAAGAGCGCCCGCCGCAGTTAGATTTTCATTATCCGCGGAGGGACTCACAAAGACCGTGTTGTGATAGATTCTTACCTTCTCAGGTGCGAAGTTGGGGTTGACATTAAAAAGGTAAATGCCACCTCCATTGGTTCTTCCGTCATTTTCACTGATGTTGTACCTCACGGTGATGTCAAACATACGACGGGAGTCAATGAACTGCCCCACAAGGAAACCCGGACCGTCATTGTCATGAGAGTAATTGTATTGCATCAGGCCATTGGTAACCCCACCATCCATATCAAAGCCTCCTCCGTCACATCCGGTTCCTGAACTGATGTTGTAGGCCTCGCAGTGTTGGATGGTTACATTGTCTGATTCGAAGAACCAGATTCCCACAGGGCCCCCACATTGGGTGTTCTGCTCTCCACAGTCGTGAACCACGCAATTCTCTACGAGCGAATTCCGGGTGTCTGACAATACGATACCGCTGCCGGAGTGTTTATCCTTGTCGTAACCGGTAATGTTGAATACCTCGGCTCTACGCACCACGATATTATCATGAGCATACCCGGTTTTAGTATTGGAAAATTCTCCCACTGCAAAAATACCGGCATCCTTGCAGTTATATATGGTAACATCTTCAATGAGTACATCGCGGAATCCGGAATTTCCCGACAGACCACTAATGAGGATTCCACGCTGGCCGAAATCGCTGATCTCCAGTTCCCGCAATTCAAATCCCGTAAATTTAAAATCGCTGTCAAGCGCATTCAGAAGGTAGATGCCGCTTTGGCTGTTGGTCTCCATGCCACTGCCAATGATCTTCAGTCGGGTCACAGAGATACCCTCGGTTTCATTGATAACCAGGCCGTATCCGTTGCCTCCGTTAAGGGTGGCCATACCTGAACCGTAGGATGATATTGCCAGGAAGTTCAAAGGATCATTACCGTCAAGCTCATCCAGGATCACTGACCCCCGAAATTCATCACCGCCTTTAAAAAGTACACTGTCGCCGGGACTTAAATTTACTTCGTTGAGCTTTTCAATGGATTTCCAGGCGGTGGCCGGAGAGCGCCCGTCAGAATTGTCATCCCCTTCGGCAGCCAAATAATACGTAACATTCTGCGCATAAAGGGTCAGTACAGAACAAAGGCTGAGACACAGGAATAAAAGTCCGGCCTTGGTGGGCCGGAAGCATGATTTGACAGATGAATAAACTAAGAATCCTTCCTCGCTTTTGTGCATTTTCATAGTCTTAGGTGGCATAAGTATAAATCCAACAGTGTGGGAGGGAAGGGCTGATTACGATTCTAAAGTACACATTTTCAGCCTAATAGATGTTTTTAAGGGCGATAATTGACCTTATTTTTAGTCGAAATATACGGGTGATTATTTTTCATTATTTACCTGTATTCCTTGCCTTTCAAATCGATAAGAAATACCCTGAAAAATGATTACTATTTCTTGTTAATGGGAATTATGGCAGTAAGGAAGTACTTAGTGAGGACCGGGAGATCGAACTCTGGGGAGATGACGGTGTCCAGGTAACCTTTGAGGTCGCCTTTTTGATGATCATGGAGAAGGGGCTTAATTCGATTGTTTCTTTTTTTTTGGGATTTGGGGCTTGAATATTTGGTTATTCCAAAGGACGGAAGGGATATTCCTGGCAAAAAGTCCAACCACGTCTTCACCTGTCACTTGTCACCTGTTACTTCAGGATTCACGTCCCTTCCTCCGTCAGGGTCGTGATCCTTTAGGGGGTGATTCAAAAAAGCCGAACCCACGCTGTCGCGCGGCCTGCTTTTTTATTCTCACTTCGGCCTGAAAGCAAGCCTGTCTGAGGGCAGTCAGGCTTTTGTCGCTTTTCAGAAACAGGATTCACGTCCCTTCCTTCGTCAGGACCGTGATCCTGTAGGAGTTGTTGCAAAAAAGCCGAACCCACGCTGTCGCGCGGCCTGCTTTTTTATTCTCACTTCGGCCTGAAAGCAAGCCTGTCTGAGGGCAGTCAGGCTTTTGTCGCTTTTCAGAAACAGGATTCACGTCCCTTCCTTCGTCAGGACCGTGATCCTGTAGAGGGTCGTTGCAAAAAAGCCGAACCCACGCTGTCGCGCGGCCTGCTTTTTTATTCTCACTTCGGCCTGAAAGCAAGCCTGTCTGTCGACAGTCAGGCTTTCGCCTCGTTCAAATAAAAAAGCCGAACAACTTCTGTTGTTCGGCTTTTTTGTCGGGGTGGCAGGAAGCTTGTCCTGTCAACACCAACCCTTATGAATACTGAATATTCTTAGGTTTTCAACTCCCGGTTAACCGTATGGGTAACCTTGAAATTCATTAAACATGATTTTCCTACTCTTTTATGGATTTTCGGGTTCTCCAATAATTTATCGATTAAACAATTCTTATATTACCGGTTATTGCAGCAAATACTTGTTTTTAAGCTTTTTAATTTGATTTTCCTCATAAAAAGGAACCCCAACTTGGGTGCCGAATATTTGCTTCCCATCCATCCTCCAATGATATCGGTCTACCAAAAGTATAAATATATTTTCACTCAAATCATTATTATGGTAGGCTTTCAAAGCATAAGGAAATAATGTCTTAAAAAGTTCCATTTCATTCGTATGTGTCATAATAATAGATGCATACGGTGCATATTTTACACCAACAAAAGTAACACCAGGGTAACCATATTTCATAAAAATCCTCTGCAATGCGACCCCATTGGCATCATCCAACTTTCTTTGCTTTTCAATCAAGGATAGGTTCTCAAGAAAATCAGGTAAGCTTCGATATTTTTGGTCTTTTGCATAAAGGGTTTTCATCATCTCTACCAGACCAATATTAATTGGCTTTGTTGGATTATCACTATCGGGTTTATCCATCCCCTTGACTGCCTGATCCGGAATCACCTTGGTTTCCAATAGATCGAGGAATTTCTTCCCCAACATTTCGTGAAATGGAAGTTTATCGATACCTCCATAATATCTTGCACTATCATCGATCAAACTTTGAAATTTTCTACTATTCTTGGCTTTACTTTTCAATAACAACTCTTTTACTATTTCCTCATCCGCCGATAATAAGCAATTGGCAAGCGCCAAATTCCAATAATCGGCATACGTGGTATCCTTTGACCTAGCCAATATTCTTGTGGTATTCTCAAGAATCTTTTGACCATATTCAAGTCTAAACGATTCGGACATTTTTGGTGCTTTTACCTGACTAGTCAACATATTAGGTACGATTAGAAATAAAACAAGTGTTATATCGGCTCGACTAAAGATTCTCCACCCATCAAGGGGTGTCCTCATTTTATGTACTAGCATAAAATCCATGCATGATTATTTTTGGGTCATACAAAATATGTCAAGATCTTTTCAGTTGTATTTGAAAGGATGTTCTATTTCATTTATTGAGGTACTCTACCCTTTGGGCTCAAGCCCAAAGGGGTAGTAGTTGTTCTTTTTGGGTATTTCGTGTTCGGTTAAGATCAATATTCTTTTCTTAAAGCTCGATTAAACTGAGGTGCTAACCTTTTAAGATGGTTAATAATCTAAAATTAAGGTAGAGCTTTTCTTTTCCCACCTGTTCGCTTTTAAGAAAACCATTGTCTTCTAAATCCTTTAAATAATTCCCCACTGTTTTTAAACTTCCTAACCCTGCTCTTTCCAACTGGGTCCTCTTTGTATAAGGTAATTTAAATAATATTTCCAATAGATCCTTAGAATATACTCTGGGAAGTTTTTCCTGAATTTCCAGCCCCATTTCATTCATCAATTTTTCTATATCCGCAATCTGGTTTCGCCCTCTTAATGCAGTTTGCTCTACCATATCCAACATATACAAAATCCAACCTTCCCAATGATGATCTTCAGTCACTTTACGCAGTTTAGCGTAGTATTGGTCCCGATGTTCAATAATGTAACTACTCAAATACAAGGCCGGAAGATCCAACAGACCTGTTAGTTTCAGGTATAATAATAGAATGATTCTTCCTGTCCGTCCATTACCATCAAAAAAAGGATGGATCGCCTCAAATTGGTAATGTATAACTGCCATTTTTACCAATGGGTCAATACCATCTTCAGCATGAATAAAATCTTCCAGGTTCTTTAATTTTTCCCTTATAATTCCCTCTCCCTCCGGTGGGGTATAAATCACTTTATTGGTAACCGGATTTTTCAACTGTGTGCCTGGTGCATTTCTAATACCAGATTCGTTCTCTTTAACGATTCGCATAATGGCTATAAAGAGATTCGTTGTGAGCAGAGGTTTACGTTTTATCTGATCGAACCCATACCATAATGCATCTTTATAGTGCATTACTTCTTTTGTTGCCGGATTGTCATACTTTTTATCGGCAATGGAAGCTTTAAAAAGTTCGTCCTGTGTAGTTATAATATTTTCGATAGCAGAACTCGCCCGCGCTTCTTGTAAATTGATGGTGTCAATAAACAGTGTTGGATTAGGGAGATTAGTTACTGCTCCTTTTAACTCAGACAACGCCCTGCTTGCACTAATGGTCTTTTTAAGGATCGCTGTAGTTTCTAATTCCTCTGATGGAGGTAATAGGGGTAAATCGTTATAGGGTATCCCAGGATCGTAATCAATTTTGCTGCTCATATTGCATTTTTAATGAGGGCGTAAACTACCTCTGATATTAAAACAAGGGTAAATATATTAAAAAATTACTCTCGTTTCATGGACGAGGGCAAAAATTACCCTTGTTGGAAATACGCAGGTAAAATTGAAATTCACTCTATTTCCTGGAAGAATTATTTAAAAAAATCTAAATACATAATGGCATTTATGTTGGGGTCCAAAGGGGTAGTAGTTGTTTATTTTAGACATAAGGCCATGGGATAGGCTAGTATAAAGATCTCCTTCATGGATTATTTATAAAATTTTTATTCTCAAATATATTATCCCAATCAACTAATAATTGTTTTGGATTATTTTTGTTAATAGTGATTTCAAACATTAATCCTTTGCAATCATTTCTTTTTTTACACCACCCCGCAAAGGATAATGAAGTTCTAGACCAAGATTTATACAGACTGTCTTTATAAGAATATGTGAAATTTACTCGGCTACTGCCTCGAACTCCATTTTCAAATCCTGATATGGTTGCAATTACCTTCTCTGGACTACTCAAGACTTGCTTTTCTCTATCAATATTTACGATGGTAACATATCCAAATATTCCTATTACAAGTAACCAAAAACCGATTCTAACGAGATTCTCCTTCTTACCCATAAGCTATTCATTATCCCTAATAATATCTTTAGTTACTTTTGTTCCTACATTTTTACCTCCAGTGACTGCTCCCTCTGAGATAGTATTTAAAATTGGAGATTCTCCAGTTTTAACCGAAACCTTTGAGTTTACATTTGTTGTGAAAATTCCAAAGACAAAATCAATTAACACTTCAGAAGCTTCCTTATCCCCTCCTGTAGAAGAATAAAAAGACGTTACCACTTCAACCCCTTCTGATCCAATATTTACATCTATTGCTGCATCGGTAGCTTCTTTGGCAACTGGTCCTATAACTGGTACTACATTCATTAAGACGCCATAAGCATCAACTTTGCCATTAGCTGCCATTTGACTTGTAGCATCTAACGCCGCAACACCAGTTTTGAACAAGAGACCCCCAACCAAAGCCTCATCTCCTGGTATAGGGGTTGCTATTGCAATTGCAAGAGGTAGTCCCTTGACTCCTGTGTCAACGACAGTTTCATTATACTGTTTCCTTTCAGCTGCAGAAGCGTTGATTGAGTTCAATCCAGGTTCATTCCATGTTAGATCATGCATGGATTCTAAACCTTCAAGTTCTGGTGCATGTATAGGTTGATTAGAGGAGAATTGGTAAACAGTCTGATATTTATATTTCTCTGCTAAAGGATCCACCTGCCAAAATCTTCCGATTGAGGGATCACTTACTCTATACTTCCATTCATGAATGTTTAAACTAAGATCTTCGGTGTATTCCTGGCCTTGGAACTGTTTGTAGTTGAACTCTTGAAGAGTGAGGTCATTATACCCTTTGTGTTGAAGCCCAAAGGGGTAGTAGTTGTGCATAAAAGGGGGGATTTCGGACATGTTTTAATATTGGACTTTTACTTCTGATCCTGCTAGAACATTATCTTCCTTCTCATAATTTGTGGCTGCGTTTATGTAACAAACATTCCCCCCAACTTTTGGTCTTTCATGTGCTAATATATACTTGTACTCTAACTTTGTGGTATCCAAATTTTGAGTTTTGAAATAACCATCTCCAGAAAACAATATCACCTTTCCATTCTCCTGACATTTCAAATAGCCTTTAAAGCCATCATTTAACCCAGAATATTCAACCCATATCACCCCACTTTCATTACTAGATTTTTCACCATAATAAAAGGACGATTTATCACATTCATCAACCCTTGTAATGACAACATCACCCATTGAATACCTTATCACATTGTTTGTCTCACAACATGAGTTAAAAAATAAAGAAGCTAGGATTATAACAATGTGTTTCATTATTGATTATTTCTTGCATGTGACTTACCTATATCTATCGAGCGTTGAGTCAATTTGTCCTCACCATATTTAGAAATCAAAAGGGCTGTACCAGTTCCAAGTATGGGATTTGCTATCGTGAAAAAGCCAACTCCAACGGTTAGTAAACCAGTTTTAACTTTACTATTTCCTGTTAAATTATATGCTCCGTAACCAAATTGAACCACTGGTTCCATACCAGAATTTTCAGCAACTACACCAGCAGCAAAATTTCCCGCATCTCTTGGAGATGCATATTTTCCATATAAAAGTGATCCGTTTTTAATTTTACTTTTTAAGTCCCATTCACCTCTAGTCCCAGCCTTTTGTACATATTCGAATGCAGAGGGATCCTTTGATGTAATTGATTCAACCTTTTCTGTTAATTCTGTTGATTCATAATCTATTTTTATATCTCCGGCCGTAACCTCTCCCGTACTATGGTAAAGGTTTTGATTTGCGAAACTAAGGGAGTGTAAGGATTCGCCCATTTTCTCACCTCCTGCAGAGGTATTTTCTGAGGTATAGCTTTCTTCCAAGTTAGTTTTAGCTTCATCTCCCTGACCTTCATGCCTATACACACCTAAATCTCCATCATCGTAAACTGCAATAACATTCCCATCTTCATCTGTATGCGTTGACATGGGTGCCATCCCATCAGGATCGATGAAACGAATAGGATTATCAAACGCGTAGTTATACGGGGAATGCCGGCGCATTTGTTCAGCCAGGGGATCCAGGTTCATCCACCGTCCCAAGGCGGGATCGTAGTTCCGGGCGGTGATGTCGTACCAGCCTAGCCCTAGTTCGGATTGGAGTTCTTTCCCCCCCCAAATTTGCGCTGTTCGGCCTTGTCGTTGCCCAAGGAGCTGGTGAACTCGTTATACCCTTTGTGTTCAAGCCCAAAGGGATAATAGTTGTTTGTCACAGGGGGGGGGCGGAAGATTCTATTATTGGTATAACTTAACTGCACGTTCCTAAACAACTACTATAATCGTTTTTCAAAGTGATAGAAATGGCACTTATTTAGCATTCTGATCTGATTGCTTTTTGCTATGATCATCTAATTGAACTATTCCATTTTAAATAGCAATGGAAAAACTGTTGGCTTTTCATTTTTTAACTTAAGCCATTCTTTTTCACTTAATAGTAAAGTCTGAATTATAGCACTATCAGCTCTTTGGGGATAGCCATATCTCCTTACAATTCGAGCTTCAGAAATTTTATGATTCTCTTCAACCAAAACATAAAGTAAAGCGGCTCCGTTCACATCATGAACATCAACCTTCTCCCTAAATTCCAATAAAAGTAATTTTTGTATTGAATCCATACCAAATTTGTAATTTGGATACTCGAAATTCACCGACAATTTGTTTCCCTTAGAATTCCAATAAAGGGTTGAATCAATACTCCCATTACTTTTAAAATGAGTTAGAATATGATTATTAAATGCATCAAATACCTTCATCTCCTTATCCTTAAGATCCTGAGCACAACATTCAACTGCAAATGCAGAAAATAACATAAATACTATTTTTTTAATAATCATAACCCAATCGTTTTTTTACTACATCAGCTCGCTTGTCATAGACAGCTTCCTCAACCCCTGGTTGAAAATGACCATGGGGCTTACCGTTGAGATATAGCACTACATGACCAAATTCATGAGCAACTCCAACGGCTCGATGATTTAAACTGCCATAACCATTAATTAAAACTTGAATATTCCCAGATTCCGAAGATGAATTAACTCCAGGAATTAATGTTATTCCTAGGTTCCCTTGTATTGTAGTTCCCTCTGGGTTACCAAATAATCTATACATCTCCGCCTCTGCGGATGGTAAATCAGAAATGTTGAAGTCGACAGGAGTTTCAAAGTTTCTGTCGTATACCTTACCCTCTTTGTCTTTTACCTTATAATTTGTAGCCATTTTTAATTCTACTATAGATTCATGACTTGCTATTTCATAAAGATCTTTTAATACAATATCATCTGAAATTTCTGCTTGATCCTTTATCGATTCAGGATTTATATAGCCATTTTTAACTTCAAATTGTACATTAGAGGATTCATCTAAAGCATGATATATGGCAAGAATTGCATCATTTGTTACTTTTAGACTATCGCCTTTAATCTCCTTGTAAATTATTGGATTATTTATTGTAAAACTGTAGTTTGAATAATTAGAATATTTCTCACTATACCTATCTATCTTATTAAACCTACCGATAGCGGGATCATAATCTCTCCATTGAAAAGCATAGGTGTTTTTGTTAAGATCTTCTTCAAGCTCTTGTCCTTGGAATTTAATGAAATTATTTTCCTGGGTTGTAGCATTATTATACCCTTTATGTTGAAGCCCAAAGGGATAATAGTTGTGTAGGGGAAGTATTTCGGAAAATACCTAGGTACATTTTTATTAAATAATGACATACCTGCCTACTTCCTTTTCTTGTCAAAGAACCATGATGCTCAATTGCATTTCTACATCCTGTCAGCGAGAGATAAATATAGAATATTTTATCATCTTTTTCCGAGATTTCCCTTTGTTTCGGGCATGGATAAAATATTGATCATTCAATTTTTTATATGGATAAAAACGCAACATGTATAACTCACTCAAAATGTATCAGTTAATCCAAAAATGGAATAACCGCAACGAGCTCTAGCGCGTTGCCCTCTTGCTATTCCATTTTATCCATATGGAATAAAATTACTTTTACCGGACTTTTGAAAATAAAGCTCCACACCCGAAAACCCCATACTTTCTTTACCCGGAGCGTTTCCCTTGCCACTTTTTTAACCCTATTGAACGCAGTGAACATTTTTATTCACTATGATCCATACTTCCTTCAGAGCCGTCGCTGTTCCCTTTTCAGTCCGGAACCTTTATTTTTTATGGAACCGGCGACTTATAAAAAGGAAGTTAGCGACCGGCTTTATGCAGTCGCCTCCAGAAAAAATAAACCTTATCTGAAAGGGTGGGGACGGGTCTGGAGAGGATGGCTCGGGTAATATTTTAAGCCCTTAACAGGGCTGCGGACTCCTTTTAAAACGGTGTCTTGAAAAGGTGTCCGAGGGTGTACCTGCAGGCGCTTTTCCTTAAGGGAAATGGGCCTGGGTTCCTTCCGAGCCGTTTACAAACGTTTAAACATAAATAATTTAAAAGGTTTTGAGGGTTTTTAGGGTTGCATAGCCGCTAACTTTCGTTCCAGATCCTCCATGTCTTGCCCTATTTTCTTTTGCAGTACCCTGGCATAGATCTGGGTGGTGGCCAGTTTGGTATGCCCTAATAATTTGGAAACGGTTTCTATGGGCATCCCGTTGGAAAGGGTAACCGTGGTGGCAAAGGTATGACGGGCGGTATGAAAGGTGAATTTCTTGGTGATGGCTGCCTTAATGGCGATCTCCTTTAAATACGCATTGATCTTCTGATTGGAGTAAACAGGTAACAATAACCCCGATTGACTCACCCTGGGGTGTTCTCGGTAGCGCTCTAAGATCTTAAGGGGGATAGGGAGTAAAGGAATATTTAGCGGAACTCCGGTCTTGGCCCTTTTAGATTTGATCCAGAATTTACCATCAGCCTTTTGCACCAGGTTTTCTTGCCTCAGCTCTTTTACATCGGCATAGGCCAGACTGGTATAACAGGAAAACAAAAAGATATCCCGGGTGATCTTCAGGGAAGCCCTTTCCAGTTTTAGGTTGATCAGTTGCTCCAACTCCTTCTGGCTTAAAAACTCCTTATCCACCCGCTGGAATTTAAGTCTATGGTGCCTGAAAATATTCCGGTCCATCCATTCCAACTCATACGCCATTTTAATTAGCTTTTTAAAGCGTTCCAGGTGCTTCATGACGCCATTGTTATTCAGGGTGGGTTGCTGTCTTAAAAAGTGCTCAAAATCGACAATGAAGCGGGATTCCAGTTCTTTTAAGACCAGGTTATCTACCTTGTGGGTTCGTTTGAGAAAACGGAAGATATATTTCTCCGTGGCTCCGTAATTCTTTAAGGTACCCTTGGCGAGGATACCCTTCATCTTTTCCTTGTGGTAAGTAAAGACATCTTTGAGGGTTTTCCCGCTGCTATCTTCTCCCGAGTACCTTTTTTTGATATTCACGGCCGAGATAAACCGGCCTTCATAGCGCAATTCTTCATAACAGCGGTGAATCCTGGCTTCGACTTCGGCTAACTTCTTGTTCAGCGAGCGTACTTTTTCAGAGCGTCCGACGATCCTTCCGCTTTTGACATCCCACTGGGAGGGTTCCACCCGGATCTGGGTGCTGATCTCTGCGCGTTTTCCTTCTACGGTAACACGGGCATAGACCGGTAACTTTCCTCTTAGGGCTTTGGCTTTTACCGTCCAGAAATTGATGTAAAGAAATTTTGTAGTTGACATACCCTTGTGTATTAATGAAACTTTGATTCTTGGCAGAATTCCAAAGTCCCACACGGGTATTCGTGAAGTTAAAAATTAATGCGGTTTTAATTTAGGTCACCTTAGAGGTAACCTTTCAAACTACATCAAAAAGAAATATTCCTATGAAAAAAGGGTCAAAAAAGCCCATTTTCATAGGAATATTCAGTATTTGTGCCTGATTGTAGGCTCAATGTGTCGGGGTGGCAGGATTCGAACCTGCGACCTCCTGCTCCCAAAGCAGGCGCGATAACCGGGCTACGCTACACCCCGTAAACGATACTATCGTTGTAAGGAGGCTGCAAAAATAAGACATTTTTTGAGATTGCAAAGCTTATTTGAAGGCAGTTTTTAAGTTTTTGAATCTTTTCCGTGCATGCTCATTAACTCCTCCACCTTGCATTCGGTTTCCTTGAAATGCTGGGCCTTTAACAGGCGTTTAGGGGGTACCGCGCGCACCTCACAGTTGGTTATAGGGCAGGATTCACAGGTGATACCTACCTGAACTTCTTCCAGGTCGTGGTGGTTTAAAAAAGGGTATTTCTTTTGAAGGTGAGGGGTAATTAAGATCCCAAGGCTAACACTGCGGTATTGGTTGGCTACAAAAGGGTCTGGGGTAGATGATGACAACACCAGGTATTTGTTGCCGTTCTGATACACGGAGACCTGGGCTCCAAAAAAATGATCTTCAGGGCTTATGGATATGTGCTGCAAGGTTTTGATGGAGATCCATCGTCGGCAGTAGTGCGCTCTGTAATCTCTGGTTGATGGCTTTTGGCGTTGGGTAACATGAAGTTCCTTGTTCAACGTAAAATGAGGTTCTCCCTGTTTGTGAATAAACCGCAGAAAGAAGAGGTCTCTGAAACCAAAATCATGGGGCAGAATATTGGTTAACCGCTGGTAAACGGTCTCAGGAGAGGTTTTGAAACTGCTGATGAGGTCTTTGAATTGTGACTCCTCCCATTTAGTGCTCTGTAGTAACCCGGTGAGTTTTTCTTTTAAATTTTTGCGGGGAAGCATGAGGGCTCCTGAAAAATAGGAAGCGTAAAAGTTATGCAACACCTCGTCAAAGCTGTTGTATTTGATCCAGGAAAAGGTATACGGACGCACCATAAGTTCCAGGTAATTGTAGGCGATCTCTTTCCCGAAAATAAAAGAACGCTGTGCCTCATCGATAGCCGAAGACAATAAAAGCTTTTTACTGTCCGGAACAAAAACAGAACGGAGGTTGTTGAGCATCGGGTCTTTCTCAATGCCGTTGTCTACAATGGTATACCCGTATTCTTCTTCTAAGATGGCTTTGAGGTCGTCAGAAACGATATGCTCTTCCAGGTTGATCTGGTAAGCCTCAGCAAAGCGCACGGCAGCATTCTCAAGGTCAACGAAAAAATTGTTTTCAGCCTCCTGGTACGATCGGAGGGCAGCGAGATAAAAGCCTTCAATACCCAGGTTGTAACTTTTAGCGATCTCGATAATAGTACTTATAAAAGCGTTCACCTTGGAAGGTGCATTGGATATGATGTTGATCAGATCGTGCTCGGCAATGCCGAATAACGATAAGGGTAACTCTTTTAAAACTCCACTCTCCAGAATATCGCCCAGAGGAGCCAGGTTCTGATCAAGTTTCAGGGATACCATTTCGTCATAGGAGGTGTCAAGGGCAGTGGCCAATTCCAGGATCTTGTCCTGCTTCGGATACTTTTTCCCGTTCTCGATCTCGTTGAGATACGATTTCGAGAGTCCGCTTTTTTTCGACAAGCCGTAAAGGGAGAGATTTTTCCTGTTACGCAACTGCCGCATTTTTAATCCGAAGATTAACCGTATGTGTTCTTCTTTTAAAGGCATAGTTCAAATATAGATCATTTAGCGAACAACTAAAAATTAGCGTCTTTTATCTATTTTGCGAACGTTCGCTTGTTTTATTGAAAATTACTTTTTAATATTGGTCACATAATCAATTCATTATGGAAAAACTTCTGACCAAGACCGCCGAGAGCTTTGCTTTTTCAAAAGGAGTGAAAGCACATTACCCAGACCTGCTGGATGAAAATTTCAAGGAATTCTTTACAACCCTTCATCAAAAATTTAATCCGCAACGTCTGCATCTTTTGCAAAGAAGGGAAGCCATGCAACGGGAATTTGACCAGGGAGAACTGCCTCAGTTTCCTATAGAGACCCGGGATATCAGGGAGGGAGCCTGGGCAGCAGCGCCTATTCCCGAAGATCTTCAGGACCGCAGGGTAGAGATCACCGGACCCGTGGACCGCAAAATGATGATCAACGCTCTGAATTCCGGTGCGAATTGTTTTATGGCCGATCTGGAGGATAGTACGTCTCCTACCTGGTCCAATGTTATGGAGGGACAAAGAAATCTACGGGATGCAGTGCTTAAGACCATTTCATTTACCCACCCGGTTACCGGGAAACACTACACCCTCAAAGAACAGACAGCTACCCTGATCGTAAGACCCAGAGGATGGCATTTATATGAAAAGAACATCCTTATAGATGGGGTTATGGCCTCAGCATCGCTCTTTGATTTTGCCTTGTTCTTTTATCACAATGCGAAAGCCTTGTTGGAAAGGGGAAGCGCCCCGTATTTTTATCTTCCGAAACTCGAGCATTACCTGGAGGCTCGATTGTGGAATGAGGTCTTCGTCTTTGCTCAGGAGTATCTCGGCATTTCCGTGGGTACTATTAAGGCAACGGTTTTGATTGAAACCATTACAGCAAGCTTTCAGCTCGATGAGATCATTTATGAACTCAGAGATCATATGGCCGGTCTGAACTGCGGACGATGGGATTATATTTTCTCCTATATCAAGAAATTCAGGATGCAAAACCTGGTAACCCCCAACAGGGCACAGATCACCATGCAATCTCCCTTTATGAATGCCTATTCTTTAAGGGTGATCCAGGTGTGTCATAACAGGGGAGTACATGCCATCGGCGGGATGGCTGCTCAAATTCCGGTAAAAGATAACGAAGAGGCCAACAGGGATGCCTATGAAAAGGTACGAAAGGATAAGGAGAGAGAGGTTAGAAACGGTCATGACGGTACCTGGGTGGCGCACCCCGGGTTGGTAGGGGTGGCAAGGGAGATCTTTGATGCTCATATGCCCGAAGCCAACCAGATCGGCCGAAAACTAAAAGATCTTCAGATAAGCGAGGAGCAGCTCCTTGAATTGCCAAAAGGAGAGATCACCGAAGCGGGGGTGCGTCTCAATATTCATATAGGGGTATTGTATTTGGTGTACTGGCTGGAAGGAAACGGAGCGGCAGCCTTATACAACCTCATGGAGGATGCGGCAACGGCCGAGATCTGTCGGGCTCAGCTCTGGCAATGGTATCATAAGAAAGTTCAGCTGACCGATGGCAGGATATTTAACGAAGCATTGTATGAAGACCTTTTTGCGAAAGAGCTGCCTAAAGTACAGCATTACCTGGCAAAGTCGGGGGTAGGGTTAAACAGCCTGGATACTGCTACAGAGATATTTCATGACCTGGTACTCTGCAGTGGTTTTGAAGAATTTCTAACCCTTAAAGTCTATCGATATTTGGAATAAGCTGACCGAAACCTAAATACATCATTTTTTAATACCAATCAAATCCCCGGCCCATTCCCGGGCAGGGATCCTATAACCTAATTTCAAAATCAAAACAACATTATGAAAACACAAAAAAAAGCTGAAGCACTGGCACAAAGCTGGATTAATGATCCTCGCTGGAAGGGGATAAAGAGGCCATACACCGCCGATGAAGTTTTGAGGCTTCGCGGCAGTTACGAGATCGAGTACACCCTGGCAAAAAGAGGGGCGAAGCTCCTTTGGGAAAAACTAAACACCAGGGAAGTGGTTGCCGGATTGGGTGCACTTACCGGAAACCAGGCTGTTCAGGAGGTAGATGCCGGGCTGGAAGCTATTTACCTGAGCGGATGGCAGGTGGCTGCAGACGCCAACCTGGCGGGAGAGATGTATCCTGATCAATCACTCTATCCGGCCAATAGTGTCCCCATGGTAGTGAAGCGAATCAATAACGCCCTGTTGCGTGCCGATCAGATTCAGCATGTGAATAACCAAAAAGCGATCAAAGATTACCTGGTGCCCATTGTTGCAGATGCCGAAGCCGGATTTGGAGGTAACCTCAATGCTTTTGAATTAATGAAAGGGATGATTGAGAACGGGGCTTCAGGAGTACACTTTGAAGACCAGCTATCTTCAGCAAAAAAATGCGGCCACCTGGGCGGAAAAGTCCTGGTGCCTACTCGCGAAGCCATACAGAAGCTGGTTGCGGCAAGACTTGCTTCCGATATTATGGATGTGCCTACTGTGATCATTGCGCGAACCGATGCCGATGCGGCCACCCTGATCACCTCCGACGTTGATGAAAGAGATCGTAAGTTTATTACCGGGGAGCGTACCGAGGAAGGCTTTTACCATGTTAAGAACGGTATACTCCAGGCCATAGACAGAGGCTTGTCGTATGCCCCCTATGCAGATCTTTTATGGATGGAAACTTCAACTCCCGACCTGTCACAGGCCAAAGCTTTTGCCGATGCCATCTACGAACAATTTCCGGGCAAGCTTCTGGCTTATAATTGTTCTCCTTCCTTTAACTGGGCTGCGAAACTTTCTGACAATGAAATGCTCACCTTCAGAGAAGAGCTGGCGGCCATGGGGTATAAATTTCAATTCATTACCCTGGCAGGTTTTCACGCCTTGAATACCAGTATGTTCGAATTGGCGAAGGCCTATAAAGAAAAGGGTATGGCTGGATATTCTGCCCTGCAGGAAAAAGAATTTGCCCTACAGGATGAAGGCTTCCGGGCCGTGAAGCACCAATCGTTTGTAGGAACTACCTATTTTGATGCCCTTCAGAATACGGTAACCGGCGGCAAGGCAGCTACGGTAGCCATGAAAGGTTCTACAGAAGTTGCGCAGTTCTGATGTTCATACATGGTGTAAAAACAAAAAACCCTTCCTTATCGGAAGGGTTTTCTTTCCCCCAAACCTTTTATGACCATTGGTCAAAAAGATTCATTTGTGCTGTTAACACGTTGTCAAAGATGTGTATTGTTGATGCAGTATCCTTACGGGAATCCGTATACCATAACTTTTTAAATGATCCCCATATCTTTTGCTATGGCAATCAGATGAATAGTGTTTTTAGCTTTTAGCGATATTTTGAGTTTGTTGATGCGCTTCTCAATGCTGCTGAGACTGGCCGGTTTAATACCTGATGCCTTAAATTCGTTCCCGATCTCTTCCTGAGAAGAACCATCTGCCAACCTGGAAAGTAAGGCAATATCATATTCGTCGATATTCATAACCTCCTCTTCAGTGTTGGGGAGGTGGTTTTGCAAAGGTGTTACCTTGCCACCGTTCATCATGGCCGTGATTACCTCGGTCATTTCATTAATGCTGTTGCGGCCTTTGGTTACAAAAGCATCGAGGTTTAATTTGTTTACTAGATTTTTCAATTTATACGGACGGTCTTCTATTGAATACATGATGGACTTTATGGCAATTCCTTCTTCCCTCAACTTTGCCACCAGCATTTCTCCATCTTTTAGGTTCGTGTTTCTGTGATCTTCTTTGAAAGATAAATCTGTGATCAGAAGATCGAAAGGTTCTTCATCCAGTATGGATCTTTTAATTTTCAGGTAGGCCTCATCGCAATATTTAGCCTGCACGACCTGAAACCCGAAGGCATCCCTGAGATGCTTTCCAAGACCTTCGTTAATACTGTCAATGTCTTCTGCAATTAAAACTTTGTGAATCATCAGGTTACAGGTTTTGGCAATTGCTTTTATCTTCCTTTATACAAAATTAGTGGAGTTTGAGAATTTAAAATTACGGTATTCCGTAAAAATGAATATATCCACATAAATTTGACAGATTCCTCCTATAGTTTGTAAAGCACTTTTGGCAGGAGGTCGTTCCTTTACAAATCATTTTGTTAACGGTAGGATTGTTTTGGGGTTCGTCTGCCTCTTAATTTATATAGAATATTTTCTTATATTCGAGCGAGTGTCTGTATGAGTATTATTTTCCCGGCACTTCCGTTTTGAAGAAAACCTGATCTTCTTATGACACAAAAAATAGCCTTAATCATTTTCATATGTACAGGATTCTCTGCCTTTGCCCAGAGGGGAGTGGATCAGGAGATGAACTTTGACAAAGAACGGGCAAGGATGCAATTGGCTGCAGAAGGGCGTACGATGATTGATGGCAACCTGATAAGCTGGGAGGGTGCCGAGGTCTCTACCCATGAATTCAGGGAAAGCTATCTGGTTATCGATTTTTGGGCCACCTGGTGCGGTCCCTGCCTCAAGGATGCGCCTAACTATAAAAAACTTGCCGAAAAGTATACCGATAAAAACATCAGGTTTATTTCAGTGTCTTTAGATCATGATATAGAAACATGGAGGGAATTTTTGACCAAGCGGAAATGGACAAAAGATCAGTATTGGTATGGAAAGACCGATGAGGATCCTTTTTTATCACTGGCTTACTCTGAATCCTCGTATAAAGGTATGTCTATGGTCTTGATTACTATTCCAAAGTATGTGCTCATTTCTCCAACTGGTGAGATTTTGATGAACTCTGATCTAAGGCCCGGTGATCCGGAATTTGAACAGGAAATTATGAAGTACCTGCAATAATATTAAATGCAGATCATTCTGCTCTGAAAGTGAAATGACACCGACTTTAACCACTAAAAAACTGAACTATGAAAAACATCTTCCTATTCCTGGCTATCGTCCTTTTATCTTTTAGCATCGGTTGTTCCGGCTTCCCTCAAAAAATGAAGTATGTCAGTAACTTAAAACAAGTTTTAACTGAAACCCATGGCCTCAATGAGGTTGAAGTGAACCTGCACAATAACTCAGAGCTTTTGATCATTATTAAGGATGAAGAATTTACAGGGCTTAGCAGTTTGGAGAAAAAACAACTTTCCCTGGAGATCGGCAGGCTGGTGACTGATTTTACCGGGGAGGCTGTAGCGCTTACCAATGGAGAGGTGCAATTTAAGTTTGAGAAGGAACTTGGAATAACCAGGGTAAGCAGTTCAGATACCTATGCGATGTTCCCTTAAAACTTAAGCGATCTGTGTGTTAGGAAAACTTCTGAAATAGATTGAAACAATAGAAAATATGATATTGGTGGCAATTCTTTTTATCGTGCTGGGCGTATTAGTTAAAAACGGAAAGGCCTACAATCTGATTGCAGGGTATAATACCCTGAGTCCTGAAGAAAAGGCAAAAGTTGATATCAAAGGTATCTCAGTTGTCTTTAGAAATGCCATGTTCGGCATGGCTGTTATCATTGCAGCAGGCAGTTTGTTATCTTACTGGCTTGGCGATCCTGCCATTGAATGGTATGGGTTAATAATCGCGGTTGTTATCGGGGTGCCCTACCTGCTTGTTAAAGCCAATTCAGATAAATACAAAAAGGAGGAAATAGAATAACCACAGTATCCTTGTTTTTAGCAGCCATTTATTAGTAGCTATTTGTAGATCAGTAATAGGAACAACTGCCATTAAAATTTTGACGTAAAGCACTATATTTTTTAGAATTAAATCTATATATTCGAAAGGCTAACTGCCTGACACGTATTGTGCTGAAGGTGATGTAGAGCCGTTTTAGACGATTAAATATGGCTCAATTTTTAAAAGCACTTCCTTATCTGACTTTTGTTTTCATTTTGAATTTATGTTCAAAAACTAATGAAACATCTGAGCTGGCTAATCTCGGTCAGAATAACCAATTGGTAACCGGTTACGATATTCTGAAAATTTCTTCAACTACAAGTCGAAACGATTTAATGTTAGGCACCAAGGTAACCTACTTTGATAACAACAAAAAGAGTCTCGACAGTGTCTTTGATGAAAATGGAGTGTTTAAATCCGGAAATGTATATTCATACAACGTTACCGGGTTAGTGGAGGAGATAGTGAAATACGACCAGCAAGGCGATGTAATGTCGGTAAACCGGATAGTCTATGAAAATGGGGATATCATTGAACTGCAATGGTCGGAGAATGCCATAAGCGGTATTACTACCCGAATAGACAAAGTTTCTTATACTTCTTCACAAATAATCGTAGAACGATTTGATGAGAATAATAACAAGACGTATGAACTTCAATATGGGCTAAATGCTGATGGGATGATTTATAAACAAGATAATGGACAAACCCAGATAGAAGTGATTTATATGGAAGGGCTTCCACTGAGCAAGACCATCACTACCAGTTCCGGAACTCAAACTGTAGCCTATGACTATTTGAATGATCCGCTTCCCAAAGATCCCTGGATTACGATCAGGAAGAATCAATTTGGGTCGTTTAACAATCAATTGATCTTTCATTTTGATGGAGGGCTTTTTAGTATGGAAAGTATCGTAGACCTGAAAAAATACCTTTCATCATACTCCGGTAAGCAGTTCCTCTATGAATTCGACGAAAATCAGCTGCCGGTCAGGATTGAAGAAATCAATGGCACCACTAAGGTGATTAGAGTTATCAAATACAAAGAGAAGGTTTAGCATTCTTCAATATACAGGATATAGCAGCAGTCACAGTATTGCCTGATATACCTATACATATTAATCTATTTAAATCAAATTGCACCATGAGATATTTATTGTTTGCACTAGTGATCATTACCTTTTCCTCCTGCACTAAGGATGATGATCCGGGAGATGTAGACCCGATAATTGGTACCTGGCAGTACATTTATCGCCTGGATTCGAATGAAGAATTTTTTGCTACTCCATGCCAGAAGAAAGGGCGATATGTATTTTATGCAGATGGTTCGCTATTAATGAAGGGCTATAGGTTGAATAATGAAGATGTATGCATAGATGCTGGCACTAATTCCGGAAGCTGGAAGAACCTTGAGTTTGAAACCTATGAAATACAGATTAATGTGGATTCCGGAGTTATAAGGATAAGCTTTCCAGATAACGATAAGATGAGAATATATGAATCGGAGACGGATTATTCAGAATACCAAAGGCTGTGATAGGCTGCAGAACAACAGGTGATTTCACCTATGTTGTACCCGCCAAATAAAAAAGGCTTCCGATCTCTCGAAAGCCTTTTGTTTGTTGTAGCGAGGACGGGATTTGAACCCGTGGCCTCCGGGTTATGAATCCGACGCTCTAACCAACTGAGCTACCTCGCCATTCCGTAGGGCTAAGAGTTGTTTTTCTTAGCGGGTGCAAATATAAAAACAATATTACCTTGTACAAACTAAAGTCAAAAAAATATTTTCATCGTAATTTATATTGTGGTTCTGTAGAAATAATTATATTGACCCACAAGAATCAACTAATTAACCTATGGAAGATAAGATCAAATACGAGATGGAATTCCCTATCCATTCATCTCCCTCACTGTTATATCAGTATATAGCCACTCCCTCCGGTTTGTCTGAATGGTTTGCCGATAATGTAAACTCAAGAGGCGAACTTTTCACCTTTATCTGGGACGACTCAGAGGAGAAGGCTAAGGTGCTCCGAAAGAAAAGCGGAGAGCTGATCAAGTTCAGGTGGCTGGAGTCTGAAGACGACTCTTTTTTTGAAATGAAGATCGTGGTCGATGAGATCACCAAAGACGTTTCATTGATGGTTACCGACTTTACGGAAGAGGATGAAATGGATGAAGCTAAAATGCTTTGGGAGAATCAGATCTCCGATCTAAAACACGTGTTAGGATCGGTTTAGGAAACCTGACCCAATACCAGTATATTTGTGCCTTGAAAACTTTCAAGGCATTTTTTATGGTAAATTTTAATGGGGTAGTTCTTGATGATGAAGCCGTTTTTTTAAATGAAAAGAACAGAGGACTTCGATATGGAGATGCTGTTTTTGAAACCTTAAGGGCTCATGCCGGTAAGGTGTTGTTTTGGGAAGATCACTACCTGCGGCTCATGGCATCCATGCGAATATTGCGCATGGAGATCCCGATGGAATTTACCATGGAATTTCTTGAAGCGAAAATCCTGGAGACCCTTGAAAAGAACCGGGTTCATCAAAAAACGGCCCGAATACGATTAACGGTATTCAGAAAGAATGGCGGGTTGTATACTCCAAAAGACCGGGGGGTAGACTATATCATAGAAACTTCAGAACTGGAGAATCCGTTTTACCTGATCGATCGGGAACGATCCTATGAGGTAGAGCTTTTCAAAGATCATTATATAGCACCCGGTTTGTTGAGTACCATCAAATCAAATAACCGTGCAGTGAATGTACTTGCAGGGATCTATGCTGAGGAGAATGAATATGACAACTGTTTGTTGCTCAATACTGAAAAGAAAGTTGCTGAGGCCCTGAACGGAAACCTGTTTTTGGTAAAGGGCGGTACGATAAAAACGCCGCCTTTGAGTGATGGTGCTCTGAACGGGATCCTGCGAAAAAAACTTATTGATATCATCGGGAAAACTGAAGACCTCACCCTGGAAGAAGCTTCCATTTCACCTTTTGAACTCCAGAAAGCCGATGAGCTTTTTATCACCAACGTGATCAGTGGTATCATTCCTGTAAGGAAATACCGTAAAAAAGAATACGAAATAGAAGTAAGTAAAATGCTTTTGGGTCGCCTGAACGCTCAGGTACGCCTTTTGGGATAGCGCAAAAGATCAGTTTAGTTTAGGGATGGATTTTCAGGAGCATTCGACCAGATAATGTAATCGCCTCCAAGTTCTAACATTTTCTCTTTCCAGAAGTGCAAGGTAGATTTTTTAATGATGCTGCTCTTGTAGTCATTTTCTGAAACTACCCAGGAGTTAGAACCCAGCTCACGTTCCAGCTGCATGTTCTCCCATCCGGAATACCCAAGGAAAAACTTAATGTCTTCCTCTCTGATGGCACCGTTATTGATCAGGTCAATGATGGTTTCAAAATCACCACCCCAATAGATGCCGTTAGAAATTTCAATACTGTTCTCGATCAACTCCGGGACCTTGTGGATAAAATAGAGGTTATCCTGTTCAACGGGGCCTCCGTTGAATACCTTAAATGACTTTTTAATATCAGGAACGAGTTCGTTGAGTCTGAATTCAAGGGGCTTGTTCAAGATGAATCCAATTGACCCTTCCTGGTTGTGCTCAGCCAGAAGCACAACAGACCTGTTGAAAGCTACATCGCCAATAATGGAAGGTTCGGCAATGAGCAAATGGCCTTTCTTTGGAGTTAAAGAAACCATAAGCCCTTGATTTTGAATAGTTACATTCTTAAATATAATAACTTTCTATGAAATGAAAATAATCAGTAAGAAAAAATTATACAATTTGGGTGTAAAGCAAAAAAAAAGCGCCCATTGGGCGCTTTTCTTTTTTATAGAATAAGATTAGTTTACTGCGCTAGAAAGTTCAGCACCTGCCTTAAATTTCACTACATTTTTAGCAGCGATCTTGATAGTAGCTCCCGTTTGTGGGTTTCTACCTTCTCTGGCAGATCTTTTAGATACAGACCAGGATCCGAAACCTACCAGAGAAACTCTTCCACCTTTCTTAAGGGTACCTTCAACGTTACCTAGAAATGATTCAAGTGCTTTCTTAGCAGCAGCTTTAGTGATTCCTGCATCTGCAGCCATTGCATCGATTAATTCTGTTTTGTTCATAATTTAAAGATTTTACAAATAGATTGGTTAAACATTTATTCTAATCGTTTCACAAATTTAATCGGAAATCCTTGCCATGCAAGTAATAGCAAGGAAAACGGCGAAATTTGTTGATAACTTCAGATTATTGTTAATAAAGTAAGCCTTTTTTTACGAAAATACGCTTAATAGTACTGTTTATAAGGGTTTAGCTAAACATAGCCCCTTCATTTAACTGCATGCCGTTCAATAAGTCTTTGACTGCCATCCGTTTCTTCCCCGGCAATTGTAATTCAAGTACCTCCAACCATTGATCTTTGGTGGCTGCCAGAAGCTGTTTGTTTTCAACTTTCAGGCTTCCTGCCGGAGCGGTAGCGGGTTTTTCAGTGAGTGCAGCAGCATAGATCTTTACGGGAGCGGACTTACCGTCCTGTTCAAAATGGCACCAGGCGCCGGGATACGGACTTAGACCTCTTACAAGGTTATGAATAGTTTCGGCCGATGTCTCCCAATTGATCTTACAGTTCTCTTTGTTTAGTTTATAAGCCTTTTTCTCCTGGTCTCCTTTTGGCTGTAATTGGGTAGAAACGGCTCCTGAGGTTATCAGGTTCAAGGTCTTAATAACGAGTTCTGCCCCGATCTTCATTAAATGGTCGTGAAGTTCACCGGCATTCATTTGAGGGGTTATGTTTGTAGTCTCCTGCAGGATCACAGCTCCGGTGTCAATTTTCTCATCGATGAAAAAAGTGGTAACTCCGGTTTGGGTTTCCCCGTTGATCAAGGCCCAGTTTATGGGGGCGGCACCCCTGTATTCGGGCAGGAGAGAGGCGTGAAGGTTAAAGGTGCCGTATTCCGGCATGGCCCAAACAGCTTCGGGCAACATTCTGAAGGCTACCACCACCTGTAGGTTTGCCTGTAATGATCGTAATGTTTCCAGGAATTCAGGATCTTTCAGGTTGGTGGGTTGTAAGACGTTCAGATCCTTGCTTAAGGCAAATTTCTTTACCGCCGGCATTTGCAGCTTTCGCCCGCGTCCGGCAGGACGGTCAGGGGCGGTTATCACGCCGACTACTTCATGGCCTGCTTCCAGGATGCTTTTGAGGGTCTCCACGGCGAAATCGGGGGTACCCATAAATACGATTCTCAGTTTTCGCTTCATTTGATGTAATATTCGTTCTTTTGATTGCGACTAATTTCTTCTTCTTGCAGCATAGTGTGTAACGCATGGAGGACCTTATCTTCCGGAACACCCAGGTGTTCAACCAATGCCCTTGAGCTCATAGGTCCTTTTGAAAGTGTATGTATCACCACTTTTCGTACCATGTTTATATCGCGTTCGCCTTTAGCTGTTTTTTGTTTGCTGCAATTCGAGCAATTGCCGCAGCTTGAGGCTGTTTTTTGACCAAAGTATTCACTGAGGTACCGGCTCAGGCAGGTATCAGTATCCAGAAATGAGCGTACATGCGCTATACGTTCTATTTTATTTTTACGCTGGATGTCAATATCGCGGGCAATACTGTTAATGGTATGGTGATCTTCCCTGGGTTGTAAAAAGGTAATACTGGTATCGGCATTGACCACCTTGAGCTCAATGAGCTCATCGGTAGCCAATTGATGCAGCATAGCCGTGATTCGCTTTTCTTCCATACCCGTTTTGGTAGCCAGTAACCTGGTGTTTACAGCCGTCATAATGTCAAATACCCCGCCATAGGTTCTCAGAATAAGTTGTATAAGCCCTTCATAGGAAGGATTCCGGTCCATATAATGAAATAACTTATGATTATTCACGGTGAATTGAAGACTGACCGATCTTCTGAATTGTTCACTCAACCGAATTACAGAGTTGCGGTCTAACAGCTGGAGTCCGTTGTAGGCCGCAACAGGGTTCAGCTGATAGGTATGGCAAAAGGAGTTGAAGTTTATCTGAAAAGTTTCTCCGCTTCCATCTCCATAGGCTATCTGCAGGAAATTACACAGTTTATTATAGAGCAGACCGATAAATTTGCGGTCGGGAATGGTTTTTACAAATTGGTTTTCCAGGGTTTCCAGGTCGGCATCGTTGTACAGTAACATGGCCCATGATTCTTTGCCGTCTCTTCCGGCCCTGCCGGACTCCTGGAAATAATTTTCAAGAGAATCAGGAAGATCGGCATGTATCACACAGCGAACATCTGCTTTGTCTATGCCCATTCCAAAGGCATTGGTGGCTACCATGACCCTGACTTTCCCTTCCAGCCAATCCTCCAGTTTTGACTTTTTTTCTTCCGCAGAAAGTCCTCCGTGAAAAAAGGCGGCCGAGATACCACGTTGGTTAAGTTCCTGGGAAAGGGTGACACTTTTTTTTCTGCTTCTGATATATACGATGCCACTGCCTGATAGCTTATGGAAGATCCTGCTTATCTCGTAATGTTTATCATGACAAGGTCTGATCCAATAACGCAGGTTTGCTCTTTCAAAAGAAGCACTAAAGGTGGGGGCTTCGGTTATATGGAGATTCTCTTTAATGTCTTTTACCACCTCAGGGGTAGCTGTTGCGGTAAGCGCTACCAGAGGAATGTTGGGGAACATGTCTTTTAAAATGCCACAGCTCCTGTAGGCCGGTCGGAAGTCGTTTCCCCATTGTGAAATACAATGCGCTTCATCAATGGCGATCAGGTTTACCGGCATTTGCCTGATACGTTCTGTGATCAGTTCCTGCTGAAGGCGTTCGGGTGACAGGTACAGAAACTTGTAATTGCCGTAAATGGCATTGTCAAGCCGGTCGTTCAATTCGCTGTAGGAAATACCACCGGTAATAGCCAGAGCCTTAACACCCCGCTCTTTGAGTTGCTTTACCTGGTCATTGATCAGTGCAACCAGCGGAGAAATAACGATGCAAATACCCTCTTTGCTTAAAGCAGGTACCTGGTAACATACAGACTTGCCTCCTCCGGTTGGTAGGAGCACCAGGGCGTTCTCCCCATTGTTTATGTGGGTGATGATCTGCTTTTGGGGAGGACGAAAAGAATTGTATCCCCAATAGGATCTCAATACCTTTTCGGGGGATATGGTTTCCATTTTAAAGTAAATTATTGATGATGAATTCGGTGCGGCTTTCAGGGGTGCCGGTGGGGACCTCTGTTAAATGATAACCGAAGCGGCTGTAGGTTCGCTCCAGGTGTTCGTGAATTCTTTTTGCCTGGTCAAAGTTCTCATACCGTTCGTTGTCTGAAATGTATATATCCTCCCAGGGAGGAAGCAGGAACACCTGGTCATATAGGTGTTCTTTACAGGCTTCTTCAAATAATGCCGGATAATCGTCTCCGATGTAATCAAGGTAAGCCACTACGTCGGGAATTCCACGGTCAAAAAAGACCAGGTTTTTGGTGAGGTTCAGGGATTCAATAAACTGATTGACCCGACCCTCCAGCAGTTTTTTACTGAATAGCAGGGGATCGGTTAAAAACAATTGTTCAATACCCTGTTCTCTGGCTTCCAGGGTTACCTGTCGGGATATTTCAGGAAGGCAATGAAACTCTTTGTCTTTCAGCGTATCGATCAGAGTTGTCTTACCTGTTCCCGGACCGCCCGTCACTACTATTTTTTTAGTACTTTCTATCATAATTCCCACATGGCAAAATAACTAAATGAAATGGTAATAAAAAATACATTTGTAAGGACTATCTTTGCACTAAAAGAATTTCGTACCGATGAAAGACCCAAAAGATGTTGAAGCGTTTTATAAAAGATTACGCGATGAGTTAGAAGAAAGTACGTCATGGCCGTCTCCATATCTCTACAAATTCATTGTGCCCACCGATGCAGATAAAGTAGCTGCCATTGAGAAAAACTTTGATAATACCGGAGCGGTTATACAGAAAAAAACCTCCTCAGGAGGAAAATATACCAGTGTATCTATTGAGGTGAATATGGCCAGCCCGGAAGCCGTTATTGAAAAATACAAGGCAATTAGTACCATTGAAGGGGTAATTTCGTTGTAATTTCTGCGGGGTCCATTTATTTTTCTTATTTTCGGGGGCAGATCATACTACTTCAGATAAACTACAGATTTATAATCACTTATTATTTTGATTGACAATTTAGAATACAACAGTGAACGTCCTAAATTGATCATTCCGGAATATGGCAGACATATTCAGAAAATGGTCGATCATGCCGTTTCAATAGAAGACCGAGAAGAACGCAATAAGGTGGCTAATGCCATTATCGGGGTTATGGGGAACTTGAACCCACACCTGCGTGACGTTCCAGACTTTCAACATAAACTTTGGGATCAGTTATTTATCATCTCAGATTTTAAACTCGATGTAGATTCGCCTTACCCTACACCTACAAGGGAAATGCTCGAAGAGCGGCCGGAGCCATTAGAGTACCCGCAGAACTTTCCTAAATACCGTTTTTACGGTAATAACATAAAACGTATGATAGACGTATGTGTTTCCTGGGAAGATGGCGACCTGAAAGATGCCCTGAAATTTACCATCGCTAATCATATGAAGAAGAGTTACCTCAACTGGAACAAGGATACGGTTGAAGATGAGGTGATCTTTCAACATCTGTTCGAACTCAGCGACGGGGCGATCAACCTGGCCAAATGGGACGAAGACCTTGCTGAAAGTAAAAACCTGGTGCGTAGTAGCCACAGCCACAGCCACAGCCACAGCCACAAATCCAGCCGGGGCGGTCGAAAGCACCATGGAAAAGGACGAGGCAAAAAACGTTACTAATCACACCAATTATCAGCTATGGGAACATTTAAAATTGAGGGTGGTCACCAATTAAAAGGTGAGATCACCCCCCAGGGTGCAAAAAACGAAGCCCTGCAAATACTTTGTGCCGTGTTGCTTACTGATCAGAAAGTAACCATTCACAACATTCCGAATATCATTGACGTAAATAAATTGATCGACCTGCTCGAGAACCTGGGTGTCAAGATCCAGAAGATCGGGTCGTCTTCCTATACCTTTAAAGCCGATGACGTGCACCTGGAATACCTGCAGTCGGAGGAGTTTAAAAAAGACGGTCGAGGCTTAAGAGGTTCTATCATGTTGGTAGGGCCGCTGTTGGCTCGATTTGGTAAAGGATATATACCCAAACCGGGAGGAGATAAGATCGGGCGCAGACGATTAGATACGCATTTTGAAGGTTTTATCAAGCTGGGTGCCAAGTTCAGGTATAACCGCGAAGAGTACTTCTATGGGGTAGAGGCCAAATCCTTAAAAGGGGCTGATATGCTGCTCGATGAGGCCTCTGTAACAGGAACAGCCAATATATTAATGGCAGCCGTTTTGGCTAAAGGTACTACCACCATTTATAATGCAGCCTGTGAACCCTACTTACAGCAATTGTGTAAAATGCTGAACAGAATGGGTGCAAAGATCAGCGGCGTGGGCTCTAACCTCCTCACTATAGAAGGTGTAGAAGAGCTTGGAGGTACCGAACATACCATGCTTCCCGATATGATCGAGATCGGAAGCTGGATCGGCTTGGCTGCTATGACCAAAAGTGAGATCACAATTAAAAATGTGAGCTGGGAAAACCTGGGGCAAATACCCATGGTGTTTGAAAAATTAGGTATAAAAATAGAAAGAAGGGGAGATGATATTTTTGTGCCCGAACACAAGAAAGGGTACGAAATTCAGAATTATATTGATGGTTCGGTTTTAACCATTTCCGATGCGCCGTGGCCCGGATTTACTCCCGACCTTTTAAGTATTGTGTTAACAGTTGCTACCCAGGCAAGAGGAAGTGTTCTCATTCATCAAAAGATGTTTGAAAGCCGCCTGTTCTTTGTAGATAAATTGATCGATATGGGGGCAAAGATCATCCTTTGTGATCCGCACCGCGCTACTGTAATAGGTCACGATTTTGAATCACAACTCAAAGCGACCACCATGACCTCTCCCGATATCAGGGCAGGAGTTTCATTGCTGATCGCAGCCCTTTCTGCGCAAGGAACTTCCACCATTCACAATATAGAACAGATAGACAGAGGTTATCAGGATATTGATAGCAGACTTCGTGCTATCGGGGCAAGGATTGTTCGGGTAGACTAAGAATATTTTATAGATCATTTAAAAAAAGCCTCCCATTGGGAGGCTTTTTTTGGTTATACTGTTATACGGTTATGTGCCTTATAGTTTACTTTATTATAAACTCATCTGTCATCTACAATTCATTATTCATAACTCATAACTCATAACTCATAATTCATAACTCATAATTCATAACTCATAACTCATAATTCATAATTCATAATTCATCATCCATCATTCAATCGGCGGTCCACCTTCCGGGATCATGGCCTTGTACACATGATCGCCTTTTCTTTCCTTGAACTCCTCTTTCACCTTTTGCACCAGGGCAGGGTCTTTATAAAGGTCGATCATGGTCATACCCAGTGCTTTTGAAGCATGCATCATTCCTTTGTGGCCTATAGACATTCCTCCGCAGGCTACGACTGCCCAGGAATGCCAGGGTGTTCCTTTCGGAGCCACCGTAGCCCCCATTCTGATGGTAGGCACAACCCAGCTCACATCACCCACATCGGTACTACCCCCGCCCGGGTGTTCTTTGGTCTCTTCAAGAGGTTTGAGCTTGCTGTCAATACCCACCATAGGCTTATTCACGGCCTCCTGTATCTTTTTCGCGAAGTTGATCTCTTCAGGGGTGTAGGTGATCTCACCCAACATTTCCAGGTTTTTCTGCATGGCAGCTCCTCCCGTACGGTTCACCAAAAGTTCATAGATACCGGAAACCAGCGATAATTCATAGTCAACGTTGGCCATGATAGCAGCTCCTTCGGCCATACGTTTCACCTGTTCGTACACAGGGGTAAGTCCTTCACGCTTCGTGTCGCGAACCCGAACCCAGAGACGGGAGTAGTCAGGAACAACATTGACTACCTGGCCTCCGTCCTGTATATGGTAGTGAATACGTACGGTAGGCTTTATGTGCTCCCGGTAAAAGTTAATTCCGGTAGTATAAAGCTCCAGGGCATCTGAGGCGCTTCTTCCGTTCCAAGGGTCGCTGGAAGCGTGTGCGGCCTGCCCGTGAAATTCTACTATAAAATCTACCAGGGCCAGAGAACTCTGAACATCGGCTTTGGTTTCAGCAGAGGGGTGCCAGTCTAAACAAACGTCCAGGTCGTCAAACAATCCGGCTTCCACCATCCAGATCTTACCAAAATATTTTTCCTCTGCCGGGGTGCCGTAAAACTTCACCGTACCCTCCAGTTTTCCTTCATCCATCATTTTTTTGATGGCTACTGCCGCACCGAGGCTGGCGGTACCGAACAGATTGTGCCCGCAGCCATGACCCGCAGCTCCTTCATGCAAAGGTTCTTTAGTGGGTTGAGCCTTTTGAGAAATTCCGGGAAGGGCATCGAATTCTCCCAGGATCCCAATAACGGGTTTCCCGGAACCGTAGGTAGCTACAAATGCCGTTGGCATGCCGGCTACTCCCCGGGTTACCGTAAAACCATTTTCTTCGGCGTATTTGGCAAGCAACTCACTCGAGGTTGACTCTTCAAAGGCCACCTCTGCTGCAGCCCATATACTGTCTGAAATGGTGGTCATTTCTTGTTGCTGTTGCTCAATATGTTCAATAAGCCTGCTTTTATCCTTGTCCATTTTCTGTCCCATCACGGGGAGAACAGCCGATAAACACAGGACCGCCAGTAAATTTTTAATTTTTTTCATTATCAATAGTGGTTAATATGATTTCCTCCTAAAAATAAGAAAATGCATCAAAGAACGCCCGTTGAGAGGAAGAGAATTCTTTAAAATTTAAATGAACCTAAGGAGGCCTAAAGATGATAAGGCTATTAGCTTTGTCATTAAAAATTGATTACTTTTACATCTCGATACACTTTCTTCACAGCATATGAGTCAAAAAGTATTGCTTTCGGCCAAGGAAATAAACATCATTTTACATCGACTGGCTTGTCAACTCATAGAGAATCATCTTGACTTTAAGGATACCGTTCTGATTGGGATTCAGCCCAGGGGTGTGCGCGTTGCGGAGCGACTGAAAAGCATTCTTGAAACTGACTACCATATTAAAGAAGTAAAACTGGGCTACCTCGATATTACCTTTTTCAGAGACGATTTCAGAAGGGGAGAAAAGCCCCTGGAGGCCAATAAAACCCGGATCGATTTCCTGGTAGAAGGTAAAAAGGTGGTCTTTATTGATGATGTTCTCTATACCGGAAGAAGCATCAGGGCAGCCCTGACGGCCATTCAGAGTTTTGGCAGACCGGAAGAGATCGAGCTTCTGACCCTTATAGACAGGCGTTTCAGCCGGCATTTACCCATACAGCCTGATTATCGCGGAAGGCAGGTAGATGCCATTAATGAGGAGAAAGTGAAAGTAACCTGGAAAGAGCAGGAGGGAGAAGACACGGTATTTTTGGTAAATAAATAGTAAGTAACAGCATGAGCGAACTAAGTGTTAACCACTTGTTAGGTATAAAATACCTGAAAAGGGAAGATATCAATTTGATCTTTGAGACTGCAGATCACTTTAAGGAAGTGATCAACCGTCCGATCAAAAAAGTACCTTCCCTGCGAGATGTTACCATTGCGAACCTTTTCTTTGAGAACAGTACCCGTACCAAGCTCTCCTTCGAGCTGGCAGAAAAACGATTGTCTGCAGATGTCATTAATTTTTCGGCCTCCCAGTCTTCGGTAAAGAAAGGAGAAACCCTGATCGATACAGTGAATAATATCCTTTCAATGAAGGTTGATATGGTGGTCATGCGTCACCCCAATCCGGGGGCAGGAGTATTTCTCTCTAACCATGTCAAGGCCAGTATTATCAATGCCGGAGATGGAGCCCATGAGCACCCTACCCAGGCACTGTTGGATTCGTATTCCATCCGGGAAAAACTCGGGGAAGTGGCCGGGAAGAAGGTGGTTATAGTAGGTGATATTCTGCACTCCAGGGTAGCCCTTTCCAATATTTTTGCCCTCCAGCTGCAGGGCGCCGAGGTTATGGTTTGCGGGCCTAAGACCTTATTGCCCAAACACATTGCCTCTCTGGGGGTTAAAGTAGAGACCAATCTTAGAAAAGCCCTTGAATGGTGCGATGTGGCCAATATGTTGAGAGTGCAAAATGAAAGGATGGATATCAGCTACTTTCCGTCCACCCGTGAATATGCCCAACAATTCCAATTGAACAAAAACTTACTTGAATCTCTGGACAAAGAGATCACCATTATGCATCCCGGCCCCATAAACAGAGGGGTAGAGATCACCAGTGATGTAGCCGATTCCGGCCAGGCCATTATTCTCGATCAGGTAGAGAATGGCGTTGCCGTAAGAATGGCAGTGATCTATCTATTAGCAAGTAAAATAAAACAATAGGATTATGATAATTGACAGCAATGAAAGCACGACCCTGATCACCCAGGAAAGCATCTCGCTTCCTACCTTCAGAGAACGCCTTACAGAGGCCTACAGCAAATTTAAAAATGACAATATTATAGTGAATCTCCTGGCCTTTACGGGAATTTCAGCCGGCGATCTTATGGAACTTCATGAGCTGGCCATGGATCACCTTAATTCGGGAAAATCCTTTGTCATTGTAAACGATTCCGTGAATTACGATGAGGTGAATAATGATCTCGTGGTAGTACCTACCGTGAAGGAAGCGTATGACCTTATTGAAATGGATGAGATTGCAAGAGATCTCGATGCCTGAGTTCAATAGGAGGACTTATCAGGTGCAACTTAATCTTTCGTAATGAAGTTATTCGTACTGGGTTGTTACAGTGCTACCCCAAGAGCATACACGCATCCTACCGCTCAGGTACTCGATATAAAAAATCATCTCTTTTTGATCGACTGTGGGGAAGGAACTCAGGTGCAATTGCGGAAACAAAAGGTAAAGTTCGCACGCATTAAACACATTTTTATCTCCCATCTTCACGGAGACCATTTTTTTGGGCTTCCGGGACTCATTTCAACCTTTCGGCTCCTGGGTCGGGAGGCTCCGTTGCATATCTATGGCCCAAAAGGTATTAAAGAAGCAATTACCCTGATGCTGAAACTCGGGAAATCATGGACTAATTATCCCTTGATCTTTCACGAGCTTGAATCAACAGAATCAGAATGTGTTTTTGAAGATGAAAAAGTAGAGGTTTACACCATTCCGCTTGATCACAGAATTTATACCAACGGATTCCTGTTTCGGGAAAAACCCGGGCAGCGTAAACTAAACGTGGAGGCGGCAGAACACTACGGGGTGGAAACCTGTTATTTCAGGAATATTAAACTGGGAAAAGATATTACCCTTGATGACGGTCGTGTCATTTCTAATAAAGAGCTCAGCTTTGACCCGCCGCCGGTCAAGTCGTACGCGTTTTGCAGCGATACCAGATACAATGAGCGTATCATACCTGTTATCAAGGGGGTTGATTGGCTGTATCATGAAGCTACGTTTTTAGACGTGCATGCCGACCTTGCTTCGCCTACAGGTCATTCAACAGCTAAAGAAGCTGCAACCATTGCAAAAAAAGCCGGGGTAGGCACCCTGATTCTCGGACATTATTCTACCCGGTATGACGTCCTGGAGGCCTTTGCAGAAGAGGCTGCAGAAATATTTGAAAATACAGAGCTTGCCGATGATGGCAAGGTCTTCGAGTACTAATATTTGTCTTATATGAATAAAGGAAAAGACCTAAGTAACTACAGGAAGAATTACAGTAAATCAGAGCTGCTTGAATCTCAGGTGCCCGAAAATCCGATGCAGTTGTTTCAAACCTGGTTTCATGAGGTGGAAGACTCCGATGCCATCGATGAGGCCAATGCGATGACCGTTAGTACTTTCGGACTGGATGGATTTCCTAAAAGCAGGGTGGTACTCTTAAAAAGGTATAATGAAGAAGGTTTTATTTTTTATACGAATTATACCAGTGAAAAAGGGAAGGCCATAACGGCTAACCCCAAAGTATGCTTGTCTTTTTTCTGGCCGGTACTGGAACGCCAGGTGATCATTAAAGGAGAGGCAGAAAAGATAGTCCCCAACATGTCTGATGGGTATTTTGAGTCAAGACCCAGGGGAAGTCAACTGGGAGCTTGGGTTTCCGATCAAAGTGAGGTAGTGGCTTCCCGGGAATTTCTGGAGGAGGAATTAAAAGGTTTGGAAGAGAAGTTTGCAGGGAAGGATATTCCCAGGCCGGAACACTGGGGAGGATATTTGGTAAGACCTCTATCGATTGAATTCTGGCAGGGACGTCCGAACAGACTCCATGACAGGCTGCGATATACCCTGCAAAAGGACTGGAACTGGACGTTGGAACGTCTGGCGCCCTGATACACAACAAAATAAGGGCACTTCACATACATTAACATTTCTTTAACATATCTCTTGTAGGGTTATTACCTAATTTAGTAAGGCCAAATCTTATTAAATTAACCTATGAAAGCCCTTACCCCCAAGGGTGCAGTACTGCTGTGCCTTTATGTAATGATGGGCTGCACATTGATTTCCTGCAGTCATGACCTGGAAGAGGATCTGCACCAGGCACAGGCATTAACATTGATTAATGTAGAAGCCGAGGTGTTTGACCTTATTAATGCTCATCGTGTTGAAATCGGACTCAATCCTTTATCCGATCTTGATATCGCCTATCCTAAAGCTGCCGAACATACCGAATATATGGTGCTTACCGGCGAAGCAAGTCATCACAATTTTTACGACCGTGAAGCCTACCTTATTTCTCAGGCCGGAGCGGAGGATGTTGCAGAAAATGTAGCCAAAGCTTACGGAACGGCTGAAGGTGCTGTGAATGCCTGGTTAGGCAGTGAGGCACATAAGGCGGTTATAGAAGGAGCCTTTACACACGGATCGATTTGCGTGATGAAAGATGAGCATGGAAAATACTTTTACACCCACATTTTTGTAAAAAAATAAGACCCGGAATTTCCGGGTCTCTTTTTTTATTTCATTCGCTGTACAATGAATTCGGTACGTCGGTTGGCCTCGTGCTGAACTTCTTCGCAATTCACTCCATCGGCACATCCGTTGGTGAGTTTCTTTTCCCCAAAGCCCCTGGAGGCAATGATCCGCTCTTTTTCAAGTCCCTTGGAAATGAGGTATTCGGCGGTGGCATTTGCCCTGTCAATAGATAACTTGTCGTTATAACTGAAGCTTCCCCGGGAGTCGGTATGCGCTTCAATTTTCATAACCATATCAGGGTATTCATTGGTGAGCAGATTCACGATCTTGTCTAACTCCTTAGCGGCATCAGGTCTGATGTCATATTTGTCAAAGTCAAAGTGAATGGTGTTCAGATTAGCCAGAACACTGATATCACGAACGGGAACCAGTTGGAAATTCACGATAACTTCGGTGGCTCTTTTGCTGAGGTTATAGGTGTCAAAAAGTTTTTCTGCGGCTTCCTGGTACTTTGGGTGACCTGCGCTGATACGATACGATTTTTCACGGTCAATGTTGATCTCATAACGACCATGTGCATCAGTTTCCAAATAAGCGATCTCAAGCCCGTCCTTGTCTTTAAGGCTTAATTTGGCATTGGCAATAGGCTTGTGGTTGATAGAGTCTTTGACGAGCCCTCTTAGCATCAATGGCGGGATCTTTTCGAAATAATAGATGTCATCATTAAAAGGATCTGCCCCTCGGTTACTGGAAAAATACCCATCAAATCCGTTATCAGACATATAGAATGAGAAATCATCCATATTACTGTTTACGGGTTCACCGAGATTAACAACCTGGTCAATAGCCCCATCTTCTCCGGTAACTGTTGCGAAAATGTCAAGCATACCGTAGCCCCCGTGACCATCAGAGGAAAAGAAAAGTTTGTTTTCTCCGTTGATAAAGGGGAATAATTCATCTTCTGATGTATTTACTTTATCTCCAAGGTTTTTAATTTCCCCAAAACTCCCGTCGGCCCTTATTTCTGCTTTGTAGAGGTCGCTTTTACCAATTCCGCCCGGCATGTCGGAAGCAAAGTAAAGTGTTTTCCCGTCTGCCGATAACGCAGGGTGAGAAACAGAGTAATCTTTACCGTTTATAGAGAGGTCTGTTATTCTTTTCCAGCTGTCTTCAACCCATTCGGCTCTGTAGATCTTCAAATGGTTTACCCCCTTATCGTCTTTTCCGATCTTGTTGTCTTTATAATTATTTCGTGAAAAATACATGTATTTCCCATCGGGAGTTATGGCTAACGGCCCTTCGTGATATTTGGAATTAATACCTTCCTTCAAGGGGGTAGCTATGCCTCTGGCATCTCTCTTGAAAATGTCAAGAAAGGGTTGTTCATTCCACTTATAGACCTTTTCAGATTGATTGGTATGGGGCCTGGAGGAAACAAAATAGAGTTCTCCCTTAAATTCGTAGGCACCAAAATCGCTGTAAGATGAATTAAAGCTTACCGGGTTGATCTCGTATTTTACCCCGTTTTCAAAGAGATTCTCTGAGGTCTCATCTCTTTTCAGATCGCGGTACAATCTGCCTTCACCTCCCATTTTTTTATAGGTTTTAGCCCAGGTCATGGCTTCATCATGCCTGCCCAGGGCTCTAAGTACAAGGGCATAATTGTAATAGTATTCCGGAGGCGTGCCCTCCTGTTCTACGACCCTGGCATAATAAGTGGCTGCCTTTTCCGGGTCACGCAGGAGGAAATAGCAATCAGCCAGTTTTCTTGTGGCATAATCGCGATTATAATCATTTTCAATAAGCTCTTTATAGGTCTCTGCGGCTTCAATAAAGGCAAATTTATTGAATAGGGCATCGGCCTTTTTCTGAGTACCATATTGCGCAAGTAGTGCGCCGGGTATAAGAAGAAAGAGTATTAAACAGCTTAATGCATTATTACTTTTCATCATCATTTGTCTTTAAAAGTAACGGGGAGATTTAAACTTCGGATTCTTCAGCGACAGATCAACCAGTAAAAAGATCTCATGACTGCCGTCGGTGTAGGGTCGCAGCTCTGAAACACCAAAATCGTAGGCATACCCTATTCGTAGATTTTTGCTTACCTGGAAATCGGCAATAGCGCCAATGGCATCATCCCAGCGATAGGTGGCACCCAGCCATAACTTATCGTAGAATAAGAAATTCACGGCCGTGTCATAGGCGGTTTCTGCACCGTTGGTGGCCTTTATAAGCACAGAAGGTTTTAGCTTTACGTTCTGACCCAGATCAAAAACAAGTCCGCCGGTAAAGTAATAACTTACCCTTTCTGAAGCCACGAAGTCCTCGTTAGATAATGCGCCGCCTTTGTTGTAATTGTTGTTAAATAATCTCGGTGCTGACATTCCTACATACCACCGGTAGCTATGCCAGTAGATCCCAGCGCCCAGATTGGGACTGATCCTGTTGGAAAGGTCACGGAAAAATGGATCACCGGAGACTGAAGGGTCTGATAAAAATGATTGGTCAAGGCTAAATTGTGTAACCCCGGCCTTTAAACCGAACGCCAACTGGCTTCGTTCTCCTGTACGTATTGTATATGAAAAGTCACCGTATACGTACGAGAAATTCTCAAAACCCAGCTGATCATTAATGAATGAAAGTCCGAGTCCTACGCGGTCATTTCTCATGGGTGAGTGTATGGAGGCAGTCAGCGTTTGCGGACCGCCTTCAAAACCGCTCCATTGACTTCTGTGAAGAGCAACCACGCTAAGGCTCTCCCGTGACCCGGCATAGGCAGGGTTAATGGCAATGGTGTTATACATGTATTGGGTGAACTGTGGCAGCTGTTGCGCAAAACCACACCATGTAAAAACCAGGAAAAGGACGATTGTAATTTTTTTCATAGGGCGCTGGTTTTATTTTTAATTAGAGCCGGTGCCAACATAGATGTATCCGGTAAATGGATCCATGCCACTGTCAACGAGGGTCACTACGTAATAATAGGTTCCTGCAGGTACCTGGCCCGAACTTCCGATAGCATTAGAGTTGGTGTACCCGTTCCAGTCATTCTTGTAATCGTTAGAGCTGTAAACCAAGAGGCCCCATCGATTAAAGATCTTTACCGTAATTCGGAAACCGCAATCTTCATTTACACCTTTTACCGTAAAGTATTCGTTATAGGCATCTCCGTTCGGAGTAATGGTCTTAGAGATAACTACGTCGCTAACCGAAGTACAGGGCAGAACTACGCAGTCGTCATGAACCTCAATATCCACCGTATAGGTTACAGGACAGTGATCTTCGTTGTTCGAATACTCCAGGGTATAATTGCCCAGGCTGGCTTCATTCGGATTAAACAGGTCGTTGTTTGGTGTATAGGAACCGGAAAGTACCTGCCAGTTTCCTGTTTTGCTTACTCCCTGTGGCAGTAAGCTGTTGAGATTAACAGGAGTGTCGTCTACACATAGTGAAAGCGGTTCAAGCGAGATATTGGTAACCTCCATCATAACAAAGATGGTTTGGGTAACCATGGTTTCGTTACCGCATTCATCGGTGGCAGTCCATGTGCGAATGATCTCGTAATCTTCCCCTGCAGTGGTAAAGGTGTCTGAGGTTTCAAAAGCTATTTCAACCTGCCCTCCGCATCCATCGGTAAACTCCGGTTGCGGAACCTCGGGGATGTTGCCACAGGAGGTGTTGATGTTCTCATCAAGATCTGAAGTTAAAACAGGGCCTTCATTATCTTCAACCGTGATGGTCTGTGAGGCCTCCGCAGTATTGCCCGAACAGTCGGTAGCTGTCCATGTTCTTATTAAGGTATAAGAACCTTCACAGGTACCCGGGATCATTTCTTCAGACATTTCCAAGGATACGGTTGCATCGCAATTATCACTGACAGAAGGTGCTGAGCTCATATCGGTAATCGTGCTGCAGCTAACGGTTACGTCGGCCGGAACATCGCTGATCACCGGTGCCTCATGATCTTCAAGAGTAATTACTTGTTGATGACTTACCTCGTTTCCGGCACAATCAGTTGCTGTCCATGTTCTGGTAATTTCTGAAGCATTTCCGCAATCATCTGTATTGGTGATCACCTCTTCAAAAAGTACATCAACCGCTCCCTGGCATTGATCTGTGGCGGTAAGCGTTACGGCTTCCGGTAAAGTATTACAGTCTGCTGTGACCGTGCTGAGGGGAAGGTCTTCAACAAAAACTGGAGCCAGGTCATCTTCTACGGTAATAGTCTGCTGATGAGAGCTTTCATTACCGCTGCAGTCAGTAACGGTCCAGGTTCGGGTGATGGTGTATTCAGAGCCACATTGATCATCATTACCTGAAACAACTTCTTCAAAACTGATCGCCGGATCAGGATCGCAATTATCAATGCCCTCTAAAGAAGGGATTTCAGGAAGTGCCGCACAACTTACGGTGAGGTCCTGAGGAAGTTCGCCAATAAAAGTAGGCGCCTCTTCGTCAATAATAGTAATGGTCTGTGTGTCGCTATACAAATTGCCTTGGTAATCGGTGGTATACCAGGTTCTGGTAATGGTTTCCGGACCACAATTTCCGCTGCTAACCTTATCTTGATACCATATCCCCGGGGGAGTGGTACATGCATCATTCACGGTTGCCACACCCCAGTCAGTATCCTGGTTCTCAAAACAGAGGGAGGTTACAGCCCCTGAACCATCCAGAACAATGATGATCTTAAATACATTGTTATAGGCACTGAGGTCCATGGTGATGGCTCCATTATCTCCGGCGTCGGGAATCGGAACGCTGGCGATCATATTTGCTGATTCATCCAGAAGCTCCACCCTTTTATTGCTTTGTTTGGCCTCCAGGTCAAGTAAGGATAAGCTGCCCAGGGTAACTCCTCCAAATTCACTAAGGTCTAATTCAAGGAAGCTCCCTCTTTCATTATTATCGTTAGGGCCATTCTGCCCGTACTGCTGTACAATTAATACATTGCCTCTCGGAATGTAATTTTGATTTGCTTCGCCCATGGCACCTGCCGGGCCCTTACCCGTTCCTCCAAAATCTTCATGGGGTGTTCCCAGGTCAGGATCAGCAGAAGATGAAACCGAAGAGTCAAAAAGCATAGGGGTTCTTACTCCTTTGTTAGAGCCGGCGGTCACCGTGATGGTGCGCCCGGCATGAGGAATAACTCCTTGCTGAGCATTCAAACTAAGATTTTCAAATTCTATGCAGGGAATATAATTTGCATCGCAACTAATGGTTAGGTCTTTCGGTGCTGTGATCTCGTAATTTCCGTTCGAAGTTGATATGGTTATGATTTGATCCTGAGAGAAACTGTTACCGCACAGGTCGGTTGCTGTCCATGTTCTGGTAATGGTGCTGTTACCGCAGGAGTCTGTTTCAGATACATCTGAGAAGGTAACGCTTGCCACTTCACAATTGTCTGTCGCATCCAGAACGTCTCCCGTTATAGACAGGTCATTGCTGTCCTGGTTATCTGTTAATTCAATGTTTTCGGGTACGGTAAAGGTGGGCAGCTCTTCGTCTGCAACTTCTACCGTTTGGGTGTAGATGGCCTGATTACACAGGTTACTATCATCGGTTACTCTCAAGGCGATCGTATAGGTGCCGCATTCCTCATAGGCATATGCAGCCTCTTCTCCGGTTAAAGTAGTGTCAAAACTACCATCATAGTTCATATCCCATTCATAGGAAATAATTGAACACGTATTGGATGATGGGGTGCTCTCAGAAGCATCCAGGTTGATCATCAGGCTGCAGTCTGCGTCCTGCGTAACATCAAAAAGTGCGGTCGGACTGCTTTCTACCTTTAATAGATGGGTAACAAGATCGATGCACCCAAAGGCGTCAGTTACCTGTAAGGCAATAACCGTCTCCCCGGTATTTTCAAAGACCATCTCCGGTTGCATCCCTGTGTGGTCGCGGGTGAATTCAGAACCATCATAATTCATGTCCCATTCGTAAGAAACGATACTGTCCATAAAGTCCGGAGCGTTCTCGGCCGTATATCTTCCCCCGTCAAAATAGGTAGAATTGCTGCCATCAAATACTACGGTAGTTCCTGCACATACAGTATCGTCGGCCTCGATTGCTGCTGTAGGAGAGGAGTTAATTCCAAGGCTGAGTGGAAAGTCGAAATCATCTTTATGCTTAGAATTTGGGGATCCTCCTGCCAGGGCAGAGGCGAGGTTAATACTTATAGAATCGCAGGAGTTGGTATCATCGCATACAGCAAAGATCTCTGACATCGGGATACGAAACTCGAAAAATTTTCCCAGGTCACCATCACAGGACTCCATACCTACTTTGGCTTCAAAAGTTCTTCCTGTACTTTGGTAGTCAACACCGTTCCAGGTATAAATAAGGTTGTTGGTGATCATAGGGTCTGAACCCGGCCTTATGTCAAAGGCAATGGCCATGTCGGTACCCCCGTTGGCTGTATCTCCAGTTGCAGGATCACAGTCGGTATTCAGGTAGAAAGAAAAATAAGAGTTACCGGATTTTCTCCTCTCGAAGGCCAGGTAAAGGTATTGAGCATTTGCCCTGTACCAGAGGTTTAAGACATCGGCGGTACCAGTAGGGGTGTCCTGTTCTCCGAAACCGTCGCCGTCAGTATCATGGTCTGCATAATCCGGAATACCCCACTCAGAGGAGTAGCCCGGGCTGCAATTGTTTCCGTCAAAGGTAAAATCCTGGGCATTACCATTTACAGCAGAAAATACCAATATGATAAAAGGTAGTAGTAGTAGTCTTTTCATACGCACATAGTCTAGGGTCCATAGTAATTGATCAAAGTTCACTTACGGACATGCCTTACTTCATTAAGAACATCCTTTATTGATAAGATTTGGGCAATCTTAAAATATTTTAGCTTAATCGGGGAGGAAAGTGTTTTCATTAGCGAAACAACTTCAACTCCCGTAGTCTCACAAAAAAAATTGATTAAAAGTGTTTTTTAATCGTTTATAAACCCTCTAACTTTAAAGGGTTAATCCTTTAATTTTTAAGGCATGCAAGGTAAAAAAATAACACTAATGAGACACGGGAAATCTTCGTGGGAAAATGACGTCAAAGACCAGGACAGACCTTTACAAGAAAGGGGGATAAATGATGCGATCCGGGTAGCAAATTTTGTAAACGGTCGCATTCAAATGCCCGATGCAGTATATTCCAGTCCTGCCAACCGGGCTTTGCATACATGTACCATTATGATGCGGGTTTGGGGCATTCCGGAAGAACGGCTGCAGGTTAACGGTAGACTCTATGACTTCTCCGGAGAATCGGTAAAAAGTTTTATCCATGACCTCGATGATGATCTTGATCATGTTATGATTTTCGGTCATAATCATGCTTTCACATCAATTTCTAATATCTTTGGGAATGAAATGATAGATAACCTGCCTACTGCCGGTCTCGTGCATATACATTTTGAACAGGAACACTGGGCAGCTATCACCAAAGGAATTACCAAACTTAAAATTTTTCCAAAGCAAATTCGATAAATGGTAACACATCATAACCGGTATATTAACAGAGAGATCAGTTGGCTGAATTTTAATGCCCGTGTATTACAGGAAGCAGCAGACCCAAAGGTACCTCTGATAGAACGCTTGCGGTTTCTGGGTATATTTTCTAACAACCTTGATGAATTCTTTAAGGTGCGCTATGCCACAGTAAAACGGATCGCACTTTCAGGTAAAACCGGTAAAAGTGTGCTTGGTGGTGCCAATGCGACCGATCTGATGGAAGATATTACCCAGATCGTTATCGATCAGCAGGCTGAAAGTCTGAAGATCCTTAAAGCGATTGAGAAAAAGCTGGAGAAAGAAAATATTTTTATCATTCATGAGAATGAGGTGGAAGAAAAACATGTTGAGTTTATTAATAACTTTTTTCTGGAGAAGGTAAGTCCTGCCCTGGCTGTGATCATGCTCAACGAGATCGCAGAATTCCCCACCCTGAAAGACAATGCCGCCTACCTGGCTGTGAAAATGGTGTTGAAACCTGAAGAACATCTGAAAGGTATCAAAAGGATCATCGAAGGCGCCGAGAAAAAGGTGCATTACGCCATGGTTGAAATTCCCAGGTCACTTGATCGTTTTGTTGTTTTGCCTTCAGATGGCGATAAGCGCTACATTATGATCCTGGACGACCTGATTCGGTATTGTATGGGGAAGATCTTCGATATTTTCAATTATGAATCGCTCGCCGCGCACATGATCAAGATCACCAGGGATGCTGAGCTTGATATTGATAATGACCTCTCTAAATCTTTTATAGAAAAGATCTCATCGAGTGTTAAAGGCAGAAGGATCAGTGAGCCGGTACGTTTTGTGTACGATAAGGAGATCGAAAAAGATACGTTAGCCTTTTTGAAGCAAAAGATGGGCATTGATGAAACCGATAGCGTGATTCCCGGAGGTCGGTATCACAATCGTCGTGATTACATGAAATTTCCAAGTCTCGGGCGTAATGATCTGCTTTATGAGAAGTTTCCTCCACTACCTATCAAGGGACTAAGCCTTGAAGAGAGTATTTTTGAGTCTATTGCACGAAAAGATTTCCTGCAGTATACGCCCTATCATACCTTTTCTTATGTTATAAAATTCCTGAGAGAGGCTGCCATTGACCCCCATGTAAAGACCATTAAAATAACCGTGTACCGCCTTGCGAAAAACTCTCAGGTTGCCAGTGCCTTGATCAATGCAGTAAAGAACGGAAAGGATGTGACGGTTCAGATCGAGTTACAGGCCCGTTTTGATGAACAGGCCAATATTGAATACGCAGAGCAGCTGCAGGCAGAAGGAGTAAAATTGATCTTTGGGATCCAGGGGTTGAAAGTACACAGTAAGGTATGCCTGGTAGAGCGGGAAGAAGCTGGAGAATTAAAGAAATACGGGTTTATAAGTACAGGTAACTTTAATGAGGCAACCGCTAAGGTATATACAGACTATACCTTGTTTACTTCTCATGACCCCATCTTAAAAGAGATCAAAAAGGTATTTACCTTTTTTGAGATCAATTATAAGGTCTATAAATACAAACACCTTATTGTTTCACCTCACTACACCAAGACCAGTTTTATTAAACTGATCGATCAGGAGATCGCCAATTCCAAAGCCGGTAAGGAAGCCTGGATCAAGATCAAGATGAATAGTTTTACCTCCTATAAAATGGTGGATAAACTTTACGAAGCCAGTCGTGCCGGAGTAAAGATCCAGCTTATTGTAAGAGGGGTATGCTGCCTGATCCCCGGGGTACCTGGAATGAGTGAAAATATAGAAGCCATCAGTGTTGTAGACCGGTTTTTAGAGCATCCGCGTCTGTTCATTTTTGCCAATGCCGGGAATTCTAAAATGTACATTTCTTCCGCAGACTGGATGACCCGAAACCTGGATTACCGGGTAGAGGTGGGGTGCCCCATTTATGATACTGAGATCAAAAAGGAATTGATGGATACCTTTGAGATCTGCTGGAATGATAATGTAAAAGCCCGGACATTTTCAGAAAAACAGGATAATGCCTACCGGAAAAACAATAAACCTAAGGTTCGCTCCCAATTTGCCACCTACCAATACTATCTTAAGAAAAACAAGTAAAACGGGGTAACATTGAAAATAAGGAAGTTTGCTGGTATTGATATTGGTTCAAATGCTGTAAGGCTGCTCATTAATAACGTCATTGAATTTCCTGATAAGGAAACTCAATTTAAGAAGAGCGACCTGATACGTGTCCCTGTTCGTTTGGGGCAGGACGTGTTTACAGTGGCAAAGATCTCTGATCAAAATATCAAAAGGATGGTAGAAACCATGAAGGCTTATTTTTACCTGATGCGGGTTCATGGAGTTGAAAAATATATGGGGTGTGCCACCTCGGCAATGCGGGAGGCCTCTAATGGGGAAGAAGTTGCCGCGTTGATAAAAGAGGAAGCCGGGATAGATATAGAGATCATAGACGGTAAAAAGGAGGCCGCTATTATTGCTTCTACAGATCTTCACCAGGTCATCGAAAAGGATAAGAACTATCTCTATGTGGATGTGGGCGGAGGAAGCACCGAATTCACTATTTTCAGTAACGGGAAGATCGTTGCATCCAGATCTTGTAAGATAGGAACTGTGCGTTTGCTGAATGAAATGGTTGATAGCAGTGCCTGGAAAAGCATAGAGGCCTGGGTGAGAGAGCAAACCAAAGATTTTAAAAAGATCGCTATTATTGGCTCGGGCGGTAATATCAACAAGCTTTTTAAGATGTCAGGCCGCAAACCAGGAACCCCGCTCTCTTATATTTACCTGAATGCTCAGTACCAGTTCTTACAGGAGTTAAGCTATGATGAACGCATATCAGAATTGGGTTTAAATCCTGACCGGGCCGATGTGATCATACCCGCTACACGTATCTATCTTAATGCCTGTAAATGGAGTGGAGCAAAGAAGATCCATGTGCCTAAGATAGGTTTGGCAGATGGGATCGTTAAGTTACTTTATAATCAGGAGCAGGCTAAAACCGCCGGTTTCTAACCGTGTATGGTTTCTTTGGTGCCCAGGTCTTTCATGATCTCTGCTTCATAATCCAACAGCTCCTGCCATTTCCTGTCCACCTCTTCACGGTCGCCGTACTGACGGGCAAACTTAAGGAACATGGTGTAATGGTTGGCTTCACTTACCATGAGTTTACGATAGAATTCAGCCAGCTCCCGGTCATTCAGTTCTTCCGAAAGTAATCGGAAGCGTTCACAGCTGCGGGCTTCGATCAACGCAGCATATAATAGTTTTTGAATAAGATGGGTGGTGCGACTTCCTCCCTTGGGAAAAAATTGCATCAATTTATTTACGTACTCATCCTTACGTTCACGGCCCAAGGCCCAGCCTCTTTCCACGATTTTATCATGAACCATTTTGAAGTGACTGATCTCCTCTTTAACCAAGGCGGTCATCGCTTGTACAAGTTCTGTGTGCTCAGGAAATTGTACGATCAGAGAAATGGCCATACTGGCGGCCTTTTGCTCGCAAAATGCATGATCAGTCAGAATTTCTTCAATATTCTTTTCAACAATATTAACCCATCTTGGGTCTGTGGGAAGTTTTAAACCGAGCATTTTACCTGAATTTTTATGTGGTGCAAATTTAACCATTTTTTTAACCTCAAACCTGTTCAGAGCAATGGCTTTCTACCAAAGGGATATAACGATTAAATCAAGTATTCATCGAAGTTTGCAGCAGTCTGTGAGCAATATACATAATTTTAAATATTAACATTCAGTGCATTAGCATTGTCTCAAATGTTCTCTCATGAATACTTCCCACGACTCCCTGGTGCATTCCGGAATACCTGATGAACTCGAAAAAACGTTAAAGTCACTCGAAGAACATGATCAGATTCGGTGGTTTACGAATAAGCTGCATGATCTGTTTGAAAATCCTTCTGCAAGAGAATTTTATCTCACGTATACCCTGATACATCAAAAGTTTGGAGATCTGGACGGTGCATTTCAAGATCAGGCCGATCAAAATGTAGTCTTAAAGAAATTCGGGATGACGCCTGAAGAAGCCTTTCGGCTGTTATTGCTTTATGAGGTACTGAAGAGGGATCCTGAATATTATGCGGATGCTGTTCGGAAATTGATCGAGGTAGCCGACAAAAATGAGCTGATCACCTTTCTTAAGTTTTTAGATCTGCTGCCTGAGGCAGATCGATTTTGTGATGCGGCCGTTCAGGCTTTAAGAACCAATATAGAACCGGTTTTTGACGCCATCGCCTTGCGGAATTCATATCCTCAAAAGTACTTCAATCAGCAACAATGGAATCAAATGTATCTCAAGGCGGCCTTTATGCAGCGCCCCCTTCTGGAGATCGAAGGCGTGGAAGAGCGCGCCAATAATGAATTAAGCAGAATAATTTCTGATTATGCCCATGAACGTTGGGCCGCTTCCAGGAATATTGATCCGAGAATATGGAGGCCTGTGGCTATTTGTCCGGTAGAAAGCACCGTGACAGATATGCAGCACCTGTTAACCAACGGATCTGAGGAAGAGGTAAACGCCGCTGTATTGGTTTGTACCCGTTCACAAGACCGGCAATTAAATGATCTTGTGGCCGAACAGAAAGAGCGTAAAGAACGTATTGCCAAGGGCACCCTGAACTGGAATAACTTAAATCTTTAATATGGAACATCAACTAAAATTTATCGACCCGCATATTCATATGACCTCAAGAACCACCGACGATTATGAAGCAATGGCAAAGGCAGGAGTGGTGGCTGTGATCGAACCTTCATTCTGGCTGGGGCAGCCTCGTACACAGGTAGGCTCTTTTCAGGATTATTACAGCAGCCTGGTAGGGTGGGAGCCCTTCAGGGCCAGCCAGTTTGGAATTAAGCATTACTGCACCATAGGTCTTAACAGTAAGGAAGCTAATAACGAAGCCCTGGCCGAGCAGGTGATGGAGTTGTTGCCGCTCTATTTGTTTAAAGATAATGTAGTGGCCATAGGTGAAATAGGCTATGATGATCAGACCCCTCTGGAAGATCGCTATTTCCGGATGCAGCTGGAACTGGCAAAAGAGTTCAATATGCTGGTGCAGGTGCACACCCCACACAGGGATAAAAAAGCAGGTACCATTAAAAGTATGGAAGTTTGCCTGGAACATGGTCTTGATCCTTCTATGGTAGTGATCGATCACAATAATGAAGAAACCGTACAGGAGGTGCTGGATCGTGGCTTCAATGCGGCCTTTACCATATACCCTAAGACGAAAATGGGTAATGAGCGAATGGCAGAGGTGGTGCGAAGATTCGGAAGCGATCGCATCATTGTTGACAGTTCTGCCGACTGGGGGGTAAGTGACCCTCTTGCGGTTCCTAAAACGGCTTCCCTGATGCTTAAACGTGGTATTTCAAGAGAAGATGTGGAAAAGACCTGTTACCGAAATGCTTTGGAGATTTTTGGTAAGAGCGGTAAGATGAAAGCCTCGCATTGGGAAGATGCCGAAGGTATTGATCAGAGAAAACTATATAACGACAATAGTGTACTTCGTGGCCAGATGCCACGAGTAGACCAGGAGGAAATCGTCTGATGTCAAAACTTAAAGGGTATATACAACTAACAAGACCTGCTAATCTGCCAACAGCGGTGGCTGATATCGTGGCAGGGGTTGCAGTGAGCCTGACACTGATGCATGGTGTAGAGGATGCAGCTGCAATGGCGTCTGCCCATGTTGGGAGTATACTGCTTTTATGCCTTGCATCGGTGCTTTTATACGCCTCCGGGGTAGTTCTTAACGATTACTTTGACAGGAATGTAGACGCCATAGAACGACCGGAACGGCCCATACCCAGTGGGGTTATACCCTCCAGGTCGGCTCTTGCTTTCGGACTTGTTCTGATGTGCCTTGGGGTGTTAAGTGCCGTGATGGTTTCAGTGCTCAGCGGAGTACTAGCGCTGTTTCTTGCTTTGACCATTCTGTTGTATGATGCAGCCGGGAAACGACATGTTTTGTTTGGCCCCCTCACTATGGGTGCCTGCAGAGGCCTGAACCTTTTATTGGGAATGAGCCTTTTCGGAGAAGTAGCTCTCTGGTGGATGGCTGTAATTCCGATACTTTACATAGGGGCTGTAACCCTGGTGAGCAGAGGCGAGGTGAACGGTCAGAACAGGTCTCATATTACGCTGGCATTTTTTATGTACCTCGGGGTGATCGCTTCACTGTGGGGTTTAATGTTTTATGCCGGAATATCTTTTATATACCTGATCCCTTTCCTTATCGTTTTTGCTGCTATGGTACTTATTCCGTTGTGGAGGGCCTATAAGAACAATTCTCCGGCTAATATTCGAAAAGCGGTAAAGGCCGGTGTTATTTCCCTGATCCTTTTAGATGCTTGTATTGCAGTGATCTTTGCCGGGTGGACCGCCGGGCTGAGTATTGTACTCCTGCTGCCTGCTTCTCTCTTTCTTGCTAAACAATTTGCGGTGACCTAGAATAATTAAATGAGATGACGAAATTTTCTACTTTAGAACAAGACTTTACGATCAAATATAATTACCGGGTATTTTTTACCCGCGACCTTTTTGATCTGAATAATGACCTTTTAGTCAGGTTACTCTCTGCATCAGGAAGTGAACTTCCCGTAAAGGTGCTGTTTGTTATAGATGACGGGGTAAGTAAGGCACACGATTATTTATTTGATGAAATATCAGCCTATACCAAGGTTCATAATAATGTGATGCGGTTGGCCGGTAAATTGATCCTTAAGGGAGGAGAGCCGGTAAAGAACGAGACGGAGCAGCTTACGGCGGTTTTGGAAGAAATTGAAAAGCAGGGCATCTGCAGGCATTCTTTCGTGGTAGCTATTGGCGGAGGTGCTTTGCTCGATATGGCAGGTTTTGCTGCGGCTATTGCTCACAGAGGAGTGCGTTTGATTCGGGTGCCAACCACAGTGCTCTCTCAAAACGATTCGGGGATAGGCGTTAAGAACAGTATTAACTGGCGGGGTAAGAAAAATTTCCTGGGCACTTTTGCACCTCCGTTCGCAGTGATCAACGACTGGAATTTTTTAACCACCCTGGAGCAACGCGACCGTATTTCAGGTACGGCAGAAGCCTTGAAAGTTGCCTTGATCAAAGACGCTTCCTTCTTCCATTATATAAGAAAAAATGCCCGTGCCCTGCATTCAGGAGATGAAGCACCCATGCAGGAGCTCATCTATCATTGTGCACGACTGCATTTGGAGCATATTGGAGGAGGTGATCCTTTTGAAAAAGGTTCTTCACGACCGTTGGATTTCGGACACTGGGCCGCGCATAAATTGGAGCAGCTTACCAATTTCAGTCTGCGACATGGTGAGGCGGTGGCCATCGGCATTGCTATTGATGTTACTTATGCGCTCTTAAAGGGAATGATATCAATAGAAGATCATGGCATGGTTATAAGTACCCTGGAACATTTGGGATTTGATCTGCAAATACCGGAAGAAGTTTCTTTTGAAGAATTGTATGAAGGTTTGGAAGAATTTCGGGAACACCTGGGAGGAGCCCTTACAATTACTTTGATAGGGGGAATTGGAATTAAAAAAGATGTTCATCAGGTTGATCGGGCATGTATGAAAAAGGCCGTATTCCAGGTCAGAAAGCGAATGTTCGTCAATCAACTGTAAAACAATGCTGGTAAGAGATAATTATCACTTAAGTTACTGCACCAATATCCATCCGGGAGAAGGGTGGGAGCAGACCTGGGAAAACCTCAGGAAATTTCTACCCGTGATCAAGCAAAAGGTGTCTCCCGACACCCCTTTTGGAGTGGGGTTACGACTTTCTAATAAAGCCAGTGAAGAGCTGGGTACGGGCGATAAACTGGAAGCCTTGAAGGTGTGGATGCTGGAAAATGATCTCTATGTGTTTACCATGAATGGTTTTCCGTACGGGAGCTTCCACTTTAAGGAAGTAAAAGACCTGGTACATGCTCCCGACTGGACTACCGATGACCGGCTTGATTACACCTTCAGACTCATCGATCAGCTGGCGTACCTTTTGCCACGCGGACTATCGGGAAGTATATCCACCTCCCCCCTGAGTTACCGGCATTGGTACAGCTCTGAAGATTTTCGGGAAAAATGCATGAAAAAGGCTGCTAAACAGTTGGCTAAGGTTGTCATGAAATTATATGAGCTGGAAAGAGACCAGGGTGTTTATATTCATCTCGACCTGGAACCGGAACCTGATGGCTTGATGCAGAACAGCCTGGAGGTGATCGATTTTTTCAGGGAATACCTGATCCCGATAGCCTCTGAGTATATTGAAAAACAAATAGACAGAATGCCTTACGATGCCGAAGAAATGGTGTTGAAATATATCAATGTTTGCTATGATGTATGCCATTTTTCGATGGCTTATGAGTCTCCCCAGCGTTCTTTTAAAAGGTTTTCACAAACAGGTATAAGGGTGGGGAAAATACAGATCAGCTCTGCATTAAAGGTTAAACTGGACGGAAGGCATGACCAGGAAAAGATGGCACTACTTGCCGGGTTCGACGAACCGACCTATTTACACCAGGTCACTGAACTTCGGGGAGATACGGTCAAGACCTACCAGGATCTGCCGGCCGTCTTGAAAAGCAAGCGAAGTTTTAAGGAATTACGGGCTCACTTTCACGTACCTGTCTTTCTTGAAAACTACGGTCTGCTTGATTCTACCCAGGATCATATTCTGGCTACCCTGGAGTACCTGAAAAATAATGACAGGGTTTGTGAACACCTTGAGGTGGAAACCTACACCTGGGAAGTTTTGCCTGATGATCTTAAAACAAGCGTTGAAGATTGTATCGAAAGGGAGCTGCTCTGGGTAAAAGAGAAGTTTAAATGTACCTATGAAGAAGACGGTTGTAATTAATGTCGTAGGCCTTTCTGAAACATTGATAGGTGATCATACTCCCTTTTTAAGGTCTTACATTGAAAAAGGAAGCATGGCGAGGGTGCGTCCGGTATTCCCTGCGGTTACCTGTACTGCCCAATCAACCTACCTCACCGGAAGAATACCTGCCGGTCATGGAATCGTGGGTAATGGCTGGTATTTCAAAGAAGAATACGAGGTGAAATTCTGGCGACAAAGCAACCGCCTGGTTCAGGGAGAGAAAATATGGGATGTACTAAGAAAAGAAGAAGCCGGATTTAGCTGTGCAAACCTGTTCTGGTGGTACAATATGTACGCTTCTGCAGATTACAGTGTTACACCCAGACCTAATTACCTGGCCGATGGGCGTAAGATCCCTGATGTTTACAGTTACCCGGCAGATCTGAGAGATGAGCTTCAGGATTCCCTGGGGCAGTTTCCTTTGTTTAAATTCTGGGGTCCTGCCACAGATATCAGTTCTTCTGAATGGATAGCTGAAGCAGCGAAAATGGTGGATGAAAAATACGATCCTACCCTGACTTTTATATACCTGCCGCATTTAGATTATAACTTACAGCGTTACGGGCCAGACTTAAATAAGGTGAGGAAGGATCTTGAAGAGATCGATCTGCTTGTAAAAGATCTGGTTTCCTGGTACGAGAAAAAGGAAGCCTCGATCCTGGTGCTTTCTGAATATGGGATTACCCCGGTGTCGCAGCCGGTTCATATCAACAGGACCCTGCGGGAACATGGCTTTCTGAGTGTGCGTACTGAAAGGGGCAGGGAGCTTTTAGATGCCGGAGCCAGTGAGGCCTTTGCAGTGGCCGATCATCAGGCGGCCCATGTTTATGTGAAGCATCCTGAAAATCTCGGAAAGGTAGCTGCCTTATTGAACAAACTCCCGGGAGTGGAAAGTGTCTGGACAGGTGAGGAGAGAGCAGAAATAGGATTGGATCATGAAAGGGCGGGAGATATTGTGGTCAGTGCCGATGCCAATAGTTGGTTTACCTATTACTACTGGCTTGACGATAAGAAGGCGCCTGACTTTGCCAGAACCGTTGATATTCACCGCAAGCCGGGCTACGACCCTGCAGAGATGTTTACGGATCCTGAAAAACCATTGATGCCCATGCGTATCGTTTGGAAACTGCTTAAAAAAAAGCTGGGATTCAGAACCTTGATGGATGTTATTCCACTACGGGCAGATCTCATTAAAGGGAGTCATGGTCGAATTCCGGAAAACGCAGAAGACTTTCCGGTGGTTATCACGAATTCGAACCTGTTTGACAATACAAACCAAATAAACGCCCACGAAGTTTTTACGCTCATTAAAGACCTCGTATGTAAATCAAGGAATTATGAAAAATCGCTTTCTTAAAATTACCGCACTTGTTTTTACGGCCCTTTTTGTAATATCGGCCATCTTGCAGTATAATGATCCGGATCCCTACCTCTGGTATGCTATTTACGGTGGGGCGGCCCTGGTTTCTTTACTTTATGTTTTTGATAAGTTGCCCTTCTGGGTAGCCCTTTTGGCCGGGGTGTTATTTATTGTTGGGGGGGTGCTTACCTGGCCGGTACAATATGAAGGTGTTACGATCGGGGGAGGTGATATTAATAACATTGAAGAAGGGAGAGAGGCTTTGGGCTTATTTATAACTTCTGTGATTTTCCTGATCTATGCGTTGACCATCAACAGAAAGCATAAGTTTGCTTAGATCTCCAGGTCCAGTTCTTTGCGCAGCAGGTCAAGTACCGGGTTCTTTTCCCGCATTTTCTGGTACTTTTCCATGGGGGTAAAAGCGTATTGCTTCTCAGTCTGTTCGTTCACGTCAACTTCCAGTTCAATATAGTAGTTGCTGAGGTGTTTTTTTAAATACTCCATGAGGGGGTATTGGTCGCGTTCCACCTCTTTTTTCATCGTGTCATTCGGAAGCTCTATCCTGATAGTAGTCTCATTCTTCAGTTTAGGAATATCTGAAGCCAGTGCAGAGCTTAAGATCTTTTTCCCTTCCTTATCAATAGTATCAACATAGTTATTCCAGGCAGCCTGCATGACTTCTTCGGTAAAAGATTCCTTTGGAAGGTTTTCCGTATCGGGCTCTTCGTCCTTTTTGGCAAGTTCATGCTGTTTTTTTGCCCGTATGCTGGAGAGGGATAACCCTGATACTCCATTCTTCTTAACATCAAGAGAAAGTCGTTTGGGTTTTTCAGGTTCTGTGGCTACGGCAGTGGCTACAGGAGCGGGTTTTGGTTTGGGTTGTGCTGCCGGGTGGGGTGCAGGGGCTTCCTCTATATGGTCATTGGCTGCTGCCTCGTTTACCGATGGTTGTTCGGACAGAGTTTTTTGTACAGTGCTCTGATGATTCCCTTTTAGTTTGTAATGGGTTGGGGGTTGGATGTATCTACCGGACTTTTTTTTTTCTCCATCTGCATTGATGGAGGCCAGTTGCATCAGGCAAAGTTCAACATGTAAACGTTGATTGTGACTGTTGCGGTATTCAAAATCACAACGGTTAGCAATGTCGAGCGCTTGCATTAAAAAGGAAGAACTGGTTTGACGACTTTGTTCCAGGTATTTTTGTTTGGAATCTTCACTCACCTCCAGCAACTCGAGGGTGGCTTCATTTTTACAAACCATGAGGTCGCGAAAGTGCGAGCTGAGCCCTGAAATAAAGTGATGACCATCAAAACCAAGGGCCAGGAGATTATTGAATTTGATCAGTGCATCGGGGATATTGCCCTCCAGGAGCATATCTGTTACCTCCATATAGGTTTGGTAGTCCAGCACATTCAGGTTCTCTGTTACAGCCTTACGGGTGAGATGGCTTCCTGAATAACTGACCACACGGTCAAAAATGGAGAGTGCATCTCTCATAGCACCGTCAGCCTTTTGAGCGATAATATGCAGGGCATCTTCCTCTGCTTCTATGCCTTGACTTTCTGCAATATACTTGAGATATTCCCTGGCATCAGCCACGGTGATCCTTTTGAAGTCAAAGATCTGACAGCGCGAAAGGATGGTAGGAATGATCTTGTGCTTTTCAGTAGTGGCAAGGATAAAGATAGCGTGCTTAGGCGGCTCTTCAAGGGTTTTTAGGAAGGCGTTGAAAGCAGATGCAGAGAGCATATGCACCTCATCTATAATATAAACCTTGTACTTTCCTGTTTGGGGTGGAATGCGAACCTGGTCTATCAGGTTTCTTATGTCGTCTACAGAGTTGTTAGAGGCTGCATCCAGCTCAAAAATGTTAAATGCAAAATCTTCATCTTCATTTTCTGTACCGTCCTGGTTGATCATTTTCGCCAGAATTCGTGCACAGGTAGTCTTACCAACACCTCTGGGACCGCAAAACAACAATGCCTGTGCCAAATGATTGTTATCAATGGCATTGAGCAGGGTGTTGGTAATCGATTGCTGACCAACTACATCTTTAAAGGTTTTGGGCCGGTATTTTCGGGCTGATACGACAAAGTGTTCCATCACAGCAAAGATAAAAATTGCAGGTTAATATGACTTTTTTTGGCTTGCTATTTGCATTTAATTATTAACAACCTACGTTAAAAAAAACTATTTTTGCCCCGCAGGTCACCCTATCGTTCTGACTTTTGTCAGGAAGGAAAGTCCGGACACCATAGCGCGGCATAGCGGTTAACGACCGTCCGTTGAAAAACGAGGACCAGTGCAACAGAAAGAATGTACAGGTAATGCTGTAGTGAAATCAGGTAAACTCTATGCGGTGAAACGCCATGTAAACCGGCACTCGAGGATTGCGCATCCGACGTCGGAGGGTAGGCGGCTAGATCTTGTTAGTAATAGCAAGGCCAGATAAATGATAGGGACCCCTAACGGGGCACAGAATCCGGCTTATGACCTGCTTTTTTTTTACGCTTCTTCTTCAGGATACTGAAAAAAGCTGAATACACTTCCTCCGTATCTTCTCGAATGAGAAAAGTATTCATGATCAGAAAGGTCCGTGTGTTTGGAATGCTCTATTACAAGCATTCCTTCAGGAGTTAAAAGGGATCGTTCGAATACCAGCTTGGCAATGCGCAGCATGTCTTCAGCGGGCATATCATATGGTGGGTCGGCAAAGATGAGGTCGCTGCTTGTCTGTGTTCTTTCCAGGAATTTAAAAACATCAGAACGTACGGTTCTGATATTCATATCAAGCTCATCAGAGGTTTTGGAAATAAACTGAACACAGCCGGGATGGCTGTCTACAGCAACGATCTCTTTGCATCCACGGCTGGCAAGCTCAAAACTTATATTGCCCGTTCCTGAAAATAGGTCCACCACACTGATCTCGTCAAAATAGTAGTTGTTGTTCAACAGATTGAACAGGGCTTCTTTGGCGAAATCTGTCGTAGGTCGTACCGGAAGCTTTTTCGGAGCCGTCAAGCGTTTGCCTTTATATTTGCCAGATATGATACGCATTAAAAACTGTTTAGAAGCACAAGGTTTTCCTGTTTTTTCAGATCACCTAAAGTGCCTGCAACTTTCAAACTATTAAAATTATGCCCTATGGAGACATTTCTGATATACTTATAGGCTAATTTGTAGGCGTTATCCTCTTCGGTAATATTACCCAAGAGGTATAACTCATCTTCTTCCCGATTCAGGTCGAGTTGTTCGAACACAAAAAGCAGGTAATAGATAAAATCTTCTCCGGTTTGAAAAGGAAAGCTGTTGTAAAGTAATAGCTTATTATTGGATAAGACAACGATCTCAAAATGGCTGTTACCTACATGTACAAACACCCTCTTTGAATCGCCGCCCTGGTATTGATTCAGTAAGGTTTCAATGAGAATGGTGCTGGCGTGCTTGTATTCAAAAGAACCAAACCTGTCAAATATGTAATTGTTTACATTGGTAAAGGGTACGTAGACATTGAAGATGTCGTGACTCTTAAGTTCATCAAAAGTGATGTAATCGGTCTCTAAGATCTTTACATTGTACTTAAGATAGTCTGAGAGATTACTCTCGTTGAACAGGGCTTTAGGTACCAGAGAAGAAAGCTCATTGTCGTGGACCACTCTGATCTCACCGAATTCACGATCGGCTATCTCTTCGTGCTGTAAAAGTTGTTCAACTTCATCAACAAGGCTTTCTGCGTTAGCAGCCTGGTGAAAGGGGCGGTTTTCCAAAAACTGGATCTCTTCCCGGCCGGTATCGTGTATACAAAAAGAAAGTCCACTCAAGCTAACCTGAATGGACAGTTCTTTTAATGATTTATCTAAGATATTATTGGTCTTTCTTAGTGTCATAGAACGGAGGCCAGTTACCACTTGTACTTACGTCTGTAAGGCTACCTACTTTAATTTCACTACCATTAACCTCTTCCACGTCGATCATGGTGTTTTCCTGTTCAACGAGGTATTCTGGTTGGTCATAAAGTAATACGTTTTTAGGAACCTTAGCCTCAAATACAGGAGCCTGGTAACCGTTTTTATCCAGAATGTCTGTCTTCATTTCGAATTTCGCGTCATTCTGAGCGTAAGGAACTGAAGCCAGTTCTTTGTAATTACGAGATTTGAAAAGAGAATCTTTTACTGCACGGAAACCTAAAGTGTCAACTACGATGGTATCTACCGGCATATCGATACGGTAGGTACGGTTGTAACGCATAAAAGAAGAGTCTCTTTTTTCCAGAATTACAAATTGTGCAGTGTCTATGAACGAGATCAGATTTTCAAAGTTAGGAGCGTATTTGTTGTGAATACTACGGTGAGCTTCCTGAGCATCACGGATGCTTTTAAGCTTCTCGATAGTAGCCATGTAACGTTGTTTTTTGACTTTGTCAAATTTGATTGGCTCCATTACTGAATTGTAGATCTGGTAAGCAAAAAAGATGCTTAAAGCCCAAAGAACAATTTGTATTGCTGTCTTCATTTTTTGAATTTTGTGTTAGAGTGCTTTTACGCAAATCTACAATTTTTTTTCTTTCACGAAAGATTGAGCCTGAAAAAACATTCCTATTTTTGGGGCAGAAACGGACTTCATGGACGCATCTTCTTTTTACAAATTGATCAGGGAAAGTTTTCCTCATCAGCCCACCTTAAAACAAGACGTTGTATTACAGCAACTTTCGGAATTTATCTTCTCGGATAATAAAAATGAAGCCTTCGTTTTAAAGGGCTATGCCGGAACCGGAAAAACGACCATTATAGGAGCGGTGGTGACCAATTTATGGAAGGCCATGAAAAAATCGGTCCTCCTGGCGCCTACCGGAAGGGCGGCAAAAGTGATCACGAATTACTCCGGCAGAACAGCCCATACCATACATAAGCATATTTACTTTCCCAGGAAGCAAAAGGGTGGTGGGGTTAAGTTTGTGCTATCGCCAAACAAGCATCGCGATACAGTGTTTATTGTTGACGAAGCTTCGATGATTCCCGATGCCCCCTCCGACTCTAAACTTTATGAGAATGGGTCACTTTTAGACGACCTGATCATGTACGTGTATTCCGGCCATAATTGCAAACTGGTACTTATAGGAGATACAGCACAGCTGCCACCGGTAAACCTTGAATTAAGTCCGGCCCTGAATGAAGATACTCTTCACCTGAATTATGATAAAGAGGTGCGCATGATAGAGCTTGATGAGGTGGTAAGACAGCAGTTGGATTCCGGTATCCTTTATAATGCTACCAATCTCAGAGAGCAATTGCAGACAGAATTTTACGATGGATTTCAGTTTCGCACCCACGGCTTTGCAGATATCGTTCGACTGGTAGACGGCTATGAGATACAAGAAGCTATCGATGAGTCTTTCAGAGAGCACGGTCGTGAAGAAACGGCTATTATTGTGCGTTCCAACAAAAGGGCCAACCTCTACAATCAGCAGATCAGGGGGCGTATACTGTTTCTCGATAATGAATTGGCTGCAGGGGATTTCGTCATGGTGGTACGCAATAATTATTTCTGGATCAAAGCAAGTTCAGAAGCAGGCTTTATTGCCAATGGCGATATTCTTGAGGTGCTGGAGATCTTTGCGATCAAGGAATTATACGGATTTCGGTTCGCAGAGGTGAAGGTGCAAATGGTAGATTACCCGAAAATGAAACCTTTTGAAACCGTACTGATGCTCGATACCATTACGGCAGAAACTCCCGCGTTATCCTATGAAGACGGAAATCGTCTTTACCAGGAGGTAATGAAGGACTATGAGAATGAGACCTCCAATTACAGGAAGTTTTTGAAAGTAAAGAACAACAAGTATTTTAATGCCTTACAGGTGAAATTCTCCTACACCATTACCTGTCATAAAAGCCAGGGTGGGCAATGGAAGAATGTTTTTATAGAGCAGCCCTATGCTCCGAACGGGATCGACCGGGAGTATCTCCGATGGTTGTACACGGCCATTACCCGGGCTAGTGAAAAACTGTATCTCATCGGGTTCAAACAGGAGTTTTTTGAAGAAAGCGGGGTGTAATCCATTATTTTATACCTTTAAGAGACACGATAAGTCAATTTAAAGGAATAAGTCATGGAGTCTTCTCTTCTTATGAGCATTTTTCTCGGTATAGGTCTGGCTGCTGCTACAGGGTTCAGGATCTTTCTTCCCCTTTTTGCACTCAGCCTGGCGGCCCATTTTGACTGGTGGATCTTAAATGAACAATGGGCCTGGCTAGGAAGTACCGCTGCGGTGCTTACGTTCGGTTTCGCCATGCTTGCAGAGATCCTTGCGTACTACATTCCCTGGGTTGATAATTTGCTCGATACCATTGCCGTGCCTTTGGCGGGGATTGCCGGTACTGCCATTATGGTGGCAACCATGGGAGATGTTTCTCCCTTGATCACCTGGTCGCTTGCTATTATTGCGGGTGGGGGTACCGCTGCAGCGGTAAAAGGTGCCACGGCCAGTTCGCGACTCACCTCCTCTGTGACAACAGCCGGATTAGGGAACCCTGTGGTTTCAACCGTAGAGACGGGGGGAGCGGTAACTATGAGTATACTTTCTTTTATAGCACCGGTCATTGCAGGTATTGCAGCCATTTTTATACTGGGGTCACTATTCTGGATCTACCGAAAATTACGTCCGCGTCAAAAGCAATTGTGAAGGAGAAGCTGTACATTTGTTCCACTATTTTAACAATGTCAAATGAAAGTCATAGCAATGATCCCGGCCCGGTATGCAGCTTCGCGCTTCCCGGGAAAACTGATGAAAGACCTTAAGGGTAAAACCGTAATAAGACGAACCTATGAAGCCACTGTTGCCACCGGATTGTTTCAGGATGTTTATGTGGTGACTGATAGTGATATTATTTACCGGGAGATCACGTCAAACGGGGGCAGGGCCATCATGAGCAAGAAGGAGCATGAATGTGGCAGCGACCGTATTGCAGAGGCGGTTATGCCGATGGAAGTAGATGTGGTGGTAAATGTTCAGGGTGATGAGCCCTTTACCGAAAGAGAAAGTCTTTCAAAACTGGTAGCTGTATTTAAGCAGGACCTCGAAAAGCAGATCGATCTGGCTTCTTTGAAAACGCCCTTGCATTCGTGGGAAGATATTGAAAATCCAAACGTGGTGAAGGTAATTACAGACAAACAGGGATTTGCCATGTATTTTTCACGTTCTCCAATTCCGTATCCCAGAGATAAGGAGGTGGGTGTAACATATTTTAAGCATAAAGGGGTTTACGCCTTCAGAAAAGAAGCGTTGATGGATTTTTATCAGTGGCCCATGCAACCCCTGGAAGCAACCGAAAAAATAGAAGCCATCCGGTACCTTGAGTATGGGAAAAAGATCAAAATGGTAGAAACGGGAGTATCCGGTATTGAGATCGATACTCCGGAAGATCTTGATAAAGCAATTAAAGAATGGAAATAGACTACAGTGGTATAAAGGTGATCGGTTTTGATGCTGATGACACCTTGTGGGTTAATGAGACGTACTTTCGGGATGCCGAACATGAATTTGCCCGTTTATTGTCAGGCTATGAAACCGAGAATAAGATAGACCAGGAATTATTCAAAATGGAAATGAATAACCTGGATATATACGGATACGGGATCAAAGGATTTATGCTCTCCATGATCGAAAGTGCCATTGATCTTTCCAATGGCCGTATTGACAATGCAACCCTTGGTAAGATCCTAAACCTGGGAAAAAGTATGATTACGCATCCGGTAGAATTGCTTGACGGAGTAGAGGAGGTGTTGCACGAGCTTTCCGAGAAGTACCGGTTGATTGTTCTGACCAAAGGAGACCTGCTGGACCAGGAGCGGAAATTAGAAAAATCCGGGCTTACCGGTTATTTTCATCATGTGGAGGTTTTAAGTGATAAAAAAGAAGTTAATTATAAAAACTTACTGGAGCACCTGGAGATCCCGGTGGAGGAGTTCCTGATGATAGGGAATTCCCTGAAGTCAGACGTGCTGCCCATTATTAATATTGGAGCCCATGCCATACATGTTCCCTTTCACACTACCTGGGCACATGAGCTGGTGAAAGATGAAGATGATAATGGTGGGTATCATACCATTGATTCTCTGAAAGAGGTACTGGAATTGTTATGAGTTGGCAGCCTGTGAATATTGATCAGTGGAATCGAAAAGACCTGTATGCATTTTTTAAAGGGTTTGATGAGCCCTTTTTTGGTGTAACTTTTAATACACGAGTAAGCGGTGGATATGATTTTTGCAAAGAGAATGAACGCTCCTTTTTTGTGTATTACTTGTATGCAACCCTGAGAGCTGTTAATGCTGTAGAGCAAATGCGAATACGTATTCTTGAAGATAAGCCCGTTATCTTTGACCGTGTAAGCATATCACCAACCATAAAGCGGGAAGATGGATCTTTCGGATTCTCGTATATGGAGTACAAGGATTCTTTCGAAGATTTTTACGAATCTACTATGGAGGAGATGGAAAGAGTGGCCCGGAACAGTGACCTGGTGCCTTCAGGAGATACTATTGGAACCGTGCATTTTTCGGCCCTGCCCTGGTTGAAGTTTACTTCTTTGAGTCATGCCAGGAATTACAAGGATAATGACAGTGTGCCAAAAATTTCCGTTGGCAAGCTTTTTAAGGAAGATGAGCAATTACTAATGCCGGTTTCTGTTCATGTGAATCATGCGCTGGCCGATGGTGTTCATGTGGGGCAGTTTGCCGAAGCACTGGAAGAATTTATTAATACCGAATATTAAAAGCTACCGTAGTAATGAAATTCAGGAACTTTCCCATGGTACCTCGTGTCTTGTTTGGTCGAAATAGTTTTGACCAGGTCGGAGAGCTGTTAATGCCTCTGAGGAGAAATAGTGAGGCTCCTTATATATTTCTTGTGGATGACGTTTTCCAGGATCGGCCGGAGGTGACCTCCAGGATCCCTGTCATGTTTGAAGATCGTATCATTTTTATTTCTGCCGACGAAGAACCAAAAACCGCCCAGGTGGATGCCTTGGTGGCTATGATCAAAACGGCGTTTGATGAGATGCCTTCGGGGGTAATCGGTATTGGTGGTGGTACGGTGATGGATCTTGCCAAGGCAGTTTCGCTTCTCTTAACCAATCCAGGAAGTGCTCAGGACTATCAGGGTTGGGACCTGGTAAAGAACAAGGCGGTGTATCATGTGGGTATACCCAGTATCAGTGGCACGGGGGCAGAAGTTTCGAGAACTACTGTATTGACTGGTCCTGAGAAAAAATTGGGGATCAATTCTGATTTCACCCCGTTCGACCAGGTGGTCCTGGATCCGGCAATGACAGGAGGCGTGCCAAAAGATCAATGGTTCTTCACCGGGATGGATTGTTTTATTCATTGTGTGGAATCTCTTGAAGGGTATTTTTTGAATACGTTCTCACAGTCGTATGGAGAAAAGGCCTATGAACTCTGTTGTGAGGTGTTTACCTCTGACGAATTAGGTCTTGAAGAGCGTCAAAATAAATTAATGATGGCCTCCTGGCATGGAGGAATGAGTATCGCCTATTCCCAGGTGGGTATTGCACATGCCTTGAGCTACGGACTCTCCTATGAATTGGGGATAAGACACGGCGTTGGAAATTGTATGGTCTTTGATCATCTTGAAAAATATTATCCTAAAGGTGTCAGGAAGTTTAAGGAGATGAAAGACCGCCACGAGATCGTTCTGCCTTCAGGGGTTTGCAGTGATCTGACAACGGAGCAAATGGACAGCATGACACGTGTGGCCTTAAGTCTTGAACCCTTGTGGGAGAATGCCCTGGGAGCAGATTGGAAACAAAAGATCACGGAAAAAGAAATTCACGAACTTTATCAGAAGATGTAATTTATGAAAGGATTGTCAAGGTTTATATATCATAAACTATTAGGTTGGAAACTCATTGGTAAATTTCCGGACCTGAAAAAGTATGTCATCATCGTGATTCCTCATACCAGCTGGCATGATTTTTATATCGGACTCCTGGTAAGAGGTATGACCGGCGAGCAAATTAACTATGTGGGTAAAAAAGAGTTGTTCGACTCTCCTTTGGGATGGTATTTTCGCTGGACAGGTGGTGCTCCCATTGATCGGGGAAAGCGGTCTAATACGGTCGATGCCATCGTAGATCTGTTTGAGAGTCGCGATGAATTTCGTCTTACCATTGCTCCGGAAGGAACACGTAAAAGTGTTTCTACCCTAAAGACCGGCTTTTATTATGTGGCCAAGGGTGCAGGAGTGCCTATCGTAATGGTGGCTTTCGATTTTGAAAACAAGGAAGTACGCATAGCAGAACCCTTTTATCCGGGTGATGATATGGATACGGATATGGAAAAGATCTATACCTATTTCAAGGGAGTCAAAGGGAAAAAGCCGGAAGGTTCTTTTGAACCTTAATCTTCGCTTTCTTTCATGGTGTGATAAACGTTTTGAACATCGTCGTCTTCTTCGATCTTCTCCAACAGTTTTTCAACATCAGCAACCTGGTCTTCGCTCAGTTCTTTGGTAACCTGAGGTATTCTTTCAAAGCCTGATGATAGAATTTCTATCTCACGGCTTTCCAATTCTTTTTGAATAGCCCCGAAGCTTTCAAATGGAGCGTAGATAAGAATACCGTCTTCATCAACAAAAACCTCTTCAGCTCCAAAATCAATGAGCTCAAGTTCCAGTTCTTCAGGGTCGATACCTTCTGCGTTGATCCTGAAGTTACAGGTGTGATCAAACATGAACTCCACAGAACCACTAACACCCAGAGACCCGTTGCACTTATTGAAATAACTTCTGATGTTGGCTACAGTCCTGTTGTTATTATCGGTGGCAGTTTCAATTAAAACAGCAATTCCGTGAGGAGCGTACCCCTCGAACAGTACCTCTTTATATTCTTCTGTGTTTTTATCGGAAGCACGCTTAATAGCCCTTTCAATATTATCCTTGGGCATGTTGGCCGCCTTGGCATTTTGAATTACAGCACGAAGCTTGGCATTAGCATCCGGGTCAGGTCCGCCTTCTTTCACCGCCATAACGATATCTTTACCTAATCTGGTAAAGGTTTTGGCCATACTGGCCCATCGTTTCATCTTACGTGCTTTCCTGAATTCAAATGCTCTTCCCATATAGTTCTTATGTTTGGTTCAGCGCAAAAATAACGAAAATTGCAAGATATGAAATACTAGTCGCCGTTGATGATATCTTCAATGCGTCGGGCTAAATAAAAATCCTTATCGGTTAACCCGCCGGCATCATGAGTGGTCAGTCTGATGGTGAGGTTGTTGTACACGTTAGACCAGTCCGGATGGTGATTATTGGCTTCGGCCTCGAAGGCAATTCTGGTCATCATGGCAAAGGCATCAGCAAAATTTTTGAAGTCTAAAGAGGTTACCAACATACCTTCTTCCAGGTCCCAGTATTGAAGATCTTTGATGTTTTCCTCGATTTCTTGCTCGGTCAATTTTTTCATTCCATAGTGTTTAGAATACTAAATATAAGAATTTATACTTACAGCTTCTTTAATTCTTCGACAACTTCATGGTGACTGAACATCAAGTGTTTCGGAAGCTTTTTGTCTTTGGGTAAAACGGCCAGAAAACGATCAAAATTTGAGGTGTAAACGTTTTTGAAAAAGGGCGATCTGACCCCCAGTCGGTGACAGCATTCCAGGATGAACTCATTGTGATGGATCAGGTCTGTAGACCCCAGGTGAAAGATACCTTTTCTGTTCCGGTTGATCATATAATGTATCTGCCGGGTAAGCATATTATCGTTGGTAACGTTCATGACCAGGTTCGGAAAAACCTCGTAAGCCTGCTGATGAGTAAGGGCGTAGCGCAGTTCTTTGATGCGGGGTGACTGACTGCCAAAAACCATGGGAAGCCGGGCTATGATATACTGCCGATCGGGCAGTTTCATGAACATGTTTTCCAGTTGGATCTTCAGTCTGCCATACGGACTTTCAGAAAGGGTCTTGTCGTACTCATAAGAGGGGTAATTGCTGAAGGCGTCAAACACATTGGCCGAGGAAAGAAAGATCACCTTAGACCGGGAAGATCGGCTGTAAGCGGCGATCTGACCATGAGAGATCACCTGGGCCTCGAAAGGGCCTCGTAAAGCGGAGATGATATGGGTGGGGCGCAGATCAAGGAGGATGTTGAAGATATCTTCCTTTTCCATATCGTAATGAAAAAAATGCCGGTTTTCAGAATAGATCTTGCCCGTATGGTAGGTGCCATAGGTGTCAACATAATTGCACAGTTCCCTGTACAGCGCCCCACCTATAAATCCACTTGCTCCTAATATTAATACTCTGGTCAACTACTTGCGTTTTTAAATCTCCGCAGATTCCAAAAACGCCCGGGCCGGCAGTTTTATTGCTTTTTGTAAAATGGTAGTTTTACCACCCTGGCTGGAACCATATTCTTTCTGATCTTCACTTGTATTTCCGTTTCCGGTGCAGAAAAAGCGGTGGTAACATAGCCCAGTCCTATTCCTTTGTTAAGGGAAGGAGACATGGTACCGCTGGTTACCTCTCCAATTTCTTCACCTTCAGAATTGAAAAGTGCGTAGCCTTTTCTTGGAATACCTCTTTCGGTAAGTTCAAAGGCGATGAGTTTTCGCGAAGGGCCAGCTTCTTTTTCTTTTTTAAGATTTTCAGAATTTACAAAATCTTTAGTGAACTTGGTGATCCATCCTAGTCCTGCTTCAATAGGGGAGGTGGTATCATCGATGTCATTCCCGTACAGGCAATAGCCCATTTCAAGCCTGAGTGTGTCACGGGCGGCAAGACCAATGGGTTTTATCCCATAATCTGCTCCGGCCTCCATTACCTTAGACCATACCTGTGCTACATCTTCATTTTTTACATAGATCTCAAAACCCCCACTTCCGGTATAGCCGGTTGCAGAAATGATCACGTTATCAACTCCTGCAAAGGTGCCTACCTCAAAATGGTAGAATTTAATGGCAGAGAGGTCGGTTGCAGTAAGCGCCTGCATAGCCTCAACAGCCTTTGGTCCCTGGATGGCCAAAAGGGAATAATCGTCTGAAGCGTTGGTCATTTCGGCGCCGATCGTCTCATTGTGTTTCTCGATCCAGTTCCAGTCCTTTTCAATGTTAGAGGCATTAACCACCAGAAGGTATTTCTCTTCATTGAATCGATAGATGATAAGGTCGTCTACAATTCCACCATCATTATTAGGTAAACAAGAATACTGGGCCCTGCCGTCTGTGAGTTTGGTGGCGTCATTACTGCTCACTTTCTCGATGAGCTCCAGGGCTTTTGGCCCGGTTATAAAGAATTCGCCCATGTGGCTAACGTCAAAGACTCCTACCTTTTCGCGAACGGTTTCATGTTCGATATTTACTCCTTCATATTGTACAGGCATATTGTATCCTGCAAAGGGAACCATTTTGGCCCCAAGGTCAATATGCGTAGCAGATAATGCCGTGTTTTTCATTGCTGTTCCTCTTTTTGGTGTGGCAAAATTATTCAAAATTATCAGTAGAAGAGTGACTTGACAGCAATAATTGGTAAATATTTATTTTTTCATCAATACAGATTTGAATTGTTCGTAATTGTCAATAACCACGTAGTCTTTCTTAAGCGTCATCAGGCTGCTGATCTGCGGGGGTATGGAAAGTTTGCGGTTGAGGGTGGTTTCTACTTCCTTTTTGAACTTTACAGGATGGGCAGTTTCCAGGAATATCCGCTCTAATTGTGAATCTGCAGCGTGGGTATCGCGTGCCCCCAGGTAACCTATGGCACCATGCGGATCGGTCGTATAGTCGTATTCTTCAAGTACGGCCCTCATCGCTGCCCGGGTTTGATCGTCGGTATAGGCCCTGGAGGAAAAGTTCTCACTGGTCAGATCCAGCTGTTTCCCATAGATCTTTTCAATACGGACAAAATTGCTGGGATCAGATACATCCATGGCATTGGCTATGGTGGCCCTGGTTGTTTCCGGTTGGTACACACCTTCTTTCAGGTAGCGTGGTATGGTATCGTTCACATTGGTGGCAGCCACGAAATGATCGATCTTTAGCCCCATTTTTGAAGCGAGTATCCCGGCGCATATATTACCAAAATTCCCGCTTGGAACTGAAAACAGCACCGGATTGGTGTTGCTGTTTTCCTGTAATTGCCTGATGGCTAAAAAGTAATAGAACATCTGTGGCAGCCAACGGGCTACATTGATCGAATTGGCGGAGGTGAGGTTAAAGGATTGCAGTTCCTCATCAAGAAAGGCCGTCTTCACCATACGCTGACAATCGTCAAAATTACCTTGTACTTTCAGGGCGGTGATATTTTGGCCAAGGGTGGTCAACTGGCGTTCCTGGATATCACTTACCATGCCGTCGGGATATAGAATGATGACTTCAACCCCGGGTACTCCAAGAAATCCGTTAGCCACTGCTCCGCCTGTATCACCTGAGGTGGCTACAAGTACCCTTACTGTTTTATCGTAAGTATCTTTGTTGAAATATCCAAGACACCGGGCCATGAACCTGGCGCCCACATCCTTGAAGGCCATGGTGGGGCCGTGGAATAACTCCAGGGTATGGATACCCTTTGCAAGGGAAACCAGGGGGATATCAAAGTCCAGGGTTTCTTTTACAATGGTTCTCAGGGACGCTTGATCGATCTCCTTTCCAATAAAAGGTGAGATAACCCGGTAGGCTATTTCTTCGATCGAATAGGCCGGGAGGTTCTCCAGGAATTCAGTTTCCAGCTGTGGTATCTTTTCAGGAAAGTATAATCCTTTGTCGGGAGCCAGGCCTCTGATCATGGCTTCCCGGAAACTTACAGTTGACTTTTGCTGATGTTGGTCGTTAAGGCTATAGTATTTCATGATTGATGGTGGTTATGAGATAAGACGTGTACCCCTGGAGGCCACTTTAGAGATGTGAAGTTCGGTGGCAACCTTCAGTTCGCCGTAAACAGCATTCATAGCTGCAGCAGTGTTTTTTGCAATTTCCTCACCCCGACACAGGGCAAATATAGAAGGTCCTGAACCGGAAATGCCGCTGCCCAGGGCTCCGCTTGCAAGGGCTGCGCTTTTAGCCTTTTTGTAACCGGGAATTAACGGACTTCTCAATGGTTCAACGATCTCATCAACGAGCGATCTGCCCAGAAGATCATAGTTTTCGGTATATAAGGCGCTCACCAAAGCACCCAGGTTACCCCATTGCCTGATGGCCTTCTTCATGGATACCTGTTGCTTTAGCACGGAGCGGGAGTCAGAGGTTTTGAGTTCGATCTGAGGGTGAATAACGGCCACAAAAAGTTCTTCGGGTACATGCAGGGGAATTACTTCCAGGGGGTCGTAAGACCTTACAAGGGTAATACCCCCCAGCAGGGCCGGGGCAACATTGTCTGCGTGCGGGACACCGCTGGAGAGCGCTTCGCCTGCCATGGCAAAAGGGATGAGCTCCTGGGTTGAAAAGGGAGCTCCCAGTAATTGGTTCACGCCGTATACAGCTCCGGCAGCGCTGGCAGCACTGCTTCCGATACCGCTGCCGGGTTTGATCTTTTTTTCGATCTCAATGATTACACCCTTATCTGAACGGAGAGCCTTAAGTAGGGCTGTGGCTGCTACTCCCGCAACATTTTCTTCAGGCAGTGTGGGCAATTTGGGGCCATGTTTAATGATGATCTCAACCCCGGGAGTGTCTTTATGATAAAAATGCATGAGGTCTCCGGTGGTGTCCAGGCATAAACCGAGCACATCAAACCCGCATGAAATGTTGGCTACTGTTGCCGGACAAAATACACTGATCTTTTCCATAGGTTAATTGTTAACGGTTCTGATGATGTCTGCGAAAATTCCTGAGGCCGTAACTTCAGCACCGGCCCCCGCACCTTTAATGTTCAGTGGTTGTTCAGGATAGCGGTCTGTGTAAAACAGTACAATATTGTCTTTACCTTCCAGGTTGTAAAAAGGGTGGTCGGCCGGGATTTCCTTCAGTCCAACGCTGGCTTTACCACGATTAAAGCTGGCTACATATTTCAGTTTACAGTTCTTCTCATCGGCCTTTTTGAGAAGTTGCTCAAAATGCGATCTGTTTTGCTGTATAACTTCCAGGAAGGCATCAACACTATCAGTCTTGAGGGCTCCCTCCGGTAAGAAGTCATTACTCTCAATATCGTCCAGTTCCAGGTGATAACCACTCTCGCGGGCAAGGATGAGTATTTTTCGCATCACGTCGATACCGCTGAGGTCGATACGCGGATCCGGCTCGGTGTACCCTTCTTCCATGGCTTGCTTCACGACCTGATCGAAGGTCGTTGAATGATCGTAATGGTTGAAAATAAAATTCAGACTTCCCGATAAAACGGCTTCGATCTGATTGATTTTGTCGCCCGATATTACCAGGTTCTTGAGGGTGTCTAATACCGGTAAGCCGGCACCGACATTGGTTTCAAAAAGAAAGGGTGTGTTGTATTTTCTCGAGAGATCCTTCAGGTCTTTATAGTGATCATAATCTGAAGAAGCTGCTATCTTATTACAAGTTACCACGGCTACGCTTGAAGAAAGATATTCAGCATAGGAAAATGCCACCTCCCGATTTGCGGTGATGTCCACGAATACACTGTTACGGAGATTAAACGCTTTGATCTTTTGTCTGAATTGCTCAGGACAGGCTTTTTCGCCCTCGTTTAGTGATGCCTCCCAGGTATCCAGGGCGATCCCCTGGTCATTAAAGATCATGGTTCTTGAATTGGCCAGTCCGGTAACCCTGACATTGATCTTTAACTCCTCTTTTAAATATTTTTTCTGAGCGCGAACCTGTTCCAGGAAACGTTTACCTACATTTCCGGCTCCCATCACAAATAAGTTTAATTGCTTGACCTGTTCTTCAAAAAATGCCTCATGCAGGGTGTTCAGGGCTTTTTTTACATCCTTATCAGCAATAACAGCAGAGATATTCCTTTCAGAGGCACCCTGTGCTATGGCACGAACATTTACATTATTCTTTCCTAAGGCACTGAACATACGCCCGCTCAATCCCTGGTAACTTTTCATCCGGTCGCCTACCAGCGCTATAATACTCAGGTCTTGTTCAATGACAGGTTTATAGACCTTGTTCTCTGAGATCTCATTTTGAAATTCAGCACTTATTAATTCTTCGGCCTTTTCGGCATCGTCGTTAGAGATGCCAACACAGATAGAATGCTCTGAAGAGGCCTGGGTGATCAGGATGATATTGATGTTCCCGTTGGAAAGCGTTTGGAAAAACCTGTGTGAGGTTCCCGGAATACCAATAAGACCGGGCCCTTCCAGAGAAAGCAGGGAGATCTTTCCAATACGACTGATACCTCTGACGGCACGTTTGGCGCCGTTGGAATTGTGTGATACCCGTGTTCCGGGGGCATCAGGATCAAAGGTATTCTTGATCAGTATAGGGATCTGTTTTTCCAGTACCGGCTGAATGCTGGGCGGGTAGAGCACCTTCGCTCCAAAATGCGACAGCTCCATGGCTTCTTCATAAGAAATAAGCGGAATGGCAAAGGCCTGTTTTACCATACGGGGGTCTGCAGTGTACATACCACTCACATCGGTCCATATTTCCAGTTCTTCAGCATGGAGTGCAGCAGCAAAAATAGCGGCCGTATAGTCAGAGCCGCCTCTGCCCAGGGTAGTGGTGTATCCGTTGGAGGACGAAGCGATAAACCCGGGGAATACCCTGATCTCTTTGGCTGTTGTGTCTATGTTGTCCTGAATAAGTTTAAAGGTAAGAGGAAGGTTTACAGTGGCATTGCCAAATTTTTCATTGGTTTTTATCACAGCTTTGCTGTCTCCCAGGGTGCTCGGCAATCCTTTTGATTTAAAAAATTCGTTGATGAGATAAGAAGAGAATTGCTCTCCGTAACTCATAACTTTATCTTTTAGCCGCGGAGTGGTTTCACCGATCAGGTAGGCGCCCTCCAGGAGTGTTTCCAGTTTATTTACCTCTCGTTTGATATAACTTATAAGTGCTCCGTGAAGGGCCACCGGAAAAAGTTCTTCGATGGTGGTTATATGAAGTTGTTCCAGGTTATGAAGATCTTCTTCAAATGCGCGGTCTTCTGAAGCTGCACGATGAAGGGCGGCCTCGAGAAGGTTGGTAACCCCCGACATGGCCGATACCACCACCAAAGTGTTTTGGTACTGATCGCTGTTCAGTATTTGATGTACCTTTCTGATATTCTGTGCGCTGCCTACGGAGGTTCCACCAAATTTTAATATTTTCATGATGTAATTGGTTTGGTAAAATTGGATAATATATTGGGTGGTTTGGTGAGTGCCAAACCTTAAATACGGTTCATATGTGAATAAGTACCCCCTAGGGGGTGATGGTGGTGAAGGTGGTAATAATGAACATGCCGCAGTAGCTTCCGGAATGGAAGCGGGATTGGGTTGTATTTAGAAGAATTGCCGGCATGGATTACATTTCTTAATTCAAATGTAGGTGTTTAAATTTTCCCTGCAAATTTTAAGAGAAAAATTAAGGATTTCATAAAATACCTGAAGATATATTGATAAATGAAAATATTTAATGCCGAACAGATACGAAGGGCTGATAAAGTTACAATCGAGAATCAGCACATAAGCAGTTTGCAATTAATGGAGAGGGCGGGATACCGGCTCTTTCGCAAGCTTCATGAAAACTATATCCCCCTGAAAGGGAAGGTTTGGGTGTTTTGTGGTATGGGAAATAACGGGGGTGATGGATTGGTGATCGCCAGGCACTTGTATGAGGCGAAACAGGAGGTGGTGGTGGTATTGGTAAATTTTTCTGATCGCCGGTCTGAAGATATGCAGGCCAACCTGGACAGGGTAGCGGCATTGGATATTGCCATTACCGAATTCAGGGAGACTTCTTCTTTTCCCGAGATCATTGCTGACGACCTGGTGATCGATGCGGTGTTCGGAATAGGATTGAGCAGAAGACCGGCAGCCTGGGTAGAGCGTCTGATTTTAAATATTAATACCTGCCCTGCCAGGGTAGTTGCTGTTGATCTGCCATCGGGGATGATGATGGATGGTATTGAGGGCGAAACCGCAGCGGTGATCAAAGCAGATCACACCTATACCTTTCAAACGCCTAAATTGCCATTGTTGCTTCCGGGTTCAGGAAAGTACAGTCGTAACTGGAGCATTATCGCGATCGATCAGGATCCTGATTTCCTGGCTTCAGAACCAACCTTCTTTTATTATACAGACGAAAAGGAGATGGTAAAACTCCTGGAAGAGCGACCCAGGTTTTCTCATAAAGGAAGCTACGGTCATGCCTTTATCTGCGGGGGTAGTTACGGAAAGGTCGGTGCTGCTCTGATGTGTGCAGAAGCGGCGCTTACCGCAGGAAGCGGCCTGGTTTCAGCCCTCGTGCCGCGTTGTGGATATCAGGTGTTACAGACCTCTGTTCCGGAGGTTATGTGTGTGCCAACTTCCGATGAAGACCTGATAACAGGTATACAGCCGGAATTCACACCCGATACCGTAGCCCTGGGGCCCGGAATGGGGAAAGATGAGCAGACCTTCAGGGCAGTAATGGAGTTTCTGAACACTTATCATGGCTACCTGGTGTTGGATGCTGATGGACTTAATATCCTGGCCGAACATCCGGAAATGTGGGATGCTCTTCCCGGCCAAACAGTCATAACGCCTCACCCCGGAGAGTTTAAAAGATTGGTGGGAGCCTGGAAAGACGACAACGAATGCTTAGAGATGGCCATGCAATTGGCTAAAAGGCGAAATGTCATCGTTGTTCTGAAAGGAGCTTATACCCTGGTGACCGATGGTGATGGCGTTTATTTTAATTCAACCGGAAATCCAGGGATGGCAACCGGGGGCAGTGGAGATGTGCTTACAGGTATTATTGCTTCACTTTTAGGGCAGGATTATGCGCCTTTGGAAGCAACCAGGCTGGGAGTTTTTCTACACGGCTTAAGTGCCGATATCGCCATAAGAGATACTTCGGTCTGGGCGCTTAAAGCTACGGATATCATTGATTACCTTGGAGATGCTTTCCTGTTTCTGCAGTCTTTGAAGCGTTAAGGAGTCGGTAGTATTCAATACCTTTGTACGGCTAACCCGAATACTGAAAACAAAGGACTGAGTTCTGTTAAATAATTCGTTGAAAAGTAGTTGTCTGAAAAGTCAAGTTTTGTTTTCTTCGCAGAAATTTTTCGGAAACCGGGATATAAGACGCTGAGTGCCTTTGCGAGATCCATCAGGACTATAATGGGGAGACAGGGATAGGCAATCGATCGGGTTCAGAGTCAGCATACAGAAACAACCTAAAACAGGATCATGAGTAAAATCTTTTACATTTCTTCAGAAGTATTGACGCTTCAAATGGTGAATGCCATAATTTCAGAAAAACGCAGTTTGAAATTATCGGAAGATGCGACTCAAAAGATCGTCACCTGCAGGGAATACCTGGATGCCAAAATGACTGCCGAGCAACGGCCTGTCTATGGTATAAATACCGGGTTCGGATCTCTGTGTAATATTAAGATCTCCGGAGAACACCTGAGTAATTTACAGGAAAATCTTGTGATGTCACATGCCTGCGGTGCAGGAGAAAAGATTCCTCCACAGATCGTAAAACTCATGTTGCTGCTTAAGATTCAGTCATTGTCATATGGTCATTCGGGTGTGCAACTGGAGACTGTTCAAAGACTGATCGATTTTTATAACCATGACATTCTTCCGGTGGTTTATTCACAAGGGTCTTTGGGGGCTTCAGGCGACCTGGCTCCTTTGGCTCATCTTGCCTTGCCATTACTGGGAAAGGGGGAGGTCTATCAAAACGGCCGGATCAAAGCGGCAGAGGAGGTGTTAAAGGAATACGGTTGGGAGGCCATTACTCTTCAGTCGAAAGAGGGTCTTGCCCTGCTTAACGGAACCCAGTTCATGGGGGCATTTGGAGTCTGGTGTTTGCTTCAAGGCTATAAGCTATCTTATTTGTCAGATCTCATAGGTACTGTATCTCTGGAAGCCTTTGATGGCAGGCCGGAGCCATTTAATAAATTGATTCACCAGGTAAGACCTCATAAAGGACAATTAACCACTGCTGCGAGGGTGCTGGAATTTCTTGAAGGAAGTGAGCTGTCGATGCAGGACAAAGTACACGTTCAGGATCCTTACTCCTTTAGATGCATACCCCAGGTACATGGCGCCTCTAAGGATGCTTTAGCACATGTAAAGCATGTGTTTACGACCGAAATGAATGCTGTAACAGATAATCCCAATGTTTTTGCAGAAGAAGATGAGATCATTTCGGGAGGTAATTTCCATGGGCAGCCTCTTGCCCTTGCACTGGATTACTTAGGGATTGCTTTGTCTGAGTTGGGAAGTATCTCAGAGCGCAGAACCTATCAATTGATTTCCGGACTCAGAGGTTTGCCGGCATTTCTGGTGAATGACCCCGGCCTGCATTCCGGGTTTATGATCCCGCAATACACTGCTGCAAGTATAGTAAGCCAGAATAAACAATTGGCTACCCCGGCCAGTGTAGATAGTATTGTTTCCTCTAACGGACAGGAAGACCATGTGAGTATGGGGGCTAATGCAGCAACCAAATGTTATCGTATACTTGAAAACTTAAAGACCATTCTGGGTATTGAGCTTATGAATGCAGCTCAGGCCATGGCATTTAGAAGACCTTTAAAAAGTTCTGAACTGATCGAGTCGTTCTTAGAAACCTATACCCAATATGTTCCTTTTGTTGATAGAGACAGGGTGTTGCACAATGATATTGAAAAAAGCGTCGAGTTCCTGGATGAATTTATTTTGAACGACGAAATGCTTGAATATTAGAGCGGGTTTTTAAATGTTGTCTTGACCATTCAAGAGCGTCTTCCATGCTTAGGAAAAATCCACATGGTTTTTTAAAGAAGAGTTTTTCAATGGCAAAACTGAGTCGCTGAGCCGGAGTTTTAGCCACCACGGCATAGGCCTGAAGTCCATCCTGCAGATTCGCAACCTCTTTGTGCATAAAAGGATTGAAAGAATAGGAATTGATACGGTGAGAGATATAGGCGAAGTTTTCATCGCCAAACTGCTGTTGGCAAAAGGAAAATATTTCAGACTCCTGTTCCTGGGTAAGGTCAATACCCTCATTGATGATGCCTATTGCGACATTGCCATGAAATTCCAGGGTCCCAAAATCCAGGACGATCCTCTTAATCATTACTCGGTAGGTGTTGTAGCTAGTTCGTAATGCCCTAAAAATACGCCAGGTAAGAGCAGAAGAAAAATGAAATCGTATAAAGGGTCAATTTAGTCGACCATGGAATTAGCCCAAGAAATTGCCTCTAGAATAGTTGGGAAAATTCTGATGTTTCCTGAGTAAAATACTTTCTCAATTTGAAAATTCTGTCGGAAGGATTCTTTTTCGGTGACTACGGCAATACCCTTTAAGGTTTTTATTTCCAGGAGATAGGGGTATACCGTAGGATCTATAGAATAAGAATTTACCCGATAGGAGATGTATACGAAATCTTTGGTGGAAAAATATTTCTCATACAACAAGACGAGGGAGGAAAGCTGTTCAAGTTTTAGGTTAGCGCCCTCAGAAATGATCCCGATAACAAAACCGGGATATATGTAAAAGGTACCGGTATCAATTTTTTCGGTATCGATCAATTTTTCGGGAAATGGGGGGAAAGCTTCCATTTTAAAACAGGTCGTATGGTGGGTTAATTCAGTGTATTCTTAGTCGGCTTTAATGGGCTGCCATCGAAGCTTTTTTTCGATGGCTTTGATCATCATTTCGGCAATGTCTAACCCGGTAGCGGTTTCAATACCTTCCAGTCCGGGAGAGGAGTTTACTTCCAGAAGAAGTGGTCCCTTGGATGATCTGATGATATCCACCCCGGCAACGTCAAGTCCGAGGGCTTTTGAGGCTTTAATGGCTATTTTTTTCTCTTCGGCAGTGGGTTTAATAACCGAAGCCACACCCCCTAGATGGACGTTGGCTCTGAACTCTCCCGGAGGGGCTGTACGTTGAATAGCTGCTACGACCTTACCGTCTATCACAAAGAGTCTCAGGTCTTTACCATCTGCTTCTTTAATGAATTCCTGAACAAGAATATTAGCGTTGAGGCTTTTAAAGGCGTTGATCACGCTTTCTCCTGCTTTGCGGGTTTCAGCCAACACGACTCCTTTTCCTTGTGTGCCTTCCAGAAGTTTTATGATCATAGGGGCGCCCCCAACCATTTTGATCAGGTCATTGGTGTCAAGAGGTGAGTTGGCAAAGCCTGTTGTAGGAATCTCTATGCCGTTTTTAAGTAATAACTGAAGTGAAAAAATCTTATCCCGGGCCTGTCTGATGGCGGCCGCTTTATTCAAACAAAAAACGCTTTGTGATTCAAATTGTCGGGTCAGGGTACAACCGTAAAAGGTCATACTGGGCTTAATGCGGGGTATTACTGCGTCAAGGTCATTCAGCATCTTACCTCCCCGGTAATGTATTTCAGGAGTCTGAGCATCCAGCTTCATATAGCATTGACGAATGTTGTAGAACTCGATCTTGTGTCCCCTTTGTTGGCCGGCTTCTATAATACGTCGGTTACTGTATAGGTCAGGGTTACTGGCTAAGAGCCCAATGTTCAATCCGTTCTTATAAGTAACATCTCCCTGGTATTTGTTACTGATCTCATCATCGCTCATGTGGCCCAGCAAAAAGCTGCTTTCCGGATCAACCAGCATGCGCCCTATCATGGCCTCTCTTCCGAACAGCATCCGGTAGCCCATGGAGTCACGATTGGTCAGAGATATTTCAATATCCCAGGTTTGATCTCCGATGCGTAATGGTGTTTTAATAATATAGCGGTTTTCACGGTTCCCGGTAGAACTTTTCACCACTCTTTTGTCAACGACAAACGCCTGACAGCGAATCATTTTCTTCCCGTTGTGTTGCAAGGGGTATACATCAAAAGTCACCCAGTTTTCATTATTTCTTTGAAAGGGTTGTATGTTGACTGCGTGCAGGGCAGATGTTTTAGCACCACTGTCTACCCTCACCTTGATGGCGGGAATATTCAGGTCCGGCAGGCTTACCCATTCTTCACTTCCGATGATTAGCTTATTTTGATTCATGTTGTCGTGTTTGTGTTACGAATTTAAGAACTAAATTAACGGGAACACATAAAAAAACGCGATAATCAAATTATCGCGTTTTATTGTTAGGTTCAGCAGGTGCTATTCAGACTCTGCAGACTCCTCATGTTTAATGATCTCAATGGTGAGTTCTTCATCCTTTTCGTTAAGGTCCATCTTGATGGAATCGCCTTCTGAGAGCTTTGCAGATATGATCTCTTCCGCCAGGGCATCTTCAATGTATTTTTGAATAGCTCGCTTAAGCGGTCTAGCGCCATACTGTTTGTCAAAGCCTTTGTTGGCAATATAATCTTTGGCCTTGTCGGTAAGGCTGAGATGGTATCCAAGTCCTTTAATTCTAAGGAAGAGTTTCTCCAGTTCGATATCGATGATCTTGTGAATATCTTCTCTTTCCAGCGGATTGAACACTACCACATCATCAATACGGTTTAGGAATTCCGGTGCAAATGCCTTTTTAAGGGCATTTTCTATAACGCTTTTGGTGTGCGAATCTGCCTGTGCTTTTTTAGCAGCGGTTCCGAAACCTACACCTTGTCCGAAATCTTTCAACTGACGGGCTCCGATATTGGAGGTCATGATGATGATGGTATTTCTGAAATCGATCTTTCTGCCAAGGCTGTCGGTCAGGTAACCGTCGTCAAGCACTTGCAGCAACATATTAAATACGTCCGGATGTGCCTTTTCAACCTCGTCGAGCAGAATCACCGAATAGGGTTTTCTTCTCACCTTTTCGGTAAGCTGTCCGCCTTCTTCATAACCTACATATCCCGGAGGTGCTCCGATGAGTCGCGATACGGCAAATTTCTCCATGTATTCACTCATATCAATACGCAGTAATGCGTCTTCAGAATCGAATAACTGGGAGGCCAGTACCTTTGCCAGCTGTGTTTTACCCACCCCGGTTTGACCAAGGAAGATAAAGGAACCGATAGGCTTATCGGGATCTTTCAGGCCGGCTCTGTTTCTTTGAATGGCTTTCACCACTTTGGCTACCGCTTCATCCTGTCCGATCACCTTTCCTTTAATCAGGTTGGGTAACTGAGCGAGCTTCGAGCTTTCGGCCTGTGCGATCCGGGTAACCGGAACGCCACTCATCATAGATACCACATCGGCTACATTCTCGTCTGAAACTGTTTCCCGGTGAAGCTTGGATTCTTCTTCCCAACGCTCCTGGGCCATCATCAGTTCTTTTTCCAGTCTTTTTTCGTCGTCTCTCAGCTTGGCAGCTTCCTCGTATTTCTGCTTCTTAACCACAGAATTCTTCAGCTCCTTCACTTGTTCCAGTTGCTTTTCCAGCTCCAGGATCTGTTTTGGAACTTCCATATTGGTAATATGTACTCTGGATCCGGCCTCATCAAGGGCGTCAATAGCCTTGTCCGGAAGAAAACGGTCTGTAAGATATCTGTTGGTAAGCTTAACACAAGCCTCAATGGCCTGTGGTGTGTAGATCACATTGTGATGCTCTTCGTACTTACCTTTAATGTTGTTCAGGATCTCTATAGTTTCTTCTACCGAAGTAGGTTCTACGATCACCTTCTGGAATCTTCTTTCCAGGGCGCCATCCTTTTCGATATACTGACGGTACTCATCAAGGGTGGTGGCACCTATACATTGTATCTCGCCCCTGGCCAAAGCCGGCTTGAACATGTTAGAGGCATCCAGACTTCCGGTTGCTCCCCCGGCCCCTACGATGGTGTGAATCTCATCAATGAAAAGGATGATGTCGTCATTCTTTTCAAGTTCGTTCATCACCGCCTTCATGCGTTCTTCAAATTGCCCTCTGTATTTTGTACCGGCTACCAAAGAGGCAAGGTCAAGGGTAACAACGCGTTTGTTGTAAAGGATCCTTGAAACCTTCTTCTTAATGATCCGCAGTGCAAGACCTTCAGCAATGGCACTTTTACCCACCCCGGGTTCTCCTATGAGCAGGGGGTTGTTCTTTTTACGACGGCTGAGGATCTGAGAAACTCTTTCGATCTCTTTTTCCCGCCCTACAACAGGGTCGAGCTTGTCTTCTTCCGCCAACTGGGTAAGGTCTCTTCCGAAGTTATCCAGCACAGGAGTCTTAGACTTCTTGCTGCTTTTGCTTCCTGATGAAGAGCTGCTGAATGGATTATCTTTGCTGTCGTCACCATCGGAGGCGTCATCGGAAAATGACTCCGCAGTTGGGGGTTCAACATAATCGTCTTCGCTGGTGATCATAAGCTTAAATTGTTCTTTAACGTTATCGTAATCTACTTTAAGCTTGTTAAGTAATTTGGTAGTGGGGTCGTTCTCATTTCTGAGAATACACAACAGCAGGTGGGCTGTATTTATGGAAGTGCTTTGAAAAAGTTTGGCTTCCAGAAATGTGGTTTTAAGGGCCCGTTCTGCCTGTCGGGTAAGATGAAGGTTGCGTTTATCATTGGTGTTGATCCCGGTGTTTGAATTGGCCGGGCTCAAGATCTCCACCTTACGCCTTAAAGTATCAAGATCAATACTCAAAGCAGTAAGAATGTCTATTGCTTTTCCGTTTCCATCACGCAAAAGTCCGAGCATAAGATGTTCTGTACCTATAAAGTCGTGCCCTAATCTCAGGGCTTCTTCTTTACTGTAGGCAATCACATCCTTTACTCTTGGTGAAAAATTGTCATCCATACGCTTTATCCTTTCTTCTAATAAAAATAGTAAATCATGTAGTACAAGACAAAAACTATACCTTAATTCGATTCACTTTTAGCTAATAGACAAAAAAAAGCCTCAAAAACAAAAAAATTAACACGCATTTTTATTAACGGTCTCAACTGTTAATTTTGTTAATAAAAACGTTGAAAAACTCTGCCATAATTTCGGGTCTGCGCTTTTTAAAATATGTATATTGGCACGATTGTAAACAAACCATAATTATAAACAATTTAATATGGCTGAAGGAGAAAAGCTGATCCCTATTAATATTGAAGATGAGATGAAATCGGCCTACATCGATTATTCGATGTCGGTCATTGTGTCACGTGCACTGCCAGATGTGCGTGATGGTCTTAAGCCGGTTCACAGACGGGTATTGTTCGGTATGCATGAATTGGGTGTTCGTTCTAACAGTTCTTACAAGAAATCGGCGAGGATCGTCGGGGAAGTACTGGGTAAGTACCACCCGCACGGTGATACCTCTGTATATGATACCATGGTGCGTATGGCCCAGGACTGGAGTTTGCGCTATATGTTGGTTGACGGACAGGGTAACTTCGGTTCGATCGATGGCGACAGCCCTGCAGCGATGCGTTATACCGAGGCGAGAATGCGTAAGATATCTGAGGATATGCTTGCCGATATTGATAAGGATACCGTAGACCATCAGCTGAATTTTGACGATACACTAAAGGAGCCTAAAGTGCTGCCTACGCGTGTGCCCAACCTGTTGATCAACGGGGCATCGGGTATTGCTGTAGGGATGGCTACCAATATGCCGCCGCATAACCTGAGCGAGGTTGTGGCCGGAACCGTGGCCTATATTGATAACCACGATATCACCGTTGATGAATTGATCGAGCATGTCAAGGCTCCTGACTTTCCTACCGGAGGTATCATCTACGGATATGACGGGGTAAGAGAAGCTTTCAAAACCGGACGTGGACGTGTGGTAATGAGAGCGAAGGCGCACATCGAGGAAGTGAATGGGAGAGAAGCTATTGTAGTTACCGAAATTCCTTACCAGGTAAACAAGGCTGATATGATCAAGAAAACAGCCGACCTGGTCAATGATAAGAAGATAGAGGGGATCTCCAACATCAGAGACGAGTCTGACCGTAAGGGAATGCGAGTGGTGTATATTCTTAAAAGAGATGCCATTCCGAATATCGTACTGAACATGCTGTACAAGTATACAGCCCTGCAATCATCTTTCAGTGTAAACAATATCGCCCTGGTGAATGGGCGCCCTGAAATGCTGAACCTGAAAGACATGATCCGTCATTTTGTGGATCACCGTCATGAGGTAGTGGTAAGACGTACGGAGTACGAACTGAAGAAAGCTGAAGAGCGTGCTCACATTCTTGAAGGACTCATTATTGCTTCTGATAACATTGATGAGGTGATCGCTCTGATCAGAGCCTCTTCCAATGCTGATGAGGCCCGTAATAAACTGATCGAACGCTTTAAGCTGACCGAGATCCAGGCCAAGGCGATCGTTGAGATGCGACTCCGACAGTTAACCGGTCTGGAACAGGATAAGCTGCGCCAGGAGTATGATGATATCATGAAGTTTATTGAAGACTGCAAGGATATCCTGGCCCGAAAAGAGCGCAGAATGCAGATCATCAAGGATGAATTGCTGGAAGTAGAGCAAAAATACGGCGATGAGCGACGCTCACAGATCGAATATGCAGGAGGCGACCTGAGTATTGAAGATATGATCCCTGATGAGCAGGTGGTGCTTACCATCTCTCATGCAGGTTATATCAAAAGAACGCCGCTTACCGAATATAAGACACAGAATCGCGGTGGAGTAGGTCAGAAAGGATCAGCCACCCGAAACGAAGACTTTTTAGAGCACCTGTTTATTGGTACCAATCACCAATACATGCTTTTCTTTACCCAAAAAGGGAAATGTTTCTGGATGAGGGTTTATGAGATCCCGGAAGGAAGCAAGACTTCTAAGGGAAGAGCCATTCAGAATCTGATCAATATTGAGCCGGATGACAAGGTAAAAGCCTTTATCTGTACCAAGGATCTGAAAGATGAAGAGTACATTAACAGTCACTATGTGATTATGGCTACCAAGAAAGGGGTGGTGAAGAAGACCTCTCTGGAGCAGTATTCAAGACCGAGAACCAACGGTATTAATGCGATCACCATTCGTGAGGATGATGAGCTGCTGGAGGCGAAGTTAACTACCGGAAACAGCCAGATCATGTTGGCTGTACATTCCGGAAAAGCCATCCGTTTTGAAGAAAGCAAGATCCGCCCGATGGGAAGAAATGCTTCCGGGGTACGTGGAATCACCATTGAGCACGAAGGCGATGAGGTGATAGGAATGCTTTCTATTAACAACCTTGAGGAAAATGTGCTGGTAGTGTCTGAGAATGGTTACGGAAAACGCACCTACCTGGATGATCCTGAGGATGGAGAACCGGTTTATCGAATTACCAACAGAGGGGGTAAGGGGGTGAAAACCATGTCTATTACAGAAAAAACTGGTAACTTAGTGGCCATAAAAAGTGTGTCAGACAATGATGACCTGATGATCATCACCAAGAAAGGGGTGGCTATCAGGCTGGCAGTAGAAGATTTAAGGGTTATGGGTCGTGCCACGCAAGGGGTAAGGCTGATCAATCTGAAGAATGATTCTATCGCGGCTGTAGCCAAAGTTGTCAAAAACGAGGATGATATTGAAGATGTAAATGATATCGAAGTCGTGGAAAATGGCACAGAAATTGAACCAACCAAGAACAACACCGAAAACGAAGATTAACTCTAAAAATTAAAAATTAATTTAACTAAGAAATGAAAAAGCGAATTCTATTAGCCTCAGCGGTACTATTCACAACCTTTACAATGGCTCAGAAGAAAGAACTGAGAACGGCAGAAGATGCTCTTGAGGATGGGAATGTTACTGAGGCGAAATCAACTTTGGATGCCCTCTCCGGGGGTGTAGACGGATTTGATGACAAGTATAAGGCGCAATATTACTTCCTTATGGGGAAAACGTATGCCGATATGGGGAAAAAGGGTATGGAGCCTGTTGATTCCTACAGTAAGGCATCAGAATATTTTAACCAGCTGATCGAGTTTGAGAAAGGGTATAAAGAAAAGTATACCGAAGATGCTCAGGCCATCATGGATAACAGCTCTAATGAGTTGGTGAATGCAGCGGTTAAAGATAATGAAGAGCAAAGATTTGCTGAAGGAGCTGACAAGCTATACCTGGCTTACAAAATGAGCGGTAACGATGATTACCTTTACTATGCGGCTTCAGGAGCTGTGAACGCTGGAGAGTATGAAAAAGCGCTTCCTTATTACGAGGAATTGAAAGAGAAGAAGTATACCGGTATTACTACCAACTACCTGGCCGATAACAAGGATACAGGAGAGACTGAGAACATGGGTTCTAAGCAAAATATGGAGCTTATGGTGAAGTCTGGTACATATGTTAATCCAAGAGAGGAAACTACCGAAAGTCGTTTCCCTGAGATCGTAAAGAATATTGCTCTTATCTACAGTCAGCAGGGAGAAACTGAAAAAGCTATCGCAGCCATTAAGGAGGCTCAGGCTGAAAACCCTGAAGATGTAAACTTGCTTCTTACTGAGGCTAACCTTTACATTCAGTTAGATCAGAAAGATAAGTTTAAGGAAACTATGGAGAGAGCGATCGCTATGGACCCTCAGAACCCTGTTCTTTTCTATAACCTTGGTGTGATCACTGCTGAAATGGGAGATGAAGAGAAAGCCATTGAGCACTACAAGCGTTCACTGGAGCTTGATCCGAAAAGTGAGAACACTTACCTGAACATCGCTTCAACCATCCTTAAGAAAGAGGGTGCTATCGTTGAAGAAATGAACGGATTGGGTAACTCTGCTGCCGATAACAAGCGTTATGATGAGCTGAAAGGTGAGCGTGAGGATATCTATAGAGAGGCTGCTCCTTACCTGGAGTCTCTCCTTGAGGTCAACCCTCAGAACATCGATGCTACCCGTACACTGATGAACATCTACGGAAACCTTGGTGAGACTGAAAAGTACAAAGCCATGAGAGAAAAGCTTGCTACTCTGGAGCAGTAAGATTTTTGAAAGAATGATAAAAAAAAGCCACGCTGAATAGCGTGGCTTTTTTTGTTATACGGTTATGCAGTTATGCGGTTATGCAGTCTTTTGTAGTTGAAGGTAAACGAAAATGCAGCAACTAATCGTCTTTGCGAGGCAGGGCAAAGCCCTGGCGTGGCAATCCCCTGATATTGGCAACAGGTAAGCAGAGGGCCGAACGTTAAGAAAAGGTCTGGTAGACCTTTTTAGCGAAGGAGCCAGCTGGCGAGTTGGCCAGGGCAGGTTGTGGCGATCTCCCGATTATAGTACTGTATTTAGGAGGGCTGCTTTGCAAGGAGCTAATCAGAAGTAACATCTCCTGCCCATTACCTGGGGAAGGTGGCTCCGCTATAGGCGTAGTCGGAATGGGTTTGTATGTTGGGTTGATCTGAATCAACCCACCCCGTCTCGAGACTATGTCTCGATCCACCCCTCCCTGACCAGGGCGGGGAGCCGCATTTAATATTTTCACTCTCTTAATAATTAATTCTGTCAGGCCTAAACTTGATAATGACCATGACTTCCAATATGAGAAAATGAGCAAGAAACGGTCAATCCCTGGAAGTTGGACTACAGTTATAATAATACTTGCTAAAACTCATAGGACCAGATCGGGACTAGAGTAAAAATAAAAATGATACACTAAAATAAAAGCCTCCTTAGACCTTTGATTCTGCGAACATATTCTCTTTATAGGCTATAAATGACAAGAGGTTGAAGGGATTTTATTAGCATGCAATTATCCCTTTATTTATTACCCGATTACCCGATTACCCGATTACCCGATTACCCGCATAATCGCATAACGGTATACCTGCCTGCCGGCAGGCAGGACTGTATAACTCACTAAATAATCTTCTTGATCACCCGGAGCTTATGGGTATGTTGATTGGTTTCGGCATTAAAGATCCCGCTGTGGTCTATGCGGTCAATTCTTACCTTCCCATGGGCGTGAATGATATAATTATTCTCCATGATGATACCTACATGGATGATCTCTCCTTCGTCATTATCAAAAAAAGCCAGGTCTCCCGGTTCGCTCTCTTCAATAAAGCTCAACGCTTCACCCTGGGTAGCCTGTTGTGAGGCTTCGCGAAACAACTTATAGCCGTTTAGTTTGTAAACCATTTGGGTAAATCCTGAGCAATCGATGCCGAAAGGGGTTTTACCACCCCAGAGAAAGGGTGAGTTGAGGTAGAGAAATGCTGTGGGAATGATGTCTGTTCTGGGGTGTTTTCCTTTCTTTACAGCCCCGTCGTAGGTCATTTCCAGGAAGGAAGCCGAACTGATCGTGCTCCCCATCGGTATGGGGAGCAGATCGTTCGATGTTCCATAGACGAATTCGACCAGGTCGGCAGACAACGCTGCTTGTGTCTTGTCGAACGCCTTGTATTGCTCTTCGGTAATAAGAGCGAATTGTTTGTTGTCTATCCAGCCTTCATAACGATCAAATGCAAGACGTACACGACTCCAGTATTTGCGTTTTTCAAGCACCTTAAAGTGTTCTCCGAAAAGTACCTGAGAAATAAGTTCGCTTTGATCACTGGGTTCATTACGTAGCGGAACGATGCTTAAATTACAGATCCCGTATTGCATTCAGTAAGTCTTAGTATATAAGGTTGGTTGTATTGATTAATTTCTTTCAATGACCATGGCAGAAGCTCCACCACCGCCGTTGCATATTCCTGCAGCACCGATCTTTGCATCATTTTGCTTAAGAACATTGAGCAGGGTGATCAAAATACGCACACCGGAGCATCCCAGAGGGTGTCCGAGAGAAACGGCGCCTCCGTTCACATTCACCTTGTCTTCGGGCATGTTCAGCAATTTCATATTGGCTAAGGCTACCACAGAGAAGGCTTCGTTTACTTCGAAATAATCTACCTGGTCCAGGCTTAGGTTGGCCTTTCCTAGCGCTTTGGGTAACGCTTTGGCAGGGGCAGTAGTAAACCACTCAGGCTCCTGGGCAGCATCAGCATAACTCAAAATGGTGGCAAGAGGGGTAAGTCCTAATTCCTTAGCCTTAGCTTCGCTCATCAATACCACGGCACCTGCACCGTCGTTGATGGTAGAGGCGTTGGCAGCAGTAACAGTTCCGTCTTTGCTGAAGGCCGGACGTAAAGCCGGAATCTTATCCATTTTTACATTCTTGAACTCTTCATCTTCTGCAACGATAACAGGTTCTCCACGTCTTTGCGGAACCTCTACAGGTACCACCTCGTCGCTGAACTTACCTTCGCTCCAGGCTTTGGCAGAACGCTCATACGATTGCTTGGCGTAAGCATCCTGGTCTTCTCTTGAAAAACTGTATTCGGCAGCACAGGCATCGGCACAAACACCCATGGCGTTTTGATCATAGGCGTCGACTAATCCGTCTTTTTGAAGCCCGTCAACCATGGTTGCGGGACCAAATTTCTGTCCGTTACGCATGTGTACGTAGTGAGGTATCATACTCATGTTTTCCATTCCTCCGGCAACCACCACTTCGGCGTCACCAAGGGCGATGGCCTGGGCACCTTGCATCACTGCTTTCATACCGCTGGCACAAACTTTGTTTATGGTAGTACACGGTACACTGTCAGGAATACCTGCATAGATGGCAGCCTGTCGGGCAGGGGCCTGACCAACTCCGGCCTGAACAACATTACCCATGAGAACCTCGTCGACCTTCTCAGGAGCAAGGTTGATCTTTTCTAAGGCGCCTTTAATGGCAGTAGCTCCCAGTTTTGGAGCAGGTATGGTGGATAGTGCACCCAGGAAACTTCCGATAGGAGTTCTGGCCGCTGAAACTATAACTACTTTGTTCATATCGTGAAATTTTTAACTGTTGCGAATTTAGGTAATTTAATACGATATTCATAAGTCGAGGGTTTATTAATATGAACGGCAGGATGACTTATTTTTTTTACATTTGAATATCAATATCCCAACCCATGAAGCGTTTTCTTGATACCATTTACGCTAACCAGTCGCTTATTTACAAGAGCATCCTTTTTGTGATCACTACCGCCTTGATCGTCTATGTTTTTCCTAAGGGAGGAAAATTCAAATACGATTTTCAAAAGGGAAAGTTATGGCAGGAAGAAACCTTGTATGCGCCTTTTGATTTTGCGATCTACAAAACCGATGAGGAGATAGCGCTCGACAGGGAAGAGATCACCTTGAACCATCCTGAATATTTTCAATACAACAGGGATATACGCGAAACTGTTCTGGCTGATTACAGGGAGCGTTTCGGAACCTTTTTTGTGAAAGACAGTTTTTCGAACCGGGAGTTTAACCGGTTGTTCGAGAACGGAGAAGACCTGATCAGGAATATCTATGAAACAGGGGTGGTACGGTCTTCAGAAGATCTGAGCAACGACAAGGTGGTCAATGTGGTACGGGATAATGAAGAAACCACCATTCTCTTTGGGCAGCTCCTTAAGATCAATGAGCTGGAGGCTTATATAAACAGCAGGCTTCAGGATATGAAGATGGATGCATACTCCGGTCCTTTTTATGGGTTGTTCTTTGACGTGGTAAGACCTAATGTATTCTTTGATGAGGAGCTCACGGCTATAACGCTCGATTCCAAATTGTCGAGGGTAACCCGTACCAGGGGTAATGTAGATAAGGGGAAGCGTATTATTGATAAAGGGGAGGTTGTAGAAGGTGAGAAATACAATATGCTGGTCTCCCTGAGAAGAGAATACCAATCGCAGCTTTGGAACGAACGCAACTATAACTGGATCGTTTTAGGGTATGTCATGCTGGTGGCCCTTACCCTGTTCATGTTGATGCTCTTTTTGAGGAAGTACCGACCGGAAACCTATGAGAATAACAACAAGGTGACCTTCATCATGTTCAATATTCTTATAATGATCTTCCTGACCACTGCGGTGGTCAAATTCAATGTGGATTATGTCTACGTGGTGCCCATATGTATTCTGCCATTAATTTTAAAAGCATTTTTTGATCCCAGGCTCGGACTCTTCGCACATGTTCTTACGGTGTTGCTGCTGGGCTTTATCGTGCCGAACAGCTTCGAATACCTATTCCTGCAGATCATTGCCGGTATTGTTACCATCCAAACCATTTCTGAACTTCATAAAAGGGTGAATCTCTTCGTTTCGGTGGCTCAGATCACCCTGGTGTATATCATTGCTTATTTTGCCTTTTTGGTGATACACGAAGGGAATCTTGATAACGCGAGCCTGTTCACCTTCGCTAAATTCATTCTGAACGGTTTGGCTACCCTGGCAGCCTTCCCGTTGATCTATATCTACGAAAAAGTATTCGGACTCGTGAGTGATGTGTCATTGCTGGAGTTGAGCGATACCAATTCGAAATTGCTTAAGGAAATGTCAGATAAGGCCCCCGGAACCTTTCACCATTCGTTACAGGTGGCCAATCTTGCGGAAGCGGCCGCCAATGAGATCGGTGCCAATTCGATGTTGGTTAGGGTAGGGGCATTGTATCACGATATCGGGAAGATGAATAATCCTATGTTTTTTACCGAAAATCAAAGAACCAGTGTGAACCCGCATAACGAGCTGCAACCCGAGGAAAGTGCCAGGGTGATCATTGATCACGTACTGGAGGGCATTGAGATCGCTAAAAAGAACAAGCTTCCCGATCGGGTGATCGACTTTATAAGAACCCACCACGGAACCAGTTTTGTGTATTACTTCTATAAAAAGGCGATGGACAGCACCGGGGAGGTTGATGAGGAGGATTTTCGTTACCCGGGCCCGATTCCGTTTTCAAGGGAAACCGCCATCCTGATGATGGCCGATTCGGTGGAGGCCGCTTCCAAGAGTTTAAAGAACCCGACATTCTCGGTGATCGAAGAGTTTGTAGAGCGTATCGTTGACAAGCAGGTAGAGGAAAATCAGTTCGTAAATGCCAATGTTACTTTTAAGGAAATAATGACTATTAAGAAGGTGTTGAAGCACAAGTTGAGCAACATCTACCACCTGCGTGTAGAATATCCCGAATAGTAAGTGGTTGTAGGGCAGAGGGGAAGAAAGTTGTTTAAAAAATAATACCTAAAAAGGTTGCGCAAAACAAGATGATAATATACATTTGCAACCGCAATTTAGAATTGCACGTTCAGACAAACATTGAACAGGAGAGGTGCCAGAGTGGTAATGGAGCAGATTGCTAATCTGTCAACGGGTAACCGTTGCCAGGGTTCGAATCCCTGTCTCTCCGCAACCGTCAGTTTTAACTGAATGGGGTGTACCACGCGAGAGCGTGGCGGGTCTCTGCCCGGTTATCGCACCTGCTTTGGGAGCAGGAGGTCGTCACGCCTGTGGCGTGACCGCCCCAACCAAGAAGACTGACATATTGGGATACCGAAAAAATATTTTCGGGGTGTAGCGTAGCCCGGTTATCGCGCCTGCTTTGGGAGCAGGAGGTCGCAGGTTCGAATCCTGCCACCCCGACGAATTGAGCCTATAATGAGGCACAAATACTGAATATTCCTATGAAAATGGGCTTTTTTGACCCTTTTTTCATAGGAATATTTCTTTTTGATGTAGTTTGAAAGGTTACCTCTAAGGTGACCTAATTTAGAACCGCATTAATTTTTAACTTCACAGGTACCCGTGTGGGACTTTGGAATTCTGCCAAGAATCAAAGTTTCATTAAAACGCAAGGGTATGTCAACTACAAAATTTCTTTACATCAATTTCTGGACGGTAAAAGCCAAAGCCCTACGAGGAAAGTTACCGGTCTATGCCCGTGTTACCGTAGAAGGAAAACGCGCAGAGATCAGCACCCAGATCCGGGTAGAACCCTCCCAGTGGGATGTCAAAAGCGGAAGGATCGTCGGACGCTCTGAAAAAGTACGCTCGCTGAACAAGAAGTTAGCCGAAGTCGAAGCCAGGATCCACCGCTGTTATGAAGAGCTGCGCTATGAAGGCCGGTTTATCTCGGCCGTTAACATCAAAAAACGGTACTCAGGAGAAGATAGCAGCGGGAAAACCCTGAAAGATGTCTTTACCTACCACAAGGAAAAGATGAAAGGTATCCTCGCCAAGGGTACCTTAAAGAATTACGGAGCCACAGAAAAATACATCTTCCGTTTTCTAAAACGAACCTATAAGGTAGATAACCTGGTCTTAAAAGAACTGGAATCGCGCTTCATTGTCGATTTTGAGCACTTTCTAAGACAGCAACCCACCCTGCATAACAATGGCGTCATGAAGCACCTGGAACGCTTTAAAAAGCTCATTAAAATGGCGTACGAGTTGGAATGGATGGACCGGAATATTTTCAGGCACCATAAACTTAAATTCCAGCGGGTGGATAAGGAGTTTTTAAGCCAGAAGGAGTTGGAGCAACTGATCAACCTAAAACCGGAAAGGGCTTCCCTGAAGATCACCCGGGATATCTTTTTGTTTTCCTGTTATACCAGCCTGGCCTATGCCGATGTAAAAGAGCTGAGACAAGAAAACCTGGTGCAAAAGGCTGATGGTAAATTCTGGATCAAATCTAAAAGGGCTAAGACCGGGGTGCCTTTAAATATTCCTTTACTCCCCATCCCCCTTAAGATCTTAGAACGCTATAGGGAACACCCCAGGGTGAGTCAATCAGGGTTATTGTTACCTGTTTACTCCAATCAGAAGATCAATGCGTATCTAAAGGAGATCGCCACAAAGGCTGAGATCACCAAGAAATTTACATTTCATACCGCCCGTCATACCTTTGCCACCACGGTTACCCTTTCCAACGGGATGCCCATAGAAACCGTTTCCAAATTATTGGGGCATACCAAACTGGCCACCACCCAGATCTATGCCAGGGTATTGCAAAAGAAAATAGGGCAAGACATGGAGGATCTGGAACGAAAGTTAGCGTCCATGCAACCCTAAAAACCCTCAAAACCTTTTAAATTATTTATGTTTAAACGTTTGTAAACCGCTCGGAAGAAACCCAGGCCCATTTCCCTTCAGGAAAAGCGCCTGCTGGTACACCCTAGGACACCTTTTCAAGACTCCGTTTTAAAAGGAGTCCGCAGCCCTGTTAAGGGCTAAAAATATTACCCGAGCCATCCTCTCCAGACCCGTCCCCACCCTTTTCAGAAAAGGTTTATTTTTTCTGGAGGCGACTGCATAAAGCCGGTCGCTCCCTTCCTTTTTATAAGTCGCCGGTTCCAGAAAAAAAAGGTCCGGGCTGAAAAGGGAACAGCGACGGCTCTGAAGGAAGTATGGATCATAGTGAAAAAAAATGTTCACTGCGTTCAATAGGGTTAAAAAGTGGCAAGGGAAACGCTCCGGGTAAAGAAAGTATGGGGTTTTCGGGTGTTGAGCTTTTCAATGAAAGTCCGTTAAAAGTGATTTTATTCCATAGGGATAAAAATGGAATAGCAAGAGGGTGATGCGCAGATTGCCATCATGGTTGTTTTTGGGTCTTCAACAAGTTGAAAGCCTGTTAATTGAAATGATTTCGGAATACAATATAAAATCAAGGCCTATAGTAGATTTTTCTGAAATCTACAGTAAACCATTTGAGAATCCCTGTAAACACTGGAAATTATTAACGAAAAAATTGACGCAATTTGACGAAAAAACAAAATCTAACCCAAGGAAAAGCAATATACAAAAGGCAGAACAAAGGAAGGGACAGGTTGTTATTCCAAAAGTTTCAATAAGTCCTATAATTTTGCCTCTGGATGTGCCGATTTGAACAAGGTTCAAGGTTCTGTTAACTGGTCCATGTTGATAACGTAAGATAATTAAAATCAACTTTTTAGGTTGATCATGATGGACCTTCCACAAACTATATTTTTTATTTAACCACACCATTTACTAGGCGGGATGAGGATTTTTAAATTTTCGCGATTTCAAGGGTAAAATTTAGGCATGTTAAGAAATAATATTAGTTTTACCATCAATACGTAATTTAAATCAACATATATTGTGAGAAAAACACTACTAATAATTTGTTTGACTTTATTCAGTCAATTCAGTATTTCACAAGAATTTATCTGGAATCAGTCTACCTACAAACCAGGAGTTTATAAAACATATACTGAGTTTATCACGAATGCCCCTTCCCTGGAACTCTCGAAATTTAATATTCAGGATAAAAAAGCTTCTCATGGGCTTATGGGTCTTGAGGGACATCCGGTAAAACGCTTTAAAATAAAGCGTAAAGAAGCCGAGAAGATGGGTGGTATTATCGGATTCAGCGATGGTAATCATGTCTTTATAAATCCTGCTGCCATGAAAGGATTTGATTCCAAGACTAACTTTTATGAAGTTGAGTTCTACGGTCAATTTTGCTATTTGGAATTCTTGCAAAAATCTACTATTAGAAACGGTTCTTACACTAGTAATACTTATAACAAAACACATGGATTCTTTAACCTTGCCAATGGTAAGTTCATGGAGTTGAATAAATACACAATGCGTGATCTGTTGGAGGCTACGGATCCTGAATTACTAGAAAAATTCGAAGATGAAAAGGGGAAGAACAAAAAGGTAAAAGAATATTTTATTGAATTTGTAGAAAGAAGAGAAAAACAAGAAAATTCGGAGAAATAATACCTCGAAACTCTCTATATTTCTAATCTTTTAAGTAGGAAGCTTTTTATGAGTTAAGAGGTATCGATAAGATACAAGGTATTTGCCTTGGCTGTAAATATTCATCACGCCCAGCTTAAAATCTTTCCATATAGGTACCTAGTTGTTTTGAAGCATTGTCTTGAGATAGGGGTTTAAATTATCGGTCATTCAGCTGTAATAAACTTGTGTATTATTAGTTTAAAAGTGATGTTATTCCATTAGGATAAAATGGAATAGCAAGAGGGCAACGCGCTGAAGCTCGTTGCGGTTATTCCATTTATAAGCTAATATGTACTCCTTCAGTCAGTTATGCTTATTACTTTTTTATTCATATGAACATTGGAATGATCAAGATTTTATCCCTATCTATTTAAATTTGATTATTATGCAGTCATTTCTAGATTTATCTCCTACTTCATAAATAAACCTTTCGATCAGATTTTAACGTTCATGAAAAAGGCAATAATATTATTCATTACAGTTGGATAACAAGGCTAATTGAATAATTATCCCAATAATTATAATAAAAACTAACTCAGCATTTAAAAGTAGCTTTCCTAAATCTTTTGATTTATCCTTGATCTTAGGTGCTGATATATTTTTATCTGGATTTGTGACAAGTAGGCTATCCATTTGCCCTAAAATTTGCTTTATAGAATATTTAGATTGATTTAAATCCTCTATTAATTCATAAAGACTTGATACAGATCGCTCTGATTTTAAAAATCCAGGGTAGAGATATTCTGTATCTCTGCTCTGCAAGGAGATAGAGGAGAAAAATCTGATACTATCAAGTTCTTGAAATAATCTCTCAAGCTCTTTAGAAATAGTTAGATTATGCCGACCGTGGACGGTATCCACTTCAGACCATTTTGAGCTATGTTGGTTATAAATATTTTGCAAACTTTGAATATTGACACAATTCTGGTGGGTATTAATATTATGATTTGAAAAATAGATTTGATTTAGCCAATTGGTAAGCATAACCAGGAGAGCTACTAATAAAATAGAGATTAGAAGTCTTGAATATAGATTTTTCAACTTACCCTTCATATCAATGTTCTGTTGATTCATGGTAATTTAAAGGACCATTTTTAGCATTATACGTCGTCTACAGAATGAGAATTCTTGCATTTTTCAATGTTATCTATTGATAAAGCCACCTTGGCTACTTTTACATTTCTTAGCATTATTAATTTTAATTGTAACCCTAATGTTTATGTCCAGGCTCATATATAAGCCTTAAGAACGTACTGAATCTTTCATTTTCCCGACTGATAGGGATTCCAGTAACTATCCCTATCAGAAGATTATCCATTACTCCTAGCCTCATTTGAGGTCTTATAGTCATGTCGAAATAATCCTTACCCACATTTTTATTAAACTCAACTCCGATAAAATTTCTAGTTCCACTTATCATGTAGTGAAAATTGGTGTTGATTTGCCAATTAGTGTCTATGGCACCATCAGAAAAGTGGTGGGTGAATTGTGGTCCGGTGTACATTAATGAATGAAAATTTGATCCCCAGCGCTTCGCAACGATATAAAACGGATTATAAATATTGCCTGTAAAAAGTTTTTCTTTGCCATAATTTTCAAAACCAGTCAACTCAATTTCATGGATATAACCAAATGCCATACTAGTATTAAACTTCTCTGAAACAAAGAATGAATATTGTCCGGCAATTTTCAGACTGTTTAGTTTACTCGATGGAGTGTTGCCATTTTGCCCTGATGGATAAATTGAAAACGGTAGTTCTATTTCCAACCCCAATCTGTTGGCGGGGGCCCATTCGTACTCTATTAATGCTTCATATTCGTCGTATACGTTTCTATCAGTTAAACCAAAACCTACGTTCCATTCCTTTTCACCCTTCCGTGCTCCTAAATCCCTTATTAAGTCGATATAAAGTGGTTCGGCATGTAATATTTTTGCAGGTTTCTCTTGCTCAACTTCATGAATATAAATGCTGTCAGTTATACTTTTTTTAAGGTCTTGGGCTTTCGCACCAATAATCGACAGGAGTATTAATAAGATTGTGAGTCTCATGTATGTTTTAAGCTTTTTATTAAGGAATACGCCCATAATCTGTAGAATTCAACAGAGTCCTGAATACGGCAATAAGTTCGTGCAAATTGCACCTGCTGTGACCGACAGATTAATGGACCTAAAAATGATTTCATTTCATCCATTTCTTCCTATGGATTCAATTATAGGATACTATTTAAAATTTTAGTTGCGGAGAACTCTTTTGATGAGTGAAAGTATTCCGGAGTTTTGTTGATGAATACTTTGAGGAGCTATTGAGTCCTTGGTGATGGAGATCTCATGCACATTCGGAATCGTTTTAAATATTAATTTTCGCGGGTCGTACGTGTCTATTTTAGAAAAATCTAAAAATCCTTTTTGAGGAACAATGGCCGATTCAATTTGATGATGACTTCTGAAATTATTAAAGGCACGTGAATTAATGCCCGTGAATATCTCTACTGAAATGGTACTAATATTAGGGTAATGGTTTCTTACCAATTCATCCTTCATTTGATGGAAATCCTGATCGGTATATTCATTAATGATTTTACTGGGAGAATACCAATATAATTCAGTAGCACTTCCGGGCAGGCGATATGGAAAAACAAATACAATATTAAGGATTTCATCAGGAAATATTTTAAAAGATTCTTCTGCAATTTTCAACGATCCTGAGCTAAGGTCGGTGGGAATCATGATTGTTCTCATAAACTGTCATTTGATTATGACAACAAGATTAGGATGCGAGCATTAAAGCAGAATAAGAACGAGATTAAAATCAGATTAAAATATTAAAGAATTACTTCATACCCTTTAGAAATATTTGGTATTTCGAGCCTTACACAAGTACCTTGCTCCACCTCCGAATGGATTCTTATCAAACCACCATGAAGGCGTACTATTTTATTTGACAATGGCAAACCAAAACCGAATCCTCTAAACGACCTGGTATTACCCCCCCTGTAAAAAGGTTCAAAAACATTTTTAAGGTCATTAAAGGGGATTCCAATACCACGATCTTCAATTTCAACTATTATGGTATTCATTTCCACCTTAACACTGATATAAACATCCCCTTCTTTAGAATACTTTAGTGCGTTATCTAAAATATTCATGAGTGCTATTTCAATGAGCCCGATATTTCCTCTGAAAATGAGGTCATCTGGGTTCATAGGTAAACTTTGAAAGTTATAATTTAATCGATGAGAGATCTCATTTTCGAAATTGGATTTTAACCCTATCAAGACCTCATCAATACGGATTAGATCAATCTTTAGGTCTTTAGAATCCGGATCATTATAGGCCAATTTAAACAAAACATTAAGGAGTCTATTAAGACGATCCCCTTCGGTTTTAATTGCCTGTAACGCCTTCATGCTTAAATCTATGTTCTCAGGATCGGCAATGGCCATCTCGGCCTGACCAATAATAGCTGTTAAAGGGTTTTTAAGTTCATGCGATGCGTTTTGAACAAAGTTGCTTTTCATTTCAAAAGAAGTTTCAAGTCTATCCAACATGTTGTTGAATGTTTGAGTCAAATCAGCCAGCTCCCCCCTGCCATTAACCTTCTCCAGGCGCAAATTCAGATTTTCTGCCTTTATCGTATTTACCCTTTTTATAATCCTTGAAATAGGCTTAAGTGCTTGTTCAGCAAAGTATTGCCCCAAAATCGAAATAACGATCATGCTTAATAAAAAAGCGAGAACAAGTATATTTCTCAGATTCTCAAGTTTCCCTTTTCCATATAGGTCTCGCGCAGAAACTATAACTATAAAATCTCCCTGATTATCATTATAAAGTAACCCTGTGTAATAGGTTTCTCCCTGCTTTAATTCTGCATAATTATTTTCAATGACCATCTTGAAAAAATGCATTGGTAAACTGTCTTTAGGTTGGGTATTCAGAACTCCGAATTCGGGGTCGAAGGGATAAATTTTTTCCTTTTCAAAAGGAAGGGTCTGCAAGTGTTTAATTCTTACTGCCTCATAGATTTCAATAGTGAGCTCATCTTTCTCAAGATATACCTGACCAGCGATAGTGGCTCTTTCACCAAGTCTTTTATAGAATTCACTTTCCGTATAGTCTTTTGAGAAGAAATAAATGGACAGAAATATCGCTATTTGAAACACCCCGGTTAGCAATATGAAAATAAATGTAATTCTGGTCTTGAGCGGCATTAGATTTCTCTTTTTAATCCCGGATGACATACCCCATACCTATAACAGTATGAATTAGTTTAGTGTCAAAATCCTTATCAATCTTATTACGCAAGTAATTGATATAGACATCCACAACGTTGGTACCCATGTTAAAATTGATGTCCCAAACACTTTCAAGAATATCCATTCTGCTCAAGACTCTATTCTTGTTTTTCAACAAGAATTCTAACAGACGAAATTCCGTGGTCGTAAGTTTTACCTCCTTACCCGCCCTTTTAACAATTTTAGCATCGGAATCAAGCTCCAAATCTTGCAAGATTATTTTTTTGTCATCTTTTAACCGGGAGGAGGTTACCCTTGTTAAGGCTCGTATTCTAGCCAAAAGCTCCGAAAATTTAAAGGGTTTGACCAAATAGTCGTTAGCTCCATAATCCAATCCTTTCACTATATTTTCAGTCATACCTAATGCCGATAACATAATTACAGGTAACTCGAAGTTACCATTCTTCCTAATTTTTCTGACAATTTCCCACCCATCCATTCCAGGAAGAATAATATCCAAGACAACGAGATCAACACTAAATTGTTTTAATAATTCAAAAGCCTTCTCACCATCATAGGCTAATACAACCTCATAACCAGCATCCATTAGCCCCTGCTTTATAAATAAGGCAACATTATGCTCATCTTCTATCACTAAAATTCTTTTTGGCATTCTTCTTTAAATTTCAGTACTCCTTCAAAGTTGAAAATATGTAAATATACCTGAAATTCAATTATCGAACCTACAGCGTTAAAGGCTGTCTTAATAAGTACTTTTTCTTTTGTTCAATGATATTACGTAAATGATTAAAATCAGTATTTCAAATAGTGATTGTAGAATTAAATTTCTGCTATCAAGAACAAATGTCAACTAATAACCTAGAATTTTAATCCAATTTAATAGACTCAAGAATGTGATATGAATAATTTCAAAAATGCTAAAAAGGTGATGTCGACTATCTATTTCTCAAATCTTTTGTTCCAGAAATTAAATCTTCAATTTATTTTTATTTAGAAAAGGAAAATTATCCATGTCTGTTTATATAATTCTATATAACTTAGAGTAATATGAAATCTCGGTAAAGCGATATTTGAGAATTCAATTTAACTCTCTTTTCTCTTAATATGATCGACTTCGTTGAACTTGGAAAAGGATGCTTATTCCTTATTGCCGCTTTCATTTTCTTCAAAATTTTTCATAAACCACTAGGGGGCGATTCTATGCTCGATAGATTGGTGGATTTCAAAGCTACCGTTGGAATGATCCTGTTAGTAATATGCGGCATAGCCATTATTTATGGCGAATTGGCTCGAATAAATGGATGGGTTAGTTTTTAAGGTTATTTAATCCTATTAGTTACCAAAATTGAAATTTTATGGCGATTGCTGATAATTGGGAGGAAGAAATAATTGAAAATATACTTGATATTACCAAACACTTTATAACTAAGCACAATTTAAGTGTGTTCGAGATAGTGAAGGAAACCCGGGATGATGGATATATTAAGCTGGTAAATTCTAAGGGGTATATAGTAATTACAATTCATTATTTACCTAATTATGATGTGGTAGTTGAATCATATCCTTACAACATTAGTGCATATGTAAAATTAATCAAGGCGATGATTAGTAATTCAGATTACGATAATGACCGTATTTCACTTAAAGAAGTACTTAACAATGGACAACCTATAAATCATCTAGAATTTTTTTTAGATAATTGTATGAATCACATTGAAAAGAATTATAATTTGCAATAGAAATTCAAGGTTACCCATATGGTTAACCGGGCGTTGAAAAGTGGAAAATATTCAGTATTTATAAGGGTTGGCGTTGACAGGACAAGCTTCCTGCCACCCCGACCATGAAAGCCGAACAACAGTATGTTGTTCGGCTTTTTTTATGCCCTGCAGCGTCAAGCGCTCGCGCTTGTAAGCAAAAGGGCATAAAAAAACCGATACTACGCCTTGGCGTAGATCGGCTTTCATGAGGCTGCCCCACCACAGGATCACGAGCCGAAGGCGAGTGAATCCTGTACTTTCTTTTTCCCTACTAACTGAAAAGCGTCAAGCGTTTACGCTTGTAAGCGAAAGGGCATAAAAAAACCGATACTACGCCTTGGCGCAGATTTTGCCCACCCGCCGGCTGGCCCCGTCGCTAAAAAGGTCCGCGGGACCTTTTTTAGACGCTCGGTCCTATGAGGCACCCCACCACAGGATCACGGCCCTGACGCAGGAAGGGGCGTGAATCCTGACTATCTTATTTATGCAATTCAAATCAGTACTTCCTTAAATTTTCAGATTTCTTCTAAGAAGCCCCCATCCGTCCACGCTTAAGCGTGGCCACCTTCCCCCAGTCAGGGGAAGGGACCCATTTCCATAGGGAGATATTTGTTGATCGGCTTTCATGAGCAACGAGCCCACCACAGGATCACGAGCCGAAGGCGAGTGAATCCTGTACTTTCTTTTTCCCAACTAACTGAAAAGCGTCAAGCGCTCGCGCTTGTAAGTAAAAGGGCATAAAAAAACCGATACTACGCCTTGGCGTAGATTTTGCCCACCCGCCGGCTGGCCCCGTCGCTAAAAAGGTCCGCGGGACCTTTTTTAAACGCTCGGTCCTATGAGGCACCCCACCACAGGATCACCAGGCACGCGGAGCGTGGCGAGTAATCAACCCCCTCCGCCCTTCGGAATTACCAAATATTAAAATCCCAAACTCTTAATAAAGTAAGCCTATCTAAGGCCATCAAAAAGGTGACCTCGAAGGTTACCTGCAATAACTGGAAAGCAAATCTTGGGTGTTATCTTTAATCCTTCTTTTCATTTTTCTTGCATCACCTTTAATTTTTATATCAGAGATTTTTTTCTATAAATAAAAAGATTAATCTTGTAGAAGTATATTTTTTCAAGGACATTGGTTTTAAGTCCTGGTAAATATTAATAATAGTGACAGCTAACGAAGCTTTAATACAATTATTCAACGAATCATTCTCCTCTGAAGAGGAAATTGTAAAATCAATACGAGCAAACTCAGGTGATCTACGACCTGTTTATAGCCTTAAAGGAATTAATGAACGCAGGGCATGGTATTATTTATTTGTGGAAAACGATCTGGAAAAGGCCAAACAATGTTTTTTCCTTTATGGTAAGGTACAGGAGTATTTGTGTAAAAGCACTACGGTAAGTATGATTCTAGGAATGACACAAGATAATACCTATGCCCTTCTAAGTGATGCCAAAGATTTGATTTATGGAATGGTGAATTGGAAGTATGCAGGATATGAAAAAGATATCAAAAAGGGAAGTTTGAAATACATTATACCCCTAGTGGCGATTGGAGAAGACGACAAAGCCTTAGCCCTTTTAGACCTTTTTCATTTAAAACATCGTAAAATGGGCTTAAAGGAAGAAAATGAGGCAATTATTCGTGCCATTATCAGTGGAGAAGCAGAAGAAGTGAATCGGTTACTACAAATCTTTCTTCTTCCCAGAAATCATAAAAAAACAAATGGAATATATCAACTTCGTTCGGAATTATTTTCATTACCCGCCCTGGGCTTTGCCAAACTGGCCTGGTTGCGGGGGGTAGAAGTGGACATCGATCACCCGTTAATCCCTAAGGCATTATTACCAATACAACCCAACACCACTTATGATAAAACCTATGACTTTCTGAAGTAATGAATATAGGGGTAGAAGCTTTTTTTTTTGGTTTTTAGGAGATAATCGTCCATGAAGTAAAACAGGTTCAAGCTGATGGTTCTATAAAGCTGAATTCAGGCACGGAAACATTGCCTGTACAGATGTCGGATGACTGGATAGACAATGTTATTGAAAGGATGAAACGGTCTATTGATGAGGAGGTTTCTGCATTAGCTCCTATACTAAAGCAAGGGATGGATGATGGGATAGTAACTAAGGTAGTAACGGGAATAGATAAATTTAAAGACGAGATAGTTGTATTTACTATAAACTAGTATGACTGAAGAAATTAAAAGATTTCTAAATAAGCTTTTTTTAGAAGAGGCTGCCAGAGAGGAGCAAATTACTTTAGATTGGAATTTACCAAATAAAAGAAAGTATTCAATGGCCCGATCACTTCGGGGGATTAATGAAACCAAATCCTGGTATTATTTATTTGTGGAAAACGATCTGGAAAAAGCCAAACAGTGTTTTTTTCTTTATGGTAAGGTACAGGAGTATTTGTGTAAAAGCACTACGGTAAATATGATTCTAGGAATGACACAAGATAATACCTATGCCCTGCTAAGTGATGCCAAAGATCTGATTTATGGAATGGTGAATTGGAAGTATGCAGGATATGAAAAAGATATCAAAAAAGGAAGTTTGAAATACATTATTCCCCTAGTGGCGATTGGAGAAGACGAAAAAGCCTTAGCACTATTAGACCTTTTTCATATAAAACATCGTAAAATGGGCTTAAAGGAAGAAAATGAAGCAATTATTCGTGCCATTATCAGTGGAGAAACAGAAGAAGTGAATCGGTTACTACAAATCTTTCTTCTTCCCAGAAATCATAAAAAAACAAATGGAATATATGAACTTCGTTCGGAATTATTTTCTTTACCCGCCCTGGGCTTTGCAAAACTGGCTTGGTTGCGGGGGGTAGAAGTGGACATCGATCACCCGTTGATTCCTAAGGCATTATTACCAATACAACCCAACAGCATTTATGATAATACCTATGACTTTTTAATTGACTAAGAAGCATTGGCATAAGTGTTGAGGAGAATACATAATGGGCGATGAATTTTATATCAGTTCTATGATTAAAGTATTTAAAATATTAATTATTCTGATTCCTGCATCCATCCTGATCATTTGGAATGATACCCCAAAGGACTGGGGAGATAACTCCGTTGCAGAATGTTTTAATACCCTAACCAGTCAGCAAAGTTTTTTAAGGGAATTGTTCCTTGCCTTTGATCAACAGGATTTGAAATTCCCCGAGATTAAATATGTACAGGATACCATTCTTCTAAACATAAAAGGCCTTAATATTCCTGACCAATATAAATTTTCATTGAATGCTGAAAAGATTGTACTAATAGAGTCTTCAGAGAATAAGAGCGCATTACAATTAACCATTACCAAAAAGGTATACGATAGCTCTTTGATCAAATTTACCTTTTGAGAACCATTTTCACATATAGCGGTAAGTGGTTCCTCCCGATTTGTATCAAACCATTGGGAAACAACCATTACGTCAATGGTCACAGTTGACTAGATTGAGAGTTGTATGCGAAGTTTGTTGATCTTTCTAATTCGGGTTTAATACTCCGGAAAACAGGAGGGTTGTAAAAAACAAATTAAAAATAGTAAGCTGACCCCAAATTCATGATAAAATGAATAAAGGCTCCTGTATATTTCGAGAAGCCATTCAAGAATAACAATTTACAATGACAATTAAATAAGTACTTATTTACGTACTTATTGTATCTTTGAAACATGGAAACAGTAAATTACACAGAGTTTCGTGCTAACCTGAAGCATTGGTTTGATAAGGTGATCAACGATGTAAGCGATGTCATTATCAAGCGCAAAGGCGGTAAAGATCTTGTATTGATCTCCCTGGACGAATACAATTCCTTAAAAGAGACTACCTACCTGCTATCAGGAAAGAACAGAGATGTGTTGTTGAAATCTATCAGAGAATTGGAAGAAGGAAAGGGAATTGAAAAAGACCTGATCGAATAGATGAAGCTTATCTGGTCTGCAACCTCCTGGAATGATTACCTCTATTGGCAAAAGGTGGATAAGAAGATCGTGAAACGCATCAATGAGCTTATTAAGAATTGTATGCGATCTCCCTTTGAAGGCATCGGGAAGCCTGAGGCATTGAAAGGCGATCTACAAGGGTATTGGTCCAGAAGAATAACCTCAGAACATCGGTTGGTGTATAAATATGAGGACGGACAATTATGGATAGCGGCTTGTCGCTATCATTATGGGAAGTAGTTTACTGATCATGGTATACAAAGAATACAGTTGAAGTAACAGGTGACAAGTAACCTGTGAAAGGTGAAAACTTGGTGGGGCTTATCACCAGCAATATTCCCTTCTGCCCTTCGCCTCCACCTCCGCCCGTAGGTTACTCCTTCTTGACGGTAGGCAGGTCCCTGCTGAAAAAGGGGAGGGTAAAGTCGTTCTTTGTTCGATCTCCTAAGATGTCTTCATAATCGTGAGCGAGGGCATATAAAAGCAGTTCTTTTCCAGCGTACCCATGTCCTCACCACAGCCATAAAATCATCTTTTTTATTTCTTATTTGACCGGCTACAAAATCCGGGAACACATGATATATCTCATTTTATAATTCATGCCTCTCATAGTACCTTGTATGCTGTTTGTGAGTGATACTGCTGTAATGAGCCTCTGTTCATAGGAGTGTATAGTCTGACGAGGTATTCGAATTGTAGTAGCAGAAGAATAAGGCGGGATTAATGCAGAATACTGAATGACCGGCGTGTGTCAGATGGACTAACCCCTAATGAATTAAATTATCTTATACCCAATATAATGAAACAATATTCAGTATTGCTGGCAGGAGTGGTTGTTTTGATGTTGATAAGCGCATCCTGTAATTCGGAAAAATCAAAAGAATTAGTGAAAAAAGAAACGACCCTTCAGGTTCCTGAACTGTCGATCCAATTCGATAATAAGATCGATAGTATCATCGCCTTAATGACACTCGAGGAAAAGATCGGGATGTTACACGGTAACAGTATGTTTGCCAATAAGGCCGTAGAGCGGTTGGGAATTCCCGAATTAACCATGGCCGATGGTCCGCTGGGAGTCAGGGAGGAGATCTCCAGGGATTCCTGGGCCCCCGCGGGCTGGGAGAATGATTTTGCCACCTATTATCCCGCAGGCGGAGGATTGGCCGCCACTTGGAACCCTGAATTGGCCCACCTTTTTGGGAACAGTGTCGGGGAAGAGGCCAGGGCAAGAGGAAAGGATGAACTGCTTTCTCCAGCCATTAATATTATCAGAACCCCGCTTGGAGGTCGTACCTATGAATATTTTACGGAAGATCCGTTTTTAAACGCTAAAATGGTAGTGCCGTTCATTGTAGGCGTTCAACAAAATGATGTGGCTGCCTGTGTAAAACACTATGCGGTAAACAACCAGGAAACCAATAGGGATTATGTGGATGTACTGGTGGATGAGCGCACGTTACGCGAGATCTATCTACCCGCATTCAAGGCTGCTGCTATTGATGCCCAGGCATACAGTTTTATGGGCGCTTACAATAAGTTTCGCGGAGAATACCTTTGTGAGAACAGTTATATGTTACAAGACATTCTAAGGGAAGAATGGGGATTCCAGGGGATCGTGATCTCCGACTGGGCTGCTGTGCACGACACCAAAAAGTCGCTTGAGGCAGGAACCGATATCGAGATGGGTACCCCGAAACCATTTAATGAATTCTTTTTTGCCGACCCATTGGTACAGGCAGTCGAACAGGGAGAGATTAGTGAAGCGGAAATTGATAAACATATAAAACGTATTCTTCGGGTGATGTTCAATCTGAAGACCATTGATGGGATTGGGCAGAAAAAGGGAAGTATCAATACCGAGGCCCATTTTCGTGATGCCTATGAGATCGCAGCAGAATCTGTGGTGCTTCTTAAAAATGATTCGGGCCTTTTGCCCATGAAAATGGAGGGCGTTCAGCGTATAGCGGTGATCGGGAATAATGCCACCAAGAAAAATGCTCTTGGAGGGTATGGTGCAGGTGTGAAGACTAAAAGGGAGGTGACCCCCCTGGAAGGATTAAAGAACAGGCTTCCTGAAGGTATTGAGATCTTATATGCCGAGGGGTATAGTGAACGATATGCGGAAAATGAAAAGGCAAAATTCGGAGATATCACCCTTAGCGGTCCTGTGCCTATTAATGAACTTGAGCCCGAATTGATAGAGGAGGCGTTGGAAGCAGTGCGAAGCTCCGATCTGACCATTGTCTTTGCCGGTTCTAACCGGGATTATGAGACGGAAGCTTCTGACCGAGCGAGCCTGGACCTGCCTTTCGGACAGGAAGCACTTATCGAAAAAGTCCTGGAAATAGATCCCAATGCCATTGTGGTGGTTATTGCCGGTGGGCCTTTTGATATTCAGCATGTCAGTGAGCAATCGAATGCTCTGGTGTGGAGTTGGTTCAATGGTTCTGAAGGGGGTAATGCCCTTGCTGATGTGCTGCTCGGGACGGTAAATCCTTCCGGTAAATTGCCGTGGACCATGCCTAAGAAACTCAAAGAATCTCCTGCCCATGCTACCAATAGCTTTCCCGGGGACGACTCGGTGACCTATGAGGAAGGCATTTTAGTTGGGTATCGTTGGTTTGATACAAAAAAAGTGGAACCCCTCTACGAGTTCGGATATGGGTTGTCTTATGCTGATTTTCAATATGGTGATCTCGTTACCGATCAACAGGAATATGCTGAAACGGATACGGTTTATGTCAACCTGGATGTGAGTAATCTCTCGAACATGGATGGTAAAGAAACGGTCCAACTCTATGTTTCAGCTGAAAATTCTAAAGTGGAAAGGGCAGCAAAGGAATTGAAGGCTTTTACGAAGTCGCTTATTCCGGCCGGAGAAACAATAAGATTACCTCTGAGCTTTAAGGTAAAAGACCTGGCCTATTACAACGTTGATAAGAAAGCCTGGGAGGTAGAGAAAGGCACCTACAAGTTATTGATCGGCGCCTCATCCAGAGACATCAGGGGAGAAGCCACCATTACTGTGAATTAGGCTGGAGATACCAGCTTTCAACCATATGGTGCTGTTTTGTGGCGCTTTGGGTACCCATTGCGGTATTTATACCCTTCAATTACCCTCGGCGATTTCCATGGTTCTGGGGTGGGGAGAATGGAGTTAACGGCATCCCTGCCGACCTGTTCAAACAGACTATAGATAAGTAAAATATATACAAATAAGCCCTGTACGAGCCAGGGCTTACTTTTTGCAATAGTTCCATAGTTGTTTATTCTTTTAACGATACTATAAACTCTGCTACCGCCAGCCTGGCCTCCTTATCCATACAGACATGGAACTGCATATCCGGATAATCTTCTCTTACGTTGAACGGATTGTAGATGTAATTCACAACGCCCTGTGGAATGTCAAGGATCACCATACGATTGGGGTTGCCTTCTTCATTTTGGTCATTTGTATGGGGATAGGTAAAAAGGTCTTTTTACCATTGCACCTAATGGCTCTTCACTATAAAAATTAATTCGTCCTGCCAACACCGTTCGTAGGCCCTCCGATTAAAACGGAAGGATATATTCCTTCTTTACAGAAGAGTAAAGCTCTTAGTTTCAGTTTGAGCACAATGCATCAAATAGCGATGAGGTATATGTTTACTTTCCATTTTCCAATAAAGAGTCTTTTTGGCCATAGAGCAGCTCAGCTACCGAAATAAGGTTTTTAATGATCTGGTTCAGGTTGTCTTTATCATTCACTAATGAGGATGCCATTTCGGGGGTAATCAAATTATTCCTGATCAGGGTGTTAATGGAATTATTGGTGTGATACTTATCTTTTTTAGCCGCTTCTTTAAGGGCTACAAGCTGGGCGTAATAAATGTCCTGATCTTGATGAGTCCTGAATTTATAAATAGTACGCAAGACCTTAATAATTTTTTTTCGGAATTTATCATACTCTCTTACTATATACCTATTCTCTGATTCCAGGAAAAGGGAGATATTTTTTCCGATTTCAAAAACCGCTTTAATAATTTCTACCATTTTGCGGTTGGCAACGATGATATCGGCGATTCTTTTTCTAATTCCTTTGTCCATTTCAGGAGAGGCCTGGGCAGTGGAGGCATAGCTTATGATCTCGCCATAAATGGTTTTCACCTTACTGTAGTACAGGGCCCTGACATCTACATTCAAATCCATGGTGGAGCGCCGTACGATCTCACTTGCTTTCAGATCTGATTTAATAGCAGATCTGTGGATGTTCAAAGCGTGAGTGACGATTTCAAAAAGGGCATTTTCGAACAGATAGGCAGACTCCTGCGTTAAAGCCGTAACAGCGGTTTCCGGGAATTTCAGGATACTTTTGTTAAGGTATTTAGGTTTGTCAATATCTTTATCTTCCTTCTCCTTTACAAATCTCATTAAGAATCGCTCTATGCGCTTTATAAGGGGAAGCATGAAAAGCACCCCCAGAACATTAAAAATAGTATGAAATAGGGCTAGTTTCAGGGTATAATCATCTGCGGAGATTCCAAACCATACCGCCATGGAATTCACCAATTTGCCCAATGGATATATAAAAGTCAGGGCCAGCAGACCTGTTATTAAATTAAAGATAAAATGTGCCCCTGCCAGTCTTTTCCCATCTATATTACTGCTGATAGAGCCAATAGCTGCTGTGATCGTGGTTCCTATATTTGCGCCAATGGCCAGAGAAAGAGCATTCTCATATTCTACCTGACCGGCCGCCAAAGCCGTTAAAATCAGGGCCATTGTTGCGCTACTCGATTGAAAAATGGTGGTAATGATCACCCCGACGAAGGTGTAGACCGCAATTCCGGCAAAACCCGGTATGGCATATTGAGTCAGATCAAGGTATTGCTTAAATACCTCAAATCCTTCTTTCATATAATGAATACCCAGGAAAAAAAAGCCTAATCCCGAAAGAATATTGCCGAGGCCACGGAGGCCAATTTTTTTTTGAAGCGAAAAGATAACACCAAATACCAGCATGGGCATAGCCAAGGCTGAGATCTTCAATTTTAAACCAAAGCCCGCAACGAGCCATGAGGTGGCCGTAGTTCCAATATTGGCTCCAAATATCAACCCGATCCCTCCACTTAATGGTATCAGCCCTGCACTAATAAAAGAAATAGCTACTACCGAAACCAGTGAACTTGATTGAATCAATGCTGTGACCAAGGCCCCGGTGGTTATGGCCTTGTATAACCGGTCAGTTGTTTTTTTTAGAATGCTTCGAAGAGGACCTTTGGCGAACACCCTGAACCCTTCCTCCAGCATGATCATCCCAAAAAGTAAAATGGCGATACCCGCGGCAATTGCTTTTAAGTCGGGATTCACAAATAAAGCAATAGCCAGGACTATTAGAAATACGTAGAAAAAGGACTTTCTAATCATCAGCTGGATGTAGGCGGCAGAAATCTAAGGTTTTTGCCGGGTAGCGTTTAGTTTATTACCCAATTAAAATAAACATAAAGGGAATCAATACCAATTTTCTTTAAATCTTTCCTGGCAAAGGTTGCGGTACAAATGGGAGCAATTTCTTTATTCTTTCAATGACAATATATACTCCGCCACAGCTAATTTAGCTTCCTCATCCAAATAGTCCTGGGGTGGCATGTCCGGGTAATCTTCTCTTACATTCAGCGGATTGTTGATGTAATTCACGATGCCCTGTTTGATTGTTCCCGTTCTTATGCTAATATTCAAAATCAACCTTCCAATATCTTGGGAAGCAACCCATTATCGATAGCAAAACCTTTCTTATAAATACATTTAAATCATGAAGATTTTTGCTCTTAACTTAAGTGTAAAAGATATGTTCGTTAAAACTTTGGATTAAAGGAAATAGAAGAAGTCAATTGCAAAAAAATCAACGTTAATAATGAATTTTCCAGGTGAATTATTTTTAAACTCATAGAGAGTTGATTTTAATACTTACCATAGCTAATCTTCCAATGGATGGAGAACCTACGAATTCGATCTGACGAGTATTAAACAGGTTCGTTATATTGAAATTAAAGGACAGAGCCTCACTCCAGTCATATTGGGTAAATAGATTGAAAGTGGTAAACCCACCCAAAGGGCCATAATTGTAATTGCCTGGGGGAATTCTGCTGCCGGCACCGGCTTCACTTCCTTGCTGGTTACCACTGTAAAAATCATACTTCTCTACTATTCTTGCCCCGAAGGACAGGTTAAGCCGTTTCTTTAAAAGGTCTTCAACTGTTAAAATAGCCATGCCACGATGGTTCGGGGCATTAAGGCTTTTTTCATTAGGCGAGATCACCCCGTCCCTGTTGGCGTCATTTTCTTCAAATGCTCCATCGATCCAGGAGTATTTTACAGCTAATTGCACCCAAGGTAACAGGGTATAATTGACCCCAAGATCCAATCCGTAAACGTTTGCTTTCCCATAATTAAAGAAGGATAAAAAGGTGGCGCCTTGCAGAGTGTCATTAGTTACAGTGCCTGCAAACGCAGGGTTGTGATCAACGGAGATCCCGTCTACCGAAAGGGCTCGTCCTCCTACTGGTAAGGTAGGGGTGATGAAGTTCTTGCTTTTACCGTAATAAGTATTAGCATCTACCCATAACTTCGGAGTCAGTTGTCCTTTGATACCTATTTCCCAGGTGTGTACCTCTTCAGGTTTTAGGGGTTGTGTGGTCTGAACAGCTGTGGGATCATTGATCAGTGTATTATTTGGAATATACCTGATGCCTTCGCCGCCATTACCAAATACCAAATCATTAGCCCTTGTGTATTGATTTAATATGGTAGGCAGCGCATAGGCCTTAGCCCATCCCGCCCTGATACTGATCTTATCAAGATCTTTTACCCAGGTGATTTTTGGAGCAAACAGACTTTCGAAATTTTCATTATTGTCATACCTCAGTGCACCGATCAATCGCATTTGATAAGGAAGTTTTTTTTCCAGTTGTAATACGGCTCCCAGTTGGGAAACGGAAATAGCATTGGCTGCACCTACTACGGTTGTTCCGGAGGTATTCGGACGTGCATTTTCAAAGTCTAATCCTGCCACCAGGAATAATCCTGCCTCGGAAAAGGTTTTATGATATTGAAGATCGGCATTAAATCGTTGACTTCTTTCTTTAAAACTTGCCTGTTTTAATGCTATTTCCTCCGCTTCATCAGGGGGCACAAACTGAGGCCCCGGCTGTGTCAGGGCATAGAAGATTTGTGTATAACGCGGAATAACATAGCTATTGCCAAGGGTTCCCCAGGTGTTGTATACATTGATATAGAAGTGGGGGCTTTTAAAACGTGCCTGTATAAAACTATACCCTAGATCCCTCATTTGATTGCGGCCGCTTGTGGTAACTTGTATAAAGTCATTAGTACTTGCTCCCCCGGAAACAATGATTTCAGCCTTTGGGTTAAGGGTATAATACAAATGTGCTTCCCCCCGAAGATGTCGGAAATCATAATCAACCTCGTGTTCCGGAATACCTTTTGGCGAATTGGGAAGATAAACGCTGTCTGTAAAACTGAACTCACGCCCTCCGGCATATTCGCCGGTAACCTTAAATGCCCATCGGTTATTTATGATTTGAGCGTGTCTTAAGCGCCCGCTATACTGACGTTGATTCCCTGTGCTGAGTGATACGGTGGTTCCGGGATATTGACGTGCATCTTTGGTGATCGTGCTGAACACCCCGTTGTGGGCATTAGGTCCGAACAGTGCTGTTTGTGGCCCCAGAACGATCTCCATTTGCTGAATATCATCTTTAATGGTGGTCCCGTTATTGAAAACAGGTAGTCCCCCGCTCAATGCTGCCGTACTGATACGTCCATCAACGATCTGTAAGACCTTATTATTGAAAGCACTGTTAAGTCCTCTGGCGTTAAAGGTGGTTCCATCTACCCCGTACCGGGTGAATTCGACCCCAGGCACGGTAGCCAGGAGTTCGCCGGTGTTAGATCCTGCAAACAGATCGATCTCCCTGCTCGTTAATACTTGTACTGAAGCCGGTGTTCGCGTTATTTTTTCAGGGCGCAGCAGGGAAGTAACTACGACCTCGGGAAGGGTATCGGGTGGCCTCACATTGACATCCTTTTGATCCTGAGCCGAAACAGATTGTAAGAACAGGATGGAGCAGAGGTAAACAACTGTCGATACCTTCATGAGAAAAATGATTTTAATCTGTAATAAATGTATGTGTTTTTTGAATACAAACACGATATTTTTATCTGGCAGTCAAGCTTTTAGGTCATTTTTTTATGAGCGGTGTTTTTGGTTGCGAAAGGTCATTTATTGATTTAAAGGTTATATGTAAAATCTATTCTTTCTGACCAGCCAGAATGGGTGTATCAGGCGTGGCATTATAGGCGTAGTCCTTTATGACCCAAGAGGTGTCACTTTCAAATTGCAACCGTACCCATCCATAATGGAACTTGTCCTTAATATAAATTCGAACCCCCAGGTATTTATCAACCTGATAACCCCAAGCTTCAATAGAAAAATATGATGAGCTTGAAAATAATTCACCATTTTTAAACTCATCCGGAATTTTTCTGCCTTCATCCAATGGAACTGTATATGTGCCCCAATCAGTTAAAGACAAAACCCCACTGAGGTAGGATCTTGAACCAATTAAGAGTGTATTCCCTTCGATATCATAATAGATGTTAAGATCTACAATACTATCCTGATTTACATCCAATTCGAAGGAGGTACTGAGGTTGTTGCTAACGAAATCCGGTTCAATATCCGAATAGATCACAATGGTTTCACCGTCTTCGGGAGGTTCATTATCAATTGCCATAGATTCATCACTTTTGGAGCAGTTTGTAAGCAATAAAAGGAAGATAAAAATTAAGACTTTCATATGGGGCGCAAACACTCTCAATGAAGCAGTGCTTTTTTTTGCATAATGGGTTGCCACCCGTTTTGTTTTCATCTATGAATAATTTGAATTAAGACATTATTAGTAATATTCATAAACCACTTTCTGGCCGGTGGTTTCTTTCGCGATCACTTTGCCTTCGGTATCATAGGTATACTGATAGTTTTCACTATAGTCAGTAGACGGACTCTGGAAATTTTTATGTTCCATTTTTAACGGAAAATGTTCTTGCACGATCTTTCCGGGAATGATCACAAATTCCAGGAATGAATTCTGGTACTCTGTGTAACCTTCAAAGCTCTTTGAAGTTAACTTCATCATTTCTCCGCTATTGTTGATCTTGCCATGTTCTTCGATTGTTTTTAAATTCCCGTCCTCGTAGTAGGAATAGGTATACTTGCTCATAAATGAGGCGTCAACATAATCGTCTGTTCGTGCCGTGATCTGGCCCTTATCGTTATATTCATAATAAATGTTGATCGTACCGTACCATGCAGCATTGTAAAGGCTGGCTTTCGTAATTTGGCCGTTGGTCCAATAAAAGTTATAGACATCCCAACCCTCCAACTTAACCAATCGACCTGCGGCATCATAATGAAATTCATCTGTAAATGTTCCAGAACTGGCGTTAGGGTATCCATATTTTATTTTAGCAATTTGTCCATCTGCCCGAAAATAATATATAGCTTCGAACTCCAAGATGCCATTTTGGTATTGCTTTAAATGTTTAGGGTAGCCCTTTAGCTCAGGATAATTATTATCAGTACTGTCTTGATCGGGTACTGAATCTGATGGTTCCTCCCCACCTGTAGGATATTCATCATATTCCCATTGATCACCGGGATATTGATCTTGTCCATTCGCTAAAATATCATCATCCTGAATGGAGCAATTACAGAGTACGATGGATAAAATCAGGGCCATGCCGAATCTTGATAGTGTTTTCATGTTTGTCAAAATTAAATTCCGGAGCCTTCATAAAAGATTCATTTTCAATGAACACAGCGTGTTATTTATTATTAAATTTAATCTATGCCTGAATGCGAAAAACACCTCTGCGACAGAAAGTTATGCCCTTGATACCAATAAGGGGGTAATGTCGTTGAATGCGTTTTGTATGACCCCAATCGTTGTTTGTCTCTGAACAAGGTTTTTCTATGGTGAAAGATTCCCCCCTCCTAAATATGGAGTTATTTTTATTAGGAAATAAAAGCGTATATGTCAGTCAGGGAATTTATTTTATCCGATAAACGAGAGTATCATCTTTTGCGTCACCTTTTGTTCTGGATTCTTTGGGGGGGCTTCTTTTCAATAACGCGCACGCTTAATCCGTATGTTTATATGACAACCGGAAGGTTCCCTGACTATTTTAAATCTGCGGCGGAGACCTTCTTTTTCTTACTGCCACAAACTTTTCTCATTTACCCGGTGCTTTACCTTGTCTTGCCAAAATATGTGTTTAAACAACGTTATTTCCATGCCATTTTATGGTTTATTTTTTTCTATGTTGTGGCACTCTGCGCTCATGCCATTATTCTCATGTATATTCCCTGGGACAAAATTCCCTGGCTTTCGAATGCAAAGCTTTTTTTGACGACCCTACCTTTTCAGGAAAAATTCTTCCTGGCCTATCTCGCCAGTATGCAGGGCTCTATAACAGGGGTATCGCTGGCGGCCAGCTTTAAAATGTTTAAGCACTTCTATTCGAAATCTTTGCGCAACCAGGAATTGCAGCGGGAGAATTCGGCAGCACAATTGCGGTTGCTTATGGCTCAGGTACATCCACATTTCATGTTTAATACCCTTAACAACATTTATTCCCAGGCACAGGTAGAATCTCCGAAAAGTGCGAAAATGATTATGGAACTGTCTAATATTCTTCGCTATATTCTTGATGAGGGTAAAAAGGATTGGGTGCCCCTGGATAATGAACTGCAAATGATAGTTGATTATCTGAACCTGGAAAAGATCAGGTATGATAAAAAGCTGGACCTGCATTATTCTTTTCCCAAAACAGGGAATGATCATAATATTGCCCCATTGCTTTTACTTCCCTTTGTGGAGAATTGTTTCAAACACGGTGCGAGTAAGATGATCGATCACCCCTGGATCAATATTAAAGCTGAGCTTACCCAAGAGACCTTCTCCATTAAATTGAGGAATGGGAAGAAAAATAAAGTTTCTGCCGGTAAGGAACGTATGGGAACAGGTATTGAAAATGTTCGCCGAAGACTGGCCTTATTATATCCTGGCAGGCATACCTTGGAGATCAGGGATGAGGAAGATGTTTTTATGGTAAATCTCCAAATAGTTTTTGGTTCGGCCGATGCAACAGTACCAGAAAATAATTTAAATTCAGAGCTGGAATATGAATTCACCTGAAGACATAAAGCCAAGATGCCTGATCGTGGATGACGAACCTATGGCCAGGGAAGTTCTGAAGCGATACTTTGAAAAATTACCTGTCTTAAACCTGGTGGGAGAGTGTAGCAACGCCATAGATGCTTTTGTATTTCTTCAATCTAACAAGGTCGACATTCTGTTTCTCGATATCAGGATGCCGGAATTGTTGGGTACCGAATTGCTGCAATCTTTAAAGAATCCACCAAAAGTAATATTTACTACTGCATATAAAGAGTATGCCTTAGACGGTTTTGAGCTCGATGCGGTTGATTACTTGTTAAAACCAATTCGGTTTGACCGGTTTCTCAGGGCTGTAAATAAAGCTATGCCGGGTTCTGTAAACCCACATTTGGAAATAAGCGAGCCGGAAAGGAAATCAGGTATTGATTCAATTTATCTTCGTATCGACAGGCGGCAGGTGAGGATTATTCTGGAGGATATCCTCTACATTGAAAGTGCCAAGGATTATGTGAAGATCTTCACGGCTGACCAGATGTTCCTAACCAGGCAAACCATCACCGGGTTGGAGGAATTACTCAACGAAAATGAATTTGTGCGTATTCACAGGTCATTCATCGTGCCGGTAAAGAAGATCAAATCATTTACCCATGAACTGGTTGAAATTCATAAAAAGGAACTTCCAATAGGTAAATTTTATCTAAATCATTTTCTGAAAATCATGGACGCTGCAATTTCCTGATCAATAAGGAAATCATCAGGCCTATTCCGGATCATCCAGGATAGGCCTGATTATATATGAAAAGGAGGTACGGACGGGTCTTACAGAAACTCTTATTGTAAGTTCTTTATTTTTCGAAGGTTGTTTTCAAGAACATATTTTCCGAGTTCCTTTCCGTGTTGCTCTCCAACAGTTGCGGAATACCTGAAATTATGCCCCAGAAATATTCTGGATTCCAGATGCTCAGCGGTGTATTCCGAGAAACTCGAAAATGCCCGTTCCGCTCCTGAAAGATAATAGGGGCTTATGGTCACGAAGGAAATCTGATCTTTCTTAGAATAATTTCTGAAGATTTCTGAAGTCGCTCCTGCTGCATAGGTGTGTGTAGAAGGAAATTCAAAAACCGGAGGTGTGAATGTCATAGAATTCCATGAGGGATCTCCAGCGGTTTCCGGATTCATGTCTGTGTTGCCGGCTCTTATAGCAGTAACAGGTGTCCAATACCTGAAGATTGACTTTTCCTTAAATGATGCAATAAAGGAATCAATTACTGCCATTTCCAAAATGGCGATCATTCTTGCGGCTTCCCAGCCGTTCAAGTCATCCCGGATGATAAAGGTACGGGCCAGCCTGTTTGTCGAACTGGCAATATTCTCTCTCCAAAACTCAGCCATTTCACTCTGCTCTGCTGTTCTGGCCGGGCATTCGTCACATCCCAGGGTCATGACTTCATTATAATCTTTCGCGTATTCATAAGAAGATACGTTTAAGGGAGATTCATTTAAGAATTGATTTCCGGAGATAATTCCAAAGGGTGTCAGGTCGCCCATATCTTGCCCAAATACTGTATTTGGGGGCCAGACAGGCAGATAAAAATTGGCCTGATAGATTCCAGGGTCATTACTGGAGGGTGCATAGGGCGTAAAGCTCAATGGCAGGTCATTTTGCCTTTTCTCCAGCATGGCAAGGGCAGCCTGCCTGCCAATACTGATACCCTTATTTTTTTGCGTTTCGTCAGCAATGGAGGCCAGAACTTCATTAAGCAGAAGGTCTGCTGCATTTGTTGCCCCCGAAAACAGCGTAACAATAACATCTCTTGCGGCTTGTGACACTGCCGCATCTGCAATAGCAGTGATATTCTTTTTGGAAATATCCGAAGCATTTACCTGGCTGTTGTCCAAAGCATACGTTTCATAAACGGGGACTACATTATTCAAGGCATCATGCATGGAAATGGTAACCATTGCATAGATCTTGGCTTCCTGGGGAACGGGCATTTTTTCGTCTATGGCATTTCCCAGTAATTCATTCCATTTAATGATGGTTTCATTACCGTAAGATTTGATCATGCCTTCATTATAAGTTTTGTTGTAGGCTTCTTGATTATTTGGGCCTTCATTCCATAAATCTGTTTCGGCAACATCTCTCGAACATGCAAACAGGAATGTAAAGATGATCAGGGCACTCAGAAATTTGAATATTGTTTTCATAATAATTTAAATTGATCCCGGTTAGGAATGATTAACAGATCAAATGTAGGAGAAGGATGAACTGATAGATTATTAAAGAGTCAGAGCAGTTACATGATGAGACATAAATTGTCCTTGTGCATATAAACCGACTTTGTACGATTATTAAGCTGTAATCAGTTATCTGAATGATCATGAGGTTGGCCCGTACAACCGGATAACCCAATACAAAAAATTAATCAAGATCTGTGGCAATGGGATGATGGGTAGGGATAAGCCCTTTTTGCGATCACACTTTAAACGAGATCACCTTCTCCCGCTGGGGGGAGATGGAAGTTTTAGATAAATACAACATATACAAAGGCATAAAAAAACCGCATCCCTTCTTGAGGGTAGCGGTTTTCAAAGGCATTTCTTTAACGAGATCGCTGACGGTAATATTTCAACACTAGAAACTATTCGGTTTGACCGGCCAGAATTGGAATATCCGGAGTAGCATTAAAGGCATAGTCTTTTACCGTCCATTGGGTGGGGCCCTCGACATATAATTGTACCCAGGCGTAATGGACTTTTCCTTCAATAATCAATTTAATTGCAATGAATTTTTTATCCTGATCCTTCCAGTTGTATTCGCACGATTCACAATCTTCTGCTAAAATATAGCCTCCAATTGAGAACGATTCTCCACTATTGTAAACACGGGGAATTTTGGAACCCTCACCCACAGGGATTACATAGGTTCCAAAGGGAGAAATACTTAAAACACCATTGTTTAGTCCACCATTGGTATAATTTTGAGACTCTAACGCAAGATATTCACCACCATCTTTATTTAAAATAAAGTCTGTTTTCCCATCATTGTTTAGATCAATGTCATATGATTGATTTTGATCGTCACTTATAAAATCTGGCTCTAAATCGGTATAGATAATAACCGATTCGGGTGATTCAGGACTTTCATTTACAATCATATCTCCGTCATCGCTTCCGGAGCAGGAAAACATCAGCCAGGAAACGCTGATTAATGCCACAATCCTGTAATTTATACGATTTCTGAAATCGCATATTAATTTTTCCGCATTAAGGGTTGCCACCCAAATTGTTTTCATTTACAATTAGAATTCAGTGATTATAGTAATTTTCAGCCGATATACTACTCATTATCAGTACATTAATTCAATAAATTTAAAGTTTCCTTATTAATAGAAATGTGAATAGCGACGAATGGCTGAATCAAGAGGAGATAAATCGTAAAATCATAGACAAAAGTGTATCGAGGCTTTTGTGTAACCTCCTGTCTGGTGGCAGGAGAAACAAAAAAAGACTAATGATTTCAGTATGTTATTTCAATGAAATATTAAGGAGGGTATGATATCACGTGCGATTTTGAGAATTAAAAAATTTCCCCACTTGTAAGTGGGGAAGAGATGCTATGAATTCATTTCAAAATCTATCAGAATAGCATAAAATGATTGGAAATTATTTTATTTCAACATAGAATAATTGTTATTCTTTTAGCGACAGAATATACTCCGCCACAGCTAATTTAGCTTCCTCATCCAAATAGTCCTGGGGTGGCATGTCCGGGTAATCTTCTCTTACATTCAGCGGATTGTTGATGTAATTCACGATGCCCTGTGGGTTGTTGTGATACACTTGCTGAATGATCTCTGTGGGTACCCCTATCAACCGGGTGCCAAAGGCGTGACATCCGGCGCATACGCCGTAGTAGGTAAGCTCTCCCAGCTGTTCCTTGGAAACCGATCTTGCCGGTACCGGGGCCGGGGTCATCATGGTTTCTATCTCTTGGGTATCTGTGATCGGTGGTACACCATAGTCATCCAACCCGAACGTGCGGTATTTGTTCTTGTCGAGAATGCTGCTTCCGGTTCCTCCGCCATAGGCAAAAATATCAGGGCCTTTATTGTCCAGCTGAGTGAGCATAATAGCTTTTAATTCTCCGGTGGGGTTATTTCCGTTCTCATACATAATATTGTCAAGGATCACAATGCGGTCGGGATTCCCTTCTGCATTGGGGTCGTTTGCCTTGGGGTCGCCATTGGCAAGGTCAACAATAGTGATCCCGGCGTTGTCGTTCCCGGTGATAATATTATTCTCAACGATCACATCATCGGCAGCCATGATGAGAATGCCGGTACCGGCTGGAATGCCCGCCACAGTAGACCCGGGAGCTCCGAAATTCTCATGGTTGTTATTCACCACGAAATTATTTCTGAAAATGACGTCGAAGGTCGTTTTGATGGGTAATCCCGGGGTGATGAAGGCGAGCAGTCCCCCGGTGTTGTTATGGGCATAGTTATTCTCTACCAGGCAGTGTCGGGAATTTTCGATCTCGATCCCGGCAACGCTGTCAAAGACTTCGTTATGCACCACATCTACATTATCGCACATCCCCACGTAAATGGCGGCATCGGCAATAACACTCAATACATTGTGCTCAATAAGGCCATTCTTCCCATATTGAGGGAAGATCCCGTAAACACCTGTATCAATGATCCAGTTGTTGCGGATCACAAAGTTGTTTCCGGCCTGCCCCATGATACCATTTCCTTTGTAGTTGATGATCTTGAAATTCTCGATCACAATGCCGTTCCCTGAATACAGAAAGGCGTCGTTTATCTCTTTCTTACCATCAAGGGTAGGCCATTTACCGTTCATGACCACCCCTTGGAGGCTGATGTCGTCCTTGTCGATATAAACATTTTCTGAATAGGTGCCGGGATAGACCCTGATAAGGTCTCCGGGATTGGCAGCTACAACTGCTTCCTGGATGGAACCTCCATCCTTAACCTCAATAATTTCACCGCTAAACACCTTATTCATGGCCACCTCACTGCTGTCAAGAGTAACGCCGGCATTTCGGTATTTAATGGTGGAAGGCATGGGGATGGTAGACTCTTTGGGGCCAGAGAATACCGATCGGCCTAAAAAGACGCCGATAGCGATAAGAACAAGGGCGCCAAGGAATTTTAAAATTTTTGATTTCATAGGGTGGTTTGTAATTAAAGGTTAATGGTTGGTTGCAATCCGGAGGGGAGGGTTTCCGGTATCTTAGGGGTAAAGGTTTCGTCGGTCAGGGTTTTAAGAAAATCCACCAATCGGTCCAGTTCGTAATCACTGAGTTCCGGGTTCCAGATATGCCAGTGAATATACAGCTGTTCTCCTTCAGGAACGGCATGACCCCTGCCTTTGGTGTAAAATTCCACCGTCTCTCTCAGGGTTTTAAATCTGCCGGAATGCATATAGGGAGCGGTCTTTTCAATATTACGAAGGCTCGGCACCTTAAATGCCCCTCTCATTGATTTGTCATTGAACGGAACCTCGGCTCCGGGATCTAAGGGCATTCCCTCCGGTTCCGGTGTTCCGATCACGGCAAACTGTTGGTTGGTGAATAACGGAGGGGTATGGCATTCGGCGCATCGGGCAACAAACGACCGGAATACGTTCATGCCTTCTATCTCTTTTTCATTCAGCGCCTTGTGATAGCCATGGGCATATCGGTCGTATTTGCTGTTCAGTGAAACCAATGATGCCTGGAAGGCTGCCAGGGCCGTGTAAATTTCATTCAGAGCTATGGGAGAACTCGCATCTCTTTCCGGATAAGCTTCTGCAAATAACTTTTTATAGGCATCGATGCCATTAAGGCTAAAGAGCAAATTCTCAGGGGTGTTGTTCATCTCTTCCTCAGCAAATAGCGGACCCTGCATTTGTTCTTCCAGGGAGGTGGCTCTTCCGTCCCAAAAGAGTCTTTTAAGGTAGCCCACATTCCATAGGGAAGGAGCGCCACGAGTTAGTTGATGGTTGTTGGCACCGATACTGGCAGCCAGCCCATCGCTAAAACCTTTTCCGGGGTCATGACAAGAGGCGCAAGCGATCTTTCCGTCACCCGATAATACCGGGTCGAAGAACAAATACCTGCCCAGGTCGATCTCCTGGGGGGAGAATCCATCCCGTATTTCTGGCAGCCCGGTTTGAAGTCCGCCAACCCCTTTGTTGTTGGGGGAATCGTACTGCATATACAGGTTTTGGGCTATACATTCATTATTGGCATTTTTTTTAAAACCAGGTGGACATTGGGAGTTGAGCAGAGGTACTTCATCATACTCTGAGGCTGGTAGATTGAACCCAAAATGGAGAAGTAAGTATGCCGGCAACAGCAGGAGCAAACCGTATCGAAGAAAGAGGTTGTGCTTTTTCATAAGTCCATTGACTGTTTAAAGGGTGGTGAGAAAAAACAGGGTTCCCTTTCAGGTAATTGCTCCTTGCAGATAGCATTTGAAATAAAAGCAGATTTTTTTAAGTTTTGGGAAACAGGTGGCATTAGGGCAAAAATGTATTCATCGATTGGGTCAAGATAAGAAAAAAGATAAATGAGGAGGTGTGGCCTTTCTAAAAAAGCATGAACACTTTATAAAGTTAGATCACGGCTCCGGTGGCCGATAAAAAAAAACGGACTGCCACCTGAGGTGCAGCCCGTTGATATTAGGATGAAAATGTTATCATTTTTCCATTCCCGGTACACCTTCCGGTCTCTTGGTTTGCCATAGGAAGCTCGCTGCTTCTTTCTCTTCAGGAGCTACCTCATTCAGTGTATTCGCATCATACACCCTTCCGTTCTTGATCACATGGGTCAGGGTATTGGTGTTGCGCAGGTCTTCTAACGGATTTTTCTCCATAATCAGAATATCTGCCAGTTTTCCGGCTTCCAGACTCCCAAGGTCCTTATCCAGTCCAATGGCTTCTGCTCCGAGGATGGTGGCCACTTTCAGGGCATCCAGGTTTTTCATGCCCCCACTGGCTACCGACCATAGCTCCCAGTGAAAGCCCAGGCCCTGTAATTGTCCGTGACTACCCACGCCTCCAAGTCCGTCTGCTTCAACCAGGTCTTTCATGAATTCAGCGTGTTTTGGGAAAACGTGCTCTTCCGGCATGAACCAGGCCCCTCTTCTTCGGGATTTTTGGGCGAGTTCTTTATAAGGGGTAAAGTATCTCAGTTTTTCATCGTGATACGGGTCTTCGGTGGCATAGTAATACTCTTCCGCCCAGGGTCCTCCATAGGACACCAACAGGGTAGGGGTTACGGCCATTTTAGATTCGGCAATGGTTTGTACCGCATCCTTGTAGATAGGGTAGATGGGTAATGAATGCTCATGCCCCGGGTACCCATCCAGCAACTGTGTCATATTCAGCTTGTAATCCAGCCCTCCTTCGGTGGTGGGCATCAGCTCCAATTCTTTGGCGGCCATGATGATCCACTGTCGCATCTGACGGTTCCCTGTCAGGTACATTTTGATGGTCTTGGTGTTGTAGTACTCGCTGTACTGACGGAGTACATCCTTCGCATGATCTAAAGATTTGATCTTGTATGCCCAATAGCCAACCCCCGGCCCTGTACTGTAAATTCTGGGGCCGTGCATCATTCCGGCATCTACCATGTCGGCATAAGTCAGCACATCGGTGGTAGCGGTTTGCGGGTCGCGGGTAGTGGTTACCCCATAAGCCAGATTGGCCGAATAGATCCAGATCTGGTTTTTGTGGATCCCCCAGTTAGGCCACATATGGGCATGGGTGTCTACAAATCCGGGGGTGATCGTTTTTCCGCTGGCATCGATCTCTAGGGTTCCGTTCGGAACATCCAGGGTGCCTGAAGGGCCTACGGCTCTGATACGGTTGTTCTCGATAAGCAGGTCACCGTTCTCGATCACCTCCTCATTATTCATGGTAATGATACGGGCTCCCTTAAGAAGTACATGCCCCTGGGGAATGTCTTTAGTATAGGCAACCTTTACCTTGATCTCTTTGGCGGTATATCCTTTGTCTTTCTCTTCTTCTTTTTCTTCCTCTTCGCCATTTTCTCCTTCTTCTTTTTCTTCACCCTCGTCCTGCTCTTTAAGGGCTTCCTTTTGCTTCTTTACCTGGGCTATACTGTCGGCATAGGCTTCTGCGGCAGGGAGATTGTAAATAAAATGACTGGATCCCAACGACCAGTGCACATCCTTGCTGTTGGCGGTCCATGATGGGAATTCTCCACCCATGACGGTTAATTTATTTGATGGGAAAGCTGATTTATCAGTGTCTGCCACAGAGATAGTCGGGGTCTTCCCGAATTTGGGCAGGGTAACCGTATAGAGGTCATTGTTGATCTTAGCCAGTACCTTTTTTCCATCGGGAGATATATACATTTCAGAAGGCGCAGACGATTTGTCGTCGTCATCGGCCCTGGCCTCAGCTGAAGGTAACAGGTTGTGCCCGCCGGTGTGGTCATGCACATCTAAAATGCTTGAACCGTAAGTGGTGATGCCACTTAATTCAAGGTGCTCCTTCTCGTCGGTACCATCCCAACGGATAGAAAGTAACTTTTTACCTTTATTCAGATAGATGCGGTCTTCCACTGTAGAAAAATGCGGATTCGAACGGCCTTCAGCCTTGTCAATGAGTGTGCTTTCTCCGCCTTCGGCAGGTATCCATGCCAGGTCTTCTTCAGTAGCCGGGGAGAAAGGGTCTATGGCATCACGGTATACCTGGGCTGTTCCCCTGGTGAATACGATACGCTCCTGTGTGTATGACCATGCCGGGTTGCTGTATAAGGCAGGCTTCTGAGTGAGTTGCTGTGCTCTTCCCCTGCCATTTGAGTTTACCTTGTAAATATGCCCCCCATTGGTTTCCCAGCTCACAAATACGATGCTCTTACCGTCGGGCGACCAGGCCGGTTGAGCTTCTGTAAAATCGTTGTTGGTAAGTCTTTTCGGAGTCCCGTCAGGAAGGTCCATCACATAGAGCCTGTTTAAGGCGGTAAAGGCCAGTTTACTGCCGTCAGGAGAAGGTGCCCCATCGCGGATCTGGGTAACCAGGGCTTCCGGGGTATCTTCGATCGGATATTTAAATGACAGTTGAGGTCCTAGATCAAGCGCTACATCCACCTCAAAAGGGATCTCAGTCGCCGTGTTCGATGCGATATCGATCTTAAAGATCTTTCCACCATAGCTGGCAATAAGATTATTACTGTCGGGAGTAAAAGCCATGGCAGGCAGTACTCCAAGGGGAGCAATAGATTCCTGTTCGTCCCGTTGCACCGGATACGCCAGCCAACGTTCGTCTCCATTCTCCAGGTTGCGTAGCATTAACCCGGTCTCTGTTTCAAACCGGCTTCCGTAGACCATCCATTTCCCGTCAGGCGAGAGGGTGGGGGTAAAAGCCGAGCCGTATCGTGAAGTAATGGTAGAAACATTACCATCTTCCATATCGTAAGTGCCTATCTGGTATTGGGGTAACTGGGCATTGTAATTCCAGGCCCTGTTGCGCTGTGAAAAATAGATAAGTTTTCCATCGGCACTAAATGCCGGGTCTATGGTTTTAAGATCATCCGGTTTGGCAATGAGCTGTGCGCCTTTACCTCCATCTTGATGGTAGAGATGTAATTTTATGTTTCTTCGCCCTCTGGCTCCAACAATGTATTGTCCGTCCGGACTCCAATCGGCAGAAAAGAAATGTTGGTTCTTGTCTTCTGAGATCTGTTTCTCCTCTTTTGATGCCAGATCCATGGTCCAGATATTCTCGGAACCGCTTTTATCAGAAATATATACCAGAGATTTCCCGTCAGGGCTGTACCTGGGGTGCACATCATAGGCCATGCCCTCGGTGATCCGGGTGGCTTTACCCCCCGATATCGGCATGGTGTACAGGTCGCCCATCATATCAAAAACGATGGTACTTCCGTCAGGGCTCACATCAAGGGAGAGCCAGGTACCTTCTTCAGTGGTAAAGGAGATCTTTCTTTCGGGCTCCAAAGGAAGCTCCTTGGTAGCCATTTTAGTGGTGTCCTTATCTTTGGTGTCTTTTTGCCCGTATATGGGAGACAGGGCCAGGACGAGGCCCAGAAGTAATAGGAAGTTCTTAATTTTCATTATCAAATAGAGGTGTTAGTCATTATCAAATAAAACTGTAACAATATAGCTATATATCGTTAATTGGAGATGCATCGTCTTCGCGCCACCGCTGAAATTTGATTTCTTTTGGAGGGGGATGACGTTTTTGCGAAGAAGTAAAGGAGCGAAGGAGCAAAGGAGCAAAGGGTCCATATTTAAATAGACAGTAAATTATAATGGTTCGTCTTCGCGAACCCTACCTCAGATAGGGTGTGGCGATCTCCCAAAACTAGTTAAGAATTCCAATCCGTCAGTGGTAGGTTTTTGAAATCCGGATTTCTTGTGGAGTGAGATGACGGATTGAATCTCAGGAGTCACCTCGAGTGATGCTGCCGTGCAGGATCGTATCGAGAGGCTGTAGATTCTGCACTGTTCTCGATACACCACGCTTGCAGCGTGGCACTCGAACTGACCTGTGGTATGAAAGTTAAATCCTAATAACGAGATCATATAATTTTTCCTTGTCGGTTCAAAAATTTATATATCTTTATGACTGAGTAATTAGTCAGTGTAAATGAAGAAAGCAAAATCACAGGAAAAAGCAGAACAGTCAAAAGAGCACATTGTGCTGGTAGCCATGCGATTGTTCTCTACCCGTGGATACCATAAAACCTCTACCCAGGCCATTTGTGATGAGGCAGGGATCTCTACCGGACTCCTGTTTTACCATTTTGGATCTAAAGAGAATTTATTGAAATCGATCGTGAAAATGACTTTGTCGAAGATCGATGAGACCCTTGAGCATAATGGAGAAGAGGATCCGGTACAACTTTTAGAAAATATTATTGATGCCTTTTTTGATTCCTTAAAAGAGAATAGTCAGTACTGGGATCTTTATATGGCCTTGTTATACCAACCCGATACCAAAGCCCAGATCGTAGAGGAGGTCTCAGAACACTCCACCAAATTCCGCAGAAGAGTATTTGAATTGATGGAAAAGATGGGAAGAAAAGACCCTGCAGGTGATTCCTTTGAATTTGAGGTGTTTCGGGTAGGCTCTTTCGCCTCTTACCTGGCCAATCACAACGAAAAGTTATTGATCCAGGCCCGAAAAAAGATCAAAGAACGATATCTGAACCTCTGACGTATTCACTTTTTTGCCCAACCAACAACCACCATCACCTATGAACATCGGACATGTCTTAACCAATCACGCCCGTTACCGCCCAAACCACCTCGCTTTTGTTTGCAAGGACCGTCAGTTAACCTATGCGGAACTTAACCAAAGTGTGAACAAGATCGCCAATGCTTTATACGATCATGGTATACGAAAAGGCGACAAGGTAAGTATGCTTTTACCTAACTGCAGTGAATTATGGGAGCTCTATTGGGCCATTGCCAAGATCGGAGCCGTGGCGGTACCCTTAAGTCCGCTACTCAGCGGGACAGGTCTGAGTAATCAACTTAATAATGCAGATACTTCCCTGGTTATTGCCACCTCCGGCCTTCAGGAGACGGTAAACCATATCATGGGGCAATTGACAATTAGCACTGCTGATGTGTGGCTGACAGATGTGGACTGTCCGGATCCGTTTATTTCTTTTCATGAGCGAAAAGCGAAAGCCTCCTCAACAGAGCCTGCAGATCCCGGGATTCAGCCTGATGATCTTTACAATATCATTTACAGCAGTGGTACTACGGGGGCTCCTAAAGGTATCATGCATACCCATCGTATCCGTGCAGACTATATGAGTCTTTTCGGGAGTTATTTTAGGATGACGCCTGAAAGTGTGGTGCTGCATTCGGGTTCCATCATTTTTAACGGCTCGTTTCTGACCACCATGCCGGTCATGTTTCACGGGGGGACCTTTATTCTGCATTCCTCTTTTGATGTAGACCACCTGGTGGAAGATATCAGAGACCGAAAAGTAACCCATACCATCCTGGTGCCTTCGCAGATCACAGCGGCACTACAACACCCGGAATTCACGGCGAGGAACGCCGCTTCCCTCGAAATGATCCTGTCTGTAGGTGCACCGCTTCATCAAAGTCAGAAAGAAAAGCTCAACAGCCTTATTCCGGATGTATTCTATGAGCTATACGGCCTGACGGAAGGCTTTGTAACCATATTAGACAAAACGGATTTTTATAATAAGCCGGGTTCGGTGGGGTGTACGCCTCAATTCTTCGATATGAAGATCGTTGATGATGAAGGCAGGGAGTTGCCATCGGGCGGGGTAGGAGAGATCGTTGGACGAGGCCCGATTCTGATGAAAGGATACTACAATGATCCGGAACGTACTGCCGAAGCCATACGCAATGGCTGGCTGTATACCGGAGACCTGGGCTACACCGATGAAGATGGGTACCTCTACCTGGCAGGCCGTAAAAAAGACCTGATCATTTCAGGTGGGGTAAATGTGTATCCAAAAGATATTGAGGCTGTCATTATAAAACATCCTGAGATCACCGATGCTGCCGTTTTCGGGGTTGAGGACGAACGCTGGGGTGAAACTCCTGTAGCTGCTCTTATATGCCGTAACGGCTTTTCAGCTGATAAGGAAGTGCTTCGAAACTGGATCAATGATAGGCTGGAGGCCAGATTCCAGAAGGTGAGTGACTTGTTATTCCTGGATGAATTTCCCAGAAATGTAGCCGGGAAAACCCTGAAGAGAACGATTAAAGAAATGTATTTAAAACAAAAAGAAAACATCGAAGGATGAGTAAATATATAGACACTAACGGTATAAAACTTCATTACCTGGAATTCGGAAACCCCGGAAATCCCACCCTGATCCTGATGCACGGGTTAACCGCCAACGCACATTCTTTTGACAGGCTCATAAGAGGGCTTAATAATTACCATGTGCTATCTGTTGACCTGAGAGGAAGGGGTAAAAGTGACAAGCCGGACACGCATTACAGCATGCAGGACCATGCTCAAGACATCCTCGGATTAATGGATGCCCTTGAATTGGAATCTGTGTCTCTGGGGGGGCACTCCTTTGGCGCTTTGTTAAGTATTTACCTGGCAGCAAATCATTCAGAGCGGGTGAATAAGATCGTCCTAATGGATGCCGCGGCCCAACTCCATCCGGAGGTGAAGCAGATGGTAGCACCCAGTATGATGCGCCTGGAACAGGAATGGCCATCTATTGATGCCTATATGGAAGCTGCTAAAAATGCACCCTATGCCGATGGCTACTGGAATTCGGATATGGAATCCTATTTCATGGCAGATATCACCATGACTGAAGATGATACTGTTCGTACAAGATCCAGGCTGCCTCATATTACCCAAGCCATTGAGGGTGCCCTCGGACTTGGGGTCACCTGGTTAGATCACATTCAAAGCATTGAACAGCCAGGATTATTGATCAATGCAACGGAACCCTACGGGGTCGTCGGAGATCCGATCCTTCCCAAAGAGCTGGCTATGGAAACCGTGAATATGATGAAAAATTGCCAATACCAACATGTGAGTGGGAATCATTTAACCATGTTGTTTAATAAAGGGGCCGATGAATCGGCTGAAGCCATTAATAGATTTTTAAACCAACAAGATCTGTCGCAGATCGCATAAACTTAAATAAGCATACAATTATGAATAAAAGCGTATTTATTACGGGAGCCTACAACACCAAATTTGGCAGGCTCGAAGACCAAACGCTGTACAGCCTTTTTGCAGAAGCTGCCAAGGGTGCCATTGAAGACGCCGGCATACCGGTTTCTGATATTGACGCCGTTTTTGTCGGTAACTACAGCGGTGGTAGTTTTAACAACCAGGAGCATTTGGCGCCATTTGGAGTGAATGTACTTCCTGAACTTCGTCATAAACCCATGTACCGTACGGAGAGTGCCTGTGCTTCGGGAACCTCTGCCATTCAGATGGGGATGATGGCTTTAAAGAGCGGCATGGCCAAAAATGTATTGGTGGTTGGGGTTGAAAAAATGAACTCTCTTGATACGAGGGGCACGACGGAAGCCCTGGCTAAAGCCTCCTATTGGGAGAAGGAGGGGGCAAAACGCTACACCTTTCCGGGGTTGTTCGCTGAGTACGCCAAAGGATATATGGACCGTTATGGGTATACCCAGGAGCAGGTGCAGGAGTGGATGGCAGCCATCGCCTCTAAGGCCTATGAATTCGGTTCGAAGAACCCATTGGCCCATATGGGAAAAGCCCGATCAAAAGAAGATATTCTCAACCTGCCGGAAGAAAAGAATCCCATGATCGCCAATCCGTTGCGCTTGCACGATTGCTCATTGATCTCAGACGGAGCAGCTGCTGTAGTTCTAAGCTCAGCACAACCGGAATCAGGGGTAGAGATCGCAGCCAGCAGCAATGCTACCGATTACCTGGATATCGTAGACGGAAATCGTCCGAATCATTTCCTGGAAGGGGCCAGTGTGGCGGTGAAGCAGGCCCTTGACGAAGCCGGCCTGACCATAGATGATATCCAGGTAGCTGAGGTGCATGATTGTTTTACCATCACAGAATTATTGATCTATAGCGCCCTGGGGCTTACCGCTCCCGGAAAGGAATATGAAGCCCTGGAAAACAGGGATGTTTATGAAGGCGGTCGCTGTGTGGTAAATCCTTCGGGTGGATTAAAATCTAAAGGGCATCCTGTAGGGGCCACCGGGGTGTCTATGCATGCCTTGTTATACAAGCAATTGATGGGAGAGGCTATTGGAGTAGCCGTTCCCGGGGCAAAAGCAGCTATTGCCTTAAACATAGGAGGTTCAGGGGCCACCAATATGGCTTCTGTATTAAAGAAAGTCTAATCAAAAACACTAAAAAATAGAATTATGGAATTAAAGAATCAAGTAGCAGTAATTACAGGAGGTGCCAGCGGTATCGGAGCAGCCACAGGGAAAGCCCTGGCTGCAAAAGGAACCAAGGTGGTATTGGCAGATATGAATGAAGAAGGGCTCAATGCCGTTGTTGAAGAGATCAAAGCGGATGGAGGTGACGCCATTGGGGTGGTTACCAATGTGACCCTGGAAGAAGAAGTAAGTAACCTGATGGACAAGGCCCTGGAAGCCTATGGGGCTATCAATATTGTGTTGCCTTCTGCAGGGATCTTCAAGGATGCATTTTTTATCAGCCCTGACCGTGAAACCGGAAAGGTACGCAAGACCATGTCTACAGACCAATTCATGGCCGTTATCCAGGTAAATCTTCTGGGAACCTTCCTTACCCTGAGAGAAGCTGCTGCCCGCATGATCGATCACGGCTGTAAAGGGGTTCTGTTTACTGTTTCTTCTATCAACAAGGAGGGGCAGCCCGGCCAATTGAATTATAGTTCAACCAAGGCCTCCGTAGCACTTTGGCCTAAAATTCTTGGGGGAGAGTTTCATGCAAAGGGTATTAATGATATTCGCGTAGTGGGAATTGCTCCGGGATATGTGAGAACCCCGATCCTGGAAGCCATGAAACCGGAAGTGCTTGACAGTATCGTAAAAGACGTAGCCATTGGCCGATTGGTTGATCCGGCAGAGATCGTTGATACCATCGAATTTGCTGTAAAAAATGAAGCTATTACAGGAACCACCCTTGAGGTAAGTGGAGGGGTGATGTCTAAAGGTCTGGTAAAATAGGCCTTAATTGTTTGTTTTAAGTTGTTTGATTGAGGAGAATGACGATCTCCGAAGAGAAAGGGGGCTGATGCCCCCTTTTTATACTTTTTACTTTTTATCCCCGGGGCGAATGATCATACGAAACGATTGGTCTTTATGAATATAATACCCGATCCAGTTGTACAGAGCCCGAATTCTGTTTCTGAAATTAACCAGTGACATGATATGCACAAATACCCAAACGAACCAGGCAATAAAACCTTTTAAGAAGAATTTATTTCGAGGTCCGTCGGCCACGGCCTTGTTTCGGCCAATAATAGCCATAGACCCCTTATCATCATACTGAAACCCTTGCCATGCCTGCCCGGTGGGTTTTTGCAGGTTCTTTCCAAGATTCCTGGCCTGTTGAATAGCGGGTTGGGCCACCTGCGGATGACCATCGGGATATCCCGGATCACCTTCTACCAGGGCGGTATCACCCAGCGCAAAAATGTTTTTATATCGTTTAAGGCGGTTGCAGGCGTCTGTTGGCATTCTGCGACCTCTGCCGGAATCTTCTTTTTCAAACCCATTAAATATTCTCGAGTAGATCCCGGCGGCCCATATGAGGTTTCTGGAGTTGATGGTGCTGCCATCAGAAAGGGTAACGGTTTCCTTATCGAAATCTTTCACTAAAACATTGAGTTTTACCTTGACACCCAGTTTCTCCAGTTTCTTTTTGCTGTATTGTTGCGAATTGGAAGACATGGCCGCCAGAACGGCCTCCTGCCCGTCAATAAGGTAAATGTCTCCCAGGTCTTCTTCCTCCAGTTCAGGGTAGTCTTTTATGAGGATGTGTTTACGCATCTCTGCAAATATTCCGGAGAGTTCCACCCCGGTCGGGCCGGCACCTGCAATGACAAAGGTGAGCAGCTTTTTTCGTTCTTCCCGGGTCTTTAAACGGGTAGCCCTTTCTACCCGGGTAAGGATGAGGTTGCGCAAGGCCAGGGCATCACTAATGGTTTTCATGGGCAGGGCATTTTGCTCAATATTGGCATTGCCAAAGTAATTGGTTTCAGCCCCGGTAGCCATGACCAGAATATCGTAATGCAGCTCTCCATTGTTTAAAATGATCCTGTTTTCTTCAGGGATCACCTTTTCCAGTTTTCCCAATCGAAAACTGGTATTCTTTGCTTTGCGAAGGATCTTTCTGAAGGGATAGCTGATGGCAGAGGGTTCCATGAATCCGGAAGCTACCTGGTAGAGCAGGGGAGGAAAGAAATTATAGTTATTCACATCTACCAGGGTGATTCGGAAATTGGTGTCAGAGCGCAGTTGTTTGATCAGTTCAAGTCCTGCAAATCCGCCGCCAACAATTACGATATGTTTTTTCTCCATATATCAGGGGGAATAGGCTTTAAAAAGGTTTGCAGATCATGCCGGATCGATAGAGAATGGAAAGCCTTTTTTTGCCTTTTGTTGTTTGGTTAAATACTTCTGTAAATTTACAGAAAAGCCTTAAGGAATTTCAGAGTTTCGGCTGTTCTTTTCTACTCCTTCTATACATGAAAAGTATAAGTATTTATGTAGGCCGGGTCTATAGCCTGGTCCCTCATTTAATATCCAGGCTTTTAATGTTTTTTAGGTAATTCTGCGGGAAGAGAAGGGACTTCAGCCACCAGTCCAGGCGAACTTTTTTAAGAAGGCTGAAAGGGTTCATAAGGGGTTGTAGCAGGGAAGACCGGTTATACCCTAACAATGTTCTTACTTTTGAAGGCACCACCAGTTTCTGGGCCTCCAATAGCAAGAAATATCTTCCTGCCCCGAGATTTTTACGGTATTGCTCAAAAAGATGGGAAGTATATTGACTACACTCCAGATCCCGACTTAAATGTTCTTCGCGCATGATGGTAAACTCATGGTAGTCTTTTGGAAGGTCCTTGAGGGCCATTACTTCACCCACGCGGCAAAACACCCGGAAAATCTCCTCTTTTTCTATAGAACTGAGGGGTCTTTCCAGTACCTCAAACGACCGGATGGAGTAATCGATGAGCACAAAATCTCCCATCACTCCTTAAAAATACAACAAATCAGGAGGATCTATCATACTGAGAATCGAAGGGGTTATTGATTTACTGCGATTTTATCGCTTACTGATACGATTGCCGCTTATGGCCTTTTGGCGTGAACATTTAAATCGGGAGATCTCCGGATTTCTTTTTTTGAGGTGTTTTTGGCTCACTCCGCTGTTCACTCGTTTACGCCACCTCTTAAAACTGGAGGCTTTTAGAGCGTTTCTCATGACGCGGATCACTTCTTTCTCCGGTAGACCGAACTGGTATTCAATAGCCTCAAAGGGGGTCCGGTCTTCCCAGGCCATTTCAATGACCCTGTCCAGTTCTCTTTCTGTAAGGTCGATATTTTCATTTTTCATAGCATTCGAATTAACATATTTCCCGGGGAATTCTGTTTTAAGGTCTTCTTAAATTTTTGAAAGGGAGATGTAATCTGATATCCTGAATAAAATTCGTTATCATCTTAAATAAATGATAATCAGATATTTGTTTTGATGTTTACGCCCGATTGTGTACTTTAATATACCTTCCTTTATTCTACTTCCGCTGCTTCGTGATGAGAGCCTGACACAGAAAACCAATTAAACTCATTCACATTATGAAAGCTTTGAAAATGTTATTTGCCGCCGTGTTCATGTTCGCAATGATGCCGGATGTTCATGCACAAATTTTGAAAAAACTTAAAAAGAAGATCGAAAAAGGGGTAGAGCAGACCGTTATCGACAAGACCAATGAAAAGGTACAGCACGGGGTGGAACAGCAGATGGACAAAATGCTGGAAGGTATGGCCGACGGGCAATTACCCACCGGGGCTACCGGAGAGATGGCCGATATGAGTGCTGTGGCCGATTCTTATAGTTTTCAGTATGTATATGCCCTGGAAATGACCGATGAGTCTTCAGGAGAATCGACCGTCCTGGATATGCTGCTGGAACCGGATGCAGACTACTGGGGAATGAAGACCCGGGAAGCCGGAGAAATGACCATTGTTCATGATATTCCCAAAAGTTTGATGGTCATGTTTATGAGCCAGGACGGACAAAATATGGCGATGGCGTTTCAGCTGGATGTTGCCGAGGTGATCGAAGAAGAAACCGCAGCGGACTTTGAAGTTCGTGAAATCCCCGGAAAAGAGATCATGGGGTATGATTGCAACGGCTTTGAGGTAGAAACCGACGAATACCTGGTAACGGTATACAATACTTTTGAAGCAGAGGTAAGCCTGGCCAATGTTTTTGGAACCAATAAAGACCTGCCGTCAAACTTTGATCCCAAATGGGTACAAAAGGACGGAAAGTTCGGGCTGACCCTTGAGATGTATATGAAAGACAAGACCGAAGGAGGCAATGATGTTTCCATGCGTTGCGTCAAGATCGAAGAGAGCCCGATGACCATTCAGAAAGCAGATTTTGAAAGTTTTGCAATGCCTTCGGATAAACAGTGATCTCACCTTTGAGATCGCCGTGCACATTCGAGGAAGGCTCTAACTGTCATGAAGTCTTTCAATTATCCGGTTCCCTTATGATTTTACAGAAAAGATTAGAGGTGTATCGGGGTGCGAATTTTTGAAAAAAATAAGATTTCTATTGGATTTTAATACAAAGTACACTTATATTTGCACCCCGTAAAAGGAACGGTCGAGTAGCTCAGCTGGATAGAGCATCTGCCTTCTAAGCAGACGGTCACAGGTTCGAATCCTGTCTCGATCACATCAAGCACCAAGTCCGGTAACTCACGTTACCGGACTTTTTGTTTTCGCACCAGTCGAAACTTGTTTCAGACTGGGTAAGAAAACAAAAAGTAGCAAAGGCTTTAGCCTTTGTCGGACTTGGTATTTGCAGCAGGGCATCGTGATCAGGATCATGACCGAAGGTAGTACTCCTGGCCACGGACGAGGACGTCCGCGGCAGCATTTTTAGAGGTAACCGTCAAAAGCCTGACTGTCGTCAGACAGGCTTGCTTTTGTAAGGGCATGGGGAATTAAAAAAGACCTCTACGCATGAGCGTGGAGAAGGCTTTTATTTTCAGGCGGGAGCGCAAAGGATCACGACCGCAGGGAGTAACCTTATTGCCCTTCCTCATTTCCCCACCCTAAAGGGCGGAGGAAGGGGGAGTGTCTGTAATTTACAGTTGTTGGTAATTGATTTTCAACCTTTAAGAGCCTATCATCCAAAGGCGGAAAGGTGAGTATGCCTTCACCACAGACGAGGACGTATGCGGTAGCGCTTAGACGAAGAAGTGTAGGGATACAGCAGCGGTTCTGCTCTGAATCACTAGTATTTCTACTTACCAGAGTTAACCAATTGGTATTTTTATTTTCCCCTTGCTTATGAAAGCAAATTTTCAACACAGGTAAATAAAAATCCCGGTGCCAAAGGCATCGGGATGGTAATTGATGTGGGTCATACTGGATTCGAACCAGTGACTTCCACCCTGTCAAGGTGACACTCTAAACCAACTGAGTTAATGACCCAATTTACAAGGATGAAAAATAAGTAAAATGATTAAGGTACGATAGTGTTTTGTAAATTTATTCTTCTACGATTGAAGTACTTTTTAGCATATTGAACTCTTCAGCAGCAACCAATAGTGTCTCCAAAAGATCTAACTCCTTATTTTTTGAGAAGATCTCAGCACTGAGCTGTTTTGATTCCAAGTAAAAGAAATAAAGTTGTTTTTCATCAGGATGGATGTTCAGCGTTTCACGGAGAAACATATCATTAAACTTTTCACTATTAGAGAATAGAGAATCTAATTGCTTAATAGAAGTAAAATCGAAATTTGATCTTTCAGGCTTTTTCCTTTTTGCTTTGAACATGGTGGTGATAAACTTGTATATGGCAACAAAATCTACACCATAAGACGATGGTTTACCGTATTTCCACGAATTTTTCTTGATGTCTTCTTTGATATCCTCATTCAGGTTTCGGGAATACGTGATCGTATTGAATTTTTTCGGCTCTAGGGTTTTGGTAACCACTACTTCTTCTAAATCTATACCATTACCTTCTAGGGCTATCACAACCCCTTGCTCAAGCTCTTCTGTACTTATAATCACCAATTTTTCCTGATAATAGTTTGAAGATATACGCACAGTGTCACCCTTCCGGGCAGCAATATTGAAATATCCCATGGTATCAGAATAGGCGGCTTGCTGACTTTGTTGATTGAAGAAGATTATTCCCTCCAGTGGGGTATCTTCATGGAATACCCGACCTTCAAAGTTCTGGGCATTCATAAGAGGAAAAGTCAAAAAGGCGAATAGGATAAACAATTTCCTTAAAAACTGTTTTGAACTATTAACCCTTAGAAAAAGGCTTGTCATTCTTTATTGATTGGAAAATCCAGTGTGAAAGATACAGCCTTATTTAGATAGAATTTTTTCTATAAAATGTTAAAAGATCCTAAGGCGCTGTTAAATACATAAAGGCCAAATTCCAAAAACAATAATTTTTTAGATTTCTACCATCTACCATCTACCATCTACCATCTACCACTCCCGACTCACTACCCCCTCTTCATCTCCTCAATACTCGGCACTCTTAACTCTTCTATATCCCATCCGGCGCGTTTGGCCCCGGCTTGATAAGCACTTTCCAAGAACTGCATTAAAAGTTCTTTAGGGTTGTCATTATCCCGAATATCATCATACATGAGTAAAGCCATGGGACTCCCGTTGCTGTCAATCCATTGTGCACCTTCCGGCTTAAGGGGTTCCCGGTCCAGGCCTTCAGGTGAAGGATAGGTGTAAGAGTAGAACGCAGGTGCGCGTACTTCGGCATCACCCGCCCAAAATCCAAAACTGATCACTTCATGGGAGTAAGCGTCCTTATCAGCCACCCCGGCCTCTTTCATTTCCGGACCTTTTTCGCCCGAAAAGCGGGTCACGGCCAGATCCATATGATGCCAGTATAAATGCACCGGACAGGTTTTGCTGTATGACCTTCCGCTGAATTCCTTGAAAATGTGATCTACCTGAAGCATGATCTGCCAAAAACGTTCTACATATGCCTTTTGATAGCTGTGGTGCTGCTCACATTCTGCAAAGGGCACATCATCAGAGAGATCATAGGGCTTTGCAAGAATTTGCACTTTCACACCGATAGCATCCAGGCTTTCCATCATCCGAGCATAAAACTTTGCCACAGAGAGACCGTCGTATAGCTCGAAAGATGCTTCCTTTCCGTTACTGGCAGAAACGATCACCTTATGCCCAACCACATCTACCTGTATCTCAAAAAAGAGATCCTTGTAGGGTATACTTCCTGTGCCGAATCCACGGGAATTGGTATACAGGGTAATATACCACCAATGGTTTTTTCGCGGCATGAGTGTTAACCGGATCTTACCAATGATCTGAAGATAGCGGTGAAAGGTTTCTTTGGTGGCTTCCCATTCCTCCAGGGGGAGGGGTGGAAAGATCGATGTTGCAGATTCCATGAGTTGTGCTTTAGAAGTCCCTTAAAGATAACTCATGCTCTGTAATTCACTGAACAAATGAGTGTTAAGTTTATCCGTTATTCCACATTACTGAAAAATATCAAAGGCCCCTTTAGACAATACCCTGGCTCCTTCCTCGATAGCTAACCCCTCCAGGCTTGTTAGCCCATTTCGGGTTTGTCCCGGGCTTACTGCCTGTTTTCTAAAAATATATTCATCTGCAGTTTCATTTTCCAGGAATAACAGATAATAGTTGCCATCCTTTTCAATGATCGCTTCTTCAGGTACGGAGGGAAGTGAATTCTCTGCTTTGTCACCTGTTAGTATAACAGCTTCTACATACATACCCACAACCATTACATTACGCAGGCTATCCGGGATATGCCCGTGAATGCGAATGGTGCGGTTTTCAGAAAGGGCATTACTTTTCAGGTAGACCTCGGCCCGGAATGATTTATCGGACGACTCGGGAATACGGAACTCAATTTCCTGTCCTTCCTGTACCTTTAGAATATCTTTTTCGAAAACATTTAATTCCAGGTGGAGGTGGTCGTTATTCACGATCTCCATGGCCGTTTCTGAAGGCTGCAGGTAATCGCCTTTTGCAATATGAATTTCAGTGATACTGCCGGAGATCGGGGCGGTTAAACTGATCTCTGTGGTAATATTCTCAGGTTCGAGCCGGTCGGTTTTTATCCCCAGGATCTGCAGCTGTTTTTCGAGTCCGTAAACCCTGGATCGTGTTGCCAGGTAGGTGCTTTCAGCACGTAAATAATTCTTTTTTGAGGTAATCTTTTCTTTGAGCAATTCCTTATGCCGTTCGTACTCTTCCTTCAGGTATTTCAAGGATTCCCGCTCTTCGAGATATTGCTGCTGGAGTTTCACGTACTCAGGATTTTCCAACGTAAGCAGGGAAGCCCCCTTATTTACCTTATTGCCTACCAGCAGTGGGGTATGGGTTACATAGCCTCCCATGACCGGACTCACGGAGGCCCTGTTCTCCGGGGGTACGTCAATAACTCCTGTGGCCCTGACCTCTTCTGCCGTTGAAGTCATCACGACAGGAGCCAGTTGCATTTGGTTGGATTCGAATTGCGATCGGCTTACAGTAATGGTCGAAGCAGGTGGGGAAGTTGACTCGTTTTGAGCAGCACTATCTTCTTCAGTCGTTTTACAGCCCGCAATAAGGAGGCTGATAAACAGGAATTTTAAATATGTTGATGCATGTTTCATTCTGACAGGGTTAGATGTTGTAATTGAATGAGGGTTTGATTGTATAATTGGAGATGGTCCAGGCGTTCAAGCAGGATGGTATATGCATTTTCCAGGCTGAGGATATACTGGAAAAAATTGATCTCTCCGTTGGTGTAACTTACATTGGCGGTTCTGATAAGTTCTCCGGCCATGGTTTGGCCTTCCTTTTCATAATAGGAAAGGTTTTTTTCGTAGGTTTCCAGCAGGGTCTCCAATTCGTATTTCTTTTGCTGATAATTGATCAGATAAGCCTCTTTCCTGGCGGTGAAAGCGTCTTTGTTGATCCGGCTTGCTTTTACCTTTGAAGCCTGGCCTCCGAAGAGGATGGGGATTTTCAACCCTAGTTTATAACCGTAAAGATTATCTTCAAGGGTACTGTTGCTGCCCTGAAAATATTCTACACTGATATCGGGTAAGAAGCGGTTCTTTTCCAGGCGATGCTCGGCTTCGACCAGCTTCAGGTTGGTTTCCATAATATTCAATTCTGCCGGAAACGCCATGGCTTCTTGTGCTATAACAAGAGAATAGGGTTTTTCGGTTTTGACCTTGAAAGTATCTTTGGTCTGTACCAATGAATAGATGCGCTTTAGATGAATTTCAGCCTGCGCCATAGCACCCTCTGTTTTGATCTTTAATTGTTGCTGCTTTGATCTTGCTGTGATCATTTCAAGATAGGTAGTTTCTCCCAGCTCAAATCTTCGTTTAGCAGCATATGAGAACCTCTCATAGAGGCTGTCGAGTCTGGTGTAGATGTGTTTTTTTTCAAGGGCGATCAGGTAATCATGATAGGCCAGTTTCAGGTCTTTCAACAGTATGTTTTTTTGCAGTTCATACTCATAGGCGCTTTTTTGTGCCTTTGTTTGCCGGACTTTTCTTTGGGAGGTATACACTGTTGGAAAAAGAAAGGTTTGTTGTACTCCGTAAACTTCTATGGGCCTGCCGTTTACAGCGAGGTTGTTTTGATCATATTGATAATAGACCTCTGTTTTATCAATATTCCAGGCCGAACCGATGAGTGAATTTTGACGTTTTTGATGAAGGGCAATGGCCTGTAATTCCCGGTTGTTTTCAAGGGCAAGGGTTTCAAGTTCTTCAAGGGTTAAAGGCAACTGCTGGGCTTGTGTTTCTGTAAGGTTCAGCATTCCTAACCCCATTATTAGTATAACTACCGTACTTTTCAGTGGGGATGTGATCTTCCATGAGTCCTCTTTATGATCTTTCCCATACACCATGGCATATAATACCGGCAATACCATAAGGGTGAGGAGGGTGGCTGTGATCAGACCGCCAATGACTACGGTGGCCAGGGGTCTTTGCACTTCGGCACCGACATTGGTAGAGACGGCCATGGGTAAGAAGCCCAGCGCCGCGGCTGTTGCGGTAAGCAGCACCGCTCTTAGTCGATCTTTGGTGCCTTGCTTCACCAGTTCGTCAATATTCTTGAATTTACTCATATCCATTTCCTTGAAATGTTCAATTAAAACGATACCATTCAGCACGGCAATCCCGAAAAGGGCAATAAATCCAACCCCTGCAGAAATACTGAAAGGCATTCCTCTGAGGAAAAGCAAGAACACACCACCAACGGCAGCAAGGGGAATGGCGGAGTAGATCAGGATGGCCTTTTTAACCGAGCTGAAAGCAAAGAAGAGCATTAAGAATATCAGGGCCAGGGCGATGGGGACAGCTACCTTTAGGCGTTCCTTGGCCTCTCTCAGGTTTTCAAACTGTCCGCCATAGGTAACTGTATAGCCGGCGGGCAGGGTCACCTGATCAGATATACGGTTTCTGATATCATCAACTACCGACTCCAGATCGCGGTTTCTCACATTGATCCCGATCACGATCCTTCTTCGTGTATTCTCCCTGGAGATCTTGGCTGCTCCTTTTTTCAGGGTAATGGTTGCCACCTCACTGAGGGGAATTTGTCCGCCTGTTGGCAGATCTACAAAAAGTCCTTTGAGATCATCAATACCTTGCCGGTTCTGTTCCTGTAAACGAATGGCAAGATCGAAGCGCTTTTCTCCCTCAAACACACTTCCGACTACCTTCCCGGAGAATGCCATAGCTACCAGGTTATTCAGGTCGGCAATATGAAGGCCGTATCTCGCGATCTTGGTTCGGTCGTAGCTCACATTCATTTGGGGTAAACCTTCTGTTTTTTCAAGACTGACATCTGCCGCACCCGGAACAGACGCGATCACCTCTTTTATTTCTTCTCCCAGGTCGGCCAGGGTCTCCAGGTCTTCCCCGTACACTTTCACCGCGATATCTGATCGCACCCCGGAAATAAGTTCGTTAAATCGCATTTCTATGGGTTGGGTAAATTCGACCTCCATGCCGGGGATCACCCTTAGTGCTTCTTTGAACTGTTCAGCCAGTTCATCTTTGGTATTGGCAGAAACCCATTCATCTTTATCTTTTAGGGTAATGATCACATCGCTGTCTTCCATGCTCATAGGGTCTGTTGGCACCTCTGCGGCCCCGATGCGGGTGACTACCTGGTCTACCTCCGGGAATTGCTCTAAAAGGATCTTTTCGATCCGGGTAGTCGTGGCAATAGTTTTCTTCAGCGAGGTTCCTGTTTTCAATACCGGTTGTATGACAAAATCGCCCTCATCAAGTGTGGGTACGAACTCTCCCCCTAATCTGCTGAAGAGTATACCTCCAGAGATTACCAGAAGGGCGGCAATACCCAGGGTGATGGTTTTGTGTTTCATCACGAGGTCAAGGGATGGGGTGTATAGCTTTTGAATGACCTTGATTAGTTTTGTGGAGATGTTTTCTTTTTTTGAGGGACCTCGCAAAAAGAGAGATGCCATTACGGGAACGTAGGTGAAACACAATATCATGGCCCCGATAAGTGCAAAACAAAAGGTAAGGGCCATGGGTTTAAACATTTTACCCTCGATGCCGCTTAATGACAGGATGGGGATAAATACGATCAGGATGATCAACTGTCCGAACACAGCAGAATTCATCATTTCTGAAGCTCCTGCTATGGCTAGTTCATCTCGTTTATGTTGGCGTGCTTCTTTGGGGGCTGAAAGAATACCGGAGTATTGCCCGGTTAATTTGAAGGCTATGAATTCAACGATGATCACCGCCCCATCGATGATGATCCCAAAGTCGATAGCTCCCAGACTCATCAGGTTGGCATCAATACGAAACAGGTACATCATGGAAAGGGCAAACAAGAGGGAAAGCGGGATGACGGAGGCAATAACCAATCCTGATCTTAGATTGCCCAAAAGCAATACCACTGCGAAGATCACGATCAGAAAACCCAGAATCAGGTTTTCGGTTACGGTAACTGTTGTTTTTTCAATAAGCTCACTCCGATCAAGAAAACCGTTGATGACAACACCTTCGGGAAGACTTTCCTGTATACTTTCCACCCTTTTTTTAACGGCATCGATCACTTCTTTTGAATTAGCATCTTTGAGCATCATGACCTGGCCTAACACCTTTTCGCCTTCTCCGTTGCCGGTAATGGCACCAAACCTGGTGGCATACCCGTAACCAACTTCGGCGATATCACCTACCAGGATGGGACTTCCATCGACTGTATTTACCACGATTTTTTTCAGATCTTCCAGGTCGCTTACCAGGCCTTCCCCACGAATAAACCACGCCTGATCTGAACGTTCAATATAGCCTCCTCCGGTCACATGATTGTTACGTTCCAGGGCGGTATATACCTGTCCTGCTGTGAGGTTCATGGCGTTTAATCGGGAAGTATTCAGGGCTACCTCGTATTGTTTGAGATATCCGCCCCAGGTGTTCACTTCTACAACCCCGGGTATACCTGACAGCTGCCGTTTTACGATCCAGTCCTGTATGGTTCTCAGTTCCATGGCCGAATACCGATCTTCATACCCCGGCTTTACATCGAGCACATATTGATAGATCTCACCCAATCCTGTGGATATAGGCCCTAATTCGGGAGTGCCAAAACCGGATGGTATCCCGGCCCCGGCAGATTGTATTTTTTCTGCGATCAATTGTCTCGGTAGGTAGGTGCCCATATCGTCATCAAAAACGATGGTTACTACCGATAGTCCGAATTTCGAAATGGATCTGATCTCCCTTACACCCGGCAGGTTGGCCATTTCCAATTCGATGGGGTAGGTAACGAACTGTTCCATATCCTGGGTAGAAAGGTTCCTGGAGGTGGTGATGACCTGTACCTGGTTATTGGTAATGTCGGGCACCGCCCCGATGGAGATCCTTGTAAGGGAAAACAATCCGAAGACGATAAGAAAGATCACTGAAATAAATATGATCAACTTATGGTGTACACTGAATTTTATTAATCGCGTGAGCATAATTCCTGGGTGTTAGAACAAAACATAAACCCTGTTCGTCATGCGTACGAACAGGATGTTAACCTTTTACGTAATTATGCTTGACGTGGGGGCTGAAAGGTGGGAATGGTATGGAGGTTATTGATAAATGATCTGTAAAACAGGTCCTCCTGAGAGGGAGTTGTTTCATTCAGGATAATGCTGTAATCGGTTGCTGCAAAGAGGGCTACAGGACAATGGTTGTGCGAGAAGGTGTGCTGAAAGGGCAGGTCGTCGTGTTCCTCATGATCGGTGCTGTCCATATGGTCGGTCTGCAGCTCCCCGTAATGTTTGGTGATAAAACTGAGAAGATCGTCTCCGTATGCCTCCTGGTGAAATTGCGCATGATCAATGAGCTCATCAAGGCCTAAGACATCTGCCAGGGTGATATGAAATGATTGCAGGGCGATCATTAAGGATAATACGATGGAAACAAACCTGTACATACCTTAAAGGTAGGAAATTGTAGCAATAATTTCTTGATTTATAAAAGGGTTTGATGTTGACCACTGGGGGAGGGTGATCATATGAGCTATGAAAAGTTGACCTTTATGGCCGTTCAAAACCCCAATAGAAAGTTTCTCAATCAGAGATTAGCACAAAAGACAAGGGGAATAGAAATTGCAAAAACAATTGTATTCCCCCTGACACTTTAAATCTTCAGCAGCATTACCTGCTGAATCCCATGGGTATGATCTCAGCCATAATTGGCACCCCAATAAAGTTCAGGCAAGATACTTAAAATTTCGGGGTTGTTTTAGTTTGAGGTTGATTTTAACGTTTTGGTTATCAATATTTTAACAGATTGTTTTGGGTGAGTAGGCAAAGGGGTAAAGGAGCGAAGAAGCGAAGGAGGTGTGTTGGAAATAGTCGTCTTCGCGAGATCACTGAAATTTGATTTCTTGTGGAGGATGATGACGATGAACTGCTCAATTGAATGAGCTTTTCATGCATGGGCTTATGTTCATTTTGCCTTGATGCAAAACGAACCAAAAAATCAAGAATATTTGAGGCAATTTCTGCTTCGCAGAACCGCTGCTAACCCTGCGCTGCATGCTCCGCACTTCCGCTTGGTTTACAGACTATTGCTGCAAATATTCGTTCCTTCCAAACCAGCATCCCAAATTGGAATAGCTGAGTTATATTCTTTCTAAGAATTAAAAGCCGTCCTCAGGTTCTGGCAGGCCAGGATCCGCTTGATGAAGTTGGCGTGAAAAGCCAGGTGCTGTTTGAGCCATGCTGAAAGCATGGGAAGTTCAGCTGGCTTAGCTAACGAATCTTTAGCGGATGGCCGAAGAACCAGGACTAGACTTTTTTGTTACTTTTTTGGGCAATGCAAAAAAGTAAGGGCTAATGATTTATGACAGGTCAAAATTAAAATTCGTCAGTGGTTGACCTGCTTCGCAGGTTGTGGCGATCTCCCCAATCTACCTCAATTCCTTTCTAAAAGGTTCATTCTAATGGTCATCCATGACGAATTGGACCACCCCTTCCGTCAAAGCTGAAAGCTTTAACACCTTCCCCTTACTAAGGGGAAGGGGAAGGTCACTTTTAAAGCACAATTTTAGAAAAAATCATTTTCTTACATTTGAACAAACCAACCATTATGTCCCGAATTTTAATTTGCCTTTTTCTCATCACCTTTATTTCCTGTAAAGAGAATACAGACAGACCAACAGCAGCAGAACCAACTGTTGCAGAAGTAAAAGAAGACATTGCCCCGACACCGGTTGCAACCCAACCTGATCTCCAAAGCTTACCGGACACGAGTTTTGTGCGTCTGGCGGACTATAGCAGGGATTTCGTGTACGACATGAAGTATGCTACTACCGATAATTTTCTGGAAAAGCAGGTTTACGAATGCGATGAATGCTATACCCGTGTGAATACGGCCAAAGCTTTAATTGCCGTTAATAAGGCATTTATGGAAAAGGGGTATCGTATAAAATTCTACGATTGCTATCGTCCTCACAGTGTTCAGAAAAAAATGTGGGAGATCTATCCGAATCCGATCTATGTGGCCGACCCTGCCAAAGGATCAATACACAACAAAGGTGGAGCGGTAGATATTACCCTGGTAGATATGGAGGATAATGAACTCAACATGGGTACCCCCTTTGATTTTTTCGGTAAAAAAGCGCACCATGCTTTTGGGGATCTCCCAGAAGATGTATTGAATAACCGGAAGGTACTGAAAGAAACCATGGAGGCTTATGGCTTCAATGCCATTACCTCAGAATGGTGGCACTATAATTACGGACCCACCCTTAATTATGAGGTAGCCGATTTTGTTTGGCATTGCGAGTAGTGGTCAGACCTTTTCGGTCAGGATAACAATTTTACGACCATCTGCTGCGGTACAGAAAAATACGTAGTTTTCTCCACCGTCATTTATTTTAAATTTTTTACGGAGCTGTGCCACTGTCTCCGGGAAGTTACGGGTGGTGATATTCGCCTTTTGTCCTCCAAGCGCCTTTTTTATAGTCTTTTTGTTGTAATCAAGTACCTGCTTTACCCTGAAGCTTCTCCCGGGAAATGAGACCAATTCATCACTGGTATACAGGTGGGTGTTAGGGTGGAGCTTTTTAACGTTATAGGTTTGAGTGATCAAACCAAAGGCCCCTGATTTCATAATGGCTGCATTAGGCTCGTAGAGGTAGGTGGATACAGCTCCTGTTTTAGCTGTTACATTTTCTAATTGCGCGAGAGAAAAGGAAAATTTTTCCGGGGTAGGTTTACGTTCATCCAGGTTTACACAAACGATCAAAGGGTTGTCGCCTTGTGCTGCAGCTTGCTTATCCTTAGAATCACCTGTTGATCCATTTTGATCTTTACAGCGGCTGATAACCCAAAGCAACTCCTTTACCTCATTTTTAACGGCAACGATATGGATCTCTTTTACATGACTCAGTTGTTCCAATCCTGCACGCAGGTCGAGCATGGGAGAGGTTTTGATCATGATGCGTGTGGAAATTTCTAACAGATCTTTAAGATGGACACTAATATCAGGGGTACAATCAGACAGTAGAAATACCTTTCCCTTATGATCGTCACGACGGGCAGGATCAGCATAAGCCATGTCGATGCTCTTGAGAGTCTTTAAAAATTGAATTCCATCTTCGGGGTGACAACTGATATTATCAATACCAAGCTGCCTGAAATTATGGTCAGCAATGGCAGATAGTGCTGTATTGATCTCACAGTGATCTACCTTTTTAAACTGCCTGGCGAAGTAAAGATCATCAACCCCCAATCCTCCGGTAATATCAACAAAATGGATTCCTTGAAAGAGGGAGGCTTTATAAGCAGCTGTAACCTCAGAAGAGGTTTGCTCTATAGAGAGGGAAGGGGGGTAATAAATATTCGGGGTTTTAAACCAGGTAGGGAGTTTCTTTTCTGCCCTACTCATCGATTCGATCTGCCCGGCAAGTTCCTTTGCCGAGACATCACCAAAGGGTGAGCCTTTCAGGATGATAGAAGTCGTATCGGCATGCAGGTGCTCCCGGATAAAATCCTGTACTTCTGATCGTAATAATGCCCGGTTCACGGCTAAAGATTTTTGGTAAGTGATTTTACCACCTTGTATTGGGAGAGGAACTCCTTAAGCACCACCTTAACAGCGGTGTAGGCCGGTATAGCGATCACCATACCCAAAACCCCAAAGAGTAATCCTGCAATAATAATAATCAGGAAGATCTCTAAAGGGTGCGATTTTACACTACTGGAAAATATAAAGGGCTGGCTGAAAAAATTATCGATCAATTGGCCTATAAGAAAACCGATGAACACATAGATAGCCTTAGGCAGGATGACTCCCGAGAAATCGCTTCCCAGGTTGCTTGACATGGTAAGCATGATCATCAGGGCTCCACCGATAAGGGGTCCGATGTAGGGTATCAGGTTGAGCAGGGCACAAAGAAATGCGATCACCAAGGCGTTTTCAATTCCGACGATCAGTAATACAATGGTGTAAAAGACAAAGAGCACCGTGATCTGTAATATCAATCCGATAAAATATCTCGATAACAATCCTTTGATCTTTTCCAGTGAGTTGATCACCCTGGTTTCTTTTTCATCAGGGATCAGGGCCATCAGCGAGTTCTGAAAAAGACCACTATCCTTAAGGAAGAAAAATGAAATAAAGATCACAGTAAACAATCCGAAGCTAAAGGTGCCAATACCCCCCAAAACATTATTAAGGAGGGAAGGAATGGCAGAAAAGCCGAAACTGGACAGGAGGTCTGAATTTCGGAGTGTTTCTTCAAGGGATGCTTCTACCTCTGTTCTGCTGATATTCAGGTAGTCAGAGACTTCCTGATAAACACTTTCCATACTGGCCAGCAATTTATCATAGTCAAGCAATGAAAGGTTTCGGCTTTGTTCCATAACCAGGGGGATGAACAAGCTTACGATGCCGGCAATAAAAAGGATCATCAGCGCCATGGTGGTAATAACAGCAAGAGTGTTGTTGAATTTGAGTCTTTTCCTTAAAAAAATGACCAAGGGTCTGCCGATCAAAGAAATGACCACAGAAATGAGTACATAGGCGATCACCGATTGGATCTTAAACAGGAAATAACAAAGCAATACGATCCCGGTTAATATTCCTACTGCCCTGAGGATCCCGTTAGAAATGGTTCTTGAATTCATATAAAAGCCGATTCAGTACCGTTATTTTTCTTACAAGTTACTGCAAAAAATTATTTTAAAAGGTTGGTCAGTTCAAATAAGCAGATTCCCGCTGCCATGCTCACATTCATGCTGCTGTTTACCCCGTACATATCAATATGTACATGCTGGTCGGCCATGGCCAGATGCTCTGCAGAGATACCATGGTTCTCCCCACCAAGCAGCAGGGCTACCTTAGCCGGTTTTTTAAGTGTTACCTCGTTAAGGGAGATACTGTTATTGGTGATCTCCAGGGCAATGATAGTATAGCCGTCTTCCTTTAAGGCCTTTAAGGCTATTGCGGTTTCAGGCTCAAACCTGTGGGCTACTCTTTGATGGGTAGACCTGGCGGTCTTTTCCATTCGTCGGCTGAATTCAGGGAGGTAAACACAGAAAATGATCTCTTCAACTCCGAAAGCTTCTGCCACCCTGAATAGTGAACCGGTGTTGGAGGCGCTGTGAATTCCGTCGCATACTACGGTCAATGGGAATTGGCGTTGTTGGAACTTATTATCAGAATGATCCAGCTGTTCAGGTTTCATTTCAGTTCTCAAAAGCAAATTGTACAATATTAGCTCCCATTCTCAACGCCTTTAAACGAACATCTTCCGGGTCGTTGTGCACTTCCTGATTTTCCCATCCATCGCCCAGGTCGCTCTCGAAGGTGAATAAGAGCACCAGTTTATTTTCGTGAAAAATACCCAGGGCCTCCGGGGGTAATCCGTCGTGTTCGTGAATTTTGGGCAATCCGTTCGGAAAGTCGAATGATTGATGAAAAATAGGGTGATCTTTACCAACGGGGGTCAGGTTTTTGTCGGGGAATACCTTTTTTAATTCTTTCTCCAGGTAAGGTCGCATCCCGTAATTGTCGTCTATATGCAGAAACCCTCCCGCTAAAAGGTAGGTTCTCAGGTTCAGAGCATCTTCCCGGCTGAAGAAAACATTGCCATGACCGGTCATATGAATAAAGGGATAATCAAAGATCTCTTCACTTCCCGCATCCACGGTGGCGGGTTTCGGAGCCATCTTGGTGTTAATGTTGGAATTGCAAAAACTAATGAGGTTGGGAAGGGCTGTTGGATTGGCATACCAATCGCCACCTCCCTGGTATTTCAATACAGCGATCTCCTGGCCATGCAGCTGGAGGATGCTTAAGATGAAAAGTAGAACAATTCCCGGTTTCATGAGCTGTTGGTTTATTGGTTGATCAGGGCTACGGTATTACAGGCCACAATGGCCGCTGTTTCTGTACGTAGGCGGTTGTCACCTAAAATAACGGGTAAAAATCCGTGATCAAGGGCCAGGGATACTTCTTCTTCTGAAAAATCGCCTTCCGGACCGATAAGCATCAGCACCGGAAAGTCAGGTTGTACCCGGCGTTTTAGATCAAAACGTTCCTTCTCGTAGCAATGGGCTATGAATTTATGAGCATTATGCTCCTGAACAATGAATTCTTTAAGAGATACAGGTGGATTCAGTTTTGGTAAAAAGCAGCTCAATGATTGTTTCATGGCCGACTGCAGGATCTTCTCCATACGGTCTGTTTTTACCACCTTCCGCTCTGAATGATCACAAATTATGGGGGTGATCTCATCAACGCCGATCTCTGTTGCCTTTTCCAAAAACCATTCATAACGATCATTGCTCTTTGTGGGAGCTACAGCCATGTGAATGCTGTACCTTCGGGGTATTTTTTCTTCCGATCGCTCTATTTGTACTTCACAGGCTTTTGGGGTAACAAGGGTCAGATGCCCGTAATAGAGGTACCCTTTGCCGTCGGTAATATGGATCTCATCGCCTTCCCGTTTTCGCAATACCTTACTAATGTGCCTGCTTTCATCTTTATCAAAGGCGAAAACCGTGGTATCAGGAGTCAGGGAAGGAGCATAGAATAGTTGCATAGGGTGCAGGATTAGATAGCGAAACGGGCTTTAGAGCTGATGCGTTCATCAGCAAAATCACCCTTCAAAAATTTATAATAACCCACAATGCCGATCATGGCAGCATTATCTGTGGTGTACTCAAATTTAGGAATAAAGGTATTCCAGCCCAACTGTTTTTCGGCATCTTTCATGGCTTTTCTGATGCCGGAGTTGGCAGACACTCCGCCTCCGATAGCCACACGGTTAATTCCGGTCTCCTTCACAGCCTTTTTGATCTTCTTCATTAAAATACGAATAATGGTATCCTGCACCGAGGCACAGATATCGTTCATATGCTTTTCAATAAAGTCAGGGTCGTTGGCAACTTCTTTTTGAATGAAATACAGAATGGAGGTTTTAAAACCGCTGAAACTGAAGTTTAAGCCTCCTACTTTCGGGATAGGAAAATCAAAAGCCTTTGGATTCCCCTTGGCAGCATTCTTATCGATCAGGGGGCCGCCGGGATAGGGCAGTCCCAGGATTTTAGCACTTTTATCAAAAGCTTCTCCAACGGCATCATCAAGGGTTTCTCCGATCACTTCCATGGTAAAATGATCGTCGACCCTGACGATCTGGGTATGCCCGCCACTTATGGTAACGGCCAGGAAGGGGAATTCCGGTTTCTTCATCCCGGGTTCGTCAATAAAATGAGCCAGGATATGGGCTTTCATATGGTTCACCTCGATAAGTGGAATACCAAGTCCAAGACTCAGCGATTTGGCAAAAGAACTCCCCACGAGTAAGGACCCCATAAGCCCCGGTCCGCGGGTAAAAGCTATGGCCGATAAACTATTTTTATCGATATTTGCCTGGGCTAAGGCCTGATGAACAACCGGAACGATGTTTTGCTGGTGAGCCCTGGAGGCCAATTCGGGAACCACCCCGCCGTAGGCCTCATGAATGTCTTGGTTGGCCACTACATTGCTAAGTACCCTATCATTGTGTAAAACGGCGGCAGAAGTATCGTCACAGGAGGATTCTATGGCAAGAATATAAATATCTTGGCTATTCATCTTATATTTGGAATAATTATTGGACCACAAAGGTAAAACATAAAGCCCTATCAATAAACTGCGAAAAATATTGTTGCGTTTGGTCCTGGTCCTGTTAGGCCTTATTGTTTTAACAGGTACCATACTCTCCCTCCCTCCGGTACAAACGAAACTGGCTCAAAAAGCAACGACCTATCTCAACGATAAATACAACACCAATATCAATGTAGAGAAGGTCAAAATATCAGTATTCTTCGGCGATGTTACCCTGAATAATGTTTACATAGAAGATTACAAACAGGACACGCTGATCTATGCAGAAGATCTGAGAACCTCTCTCTTAAATATCAAACGATTGACCGAGGGTAACCTCGAGCTTGGCGGTATTGAGGCGCAGAATCTGATCTTTAAGGTAATCACTTATGAAGGGGAAACAAATAGCAACCTGGATGTCTTTGTGGAAAAGCTGGATAGCGGCCCGTCAGATCCCAATGCTCCGCCCTTTGAACTTACCTCCCCGGAGGTCGATATAGAAGGAGGACAGTTTTTATACATAGACAAGAACAAAGAGTCTGCTGTTATTCTTGATCTGAAGGATATTAACGCAGAGGTGGAAGACCTTAAAATAATGGGGCCAAAGGTGTATGTGCCCATTGACCGGTTGAGTTTTAATACCTCCCGCGGACTCAACGTGGAGCATCTTCGCGGCGATTTTCAATATACCAAACAAGGAATGAGCCTTGAAGGGATGGAGTTGCAAACTCAAAATTCAGAGATCAATGGTGATATCTGGTTGACCTATAACAGGGAAGATTTCAGTGAATTTTTTGATAAGGTTCAGTTTAAAGGAGCCTTTACCGATTCTCAGCTATCTCTTGATGAGATCAACTTTTACTATAATGAATTCGGGAAAGGCAAACGGGTGGCATTTTCCACGGCTTTTGAAGGGGTTTTAAATGATCTGACCCTTAAGGATGCCTTTTTGAGATCGGGTAATACCGAAATAGCCGGCGACTTTGTTTTTCACAACCTCTTAAACAGTGATCGGAACTTCAGTATGGAAGCTGACCTGGACAAGGCGTCTTCAAATTACTTTCAGCTTCGGTCATTGATGCCCCGAATTCTCGGAGAAGTACTGCCTGAGAATTTTAAAAGGTTTGGTCAGTTCTCTGTAGGAGGAAGGATAGAGCTCAATGAAGAGAATATCTACTCCCGCATCTCTGTAACCACAGAAAAAGGAAAAGGATACACCGACCTTACCCTTACCAATTATGACAATATTGAAGAGGCAGCCTACAACGGATTTGTTTCCCTTACCGACTTCGATCTTGGTGGATTCCTGGAAGATCCAAAGCTGGGGTTAACCTCCATGGATGTGAATATTGACGGAAGTGGTTTTAAGAAGGAGGTGCTGAATACAGAGATTATCGGGCAGATCTTTGAGCTTACCTATAACGGTTATGAGTATAACGACCTGAGTGTTTCCGGGATATTAAAGGATCAGCTTTTTGATGGAAGTCTTACCTCCAGGGACCCTAATTTTGATGTTGATTTTAAAGGTTTGGCAGACCTGTCTGGTACAGCTAACGAATTTAATTTTGTCGCCTCCGTATCCCATGCAGATCTGAAACGTCTGAACTTTTTACAACGGGACAGTGTTGCCATTTTTAAGGGGCGTATCAATATGAACGTTGTAGGGAATAACCTGGACGACTTTGAAGGAGTGGTTCGGTTTTCTAACACAGAGTTCATGAATCAAAATGACACCTATTACTTTAACGACTTTAATATAACCTCTGATTTTATTGATGGAGAAAGAGTCTTGAAAATTGATTCTCCTGATATTATTACCGGTACGGTAGAAGGAGTTTTCAAGGTGAATGAACTGGGGAACCTGGTTAGTAATTCCATTGGTAGTATTTATACGAATTATAGTCCTTATGAGATCTCTAAGGGGCAGTATCTTGACTTTAACCTGAACATCTATAACAAGATCGTTGAGGTGTTCTTCCCTGAGGTCAGGTTTGGTTCGAATACCTTTATTAAAGGTAGCATGTCTGCAGATGATGGCGATTTCAAACTTATATTCAGGTCGCCTCATATTGATGCCTATGGTACCGTATTTGACACCCTGAATGTAAACATTGATAACAAGAACCCCCTCTTTAACACCTTTGTTGAGGTGAATAAGATAGAATCGGGTTCCTATGATGTATCAGACTTCTCTTTGATCAATACCAAGATCCAGGATACCCTCTTTTTCCGAACTGAGTTTAAGGGTGGCGATGAGTTTAACGACGAATACAACCTGAACTTTTACCACACCTTTAATGCTGACCAGCGATCAGTGATAGGGTTGAAGCGATCTGTACTCGGATTAAAGGGTAATGACTGGGTGATCAATGAAAAGAATGACCACCAGAATAAAGTTACCTTCAACCGAACCCTTGATTCTATCGTGATCGATCAATTGGTGATGAATTACGGCGAGGAAGAGATCCTCCTCGAAGGTACCTTGATCGATACTACCAGTAAGGATATTGATCTTGAGTTCAATAATGTAAGCCTGGAAAACATTACGCCCGATATTGACAGCCTTGACATGAGGGGTACCATAAATGGTAACCTCAATATTCTGCAGCGCAATAATAACTATGTGCCTTCCTCCAATGTGAAGATCGCCGACTTCGAGGTCAATGGATATAAACTGGGTAATTTTTTCGTCTCTATTATCGGGAATCGTGACCTTACCAGTTATGATGTGAATGTCAAGGTGGTAGATGATGCCCGGGAGCGTATGCTAATGATCGGGCAGATCGTTTATGAAAATAAGGAAGCCCGTTTAAACCTCAATACACGTCTTGATGGCTTTGTGTTGGATGCTTTCAGTCCGTTGGGTGGCATCGTGCTCTCAGACCTCAGGGGTACTGCTCACGGGCAGTTCAAAATAACCGGTCCGTTAAAGAACCCGGAGATGAATGGTACGGTAGAATTAATGAATGCCGGGCTGAAGATCCCATACCTGAATCTTGACCTTGATCTTAACCAGATGGCCAGGATCGGTCTCGACAAGCAGTCTATCCTCTTTAACGATCTGGTACTTACCGATAAAAAATACAAGACCCAGGCCACCTTAGACGGCTCCATAAATCACAATGGGTTCAGCGATTGGTACCTGGACCTGAATCTCGCCAGCCGTGGCAACCGATTTTTGGTACTGGATACCGAAGCCGGGAATGATGAGCTTTATTACGGTACGGCCTTCATCTCGGGGGCGGCCAGTATTACCGGGCTTACCGATGAGTTACTCAATATAGAGGTAGACGCCAGAACAGAGAAAGGTACGGTATTTAAGATACCGATCAGTGATGAGACAGAGATCGGCGACCTGTCGTTTATCAACTTCAAAGAAAAGTCTAACGGGTCAGAATCGACAGTCAGAGAGTTAAAAGAGGTGCAGGGACTTGAGCTCTTTTTCGATCTGGATGTAACTCCTGAGGCTGAAGTGGAGATCGTTATTGACGAAAAAACGGGAAGTTCTTTAAAAGGAAGCGGGGCGGGGAACATGCTTATAGAGATCAATACCAACGGGAAATTCAATATGTGGGGTGACTTTATAACCTCGCGGGGTGAATACAACTTTAAATACGGTGGCTTTATAGACAAGAAGTTTAATGTGGAGCCCAACGGAACCATTGTTTGGAATGGAGACCCCTTGCAGGCCGATGTCAACATAACGGCGGTGTATTCGCTCTATGCGAATCCTTCCGTATTGCTTGATAATGCCCAATACACCCGTAAGATCGAAACCGAGGTGGTTATTAATATGTTGGGAGAGCTGGTGCAGCCCACCTTTGATTATGAGATCAACTTTCCAACGGCCAGTGCTGTAACCAACTCAGAATTGCAATACCGCCTTGACGATAATACCAAGCGTGAAATGCAGGCCTTTTCATTGCTTTCCCAGGGGGCTTTCATTAATGATGTGAGTTTAACCCAACAGGCAGTAACCGGTAACCTGGTGCAGACTGCCTCCAGTATGTTCAACCAGATCCTGAATTCGGGAGACGGGGTTTTTGATGTAGGGGTGTCTTATGAGATCGGAGAACGTAATCCTAACCAGGACTTTGTAACCGATGACCGACTTGGGGTAACGGTGTCTACCCAGATCAATGATCGTATCCTGGTGAATGGAAAAATAGGAATGCCTATCGGAGGTGTTTCCGAAAGTGTGGTAGCCGGTAATGTAGAGGTACAGATACTATTGAATGATGACGGTACCCTTAGCGCGACTATTTTTAACCGAGAAAATGAGATTCGGCAGTTCTTTGCTCAGGAGCAAGGCTATACACAAGGGGTAGGTTTGTCTTATCAGGTAGAATTTGATACCTTTAGGGAGCTTTTTCAGAAGCTGCTGGGGCAGGAAAAAGAACCTGAATCTGAAAAGAACCCTGCCGGTGATGCCGGGACAGCTTCTAAAAAAGAAAAAAAACTTGGCGATGGTATGGTTACCATCCGTTCCAAAAATTAATAATACCCTTCCCATCCCGATACACTACACTATAAGTTTCTGACCTTTTTAATCGCGAAAAAGGGTGAGAAACAGAGTTGTTTGTCCCTTTTCATTTTTTGTGTTTTCCCCATTTCTGCCCGGGTCATTTTTTGTGAAATTCATGAAAAATACCAGCAACAAGCCCTTGGTTAATAAGAATTTATCAACGAAAACGATTGAAATTTTCATTATTAATAATACAAGGAGATTTCTTACCTGCTTTTTTGAAATTCTTTGGTAGTTTTACCTGACTCAAAATAAAATACATGACTTCAACGATCAAAAAAATAGGAGTGATGACCTCGGGAGGAGACTCTCCCGGGATGAATGCTGCTATCCGTGCCGTAGTAAGAACCTGTGCTTTTCACAAGATAAAGTGTATAGGGATCTACCGCGGATATCAGGGGCTTATAGAGGGCGATATGGTAGAGATGTCGGCGCGTAGTGTGCGTAACATTATCAACCGTGGAGGAACCATATTAAAATCGGCCCGTTCTCAGGAGTTCAGAACCAAGGAAGGGCGAAAAAAAGCCCATGACTCTTTGGTGAAGAACGGTGTAGATGCCCTGGTGGTTATTGGGGGAGACGGAAGCTTTACCGGGGGAATGATCTTTAACGAAGAGTTCGGGTATCCGGTAATCGGGATTCCCGGAACTATAGATAACGATATTTTCGGAACCAAGTTCACCCTGGGGTATGATACGGCCCTGAACACCGCCGTGGAGGCTATAGACCGTATCAGGGATACGGCGAGTTCTCACGACCGCCTGTTCTTTATTGAGGTGATGGGGCGTGATGCCGGTCATATTGCGCTGAACGTTGGGGTAGGTGCCGGAGCTGAAGAGATCCTTATTCCTGAAGAAGATCTAGGTTTGGATCGCTTATTGGAATCTTTAGAGAAAAGCCGTGTTACCGGAAAGACATCCTCTATAGTGGTTGTTGCCGAAGGGGACAAGACCGGTGAGAATGTATTTCAACTGGCAGAATACGTTGAAAAGAATATGCCTGATTATGATATCAGGGTAACGGTACTGGGCCACGTACAGCGGGGAGGTACGCCTACCTGCAGAGACAGGGTGTTGGCCAGCAGAATGGGGGTGAAAGCCGTTGAGACCCTCCTGGAAGGAAAATCAAATTTTATGGTCGGGATCAGTAATGATGAACTCAATCTGACACCTCTGGAAAGAGCTGTAAAAGGAAAATCAGAGATCGATAAAGAGCTCATCAGAGTATCTGATATCATGACCACATAGTTAATCGTAGAATAAAAATTATTTCACATGTCAACATTAAAAATTGGTATAAACGGATTTGGAAGAATTGGTAGACTCGTATTCAGAGCATCTGCAGAAAGATCAGATGTAGAGGTGGTGGGTATTAACGACCTGCTTGATGTAGAGCACCTGGCTTATTTACTGAAGTACGATTCTGTACACGGTAGATTTAACGGATCTGTTGAGGTAAAAGACGGACATCTTGTTGTTAACGGAAAAACAGTTCGTATCACCGCAGAGAAAGATCCTAAAAACCTTAAGTGGGACGAGGTAGGTGCAGATATCGTTGCAGAATGTACCGGTATTTTCACGACCCTTGATACCGCACAGTATCACATTGATGCAGGTGCCAAAAAAGTGGTGATCTCTGCTCCTTCAAAAGACGCACCGATGTTCGTGATGGGTGTTAACCACAACGAGGTAAAAGCCTCAGATACGATCGTTTCTAATGCCTCTTGTACCACCAACTGTCTGGCACCAATTGCTAAGGTGTTAAATGACAAATTTGGTATTGAAGAAGGACTTATGACCACTGTTCACGCTACAACAGCTACCCAGTTAACAGTTGACGGACCTTCAAGAAAGGATTACAGAGGAGGTAGAAGTGCTATGCTGAACATTATTCCTGCTTCAACAGGAGCTGCCAAAGCAGTGACTAAGGTAATTCCTTCTTTGGTTGGAAAACTTACAGGGATGGCTTTCCGTGTTCCAACAGCTGATGTATCTGTGGTAGACCTTACTGTAAGACTTGAAAAAGAAACCTCTTATGAGGAGATCAAGAAAGTAATGAAAGAAGCTTCTGAGGGCGACCTGAAAGGAGTTCTTGGATATACTGATGAGGCTGTTGTTTCTCAGGATTTCGTTGGAGAAAAATGTACTTCTGTATTTGATGCCGATGCCGGAATTGAGCTGAACTCTAAGTTCTTCAAAGTGGTATCATGGTACGACAATGAAATGGGGTATTCCAACAAGCTTGTAGACCTTGCACAATATGTGCATTCGCTTTAAGAATTAAAGCAGATAAAATAGACAAAAACTATGCTCTCCCGCCCGGCGGGAGGGCTTACTCTCGATATTAGACATGGTATTAATAGTAGATAGTGGAGCCACTAAGGCCGATTGGATCGCACTCAATGATGAAGGAGAGAAGCTGTTTATGACACAAACCCTTGGATTGAGTCCTGAGGTGCTGACCAAGGAGATCATTGATGAGCGTCTGGCAAATAACTTTGAATTGTATAAACACCGAAAAGAAGTTTCCCAATTATATTTCTACGGGGCCGGTTGCGGTACCCAGCGCATGAGAGACTTTTTAAAGGGTATTTTTAAAGATTATTTCACCCAGGCAAAGATCACCGTAAAAGAAGATACTTACGCAGCCATTTATGCGACGGTAAGTCCTGATGAGAATGCTATTGTTTGCATTCTGGGAACAGGCTCTAATTGCAGCTACTGGGATGGAAAGGAACTTTATCAGAAGGTAACTTCCCTGGGGTATATTCTAATGGATGACTGTAGTGGAAATTATTTTGGGCGTCAGCTTTTAAGAGATTACTACTACCGTAAGATCCCGCAAAAGCTCGCTTCGAAATTTGCCAGAGAATACGATCTTGATGAAGATACCATCAAGAATAACCTCTACAAAATGCCGAATCCGAATACCTACCTGGCTACCTTTGCCCGTTTTCTGATTCAGAACAAAGATGAGGAGTATTGTCAACAGCTCATTAAAAAGGGTATGAACCTGTTTATTAATAATGCCATTAAACAATACGAGCAAGCCTCCAAGGTGCCTATTCACTTTGTGGGTAGTATTGCCTTCTACCTTCAGAATGAGTTAGCTGAGGTCATGAAAGAGAATGGCCTGGAACTGGGCAGGGTGTTAAGACGCCCTATTGACGGACTGGTAGATTACCATATGTCGTTCCTGGTGTGAGGCCCGGCTATATAAAAAACTGAAAAGGTTGCGGTAATGGTATTGCCGCAACCTTTTTATTTTACAGCTATCATAGAGATCTCTACGTTCACCATTTTAGGAAGATTGGATACTTCTACAGCTTCTCTTGCCGGTGCGGTGGCGTGGGCAATGTAGGCTCCGTAAATACCGTTCACGGCCCTGTAATGTTCAATGTTGCTGAGAAAAATAGTAGACTTCACTACGTTCTCAAATTCCATTCCCGCGGCCTTTAAGATAGCTTCAAGATTTTTCATGACCTGTTTGGTCTCTTCTTCAACCCCTCCTTGTATAAGTTCATTCGTGGCCGGGTCAATACCTATCTGCCCCGAAATGTAAAGTGTGTCGTTGGCAAGTACAGCCTGGTTGTACGGACCAATGGGAGCGGGTGCCCGGTCTGTTTTGATAATGGTTTTCATATAAAAGTGGTTTAATGGTTTTATAGTCTGCGGTCCGGCTCACGACGTTGTTCCCATTTTAGGTCGCTGAGTAATGATGATCTCAGCCCGATGGTGAAAAACCAGGAAGCACGGCTGCTAAAGGGAACCCACTGAAAATTCATCTGCCAACTGTCCATCATACGGTCAAACCTGAACTGGGTGTAGGTAACTCCTTTTTGCTTAAAATCATAACCGGAAGAGATTCCTACCCGCCATTTTGGGGTGAGGTCAACATTTCCTGAAACCATCAATGAATTATTGGTGATCTCATTTTGCCTTCGGTTATTTGAGTAGGTTACTGCGTAAGCCATTCTGAAATTCCAGGGCACTTTGGCACTGTAGAGTTTCATGGGCTCATCAGAACCGCTGTCTTCACGTTCCCTTCCAAAAGTACGCTTATCGCTGAAATCCCTGCCGCTTCCAAAAAGGTCATCAGGCCGTCCTCCGCTATCAGTATTGTCATCCAGTTCCCTTTCTGAAGAAAAAGTACTGTTGTCAATACTATAGCTCACATTCACGTTGGCCTGTGTGATCCTGAAGATGCTTCCTCCGTTTTCCAGGTTGAAAACATCGATCCTGTTCCCGGCATTATCAAGTGCATAAGGGTCAAAGGTTGCTCCGAAGTTAACACTCATTTTGTTGTTAAGCAATTGTGTGTTCCCCGACATTCGCAACGGACTCCAATTAAGGGAGTCGATCGCCAGGTTGTAGGAGGTGGAGAAGTTTAAGTTGTTCAGAAGCTTGATCTTCTTGGGCTCCAGTTTGGTAGTATCGCGATCGCGAACCTTGGCCTCGACCACGTTGCTGACGGCGAAATTAAGGTTGTTGGAATTGTTCAGTCCGGGAGTACCGAATAAGCCTCCTTCAAACCGGGTAAATTGACGTACATCACCGTTTTGGTCAATATATTCATCATAGTATTGGTCAAAGGCGGGAGCATAACCGTATCCGATATTGGGCCTTATGGTATGCCTGATGGCCTGGATCTTACCCTCCGGATTAAAATTGAAAGTTCCGTATAATGTGGTACCAACACTGGCATTAAAATTATAGGTGGCAAAACGATCAAAGCCACTGATGGTGTCTCTGGGCTGGAGTTGCAGCTCCTGGTTGTAGTCGCCTATATCAATAGTTTTCAGCTGCCAGGTTTCGTTGTAATTGAAACTCATGGAAGTACTGAAATGCTTGAAAAGCTTAAAGTTGGTGCTAACCGGTATGGTATGACGAAAACCTACCTTGGCATCGTCAAACATCTGATCGGTAAAAAGAAGGCTGTCTACTGTGGCGATCCTGTTCTCTCCGCGTCCGGTATACTGGAAATTGATGTTTTGGATAATCCCCTTTTTGGTACCTGACCGGTTGGCAAAAGGAAAGATCCGCTCCATACTTGCTTGAAGGGTAGGCAGGGTCAGGTTCACCGACTGCGTTTGTGTGTTCTGGGTTACCGAAGAGGTAAGGTTAAGGTTTACCATGGGGTAACCCGGAAAGGTCTTGTTGTAAGAAACCGAAGACTGAAGGGTGTTGTTCAGGAAATTCCCGGTATTGATCTGGTTGATAGATTGCTGGAAATACTGCGAACTACCAAAGTTAACCGAGGCGGCCAGTCTTGAATTCGGATTGGCCTTTGCGTCCTGGTTGTGGTTCCATTGAAGGTTATAGATGGTACTTCTGTTGTAATCGGGAAATCCTCTCTGGCTGTTGATCAGGTTTTCATATCGAAACCTCAGGGCCCCTCTGAATTTGTAGCGTTTGGCATAGCTGCTTTCTACACGTACTCCGTAACTTCCGTTGGTATAGTAATCTCCAAGCAGGGCAAGGTCTACATAGTCGTTGATCGAAAAATAATATCCACCGTTCTGAAGAGCATACCCCCTCAAGTTGGTCTGTCCCGGGGTGGGCAGGATGATCCCCGAAGCACTGGTTTCCCTGTTCAGAGGAAAATAGGCAAAGGGTACCGCAATGGGGGTAGGTACATCGGCAATGTACATATTGCTAAATCCGGCAATGATCTTCTTATTGGGCACGAATTTTCCGTTTCTCACCCGAATATAATAGTCCGGATCTTCAGAATTCTCAGAAGTGGTCAGTTTTCCGTCTTTCAGGAAGTATACAGAGTCGTTCTCCTTTTTTACCGTATTGGCATAAAGGTTCATGGCTTCTCCCAGCGATTGCTCTGAACGGGAATTAAAGATCAAGGCTCTCTTGGTGTCAAAGTTAAATCGGATGGAGTCAGGTTCAACCACGTTGTTGCCCTGTTTAAAGTAAGGGGTTTGGGTGTAGTTACCCAGGCTGTCTTTAATGCGGCCTGCATAAACCTCATTAGCATTGTAATCAATTACGATAACCCCGGCCTTGAGCTCATAATCCTGGTAGTATACCTCTGCCTCATTGTACAAAAATATCTTATTCTCACCACGAGACATCTGCATATAGTCCTTAGCGGTATAGGTAATATCGCCGGCAATATATCCCGGGGGTTGTTTTATGCTGTCGGTAGCGGTACTGTCCTGAATTACTTGTGGCACACTGCTTGCAGGGAGACTTATGTTTAGAGTGTCTTTTTCAGCCTCGGCCGGCCTTAAGGGTTTCACTGGAGTTTCCTGGGCGAAAATAACACTGTTGAAAAACAGAAATATAAGACTTAAAAGTATGTGTGGTTTGTTTGCTAGCAATGCTTTTAATCCTATTTTTGTAACTGATGAGGTGGTGTTTTAGCCGTGCCAAACTTACGTATATTTTTTGGTCCGTTGATTATTTATAGTAATTTTTAACCAATATAATAGCCCTGATTTTCGTTTGATTTTTATGAAGGTACACAATTTTTTATCGCTGATTCTGGCTGGCCTGCTATGTGTTTCATTGAGCTTTGCAAATACTACTAACGAAGACTCAGGGGGTAAGGTGTTTACGGTGGTCCTCGATGCCGGGCATGGGGGGCATGATCCGGGCAACCTGGGTAATGGATTTAAGGAGAAAGATATTGCACTTAATATTGTGTTGAAGATCGGGAAGATGCTGGAGCAAAACCCTTCCATCAAAGTAGTGTATACCCGTAAAACCGATGTTTTTGTTGACCTGAAAGAAAGGGGTAATATTGCCAACAAGGCCAAGGCAGATCTCTTCATTTCAGTACACTGTAATTCTCATGGCTCCTCGGCCCATGGTACCGAAACCTGGGTGTTGGGGCTCAACGGGAATAAATACAATATGGAGGTGGCTAAAAAGGAGAACTCGGTGATCTACCTGGAGGAGGATTATGAACTGAACTATGCCGGTTACGATATCAACTCCCCTGAATCATTAATAGGTCTGACCATGATGCAGGAAGAGTATCTGGATCAGAGCATATTGCTGGCCGATGCTATTCAGGATAATTTTGAGAACAGGCTTAAAAGAAAGAACAGAGGCGTAAAGCAAAATATCTTTGTGGTACTGCTGCAAACCTATATGCCCAGTGTATTAGTAGAAACCGGTTTCTTAACCTATCGGCCGGAAGGTCAGTACCTGAATTCGGCCCAAGGCCAAAATGAGATGGCCCAGGCGGTTTCACAAGCCGTATTCACCTATAAGAATATGGTAGAGGGGTTTGTAGGCGATGATTTCTCCTATGAGGTGAGTGCCGAAGAGGGCAGCGTACCTCAGGTTTCTGAAGAAACGGCCACCCGCGAACTGCTCAGTGACCCCGATCACGAGGTGGTTTTTAAGGTGCAGATCGCGGCCAGCTCCCGTGAGCTGGAACTGGAGCCCTTCAACTTTAACGGTCTGAACGAGCTTAGTATGGAAAAAGCCGGAGACCTGTACCGGTATTTTTACGGGGCTTCCCACAGCTGGGAAGAGGCCCAGGAATTACAGCGTACCGCAGCTGCCAAAGGTTTTCCATCCTGTTTTATAGTTGCTTACAAAAACGGAGAGAAAATGGACCTTGAAACCGCGGTGAATTCCCTTGCCAATTAACCTCCTTCTTATCAAAATATTTCTAATTTTGTTACTTATCCTTAAATAATCAACCTTTTGAAGATATCAAGAGAATTAAAAACAGCATTTATAATCCTTGGCGGCATTGCACTGTTTGTTCTTGGTTTTAATTTTTTGAAATCGAGTGCGCTGTTTGACAACAGCAAGACATTCTATGCAGTATATGAAGACGTTAGTGGATTAACCCCCGGTACTTCGGTAGATATTAATGGTCTTTCAGTAGGTACCGTGAAAGATATACGATTCGTGGACGGACGTGGAAACCTGGTGGTAACCTTTACCGTGTCAAAAGACTTTGAGTTTTCTAAGAACAGTGAGGTAGAAGTGTATGACACCGGAATTATAGGTGGTAAAAATTTGCGCATTATTCCTGTTTTTGACGGGAGTGAGGCCGCTGCCTCAGGAGATACCCTGGTGTCTACCATGAAGCCCGGGATCACCGAGCTGGTTACCCAGCGTCTGACTCCTTTACAGGAAAAACTGGAATCGCTTTTAAACAGTGCTGATACGGTACTGGTAGGAATGGATGACGTGATGGATGAAGCATCTAAAGAGAATCTGAGAAAAGGAATTTCACATTTTGATGATGTCATGGCCAACCTGAATTCTGTGACCAGAAACCTGGACCGTTTTCTGACCAGGAATGAGCAAAGCCTGAATAGAAGTCTTGCAGAGGTGGAAAAGATCACCCAGAACCTTTCAGGGGTTAGTGCTGAGCTGGCCAATGCCGATGTGGGGCAAACTGTAAAAAGCCTTCAGAGTACCATTGCCAACCTTAACGGTATGATCACCAAGATGCAAACGGGAGATGGCTCCATGGCAAACCTGATCAATGACAAAGAATTGTACACCAATCTGAGTGCCGCTTCAGATCAATTGAATCTTTTGTTAGAGGATATGCGTCTGAATCCTAAGCGCTATGTGCATTTCTCTGTTTTTGGGAAGAAGAACAAAGAATACGAAGGCCCTGCAGAAAAATATTAAATAATCAGCTACGAAAAACAGATCTGAATAATGAACCTTATACCTCAAATACTTTTTGCTATTGTCCTGGCCGGTGGAGTCGGATATTTCGCTATGAACATTAAAAAGCTTATCAGGAATATTAAACTTGGTAAGCAGATAGATCGGAATGATCAGCCTTCAGAGCGATGGAAACATATGACCAGGATCGCCTTGGGGCAGCAAAAGATGGTAGTGCGTCCCATTGCAGGGTTACTCCACATTATAGTTTACGTAGGTTTTATCATTATTAATATTGAGGTGCTGGAGATCGTTATTGACGGACTCTTTGGTACCCACCGCATCTTTGCCTTTATGGGCGGACTGTATGATGTGTTGATCGGTTCGTTTGAGATCCTGGCCTTTTTAGTGCTGGTGTCGGTGATTCTTTTTTGGACCCGAAGAAATGTGATCAGGCTGCAGCGATTCATAAAGCCTGAGATGAAAGGATGGCCAAAGAACGATGCCAATATTATCTTATATTTCGAGGTGGTGCTTATGATGCTTTTCCTGACCATGAACGGTGCCGATCTGCAGTTGCAGCAATTAGGAGCCGATCATTATGTACAGGCTGGAGCCTTTCCTGTAAGCCAGTACCTGCTGCCTTTATTTGAAGGCCTTAGCGAATCGACCCTGATCATCATAGAACGCGCCGCCTGGTGGCTTCACATTATCGGGATCCTGATATTTTTGAACTACTTGTATTTCTCTAAACACCTGCACATTCTGCTGGCCTTCCCTAATACCTGGTATGCCAACCTGAATCCCAAAGGGCAATTCAACAATCTGGAATCGGTGACCAAGGAAGTGCAGTTAATGATGGATCCGAATGCCGATCCTTTTGCCGCGCCGGAAGCAGGAGATGATGAAGGTGAGCCGGAGAAATTCGGTGCCTCTGATGTTTTAGACCTGAACAGGGTGCAATTGCTTAACGCCTATACCTGTACAGAGTGCGGTCGTTGTACCAGTGAATGTCCGGCTAACCAAACCGGGAAAAAATTAAGTCCGCGTAAGATCATGATGGATACCCGCGACCGATTGGAGGAAGTAGGTAAGAACATCGATGCGAATAAAGGGGAGTTCAAGGAAGATGGAAAGCAACTGCTTGACGATTATATATCCCGTGAGGAGTTGTGGGCGTGTACCTCTTGTAACGCCTGTGTAGAGGCTTGTCCGGTGAGTATCGATCCGTTATCGATCATTATGGATATGAGAAGATACCTGGTCATGGAGCAATCGGCAGCCCCTGCAGAATTGAATAATATGATGTCGAATATTGAGAATAATGGCGCGCCATGGCCGTTTAACCAAATGGACAGGCTGAACTGGAAAGATGAATAACCCAAATAATCAAAAGCATAAATTATGAAAAAGGAAGAAGTAACCAAGATCCTTCAGGCGAAGCTCGAAGCAGGAGAACATGTAAGTCCGGTGCTTCCTGAAGGTATCAAGAACTATCTTATCGATATAGACGGAACCATTTGTGACGATATCCCTAACGAAGAGCCGGAAAGAATGGCTACCGCCGAGTTATATCCGGATGCGTTGAAAACACTGAACAAATGGTATGAAGAAGGACACATTATTTATTTCTTTACCTCTCGTACGGAAGAGCACAGGGAAGTTACCGAAGAATGGTTAAAGCGTCACGGGTTCAAATACCACGGAATGGTCATGGGCAAACCAAGAGGAGGAAACTACCATTGGGTAGATAACCACCTGGTAAAAGCCACCCGATATAATGGTAAGTTTACAGACCTGGTGGAGAAAGAGGTGACCATACAGGTGTTTGACGACGGACAACACGATTAATACAATAATTCTTCCCGAAAGGGACCAAATTTTTTAAAATATTGCTATGAGTGAAGCTATTAAAGTTCCTACGATGGCCGAGATGATGGCTGCCGGTAAATCTCCTGAAGTATTGTTTTGGGTAGGATGTGCAGGTAGTTTTGACGATCGTGCAAAAAAGATCACCAAGGCCTTTGTACGTATTCTTAATAAAGCCGGAGTAGAATTTGCCGTATTAGGCGCAGAAGAAAGCTGTACAGGAGATCCTGCCAAACGAGCCGGGAATGAATTCTTGTTTCAAATGCAGGCCATGACCAATATCGAGGTGATGAACGCCTATGAAATAAAGAAAGTGGTTACTGCCTGTCCTCATTGCTTTAATACCCTTAAAAATGAATATCCTTCTTTGGGCGGTGACTATGAGGTGGTGCATCACACCCAGTTTTTAAAGTCGCTGTTGGAAGACGGACGACTCACCATAGAAGGCGGAAAATTCAAGGGCAAGCGTATCACCTTTCACGACCCCTGCTATTTGGGGCGTGCCAATAACGTATACGAAGCTCCCCGTGACCTGATCAAAAAGCTGGATGCCGAATTGGTGGAGATGAAGAACTGCCGTAAAAAAGGCCTTTGTTGCGGAGCCGGAGGTGCACAAATGTTCAAGGAGCCGGAAAAAGGAAATAAGGATGTGAATATAGAGCGTACAGAGCAGGCCCTGGAAACCAAGCCGGATATTGTTGCCGCCGGTTGTCCGTTCTGTAATACCATGCTTACCGATGGTGTAAAGGGTAAAGAGAAAGAAGATGAAATTGAGGTACTGGATGTGGCGGAATTGATCGCAAATGCCCAAGACCTATAAACTGAATTTGAGTATATGTTAGTTCCTTTTGAGAGTTTACCGGAAGATGCCAGAGTATGGATTTACCAGGCTAACAGGACGTTTACAGAGGAAGAGGTTCAAAAGCTGAACGAGCAATTGGCAACCTTCCTGAAACAGTGGACCGCCCACGGAGCCGACCTGAAAGCAGGGTTTGAGATCAGGTATAAGCGTTTTATCGTGATCGCCCTTGATCAGGCTGTCAATGCAGCCACAGGGTGCTCCATAGATGCTTCGGTACATTTTATCCAGCAACTGGAAAAAATGTATGAGGTAGATCTGTTGGATAAGATGAACGTGTCTTACAGGTCTGGAGATTATATTGCCTATAAACCTTTGGCAGATTTTAAGAAGATGGCCAAAGACAGGGCGGTATCTCAAAACACCATTGTTTTCAATAATCTGGTAAACAACAAGGAAGAATACCTGAATTATTGGGAGGTGCCGGCAAGAGACAGCTGGCATGCTAGATTTATGAATTAAACCAGGGAAACGTACCCCACCAGGTGGGGGCGAACATAGGGTACCCCCGAACCACTTAAAAACTGATGGCTGAATGAAACCTACGATTTTTGCTGTACTGACATGCGTATTATCGGTTTTTACCATGATGGGTCAAACTACTGCAGATCCTTTAACTGCTGATGATCGCGGAAACCAAACGCAATGGGTAGACAGCGTTTATAACGCCATGTCTCCCGAAGAGCGGATAGGACAGCTCTTTATGGTGCAGGCTTTTTCTGATAAAGGCCCTGAGCATGAAAAACAAATAAGTGATCTCATCGATAATTATCATATCGGAGGAATCATTTTTACCAAAGGGGGTCCGGTACGGCAGGCGCAACTCACCAATGCCTGGCAGGAACGTTCCAAAACAAAAATGCTGATTGCCCTTGACGCGGAATGGGGATTATCCATGCGCCTGGACTCTACTTATGCATTCCCGTATAATATGGCCATGGGGGCTGTAACCGATAACTCCCTGATAGAAAAGGCGGGTGCCCGTATCGGAGAACATAGTAAAAGATTGGGAGTTCATGTAAACTTTGCTCCCGTGGTAGATGTCAATACCAACCCCAACAATCCCATTATAGGGAATCGCTCTTTTGGGGAGAATAAGATCAAGGTGGCCGAAAAGGCTATTGCCTATACCAAAGGACTCCAATCGGCCGGGGTGCTGGCCAATGCCAAGCATTTTCCCGGGCATGGAGATACCGATGCCGATTCACACAAAACCTTGCCCACAGTGGCCTTTGAAAGAAGTCGCTTAGACAGCATAGAGTTATATCCATACCGAAGACTCGTTAACGAAGGCCTGGCCAGTGTTATGGTGGCCCACCTGAACGTACCTGCCCTGGAACGGAAACGGAATCTACCGACCTCCCTTTCAGAAAAAGTGGTGAACGACCTCTTGAAAAAAGAATTAGGATTTAATGGCCTGGTATTTACCGACGCTCTGGGTATGAAGGGGGTGTCTGATTATGACAAGGTAGGGAAGACCGACCTGAAAGCTTTCCTGGCCGGTAATGATGTAATATTGATGTCAGAGGATGTGGCGGTAGCCCACCCGGCATTAATGGAAGCCCTGGAAAAAGGAGAGATTACCGAGGAGCGCCTGGCCTATTCGGTAAAGAAGATCCTGCGGGCTAAATACAAGGTGGGGCTGCAAAACTACCAACCGGTTGCCTTGGAAGGCCTGGCTAAAGACCTGCATCAACCCGAGGATGATGCCCTTTTCAAGGAAATCATGGAGAATGCCATAACCCTGGTTAGAAACGACAGGCAGTTAGTGCCGGTTCGTGACCTGGAAGACCGGAAGATCGCCTATGTAAAGATGGGAGATGGTGATCACCTCCCTTTCTTAAACACCCTTAGAAAATACACCAAGGTTGATATGATCGCCTCTGATGATCTGTCGGACCTACTGGAGCGACTAAAGCCCTATGAAACGGTTATTATCGGGCATCACCGGGATACCAGTACCCCATGGAAGGCTTCCGGTTTTACCGATAAAGAAAAGACCTGGCTCTACGAGATCGCTCGTCTGAAAGATGTGATCCTCGATGTGTTTGTAAAGCCCTATGCCCTGAAAGAGTTGCAGTCCATAGGAAATATTGAAGCCCTGCTCGTGAGTTACCAGAATGATGAACTGACGCAGGTGGCCTCTGCCGAAGCCATTTTTGGAGCGATAAGAACCAAGGGGGTGCTTCCGGTAACCGCCAGCGAATGGCTGCCGGAAAACCTGGGGTATCAGACCAACACCTTGTCAAGACTGGGATATCATTATCCGGAGGCGGTAGGTATGGATTCCAAACACCTGAAAAAAGTAGATTCTGTGGTCAATCGCGCCATCAGATCGGGGGTAACGCCGAGTGCCCAGGTGCTGATAGCCAGAAGAGGAAAGGTGATCTACAACAAGAGTTTTGGCCGCTTTGATTACGGGCAGGATGCCCAGAGAGTGGTGGATACCAATATCTACGACCTGGCATCGCTAACAAAGATCCTGGCAACCCTGCCGGTGATCATGCAGCTTACCGAGAGAGGGAAGATCTCTTTGGAATCCCGCCTTGGAGAATTGCTGCCGGAACTGAAGGGTACCAATAAGCAAGATCTGCGCCTGATAGAGGTATTATCACATTATGCACGTTTAAAGCCTTGGCTGCCATTTTATATGTATACCCTTGATGATGGGACCAAAAAGCCCAGCAAGGAATATTACCGTCCGCGCCCGGAGGGTAAATTCAAGGTAAAGATCGCTGATGAACTCTATATGCGGGAAGATTACCAGGATTCCATTATTAAGATCATTGAAGAGAGCGACCTGCTTAAAGTAAAGCAATACCGCTATAGCGACCTGCCGTATTTTCTCTTACAGCGCTTCATAGAAAAAGAGCTGAAAATGCCATTGGACCAGGTTGTCCAAGAGGAGTTTTACCGTAAGCTGGGTATGAATTATACCACCTATAAGCCGTTAAACTATTTCAGAAAGGGAGAGATCGTTCCGTCTGAGGTAGATGATTATTACCGCTACCAGACCCTGCAGGGTCATGTTCATGATATGGCCGCTGCCATGCTGGGGGGCGTAGGCGGACATGCCGGGTTGTTCAGTAATGCCAATGACATTGCCAAGATCATGCAGATGTACCTGCAAAAAGGCTATTATGGAGGAGACCGATTCTTTACCTCCCAAACCCTGAACAAGTTCAATACCTGTTATTTCTGTGAAGAAGATAACAGGAGAGGGGTTGGCTTTGACAAGCCCCAACTGGGAGATAGCGGGCCTACCTGTGGGTGTGTATCCATGACCAGCTTTGGTCACAGCGGATTTACAGGCACCTATGCCTGGGCAGATCCGGAAGAAGATCTGGTGTATATCTTCTTGTCAAACAGGACCTATCCCTCTATGGAAAACAGGAAGTTGATCGAAGAAGGCACGCGTACCGTTATCCAGGAGATCATTTACGAAGCTATTATTAATTAGAAAGCCATTCAGAATACTTATTTTTGTTAAGCTTCTTCAAGGTTCAACCGAACAGGAAAGGGGTTTACAAAAATCAGAATATGAAAATAGGTATTGTATGTTACCCTACTTTTGGGGGTAGTGGAGTAGTGGCAACAGAATTAGGGATGGCCTTGGCTACCCGTGGGCATGAGATCCATTTTATTACCTACAGGCAGCCCGTACGCCTGGAACTCCTTGATAAGAATATCCATTTTCATGAAGTAAACGTTCCTGAGTATCCTTTGTTTCACTACCAGCCCTATGAGCTGGCCCTGTCAAGCAAATTGGTAGACATGGTAAAAATGCATGGTATTGAACTCCTCCACGTGCATTATGCCATACCCCATGCCTATGCAGGGTATATGGCCAAAAAGATGTTGGAAGAAGAGGGTATAAAGTTACCCATGGTAACCACCCTTCACGGAACGGATATTACCCTGGTGGGTAAGCATCCCTTCTACAAACCTGCGGTAACTTTCAGCATCAATAAATCGGACCTGGTGACCTCTGTTTCTGAAAGCCTGCGGCAGGATACCTTTGATCATTTTGATGTAAAGCAGGAGATCCATGTAGTGCCTAACTTTATAGATAGTGAGCGCCACAAAAAACCGCCCATGGTTTGCAAACGGGAGCGGATGGCGCGCAAAGAGGAGCGTATTGTTACCCATATCAGTAACTTCAGAAAAGTGAAGCGAATTCCGGATGTGATCAAAACTTTCTACCTGATCCAGAAAGAGGTGCCTTCCAAACTGATCATGGTAGGTGAGGGGCCCGAAAAGGAACCGGCCGAAGAGCTATGTGAAAACCTGGGGATCGGCAATAAGGTGATCTTTGTGGGGAACAGCAACGAGGTAGATCAGATCCTTGGCTATTCTGACCTGTTCTTACTTCCATCCGAAACCGAAAGCTTCGGACTCGCTGCCTTGGAGGCCATGGCCAACGGGGTTCCTGTGGTCTCGAGTGACACCGGCGGTATCCCCGAGGTAAACGAACACGGCTATAGCGGTTATCTCTGTGAGGTAGGCGATTGCGATGACATGGCCGAAAAGAGTCTTTCCATCTTAAGAGATCCGGCCACCCTTGAGCGTTTTAAGCAGCAGGCCATTGCCCAGGCTGCAAAATTTGATATCGACAAGGTGGTAGATATGTATGAGGCCTTGTACGAAAGGGCGTTTGCCGAGGTTTGTTTGTAGGCTGCTGGAAGTTAATGAGTGAGTAATTCAGACTTCCTGTCGAGTTATTACTTCAATTTAAAGGGTATTTTTCTTTATTTGTCTGTCAGATAATAACTTAGGGGTGTTATATTAGACTTATGCGTACCTCAAGATCCCTCATCCTCGCATTTTTCCTAATCACCTTAGGAGCATTTTCCCAGACTAATGGCAATTTCTGGCAGGTAGGAGTAGGCTACAATTTTGTAGATGACTCCGGACCCGGATTGAATGATTACTTCAATTTTAAAGAGATTTGGCATGCCGTACCTTATCCTTCCAGGTTAACTATTGGTTATTACACCCAAAGTGGTTTTGGGTATGAGGTCATTGGAACCTATAACGAATATGATGCCGGTAAGATCGTAGATGGAGGAGTTTTGCCATTTGATCAAACCTATGTGGCGGTAGACGGAAAGTTAAGCTATGACCTCAACAAACTGGTCGGACAAACCGGGTGGTTTGATCCGTATCTTATGACAGGCGCAGGCTATACCTGGATAGGGGCGGTAGACCGCGCCACCTTTAACGCCGGTGGCGGCTTTAATCTCTGGTTTACCGAGAATTTCGGGTTTAACCTGAACTCCATGGGAAAATGGGGCTTGTTTACGGATCGCGGCACCAACCATGTGCAGCATTCTTTAGGACTCATCTTTAAATTCGGAAAGGAAGACGAACCCTTCATAGAAGAGATTCCTGATACATTACCAACACCTACAGAAAATGAGGTAGTTGAGGAGGAAAGCCAGGTAGAAGTTCATAAAGTGCCTACTCAGGATACCATAGTACCTCCACCGCCCGTCGCACCTCAAAAATCAGAGGCCGAACTCAGACGTGAGCAAATGCTCACGGACCTTAAGGTCCTGCCCAAAGTATATTTTGCGTTTAATTCCTCCTACCTGACTCCTGATGATAAGGCCATAGTAGACCAACTGGTAGCCTTTATGAAGGAATATGCGGAAGCTACTATAGAAGTACAGGCTCATGCCGATGCCCGGGGAACAGACAAGTACAACACCTGGCTGGCAGAACGTCGCGCAAATCGTATTGTTGATTATGTTATCGCCAAAGGAATTGCTGCCAACCGCATCTCCGGTAAAGGGTTCGGGGAAAATAAGATCCTGAACCATTGTACGAATGATGTGACCTGCTCAGAACAAGAGCATAGGGAGAACCGGAGGACCAACTATGAATTAAATTAAAAAGAATAAATAAGTGGTACCCCCAAAGAACAATTATTGATATAACAAAACCTTTACTATGGTAATTCTCGGACTCAACTATTATTTCCATGACTCCACGGCCTGTATCGTGGTAGACGGCAAACTGGTGGCAGCCATTGAAGAAGAGCGTTTAAACAGGGATAAGCATACCCGGGTTTTCCCCATGAAATCTATTGACCGTTGTCTGAAGATAGCAGGATTGGATTACGAAGATATTGATCATATAGCAGTATCGATCAAGCCTACCCATAATCTGGGTAAAAAAATAGGCTATTGTGTTTCCAATCTGAAAACCTTTAAGCCCTTTGTAAACCATGAATTCGTTCATGCTTACAATAAGCAGAAAAGTTTTTGGAACTGGTTTCATTACCATTGGGATAAGAAGTCAGACGGACCGGAAGTTCATTTTATTCCCCATCACTACAGCCATGCTCCGGGATCTTTTTATGTCTCCCCCTATAAGGAGGCAGCGCTACTGGGAATTGATGGATCCGGAGAATGGGCCACCACCTGGCTGGGTTATGGAAAAGACAATACGGTGAAGTGCCTGGGCGAGAGCTTCTTTCCTCATTCTTTAGGATCATTCTATGAGGCCGTTACCCAATACTGTGGATTCCGCACTTCTTATGACGAAGGAAAAACCATGGGATTGGCACCTATGGGCGACCCTGAGGTGTACCGGGAGGAAGTGGAAAAAATGGTCAAGGTTGAAAAAAACGGTCAGCTGAAATTTGATCTGAGCTGGTTCAATTTCCAGAATATGCACTGGCAACGTTTGTCGGATAAGTTTTATAAGAAATTCGGTCCTGCAAGAAAGCCCGGGGAGGCTTTTGAAGATCGCCATAAGAATATGGCCGCAGCTTTTCAGCGTGTTTTGGAAGATCGTGTTTTGGAGATCTGTAATTATCTGTATGAACAGACAAAGGCCGAGTACCTGGTAATTTCCGGGGGTGTTTCTCTGAATAGTGTGATGAACGGCCGTATAGTACGAGAAAGTAAATTTAAAGACGTTTATGTGATGCCTGCCGCGGGCGATAATGGAACAGCCATTGGTGCAGCCTATTATTTATACAATGGTATTTTTGAAAAGCAAAGGAACTATGTACATCTCAACCCTTATGTAGGCACCTCCTATACCAATTCAGAGATCGAAAGAGTATTGAAGGGGGCTAAGCTTAATTACCAAACTCATGAAGATATTTGTGAGGTTGCTGCTTCCCTTTTGGAACAAGGGAAGATCATAGGCTGGTTTCAGGGAACCATGGAGATCGGTCCAAGGGCGCTTGGAAGCCGAAGTATCCTGGCCAACCCGGCCTATCCTCAAATGAAGGATAAGATCAATGCTGAAGTAAAATTCAGGGAGGCCTACCGGCCCTTTGCGCCCTCTGCTATCGTTGAAGCCAAGGATGAATTTTTTGACCTGGAAGTAGAGGCACCCTTTATGCTAAAGGTGTGCCAGGTTCGCCATGATAAACAAGAAATTATTCCTGCTGTTACCCATGTAGATGGCAGCGCCAGGTTGCAGACGGTTCGCAGGGAATTACATCCCAGATATTACGATCTGATCAAAAAATTAGGAGATAAAACCGGGGTTCCGGTGGTGTTAAACACCAGTTTTAATATCCAGGGAGAACCCGTGGTAGAATCACCGCAGGATGCTATTCGCTGCTTCTTCTCCACCGGTCTGGATGCCCTGGTTATAGGAAATTATCTTTTATTTAAAGGAAATGAAGTCGTAACAGAAAAAAATGCATTTCAAACCACAGCATCGGTTGTTGAATAATGTTGATATTGAAAGTCCCCTGATTTATGCTATTCAATTCTCTTGAATATTTTGTTTTTCTTCCCTTGGTCTTCTTTCTTTACTGGAAGGTATTGGGAAATAAATTAACAGGACAAAATATACTTTTACTGGTTTCCAGTTATGTGTTTTACGGATGGTGGGATTGGCGTTTTTTGTTACTCATCCTTGCCAGTACCCTGGTTGATTTTTATGCAGGACAGCGAATAGGTCGGGCAATTCAGGGGTCAAGAACGGCCCAAAGGTGGCTTTGGGTAAGCATTCTTTTTAATATAGGAATGCTGGGGTTCTTTAAATACTTCAATTTTTTTATAGGCTCTTTTATCGACTCTCTTGATGTCATTGGGTATAAGGTTCAAAGTATCTGGACCCTGAATATCATTCTTCCCGTAGGAATTTCATTTTATACCTTTCAAACCCTTTCCTATTCCCTGGATATTTATCGTGGAAAGGTAAAACCCACCCGAAATTTTATTGACTTTGCAGCCTTTGTCAGTTTCTTCCCGCAGTTGGTGGCCGGCCCTATTGAGCGATCATCTCATCTGTTGCCCCAGATCGAAAAACCCAGGAAGTTTTCGTATAACAATTCTGCAGATGGTCTTAAGCTACTTCTATATGGGTTGCTGAAAAAGGTGGTTATAGCCGATAGTCTTGCCCCAATAGTGGATGATATTTTTACTAATCACCTAAGCTATTCCCCGGCTATACTTTTAATGGGGGCCGTATTTTTCGGGTTCCAGATCTATGGTGATTTTTCAGGGTATTCTGATATGGCCATAGGAACCGCCAAACTTTTTGGTATTGAATTGCGCTCTAATTTCCGGTTCCCGTATTTTTCCAGGAATATCGGTGAATTTTGGCGCAGGTGGCATATTTCACTTTCCACCTGGTTCCGGGATTATCTCTATATCCCACTGGGAGGGTCAAGAGTGGCAAAGCCTAAAGCTCTTAGAAATATTTTCATCATTTTTCTGGTGAGCGGACTCTGGCATGGGGCCAACTGGACCTTCTTAGTTTGGGGAGGTATTCATGCATTTTTATTTGTACCCTTGTTTGTACTCGGTGCCAACAGGAAGTATAAAGGAAAGCATTTAGGAGAAGGGAGAATTTTACCGGGAATTAGAGAATCCCTCGCAGTTTTGGTCACTTTTATCATGGTATCCCTTAGCTGGATATTTTTCCGGGCGGAGAGTCTGTCAGCAGCATGGAACTATTTTAAAGGTCTCTTTAGTACCTGGGAATTCCCTGCTTACCTACACCCTCAGGGTTACCGTATGTCAGATTACTTTATTCTACTCTTGGTATTTTTGACATATGAATATAGAATAAGGTTTAACGAACGAGATCCTTTTCCTTTTAAAACCGGGACAATTCGGTTCATTTCGTATGCGTTAATGGTTTTTGCACTTTTGCTGTTCTATGACAGCGGAACAGATAGATCTTTTATATATTTTCAGTTCTGATGGAAAGGTTGCTAATAAAAATATTGTTTTATGGGGCTCTGATCCTTTTTATCCTGGAAGGCCTGGTGAGAGTATTTCACTTGCACAAGGGGACTCCCGAGCGGATGATTGACGACAGAGGTGTTGAAAAATGGGTTCCGGGACAGTCCGGATATATTGCAACCGGGAACAGGCGGCAGAATTTTGCCGAATATCGCATTAACAACTTCGGTTATAATTCATACCGGGAGTTTGCCCCTACTGAGGATGGCTATGAAATAGCGCTTATTGGAGATTCTTTTATAGAGGGATTCCATCAGGATTATGATAATTCTATAGGGAAGAAGATAGAGGATAGCTTGCCGGGAGTGGAAGTTTATGAGTTTGGTTATGCCGGTTACGACCTGGCCGATGAGTTGCATCTCATTTCTGCCTATCCTGAATTGTTTGATAAAATAGATCAGATCGTGATCTTTCTGCAATACCCTGATGATCTTTTGAGAGGCTCGTTTAAAATTTCCAAGGAACGCTTGAAGCTTCAGGAAGGTACCTATGCCTTATTAAAGAAAAGCAAGCTATTGGTCTATTTACAGAATATTAGGTTTTTGGGAAATATGACCGGTAAACTGAACTCTTGGAAGAGTAACCTTTTCAGGCAAGGGGGGGGGGAGGAAAAACGAGACCAAAATAAGGAACAAAGACTTGGGGATTTAACATTACACAATTTTAAATCCTTACTTACCGATCCCGGACTGAAAACTAAAAAGATCTCATTTTTAGTAGACCGGAAATCTTTTCCTGATCAGTTTATGAGTTACCTTGAAAAAGAGGGTATAAGTACTATTGATTATGGAGAGGCATTGGAATTTCAACAAACTCCCGTTACCTTAATTTATGATATGCACTGGAATGATCAGGGACGCAAGGTGATTGCTGAAGAGCTCATATCTTTTATTCGTGTGCATTACGGAATCCTGGCGGAAAACGGCGATATCTTGAAAATGAAGTAACATCTTTAACTCTTAAGCTTACATATAAAATTCAGATGTAAGCAGGAAACCCTGTTAGTCGTTTTCCTGTGACTTAACCTGCCTTAAATATATATTGCCGGAACGATATTAGGTGGATGCTGCCTCCTGCAATTTTGGAACCCGGTATTTTGGAAAATAACCGTTATGTTTAGGCAATTTATTTCCGCACAATGCGTTATAGACTTCCCGGTTGATCACCTTTCGTCCGGTATAGAAGACAAAATCTTCATCCTTGGGGAAAAGATGTTTTTTACTTTTATACAATCCGTCATTGTCCTTTCTACCTCCTCCGAGGATATACCAGGACAGACCTTTTTGCCGCCCCATTTCTATAATTTCTACCCGGAGGTAATCGTTTGGACGATAGGAAAAGAATTTAGTCCTTGTACCGCCAAGAAAGGCGAACATGCTGTTTTGATGTGTAATTATGAGTTCTGTGGAGGCAATTTCATTGTCCTTAATTGCAAAAGTGAGGATAAATGAATCCGGGTCTGAAAAGATCAGATTTTCAAAATAGTCAAGATGGAAGAAATAAAAACTGGCAGCATTATTACGGTCCATGGTCTCGGTATACACAGCGTGAAAGGAGGCAATATGATCGCGGGAAATCTTCTTACCGGAAAATGATTGAAAAGTTAAATGGTTCTTTTCCGCTTTTCGGTAATTGTTTCGAACCTTGGGTTTGAATTGTTTCCATTGTTTTTCCGGGTCATTCAGGATTCTACCTTTTATATTTTTTAAAGTAGGAATGATTTCTCCATTGTACCCAACATGATTTTCGTTGTGATTAAACCTGATAAATTCAGTCACAATATTTTCGTCCTGATACCATTTTTCTATCAAATCCCAAAAGACTTCCTTCAAATCAGCGGTAACTTCAGGCTTAAATAAAGGGCCTCCGTAACCATAAGGCGTAGTCACATCAAAATAGCCTGAGTATTGGCCATGAGCAATTTTCCGCTTCACCAAGGGCATTATTGCAAGACTACGACCCTTGTGTTTTAATTCTACCACCAGTAATTGATTGTCATCCTGTGAATGATGTTTAAAATATTCATAGCGGTAGTAAGGGTGCTCATCGTATTCTTTAAGGATTTCTTTATAAATGTTTACATCTCTGCCATTGTCGAGCTTATGTATCTTTAATTCAGGCTCCACCTCTTCATACTTCTCAGAGGGAGTCGTCAAGACTTTTGATAATATTTCGGCGATTGAAATAATTCTTCCGCAATGCTCAACATGCCATATCGGATTCCCTTCAATTACATTTCCTGCTAAAAGAGGGCCGATCACATGTAGTCCCTTCGACGTTTCAAGGTTTTGATTTACGGTGAGTCCTCTACCGGAAGGATTAATCTTTGCCATTTCACTGTCAATCAAGTTCCTTATGACCAACGGGGCTTCAAGATCTGAGAGTTTAGAAGAGCCAAGACAGTTAATGACAATATCAATGGGTTGGTCTAAAATTGCTATTGAATCTTGTTCGGTTTTGTAAACCAGGGAAAGCTGTTGATGATCGGCCAGGTCCAGCTTTTCGAAGCTTCCTTTTAAGTGTGAAAACCTCCCTTGAGATTTTAAAACATCAATGGTTTTGGTATAGTGATATCCCGCCACCCTTTGTCTTCGGCCGATCTCATTCCCGTAATAACAGGCAAATCTTTCTTTTTCCCTTTGATCCAGTTTTTCAAGGAGTGGTACAAAAGCGTTTGAAATAGGACCTACAGTTATGGCTGCCCCAATTCCCAGTTCCTCGGCATCATTCAAGTCATTGGTTATGCCTTGCATAATTTGTTTGGCAGTGAGCTTTTGGATTTCCAATAAAGCCAAGGTATGTTTCGGTATAAATGATTTTTCATTATTAGTATCCACAATAGAATTAGGATACAGGCCATGGGTCGATAAGAAGAAATAGTGGCCCACCTTTGAATCGATGCCCCTGAGATCATTCATTTTATATAAAAATTCCAGGGCACTGGCGTTAGACCCCAGGATCAATACATTCTTTTTATGATTGGATTTTAAGGATTTTATGATCTGTTTGATTACCCTGTTCATCCCCTGTTCGTAAGGGTTGGATATAAATAGATGACGGTCATTTGGGATGCTTTCAGGAACATTTAATGTACGTTGCTTAGGAGATCCTATACCCAATACAGCTTTCTTTGTTTTGATATTTTTTTGAAGTCCTTTTAAATAGAAACCAAACTCCTCGCGTTGAATGTCTTCAATTTCATCAGTAACATATTCTATATGTATCTTTCCGGATTTTTGATATTCCCCGATGGTTTCTTGCAGTTTCTCCTGGATATAGGAGCCAAAGAAACTTCTTGGAATAAACAGATGATCCCACTTTCCGTTTTGGATGGCCTTTCTGTTGGAATACAACCATTCATTGGTCAGGGATCCTCCTTCTTCTTTCAGCCTTTTTAAAAGCCAATCTTTATTGAGGTTGAGCCAATCGGTGAACTGATTGAGTTCGGGCTTTGGGAGGAAATCTTTTAAGGCGGTAATGAGGTGGGTGGAATGCCCTGATCTTTTCCCGTAAGCCACCCCGGTAAAGAATTCTCCGGATTTTTCGATCACAGCAATCCTGATCTTTTTGGATTGAGGAGGCAGTTTTTTAAGAGACTTTAGTAAGGTAAAAGCTGTCGAGATCCCCGCCCCGATAAAGGCCAAATCGAAGGGTATTTCTTCAGAGTTATTTTCTGGTAGTACTGGGGGTACCTGTCTTTTGATGATACGGCCTGGATTTCCTACCACTGTACAGTAATCCGGAACGTCTTTTAATACGACCGCTCCGGCACCTATGGTACACCATTTTCCAATTTTAACCGTGGGGATGATCACCGCTCCAACCCCGACATGGGTGCCTTCTCCGATTTCGACATGTCCTGTTAGGGCTGCTTTAGGGGAAATATGAGCATAATCACCAATGATATTATCGTGATCAATGCTGGCGGCAGTATTTATTATGACATGTTTTCCAATGACCGTATTGGGTTGGACTATGGCACCGGCAAATACGACCGTCCCATCCCCAATAGTTGAATTTGAAGCGATGATGGCCGATTTATGGATCACCTTTTGGAAATTCGACTGAAGCAATTGACTTATTTCGGCGCGTTGCCGGTTGTTACCAATAGCAATGACCATTGGGGTGCTCTGTATTATACTATTTTTGTCTTTTCCACGCAATCCTTTAACAACATTCACCGAAGCTCGATGTACACCTTCAGGATGATCATCAAAAACTTCAGTTATGCGATATCCATTTTCTTCAAGGACATGACGTATTACTTGCGAATGTCCGCCGGAACCATAGATCTTAACAGGTGGATGAGAGGTATTCATAATTAGTGCTTATGGTTAAGAATAACCGATAAATGATTGACTTATAAAAAAAAAGGGGAGGAGAAAAGCATAAATCAAATGGCGATATTGATTTATTTCGGTATTCATAGAGTTAGTAATTGGAAGTATAGTATTAAGGGTAATTTAAATAAGAATTTTCGCCCAAATAAATGTTAACGTCCAATTACCGGATATTTGGATAAAAGAAGGTAAAACTGATTTTATATATGACAATCTAATTAAATTGAAAGCAAAAGCCTATTAAAAAATTGAAATACAGTAGGTTGGTATTGTTTTGATGTTGCCTAGTTCCATGTGTTCTTGCAGCTTTGTTTATGATGAATACCAAATATTTTGGATCATTATTAATGATTCAGAATGAAAGTGTTTTACTCGGATTAAGGTGAATAATTCGACTTTGAAACGAAATAATTCAGGGACCCGGATTTTCTGTAGCTGTCCAGGTCCATCATGGTCGATTCCGGGATGATCTCAATATCTTTTCTTTGGATGACATTTTTTATGGTAAGAAGAATGATCTTTATATCGTTTAATAGGGAAAGGTTTTTTGCATAATTCACATCCAGTTGAAGGCGCTCGTTCCAAGGAACAAAATTTCTACCTGAAACCTGAGCAAGGCCTGTGATTCCGGGGTTAACACTGTGACGGAGGCGTTCCTTTTCGGTGTAATAAGGAAGGTATTTGATTAAGAGGGGGCGAGGGCCAACAAAGCTCATTTCTCCTTTTAGGACATTAAAAAGTTGTGGAAGCTCATCAAGGGAGGTTTTTCTGAGAAAAGCTCCGGTAGGAGTGAGCCTTTCTACATCCGGGAGTAATTTGCCGTTCTCATCGGTGCGGTCGGTCATGGTTTTAAATTTAATAATGGAAAAGATCACTTCATCTTTTCCTGGCCGCTTTTGATAAAAGAAAGGATTTCCGTCATTTTTAAACCACAATACGATTGTAACTACTAGTATTACTGGGCTGAATAATAACAAAAGTACTAGGCTTCCCCAAAAGTCAATGAATCGTTTCCCAAATCTTTTATACATATGCTTTTTCTTTTTCTTTGGATGGATGCTGGGTCTTTTTACCCAACAGGGTTTGATATTCATTTAACAATGCTTCCCAGATATAAGGCCTGGAATATCTTTGGATGATAAGTTGTCTGTAATAGGAATTATATCCTTCCGAAGGCCTCAGGGTACTCAAGGCTTCCAGCATGGCATTTTTAAGTGCAACGGTATCCTTGGGAGGAATAATACGGCCGTTTTGACCATCAATTATAATTTCATTACAGCCGTTAATATTGCTCACTATACTGTAAATACCCATGGCCCCTGCCTGCATGACGGTGTTGGGAAATCCTTCCCGGTAGCTCGGAAATAAGAGGGCGTCAGCAATCGTGAAATATGGCCTGAATTCTCTGTGCCAGCCGGTGTCATAAATGGCGGGATGGTTTTTAATTGCAGCTACGGTTTCCGGTAGAAGAGGATCAAGATCCTCCTCAAAACATCCAATAAGCAGCAGGCTTGTCTCCCGATAGTTTTTGTGAATAGATACGAAGGCATTAACCAGCTCATTAACACCTTTATCTTTGACATACCTCCCGGAGAAGATAAAAACAAAGTTGTTTTGGGGAATACCTAATTTATCCTTTAGGGCTTTTCGGGAAACTTCATTAAACAAGGAAGGGTCGAAGTATTCTACATCGATCCCGTTGGAACTTCCGTTACCTATAACCTTCAGTTTTTTCTCATGGGTAAAACCCTCCCGAAGGACGATCTCTTTCAGTCCGTTGGAATTTGGATAGATCTTGGTAGCGCATCGGTATGTAATTCGTTCCACCAGGTTGAGTAGTTTTCGTTTTGCACCCCTGGATTCCAGGAGCGGTAGGCCTGCAATGGTATGCAGCCGGTGGGGAACCCCTGCAAGTTTTGCGGCTAGCATAGCTAAAGTACCGGCTTTAGGGGTGTGACTGTGAACTATATCGGGTTGCTCTTGTTTAAATATTTTAAAGAGGTGATATAAAGCTTTTAAATCTTTATATGGAGTAATACTTCGGGTCATTTCAACAGGAATCACCCTTATATTTTCAGACCTGCCATATTCCTCTAAAGAGACGTATTGGTCTTCTTTGCTCGATATACCCAAGACCTCAAAGTGATTTTGCATGTAACCCAACTGACCTTTTAAGAGACTTCCCAGGGAAATTGGAATAGTGGTAACACGAATCAATTTAAAAACACTCATATATTAAACTGTTGTATTCTTAGGAGAATTTGTATTGTTAGAGAGTTAAGATTTTGAACAAATGGTGATCAATAATTATTTGTCAGATTAAAATTGACTTATTATAAAGTAATTCTGAATATATTTCGTTTATTTTTTATAATTAATCGTTAATGATCCAGTTGTAAAATGAGAGGAATATAATAAAGCATTCGCTGTTAATGTTAAGAGAATAGATTAGCAGTTTAAATCACATAAGTGTTTTGAGGGTAAGTGCATTCTAAATACAATCAATTGAATATTATATCTTAAGTATTTTCATTCATTTGAATTTATGTGTTGATTGTATAAAATAGACTTTAAATCACGTTTCGTAATCTTATAATGCCATGCTTGACTATAACAACTAAATAATTTCGATTATTTAAGTATTACACTTTTCGCTTTACTTCTTATTTAGCTGTTAGCTAACGATGTATTTAGTATTTTGATGGGATATTTATCTTTATTTGTTTGTAAGACAATATCTTAATTATTCCTAAAATATTTCTAATAATTAATTTGGATAGGAAAGACATGAGATTAAGTATTCTTATTTCGATGTATAATTCAGAAAATTATATTGAACATTGCTTGAAAAGTGTTTTGAATCAGGATATTCCCTTTACCGATTATGAGATATTGGTTGCTGATGATGGGTCAACTGATGGATCCTATGCAATTGTGAAAAATTATGCCGATAGATACTCTAATATTAAATTAATTAAAGGGACTAATGAAGGGGTTTATACGAAACGTAACCTATTGATGAGAATGGCCTCCGGAAAGTATCTCTATCACCTTGACGCGGACGATTATATAGCTCCTAATTGTTTAAGCTTTTTGTTAAAAATAACAGAACAACATGACCTTGATATTTTGGGTTTTGGTTCTTTGATAACTTATGATCATGGTTATTTAGAACCAAATTTAATACTTGATTCGGAACGGCCTATAGAAACTATCACAGGTAAAGAAATGCTTCTGCGAGAGTCTGGAATTCGGTATGAAACTTGGTGGTATTTTATAAAAGCATCATTCTTTAATGATGCCGGGATTTGGTTTGAAGTGAATAATAGAGTTACTTCAGATGCTAATTTTACTATAGAACTTTTTATTAAGGCATCCAAAGCCTATTTTTTGGAATTAACATTGCATTATTATTTTCAATCAGAAAATTCGCTTATGAGGAATCATTGCGATAAGAGTTTGAATAATAGATTGAAAGGTAATTTGAATACAGTAACATGCTTCAATGAATTAGCTAAAAAACTTGACCCTAGAAATTCTTTAGATAATAATGTGAAAGAAGTTTTGTCCCGAAAAATGACAATCCTAACATATCAAGCATTATTTGACTTAAGTCGATCAAACTTAAAATTAGAAAGGAAGTTCGAGATTCTTGATATACTAAAACATGAAAGTCTATATCCCATTTCTCAATTAAAAGGAAGTGAATTTAGTAAACTTTTTCATGTGATTTTATTAAGAATAATCAACGAACCTTTTGTTTTTAGCAATCTATTGCGAATTAGGTTCTTTCGAGGATTCCATTTGATATATAGAAAACTTCCTTTTGTAAGCTCATGAATATTTAATTCTTCATTTAAATTAAATTTTAAATATATAATTATGAGGTTAAGTATCTTAATTTCTATGTATAATGCGCAAGATCATATTGCAATATGCTTGGATAGTGTATTAAATCAAAATATACCGTTAGAGGATTATGAAATACTAGTAGTCGATGATGGTTCCGAAGATCAATCGGTTAATTTAGTAAGAGATTATGCTGTAAGTTATTCAAATATTAAGCTTTACAGTAGTCAAAACAAAGGTGTTTATGCTCAACGAAATTTTTTAATGAGGGAAGCGCGGGGAAATTATTTGTATCATTTAGATGCAGATGATTACATTGTTAAAGATTGCTTGGCTCAGTTACTAAATACTGCCGAAGGTGATAATCTTGAAATTATTTCCTTTGGAAGCCAAATTATTAAAGAAAGACGTAACCAAGATACTATTTTTCCTGAATTATTGGAAAAACTAGAGGTGTCAACTGGTAAAAAAATGTTGGCGCAAGAAAATAATATACGATATGAGGCCTGGTGGTTTCTTGTAAAAACTTCTTTTTTAAAGGAAGAAGGTATTTGGTTTGCTGCCGACAACTATTTAGCGGATGTTAATTTTACATATCAATTGTTTTGGAAAGCCAAGCGGGTTTCATTTTTGAACTTAAATGTTCATTATTATTATCAAACAGAAAATTCTCTTATGAGAGATGATAATGATAATAGTGTTAACAATCGGTTGAATGGATATATACAAACCTTAATTTTTTTCCATGAATTGTGTAAAAGTCTTAATTCTGATGATCAACTGAATTTGAATCTTAAAAAAACTCTAAAAAGAAGGATGACTGTCCTTACTTATCAGGTGTTATTGGATTTGAGCAAAACACGACTTAAATTAAAAAGTAAAGAGCAGATTTTGGGTAAATTGAAAGAAATGAAGTTATATCCCATAGATAGATTAATAAATTCTGATTTTAATAAATTCTCTCATTCACTTTTAATGAAAATATTCAATAAACCATTGGTTTTTAGTTTTCTATTAAGAGTTCGCTTTTTTCGAATAGTTTACTTGGTTCACCGATTATGAATTTATGGATTGAAATAAGTAAAATTTAATAAAGATGTGTTTTGGATAGATTAATCCCTTAAAAATACTAATAATAGTGTGTTTAAGTTTAATAGATTAGTGATTACGGAATTAATTACTTTATTAGTTTGCTTAGCAACTTACTTTAACTTAGTGCTGATATAATGCTCCCTATAGTGAAGTCTAACTGTTTTATTAATAATGAAATAAGAAATCATTTCGGAAATTTTTAATTATCCTGCCGCAATGCTAAACATGCTATATGGGCTTACCTTTTAAAACATTTCCAGCTCAAAGCGGAACTATAATATGAGATTTTGGGGCAGCTTCCAGATTTTGATTGATGTAAGAACCTCGACATGAAGAGATGATTTCACCTAAACCATTTGATACAATGCTCCATATAATAGACGGAGCATCTTTACCTGATAAGAGTGTTGATCCAAGGCAATTGATAACAATATCAAAAGGTTGCTTCCATTCTTAGAGTTATTTACGCTGTGAAGTCTTATAAAGAAGGCGTAATTTATTATTTTCTTGGATTTATCAGTCAAACTGACCTTTAATATGATTTAAATTTCCTTTAAATGTGGGATTATTTAGTCTATTAGAATAATGTAAACCTATAACCCTTTGTTTTCTGCCAATTTCATTTCGGTAATAACAAGTGAACCGTTCTTAACCGATATATTTTTAATAGTTTAGACCAGGTAAGAGAAACAACCCAGATATGGATGGATGATTACAATCATCAGCGACCACATGATGCCCTGGGTAACCTTCCTCCGATAGAATTTGCAAAGAAAAATCTCAACAAAGCTAACCTTGTTGAGATTGATCATACAAGTGATAATATTGTAATAATAAACAGTTCTAATTAAGGGAAACCGACACGCCCAGCACTCTATCTAAGGATACAGGGACGGTTGTTAATCTTATAATTTTTTTCTCATTTGTAATAAATCGATTTCCAATCTTCAAGTAAATTTATAGCATTAATCGATTACTATAAGTTTTGATTTTTTGAGAATATTTCCTTGATTATCAATAGTCATTAGAATGTAGCTTCCAGCCTGTAGTCCGTCAAGCGGCAGATAGTAAGGTTGCTGATCTTGGCTTTTAATTGGGATGTTATTAATAACTAACCTGCCTAAATAATCATATAATTGAATTCTTTGGATTCCCGGATTATTGACACCCCCGTTAATGTAAATTCCATTTCTTGTAGGGTTTGGATAAACCACAAACTGGCTTAACACACTCTCATTTTCTGTTATTACAAGATCATTTGTGTCATTTTCTATAGGACCTTTACTTGAAATATTTGAGTTACTAATTACCTCAATAGCATTTATGATGGGATTTTCTACCTCGTGTCCGAAGCCTATATTCAACACACCGTCACTAACGATAACGGGGTAAGAAAGCATTCCTGCGACTTGATGACCAAATGTAGCAATTGGATCAAAATTATCTGCTACAATGTTGCCTTCAATGAATATGTCATAGATTCTATCACCACTAAGGTTGGTTAAGTTATAACTATTCCCAACAAACAAATTTACCGTGTATTCTCCATTGTCCAGAGGGATTTGGAACTCCATTTCCTCTCCCTCAGTGGGATCCCAGCGTTCATTTTGAAAAATACCATTGAAAATGTTCTCATCAATATAATTTGGGATGGAATTACTTCTATTCACAAAATCAAATGACGCAGTAGCATTGATTCCGGTATTCACGGAATAAGAGGCTCCCTGGTATGCATTATTTGTTGGATTTGATTCCCAATCCGGACCATTGTCAGAGGAAGTAACTGTGGAATTTCCTCCAACATTGATGCGTGCAACAGGATTAAAAGAGGGGTCTATGATTTTTTCTGAAACGGACCATAAAAATTGTTGCGAAACATCTTCGGACCCGGTTTTACTTACAGTAATAACTACTGAATGAACGCCGTCTGCATTGGGGCCTCCGCTTACAGCTGATAGCTCGATGGCTCCTATGATCTGTCCGTTTGTTGGTTCGATACTAATACCTTCAGGTTGTCCCGAGATAGAATAATTAAAATTTTCATTGGGGTCTCCTCCTGTAGCACCTACGGCTAAGGTCGGAGTGTCACCCACGTAGCTAAACTGATCACTTATAGGTTGCATGGAAATAGGAGGGTAGGCTTCCGGGTTGATTCCTTGAATAATCTCAACGGCATTAATTATAGGATTTTCTATTTCATGTGCAAAAGCGATTTGCAGGACTCCGTCACTTACTGTAACCGGATAGGAAAGCATTCCGGCGACCTGATGCCCAAATGCGGCAATTGGATCAAAATTATCCTCCACAATATTATTTTCAATAAGGATGTCAAAGACTCGATCACCTATATTATCAGTTAAGCCATAACTATTTCCTACGAAAATATTTACCGTGTATTCTCCATTTGTTAAAGGGATTTGGAATTCCATTTCTTCTCCTTCAGCCGGATCCCATCGCTCATTCTGAAAAATACCATTAAAGGTGTTTTCATCGATGTAATCTGGGATGGAAATATTTTTATTTGCGAAATCAAATACAGCTGTAGCATTCAATCCTGTATTAACGGAATAGGAGGTTCCCTGGTATGCCTCATCAATTGGGTTAGACTCCCAGTCCGGACCATTGTCCGTGGTTATAACATTGTTGTTTCCCCCTACATTGATGCGCACTACGGGATTTAAAGAGGATAGATTGGTTTGGTCACCGACAGAAAGACTTGTTTTCGCTTTATATATATTATTATAGGTGATTACTAATTCGGCTAACGCTTGAGTAGAACTACCGATATGTTCTATGGTTACGGAGGGAGTAGATGAGTTTGTTAGAAGTGTATTAGGGATTTCATTGTTTAAAACCATGAACTCATCTGAGTCTAATCCTATTAACTCTATCCGATTAACCCATAGACCGGTATTACCTCCTACAAGATCGATATCAATAACTTGTGTGCTGCCTATAGTAAAAGTTAAATTATCAGGGGTTTGCAGTGTACTCAAAAATAATGGTTCTCCAATTGGATCATCACTATTGTAATATTCCATATTAGTTTGACTTCCACCACCTTTCATAGGTGATCCTGATGTGACATAAACACTGTTTCCTGATACAATTGCCTGGGTTCCATGTCTGGCATGATTTAACTCAGTTCCTTGTGTCCAGAGGTTCAATTCAGGATCAAAAATTTCAGTGATTTTCAGCGCATTGTTATTGTCAGGAACTTCACCTCCTGCAACAATTATTTTCCCATTTAAATTGACTGTAATTGGCGCGGCTCTGGGTGTTGGAATATTTAATTGTGGATCATTACTTAACCATTCACCGGTTTCGAAATTGAAAATATCCATTGCAGAAACTAAAGGTGCAAAGAGACCTCCCTCTCCTCCGGATTGACGACCTGATACGGCATAAAGGTTGTTTCCATGAATGGTTGCCTGAAAATGATCTCTTGCGTGTGGTGCATTGGGGAGTATTGTCCATGTGCCTGTTGCCGGATCAAATTCATCAAACCATGAAACAAATCCTCCGTCGTGACCTTTTGTATTTCCCCCTAGGATATAGAATTTATTATTGTAAAGCACCACACCTGCGCCACCACGCCTTCTATTTTCTGGAATTACTGGCCCGTTTATCCAAGTATTATCCACCGGATTATAGATCCAGATGTTGGTTGTTGGTATTTCGTTAGGGAAATTGTTGTTTTCAAAAGCAGTAATGATCCAAATAAAGCCTTGATATTCTATAGCTTGAAAATGATTGAATTCGAAGGGCGCTGAATCTTGTAAATTTTCCCATGTATTATTGGAATAATCATAGACATCAATGGTTTTCGAATTTTCTCTTCCGCCCATTAGATAAAATTTATCTCCGGCTTGAACAAAGGAGCATTCGTGCCGGGCAGTGTAGTTTTGATTTTCAAATTTCTCATTCCAGCCTATGCCTGGTTCCAGAATCGTCCATAAGAACTGTTGCGAGGAATCTTCAGATCCGGTTTTACTCACCGTAAGGACCACTGAATGGACACCATCAGTACTTGGTCCTCCACTGGTAGCTGAGGGGGCGATGGCCCCTATTATCTGCCCTGTAGAAGGTTCAATGCCAATACCTTCAGGTTGTCCCGATATAGAATAAATAAAGTTCTCATTGGGGTCTCCTCCTATTGCACTCACTGCTAAGGTCGGGATGTCCCCCACGTAACTGATTTGATCGTTTAAAGGTTCTAAAGTAATAGGGGGGTACTGCTCAGGATTGATACCTTGAATTACCTCAATAGCATTTATGATGGGATTTTCTACCTCGTGTCCGAAGCCTATATTCAACACACCGTCACTAACGATAACGGGGTAAGAAAGCATTCCTGCGACTTGATGACCAAATGTAGCAATTGGATCAAAATTATCTGCTACAATGTTGCCTTCAATGAATATGTCATAGATTCTATCACCACTAAGGTTGGTTAAGTTATAACTATTCCCAACAAACAAATTTACCGTGTATTCTCCATTGTCCAGAGGGATTTGGAACTCCATTTCCTCTCCCTCAGTGGGATCCCAGCGTTCATTTTGAAAAATACCATTGAAAATGTTCTCATCAATATAATTTGGGATGGAATTACTTCTATTCACAAAATCAAATGACGCAGTAGCATTGATTCCGGTATTCACGGAATAAGAGGCTCCCTGGTATGCATTATTTGTTGGATTTGATTCCCAATCCGGACCATTGTCAGAGGAAGTAACTGTGGAATTTCCTCCAACATTGATGCGTGCAACAGGATTAAAAGAGGGGTCTATGATTTTTTCTGAAACGGACCATAAAAATTGTTGCGAAACATCTTCGGACCCGGTTTTACTTACAGTAATAACTACTGAATGAACGCCGTCTGCATTGGGGCCTCCGCTTACAGCTGATAGCTCGATGGCTCCTATGATCTGTCCGTTTGTTGGTTCGATACTAATACCTTCAGGTTGTCCCGAGATAGAATAATTAAAATTTTCATTGGGGTCTCCTCCTGTAGCACCTACGGCTAAGGTCGGAGTGTCACCCACGTAGCTAAACTGATCACTTATAGGTTGCATGGAAATAGGAGGGTAGGCTTCCGGGTTGATTCCTTGAATAATCTCAACGGCATTAATTATAGGATTTTCTATTTCATGTGCAAAAGCGATTTGCAGGACTCCGTCACTTACTGTAACCGGATAGGAAAGCATTCCGGCGACCTGATGCCCAAATGCGGCAATTGGATCAAAATTATCCTCCACAATATTATTTTCAATAAGGATGTCAAAGACTCGATCACCTATATTATCAGTTAAGCCATAACTATTTCCTACGAAAATATTTACCGTGTATTCTCCATTTGTTAAAGGGATTTGGAATTCCATTTCTTCTCCTTCAGCCGGATCCCATCGCTCATTCTGAAAAATACCATTAAAGGTGTTTTCATCGATGTAATCTGGGATGGAAATATTTTTATTTGCGAAATCAAATACAGCTGTAGCATTCAATCCTGTATTAACGGAATAGGAGGTTCCCTGGTATGCCTCATCAATTGGGTTAGACTCCCAGTCCGGACCATTGTCTGTGGCAGCAATTGTATTACTGCCACCTACATTGACTCGGGTTATAATAAGACCACTGTCTTCTACGATATTTGCTTGAATTGGGATTAATAACGGTGAATTTGTCCCGGTGTGAAAAATCTCTATCTGTTCACTTTTAAGTCCTGTACTTGTTTTCGAAGGGTCAATAGTTATAGGAATATTGACAGATTTACCCGGATCCACAACAATAGGTAAAAATTGACTATCCGAACTGGATATAAAATTTCCTGAAAATGTGATATTATCAATTTGAATTGTTGGATCTCCCGGACTACCTATATTAGTTAAAGGCACTTCCAAAGTTTCAGGGGTGGAGGATTGGGCAATTATTCCAAAATCTATGATGTCAAGGGTTGTGTCTAAATAATCAGATTGATTATAGATGATATCGATAAAATCCCAGGTGGCGATAAAACTTTTGTTTGATGTTGATGATGTACTAATAATTCCTACTGCGAGTCCTATGCTGTCATCAGGGTTTAGAAATGAAGCAGGTAGCGAGATATTATTAATAAGTGGAAAAATAGTTTCTCCACCATCATAAGAATAATTTATTTCACTTAATAGAGTTGAAGGAGTGACGCTTAAATAGAGATCTATACCTGAAGGTTGAGTCATTTCTGGAGTATCAAAAATATATGATTCTGTAGTACCATTATTTTCTAGTATGACTTCAAAACCTATTGTAGAATCCTGATCAGAGGTTCCATTCATTACAGTAACCTTTAAATAATTATCTTGATCTCCGGTTCCTATAAAAAGCCCGTACGATTGACCGTTCTCGGGAAGATTTCCGTTAAAAGGAGTTTCAATCTTAGTGTGAATGGTGAATGGATCAGAGTTTTTGTCGACTTGAATACCAAATTGAAATGCATTCTCCTGGGAGTTTAAATTTTCAAAGGCATCACCAGGTGAAACGTTATCAATGGTTGCTTTTCCTCCTGCTCCTCCGAAGGATAAATTAGTCTCATCGAACAATGTAAGGTAATCTGTAACTCCATCATTGGGAATCATTAAACCGGTGAAACCCAACCCGAAAAATCCTGTACCGGGATCATTGTTCCAAAAAGGGTGTTTGATAGGTAGATGAGTAGTTAGCCCGTTATCAGGGTCTATGGGGAAGGGATCAGCGGTATCCGAAATGCCATCATTGTCATCATCCGGATCATTTAAATCAGATATAAAGTCGTTGTCGGCATCATCAGGTCTACTTCCTGCCGAACAATGATTTGTATTATTATCAAGCTCGTCCTGATTTGAAAAGTTATCAAAGTCATAATCGGCTAGGGGATCAAAATCCAGATCCCCTGGTTGAGGACAGGCGCCAAGATCGTCTGGCTCAAAAATGGAGATGCTGCTCGATGTATAGTTAACAACCCATAAAGTTCCAGGAAATACTTTATTGTCGCCTTGCGAAATAATATCTAAGGGAACTTCACCAAAACCAGATAGGAAATTATTGTCTTTACTAATTAAAGTACCGTTTTCATCAACTACGTATCTATTCACCTTTCCATTGAAAGATACAGTTAAAATATTTCCGTTTAAGGCATTATCAAAGTTAGAAGCATTATAAACACATATACCATTGGTGGAAGCAGACACAAAATCTAAAATTTTAATTTCTGTATTTTCTGCCCCATCACTTAGATATTTTCCTTGACGGGGGTCATCGGGAAAATCTGCAATAGTAAATGAAGAATTGTAATATCCGCTAACTCCATTTAAAAGTTCTCCAAATTGATAAGAGGCGATGTTTACCCAATCACTTCCATCATATTCATAATCATTTATCCCAGCCATGGCCGGAAATGCACGAATAGGGACAGGGTGACCTCCATAATAGGTGTTTGAAGTGTCATTTATATCTCCAATAAAATGCAGTCCATCATAAATAGTAGTTCCGTTGTTAATATTAAATTCACCTGATATGTAATCTCCATTTTCAGGGAAGTAATCATTTCTATCATTACCTTTGAGTTGATCATTGCTATCATATATTGAGGGTGGGCCACCCCATCCGCTATTTGGGCCATTATCACTTGTAAATATTTTGCCCTCAGGGGTAATTACAACATCATAGGCATTTCTAAAACCAGGCGCGAAGATCTGAACCGGTCCTCCCGGTTCATTGAATGCCTGGTTGATACTATTATTCCCTCCAAAAGGATCTCCTATATCAATAGTAGCATTGTGTAGTGGATGCTGGGGAGAATATGGGAACTCAGGGTGGGTGTTATCTATGTCAATTCTACTCGGATCATTTAAGGTAGGAAGATCATAAATAAAGGGTACTCCCGTTCTAGTATCGATGAACGGGCCGGAATTCAGTACTTCTAATTCTTTAAGCTGCGATAAATTTACTGTTAATAAAGCAGCGCTAAGGGTTGTTTCTCCAGAACCAGCAAAATTATTACTTGGTGCTCCCATGTTTGTATTACCGCCTTGTTGTACAAACAGGTAATCGGTGCCATTTATGCTTACAAATTGCATCCCATTGGTAGCGTGATTTTCCTCACATCTAGGTAAACCTCTAACGATATCGACACGATTCCATCCGTTTCCATTCCAGACTAATCTATGAATGATCCCGGAATTGGTATCCAAATTAATATCATTCCAGGTACTATTTCCCCCTCCTATTCTCGAATCTGAAGATGACACATAAATTATAGGCTGATCCGGAGTACCTACTACGGTTAGACCTACGATCAAACGCTTTTTTAATGAATTTGGCTGACCATCATCATTATGATTTGGAGTTTCCTCTTTTATAATATTTATTGGAATAGCACTTAGAGCAGTATAGGTGCCATTTCCAGGGCTGCTTAAATCTCTTTCAATGGTAATTTCCCAAATTGTTCCATATTGTTCGGACACATATAATTTGTTATTAGGACCGAAAGCAAGACTTGTGGGATTACTAATGGATATATTGTTGAGCGTGGTCGCTCCGAAGTTTATAGTTTGCCCTAGTATTGTATTACTAAGAAAAAGGAGTAATAAAAAAACATGGAAATAACGAAGGCGGCTATGAACTTGTATTAGAGTAATCTGTGGCTTGCAAGCCAACAATCTGTAAAAATATTTCATGTGTTTATTTTTGGACTTAGTGCTATTAACCAATAATAAACAAGTGTCAATAAAAGTAATATTATTCCGATTAGATGTTTTCTAATATGGATAAAACATAATTTATTTTCGATAATTTGAAAATAAAATTAATAAGTTGGAGGAGGTATAATCTGTGGTATTTTTACAAACATTCCTTCGATAGTAAAAAACATAAACCCTTGTTTCGAATAGAATAAGGGCCTAAAAAATAATAATGTTTGTTAAACCTTTTGAATGAAAGTATTGAAATTTGATTATTTCAAGAATGTATGGTAATACCATCGCTGAAAGCAATAAAATGTCCAAACACTAAATGTATTATCTATTTGGCCGGAGATATGATTTAGCACCAAATTTTGAATCTTTTCAATAGAAAAGATGTTTTGATTTTTCAGTTTTTCCGGGTCTATATAACCCATAAGCTCAGTTTTTAAACTTTCTCTTAGCCAATCTCCTATAGGAATTCCGAACCCTTGTTTTTTCTTATCAAAGAATCCATTTGGAAATTCTGATTCAAAAGCTTTTTTTAATAAGTATTTCTTATTAAAACCTTTTAATAAATAATCCTCAGGCAAACTGTTTGTAAACTCCCATAGTGTTTTGTTTAAAAAGGGTGATCGACATTCTAAGGAATTTAACATACTGGTGCGATCAACTTTTACCAACATATCTCCTTCCAAACTAACGTTTTTGTCTATATGTCTATAGTCATGTAAATTATTTGTTTTCTGGTTATGCGAAAAGTCGGAGAAAATCCCCTTAATTTTATATTCGCTTGAAAGAAATGAATTTAATTGATGGGGAGTGAAACCTAATGATATAATATTCCAGTAATATTCATCGCCGTAATCGATGGCATTCAGTAATTTTTGTATTCTAAAACGCCTTCCGCGTTTATCACTACTGGAACTTAGTAATAGGCTACTCCTTTTTGAAAGAATATCGTGTAGACTTTTAGGTATTAAAGAGGTGTATTTTCGATTGATTTTACCTATGTAATATTTATTATATCCGCCAAATAATTCATCGCCTCCGTCTCCTGTTAAGGCGACCTTTACATGATCATTTGTTTTACGCGCAAGAAGAAAGGATGGGATAGCCGAAGAATCAGCAAAAGGTTCATCGAAGTTATCTAGAATTGCACCAATGGAATGAGTTAATTCATCTTCTTTTATGATAAACTCGTGGTGATTACTATTAATGATTTTAGATACGGTTTTAGCTTTTTTTGACTCATCAAAATCAGAGTTTGTATTGGCAATGGAAAAAGTGTTTATTGGTTTTGCAGAGGCTTTGGCTAAACACAAAGAAATTATAGAAGAATCAATACCTCCCGAAAGAAACGTCCCAATAGGCACATCAGAAATGGAACGACTTTCCACCGAAGCTTGTACTAATCGTCTTGTTTCTTTTAGAGCAGAAACAAATGAAAAGTTAGAGCTATGATAGTAACTATTTTGTTTATAGAGCTTTTGGATACTTGTTTCGTTTGTTAGAATATCATAAGATAGGATACGGTTAGGTTCCAGCTTTTTAATCCCTTCGTAGATTGTTTTTGGAGCCGGGATATATGTTAATCGTAAAAATAAATTTAATGCATGTTTGTCTATATCAGGTTTAGAATCCAATGCGCTTATAATGGATTTAAGTTCTGAACCCCATATCATGCCATTAGAGTTCTGCTTATAGTAAAGAGGTTTCTCACCAAAAAAATCTCGTACTAGAAAGACCTTGTGTTTTTGCAGATCCAATAAGCTAAATGCGAACATACCGTCCAACTTTCTAAAGCCGGAAATACCATGAAATTCATAAATTTTAAGAATAACCTCTGTATCTGAATTCGTGCTGAAGGTCACTCCTTGAGCTTTTAATTCCTCTTTAAGTAATTGGAAATTATAGATCTCACCATTAAATACAAGGGCTAATTCACCATTTCGACCAAGCATAGGCTGGACACCATTATTTAGGTCGATAATTGCAAGGCGTTTCATGCCTAAACCCATAAAAGTATTTTCTCTAAATTTTTCAATGAAAAAACCACCTCCATCAGGCCCTCGATGATGAATTAAAGCATTCATCGTATTCATCGTATTACGAACATGTTCAATTGAAGAATTCCTGGCTATGATGCCGTTAATACCACACATATATCTGGTTTTATGATAACTCCGTCTAAAACTATTAAATAGCCAAGGGTAAATAATTAATATTCGCCTATTTTCATTATATAATCGACATATTTTATGTACTCTTATTTCAGAAATAACTTGTTAATATTTAAATTTTTAGGAATATATGAAACTAAGTTTTGTATTACCAGCCTACAATGTTGCTCCTTTCCTCCAAAAATGCCTTGATTCTATCTATTCCCAGAATATAGAATTAGAAGATTATGAGGTAATCGTTATAAATGATGGCTCTACAGATGATACCGAGAAGATATTGGAACTTTTCGCATCTAAATATTCTAATTTCCGATTTTATTCGATAAAAAATGGGGGAGTAGGAAGAGCGAGAAATTTTGGTATGGATCGCGCCAAGGGTGATTTCATCTGGTTTGTAGATCCGGATGATATTATTTCGAAAGACGTGTTATCAAAAATAATAGGCCATCTAAATGCTTCTATGGACATTGTTTTTGTAGGATATCAAATAATAAAGGGGAATAGGAGTATTAATAAGGTTAGTTTTGAGCGGGGGGTATGGGATACTGCTGACTTTTTAAATTCAGGAAATTACCATAATACCGTTTGGTGCAAAATTTTCAAACGAAAATTTCTATCAGACAACCAATTAAGATTCAATGAAAACCTTGTTGTATCGGAAGATTTAGACTTTAGTTTTAAAGCTTTGATGAAGGCTGATATTGTTAATACACTGAATGTTTTAGCATATGAATATTTTATTAGAAATGGTTCACTAATGAACAGACGTGATCAAGAAACAATGAATAGACTGGCTAGGCAAAGCCTTATGACTAGCAGGGAACTTCTTAAAGCATTGAGTACGATTGATTCTAAGATACTTAGAAACGCCTTTGAAAAATGGTGGGATCAATTCAATTATGGTCTAATTTTAAGTCTTTACAGGTACAATTATTCCGGAAAAGTGCGAAATGAAGTTATATGTGGATTATCATCAATAGGAGCGTATCCGTTGAGGAGTACTAGTGGATTCAAAAAATGGGTGATTAAGAAACCATGGCTAATCAAGCCTTATTTTAAGTTGCGCGGGTTATAATCGTCAATTGATAGCGTTAAATTTAGAAATAATGTAAGATGAAGAAATGTTAAAATTTCATGTTTGATAATCTTCGGAAGGGATAAGCATCGTAGGTATGAGTGTGTTTTGTCGAATAAACAGCGCATTTAATCTATTGTTTGATTTTTTTATGCATATTGCTAATGTTGATAATTAATTAATTATGAGAGTTTTAACCTACTTTATGTATTTTTCCAAGGCATTTTCTACCTTTTTAATGATCTCCTTCTTATTATCATCCTGTTCCGATGATATCACAGATGATTTGTTAAATAATGATAACTTCCCTGAGGAACAAAGTCCTGATACCAATGTAGATCCTCCTGAAGAAATTGGTGAAATAAATAATCAAATATGCGACTTTGATTTCTCTTCATTAGATCCCGGAGATACTTTTCTGGTCGATTGTACTATAGATTTAAATGGAGATGTAGTGAATCTACCACAGAATTTAACTCTTGATTTTGATGGAGGTCAGATTATTAATGGAGTTTTAAACTTTGACGGCGGTAAAATTTCCGGCAAACTGTTAAACTATCGATTAGGAATTGAGGGTTCTGCTCAATTGATCGAGGAGGAAGCGGTTTTATACAAGGAAAGGTGGAACCTAATAGAAGGACCTGTCTCTAAGGAGATCGCTCAAAATAATACCGTAATGATAAAGTCGTTCTTAAAGCAACTTGAACTTTTGAATGCAAGCATTTTATTAGCCTTCGATTTAGATATATACCTGAATTCAGAAAATAGATACCAGGTACCTTTTGATCTCTATTCAAACTTTACGCTTTTCATGAATGAACAAACCTTTTTAAGGGCTTTTCCAGGAAGTGGTAATCATTCAACCTTATTAATCAGAGTACTAGATGCTGAAAATGTTAAGGTGTCAGGAGGGAATTTAATTGGAGAGCGAAATGAGCATGAAACCCAAGAAAATTATTATGGTAATTTGTTAAAAGTGAAAAGCGGGGTTAATGTTTTGATCGAGAATACTGTTATGAAATATGCAGGTTCAGATGGAATAACCATTGAAAGCTCATTACACCCTTATGAAGCCGGTTATATTCCAAGTAGAAATGTGGTTGTTCAGAATTGTGTTTTTGACTCTTGTAAAAGGAATAATTTATCTATCACGGATGGCGAGGAAATTGTTGTGCAAGGCTGCACATTTTTAAACGCAGGAGTTGATTTATCTAATTCTAAAGGTGAGGCTCCAAGGTATGGTATTGTGATCGAGCCCTTTGTCAATAATGCAGAACAACCGTGGCAAAGAGTTCAAGGAGTGAAAATTATTAACAACGTAGAAAGAGGCAGTGCTGCTGGTGGCTTAGTCGCAGCAGATGGTGATGATATTTTGGTATCTGGTAATCAATTTGAGAAGCGGGTAGCAATTACTGCGGCCTCCAATGTGACTATTGAAAATAATGACTTAAACTCGAGTATTTTAGCAGGGTTATTAAACTCTTGGTATAGTTCTCATCGAATGAAAAATACTGTAATAAGTGGAAATACAATCAATAATACTGGAGTTGGAATTTCAGCAACACAAAAGGATATTAAGATATTCGATAATGTAATAAAAAACTGCGGGGTAGGCATTCAATTGAGGGCATTAAAGGATTCTGAAGTGTACCAAAATACCATAATTTCAGAAGGCAATAAGGGAGATGGGATTAATGCATTGGATTATTTAGATAATGTGTTGATTCATGATAATGTTGTGGATGTTGATGATTATGGTCACTTTTTTGATGGTGTTAACTGGGATGATGCTCATGACCAATACTCCTTTGAGATTAGAAATAATAATGTACAAGCGGGAAATATGTCACAATTTAAATATACCCGTGGTATGAGTTTAGTACAAAATGACTATGTAAACGGTATTAAGCTATTGGCAAGTCGTAATATACTTTTATCTGAAAATGAAATTGATGCTCAATCACCATTTTCAATTGAAATAGCCAGTTATCTATGTAATAATATTAAAATTTCAGATAACATTATTAATAACTCAGATACCGGTAGAAATGGTAGTGGGATTATTTGTTCCGGTTTTGGTTACGGAGAAAATAAGTTTATTGAGATTAGAGGTAACATCTTTAATGTTAAGGGGTATAATAATGGAATACGCCTGGAGGGGATCAACGAGGTCATTGTAGAAAATAATAGTGGTACAATTGAATCTGGTCCTTTAATTTATTTTCGAGGAGACAATAGCAGGTTTATTAACAATCAAACACTGAATTCTGATATCCAAAACGATATCGTAGGGCAAAATAATTTAATTGAGTAGTTGAAATTTTAAGCCTAATAATGGTGTGTTACTTTATAAAGCGATAACCTTTTACTCAGGGCTATCGCTTTATGTCTTAAGCCGATGAATATAGTAAAATTGGATAATACAGTAAACTGAATAGTATGTAGTCTTTTGGATTAGAATATAGGCCTTTTAGGCTGCTTTTACTTCATGGCGACTGCTTCAAACCGGTAAAAGTACATAAAGACCAGTTATTTTGGAAGTATTGTTTCATAAGTGTTCATTGTTTCAAAATAAAGAGCAATGTATTTATCTACCATTAAACTTAAATCATAATTTTTCGATTTTTTCAAACCTGATTGTATCATGTTATTTCTTGTAACATTTGAATTGGATATTTCCACAATTATATTTTTTAACTCGGCATGATCTTTTTTTTCAAAAGTTTCACCGGCATCCCTCAATAATTCAATTAGACCACCAACTCGGGTACCTATAAAAGGGATGCCGGCTGCCATACTCTCGATTGCTACCAAGCCAAATCCTTCCCAGTCTGTAGACAAGATGGAAATATGGGCTGTTTTCAATAGTTTAGGAACGTCATTTCTGTTGCCAAGGAAATAAACTTGTTGATTCAAATTCATTTTGGTTGCTAAATCCTTGTACTCTTTTTTTGTTTTTCCATCACCTACTAATAACAAGATGTATTTTTTGGGGAGCTCCCGCATAACTTTTAAAAGGGTAAGATGATCTTTTGGTTCTCGAAAGGCGGATATTTGTATTAAAAGGATATTATCTTCAGAGATGGTAATTCCAAAACTTAGTAGGTCACTATAATTGTATTTTACCGCTGTTTGGAATGCAAGAAGGTTAATTCCATTATAAATTAACTTCAAATTATTAGAGTTTCTAAGGTGTTGAGTAAGCCCTTTATATACTTCATTCGTAATACATATGATATTATCATAATGAGTATAAATCCATTTGTCAATTTGCGCTAAAATTTTGTTTTCTGTTCGTTTGTTTTTTGTGCTATGTTCAGTAATTATGATCTTGATAGATAGGTTTCCAATTATTTTAGCAATTACCACAAAGTATTGTGAGGGAAATAAATGAGCATGCACAATGTCAAATTTGCCCAAAATTTTCACCAGTTTGAAAATTAATTTAGGATTGTATATAGAACCTTTGGTGAGGAAAATAATATTGTCAAAACCTGAATCACGTAATTTTTTTAGAAATAAAGACTCTCTATTACAGAGTAGAATTAAAGTAACATCAATTCCTTTTCGTTTTAGTTCTTGTAAAGTGTCGATTAGAAGCCTTTCTGCCCCTCCTATATCTAAGCTGTTTATGACATGAACAATTTTCATAATTTTGAACGAAGTCTTACATATCCATAAAGGAGAATACCTAACGGAAGGCAAATTATGACCCCTAAGATATTTTCTACCTTTTTTAAATAAAAAGTATTCTTTAAAATAAGAGCGCTAGATATTAAATGCGTAATATCCATGAATTTTCGTTTTATGGAATTGCTATGCCTTAACCTATTAATTCTTGCAAAAGAAAATCCGTTGGGATTATTTCTGTATTGCTTTATGATGTTTTTCGTTGACCCATCGTCCATGTAGTTGACAATACAATAAATTTCATTGGATGTTTTGAGCAGGTAGTCTTGGTCGATGAGCAGATATTTATAATCCAAGGGAACAAAACTTTCATTTTCAAAAACAGGGTACTCCGGATAGGCTTTAATAACGTCTGTTCGGTAGATTAATTTTTTATCTCCTTTAACATTGTACTTCTCATACAAATCTTGCAGAGAACTTTTTTTAATCTCCTTTGGAATTTTGGTGCCGACAATTTCACCGTTTGGAAAGGCATCTAAACCTATAATGCCCGCATAGTTGTCTTCCAAAAGCTTAGTTTGACAATAAATCTTTTGAACTGCGTTTTCTGCGAGATAGTCATCACTGTCAATGCAAACGTTAAAAGGAGTGAATATGTTTTTATAAGCAGTATTATGCGCTCCGTGCATACCTTGATTCTTTTGATGGATATATTCAATTTTAATGATATTATCTTGCTGCCATTTAAGTACAATTTCTCTGGTATTATCATTAGATCCATCATCAATAATTAACCAAATAAAATTTTTCAAATCTTGTTTCAAAAGACTTTTATAAAGCTCGGGAAGACAATAAGCCCTATTATAGGTAGGGGTGAAAATTGTTAAAAAGTAGGCGCCAGGTGAGAAGTTAGATGTAATAGACATAATTCATAAGATAAGTGAATAGAAAATAGCTTGAAATCACCCTGCTTAACCTTATATGTTGAGAATGGATTTTATCCATTTTTAAAAAAGGATAAATGATGACTAATCCCATCATAAACCAGGATAAGTATGCAAAACGATTAGAAAAACTTGCACGGATGACTAATATCCAAAAGGCATTAGTTAACAAATAGATATTTAAAAGAATGTGATAAAATTGATCGGTATAATTTTTTCTAAACACAAAATAATAACCTACAAATACGGGAGCCATACTATATAACAAGAAATCAAATCTGAACCCCGTAGACTTAAAGGAGTTGTTAAATTCTTCCGAAGTTAAATAATCGCCAAGGCGCTCTCCTCCGAAACCCAGGCTGGCAAATAAATTTTCCCAAAAACCTCCCAAGATCAGCGATAGTGGGATGCTGAGAAACCAAATCATAAAATACAATTTAGTGTTAGGTTTAAATAAAACGATAAAATAAGCTAAAATTGGAAGTAATATTGATTGATGTATAAGCGCAGCGGCAAGAGAGAGTATAACTAAAGTTGGTTTAGACTTCTGAAAAGATAAGGCAAGAAGGAAGAAGGAAGTTGCAATACCATTTCTAATTCCGTTGGTTCCGTAGGTCCAAAAAGAAAATGAGACAATTAGAATTACGAACGCATATACCCAATGATTTTGAAATAATTTGATGGAAATGATTAGCAATGGTACTGTATAGAAAAGTGAACAGAGGAAAAAGAATAATTCTACTGAAATAGTCTGGCTAGAGATGTAAAGAAACCATTCAAACAGATAATCATGAGATGGCATGAATGGCATTCCGTTAGCATAATTTGTAAAGTGTCGGCTATAAGTTACCATATCTCCAAAGTGCCAACTAATGGGTCTAAAGCCCATAAAAAGAATGACAAATGAAAATAACAGAATTCCGAAAACAGTTAAATAGGTTGAGTTTTTATTGTTATGAAGACTTAAGGTAAATGCGTGCAGGTTTATGATTAACACTATGACCAAACATACATTTATATAGAAATTAAAATATTGGGAAGGGTCTAGCATAAGGTACTATTTAAAATAAGAGTTCAGAACACTGTCGATCTCGAACTTTTTCAATAAATCATCTTGATTTTGAAGCAATTGATTTTTGTATTTTGAATTATCGTTTAATATATCCTGCAGACCATTCATATAAGCAACTTCAGCTTTATCAAGAGATTTAGGCATTTCTCCCCAGGTTTTGTCTATTGGGTTGAATTCTTCAAGTTTCGGAGCAATTAACCCGGCCGAAGTATTAATAACCTGGTTATGGCTATTATGAGAATCTTTTCCCAAACTCATTATTTCCTCAATACCGGAAGTGCAATTTGTGCAAATCGTAGGGATGCTTAGAGCTATAGCCTCTACTATGACATTCGGGGTGCCTTCGTAATAGGAGCTTAAAGCGAGCACACTTGCCCTATTGAGATATTTATAAGGGTTTTCTTTGGCACCCAAAAAATGAACTTGTTCTGCAATTTTAAACTGTACAATCTGGTTGTTTAGAATTTGCTTAATCTTAGGATCTCCGTCACCAATGAAAATCAGGTTGTACTTTTGGTCATGTGTCTTATTTAATTGGTTAAAAATTGATATAAGATGCCATGGGGCCTTTTGATAAGTTATTCTACCAACAAAAATGATTACCGGTTTACTAAATAATGCGCTTTCATAGTTGTTGTCTAATTTTTCTACAGATAATTTTCGAATATTCTCAATATTATGAGGGTTGTAAATTACTTCGATATTAGAGAAGGGATAATGGCAATTATTTATTAAGTCATTTTGGATATGTTTGCTAATTGCGACTACTTTTCTGAAGTTTTGATAAGAATTTTTGTACGCTCTCTTGAATAACCAATTGAATACTGATTTATTTTTGAATTCGATACTTTTAACACCGTGTAAGGATGCTATTTTAATTTCTTTGGTTCCGGATATGGAACTAAAGAAATTTGAAAAATCTCCAAAGGAGATAGAATGTGTGATCTTCTTTTTTTTTATAATTTCATTCAGTCTGGAAGGAATATCCTTATAGAAAAATATTCTTTTTAGAAAGTTAAGTTCTCCAAGGTCTTCCAGTGAAAGGTAAATTTCATCATCTCCAAATTGGATCAGATCATTTTGTTTTTTAATGATCTTCAGACCATATACTGCATAATTCATTGTTTTTAACCTGCTATAGAAAGAATAGGCTATTCTTTCCATGCCGCCGATTCCACCGTATGGGATTATGAGTAAGATTCGCTTGGTTGGGTTCTCAATAGTTTTATATACAGCCGATTCCATTGTTCGTTGATCTGGTCTGGTAAGTAATTTAATGAATTTTGCCGCGCTTTTTCCGACATTTTTAATCTGATCTCATTGTTTTCGATTAATAATTTAGTTTTATCGACATAACTTTGAATGTCATTTAACTTGATTAGAAAACCATTTTCCCCATGTGAAATAATATCAGCCGGTCCGGAAGGACAGTCAAAAGCAATACAGGGCAGACCACAAGCCATAGCTTCTATGAGTACAATCCCGAATCCCTCCGACCTTGAAGTGGACAGTAGGATAGAGCTTTCTAAATATTTGGCCCAAATATTTTTGACAGCTCCGTGAAAATAAATTTTGCTTAATTTTTTTCTCTTGACCAACCTGGGATACGTCAACTGTGGGTCCATATCTCCATACACATGTAATTCCCAATCGGGAAAAGATGGTTGTACCTGCTGCCAGATATTTATTAACATATCATACCCTTTATTAGGACTATGAGCCCCGACAACAATAATTCTTTTGTTTTCTTGACTACTCACACCCTTAGGAAGTTGACTTATGGGGTTTGGAATGACTAAGGTATTCTTGACCGACCATTCTTTACTGTTTCCTTCTGTGAGAACAATGAATATATCGAATTTACTTGCAAGCCATGCATAAACGACATCCCCTAACTTCTTAAACCCAGGGTTCTGAAATGGTAGGTTCAGGGCCTTACTTGCATGGCGTTCATAAATTATTTTACCCTCATGCTGTATAAATAATGGAAATAATAATCCTTTTAGTCCGTCATCACATACAGTTATAATATCGGGTTGTATTTTTTTGATGATTCTATTGATCTCTCTAAAGTAGGCAGCATAACTATAAATATTAAAACTCTTAATAAGAAGATTGTGCCTGATAATATTGGGGTGGAAGGTAAAGAAAGGAGAAAGATTTTCGTCGTCGTTTAAGGTGATGATATGTATTAAATAGGAATTGTTGTCAAGTAGCCATTTCGTTTTTTCTGCAAGGATTCTTTCCAGTCCACCGGAACCGGATATCTGGTTGGTTACATACAATAATTTGGTGGATGCTAGATCTTCCATATATGCTGTTTTAATTGCTGAATGGCATTACCGGCCATATTTTTATTGTCCTTAAACTCGGGTTTATTTTTGAATATCAAATAGAACACTCCGTTAATAATGAAAATACATACGATTATTTTTATGAAGATGTTCAATAGAGGAGGGAAATGTAAAGATGAGGAAATAGGATATATGATTATAGCTGAGATAAAAATAGCTGTTAGATATAATCCAAATTTTTTCAAATACACAATCGGTGACTGGTTCATGCCCAGTGATAATACAATATAAGGGTCATACCAAAAATTGGTGACAATTCGGGCAATGGCCGTAGCCAGTAATATGCCAAAAAGCCCCAAATAGTTACCTAGAATAAAAGATAGGATGAGATTGATAATGGCAGTAACAATCACCAACCATTTACCATATCTGAAAAATCCGTAGGTAGACTTAAAGGTCCATATGGCACTTTGCATGCCAACCATAAAGAAATTAACACCAATCATAATGATTACCGAAGTGTTTAACACGTAATCCTCTCCGATCCATAACACTATAAAGTCATTGACAAGGAAAACAAAACACAGCACGAAGAAGCCGTAAATCCAAAAATTCAGGAAATTAATAACATTAAAAACGGAAAACTGCTTGGCTTTACTCTCTTTTATATTGAGCTGGGCAATACTGGACGACATATTACTGAAAATCTGGGTAATAATAGAGTTTGACAAGCCAATAATGAGTAGGTAGTTAGACATGATTCCCACAAGCCCGAGGCCGGCGAAATAATTAATGAACAGGTTGTCTGTATTGTTAACGGCAATACCAGAAACCTTAATCAGAAATGTTGCCTTGGTGTTGGTTATGATTTCTTTTCTTATACTTGACTCAACGTTTGAGGGTCTGTTAGTTTTGAGAAAAGGGTAGTATTTATCGGTGATTCGGGAAATGGAGAGGTTAGACAGTAATTGAAAGATTAGTTGGGTAAGAAGGTAGCCTATAAAGCTCTTAAAAGTTATGAGAACAATTATCTGGGTGATACTCTGTAGCAGGTAAAATACCAAATAATTCAAAGAAACGGCATAGTTCCTCTGGTCTGCATTCAGTAAGGATACTTTATGTGTGAAAAAATAACTGGAAGCTGTATTGAACAGAAAAAAAAGGTATAAAAGGCTGAGACTCTCAGTTACTGATTCAGGTTTTTGCGGAATGATCTGATCAAGAAAGGGAATGAGGGCTAAGCCTAGAACAAATACTGCTAACCCAATAATACGATATATTTTTCGGTAGAGTCGTAAAATACCGGTAATTACCGCTTCCTCCTTATTGGCTAAGGGTTTGTAAAGAGAATACATAAAAGCAGATCCTACCCCAAGTTCTGCAAGGCTTAATAATGAAAGAATACTGCCATATAAACCGTTTATACCAAGATATTCAATGGCCAGATAATTGATAAAAACCGTTCGGCTTACAAATCCCATACCGGCCTGAAGGCCCTGGGAAAGTAAACCTCCTCCCATATTCTTTAAGGAGTTCATACTCCTGGAGGCAGTATTCAGACCAGACTCTCTGAACATTGTCGGATGAATTTGTAATCTTGAACTAATTGAACGGTCAACCCTTGTGTAAATGGCATAACATCGAAAGTATTGGAATAAATGCCTATACCCTTCGTATCACCCTGGCAATAATCAATCGCTCCGGTTTTTCTGGTTACTCCCATTAGGCGATTAATGCATTTTTCACTTGCTTCCAGAAATTTTCGGTTCTCCGAAACTTGAAATGCAGCCAGGAATAATTTTCCTGCCAGACAAGTAATGGAGGAATCATATCTTGAAGATGCTAAGGGAATCATTGAATTAAACCCTCCATTTTTATTCTGAAAGGGGAGTAGCGTTTCTGACGTTTTAATTATTACTCCTTTTATGAATGTTATATCATCGAATCTATTATCAGGTAATTCCTTATACATTCCAAGAAGCCCTAAAATATACCATCCCATCCCACGCCCCCATCCATAGATGCCAAGGGGGACCTTCGTTTGGATATCATAGGCATGTGATACTAAATTTGAACTTTCTAATGAAGCTTCCTGCTGATAGGTTCTTAATTGCTTTATGGCCAGATCTATATACTGTGGCTCATTAAAGGTTTTGCCGTAATATACCAGGAACGGACAAATAAACCCAAGAGTATCTACAAAGCGCACATCAGGCAGAAAAGACCTATACATGATGGTGCCATCATTACCCATCAATTTCAGGATAAAATTAAGGGTGTCGTCAAAAAGATTTTTGTATTCTTCTGGATATTCTAAGTGATAGCTAATGGCATATGCTAACAAAGCCTGATCTACCTGCTCTATTGGTGCTTTCCAGGTTTTTGAGTGAGGATCTATTTTTAATGTGAGGTATTGTTGGATATTTTGTGATGATTGTTGGGTTGAGGCCTGGCCCAAAAGAATACCTGCTTCCTGCCAAGACTGAATCACATTACTTTTGTACCGACCATTTAGCTTGTCTATGGCAATGTGCCTGTTTTGATCTGTTAATTTAACAATTGGAGGATCAAGCAACCATTTGCGATTTATAGTATTAATCTTTTCTTCCCAGACTGTCCTTGAGTGCCATCGACCGATACCAATTCTCGAATAAATCTCTCTGAAATAGAAATAAATATCGATTCCAATGATAAAATATAGGGTCAAGGTTGTAAGGGCCAAAAGGGTTAATACAATCATAATTAATCTTTTGTTTTAACAGTATTTCCAATTCTGTTGACAGAAAAATCTTACAATATTGCTTTTTAACTAATTATTCGCTCGTGTATTCTGGTTTAATTTTAAGCAATGAATAAAAGATCTCTTTGTCTAAATTTAAATCGAATTTTCGGGCAAATAATGCATCTTGAGCTTTCAATTCAATAAGGTCTTCGTTAATAAAGGTTACAGGATGGGGGACATTTGGTCGATTCCAATTGGTATAAGTGAGGGTTTTGTGAATATTCTCAAACGGAATTAAGGTGCCTACAATACTTTGGAATAAAATTTCTTCGGGGACAAAAGAATATTTTAGGGCTTTTATAACTCCAGGGTTTTGATCTAAAAACAACAATATTTTATCAATACATCCATGGGTTAAAGCCCACCATCCCTCACCTCCATAAAACTTTAAATTACGTGGGAATGAGCGTTTAAAAAATAATTTGTTTAATTGTACGGGAGAATATAAAACAGCTTTAACTAAAGATTTTAAATAATTATCTCGATAAAAGTATATGTCTCTTATAGATGGTATTAGGGTGTAATCGCGATTGTTTGTATTAGTTCTGTACGCATTAAACCTAACTCTGTTTAATCCTTTAAATTTCCCCCACATTCCTATTTCGTTCGGTAATGGTATTTGATCAATGAATTCAATATTCTCATGATCATTAAAATACTTTTTTATTTCTACGTTAGTTAATAATGGTAAACACTGACCGCTAAGTAGAATAAATCGTCCTTCAATTTTGCATTTTCTTCTTAAGTAATTTAGAGTATCAATTTGCGCTTTGATAAAAGAGTCATCTCCCCATTTAATATTATGCCTCTCTATTCCATTCAAAAATATTACTCCATTTTTTGGAGAAAGTGTTGAAAGGCTGTTTTTAAATTCGGTGATATCCGAACTTTGATCAATATGAACATAGCAATAGGTGTCATCCCCATTTAAAGCGCCGATCATAATTTTCAATTGCTCTGGATTCTTATGTGCAAAAATTAGATAGTTTAATCGCATAGTAAGTTTAAATTGAAAAGGCTTTCTCCTATTAACACTAAATTGTTTTTAAGACTCTAACTTCCTTTATTATTCTCCGTTTATAATTAGGTATAATTTTATTCAAAATAGTTTTATGTGTATCGAATCCGTCCATGAAATTGAAAAACTCTTTGGATAACTCGTTACCGTCATGTAATTTTTGAACGGGTAGAACGTATCCATTTTCTGACCCGAATAGGTCTTTTGCAATTCCTTTTGCCTTCACTGAATAACCAACAACCAAAGTTGGCACCCCTTGGGAGTAGGCGGCTATTGATGCGTGAGTCCGGGCTGTCACTAACACCTTGCATTTGGATATAATATACTTTAACTGGCCGCTATTAAGTTCGTTATTGTTTGAGGCGAAAGATATTCTTTCGTTTCCTTGAAAATAATCATTCAAATTTTTTAAGGGGATTCTATCATCATTATGATCCCACATAACATGCGGGATTAATGAAATATGATAAGAGGTCTTTTTTAGTATATTAAGGATAAGGTTACAGTAGTTTTCAAAAGCCATACCCTCCTTAGTTTCAAAAGCTGAAATCAAAGGACTAATATTTATACCTATGGTTTTACCGGGAACAAAATTTTTAGGGAGTGTAGTTTTTTCCGGTTCTAACAAAAATGCCGGATCAGGACAAAGACGTATATTTTCCAGACCTTTTTCTGATAGAGCTTGATATGTTATACTTTCTCTGGCAAAAATAAGGTGGTATTGTTTGAGATCTGAGAGCATTTCATTGTCTATTGCAGTGGGTTCAATAGAGCAGCCCCATAAAACGGTTTTGGCTTTGTTTTTCCTGCTTAATTGATTCATAAAATAAATTTCTCTGGGAATACCATAACAATAGTTGTCTCCTCCAATTGAGAGTGCAAGTGTATCTTTATCTGTATTATTTATAAGATTCCTATAGGCCATCCTGTCAAAATAAGTCTTATCTCCTATGAGATGTCTTTGTACAATACCTTGAAGGTAAGTTGCAGAAAATCTCTTAACGGGCTCATTGTGAGACAATATTTTGCAATAGTGCTCTACATCAAATTCCTTATCTTCAGAAGGGCGAAAAGATAAAAGGGTTGTATTATTTTTAAAGTTTGGATTGATCTGCTGCATCAGGTCGGCAGTAGTTTTTACAATGGCCTCGCAACCATGATTATAGCTGCCTCCATGAGGATACATGATTAGGTTTTTCATAGGTAATAAAAGGATTTTGATATAGATCTAAGTTTAAATGCAAGTAGTAAAATGAAGATCTGCTTTTTCTTTAAGAGTGTCTTTACCCATACGGGGTTATGAGCGGGAGTATAGGCCATGGTCTTATTCCAGAAATCCTCTGTTAGCAGTGATTTGATGGTATAATGCTTTTTGCTTAAAGGTTCGTGCCTTCTATGTATAATTCTAATTATTTCATTGTAATAACTATCATACAGTCTCTCATAAAGTATGCTAATGTTTTGAGGGTAGGTAAGTCCTTTTTTTTCAAGAAACTCCAGAATGGTTTGATGTTGCTGTTTTGCCCAAATGATTCTTTTGTCATAATTTTTTTGGGATAGTGAGTTACCAACACTATCCTTAAGATAATAATATATTACCTCATTAGTTACATAGATCTTATTAGTGTAGATAAGATATTCTATGTTGAATAATAAGTCTTCTCCATAATCAATACCGGGCTTAAACAGGATTTTATGCTTAGAGATCAGATCTGCCTTATATATTTTGTTAACCGGACCAAACAATAAAAAGCTTTTAAGTAATAGGTGGAAATAATTTTCGCTTCTTTTATCCAGGTAATAATCTCCGTCTTCTACTTGCCATAATTGCAATAATTCATTGTGTTCATTAATGGTTTGAATGGGTGAAATCACAAGGTCAGCATTTGATTTTAGTAAATCCTTGTAAAGCTTTTCTGTATAGTTGTATGGAATATAGTCATCACTGTCAATAAATTGAATGTAGGCGCCTTTGGCAATTTTCAAGCCGGCATTTCGTGTCTCAGAAGGTCCGCTGTTTATTTGGTCAAGCAGCACAATCCTTTTGTCTTTATCGCTGAATTGTTTGCAGATGGTAAGACTATTATCGGTAGAACCATCATTGATTAATATGATCTCAATATTTTTATAGGTTTGATTTATAACCGATGTTATACATTTTTCCAATTCCTTTTCCGAATTATAAACCGGAATAATGATCGAAATTAGTTCATTGCTATCATTCATGGCTCCAGAGTTTTTCAATTTCTAAAACCGAACTTTCAAGTTTAAACTGCTTACCCCTGATTTCACTTTGTATCACATAACGCTCTAACAACGCCTTGTTAAGAAGAATTTCTTGGATTCCTTTAAAGATCCCTTCAGTACTGTTTTCAGTTATTAATCCAAATTCACTTGCTCCCAATAACTCATTCATTCCGGCGCAATTGGTGGCAAGAACCGGTTTCCCTAACACTAAAGCCTCAGACACAACCGTACTAAAACCTTCAGTTCTGGATGAAGCAACATATAATTGAGCATTCTTTAAATAAGGGTAGGGATTATCTACGTATCCCAGAAGTTCAACATGATCTTCTAGTTGGTTGTCATTAATGAAAGCTTCCAACTCCTTTCGTTTACTCCCTTCGCCAAGAATTTTCAGATGCACTGAAATATTGTTATTTTTTAGTCTTTTTATCACCTCTAATAATCGATCATATCCTTTCTGGTCCTCCAGTCTTCCAATTGAAATCAGGAATGGTTTATTGGATATTTTCATGTTGGCAGGTTGTTCTGAAGAAGTGATGATCTCTTCTGAATCAATAGGGTTGTATTTCACAGTGAGACTATCAAACTCTTCGAATCGTTTTAAGAATCCTTTTCTGACACTTTCAGAAACACATACGATACGGTCAAATGTTTTGTAGATGTTTATTTCCTGCGCTAATGATCTATAAGCTATCCTTGACCAAGGATTTTCTGAGAGATCTATATGCACCCAGGCTAATTTTATGGATTTTTTATTGATGGAGCCACTAACTATTTTTGTGCTATATCCTTCAATAAAAGCCACTTCAACATCATAATTGCCCCCAATGAAAAGTTTGTAAAAAATCTGGGGCGATAAATGATGAAAAATTAGGAGCTTTAACTTATTCAACAACTTGATATAAAACGCCTTTAGAGGATGGCAATGGTCAGGTACATTCTTAAAAATACTCTTATATGATAATTTGCTTGGATAAACTTTGGTGTCAAGTTCTTCATCAATCACGCTGTAAAGCGTAATATTGTAATTTCTTTCACATAGATTTGACACCAAGGTTTGCAAAACCTTTTCCGCTCCCCCGCCGTATAGGTTGTTTATAACAAAAAGGATATTCATTTGTTTAAAAGACTTGTTCGATTGACTTAACTAACTTAAACTGATTGAAATCAGGCCCCATTTTCTTATAATTTCTAGATAATTTCGATTGGGTAGCAGGGTCATTAAGATATTCTCTTATACCAGCGTATAAACTATATGTCGAATTTTCAGTTATAATACCGAACTTATTGGCCCCAAGTAGTTCTTTCATTCCGGAGCAATCTGTTGTAATCACCGGGGTTCCAAGAATTAAAGCTTCGGCAACTACAGTGCTATAACCTTCTGATCTGGAAGAAACCAACATGGCATCTGCCATTTTAATGTATGGGTAAGGGTTTGCTTTGAAACCCAATAGTTCTACTTCGGCAGAAACATTATACACCTTTATCAAATCTTCCAGATCAGTTCTTTGTGAACCATCACCAAGAATATAGATCTTAAATTGAAAGCCATCTTTCTTTAAACGTTGAGCAATATCTATTAACCTATCAAAAGCTTTAACCGGTTCCAGTCTGCCAATAGCTATAAACCTTTTGATATTCGGGGTGGACTTCTGGAATTTTAGTTGATCTAGACGCTTAGATTTGTTGATTATATTTTTCGGATCAATGGGATTGTATTTCACCATTAGGGAAGGGAGATTACCAAACCTTTTAATAAATGAAGACTTTACCGTTCCAGAAACACATATAATCTTATCGAACTTATTGTAGGTTTCAATTTCACTTTCTAATGATTTAAAATTGTTTTTCGTGTAATGGTTTTGACTCAGGTCAGCATGAACCCAGGCAATTTTTTTAGACCTTCTATTATTGGAAGCAGCAATAATTTTGGTACAATAGCCTTCTATGAAGGCTATTTCAGTATCGAACTTCTCTTTAATGATCGACTTGTAAACCCAACTCGCAGGAAGCAGCCGAAGCAGTTTGTACTTTATTTTAAAAAGGATAATTCTTAACGTGGAATTACTGGGGGGGGTAGGCAATATAGCTCTGTACCTGGCAATGTCTTTTATTTGGGGGATGTACACTCCAATACCAACGAAGGAGTAAACCATAATATCAAACTTGTTATGATCTAGTTGACTTACCAAGTCTAATAATACTTTCTCTGCCCCTCCTCCGGAAAGATTTTCAATAAAGAATAGTAGCTTTTTTTTGTTTGCCATCAAAACCTGAGTGCTGAAAATTTGAATGAATTCTTAGTTTGGTTACTGCTTCAATATGTGTTATTTAATGATGAATTATTGTAAGATAACACTTCTAAATGTTGTGATATTTTTTACAATAATCACTTTTTTTATTTCAACTACACTTTTATAAGGATGAAATTACTTGTAGCCGTATCTATCCCATTCTAAACGAATGTATTATACAATTAAGGTTTCTTCGATAAGCCCGTTATGCTCATTAGAATGGATAACCTTTATTTTATCGGATAAAACGATTGTAATACGGAGAAAATTCTTATAAGAAAGAATATTTTATACTTTTCTGTATCATCTTATTAATATGTTATGTTTAAAAAGCCCTTACTTGTTCTTGTCATAATTTTCATTTTCGGTTTTCTTTTTTCGTGTTCATCTCAAAAGGATGTGGTTTATCTTCAGAACTTTGAGCCACAGGAAGGTGTAGAAGATTTGAATAAATTTGAACCTCGTTTCAAAGTAAATGATATTGTTAGCATTTTCGTTTCCGCCTATGACATGGAAGCTGTGGAACCTTTTAATTTATCCACGGGAAGTGGTGATAACACGGAGGCAATAGATTATATCATCGATAAGGATGGTTATATAGACTATCCGGTATTAGGGAGAGTTGAATTAAAAGGGAAAACGGTTTCTGCAGCTAAAGAAATGTTGGTAGATCGTTTAAGTAAATATTTAAAGGATCCCATTGTAAATATTAGAATAAAGAATTTTAGAATTACGTTATTAGGTGCTATTAAGAGCCCAGGTACTTATGTGATTTCCGGAGAAAGGATTACTCTTTTAGAAGCAATAGGCTTAGGAGGTGATTTAGATATTAAGGGGAAAAGAGATAATATTATGGTGATTAGGGACATTGATGGAACTAAAGTTTCTACTCGGGTAAATTTAAGAGACAAATCATTTTTAACATCACCAGTCTATTACCTTACGCAAAACGATGTGGTTTATGTAGAACCCAATAAATATGCAACTTCTGCTTCGAAAAGAGACGGACGGTTAGGACTTGTAATGGGGGTCCTCGGTTTTTTAGTCTCTATGACAGTTTTGATAACCAACTAATGTTATGGAAGATCTTACCTCAAGTAATAAAAATCAGTTAATTGACTTTACTCAATTAAAGAAATTATTGATCAGGCTATTAAAAAACTGGTATTGGTTTGCAATAAGTGTAACGTTAGCCATCGCTTTAACATATTTGTATTCAAGAACCTTAACCAGTCAATTTGCTTCATCAACATCAATTCTTTTAGGAGAGGAAGTGTCTAATTCACCTGAGCAGGCTTTTTTTAAGGAATTCAATATAACCAATGGAAATCAAAAAATAGAAGATGAAATAGCGATACTGAAGTCAAGAAGTATAATGATGGATGTTGTCAAAACCTTAAATCTAAATTTCCAATATTTTGTGCAGGGGCGTGTGAATGCCCTTGAGCTTTATAAAGAAGATGTTCCGATTCTAGTTAATTTTATGGTCGCTGATTCTGTAGTAGAAAGGAGTAATCTTACTTATTATTTTCAATTTGTTTCTACAACAGAATTTAAATATTCAACTGATGGAAACTTTTTCAACAAATCAGGAGCATTTGGTAAGCAGTTCGAAACACCTATCGGGAATATGATAATTACACCCAAAATAGATGACATAATGGATTATTCTGGTGTAAATTTTGTTTTTCGATTAAGCAATGTACGAAGTGTTGCAGAGTCATACAGAAATCGATTAAATATTGCGCCTAATAGGGACGGCTCTAGTATTTTAATTATCTCTTTATCCGATCCAGTAAATGATAAGGCCACAGATATATTGAATACGATTGTAAAAGTTTACAATGGTATCGCTATATCTGAGAAAGAACAATTGGCGGCAGCAACGTCTAATTTTATTGATGAACGTATTGAATTAATTTCATCGGAGTTGTCTGATGTAGATAATAGTGCAGAACGATTTAAGACCGGAAATAAAATTACAGATATTGATACGGAGGCTGATAAATACGTGGCTGCAGACTCAGAGGTAGAAAGGGAACTAAATGAAACCGGAACAGAGCTTAGCATGGCTCAGTATATCTCAGATTATCTTTCAAAACAGAAAAAGTACGAACTAATGCCTTCTAATTTAGGTTTATCCGATAAAAATCTTGAAGGCGCCATTAGTCAATATAATAAATTGCTACAAACAAGAAATCGTCTTTTAAATAGTTCAAGCGAAGAAAATCCTGTAATCGCTAATATTGATCAACAGCTTGAGGGCTTACGAATTTCAATGAAACGTAATATTGCCAATTATGAAAATACATTGAACATTAGAATGAATAAACTTAGGGAGCAAGAAAACCGGATCAATTCAAAAATTTATTCTGTTCCAGGAAAGGAGAAGAGGTTTAGAAACATAAGTCGTCAGCAGCAGATAAAGGAATCCCTATATCTTTATCTTTTAGAAAAAAAGGAGGAGTCAAATATAGCACTTGCCAATACCCAGCCCAATGCTAAAGTCATTGACCCTGCTTTCTCTAACTATGCTGCTATTGGTCCAAATAAAAGAATGTATTATTTAGGGGGACTTTTGTTTGGATTAATGATACCATTTCTGGTAATTTATATTCAGGATCTGTTAGATAATAAGATTCATTCTAAGGAAGAACTTCAGGAATTATTACCATCTGTTCCGCTTTTGGGAGAGTTGCCCCGTCTTAAGAAGAAAAAACAGCAACGGATCAAAGAAAATGATCGCTCTCCCTTTGCTGAGAGTTTTCGGTTGTTGCGCACCAATCTAGACTACTTTATCAAGGGTCGAAAGGACAGCCGGAAGATTATTCAGGTAACCTCCACCATCGCCGGAGAAGGGAAATCGATGGTAGTCTATAATCTCGCCCGTACTATTGTGAATTCGGGGAGTAGTGTACTTATCATTGGAGCTGACATCCGGAATCCCGGAATCGACCGGTTTACTCGCTCTCTTAAGGGAGCAAAAGGGCTCAGTGATTATCTTTACGATGATAATTGCAGGGTAGATGAGGTGGTGCAAATGACCCCGGAACTTGAACACCTTTGGGTAGTAAAAGGAGGGAAGGTGCCTCCAAACCCGGCTGAACTTCTCATGAATGGACGCATGAAAGAACTGATAGAGAAAGTAGAAGAACACTTTGATTATATTCTGATCGATACTGCTCCGTCGATGCTGGTAACTGATACCCTGGTGATCAGTGAACTCGTTGACCATACTATTTATGTGGTGCGTGCCAATTACCTTGATAAAAAAGCCCTCAACCACGTGAAAGATGTGTACAAGAATGAAAAGATTCCGGGATTGATGCTCCTTCTCAATGATGTGGAGTCTTCTAATCTTGGATACGGTACTCGTTATGGTTATGGCTACTACGGACAGAAAAAGAAGAAGGGTTTATTAAGTTATATTTGAGTTTTATAGGTTACTGATAATGCGGATCTTAAAATTTTCAATGCGACGGGCGGAGTTTTTATTGAGCCATAAACAACGTGTCACCATTTTTAAAGCGGTTGTGAATTTGAGTTAAATTTTCCTTTTGATTTCTGTCAATTGGGTTATTAAGAATGCCATTTGTATTAATTTCTGTGATAAGGTCTATATTATTTCGAATGAAATCATCTTTATCTCCATTGATGTAATCTGTTAATAACTTGAGATTATGATCTACCTGTGCTCCGGAAAGGATTATTTTAGGTAGGTCGATCTGGTAGAAAGATTTATTTTTTCTTAAGAAGTTTCCTTTTGTATTGGTAATACAGTAAAGACTTCTATCTCCAGTATTTTCAAATATAGTTGGATCTCCCATTTTTAGATGATCTGGAAATATAAAAATGGCAGTGTCTTCCATTATATTTTTAGTTTCCAAAAACCGAATAAAATCTCCAATGAGATAGTCTAAAGCAGCTACCATAAATTCTAAATCAGATTCCTTTGGAGAGATAACAGACTCCATTCTACTATCATAGACTCCATTTGGGAAGTGCGTATCTGAAGTGGAAATGAAGAAGCCAAACGAGTTTTGTGAATTGGATAATGATTCAATTTCCCTTTTAGCAATATCGAAAAGATCCTTGTCTCTAATTCCCCACCCTGCTAAATGTTGTACCCTATCTTTAACGCTTTTATAATCTATGATTTTATCCATTTTAAAAACGGAAAGCATTTCTTTAGTCCCTGCAAAATCCGTATTACCATTCAAATAAGTTAATTCATAATTCGATTTGTGTAAGACATGAGTAATACTAGAAATTTGAGAATCGTATGTATTTTCAAATATGCGATTAGAATTCATCGTGAATAAAGCAGGGAATCCCGTCATATAAGTATAGAGTGAAGCACTTGTCCATTCACTACCATGGTTTGGTTTAATATCTAAATAATTCCATCTTTGTTTTAATTTATTCAAATTTGGTGTGAGAGAGGCGAATTTTTTTGTTAGAAAACCTCTTTCCATTGATTCCATAGAAATTATAATAATATTTTTCCCAGCCTTGCTTTCAACCTTGTCAGGTGTTATATAGTCAGCCATGTTATGCCTTTTTAAGGTTTGAGAAAAAGTAGCTTTATTATGAGGTTTTAATAGTGGTAATAATGTTTTAGTATCTGAAATGAAATTCCCCTGAAAAATTAAAAGGCTAAGAAAAAATATAACACCCGTTACACTTATAGAATTTGCAGGTATCTTATTGAATTTTGAAACTTTACCATGCAGTTTTTTCAACACTAAATTTGCGTTTAGGTTTAAATAAGATAGGACGCAAAAGCTTACGGCAGCAATAAATATTTGCAGTATAAATATGCTTTCCATTCCTAAAATTCCTCTGAGATTAGCATGCACATAGAATTGGTAGCCAATAAAGGATTGGGTAGAATAAAGTGAAAAGCCTTGAGCGATTATAAACAGAGATGACAAATTGCTTACAGTAAATCGTACTATTTTATTTACTAAAAGCGAGTTGATCAGAAATAGAATTAGTGAAATTATTAGGAGAATAAAAACATCCCATTTCCCCCCAAATTGATTTATAACGTCTAGCATGGCATTAAATAAAGTAGTTAAATTTTAAACTCTAAGTTCAAACAATAGAAGCAATAAGATTAGTCACTATTGTGAACGCTTTTTTTAAAAGTAATTGTAGGACTTTTTTGGAGGAGATAGAGCTCTAAAAGAGTATTCTAGATGGAAGTTAAGTCCTGCGCTTAAATTATTGTAATACAGTAGATAAGATGGTTCTTTAATTCGGTGTAGGAAAAACTATGAATATTTAATGGTAAATTCTCAATGCTACGTGAAGATTCTAATTGATGAGATGTAATATTTTTTTATTAGTCGATTTATGTGCACCATATATATCCTGGCAAGAAAAGTCATTTCAGAATTAAAAAAGGATAATTTGTAATTTTCAAGCCTTATCGTTAACATTCAATCGGTTAAAGAAGGTCATTTTCTTATTTTGTCCTCTTCGTGCTATTTTAAATTAGCAATCACCTACCTTTTTCTCAACTATAACTGTAGCGTAGCTAGGTATGTCTCTATATGGTGAGATCACCACGCTAGACCCTTTGGGAAATTCCAAATTCCAAATAGCAAACACCAATTTCCTCCTATGATTCCTTTTGGGCATATTGTCATGGCCTTAAAGGCCTAGCCACCCTATCTTCGCTAGGCGGACCCGTGCCCAGCAATGTCTTTCTTCGAGTTAGCTTGCTTACTGATAGCTCAGATGGCATTGAGGTGCAATTGGGAGATTGCCACGGTTTACGAAGTAAACCTCGCGAAGGCGAATAACTTGAACTTCATACCTCCGTACCTCCGTACCCTCGTACCTTTATTGAGGAGATTGCCACGGTAGCCCTTCGGGAAATTCCAATTTTCAAAACCCAAATTCCAATTTCCTCCTATCATTCCTATTGGTCAGATTATCATAGCTTGGAATGCCCAACCATCCTAACTTTGGGAAACAGGCCCGTCCATAGTAATAGAGTCTTTCGCGCTGGCTGCCCTCTTCCCTAAGCGGTTAATTTGCAAGTACGCCAGTGGCTCCCCTGGCTGCCGCCAGGAAGGTTCGCTAACTTAAAAGGGCACTGAGGAAGTTTCGGAAGATCGCTACACCCCGCGAAGCGTAACTCGCAAAGACGAATAAACTAAATTTCGTACCTAATTTAGGGAAATCAGCACGCCACGCTTTTCCCAGTGCGCCTCCCAAAGCGTCGGGATGGCCCAAGCGCCAACTTAAAAGGGCACTGAGTAATTTTCGGGAGATCGCCATGGTTTACGAAGTAAACCTCGCGAAGACGAATAACTTGAACTTCGTACCCCCGTACCTACGTACTCTCGTACCTGAAATTGGGAGATCGCCACATCCCGCAAAGCGGGATTCGCGAAGACGAAGAATGTATTACTCCGGTCTACCCACAACCACCTTTGCTTTACGCTGGTTACCGGTGTTGTCTTCTACGATCAATACATAAATTCCTTTAGAGAGGCCGTCTAAGGGGACGGTGTAGAGTTGGGCTCCACCGTTGCGGGTAAAGGCTTCCCGGCCTGAGAGGGCAGAGGGAAGGTAACTCCTTATCATGCGTCCGTTAATGTCAAACACCATGACCTTCTCCAGTTCACTGTTCTCGTTGCTGTAAATGAAGTTTACTTGATCTGAAGCCGGATTTGGATAGATCGATATAGCTCCGTTCTCATTCTCGCCCAGGTTGAGTAAGTCGTCAATACTGAACTCTACCTCAGAGATGATCTCCAGGGCATTCAGGGTGTACGTACCGCTGATGGCATTGACCTTGAAGTTGAGTCGGCCATCTTCGATAATAACCGGAAGACTCATCATGGCGCTTTCCTTGCTTAATACAAACTTATCATTATCTACATTAATGATCTCCTGTTCCTCCAGGGAGACTTGGTAGGTAGCATTGGCTTCATCGATACGGCCGGTATAAAGGTTGAGGGTGTATAAGCCATCCGGCAATACTACCTCGAATTCCATTTCATTGTTCAGGGAATCGATATGACGTTCAGAAGCGTAGAGTTGGTTGTATACGCTCTCATCAATATAAGGAGGGATGGAGCTGTCACGATCGGCATAGGATAAATTCCCGACACCAATAATTCCGCCCTTCATCTCGTATAAGACTCCACGGTAGTAATCATTATCCGGGTTTTGCTCCCAGTCGGGTCCGCCGTCAGTTGCAGACACGGAAGTGGCACCTCCCACATTGATACGATACACCGGTTTCTGACCGGGGTCGTTGATCACGGTTCCGGTAAGCGTTACTTCCAGAGGAGAATTGTCACCACTGTGAACGACCTGCATGATGGCGGTTTTTAACCCGGGAACTGTAGTTTTTGGATTAAAGGTCACCTCGGCAGAAACACTGCCTCCGGTTTCAATGCTGAAAGGAGGGGAGAACTCATGCTCAAAATAGGAGACATCCTCACCCATGACTGTTACCGAAATCACTTCGTTCACCCCATTAAAAGGCTGTGACGGATTGGTGAGCTGCAACGGTAGAGATACGATATCTGTATTGATAATATGACTGCCAAAGTCCAGGGTTTTCGGTTCGGCTGTGACATCGGGTTTCGGCCTGTCGGTAACATCAATAGTAATGGTGGCCGTATCGGTTTGTCCGAAGATATCGGTCACGGTCAGTGTTACCGGATAGGAGCCACCTGTTTCAAAGGTATAGGACGCATTAATGCCTTCGGCTAACTTCCCGTCTCCAAAATCCCAGGTATAAGACTCGATACCGAAATCATCAGAGGATTCGGCTGCCGAGAAGTTCACCGTTAGTGGCGTATACCCGGAAGTTTTATCGGCATTGATCACAGCCACGGGCGGCTGGTTCACCTCACTGCCTCTTACCAGGACTTCAATACCGTTGATAAAAGGATTTTCTTTAATATGTTCGAAGGAAATATCCAGGCTGCCATCTTCCACCTCCACATCGGCAGAAATCACTCCCGCCACGCCAAAACCGAAACGTTCCATCACATCAAAATTGCCTTCTATAATGGTGTTTTCTGCAAGGATATTAAACACCCTGTCACCTGGATTTTTGGTGCCTGCATAAAGGGAACCAAAATACAGTTGCACCGTGTATTTACCGTCCGGTAAGGGGATGCTGTAGGTCATTTCAGGAGCGGCTTTAGGATCGTAGCGTTCAGTGGAAAACAACTTTTCAAAAGTCGCCTGGTCAATGTAATCAGGCATGGAAGCGTGGCGATCGAAATAGTTCAATTCGCTTCCTTCATAAGCCACCCCGGTATTCACTGAATGTTCAATACTCTTGTCATCATAATCTTCATCATCGTCGTCATCATCATCCCCCCCTGATTGTTTTCCTTTGTTATCAGCTAACCATATGGGCCCCTTATCGCTTGCATTGATCTTTTTACCTCCGGCATTGATCCTTACCACCGGGATGAGGTCTTCAGATACAGGTATATTATCGGTGGTCAGGGTAGTGGCTACGGATTGATCATTGTTGTAATACACGGTAAGGGTAGCTATATCCGACTGGCCCTGTCCGTTATATTTTATGTTGAAGTTGATATTTCCTATAGAAGAAACCATGGCCGGTACGAAGGTGTTCTCCAGGGAGAATAATGCTGCATCAGGGCCATTGACTACCACAGAATCTATGAATACCCCCATATTGCCTTCGGTGATCTGAGCGAAAACTTCCTGCTCTTCTCCGGCACTGAACAGTACCTCTGCCGGCAATTCAATACTACCGGGAGACAGGGCAATACCTGAAGGCGTATCATAATTAAAATATTCCATGTTTTTCTGGGAGCCGCCTGCTCTGTTCGGGGAACCGCCCAATACAAAGATCCCGTTTCCGGAAACGACACCCTGGGTGCCATGGCGTCCGTAATTCAGGTTGTCGCCCACGCTCCATGACTGGGTATCCAGATCGAAAACTTCGGTCATATCAAGAGCATCCGGGTTGTTATTGACCTCTCCTCCGGCCACATAGATCTTGCCTTTAAAATTTACAGTTAGGGCGCCTGCCCTTGGCGTGGGCAGATCTGAAGCGCTGCTAAGGGTAGACCAGGTTCCTGTATTGAAATTATAGACATCCACCTCAGGGATCACCGGGGCAAATACCCCGCCGGGCCCTCCTGATAAGCGTCCACCAATGGCATAAAGCTTGTTTTCTGCAACCACACCGTGAAAATGATCCCTGGCATGAGGAGCATTCTGCAGAACGGTCCACTCTCCGGTGTAGGGATCGTAACTGTCAAGATAGGGAACATACCCGCCATCATGTCCGTCAGTATTTCCTCCCAGGATGTAAAATTTGTCATTATAAACCACCAGTCCGGCAGATCCTCTTCTCCTGGATTCCGGAATCTCAGGTCCTTGCTTCCAGGTCTGGTTATAAGGATCAAAGATCCAGATGTTTTCGGTTGGAATTTCATTCGGGTAGTCATTGGTTTTAAAGGCCCCTATCACCCAGATATACCCCTGGTATTCCACAGCCTGGAAATGATTGAATTCAAAGGGAGGGCTGTTGGGAATATTTGTCCATGAATTGGCCGTATAATCATATACATCAATGGTTTTCGCATTTTCACGGCCTCCCATCAGGTAGAACTTATCTCCGGCCTGCACAAAGGAGCATTCATGCCTTGCCGTATAATTGGTGGCTTCATCTTTGTCAAACCACTCATTAAGGGCTTCCTGAATGGTCCAGGTAAAATTGATGTTCACCTCTTCAGAGCCCGGTTTAGAAACGGTCACCGTGACCTCATAGACCCCGTTGTTTTCCGGACCTCCTGTACGGGCGCCGCTGGCAATGGTTCCAAATACCAGTCCGTTGGTGGGCTCAATATCGATGCCTTCCGGTTGTCCTGAGATGCTAAAGGTAAAGTTGGCATTTGGGTCGCCTCCTGAAGCTCCAATGGAAAGGTCGGGTGATTCTCCAATGTCATTGTATTGGTCAGGAATACTTTCTACATTAATGGCAATAAATTTTCCATTCGGATTCTCCCCATAGACCTCAATGGCAGATATCTTAGGTCGGTTGACCCCTCCGGTTGCCGGATTCCCATCTAAAAGAATATTTAATTCTCCATCGGTGACCTCAACGGTGAATTCCTGGATATCGGGTGTTTCTGTACCTACACTTTCAATGATATCATAATCATCTAAAACAACCGCTTCTTCAAGAAGTATATCGAACACACGTTTTCCCGGTTCAGCCTGGCCGCCACCGCCGGTGGCACCCAGGTATATTTCCGCAAAATGGAGCAGCACCTTATAGTTGCCTTCAGGTAAGGGGATGTTATACTTTACCTGGGGAGGATTTGCGTTGCGCTCCGTGCGATACAGGGTGGGTACTGCCGCCTGATTATTGGTATACAGCGTACCACCTTGAAAGTACCTGTCTTTTTTGAAAAGCTTACCATTATAGGTTAGATCTCCACCTCCTGCATTGATCAAAATGGCAAAATCTTCCGGATTAAGGGGCTCTTCAACCGAGATGGTAATGCTGTCAGTATCTTCAATATTACCATCAGATATGGTAAGGGTCGAATTATATTTTCCGGGGGTGGTGTAGGTATGTATAGGAGAGATCTCCTCAGAGGTGTTTCCATCTCCAAAATCCCATTTATAAGACACAATGTTATTCAATGCGCTTGATTTACTACCATCAAAGGCAACTTCCAAGGGTGCCGGCCCCGTTACCGGAAAGGCCAGAGCCTGTGCATTGACCCCGTCAAAAATGGAATACCCAAGGATCTCGATGGCATAAAGATTTGGATTTTCTGTTATATGATCAAAGGAGATATCGATCTCCCCGTCTTGTAAGGTGACCGGGAAATCCAGTACTCCCGCACTTCCAAATCCGAATTCGGCAACAGGGTCAAACCCTGCTTTCACCACTTGCCCTTCGATCAAAATGTCAAAAACGCGACTGCCAACTTCACTGGCACCACTATAGTTTGACCCAAGGTAGAGTCTTACCAGGTAGGTATTGTTTTCAATGGGAATATTAAAGCTCATGTCGGCTCCGGCAGGCGCATCGTATCTTTCCCTTGCAAAAATGGCATTAAAGGTAGGAGCATCAATATAATTTGGCATGCTCTCGTCTCTGGAGTTATATTCAAATCCGGCCGAAGTATTGGTTCCGGTGTTGACAGAAAAGGAACTACCGGTGTAACTTCCATTTATCGGGGTTGCTTCCCAGATCGGTCCACCATCTGTAGCCATAAAATCACTTTCTGCTCCGGCATTGATACGCACCAACGGCTCTTCAATTTTTGCTTCTTCCAGGATAAGTGTTAAAGGCACGATGAGCGGACTATTGATACCGCTGTGGATGATCTCCAGATCGGCATCTTTTTTACCTGTGATATCATTAGGGGTAACGGTTATTGGTACTTGTTGAATAACACCGGACCCAACCGTTACAGGAACATTCTGTTCTGCTGAAAATACCCCTTCAGGATCATTGATGATATTCAACGCTGTGATCTCAATGGCCGGATCTTCATTACCTCCCAGGTTGAGGATTTCAATATTGGATGTCGTTGGTGTGCCGTTGATGGTGAGTATTCCAAAATCAAGCGATTCCGGACTCGATGCCAACCTGTTGGGTTGGTCTTCGGTGACATTGATAAAATCCCAGGTTGCTGTATACCCGGTTCGAGAGGGTCCCGCAGTACTTATCAAGCCCACTGCTAACCCATGATCATCATCGGGATCAAAGAAGTTATCCGGCAGAAATAGCTCGGTACCAAGTCCCGGAACGCTTTGGCCGTTATCAAGGGAGTATGAAACCTGAAGGATCTTTGTTTTCGGGTCTATCCCTAGATAGAGGTCTACCCCGATAGCGTCTAATAATCCGGGAACATTATAAACCTGTGTCTCAGTGACCCCGTTTGATTCGAGCGTAATCGCAATACCATTAACAGCATCATTGGGGTTTACTCCATTCATAAGTACTACCTTGAGGTAGTTATCCTGGTCTCCTGTACCTACATATACCCCATAGGCCTGTCCGCTAATGGGTTGCTCCCCGTTAAAGGGGGTTTCTATTTTGGTGTGTACCGTAAAGGGATTGGAATTTTCATCTACATTGATCCCGAAGTGAAAGCCGTAATCCTGATTGTTATTATCTTCAAGAGCATCGCCGGTGGAGGTAAAGTCAATGGTAGCTTTCCCTCCGGCCCCTCCAAAAGACATGTTTTCAACATCAAACTGATCAAGGTAATTGGTTTGTCCTGAGGGGTCAAGCATCAGCCCTGTAAATCCGAGTCCGAACATCCCGGTACCGGGATCATTGTTCCAGAACGGATAGGTTACAGGTAATTGGGTGCCGGTACCATTATTGGCGTCAAGCGCAAATTTATCTTCCAGATCCGGAATTCCGTCATTATCATCATCAGGATCTAACAGGTCAGAAATAAAATCATTGTCGGCATCAGAGGGTTTGGAGCCGGCCGAACAGTGGTCGGTACCATTGGCGATCTCATCGGCATTGGTAAACCCGTCCTTGTCATAATCCTCCTGTGCTTCATAACCCGGTTCATCGGGCTGAAAACATTGCCCGAAATCTGCAGGTTCAAAAACAGTGATGTTATCTGCACCATAGGTCGCTGCCCAAATGGTACCGGGGAAGATCTCAGTATCACCCTGGGCAATAACATCCAGGGGTATACTTCCGAATCCGGCCAAATATTTATTGTTCTTTTCGATCAGGGTGTGATTCTGTTCATTGATCACATAGCGGTTAATATTTCCGTTAAAGGAGGCTGCAAATAGATTTCCTTTGAGCTGATTGTTGAAGTTACTGGCCGTATATACGCACATCCCGTTCGTGGACGAGTTTACAAAATCCAGCATATTCAGACCCGGGGCGTTCTTATTATCGGTGGTATAATAGGCTTGTCTTGGATCATCCGGGAAATTGGCCATAGAGAAATTCTGATCGAAATAGCCGGAAACCCCTTTAATGAGGTCTGCCCAATCAAATCGCTTGGAAATAACCCAATCATTTCCATTGTATTCATATTCGATCACTTCTGCTTTTGAAGGGAAGGCCCTGATGGGTACCGGGTGCCCTGCATAATAGGTGTTATTGGCATCGTTAATACTTCCTACATAATGAAGCTGGTCACCATGAGTTTTTCCATTAGAGTAATTAAACTCATTGGTGATGTAATCTCCTGCTCCAACATTGAGGGTTGTACTGTATTCATCGCCTTTAATGCCACCACCGGCCTTTCTTATGAGTGGCGGACCACCCCAACCTCCATTGGGACCATTATCAAAGGTGTAAATATCGCCGTTTTCAGTAACAACAATATCATAGGCGTTTCTGTAGCCGGGAGAAAATATTTGTACCGGTCCGTTAGGTTCGGGAAAAGACTGGTTTAAACCGTTATTTCCTCCAAAAGGATCGCCTTTGTCAATTTTTGCATTATACATGGGGTGCCCTGGTCCATAAGGGAAATCCGGACTGGAATTAGTGATGTCAGGACGTTCCGGATCATTCAGGGTGGGCAGGTCGTAGACGTATTTTGTAGTATTGTCTCTCAAGTCTGTAAATGGGCCACCATTCGCAGCTTCTATGCCCTCTATCTGGGTAAGGTTAACAATGAGGAGTGCCCCTGCAAGAAAATATTCGGATGATCCTGCAAAGTTATTACTGGGAGCCCCCTGGTTTGTGTTACCACCTTGTTGTACAAAGAGGTAATCCTGGCCATTTTTACTGAATAACTCCATCCCATTGGTAGAGTGATTCTCTTCGCAACGGGGGAGTCCTCGCACCAGGTCTACCTTTTCCCAGGCATTACCATTCCAGGTAAGTCGGGTAATAATACCTGAATTAGTGTCGAGATTTACATCGTTACCGGGCTGGTTCTTTCCGCCAATACGCCAGTCGGAAGAGGCTACGTAGAGGATAGGGTTTTCAGGGGTACCGGTGGCAAGTATTCCGGTGATCTGCCTGATCTTGGTATTGTTCAGCTTCCCGTCGTCATTGTGGTTTGGGGTATTGTTTTTGACCAGGGTAATGACCTTGGTATCAGTAACCGTATACTTTCCTTCACCGGCGGGAGCATTGTTTCGTTCAACAGTGTATTCGTAAATGATACCATCCTGTTGAGATACATAGAGTTTTCCGTTTGGTCCAAAATCCAGGGAGGTGGGATTATTTAGATTTTCGTTCAAAAGCCCCGTAGCCCCCCAGGAGGGTGCCTGCGCAAAACCTTGTATAGATATCATTAAACAAAAGGGCAAGAGTATTGCATATCTGACCTTACTGTTAACTTGCTCTAAAATATTACTTATAGTTTGAAGTATTAGTTTCACCATAGCCCAACATTTAATACTGATCATTTGCTATTAATCAAATTAAAACAGGGGGATGGATTTACTACAAAAATCCTAAAAAACTGAAAAACAGTGAGTTATATATCGATAAATAAATAGCATTCTCGATTAAGGGAGATGCGGATTTAATATCGTAAGAGTTTTATTTATTACTGATTAATTCGAATCTAACCCTGTAAGATTAACTTCAGATTTTGAAGGGAATACATGTAGGTCATTTAATTGAAATATCCATTTATCCGGGAGGTATTCAGAGGATTTCGGATATAACTGTTTATGAATATGAGTCCCGTTATCTAAAAGCCCGATGGTTTGCCATCCCATACGATTTGGGAAAAGGAAATCCTTTGCAGGGTTATCAGCGATATAGGTGAAATGAGATTGAGGATACTGACGCATAAGTGTTTCGAAATTATGGGGGGTGTGTTTATCATGACCGGTTTCTTCAGATATGAAAACAAAATCCAAATACTTTCTCAACCCTAACTGATCTATTTTATTGTTTTGGGTACTAGTTCTCCCATCTGTAATGATACCAATCTTGCCTTTGAAAGTCTTGATCTGTTCAATAAGTGCAATGACACCAGCTTCAGGAGTTATATCAGGGATATGATTTCTGTATTGATCTAATAAGGAGGCTTTGGTTACCGGGTAGTTTTGTTCCAGGTAATCAAATGTATTCTTTCCCTGCCTGAACATGGAAAACATTTGGAGATAGATCTCCAGCCAATGGTCGATAGAAAGTTTTCTGGCAATTTCACGAAATGCCGAACGTACATAGTCTATTTCCTTGTACAGGGTATCATCAAGATCAAAGGCAATGACGGTATTATGTTGTACGTTGATATGCATGCACTAAAACTTCATTATCATATCTGAGCATAAGCAGCTGATCTTCCCAACTCTCAAACCCATCGTTAACTTTCTTATCAAACAGGTATTCGCCAAGAAGCCATCCAGGATAATTTGCACCGGCAAGGTAGGTGAGCGGAAAACCTCCTCCAAAACGAGCATTAATTTCTATCCCGGTTATTTTTCCGGAAACCTTATGCATGAAAAATTGTGCGGTAAGGCATCCTATGGCACCGGGTAGTTCCGATAATTTATTTTGCACCAATTTTGCTACCTCGTTGCGACATGTTATTCCTTTATTAACTTCTCCTTCTCTGATAGCTATTCTTTTTCGCGGTACCACACATTTTAAGTTATGATGTTTGTCGTAATACAGGTCGCAGGTGTACTCATCGTGCTGATCATGGTCGAGATATTCAAGAAACATCATTTTTTCATTCTGAAGGTGCTCATCTCTTAGTTCATCAGGACTCTTTAAGAGGTAATTATCAATACTCCTGCTGCCATCGTAGGGTTTAAGATACATAGGGTATTTAAAGTGACCACGATCGTATTCTTGCGCCGTTGAAATACCGTAAAAGTTGAATAATTCGTGTGTTTTGCGTTTATCCTGGGTTAGCTTGATAAGCTCAGGAGAAGAAACAATCGGTATGATGCCGTTTGCCAAAAATAATGCCCTGTTTCTTGCCAGGAGTGTCAGCTCCGTATCAATGGTGGGAATGATAAGTTTGATATCGAGCTCCCGACATTTTTGTACCAGGAAATCCGGGTATTCAGGGTGGTCTAATCTTGGCACCTGAAAATGTTTATCTGCCACCTGGCAAGCCGCCGAAAGTTCAGGTTGGGCATCGCAACAGATCACAAGGCCCATTGCATCAAGAATGCTTAGCTCCTTTTGAAATGCTTTTACCAACGACACTCTTCTGCCGGCTGAAGTGATCAATATGTTATTTGCAGTAGCCATATTAAAACAGAGAGTAAATTCTAATAGCCGGTTTATACAAAAATCTAAACGTTCTCATGAAGGGATACATTAACCGTTCCCGGTTGAAAATATAGGTCAGGATGGAGTATCCGGTTCCCTGGAAGTCTTTGCCCAGAAAATGGTTTAAAGGATAGGCCTGGATCGATTTAAATCCCTGGAGCTTATCTTTAATAGAATTGACAGGTAAGTTTGATTTCATTAATCTTACCAGCATAAAAAAGACCAGTGACTGTTGTTTGGTTTTAATACGATGTTTACAATCTCTTGTTATAGTATCTTCTTCCGGTATTTCTTCTATTAATTCATGAAATATGTAAGTTGCATCTTCAATATCTCCGATCAGTTTATTGTAATGAGCAGGTTCTTTACTGGTCATTGCAGAATTAGGCATGATCACATGACGGTATACGTCTATTTTGCTGTAGATGAGTTTTCTGACCTGAAGGAAGAGGGTAGGGGTAAGAATAACATCTTCCATCCATTTTCCTTCAATGAAACGGATACCTGTATCGAGTATAAAATCCCGTTTAATGAGATACCACCACACCTCGTTGTGGTATTTAAAATTGGCAATAAAGGCTGTTCCGGTATATTTTGAATAGGTCTGGACCTGGCTTTGATGTTCTTTAACCGGTAAAATGTCTGTTCCGTTTTTGGTTTTTACATGTTCGAAACACAGAATCTCCGGGTCCTGCTCTTCGGCAAGCTGGAGTAAATAAGGATAGCAGTTTTTTGTGACGTAATCATCAGGATCTACAAAGTGCAGATAACGGCCTCGGGCATGATCCATACCTGTATTACGGGACGCACCGGCTCCGCCATTTTCACGATTAATAATTTTAATGTTGGGGTTTTCTATTGCGTATTGTCGGGCCACATCGAGGGTGCCGTCCTTCGATTCATCATTTACAATTATAATTTCATACTCATCTTTAGGCAGCTCCTGGTCGAGAAGACTGTCTAAACATCTGCCCAGGAGCTTTTCCTGGTTGTAGGTGGGGAGGATAATACTCAATTTCATCATTAAATCTACATTTTGCTACCGGTAAACTTTTCCATTGTAGCATGAGTAGGGGAGGCAACATCATTATTATTAAACACTTTTAACAGGGTCATGAAAAGAATCCTGATGTCCAGGAAAAAGGAAATGTGCTGCACATACCAAACATCAAGATCCAGGCGCGTTTCCCAGGTTATCGCATTTCGACCATTGACCTGTGCCCACCCGGTAATTCCCGGTCTGACTTCATGCCTCTTATTCTGATACTTGGTATATAAAGGCAGGTATTCAGGGAGTAATGGGCGAGGTCCAACCAGGCTCATGTCCCCATTAATTACATTAAGCAATTGCGGGATTTCATCCAGGGAGTATTTACGTAAAATTTTTCCGACCCGTGTTAATCGTTCTTCATCACTTAATAATTCATTTTTAAGATCTCTCTTCTCGTTCATGGTTCTGAATTTTTTGATGTAAAATAATTCTCCGTTTTTACCCGGCCGCAATTGTTTAAAAAACACCGGTTCTTCGGTAGTCAGAGCCAGGTAAAAATATAGTCCCAAAAAGACAGGGGTAAGCAACAGGAAAAAAGTAAGTGCGAGTGTAAAATCTAAAATACGCTTGATAAAATTTACATACATACTACCCCGACTTCATATTAGTTACATAGCTAATTTACTGGACTGATTCAGGACCCATAATTTATCCAGATAAATAACTTAAAAATCTGATAATCAGATTTTAATAAATGTTTTTTAAGGTAAGTATTCTACTTTTTTGTAAGAATATTTCGAGTAAATTCATACATTTCTTACTTCAAGATTTTAATGAATATAGTACTGAAAGGGTTTGGAGTTTCTTTTTGCATCACATTTCAAAATACAAGGTCTTGCATTATGCTATATTCGGTTGTCATAAAATGGGTTTAAATCTATATCCTTAAGTAGAAGTTGGAATTTTTAGAATTACTTCTTAAATGATATTCTATGTTTAATGCCCCTTTCGGTTGGAATTATTTTTAGAACTGTTAGCCCGGACTCTGGTTAGATGTTAGTTCTAGTAGGTAGCGTGTTGTGGGTCTGAGTCGGAGATTGAATTTACGGTAGCGACAAACTGATCGCAAAGGATACTTTTATCGAATTTTTTCTCTGACAACCACCTGGAGCGCTCTCCCATACGAGCACAAAGTTCTGAATCTTCAAGGAGGGTAATTATGCTCCGGACCAGGTCTTCCGGTTGTTCCGGATGTACATAGAAGCCGCACTGGTATTCTTCTACCATGCTCTTAGTCCAACCCGCAGAATTAACAATGATGGGTTTACCGGCAGAGAGAGAGTCGAAGAGTTTATTCGGACTGTTGGTAGCCAGAATGGGAAGGTTTTTAAAAGTGACAAGGGAAACATCAGCAAGATTAACAATCTCTGATAAGGTGGACATAGGAAAATTACCTAAAATTCTGACATTTGTGAGTTGTAGGTCTTTACACTGTTGTTTTAAGTCTTCTTCTACACCACCGCCACCGGCAAAAATAAACTCTATCCTTTGGTCATATTTCAATATTTCAGCTGCCTGTACAATGTAATCCAGAGCATTGGCCAACCCCAAGGCACCAAAATATATCACCTTAAAAGTATCCTCCTTCAACCTGAGTTTTTCCATCAATTCAGTGTTCTTAGGTCTGGGCCAGAATACATCCGGCTTGGACATATTGGGTATCATATTCACTTTAGACGGTGAGATTCCTTTGCTCAATACACCATCCATCATTCCGGGAGAAAGGGCAATAATATGTGTTGCATTTACATATATGGTCTCTTCCAAGAGTCTCGCTGCCTTGATGGCAAACTTATTTTGCAGGCCTCCCATTTGAATGGGAACTTCCGGCCACAGGTCTCTGACCTCGAAAATAAAGGGGAATCTGCGGAACCACTTGCCCAGTAAGGCAGGTATCCCTACCGTCAAGGGCGTTGAGGTAGCAATGACCAGGTCAATATTTTTTTGTTTTAAAACAAAGAGAGAAGATTGGTAGGCAAATTTAAGGAAGGCCATCAACCTGCTCTTCACAGACATCGAACCATGATATGGGATATTTAAATAGATCACATCGATTCCATCGATAAGCACTCTTCCTCTGTCTTTATTTGATTTTACGGTAGAACTCGTAGTGAGCATGGTTACTTTATGCCCGGACTTTATCAGCTCCCTAGCAACCCAATATGAGCGGGTGGGACCAGGTTCTTTAGGCGTTATGAAATATTGATGGATGTAAAGTATATTCAATTTATCACTATTATTACTTTAAACACTTGATTCCTCAGATATTGGCAATTTATTTTTACTAAGCACCTCGAAATACAAGTCCATATAGTTGGCAGATACTGTACTCCATTTAAATACATTGAAATCTATTTTCTCTAAGTGGAAATTGGAATATTCAGCTATACAGTGCATAATAGATTCTTTGATTGATGATACCTTTTTTGGGATAGCAGATCTGCCTACTTCAAAGCTAAACGTTCCATCGATGCCTTGCCCTGAGGTATATACAATAGGTAAGCCCTGAGATAAGGCTTCAAGATAGACCAGCCCGAAAGTTTCACTGTGAGAAACCATAGCAAAAATGTGATGATCACGAATGATTTTGAATAGTTCTTCTTTGTTGTATTGTGGGCCTAAAAAGTTGATGAATGAATATTTTTTAGCCAGATATCTGATCTTTTTTTCCTCGCTGCCGCCTTTGCCAACAAAACTTATAGAAATGGAGTTGTTGATATTCTCATGGATGTCAATTACGGCCTTTGCTAGTCTGTAAGTGTTTTTATTAGGTCTGAAATTACCTATATATAAGAGCTTACATGGGTTTGAATTTTTCTTGTTCAAGGGCCTTTGATTGATGAGCCAAAAGTCTTGAATGCCATTGTGAATTACCTTTGTTTTATCTGCCAATTCTTTATAGCCGGTGAATTTTTTAATAAATCTTTTTTTGTAAAAGTGGCGCTGATGTGCCTGACTGATAAAAACTATTTTCGAGGCGTTTTGTAATATTTTGAGAATTAATCGATAAAGATCAGGCCTGAACCTAAGAAATAAGTTTATATCGGTTCCTCTTACTGCGATGATATATGGAATATTATACTCCTTAAATATTTTATACGCAATTAACCCATTACTGACCAGGGTAGAAGCATGTACGATATCCACGGAATTCAAATCAATATTTGAACGAATACTATTGTATGATTTTTCTGCTTTACGAACCTGATTAATCCTGTCTAAAGGCGATGTTTTGAACTCCCCGGCCAAAACATCAAATGGAGGAGGAGGCGCTGAAGGATCGGGGGTTCCACTACCCTGAGGATAATAAACGATCTGATCCAGGTTTTTTTCACTCAAAGCAGTATATAAATTCCGATGAACTCTACTGCCTAAAAAATCATTACAAATGTGCAGGCATTTAATCATATCAACCATTAATTATCAGCAATATAAATAAAGAATGTGTTGAATATCATCAAGTTAGAGTATACTATTTGAAATCTCGATAAAAGGTAATCGCTTAAGTTTTGACCGAAGAAAAAGATCAAATAATCTAATTGGTATTTAGATATTAAATAACTGTGGTTTAAATCGTTAAATTAAAAATCTGAACAACTTACTCAGCTATAATTCATAGGAGAGTTGGCCGGTTTACTGCCTTATGATTATGGTACCGTTAAGAGGTATTAATTAAAGCATCATATGAGAATGTTCATGTTGAATTACTTTGAGTGAGTTGATTTTTTATCAGTAAACTGATGCTAATACTCGATAACTATGAACCTGTTATTAAAAAGAATAAATGATTTCTTACTACTTTTTTTGGTTTTTGCCGTTACCTTCGAGAATTGGAATCCTTTTGGTTTTAGCGGCATATCATTTACCTATATAGCTACGATCTTATATATTGTTTCCTGGGTTCCTTTTGCTTCAAAGATTTTCAAAATCAGCTATTTCAGGCAATTTTTAATCCCATTGGTTTTATATGTGCTTGTAGGAATATTGTCAACAGCGATGAATTCTCTATATGCCAATGAGCTTTTGGATTTAGTTCATCAACGAATGCTGCAACTGATCATTCTAATGTTTCTTGTAGCTGCACATCTTATTCTAAATCCTTCCTTGATTCCAAAGGTTCTGGTGATATTCGTGATGAGTATTTTTGCCATGTATTTATTGTTTTTGGCAGGACAGGGCATCTCCTATTTCAACGGCAGGATTTTAATTTTCGGAGAAAATCCGAATTTAATTGGTACAAAGGCAGCCCTGGCATTTATAATTGCCCTCGGATTTATTACAAATAAACAGCAATCGAAATCAATCAAAATATTGTTGATCGGCACCCTTTTGCCATTATTACATTTAACCATTCTTTCGGCCTCCAGGGGGGCATTACTATCCTTGTTACTCGGAGTAATACTCCTTACAATTAGTCTTAAGACACAACTGTGGAAAAAGATGATCCTGATAGCTTTTGGGATGGTATTCGTTACCGGTTTGTTCATCTATATTCTGGAGACAAATCCGGTTTTCAGGTATCGTATATTGAGTACGGTTGAGCATGGGGATACAGGTCGCAACGAAATATGGGAGGGAGCAATACAGGCCATAAAAAATAACTTATTCTTTGGGGTTGGACTTCCTGCAGACAAGCTTACCATGTTCTTACATGGGGCTGGTTTTAGAGACCCTCATAATGTGTTTTTATGGGTGCTATTAACCACAGGGGTAGTAGGCACGTTCTTTTTTGTATGGTTTATCTTCCGCATTGGCTTATACCTTATTCGTTATTCACGATCAGAGCGATTTGCGGTTTATTTTCTGATCTATACAACTGTTCTCCTGAATATGTCCAAGCAAGGAGGAGCCATCGGTAAAATTCTTTTCTGGTTTCTTTTCGGAGTTTTAATATCGGGAATCTACGCATTGAAAACAAACGCTAAACGTAATACAGAGAATTATGAAAATATTGGTTTACACCAGTGACTACCCGTCACCCACTGAACCTGACCGAGGGGTTTTTGTATATAATTTAATTCAAAAGTTCGTACTACTTGGCCACCAGGTAACGGTAATTGTTCCATATTCCAAATTGAAAAACTATTTGAAAAGTGAAAAGGTTAACGGTTATGGTCAGGAAAGAGCCCGGGTGTACCGATTGTCAACGCTTTCAACCTCAGCTAAACGAATAGGCAAGTATAATACCTATCAAATTGGAGAGTATTTTACGGTGAAGAAATTACAGAAGCTAGTTAAGGAAACCGGACAAGATTACGATTTTATATACGCTCATTTTCTGACAAACGGGATTATTGCCGTAAAGGCATTGTCACATCTTAACATCCCCATTTTTGTTGCTATGGGCGAAAGCAATCTCGATGATCGAATTTCCTTAATTCCTGCACGCGAATTAGAAGGATTGATGCAGCGGATTACAGGATTTGTGGTGGTGGCATATCACCTCAAGGAAAAACTATTGAGTCTCGGGGTGGAAGAAAATAGGATTGGAGTCTACCCAAACGGGGTGGACCTAAAAAAATTCCACAAAATGGATCAAGTGGAAGCCCGTCTTAAACTAGGGATTGGCAGGCAGGAGAAAGTTTTAGTGTTCGTGGGAAGATTTCTTCCTCATAAAGGCCCCGATAGAGTCATAGAGGCAATTGAAAAGATCGATAAGGACGTAAAACTCATTTTAATAGGGAAAGGAGATATGGAACTAAATTATAAGGGCATCCTTTTCAAAGGTGCTATTCCTTCACATTTGGTTCCACTTTATCTGAATGCAGCAGATATTTTTATATTACCTACGCTCCGGGAAGGTGCAAGCAATGCAATAGTAGAAGCTATGGCATGCGGATTACCGATTATATCTTCTGACATTCCTGAAGTCAAAGAACAATGCCGGCCTTCGTTTAGCAGACTGGTAGACCCTTTGGATGTCGATAAGATTGCCGAATCAATTGAAGAACTACTCTATGATGAAGCGCTTTTGAAAAAAATGTCAGAATCGGCCCTTATGCATAGTGCTCATTTTGATATAGACCAAAGAGCAGAAAATATTCTTGAATTTATTTCTCAAAAGTGCAATTCGGAAAAGCTATTTGTTGAAGATTCTTCGTCTATAGATTAATAAACTGCTCGATTCCTTCATTGAAAAGATAAGATTTCGAATGCCTGCCGGGTATGGGAGCAAACCAACAGTCCAGGCGATATGATTTTATTGAATGGCTTTTGATGTATCATATAAAAAAGGCGTAAAATATATTTTACGCCTTTTGAATTATTTAAATATAAACCTGGATTTATTGCTCCGGATATACAGGAGCTCCGTCAGTTAAGATCTTTGCGTTAAGAGCAGCAGCTCCCATAGCTTGAGTTCCATACACATAAACGTTTTCAAATTGGGTGTTAGGAATGTAGTCTGTAAAGATTCTTTCCTGAACCTCTCTGCTGTATCTACCCAAGGTAAGCCATTCGTGCCCTTTGTGAGCTCTTTGGAAACCTTCGGTTCCATCAACATTATAAGCCATTTGACTTCCATTTTCAGCCGGCCAGATCACCTTCATCAGGGTATTGGTAAATGCCGTGATATCATTTGAGTTCCAGTACATATTGTTATCAGCTGCATTGACGATAAAGCTAATGATGGCCCCGGCATGTGAAGTATCCTGAACTCCACCTCCCTGATTAACATCCCATTGAGAATCCCAAACATATGCATCAGTCTGATCTGGGTTGAAATAAATTCGGTCTCTTAGGTTTGAAGGTCTGTTAGGCATACCTTTGAAAGAAATGTTTTCAAATACTTCTCTATATTTCGCTTTTCCGGTTACCATATACAACTCCATTCCAATTCTTGCCCAATGCGATGCCATGTGAGTTCGGCTTCGGTAGAAGTTTCCAATACCTGCGGCTTCCCATCTGTCCCAAATGTGTACTTCTGAGAAATTTAATAACTCAACATAGGCTTGTTGATATTGAGGGTTTGTAGACCTCAGGTTCGGTGATTCATGAAGAACTCTCACAAGGGTAGCAACATGACGCCAGTAAAAACTATCCCAAAGAGCCTTTGGTGTTCCGTCTTGTGAAGGCCAACCTTTGTAACCATTACCCATATCAACAGCATCGTTAACGGTATTGTTAATAAGGTCTAATGCTGTATCTAAATAGGCATTATCTCCTGTAGCTTGCCAGATTTGCACCAGCCCATCGATATAATATCCAAGGTAATAATATTCCTGGTCAAGATTCTTACTTAATGACTTTGAGTAAGCATCATCTTTATCCATTCTATTATCATTTTCAACCCATTCCTGATCGTATAGGTCTTGCCAATAGTTTACACTAAAAGCTAAATCTGAACTAACAGGGGCGTTAGGGTTACTGGTTTCAACCATAGCTTCTTCATCGGTCCATGCTTCTCCTTCTATGATTTCTACATTTTCGGCATTTTCAGGGGCTACGATTGGATCCGGAGCTTCCTCCTGGGTTTGTCCTACTTTTTTACCGTTGTTGAAGGTTTTTTTATCACCATTCTTGGTATAAACAATCGCATATTTATCACTACCTACCTCGTAATAAATGGTGGCAGCCATAAAATCACCAACTACCTCTTCTACATTATCGGCAAGAAATTCATCCTGGTCGTTAGCACAGGCGAAAAAAAGCTGAGAAATAAGCACAATAATCAACATAGGCCGAAGTTTATTCAGTCTTTTCATGGTAATCTGGGTTTTTAAGATTTGGTTTCGCTAAACTATTATCATTCAGGGAATTATCCGTGAAATGCATTTGATTTTCGATGAACTACATCTTTTAACATCGATTGTCGATTATACACCTCATTTTCAATTGGTTCCCGGTAGTTATACGCCCAAATGCACGCTTTAGACGTTTAACGGATTTTTTTTAACAGTTTTTAACGGAAAAAACACCAGATTGCCAGAATATATGTAATAAATATAATTTTTAGTTTATAAAAAGAGCGGGGCTGATATACTGATGATTATCTTCATTCTGATCATCAGGGATTTTAGAAATAAAAAAGCCCGAAACTAATTCGGGCTTTATAAAAAAGGGAATGATCATGCGTTATTTACCTTCTCCGATACGGTAGTAATCGAAGCCTGTTTGATTCATTATTTGCTTATCGAGAATACGTCGGCCGTCAAAGACAAAGGCCGGTTTGAACATACTGTTGTAGATCTGTTCCCAGTCAAGGGCTTTGAACTCATCCCATTCGGTAAGAATAGCTACGGCATGAGCATCTTCTGCCGCCTTTAGCGGGTCATTGACTACAGTGACCAGTTTTCTGTTCTCCTCCTCTGAACGGGTATTGAGATAGTCGAGGTCTGCGTACACCTGTTCTTCACTCACCTTTGGATCATATACCACGATCTCGGCCTGTTCTTCCAATAGAGTGTCGGCTACATAGATGGCCGCTGATTCCCGGGTATCATTGGTGTCTTTCTTAAAGGCCCATCCGTAGAAGGCTATCTTTTTACCTGATACGGTATTGTAGAGGGTGGTAATGATATTTTCGGCAAACCTGCGCTTTTGGTAATCATTGATCTTGATGACCTGGTCCCAATACTCAGCCACCTCGGTGAGTCCGTAGGTTTTACAGATATACACCAGGTTGAGGATGTCTTTCTGAAAGCAGGAGCCTCCGAAGCCTACAGAGGCATTCAGGAATTTTGGTCCGATACGGGAATCCTTCCCAATGGCTTTACTTACCTCGGCTACATTGGCATCAGTCACTTCACAAAGAGCCGAAATGGAGTTGATAGAAGAGATACGTTGTGCTAAAAAGGCATTGGCTACGAGTTTAGAAAGTTCTGAAGACCATAGGTTGGTTTGTAGTACTCTTTCTTTGGGAAGCCAGTGCTCGTAAATGCCGCTGAGAATATTCTTGGCTTCCTTGCCTGAAGGGGTATCATCGCCACCGATCAATACGCGGTCGGCATTAAGAAGGTCATCAATAGCGGTACCTTCTGCCAGGAATTCCGGGTTGGAGAGCACTTCGTATTTTACCCCATTTCCTGTATTGTGCAATATGTCTTTGATGGCCTGGGCTGTTCTTACCGGCAGGGTCGATTTCTCCACCACGATCTTATCTGATTTTGCCACCCTGGCAATATTTCGGGCACAGAGTTCAATATATTTCAGGTCAGCAGCCTCGCCCTTACCTTTTCCATAGGTTTTGGTTGGGGTATTTACCGAAATAAAGATCATATCGGCCTCATCGATGGCTTTATCAACCTCGGTAGAAAAAAACAGGTTTTTGTTACGGGATTCAGCCACGATCTCTTTTAATCCGGGTTCATAAACCGGCAGCTTATCCAGATCTTCATCATTCCAGGCGGCAATCCTGTTGGCATTGATATCAACCACGGTTACGTTGATCTCCGGGCACTTGTTGGCTATAACCGACATGGTGGGCCCTCCTACATATCCGGCACCAATACAACAGATGTTTTTAATACTTCTCATTACAGGAAATTTTAGGGTTGATAAAGATATATGTTCAGGTAAACAGACGGAAATCAATTCCTACAAATTAGTTGAAAATGACTTAAAATACTGTGAAACAAAAGTTTGTGAAAAAATATGAGGCTTTTCAATGGAATCCTTGTGTTTTCGGAGTGTTATCGTAATAATAATATTATCAACTGTATATCAGTACTTAAGCGAATTTTATCTCCTTTTGCCGATGATGATGTTTGAACCTCCTGTTGTTTAATAATTTTAGAATTCGTTAAGAAATCGAGCCTTAATTCTATACAATATTAACTCATCAAATTTCACAAAACCGGCCCGGCTTAACTTCCCCTATCCTGCCTGATCGTTTATCCCCCTTTTGTTTAATAGCTCAAATCAAAAGAAACGATATGATAGCTACTGATACCAAAATATGGTTGTCTTCACCTCATATGGGAGGAAGGGAACAATACTACGTGAATGAGGCTTTCAAGTCCAATTGGATAGCCCCCCTAGGGCCCAATGTTGAGGGTTTTGAAAAAGATCTTGGTCAATACCTCGGAGATGGCAATCATGTAGCTGCCTTATCTTCCGGAACAGCAGCCATTCATTTAGCCTTATTGTTATGTGGCGTTAAACAGGGTGATCATGTACTCTGCCAGAGTTTTACCTTTGCAGCCAGTGCCAATCCTATTACCTATCTTGGGGCACATCCTGTATTTATTGACAGCGAAGATACTACATGGAACCTGTGTCCGGATCTGCTGGAAAATGCCATCAAAGATTTTATAAACAAAGGAAAAAAGCCCAAGGCTATTGTGGCGGTTCACTTATATGGTATGCCATACCAAGTGGAAAAAATTCACAGCCTTGCAAAAGAATATGATATCCCGGTAGTAGAAGATAGTGCTGAAGCGCTTGGCAGTACATTCAAAGGAGAAAAATGTGGATCCTTCGGCACGTTCTCCATCCTTTCTTTTAACGGTAATAAAATAATTACAACTTCAGGAGGAGGGGCATTGGTATGTCGAAATGACCAGGAAAAGCAGAAAGCGGTTTTCCTGGCTACCCAGGCCCGTGATGAGGCACCGCATTATCAGCATTCTCAAGTGGGATATAATTATCGGATGAGTAATGTGACCGCAGGCATAGGGAGAGGGCAGATGGAGGTGCTTGAAGATCGTGTAATCGCCCGAAGAGCTAATTATGAATTTTATCGGGATAGGCTATCAGGATACAGGAGTATTGAATTTCTGAAAGAACCGGCCGACACGTTCTCAAATCGTTGGCTGACCTGTGTGTTGTTAAATAACAATGAAACCAGAGAGCGAATCAGGTTAAGTCTTCAAGAAAATAATATAGAGTCCAGACCCTTATGGAAACCCATGCATTTACAACCTGTATTCCAGGATGAAACAGCTTATCTGAGTGGTGTTTCAGAAACCTTATTTAACAGAGGCCTATGCTTACCCAGCGGATCTGACCTTACGGAGAATGATCTATTGAGAATCGTTGGTATAATAGAAAAAGAACTTAATAATGATAAATAACTACCTTTCCTTGCATTTACCTAAATACGCATCTAAATGGATGGTTTTGGTAATGGATACCACTCTGGTATTGCTCACCTTTTTCATCGTTTATTTTTTGCGTTTTGATTTCTCACTGAACTTTGATTTCAAGTCACTGATCATCCAATTGCCTGTGGTGGGTGTTATTGCTGTAGCCAGCTTTTTGATGACAGGATCCTATAAAGGAATTATCAGGTATACGGGTTTAAGAGACCTTTTCAAGGTTACCCTGGCTACAGGATGTATAACCTTGTTAACGGTAGGTGTTGTGTTGATCAACAAGGGCTTTAACCTGGTAGATAATTTTACGATTCCCAAATATATTATCATCACCCACGCCTTTATGAATTTTGTAGCTCTTGCTGCTACAAGACTCACTTTCAAGTTGGCATATAAGTATGTAATGAGTGATCTCAGGCTCACCGAAAGAATTGTGATATATGGGGCCGGCGATGCGGGGATAATGACCTATAATGCCTTGACAAACTCTTTAAAACAGAATATAAGGGTTATTGCTTTTATTGATGATAATATGTCGAAGGTTGGCAGCAGTATTAATGGTGCTCCTATTATGTCCAGGAAATCCTTTAATGAAAACTTTGTAAGTCGTTATGGAATCTCGGAGGTGATCATTGCCATTCCAGATACCAGCGACAGCAGCTTGAGAAAAAGCATAAACGACATTGTGGAATTGGTTCCCAAAGTACGCATAATTCCACCCGTTGATGAATGGATCAATGGACAGATCAGCTTAAACCAGATCAAACAAGTTCGATTAGAGGATCTCCTGGAACGCAGTCCGATTGTCATTGAGAATCCAAATCTGATCGATGACTTTAGGGGGAAAACAATTATCGTTACCGGTGCAGCCGGTTCTATTGGAAGTGAACTTTCACGACAGCTACTTCATTTCAATATAGATAAGCTCATATGTTTGGATATTGCGGAATCTGCCTTGTACAACTTACAACAAGAATTTAAACGGGCAGGAAGAAATAATTTTAAGGCTATTGTATGTGATGTGAGAGATAATCATGGTATAAATGCCATTCTTGCTCATTACAGACCCGATGTTATATTTCATGCTGCAGCCTATAAACATGTACCGCTCATGGAGGAAAATCCTTATGAAGCGGTAAAGATCAACGTAGCAGGAACCCGGATTCTTGCCAATGCAGCAGTGAAATATAAGGTAGATAAATTTGTATTGGTCTCTACAGACAAGGCAGTGAATCCCACGAATGTTATGGGAGCTACCAAGCGTGTGGCAGAGATCTTTATCAGTGCTCTTCAAAGAGAATCGCATAGTACCAAATTTGTTACCACCCGTTTTGGTAATGTGTTGGGATCTAATGGTTCGGTCATCCCGTTATTCCGTAAACAACTGGAACTTGGAGGGCCATTAACAGTTACCCACCGTGATGTGACCCGCTATTTTATGACTATTCCTGAGGCTTCTCAATTAGTACTACAGGCCGGAAGCATGGCAAAAGGTGGAGAGATCTTCCTTTTTGATATGGGTGAATGTGTGAAGATATTTGATCTGGCGAAGAATATGATCAAATTGTCAGGCCTTAAGTATCCTGAAGATATTGACATTGAAATTACAGGACTTCGTCCCGGAGAAAAACTTTATGAGGAACTGCTGGCAAATGGCGAGGATACCCTGCCAACTTTCCACGAAAAAATATTGATCAGTAAAACCAAAGAGTTGGATTATCATAAGTTAAAGGCCAAAATCGAAGCCTTGTGTATTCTAAACTTGTATAATGATAAGAATATGATCGTACGAAAACTCAAGCAGATCGTTCCAGAATATATCTCCAACAATTCCGATTTCGTTCGACTTGACAAAGACTCTGATGAGAAATCTGCGAATTATACCATTTTACAGTCTTTGAATTTTAATCCTTATAAGGGGATGTGATATTTACTTAAATAATATTATGAGCACAACTTTTCATTCAAATAAGAGTTTAACAAGATTACTCCTATTTATATTGATAATTTTTTGTACATCCTGTGCAACCAGAAAAGATGTGGCTTATTTTCAGAATGCTCGGGAATTTGAAACCATCGTTGAAACCCGCTCCTTTGAACCGAGAATTAAAGTTGATGACCTTTTAAGTATTCACATCTCAAGCTTTAACCAGGAAGCCACCAAACCCTTCAATCTTACAAAAGGGGAGGGAGTCAATTACCAGGAGGTTGATTACGTAGTAGATAAGGAAGGAAATATTGAGTTTCCGATTTTAGGAAAGCTTCACGTTAAAGGGCTAACCACCAGTGAGGTGAAAGCTATTTTTGTAGAAAAGCTTCAGGGCTTTTTAAAAGAGCCCGTAATCAATGTTCGCATCAAAAATTTCCAGGTAACTGTTATGGGGCATGTGAAGCGTCCAGGGAGCTTTAATATTGTTACAGAGCGTATAACCCTTCTTGAAGCACTAAGTATGGCCGGAGATCTTGATATTAAAGCTCGGAGAGATAATGTTTTGGTGATCAGAGATTTTGATGGGGTTAAAACTTTTACCCGGGTTAACCTTACCACTAAAGAATTCATCAACTCACCGGTTTATTTTTTAACTCAGAATGATGTGGTATATGTTGAACCTAATAGTTCAGCGATCAAGACTTCTGAGCTGGATGCCAGAGCAACGATTTTTGTTTCCCTTCTATCCTTGATCGTAACTTCGACGGTGCTAATAATTACGAGGTCCTGATGAAAGATCAATCAATTACCAATAAAGCCGTGGATAATGAGCCGGATTTTTCAAGAACCATCAAGCTTTATATTTCAAGGTGGAAATGGTTTGCTTTAAGTGTATTGGCTTTTCTGATCATGGCATTTTTATACTTGAGATATACTACACGGGAATATGCCTCAAACTCTCTTATTAGATTAATAAGCTTATCCAATAACCCCACTCCTGAGGAGGCCATACTCGGGGAACTTGGTTTGGTGTATGGAGGAGATAAGCTGCATCTTGATGAAACTAAAATTCTCAAGTCCAGATCCTTGATGCAGGAGGTGGTTGATGAATTGGATCTAAATATAAAAGTATATGAGGAAGGAAACATTAAGAATTCTCAACTATATAACAGGAGCCCAATAAATATTAATTACCGGCATCATGATTCTTTAGCAGATTATATTTATGAGTATTTCGAAGTGAGTTTAATTTCTGATACGGAATTCCGATTTACCGATGAGTATGGTGTTACCTCTAAAAAAGGATTTGGAGAGTCGATTTTTACATCCTATGGGGAGATTATGTTATTACCATCAGATAATTTCAATCTCAAGAAATATCGTGAAACCAAGTTGATGGTGGTAATTACCCCTATTTCTGTAGTTGCCTCAAATTATCGAAACAAATTAATGGTTCAGTCCTTTAACGATCGTGAAAATCGTTCGAATATGATCATGATTTCCATTACTGACCCTATTGCACAAAGAGCAGCAGATTTGATCAATAAATTAGTGGAAATTTATAATCAACGTTCTATCGACAGTAAAATGGAATTGGCCGAATCTACCTTTAATTTTATTAATGAAAGAATTGCCAGGATCTCAATAGACCTTAATAATATCGATATAGAGAAGGAAGATTTTAAGGTGGGTAATACCTTGACTGATGTAGCAGCTGAATCGGGCCTTTATATGCAGGCTGAAGTTGGGGCTCAAACTGAATTAATCAGAATTGCAACCAAACTCAGCAACGTGAATTATATGATTGATCAGTTAGAAAATTCTCAGGATGAAACTGGTGCATATGAGGTTGTACCCATAAATATAGGACTGGATGACATGAGTATTTCTTCGATCACCTCGGAGTATAATAAAATGGTTTTCGAAAGAAGAAGGATTTTAAAAACTTCAGGAGAACGAAATCCTATTGTTGTTCAAATTGATGAACGCTTGGATGGATTAATGACCTCTCTGAGGCAAAGTCTCCGGAATTTAAGAAGTACTCTTCTCATTCAACAACGTAACATAGAAGGCCAATTGAGTTCAATCAATACTCAAATTGCTGATATGCCCGGTCAGGAGCGTAAAAGCAGGGACATTGAAAGACAACAAAAAACCAAAGAATCGATTTACTTATATCTGTTGCAAAAAAGAGAAGAGGCTAACATTGCCATGTCAACAGCATATCCAAATGCAGAAATTATAGACAGGGCTGTGCCAAATCCGGATGTGGTGGTATTTCCTAAAAAGAATATTGTATACGTAGCTGCATTCATCTTCGGACTCTTATTTCCTTTGGCCATCTTTCTGCCAAAAGATATGCTTGATAATTCAGTTCAGAGTAAGAAGGACCTACTACGAATTGTAACCCCTCAATTAAAACTGATGGGTGAAATAATCACTTTAAAGAACCCTGAAGATTCTCCGGTACTTTTCGAGAGTGTAAGAATATTGCGATCCAATTTAGATTTCGAATTATCAAAACCTGAAGGTAAAATTATTTATGTAACATCCTCCATCTTAGGAGAAGGAAAAACTTTTATTGCGTACCACTTGGCAAAGGCCTATAAAGCAGCAAATAAAAAAGTTTTATTGCTGGGAGCAGATATAAGAAAACCCGCCTTACATGAGTACACCAAGGTCATCCCGGGAGAGGGGATGTCAGATTTTCTGGAGGGAAGTATATCCCTTCAAGACGCCATTTATCATTTTGCGGAAGACGACAGTCCGGATATTATGTATCCCGGAGAGTCTAATATAAAGCCGGACCTCTTGTTTACCTACGATCGATTGCACGGACTTTTTAGCGAGCTTAAAGAATTGTATGATATCATCATTGTTGATACTGCTCCCACCATGCTGGTTAATGATACTATGCTTATGGCCGAGCATGCTGAACAAACGGTTTTCGTTGTTCGTGCAGGGTATACCGGTAAAGAATTATTGGATAATATTTCAGAGTTATCCGTTGAAGACAAACTTAAAAACCTAGCACTGGTATTAAATGACATAAAACCTGAAAATATGAGTTTTACAAATAGGTATACTTATGCTTATCACCAGGATTTTCCCCGACCCTGGTACGTCCAGGTTAAAAATGATATTCTAAAGAGATTCTCAGTTTAAATGATCATGTTAATACAAATCCCCGAGGAGGTGCCCAAGCCTCACAATAATGATCCTCTTGATCCCGGTTCTGCCACAGAAATGATCATTTACGTGGCCATACCCTTATTGATCATTATCCTTTATTTTCTTTGGAAACGCGGCCGCAGAAATTAAGCTGGCCATCTTACTTATTTAGTATTCTTATTTCTCCAGAACCACCCCAAAGGCAGTATTAAAAAAATAAAGAAATACCGGCCGGTTACCAGGCCGACCAGGGTAATCAATACCCCGAGCTGTAAAAGGTAAACGCCTGTCTTTTTCTTTGGCAACTTCATCTAAGGCAATTTAACCAAACACTTTCCTTAATACAATTTGTTCAAAACAATTCTTGAGAATTGGAAGCTATTTAAACACCTACCAAGAAGACGAGTTCTCAATTATCTTCTAAAAACTTTCTAACATGATAAAGGTCATAGAAATCAGTGTAAGACTGTATGATCTTTATGGTAATAATTACAATGAAAAAGACTTAAGAATTCATTACTGAAAAATAACATAGTTATGGAAGTTCAAACAACAATTAAAAAAAGAGTTTTCAATTTCGGAGACCGCAAGGCTGATGGAGATGCCAAATTTCGGAATCTTTTAGGAGGTAAGGGTGCCAACCTTGCCGAAATGAGCAGAATAGGTGTTCCGGTACCTCCGGGGTTTACCATAACCACAGAGGTTTGTACCGAGTATAATACATTAGGAAAAGAAGAAACCGTACAACTCATTAAAGAGGAGGTGCTGAGCTCCGTTGACAATATCGGGGGTATCATGGGGGCCGAATTCGGTTCTGATGAGAATCCTCTTTTACTTTCTGTACGCTCCGGTGCCAGGGTGTCTATGCCCGGTATGATGGATACCGTTCTCAACCTTGGATTAAATGATCGCAGCGTAGAAGCAGTGGCCGCACGCACCAATAATGAACGCTTCGCCTGGGATTCGTACCGCCGCTTTGTTCAAATGTATGGTGGTGTTGTGATGGGCATGAAGCCCGGCTCTAAGGAAGAGATCGATCCGTTCGAAGCCATTATGGAAGAACTGAAAGAAGAACGTGAGATCGAGCTGGATACCGACTTTACCACCGAAGACCTGAAGTTATTGGTTCAAAGGTTTAAGGAGGCCATAAAGCTGAAAACCGGAAATACGCTACCCGAGGACCCATGGGAGCAGTTATGGGGAGCCGTGATGGCTGTTTTTGACAGCTGGAATGGTGATCGTGCGGTATACTACAGAACCATGCACGGATATCCGGCCAATTGGGGTACTGCAGTGAACGTACAGGCCATGGTTTTTGGTAATATGGGTGAAAACTCCGGAACCGGGGTTTGCTTTACCAGGGATGCAGGTACCGGGGAGAATGTTTTTAACGGAGAATATCTGATAAATGCCCAGGGAGAAGATGTAGTGGCCGGTGTTCGTACGCCGCAGCAGATCACAAAACTGGGGTCTGAACGTTGGGCAGAACTTGCCAGGATCACTGAAGAGGAGCGCAGAAATAAATACCCTTCTCTCGAGGAGATCATGCCTGAGATCTATAAGGAATTGTTCGAATACCAAAGAATGCTGGAAACCCATTACCGTAATATGCAGGATATGGAGTTTACGATTCAAAATGGCAAGTTATGGATCCTTCAAACCAGGAATGGTAAACGTACCGGGGCTGCTATGGTGAAGATCGCCATGGATATGCTTAAGGAAGGGCTGATCAGTCAGCAGGAAGCCATACTTCGTGTTGATCCGGTGAAGCTCGATGAGTTATTACACCCTGTTTTTGATACTAAGGCCATTAAGAAAGCAAAAGTGATCGCCCAGGGCTTACCGGCGTCTCCGGGAGCTGCCACCGGGCAGATCGTATTCCATTCTGATGAGGTGGAAAAATTTAAAAATGCGATCCTGGTTCGTTTGGAAACTTCACCGGAAGACCTGGAAGGAATGCACCTTGCCAATGGTATTCTGACAGCACGGGGCGGAATGACCTCTCACGCTGCGGTTGTTGCCAGAGGTATGGGTAAATGTTGTATTTCAGGAGCAGGGGCTCTAAAGATCAATTATAAAGAAAGAACCCTGACCATAGAGGGCAGAGAGTACCACGAGGGCGATTGGATCTCATTAAACGGTAGTACCGGGAATATCTTTGAAGGGAAGGTAGCCACCAAAGAGCCCGAACTGACAGGAGAATTTGCCGACCTGATGAAACTCAGCGATAAGTTCCGAACTCTTAGGATCAGAACCAATGCAGATACTCCTAAGGATGCACTGGCAGCCCGAAACTTCGGCGCCCAGGGTATCGGTTTAACGCGAACAGAACATATGTTCTTCGAGGTAGACCGCATCAAGGCGATGAGAGAGATGATCCTGGCCTCCACTACCAAGGGGCGTAGAAGAGCTCTTGATGTATTGTTGCCCATGCAACGCTCAGATTTTGAAGGCATCTTTGAGGCCATGGACGGGTTCGGAGTAACCATCAGATTGCTGGATCCGCCTTTACACGAGTTTGTGCCTCACCAGTTAACCACTCAAAAGGAATTAGCAGATGATCTTCATATTTCTCTGGAAGCCGTAAAAACCAAGGTGGCTGAATTGGAAGAGTTCAACCCAATGCTGGGTCACAGAGGTTGTCGTTTAGGAATCACCTATCCTGAGATCACCGAAATGCAAACCAGGGCTATCCTGGAAGCGGCTTTAAATGTTCAGGCCAGAGGAGTCATCGCCAGACCTGAGATCATGGTACCTCTGGTGGGCACCTTGAAAGAGTTTACTTTGCAGAAACAGGTAATACAGGAAACTGCAGAGCAGGTATTCAGAGAACGTAAAGAACGTATTTCCTTTAAGATAGGAACTATGATCGAGGTTCCACGGGCTGCACTTATTGCCGACAGAATTGCTACAGAAGCCGAATTCTTTTCCTTCGGTACCAACGACCTGACTCAAATGACCTTTGGTTATTCCAGAGATGATGCCGGTAAGTTCTTACCTATTTACCTGAAACAAGGTATATTGAATGCTGATCCGTTCGAAACCATCGACCAGAAAGGAGTAGGAACCCTGATGCGCATAGGTGTAGGACGTGGAAGAGAGGTAAAACCCTCTTTGAAAATTGGAATCTGTGGTGAGCATGGAGGTGATCCTGAATCTGTTGAATTCTGTAACACCCTTGGTATCGATTATGTGAGTTGTTCTCCATTCCGAGTACCGATCGCCAGAATCGCTGCTGCCCAGGCCGCTATTAAGAAGCAAATTAAAAATACCTAACCTTAAACATATCTCAATTTATGCCCCGGGAATTGACAGAAAATTCCCGGGGTATTTTTTTGATATACCTGTGTTGCAACCCAAGGCTAGCTGAGCTTTAAAATAAAAAGAGGGGGAGCTATTTTGATAGAAAAACAAGAGAGCTAAAACGGTTTTACAATGCCAGCCCTTCTAAAATGCAATTCCTGATCAGTTCTGAGGTGTTGGAACAGCCTGTCTTTTGAAGTATATTTTTGCGATGCTTTTGAATGGTATGTACCGATAGATTCAGTTTTGAAGCAATTTCTTTTGAACTTAATCCATTTGCTAATAAACTGACTACCTCCTTTTCCCTTGGCGTCAGTGTTTCCAGTATACCGGAATGGTTTTGTGCATTAAGGTCAAATGTCCCTTTTTCAGTACTTATATTATAATAAGAGGTCTTTCCGTCAAGACTGAAAAATGAAACTGAAGGGGTAGGCTGAATTCCTAAATAGGTGACATCTGTATGTGAGCTCAACACATTCTCAATATTCCCATGCTCATCAGTGTTAAGCACCAGGGCCTGATGCAACATAACTTTTACCTGTCCTTTAGGGTCTAGCAATTTGTATAAATAGAGCAGCTTGTATGTTTTGACCTGATCAGGTTCAAGAAAATTCACGTAAAAATCATGGATCACTTGTTCTTTTAATTTTATAGAGGTTACCTGATCCGGATGGGCTGTGGATAAAATATCTTCTATGGTAACTTCGCTACTCGGTTTTCCCGTAAAATCCTCAACACTGTGGGATACAAACCGGAGGTCCATTCTTTTAAAATTCAAAATGTAATGATATGAATGTCCGGGGCTGAAAGCCGATAAGAAGCCATGTATAAAAGGTTCGAGGTTGAAGTGTCCTTTTTCGACCTTTTCAGAGGAATATTGGGATTCCCAATACCTGATAATTTCTTTAGAGTCCATTATTTATGGAATAAAATCTACATGAAAGATAGGTTTTAATTGAAATATACCCAAAAATGGGTATAGGAAATATTTAAAATAGTCTATAAGTTTAAAGTTATCATTTACGAATAGGAGCTAACCTTTATGATTATGACTTGTAGCGTTCGATAAATGATCTTTTACCAAGAGACATGCTCGGAAGTTCAGATGATGACCAGGCAGTTTCTTTTTTTAGAAAGTTTATACCTGTGGTGGATTCTGAATATCCACACGATTGAAAAGTATATAAGAAGTAGGTTTGGGGGAACCTCAATAGCCTGCATGGATCTAGTTACAGTCCGGCAGGCTTTTTTTTGTCTATAACCCGAAATATTACAGGAGGGGGTAAAGGTTGTTATCATAATGTAGCAGCTATAATCTTAGTATCTTTAGCGTTCAAATATTTCCAAGCTGTCTGCCTCCATGCATATTATTAATGCCCGTCAAAACAACCTGAAGAGTATTACCCTTGAAATCCCCGAAGATCAACTCATAGTGATTACCGGTTTGTCAGGTTCAGGAAAGTCATCCCTGGCGATGGATGTTATTGCTAATGAGGGCTATCGTTACTTTTTAGAGAGCGTATCATCATACATTCAGCAAAATGCCCAAATAATTCCCGCTGCCGGGGTAGATGAGATCAGGAATTTACCTCCTGTAGTCAGGGTGGAGCAATCAAAAAGATTCCGTTCTGTGAATGCTACCTTCGGCACCCTCTCAGATCTGTCAGCGATCTTCAGGATCCTTTTTGCTCGATATGCTACCTCACAAAAACTAAGCAAATCTCTTTTTTCCTTTAACCATCCCAGAGGGGCCTGCGAATGTTGTCGGGGTATTGGTAAGGAGGAGTATATCGATCTTGAAAAATTAGTTACCGGGCCAAATAAAACACTTCGAGAAGGGGCTATTGCCACCACCTTACCCAATGGGTATATCGTATATAGCCAGGTAACTGTTGATGAATTGAATAAGGTGTGTAAGGCTCATGGTTTTAGTGTTGATGTGCCATGGAATAATCTTTCCCGGGATCAAAAGGATGTCATCCTTAACGGTAGCGACCGGATCAAGGTGTTTTACGGAAAGCATAGTATTGAGTCGCGACTTAAATGGAAAGGTTTGAAGGCCAAACCCCGGGAGGAAGGGTACTATAGGGGCATGCTTCCTATTATGAATGATATACTAAAACGAGATCGTAATCCGAACATCTTAAAGTTTGTAAGCTCCCGCCAATGCCGGGAATGTAAAGGAGGCAGGATCAAGGCTGAACATCTCAGGTTTAAATGGAAGGGATTTAATTTTCACCATTGGATGGTGATGCCTATAGATGATCTGTACAACAGTTTAACAAACCTGGATCTTGATGCCGGTGAACTATTGTTGGTCGATAAGATCTGTATACAACTTTTTGATATTATACAACTTGGTATGGGTGAATACCGTTTAGGGACTCCCAGTCATGAGATTTCGGCAGGCGATGCACAACGTCTGCGGATCATCAGGCAGCTGAACAGTAACCTCCAGGGAATTCTTTATGTATTTGATGAGCCTTCCATAGGTCTTTCGAAGGTATATCAGGACTATCTGGTGCATATTTTTAAACGACTCATTGCTCAGGGAAATACGGTTATGGTGGTAGAGCACGACCTGAACTTTATTCGTTCAGCCGATTGGATCATTGAATTGGGTCCGGCTGCGGGAGTACATGGGGGAAAGGTAGTCTTTAACGGACCTCTGAAGGAGTTCTTAAATGCAAAGAACATAAAGAGTCCGACCCTATCAGAACTAAAAAAGGAACCCATCTCTGCCGGGAAGATTAATACCGGTTCACTGGATGCCTTTCAACCTACGCCAAGCGGATTAACTGTAATAAGCAGGAAGACGCCTCGAGCAATGGAGGTTGTTTCAGAGTACTGTTCCCGGAATGGTTTGAAGACAGTTACAGTAACCGACCAGCCTATCGGAAAAACCCCCAGGAGCAACCCTGCTACCTATACCGGCCTGGCCGATAAGATCAGAGACCTGTTCGCTGCTACCTCCGAAGCCAGATCAGCAGAACTGGCAAAAGGAGCTTTTTCTTTTAACAATAAAACCGGCAGATGTGACACCTGTGAAGGAGCAGGAGTAATCACCTTATCTATGAATGTCATGGGGTCGGTTAACCAGATTTGTCCGAAATGTAACGGAAAACGCTTTAAGGAGGAGGTTTTAAAAGTAACATGGAAGCAAAAGAATATTGCAGACATCTATGATCTCAGTGTGGAGGAAGCTTTGGATTTCTTCTCAGGTGAAAAAAGAATTATCGATATCCTTTCTTTAATGCTCCGCCTTGGGCTAGGTTACTTAAAACTCGGGCAACCCTCTAACACCCTTTCAGGAGGAGAGGCCCAACGGGTAAAGCTTACAAAGCATTTTGCAAAGCGATCTGAAGATACCTTGCTAATGCTGGAAGAACCAAGTATAGGATTGCATCAGCAAAATGTGAGAGCGCTGCTAGATGCCCTTCATCTGTTCATGAAACAAACGGCAGGTATCCTTTGTTTCGAAAATCATGATCTTTTCAGGGGTTCCTGTGATTACTGGGTAGACAATACAACGTTACGGGAGAAATTTGAGTGGCCGGAGCACCCCATTGAACAAAGAGACAAGATCGTGGTTACAGGTGCTCAAACGCATCACTTGAAAAATGTCGATATAGCCTTTCCTAAAAAACAGTTGTCGGTGGTGACCGGAATTTCAGGATCGGGTAAATCTTCTTTGGTCATAGACACTCTTCACGGCTACGGTATGCAGGAAATGACCAAACAGTTTTCTTCCTACCAGCAGTCCAGGACGGGCGTAAATTTTCAGTTTGATGTTGGTGATATTCAGGGGTTAACTCCCACGATCTGTGTAACCCGTGAGGAAGGCAATTATTCCGGTCGTACAGATGTTGCACAACAGATCGGGATCGACAGAATCCTGCGTTTCGCCTTTTCCAGGAAGGCACAGTACGTAGGCCGGGAGCTTTCGGCCAGCCATTTTTCTAATAATCACGAACTGGGGAAATGCCCTGTGTGTGACGGCTTAAGGGAAGAGCTACTGCCTGATACTGACAGAATAGTAGTGAATCCTGAAAAAAGTATTTCTGAAGGCCTCTTTGATCACAATAAGGCCCTTGCCTATTACGGCCACCCGGGAAGTCAATATATGGCTATCGTTCAAGAGTTGGGAAAGGACTATGGGTTTGACCTGGAAACTCCTTTCCAGGACCTGACAACAGTGCAAAAGGAGATTTTGTTTTACGGCACCGGAGAGAGGGTATGGACAACCACCTGGGAGTTTAAGACCAAAACCCGCAAAGGATCTCAGGAAGTTCAAATGACATGGGAAGGACTTTCTAATTACCTGAAAGAGGAATATGTAAAGACACGAAAAAATAAGAACATTGATCAACTGAAAGCCTTGTTATCTCCTGCACGCTGCCATCACTGCACAGGCAGTGGTCTCCAACCGGATCGTTTGAAGTATAAAATAGGAGGGAGGTCTATACACGATATTAAGGTAATGGATTTCAAAGGATTGAAAGATTGGCTCTCATCGGAGTTTCAGGAAGAAGCAGACGATAAGCTTATTTCAAGAATTAAACCTCACCTGGCAGAAACCGTTGAAAGAGCCGAACAATTACACATAGATCATCTTCAGCTAAACAGGAAGTTATTAACCCTCTCAGGCGGAGAAAACCAAAGAGTTAAGTTGATCAGGCAATTAAATAGTCCGTTAAAAGGAATTACCTATCTGTTAGATGAGCCGTCTGCCGGATTATCAGGGAAAAATATTCCGGACCTTATCAAAATTCTCAGTCGGTTACGGGATAAGGGGAATACGGTGATCGTTATTGAGCATCATAAGGAAATTATCAGAACGGCCGACCATCTTGTTGAGGTTGGACCCCAGGCAGGGAAACAGGGAAGTCAAATTATGTTCAGTGGAACTCCGAAAGACTATTTTCAAAGGGCTGAATGTCACCCTTATCTAAAGGCACCTTCCAAACCGATCACCCTCGAACCAGGGAAAGAATCTATTAGTATTTCTGAGCTATCCAGGTTTAACCTGAAAAAACAAAAGCTGCAGGTTCCTATAGGAGGAATTACAGCTGTTTATGGAAGATCGGGGGTAGGTAAAACGACCTTGGTAAAAGATCTGATAATTCCATCTGTCAGGAAAGACAGGCCGGTAAACTGTAAAAGTATCGTATTTCCGAAAGCCTATAAGGGAGCCCATTATTTTGAAAGGAATAAACTGCGATCCTACACCACCACCTTACTGGTAGATTACCTTGGTCTGCTCAAGGATATCAGTAAACCCTTTGCTAAAGCGTCTCAGCTTAAGCCCCGTGACTTTTCTTATAAAACAAAAACGAGTCATTGTCTTACCTGTAATGGCAGTGGTTTAACCGAAACCTCTCTGGATATAGCGGCCAATGTTATAGAAACCTGTGAAACTTGTAACGGAAAGCGATATCAGCCCCATATTCTGGAAGTGGAAGTTGCTGGTAAGAATATAGCTGAGGTATTGGGGATGACGATCACTGAACTGGAGGGGTGGTTAGCAGAGAAAAAGTCAGCTCAAAAAGGGCTTCAACTACTTCAGAAGCTCATAGCCATTGGGTTGGGCCATCTTACCCTTGATCAGCGTGTACAAAGCCTTTCAGGCGGCGAGAAGCAACGTCTGCTCTTATTGAATTGGTTAGAGGAAGGAGCGCAAGATGTATTGTATGTGATCGATGAGCCAAGCGTTGGGCTGCATTATGCTGACATAGATCTTCTGTTCGAGCTGTTGAAAGAACTCAGTAAACAGAACGATGTGCTTGTGATTGACCACAATCCGTATCTGTTGGAAAAAATAGGAGTGGGCATAGAATTAACCTGATTGTCGCATATATTTCCTAAATTTAAGATACCGATCTTCGGGAGATTATCTCAGCTCCCTTTCATGGCTACTTATCTATTATGCGTGCGGTTTATGATACGCGTAATTAATTTTGATGATAAGATCTATGACACGAAGTTTCCTGCTGTTTTTTATGATTGTATTGACAGTGTTCTCTGTTGTCAGGGCACAGGAAGGACGATTTAAAAGTATCTCCATCAAAGGTTATTCGGGGGCTCACTTGTACTCGGGCCAGGATCTTAATGAAAAGGTGAATTACGGGTATGAGGCGGTTGATGTGCGTTTTGCCTGGCACCCTTCCAAAGTCAATCGATGGTCGGAAGATACAGGCTTCGCAGCCTACGGTTTTGGGTTTTATTCTGCCAGTATCGGCGATCCTGAGGTGTTCGGGAACCCTAATGCTCTCTATGGGTTTGTCAATTTCTTTCTAAGCAAACCCTATCGACGTAATGTTTTAGAGATCAGTCCGGCGCTGGGGCTCACCTATAACCTGAACCCTTTTAATGCAGATGAGAATCCGCTTAATGATGCCATTGGTGCACGGTTTGCCGTTTTCTTTAATTTGAATTTTGGAGGGGCTTATAAATTAAACCGGGAGCTGGATCTCTTGTATGGGGTAGATTTTACCCACTACAGTAACGGGAGGAGCTATACCCCGAACTACGGACTCAACCTTTTCGGATTTAATATAGGAATGCGGTATCATTTTAACCAGGAGCAAAAAGCGTTGGATACCGATCCGTATACCACCAATGTGGTTTCTGCCAGATACCTGCGGCCGAAGCGTCCGCCATCTGCAGAAGCAGATCAAAATAACTCCATCGACCTTTACCTTGCCGTTGGAAGTGTACAGAATTACGAAGATCAGGGGACTGATCTTAGATACGGGACCTTTTCCGGGGTGGTTGATTATCGGAAATATTTTAATCAGATGCATGGCTTAACGGTGGGGATGGACCTGTTCTATGACAATTCCCTGGCCGAGTATTATCCCGATAGCGCCGACCGCTACCTGGTTGGGGTTCACGCCGGGTACGATTTTATGTTCTGGAAATTCGATATCAGGGTACAACTGGGTACCTACCTTACCAATGATCGTGGTAAAGACATGTTATTTATCCGTCCGGCCTTGCAGTATGAGATCTCCAAAAACTTTTTTGCTCAGGTCGGCCTGAAAACCCGAAACGGGCCCGGCGCCGATTGGATCGAATTTGGGGTAGGGTGGAAGCCGTTTAAGTGGTAAGTATTGAATTGTTTTTACTTCGATATAAATTTTTTGTAGTGATCATATCGCATAAAAATATCTTTCACATACGTATAGGGTTGTGATCCTCTCACAAAACCATGGTCAACCACAGGATCGAGATAATATTGCTTCTCAGATAACTTTAACATGAATTCTTCCACATGATCATCCCAGATGTGTGGATTCTTCCCGTGTTTTTCTGCTAACCGCATAGCATCAAAAACATGACCCGGTCCTGAATTGAATGCTGCCAGAGTGAATTTTATTTTTTGAATGGAATCTTTAACAGCATCAAAACGGTTGCGTATTCTTTTGAGGTAGGTAACCCCTCCTTCCAGGTTCTCTTCAGGGTTAAAAACATCTTCCACCTCCAGGGCTTCGGCTGTAGTGGGCATGAGTTGGATTAATCCGCCGGCACCTGCCCATGATTCTGCCTTGGGATTAAAACGTGATTCCTGGTAGACCTGGGAGCATAAAAACCGCCAGTCCCAATTAATATCAGCGGCATAATCTTTTATCAGGTCATCGTACTTACTTATCTTATTTCCATTTTTACTGTAGAAATCACTGCGAATTCTCCGGGTGTAGGACTTCTTATTTTTGAAGTATTTATTATAGATCACGTAGTAGTCGTCCGTTTGCTTTTCTTCTTCTATCCAATTATTGACCGCCTCCAGGAGATCAGGGGAGTTCTTTCTTACCGCCCAGGCAATTCGTTGGGCAAAGGAGATCCTGGTTTCAATATGAAGGTTGGGGTTGTAGGTTTTATTGATCGCGGCGATATTGTAGTCTGCTACCGTTCTGTCGATCTCCCCATCGGCCACCATCTTAATGATCTCATCCGTGGTAAGGTTTCCTGGTACATACTGAATTTTTATATCAGCCCCCATTTCATTTTCCAGGTTTTTAAGCCGCTCGGCATACGAAGAGTTCTCCCGGGTCCAAACCGTATCATTGATCAGCTCCAGGGTGTTGGAGATCAGTTGTTTTTCTACCTTATAAGGAGGCAAGGAACGCCAGTTTTCCGGTTTTCGCTGTACCAGGGTCTGATAGGTATTGTAATGACTTTCGGTAAAGCTCACCAATTCCTTTCGGGGTTCCGTAATGGTTAAACCAAAAGCAATAAGATCGCCCTCCCCATTGTTTAACATCTTGAAAAGGTCATCGATATCTTCGGCTACCGTGATTTTCAATTCCAGGCCAAGGTCTTTAGCCAACCGTGATAACAACTCATATTCAAAGCCCATTGGCTTTCCCCGGTATAAAAAATAACTGAAAGAATTGTAGATGGTGATCGCGTGTAGCACGCCGTCTTTGCGGATTGCATCCAGGTCCTTTCTGAACTCAAAAGCAGGCTCATCCGGAACGGTAGTCAATACATCCTCCTTTTCACCGGTATTTGTTCGCTGTTGTTGGCAGGCGGTAAAAATAAATAAAACCGTAATAAAAAAAGATAATTTTTGTAGGTTCATAATGAATAACCTACAAATAATTGTCAGATATCCAAAATGATCCTATACCTTTTATCCTATAATACGATAGGCTAAAACAATAATTAAATCATTAGATGACACTTGTACATTATAAAAATATAAGCGCGGCTAAAAGGTTTAGCAGTAACCATTGCTCGAGATTCTTGAGGTATGGGAAAAAGAATTAGTAACCGTTATTGGTACCGGGCGTAATAGGTGAAAGCAAAAGAACTGACGTCTTTCGACATAAAGTCCAGGCCCCGGACTTTATCACTCCGAATGAAATGAAGGAGGTCTTTAAAAATATGTAATAGGTACTTTTTTGTGGAAGAGTCATTGGCGGTAAAGCCCCAGAGAATATGCCTGATTCATAGCACTGCTCATAACTACAGCCAATATGAGACTGGTTGTAAATGCTCTTATCTGTTCTGGAAAATTACCAAAACCCACCATTGATAAGGTGTTTTTCACGATAAGGTAAAAGTTTAATGATTAAAGGAATATGTGGAATAATGCAGATGCTGAATTTGTTTCTAACCTTTTAAAAGGTTTCGTGCATAGACATTGCAATGGTCTCATCAAAACTCAAATGAAATTTAGTGCCTAAAATTTCTTTGTAGTTATCACAGAATTCCTGGTAACATTTCCTGGCTAAACCTTTTTTTCCTGCACTGTGAAGTAATCGGCACTTCATACTTATTGCCTCTTCATTGAGGTTGTCAAATTTTAGAATGGTTTCAGAGATTCGAATGAGAATATGCGGTGTATCCTGTGTTTTGGCATATGTCTGCAGCTTATCTATTATGGTGTTGGTGATCTCGGCTCGCAGACTTTCCATCCAACCTTCCTGAATGTCCGGGCATACTTCGCCAGAATTTAAAGTGTTTAAGAAGAGGTGTATATGGTCTCTTGACAAATCGGGGTAGGGTAGAGAGCTCAATACTTCCTGGCTAAAAATATGATCACAAAATGCTTCTTCACCGATATTAATTTTCCAGTAGGTATTATCATTTACTAATTCCACATCTTTTAAATTTTCCAGCAGTAAACGCAATTTACTTATATTGACATTCAGGTTATTTCTTGCGCTACTTTCATGTTTATCGGGCCATAATAGAGAAATAATCTTTTTAGACCTTATCCCTCGATTGTTCTTGACATCAAATAGGAGGATTAAGGCAAGAAGTTGCCTTAGCTTGGGAGGAAAAGATGCTGTGATATCCTCCCCGCTGTGAGCGTATACCTGAAAGCCCCCAAAAAGTAAAATTGAAGAGTGCTTTTGGGTTTTTAAAGTTTCATGGGAGACATTATTTTTCGCTTCTTGCGGAAGAATAGTCGATATGCTGGTTTTAAGGCGCTTTCTCTTTAGGAAATAAAGGAATAATCCTAAAAGTAGCGATAAAAGCCCTAATGCTATGAGAACTTTTATTATTATGCCATTTAAACCATTTATACCTTTTTCTTCAATAATTACATCAGTTTCTTTTAACGGAGGATATGATAGCGAATTTAGGTTTATTTGGTTATTAAATTGGGTAACTGTATAAAGCTTGTTCGAATCATTATTTAAAAAAATACTGGCAAAAGATTTTGTATCAATAAATTTAAAGGAGATTGAATCATGGTAGACAGTCTTATCGAATTCATTTATTCCAAAACGAGCCAATCTTAGACTACTATCAAATTTGGAATTATCAAAAACAAGAGTATAGAAAGCGTTGGTTACTGTGTCTACAATCATTTTGTTGACAGGTAGATAAGGTGTGTTTTCAGGCGCTTGATTACTCCAAATTTTCGTTACTCTATAATCATCAAAATTTACAGCATGAAGGTCATAAAAATTATGGCTGTTCACCATTTGATCACCGGTTCGACTTCCATAGCCTCCAAAAATTAGAAATTGATCCTTGTTTAAAATACCACTTGAACTTAGGTATCTGGGGCTAAGCTCATCTTTCAAGTCGTAATCATTCCATGCAGCTGACCTTGACTTTGATTTCAGCAAACTTTTATAGGTATAATGACCATAGCCGCCGAAAGTGATTAGTGTGCTGTCAAGGGGAGAGATCATCTTATTATGATGCCAAAATGAAGTTTCTAAACATTCAGAGGTTTGTAAAGACCATGTCAGCGTCTCAAAATCAAAAGTACTTATTTCACCATGGTCAAAGGTGTAGGACCAAATCTCGTTTTTAAATGGATTATAAATAAAAGTATTTGCTTGGCATTCAAATGGACTGCCTTTATAATGAAGGGTGTCAATTTCCTTGGAAACTGTGTAGTACCTGTATACGGCCTTTTTATCAACGAAATAAATAAATTTTCCATCAGCACTAGCCACTGTACCCAGCAGGTTATTAAAGGAGAGCTCTTCTTCATTTTGCCAATATAAATGTTGATCTAAAAGCCATTTAGGATTTTGAGCCTCAGCCACCTTATTCCCGATCAGATCAAATACCTTATTGGTTCGGGTGTGCTTACCAAGGGGCCAGGAACTTAGAACGTCACCCTTATGATTCTTGATCATTACATTTCGAAGACTCATCGGACAAACATCTGTAGTGAGATGTTTAACCAGGTTGCTCTTTCCGAACACAATATTAATGTCAGTGTTATCAGGAATGTGATCAGAGGTTGTTTGCATTTTCTTTCCATTAATGGAAAGAGTAATTTGTTTAGACTCCGGATGAATTTCCAATTTAAATTTCAGCCATTTAAATAAACCACTATTTGGAATGTCTTTCCATTGATACTGAAATAAAATTCCATCATTGACAACCAGCCAGAAATTTGAATTATCCTGATGGAGATGAGTTACCAGGTCTATATTTAAATCCTCATCATCGGCAATTTTAACGATATTACCATAATAACCATCTCCATCACGAAAAGAGGCTTCAAACTCAAGGATAAAAGGTTTTTTAAGTGAAATGGGCTTTTCCGGAGTAATATTTAAGGAAGTTCTGAGATCCTGGTTAACTTCATGAGATGAAAAATACAATCCGCGATACTCATTATCCTGGCCAAAGCCTTGAATAAAAAATACTAAGAATATAAAAAGGCAGTAAATAGTTTTCATATCAGGGGGCAATCTTCAATATTTTTTAATGTTTTACATTGAATAATGAGGTCTAATGACAGTATATAAGTGTCTTAGTTATTTATGGTTCTCGTTTAATTTTTCTTAATCCAATTACCGCATGTAAAAAATACAGTTTTTTCTTAATTTATTAAGATAATGTTATTAAATATGTAAAAAAATATTAAATATTTAGCAATAGCTGTTCTGTATTATGTAATCTTTCTTGGGCCAAATCCAAATCCTGGTTATGTATCCTGTAAACTTTTAATCTGGTTGACGAGTGTGTTACAGGCATGAGGTCATCAGTCTGTATTGGTGGGTGAGGTTTGGGCATAAAATAGAATTTATTTGAAGCTTTAAGTGGAATAAATCATTTGGAAAATCTAAATCAAATCGAATATCCCAACTTCTTTATTTTTTAATAATAACATATTTTATGGCCTTAAATTTTACCAAAACCATTAAAAACACCTTTTTTTACCAGTCTTTTTTAAAAATTATGTAAAAATTAATTTTTTATTAATTGTTAATTACTTCTTAATTAAGCCTCTCCGCATACATTCGTTTTCAAGAATAGAATTCTATAAATAAAAAAATCCTGACTGATCTGTTCATGCAAATGCTCGTAGGCATATTTCTGAAATCAGTCATTATTCAAATTTTATTTTCGAATAGTATGAGTTTACTAAACCTAACTGAAAACCAACTTTAATGATGAGAAACAAACTTCAACTTTTAAAGAGTATGTCATCGATCTGGTTAAAATTTTCCTTGTTATGCTTTCTTATGCTATCTGCAACAGCCATGTATGCTCAGGAGCGGATAATAACCGGGACGGTAACGGATCAATCTGATGTACCATTGGCTGGTGTTACAGTCATGCTGGAAAATACATCAATTGGAACTTCCAGTGATTTTGATGGAAATTTCACACTGCGAATTCCTCCTGAAATTTTGGATCCTGTAATCGTATTTAGTTATGTAGGATTTGAGACTCAAAAAACACCTGTAGGAGTCTCCTCAAATCTTGAAATCATTTTAGAGGAAAACGCTACTGCATTAGAAGATGTTGTAGTAGTAGGATATGGCCAGCAAAAAAAGGAAAGCCTTACAGCTTCTGTTGGTGTTATCAGTAACGAGGAGATCCAGACCACCGTGAACCCCAGTGTTGCACAACAGTTGACAGGAAAAATTGCCGGAGTTCAAATTCGTCAACTTTCCGGGCAACCCGGTTCATTTGCCAACGCCATCAATATTCGGGGTTTTGGTGAGCCAATCTATGTTATTGATGGCATAAGAAGAGGGGGATCTGCAGATTTTCAGCAATTAAATCCGGATGATATAGAGAGTATATCTATCCTGAAAGATGCCTCTGCGGCTATTTATGGATTAGGAGCTGCTAATGGGGTAATATTAGTAACTACCAAAAAGGGAAATAAAGAAAAAGCTTCTTTTACATATACCTCGCTGGTTGGTACAATAAGGCCAACCGATGTACCCGAAATGGCCAATGCGGCTCAGTATACACAAATGTGGAATGACACCCAATTATTCATCCCTGGAGGGGCTGGTGTACCATACTACTCTCCTGAAGAAATTGAGCGTTGGAAAGAAGGAGGTCCTGGCTACGAGAGTACCAATTGGAATGATCTGACGATCAAAGATAATGCCATGACTGCGCAGCATAATTTAACGGCTGCAGGAGGTAATGATAAAACCAATTACTTTCTGAGTTTTGGCTACGTTACAGAGGATGGATTACTTAAGAGTGACGATATGGGATATGAACGTTATACCTTCCGATCTAATATAACCACTGAATTAGTGAAAAATGTAACCGGTTCGTTATTGATCGGAGGACGATGGGATCGAAATTGGGAACCCGGAACAAACTTCTTTAATATTTTTAAAGGATCTCGGGTTTCCTTACCCATTGAAGACCCTTATGCCAATAATAATCCTGAATTCCTGGCTCCTGTTTCCTCCGGATTAAATCCGGTAGCTTTTATGGAAAGGGATGTTACAGGATACAATGAGAATCAGAATCGTAACCTGACAACGACCTTTTCCCTGGAATATAAAGCACCTTTTTTGGAAGGATTGAGCTTTAAAGGGGTTGGAGCATATGATTTAGTGAATTATCAGAATAAAAGTGTCTATCCAACCTATTTGCTGTACAACTACGATGAAGCAACGGGTGAATATATTCCGATAAAACAAAGGGATGGTACAGCCAATATTAATAACACGAACAGAAACGGTGATGGATTAACTTTTCAAGGGTATATAAATTATAATAATACCTTTTTTAATGATCATGCCGTTGAGGCCCAGTTCATAGTTGAGAAAAATTCATTTTCTGATAGATTTTCAACCATTAAGAGGTACTATGCTGACTTCTACACAAAAGACCAACTTCGTTTTGCAGATGCTCAGAATCAGGAAAGTGATGGACTGGAATCTCAAAGTGCAGACCTTTCCTATATCGGGAATTTAACGTATGGCTACAAGGGTAAGTATCTGTTGCAGGTGGCGGCCAGATATATGGGATCATACCGATATTCTCCAGACACCAGATGGGGTTTTTATCCTAGTGCTTCTGCAGGTTGGAGAATCTCTGAAGAATCTTTTATAAAAGACAATATCGATTGGATATCTAACCTTAAACTCCGGGCTTCATATGGTATTGCCGGGATGCCGGAAGGCGGGCCTTTTCAGTACGTTCCCGGATATTCTTTGGGTAGTGGAGGGTCTTATGAGTTTGTAGACGGTGAGCTTACAGAAGGAATTAGTACGCCTCCGCCGCCAAATAACAATCTGACCTGGATGGAAGCTACCACTACAAATTTTGGATTGGATTTAGGACTTTTTCGAAGTAGGCTGAATTTTACTATTGATGTTTTTCAAAGAGATTTGGAAGGAATGCCTGCCAGACCCAGTGTAGCCTTACCTAATACATATGGTGGTGCCCTTGCTGAAGAAAACCTGAACAGTGAAATTACCCAAGGGCTGGATCTTACTTTAGGATATCGCAGTGGTTTAGGTCAGGATTTCAAATATGATATTACAGCGAATTTCTCTTATGCGCGGACAAAAAGAGATTATGTAGAGGGAGAGGCTTTTACCAATAGTATGGATCGTTGGAGAAATCAACAAGGAGATCGTTGGAATGATATTGCCTGGGGGTATGATTATATAGGTCAATTTCAAAATGAACAGGAATTGATTAATGCGCCTATGCAAAATGGTGACAGGAGTAATGTACTTCGTGAATTACCCGGAGATTTCAGATATGCCGACTGGAATAATGATGGAATTATTGATGGTCAAGACGTTCAGCCACTATTCTTCGCAGGAAGACCTAAAATGTTTTACGGTTTAAATTTGAATGCCTCCTATAAGAACTTTTATATAAATGTCCTCTTTCAGGGAGCAGCCAAATATACGGTGCGATTTAGAGAGGTTTACGCTGAAATGTTTGCCTTTCGCGGCAACACACCCGCTTATTTCTATGATCGATGGACAAAAGAAGATCCCTATGATATAAACAGTGAATGGGTTCCGGGTAAATGGCCTGCAAGCCGAACCATTGGCGATGTTGGTGCAATGTATAATGAAAGTTCAGTTTGGAGAAGAGATGCTTCTTACTTACGATTAAAGTCAATTGAATTGGGGTATGATTTAACCCTTGAAAGCCTGGAAAGAGTACTGGGTATCACCAAAATCAGATTTTATTTGAATGGGTTTAACCTCTACACCTGGGCCGATGATTTCGTAAAACCATTTGATCCGGAAAAAATTGAAGGAGCGTATTCTGCCGGATTTACCTATCCGCTTACCCAGACATTTAATTTCGGATTTAATATCAACTTTTAATCAATAGGAGTATATGAAAACGTTAAAAACTATAGTGTACTGTTCCTTCCTTATTACATGTTTTGCATGTAGTGATAGCCTGGATCTGGAACCTACCGATAAAATTACGGCAAATGACCTGTTTGCAGATCCTGCAGGTACTCAACTATATCTTGCCGACTTGTATGATCGATTACCAATTGAGGACCTCACCTATTTCCCTAAAGAAGGATTTAATTACAATCAGGGAGGCCCTAATAATGGAGGTTTTAATAATGCTATGCTAACTAGTTTAGCACATCACAGTGAACGAAATAGCTTTATTAATGATAGTTACTTGAATTGGTGGGACCCTGCTTTTAGATTAATCCGGGATGTCAATTTGTTTATAGAAATAATACCCACCCTTAATATTTCCGAAGATCAAAAGGCGCTATATCGTGGCGAAGCCGCTTTTATTAGAGCATTTACTTATTTCGGCTTAGCAAAAAGGTATGGAGGAGTTCCTATCCTTTTGGAGGCTCAGGAGTATGATGGAGACCCTTCTTCATTAATAGTTCCAAGAAATACAGAAGTACAAACCTGGGATTTCATCCTTGAAGAGAGTGATGTAGCCATTAATTCTCTGGGGAACTCTAATGGTAGAAGAGCCTCAAAATGGGCTGCTTTAGCGCTGAAATCTAGAGCGGCACTGCATGCCGCATCCATAGCTAAGTTTGGTGATAATGTTGACCTTACAGGAGATGCTGTGAACCAGAATTTAGTAGGTATTCCCGCTGGAGAAGCGAACAGGTACTATCAAGCCTGTATCGACGCCTCTGCAGAACTAATGGACAATGGACCGTATTCACTTTATAAGCCAAACCCGGCTAGTGCAGAGGAAGCTGCAACAAATTTCCGGGCTATGTTTGCCAATCCTAACATTGCACCTGAGGAAGCTATTTTGATTAAAGGCCGAACTATCCCCGGAGACAGTTATGGTAATAATTACGATATCTGGTTTAATCCGGCACAAACAAGAAATGGTTGGCCACACCCTGGAAGATTTTGTCCAACCCTGGAGTTTGTTGATCTTTTTGAGAGCTACAGTAACCCCGGGCAAGATGCCCCTATTATAACGACTGTTGATGGCAATGTCGATAATTACAACGGATTCGATGCTTCAAGAGAATATATTCATTACAGTGATCCTGAAGCGCTTTTTGCTGATAAAGATGCACGTTTAAGAGCCACGGTTATTTTACCATTTTCTGATTGGAAAGGTGTGAAAATTATTTATCAGGCAGGGTACATTCAACCGGATGGGGTTGCCAGGGTAGAGACCAATGCCAGCATAGATGTAAATGGAACGACCTATTATACCTACGGAACAGATAATCCGGAGACCCATTCCGGTTTTAATCCTTACGGGGGAAACATGACCAAAACAGGTTTTGGTTTTAAAAAATTATTGAGTAATGACCCTGTGATTCCCGGTTGGAATCGCGGTACTACAGATTTTGCAGAGTTCCGTTTCGCCGAGGTATTATTAAACTATGCTGAAGCTGTCGTAGAGAGTGGATTAGGAGATGCTGCCAAAGCTACTGAAGCTTTGAATGCCACCCGTAAAAGAGCATTTCATCAGACCGATATTCCTTTAACTGTTGAAAATGTTATGAGAGAACGAACTGTCGAGTTGGCCTTCGAGAATAAAAGGATATGGGATTTAATGAGGAGGAGATCGTACCATACGACCTTTAATAATACCAGAAAACATGCTTTATTCCCGGTTCTTGATTTGAGAGGAGATGGTCCTTATGAATATATCTTTTTGAGAAATAGAATTCGTGGTAATGATCCGCAGACTTTTGATGTAACTAATTATTACAGAAAGATTCCTGGAACCGGACTTAATGGTTTGATTCAGAACCCTTAATTGATGAAAAATAAAAAACTAAAAATGACAATTATGAAGAAATACACCTATTTGTTATTGCTAATGGTCTTTGCCGGGTTGAGTACGGCTTGTGAATTAGATGAATTGCAGGGGCCTGATGCAGAATTGTATGGTAGCATAATCGATGAGGCCACAGGAGAACTTGTTCAACAAGATATTATTCGCGGGGGCGAATTAGAGTTAAGAGAACATGGATGGGAGAATGTTTCTCCACAATTCATGAATTACAAGGTGGATGGAACTTTTAGAGATAGTAAGTTGTTTTCTGCTGATTATAATATTTATCCTATCAAGACTAATTTTCACCCTATAGATACGATCGTCACTAACATTAGTGGCAGTAAAGAATTGGAACTCCTGGTAACACCTTATATCAGAATCATCAATCCAAGTATCTCGAAATCCGGAAATATTATTACCGCAACTTTCAGCTTAGATCAAACCGGTGTTAATCAGGTGAAAAAAGTCGGATTATATGCCGGGGCCGACGGCAATGTTGGCGAACCCATGAGGCTTACAAAAGCAGAACAAGAAATTAATGCGGTGAGTGATCCTTCTACGGTTTACACCTTGAGTATTAATGCTGATAATGAAATTGATCTGAAAACAGGAAAAAGTTACTTTTTTCGAATTGGAGCCTTATACGATGCACCAAATGCAAGATTTAATTATGCGCCTGCTGAAAATATTCAGCTATAGCTTAACCAATTAAAGTTGAATAGTTACCTATGATGCATTTCCAGGCTCCCTGTTCGGGGAGTCTGGAAGCATTAAAAATTCAGCCCTTAAAAATTAATTATGAAAATTATCTCCAGCATAGCATCTGTATTAAGTACCGCTCTTTTGTTGGTAGTTTCATGTTCAAATGATTCGGACCCAGTGGAAGAAGACCTGACTTCTGTAACGCCAGACCCTGTAGAGGAAAAGGTTTATGATGAAACGGGGTGTCTTTATACCTCATATACAAATCTCGTCATGGCCGGATACCAGGGTTGGTTTGCAGCAGAGGGTGATGAAAGTAATCGTGGCTGGTATCACTATAAGAACGATTGTGGATTTTATCCGGGTTGTTCCAGTATTGATATGTGGCCAGACATGACAGAATATGACAAGTCATATATCACTCCCTTTAGCTATTCCGACGGAAGTCCTGCCTATTTATATAGTCCTTACGACATTGAATCGATAGATCTCCATTTTAAATGGATGAAAGATCACGGTATTGACGGGGTACATATGCAGCGATTTGTTGCTGAGATTCACCCTTCAAATGAAAAGGGTAGAAGGCACTTTAATAAAGTGCTGGAAAGTGCTCTTATTGCAGCAAAGAAATATGACAGAGCTATAAGTGTCATGTATGACCTCAGTGGAAGTTCCAGTGACAGAGTAGCTTATGTCGAACAAGACTGGAATACAATTGTCAATGAATTTGACCTGTTTAACAACCTGAAGCATCCAACCTACTTGCGGCATAACGGGAAACCTTTAATGTCGGTTTGGGGAGTAGGTTTTAATGATGGTCGTGATTATTCAATAGCTGATGTGGATCAGCTCGTTACGCGTCTGAAAGGTCCGACTAATAAAGTTTCGATTATGCTGGGCGTGCCTTATTACTGGAGAACTATGGGGAATGATACAGAAAATGATCCCGGGTTGCATACCCTTATAAGAAAAGTTGATATCATCATGCCATGGGCCGTTGGGCGTTATAAGATGGAAAGCTTTGATTCGAATAATATACTCCAGGACATCAGCTGGACTAATAGTAATGATGTGGATTATGTACCAGTGATTTTTCCCGGATTTTCATGGGGAAACCTTAGAAAAGATCCGTTGCTCTATGATCAGATTCCACGGCATGGGGGTGAATTTCTGTGGAAACAAGTAGCCGGAGCCAAGCTTGCGGGTGCAGAAAGTCTGTATGTAGCTATGTTCGATGAAATTGATGAGGGTACAGCCATTTTTAAAGTTTCGCTGGAAAATAATGTGCCTATGAATGGGAATGATGGGGGTAAGTTTATCGGGCTAGATGAAACTCTTCGAACAGATCATTATCTGTGGCTTACTGGTCAGGCTGCGAATTGGTTCCACCAAGAAGGAGAATATGGAGTAACCATGCCCCAACGTTGATCAATCCGCTAAAATAAAATCCGCTACGGGGGATGGCTTTATTAGCAATTAATCCCTGAATTATTAGTGGTTGAGGAATTTTGAGAAATTCCTCATTGTACAATATCAATCTACTACAAACCTAGTTTTATGAAAATTATTCTTTCAGGAATTATAATAGTCACCTCTATATACTTGAGTGGTTGTAATAGAGCTCAAGGAAATGACATGGTTTCCAAGGCCGAAGTTCCAGTCACCAATTTTGTAAATCCTTTTATAGGGACTTCAGGGCACGGACATACTTTTCCGGGAGCAACCACTCCTAATGGAATGGTACAGTTAAGCCCGGACACCAGGACCTTGGGCTGGGATGCCTGTGGTGGCTATCACTATACAGATACATCTATTCTCGGTTTCAGCCATACTCATTTAAGTGGCACAGGAATTGGAGATATGGGAGATGTACTTTTTATGCCATTTACCGGAGAAGCGCATATTGAGCCGGGCTCCCCGGAGAATCCGGAAACAGGATATCGCAGCCGGTTTAATCATGATACCGAAAATGCTGTACCCGGTTATTATACGGTGGAACTGGAAGATTATAATATCGAAGTAGAGTTAACGGCATCCAAAAGAGTAGGGTTTCATAAATATAATTACCGCGAGGGCCATGATCCGGGTATAATTATTGATTTGGCCCATACCATCCACGGACATGAGAATACGATTAATGAAATAAAGGTTATAAGTGAAACGGAAATTGTAGGGCATAAGAAAACAAAAGGCTGGGCACAAAACCATGATGTCTTTTTTTATGCAAAGTTCGATCGTCCCGTCACAACCACCCTGTACGTTGATGGGGTTAAATCTGAGGCCAACTCACAGGTCAATGGCCAGAACACCCAGGCTGTAATCCGCTTTGAACAAGAACAGTCTACTCCTTTATTGGTTAAGGTAGGAATATCCTCAGTTGATTATGAAGGTGCAAAGAAAAATTTGATAGAGGAGGTGCCAGATTGGGATTTCCATCGGATTCGAAACAGGGCCCAAAAACAATGGGATGACGTACTGAACAAGATCAAGGTTAAAGGCGGCTCTGCCGATCAGAAGGCTATTTTTTATACCTCACTCTACCATACCTACCTGAGCCCTTATGTTTTTAATGATGTTGATGGAAGGTATCGAGGGATGAACCGGGAAATTCAAAAATCAGCAACCGGTGATATTTATACAGTTTTTTCACTTTGGGATACCTTTAGAGGGTATCACCCTTTGCAAAATATATTGGAACCGGAAAAAAATGCTGCCTTTATTCGGTCTCTCCTCGATAAATATGAAAATGGTGGAATTTTACCCAAATGGGAATTGTCTGGGAATTATACAGGAACTATGATTGGCTACCATGCTGTATCTGTGATCGCAGATGCTTACGCCAAAGGCAATCGTGATTTTGATGCAGAAAAGGCCTTAAATGCCATGGTACACGCTGCTTCTTATGATACCACCTCTATAGCATTTCCTTCTGAAAATGTAAAGAATAAGTTAGTTCCCAAAGCCAAATATTATAATGAAACCCTGGGATTCATACCGGCAGACCTGGAAAATGAGTCAGTATCTAAAGCCTTAGAGTATGCTTTTAACGACTGGTGCATAGCACAGTTGGCCAATGCTCTTGGTAAGGAAGAGATATACCATGAATTTATGAAGCGATCGATGGCTTATAAGCAATATTTTGATAAAGAAACAGGGTTTATGAGAGGTGTAAATAATGACGGTACTTTTAAGGAGCCTTTTGATCCTAAATTTTCCCGGCATCGCAAAGATGATTATGTGGAAGGAAATGCATGGCAATGGACCTGGTTCGTACCCCATGATGTGGAGGGGCTGGTTGAAACTATGGGAGGTAAAGAAAAATTCACCGAGAAACTTGATGAGTTATTTTCCACAGATTCTGAAATAAAAGGAGATGAAAAGTCATCTGATATTACCGGTCTGATCGGGCAGTATGCACATGGCAATGAGCCTAGTCACCATATTAGTCATTTATACAATTTTGTTGGACAGTCGTGGAAAACCCAACAACTCACTGATAGTATACTGAACAGTCTTTACTTCAATGATCCTAACGGATTGTCGGGCAATGAAGATTGTGGTCAGATGTCTGCATGGTACATACTCAATGCCTTGGGTTTCTATTCGTTTAATCCTGGAAGCTCCATGTACTCTATTGGGCGTCCCATTTTTGATGCTGTTGAAATTCAACTCAATAATGGTAAAACCTTTACTATCCTGGCCAATAATAACAGTACTTCTAATAAATATGTACAATCAGTCTATCTGAATGGTGAAAAGTTGGAAACTCCATTCTTTGAGCATACAGATATTCTGGAAGGAGGTACCCTGCAATTTGAAATGGGCCCTGAAAAAAATGTCGAACTTTTTACCTCCAATAGCTATGAAGCACTCTAACCTTGTGCTAACCGGTATGCTTTTATGCAACCTGGTTATCTCACAGAACAAACATCTTGAAAACAGTAAGTTTTCAAGTTATAAAGGGCTGGTAATGGCCGGGTACCAGGGATGGTTCAGAACACCCAAGGATGGGACCGGAAGATGGAATCATTATGGAGCCGACGGGAAATTCGATAAAGACCACAATACTATTGATTTCTGGCCTGAGGTAGCTCAGTATGAAGACACCTATAAAACCGAGTTCACCTTTGACGATGGCTCAAAGGCCAGGGTCTTCAGTTCCCTGGACAAAAGCACCACCCAGTTACATTTTAAATGGATGAAACAATATGGAGTGGATGGGGTGTTCATGCAGCGATTTTTTAATGTAACTAAAAATCATGCTAACCGTGATAACTCCCAGGATGTGATCCTTTCTAATGCACTTAAGGCAGCAGAACAGCATAATCGTGCCTTGTCAGTCATGTACGATCTTTCAGGATTACAACCTGGAGTAGATGATTGTTCCAGTATTATTGAAGACTGGAAAAAATTAGTAGATCATCTCAGAGTAACTCAAAGTGAAAATTACCTTCACCATAATGGCAAACCCCTTGTAGCCATTTGGGGGTTGGGCTTTCCTGACCGTCCTTATGATATCCGGTCTATAGGCATTAATCGTTTAATTGATTTTTTGAAAAATGATCCCGAATATGGGGGATGTTCAGTTTTACTGGGAGTACCCACCTATTTCAGAACCTTAAATAAAGACTGCCTGCCCGACCCTTATTTGCATGATATTATTCGCTCTGCCGATATTGTGCTTCCCTGGATGGTTCAACGCTTTACTCCCTTATTACACCAGGATGAGATCAGATACAGGGATCATGTCATTGAAGACCTTCGGTGGTGTCGTGAAAACAAGGTAGATTATGTTCCCTTAGTTTATCCCGGATTTAGCTGGAAGAATCTGGCAAACAGAAATAAGGGGCTCACCCGTCATTCACGTTATGGTGCTATACCAAGAGAAGGTGGAAAGTTTTATTGGGACCTGATCTACAATGCCATTCTTGCCGGTGGTGAAATGCTTTATGTTGCTATGTTCGATGAGGTGGATGAAGGTACAGCTATTATTCCCATTGAAAATACTCCTCCCGCGGGTGAAGGTGTCAAATTTGTCGGTAATGATGATGTTGCATCAGATCATTACCTGTTCCTAACTGGCCTCGCAGGACAAATGCTTCGCAAGGAAATCCCGCTTTCGGCGGAAATGCCGGTTAACAAAAAGAAATAATACTAAAAGACCCGTTATGCATATTATAAAAGCATTCTTGGTCGTATTGGTTGTGCTTCTTCAATATGGCTGCAACGACTCTGAAACAAGTACGGGCCAACTTTCCAGGCCCAATGTGTTGATCATTCTTGCTGATGATTTGGGTTACGGAGATATTTCTGTTTATGAACAGTCTCCTTACACCACTACAAATATTGATAATATTGGTGCAGAAGGAGTAATAAGCACGGCATTTTATGTTACTACCCCTTATTGTGCACCTTCCAGAGCTTCTATCCTTACCGGAATGTTTCCGCTAAGGCATGGATTGATTAAAAATCCAACTCCCGATGCTCATGCTGGGGTAGATACCATTGGGTTAAATCCTGAGGCTAAAACCATAGCTGAGATCTTAGGTCAATCAGGTTATAAAACAAAGGCTATTGGAAAATGGCACCTTGGCCATAAGCCTCAATTTTTTCCAAACAGGCAGGGTTTTGACGAGTATTATGGTATTCTTTATTCCAATGATATGAGACCGGTTCAAATCATGAGTAATGAAGACACATTGCACTATCCGGTAGATCAAAGAACAATTACCAGGGATTATACAGAAAGGTCAATTGAATTTATTAAGCGAAATAAAGACACTAACTTCTTTTTGTACCTGTCTCATGCCATGCCTCATAAACCCCTTGCTGTTTCAGATTCATTTTACACCCCCGGAGGAAAAAACAACCTTTATGAGGATGTGATAAACGAGTTGGATTGGTCAACAGGGGAGATAATGAAAACACTTAAAAACCTCAATATTCTTGACAACACCGTGGTTATTTTCATGTCAGATAATGGTCCTTGGTACGGAGGAAGTACTGGCGGACTCAAAGGAATGAAAGCAACCAATTGGGAAGGGGGCATACGTGTCCCGTTCCTAATAAGATATCCTAAGGTTCTACCGAAAAATGCAAAAGTTTCAATTCCTCTTTGGGCCCCGGATATTTTACCAACCATATGTGCATTAACCCAGACAAAAGCTCCTGATTTAATGGTGGATGGTCAGGATATAACATCTGTCTTACAAGGCGCTGATACCCTTCACGGCCCTGTTTTCAGTATGCATAATGACAAAATCATTTCTGTAAGAGAAGGTGATTTTAAGTTAATTCTTGAGAACCCTACCGGTTTTATTCCTGAATCGGCCGATGATTGGAAAGATCCGAGGGGCCCTGATGGTTCTACGATCATTGCCCAGAAAGAACAATATTCTCCGGCAGATTACCCCGGTATATTACCGGAACATAGCACGGAAGGAGTGCAATTGTTTAATGTGAGCCGGGACCCTGAAGAAGAAATCAATGAAGCACCTAATATGATTCTTAAGGTTGAGCATCTAAAAGCCCTTACCAAAGCATTTAAAGCCGGCTTTAACTCCGCCGATCCTGATTTGGTTGAACAGGATAAGTAATATAAATGACCGCCTGATTTAGATATGATTTCGAACGTGAAAACCTATCCGCTTGAAGGGAAAACCCAGTCTTATTCCTGGGGTGGAACGCAATTTATTCCCGAATTATTAGGGTTGGAAAAAAATGGAAAACCTTACGCTGAATACTGGTTGGGTACCCATGAAAGGGGGCAGGCAGATATTGTATTACCCAAGGGTAAAACTTCGCTCAGAAATTTTCTGAATACCTTCAAATCAGGTGGCGTTAAGGCAAGTGGATTGAGCTTTCTCTTTAAGGTGCTGGATGTGAAGAATATGTTATCGATACAGGTTCATCCTTCTAAAGAAAGTGCAAAGAAGGAGTATCTTCTTGAAAACCTCCAGGGTATCCCCATTGATCATCCGGAAAGAAATTTTAAAGATCAGAATCACAAACCCGAGATAATGGTAGCCCTTAGTGAGTTCTGGTTGCTTCACGGGTTTTTATCTGAAGAAAAGCTTTTGGGACGGCTAAGGGAAGTGCCTGAATTTCATGAGCTGATACCAGCTCTTCAGTCCGATGGAATCAAAGGGTTGTATAACAAGGTGATGAACCAGGATTTTAAGGAGCGAAAACGAATCCTTAAACCTATTATTGAACGCATTTTACCCCTTTACCGGGAGGGCATATTGTCAAAGACTTCTGCTGACTATTGGGCGGCAAAGGCTTTTATACAGTTTGAAGAAAACGGAGATTTTGATAAAGGGATTTATTCGATTTACTTTTTCAATTTGGTCGAGCTCAAGCCAGGAGAAGGCATTTACCAACCGACAGGAGTCCCTCACGCTTATCTTGAAGGGCAGAATGTTGAATTGATGGCAAATTCAGATAATGTTCTCAGAGGTGGGTTAACCTCGAAGCATATTGATGTCCGGCAGTTGTTAAAACATACCAAATTTCAGGAAATAGAACCTCAAATTATAAGGGGAACGTTAAAGGAAGATGGGATGGAGCGCATATATGCTTGTGATGTCCCTGACTTTCAATTGAGTCAGATTCAAATTCTATCCTCCGAAATTTATTGCACGACCTCCACCTCCAGTGAAATCTTACTTGTCATGGAAGGTGACGTAGCTATGAGAGAGAAAAATGGTGCACTGTTGGTGTTAAGCAAAGGACAATCGGCCTTTGTTGAATGCGGGTGTCATTATTACCTGGAGGCAAGAAATTCCGCCGTTATTTTTAAAGCTGCCAGCGGAAAGACATAACCCTGTTATACGGTTTTTAAACCTAAAAAACGGCGAAGGAAAGGCTCCCGGTTGAATAAGTAAAGAACCAAATTTATTCCTGCTTTGGAGATAGACTGTTAAAATCAGTTCTCCCGGAAGAAGAACCGATGAGATTGTAATCATTACATAGAAAAATGACATTGATTTTTATTTAAATATTTTAATATGAACCCAACCAAACCTAAAGCCATTCCAGTGGTATCCAAAGAAGTACTGATTCCTTTTATTCTTCTTACCAGTTTATTCGCCTTATGGGGCTTTGCAAATGCCGTGACTGACCCAATGGTGCAGGCTTTTAAAAAAGTATTGGAATTATCAAATTCTGAAGCAGCCTGGGTGCAAATGGCTTTCTATGGAGGGTATTTCTGCATGGCGCTTCCCGCAGCAATTTTTATGAGGAGATATTCTTATAAGGTAGGAATCCTTATCGGTTTAGGCTTGTATGCCACAGGTGCCATTTTGTTTTATCCGGCAGCCGTTACTCAACAGTTTTGGTTCTTTTGCCTGGGGCTTTACATTCTCACTTTTGGGCTCGCTTTTCTGGAAACTGCTGCGAATCCCTATGCCTTGGCTATGGGGGCTAAAGAAACTGCCACACAACGTTTAAATCTTGCCCAGGCTTTTAATCCGCTGGGTTTAATTGTGGGGTTATTTGTTGCTCAGCAATTTGTTTTAAAAAAATTACAGTCTGATGATATTACAGATTTCAGCGCCATGGATGAATCTGCAAAAATGATGATTCGAACATCAGATCTATTGGTCATACGAGATCCATATGTGATCCTGGGATTAGTATTAATCGGCATTTTTATGGTATTTCTCTTAAGTAAAATGCCTCAGGCCAGGGATCGTGATGGCATGCCTGGAATTAAAAACACCTTGCTTGTATTAAAAAACAACCGTAAATATGTTCTTGGAGTTATCTCGCAAATTTGTCATGTGGGATGCCTGATCATGTGTTGGACCTACATTTACCAATATGCTGAGGCCATTGGGATGGATAGTGTAACAGCAGGGTATTACCAAATGGGAGCATTTGTCTTATTTACTCTTGGCCGGGCAGTTGGCACCTACCTTTTAAGGTATATCCATTCTGGAAAATTGCTGCAAATTTTCGCAGTTTTTGGTATGATCAGCTTATTGGGTGCAATTTTAATTCACGGGTCGTTAGGGTTGTATTGCCTTGTAGCTGTTTCATTCTGGATGTCACCCATGTTTCCTACGATTTATGGAATTGCTCTGGGAGATCTTACAGAAGAGCAATCTAAAGTGGGCTCTGCAGGGCTGATCATGTCTATTGTTGGTGGAGCTTTACTGCCCAAACTACAGGCTGTATTTATTGATATAGGAGGAACTGCGGTAGATGATACAAGAATTCTGGGCGTTCCGGAAATCAATTTTTCATTTTTACTGCCTCTACTGTGCTTTCTTTACATTTTCTGGTATGGTATGGATGTGCTTTTTAGAGATAAGCAGGGTTCGGCAAATAGTGTATTTCCTTAAATATTAAAAAAGACCTATCTAATGAATAAAATTAAATATACAATTTATGCGCTTTTTTTCTGCTTTTCTTGTGCTAAATCGCCAGAAGATCAGACGCCATGGGTAAACCTGTTTGAGGGTACTTTGGAGGGCTGGAACCAGAAGGGGGGGAACGCCTCCTACTCGGTTAGGGAAGGCGCCATAGTCGGGACTACAGTTCATGACACCCCTAATTCTTTTCTAACCACCAATAAGATGTATGATGATTTTATCCTGGAATTAGAATACAAAGTAGATTCGTCTATGAACTCGGGGATACAGATAAGAAGCAACAGTATTCCACATTACAAAAATGGAAGGGTTCACGGATACCAGATAGAAATCGATCCTTCAGAACGAGCCTGGAGTGGAGGCATTTATGATGAGGGAAGAAGAGGTTGGCTTTATACTCTTAAAGAAGACCTGAGGGCGCAAAAGGCTTTTATACAAAATGATTGGAACCATTACCGGATTGAAGCCTATGGCGATACTTTGAAAACCTGGGTGAACGGGATTCCTGTCGCCCATTTGATCGACGATAAGACCAGAAAGGGTTTTATAGGCCTCCAGGTACACAGCATAGGGAAGGAGCAGGAGGAAGGAACTGAGATCGTATGGCGTAACATTAAGATACTGACAGACAGTTTGGAGAAATATTCGAAAGATATGCCTCTGCCTCCCTTGATCACAGCGAATCATATAATGCATGATGAATCAAAGAATGGCTGGCAATTGTTGTGGGATGGAAAAACTACGGAAGGATGGCGCGGAGCGCGCTCTGAAAAATTTCCGGAAAAAGGATGGATTATAGAAGACGGTGCCTTGGTAGTTTTGGCTTCAGATGGAGCTGAATCTGCAGCAGGTGGAGATATTGTGACTACCGGTGTATACGGAAATTTTGAGCTAATGGTAGATTTTAAAATAACCGAAGGAGCCAATAGCGGAATTAAATACTATGTAAATACAGATCTGAACAAAGGCCCGGGATCGTCTATAGGACTCGAATATCAGATACTTGATGATGCCCTTCATCCGGATGCAACATTGGGGAATCATGAAGGAAGCAGAACCCTTGCTTCCCTCTATGACCTTATCCCGGCTGATACGGCCAAATTGGTCAATCCTGTTGGTCAATGGAATACAGCCCACATTGTTTCAAAAGATAACCATGTAGAACATTGGCTTAATGGGATGAAGGTGTTGGAATATGAAAGAGGCAGTGCTACCTTCAGAAAATTGGTTTCGGAAAGCAAATACAATATATGGCCAGGCTTCGGTGAGATCCCTGCGGGCCCTGTATTATTACAGGATCATGGTAACCGGGTAAGTTTCAAAAATATCAAAATCAAATCCCTTGATAAAGAGCTCAACGATGATTAACAGACGCAATTTTATAAAAAAAACTACAACAAGTGCTGCCGCAGTCTCATTGGGAGGCCTGGTATTTCCTTCCTGTTCTACCTTGTCAATTCTGGGAGCAAATGACTTTATAAATTGTGCGGTCATAGGCGTAAGAAGTCGTGCCAAGGCCCATGTGCTGGCCATTCACCAGGATCCTAAAGCCAGGGTCTTATACAGCTGTGATGTTGATGATGACATCCTGGAAAAACACAATTCCTGGTGTCTGGAAAAAATTGGTTATGTGCCTAAGGTAGAGAAGGACTTTAGAAAAGTGTTAGAAGACAAAGATGTGGATGCGGTTTTTATTGCAACCCCCGAGCACTGGCATGCGCCTATGGCCATTATGGCTATGCAGGCAGGGAAGCACGTTTATGTAGAAAAGCCCTGCAGCCATAATCCCCATGAGAATGACCTTTTGGTAAATGCTTGTAACCGGTATGGCAAAAAAGTGCAAATGGGCAACCAGCAGCGGTCTGCAAAAACCTCTATGATGGCCATTAAAGATATTAGAAACGGGGTTATTGGAAGGGTGTTTAAAGGAGAGGGCTATTATTCCAACAACCGCGGGTCAATAGGCAAAGGTAAGTTTATTGATGTACCTGTATCACTGGATTGGGACTTGTGGCAGGGTCCGGCACCGAGAGAAAAGTACCGCGACAATATTCATCCTTACAACTGGCACTGGTTCAGAAGCTGGGGAACAGGCGAAATACACAATAACGGGACCCATGAAATTGATATTTGCCGCTGGGCCCTGGGGGTCGATCTCCCTGAAACTGTAACTTCATACGGAGGAAAATTCACCTATGATGATGACTGGGAATTCCCGGATAATCAACAGGTCACCTATGGCTTCTCAGATGGGAGATATATTACATGGACCTCTCATAGTCGTGGTTTAATGAAACCGGAAAGACCCGGTCGGGGAGTCACGATTTATGGCAGTAAGGGGGTTATTGAATTAAGCAGGAATTTCTACAAATTGTATGATCTTGACGGCAATATGCTCAAAGCAGAAATGGAAGAAAATGATAGTGAAACTGTCAATACACAAGGCATTGGAGGTCTTGATGTTGATCATATTGCAAATTTTTTCAATGGGATAAGGAGGGATGCTTCCTTAAATTCAGATATCAGGGATGCCAGTATTTCCACGATGATCTGTCATTTGGGTAATATGGCTCAGGATGCCGGACACACCTTAGAAATAGATACCCAAACCGGGAGCGTATTAAATAGTGAAAAAGCTATGCAAAGCTGGAAGAGGGAATACCAGCCCGGATGGGAACCAATACTTTAAAAGAACTATGGAAAGACGCGAGTTTATTGTGAAAGGACTGGTGAGTACCACAGCTTTGTGCAGTGCTCCGGCCATTCTGGGATTTGGTATTCATAACACCCTGGAAACAGTGAATGTCGGGGTGATAGGTACCGGTGATCGTGGGGGAGGTCTCATTCCGTTTTTGAATGAAATACCGAATGTGAGGGTGGTGGCATGCTGTGATATTATACCCTTCAGGCTTAAAGCGGCCCTGGCAAAGGTTGACGGCAAAGCAAAAGGATATACGGATTATCGAAAATTGTTGGATGATAAGGATATCGATGCGGTTTTGGTAGCCACTCCTTTTAGCACCCATTCACAAATAATTTCTGACGCTCTTAAAGCGGGGAAACACGTATATGGAGAAAAGACAATGGCAAAAGGATACGAGGGTATCGGGCAGCTTGTAGATGTAGCAACATCTTCTGATAAAGTATTCCAGGTAGGCCACCAGTACCATAGTTCAAGGCTCTATAATCATATTGTAACTAAGATTCACGAAGGAGCCATTGGCAAGATCACTGCCATTGAGTGCCAGTGGAATCGAAACGGTAATTGGAGGCGACCGGTGCCCGACCTTAAATGGGAACGTATGATCAATTGGCGAATGTATAGGGAATATTCCGGAGGACTTTTAGCTGAACTGTGTTCACATCAGCTTGATTTTGCGAATTGGGTCCTGGGTGGCATGCCGGAAAAGGTAATGGGGACAGGAGGTATCGATTACTGGAAAGATGGAAGGGAAACCTTTGATAATGTCCATATGATTTATGATTATCCCGATGGAGTCAGGGCAACATTCACCTGCCTGACCAGTAACGCCATGGGCGATTACGGTATTAAGATCATGGGAGATAAGGGAGCCTTTATTTTAGATTATACCAACGCATGGTTTTACCCGGAAATAAGTATTGAAAAGGAGTATGGAGATGTCGATGGTGTCTCGGGCGCCACTATTAATTGGGAACAAGGCAAGGGTATTCCGGTTAGTTTTGATCATCAGGATCCCAGCAAGCAAGCCTTGATAGATTTCAGAGATAGTATTAAAAACAATACGATGCCATTATCAAATGCTAAAACAGGAGCCATGGCCTCTATTTGTGTACAAATGGGGCTGGAAGCCTTGCTTGAACAGCGAATTGTTAAGCGGCAAAATTTTAAAATATGACGTGATTCTTAAGGTGATTCCAATATATGTCGTTAAATCACGAATTACTTTCCGATACAAAAAGTAATTACCACTGAAAATCAATATATTAGCATTGTTGAGGTACAAATAAGGTACAAAACAGATAAAATTGAACTTAATTACTAATCTTAAATATTCCAATTAATTCAAATGAATCAAAAGAGTAACCAACCCCAGTTTAATCCCGAAATCAGCTTAACCGATTACATCAACCAATCTTTACAAAACCAAATAAACAGGAAGAAATGTATCATAGAACAAATGGTTTCTAATCCAATATCAACCCCATAAATCAACAATTGAGATCATATTAAGCAGGGCTGAGGTGTTATCACTTATCAGCCCTTTTTTGTTTTAAGCTCCCCCTTAAAAGTAGCGTGTAGTAAAATTCTGAGGTAGGTGCGATGTTCTACACTTCTGATTCTCATGATTTAACCCCATACCCCTTTATTTTATTGTAGGAATTATTTTGCTTCAATGATTTTTTAATCTAAATTCACCTTGACTTTATTTGATAAACCTTCCCCCAAGCCTTTTTATTAAATACTAATCATTATGGCTACATTTCTCGGTTTCCTTATTTTATTGCCCATTTTGGGTTTATTCGTTGGACTAATAAAACCTTCTTGGGTAATCCCTTTTGTTAAGAAACCCACTAGATTAAAGGTGGTATTATTCTCTTTCCTATCCTATTTAGTGATATTCTCTATTTCAATAGCCTTTCACGATGAAGAGGAAATGGCAAAGGATTACTTAGACGATTCTAAAAACATGATTGCGGAAGGGAATTATAAAGAAGCTATTTCAAAACTCAACAACATAGATGAAGAAAGTCTTCATTATTCAGAAGCTAGTGAGTTGATAAAAGAGGCAGATAGTTTAAATAGTATATCTGAGTTGAATAACCAAAAAGATCAACTTGAAAAAGAAATTGAATCTCTTAGTGATGGCTTTGATTTTTCCCCTTATAAAGGAACAATAGAAGCTCTTCAAATTGAAATTGCAATGTTTGGCGCCTGGGGTGATATGATAAATGAGGGGGAGGATTCTGAAAACCCGGAAATACAAGAACTTGCCAAAACTCTTAAATCAAAAGTAGTTAAAATTCAATCTCGTGAGTTCCCAAGATTAAGAAAGGAATACACTGAGATTGCTTCAAATAAGATGTGGGAAAATGATATAGAAGTGTTCTCAAATGGATCTAAAAGTAAATACATAAACTTTACAGGGGGTGTTTTTGCTGCCAACAGGAATAAAAAGGAGATTCAGGAACAAATTCATGAGGCTTTAAAAATGTTTCGCTTTAATCAATCTCGTTATAGATGGTATGAAGGAGAAGATGAATATACCTACTATACTATTTATGAGGGGAAAGATACTGATCTTGTAAAGCTCTAAACAAAATCAAAAAAGGGGATGGTGTTAAAGCCTTCCCCTTAATTCTTGTAGTCTATTTAGGTAAGGAGAAAACAGCCTTTCTCCATTGTGAGATTTAACTATTTTCAAATGAGTATTAATAAAGTTCTCACAATCTTGAATAGTGCTATAAGCATTTAGTTTTATTGGATGCTGAGGTAGGTCAATTTTAGAATAGAAGCTCTCTAATTCATTGATCGTATTACTCCAATCTTCATTTAAGATGTGATTATACCTCTCCAAAGGTTCTTCATCTATCATATCCAATAAAGCTTCGTCTATCTCATCTGAAATTAAGGGTTGAGGTTCTGGGAGCTTAGCTTCTTCTTGCTTTCTGAATAATCGCCAATCCTGTTTTATTAGATAGTCGGCTAAGTCGTTACCCTCTTCCCGGTCTTGTTCACTGGCCAAACGTTCTAACAAGTCGGAAGTATAAAAACGGGATCCGGGAATTTGCTTCTCTAATACCTCAGCCTTATCACTCCACATCCTAAAGGCTTTCCCTTCTTCGGAGAGATCCGGAAATAAATAAACCTCTCTATTTTCTAATACCTTGCATTTCCTTAAATTCAGACTACTGAGATTAAAAACAGCTAACCATATGAGATCCTGATCACTCTCAGGGAAACCAAAATATAAAGCTCCATAAATAGCCGTTTTGGGAGCTTCTACCAATGCAACGGGATTATGAGGATATCTACTTAATAAATGCTCTCCAAATAGGCAGGAAACCTTTGTTTCGTTCTTATTATAAGCTTTTAACCATTCCGGGAGAGGTTTGTTTTTATAGGTGTGGAAAGTTAACCGGGAATGAATCCAGGCAGTATGGTATTTTATTCTCTTGTTGGTGTGGTTCTGCTTATCAAATATTTTTTCCTGTATGGCTCTAATCTTGTTCTTCTCATCTATAAAGGGGAAGGTAGCCGCTCCCGTTTCTGCTACTCCTCCCAAATAATACAGTGAAATTACCTTTTCTATATCCTCAACCTCAAAAGGAAAGGAAACGTTTTGCAACAGGTTTTGAATAAAAATGGAGCTCCCTATTTCTTTTAAGGTGCTCTCCAATACCTCAACAGGTATATAAGCTATTACAGGCCTCTCTATTGGCTTTTTAACCATTACGGGAGGGGAAGGAGTGAAGTTTACATTATCCCCCTGCTCTTGCTTCCATATCGCTTTTGCGTATCCATCCTGGTAAGGGTTGGAGTGATAACCGCAACTTGCCTCACGATCACAACGGCCATAAATCTCCGGTAAGTACTCCTTTGTTTCAAGGTCTATATATCTTACTAACCTCCTTTTATTACAGGCCGGGCAATTATACTTTTTACTACCTTGTTCTAATTGATAACGATAATCTGAAATCATGGTGTTTTTATTTTTTCCGTAAACCCTGTGCACTTGTGGCACTTTTGACACTATCCACTATTTACAAGGGTTGAGAGGGTGTTTTAAGTGGCATTTTGTTTGGCACTTTTGGCATTTTGCCTTAAAAAGTTGGTTGGTTTGTTAGGGATAAAGGTGATTTATAGCAACTTTTCGTATTTGCCGTGGCTCACCCGTACAAAGAGCTCCTTATTTTTCAATAGCCTTTTAAACGATCTCTCCGGGATCTTATAGCAATCTGCAACCTCAACCCCCTGAGCGGTATCAAAAATAGAGGGGAGAGCCTCGTAAAGTGCTGCTTTAGTCCGGTCTAAATTACTTACTGGATCTTCATTGGAGATCACCTTATAAGCCTTTATTGCAGTATTACGGAAGTACTCCACTAACTTCAAGGCCTTCTCTACTGTTTCAAGGCTTATTGTTTGGTTACTCCCTTGCTTACAGGAATAATGCAATAACTCGAGGCACAAGCTCAAACGGATAGCGTAAACCTCCAATTTCGAGTATATCCCCTGGAGTGCTTCGCTCTCTTCCTCGTTGATTAAATCAGTGTTTCGCTCTTGCCAATCCATCACCCTTTGCTTTGCCTCTTTTGAGAACCTCAGCACGCTGGGGGCAGGTGCTCCGCTCTCGTCAATACTTACATGAGATTGTAACAAGGTGTTTAATATCCTACTCCATACCTCCGGAACCTCAGCTTTTAAATCCTTATCGCTCCAACTCTCTTTTTTAATTTGGTCAGGGATAGCAAATAAGATTCGATCTAAAAAGCCGTTTCGGGTTCTGTTCTCGGCAAGGTCGTTTAATACTCCCGGTTGGATCGTTCCGGCTACGGATATAAAGGGGGAGGCTATGTAAACCGGATCAACTGTTTTGCGGTTAATTCGGATAGGTTTGCAACTCCAGGAGGTTAGCCAAAACTGCTCCTCGCTCCCTTTGTTGTAACGATTGAAGTTATTAAACCAACTTGCCAACTCATCAGCGTAAACCCCTAACCCCTTATTATTGAATCGGTGTATATCGGTTAAAGCCTCCGGGGTGAAGTCCGTAACTAAATGCTGCTCCCAAATTGGCTTAATAGGTTCTTCTAACTCTTGCTCTTTGAGTTCTTTTTTGCTGAGGTTTTGGAGAGCATCAAATTCCGCTTTTTGCCTCTCGTAGTCCTTATGGCTTTGCCTGTCCTTCTCCTCAATAGGTTTGAGGGCAAAGGTGAAAGGGTGGCTCTTATTCGTTCCTGGAGCTCCAACAATCGCCATATATAAAACCGCCTTTTCTTCCCACCCTTCTTTGAAAATAGCTTTGTAGCTATTCCCGATACTTACAGAGGTAGCAAAAAGGAGGGAGGCTCCTATAAAGTCAATAGGAAAGTTAAGGCTTTGGTTTGTCTCGTTAATGATCCGCTGCACATGATCGGGGAAGGCTTCCACCGGGAAGGAGTTCTCCTTTCTCAGGTCTTTTAAGTGGTTTTTAAATGTTTCAGGTTGGGTTAAAGGCTCGTATGTTGGGTTTAATTTCTTGATGCTACTCATTTTAGAGGGTTTTAAAGGGTTCAACTTGGTGGGCTTGGTCAATTAACTTTTTAGCCTCTCTTATCATGGCTTTCTTATTTCCCCAAATACCATCCGGGAATGTTCCTATTAACCTTCGATTTTGGTAGTAAATCTCGAATACATGATGCCCCCCGATTAACGCACTTATTACCTCTAATTTTGTATATTTACCCTGCTCTTGACGCTCCGGGTTGTTCATTTGGCTTCTCTCCATTGTTCAACCCTTTTTTTTGTTAATGAAATAGCTCTCAGCATCCTTTTCAATCTCTGAGAAGGATTTACTTCGGCTTCCTTTTAGATGTGCAATGAGATCCGCTTTAGAGAAGTACAAACGCTTTCCGTTCTTCATTACGGGAAGCTCTCCCCGGCTTACTTTACTATAAATTGTAGGTAGTTGAAGGTTTAGGAATTTGGCCGCCTCCTCAGCCGTTAAAATCTGATCGGAAGGCTCAGAAGTTGAGGTTATCCCTTCCAGGTCTTTCAAGATGTTTTTCGATACCCTTTCCGCTATGCTATTTATTAGCTGCTCCGGATCGATCGGGCTTAATACTACGTTATGCATAATATTTAGATTTATTATTATGCATGCAAGTAACTTAGGGCATATAGGGGGCACTAACGGGGCGCACCCTTTATATGCCCTTTTATTTTACTCTAATAGGCCTTTGCTTTTTAAATAGCTCTCTACCTCATCCTTATTTATAGCAATATCTAACACCAACTCTCTCCAGTCAACGGGTTTTAGTCTGTTAGTTCCGCATACTTTATTTATTGAATCAAAGGAATTTAAATCAATATTATTGAGCTTCCTTGACACAGCCTTATAAAAGGTGTTTCCGGTTGTTTGATAGGTTTTGCTTCCAATGTATTCTAATTCTTTTTTACCGTTCCAAATAATCTCTTTACCTGTTACTATACAATCAAAAATATAAGCAAGCCCATAAAACTTAGATTCATACTTCGTTTTTTTAGATTGAGGTTCTGCGGTTAACACTTTTAACTTCCCTTGTGTTTCTGCCTGTACGATTGAAAATATAAGCTCCAATCGATTCGCAGAATCATGCTGATTAATTACTTCAATATCACTTTGAAACCCTGTAAACCCATTATGTTTGGCCAGGTTATTAAGCCTTCCATTTTCTCTCTCAATATAGTCTACACCATATTTCTCTTTTAAGTATTCAGAGAGGTCTATTTCCTTTTCAGGGTAAACGTTGATACTTTGGCCTGTTAGCTCCTGGTATCTGTCAGCAATTGCCGGAAAACCAAATTTAGGGCTATTCATAGACCAATGAATAAAGGTTTTCTCCTTGTTGCTTTGAATAAGGTTATGAAATAACTCAATAATCTCAGCTTCCTTAAATTTTTGGAAGTGGTGAAAAAAATAACGCTTCCCGGGATCATGGTAAATTGCTCCAATCCAAAAAATATTATGTTCGGGGCTTCCAAACGCACTACAACCATAATGAATAATCACACATTCTTTGAGTTGAGGTAAATTCATTTTTTAAGGAGTTTAAAAGTCGAGTTTAATTCTATTTGCTGCTTCACGTTTGGCCTCGTCTACGATTTTTGCGTAAACCTGAGTTGTTTTAAGGTCTTTATGGCCTAACATCTTTGAAACTGTATAAATATCCGATCCGTTAGAAAGTTGGAGGGTTGCAAATGTATGCCGGAAACAATGGAAGGTTATTTCTTTAGTAATTCCGGCTGCTCCGATCCATTGGTGAAGATGTTTATTTTGATAGGCTGAGTATTCTAATCCTTCAAATACTTTTGATTCCTGCGGCATATCTCCGGGATGATCTGTTCCCTCAGTTAGTTGGTAGGCTTGATCCGATATAGGATGAACCTCAACCCCTTTTGTTTTCTTTTGATTGAAATTCAAAAAATACCCGTTCCCTTTAATATACTCCAATTCGCTCCAAGTCATTTTCTGTATATCAGAGAACCTCAACCCTGTAAGAGCTGAGAACAAAGCTACACGCTTTAATAGGGGGTTATTGCAAGGAGTTTTATATAATTTATTTAGCTCTTCAAGGGTTAAGTGCTCCCTTCGTGTTTCCGCTTGCTTAATGGGCTTGATTTTTGAGTTGAGGTCTGTTTGCAATAGACCTTCTTTATAAGCCTCTCTTAAAGCTGCTTTTATCTTATTGAAATAAGAAGCAGCAGAGTTATTGGAAAGAGTGGTTTTTTCACTCCTTTTACTTCTTACTGTTAAAAGGTATTCTTTAAATTCCTCTAGATACTTCTCGTTTAGGTCGGCAAATTTAACGCTTCCCCCTGTGAAGTCCTTCAAGTAATTAAAGGCGGCTCCCCAATTATCTTTGGTAGCGTTTTTACGCTTATCTTTCAAGGCTTCGAAGTACTCCACAAAACACCGACTGCCTAACTCCTTCTTTTTTAACTGCTCCTTCTCATATTCGCTATAAATCTCAGGCTTATTCAACCTATTCTCCCATTTTTGTCGGATGCTCTCCGCTAAATACAATGTTTCTTTATTGTGGGTTTTGTCTATTGGGGTTTTCGGCTTCTCATAGATGTAAAGCTTTAAAAACTCCCTACGGGTTGGCTTTCCGGTTTTCTGATTTATAATAGGAGGGTAAATGTCAAGATAAAGACTTCGCCTTCCCTTACTAATTGGCCTATCATACAAACTTACTTTAATTGCCATAGGTTAATTGATTTATTGTAGTACTCAAAAGTGGTTAGTGATCTTCAAACTGTTACTCAAACGCATAAAAAGGGCAGAAACAAGAGGCAAAGTGCCAAAAGTGCCAAACAAAATGCCACTCAAAACATACCGCAACCCTTTGTTATTGTAGGAAAGTGCCAAAAGTGCCACAAGTGCACAAGGTTTATAAAGCAAAATATTTTTCATTCAAACAAATCCTCAATATCTGATCTTCTTATCCTGGTTAATCGTTCACCTAAATTAATAGCCTTAATATTCCCCTTAGCAATTTGAGAGTAAACTGATCTAACAGAGCATTGTAACAAACTGGCCACTTCCTTCACGTTTAAAATATCCTTATCCTTTATTGATGCATTAGATCCGGATTTAACTCTCTCCGTTTCCATATTGGATAAAAGGATCTTCTTCTCCCTTTCTTTTTTCTTATATGCTCTTTGGTTACATCTATGAGAACAATACCGGGTTACTGTGGTCTTAGCTTTAAACTCCTCCCCACAATATTCGCATATTCTTGTTACCTCAATTTTAGTAGCCATAAGCGTTTATAAGATTCAATAAGTGTAATTAAGTGCATTTAAGCGCAAAAAATAAAAGGCTAACTGCCTCTAAATCTTGTACCTCGAGTACTAAGGTACAAATAAGGTACAAATATGCGCAAAATAAATACATATTATCGCAAATAATCTATATATTGCACCAAACAACAAACCCCTGTAAATAGGGGCTTAAGGTAGTTTTATAATATGTTTTTGGTTGGTTTAATAATATGAAGTTACTTTCCGATACAAAAAGTAATTACCACTGAAAATCAATATATTAGCATTGTTGAGGTACAAATAAGGTACAAAACAGATAAAATTGAACTTAATTACTAATCTTAAATATTCCAATTAATTCAA
>NZ_SSMC01000004.1 GCF_004799345.1 Robertkochia marina
TGATGCGATCACGGCATCGGATCAGGTTGTGGTGAGTACCGATGCGAATAATGATGTTATCGCCGGAGTTGATGGCGGAGCCTATTATGATGATCCAGATGCGGATGCAACCAACGAGATCCAGGATATTACTACTGATGGTTCGGCGGGTAATTTGAGTTTATCGAGTGGCAGTACTCTTACATTGAATGTAGATGATGCGGATGCAGATCCGACCAATGAAATACAAACAGCAGGAACGGTAAATCTGGATGCTAATCTAGACGTCGATGGCGATGGCACGAATGAAACTAACGTTCAAGATGCCTTAGCTGATATAACCAAAGTAACTTCAATTGCTGGGAGAATATTTTACCCACCCTCGATTGCCATCGAAGCACCTTCAGCAGGATATACAGGATCTTATAATTTACACGCAGAGTACGTAGCTCAATTTGGTAGTCCTCTAGTGCGAAGTGATGTTGGAGGGGCAAATGAGGCTCCCGCATCTATCCCTACCTACGGGGCTAATGAGTTGTACTACTATGTCACTTATTATGACTCAAGTGTATTTAGTTCTATAACTATTGATGCTAGTGGAAACATGCAATATACTATAGCAGCTCCACCAGCAGACTACAACGCTCTCATCAACGTCGTATTCGTTGTAAAATAACCCCGATCTCTACATGACCCCGACTACAACCACATATACGAGATCATTCAAGGCAGGCGCTCTGTTGTTCATGCTGCTGTTGGCCTCCATGGCTCATGCGCAGTTTGTGCTGCACCCCGCCGATACCATAACCACCTCTAACCATCGTTGGTATGAGACCGATGAGAACGGGATGAACTTTCTGGGCAATGGTAAAACACTGGAGGTATTTACCCCCGGGATATATCATGCTGTATACGACGGTACCCTCTGTGGGAAGAATGCCACCAGTTACTTTGTGGTAACCTGGTGCGGAACACCCGATGACCAGGTGACCCTGGATATTTCCAGCAGTGTGCCTACGGGGGCTACGGTAAGCTGGATACCTGACCTGGGTAATTCTACCCAACCCACGGTGACCGCCCTCTATGGTTTAAATAATCAGGTAACCTATACCCCCACGGTGAACTACCTGAACAATCTGAAGAAGTTGCCATCCTTTACTGTGATCTGCCTGCAGAAACCCTTTGTGCTTGTAGACGATCTGGTAACTACTGATGAGGATGTTCCGGTAGATATCCCCATGCTGAATAACGATATCGATATCCCCGATGTGGGGGTGATCGGGAATACCAACCCGGCCAATGGACAAGTAGTCATTAATGACGGGGGTACCCCAATGGACCCCAGCGATGATACTTTTACCTATACCCCGAGTCCCGGGTATTACGGACCGGATAGTTTTACCTATACCCTCACCGTGATCAATTCTGACGGGAGTGTACTGGAGGAAACCGCGACCATTAATATCATCGTTAATAACGTAAACGACGTGCCGGTGGCTGTAGACGATTTTGTCTCTACCGAGGCCGGGGTACCTGTTCCTGTAAATATGTTAGGTAACGACTATGATCCTGATGGAGACCCCCTAACGGTGATCAATATCACGCAGCCCGGTAATGGTGTAGTAACCAGTGATGGAAACGGGAATTTTACCTATACACCTAATGACGGATTTACCGGTAGTGATGTCTTTACCTATACCATCTCTGATGGTAATGGAGGTAGTGATGCTGCCTATGTAACCATTGCTGTGACACCACCTGATGTGGTGATCAGAGACTATGCGGTAGACGATGAAACCATTATCGAGGAGGATACATTTGCGACCCTTGTTGTACTGGCCAATGATAATATCCCGGCAGATGCAACCGAAGTGATCATCTCAGACGTAGAACAACCGCTTACAGCCACCGTGGTGGTGAATGCCGATAATACGATCACGGTAACTCCTGAACCTGATTTCGTGGGTACCCTTATCATCGGATACGAGATCATGGTAACCACCCCAGGTGAAGTATCGGTGAGCCAGGCAGTTATGATCATTGAGGTGACCCCTGTTCAAGACGTAGTGGATGATGCCATTTCGGTGAACTCCTTTGATCCGCAACCGGTGGTGATCACTATTTTGGATAATGACACCTTTAACCCGGCTACCGATGTGGTGGTGGTAAATATTGCCGATCCGAATATGGGAACCATGACCATCAATAATGATGGTACGGTGACCTTCCTTGTAGATGAAGGGGCTACCGGTAATGAGGTGGTGACCTATACTGTGAGTGTGATCCATTCTGATGGAACCACCAATAATGAACAGGGTAGTATTCAGATCAACGCCTATAATGAAGGAGAAAGAGAAGATCCGCCTGTAGAAGAGGATGAAGATGTGTATGTACACCAGCTGATGACCCCGAATGGTGACGGACAAAACGATTTCCTTCGAATTTACGGCATCGAGAATTATCCTGATAACACGGTAATGATCTTTAACAGATGGGGTGTTAAGGTATTTGAAACCAATGGCTATGATAATGCTCTCAATGTGTTCAGGGGTATTTCTGAAGGTAGAATGACCATCAGCAAGAACAGTATGCTGCCGGCAGGAACCTATTACTATACCCTTAACTATAAAACTAACAGCGGAAGTAGTAAGCGCCTTGCAGGGTTCTTCTATATAAATAATTAAGGATGGACAGAATGCGTATGACACTCATGAAATATTCGACCTTGTTACTGCTCTCTTTGATCTTTTCCATCGAGCTCAGCGCCCAGCAGGATGCACAGTACACCCAGTATATGTATAATACCGTCAGTGTGAATCCGGCCTATGCCGGAAGTCGCGGACTCATGAGTATTACCGGGTTGTACCGCAACCAATGGCTCGGGTTGGACGGAGCTCCTGAGAGTCAGACACTGAACGTGCATACCCCCCTGAAACGAAGTAAGTTCGGGGTGGGGCTGTCATTGATCAACGACCGAATCGGGAACGGGGTGAACCAGCAAACCTGGCTGGATGGAGTAGTGTCGTATACAGTGCAAACCTCTTATGAAGGAAAACTCTCTTTCGGATTGAAGGTAGGAGGGAGCTTATTGAACATCGATTTCTCACGCCTGAACCAATACCAGGATGTGGAGTTTACCGCTGCCGATAATATCGAGAATAAGTTTTCGCCCAATATCGGGGCAGGCATCTATTATCACGACAGGAATTATTATGTAGGACTGTCGGTTCCGAATATCCTTCAAACAGAATTCTTCGCTGATTCGAATAACAGTAATACCGATGTGTCGTCTTTTGTTTCAAAGTCGCGCATCAATTACTATCTGATCGGGGGATATGTATGGGAGATTGACTACAACTGGAAATTTAAGCCGGCCTTTTTGACCAAGGTCACTGCCGGAGCACCCCTGCAATTGGATCTCTCTGCCAATTTCATGTTTGACGATACCTTTACCATGGGGCTTGGCTACCGTTTGGATTCAGCCATTACGGCCCTGGTAGGGTGGCAGCTCAATCGTTCTCTGAACATCGGGCTCGCCTATGACCGCGAGATCACCCGCTTGGGAGGTACAGCCTTTAACAGTGGGTCTTTTGAGTTCTTCCTGAGATATGAGCTTAGCAGAAACTACAGCAGGGTGCAGACCCCGAGGTTTTTTTAGGGAGGTACGAGGGTACGAGGGTACGGAGGTAGGTTACTGGGTGACTAGGTGACTTGGTTACTGGGTTACATCTATATAAGGGCTTTTAACTAATAAGCCCTCATCCGCTTTGGCTTTACCAAAGCGCCTTCTCCCAAAGGGAGAAGGATTCATAATTTTATAAAACTCCAGTGTAATTGTAATCGTGAATCTCCTCCCTCTGGGAGGGGAGACCGTGCTGTAAGCACGGAGGGGAGGGCTTATTAACGAAGGGCTCCTGATCAAAGGGCTTCTTACTATGAAGCCTATTTAAAAATTGTCATTACTTATCACAACCGGCAGATCGCGAGGTTTACTTTGTAAACCTCGCGAAGACGATTAAATTGAACCTAGTACCCTCGTACCCTCGTACCTTCGTTACCTTTTTAAGATTTCCTTAATTCATAATTCCTGCTGAAAGTGTATTTTTACTTTCTATGAAAGAAGAAAAAGTTATACTGGTTAACGAACAAGATGAGCCCATCGGCACCATGGAAAAGATCGAGGCCCATGAAAAAGCATTACTGCACCGTGCCTTCTCGGTTTTTGTCTTTAACGACAAAGGAGAGACCATGATACAACAACGCGCCCTGCACAAATACCATTCTCCCGGACTATGGACCAATACCTGCTGCAGTCATCAACGGGTAGGGGAGTCGAATATCGAAGCCGGAAAGCGACGCCTGATGGAAGAGATGGGCTTTACGGTTAACGACCTGGAAGAGGTGTTCTCCTTTATCTACAAGGCGCCGTTTGACAACGGACTTACCGAGCATGAATTAGATCATGTCATGGTAGGTAAATACAATGGAGAGCCTGATATCAATCCTGATGAAGTAGCTTCCTGGAAATGGGTGACCCTTGAGAGCATCAAAGAAGGTATGCAGAAGAACCCTGAACAATATACCGCCTGGTTCAAGATCATCTTCGAAAAGTTCTACGACCATATCAATAAAAATAAATTGGTATGAGGGTAAAGGTCAGCAGAAAGGCACATTTCAATGCCGCTCACCGCTTATATAGAAAAGACTGGAGTTTTGAAAAAAACGAGCAGGTGTTCGGGAAGTGTAATAATCCGCATTATCACGGACATAACTACGAGCTTATTGCCAGTGTTTCCGGACCGATAGATCCGGAGACCGGATTTGTGATCGATGTAAAGGTTCTGAAAGACCTGATCAAAGCCGAGGTAGAGGATTATATGGATCATAAAAACCTCAATGAAGAGGTGGAAGAGTTTAAAACCCTCAATCCAACGGCAGAAAACATTGCAGTGGTGATCTATAACCGTCTGAAACCCCATCTCAAGGCCGATCTTGACCTGGAAGTAGTGCTCTATGAAACCCCGAGGAATTTTGTCACTTATAGCGGTGAGTAGTATCTTGCAGCTGGAAAGCCACTCCTAATATTTACAGACACCCATCATGACGCTTTATCCCCTGAAATTCACCCCCATTATTAAAGACTACCTTTGGGGAGGCTCCCGGTTGAAAGAGGTGCTTCATAAGGAGGTAAGTACCGATACGGCTGCCGAGAGTTGGGAGGTTTCAGGAGTTGATGATAATGTTTCCATAGTAAAGGAGGGAAGCCTGAAAGGGAAAGACTTAAGATGGCTCATACAACACTTCAAAGGCGACCTGCTCGGACACCGTGTGTACAAAAAGTTCGGAAATGACTTTCCCGTATTGGTAAAATTTATTGATGCGGAAAGAGATCTGTCGGTACAATTACACCCCAACGATGAGCTGGCCAAAAAACGACATAATTCCTTCGGAAAAACGGAGATGTGGTATATCATGCAGGCCGAAGCCGATGCCCGCCTGATCATTGGATTTAACAAAAACCTTACCCCTGAAGAATTTAAGTCGAGACTGAAAGAAGGGAGCTTAATGCAATTACTCAATTGTGAAAAAGTAGTTCCCGGCGATACCTTTTATATCCATACCGGAAGGGTGCATGCCATAGGCAGCGGGATCCTGTTGGCAGAAATACAGCAGACCTCCAATATCACCTATCGCATTTTTGATTACAATAGAAAGGATAAGGACGGGAACACCCGCGAATCACATACTGAACTTGCGATGGAGGCCATAGATTATTCCTGTGAAGATGACTTCAGAATTGCATACGATCAGGATCCTGACAGGGTCAACCAAATGGTGGATTGTCCTTACTTTATAACCAACTATCTTCATATAACCCGCCCACTTCAAATGGAGGTGTCGCAAAGGGATTCATTTCATATTTATATCTGTACAGAGGGAGAAGCGGTCTTCGTGACTTCAAGCGGTAGGTACCCTCTGAGCATGGGCGAAACCCTGTTGGTGCCGGCCTGTATAGGCGCGTTCGAGATCCGTGGTACCGAGGCAAAATTTTTAGAGGTGCATCTCTAATTTAGTTACCTTTGCCATAATACAAACTACAAAAAAGACTACCATGGCAAGTATCAGAGACCTTAAAAAGGATATCAATTACGTGTTGGGAGATATTATCGAAGCGGTATATATCTGGGAACTCACAGCAGATAACAAAGACGCTCAAAAAGGTGATGCGATCATTGATGAGACCATCGAACACTTTGACAGGCTGATCGCCAAGGTGAACGACAAGTCTGTTGAAAACCGTTCCAAGCACCTGAGCGAGGTCAATAAGGAGCTGGAAGAAGTAGCCAACGGACTGGTAGAAAAACTGAATAAACTTTCGTGAAAATAAATTTGCAGTTTTCAGCTGCAGTGTTATTTTTGCATCCGAAATATTGAGCGGCCGATGTAGCTCAGCTGGCTAGAGCAGCTGATTTGTAATCAGCAGGTCGTGGGTTCGAGTCCCTCCATCGGCTCAGTAAAAACCTCCCAAACGGGAGGTTTTTTTTATGGTATAAAAAAAAGCACTTCTGAATGAAGTGCTTTTTTTGTTTTATGTACAGATCGTATTATTCCTTACGGCTGACTCTCAGCTTCCTTGCTGCTGCTTTCATCTTTAGCGGCAGTGTCTTCCTGCTTCTTAACCTCTTCAACGAATTCAGCCAGGGCTTTTCCGTATTTAGAGTTTGCCACCTCAGGTGCGATAGCGTTATTGATAGAGTCAAGATACTTAGTGGTAAGTCCGCTTAGCTCTGTAAGGGTTACATAAGGGGCTACATAAGAGTCTTTGTTATTGAAAACAAAGTTCAGGGTGTAGAGGTAACCTCTTTGTCCGTTCTTATTAATAGCAGTATTCAGGGAATCTGCCAGGTCCAGCTTTCCTTCTTTTCCTGCTTCAAAGCTTTGTTTGATCAGGTCGAGGTTCTTCTCAGAGAACTGGGTTTTCATCCCCTTAAACTCCGCGTATTTTTCGTGAGATGCCGACCCCTCTATCTTCGCCTCTGCAGCAAAGAAATCGTGGGTGGTATTAATGGTGATGGCTCCGGCCTCTCCGAAGAATTCCAATTGATCGTTCATGTCATTCCCGTCGGCCTTGTCGAGGTAGAGGTAGAACATCTCCGGACTTTCCAGGGTCGTGCTGAACTGAAAGCTGGGGTCGCCATTGATTACTAAAGAATCAAGGGTTACCATCGTCGTATCATCAACCTTTTGAAAATAAAGGGTTCCTTTTTTTAATCCATCAATAGTTCCCTGAACCGTCATCGTATCCTTTTGTTCAGAGCAGGAGATCATTAGCAATCCGCATAAAAGCGAGGCAAAAAGTCTTGGCATAGTATTAAAATTTAGATCGGGCAAATATTATAAAAACTATCAAATATTACTAGAGGGTTGATGCAATTTCCATGAGATAGGCACAGAAAAGAGCGGCATAGGTTCCTACCACGTAGCCAAATACCGCTAAAAGCACACCAACGGTGGCCAGTGAAGGGTGAAATGCTGCTGCCACCACAGGAGCAGAAGCTGCTCCTCCTACATTGGCCTGGCTTCCTACCGCCAGGAAGAAGAAAGGCGCTTTAATGAGCTTGGCCACTCCGATAAGCAGGAGGGCGTGAATACTGATCCACACCAATCCGACCACGATCAGCCCCGGGTTTTCCAATACCTTACTCAGGTCCATCTTCATTCCGATGGTGGCTACCAGTACATAGATGAACACAGATCCGAGCTTACTGGCTCCGGCGCCCTCGTATTCTCTTGCCTTGGTGAAGCTCAGAATAATACCCAACAAAGTGGCAATAGAGATCATCCAGAAGAATTGAGACCCGAAAGAGGCCAGGGCACTGGTTTTGTCTTGTACCGCGGCTACATTTTCGGTAAGCCATCCGGATATGCCATTGGCTCCCCAATGGGCAATACCAACGGTTACAAAGGCTATGCTGAGCATGATCATCAGGTCTGAAAGACTTGGATTTTTGCTGACACTCTCGGTGAACTTGATCACCTTTTGTTTTAGGGATTCTATGGCCGAATCGTCGGCCCTGAACCAATTGTCGATCGCCTTGTTTTTTCCTATCCCCAGTAGAATGATGGCCATCCATACATTAGCAACCACAATATCTACAAGTACCATACCCCCGTATTTTTCAGGGTTGTATTTAAAGATCTCCAGCATGGCGGCCTGGTTGGCACCTCCACCGATCCAGCTTCCCGCTATGGTAGCAAGCCCTCTCCAGATCGCATCAAAACCGGTGCCGCCAAGGGTTTCGGGTGAAACGGCAGCCACAATTAAGACCGCTATGGGGCCTCCTATAACAATACCCAGGGTTCCGGTAAGGAACATGATCAGTGCCTTTGGCCCTAAATTAAAAACGGCCTTCAGGTCCAGACTCAGGGTCATCAATACCAGGGAGGCCGGAAGTAAATACCGGCTGGCCATAAAATACAGGTTAGAGGTCTCGTCAGAGATAATACCTGCAGAGGTAAAGATAGCCGGCAGCAAATAACACATAAGCAGGGCCGGAACGAATTTGTAAAAGGAATTCCAAAACCCGGAAGTCTTGGAAGAAGTGAAAAAAACAAATCCAAGGCATAACGCCAGGATACCAAATACGATAGTATCGTCGGTGATCAGGGGTGCTTGTTCCATAAGTAGTTCATTATTCGCGGGAAAATACAAAAACCCATAAAAAAAACAGGAGTGCGGACTCCTGTTTTTTGGTTTTTATAGGTTTTTTATCCTTTCAGCCAGGCCTCTCGCAGGGCATCCATTTCAGGAGTCGGGGTTTCCATGGTGATAATGCGTTTTTCCTGAATAACAGGAGGTGCCACGGTACCCTCTATGGTCATGAGCTCCCCATCTCTTTCGATCCCGATGCTGATCGCGTCACCCTCTTTCCATCGAATTGATTTCACCAACATGTCCTGGGAGTTTTCAAGGGTATATTCAGTGCCGTTGATGCTTTTGATGATATCACCAGATTCTAACCCCAGTTCTGTAAAGAAAGAGCCGAGGGGCATTTCTCTAACAAAGATCTCCCCTGTGGGTTTTGCATCAATAAAAGGTATTTCATAGGTTTTAAACAGGTAGGAGGGAGTGGTTACCACCACATCTGTAAGACTAAGCCCTACTTTGTTCAGGTATACTTCATAAGGAATAGGTTCTCCTCCTTTAACATGTGTATTGATAAAGGCCTCCACCTCAGGGTAGGTCAGGGCTGTGATCTTGTCAAAGAGTTTATCATCTTTAAAAGGCTGTTCTGTACCGTATTCAGCGGCCAGGGCTTTCATCAGGTCAAGAATACCTCTTTCTCCGTTACTCTGTTCACGAATAATAATATCGATACACATGCCTATCAATGCCCCCTTCTGATATACGTTAGCGTAATTTTCTTTATAAGGATCGTCGAGAATATTTGCGCTCATGGTCGTAAAAGACATGGTATCATCATAGCGTTCAGCAAAGGAGATCTTTTCATGTATTTTCTCATAGAACCTGGCCTCACTGATCAGGCCCTGGTTGATCTGAAATAGTTGGGCAAAATATTCGGTAACCCCTTCGTACATCCACAGATGCTGCGACATTTCCGGGTTGTTGTAATTAAAATAATGCACCTCTTCTGAATGAATAGACAGGGGGGTTACAATATGAAAGAATTCGTGAGCAACCACATCGATCATGGATTCCATAAGATCTTCTTTTGCCATGGTTTCCGGAAGAACTACCGTGGTTGATGTATGGTGTTCCAGGGCTCCAAATCCTTTCGGAGAGGTCTCAGAGATATCACTCAGGTATAGAAGAATATTATATTTCTCTGTAGTATTCAGGTCGCCCAAAAAACTTTTTTGTGCCCGCATCATCAATTCCATTTCTCTTTTTAGACTGAGGGCCGAATACACGTTATTCGGGGAGTACACCGATAAGGTTACCTCAATGTCATCTATTGTGAAGGTCTCCAGGTCGGGCTTTGCATACATGACCGGGTTGTCGGTAACTTCAAAATATCTGGTGGCGTAAAATTGATCGCGGGTCGGATCATTATTTTTTGGTGATTCTACGGCAGTGAGAGAGGTAGTTGCTACAAATTCTGCAGGCTTTTGAAAGGTAATGCTATAGGGCTGACGATCTAATCCTTCGAAATATCCAATGATCATATGAAGATTCAGGAAATAGTTCTTTCCTTCTTCTATATTGGTGCCTGCAGGCGAAAATACCGGTTCTTCCATTTCCCACTCAGAATCGAAAGTATCATTCACGTAATATTCAATTCTGTCGAGTTCTTTTCCGTTAGAGATCTCCCATTGATTAGGCCCGGCCTGGCTGACAGGTAGTGTGTTTCCGTTGTAATCAAAGGCCTTAAGTTCTTCGGTGTATTGCCCGTAATTGTCTATGGAATAGGTGCCCGGTACGGTTTTGGGAATCATGAAAACAACGGTCTCTGTTGAGAACCTGCCCGGATCTATACCAACCTTGATGCGGTCATTGCTGACGTTTACAAGGTCAACGATAGCCTTGACCGGAACGTCATCGGCCATGTCGTTAAACTTAGGAGAACAGGAAAGTATCATGATCGCAGGGATCATGAAAAAGAACTTATTCATGAGGGAGGATTTTGAATTCACTTCAGATTAAGATTTTGCTAATTACGATAACTGTCCGGAAATCTCCTGTAGAAATCGACCTACACCATCTTCTTTGTGATGTGTGGTGATTTTATTGGCTACTTCCTTGAGTTCTTCCCGGGCATTGGCTACGGCCACGCCCATGCCAACGGCCCTGATCATTTCGATATCGTTGTAATTGTCGCCAAAGGCAATGGCCTGTTCAAGGCTGATATCGTTGCCCATGGCCTCTAAAAGAAGGTTAATTCCGGTGAGTTTAGAAACCCTCCGGTCTGCTATTTCCAGGTAGGTGTCTTTGGAGCGGTAAAGATGGAGGGTGTCTGTGCAGGTGTCGCCCAGAAATTCTACAATACGGTCTATCTGTTCAGGGTCTCCCATGCACATAACCTTATGGGCGCCTTTCTTTTCTTTTTCCCATTTGTCTAGTGTGGCTTTATTGCTGAGTATTTCGGGGGTTACCCGGGTGTTGTTCTCTTCCCGTCTCGCCCAGTGGTCCATAGCGTTTACTGTCCATTCATCACCATGATACAGGCTGATATGAATGGGTTCGCTTGCACTTTCATTAAATCCGACAAGCCGGTCCAGGGTTTCAACGGGGATCTCGGTAGAGTGGATCACCTGTTCGCGGTGAAGTACAAGAGCTCCGTTGTAGGCGATCATTGATTGTCCGCGATCGTCAAGCTGATCCTGAAAATAGGTCATTTGCCGCGGCATGCGTGAAGAAACAAGAATAAAAGGTAATTGGCTTTTTATCTTTTTTATCTGGGCTTCAGTGAATTCAGAGATCGTACGATCACTGTTCAATAAGGTGCCGTCAATATCGCTGAAAATGATCTTGTAATTCATGTCAGTTCAATTTAATGAACATCACCTCTTTCCCGTTATCGTTTAGGGTTACTCCCACTACGCGATCCTGGTGATCTCTTTCAAAGTCAAGATGCGCTTTGAGACCTTCATAAAAGAAACAATGCTCTCCCATAAAATGCAAAGATACAGTATCTTCCTTGTGGATACTCCTTAATTCTCCTTCATTAACCTGCAGCTCCAACTCCAGGCCAAGAGCTTCGTTGATATAATACCCTTCATAAGAGGAAAGCTCAACAGGATCTATGGCTATTTCCCGGTAGGGTCTCAGTGGATTTTCTTCCGGACTCAACAAGTATAAGCCCAGGTCTGAGATATCGGCGCCGTCAGTGTTGGTGGCAAGGGCAATAACTTTCTTATGTTTCCGGTCGATAGCCAAAAACGTATTAAAGCCGGGGTAATGGCCGGCGTGATAAAGATTGCCCTGGTGGTCTTTGAGCCACCCCAGGCCCGTATTGATACCGATCTCAGAAACAAAATGCGTTTTAGTGGTCAAGGCCACCACCTCGCTCTGCCCGGGAGGAGGTGACTGTATAAATTTACCGTAGGCAAGTAAGTCTGTTATGCTGGCCGCCCAAAGCATAGACTCGCTCTTGATGTAGGGTATCTCAGCGTTTGATGCCTTTATGCCTAAAGCCAATTGGGCAGATGTTTCTCCTTCTTTCAGGTATTTGAACTTTAAGGCCGATCCGTCAAGGATTTCCTCAAAAAGTAGGTTGGCATAGGTGCTGCCCATGGCGGTACTCATGCTTTCGGCGGCCAGTCCCATGGCCCAGTCTGAATAGCTGAATACTTCACCGGCAGCGTAAGGAGAAATTTCCTCCACTTGATCATTGTTTTCAAGTGCTTTCCAACTTGCTGTTGAAGAAAGGATAAAGGCGGTTTCGTCTTCAATACCGCTTTTATAAGCCAGGATGTCTTGTAAAGTGATCGCCTTTCCCTGAAGATCGGTCAGGTCGGGATAATCATCAGAAAGTTGAGAAATGGGTTGAAAAATATCAATGTATTTGGCCTTGTGTAATTCTGCCGCTAACAGCCCGGTAAGGGTGTTTCCCAGACTGCCAAGACGATAGAGGGTATTTGCAGTGGCAGCCTTTTTATTCAAGGGATCTGCATGACCCTCAACAACTATTTGGGTGCCCGTTTCATCATAAACAGCGAGCGCTATGGAAGGATTGAGTCCGGTGGAAATGCGATTTCGGATCTCCTTTTTGATCGATTCCGGTATTTGAGAGAAGCCATCAGTAAAGAAGGCAAGGAATACCGCTAAAAAAAGAATACGTTGATGAAAGGGTTTCAATGGGGTTTGATTTTGGCGTTTAAAGGTATGAATTTTGATGCTTTATTTTGCCCCCGGGGAAGGCATTTTTATCCCTTTTGTTTCCTTATTTTTATCTAAAACCAAAGTGCATGAATCAATTAACTTCCTTATTGTTTAGTATACTGATATTCACCACCGTTCAGGTTTTCGCAGATGATTGGGGCAAAACCGGACATCGCGTAACAGCAGCAGTGGCAGATCGGTACCTGACCGAGGCAAGCCGGGAAAAAATAAGAGAACTTTTACAAGGACAATCGCTGGAGCTGGTTTCTAATTATGCCGATGATATCAAATCTGACAGTCGTTTTGATCATCTCGATCCATGGCATTATGTCAACTTTCCCTTAGGGGAAAAATATAAGGATGAGAAGGCCGCTAAAGGAGGAGATATCGTTCAGGCTATTGAAAAATGTATCGAAGTATTGAAGGATCCCGGGTCGACAAGAGACGATAAAGAATTCTACCTGAAATTACTGGTACATTTTATAGGAGACCTTCATCAACCTTTACACATAGGAAGGGCCGATGATCGTGGCGGAAATAACATTCAGTTGCGCTGGTTTTCCCGGGGTAGTAATCTTCACCGGGTGTGGGATACACAAATGGTTGAGCAATTTGGCATGAGCTATTCTGAACTCAGTGATAACCTGCCGGTCGTTGACCCCCGCCAAATAAAGGAGATCATGATGGGCGATTATAATGATTGGATGTATGATACCCGCAAGCTCACTGAATCTGTTTATGGATCGGTACGAGTAGGAGAGAAACTGGGGTATCGGTATATGTATGATCACTTTGACAGCCTTCGGTGGCAGCTGCTTAAAGGAGGTATACGGCTGGCATCTCTCCTGAACGAGATCTTTGATCCTGCCTGAGGAAGCAGGTAAAAACAGAGGAGTCTCAAGGGTTTAAGATTTTAACAAATGTCCGTAGGTCTCTCTATACTCTTTTGGAGTTTTATCATGCTTCTTTTTAAAGGTCTTGGTGAAATGACTTTCATCGTTAAACCCAAGCTGGAAGGCGATCTCAGAAATGGGGGCAGAGGTATTCTTTAGCCGGAATTCTGCGATCAGTATCTTGTAGTTAAGTATGTATTGCCGTATACTTTCTCCGGTTTCTTTTTTGAAGAAATTATTTATGTAGTTGGGCGACATATTAAAGGTTTCTGCCAGGTTTTCTATCTTCATTAACTCCGTATCATAAATATGCTGGCGTACATAAGAGAGGATCTCATCGGCCTTGTTAATGTATACCGTTGGCATGGCCTGGCCTTCGGTTTGATAACGGGTAATAATATTCCTGGCAATGATACTTAATATGGTGGTAACGATATTGGTCATGATCGTCCAGTAAAATTCTCTTTCTTCCTTGAATTCTTTTACGATCATATCTTTTGCGAACCAGACGATCTTTCGGTCTTCTTCATTATCAATGGCATCTCCCGGAAGAATATTCGGATGGTGAAGAATGTGCTCAATGCGCTCCAGCCAGTCGGTGCGGTCAGGTAAGCGGTTTTTACTGGAGAAGAATAATTCGGTAAACCGGATCTCGGTGAACTTTGTTTTAGTCTTCATTTCAAAACTGTGCTGGTCTTCCGGTGCCATCAGGAATACACACCCTTTTTCATAGGGCACCTTTGTGTTGTTTATAATATGAATTCCCGTGCCCTCATCGATGAAGATGAGTTCAAAAAAATTCTGCTTATGTGGGGTTTCCTCCCAGGTGTCTGTTTCTCTCTCGTTTACGATGAAGGCATTGTGCAAATTGATGCGAGCCATAATGAATACTTTGTTTAAAAATATTAAGGGAAGATTTGCGGGTGTTAAGATGTTGTTATTCAGTTTTATAACTGAAGAGATTGCAAAAATATCACGTTTTTTTACAAGTATTAAAGACAAAGGTATTTATAATTTCGCGTGGCTGAAAATCAGAGAATTAGATGTTTGAAAAGGTTTGGTGTTATACTGCAGTTTGGAGAAGGCTTTTTATAGTGGCATTGTTGCTGCATGCGGGCTTTAATATCTTGTTCTTTGATAATTATATCAGCCTTTGGGAAACCGCCTTGTTTAAAATAGAACTTTTTGATAGTTCTCTATTCTATTATTTTATTAACTACCTGCCTGTGCTCGAGTTGAGCCTGGGGTTACTATTGCTTTTCGGGTACATAAGAAAGATAATTCTGGGCGTTGCCTTTTATATTTTTTTGATAGGAGGTTATTACGCCCTGGACAGTAATCAACTGTTGAGTTTCCTGGTCTGGTTCTCCCTGGCTTTCTTTAGCTTATTTGTCCTTTTCGGACACTATTATAAAACTTGCGACGATAAAAAAGATGCATACAATATACCTACAGGAGGTGTGTGATGCAGGTCAGCCCTAAACGGCTGCATCCTGGATCCTGCTATGTTCATTTGATTTTTTAAGTTGGTTGGTTGAACAGGGGTGCATGTCACCCCTGTTTTTTTTTGCTACTAGTTTTCTGACAATAATAACAGAATTCACTGCTTTGCTGTGAAGTCCTAATCTAACATGCTGATAATCAAAATATTAACTTGTTAAAATTTAGTGCATTTAATCGATTTTTGTTGTCGTTTTATCTATGCACCCTATATTTGTACCGGTTGTGAAAGCAACACAGGATCGCCGAAAGAGTAGTGAAGTGATCTGTAGAAAGTTCTGAAAATTAACGAATTATATATGGCTTAACCTACCGGCAGTATTACCGATCGTAGCCCCCTAAACACGATTAGTACTGCCGGACCATGCTATTGATGGAAAAAGAATAAGGCCGTTGAATTACAAGCGGCCTTTTTCCTATCCAAAATGCACAGAACTACCGGCAGCCAGCCGTAGCTTCATAAGCCTTTAAAGTAAAGATTGTGTTTTACCGTAAACAGTATTCTGTTTAAGAATGGGTTTACGAAACTTCTTTAAGAAGTGAAACAAACATGGTTTTGATTGTTTATATTTTAAGTGAGTTATTCAAAAAGGTCATATAATGTATGGCCTTTGTTGTTTTTAAAAAATACTCAAACAACTCTTAAACATCTGGTAATGACTATTTTATGCTTGTTTTTTACCGGTATAAATGAACGCTTATAACGTATTTTTGCACCGTTCATAATGAGAGTGTTGGTAGATCTTTACCAAAATTATTTACCACTCCACGAAGGGTGGTTACAAGTTTTCATAATTGATTTTTTAAGTTGGTTGGTTGATGATAAAGGAGCTGCACTGCAGCTCCTTTTTTTATAGATATTTTTTCGTTAGTCTGCTTCAGTTGGATTTCTTCTGAAGGGTAATGATGTACCTTCTGCTCTCCGAAGTCTGTGACTTCGGAGTATTATATACACCTGGAATTGGCTACTCTTTAAGTCAGGTCTCAAGACCTGTAATATAGGATTGATCCTGGTCAGGAGACCAGAACATTAGTTCCACGAAGTCACAGACTTCGCGGAGCTATCTATAAGAAGCAGCGCTTCGTTTATTCCATCAGTGGTAAAGCGTAGAGATATAATTAGTTACGTAAGATTCTTCCAGATTCAATCACAGGCGTCACCTCGAGTGATCCTGCTCCGAAGGATCGTATCGAGAGGCTGATAATTCTGAATTGTTCTCGATACACCACGCCTTAGGCGTGGCACCTGTCTGCCGAAGGCAGGCCTGTTTGCCGACAGGCAAGCTCGAACTGACAATACGGGGTTTCTCCTTATAAAAACAGATCGACTATATGATCATGATAATCAATTAGTTATCTGTGTAAAATAGAAGATTTATGCTGTTTTTATACAAGTGCGGACCTTCCAAGAGGTTGTATTTTTGCACTGTTGAAAATCAAGGGGTTACAATAGTAGCCTCACGAAGGTTAAGAGGTTTTTTCATAATTGATTATTTATTTTATTGGTTGGTTAGTGTTTTAAGGGATCAGGAAGCTGATCCCTTTTTTGTGCTTACAGGATATTCCTGAAAGTCAGATTAATTCGCGGTTGCATTGGTTTTTTACTTTTCGGGAGTTGGTGCTGCCAATGATGCTGAGTGGTTCCTTTCATCAACAATAAACTGCCATCTTCCAGAACGATCCTTTTTTTTAGGTGGCGGTCTGTTTTATGACGAAAATGAAATATCCGGTCTTGTCCGAAACTTATGGAAGCAATGCTGGGGTTTTTACCCAATTCTTTTTCGTCGTCGGCATGCCATCCGTTAGAATCATTGCCGTTCCTGTATAGGTTCAACAAGCAACTGCTAAAGGACTCTTTAAGCTCTTCCTGTAGTTTTGAATGGATCTGCTGCAAGGCAGGGGTAAAAGGTTCCGGATATAGGGTAAGTCCGGAATAGGTATAGGGATTAGAATTAATGGCGTGAAGCGCAGTCAACCTGGGCTGATCGATCCACTTGCCAAACATACGTACCTTATCGGCCTTCCATGGAATATGTTGTAATAACTCCAGGTAATATGCCTTTGATGCTTCGGTTGAAAAAAAGCGGGGATAATACCAAACTTCGGCATCAGGCATGTCAAGCTGATATGGAGGCGTGGGCAGGGTCATTCAGCAGAGATGACTTGTTTTAGGGTATTGCGATATTCTGAGGGTGTTTTACCGGTAAATTTTTTAAAGCTTTTGTTGAAATACGAGAAATTGTTGAAACCACTTTCAAAGGCGATCTCGGTGATGCTCATGGAATTCTCTGAAAGCAGTTTGGAGGCGTGTACCAATCTGTATTCGTTGACAAAAGAAGTAAAGGTCTTTCCGGATACCTTCTTGAAATACCTGCAAAAGGAAGGGGTGGTCATTCCTGCCATTCCTGCCATATCTTCCAGCACAATGGCTTCCTGAAAATGGGTCTTAACATGATTAAAAATACGATTGATACGCTCGTTATCTTCCAGATTGGCCTGCATTGAGTACCCGGAGGCATTCAGCAGCTGGTATTCTTCAGAAAGCTGAAGATCATTCAGAATAGAAAGTAAACCCAGGAATCGATCAAACCCCTCCAGATCAACAAGTTTTTGAATTCGAGCCCCTATTCGGGTCTTGGTTTTTCCGGTAAAGGCCAGTCCTGATTTACTGCGTTCTATCAGCATGCGAATCTGTTGCATTTCCGGCTTGTTTGCCGTGAGACTTTCAATAAATTCCGGTTGAAACTGGATCACGATCTCACTTTTATTACCAGTGAACTTGTCGGTGAAACCACAATGCGGCAGATTAGAGCCAATAAGAATGAGGTCGCCATGTGTGAAATGTGAAATATGGCTCCCTATCTGCCTTTTTCCCGACCCTCCGTTCACATATACCAATTCGATCTCCGGATGGTAATGCCAATAATAGGTATTGTGACTCTTATTCTTATCAAACTTGACCAGGGTAAAAGAACTACCGAAGGAAGGGTTTATATGTTCCCGTGCAGGTTTTATTAGACTCATACTTCATGTTTTCTATTAAAAATACAACTGCCTATCTGCACAAAGATAATCAGAATTACCCAAAAAATGTTCTATTTTAACCTGGTACAGTTCTAAGAAAACGTTTGAGGTTAAAATAGGATATATATCGGAAAACATGGCCGTAGTGAATGGCACTGATGCATGGTAGTTTTGGAGTGTTCATAAAGTTTAACCTTTAAAACACACAATGATGAAAAAGACAATCAAAATCAGTGCAGCCCTTTTGTTAATGGTATTAACAGGAACCGCTACCTTAAGTGCTAAAGAGATCTCCAATAGTACCTCTTCTTTTGAATCTGTAAATCCTGTAAATGATAAAGAGAAAAAGAATAGTAAGGAGGCCGAAGAAAACCGTGCCGGAGCACCATATTTCAGGTATGCCGGTAATCAGGTAAGTATGAATCTGCTTAACCTTGATCGCAACCCGGTTCATGTACAGATCCTGGATAAACGGAACAGAGTGCTATTTACCGAGGTGATCAAAGGTGAGAACACTATTGGAAAACAATTTGATTTTTCAGATGTTTCTGATGGTATTTATACCATTATCATTAAGGACTGTGAGAACCAGTTCATTAAAAAGGTAGAGAAATACTAAATAGAAAGAACATCTAAAATAAAAAAAAAGGAGGGCATCGGCCCTCCTTTTTTTATTGGGGGTAGAGCCTGTTAATAATAGGAATAGGCCCAATACATGAGCACTAGCTGCAACGGTATGCGGAGCCATAACAGCCATCTTGGAAAGATCTTACGGAATTTCTGATCATACAACATATAGATATGAACCGGGAGGAAAAGGATCAACATGAGAATGATGCCGGTTATGGCCATAGGTTTCCAGGAGGGTAAAAGAAGAAGTATGCCCAGATAGCATTCCAGAACTCCGGTCAGGTAGACCAGAAGTAATTTATGAGGAAATCGTGGAGGTATAATAGGGATATACCATTTACTTTTCAGAAAGTGCATGATGCCTGCAGAGATGTAGAGCAGGGCCATAAGGTAAAGGTGCCATGGATTCATAAGTATAGTTTACAGGGTGGGGATAGCCTCAGGGAGTCACGGAATTATTATTTAACGGTATTTTTTTCGCTCTTTAGATATTCCAGCTTTCGAAACCTTACGGCTTCCCAATCGTCATTGACCTTTAATTTTTTGACAGCCTCAAAACAATTGCGGTTTAAGGGGGTCCAGCCGTATTCATCGGTAATATCGGTGTAAAGTCGCTCAGAGCGTTTGCGTGGGTGGGCGATCCATAGCACAGCATCTTCTTTGAGCTTATGAAGTACGGTTTGTAATTGGTTCTCCAACTCTTCTATGGTGGTTACGAAGATCAGGGCAAATTCGATCTTACTGATCTGTATCACCGACTCATAGATCTCAATATCTACCAAAGCAGCAAGTTCTTCACTGAAGCCTTCGGGTTCATTGATCACCAGGATGGCATCCTGTTTTTCCAACTTGAGTTTTTGAAACAAGGTTTTCATGGAATAAAGTTACAAAAATCCCTATCCAACTCCTTGTAAATCTGCTACATATTGATCGCTTTTGCGTTTTTCGGTTTTGAGAAAATCGAGTCGTGAAGCGTACTGAATTTAAGGTTCTTCAATTTTGCTTCTCCGAGTTGTTCTCCCAGGCCTGACTCCTTATTCCAATTGTGAAAGGTCCATCGGGTTGCCACAGGAATACCTTCCACATCCTGATAATCATGGTAGCAAATGGCATGGGCATTGGCCTCGGCCTCTTCCGGATCTTTGCCGCCAAAGGTTACAATATAACCTGCTGTGTGTATAAGACCGTTTTCGGGATCGTAGTATACCACATACCAATCGTCAGGAGCATCTCCTGTACCTGATTTAAAACTGAGCCTACCGGCTGGCAGCTCCAGAGAGTCACTTAGTTTTAAGGTTTCCAGGTCTTCCCATTGGGTGCCCGGATCATTGAGCTTGTAAGGCAGGGCAAAGAAATATTGCCAGGTAAACATGTCAAAACGAGCCCCCTTGTCATTGGCGTCTGCAGGAGTGAGATAGACCTGTTTTCCATCAAAAACCAATGAGGAGCCATCTACTTTGTCGATCCGGATTCCTGAAGAGTTGGTGTTAGTGTAAAGCGTACCATCAAGACGGTCGTTTCCTCCAAAATTCAGGTCGATATCAAATTGAAAAACCTGCTGTTTAAGAAACTCTTCGGTTTGGTGCCCCTCGTTCATGGGCTCCGTAAAAGGATGAATATCAGATTTTTTTGTAGCGACCTTTTGAAGTTGGTCCATGACCTTTTTGTTGTTTTCCTTTGCGTTTTCGTTGCAGGAGATCAGGAGCATAACAAAAGGTAATAGATGAAAAATGTAAGCTTTCATTGTGGTTGGTTTTGTCTTTTAGACGGAGATCAGACATTAAATTACAAAAAAAGCCGCTTCGGTCGGAAGCGGCTTTTCACAGAGAGATCGTTCAGATCATTTTATAAGGTCATAACTTCTTTTAACAAAGTTGGTAAGTTCTTCTCCTTTTAAAAGACCTTGAGACAGTCGGGCCAGGTCAAGCGATTGTTTTATAAGTCGCTCTTTCTTGGCATCGGTCTTAGTGGTCAGGATCTTATTTACCAGGTCGTGATTGGTATTCACTACCAGGTTGTAGATTTCAGGCATATTGCCCATTCCAAACATGCCTCCTCCTCCGGTAGCACTCATTTCTTTCATTCTTCGCATGAACTCCGGTTGGGTGATCACAAAGGGAGAAGCGTTACTGTCTAAAGCTTCCAGCTGTACTGTGAATTTTTCCTGAGGAATTACCTTTTCCAACTGTTCTTTCAGGGTAGTTTTCTCCTCTTCACTTAGTTTAGAGATCTGCTCTTCATCCTTCTTGATGAGGTTATCTAAAGAATCGGCATCTACCCTTGCAAAACTGATATTCTCTTTTGTCGTCTCTAATTTTTGCATCAGGTGCGATACAATAGGAGAGTCTAAAAGCAGTACCTCATAACCGCGATCTTTGGCCTCTGCAATATAGGGGTGTTGAGTCTCCTTATCAGATGCGTAAAGAATAACAAGCTTATTGTCTTTGTCGGTTTGCTTCTCTTTGATCTTCTCCTGCAGCTCTTCAAAAGTGAAATAACTGCCGTCAACAGTAGGGTAGAGGGCAAATTTATCGGCTTTCTCAAAGAACTTTTCTTCTGAAAGCATACCGTATTCAATAACCACCTTAATGTCGTTCCATTTTTTCTCAAAATCTTCCCTGTTCTCATTAAAGAGGCTTTTCAGTTTATCGGCCACCTTACGTGTTATATAGCTGGAGATCTTCTTCACATTGCCATCGGCTTGCAGGTATGATCTTGAAACGTTCAGCGGAATATCAGGAGAATCGATCACCCCTCTCAGCATGGTCAGGAATTCAGGTACAATCCCTTCTACATTGTCGGTTACGAATACCTGGTTCTGGTACAGCTGTATCTTGTCTTTCTGAATATTCAGATCGTTCGTAAGCTTAGGGAAGTATAATATTCCGGTAAGATTAAACGGATAATCTACATTCAGGTGGATATGAAACAGGGGTTCTTCGAATTGCATAGGATACAATTCCCGATAGAAATTCTTGTAATCTTCCTCCTGGAGGTCTGCAGGCTGCTTGGTCCATGCCGGTTCCGGATTGTTTACAATATTATCTACGGTAATGGTTTTCTCCTTTTTCTCTTCGCCTTCCTGCTCAGACCCTTCTTCAGCAACAGTTTCTTCCCTGGTTCCGAATTTGATCGGCACAGGCATAAACTTATTGTACTTTACCAGCAGTTCATTGATCCTTGACTCTTCAAGAAATTCTTCAGAATCGGCGTTGATATGAAGAATGATCTCCGTTCCTCTCTCGGTGCGGTCACTTTCCTCCAGGGTATATTTAGGCGAACCATCACAGCTCCAGTGTGCCGCAGGTTCTTCTTTATACGACTTAGTGATGATCTCTACCTTGTTGGCTACCATAAAAGCAGAGTAGAACCCTAATCCGAAATGACCGATAATGCCGCTTTCTTTGGCAGAATCCTTATATTTTTCCAGAAACTCCTCTGCACCTGAAAAGGCAACCTCATTGATATATTTCTTCACCTCTTCGGCAGTCATTCCCACTCCCTGGTCAAGAATATGCAGTTTTTTGCCTTCCTTATCTATTTTTACCTCGATGACCGGGTTGCCATAGGTTACTCCTTTAGCCTCGCCTATATTGGTAAGGTGCTTTAGCTTCAAGGTGGCGTCAGTGGCATTCGAGATCAGCTCTCTTAAAAAGATCTCATGGTCACTGTAGAGAAACTTTTTGATCAGCGGGAAAATATTTTCAACAGATACATTAATATTTCCGGTAGTCATAGTTGTAATTTTTAAAGTTCAATTGCCTGAGTGTTTCCAAAAAAAATACCAGAAGTAAAACATATGACAACATGTCACTGTAAGATATTTGAAAGCAGTATTCCCTATAAAGTAGGGTTTCCTTATTGCGAAGGAGCAAAGAAGCAAAGAAGCAAAGGAGGACCGAGCGTAGATAAAAATGTCCACTGGACATTTTTAGCGAAGGTGCCTGATAGCGCAGGGGATGCGCCGCTGCAAGCGAGAGTGGAAGGGGGTGTTAGCCAGATGGCTTATCCTGACAACCCACCCCGACTCGAGACCTTGTCTCGATCCACCCCTCCCTGACCAGGGCGGGGAGCCTCCATTTTTTAACTTTATTAAAACCCCTCTAAGAAAGGAGTTAAAGACGTTGTGAAATATTTAACAATAAAAAATGTTTAATACATTTGCATATAAGTTAAACATGAATTACTTTTACATTGTCATTATGGGAAACATTGCTATGAAAACATAAATGTGACATTATTCCTGTAATTGGTTTGTTTATTTATTGGTTAGGTTGTTTGGAGAACGCGCTTTGCTAGAGGCGCGTTTTCTATTTTAGGGTGTTAATGTTGTTTAAAGTTTTAGGATAAAAGATAAACAAGTATTACATTTGGTTAAAAGTCAACACTATGACAGCAAAGAAAGCAAACACAAAAAAAAATACATCTGCTCAAGATATTTTAAGCTTTTACATGAATTGGGTGCTTGAACACAATCAAAAACCCGAGTCGGTATATCAGTTTTGTAAGGAGCTCGGTATAAACGAGGGTGATTTTTACCAGTATTATGCCTCGATCAACGCTCTCGAAAAAGGGGTTTGGAATGGGTTCTATGATAACGCCATGGGTATGCTGGAAAAAGACAGCGCTTTCGCGAACTACGGCAACAGGGAAAAATTATTGAGCTTTTACTACACCTTTGTAGAGTTATTGAATCTGAACCGGAGTTATGTCTTATTCGTCACCGATGAAGGTCAGGCCGGATTAAAGGATATGTCACAGCTAAAAGGCTTGCGAAGCAGAATTAAAACCTTTGCTAAGGGGCTCATTGAAGAGGCGAATGAAGATAAGAAGCTCAGAGTAAGTAAACGTTCACCGGAAGTATTTTCAGAAGGCGCCTGGTTACAATTGTTACTGATTGTAAAGTTCTGGCTGGAAGATGAGTCAGCCGGTTTCGAGAAAACAGATGTATTTATTGAAAAGTCGGTAAATACGGTGTTTGATCTGTTTGAAACCACCCCTATAGAAAAAGTATTGGATCTGGGTAAGTTCCTATGGCAGGAGCGTATGGCCCGGTAATGAAGAGCGATAATTATGAAGACCTTAGATCATATTCCCACCGGGAAAATAGAGCGCGCCGGTAAGCTGGTGTCAACCGGAGCCCGGGTAGGGAGTAATTACCTGAAGTATTATGCCGGAAAACTGGTTAATCCTGAATTGACCAGAGAGAAGCTCAATGAAGAAAATGCCGCTGATATTTATGACGGCTTGAAGTCCTTGAAAGGGAGCGCTCTCAAGGTGGCTCAGATGCTGAGTATGGAGAAGAATCTGCTTCCCAGAGCTTATGTTGAAAAATTTTCACTGGCGCAATTTTCGGTTCCTCCACTCTCTGCACCCTTGGTGAGACGTACGTTTAAGAGGTACCAGGGTAAATATCCTGAGGAGATCTTCGACAGTTTTAGTCGTGACTCCATCAATGCTGCCAGTATTGGGCAGGTGCATAAGGCTACTATTGAAGGCAAGGAGCTTGCAGTAAAAATACAGTATCCCGGAGTTGCCGATAGTGTTAAGAGTGATCTGGCCCTGGTAAAACCTTTCGCCATAAAGATGTTTAACCTGCAAGGAAAGGACTCGGATAAGTATTTTAAGGAGGTAGAAGATAAACTGCTGGAGGAGACCAATTATATCCTGGAGGTAGCCCAAAGTGAAGATATTACGGAGGCCTGTGCGAAGATAGAAGGCATGAGCTTTCCGAAATATTATAAAGAACTTTCCAGTGAGCGTATTATTACCATGGATTGGATGCATGGTACCCATCTCAGTGAATTTACAGCAAAAGAATTCAGCAGGGAAACGGGCGATAAGCTGGGGCAGGCCCTTTGGGATTTTTATATGTTCCAGATGCACGGACTGAGAAAAGTGCATGCAGATCCGCATCCGGGTAATTTCCTGGTAAACGATAAGGAAGAACTGATCGCGATCGATTTTGGATGCATCAAGGAAGTGCCTGAAGAATTCTATGTGCCTTACTTTGAATTAGCGAAAAAAGAGAGTTTTGAAAATGAAGATGTCTTTAATGCCAAGTTGTATGAACTCGAGATTCTTACAGATACCGATTCAGAGCAAGAGCTGGAATTCTTTAAGGCGCTTTTTAAGGAAATGCTGGCCATTTTTACCTCTCCCTTCAATGCCGAAGAATTTGATTTTTCTGATGATACGTTTTGGAACAGCATTGCCGACCTGAGCGACAGATATTCGAATGATCCTCAGATCAGAAAAATGAATGGAAACAGGGGGTCTAAGCACTTTCTGTATATGAACAGAACCTTTTTCGGATTGTACAATTTGCTTCATGACCTCAAAGCCCGGGTGAAAGTAAATAACTATTTAAAATATTTGTGAATGGGTTGAATTCGATGTTCCCCCGAACAAAAAGGGAGTTTTCCATTTGGAAAACTCCCTTTATTATTAAGAACCTATTCTATTAGTAAGAAGCAGAATCGTCTTCTTCTTCAGAATGGTTTTTGACATATTTCTCCAGCCATTGATCCTGCTCCCAAAGCATATGCATAATGCTTTCCTTGGCTCTGTAGCCATGACTTTCTTTGGGCAGCATTACCAATCGAACTGTTGCACCCAGACCTTTAAGGGCATTGAAATAACGCTCACTTTGCATAGGGTAGGTACCACTGTTGTTATCGGCCTCTCCGTGAATAAGCAGGAGAGGGGTCTTCATCTTATCGGCATGCATAAATGGCGACATGGTATAATACACCTCGGGTGCATCCCAATACGAACGCTGTTCCCGCTGAAATCCGAATGGGGTAAGGGTACGGTTATAGGCACCGCTTCTGGCAATACCGGCCGCAAAAAGGTCAGAATGAGACAAGAGGTTGGCTACCATAAAAGCCCCGTAACTATGTCCGCCTACAGCAACGCGATCGCGATCTATATACCCTTTCTCATCCAGGGCATCAATAGCAGCCTTGGCATTGGCCACCAGCTGTTTTCTGAAACTGTCGTTAGGCTCTTTATCTCCTTCTCCGATAATAGGAAAGGCAGCATCATCAAGAACTGCATAGCCTTTAGTTACCCAGAAAATGGGGGATCCATAACCGGGGAAGGTGAATTCGTTCGGATTTTGGGTGTTCTGACCGGCCGATTTTTTGTCTTTATATTCCCTTGGGTAGGCCCATAAGATCATGGGCAGCTTTTCACCACTGTTCATATCGTACCCTGCCGGCAGGTAGAGTGTACCGCTGAGGTCGAGGCCGTCTTCACGTTTATAGGTGATCACCTCTTTGTGAATATTGGCAAGGCTTTTATAAGGATTTTCAAAATTGGTTAAGGCCCTTGGAGCCATTCTTCTTTTAAGAGACCTCAGGTAATAGTTTGGATAATCACTTTTAGATTCAATACGAACCAGCAGCTCATCTTGCCCCGGTTTTAGATCGATCAGGGTTTCTTTTTTATCCTCCAGTTTTGAGGTGTATACCCGGTCTTTTTTCAAACTGCTCAGGTTGACTCTTTCAACAAAGGGGAACTGACCTTCAGGGGTAAACCCTTCTCCCATCATATAGGCATATTTACCTTTCTCCAGGTAAAGAACTTCGCGTCCGAACTCGTTTCTGGCAGTAACCGGATCTCCCGGGTCACTGTAATTGTCCTGATAATTACGATCTGCAATGATCTTTACATCACCTGATTTTGACGGGTTAAAGAGGTAGGTTTTTGTATTTCTGTTGTCGAACCAACGGTCATAAGCCATTGCCGTTTTTTCGTTACCCCATACAACTCCTGAAAACCTGTTCTTTACTTTTAACAGGGATTGGGCCTGCCCATTAAAGGGAGCCTCCAACTGTAATAGCTCATCGCGGTACTCTACATCTTTAGATGGGTCGCCTCCGTCTAGGGCTTCTACAAAATACAGGGTGGCTGCACGGTCTGCCCTCCAGTTAATATTGCGTTTCCCGGTATAGGTAGCTTCAAAACCTTTAGGGATGTCTTCTCTTAATGGCATCTCTGCAACGGTATTGACCATATTCCCGGTTTTGTCATAAACCGTAGTGGTTACCGGAAACCTGTAATAGGGTACAATATAGGAGAAGGGTTTTTTGATCTCTGAGATCAACACGTATTCACCGTTAGGAGATACAGAGATATTGTCGTACATGGCAGCTTCTTTCCAAAGTTCTTTTTCCCCGTTCAGGGATACTTTGTAGATGTCAGCTCGTGCCAGCTGCTCAAAATTAAATTCATCGTTCGGATTTTTTAGCAGATCCTGGTAGGTACGGTTTTGGGCTTTTTTTCCATCATTGGTAGAGATGGTAGGGCCTGTAGGTACACTATTGCTTGTGTTTATGAGCTCCTGTCTGTCTTCAGGGAGCATTTTTATCAACATTGCAGATCCGTCTGCCATCCAGTTGATCACATCCCCCATATTGGCGTTGAGCCCGGGCTCGGTTAATTGGTTCATTTTTCGTGCCTCCAGGTCCAGGATCCAAAGCTCAGCACCTGTGGAAGTAGTGTTGGTCATCGCTATGAATTTTTGATCAGGAGAGAAAGAAAAATTAGCGAATCGTGCATTTTCCGGATGCCCTTCCGGTTCATAGATGGTATTTCCTTTCGGATCTTTCATCTTTACCCGGTTGGTATAGCGCGTGCGGCTTCCAATATTGGTTACCGGGTTAATTCGTAATCCACCCAGTCGTAATTCTTTTTCAGACAAGGTAGCAATGCTGCTGTAATTATCTCTGTACAGTAACAGCATATTTTCATTGTCCTCAGTAAGTAGTACACTGGGGGCGGGAGTGGCATCTGCCAGTTCCAGGATCTCCTTGGAGGGTTTTTGATACCCGAGATTTTCCTGTGCGCTTACCCCAAGGCAGCTCAAAAGAAAAAGACCGATAAAAAAAGTTCTCATAAGCAAATTTTGATTTGTTAATAGTGTTTAATATTTCAGGTTGCGGAAGATAAGAATTTTAAGACGGCAATCCTTTTATTTACAATTTCCTTAAGAGAGTATTTTTAGTAATCCGTAAGGATTTGGGCACTTTTTTATGTACTTTTATTTTTTAGATTTGCCCTTCTAAGAAAAATTCAACAAAACACACTAAATATGTACACCTCACGTATAACCGGTCTGGGCTATTACGTTCCTGACCAGGTGGTAACCAACGACGACTTGTCGAAAGTAATGGATACCAACGATGAATGGATTCAGGAGCGAACCGGGATCAAAGAACGACGCCATGTAGTTAAAGGCGATGGTAATACAACCATGAGTATGGGCGTTAAAGCCGCTCAAACGGCTATAGAACGAGCGGGCATCGATAAAGATGATATTGATTTTATCGTATTTGCTACCCTAAGCCCGGATTATTATTTCCCGGGTCCGGGAGTGCAGGTTCAAAAAGAGTTGAAATTAAAACGTACCGTTGGGGCATTGGATGTAAGAAATCAGTGTTCAGGATTTGTGTATGCCGTTTCTGTGGCTGATCAATATGTAAAAACAGGGATGTATAAGAATATCCTTGTAATTGGTTCAGAGACCCATTCACCCGGCCTCGATATGACCACCCGTGGTCGCGGAGTGTCGGTGATCTTTGGCGATGGGGCAGGAGCCGCCATCATCAGCAGGTCTGAAGAAGAAGGTCGTGGCATTCTTTCTACCCACCTACATTCTGAAGGCGAACATGCCGAGCAACTGGCGCTGATCGCTCCTGGGATGGGGAAACGATGGGTAACCGATATCATTGAGGAAAACGACGCCGATGATGATTCCTATTTCCCATACATGAACGGACAGTATGTATTCAAACACGCCGTTGTTCGTTTCAGTGAGGTGATCATGGAAGGTCTGGCTGCCAATAACCTGGCTCCTACCGATATTGATATGCTCATCCCGCATCAGGCCAACCTGAGAATTTCTCAGTTCATCCAGGGAAAATTCAAACTCTCTGATGATCAGGTGCACAATAATATTATGAAATACGGAAATACCACCGCAGCCTCTATCCCGATCGCGCTCACAGAAGCCTGGGAAGAAGGTAAGATCAAAGAAGGCGACACCGTGGTGCTGGCCGCCTTTGGTAGCGGCTTCACCTGGGGAAGCGTTATTATGAAATGGTAAACAAAAAAACCGGCTGAGGCCGGTTTTTTTGTTTAATGATGAATGATGAATGATGAATGAGTAGTTTATCGTCTTGATTTAGTGGTTAGAATTATACTTGATATAATTTTTCTAAGAGATATATTCTCGTTTTTAAGAGTTTCATATTGGTCATTGTCCAGGAAACCTGAAATGTTTAAAAGGTCCAGCCAATATAAAGTTTCATTTGCCTCCTTTTGTGCTATGGACATTTTATGGATAAAATCTGCCTTCGATTCTGCATGTTCGGCTTCTCGGTATAAAGCACCAATGGCTGTTCCGGACTTCAGCATTTGTTTACTCATCACATATTCCTTTTTCTCAAGGGTTAGAATTTTGTAACAGTTAACTATTTCAAGAGCGAAGGCATTACTTTTTTCTTTTATTAGATTCATTAGGAATTATTTACAATCATAAATATAGATTATTTTCTACAAATCACATAATCCATAACCCATAATCCATAATCCATAATCCATAATCCATAATCCATAATCCATAATCCCCTTACTCCGGAAACACCCGATTCCAGTCATTCGCCATGTCAATCAGCGTCCATTGCCTCACGGCGGCGGTATCTAATCCTTTGTCGAGTTGCCCTACATGAGATTTCCGGTCATAGGCCCATTCTCTGATAGAGTCGGTATGATGCACATAGAGCTGCAGACTGGGTTGTTTGGTGGCCGAATACAGGAGCATCGGCAGGTCTCCATCAGAATTTCCTACTGCGATTGTAGGTACTTTTCCAATGAAGCGGTTAATGGCAACAGGCTTCCCTTCCTTATCGTCAATAAATTCGATCTCCGGGAGTCGCTTGATCATATATCTTCCGTTTTCCTGAACGAATTCGGTCTTTATGCTGCTACCTACCACCTGATAAGGAGGTACGCTATAGGTAACCTCTGCCCAGGATCGTAAAAATTCGAGTCCCCCGCCGGAAACAATAAATGTCCTGAATTTATTGGCCCTCAGGTAATTTAAAAGTTCCAGCATGGGTTGATACACCATCTGATCAAAGGGTTTACCGGTTTCAGGGTGCTGAGCAACCGACATCCATTCCTGAACGATTTTTTGGAATTCCTCGGGACTCATCCCGGCATGGGTGGTCATCACCAGGGTGGCAATGCCTTTCATCCCCTGGTCTTTCAGGCTTTCCATATCATTTTCGAGAATGGCCCGGTAGGGCTCTTCCGTTTTCCATTCGGGATGATCAGGTGCCATGGTCTTTACCCGGTCAATGGCAAAAAGGAGTTGGAAATATACCGGTTTCTCGGCCCACAGGGTACCGTCATTATCAAAGGTGGCAATGCGGTCTTCTTCAGGAATGAAACCGGGGCCACCTTCGGTGGTGGCAGCTTCTACGAAATCCATAATGATGTTTCTTGCGTTTCCTTCATTCCAGGAGGGGAGTGGATCGGCAGCATTGGCAGCCTCCTGTGCCGGGCTTAGGATGGGAGAGTTGCTGTTGGTTTCCTGTTTGCAAGAAAAGAGTAGCAGCACCGAAAAGATAAGACAGTGTCCGATATTGATTTTAAGAATATATGACTTCATAGTTGGCGGTTTTAATGAAAAGGGCCAGGCTGATAATGCTCCTGACCCTTGAGATTGTTGAAATAATTTTAAGAAATTAATTACTACCTAAATTGTCTTTCAGTTTCTCTTCAATACTGCTCAGATTAAAGGATCCCGGAGTTTGGCTTGGCGGATATTCCTTCATTGTCATTAGGAATTTTGCGGCCATTTGCTGAATAGGTACCAAAACAAACGCACGATCCAGCAGCCAGTCGTAATAGGTGTTGGAATTGTGCTGTGCTTTTTCAAACGGATCTCTTCTTAAGTTGAATACATTTGGTACTCTCAATTCTACAAACGGCTCTATCCATACCCCGAATTTTTCACCCCGGTTTTCCATGAATACCACCTTCCAGTCGTCGTAACGAGCGGCTACGATCTGCCCGTCATCGTTTACATACCAGAATTCACTTCGTGGACTCTTATCCGTTTCTCCTTTCAAATAAGGGTTAAGGTCATAGCCGTCTATGTAATTGCGATACTTTCGACCATTCAGCGTCGTACCATTCATAATCTTTTCTTTGATATCAGGAGCACCGGCAATAGCCGCAAATGTAGGAAGCCAGTCTTCATGGGCAACTATTCCGTTCAGGGTTACTCCTGCCGGGTATACACCTGGCCATCTCACAAAGGCAGGTACCCGATAGGCGCCTTCCCAATTGGAATTCTTTTCACTTCTGAAGGGCGTGGTTCCCGCATCGGGCCAGGTGTTATAATGCGGACCATTATCGGTAGAGTACATCACCACGGTGTTCTCAGTTATTCCGAGTTCGTCTAAAAGGTCCAGTAGTTCCCCAACGTGCATGTCGTGTTCTACCATTCCGTCAGAATATTCGTCTTGTCCACTCAGTCCGCGGTGTTCTTCTTTCACGTGTGTTCTGAAGTGCATCCGGGTTCCGTTCCACCAAACAAACCATGGAGTGCCGGCCTCATGATTCTTTTTGATAAATTCTTTGGCAGCAGCCACGGTTTCATCATCGATGGTCTCCATACGCTTCTTTGTTAACGGCCCAGTATCTTCTATACGTTGTTTGCCATTTTCTGCCCAGGTATGCAATACACCCCTGGGGCCGTAGGTTTCCCGAAAAGTCTTCCCGTTTTTCAACATCATATCCCCCGGATAATCTTCATTTTCGGGTTCTTCCTCGGCGTTGAGGTGGTAAAGGTTTCCAAGAAATTCATCAAACCCGTGGTTGGTTGGTAGGTGGGTGTCCAGGTCACCCTGGTGATTTTTCCCAAATTGCCCGGTGGCATACCCCTGACTTTTCATGACCGTGGCCATGGTAACGTCTGTCTCCTGCCATCCTTGCTCAGCTCCGGGAAGTCCCACTTTGGTCATCCCTGATCGTACCGGAACCGCCCCGCTGATAAATGCCGCCCTTCCGGCTGTACAACTTTGTTGAGCATAATAGTCAGTAAAAGCTACCCCTTCTTTAGCGATCCGGTCAATGTTGGGTGTTTTATACCCCATCATACCACGATTGTTGTGGCTGACATTCCAGGTGCCGATATCATCACCCCAGATCACCAGGACATTTGGTTTTTTGTTGTTTTGAGCGTTGACATGGTAAAGGGGGGAAATGATAAAAGCAATGGCTAAAAGCAGGCTGAAACTAAGATTCTTCAACATTCTTTACTTAATTAAGGAGTTATAAAAATTATCTTCCACAACAAATGCAATACCTTTTGAATCAGAAGAAATGACAGTAAAGGTTGGTCTTAGAAGATGACAGAAAGGGGGGGGGTAATCGATTGAAAATCAATTCAATAGCTTCAAATTTAGTTAAAAATATTAACAATCAATGATTTATTAGAATTTTGAAAGTCAGATGGGGTAAGTTTTGAATTCAAGGCCTCCATGTCTTTTAACCACTATTTTAATGGATGTTGTAACTTGTTATTTAAAAGAAGCACATGAGATTAAAACAAGCCTTATTTTTTTTACTACTTCTCCCTGTAATATCAGGATGTTCTGATAATGATGATGACACCTCCGCGGGACTTGTTGGAACCTGGCGATTGGAGGCTGTTTACTACGACCCCGGAGATGGGAGTGGCGATTTTGCATCGGTAGAAAGCAATAAGATAATCGAATTTTTGGCCGATGGTACTCTTATCAGTAACGGAGATCTCTGTACACTTTCAGAAGAAGCGGGGCAAGAAACCCGGGCCTCCTACAATGAAGAGCTTAGTGAGCTCTATGTGCCGGGTTGCCAGGGAGAATTAGCAGTGATGACCACCTTGCCCTTTGTTTTAGAAGGCAACCGTTTGGAGATCTATTATCAATGCATCGAGGGGTGTGGGCATCGGTACAAGAAAGTTAGTGGTTAGTGGTTAGTCGGGAGTCGGGGGGGCTCGATTATAGATGATGAATTATAGATTGTAGATGTAGTAGCGCCTCTAATTGATAGTCGTTTGCCTGAGTAGGGGAAATTCCTCTAGCCTCCTTTATCAGAATGCCACCTATTTTTAATAGATGCTGGCAGGTGAGCTTCTTAAGACGATCACTTTCAAATTTAAAATTCGGTGGAATTGGCAGATTGCCACACACTACTAAAGTAGGGTTCGCGAAGACGAATGTTTTGTAATCTCGCATAACCGCATAACCGCATAACCGCATAACCGCATAACCGCATAACCGCATAACCGCATAACCGCATAACTGTATAACAAAGAAAATCCCGGAGTTGCCTCCGGGATTTTTTTTTACTGTCTTGCTTTATTAATAAACTCTTCGACCACATTGGACATGTCGAACGATTTACCTCCTTGAACAGGGGGGTATTTGGCCAGGGTTTGCAGGTGGGCGCCCATCAACTCACCCATGGGCTGTATGAGCCAGGATACCTTTTGCATCAGGTGTCCGTAAGAATCAGTACTGTCGTAACTTTCATACGGGTCCATCCGGATATTGAATACCAGGGGTACCGTTCTGGGTATCACATTGGCGTAATAATCTTCTTTGGTGGAGAAGTGAAACTTCCAGGGGCCCATTCTTACCGCTGTTAGTTTACTTTCATAATAATGGAAGATATGGTTTCGGTTAGAATGATCCTGTTTTCCCATCCAGTAATCCAGGTTGTTAACACCGTCGATATATTGTTTTTTCTCTTGCATCATCTTCTCGGCTACATTGTCAACACCTGCGGCGGCTGCAAGGGTAGTAAAAAGGTCCTGGTGGGCCTGTATGCCATTCAAGGCTGTTCCTGCCGGAATTTTACCTGGCCAGCGAACCATACAAGGAACTCTGACCCCACCTTCGTAGGTGGTCATTTTTTCACCTCTGAAAGGCGTTGTACCACCGTGTGGCCAGGAAGCGTGCTCCGGACCATTGTCGGTAGAATATAATACAATGGTATTTTCAGCCAGACCCATTTCATCCAGCCAATCCAATACGAAGCCTATATCATCGTCGTGTTGCAGCATTCCTGCACCGTAATAATCGGCTTCGCTGGTGTATTTCTCAACCTTTTTCAACCATTCTTCGTGAATACGGGTATAGAGGTGCATTCTGGAAGTATTCAACCAGACAAAGAAGGGTTCATTATCATCTTTTGCGTTTTTCATAAAATCGATCGCCTTCGGGATCACTTCTTCCCGGTCGAACTCTTTCATTCGTTCCTGGGTTAATGGCCCGGTATCGGTGATACGCTGTTTCCCTACTTTTCCAAAACGCGGGTCTTCAGAATTATCTACTTCGTTAGTTGCAAAGGAGTGGATCACTCCGCGTGTACCAAATTTTTTCTCGTATTCTTCCAGGTTACCTGAATAGGCCTCCCCGAAATTCTGGTAATCACGTTGTTCGGCTTCTTCCTGGGTATTCAGGTGGTAGAGGTTTCCAAAGAACTCATCGAAACCGTGAACGGTGGGAAGGTGTTCATTACGGTCACCCAGGTGGTTCTTTCCAAAATGCCCGGTGGCATAACCTTCAGCCTTTAAAACCTCTGCCAGACTGGGCGATTCGGCCTTAAGGCCCAGGGCATCTCCCGGCTGCCCAACGGTAGTCATTCCCGAACGAATAGGATACTGACCTGTAATAAAGGCTGCTCTTCCTGCTGTACATGAAGGTTGAGCATAATGATCGGTAAACAGGGCTCCCTCGTTGGCAACCCGGTCGATGTTAGGGGTTCGGTAAGCCATAACTCCCTGTTCATAACAGCTGAGGTTCGACCATCCTATATCATCTCCCCAAATTACCAGGATATTGGGTTTGTCTTGTGCAAATACCCCTACACTAAAGCACATAAGGGTGAGCACCATTAATAATGATCTGAAATTCTTCATAAAGATTTTAAGTTGACGATTAACAATTTTTTTAAAGCCATAAAAGGAAGTAGATGGTGGTAATGGGATCTCAACCGCCTGATAGACAGCATGTTAAATATATAGAAAAAAATTTACTTTTAAATTCCAAATTCCGGGAAGGATGGTGATAGTTAATTCAGGCGTAGAATAACTTGCAAACCACCCCGGCCTTTCCCCAGCGCGCCGGCTGGCCCTTTCGCTAAAATGGTCCGCAGGACCATTTTTACACGCTCAGTCCTCCTTGAAAAAGGAGGGGATTAATAGCGTTTCCAAAATTGGCTTTTGGGATAAGAATCTAAAAAAAGGCATGGAGGTATAACTGGGAGATTGCCACGGCCTGCCTTTGCCAGTGCGCCAGCTGGCCCCTTCACTAAAAACAGCCTCTGGCTGTTTTCTTAACGCTCGGTCCTTCGCAAAGACGTATAACTGAAACCCGTACCCCGTCACTCGTACCCCGTACCCCATATAAAAGCAAAATCCCGGACAGTACTGCTGCGTCCGGGATCTCTGTTAATAACTATCAATTAACACTAACCATCAACTATTATATTGAATAGTTATTAAGTATTATAGAATACCGCCTCCACCACTCTTGGTGCGGTCATCACGTTGCTTACGTTGCAGAGCTCTGTTCTTACCGCTGCCGAATTGGTATGAGAGTCCGATAAAGATGGTGCGGCTTTCCCAGTTAAAGTGTCCTCTTTGCAGGTAGGGACGGTCGGTGTCAAAGCCCCATTGCGCCGTGTTGAAAATGTCATTGAAGTTCAGGCTCACACTTCCCTTGCCTTCTGCAAAGGTGTGTCGGGCGCCTACATTCACGAAATACAGCGGACGTTGTTCGATCTGAAGGGTTTCGTTGCGGCCCCGGTACAATCCGAAAAGGTTGAATGAAAGCTTCTTGGTGGCCTTAAAACTGTTGTTCATTCTAAGGTTCAGGATGTTATTATCTACTGAAATGGCGTCTGTGGTAATATCAACTTCGGTAGGGTTTTCAATTCCCGGATCCAGACGTTCGGTAAGTCCTCTCTGGGTTTGTGCAAAATATTCTGCACTCAGATTCACACTCCACCACTTGGCAAGGTTCAGGTTGGAATTCATTTCAATACCGAAGGCTTGGGTATCGTTAAAGTTATCCCAGGTAAGGATCTGTTTGGTCAGGTCAGTTCGGTCTACGAAAACTGCCCTGTTGATCTCATCGATGATCTCCCGGTAAAATGCCCCGAAGCTTATGCTTCCCAGTTTTTCCCATCGATGGGTATAGTTAGCCTCAAAAGAGTTGGTAAACTGGGGTAGCAGGTTTTGATTTCCGAATGAAGATATTTGTGGGGTACTCCATTCGCGAATAGGGTTTACCTGTTGCAGTCCCGGACGGTCTACCCGGCGGCTGAAACTCACCTGGTACTGATTCTTTTCGCTGGCGGCATATCTTACGAAGGCCGAAGGGTATACCTGGAAATAATCATCGGTAAACGAAGCGGCTCCGTTGGTTTCGGCCAGCACGCTCACATCTTCTACACGGGCACCTATCTGGTAGCTCCACTTTTCAAAATTCTGTCCGAAGGTGGCGTAGGCAGAATAGATATCCATCCCGTAAATAAAATTGGTTTGAGGGGTAGGTACCAGGTTTCCGCCGGCATCAAAGGTAAGCCCGGTAGAGGAGTAGTCTACATCGGTCTCAAAAAGCCTGGCCTCCAGTCCCATTTCCAACTTAGACTTCTCGCTTAAAGGATTTACGTAATCCAGGTTTATGATGGTCTGATCTCTTTCGGTGTCTACAAAATCCATATAATCGGGAATTTGCGAAAAGCCTGTAAAAGCGAAGTCGGCGTCCTGACTGTTCGAAAACAAGCTATAGTCGGCCTCCAGTCCAAGGTTGTGACCTTCTTTTTCAAAGTCCAGGTTATACACAAAATTATATTGCTCAGTTTGGTTATAATCATCAAAGGTGGCCATTTGATTGCCGTTTAGTTCGGGGGCTCCGATATTGGTGATGTCGGTGTCGCCGGTACCCAGGCCGTCAAAAAAGTTTTGATTGGTAAAAAAGGAGATAGTATTCTTTTCGTTCAGGTAAAAATCAAAGCCCAGTTTGTAGAGGTATGATTTGTTATTGTTGAGGAACAGGAAATTCTGGAATTGCTGCTCGTTTACAGGTGAGGCCGGGTTGTCGAGACGCTCAATAACTCCGGAATTAACATACTTTCCGATGTTGTTCCCATAATTCCCGTAAAAATTAAACTTTCCGCTTCGGTAGTTCATGTCTATAGAACCATTGAATTTGGCTTCGATCTCATAGCCTAATCCCATATTCACACTACCATTGAAGCCAATGTTAGCATTTTTATGCAGCACAATATTGATGAGTCCGCTCATTCCTTCCGGGTTGTATTTTGCTGAAGGATTGGTGATGAGTTCTATCTTTTTGATAGAAGTGGAGGGTATTTGCTGCAGTAATTGAGAGACCGGTACATTAGAGAGTTTTCCGTCTACCATCACCCTTACGTTACTGTTCCCGCGAAGGGAGATGTCGCCCGATTGCTGATCCACATTCACCGAAGGGATATTGTTCATGATATCGGCTGCAGTGGCCCCTTGGGTCGTCAAGTCTTTACCTACATTGATCACCTTACGGTCTATTTTTTGTTCTACCGTAGAGCGCTCTGCTACTACGTCTACGCCTTCGAGTTCGGTAACATTCTCCTTCAGGGTAATAACGCCCATATCTATTTTTCGGTTGCCTCTTTCTATTTTAATGGGTTGACTATAGGTTTCATATCCTATGAACTGAACTTCCAGGATGAGGTCTCCCTCTTCGATCTTATTGATCTCAAAAGTTCCGTCTTCAGAAGTGATGCCCCCGGTTAGGGTGGTGCTGTCTGTTGCAGATTTTATGGCCACGGTGGCGTAGGGTACGGGCTCCTGTAATTTCTGGTCAATGACCTTTCCGGTTACAGTTCCTATCTTTGCTTCAGGAGTTGAGGGGTCTGATGGGGAGGATGGTTGTGCAGTACTGATTGTGCTATACAGAATAACACAAAGCATGATAAGTGCTCTCATTGATTTGTTTTTTGATTGATGATTGATGATCCCGGATTGCTCCGGATGGTTACTTAATTGACGAGGGCTCTGAGATTTTGTTACAGGAGCTCAGTTATTTAACAGATTTTAACATGAAGAAAACATTGGTTTTAGGCGCTTCCACAAGGCCTGATCGCTACAGTTATATCGCTATAAAACGGCTCACCGGGGCCAATATCGATACTGTTGCGGTAGGTAGAAGAAAAGGGCAGGCCTGTGGCATTACCATCTTTGATGAGCCCATGCCCTTTAAGGATATTCATACGGTAACCTTATATCTGAATCCTCGAAATCAGGAACCTTATTTCGACTATATCGCAAGCCTTCAGCCCAAGAGGGTGATCTTTAATCCCGGGACCGAGAATCCGAAGCTCTACAGCTTTCTTGAATCCAAAGGGATCGAGGTGGAGGTGGCCTGCACCCTGGTTATGATATCTGTTAATAATTACTAGGCCGGAATGGCTTCTCCTTTTCTGCTGATCAACAGCAGTCCGGTAAAGGTCAGTGCTCCGTTGAGGATAAGGATGAAGAATCCGAAATCGAATCCGTAAGTACGCAGGCAGTAATCACTGATCAGGTATGACACAACTGGTGCAGCCAGTGAAATAATAGGTACCAAACGGTCTCTTACCTGTAGTTTTGTGAACAAACCAAAACTGTAAAGACCGAGTAATGGTCCGTAGGTATATCCGGCAAAAGTGAATAGTTTAGCAATGACACTTTCATTTTTGATCACGTACTTAAAGGTGATGATCACCAGGATAAGAAGTACTGAAAATAAAATGTGAATTCTTTTGCGAATTTTTACCTGGTCTTCCTTCGGGAATCTTTTCTCCAGGTCAACAATATCCACACTAAAGGAGGTGGTTAATGAGGTAAGGGCACTGTCGGCACTACTATAGGCAGCAGCGATCAACCCAATAAGAAAGAATACGAACACAGCGGTTCCCAGGTGCTCAGAGGCCAGGATGGCAAAAAGGTCATCTCTGTGGGCATCGATACCGAATTGGACAGCGTACTCGGTAAGCAGCAGTCCTAAAACCAGGAATACCAGGTTTACTATGGTGAGTACAATGGTAAACCAGAACATATTCTTTTGTGCATCCTTAAGGCTGCGGCAGGTCAGGTTTTTTTGCATCATATCCTGATCGAGCCCGGTCATTACCACGGCAATAAAAGCTCCTGAGAAAAATTGCTTCCAGAAATATTCTGCGCTCTTCACATCGTCAAAAAAGAACATTCTTGACATATCGCTATTGCTGATAAAGTTTATAAGTCCGGTCTCAGCAAGGTTGAGTTCATTGTAAACGCTTACCACGGCAACAACTACGGCCACCAGCATAAACAGGGTTTGCAGGGTGTCGGTGTATACAATGGTTTTGATACCGCTTTTAAAGGTGTACAGCCATATCAGGATAATGGTCAGGGTTACCGTTACCCAGAACGGCACACCAAGGGCGTCGAACAGAATGACCTGCAGCACATTGGCTACCAGGAATAACCGAAAGCTGGCGCCTACAATACGGGAGATCAGAAACAACCCGGCTCCCGTTTTATAACTGGCGTTACCGAAGCGATGCTCCAGGTAGGTGTATATGGAGGTCAGGTTGAGTCGGTAGTAGAGGGGTAATAATACCGTTCCAATGATGAAATAACCCAGGATGTACCCCAACACCATCTGCATATAGCTAAAGCTGGAAGCCTCTACCCACCCTGGTACAGAGATAAAAGTAACTCCGCTCAGGGTAGCTCCTATCATTCCGAAGGCCACTACGTACCATGGCGACTGCCGGTTTGCTTTAAAGAAACTCTCGTTGCTTTCTTCTTTACCTGTCAGGTAGGAAATAAAAATTAACAGCAGGAAATAGGCAGCTATCAGGGAAATGATAAAGATGGGTTGCATGCAGGTTAAGTTTTTGGTACGGCAAAATACAAAACTTCATTATATCCTGTTTAATGGTTGTTTAAAATCGTAAATTCGCAACGATGGATTTTTCTTCTAAACTATTGGAAAATGCGGTCGATCAGGTGTCTCAGCTTCCCGGTATCGGTAAGCGAACTGCCTTGCGATTGGTACTGCATTTATTGCGACAGCCCAAAGAACAATCGGCCGACCTGGCGCAAGCCATCCTTAATCTGAGGATGGAAGTTCGTTATTGCAAGAGTTGTCATAATATTTCTGATACCGAACTCTGTGAGATCTGTGCGAGTCCAAAACGCAATAAGGAAACCGTTTGTGTGGTGGAAGATATTCGCGACGTCATGGCCATTGAAAACACCGGACAGTATACCGGACTTTATCATGTTCTGGGAGGGAAGATCTCTCCTATGGATGGGGTAGGTCCGCAGGAACTCACCATCGGAAGCCTGGTGGATAAGGTGAAGGCCGGGGAGGTACAGGAGGTGATCTTTGCTTTGAGCTCAACCATGGAAGGAGATACCACCAACTTTTATATCTATAAGCAACTGGAGCCCTATCAGGTTAAGACCTCTGCTATTGCAAGAGGAATTTCTGTGGGTGACGAGTTGGAATATGCTGATGAGGTGACCCTTGGGAGAAGTATTATGAACCGGGTGCCTTTTGAGAGTTCTCTAAAGGGTTGATGCTTAGTTGTTAACACTTTAGGGGGTTAAAAAAAGTATAACGAATTTTAGTTTTTTTAATTATTTTCGCAAAACGAACGGTAAAAAACACCTATTAATTATCAATATGGCAAAATTTGAACTTAAACTCCCTCAAATGGGCGAAAGTGTGGCAGAGGCTACACTTACAACATGGTTGAAAGATGTAGGAGATACTATTGAAATGGATGAGGCTGTGGTTGAGGTGGCTACAGATAAGGTAGACTCAGAAGTTCCCAGTGAGGTCGACGGAGTATTGCTGGAGAAGTTCTTTGATGTAGATGATGTGATCAAGGTAGGCGAAGTGATCGCCATTATCGAGACTGAAGGAGATGGAGGACAAGAGGTTAAAACAGAAGATACAGTAACGACTGAAACAGCTTCGGAAGAGGAAGAGGCAGCTACAGCAATTGAAGAAGATATGGCCGCGGTAAAAGATACTGTACAGCCTTTTGCTACCCCTGATTTCAATGAATCAGAACGCTTCTACTCGCCCCTGGTTAAGAATATTGCCAAAGAAGAGAATGTTTCCCTTGAAGAGCTTGAAAAGATTCAGGGCAGTGGTAAGGATGGGCGCGTTACCAAAGACGATATCCTTTCTTATATAGAGAACAGAGGTAAGGCTCCTGCAGCGGCAAAACCTGCACCCTCGCCCTCGCCCTCTGGTCCTGCACCCTCAAAACCCGCAACCCCTGTTTCTGTAAATGGTGAAGATGAGATCATTGAAATGAGCCGCATGGGGAAACTTATTGCACACCATATGGTAGAAAGTGTTCAGACTTCAGCTCATGTTCAGAGTTTTATTGAGGTTGATGTCACTGCTATTGTTAATTGGAGAAATAAGGTCAAGAGATCTTTCCAGGAGAGAGAAGGAGAAAAGCTCACCTTTACGCCCATCTTTATGGAAGCTGTTGCCAAGGCCATAAAAGACTTCCCGATGATCAATATTTCGGTAGACGGAGATAGGATCATAAAAAGAAAGAATATTAACCTGGGTATGGCAGCAGCCTTGCCTGATGGCAACCTGATCGTACCGGTCATTAAGAACGCCGATCAATTGAATCTGGTGGGTATGGCCAAAAAGGTGAATGACCTTGCCGGCAGGGCCAGAGAAAATAAATTAAAGCCGGACGAGATCCAGGGAGGAACCTATACAGTGACCAATGTAGGAACCTTTGGCAGTGTTATGGGTACTCCGATCATCAATCAGCCACAGGTGGGTATTCTTGCCCTGGGGGCTATCAGAAAGGTGCCTGCAGTGATCGAAACTCCCGAAGGAGATCTGATCGGTATCCGTCACAAGATGTTCCTGTCGCACAGCTACGACCATCGGGTGGTTAACGGTGCTCTGGGTGGACAATTTGTAAAAAGAGTTTCAGAATACCTGGAAAGCTGGGATGCGAACAGAGAGATCTGATCCTTGTAAATAAGACTTTTAAAACCCCGGTTCGTTCCGGGGTTTTTTAATACCCAATGGTTATATTTGTGCGAAGCCAAATGCAAAAAGACCTTTTTCAATGGAGTTGAATTTAACGAAACCCATATGTTTCTTCGATCTGGAAACCACAGGCATAGAAGTTGCTAAAGACAGGATCGTGGAGATCTCGATATTGAAAGTTTACCCCAACGGAAATAAAGAAAGCCGAACCTGGCTGGTGAATCCCGAAATGCCCATCCCTCCTGAATCCTCTGCTATTCACGGCATTACCGATGAAAAAGTGGCCGGGGAACCAACGTTTAAGGAGTTGTCTAAAACTATTTATAACCTGATCAAGGATAGTGACCTGGCAGGGTATAATTCTGATCGTTTTGATATTCCGTTGCTGGCAGAAGAAATGTTGAGAGCGGGGATTGATTTTGACCTGGGTAATAAGGTGACTGTTGATGTGCAAACCATTTTTCATAAGATGGAGAAACGCACCCTCGAGGCGGCCTACAAATTCTATTGTGATAAAATATTAGAGGATGCCCATAGTGCAGAGGCAGATACCAATGCCACCTATGAGATCCTGAAGGCACAGCTGGAGCGCTATGAAGAGCTGGAAAACGATATGAAGTTTCTCGGGGAATTTACCAACAGAAAACGAAGTGTTGATTTTGCCGGATTTATAGCCTTTGACGATGAGGACAGGGAAGTGTTTGCTTTCGGGAAGCATAAAGGGAAACCGGTAGAACAGGTACTGGAAGAAGAGCCGGGGTATTTTGGGTGGATGCTCAATGCCGACTTTCCGCTCTACACCAAAAAAGTTCTTACGGCTGTGAAATTGCGTAAACTGAATAATAAACTAAACTAGTACGGTGTTCATATGAAGATCATTTGTATCGGACGAAATTATACCAAGCATATTGAAGAGCTGGCTAATGAAAAGCCAACCTCGCCGGTTATTTTTATGAAGCCAGATTCGGCGGTGCTTCCAAAACAACAGGATTTTTATATCCCTGATTTTTCTGAGGATGTGCACCATGAGGTAGAGGTCCTGGTGAAGATCAAAAAAGTGGGCAAGCACATCAATGAGCGCTTTGCTCATAAATATTACGATGAGGTGAGCCTGGGGATCGACTTTACCGCCAGGGACCTGCAGTCGGCTTTGAAAGCCAAAGGTCTTCCCTGGGAAAAAGCAAAGGGGTTTGACGGGGCAGCCGTTATAGGGAAGTGGTTCCCGAAAGAAAATTTCGGCGACCTTAATGCCCTCGATTTTAAACTGCTGAAAAATGATGAAGTGGCCCAGGAGGGTAATACCAGCCATATGCTGTGGAAGATCGATGAACTTATAGCCTATGTTTCCACCTATTTTACCCTTAAAAAGGGAGATGTTATCTTTACCGGAACACCGGAAGGAGTTGCTAAAGTAAATGCTGAAGACCGATTAAAAGGGTACATTCAGGATCAGAAAGTATTTGATATTAAAATAAAGTAAAATGAGCTATAACCTAGATAAACTTAACGAACTCTCCGGGGGCGATAAGGATTTTAATGTTTCCATCATCGAAGTTTTTCTCGCAGAAACCCCGGCCGATATGGACCAACTGGAAGAAGCGGTAGAAGCGAAGGATTACGAAAAGATCTATCAGCATGCTCACAAGATCAAGCCTAATGCAGACCTTCTGGGTATGAATGAAGCCCTGGAAGCTGTGCTGACCATTGAAGGGCATGCCAGGGGCGACCAGGATATAGCCTCTATAGTGTCTCTTACTTCGAAAGTGAGGGAGGAGCTGGACAAAGCCTATCCGTATTTCAGAGATTATATCCAATAAACCATGCAGGCTGAGATCATCACCATAGGCGATGAGATCCTTATCGGACAGATCATCGACTCCAACTCGGCATTTATTTCCAAAGCCCTAAATAATATTGGGGTTCATGTGTACCAGATCACCTCGGTACAAGACGATAAAGATCATATTCTTACAGCTTTGGCAGAGGCCGAAAGCCGGGTGGATGTGGTGATCATGACCGGCGGGTTGGGGCCTACAAAAGATGATATTACCAAGCATACCCTATGTGAGTACTTCAATGATGAACTGGTCATGAACCGGGAAGTATTGGGGCATGTAGAGGGGTTGTTTGAAAAGTATATCACCACACCGATCTCTGATCTGAACCGCAGGCAGGCGCTGGTGCCTTCGGGCTGCAGGGTTTTAAAGAACAGGTTTGGAACCGCCCCGGGAATGTGGATGGAGAAGAACGGCAAGGCCTTTGTGTCTTTGCCGGGAGTTCCCTACGAGATGAAGGCGCTCATGGAACATGAGGTACTGCCTTTAATACAGGAAAAATACCACCGCCCATATATTCTGCATAAAACCATGATCACCTATGGCCTGGGCGAGAGTGCCATAGCTGAAAAAATTGAAGCCTGGGAAGATGCCCTGCCTTCGCATATCAAGCTGGCCTATTTACCCAACTTGGGGAAAGTCAGGCTTCGTCTTACCGCCCGGGGAGAACATAAGGAAGACCTTATGGAGGAGGTTGATGCCAGATTTCGGGAACTCTACCCCTTTCTGGGAGATATTATCGTTGGCTTTGAGGAAGAAGGGCTGCTGGAGGTTCATATAGGGAAGTTGTTACAGGAGAAAAAGGCAACCCTGGCCGTGGCTGAAAGCTGCACGGGCGGTACCATAGCTTCACGCATCACTATGGTGCCGGGAGCGTCCAATTATTTTTTAGGCGGGGTGGTAAGCTATGCCACTGAGGTGAAAACCCGGATGTTGGGGGTTGATGAAAAAACGGTAGCGCAGCATTCTGTGGTGAGTGCCGAGGTTGCTGAAGCCATGGCTTTGGGGGTACGTGAAAAAATGCAAGCCGATTACGGGGTGGCTACTACCGGGAATGCCGGCCCTGCAAAAGGAGAATCTGATGCCGAGGTGGGAACAGTGTTCATTGCCATCGCCTCCGAAAAGGGCGTTATCAGTGAAAAATTCAATTTTGGGAACCACCGTGAAAAGGTCATAAACCGGGCAGTAAATAAAGCTCTGGAAATGTTGCGAAAGGAAATTTTAAAAAAATAGAAATCAAGCTTGGCTAAACGGTAAATAATTCGTTAATTTGCACCCTGTTTTGAAATAATACTAAAGTTAAGAATAATGTCAAGAGTTTGTGAACTTACAGGAAAGAAGGCGATGGTTGGGAACAACGTTTCTCACGCAATGAATAAAACCAAGCGTAAATTTAACGCTAACCTTGTAAAGAAGCGTTTTTATCTTCCGGAAGAAGATCGTTGGATAACTCTTAAAGTATCTACATCAGCGCTAAAGGATATCAATAAGAAAGGTATTACTGCTGTATTAAAAGAGGCAAAAGCAAAAGGATTTATCAAATAATCAGGATTAATCCAGAAAATAAAGTACGATGGCAAAGAAAGGAAACAGAATTCAGGTTATTTTAGAGTGTACTGAGCACAAAGCTTCCGGTAAACCGGGAACTTCTCGTTACATCACTACAAAGAATAAGAAGAATACTCCGGATAGAATGGAAATTAAAAAATTCAACCCTATCCTGAACAAGATGACTGTTCACAAGGAGATTAAATAATAATAGCCATAATTATAAACACATAGCGTCATGGCAAAGAAGACAGTAGCAACATTACAATCGAAATCGAAGCGATTAACCAAAGCCGTTAAGATGGTAAAATCTCCTAAATCCGGAGCTTATACCTTCGTAGAAGCTGTTATGGCTCCTGAAGCGGTTAACGATTGGTTAAACTCGAAGTAAGCATTCACAACTTTTAGTATAACAAGCTACTTTCTTTCGGGAAGTAGCTTTTTGTTTTTTTATATTTACATAGAGATCTTCCTGTCTCAAACGAGGAAGTATTTTCTATGACCCGTTGGTTTCCCGGGCGTAAAGGAAACAGGATCTGACTCTTTAAACCTATGAGTTTTTTTAAGAAGATATTTTCATCAGAAAGCAAAGAGAACCTTGATAAAGGTCTTGAAAAATCCAAATCCAGTTTTTTCAATAAACTGGGAAAAGCGGTTGCCGGAAAATCCAAGGTAGATGATGAGGTACTCGATAACCTGGAAGAAGTCCTGGTTACCAGTGATGTTGGGGTAAATACTACCCTGAAGGTGATAGAGCGAATCGAAGAAAGAGTCGCAAAAGATAAATATCTCGGTACGGATGAACTGAACCAGATCCTGCGTGAAGAGATCGCTGCCCTGCTTTCTGAAACCAATATAGGAGAAGAGACTGACTTTACCGTTCCGGCAGATAAGAAACCTTATGTGCTCATGGTGGTGGGAGTAAACGGAGTAGGTAAAACCACAACCATCGGTAAGCTGGCTTATCAGTTTAAAAAGAAAGGTAAAAAAGTGGTATTAGGTGCGGCTGATACCTTCAGAGCTGCCGCCATTGATCAGCTGCAAGTCTGGGCAGACCGTGTTGATGTTCCCATTGTTAAACAAAGTATGGGAAGCGACCCGGCTTCCGTGGCCTTTGATACCCTGAAATCAGCCATGGCGCAGGAGGCCGACGTGGTGATCATTGACACGGCCGGACGATTACACAATAAGGTCAACCTTATGAATGAGCTTACCAAGGTAAAGCGGGTCATGCAGAAAGTAGTGGGCGACGCCCCTCATGATGTATTACTCGTACTCGATGGCTCAACAGGTCAGAACGCCTTCGAACAGGCCAAACAATTTACCAAAGCTACCGAAGTAACTTCCCTGGCAGTGACTAAACTTGACGGTACAGCCAAAGGGGGTGTCGTTATCGGCATCTCTGACCAATTCAAGATCCCCGTCAAATATATCGGAGTAGGCGAAGGTATCGAAGATCTGCAAGTATTCAATAAGTTCGAGTTCGTTGATTCGTTTTTCAGGTAGACGGGTAGACAGGTAAACGGGTAGACAGGTAGACAGGTAGACTGACAACTTCGTCTTTGCGAGTTCCGCTTCTGCGGAACGTGGCAATCTCCCGAATTTAGTACAGCTTTATATCCATTCTTTTTCGCGAGGTTTTGGAAATGCGGATTTCTTGTGTAGGATTGATGGATTAAAAACTAAATCAAGAACGGGCTCCTTCCCCTGGTCAGGGGAAGGTACTCTTGCTGTAAGCAAGAGGGGAAGGGGTTGTATGTGAAGATAACCTGAATCAACCCACCCCGTCTCGAGACTTTGTCTCGATCCACCCCTCCCTAACCAGGGCGGGGAGCCACATTTTATTTATTCATCCTAGTACAATTATAAAATCCGTCAGTGGTAGGGATCCATAGGTTGGCGTGGCAATCTGCCTGTTCTTAAACCGGGTAAGAAATATGCATTCGTCATTGAGGTGAGCCTGCCTTCTGAAATAACTACAGTATATGATTCGGGAGATTGCCACGCCTACCACGGGTTGGCTCGCAAAGACGATGAATTGACCATCCATCATTCATGATCTATAATTCATCATCTTATAGCCATCGCGCCGGCTGGCCCCTTCGCTAAAAACAGCCACTGGCTGTTTTTTATACGCTCGGTCCCCCTATTTAGGAAACAACAACACAATCCCGGTTCGGAACCCCCAGTCTGCCGGATTTCCGTTACCGTAGGGGAAACGCGGACCAATAAAAATGTTTACTAATTGAGATCCTATACTGGTTACCTTCGAGCCTGTCAGGTTAAGGGTACCGTTGGTCAGATCATTATCCCAATCCTGGGCGATCTCGGTATTCACTGATACAGCCCATCCACCGGGAAAGTTTTGCGCTAAAAACGGTTGGAAGAAGGAGGCATTCACATCGGCCCGGTCAGAGTTCCCGGCTACCGACCAGATATGGTTGGCCAACGCCCCGGCGGTGAGGCTTCCAAATTGTTTTAAAACTACTGCCGTAGGCCCTATTCCAAATTTTTCCTGACCCAACAGGTCATCGGTGGCGGTAGGGACCAGTAATACAGGGCCCACCCCCCAGATGATGCCGCTCGGACCCGGATCTTTGGGAGAGAAGAATGCGCTGACCACCGCATCACCAAGCCCGAATTGATCATCATCGCAGGGCACGCAGTCCTGTTGCCAGATCACCGGGAGGATCACCCTGCCGATAAGGTTCCAGTCTTCACTAATAGAAATAGGTACCACGGGCTGGAAATTCATGATCATACGGGTGCCATCGTCCGGACCTATCCCGAAATCAAAATTGAATTGAAAGGGGACGCTGATCAGGCTGGCTACTGGATTCTGAAGCTGTTTGGCCAAAGCATCGGCGTCACTGCCTCCCTTTTGTTCCTGTGTTTGCTCAGGTGCTGGTTGAGGCAATTCTTCTTCCTGTGCAAGCACGGGAACCATAGTAAAAAGGAAGAGTAAGAATGTTAGGGCAGCTTGTTTAAGGGTAGTTGTATTTTTCATAATAAAGCTGATTGTATTATAAAGATATGGAAATCAATTGGTTATGCGGTTATACAGTTATACAGTTATGCTGAGGCGATTATAGATTATGAATTATAGATAGGGTTTTGTACCATAATTAATGCTTCAGAATGTCTGGAAAATCTTGATTTATTAAATTCATCATTCATCATTCATCATTCATCATTCATCATTCATCATTCATCATCCATCATCCATCATCCATCATCCATCATCCATAATTCGTACCTCCGTACCCTCGTCCCCTTAATTAGTTGGAATGGTCAAAGCCGGACCCTGGCCCTGGGTCTGATTTTCTGATAGATTCAGGATCAACTGCAGGAAGGAAAAATATCGTTTTGAATTCCTGTCGTTATTGTCAATATAGAACCAATGTTCCTGGGTATAGATCTTTATATGTGCCTCCGGCTCTTCTTCAGAGAATAGCACATTAATCGGAGGAACTACCGTACTGTCTTTTGCGGCAAGTCCTTCCATGGTACGACCATTGGTAATATGAGAGGGGGGGACGTCAAAATACCAGGATAGGTTAAGCATGATCTCCCAGACCGACCCGGTAATCATGGCGATCTCACTTTGATTTTCGGGAATCAGACCGTATTTAATGATATAAGATGTAGAATCATCATCGAGATTGAGAAGGTCTTTAAATCGTATAATTTTTTCATTGTAGAGATCTGTATTGTTTTCCTGGAAAAACAATTCTATGGTGTCGGTATTTTCAGTCCCCCTTTTCAATCCTATCATCCCTTGGTCAATGAGGTATTGCCATAGTTCGAATAATTCATACAATTCAGGGTCAGCAAATCTTCTCCCGGAAGGGCGGGCTACTTCATCAAAGATTCCGTTGACCGACCAGATGGTGGTCTTCATGACCAGTTCTATGGGCCATCCCGACTGTATCATGCCAAGCAAGGCACCTGGTGGTAAGGGGGTGAGAAGGTTTCTGGAGAATTCCTGTCCACTGATAGGCAGGTAACTGATCGTGGGCGTATTGGACCAGGATACCGCACCTCCGCCGGCTATATTAGTACCTAGTATGGCATCGTTGGTTCCCCCCAGAATATTGGTCGTTCCCGAGCGTGTATATTGATTCACAATAGAAGACACCTTTAAGAAGGTGGGCTGCTCGCTATACCTTAGGCGTACCATGTTCAATAATAACTGCTCGGAACTGGCTTCGTTGATGGCGCTGTTAAAATCAAACTGATCGCCGGGAAGTTTTTTTGGCCCTACCGTTCCGCATCCCTCTATGATCAAAAGAATAGCGAGCACGCATAGGGTGCGGGTATAATGTTTAAGGTGGTAGTAACAGGTACTCATAGAGTTAAACTTCCAAATTCCAATATCCAAATTCCAATTCTGCTAAGGGCTAAGGGTTAAGCCAACCTTCGCTAAAGCTACGGTTGGTAAAAGGTTAAGACAGGAGATTGCCACGGTTTATTAAACAAACCTCGCATTGACGTCTCCAACTTTAAATAGTTAAGCACTAATCAACTTTTTTGATTAATTCTGTGGCATTATAGCCCTCTGCACCGTTGCGAACATTATCACTGGGGCCATAGTGGCGCATGACCACATTGAACTTTCCGGTGGTATTTCCTTCCCTGATCGGGATGTTATTGGGCATGTCATCGCAGCCGAACCGAACGGTAATACTTCCGTCTTCATTGATCTCAGGATCCATCTCACTGGAAATATTGGCTACATCATTGAACAGATACCCATTGGCATTGTATACCGTGGCAGACCAAAAGTATGTATTCTCAGGATCCGGAAAGGTCATTTCGTAACATCCATCCGTATCCAGGTACTCCGAGGTTTGATAAATATTATCAACCACCATGGCGCCTCCCCAGCCGCCGGCAGCGCCTATAAAGTTCATATAGGTGGTCTGCCCGGTTTCCTTACTTCCGAAAGCTTTTGATTGATCATACCCTTTTACGAATACCGCATTTCCTTCAGCCTCCAGTTTTTTAAAACTCTCCATATCCCATTCCTTCATCTCAAAGGGCTTGCTGCTGGCTGCTTCAACCTGCAGGTTTTTCCTGACCTCATCTTCAAGAGCCCTGACGATAATAAAAACATGATCGGTCTTCGCGGTGATCTTGTGTCTTCCCGGACCATAGATCATGGGTTGGGTTTCGTGGTTTTCATCTACGATCTGTATGCTCACGTATTCGTCGGTTTCGGGAATAGTGATATACGCATCTTCCGATACATCGATCACTGCTGCCGAATAATAGGTGTCTCTGTTCATACGAACCACCGGTTGTTCTTCCGGATTACTGGGAGGTGTTGGCATTTCCATAAAGGCGTTTACTCCCCCCGCATTTTGAACCACTACCCCCATACGCATATTACTGTAGGCCGTAGGAAAGTTTTCCTGGGTGACCGTAATTGCGGAGGACTTTTCCTGATCCACAGCAGTTTCAGTCTGTTCTTGAGTCGATTCGTCAGCCTTCTTTTTCTCGGTGGTATTACAGGCCATCAACATACCTGTTACCGCAATCCCCATTAATACTCGATATATCGTTTTCATGATACTATATTTTCCAATAATTCACCATTCATAATCCATCATCCATAATCGATCCTGCTTGCGGGATCAACCCTACTCCGAAGGAGAGTACCAGATCGGGCTCGTATACGCCCGTTCCTGTCCGGTGGTTTCTGCTTCTTTGGGAATTTCTATTCCATACCTGAAAGCATCATAAACCACCCATCTTGGGGTGGGGATCTCCAATACCCTGGCGTAGTAGAATGCTTTCTGTGCGGCATCAAAATCAGGGTCGGTCCATACGGTACCCAGTTCTGAAGCTCCAATAGTATTGCTCCAGGTGGCATTCTTGATATCAACGGTGTTACCTACGGCTTTAATTTTCCCATTCTTGTCAGCCTTACGATCTCCCGACCAGGCTACGTTATACACCTTCTCCATAGGCTTCCCATCGGTACCCAGCCATCCTTTGATGATCTGTATACGGTCGAGGTTGGCTCCCAGCGGATCCTTTAGTGCGTATACCATAAAGGTGGGAGCTTTTTTCCCATCGGCAGCTCTCAGGTCGCCCCCCATAGGAACGCCTTTTTCATAACCCCGGAATGCAGGGGATCTGCTTTTCAGGTCATCCTCGGTATAGTCCCACCCTCCGAAGAAGCGCACGATCATACGCGGGCCGGTGGTGGCATAGGTTTCTTTGCGGGCCATGGCATCCCAAAGGGCTTCCCGGGTATTTTCCGAGGCCCAAACGGCGGCGAACCCGGAGGCTACAAGTTCATAACCTTCAAACACCCCTTTATCGGTTTTTGTAAAAGGATGATGCATTCTCTTGGGAGAAGGCTCGGCATTAGCGGCTTTCCCGAAAAAGTTATCTTCTTCCACGGCCACCAACGAGGTATGGCTGTCTGTAGACCCTACCGCTCCGAACTTATAGGGGTTGGTGCCCAGTTTCCTTTCGAGCATGAGTCCGTTCTTCAGGGCTTCCCTGGCGTATTCTTTAGCCAGCATGTCATCAGTTTTTGCCTCCGAGAGATCCAGATTCCCTGCATCCCAGGTCTCGTAATCGGCGAACTCATCATCTGGGGATAGGTAAGGATGGGCCTCCCCGTCTCCTTTGATCTGTGTCCATTCGTATAAAGGTTCCCATTTCGCTCTTTTGGTCGCGTATTCTTCATCAATAGCCTTACCGGTGTATTGGGCATCTATGGGGAACATCAGTCCGTTGGAGAGGTTTCCGTTATGGGCCAGGGCGAGGGCAGAGCCACCGGTTTTCTCCTCGTAATTTTCAAGCCATTTATACAGGTCAAGCGGATCTGTAGAACCTGTTTCCCCCTGGGTTACCATGGGAACCACCTGCCTTGCCCTGTCGGCACCATCGCGAAGGATCACGTTTCTGTGGAGATTATTTCCCTTCACCAGAGAAGTCCATTCAAAGCCGATAAAAGTGGTGAAGTTACCCGGATCGTTGTATTCTTCGGCCATGTCAATGCAATTGTCCCAAACGGAGGAATAGGCCTTGGCACCCGGGGAGTAGTCTTTGATCAATGCGGGATCAAGCTTCCCCTGGGCGAAGGTGGTAATCAGATCCAACGTGGCTGCAGAAGCCTGGTCCCCACCGGCCTGTAAGCCTTCATACCATCTTTTACCCTGTTCCGTAGCCAGGATGTTCGGTGCTCCCTTGTCCAGATCAAGGGAGAATCCCATCATATCAGAATGGTCGGCTATTACCAGCCAGTCTAAAGGCCTTCCCATTTTTACGGGTTGATTGGTGGCAGAAACCACTTCCTCACCACGGGCAAAGCGATACGCCTCTTCCAGCCCCAGGGTATTTCCGAAGAGTCCCGCATCAGGAGACAGACGGGTATGCAGGTGGGTGTCGCCCCAAAACACCTTATCGGGAAAGGAACGTTGGGCATAAGGCGAATAGGCCTTTCCGGGGTACATGTCTGATAAGGATTCTTTTGAAGGATGGATCTGTGAAAAACCGGGAGCGATCAATAAGAGAATAAATATGATCGTAAAAACTCCCGTAAAGTATTTGTTTGTTTTCATGATGGATGGTTTTTATATCAAATAACCAGCATCGGAAAAGTACATGAGGGGATTCTTAAAGAAATGCTAATTTACTTAAATTCAAGTACTTACAAGTTGATATTGCTCACTTTTTTGAAAAAGTTTACGCTTTGTAAATTGCAGAGCTAAGGGCTAAGGGTTAAGGGTTAAGGGTTAAGGGTTAAGGGTTAAGGGCTAAGAGCTAAGGGCTTTGGGTTAAGAGTTACGAGCTAGGAGTTAAAGGCTATTGCCGATTACTGTCCTGCCCGGTAGAAGACATCCATTAGTAATGAGATCCTGAGCTCAGCGAAGGCCCCTTTTTTTAATCTCAAATCCAATCTATCATTTACCATCTATAATTTATAATCCATCACGCCTTCGTCGTGATTTCTTCCTGCAGCCTGTTACCCGCAACGCGTAACCCCTTACGCGTACCCAATTTTGGCAGACCTGTCTGCAGTGGCATGCCAGGCAGGTCGCCACGTTCCGCTTTGCGGAACTACCGCTGACGGAATTAGATATTCTGTTGAAAAAGTATATAAATTGTGGCGCCCCACCCTGGACAGGGAGGGGTGGCAGCGATAAAATCGCTGACGGGGCGGGTTGATTCAGGTTATCTTCACATACAACCCCTTCCCCTCTTGCTTGTAGCAAGAGTACCTTCCCCTGACCAGGGGAAGGAGCCCTTTATTATATGTATTCGTCATTGTACTCCACAAGAAATTAAATTTCAGCGGTCTACCACTGACGGATTTTATTTTCAGACGTTAAGTAACCTGCTAACCACCCCGTCTCATGGCATCGCCATGAGACACCCCTCCTCACCAAGGAGGGGGTAATTATGTTTTTAAAAAGAGCCACAAGATAAGCTCCTTTGCTCCTTCATTCCTTCGCTCCTTTGCACTACTGTCATCATTCATCACGCCTTCGTCGTGATTAATTCCTGCAGCCTGTTCTGTTTCCCATTGGTCACATTCCAGACGCAGTCATTAATAATTCATCATGCTCTACTCTCCCGGAGTATACCAAATAGGACTCGTATAAGCCCTGTCTTGTAAATACATCACGGTATCATCCGGCATTTTTACATTGAAAAACTTGGAATCATAGGCGGTCCATCTTGGGGTGGGTATTTCCAGAACCCGGACATAATAAAAGGCCCTAAGCGAAGGGTCAAAATCTGGGTCTGTCCAATAAGCCGTCAGTAAAGGGTCGCCTATACTGTTGGTATAGGAAGCATTTTTTACATCGACGGTATTTCCTACCGCTTTGTTAGCCTTGCCATCAGAAGAAATTTTTCGGCCATCGCTAACTGCGATATCATACACCCGTTCCTGCAGTTCTCCCTGGGCATCCATCCAGCCTTTGATCATTTGTATTCTATCAAGATTGGCCCCATCGGGATCTCTCAGGGCACGGACCATAAATTTCGGTGCTTCACCTGAAGGTGCTGCTTTCAGGTCGCCTCCCATGGGCACACCTCGATCATAACCTGTTCTGGCAAAATCAGGTCGTTGCACCTCGTCTTCCTCAAAATCCCAGCCTCCAAATACACGTACTCTAAGCCGGGTTCCGGAGGTGGCATAGGTTTCTCTTCTGGCCATAGCATCCCAGATGCTTTCCCGGGTGTTTTCCCTGGCCCATACGGCTGCAAGTCCGGCGGCCCCGACATCTGTGAGCATAATGGAAAGGGCAGGGTCTGGCGCTTCAACCAGAGGGTGTTCATAACGCTCCGGACTGGGTTCTACAAAGGAGGCCTTGGAGAAGTTGTTCTCTTCCCGGGTAGTAGGAAGGGCAGTATGGTTGTCTGAGCTCCCGATCATACCAAATTTAAAGGGATTCGTACCCAACTCAGCTTCTATTTTCAGTCCCCTTTTCAGGGCTTCCCTCGCATACTCCGAAGCAAGCATATCAGGAGTTTTGGCTTGAGTTCCGTTTAGGTTACCCATATCCAGCGTTTCAAAGTCGGCAAACTCATCGTCGGGAGACAGCTGGGGGTGTGTTTCTCCATCACCCTTTTGTTGGGTCACCTCTGCTAAAGGCTCAAATCGGTAACGCTGTTCTACCACTTCCTTGGTCAGGTCTTCTCCGGAATAACGGTTGTAGGAAAACATAAGGCCGTTGGAGAGATTTCCATTATGGGGAATAGCCAGAACGCGGCCACCCGTCTTTTCCTCATAATTCATAAGGTAATTCCAGAGATCTTCCGGGTCAACCGAATCGTATTGAGAATAGGGAATGATTTGTTTGGTGCGGTCTTTTCCATCTCTGAAAACTACAACCCTGTGCATATTGTTACCGCCCGGATGTGAAGTCCATTCAAATCCGTGAAAGGTAGTAAATACTCCGGGTTGGTAATATTTATCGGCGTTGTCGGTAGCCTTTTCCCATACTACTTTTGCCATCCTGGGTTCGTTTATAAGGTCTTGGTTACCGGCGCGAAGCCATTCCAGGAATGCCTGATACCCATTACCAGCTTTAACCAGATCGTGCCATTTTTTTCCGGTTTCATTCGCGAGGATAATAGGATCGGATCGTTCAATAAAATCAGCCAATCCCAGATTTTCGGCATGATCTGCCAGGACCAGGAAATCGAGCGGACGAATCAACCGTACTTTCCACCCCAAATGACTGGTCACCGTTTCTCCGCGTGATATGCGATAGGCCACATCAGGCCCCAGGGTGGCACCGGCCATTCCTGCATCAGTTGACCAGGATGAATGCAGGTGGGTGTCACCAAAGTATACCTGGTCGGGATAATAATCTCCGGCATAGGGAGAATACTCCTTCTTTGGTGTCTTGTATTCTTTTTCGGCAGGCTTAAGGTCCTGCCCCCTTAAATTACCAATTCCTATTACCAGCAGAGAAAGGGCTACGAGGTGAAAATTCTTGATCATTTTTTTTTATATTAAAATCTATGTTTACTGAGCTCTAAGCAGGTAGGTTTTGCGCATGATGATTCGGATGGGAGCCATAAAAAGAATAGGCCGATACAACCATTGTAATGTTGATCTCACCTAACGCTTTGCATAGCTGTAAATTCAGGTTGACGCAGTGGAGTTAACATCAAAATTACTGAAAATCAGTCAGTTGTAAAAAAAACACAACAAAAAATATAGTATTTTCTTTTTATGGAATCATGAGAGGGGGTGATGGAGAATTGCTATATTTCTAAACCAGCCTATCGGCAGGAAAGTTTCAAATCCCAAATTCCAAATCAATAAAGTTAAATGTTAAATCAACCTTCACTAAAGCTGTGGTTGGTAAAAGGTTAAGAGTGCCATGGTTTAAGGAGCTTGTATCAACTCAAACTGAAACTCAAACTCAAACCTGTCTGCCGACAGGCAGGCTCGTCCCTGTTAAAGGCAGATCGCCACATCCCGTAGTAGCGGGATTAACCACCCCGGCCTTCGGCCACCCCTCCTCACCAAGGAGGGGGTAATTATGTTTTTATAAAGAGCCACAAGATAAGCTCCTTTGCTCCTTCATTCCTTCGCTCCTTTGCACTACTGTCATCATTCATCACGCCTTCGTCGTGATTAATTCCTGCAGCCTGTTACCCGTAACGCGTAACCCGTAACGCGTACCCAATTTTGGCAGATCGCCACGTTGGCCCAAGGGGCCGCCTCGCGAAGACATCCATCCATCATTCATCATTCATAATCCCTTTCAATACCTCCAGGTTTTGCTTCATACCCTGAATAAAATCGGTGCCCTCAGGCATACCGCCCATGGGGGTGATCACGACACTGGAGATTCCCATGGCATTTAATTTCTCGATATTTTCCGGCAGGGGTTCTCCTTCCCAGATCAGGAATTTGATATTGTGATCTTTTTTCAGGTGCTCGATCTCGTGTATCATATCGTGATCCAATGGTGTTTCCGGCTCCCAGTGAAGGCTTTTCCCCTTAAGTCCGTAGGCGGCTGTTAAGTATTGATATACCGGGTGTGAAAAAGCCACTGCCGGGGCCTCCTGAGAAGCAAGGGTGTGCTGGTATGCTGAATGAAGGGTCATCAGATCTTTTGCCAGGGCAGCATGGTTGTTTTCAAACAGGGATTTGTTTTCCGGCTGCAGGGCTATCAGAGCGTTCTTAACCTCCTCGGCTTGTTTTGCGGCCAGTTCCAGGTTGAGCCAGGTGGTAAAAGCCGTGCCTTCGTGTGCATGTTCTCCCTCATCACCATGGCTATGGGTAAAAGTTTCTCCGCTTGACAGTAATTGATCCTGAAAGTTACTGCTGGTATTTACCACCTTATCTTCAGGGAGACTCACGTTCATCAGCCAGTTTTCAAAAGAAGCCCCGTTTACCAGGATCAGATCTGCTGATTGCATCCCGGCAATGGTATCCGGGACCGGACTCCAGGTGGAAGGGTCCGAAAGATCTCCGGCGGGAAAGTGAACCTCTATGGCTTCGCCACCAATGTTCTTGGTAAAAAAGTACACCGGGTAATTACTGGTGTAAACTACGGGTTTGACTTCTTTTACAGCCGCTGTTTCTTCTTTTTTGGGTTCTTGTTTGCAGGCGCTTATGATCAGGGTGAAGGCTAAAAGGAATAAAAATGTGTTTCTCATTTTTCTATTGAATTAATTGTTCTAATAAAGGCAAACCGATTCCATTGATAGCAAGCAGGTAAAAAAGTGTAAGGAGGGTACTGAGTGCAAATACCAGGACGATCTCCAGAGAGAGGATTCCTGTGATGCTGCCTTTTGCCGCTCCGATATATTTTAGGGTCTGTATTTCTTTCTTGCGTAGCCGGATGGAAAGTGAGAATACCAAAAGGGTGATCACCAGGGTAGCGGCTCCGATGGATATGGCTGCCAGGGTGAGGATCTCTTTCACTGATACTACGGTTTCCAGGAGTTCGTCCACCACCTTTTCAGGTACTACGATCTGTACGTTTTGAACTTCGTTCTCGTAGCGCCCCCTCAGCATGAGCTCTGATTTTTTATCCTTTGGGATAGCTATGATGGCGTTGACGGGATAGTGGTCGGGATCTCCGTGAAAGTGAAAAGAATTAATATTCTCAGGAGTGATCTCTGTATAGGAGAGTACAGCTTTACTGGCTATGGCAATACTGTCAGATCGGGAAAGCAGCAAACTGTCGGCAGTGGCAGTGGTGAGCTCATCATGCCCATGCGCCTTACCTGAAATGACCCAGGCGGTTTTTAAGTCGGTGAATACGGCTTCATCATCAGCAGTATTCAGTGGCTTTAGTACTCCTGTCACCTTCATTTTAAGGGGAAAGCTTCCGGCAACATCAAAGGCTCCGGCGGGAGACGAGATCACGGCATCGCCCGTATTGGCGTTTAATTTTATAGCGGCACTGGCTCCCAAAACACATTCTCCGATCACGGCCATAGGCCTTCCGGAGGCAAAGCCTGCATTTCTGAAGTCAAAATAGGCGGTGGTGGTACCCACTATGGGCTGCTCCTTTACCTTGTATTCCAGATTGAGGGGTATAGCCCGGGCCAGGCCTTCATTTTCCAGCGCCTTGATCTCACGAAACTCCAGGGGAGGAATACCCGGTTCTCTGAAATAGAGGGTACTCAGGGTGAGTTCAGTGGCACTGCCCTTACTGCCCGCCAAAAGGGGAGTGGTCACTGCCCTTGACATCATGCGTTCAGCACCCTTGTTGGCAAAGAGGTTTAATACCAAAGGAATAAAAATAACCATACTGATGGCAAACACCAGTAACAGGGTTTTGCCCCAATGGTATTTCAGATAATTCCATGCCAGGTACATACTGTTATTCATATGATGTCTTGGTTTGAGAGCTGTTAAACTGCTGTAGGTCGATCTCCCTGTCAAAGGAGTTCAGGATCTCCCGGTCATGAGTCACCATGACCAGGGTAGCATTTTCAGCTTCGCAATAGTCAAAAATGATTTGGAGGATGATATCCCTGTTACGGGCATCCAGGTTGGCTGTGGGTTCATCGCATAACAAGATCCCCGGGGTGGCTATCAGGGCCCTGCAAATGGCCACCCGTTGTCGCTCTCCCTGTGATAACTTGTTAGGATAACGCCTGTATTTTTCCCCTAATCCAACGCTGTTCAGCAATTCTTTTGCCCGGTGTTGACTTTCTTTCCTGTATTTCAGAACGGGATTAATACGAAGGGGCAGGGTTACATTGTCCAACACGGTCAAATAATCCAGCAGTTCGAATTCCTGGAACACAAGCCCGGCTTTTACGATACGCAGATCCTGGAGCTCACTTTCACTATAGGTGGTCAGTTCCAGGTCGTCCAGGAAGATCTTACCGGAGTCCGGTTTCAGGATGCCTGCCAGTAGCTTGATAAAGGTGGTTTTACCGCAACCACTGCTGCCTGTAATGGCTGCCTTAGTTCCTTGTTCTAACTCCAACCTTTCGATCTCCAGGGTAAAATCGGCTGCATAAGAAAAACGCAGCTTTTCCAGTCTGATCACAGGGTGGCTGAGGGTATCACTTCCCGTTCTTCCGAGTTCAGTATGATCTTTGAGATCTTCCATGAGTTATTATTCGTTTTCATTTCTATGGTACCGGTATAGCGGTTACGCCGGTAATGAATATGCTTGAGGTGTTTGACCCGAGCCGTTACTGTCCAGGTGGCCGGGTAGCTAAAGGTAGTCTCCGCCGGGCTGTTTTCAGCATCGCCCAGGATGGCCACACTGACGTCTTCTACAGTGACTTCCGCACCTTCTCTTAATCCCATCGTTAGCCTGCGACGGCTGTCCAGGTAGACGTTGTCAAGCAGGTCTTCATCGATGTTTGAAGAAAGTGTTTCAAACAAAAGCTCTTCATCTTCAAGGTTGAAAGCCGTATAGGTGTTCGAGAGTATTTGCTGCATCACGTTTTCAGCACCCTGACGATCCATATTGGAGGTGTTGAACCAGGGATTCTGCACGGCAGATCGTATACCAATAAAACAAAATGCCAGTGCAAACATTAAAAAGGCGGTGGAAGGTTTTCTTGTGGTTACCCCTAGATCCTTATGTACTTTTTTCCTTTTTGGCCAGAAGAACACCCCCAATAGGATGAGCGCCAGGCTGAGCAAAGGGATTTGAAGGAATGGTGATGTTAAAGGTTCATGGACCCGCAGCTCTGATGTAAAGAAAAAGTTCACCCCGATCAAAAGGAAAACTGCTGCAAAAAGGACCTTAAGAGATGTTTGTATACTTTTTTCAGCCTTATCGGTTTTGAAGAATCCCGTCATGACTGGAAGTAGTAATCCGCCTGCAAAAAGCGCGATCAGGGAAAACTCCAAAGACCGGGCGATGGGATAGGAAAGGTTTTGATCTGTTTCCATAGCAAGCCAAACTCCTGATGAGAAACTCAAAAAGGCTAAAAGTACTCTTGGTAAGAAAGGATCACGGAAGGCGTGAAAATAAACAGGAATTAGGCAGAGCATCCCTAAACCAAGAGTAACCTCTGCCGGATAAGGGAAACTGAGATCTGTAAACCCGGCGATCAATCCCCCAAAATAAGGAAGTAGGATCCATAAAATATGTATTTGGTTTTGTCTGTGAGCAAACATCATCAATACTGCGATCATCACCAGGGTTATGATCCAAAGCAGCACAGGAATGGGAGGAAACAGGGATGGAGTGTTCCACAAAAGGCTGCTTTGATAGATCAGTAATCCGATGGAAATGATTCCTGTAAGGGAGATCATAGCATTCTCGGGGAGGGTCTTTTCATTATTGAATAAAGCAACCAGGCCTAAGCCCTGCCGGATGAGTTCATAAAACAATAGTACGCCTAAGACGATGCCGGTGAGTGTAAATATCATCATCAACCCGGTTTCACCCTCAGTATACCCCATGGTACCGAAAGAGGTGGCCTGTTCGGCTCCGAGAAATACTACGCAGGCTGTTAGTGGCAGCTCAACCTTATCGGTGTTTATGAATACATGTTGACGCAGGTACTTTGCTATGATCATGATACAGGTTAGTAGCAGGGCTGTTATTTCAAAAAGCCACCCCGGAATTCTCAGCCACTCAAAATAGGTGAGCAGGTAACCGATCATAATACCTGAGGAAAGGATGATAACCATGTTTCTTCTGGAAAAAGATCGGGTCAGGATCAGGGTGAAAATGAGAAGTCCGAATACAAGATTCGACAAAGGAATGCTGCCCCCTCTGAGGATGCCCTGAGAGAAAAGGTTAAGGGTGGTTGGAGGGGGTGGTATTTCATAGTAAGCAGCTGCCGGATTCAGAGTGGTGTTATAGGTTCTTCCTTCCAGGGTGGTTACGATTAGAATGATGGTAACCTGGCTCCCCAGCAATCCGCTGATACCGATACTTTGTCCGTAGAGTTGCTGAGGTTCACACTGAATACGCCACCGGGTTTCTTTTACATACATATTCCCGCTCATCTGAGGTTCTTCCAGCATGGAACAGAAATCCGGAAACACCGGAGCTGCCTTGATCACCTTTCCGTTGATGACCGGTAATACAAAGTACACCTCAAAAATTCCGGGATCGACCTCCCGAAGCTCAAGGCGGGCCGGATATACAATATCAGCCCTTGCAGCCAAAGGAATGAAACACATCAAGAACAGGATGCCCTGTAACAGGTATGTAATGATCTTTTTATTCATTGACCAGTTCTTTAGCCATTCCCTGATAGATGACCTCGTAGGTTTGCAGGAGTTCGGTGTAGAATTGTTCTTTCGCCGCCTGCTTCTCCTCGTATTGCAGCAGATTGGTGATCTCATTTTTTACTTTATCCAGCGGGAGGGGAGCTTCTGCAACCACAGAGTCTATATAAATAACGTGGAGTCCAAACCCTGAAGATACAGGTCCCGACCATTGCTTTGCCGGGAGTGGAAGTAAGGCGTTGGCAAAGCCATTGCCAAACTCACGATCAATGGCATCGGTAGTTTGCAGGTTCATCCGTGGTGGAAGCAGGGAGGGGGTGGCTCGTTCCAATCCTTCAGAAGGTGCAAGTTGTTGTTGGTTCCAGGAAGCAACGGTAGAAACCAGGGCTGTGCTGTCTTTTTCGTTTTTGAAGTAGACCTGGTGAAACCGGATCATGGCCGGGGCCGTAAACTGTTCCTTTCTCAGGTCGTAATACGCCTTAATATCCTCGTCACTTATGGTTCTTTCACTCCCTTGTCCTTCGGCCAGCATATCCATTTGCGAGATCAAGGCTCTCTTTACGGTGGCATTGTTCTGGTCTAACCCCTGGTTTAGCGCCTCCCGATACACGACCTCGTCCTGTACATAAGACTTCATGATGCCCTGCAGCTCTTCTTTGGTAGGCATACGCTTCCAGGTGCGCTGCCATCCGGCGATCATATGAGCCAGGTCGGCATCGTTGATAACCACCTTGCGATCTTCGAGCTCGGGTTGCTTTGAGCCGTAAACAATTAAGAGAGCAGCCCCCAATAAAATTCCGAAGAAAAAGATCCGGAATAAGGGGTGTTTAAAAAACGTACGCATTTACAGGAATTTTCAACTAATATATTGAAAAATAGCGCATTGCGTTTGATGTTTAGATGAAGGGAAGGTTATGCCGTTATGCAGTTATACGGTTATGCCCACCTTCGCTAAAGCTTCGGTGGATGATACGGTTATAAGGTTTGCGAACCCTTAGCGGGTTCGATTATGGATTATGAATTATAGATTATAAATTATAAATGGGGTTTTGTACCAGAATTAAAACCTCAGAGTATCTGGAAAATCCAGATTTGTTAAATTCATCATTCATCATTCATCATTCATCATTCATCATCCATCATCCATAATTCATAATCCAAAAGGCAGCTTCCCTTCCGGGGTGAGCTCACCGTTCAGAATGCGCGCCGCTGTTTTCTGAAATGCCTTGAGATGCTGTCCGCAGAAAAGTATGTTGGCTGCATCCTTTATTCCCGGAATGACCTGTACGCTGTAATGATTGCCGAATACCAGGAAGGTTACCCGGTGGCGTTCCGTGAGCCCTTTCAGCATTTCCAGGTTCTCATCAGAATACCCAAAATTACCTGCGGGTTTTACATGAGGGGGGTATAGTGCTACCACGATTTCATTTTGGGTGCTCAGGTTGAGGTTGCCGGTGTGCTTATCCACCCGGATGGCAGTGAATTTTTGAGAGGTTTCCAGGGTTTTCAAAAAACCGTTTTCCCGCTTATGTTCCCCTACCAAAACAACTGTATCCGGCGATATTTCCGGGGTTTTGATTTTCAGGGATACGATGCTTTTTTGTGCGATACGGGTATTGATATCTTTTGCTTTCTCATGGTCCGGTTCGCCAATAGGTTTCTTACTTTCCAGGGTGCCGACCTTTTCTTTGAGGGAAAGGATTCGTTCTACCGCCTCGCGGATAGAAGCTTCACTGCAGTTACGAAGGATCTTTTCCTTTCCTTCCTTAATGTTCTCTGAGAAACAAAGCATATCGTTCCCTGCCTGGAAGGCCTTAAGTTCCAACAGTCCTTTTTCAGGATAAAGTTTACTGACACTATGCATATTAAGGGCATCAGAGATGACCACCCCTTCAAAGTTCATTTCTTCTCTCAGTACGCCTTTAATGATCTTTTCTGATAAGGTGGCAGGAAGGGTATCATGTCCGCTCAGGGCGGGTACGGCGAGGTGTCCGACCATCACCGAATCGACCCCTTTGGCAATGAGTTTTTTAAAAGGATACAATTCCTGTTCCTCCAATTCCTTTCGGCTTTTTCCGATCACCGGTAGTCCAAGGTGAGAATCTACAGCCGTATCGCCATGGCCCGGAAAGTGCTTTAAGCTGTTTGCTACTCCCGCCCTGGCAAGTCCTTCGCAGTATTGAGCAGCTTTTTGAAATACCTTCTCCCGGGATGCGCCAAAGGAGCGGTACCCGATCACCGGATTTTGCGGATTGGTGTTGATGTCTACCACGGGAGCCAGGTTGAAGTCTATGCCGGCTGACTTCAGGTCGCGCCCGATCTGATACCCCGCCTCGAAAATAAGATCGTCATATTGCTCATCGAGGGAGCCAAGAGTGATCGCATAGGGGTATTGAGGGGTTTCTTCTACCCTCATGGCCAACCCCCATTCGGCATCGATGCTGATAAGAAGGGGGATCTCTGAAATTGCCTGGTACCTGGAGATCAATTGCTTTAATTTCTCAAGGCTGTCAGCATAGGAGATCACCTCCTTTTTTTCGTAGTTGGTAGCGGCACTGGCCCTGCTGTGAAAAAAGGTGATGCCTCCGATCTTCTGTTCCCTGATCAGACGCTCCATGTCTTCAATGCCCGCTTCGTCGTCATGAATAAATGCTGCCGGGCAGAACAATTGCCCTGCCAGGTCCTCGAGGGGGTGTTCCTTCAGGATAGTAGCTGTCTTACTGCTCATGATCTTATTCTTCTTTTTTACCGTAGTCGGCAGGGTACTTTAAATAACGTACGATCAAAATACCCGGTATGGCTGCGAGTACTACCCAGATAAAGAATCCGGTATACCCAAGATACTCCTGAATATACCCGCTGATCATTCCGGGAAGCATCATACCAAGGGCCATAAATCCTGTGGCGATGGCATAGTGAGAAGTCTTGGAAATACCTTCTGCAATGTAAATGAGATACATCAGGTAGGCGGCAAAACCAAAGCCGTACCCAAATTGTTCTATCACCACGACCACCGCCGCGTATATAACAGAATCGGGGGTGAAAACACTGAGTAATACGTAAAATAAATTTGGAAGGTTCAGTGCCAGGATCATAGGCATCATCCATTTGCCGAGCCCGTCCCTGGAGATCACTAAGCCTCCTAATATTCCTCCGAGGGATAGCGCAATAATTCCCAGGGTGCCATAAATGGTACCCACTTCGGTAGTACTTAGGGCAAGTCCGCCCGTACTTCTCTCATCAAGAAGAAAGGGAGAGGCCATCTTAACCAATTGTGATTCGCCCAGGCGATAGAGCAGCACGAAAGCCAGGGCCATTCCGATCTGTTTCTTTTCAAAAAAGGACTTGAACACGCCAATGAAATCGAGTTGTTTTCCTGAGGTGTCTTCGGTGTTTTCTTCTATGGCAGGAGTGGTGAAAAAATTGATCAGGGTAAGAACGATCATAAGAACTCCGGTAATGATCATGGTGTATGACCATGCCTTGGTATTGTCTCCAAATCGCTCCTCCAACAAACCTGCAATGACTACTATGAGTCCCTGCCCGGTGATCATGGCCAGGCGGTAAAAAGTACTTCTTACGCCCAGGAAGAAAGATTGTTTTTTCTCGCTCAGGGCTATCATGTAATAACCGTCTGATGCGATATCGTTGGTAGCAGAGGCAAAGGCGGCCATCCAGAAACAGGCCAGGGAGATCATAAAGAAGGCAGAGGTGCCAAGAGTGAACCCGGTGAGTAAAAAGGCCAGGGCCACCAGGAGTTGCATGCCCAGGAACCATTTACGTTTGGTACCCTTCAGGTCTACGAGAGGGCTCCAGATAGGCTTGATCACCCAGGGCAGATACAGCAGGCTGGTGTATAATCCGATATCAGCATTACTTACCCCCAGTTTTTTGTACATGATCACCGAAACGGTGATCACGATCACATAGGGAATACCCTCGGTAAAATAGAGGGATGATACCCACCACCAGGGATTCTTTTTACTGGCTGTTTTTGTCATTTCTTCTGAGTAGGTTTTCATATACGCTGGTTTCAGAGCCTTCAATAACGACGGCGTTCACGGTTTTTCTATAGTATTCTTCAGGGCCTACACCACCTATGATGCCATAGGCGTATCCTTGCTCTTTGAGGGCTTGCAGGGCTTTTATCAATAAGACCTTTCCGATGCCCTGCCCCCTGGCCGATTCAACGGTTCCGGTAGGGCCGAAAAAGGCTTTGGCGGTGGTTTCATAACAGGAAAAGCCAAGAATTTCATTGTTTTTCTGGGCTACAAAACAGCTTACAGGCTGCCGGCTGAAAGCAACTTCAACCTCGTTGGCCCAGAATTCGCTGAAATGCTGTTTTACCCATTCGCTAACGAGGCTCTTTTCGGGGGCAATCGGTCTTCTGATCACGATACCTTTATTGATGAGCTCATCCTCGAGATCGTTCACATTCGGTAAAGCCACTAATCGTACTAACATGTCTTTCATGATTCCCGGGTATTATAAGGATATATTTTGCAGTTCACTTTCATTACCGAATCGGTCTGTCACTGAGAAGATCAGTGATCCATTCTCTGTTACAGGAACACTTAATTGTACTTCTCTTTTTTGAGCGAATATCGGAACGATGGTTTTTATATGCTTAGCCTTATTCATTTTGTTCGGTTGTACCTTGTCAAGGTTGTAGATCACGATCTCCTTTACAGGAGATGAGGTGGTGATATTCAGTTCGATACTTCCGTTTGTTCCTGCTCCTACTGTTCTTTTTACCTCCTGCACCACAGGGGGTTGTCCGGAAGAGGGCAGGGCCGGGGTCAGTGCCTTGTACTTGTAGGCTTCCTTCAACAGGCTGACCACCTCGTCTTTTCCGCTCATCAATGATTTGGCACTAAAGTAAATATTCCCGTTCACTTGTTCGGCTTTTCGGGCAAGCTTTACCTGTTTTAAAAGTTGGTCCTCCTTTTGCCAGTCAGGATCCTTATCACTCATGGCGCGATAGGCCCCGTTACCCACGTAGAGGTTAACATTCTCTGTATTTTCATCCCACCAGTTCAGGATGGTTTTGTGAGAGGCCAGCGGATGGTTCAGGGTCCAGTAGATCTGGGGAGCCAGGTAATCGATCCAGCCATTTCGAAGCCAGGACATAGGATCGGCATAGAGGTCGTCATAATTGGTCTGACCGGCTTTGGTATCAGAACCCCTCGGGTCCTGCGATTTATTGCGCCAAACCCCGAACGGACTAATGCCGAACTGCACCCAGGGCTTTCTTGATTTGATGCCGTGGTGAAGTTTACTGATCAGGCTGTCAACATTGGCCCTTCGCCAATCGCCCAAGGATTGGCCGGGGAGGTGCTCGGCTGTATACCGGGCACTGTCCTGAAATACTTCCCCTTTGATCTTGTAGGGGTAGAAGTAGTCGTCAAAATGAATGGCATCTATATTATAGTTGTCTACCAGTTCATTGGTGATAGCTGTGAGGTGGTCTTGCACCTCGGGCAGCGCCGGGTCGTAATAATATTTTTTACCGTATTTGATCATCCATTCCGGATGCTTATTGAAATCATGGGTAGGGGCCAGGGCGGCTGTATCCAGGTTAAAAGTAGCCCTGTAAGGATTCATCCAGGCGTGAAACTCCATGCCTCTTTCATGAGTAGTATTGATCATCCACTCCAGCAGATCATGGTAGGGTTCAGATGCTTCTCCCTGGGTGCCGGTAAGGTAGGCCGACCAGGGGGCCATTTCGGTAGGGTAGAAGGCATCACCGGCAGTACGAACCTGTACGACTGCTGCATTAAAATTGAGAGATTCGTAGAAATCGAGGATCTCCAGAAAGTCCTGTTTTTTCTTTTCGAGGTCATCGTCACCATTTTTTGGCCAGTCGATGTTGACCACGGTGGCGATCCAGGCACCTCGTAATTCGTGTTTTGGGGTCTTGTTTCCTGCACAGGAAACCAGTAAGAAGACTAACAGAAGAGAAAGAAGCGTGCGGGTCATAGGGTAGGGAATAAAAAGGCCCGCCCTTAATGGGCGGACCTTTGCCTGATTAATGGTTCTAACTAATTCAAACTTCAGGGTCAGTTGGTGTGTTGGTGTTGTTATCGCGTTCTGCGTTCGGATAAGGATACCAGTTACGGTTTCTCTCCGCATTGGCATCATTAGGCCCGGGACGACCGAAACGACGGCTGTCTTCCAGCTTCATTCCACTCATATAGAGCTCTATACAACGGTTCTTGTAGATCTCGGTTAATACCGCAGCCTGATCTGCCGGACCTGCATAAGCCGGTAAACCTGCACCCAGCCCAAGAGGATCTTCAGCCGGAGTTTTGGTCAAAACGGCATCTAAGGCGGCTACTGCAGCAGAGATATTTCCTTCTCTGGCATTGGCCTCCGCGATGATCAACTGCATTTCTCCCGGAACGTATACCGGAATAGATGCCCCGTCACTGGTAAAGAAACCTTTTCCGTTATCGGCATTGGCTTCCAGGTAAAAATCAATACGGGCATCTGTAGAGTCGGTTACCGCCAGGTCGCCTTCCAATCCGAAGAAAGGATTCGTCTTGGCATCAAACACATTATTCGTGGTTAATGAAGATCGGAAAACAGGGTTTGGCGAAACTTCATCGTATATAAATACAGATGTTGATCCCGGATCTACAGCGTTGGCTGCTGATATGGCTTTGGTGTTATCTCCGTTCATCAGGGAGTAACGGGCTATCAGGGCCTGGATGGCATTCGGGAGGTCTATTTGTGAACCTACCGCTCCGGTTACCTGTTCAGGAACTCCGCTTCCGACCAGGGTAGCTGCCTCTTCCAGGCTGCTAATGGCCAGGTTCAACGCTTCTGAACGACTTACAAAGGGGGCGTTGGCCTCAGAGGTTACTACTCCTTGTTCCCAGAATTGACTCATGGTACCTAAGGCAAGGCCTTTGTAAAACAATCCGTAGGCACGAATTGCACTTTCAACCTCAGGGGTTCCGGCATTCCCGGCATTATCAATAACGGTCTGGGCATTGTTGCGCACCAGTTGCAGGTTGGTCCAAAGATTGGTCACCACAGAGTTTCCTGGAGTTAAGGTACCGCCTCCATCCAGAAGGTTGGCCAGGGGAGCGTTACCTGCATTGATCAGGTCAAGTTCTCCGGCACTGAAACCACTTCCGGTAATAGCACTGTAGAGTCCGCTGCCACCGCCTACGGTATACTGATACTCCAGGCCGACGATCAATCCCAACAGGTTGTTGGTAGATTCGGTAACCGCCTGCACAAGGGGTGCATTGGGATTTTCGAAATCCGTTTCACAGGAAGGCAGCAGAACAACCGTTCCCATAGAAAGCATGATGGTATATATTATTTTCTTCATTGTCTTTTGTTTTAGAATGATGCTGATAAACGTAATTGTAAGGTTGCAGGAATTGGCACGTTACCAAAGTCATCTCCTCGCACACGGTTACTTTGTCCTGCAGAGTTGGTCTCCGGGTCAAAACCGGTGTAATCGTCAAAAGATACCAGGTTTCTACCGATCAGGCTTACCTGAAGGTTCTCAGCAAAGGAGGTCTGACCGAAGTCATAAGATACCTGCAACTCTCTTAATTTTACGAAAGAACCGTCTTCTACGTGGAATTCCTGGATACGAGGTCCGATGAATCCACCGATGGCGGCTACCCAACCACGTGGCACTTCTCCGCGAAGCTCAGCCTCAGCCAGCTGACCGTTACCAACGTTGTTACCGGTAATAGAGTTCCAGTTGTATACATCAAATCCGCCGATGGCATCCAGTTGCATACGGAAATTCCAACGCTTGTAACTGAACTCATTGATGAAAGAAGCCGTATACTCCGGATTCGGATCACCAAGGATCTTACGCAAAGGAGTGCCGTCAGGTTGTCCGTTAGCATCTCTTTGGATCTCTCCGGTGGTATCATCACCACGTTCTACCTGAGGAAGTCCGTCAGGTGAAAGTAATAAACTTCCGTCTTCGTTTCGGGCAAAAAAGGTTCCAACGAACACCCCTAATGGCTGTCCATCGATCAAACTCTGGGTTCCGCCACCACCACGTATGGCCTGACCAAGACGTCCGGTGTTGGCATCATTCACTTCATTGTTGTAGGTGTTGTAGGCCAGGGAACTGTTCCAGATAAAGTTATCTGATCTGATCGGGGTCACGTTCAATTGTAATTCAATACCGTTATTCTTCATGGTACCAACATTGGTAAGAAGCGAAGTACCTCCCGAAGTCGGAGCTGTACCTACAGTAAGTACAAGGTCTTCGATATTCTGAGTGTAATAGGTACCCTGAAGTGCCAGGCGTCCGTTCCAGAAAGACATATCAGCACCCACCTCGAATTCTTTCATTCGCTCCGGTCTGATGTTCTCATCACCAAGGCTGGAAGTAGCAACAAAGCCACCAAGACCACCCAGTAGTACCGGATTCGCAAAATTAAATCGGCTGAAGGGTCCGATGGCTGTAAGGTTACCGGCTTCTCCGTAAGAAGATCTCAGCTTAAGCGTATTCCAAAATGAATCCTTGTTCCAGAAATCAAAATCCGACAGGATGATAGAAGTACTGGCTTTAGGATAGAACTGGTTTCTGTTGTCAGGTGAGAAAGAAGAAGCACCGTCAATCCGTCCTGAAAGGGTCAGATAGATCTTGTTATCCCAGTTCAGGTTTTCCTGAAGGAATCCTCCCCAAAGGGCAAATTCAGATCTTGACTCCGATGGAGGATTGAACAGGTTAAGAACCCCGTTGATCGTCTGTACACCTCCCTGAAGGTCTCTACCTTCGGCACGCGTCGATTCTGATCTTCTGTACAGGTACTGTCCTCCCACGGTGGAAGTCAACGTAAAATCTTCAGTAAGCTTTAACTTATAGTCAGCAACCAGGTCGCTGGTTCTGCTCAGGAAGTTATTGGTCGCCACACTGGCATAACCATCAGGGAAGAAAGATGCACTTACCCCACTATAAGGAACTCTTGGCTGGAAAACATTACCCTTCAGAGAATAGCTGTCCTGACCGGCCGTGTACTTAATGTTCAGGTTTTCGATCGGCGTATAGTTAAAGGTTACATTCCCGATAAAACGATTGGTCTCCTGTGTAATGTCGTAGGTCTCAATAATGGTCAATGGATTCAAACGTACAGGCTCCACGGGTAAAAGGTTGCCCAGTTCATCTCTTTCGTCAGCATCCCAAACATTATCGGTAATGAATAACGAACTGATCGGACTGAAGAAGTTGTTTCCGTTAGGTTTGTCCTCACTGCTTGAATTGTTATAGGTAAGTCCGGCTGTCATGCTTAACTTACTGGAAAGCTCCTGGGTATAGGTTAATCGGGCACCGTATTTCTGGAAATAGGTATCTTCAATAACCCCCTGGTTACGGTTGTAATTGGTAGAGAAATACAGTTTAGATTTCTCAGATCCTCCTGCAATAGAGAAGTTGTTTTCGGTACCATAGGCAATATCTCTGAAGATAAGATCCTGATAGTCATATCTTGTTACAGCGTATGTTTCTTCTACTAACGGACGCCCGGCAAGGGCCGCAGGGCCTGTACCCGGAAGGGCCGCACGGTCATCTGCAGAACGCAGGTCGGCAATAGTGGTTAAACGGTCGCCGGTCGTGTTAAGACGCTCACTTCCGGGATATCCGAATCTTTCAGGGAAATCGTTAAAGTCAAGACGCTTTCTTACCCAGCTGGTATTTCCGGCCGTACTGAAGTTTACCCTGGCATCACCGGCTTTACCTTTTTTGGTGATGATCTGTACCACCCCGTTAGATGCCAAAGATCCGTAGATCGCAGCAGCAGCTGCACCATTTAGTACCTCGATGCTTTCAATGTCGTTAGGGTTGATGTCTACCAGACGGTTTTGCCCTGCCTGGAAACTTGTACCCATAGCATCGGCATTAAGGTTGATCACGTTTTGAGAGCTGTTGTCAACAATAACCCCATCAATAACGTATAACGGCTCTGAAGATCCGTTAATGGTACTGATACCACGAAGTCTTACAGAGAAACCACCGGCAGGATCTCCCGAGTTTTGAGTAACAATGGCACCGGCAACCTTACCTGAAATGGCAGATAAAGGGTTGTTAGATCCGGTGTTGGCGATCTCGGCCGCCTTAATAGATCCAACTGCGTTACCCAGCGATCGTCGGCTCACATTTCCGGCGGTACCGGTAACCACGATCTCATCGAGGTTCAGTAAGTCTTCGGTTAACTGGAAGTTTACGGTAAATGAACTCTGGCTCCCTACTTCAATAGTAGCCTTGCTGGTGGCAAACCCCAGGTAGGCTGCCTCGAGCACGTATGACCCGCTGTCCAGGCCAACATTTAATTCATAATTACCGTCAAAATTGGTCGTGGTTCCAAAGGTAGTTCCGGATACCATTACAGTTACCCCCGCCAGGGGTGTGCCGCTATTGGTATCTGTCACTGTTCCCGAAATGGAAACGATGTTGGCCTGAGCGATCATGGCCAACGGCAGCAACAGCAAGCCCAGAAACATCAGGGCCTTTGTTGTCTTACTGTTTTTTAGTAAGCGTTTGTTGTTCATAATTTGAATTAGTTAACTATTAATTAGAATGTTGAATGGTCTGTTTAAAAAACTTATAGCCCGGAGATGCGCGCGCAAACGTTTGCGTTTTTTCGCAGTATTTCTGGCGTTTTCATCCGTAACCTGCCGTTTTCAAGTAAGACTATCCTCTCAAATAACGTCAATTTTTCTAATTTATGCAAGTTATTGCTGTTTTATATTGGAAAAAAACGTATTATTAGGAAGAATTTACCGACAAGAAACTGCAAAAAACTGCAGATTTAGATTTTTTGCTATCTTTGTTAAAATAATTACAAAAATTATGTTAAAAGCCGAGCGCCATCAACACATCCTGAATGAGGTGAGCATCCGAAGCCGGATCCAGCTCTCTGACATTGCCGATACCCTGGGGGTGAGCATCGATACCATACGAAGAGATGTCAAGGAATTAGATGACAATAAAAAGTTGAAAAAGGTGCACGGAGGAGCCATTTCCTTAGGCTATAATATTTTTCCGTTTTCCAATAACGAGGTTTTTAACAAAGAAAAGAAGGCGCAGATCGCTCAAAAGGCCATTACCCTGATCAAAGAGAACGCTGTGATCCTGATGAGTGGAGGTACCACGAATCTTGAACTGGCCCGGCAATTACCGGCCGATATGGATATTACAGTATTTACACCCAGCCTGCCTATTGCCATGCAATTGCTGGCCCACCCCAAGGCCGAGGTCATTGTGATCGGAGGAAAGGTCTCAAAAGATGCCCAATTGGCTATTGGCGCCCAGGTGGTGCAGGAACTGGGGAATATCAGGGCCGATCTGTGTTTTTTGGGTACCGGTTACCTGGATATTGAACACGGATTGACCGAATTTGATTATGAGGTGGTACAGGTAAAAAAAGCCATGATCAATAGTTCAAGACGTATCGTATCTTTGTGTATTTCAGAAAAACTTAACTCTGTACAACGCTTTAAGACCTGTGATATCCGGGATATAGATACCCTGATCACTGAATTGCCGCCCGATGCAGAAGTATTAAGGCCATATCAGTCTTTTAACGTAAACCTTTTATAACAGGTAGAAGAACATGACTAAGATCACAGAACAATCATCCCTTCATGATCATTTGGAAAGGATGTCTTCTGAGGAATTGCTCAGGAGAATGAATGAAGAGGATAAGAAAGTGGCTGAGGCCGTTGAGAAGGTGATACCCCAGGTAGCCCTCCTGGTAGAAGAACTTACGGGTCGATTCCTTGATGGAGGACGATTATTTTATATCGGGGCCGGTACCAGCGGAAGACTGGGTGTCCTGGATGCCTCTGAAATTCCTCCTACCTTCGGTATGCCCTTTGATCGGGTGGTAGGGCTCATTGCCGGTGGTGATGGCGCTATTAGAAAAGCCGTGGAGTTTGCCGAAGATGATACCAGCCAGGCCTGGAAAGACCTGATGGAATACAATATCACAGAGAATGATGTGGTGGTAGGCATTGCAGCCTCCGGAACCACTCCCTACGTGTTGGGAGGAATGAAGGCCGCTAAGGAACACGGAATTCTCACCGCCGGAATTACCAATAATCCCGGATCGCCCCTGGCGAAGGCTGTCGATATTCCCATTGAGGTTAACGTAGGTCCGGAATTCGTTACCGGGAGTACCAGAATGAAAAGCGGAACCTCTCAAAAACTGGTGCTGAATATGATCAGTACCGCCCTGATGATCCGCATCGGAAGAGTGGAAGGGAATAAGATGGTGAACATGCAGCTCAACAATAAAAAGCTGGTGCACCGCGGTATTCGTTTTATCATGGAAGCTACCGGTATTGACCAGAAAACCGCCGCCAAAACCCTGGAAATGTACGGCTCTGTGAAAAAGGCCATACAGGCTTTGAGGGGATAGTTTACAGTTAGCAGTTTACAGTTAGCAGTTTGCAGATTGTACTTTTCGATTTTCAATACCCGATTTCAAAAGTTTGTTTTCGCCTTTGCGGGGCCGAGCGTAAAGGGCCGAACGGTAGTGAAAGGTTCGGTGAACCTTTCATAGTGAGGAGCCAGGAGGTGCGATGGCAAGTGAACCATTTTAGCGAACCTGCCTGACGGCAGCCAGGGGAGCCAGCCGGCGGGATGGCAGGAAGGCCGGGGTGGTTAGCAAGTTCCTTAACGTCTGAATTGATAATCCGTCAGTGGTAGGCCATTGCATGGCCTCGCGAAGACGATCATAATCCTTACCCGCATAACCGCATAACGGTATACCTGCCTGCCGCAGGCAGGACTGCCTAACTTTGCCTATATTTAGACAAAAATTTCTTCTATGCGTACTACTTTACTTTCTTTAGTGCTTATGCTCTCTCTCTTTGGCTGTAAACAGGAGAAGGAAGAGGTGCCGGGTTATAATGAAGCACTGCTGATCGAACAGCAACAGGAGCATGAAAATCCCAGAATGCGTTATAAGCTGATAGCTTCCAGGGTAGAGCGACCCGATATGTTCGCGCCCTTTGAAAAGGCACTTGATAAATTTGGGGAAGAGCGCTATACAGAAATGATGCCCCTGGTACTGGAGCGATCTATTCCTGAAATTCAGGAATCGGTGGCTGCCGAAGAATTCACCTATGAAGAGCTTTGCCTGTTCTACCTGTGGCGAATAAGAAAATACGAGCAAAACCCTGAAACATCATTGCACACCATTATCAGTCTTAATCCACAGATCTTGGAACAGGCTGCCGCCATGGATCGTTTGAGACAACAACAGGAAAATAAGCATCCCATTTTCGGAATGCCTGTATTATTAAAGGATAATATCGGGGCTGAAGGTATGCCAACAACAGCGGGAGCTGTAGTGCTTCAGGATAATATGGCAGGTGATGCCTTTATTACCAAACAACTTAAAAGTAAAGGAGCTCTGATTCTCGGAAAAGCAAATCTTAGTGAGTGGGCTTACTATTTCTGCCAGGGATGTCCGGTGGGGTATTCGGCCATTGGAGGGCAGACCCTGAATCCATACGGTCCCCGGGAATTCGAAACCGGTGGTTCCAGTTCCGGAAGCGGAGTGGCAATTGCCGCAAACTATGCGGTGGGGGCTGTAGGTAGTGAAACCTCCGGGTCGATCTTGTCGCCCTCCGGCCAGAATTCCGTGGTGGGCTTAAAGCCAACCATAGGGGTCCTCGGAAGAACGGGGATCGTACCGATCTCGAGTACTCTTGATACTCCGGGACCTATGACTAAGAATGTTACCGACAACGTGATCCTGATGGATGCCATGTCAGGAGAAGATCCTGATGATGCTGCTTCCCTGGGAGGCACCGCAGATTATCTTGCCGCCCTTTCGGGTACTGAGCTGCAAGGCAAACGTCTTGGGGTTTACCAACCCTATATGGAGAGTGACAGTCTTTATGCTCAGGCGGTGGAGGCATTGCGTAAAGCCGGTGCTGAGATCCTGGTCTATGAAGAGCAGGAGGGAGGCCGTATGCAAGGTTTTACCACCTTGTTGAATATGGATATGAAATACGATCTGCCGGCCTACCTGGAAGAACATTCCTCCAAGAATATTACTGTGAGAGAGGTAGCTGATATAGCGCAGTTTAATCTGCAGGATACGCTGGTTAGAATGCCTTACGGACAAAAATATTTTCAGGATATCATTGCCGATACCACCTCGAGTACGGCCCTTGAAGCTATCAAAGAAACTTTAAGGGTAGAAGGACAGAAACGATTTGATATGGCTCTAAAAATTGATAATGTTGATGCCTTTTTGTCGATCAATAATTATTCGGCCGGCTATGCGGCTGTGGCTAAATATCCCGCTTTGTGTGTGCCCATGGGCTACACCCCATCCGGAGAGCCGGAAGGCATTACCCTGATCGGACTGCCTTATTCAGAGAAAGAATTGCTGGAACTGGGTATGGCCATAGAAACTGTGCTTAAGGCCCGAAAACAACCGGAAATCTATAAATAATTGTTATGTCAGAACGTAACCTGGTCATTGTGACCAAGATCATCGGCTATTATTGTGGTTTTTATATGGGGGTTAAATTGTATGCGGTGTTTTCCGGAACCCCCTTGCCGGGGCCCCAGCTGGTGCTGGCAGGATTGCTGTTCCTTTTGGGTTTTACGGCCTTTTACCTGTTGAAAAAGGAAAAACACAACTGGCCTTTCGCCCTTTTTGGGATCGTAGTGGTAAGTGCCCTTCGATATTTTGAAAATGACCTGGTGGTGTGGCTTTCAGGTATTTTGGGATGACATTTGCAAAAACCAATGTTCAAATCCGAAATTCCATAGGGTGACGACAGATTGAATCGCAGGTGTTACCTCGAGTGATTCCGCAAGCGGAATCGTATCGAGAGGCTGTTGATCCTGAATTGTTCTCGATACACCACGCTTTTAGCGTGGCACTCGAACTGACGCCTCGGGATAACTGTAGAAAATAAATAATCTCTCAGCGGAATCCATAAATACGATGGCTGTTGCAAACTGCAAACTGCAAACTGCGAACTACTAACTGCCACCTCACATTTCCATTCAAACACTACGTGAAATCCAGCATCTTATCGTAATTTTGCATCCTGCAAAAAAAAATCAGGCTATGAGAACGAGGTCCTTAAAAAAGAATAAGATCAATGTGGTTACCCTGGGGTGCTCTAAGAATGTTTACGACAGTGAGGTTCTGATGGGGCAGTTAAAAGCCAGTGGTAAGGATGTGGTGCATGAGGAAGAAGGTAATATCGTGGTGATCAATACCTGTGGATTTATCAATAATGCCAAGGAGGAGAGCGTGAACACCATCCTGGAGTACCTGCATAAAAAGGAGGAAGGTGAGGTAGACAAGGTTTTTGTAACCGGATGTCTGAGCGAACGGTATAAGCCGGATCTCGAAAAAGAAATTCCGGATGTAGACCAGTATTTCGGAACTTCAGATCTGCCGGTGCTACTGAAAGCGCTTGGTGCCGATTACAAGCATGAGCTTATTGGAGAGCGACTTACCACAACCCCGAAAAACTATGCTTACCTGAAAATAGCGGAAGGATGTGATCGTCCTTGCAGCTTTTGCGCCATTCCCCTGATGAGAGGTAAGCACAGAAGTACCCCGATCGAAGACCTGGTAAAGGAAGCAGGGAAGCTGGCAGCAAATGGGGTGAAGGAGTTGATACTTATTGCCCAGGACCTGACCTATTATGGACTGGACCTTTATAAAAAACGTGCCTTGGCCGATCTGTTAAAGGAATTGGTAAAGGTAGAAGGCATTGAATGGATCCGCTTGCATTATGCTTTTCCGACAGGATTTCCAAAAGATGTACTTGACGTGATCAGGGAAGAACCAAAGGTTTGTAATTATATTGATATTCCTTTACAGCACATTTCTGATAAGATCCTCAAATCAATGCGTAGGGGTACTACTTATGAAAAAACAACCAACCTGCTGAAGGACTTCAGAACAGCTGTTCCGGATATGGCTATCAGAACAACTCTTATTGTTGGCTACCCCGGAGAGACGGAAGAAGATTTTAACATTCTTAAAGAATGGGTGAAGGAGATGCGGTTTGAACGATTGGGATGCTTTACCTACAGCCATGAAGAAAACACCCATGCCTACAACCTGGAGGATGACGTGCCGGAGGAAGTAAAGCAGCAACGAGCATCAGAGATCATGGAACTTCAGTCGCAGATCTCCTGGGAGCTTAACCAGGAAAAGATCGGCAATACCTATCGCTGTATCATAGACCGAAAAGAAGGGAATTATTTTGTTGGAAGAACAGAATTTGACTCCCCGGATGTTGACAATGAGGTGTTGATCGATGCCACAGAACACTATGTTAAAATAGGAGAATATACCATGGTGGAGATCACCGATGCAGGAGATTTTGATCTTTACGGGATTCCTGTAAAGTAAAAGCTATAGATAGCAATGTAAGAAGCTTCCCTTTTGCAGGGAGGCTTTTTTTATGCTTTTTGCGGATATTTCATGTTGTTGCTGAGCTGCTCTTTGAATTGTTTGACCAGGGCGGGTTTGTCGGCCATCTCAGCAGCCTTCAGAGCCCCTTCCAGGGTCAGGGTTCGGTTTGGCGTTCTCTGTAATGCCTTTTGATATGTTTTCAAAGCTTCTGAAGCGCGCCCTTGAGTTAACAGCCAGTCTGCGTACATTTCAAGGGTAGGTTTTTGAATGACAGGAGGCCCGTAGCTATAGCTCAATCTTTCTTCTATGGCTACCGCTTCCTTCAGGAATCTCTCGGTTAATTCAGGATCATTCTCCAGTATTGCTTTGTAGGCTTTCAGTTGAAAGATCATGGCTTGCGTAAATTGAAGGTCAGTTTGGTTGGCAGTTTCCCGTGTCAGGTTGGTACATCCGGGATATCCTTTTTCCAGGTTATCAACCAGGACAGCTTCCCGGCTGAGATCTGTTTCCATATTTTGAATGATTTCCAACAGTGCTTCCAAGTCTTTTTCCATAGAGGCTTTCAATCCTTCAATAAACATATATTGAGCCCTGATGGTAATATTCAGGTCTGCCACTTCAACGGGAATGTTACCTATGGCGTCAGTCCAATCATTGGTTTCCACCAGGTAGGTGCCTTTGAGAAATACCATATGCGACCTTCCTCTTTTAGAGGGGGTGGCAGCTACGTAATCTGAAAGGTTAATGGTCATTTCTTTAGCAAGGTCCGTTCGGCCCTGTTGGAGGTAGCCGTATTGCAGCCAATGATAAGAATGGTAACCCCGTGCATCGTTTGATAGTGATTTTCTTTCCATGCGATTCAGGCTGGCCTGGTAAGATTCTTCGTTAGAGGCAACTACCTGTTCCCACATCCCCTTGGCTACATAAATATGCGAAGGCATATGAAGGGCGTGACTTGCATCCGGGGCCACCTTGGCATAAGCATCTGCGGCGTTAAGAGCCAGGTGGGCGTGATCAGGATCGTCATAAGAGTGGATCAGGTAATGCAGGGCTCCGGGGTGTTTCGGATTTTCATTAAGAACCTCCCGGGCAATGCGGGCCGCTTCCCCATAAACCTCATAATCACGTCCCTCAGAAACCGTTCCGAGAAGTGAGAGGGCATAGAAAGAAGCCACCTCATGATTTCCGGGATATTTTTGATAAAGAGCTTTTAGGTACCCGGCGTATTCCTGGTCTCTTTGAGCTTTAGACTTTTCAGGTTGGTAGAGGATTTTAACGCCAGCTACCAGGTCCTGTTCCAGGGGATCATCTAATTTAAGATGTTCTCTTGATCCCATTTTTTCGAGACTCTCCACTGCTTTCTCAAAATCCTGTTCAAACCAGATGCTGTGATTGTATGTCATGGCTTCGCCCCAGTAGGCCATCCCCATATCAGGATCAGCGCTGATGGCCTTATGAAAAGCCTCTCTGGCATCGGTGTACTCGAAGCTGTGCAGAAGCAATAGTCCTTTTTTAAAATGTTCCCGGGCTTTTTCGTTCCCGCTCACTTCAAGGTGTACGACTCCTAATTGGTCCTGTTCTTTTTTTTCAGTGGTTTGGCAGGATAAACAAAAGATGAGAATTAATACGGTGATAATGCGTTTCATCGTTTTGGATGTTGGTTGGTTTGTAAGCTATTGATATTCAAAAGTTACGAATATTATTTTTGACCGGGATGTGGGGTTAGTTCGAAAAAGTTGGAAATTGGACGTTTTGTGGGTGGATGGTTGTTTTTTGAAGTATTTCAAGAAAGTTTCATTCTAATGACCATTCTTAACGTACTGGATGACCCCTTCTGTCAAAGCTTCCAGCTTTCCTTCCTCGCGCCGTCTGGCACCTTCGCTAAAAACAGCCACCGGCTGTTTTTTTAAACGCTCGGTCCTCGCTTAGCAGGGGAAGGAGAAAGTATTACTAAAAGGAATCATATATAAGATAAACACCCGGAATTCACAGCTCATCTTTTTTTTCGGGGTGATCATCTGATGGTTTTACACTTTCCGCAGGTTTTCAGGAATTAATAGTATCTTTAATTTATTGTAATGTAATTTCCTGTAAACCTGTATGTTAAGCAAGATTTTGTTCAGAAATTTCCTTATTGGATTTTTTCTTGTAAGCACATTTTCTTCCTGTTCCCTCATTCGAAAGATCAATGAAACCGAGCCCCTCACCAAAGGAGAGTTGAATCGCAGATTGCTGGTGCAGGAATACACCCGGCTGAGCGGATCGAAGATCGAAAAGGCAGCCGACAGTATTCTTGGTTACAGCAAAGATTCAGAAGTAAGAACGTTTGCTTATTTATGGAAGATCAAGTCTTTGCAGTCATATAACAATGCGGCCTTTCAAACCTCACCCGACCTTGCTTTAATAGATACATGGACTCTTACCAAGCAGTTTAGTGACTTTGCACGCTCTGATCGGGGTAAAACCCGTTATAAGAACTGGCAGCCACTGGTTCAGTCGGTGACCACAGGAAACCTGAGAGATTTTGAAGAGAAAGCCAGAGAGGTGCTACCCTGGGAACGCTATAGAGATTACAGCCAGTTGGTATACCGGTATGCAGAGACCCATCCTCTCACCAACCTTCGTTTTACCGATCAAACCCTGAGAAAAGAATATCTTGAATATAAGGGACTTCCTGATTCTTCGGCTATCAAAACCGTAGGAAGCCTTCCCCAGGTGGTGGCCGACTGGGCCAACCGACTGCAATTTAATTCACAAAGCTCAGTTAAAAGCCTGAAATGGAATACTGAGAAGATGATCGCTGAGCAAGGGTGGGATACCATTGATCTTGACTATCGCTTGCAGCAGGTAGATGAGCAGCTGAACAAGATGTTGGGTCGTCTAGATGACCTGCCGAACAAGCTTCAGGGGTCTATTGATACCTTAAGTACTCGGGCATCAGATATTATGAGCAGGGTGGAGAACGATCTTGATCAAACCAAGGCATTTGTTCAAGGTGAACGTATGTCTATTGACAGTATGGTGCTTCGTGAACGTTTGGCTCTTGATACCATTGTAGCCCGCGAGAGAGAAGCCGCCTTGGCCGACCTGGGCGGTATTACAGAACGAACCCTGGAACAAATAGACGGAATTCTCTGGAAGCTAATGTTGATCCTGATCCTTTTGGTGGTTATCCTGATCGTTTCCTTTTATATCATGGGATATTACATGGGGCGGTCTGGAAAGAAAAAGTTGCAGCCTCAGCAGGAGAAGCCGCCGGAAGGTCGTTCTGATTGAGTTCGCTGCAGGCAGAGTTGGTTCTGTTATGCATAAAATTATGATGACCCAAAGTTCTCAATATTTCAGGCAATAATGGGTTGTCGGCAGAACTGAAAAATGATATTGATTAGCGATTAAGACAAGTAATTAGTAAATTTATTTCAGAATTATCTATAAATTTCAACCCCCTGTAGGGTAATTCTTAAAAATATTATGACAAAAGAACAAGTGCCAAAGCAACCTCACCCCATTGTTTCCTATTTCAGGGTAGGTAGATTGTTGTATTATTCCATGTTCTTGTTCGTTCTTGAATCCTGGGTATTCTATGTGATGCTATCCAATGCCATAGAAAACAATGCCGCCTGGTGGGTGATATTTTTCTGGTTGTGGTGTTTTGGGTTTTCTTTTGTACACATTTTCCTGGTCATGGCCGATGGATGGTCAAGGTATCAGAATTACAAACGGGCAAAGGATCTTTTTTACGCTCACGGCTATAAAGACCGTATTGCACGTTTATACATAGCTTCAAAATGCCAGCGCAATGCGGCTTTGGAAGCAGCCAAAGAATTGGGTCTCGAAGCTGAAGTTCAGGCATATTACAGAAAAGTGGGGGTTAAATGGTGGCATTATATTCCTTATTTCATGATACAGGATCCGCTGTTCTTTATTAGAAAACATTTCTGGAACCGAACCTTCTTAGAGAAAAATTACGTCCCCAAATACAATTATCGTAAACTTTATCTGCAAGCCCTTGCATGAGTCTAGCCGCCATTCAAATTCAAAAATCATTCAATAATACTCAGGTTCTCAAACAGGTTAGCCTGCATTGTGAGCAGGGAGAGATCGTTGGTTTATTGGGCGTTAACGGCGCCGGAAAATCCACTTTGTTCAAGATCATAATGGGGCTTGTCAGTGCCGATGCCGGAGAGGTGAGCATAACGACCAACAAAGGCAAGATGCTTGGGGGTATTATTGAAAAACCGGCACTTTACGAATATCTGAATGCCGCAGAGAACCTTCGGGCCTTCGGTAAAATTCAAGGTGCACCGGTAAGCGATGCTGCTACTACTTCTTATTTAGAGCGGGTCGGTCTGGATACCAAAAGATCAGACCGTGTAAAGAATTATTCCATGGGAATGCGACAGCGTCTGGCTATCGCCATTGCCCTGCTCAATGATCCACCCTTTCTGGTTCTTGATGAACCCTTTTCAGGATTGGACCCTATGGGGGTGACCCGTTTAAGAACGCTTATCATGGAATTGGCCCGGGAGCGGGGTATTGGTATTTTGGTGTCTTCTCACCTGGTCGATGAAATGATACGTACCTGCGACCGTATTTATGTTATTAATAACGGGAAGATCATTCGCGAGGATACACCCCGTGCCCTGGTAGAAAAATCTACAAGTTACTACCTGATCTCAGGGGAACACCTGGAAAGATCAAAAGTTTTGAGAGATAATGGGGCACTTATCCAGGGGCATACGGCCAGGGTAAAAGAGCCGCCAAAGGGTATTGAGAATATTATAAAGGACCTCGCCGAAGAAGGCACCAAGGTGTTTTCCTGTGTTCCTGAAACAGATATAAAAAAGTTATTGGATGTCGTTGATGAATAACGCTGTGATCCGGGTAGAATGGTATAAACTGTTTCGGCAGAGTCGTACCTGGTATGCTCTTGGCGCCCTGTTATTGCTGCAGGTGGTACTCCTGCTGAATGCCTGGTACCAGGGGGCATCTCTTCTTGATATATTTCTGGAAAACCTCAAGCAGAGTTTTCATTTTCAGGGCGAGTTGCTCAACGGACATTTGCTGGTGTATATTGTGTTGAACACCATGTGGTTTCATCTCCCGCTTATCCTGATGATCGTGGTGTCGGGAATGCTTACTTCTGAGATGGAAGCAGGTACCTTGCGCACGGTTATGATGACAGGAATATCCAAAGGGAGGTATATACGCAGTAAATTTACCGTTGCCATACTCTTTACTGTTCTTGTGGTTATACTGGTAGCCCTGACCTCCGGTATTTTATCCTATTTGATCTTTGGGGTTGGCGACCTTTTTGTATTTCACGGTGCCCTGAATTTCTTTGAGTCAAATGATGCCTTTTTGAGGCTGTTCCTGGCTTTTGCAGCGGGAAGCTTTTCCATGGTATTCTTTTCAGTAGTGAGTATGTTATTGGCGGTTATCTTTCGGGAAACGGTAAAAACCTGGATCGTAGCTGCTTTTTTTCTGATCGTTTGTAATCTTTTGCTTCAAATGCAATTAGGTGAGGGATGGTTCAGGAGGTTGTTCTTTGTAAACCTGAATGATACCTGGCAAATGTTCTTTGAGTATACGATCAATTGGAGCGCCATCCTGTGGAATTTGATATTTCTTGCAGGATATATCCTGATCATTACGGCCGTCGGTATATGGTGGTTTAAAAAAACAGATATAGAATGAAAGTAGGAATCAGTGTCATTTTTTTGTTCCTCACTGCCTCTTCCTGGTCACAGACCAATGAGGCATTGGAAGTGCTTAGAGCTCGTATGGAGTCTATAAATGCATTTACAGTAAACGTAGAATTAGAAACAGCTATTGATTTTATACAGATGCCTGTTAAGAGGGCAAGTATGAGTTATGATAGAGATCAGGGGGTGCAGGTAACTTCTGACGACTTTGTGCTCATCCCCAAAAAGGGGCTTGACCTGGTGATGTCAGAGTTGTTCAGGTATGATTATATTACTGTTCCCCGGGGAGAAGAGCAGGTACAGGGACTTGAAAGTATGGTGATGAATGTTATTCCCGAAGATAAGCGGGCTGATTATGCGATTGCAACCTTATACCTTTCAAAACAGAAAAACAGGTTGCTGCAGGCAGACATACAGACCAGAAAGGAGGGAGCCTACACCGTAAATATGTTTTACCGGAAAGATGAAGACATCCTGCCTTCACGGGTTGAAGTTTCTTTTGAAGTGGAGAAAGTAAAGATTCCTATCCGTTATTTGGCAAGAGAAGGAGAGGTTGATAAAGAAGCGTTGAAGAGTGAAGGAGCCAAAAAAGGGAAGGTCATACTCTATCTGAGTGACTATGATATAGAATTGATCAAATAAAAAAAGATCCCGATATCATCGGGATCTTTTTTGTTGTATTCTTTTTTATTTCTAATTGTTCACCATGAACAGCGCATTTGTAAAGAACAGTTTTCCATTCTCCCAGAATCCTCTGAATAATGGGTTGTCGGCCATATAGATGACTACTCCGCTACCCATATTTTCGGTAGCAAAAATAAAACTTTTTCCTTGCTTCTTCACGGCTTCACTACCTGCAAAACCGGCTATGGGCTGAGCGTTATCTGATAGATATACCGCGTTGCCGTCTGACAGCCATTCGTAGGCTTCGGCACGCAGCTTTAAGGTATGGTAGGTATCGCTATACCCATAGCTTAAAGGATGGGTAGTATCAACATTCGCCTTGAAAACGGCACCTGTGATCAGCTCTTTAATGCCTTCGCGGTCACTGCTGTTAAAAGGTGTTGGAATTACTTCTTTTTCTCCTTCTTCCTTGTCTTCAACAGCAATGGCTTTCAAGGCAAAATCATCGACTTTGTCAAGCACCCTCAGGGCATCTCCGATGGCGATCAGTTTTCCACCATCCTTCACCCATGACTTGATCTTGTTGAGATGACTATCCTCGAGCCCCCACATATTAGGAAGTACAAGTATGTTGTATTTGGCCAGATCGATACGGTTGAAATAGTCAGCATCCAATACTGATACGGGATATTGGAGCTGTTGTTCAAAGAAATGCCATACTTCGCCGAACCCAAGAGTAGAAGTGCTGCCTCCTGAGTAAACTGCGATCGAAGGCTTTTCGATCATACGAACACTGGGTGATCCGAAATCAAATCCGCGGTCTACAAATCCGGTAGAAGCTGAATGCATGTCTTTAGAGAACGTATTGGCAGCTTCTTCCAGCAGAGATGCTACCGGGATGTCTTTGTTATCGCCCTTGGTGATCAGCAGGCTGCCGCGTTCAAAGGATTGCTGTCCGAAACTAAAGGGTTCCTGGTTAAATCGAACTCTTACATTGTTCTTAAGAAGGTGGGCCAGGAATTCAGCATCGTTCATACTGTTCCAGTCGGTTATCCAGGCATAGGCATCTGCATCGATATTAATTTGAGGTGCCCGGTTGGTCTTTTCAGCATTAACCGATACGATCTTTTTTGAAGCAATGGCGTCTAAACCATAGGCATACGGAAGTGACCAGGCGGTAATATCATAAGTAAGTGAGTCATTCAGTTTGGTTTGAGGTTCAAAAAGAACAGTAACCAGGGTCCCTTTCAATTGATCTGTACTTACTACAAGCTTTTGTTCTTGATTATTCATGGTCTTTCCGGGCTCATAACTTACTCCTTTTACGGGCTTGTCAGTGAATCCGTATTCGATCTCATGAGCATCAAGAAGTCGGGTAAGGGCCTCCATTTTATCGTGTTCTCCCTGTAGCACGTAGCTCTTATAGGTAAACTCCTTACCCTTATAGAAGTCCCTGAACTCGCGATTGAGCTGTTCTGTGTTCTGAGATGAGATCTCAACCGTAGAAAGTCCTGTGGTGTGGTGATGAGCAATTCGGTCCTTGAGAGTAAGGGTGTCTCCAATAGCAGTCAGTATACCCAGGCCGGCCCTTCCGCTTCCACCCTGCTCATAGGTCATGCCTATGGCACCGTTGTAAGTGGGGTAGGTATCTCCATAACTGGGGTATAACAGGTCAAATCTTTCTTTGGTAAAATAGAACCACCCTTCCCGGTCAAAATATTTAGCATGATTTTTTCCGATCTCTTTTTGGAAATCCTTCTGCCATTGGGTAATAACCTCGTGTAATGGTTCTGCTGCCGGAGCAAAATAGTAGGGGTTGTTTACACCTTGCTCATGAAAGTCAACATGAATGTGCGGGAGCCATTTGGTAAACAGTTTGATACGTTGCTGACTTTCTTTTTGGGTAAGCCAGGCCCAATCCCGGTTAAGGTCGAACATATAGTGGTTAGGGCGTCCGGATAACCAGGGTTCGTGGTGTTCCTTTGAATTGGGGTCAACCTGAAACGGGGTGTTTCTGTATTGGTTGTACCAGTTAACATAACGATCGCGCCCATCAGGGTTGATACAGGGGTCGATGATAACCACGGTGTTTTCAAGAAACTCCTTTTTAGAGGTTAAAAGTTCATACGTGGTAAGCATCGAGGCTTCGGTACTAACACTTTCATTACCGTGCACATTGTAGCTCATCCAGACGATGGCTTTGTCCGGGGTACCTTCACCTTTCGCATTTGATAAATGTGCTTCCCGGATGGCTTCCAGGTTTTGTAGGTTTTCTGCAGTAGAAACATATGCCACCATCAACGGTCTTCCTTCGTAGGTGGTACCGTATTGTTCAAGCCTTACCCTGTCCGGAGCCTGAGCCTCAAGGTGTTCAAAGTAGGAAATAACCTGGTGGTGCCTCGAAAACCTGGAGCCCAGTTCATAGCCCAGAAAGGTAGAGGGAGATTGTAATTCCTGGGCCGGTAAGAATTGAACCAGCAGGAATAATAATGCCATGTATTTGATCTTCATTGTATAATTTGGTTTTGGCTCAAAACTACAATTTTATCAAGGTTTTTATTAACTCTTTTTTAGTAACTGATAGGTTAAAGAGTATTATTTTTACATCTCATTAGGTTTTTCAATGTTCAGAATACCCGGAAAACGTTGAAAGAAGGTGTCGCAGGATAGAAATGTTCCGGTCTGTTGAAAGCTTTTCTGATATAAAACTACTATTCATTTATGACCCTGGAAACGATCAATTTTGAGGATACCGGTTTTTTTACAGACCTGATCTGTGACTACCTGGCAGAACACCCAACCATAAATGCCTTTTATAACCGTTACCCTTCCCTGGAGTCTTTTGAAGGTCAAATTCAGGAGAAAGCTGATTTTGATATGGAGAGGCGCCGTAGACTGGTCGCTGCTCTGGAAACGCAATACGCAGAAACAGATGCTTCAGAATTGACAAGGGATCATATAGCTTTGCTGGCAAATGCAAAGACCTTTACCATAACCACAGGGCATCAATTAAATCTTTTTACAGGGCCGCTGTATTTTCTTTATAAGATCATTTCGGTGGTCAAGCTTACCGAAACCCTTAAAGAAAGACACCCTGATTACCATTTTGTGCCTGTGTACTGGATGGCTACAGAGGATCATGATTTTGATGAAATAAATTTTTTCAATTTTAACGGCAAGAAGTTTCAATGGCAGGGTCCTAAAAATGAAGATGAGGGAGGAGCTGTAGGCAGGATGCCTACCCTGCATTTGGAAGAATTGGAAGCCCTTTTCAGAGCCGAGCTCGGGCCAGGAAAAAATGCTCTCTACCTGGCAGAACTTTTCAAAAAGGCGTATTTGAATCATGAAGATCTTACTTCGGCAACGCGGTTCCTCGCTAATCAGCTTTTTGCAGAAAAGGGATTAGTCATTATTGATGGGGATGATGCCGGATTGAAGCGGGAATTTCTTCCTCATATGAAAGCAGACCTGTTGGAGAACAGGGCATATCATGAGGTAACTAAGACTATAGAAAAACTGGAAGGCCTGTCTAATAATTATAAAGTACAGGTAAATCCAAGAGAGATCAATCTCTTCTATCTTGATAAAGGCGTGAGAGATCGGGTGATCTTTGACGGTACTGCCTTTGGTCTTGCTGACGGTACCCGTAAATGGTCTCGTTCGGAACTGATTTCAACACTTGAAGAACATCCCGAACGTTTCTCTCCCAATGTGATGCTAAGGCCTTTGTATCAGGAGGTGATATTACCCAACCTCTGCTATATTGGAGGGGGAGGAGAACTGGCTTACTGGCTTGAACTGAAATCTTTTTTTAAAGCTTCTGAAGTGGCTTTTCCTATGTTGTTGCTGAGAGATTCAGTACTTCTAATGACCGGGAAACAAAGAAAAAAACTGGAAAAACTTCATATCTCTCTGGCTCAGTTGTTTTTGGATGAGCATTCCTTTATAAACCGCAAGGTGCGAGAGATAAGTGATATTGAGATCGATCTTAGTGAGCAGCGTGCGCATTTGGTGGCGCAGTTTAGCCACATGTACGAGATCGCAGAAAAAACGGATAAGTCTTTTCTTGGGGCGGTGAAAGCCCAGGAGGTGAAACAGCTTAAAGGTCTTGATCACCTGGAAAAACGATTGCTTAAGGCGCAGAAAAGGAAGCTGTCTGATCAGGTAGCAAGAATGATGGCAATACGTAATGAATTATTCCCTAACGAAAGTCTTCAGGAACGCACCATTAATTTTGCCCAGTTTTATAAAGACTATGGAAGCGATCTTATAGATATTCTGTTTGAAAACCTTGATCCTTTAGACCAGCGCTTTAAGGTGATTACCCTTTGATCTAATGAATAGAGGAAGGCAGATTGTATTTCTGCTGATAGGAAAGGGAGTCCCAGTAACTTTTTTGATGAATGATCTTATCATTCTCGATATGAAAAAAGATACATCCCCTGAAGCCCAGTTGATCTTCCCATTCTGTAATGACCCATGGTTCGGCTTCGTGTAAATTACATATTTTCACTTGCATTCGTATAGATGCGAATTCCTGTTTATAGCGTTCGGTGATCTTCTTCCTGCCCTCCAGAGCTGCGTCTGCTACTCTGTCGTTCACCGCATTTTCATGATAGAATGCAGCCAAAGCATCGGCATCTCCTTCATTGTAGCAGTTAATCCATTTATTTACAATCTCTTGTGGCTTCATAGCAAATGATTTTAGGGTACCAGGAAACTGCTGTCCCAACCGCCTCTTTCATTCAGGGCATATTGAACCCTGATATGATTGGGACGTTTAAGTTTAAGGTATTCAATTTTATAAGGATCAATTCTCATGACGCTGAAATGCTGGGATGTATCCAGGTATTCTATATGTTCAAGATGCTCGATCTTTGTGCCCGGACCTTTGACGGTGATATAATCTTTTCTGGCAGGCTTATCGATCTTACTCCAGATCTTATCCAGTTTTTTCTGATTAGTTTCCAGATAGGCAACGCCGTCGATTTTTAATTGCAAGAGTTTATCAGGATGATAAAAAAGCAGGCATACCTTATTGTGTTCTTTAATGTGGGTGACCTTTCTTGAGCGCTTGTCGGTATAGAGGGTAAGGGTCATGTCTTTATCAAAATCACGCAGTACCACGGTGCGTAATCGCGGTACTTCATTAATTCCTGTGGTAGCCAGGGTGAAATAATGAAAGGGATGTGAAGCGCTTTTTACACCGGCTTTCAATTCGTCTCTGGCCATCTCCAAATATTGTTCATTCACGGTGCCTAGGTTTTTTATAAAGTTACAAATCCCTCTTAACTTTAACAAAGTTATACCTTTGCCAAAAAAGAAGTTTTATGCATAATATCGATATAGATCTGGTGGAGATGACCCTTGATGTCATGAAGTATGCCATCAATCGGATCACCCATACCGATCCGGAACTGGGAGTGCCTAAAAAGGCCGAAGAGTTAAAGGCTCAAGTGGGAGAGACCATTACTCAGAAAGGTATCGGAGGTGAGAAAGCCTTCGAACTTTTTAAAGATGTCTTTATTAAAGCTACGGTTCCTATCGATCACCCCAGGCACCTGGCTTTTGTACCTGCGGCACCCACAAGGGCAGCAATTATGTTTGACTTGGTTACCTCAGCGTCCAGTATTCACGGAGCTTACTGGATGGAAGGGGCCGGGGGGATCTTTTGTGAGAATGAGGCCATGCGCTGGTTGGTTTCCCTCACCGGTCTGCCCGAGGGCGCCTTTGGGGTTTTTACAAGCGGGGGTACCGCAGCCAACCTCTCTGCCATCGTAACAGCAAGGGAAACCTGGAGAACCAAGGAGGAGAATAGGGGTAAAAAGGGAATGGTACTGACCTCAGTAGGAGCTCACTCTTCGATCAAGGCCATGGCCAAGGTGGCCGATGTTGATGTTTTTCTGGTGGATACCGAAGACCGTCTCAGCGGTAGTCAATTGGCAGATACCATTAATAATCTGGAAGCCAAAGACAGGGAGCGGCTCTTTGCCGTGGTAGGAACCGGGGGGACCACCAATGCAGGCATCATTGATGACCTGGAAGGTATAGCAGAGGTGTGTCAGCAGGAATCACTTTGGTTTCATATTGATGCGGCCTACGGCGGTGGGGCCCTGTTGGCAGATTCTGTGAGACATTTGTTCAAGGGCATTGAACATGCCGACAGTATAACGATTGACCCTCACAAATGGCTTTTCTCTCCCTACGACTGTGGGGCGGTGATCTACAGAGACCCGGAACTTGCTAAAAAGGCGCATAGCCAGGAAGGTTCGTATCTTGATATTTTTAAGGATGAAGGGGCGCACGGTTTTAATCCGGCCGATTACCAGATCCAGTTAACCAGGCGGGTGAGAGGGTTGCCGTTATGGTTCTCTCTGGCCATGCACGGTACTGATAAATATAAATGGGCGGTTGAAGAAGGGATTACCCTGGCTAATAAGGCAGGAGAAATGATTACCAGGGAAGATCATGTGGAATTGGTAAGAGATCCGAGTCTTTCCTGTGTGCTGTTTAGAAGAAAGGGATGGACGCCTGAGGATTACCGCGATTGGACCTATAAGAATCACAGGGACGGTATAGCCCTGGTAACCCCGACCAAATGGAAAGTCGGAGATACGTATGAGACGGTGGCGAGGTTTTGTTTTATCAATCCTCATACCACCAAAAATGATATTCAGATCGTTTTGGACACCATGAAATAAAAGGAGTAAAGCGGTAAGGGGTTCTTTGAATTACCTTACTGCTGCTCATTTAACTTTTCTCCGAAAAGGTCTCTGAGACTCAGGTTGAGCCCTACCAGAAAACGCCAGCGATTGATCCCGATCTTAAAAGTTTCTTCGGTGGGCAGCAGTGCATCTATCGGGCGGTCGCGAACCGAATTGAATTCCTGAACTCCTGTCGTGAATATGGCACCAAAAACCACATCAGCCCGATTGAATTTCCAGTTAAATCCGCCTCCAAAATGATAGTTGTCAAAGGCAAGGAGGTTAGATACCCCAATGCCATCTGCAGAGCCGAGAACTTCATCAGCTTCCTTAAGAGGAGAAAAATCAGTGCTGAAACTGAGATAAGTGTCCAGTTTTGGAGTGAGTTCTATCTCGCCTCCGGCTCCGAAATTAATGATAGATCGTCTTTTTTCCTGGAAGGCCAGGGAAGCTTCTTCACCGGTAGATCCTCCCAGAGAGGGAATTTCAATTCGGTCATAGGTGCCGGTAGGCGCATACCAGCTCAGGTTGAGGTGTATCCTATGGTTCTTGATCGGAATTCCGGCCCCGACATTAATGCTTAGAGGTGTTTTCTGGGTGCTTTCCAGGTCATTGAGGTCTTCATAGATGAAGAGATCGTCCAGGGTGGTGTTAGTGGCCAGGATCTCATCAAAATTAAATTTGCCCTGCCCGAAAATTTCCAGGTAAGGCAGGTCAATATTTACACCCAGTTCCCATTTTTCGAAGATCCAGGCTGCAGCGATCTTAAAGTACAGGCCATAAGATGATTGAGAGAACCGCAGGTTAGATTCGTATATATTCACTTCATCCTGGTTCACGTCCTGTATAAGCCTGGTGCCATCGCCTCCGCTATAGGTGTAATAAGATGCGAAAAGGGAGGCTCCAAGGGCAAAGCCATCGTGTACCTTATAGGCCCAGGTGAGGCCGAACCAGTCTTCCCGTAACCTGTTGTTAATGTCTACCTTGAGGTTGAGTTGATTACCCGGGGTGATTTGCGGGTCGTCTTCATTGGAGACGACTCCGGAGTTAAAGCCTAATGATAAATTCAGGCGGTTTCTTGAAATAGAGGAATAGTAAAACCGGGTATTGAACATATCAAAACTACCTGCTATCATACCGGGAATGCCTGTAAAATTGGAAGTCTGAAAGCGTTCATCAGGAACCAGTTCGTCTATGGTGATCCGGTTCCATTCATAGAACTTACCCTGAACAAGAAACCCGGGGTTTTTGATCAGTGCCAGTCGTGCCGGGTTGTAGTATACGGCCCCCAGATCATTTACACTTCCTGTTACATTTCCGTTTAAAAGCACTGAACGGTTTCCGAAGTTTTCATACTCATAACCCCGTTGTGCTAAACACGAAACAGATGCGATCAAAAAAAACAAGGCAGCGGTGATTAGGGGAGGTGAAAGGTTGTTGTTTGTTTTCATGAGTCAATTGGATTGCTCATGGTTAATCCCGGTAAGATCATTAACGGTCAGGTGCCTTATAAAGATACAACCTTTTGCGATAAATACGGCAGTATCCGATGTTCCTGCGTAACTAGAGTCCGAATCCGGAGAAATTAAATCCTACCAGGAATCTCCAGCGATCTACCTTTATATTTAGGTCGGTATCGTCAAAATTGTCAACACCCACCGGCAGGGTGATCGATCTTTCAAAATCTCCCGATCCAGAGGTGTTTACCGCACCAAGGGTGATGGCAAACGACTTGAACGTTAGGCCTACCCCGCCGCCGAGATGGAGGTAGTCAAGGGTCAGGATGTTTGATTCGCCAAAATTGTTACCTCCGTTTAAAAAAGTGTCTTCGGGATTGAGGGGAGAATGGTCTGTGGTAAAACTCAAATAAGTGTTGATCTTTTCACTAATAAATATTTCTGCTCCTGCTCCAATATTCCAGACGGGGTTAAGCTTTTCCTTCGCTTCGATCAGGGTGGTGGGTTCTGTAGTGCTTTCTAAAGGAGGTATTTCAATACGGTCGTAACTGCCTACCCCTGCATGCCAGTCGGTATTCAGATGAAGGGTGCTTTTTCCGATAGGAATTCCAGCTCCGAAATTGATGCCGAGAGGAACCTTGCGTCTTGCCACCAATCCTGAGAATTGATTGATGGTAAAAATGTCTTCATTGGTAACCCGATCGGTAAAGAAATCTTTAGAATTGAAACTGCTGTCATCACGAAGTTCAATATAAGGAAGATCGATGGTGAGGCCCATCGAAAGGTGTTTTTGCTGCCATGCAGCAGATACTTTTCCAAAAAGTCCGGTCGATGCCTGGGTGTATTTCAGGTCTCCGTTGAATTGCAGCAGATTTTGATCGTTTTCAGAGATGATAAAATCAAAGGAGTCACCTCCCGAATAGTTGTAAAATGACAAAAAGGTGGAGATACCTACCGAGAAGTTATCAGAGATCTTTTTAGCCCAGCTCAATCCAAACCATTCTTCCCTCAGGTTGATGTCGATGGCTGCATCGGCATTGAAGAGGATGCCCGGGGCAATATTGTCGGTGTTGTTCTCATCTAATATTCCGGAGTCAAAACTGGAGCTAATGTTAATTCGATTTCGCAGCATAAAGGAGAAGTAGATTTTCTCACTACCTATGCTCGTGGCGGCTGCCATTAAGCCCGGAAGTGCGTTAAATTGCTTGTTCTCAATGTTGATGCCCGCGCCCAGAAAATCGTTAACATTCACTTCCGTTCTTTCATAGAACCTTCCCTCAACCGAGAATTTCGGGTTCTCTATTATGGCGAGTCTTGCAGGATTATAAAATACCCCACCAAGGTCATTTACACTGCCGGTTACATTGCCGTTCAAAAGCACGGAACGGTTTCCGAAGTTTTCATACCGATAACTTCTTTGAGCCTGCATGGAAAGAATGGTAAGTTGAAATAAAATAAGCAGGAGGAGTCTTCTTAGCGAGGGTATTTCTGTGATCATTACCTGTATTTCTGGTTTAAGGAATTACCTTTTGGTAGACTAACCATTGGGTAAAGCAGATCAATGTGGAGGTAGTGGGGGTGAGACTATTTTTTATAAATATACTCCAAAAGAACCTTTTGGAAACAACGCAATTTGTTATTTTTGCGCATGCAAAACAACGTACTCATTTTAGATTTCGGGTCGCAGTATACCCAGCTCATTGCAAGAAGGGTAAGAGAATTAAATATTTACTGCGAGATTCATCCATTTAACAATCCTCCTCAAGATGTTTCAGGATTTAAGGCAGTGATCCTTTCGGGAAGTCCTTTCTCTGTTCGTTCAGAAGATGCTCCCCATCCTGATCTTTCCGCCATCAAAGGTAAGTTGCCTTTATTGGCTGTTTGTTATGGTGCCCAATATTTGGCGCATTTTAACGGAGGAAGCGTAGAACCTTCTGATATCAGGGAGTATGGTAGAGCCAACCTTTCCTATATCAACAGCTCAGAGCCTTTCTTTGAAGGTATAGAGGAAGGAAGCCAGGTTTGGATGAGTCACAGTGATACGATCAAAAAACTTCCTGAGGGAGGTGTAAGGGTTGCCAGTACTGCCGATGTTGAAAATGCAGCTTACCGAATAGAAGGTGAGGAAACTTATGCGATTCAATTCCACCCTGAGGTATATCACACTACCGACGGGCGTCAGTTACTGGAGAACTTCCTGGTAAAGATCGCCGGGGTAGCACAAACCTGGACACCCGATAATTTTGTTGATATGACCGTGGCTGACCTTAAAAAGAAGGTGGGTGACGGAAAAGTGGTTCTGGGACTTTCAGGAGGTGTCGATTCTACCGTTGCTGCGGTTTTACTCAATAAAGCCATAGGGAAGAACCTGTACTGTATTTTTGTGAACAATGGCTTGTTGCGTAAGAACGAGTTTGAAAATGTGCTCAAACAATACGAAGGTATGGGGTTGAATGTTAAAGGTGTGGATGCTTCGGCACGTTTTTTGGAAGCTTTAAAGGGTGTTGAAGATCCTGAGCTGAAACGAAAGGCTATCGGACGCGTTTTCATTGAAGTTTTTGATGATGAAGCCCATGAGCTGAAGGATGTTGAATGGCTTGGACAAGGTACGATCTACCCTGATGTGATCGAATCGATCTCAGTAAAAGGGCCTTCGGCAACCATTAAAAGCCACCATAATGTGGGCGGCTTGCCTGATTTTATGAAGTTAAAGGTGGTGGAGCCTCTGAATATGTTGTTTAAAGATGAGGTGCGTCGTGTGGGTGCCAGTATGGGAATCGATGCAGAACTCCTTGGAAGACACCCATTTCCGGGGCCCGGTCTAGGAATCAGGATCCTGGGTGATATTACTGCCGAAAAAGTTCGTATGTTGCAGGAAGTAGACCATATCTTTATTGAGGGTCTAAAAAGCTGGGGACTTTACGACAAAGTTTGGCAGGCAGGTGCTATGTTGCTGCCGGTAAACTCAGTTGGAGTTATGGGCGATGAGCGTACTTATGAGAAATGTGTGGCGTTGAGAGCCGTTGAAAGTACCGATGGAATGACGGCAGACTGGGTGCATTTGCCCTACGACTTTTTACAAAAAGTATCGAACGATATAATAAATAAGGTCAAAGGCGTTAATAGAGTAGTATATGACATTAGCTCGAAACCCCCGGCGACCATAGAATGGGAATAACCTAAATTTATCCATGAAGAACAACATACTTGTATTACTGGCCCTGGTATCATTTTCAATCGCTTTTGCACAGCAGCAGTTTAAAACGCATGCTGTAAAAGAAGGGGAAACCCTGGAACAAATCGCGAGAAAATACCGGGTAACCCCGTTTAATCTCCTAAAATACAATCCCGAAGCTAAGAATGGTGTTGAGCCTAATACCATACTGGTCATTCCTGTGGCTGCAGGTGAGCGCTCAGATCTGACCCTTCCGCAAGGAACCGTTTCTGCTGAAGGAAAGGAAAGAACCCCGGAGCGTTTTATAAAGCACAGGGTAAAACGTAAGGAAACCCTTTTCAGTCTTGCCCGTAAATACAATGTTACCGAATCAGACATCAAACGTTACAATTCTGAACTCTACAGTCGTATGCCCAGAAAGGGAGAGCGTTTGGAGATCCCTGTATTTAAGACTGTTCAAACCCAGACCGGCTGGAGGGTTCCTGAAGACGGACTCGTTCCGTATATCGTAAAACCTTCAGAAGGAAAGTGGCGCATTGCCTATGAGCATGGTATTACCGAGGATAGACTTCAGGAGTTGAATCCTGAAATGAAAGATGTTCTGCAGGAAGGCGATACGTTAATGGTACCTTTTGTGCCCGGAAATGAGAAGTCGGTCGTTGTAGACAGTCTTTATAATTATTATGTGGTTAAGCCTGCAGAAGGTTTTTACAGGTTAAAGATCAAGCTCGGATTAGGACAGGCAGAGTTGGAAGCCTTGAACCCTATTTTAAAAGATTCAGGACTTCAGAGAGGAATGGTGCTGAAGCTTCCGAAATCGGCGGGACAGGATCTGGTGATCAACAATGGGGTGCTTCTGGAAAAATTTTCACTGGCCGACAGTATTGATACCCCTGCCCGGGCAAAGGTAGGATTGGTGCTCCCGTTTGACCTGAGATCGGTAAATTTTGATTCCCTTTCGGGTACCAAGAACGATATTAAAAGATCTCCTCTGCTGGGTATATCACTCGATTTTTATACAGGGGTGCTCGTGGCGCTGGATTCAGCAAGAAATATGGGGATCTCAGTTGATATGAAGGTCTACGACAGTGGACAAAAAGATCAGTTTGTGCAGCAATTGGTCAATCAACGCGATCTTCGGGAAATGGATGCTATCGTGGGACCTGTTCGGCCATCGGTTATCAATAGCCTGAGTCGCTATGTTGAGCGGGATTCCGTGCCTGTCTTTGCGCCTTTTGCCAATAAAGGCCTGGATATGAGATCCAACGTTTTTCAAACCCTTCCGCCTGATTACCTGATGCGGTCAGAAATGTTGAGGTATCTGGAGAATTATGGGGCAGATAAGAATGTGATCATTATAACCGACCGGGAGAATGCAGAAGTAAAATCAAGATTAACTTCTATTTTTCCAATGGCCAAGGTGATCGATACCCTGGAAGGGAAGTTTTTGCGAATTGAAGACCTTGATTCATTGCTATTGTCGTCAGAGAAGGAGAATTGGGTTATTCTTGAGACCGATTCCTTTAACCTGATCGGGAATGTGACCGCTGTGGTTAATTCAGCTCAAACAAAAGATTTTCGTATCAGGCTGCTGACCACCCTGAGAGGGAATGTGTATGACAATAAGAATATTTCCAATCTTCACCTTTCAAACCTTAACTTCCAATACCCGACTTTTTACAAGCCGGTTGATGAATCCTCAGTGTTTCACCAGATGTATGAGAAGCGTTTTGGAGGCTTGCCGAACCGTTATGCCACTCGCGGATTTGATCTCATGTTCGATGTTCTGCTGCGGTTGGCTTACGACAAAGACCTGAGTTACGTTGCAGGAAAGGTGGGTGAAACGGAATACATTGAGAATAAATTTAACTACCAGCGCGGACTGCAGGGAGGTTACGTGAACAGAGCTCTGTATATTGTCCGTTATGAAGATCTAACCATTAAAGAAGTAAACCCAAATGCCGACCTCTACAGTAAAGTACCTCGGAGCGCTTCGAACGGAGTGCCTTCATCAAAAAAGCGGTAATACTTTTATTACTGATGCCCCCGTTGACAACAACGGAAAAGGAGAGGCCTTTTCTCCAACAGATACGGTAGCAACTGCCCTTGGCAGCTGTATGCTGACCGTAATGGGTATCAAAGCACGCGATATGGCTGTTGACCTTACAGGGGCCATAGCCAGTATCGAGAAGGTCATGGCTTCAGCTCCCAGGAGAATCTCCGAGATCAAGGTAGTAGTTGATATTCCGGTAAAACCTTCAGACAAGGATCAAAAGATCCTGGAACACACCGCAAGAACCTGTCCGGTGTTGATGAGCATTCATCCGGAGATCAAAAAGGATATTACCTTTCATTGGGGGTGAGGCGTTGTAGATGAGGTTGTTGGTTCTTTTAGGATTTCTTGTTTTTTTTTCGCCGCCGCCGCAGGAGACTGTCGTGGAATGGTCGCCTCAAAGCAGGCTTACCTGGGAAGACTTCAAGGGAGATCCTGAAACTCAAACCGATGCCGCTGCTACCACAGTTTCAGCACTTTCTTACCGATTCCAGGGGTATATGCAAGGACCTGAGCTCATCTACGAATACCATGTTAAGGCTTTGTTCTTCCCTGAAAAAAGTTGGGTGCGTCCGGAGTTAAAGGATGAAGAGCTTCTGCTTCATGAACAGCTGCACTTTGATATTACGGCCTGGTATGCCATAAAACTCAAGCAAGCCTTTGATACCATTAGACCTGTGAAAGATCCAAAAGAAAAGATCGCAGCCGTTTACAATACCATAAGAAAAGAGCTCGACTCTGTGCAGGATCGTTATGACCGGGAAACCGATTTTTCCCGAAATACCCAGGAACAGTTGTTGTGGCAGTCAAGGGTGAGAACTTATCTGAAGAATGCCTATGACTGACCAACGGGAGTTTTTGAAGAAGCTGGCCTTTATGAAAATGCCCTATGGAAAGTACAAGGGCAGGTACCTGGTAGATATCCCGGAGGCCTATTATACCTGGTTTCATCAAAAGGGATTTCCGGAAGGTAAGTTGGGGTTGTACTTGCAATCCATGTACGAGATCAAGATGAATGGTTTGGAGTATTTGATCAGAAAGATCATCAGGGAATATCAAAAGTAGGCCCGGGATTGCGAATCTCACAGCTTAAAGGCTGAAACCTTGAGAATTTGAAGCCTTGATTAAAAGCTCTTTAAATTAATCTTATCTCTGTTTTAAAATCTTAAAATTAGCCGCCAGCCTCGGGGAATATTAATTCTTATTTGTATTTTTGGCGCGAATTTTTCAGCAATACTACAAGCGTTTTTTCATGGCAGATACTAAGTACATTTTTGTTACAGGAGGGGTTTCTTCTTCATTAGGTAAGGGTATTATAGCAGCTTCTCTGGCAAAGCTTTTACAGGCCAGAGGTTATAAGACTACAATACAAAAATTAGATCCTTACATCAATGTTGATCCCGGAACGCTTAATCCTTATGAGCATGGAGAATGTTATGTAACTGATGATGGTGCTGAAACCGATCTTGACCTGGGGCATTATGAGCGTTTTTTAAATGTAAATACCTCCCAGGCAAATAATGTTACTACCGGCCGTATTTACCAAAGTGTGATCGAAAAAGAACGTCGGGGTGAATTTCTCGGAAAAACTGTACAGGTAGTACCTCATATCACCAATGAGATCAAAGAGCGAATTCAGATTCTTGGTAAAAGCGGAGATTTTGATATCGTGATCACCGAGATCGGGGGTACCGTGGGTGATATCGAGTCGCTTCCATATATTGAATCAGTGCGTCAATTGGTTTGGGAATTGGGAGATAACAATGGTATCGTGATCCACCTGACCCTGGTACCTTATCTTTCTGCAGCAGGAGAGTTAAAGACCAAACCTACTCAGCACTCTGTAAAAACACTGATGGAAAGTGGTATTAAAGCCGATATCCTTGTATGTCGTACAGAACATGAATTGTCGGATGACCTGAGAGATAAGCTGGCGCTCTTCTGTAATGTAAAACGAGAGGCAGTAATACAGTCTATAGACGCTTCCACCATTTACGATGTACCGAATATGATGCTGGAGGAGGGTCTGGACAAGGTCGTACTTAACAGGCTTGCCCTTTCTGACAGCAGTGAACCCGAATTAACCAAGTGGAATAATTTCCTTCAACGTCATAAGAACCCTAAGCACGAGGTGAATATCGGATTGGTAGGGAAGTATGTGGAATTACAGGATAGTTATAAATCCATCCTGGAGTCCTTCATCCATGCCGGAGCTGAAAATGAAGTGAAGGTAAATGTAGAATATATACATTCAGAATATATCAGCGAGAAAGTTCTGAAAGAAAAGATCTCCCGACTGGATGGAGTTCTGGTAGCTCCCGGATTCGGGGAGAGAGGGATCGAAGGGAAGATCTCTACTATTAAATACGTTAGAGAGAATAATATCCCCTTCCTGGGAATTTGCCTGGGTATGCAGATGGCTGTTATTGAATTCTCAAGGAATGTGTTAGGTCTCAAAGGTGCCAACTCAACAGAGATGGACGATAGCACCCTATATCCTGTGATCGACCTGATGGAGGAGCAAAAGGATATTACCCATATGGGGGGTACCATGCGTCTGGGAGCATGGAAATGTACCCTTGAAGAAGACAGTATTGCTTACAAAGTATACGGAGAAAAAGAGATCTCAGAGCGTCACCGTCACCGTTACGAGTTTAACAACAGTTTTAAAGATCAGATCGAAGCAGCTGGGATGAAGGCTACAGGTTTCAATCCCGATACCGGACTGGTAGAGGTAGTTGAAATTCCTGAGCATCCCTGGTTTGTTGGAGTACAATATCACCCGGAATATAAAAGTACAGTGGCCAATCCACATCCATTATTTGTTGCGTTCGTTAAGGCTGCTTTGGGTCATTATCAGAAAAAAAATAGTGCCACATTGGCATGATAACCTGCTTTCGGGGAGGTTTTTGCTTCCCTGCTAATAGTAAATACTGAGGTGGAAGTGTAGCTTTTACCTCCTTTCCTTTAAATCAATACTATGGAAGAAAAGAAATTTGACATTAACTCCCTTATCGGATTCCTTCTTATTGGGGCTATCCTGATCTGGGTAATGTATAACAACCAACCCACTCCTGAGGAGGCAGCAAGCGAAGGGGCGACCACAGAACAGGTGGAAGCGACTCCGGCTGCATCGGCAACACAGGAAGCAGCAGTTGCAGTAGTTGATACTACTCAGTCAGATTCTCTGGCATTGGAGAAATACAAAGCCAGTATGGGCGCCTTTGCCTATGGAATGGCCTCCGGTGCCGGCGAAGGAACCACCGTGATCGAGAATGATGTTGTGAAGCTCACGGTGAACAACAAAGGAGGACAGATCACCGAGGCAGTTTTAAAAGAATTCCATACCTACGATTCTGTACCCGTTTACCTTGTAAAGGACGGCAATGCTGAGTTTAACCTTACCCTGGGTACCACTGATAACCGGACCCTGAATACAGGAGATCTTTATTTTGAACCGGTTCTTTCTGAAAACGGAGATAACAAGGTGCTTAGTATGCGCCTCAAGGCCGGTGAGAATAAATACCTGGAATATCGGTACGAGCTGAAACCGGGTGATTACCTGGTTGACTTTACAGTGAGGTCTCAGGGCTTGAATGGTATTCTGAACAGCAACCAGGAGGTAAAACTTGACTGGAATGTGAAGGCTTTACGCCAGAATAAGAGTATCGAGTACGAGAATCGTTATACCCGACTTACCTATAGCCACGATGGAGATATCAGTAAGCTTGGGCAAATGGGTGATGACAGTGAGACTGAAACAGATCTGAAATGGATCTCTTATCGTCAGCACTTCTTCAGTACGATCCTGGCAAGTAAAACTCCATTTAAGACGGCCAGTCTGTATTCAGAAAACCTGGTAGAAGAAGAGTCGGATACCGCGAAATATACCAAGCTATATAAAACACAGATACCGCTTGAGATCCAGGGAGGAGAACTGACTTATAATATGCATTGGTATTACGGACCTACCGATCTGAAGGTGTTTAAAAAGTATGAGGAATTTGATTTCGAAGATTCAGTGCCATTCGGTTGGGGTATTTTTGGATTTATCAATAAACACGTCTTTACTCCGCTGTACGATATGCTGAGTTCGGTACTGCCTTATGGTATTGCCATTGTTGTAATGACCATTCTGGTAAGGATCGTTCTTTCTCCGGTAACCTATAAATCATACCTGTCGCAGGCTAAGATGAAAGTTTTGCGTCCTGAGATCACCGAGATCAACGAGAAGTTCAAGGACAACCCGATGAAGCGTCAGCAGGAGACTATGAAGCTTTATGGAAAGGCCGGGGTAAGCCCGATGAGTGGTTGCGTACCTGCCTTGTTACAGCTGCCCATCTTTTATGCCTTATTCATGTTCTTCCCAACAGCCATTATGCTGAGACAGAAGAAATTCCTGTGGGCCGAAGACTTGTCTTCTTATGATGTGATCGCAGAACTCCCTTTTACTATTCCATTTTACGGAGATCACGTGAGTTTATTCCCGATCCTTGCTTCGGTGGCCATCTTCTTCTATATGAGAATGACCACCGGCCAGCAGCAGATGATGCAGCAGCCTACCCAGGAGGGGATGCCCGATATGGGGAAACTGATGAAGATGATGCTGTATATTTCTCCGCTTCTGATGTTATTCTTCTTTAATAATTATGCGAGTGGACTGAGTTTGTATTACTTTATTTCGAACCTTATTACCATCGTGATCATGTTGGTGATCAAGAATTACATCATCGATGAGGATAAAATTCACAACCAGATCCAGGAGAATAAGAAGAAGCCTAAAAAAGAAAGCAAGTTCCAACGCAAGATGCGTGAGATGATGGAGCAGGCTGAAGAACAGAAAAAGCGCCAGGGAAAATAATAGCTGGCTTTGAAATAATAAAAAAGGGACCTTTATGGTCCCTTTTTCTGTTATTAAGCAGTGTCTTTAGAGCTGATAGGGCTTATGTTGGTATATAAAAAAAGCCTCCTGAAGGGGAGGCTTTTCAGAAAAATATATGAGAAATTTAGTTGGTAGCGTTCGGTAACAAAACAATGTCAATCGCATGAATTACACCATTAATGGCCTGTACATCTACAACATTGATTCCTCCGGTGTTGTCCGTACCATCCGTGATATCAGCAACTACTCCAATAGTAGGGGGGACAGTTACAGTCACCTGATCTCCTTCCATGGTGGTTAAGGGGTTATCGCCTTGAGCAAGATCTCCTGATCGCACATTCACACCGGCTACAACATGGTGAAGAAGAACTGCCACAAGGATATCGCCGGAAGGTAAGTTTACTCCTTCAAAGGCTGAATTAACAGGTGCGAATACGGTAAAGGGAGCATCTTCGTTTTCAGGATCATTCAGGGTAGCTACAATATCTTCAGGGAGTGCACCTGCCAGGGTGCTGAAGTTTTCATCCGAGGTAGCAAAGGTCACGATCGTAGGCAGGTCTATCACCTGGCTAACTACATGTACAATACCATTGCTGGCCTGGCTATTGGTGGGGAGTACTCCTGCAGCACCGTTTATGGTGACCGGGAAGTCTCCATCCGGGGTGATCTGTATATACATGCTGAGATTGGCCTCCACGTTATCAGGGAGGGTTGCCAGGGTTGAGGTATATTGGTTCCCTGCCCCAACGATCTGCTCTCCTGTAAACTGCCCTTCGATCATATGATTCATCAATACATTTTTCAGGAAGGCAGCATCAACAGTTTCCAGGTCTGTTCCTTTGGCTGTAAGATAGGCCGCTAAGGCATCATTGTTCGGAGCAAATACTGTCAGGTTGGCTTCCGGATCAGAAAGCATATCTACTAATCCCGCCTTTTCGATGGCCGCAGCTAATTGGTCATATCCGGCGGTGGCCTTAGCAAAATCGTACAGGGTAACTTCGCTCACCAAAGAATTTACAATGGAAGGAGGGAGTAATACCTTGTCGATCTTGTGAATCACCCCGTTAGCGCCTTGAATATTAGTTTCAATAAAGTTGACCCCACTTCCTCCGGTCCCGTCAACCAGCGTAGTGCCGTCCTCTGAGTCTGTGTAAAGGAGTTCGCCATCGGGAGTTAAAGTGGTTAATGGCATGCCTGGTGTAAGCTCTTCCTGACGGATATTATCCCCCGCTACCACATGGTAGAGGAGAATGGTGCGCAGCGTATTTTCATCAGTGAGATCCAAACCAGGGGTGTTGGCAATATTGGCAAAAGCCTGGTTGGTGGGTGCAAATATGGTGAAGGGACCGTCGCCGACAAGAACTCCGGTGAGTTCATCTTCAAAGGAAACTACAAAATCTTCGAGGGATTGAAAATCGGGATTGGCTACCACGTGTTCTACTACATTTGGTGGGGGCAGGGGCATGTCAATAAGGTGAATGACTCCGTTGGTAGCCTCAATGTCCAGGCCACCTTCCACGGGAGAGGCCATGCCATTGAAAGTAACGCCACCTTCCAGGTCTACAAAAAGACTCAACTGATAGAATCCGCTATCTCCGGGACCTTTCCCCAGGGTGTTTACATATCCGGTTGACAGTTCGCCTGATCGAACCACTGAATTGAGTACATGGTTCAGAAGATAATTCGTTAATTCTTCATCGGTAAAATCATCCAGAGAGGTAATTCCGGCTGCGGTAAAGGCGTCATTGGTAGGCGCGAAAACTGTATAGGTTCCTTGTTCGTCAAGTGTAGTGTTCAGTCCTGTGCGATCCAGGGCTGCAACTAAGGTGGTCAGGTCTGCAGAAGCTACCGCCGTTTCATAAATTGTTAATTCTGCGACCGGTGGGTCAGGGGTGTCCCCCCCGTTGTTATCATCATCATTGTTGCAGGCCGTCAGCCCCAGGAATAGGATTAGGATCAATCCCGAATAGAGTGCTTTCATAATTTCATCATTTAATATTAGGTGGTTTCCTGTTGAGTCTGCTTTGCAGCTTAAATACACTATTAAATATAATTCAAAAACATAAATCACTGAAAACAAGACTATTAAATAATGATTTAATTCTATATAGCGCACTGAAATCATGTTGAGTAACAAACAGAGATGGAGAGGGGTTGATTATGGCAATAAAAAAGCCCGGCAAACAGCCGGGCTCCTTCTAAGAATTTATAAAGATCTACCTCATTACTGGGCAGGGATCAGTACTTTATCAATAGCATGTACAACACCATTTATGGCCTGTACATCAACCACGATGACGGACCCGGTTTCTCCGGAACCATCAGTAATATCGGCAATACCTCCCTGAGTGGGTGGTAAGGTCACAGTGATATCTCCGTTCAGAGTGGTAACAGGATTGTCTCCTTCTTCAAGATCAGTAGATCGGACATTGGCACCAGCTACTACGTGATGACTTAAGATGGCGGTTAATTCCTCTGCGGTAGGAGCAGATGTAAGCGCTTCAAAGGCGGCATTAACAGGTGCAAATACAGTGAATGGAGCATTTTCATTAGCCGGATCGCTTAGCACTCCAACAAAATCAGACTGCCCCTCTGCCACTAAAGCTCCGGTTAGCTCACTGAAATTATCAGCATCGGCTACCGCGAAGGTGGCAATGGTTGGTAAGGCAATAACTGCGTCTACTACGTGGATTACCCCGTTGTCTGTTTCAATGTCAAAGGTCTCTCCGGGAGTCGTAGTAACTACGTTGGCGCCACCGTTATCAGGACCACCATTGATCTGAACCCCGGCGTCATTTTTTAAATACATACTTAGGAAAGCAGGGTTTTCAACATCATCTGTAGGGTAAGCACCTAAGGTGTTCACATAACCTTTTTGAATGTCACCCGATAATACGCTTCCCATAACAGCGTGATTCAATAATACATTTTGTAAAACATCTACCGGTATTTCATCTACGCTAGCAAAATTGTTAGCTTCTAAAAAGGCGGCAAAAGCATCGTTGGTTGGTGCAAATACGGTCACATCGGTAAGCGGACTATCTAATACTTCAGACAGGCCGGCAGCTTCAGCGGCAGCCAGAAGGCTGGTAAATCCTGCAGCTTCGGCAACGTCGGCGATCGAGGTTCTCCCGATCTCTAAGGCATCGGCGATATCTGCAGGAAACATGACTTTATCTACTATGTGGATTACTCCATTACTTGCAGCAATGTCGGCATTCGTTACAGTAGTAAGGTCATTGGTTCCATCTATGATCTGAACATTGTCTCCAACGAGGAAGATCAGCGATTCTCCGTTTACCGTAGCAACAGATTGCTCGTTAGCGATCTGAGAAGATGCAATTCGATTCGAAGCGATTACGTGATAGGTCAGCACGGCTTCAAGAGTAGCCGGATCAATCTCGGCAGGGGATGATACTCCTAAAGCGGTTAATACCGGTTCAAAGGCAGCATTGGTAGGTGCGAAAACTGTAAAATCGCCTTCCCCGTCTAAGGTGGTGTCGAGACCTGAAGCTTCCAGGGCTGCAACCAGACTGCTTAGATCGTCGGTGGCAACGGCAGTTTCATAAATTGATAGTTCTTCCACCGGTGGTTCGGTAATGTCATTATTATCGTCGTCATTGTTACAACTAACTGCAAATAATAATGTCAAAGCCAGAGCCCCGTATTGGAATGGTTTAAGTAGCTTTTTCATTGCTTAATGATTTAATTAAAGATTTAATTCATTGTTTTGTTTAGCTAATTTACAATAATAGTTAAACAGAAATATTGGTTTATTATTTTTTTAACATATGTAAATTAAACAAAATCTGTTTGAACTTAGATATTAACCAATTGATAACCAAATATAAAGAGGTTGTTTTTAAGTTTAATAGGAATAATCTGTATTGGTTTACCTTTTTTGAAATATAGGTTAAACATTGTACGGCATTTTGTTTAATATTAAATAATCATGTCTTTCAGGTAATTTTTACCAGATCCTTACGACTATCTCTGTCGCTCATAATTTTGTAATTTTGCCCTTTGTGAGCGTATTAAAACAAGTACGTTAATTAAATTTTCATGAAGCGAGTTGTAGTAGGATTATCCGGAGGAGTAGATTCAAGTGTAGCTGCCTATCTTTTAAAGGAACAGGGATACGAGGTTATCGGACTGTTTATGAAGAACTGGCACGATGACTCTGTGACCATATCCAATGAATGTCCGTGGCTTGAAGACAGTAACGATGCAATGATCGTTGCAGAGAAGCTGGGTATCCCTTTTCAAACGGTAGACCTGAGTGAGCAGTACAAAGAGCGCATCGTTGATTATATGTTCAACGAATACGAACAAGGACGTACACCGAATCCTGATGTATTGTGTAACCGGGAGATCAAATTTGATGTATTCATGAAGATCGCCCTTGATCTCGGCGCTGATTATGTTGCTACGGGTCATTATTGTCGCAAGGAGGTAACAGAGGTAAATGGGGAGCCCGTTTACCGATTGATGGCCGGTATAGACGGTAATAAGGATCAATCATACTTTTTATGTCAGCTTTCCCAGGAACAACTGGCCAAGGCTTTGTTTCCGGTAGGTGAATTAACGAAGCCTGAAGTGCGTCAGATCGCCGCTGAAAATGAACTGATCACTGCAGATAAGAAAGATTCCCAGGGACTGTGTTTTATTGGAAAAGTGCGCTTACCGGAATTTTTACAACAAAAACTACAGCCCAAGGAAGGAGTGATCGTAGAAGTAACTGCTGAGGAGGTATTGCAGAAGCAGCAAGAAAAGCAGCAAATAATAAAGGATGACGTCCTGGCAAATAAGGCGGCTAAACTGAGTTACTCCCCCGAGGATGGGAAGGTGGTTGGAAAGCACCAGGGGGCACATTATTTTACCATTGGCCAGCGCAAAGGCCTGGGGGTAGGCGGTACTGTGGAGCCTTTGTTTGTGATCGGGACCAATGTGGAAGATAACGTGATCTACACCGGGCAAGGGAAGGATCATCCGGGATTGTACCGAGAAGCGCTGTTTATTCGAGAGCACGAATTGCATTGGGTGCGGGAAGACCTGGCATTAAAAGAAGGGGAGACTATGGAGGTTTTGGCTCGGATCAGGTACCGACAGCCACTGCAAAAGGCACGATTACACCGTGTCGAATCCGGACTCTATGTAGAATTCGAGCAGCCTCAAAGTGCTATTACCGAAGGGCAATTCGCAGCATTTTATTTGGAGGATGAGCTCATTGGCTCCGGCGTTATATCCTAAACTTAACCAAACCTATTTATGAAAAACCGAATCACGACCCTTTTAAATATTCAATATCCAATTATTCAGGCCGGAATGATCTGGGCCAGCGGCTGGCGTTTGGCCGCGGCAACTTCTAATGCTGGAGCTCTAGGACTTATAGGGGCCGGATCCATGTATCCCGAGGTGTTGCGGGAGCATATTCAGAAATGCAAGAAAGCCACCGACAAGCCTTTTGGTGTAAACGTACCCATGCTTTATCCAGATATAGAAAAGATCATGGATATCATTGTGGAGGAAGGGGTTAAGATCGTTTTTACCTCCGCAGGAAATCCGAAAACCTGGACCTCCTTCTTAAAAGAAAAGGGAATTACCGTGGTTCACGTGGTGAGCAGTGTGAAGTTTGCTCTGAAAGCCCAGGAAGCCGGAGTAGATGCCGTGGTGGCCGAAGGTTTTGAGGCAGGGGGGCACAACGGTCGGGAAGAAACCACCACCTTTACCCTGATTCCTATGGTGAGAGAACAATTGGAAATACCTCTGATCGCAGCCGGAGGGATCGCCACCGGAAGAGGGATGCTTGCAGCCATGGTCTTGGGAGCAGACGGGGTACAGGTAGGAAGCCGGTTCGTAGCCAGCGAGGAGGCCTCTTCTCATGATGATTTCAAAAAAATGGTGGTGGAAGCCGGCGATGGAGCTACCCAACTAACCCTTAAGGAACTGGCTCCTGTGCGATTATTGAAAAATAAATTTTTCACTGATATCCAGGAGCTCTACCAAAAAGGAGGTGGGAAAGAAGAACTGAAGGAGCTTCTCGGCCGTGCAAGAGCTAAGAAAGGCATGTTTGAAGGCGACCTGGATGAAGGAGAGCTGGAGATTGGTCAGGTAGCAGGCCTGATCCACGATATAAAACCGGCGAAGGAGATCGTCCAGGAACTCATGACCGATTTTAACTGTGCCAAAGCCGAGGTAGCGAATCTTTAGATCAGACCGTTTAACATGCCGTGTTGCAGTAGCAGAAGGGTTTTTGCGTCTTTGATGGCACCCTCGTTTACCATGGTTCTGATCTCCTTAAAGGGGTATTCTTCAACAAACAGATCTTCCGTTTCGTGTTCATTACCGCCACCCGTTGCAACTTTTGTTGCTTTGCTGTAATCACAGGTAAAAAAATGAAGAATTTCTGTCACTGCCCCCGGCGACATATAGGTTTGAAAAACAGGGGTGATATGCTGTACGCGGTATCCTGTTTCTTCTTCGATCTCACGTTTCATGCATGCCTCCGGATCATTGCTGTCTAAAACTCCGGCAGGAGTCTCCAGTAACAGCCCGTTTTTATTTCCGTTAACCCACGTTGGCATTCTGAATTGTTTGATGAGGAGAACTTTTTTAGTATTGGAGTTATACATCAGCACCGCTGCGCCGTTTCCTCTGTCATACACCTCCCTGCTCTGTTCCTGCCAGGGTCCTTTAAAGGTCTTCCATTGGTAGGTATAGCGTTTAAGAGTGTACCAGGCTTTGGAGAGGATTTCCTCCCGGATATCTTTAATGCGGCTATTCATTTTCATTGATTTCTATCCAGTACCCATCAGGATCTTTAAGGTAGATCTGGCGAATGCCATCGGCCCTGGTGTTGGTCGTATTCGCATCACCCTGCCAATTTTCAAAATAAATGTCCCGAGACCTGAGATGTTTTACGATGGCATCAAGATCTTTGGTATTTAAAGCCAGGTGGATTCCTTTTTCCGGAGGATTCTTAAAACCAGGTGCCTCTATAATATGAAGTGAGAGGGCATTTCCAAGAGAGAACCATCGGATATGTTCCAATCCCGTTTTATTTTTTATCTCCTGAAGGTTGAGAATTTCTTGATAGAATTTTACACTTGTATTGAGATCTTCTACCTGTATGGCGTAGTGATCAAAGGAAAGGGCTGGGGGTTGGGCACGCACGGTGTCGAGAAACAGGCAGAGCAAGAGAAGTAGTTTCCAGGGTCGCATAATTTAAAGTTTTACTTAAAAATAATAGTTATCGAAGATATTTGATAACTTTACCTAAAACTATCTTCTTGAATTTAAGATCGGTGCATCCGGTGTTGCCGGTTAAGGATGTTTCAAAAGCCCTGATATTTTATAAAAACCTGAGATAGCCTTGCTTTCTGTGGTGGAATGAATGTAAATTATAATTTCACTGTTATGAAAAGGATTTTACTACTGTTTTTAATGTTAACTACCACTGCATGTTTTGCTCAGGAAACCGAAAAGGACCAGGAACACTCTGAGGAGGTGATACACCACGATGCTGGAGAAGAAGGGCAACGCGAGGAGCATCATAATTTTAAGCATAGCATAGCCTTTATGCTCGGGCATACCCATATTAGTGAAGGTCGTGATGCAGCTGGTGACACCAAATGGCTCGCAGTACCTTCCTTTGCCATTGATTACAATTACCGGTTCGGTGAAAAATGGTCTGTGGGTTTGCACAATGACATCATTATCGAATCATTCATTGTTGAGCGCCATCTCAGTGGGGGAGAAGAGGAGATATTAGAAAGAGAGTATCCTGTGGCCTCCTTAGTCATGATCGGCCATAAATTCACACAACACTTAGCCGGCTTCGCCGGTGCCGGTGCCGAATTTGCCAAGGGAGAAAATTTCTTTATGTATCGGTTTGGTATTGAAGCCGGCTGGCACTTAAATGATCCGAGTTGGGAACTTTTAGTAGGTATAAATTATGATATAAGGATTGATGCCTATGATATTTGGAACCTGAATTTTGGGGTTGCCAAACAATTTTAATACTACAGCGGGTACGCCCGCTGTAGTATTAAAGAATATATTACCAGGCCATTCTTCCAAGGTCGGCTTCAGATCCTATAATGTAAGACTCGTACTCGTTAAGGATTTCTTGTGCCTTTTCCGGGCTTCCGGCTATTTTGGTCATAGACTGGAACCATTTTACATCATCCGGACTTGTTTTCCAGTTCATGCCTTCGATGCCGTCCTTCATATGCCAAACGACCAGCATATCATATTCACCACTGGTCATGTCAAGGGCCATTTTGGGCATGGGTGTAGCAGCGTCTTCTGAGGCCTTCATGAAATAATCCTCAATGATCTCCTTGGCCCGGTTCATTTTACCCGGTGCAAAATCGATCTTTACGATCCAATACCATTGTGGGTTCTCATATTTTTCGGCCTTCATTTCTTCCTGGGCATAGAGTCCGGAAATCGTAAATAAAAAGCAGGTGAGTATAGAAACAAAGATTTTCATAATTGAAATATTTAATAGTTATTAATTACAGTTTCCGGCCCATATTGCTGGATGAAGCTCTAACGCATTTTCGATATTTCTCCATGATTTTTTGTGCCTCTTCGGTGCCTCCTGCGATCTCGTCCATTGCTTTGCGCCATTCAACCTGGCTGGGACTGGTCTGCCAATTCAGGCTTTCTACTCCCTCCTGCATTTTCCATACAACCAGCATGTCGTACTCGCCGGCAGCCAAAGAGACCTCCATGACAGGCACCGGTGTACCTGCCTGGGCAGAAGCTTTCTTAAAGTAGTTGTCAATAATATCCCTGGCTTCCCCCATCATCCCCGGATGGTAATCCACATACGTAAAAGTATACCATTCAGGATTTTCATATTTTTTGGCTTCCTGGGAGAAGCTGCTGGAAATGAAACAAAAGGTAAGGAGGGTGGTAAGAATTAAACTGAATTTTTTCATGTTGATCTGTTAATTGGTTAGAAACTAAATGTGGATGTGTGTTTTACAACCTTTAATAAAGTTAAGCATAATTCACTAGAAATCAGGCCGTTAAATAATTTAGTGACTGGGTGACTAGGTTAGGAGGCTGGACGGTGAAGAGCCTGCCTGTCTGTAGACAGGTTTCAGCATGCATTTGGCAATTGAGGATTCCTGGAAGGCCTTTTTGGAATTTGGAGTTTGGAAGTATTCAATCTGCAAACCGCTAACTGCAAACGGCTAACTATTCAGATATTAACATATTCAAAAGCCGCATTAGGGTCATCTCTCAGATCAAGGGAGGTTTCATGAAGTAAAATGCCGTGCTCCAGAAAGGCTTTCAGGTTGGTTAGCCAGAAACTCCAGCCACTGCTGCACCCGCTGTAGATGTTAAGTTTGCTTTTGTCATCTGTGGGGATATCACTTTGAGTAAGCACTAACAGGGTACCTTCTTTAAGGCTTCGCAGTTGTATGTCAAGCGTGCATTCTCCGGCAAAACTAAAGACAATATGGTCCTTGCCGTTGGCCTCCTTGACAATCCCTTTTTCTTCGCCATCCCAATTGTACCACATCCACAAATACTCATCCCCGGCCTTTACCGTTTCCTGGTGATTGATGCGCTTTCCATCTCTTATATGATCCGATGCCCGCAGAAACCAGGAGGTGAGTCCGTCTTCAGTAGACCAGCACCAGTAGATCTTTTCTAAAGGAGCTTTGATGAGGATCTTCTTTACAAACTTATCGAAGGACAGGTTGTTCATTATGAGGTTTTTACTTTCTTTTAATTTACAAAAATTAAAGGCATTAATTTTTACTTAAATAAAAAATATCCTCACGCTTCCGGGATGTTCGTTCCTGTTTTTATTGTTTGATAAGTGATCGGTGAATTTGTCTGCCCAGTTCTGCAAGGAAAGGAATGCCCACCTCTTCGTATTCGTAATTGTTGTCATTGTAAATGCGGTCTTCATTCACATGAATGGTGGCGGTAAGAATAAATTCAACGTCGTTCTTTTCGTCCCTGATATAAGAGCAATCCGTCAGGTATCCATAGGCAAACCCTACCTTATTGTAGACCTTAATATGCTCGGGCATGGGCTCTTTGGTGTCACCGAACATAAAAAATTTCACATAGCTGTCGTAGTACTCTTTCCGGTCATAGCCCTGGGTATATGGGAGGGCCGACATGGCTTCGAGTACAAATTCACGATCAGATTCTTTGAGATTAAACGTTTCCTCTTGCGAAAAGTTTTCCGGTAAGATCACCCGTTTCATCAGGTTGTGAAGTGAGGCAACAGGAAGGTAGTTTTTTCGGGAAAAATCCATGGGTTCCCTGATCAGGCTGTCGCCTGCGTAATAACCATCGCCCTTCATGGTTTTATTCAGATTAAGTGGGGTTACGGGAGTATTGTTGGTAGTTGGCCATTGGGTTAAGGTCGTGTCGTTCAGGTAAAATACCAGGGGACGGGTCTGCGGTACGTCAGCGTCAGGTACTGAGAGTCGGTGGGCTATGCGCACCGGACCGATATTCATTTCCTCAAGTCGTGAATTAATCTGGTCAGTTCCTAAAAACTCGAACAATCGGTTATAGGCGTCGTTGTCGCTAACCGCGAAGATCTTTTTGACCTCCTCTCTGATGGTGGTCTCCACACTGTCGCCCTCCACAAAGAACTTCGAAGTGCTTAGGATGGTGTCGTTCTCTGCAATGTTCTCCAACGCCAAAAGGGCAATGGGGAACTTTACCGAACTTGCCGGATAAAAATAATTATCTGAATTTACCCGGAAGCTTTCATCCGTAAAGCTCACAGAGTCTCCATGTCGATCTATCTCAGAAAAAAGGATCTGTACTTCATGCGCCTCCGGATTATTCATCACCTTTTTGATGACAGGAGCGTCAGATTCAACAGCTGCCATTAATGGGGTGGAGGGTTGTTTGTCAGCACAGGAAATAAGGCATAGAAAAACTGCGGGCAGTGATGCTCGTAGAATAGCGTTGATCATAAGACTTGGTTGGTTTAATGGTTAGTCGTGGTTGGTTATTTATTAGCGATGGAGGCCATATAGTCGGCCCATTTTGTGTGAAGAAATATATCGTCACCAAAATACCTCGCAATATCGAGAAACTCCTCAGACTCCCTATAGCCTGGTACCGGGGAGAGCAGCTCTTGCTTTTCGTTAAGAAATACTACAGAAGGATAGCTTAAACGACCTTGTAATAATGCATAGGCTAATTCGTGAAAGCCACGACGTCCCTGTTTTTGAAATTTAAAGACCTTGCCTTTGAAATTTACGTCGGCAGTAGATTCAGCATCAAACTTCACCATGTAAAAACGCTCGTTCATATAGGCAGCTACCTCGGGATCAGAGAAGGTGGTAGCGTCCATTTTCTTGCACCAACCACACCAATCGGTGTATACATCTATAAAGATCTTTTTGGGAGATTCATCAGACACCGATCTTTCAACGGCTTCCTCGAAAGTTAACCACTCGATCTTTTGCGCATTCACCGAGGTCATGAAGAAAATGCATAAAACAGCTAGTAAATGAGAAGCTTTCATAGTAAGGCCTGATTTTTGGCTAAAGATAAAAAAAAGAAATGGTCTCCGAAGAGACCATTCATGAATACCGAAAATTCATTATTTCTTTTCTGCCAGTGCAGGTTCTGACACCGGGATCTCGATGGATACCTGGTTGTGCAGCAGGTCGTCAAAGGTTTCCCTTTTTCTGATCAGGTGAGCTTCTCCGTTAAGCCATAACACCTCTGCCGGACGATACCTGGAGTTGTAATTGCTGGCCATTGAGAAACAATAGGCACCCGCATTTTTGAAACACAACAGGTCGCCTTCGTTGATCTCTGCGATCCTGCGATTGTTGGCAAACGTATCGGTCTCACAGATATAGCCTACCACCGAATAAAATCGTTCCTTGCCATCCGGATTGGATAGGTTGAATATATGGTGATAGGAGTTGTACAACATAGGACGGATCAGGTGGTTAAATCCTGAATCTACCTGGGCAAAAACGGTAGAGGTGGTTTGTTTGACCACATTGACCTTAGTGATAAAATAACCGGCTTCACTGACCAGGAATTTTCCGGGCTCAAAGGCCAGGGTAAGGTCTTTCCCGGTTTCTTTGCAGAAGGCATTAAAGCGCTTTGTGAGCTTGGTGCCTAATTCTTCAATGTCGGTTTCGATGTCATTGGGTTTGTAGGGGACTTTGAAGCCGCTTCCGAAATCCAGAAATTCCAGTCTGTCAAAATTTTTCGCTGTTTCAAAGAGGATCTCTGAAGCATAGAGGAACACTTCAATATCAAGGATGTCACTACCGGTGTGCATATGGATCCCGTTGATGTGCATTCCGGTGTTTTCAACGATACGCAATAAATGAGGTATCTGGTGGATACTGATGCCGAATTTTGAATCGATATGCCCCACCGATATGTTGGCATTACCCCCGGCCATGACATGCGGGTTGATACGGATGCATACAGGGACGTCCGGATGCTTACTTCCAAACTGCTCCAGAATAGACAGGTTGTCTATATTGATCTGTACCCCTTTTGACGCCACCTTTTCGATCTCCTCCATGGACACCCCGTTAGGAGTATATATAATAGACTCCGGCGAGAATCCGGCTATGAGTCCGAGATCGACCTCCTGTACAGACACCGTGTCTAAACCACTCCCTAACGAATTCATGTATTTGAGAATGGAAATGTTGGATAAGGCCTTGGCCGCGTAGTTCAGGCGGAGATTTTTAACCCCGCTGAAGGCTGCGGTAAGCCTGTGATATTGGGATGCAATTTTGGCTGCATCGTACACGTAGACCGGACTGCCGTAGTCCCGGGCTATGTTTTGGAGATCTTGATGTGTCATTTTCGGTAAAATTTATGGTCGCAAAAATAATACGGGAAATTAATGCGAAGAAATAACATGGCAAAACATTTAAAAATAAAACAATATGTTATGTATGTAACAATATTACGATAGGGTCACCCGGGTTTTATTCATTAGATTTGTAATACAAACATTATGAATCAGTTACTCCCTCTTTTTCCGTTACAGATCGTTGTTTTTCCCGGAGAGCGTCTTCCCCTCCATGTTTTTGAGGAGCGTTACCGTGAATTGGTGCAGGATTGCCGTGATGGCCGATCGGCTTTTGGTATCCCTGCCTATATTGACGGGAAACTGGGGTTTGGGTGTGAGGTCGTAATCAGTAAGGTGGCCAAGGAGTACGATTCAGGGCGTTATGATATTCTTTGTGAGGCTACCCGGGCTTTCAGTTTGCTGGAAATGAGCAATCCTATGCCGGGGAAGCTCTATGCGGGTGGCTTGGTCAGTTATGTTGATAACATGGAAGACGGGCAGGATACCCAGCGGGAGCGGGTGGTCAACCTGATCTATACCCTTTATGAAGAGATCGGGGTGAACTACAAGGTGGTTCCCTTTCAGGAATTTAACTCCTTTGCTTACGGACATAAGGTGGGCTTTAATCTCAAAGAGGAGTACGCTCTGTTGCAAATGGCCAGTGAAGCCGAGCGTTTGCTGTATATGGAGCGTCATCTCCAGCGCATTATCCCGATCATCCGCCAGGTCAACCAAACCAAAAAGACCATACAGCTCAATGGGCATTTCAGGAATTTTGATCCCCTCGATTTTGAGGAGTATAAGTTGAGTTAGACGGGTAAGCGGGTAGGCGGGTAGGCCGGAAACCGGAAATTCCAAATTTCAATCTCCAAATTCCAACAATTCGTATCATTCACCATTCACCATTCATCCTTCATCATCCATAATTTATGACTCACTATTATCTGCAAACTGATACAGAAACTCGTCCCTCAAACTGTTATCTGAAATAATTGGTATTATAACCTTGCTTTTGTTACATTTGTTTCCGCTTAAAATCTACAAGAAATCGTTATGAATTTACACGAATATCAAGGAAAGGAAATTTTAGCAAGTTTCGGAGTCCGCATTCAACGCGGTATCGTTGCCGGAAGCGCCAAAGATGCGGTAGCAGCTGCAAAACAGCTTACCCAGGAAACGGGTACAGGATGGCACGTGATCAAGGCTCAGGTGCATGCCGGAGGCCGCGGAAAAGGTGGTGGAGTAAAACTGGCTAAAAACCTGCAGGAAGTTGAAGAGATCGCAGATAGCATTATCGGGATGGATCTGGTAACCCCACAAACCTCTGCAGAGGGGAAGCGGGTACATCAGGTATTGGTTGCCGAAGATGTGTATTATCCGGGAGACAGTGAGCCAGACGAATTCTATATGTCGGTACTGCTTGACCGAAGCAAAGGTCGCAATATGATCATGTATTCTACCGAAGGAGGGATGGATATCGAAGAGGTAGCCGAAAAGACCTCTCACCTGATCTTTCACGAAGAGGTAGATCCATCGATCGGATTAATGCCATTCCAGGCCAGAAGAATTGCCTTCAACCTTGGCTTAAGCGGAACTGCGTTCAAAGAAATGGTGAAATTCGTAACAGCATTATACAAGGCGTATGAGTCTTCAGATTCATCACTTTTCGAGATCAACCCAGTACTGAAAACATCAGACGATAAGATCATGGCTGTTGATGCCAAGGTAACTCTTGATGATAACGCTCTTTACCGTCATAAGGATTATGCAGAGATGCGTGACCTTCGTGAGGAAGACCCGATCGAGGTAGAGGCAAAAGAGGCCGGATTGAATTTTGTGAATCTTGACGGAAACGTAGGGTGTATGGTAAACGGTGCCGGATTGGCCATGGCTACTATGGACCTTATCAAGATGGCCGGAGGAGAGCCTGCCAACTTCCTTGATGTAGGAGGTACAGCAGACGCCAAGCGTGTGGAAACAGCTTTCAGAATTATCCTGAAAGATCCTAACGTAAAGGCCATCCTTGTGAATATTTTCGGTGGTATCGTTCGTTGTGATCGAGTTGCCCAGGGTATCGTTGATGCCTATAAGAACATGGGTGATGCTATCCAGGTGCCGATCATCGTAAGGCTGCAGGGTACCAACGCTGAGATCGCAAAAGAACTTATCGATAACTCCGGACTGGCAGTACACTCTGCTATCGAGTTCCAGGAAGCTGCCGATAAGGTTCAGGAAGTATTGAAATAATACATATACTCGCTATAGAAGGAAAGCCCGGCCCATTGGTCGGGCTTTTTTTGTCAGTCCTGTCTTCGCTGTACACCATCGTATCCTTTAAATGAATTTTTTCAGGGTACATTAATTGATGATCATGTGACTTTCTCGTTTCCGGGAATCTATTCTTCCGGGATTTGGAATATTAATTTGGCGATAAAACCATCGGTTTATACGATGAAAATTCCTTCAATATTACCACAATGTTAAATGGGGTTACCCCAGGGTTAAATGATGGATTGGAAGTTGTAATGTTGTTCCATGAGGTTGTAGTTTTGGACAGACGTTCATCATCAATCGTTTAAAAAACGAGCCTTGTAAAAATTAGTGATTAGCATATTATGGTATACAGCAAGTAGTATTTTATCTGCAAAGCTGCCCCTTTCCTGCGTTAGCACCCGGTAATGAGCAATGGCTCGCAGTTAATGCGAGCCTGCTTATAACCATGAGCTGTCCGGGAGGTGTTTTTGGATAAAGGAGTGTTTACCTACGAGGAGGGCCGGGAGTTTCAGTGTGAAAAGCAGGGAGAAGGAACGTTCAGGAGGGGTGATACCTCTGGTCAAACCGGAATGACTACGAAAAGACTGAATTAATCAATTCAGAATAAGATTATATGGTTTCCCCGCCGATCAAGTCTTTTGGTGGATTTGGTTAGTTAGTTTGTTAGGGGAATGCCCGGGCTTAGTTCCGGGCATTTTTATTTTGTGGCTTTTTCTCCATGGGCCCGCGCATGTGGATGATCAGGCCGTTGAGAAAATTACGTAAGATCTGATCGCCACATTCAACGTATTTAGGATGATCTTCTTTTCTGAAAAGATTGTTGATCTCTCCCTTGGAAATGTTGAAGTCAGCAAGTTTCAAGATGTCGATAATATCGGTATCTCTCAGCTTAAGGGCTACTCTTAGTTTTTTTAAAACGTCATTATTGGTCATGATCTCTTCTGTTATATGTTTTTGAGTAAATGATCTGGTAAGCAATGGAGGTAAAGTTGCAAGTTACTTATTTCCTGTTGAAATAATTTTCCAGGTACCAGGACATTGCTTTAGGAAATTCTTTCTTCCAGAAATCTTCATTATGAGCTGCTCCTTCACGTATCTCAGTGTGCAGATCCTCTTCATCGAATCCGACCTGCTTTAATAGTGCTGCCATTCGTTCGTGGTCAGCTACGGTAGAGCCGGGTTCCATGGCTCCTGAAGCAAGGTAGATCATAGTGTTTTCCGGTGCTTCTCCGGTTTTGGTAAGATCGTAGATCTTTTCTGAGTACCAGTAACTGGGGGAGAACAAGATCCCCTTAGAGAATACCTCGGGATAGGTGAATAACATATAATGAGAAATGAGTCCGCCAAGGGAGCTGCCGCCCACCAGGGTGTGTTCGTTCTCCGGGAGGGTGGGGTAAATACTGTCAATCGCTGGTTTCAGGGTGTTCACAATAAAGTTTGAGTAAGCACTTCCTTTTCCACCCCCGTATTTTTCGTGGGTGTAGGGGGTAAGTTCGTCAATTCTCTTTTCATTACCGTGTTCTATAGCGACTACAATACATGGAATATTCAAACTGTCTATGGTCTCATCTACCTGCCATTCCCCGGCATACGATCTGGATGCATCGAAGAGGTTTTGAGCGTCATGCATATAAAGCACGGGAAATCTTTCCGATGTGGTTTTTGCATCCTCCGGCAGTAAAACCCAAATAACCTTTGTGGTGTCCAGTTCAGGGGAAAAGATGGTAATGGATTCTGGTTCAAGGTGTTGGCTGTGTCCTTTGGTAAGGCATAACAACCCTATAAGTAGTATTATTCTGTAAGAAAAATAGTCCATTGGTCGATATTTTTTTATGGTAAGGCAATAAATATCTAATTTTTTCTTCCAATTCGCTTTGTATTATGAAGAATAAAGAAGAAAAATTAAGTCTTCTTTCCGACCTGATCTACCTGGTGCGCTCCGATCATGATGTCAATGAACGGGAGTATCTATTTATTCAAGCGGTTGCCCGTAATATGAAGGTTGATGATGATGACCTTAACCGTCTCTTTTCTGACGAGCGCCCGCCCTATGTAGCGCCTGAGACAGAGCCGGAGCGTATTCTTCAGTTCCAGCGTTTACTCTTGTTGATGAATATCGACCGAAGAATACACCCTAAGGAGAGGTTGGCGCTTAAGGATTGCACCCTTAAAATGGGTCTCAACCCCATTGCGGTAGACCAGGTGTTGTCGGTCATGAACAACTATCCTGACCGGGTGGTGCCGCCCAAGGTAATGATCGATATTTTTAAGGTCTATTACAATTGATCAGGATAAACCTGTGCCTGCAGCCATCAGAACGGCGAGCAGGGGGATGAACAAAAGGATGATCAACTCCAGCCTGACCACCCATCTCACCATTCCCGGAACCTTAGTACTCTCATTTTCTTTTAATGCCTTTCGTTTGTTCCTGTAAAATAAGGTCGGGTAAACAGACAGTAAACCCACCAGGATAAACAATCCGACCTTTATCAGAAAGAGGTGGTTCTTGCTGTAAAAGTCAGCCGGTTTTCCAACCCCGAACCAAAGGGTGAGTCCGAGGCCTACCACCACTATGGAAGAAATTCCGTAAACAAGGTCTGTTCTGCTGATCACCCGGATCTCCTTCCCGTTCATTTGCTTTTTTAATAAGAATTGTTGTGTGATCACGCTGCCTATCATAATAAACAGGAAGAGCAGGTGGAGGTATCTGAAAATAAGGTAATAATTCATTTTCGGGATTTATAAGCGCTGGTTATATGTGAATCGTATTTGCAAGTTCCTTAATGGTGGTCAGGTCCTTTTCATTACTGATGCTTTTACCGGCATCATCCAGGAGTAATTTAACCTCCTCTTTGAGGCATTCAGAATAATGCTCTTCTGCTGCAGGTTGAAATAATAAGTAGCGGATCATTAGAATTAACTTCTGCATGATGATCACATCGTGTTTGCAATAAAGTCTCAGGGAAGCCATGACATTGTAAAGCAGTTCCTGAAAAGAAACTGACCCCATTTTGATCACCGGCTCCTTCTCGATGCTTAACATGATCTGGTCCTTTTTCTTCATGCGTCCGGCAAATAATTCGGTGAGATAATCAATGGCATTGAGTGCTGTTCCGGGATCGTTTATACCGGGAGACATGGCTTTTACCGCAATCTCTGTGATCTGCTTAAAGGCGAGGACGTAGTTCTCTTTTAATAATTGGGTTTTAGAAATAATGATACTGCTTCTCAGCTTATTTATGACTTCTTCCTCCAGTTTCCGATCGCATCGTATCAGAGGGATGCCTTCCAGAATAAAACTCCCCTTGGGAGGAATGATCTCCAGCTTAATGCTGTGTTTTTGACAGAGCTCTTTTAAAGTGTCTATAATGCAATCCTGGAAATATCCTGTGCTATCTGCATGGTAAACATGCCACTCATCAGTTGCCGGAAACCTCATCCCGTCTTCATCAGCCTCCAATACCTCCTTTAGATGTCGTTGGGACGTACGGTAAATGTTATCAAGAATATTATTTACCAGAATGGATTGAGAGATCGAATGGATGAAGTACACAAATAATCCCAGGCAGAAAATAGTCAATATAATGGCCACCAATACAGGGAAGCCTGCCGGGTTTGTCGGATGCTCATTACCATCAACTGACACCAAAATAAAGATACAATAGATCAAACTGGCCAGGAATGACCCCAGAACCAGTTGGTGTCTTCTGTTGGAGATCAGGCCTGGTAATAACCTTGGTGAAAAATTACTGGAGGCCTGGTTGAGCAGGATCATCACCATAGAGAAACTAAAGACCATCAGGGAGATCATACCGGCAATAAAGGCACTTAATAGTGTTCTTGCCGTTTGCAGGTCTTCAATGACAAGGATGGGGGCTTTTTCTTTGAGGTAGGCAGATACGCCCATCTCATTCAGGTAGAGTACGATCAGGGTAAGCAGGAATCCGAAAGCCGAGAGCAGGGTAGGGTAAAAAGCGATCTTGCTCTGAAGTTTCGATGAAAAATGAAGGAGTTTATGGTATAATGCTTTCATGAATCGCAATGATCGCTAACAAACAGAAAGTTACATAAAATGCTCGTTTCTTGTAGACTATCAGGGAAATAAGGGTTTAGAGATTTCGGTTAAGGGGAGGTGAATTGACATTTTGTCGGTATAAACCAGTAAAATCGCGTCAAAATGACATTAAATCGCAAATGGAATTGATTTTGTTTTATATAGGGTGCAACGATTTAAAATTAGAAGTTAAACCTAAAAAACATAGCATTATGAATTTGATCAGAAGAAACCCAGGTACCTTACCTTCCCTTTTAGATGAGTTTTTCAAGCCAGATTGGTTTGGAGGTATGGAAGGTATGAACGCCAATGTTCCGGCGGTAAACATTTCCGAATCTGAAACAGGATTTGAACTGGAAGTAGCCGCTCCGGGAATGAAGAAGGAAGATTTTAACATTGAAGTCGACAACAATGTGATGACGATCTCTAATGAGCACACCTCTGAAACCAGTGAAGAGAATAAGGAGAAAAACTTCAGCCGAAGAGAGTTCTTTTACTCTTCTTTCAGGAGATCATTCAATTTACCAGAAACGGTGAATACCGAAAAGATCAAAGCCTCTTACAAAGACGGAATCCTCAGTGTGGAGATCCCGAAGAAAGAAGAAGCTTTGCCTAAGCCAAAACGAATGATCCAGATCGGATAACCGAACATTTATTTAGAGTTCTAAAATTTGTAGTTAGTTAGCTGAAAACGCCTCCAATTGGGGGCGTTTTTTTATTCTGTAATTCGTTCCTGCAGGGTTTTGATCTCATCCCGGAGCCTTGCGGCTTCCATAAAGTCGAGCTCTTTGGCGGCCTTCTCCATGGACTTTCTTTTTTCCCGAACCAGTTTCTCCAGCTGGTCTTTGGTCATGTATTCCACCTCAGGCTCGGCAGCCTTTCTTGCCGCTTCCTTCTCCTGCTGGTAGGTGGCAATGGAGTTTTTTGCCAGGGCGCTGTCCAGGTTCTTTTTCAGGGCTTGTGGCGTGATGCCATGCTCCTTGTTGTAATTCATCTGTTTCTCCCTGCGGTATTCGGTCTCATCAATGGTCTTTTGCATGCTATCGGTGATCTTATCAGCATACATAATGGCCATCCCGTTCACATTCCTTGCTGCCCGACCTACCGTCTGGGTAAGTGATCGGTTGCTTCGTAAGAATCCTTCCTTGTCGGCATCCAGGATAGCCACGAGGGATACCTCCGGAAGGTCGAGCCCTTCCCGTAACAGGTTTACCCCGATCAGTACATCAAATAACCCTTTTCGAAGATCCTGCATGATCTCCACCCTTTCCAGGGTATCTACATCTGAGTGAATATATCGACACCTGATCTGAATACGGGTCAGGTATTTGGTTAACTCCTCGGCCATTCGCTTGGTGAGGGTAGTTACCAGGGTTCTTTCATCCTTGTCTACCCGTTGTTGAATCTCTTCGATGAGGTCATCGATCTGGTGCTTGCTGGGGCGGACTTCTATCACCGGATCCAGCAGTCCGGTAGGTCTGATCACCTGTTCTACATAGACCCCGCCGCTGTGTTCCAGTTCATAATCTGCCGGGGTGGCGCTCACATAGATCACCTGGTTTTGCAACCCTTCAAATTCTTCGAACTTCAGCGGACGGTTATCCATGGCTGCCGGCAAACGGAAGCCATACTCCACCAGGTTCTCTTTTCGGCTGCGGTCACCGCCGTACATGGCATGTACCTGGGGAATGGTTACGTGACTCTCATCCACCACCATTAAATAATCGTCCGGAAAATAATCCAGCAAACAGAAAGGGCGGGTTCCCGGGGGGCGCCCATCGAGGTATCGTGAATAGTTTTCGATCCCTGAACAATACCCCAATTCCCGTATCATTTCCAGGTCAAAATTCGTGCGTTCTTCCAGGCGTTTTGCCTCCAGGGGTTTCCCGATGTCCTTGAAATAGTCTACCTGTTTTACGAGATCATCCTGGATCTCGTGAATGGCATTTTGCAATACATCAGGAGAGGTTACGAACATATTGGCGGGATAGATGTTCAGTCGGTCGTACTTCTCGATTACCCTGTTGGTGTTTGGATCAAAGGCTTCGATCTCCTCGATCTCATCTCCAAAGAAATGGATGCGGAAGGCATCATCAGCGTACCCGGGGTAGACATCAACCACATCTCCCTTTACCCTGAAATTTCCATGATTAAATTCAGCCGTGGTCCTTGAATATAAACTCTGCACCAGACGATGCAATAATTTGGTTCTTGAGATCACCTGGTCCCTTTCCAGGGTAATCACATTCTTTTGAAACTCTATGGGGTTCCCGATACCATAAAGACAAGATACGGAGGCCACCACCAGGACATCTCTTCTCCCGGACAGGAGGGAGGAGGTGGTGCTGAGTCGTAGTTTTTCGATCTCCTCGTTGATGGAAAGGTCTTTTTCGATATAGGTTCCCGTTACAGGGATATAAGCCTCCGGCTGGTAGTAATCGTAATAGGATACAAAGTACTCCACGGCATTCTCAGGAAAGAACTGTTTGAACTCAGAGTAGAGCTGTGCTGCCAAGGTTTTATTATGGGCCAGCACCAGGGTAGGTCGCTGCACCTCTTCCACCACATTGGCAACGGTAAAGGTTTTTCCGGATCCGGTTACTCCCAAAAGGGTCTGGTAACGTTCTCCTTCTTCTATGCCCCGGGATAATTGTGCAATGGCATTGGGTTGATCTCCCGTAGGCTTGTATTCTGACTGGATCTTAAAACGCATAAGGCAAATCTAGTAATTTGCCCTGTGTCATGGGATTAACGTCCTCTTAAATTTCATTAGCGTTTCAGGGAAAAATGTCCTTTTTTCAAGGTGCCATCATTGAACTCTGCCCTGTACCAATAATCAGAAGCCGGGAGCTCCCGACCGTTGTAGGTCCCGTCCCATCCGCTATCCTCAGGAGCTAAACTGATCAGTAATTTTCCGTAGCGGTCAAAAATATGCACTGCGAGCAGGTCAGGTTGCATTCGCCCAATAACAGTGGGTTTCCAGGTATCGTTAAAGCTGTCCCCGTTAGGGGTAAAGAAATTCGGAAAGGAAACCGGGTTAAGGGTGAAGGAGGTGATCCCGCATGCCAAAGGCTCCCTGATGAAAAGGGTGTAGGATTCCTGTTCCGGAAGATCAAAGGTTAGTCCTGTGGTATAAGGTCCTGCTTCACTGTTGATCGAGTATTCATAGTTGCTCTCTCCCTGTACCGAGATCGCTACCCTGATGCCTGACGGCGTCTCTGTAAAATCTGCTCCGGCCAGACGGGGTGGATCGGTAATGATCACGGTAAAGGTTTCGATCGTGGTGCATTCCAATACATTATTTTCCTGTTGTATGGTATCGGTGACCTCTACAAAATAGGAGCCTGCCTCTTCCAGTTGCAGAAAAGGGTCATTTCCTAATTCCCTTATCCCTTCCTCTGAATCCAGGAACCAGGAATAACTCAAAGCAGGGTCAAATCCGTCCAGCAAAGGAAGATTCTGAGTACTGCAAACAGCCAGGGTATCGGGAATGCTGACGACCGGGTTCAGGTCAATGATGTTTCCTGTAACGGGATCAGTAAACGGGCCACACCCTGCAGTGGTTGAAAAGGATTCTGTAATACAACCCAGAGCCTCTCCGACTTCATTAAAGGGGGTAATGGTTACATAGACATCACTATTGGGTAAAAATTCAAGGACCCTGGCGGTAGGGCCGGTAAAGACAGCATTATCCAGGATATCATTTACGCCGGGTGAATACCCCATGTTTACAATATAACCGGTGGCCTCAGTCTCAGGCTCCCAGTCGATAGATGTGGTTAAAGCTACGTTCATGGCTCCGTCCTCCGGAAAGGTCAGAAATGTACACCCCGGAGCCGACCCTGATGGGCGGGTGATAAAGGTGGTTTCTGCACAGTTCATAGTAATCCCGAGGCTGTTGTACGGAGCAATACGAACATAGATGACCGTTTCGGGAGGAAGGGTGCCGGTCAGGTTGTAGCGGGTGGAATTTCCTGCGTCTTCCATATTGAGAAAGTCGGTGCCTCCGGGTGTACTGCCTGCAGAAATAAAATAGCCTTCGGCTCCGTAGGCATAGTCCCAGCTGAGAAGGGGGGTGTATTCAATACCTGCCTCCCCATTAGCCGGATCGTTTAATTGGGTACAATCGGGGGGCGCGGTCAGCGCTTCGGTGGTAAAGGTTTGAGGGGGACAGTTCGTACTGGGAGCATCAAAATAAAAGGGGGCAATGGTCACATAAATGGTGGTTCCTGCGGGAAGCCCGGCTTCGGGGGTGTATGAGGTTACCGAGCCTACCATTTCATTATCGAGGATGTCGTTGGCCCCTGGCGCGGTTCCAATGCTCAGCAGGTAGCCGTTCACCCCGGGTACCGTGGTCCAGCTGATAGACGTATCAAGCCGTACATCAGTAGCTCCGTTCAGGGGTGCTGTCAATTGTGCACAAGGGTCCTGTGCCAGGATAATTAAGGGGAGCCCCAGTAAAAATATGAGGATTAACTTTTTCAATAGCAGTGAATTAGCGTCACTGCAATTTAAGTATTAATTGGAAAATCCGGTTAAGCACAGGATGTCCCGAATTGCTGAGCTCCTGCTTTGTGGCAGATGAGTTCTGGTTGCGAAGAAGCAAGGAGGTAAAGAAGCAAAGGATCCATATTTAATCAAAAATTAAATTATAGATGGTTCGTCTTCGCGAACCCTACCCACTGGGTAGGGTGTGGCGATCTCATGGTTTTATCTCCAGGCCTATTTTTGGTCTTTCATCACCAAAGTTAATTTTGAAAATGCTTTTACCCTCCCCTTTTTTAAGGGGAGGTGGTTTTCTATAGGAAAACCGGAGGGGTATAAGGAGGGGTGTCTCATGGCGATGCCATGAGACGGGGTGGTTTGTCAGTTCCTAAACACCTGTTTTAAGAATATTGACCCCTTTGCCGATTCAATTAGAAGCTCTTTTAGAGTTTACAAATCCCTTTTCTTCAACAACCAATAAGAAGCATAGATAAAAAAGGCTACCCATACCAGAACGATAAGGATCTCTGAAAAGTGAATAGCGTAGTCCTTTGAAAACTCTTCTCCCAGCTGGTTGGCCACCGACTGCACGGCTCCCAGTCGTGAAAAGGGTTCTTTTATAAGGCTGGCCATAGCCTCCAGAGGCATGAATTGATGTACGGTATCTGCTAAAGATTTACTGGTTCTCCAAACCAGGAGTCCGTAAATAATGCCTTCAACGGCCTGCCAGAGTACCAGGAACCCCAGGGCAAAGGCTGAACGCTTCACCAGCATCCCCAAAAACAGACAGAAAGAGAAGAATCCAACTAATTTGGCAAAGAAGGCGATCAGGTATTCCAGGTCTGAAAAGATGATACCTACTTCATTGTAATCCGAAAAAATAAGTCCCAGAACAAGGGAAACCACAAAGACAAATACCGTAGAGATCAGGGCAAACACCACTACAGTAATGAACTTACTTAAAATGAACTCTTTTTTGCTTAAACCGTCTATCAGATTTTGTTTTATAGTCTTATTACTGTATTCGTTGGCCATCATAGATACGATAATGATAGCGAGAAACAGTTTGAACCAGGCGGTGATATAGGTGTTAAAATGCCATATATACGGGAAATTAAAGATGCCCTGGTCGGCCAGGTGAAACTGAATTGGACCAATATCAAATTTAATGGCTGCTATCAGCGCGATGGAGGTAAGCAGCACAAAATAAGCGATGATAAGAATTCTGCTGGATCGGTTGTTCCAGAGTTTTATTGCTTCTATTTGGAGTAATCTTGTCATGATGGTGGTTTGCGATTAGTTGGATTGGTCTTCGGTTAATGTCAGGAATTGTTCTTCGAGGCTTTCTTTGCGTTTTACAAGATGTGAAAGCACTAATCCTTTTTCAAAAACCAATTTATTGAGGTCTGAAGCTTCCAGGGGTTCATTCAAAAAGGCAGTGATCAAACCGTTATCCCTGTTAATTCGTCCGAATGCCTGGTGGTCTTCGAGCAGGCTGATCAATTTTTCCTGGTCGTTACTTTGCAACACAAAATAACCGTGACTGGCTATCATTTCATCTACGCGACCGGAATAAAGCTTCTTGCCTTTTCTCAAAATGACTACATGAGAACATACTTTCTCTACCTCGTCCAGCAGGTGAGAGGCCAGCAATATGGTGGTACCCCTTGAGGCGATCTCTTTGATAAGTGACCTGATCTGATGAATACCCTGAGGATCTAATCCGTTGGTGGGTTCATCAAGAATAAGGATCTCAGGATCGTTTAAGAGAGCAGAGGCGATGGCCAGACGTTGTTTCATTCCCAGGGAATAGGTTCTGAACTTATCATCCTTTCTGTCGAGAAGTCCTACCAGTTCCAGTTTTTCCCTAATCTTATCATAAGGGACTTCCTTGATCTTACATACCAGTTTCAGGTTTTGTTCGGCACTCATATAAGGATAAAAGTTAGGACGCTCGATGATGGCTCCAACTTTTTTAAGGGCCTCATGGGTAGAGACTGTACCGTCAAACCACTGAAAGTCGCCTGATGTTTTGTTGACTACGTTCAGGACAATGCCCAGGGTCGTTGATTTCCCACTTCCGTTAGGTCCCAGAATTCCGTAAACGTTGCCTTTTTCTATGGTGAAAGACAAGTCGTTCACAGCGGTGAGATATCCGAATTTTTTCGTTAGATTGTTAATGGTTAGTATCGTGCTCAATGTATAAAGGTACTTGTTGATTTCTATTAATGTGACGAGTCTTCAGGGCTTTTGTTACAATATAATTTAAATTTGAGAAAACTTAAGGAAGCCAGATGAGTCAGAAATTAATGTCAAAAAAGAAGCCGACCTACCCGATCAATGAAATGTTGCTGGGGTATCTTGAACGTTATAACCGAACGACCAAGATCCCGATCTTTTACGATGATCTGCTGCGTTTCTCGGGGTCAATAGTGGTTTATGATGAGGATGATAACGATACTATGTGGATCCGGGTTTTCTATTCAGAATTCGAGCGGCCGGAGATCGATTATAACTTGAAAAAGGTTTATACGCTGATCTTTTCTGATGGTAATGAAGAGGTTTTTCAATACCTGAATGTAGACGCTATTGATTTTTGCACCTTTGGAAACTCCAAGCCTTTCCGAATCAAGATCCGGAATATTCTCAATGACAACTATACCTATCTCTATGTAAAAAAGGCCGATGCTTCGAGGGTTTATGGCCTGGAGCTGGAACATATACTTTCTCCAAACCGGATCAATTTCGCGGTGTATAAAGATACCCTGATCGAGGAGCATATCTCCGGGATTCCGGGAGATGAATTCATAAAGAATTCCTTGCCCGGTTGTACTGAGATTCAGAAGAGTCAGATCGCAAAGGAATTCGTGAAATTCAACGAGCGCTGCATGATCAGGCTACTGGGCGACATGCGTTCCTATAATTACGTGATTCTGCCCATGCATGATTTCGATAATGTGATCTTCAGGATACGCGCCATCGATTTTGATCAGCAGTCTTACGAAGGTAATTTCAAGGTTTATAAACCACAGTTCTTTAAGGAGAATTACCAGATGGTCAAGATGGTCGAGGAGAAACTAAAACCGGCCTCCATAGAACAATACCGTAAGGAAGAAAGGTCGGTGATCGCAAAAAGGATCATTACCTCTAAAAAAAGACTTCGCGCCCTGATGCGGTGTATGACCAAAGACAGGATCAGTCCGCCGGAAAATCTTCACGAATTACAAATGGAACTGTATCAGTATACGCTTGATATGAAATTTAAGCGCTGTAAAAGTATGGGCCAGGTGGTGCGAACCGCCCTTGACTTTGTAAAACGCAACTATGAAGATGTGAGTATGCAGCGTTTATTAGGAGGGTGATATTGTATTATTTTTACTACATTTAGCCAAAATCAAAAAGCATGAAAAAGTTTCAGATACTCTTCTTTTTCCTGATCTCATTAGGACTGGGAGCTCAAACTCCTGCAGAGGTGGTCGACAACTACCTCGAGGCTATAGGAGGAAAGACGGCCCTTAAAAATATCAAATCGCTGCAGGCAGAGATCCGTGTAGAGTCTAATGGGATCGTCATGGATGGTCGCCTGGCATACAGCATTCCGGGGAAGCAGTATACTGAAATGACCTTTAGAGATGATAAGATTGTTGAAGTGATCAATGGAGATCAGGGTTGGATGATCAATCCGATGACGGGTTCTTCAACTCCCATTCCCATGACCGCAGAACAGGTAAGGGCTGCTAAAAAAAATATTACTGCAGAAAAATTACTGAACACTGCCGACTATACCCTGGAAGACCTGGGAGAGAAAGTGTTAAAAGGCAATACCTACAGGGTCCTCAATGTGAAGTTCAAGCAGGGCGATGAGCCTGCCCGCAAACAATACTTCAATAAAAGTACGGGACTCATAGAGTTTACAGAGGTGGCATCTCCTATGGGAGGTACTATTTTTGTGGCCTTTGAAGACTATAAGGATGTGAACGGATTGAAGTTTCCCGCATCCATCCTCAGCTATACCGACTCAGACCTGGATTCACCTGCCATGAGTTTGACCATGAAGAATTTGCAGGTAAATGCACCGGTTGATAATACGCTGTTCAGTAAGCCTCAATAAGTGGACCTGTTATGAAATAAAAAGGCTGTCCATCCGGACAGCCTTTTTTTAATTAGCTCTTTTGCTCCTTGTTAAAGTAAACCAGGTAGTAATACATCTGTTTTTCTTCATCCCAGCCTTTTTCTACATACTTTTCAGCCGATTCAGGATTGATAAAATCCATCTTGATCTGAATGTTGGTATCCAGCTCGATCACATTTTTGATCTTTTTTCGGGCGTCTGAAACAGCTTTGTTAGCAATCGGAAAATTGCTCACATCTTCAATGCTGTATTTAGGACCTTTTTCGGTTTTATAATTTTTGAACTCAGGAATCAGCTGTGGATTGTCCATTACCTCGTTCAAAAAGCTGGTCTCCTCAAATTCGTCATTGGAAGCAAAATGATTCACGGCCCTATTCATGAACATGACCTCTTCCTTTTTATCCTCCGCAGGCAATACAACATCCTTGGCAAAATCCTGGCAGAATTTAAGGTACTTTTTAGTGTAGTAGTTCTCATCGGTAGTAGCCTCTACCTGGAGGAATTTTTCCAGCCAGTACTTCGTATCGTAACGGTTACTGTCTACCGAGAGGATCTTGAAGCCTTCCTCTTTATTGCGATTAATGATCAAGGCTCCCTTATCGAGTTTGTTTACATTGATACCTTGTCTGATTATGATCTCCAGGTTATTCCCTTCTTCTTCAAACTCAAGGAAATCGTGTTTCAATTCTGATTTAAAGATACCGACCGCGTCGATCTTTTCGTTGTCGAGAACAACATCTCTGAGGTAGCAAACATATAATTCCCCGCTTTTAATGTGAGGGTGATTTGATTGTTCAAAGAGATGAGAAGCAATTCGTTTTGAGTTCTGATGAGCACTTGAAGGCTCCTCAAAGATATCAGAACAAATTTTGTACAGTTCGTTGAACTCTACATCCACTTCATTGCTGAAATGAAGGTAATTTTCTTCTTTCTCGCGAAATGGCTTAAAAAAGTATTCTTTTAAAATAGCGGTGATCTCGTCATTGAGATGGTAGGGTTCTTCAGAGAAAAAAACCTGTTCGTTCTTACTTTTGTTCCCAACCTTGTGAATAGACAGGGTTTCAAGCTGAGTAGGGTATAGGTTAATCATAGGTTTTTCGTAGGATGGTCGGACAATCGTAACTGTCCTGGGTTAACATCAATTCCAGTTTTCGTCAAAATCAAAGTCCTCGTAATTCTCAGTACCGAACTCCAGGGCATCTTCGTCGTCAAAATCAGAAGATCCTGTTAATTCGGCTTCGAAGGATTTTTCCGGCGGGCTCTCCGGGAGCTGTCCGTGAACAAACATAAGGTTCGGATAGGTAGTCCCATCTTCTTTTTCAGAGATTTCGGCAAGCTCTACATAAAAGGTCCACATATTGAAGAAATCATAAACGTAGATCAGGTTGCGGTTATCTTCGTTTAATTGGTCTTCCATCAGGGTCTCACTCATGAGTTTTACCTGTTCATCACCTTCGCTCATATCGAACAGGGCGATCTCTTCACCTTGCTCCCATTCTTCATTACTCACGTAAAAGGACGCCATCTCGGTTCCGTCAAACCCGAAGGATTGAGCGATCGCATTGTGAAGGTCTTCCAGAGTGTTGGAGGCTTCGATCTCCAGGTCCCGGAATACATCTTCTTCGGCATCCAGTATAATTCTGAACTTATAGATCATTCCTGATAATTTAATTAGGTTCGCAATTTACAAAGAAATACGCTGTTTTTTGGCTGAGAGGGATTCCAATACGAGGTAAAATTGCAGCCCGAACAATACGGAAGCAATAACCAGGTGAACAGGCTGGCTGCCGAAAGGAAAATTCACATAATACATCGCCATCCCGCTTAAGATCTCGATCCCGAGAAGGGCGATCACCCAACTGATCTTGTTGAAACCCAGTCCCGCTCTCTTGTTGAGATAGAGCAGATAGATATTGACGGCTAATACCAGGATTGAAAAACTTCTGTGTACATAAAAGTTCCACTCCGGTGCGCTTAGCCATCCTCCTTTATCAGCCTCTCCCAGTAATTTAACCTGCTCGTCTATGAATTGACGTACCTGGGTTCCAAGGATGACCTGAAACAGGGTGAGCAGTAAGGCCAGCCACAGCAGATGATGAAAAGACTTTTTGAATACTTGTCTGCCTCTCATGGGCTTTAACAACTGAATGATTTTTAATACAACAGCTACGATCAACAAGGCCATAACCATGTGCAGGGTGATGCGTACAGGAGCCAACACTGAATAGACGACGGTGGCCCCCAGCCAGGCCTGGAATCCCATGCCGAAAACAGCCAGCCAGGACAGCAGGGTAACCGTTTTGTTCTTTTTCCACCAACCTACAGACCATACCGCCATGATAAGTACGGCTAATCCTGCCAGGGCGCCCAGTAAGCGGTTGATATATTCTACCCAGGTATGGGAGGCATTGAAGATATTGTAATCGTGTTTGGTATAGACCTCCCAATGGTCTGCATTAAAAGTCTCCCCGGTGGTAAGGTCTTCATTTGCGGTAAGCAACTGTTCATCCTTAATGATCACCTGTCCTTTCTTGAAGGTTCTTCCGGGAGCCCACAACAATTGAGCTTCCTCTGTTGGAGGAATATAATACCCGAAACATTTGGGCCAGTCGGGGCAGCCCATCCCGCTTCCTGTCATTCTCACAACAGCCCCGGCAACGATGACCAGGTAGATCAGGATAAGTGATAATTTTGCAAGTTTTCTGAGATTGATCTTCATAGCTTTTATTTGGCAGGTCGACCTGGCAACCCTTTTAATTATACTCCTTTAGGGGTTTGCTCTTCTTTCGGGGTCAGGCCGAGGTCTTTTCCTTTTCTGATCATAAAGGCCCGTGCGGCCTCGTATTCGTTAGGGATCTCACCCTCAAGAATTGCCTCTTTGATGGCGTCTTTTATTAGGCCGATCTCACGCGAAGGCTTCAGGTCAAAGAAATCCATGATCTCCTGCCCATCAACCGGAGGTTGGAAATTTCGGATATGATCCCTTTCTTCCACTTCCTTGATCTTTTCCCGTACCAGGCGGAAATTGTTGTGATACTTTTTAAAACGCCTTGGGTTCTTAGTGGTAATATCCGCCTCACAAAGCGTCATCAGGTCTTCAATATGATCGCCGGCATCAAAAATAAGTCGGCGTACCGCAGAATCTGTTACCTCGTCCTGTGATAGAACGACCGGTCTGGAACTAAGAAGCACCATCTTTTGAACAAATTTCATTTTTTCGTTCAGCGGTAAACGCATTCGTCTGAAAAGCTTGTAAACCATTTTAGACCCTACAAACTCGTGTCCGTGAAAGGTCCACCCGATCTTTTTATCAAAGCGTTTGGTAGGGGCTTTTCCGATATCGTGCAATAAGGCCCCCCAACGCAACCAAAGATCGTCTGTGTGAATTGAGATATTATCCACGACCTCCAGGGTATGCCAGAAATTGTCTTTATGGCGTTGACCTTCAATCTCCTCGATACCTGAAAGGTTGGTGAGCTCCGGGAGGATCATTTTGAGAAGCCCGGTTTTATACAACAGGCTCAAACCAACGGAAGGTTTTTTGCTTAGAAGGATCTTATTGAATTCGTCAACGACGCGCTCCTTGCTGATGATCTTAAGTCGGTGGCGGTTTCTCGTGATGGCTTCAAAAGAATGTTGCTCGATCTTAAAGTTGAGTTGAGAGGCAAAGCGAATGGCCCTGAGCATTCTCAAGGGGTCATCAGAATAGGTCAGGTCGGGATCTAATGGAGTGCGAATGATCTTATTCTTCAGGTCTTCCTGTCCGTTAAAGGGGTCCAGTAGGTCTCCGTAATTTTCAGGATTCAATGAAAGGGCCAGGGCGTTGATGGTAAAATCTCTTCTGTTTTGATCATCTTCAAGAGTCCCGTTTTCTACAACCGGTTTTCTGCTGTCAAAATGGTAGCTCTCTTTTCTTGCGCCCACAAACTCCAGCTCCAGCTCGTCAGTTTTGATCATGGCAGTGCCAAAATTCTTGAAGACAGAAACCTTTGGTTTGCCTTCCAGGGCGTTGGCAACGGCCGTGGCCAGTTCAATGCCGCTTCCAACAGCTACAATATCAATATCCTTGGGTGTACCTCGTTTCAGAAGAAAGTCTCTGACAAACCCACCTATCACATAGCTGTCTGTACCCAATTTTTCAGCCACCCTGGCAATGGTATTAAAAACCGGATCTTCTATTGCATGTTTGTAATTCATAGTACCTCGAATATTAGAGTGCAGCATGGGGTTAAATTTCCCCGGAGATCTCAGAGAAAAGAGGTGGGCCTATTTCCTGACGATCTTAACGAGTCCGCTGTTAATCAGCTGGGTAATGGTTGAAGGCGGACCGGTTTTCTTTTTGCGGTGCAAAGGTAGTATATGCGGTAGTTCTTTGAAAATTTTGGAAGACTTTAGTTTATGGGCTGGCTCTTTCCGCTAAGGGTGTTTTGAACATTGTGCTCCCCCATAAAAGAATGCTATCTTGCACCACTAAACGCAGGCGCACATGAACATTTTGCACTTATCCGGAGCCATGGTATGGGGAGGAAATGAAAATCAACTGGCTCATTTTGTGACCGGTCATACAGGTGAAGCATTAGAACAAACAGTGTTTTGTTTTGAAGGCGCACCTATCCATAAGTTCTGTAAGTCCAAGGGGGTGCGGTATTATTCCGTTCCCAAATCGGGGTCGTTTTCGTTAAGAACAGCTCGCTCGCTCAAACAATGTGTGATGGAGCATACCATTGATATTGTTCATATCCACACCAGTAATTTCGTATCGCTGTATATGTTGTCGGATATGTTGTTTAAACTGGGAGTTCAATGTGTGTTTTCTAAGAAAGGGATCAGTGATGCTTCCACCACGCTGAGTATGCTCAAGTATAATTACAAAGGCATCAACGCCTATATTTCCGTGTCTGAAGTTGTCGAACAATCATTTAAACAGCAGCTTTATAAAAGAAACTGGAGTAAAATGCATGTGGTATACGATGGAATTCCTGAGGAAAGAATACTGGCAGACAGAAATAAGTCCATTAAAGACCTGCCGTTCATAAAAGAAGATACTTTCATCATCGGATCGGTAGCCAACCATACTCCTGCGAAAGATCTGGAGACTTTGGTTGGGGTTGTAGATATTTTGGTGAATGACCTTGGCAAAACTAATGTTTTATGTGTGCAGTTTGGCGGCCATAGTGATCTTACCACTACCTTATCAAAGATCATTGAAGAAAGAGGTTTACACGATCATATCAAATTATTGGGATACAGGGAAAATGTTAAGGAGTTCATCAAGGATTTTAACGTTGCCCTCATCACCTCAAAGGCTGAAGGTGGTCCGGTATTTCTTTTGGAGGCCTTACGGGATGAGGTTCCGGTAGTCACCACCAGGGTGGGGGTAGTTGGAGAGTTGTTGACACATTCAAAGCATGCGCTCATTTCAGAAATCCACGATGCAAAAGCCCTCGCGCAGTCTGTGCAGAAAGTGATGGAAGATCCGGATCTTGCTATGCGTATGACCCGTGAAGGGAAGAGCCTTTTCCTTAGGGAACTGACGCTGCAAAATACGATATCCGCAACGTTTAAGATCTATGAGGACTTAATGAAATCTGCGTAGAGAATGATCGCAACCACTAAGAGGAGTGTATTATTTTCTGATGATTCTCACCTCTCCGTTATTGGAAAGTTTTATAACGGTTGAAGGGATGTTTATAACCAGTTTCATTTCAGGAGAAATGGTGTGGTCGGTTTGATTCTTGATCTCGGTCTCAATATTTTTAAAAGATCTCGGCGCTTGCTGCCCATGGGTATTAGCAGAAGTGAAAACCAAAGGGCGCTTAAATTTGGCTATTAATTTTTGACAGAGTTCGTTCTGTACAACCCTGAAAGCAAGGGTGTTATCTGAACCGATCAGGCTTGGAGCAATGTTGATTGGCCGATCGTAAATGATGGTTAAGGGTTTGTTGCTGGCCTCAATAAGGTCGTAGGCCGGATCAGGCACCTCGTAAACAAATCGTTCCAGCATCCTGGTATTAGCTACTAAGCACAGCATGGCTTTTGGGTCTGTATGCTTTTTAAGATCGTAGACCTTTTGAACGGCAGCTTCATTGGTGGCATCGCAGCCTATACCCCATACCGTATCAGTAGGGAATAATATCAGCCCTCCCTTATTGAGAACGTCTAAAGCATTGGTTATTTCCGTTTGTAACTGCATGAAGGCTGGAATTGAAATGTAAAGTTAACCGAAGTTTTGCTGATATGGTATAGAAATGATGTTTTGCTACTTGTTCGTCTTATCATGCGGTGGGGGTGAGGTTGGATTTCTTTGCAGGGGCAATAGTAGGAATCAGAGGTGTCTCCTCGAGTGATTCCGCACCGGGGGATCGTATCGATAGGCTATCAGTACAGAATTGTTCTCGATACACCACGCTTTCAGCGTGTCACTCGAACTGACGCTTTCGGATAACTTTTGACATAATATGAATCATCAAAACCCGTCTCCTGAAACCTTTCCGATTGACTTATAGTACCTTTGCAATGAGGATTAAAATAAAAGTATTATATTTGCCGCCCCAAATTATTGGTTTTTAATGAGTTAAATCAGCGGACCATGAACAAGATATCGACAACATTACTCATTTCTACATATAATTGGCCGGAGGCCCTGAACCTCGTTCTTAAGAGTGTATTAAATCAAACAGTAATGCCCGATGAGGTGATCATTGCCGATGATGGTTCTGACGAACGTACCAGGAAGGTGATTGACAGTTATCGTTCAGGCTTTTCCGTAGATCTTAAGCATATCTGGCATGAGGACAAAGGATTTCGTAAATCGAAGATCCTGAATAGGGCTGTGGCTGCAGCTACTGCAGAGTATATTATTCAGGTTGATGGAGACTGCTTTCTTCACTCAAGGTTTATTGAAGATCATATCGAAAATGCCAACCGCGACCGCTACCTCTATGGTACCCGCGTTCGCATCAAAGAATCGGTAGTTCCGGAAGTGTTGAATACTGAACAGATCAAGCTGCATTTCTTCAAGCAGGGACTTAAAAAACGCCCAAGGAATATCAGGATCCCCGTTATTTCTACCTTGTTTAAAGTTCAGTCCCAGATCTCACCGAAGTTTCGCGGTTGCAATACGTCTTTTTGGAGGGAAGATTTTATTGCCGTTAACGGTTATAATGAAGATCTCGAAGGATGGGGGAGAGAAGACTCTGAATTAATGCTTAGAATGCATCACCTAGGGGTAAAGGCCAAGCGTCTGAAGTTTAACGGGATCGTTTATCATCTGGATCATCATGAAAAACCAAAAGACCGGTTTGATGAGAATGACCGTATTCAAAATAAAACCATTGAACAGCGTGCTGTACAGTGTAGTAACGGGATCGATAAATATCTCTAACCCCTGATTTCTTGTAAAAACTCTTTTAGAGCCGGGAATATAAGCTCAGGTGAGTAGGCCCGGTACAATTCATTACTTTTTGCTTTCAGGGCTTTTGACTTGACATTGTTAAAACGTTCCGGTTGAAAGTCCCTTAAATGAACACTGCGGTTTTGACCGTCCTCAAAAATGGCCCAATCTCCCTTTGGTATCCAGGGAGAAAAAATGGAAAAGGTTGGAATATCCAGTGCCTTGGCCATGTTTACCGCTCCGCCTTCGTTCCCTATCAAAGCCTTACAGTAGGATAACAGCGCTATAAATCCTCTGAGAGAGTTGGCAAAAAGGTCCAGCTTAATCCGCTCCCGGGTCTCAGGTTTGCACAGGTCGTAGATCTCTTTTACCTGTTCGTATTGATTTGGAATGTAATTGAACAGCATAGCTCGTTTTGTTGCTGCTGCCAGCTCATCCAGGAACCGTGCCATATGGTCTGCCGGATAGCTCTTGTTTGCACCGCTTCCCAGGATGGAGATCATAAAGGGTTGTTCGTCCGCATCCAGTCCGTGAGCCTGCATCAGGGCTAAAGCCTCTTGTTTTTCTTCACGAGTCAGATGTATCTTGGGCTTGTGAATCATTTCCTCCATGCTTTTGCCATTTAATAAAGGCTGGAGAAGCTGTAACCGGTGCTCAATGGCGAGACCCAGGCCATACTTGCTCTCTTTCCATCGTTTTACAGGGTGGGTATATGCAAAAGCACTGTACCATTTATAATATCCTATGCTCTTAGGAGATCTACTCCACAAGGCGATAAGGGAGGTCTCTATTTTGGCATATACATCAATAATAGCATCATACTCCTCCTTGTCCAGTTCTTTTACATAGTGGTAAAAACGAAATTTATTGTTTCGAAGCTCCGGATCAAATCGAATGATCCTGTCTATAGAGGGGTGGTTTTCAATAACTGCCGTCGTGTGCTTATGGGCCATATAATGAACCACTGCATCGGGGAATTCGCGCTTGAGATTATCACAAAGGATGCTGGAGGTGAGTACATCACCTATCATTTTTTGCTGGATAACGAGGAATTTCAAAGGCAGTAGAATTTTTCTGCAAATTAATCAAAGTTTTGCCAGACGTTTACTATGATTAAATGGTAATTTTAGCTCGTGTAAGCAAAGTTATTAAAATCGAATAATGAAAATACTTATTACCGGAGCCGCAGGGTTCATAGGTTCTCATACTGCCGAATATTTTGCCCAGCAAGGACATACCGTGTACGGTCTTGACAATTTCTCCACCTATTACGACCCGATATTAAAACGTCTGAACAAGGCAGACCTGGAGGCTAAGGGGGTTGAATTTATTGAGATCGACCTTATGGGAGATCTCGATACACATATGCCGGCAGACTTTGACCTTGTCTTTCATTTTGCTGCACAACCCGGAATTTCTGCTACCACTACCCTGGAAGAATATGTTAGAAATAATATTTATGCAACCCAAAGGTTGCTTGACTGGACAAAGCAATACAATCCTGAGCTGAAATTATTCGTGAATATAGCCACCTCCTCCATTTATGGAAAAGAGGCTACCCTTCCTGAAACCGCAGTACCCACACCGATCTCTTTCTATGGCACCACAAAGCTTGCCGGAGAACAGCTGGTGATGGGAGAGCAGCGCACCGGCAAGATCAAAGCATGTTCGCTACGCCTGTATTCTGTGTATGGACCACGTGAACGCCCGGAGAAATTATATACCAAATTGATCAAAAGCATTTTTGACGGTGAACCTTTTCCTCTTTTTGAAGGCAGTGAAAGGCACTCCAGAAGCTTCACCTATGTTGGCGATATCGTGAAGGCTATGGCTGCAGTTCCCGGTCGGGAAGAAGTGCTGAACGGGGAGATCATCAATATAGGATCAGACTATGAATATACCACCGGTGAAGGGATCGCCCTCATAGAAAAGATCATCGGTAAAAAAGCCCAATTGCAAAAAACACCTCCCAGACCCGGAGATCAATTAAGAACAACCGCCCTGATCGATAAGGCACGGAAATTACTCGATTATGAACCGGACACGGATTTTGAGGAAGGACTCAGGGCTCAGGTAGAATGGTATAGGAGCAAATTCCTACGGTAATGCACTTAAATAACACAAGCCTCCGGATGGAGGCTTGTTCGTATTCTTATCAACCGGAATATTATTTATACGGCTACGTTGTATTCTCTGAGGGCATCGTTCAATGATGTCTTTTTGTTCGTGCTCTCTTTTCTTTTCCCGATAATTAACGCGCAGGGTACCTGGTATTCTCCGGCAGGGAATTTCTTAGTGTAGCTTCCCGGGATCACTACTGATCTGGCCGGTACCTTTCCTTTCATTTCAATGGGTTCTTCTCCTGTCACGTCGATGATCTTGGTAGATGCGGTAAGTACAACATTGGCTCCCAGAACGGCTTCTTTTTCTACATGAACCCCTTCAACAACGATACAGCGGGAACCTACGAACACATTGTCTTCAACGATTACGGGAGAAGCCTGTAAAGGCTCGAGTACTCCACCGATACCCACTCCGCCACTCAGGTGCACGTTCTTACCGATTTGGGCACAGCTCCCTACAGTAGCCCAGGTGTCAACCATGGTGCCCTCATCAACATAGGCTCCTATGTTTATATAGCTGGGCATCATAATAACCCCACTGGAAACATAGGCTCCGTGACGTGCTACGGCATGAGGTACCACGCGAATACCTTTCTTTTTGTAACCTGTCTTTAGTGGTATTTTATCATGAAATTCCAAAGGACCGGCTTCCATGGTACGCATTTCCTGGATAGGGAAATAAAGTACCACCGCTTTCTTTACCCATTCGTTTACCTGCCATCCGGTGGCTGTTGGTTCAGCAACCCTAAGAGAGCCTTCGTCAAGCATATCAATAACCTTTCTGATGGTATTCTGCGTTTCCGCCTCTTTGAGAAGTTCCCGGTTCTCCCAGGCTTTTTCTATAGTATTCTTTATTTCGTTCATTAAACTTGCATTTTTGCAGACAAAGATAAAGTCTTATCAATTATTGACACCCCACATTTACAGATGTAACAATTTAAAGTTTAATTTTGGTAAAAATGAAGTATGGCAAGAATACTCGCTATTGATTACGGGAAAAAAAGAACCGGCCTGGCAGTGACCGATGAGTTACAAATTATCGCCTCCGGATTAACCACTGTTCCCACAAAAGACCTGCTAACCTTCCTCAACGATTACTGCAAAAACGAGCAAGTGGAAACCATTGTTGTTGGGGAACCTAAACGATTGCATGATGAAGCCTCCGATATAGAGGTGGATATTTCTCGATTCCTTAAAAAACTGGACAAGGTCTTACCGGGAATCAAGGTGGTGCGAATGGACGAACGATTTACCTCAAAAATGGCATTTCAGTCGTTGATTGATAGTGGTTTAAGTAAGAAAAAACGACAAAATAAAGCGTTATTGGACGAAGTTAGTGCGACGATAATCCTACAAAGTTATATGGATAGCAGGCCTTAAATTTTAGTAAAATCCTTATAAAATTTACGAAAAAAGGTGGTTGGTATTGAAATATTTTTAACTTTGTTTACTGATAATTAGATAATTACCCATTTTAACCTACATATGTCTAACATTAAATTAATAGTGAATGAAACAAATAACTACCCTAATCATTTGCTTATTACTCTTACAACCAGTCTTTTCCGCCCCAAAGGAACCCTGTGAAGAGTTTCAGTCAACAGTATCACCGATGGAGTTAATTGATCCGCCCGGAGATACTCCTGAGTGGTCTATGGAATATAGATTACTGTTACTGTCAGAGACCCAAAATCAGAATAATGCCGTGAAGGTATACCCTAACCCGGTATATCGCAAGGATGAACTTAATATCAGTCTTTCCGGAGAAGGAACCAAAAATCTGAGCTTCTATGATATCACCGGTAAAATGGTGAAGAAGGTGGTTACCGAAAGAAATTCGGTTTCTATCAATATAGGCGATCTCGGCGTTGGGGTATATATTCTGAATGTCAAATCTGCCACGCTTCAGACCACCAAGAAGGTGATCATCAGGTAGAATTTCAATTTTAAGATAAGCTTTACTGTCACCCTGAAATGAATTAGGGAATATCTTTGTATTTTTGCTGGCCTAAAAGCTTAGCAAATATGATATTACCTATTGTTGCCTATGGTGATCCTGTGCTGCGTAAGGTTGGCAAGGAGATCGATGCTGAATACCCAAACCTGAATGGATTGCTCGAGAATATGTTCGAGACCATGTACAATGCTCAGGGGGTGGGGCTTGCAGCTCCTCAGATCGGTTTACCCATCAGGTTATTTATAATTGATGCAACCCCGTTTGCTGAAGATGAAGATCTTCAACCGGAGGAGCAGGAACTTCTCAAGGATTTTAAAAAGGTATTTATTAATGCAAAGATCCTGGAAGAGAATGGAGACACCTGGAATTTCAATGAAGGCTGTCTCAGTATTCCTGATGTCCGTGAAGATGTAAGCAGGCAGGAGAAGGTTCGCCTTGAATACTACGATGAGAATTTTGAACGTCATGAAGAGGAATTCACCGGGTTAGCGGCACGTGTCATACAACACGAGTACGATCATATTGAAGGAGTGCTTTTTACCGATAAGCTTTCCAGTTTACGAAAGCGCTTGCTAAAAGGGAAGCTTGCCAATATATCTAAAGGGAAGGTAAGGGCCGATTACAAAATGCGATTCCCGGCGGCTAAAAAAGCCAGATAATTACTTTGAAATCTATAGTAAAGCTGTAATATTTGCGTTCGCAAAAAAATAATATGATTATGGGGTTAGATAAGATCTTAGCTATTTCCGGGAAACCCGGTCTATACCAGTTGAAAGCACAAACCCGTTCAGGATTTGTGGCAGAGTCATTAATTGATGGAAAAAAGATCTCGGTAGGATTGAGAAACAATGTAAGTCTTCTTTCTGAGATCGCCATCTATACCTTGACTGAAGAGGTGCCTCTTCGTGAAGTTTTTAATAAGATCTCAGAGAAGGAAGAAGGAGGGAAGACCTCTGTCAGTCATAAAGAAGGGAAAGATAAACTGGAAGAGTATTTCTTTTCAGTACTTCCCGATTATGATGAAGACCGCGTTTATCCAAGTGATATCAAAAAAGTAGTGCAGTGGTATAACCTGTTACACGAGAATGGTATCACAGATTTCGCCGAAGAAAAAGAAGAAGAGGTGAAAGAAGAAGACGCTGCGGCAGAATAGATCTCCAGAGCATATAACTCATATAGAAAAAGGCCTTCCTGTTTCGGGAAGGCTTTTTTTATGCTGCCATGAACTATAGATCACTGAAATTCGGTTTTTTTTAGATAAAAAGCCGGCTTTAAATTCATTGATACCCTGATTGGTTCCTGTTTTTAAGGGAGTTTTGTATGTTAGTGCCGTAAAATTTCTTATAATATTTCAGGCTAAAGGCCTTTTACATCAGATCTTATTATGTGTACTGTTACTTATATACCTGTAAACAATGGCTTTGTATTAACCTCGAACCGGGATGAAGCGCCTCATCGAAAAACCTTTTCCCCCGAGATCTGGGAGCTTGAAAATGCAGGTAGTATCAAGGCACCAAAGGACGGTGAAAAAGGAGGAACATGGATCGCAGTTGAAGAGGAAGGCAGAGCAGCTTGTCTGCTGAACGGAGCCTTTGAGAAACATCATCGAAATCCGCCCTATGCCATGAGCAGAGGAGCGCTTATCCCGATGGCCTTTAAGGCTGAAAGTTTTTTTCATTTTTATGAAAACCTGGATCCCAAGGGTATGGAACCATTTACCCTGATCCTTATTGACAGCGAATTGCAAGTATTGAAATGGGACGGGCAAAAATTACAGATCCAGTATTTGAGCAGAAAGCATCCTCATTTATGGTCTTCAGCGACCTTGTATTCAGCAGAGGAACATAAGCAGCGGGTTGCCGTGTTTGAAGAATTTCTGGAAAGCAAGAAGGAGAAGAGTGTAGATCAGATCCTGCACCTGCATGGTGTAGACGGGAAGGATGATTTTGTGTTGAGACACCCGGAAGTTCAAACCGTTAGCATTACCCAGGTGGTAGTTCAGGGAAGCGGGGTGGAAATGAACTATTGCCAACCCTTTGAAATTTTAGCAGAATAGAACCGGCATTACCAGGACTTAGTCTCTGAGCTGGAGGTATTTGTATTTGGAAATGAGGTGATCTGCCTGTCACCATTTCTGTGGTGATGACTTCAATTTCCCTGTGTTTTATAATGTAAAACCCCGTTATTTGCACTACCTGAGCTTTTAATATATTGTCTGATAGCTTCAAATAAGTATACTGTTATGAAGAATACCCGTGAAGAACAACTCAAGGCCTTCGAACGTTTGCTCACCATTATGGATGAGTTGCGTGAACAATGTCCGTGGGATCGTAAGCAAACCTTGCAATCGCTTCGTCACCTAACTATTGAGGAAACCTATGAATTGGGCGATGCCATCCTGGATAACGATCTGGAGGAGGTAAAAAAAGAACTGGGAGACCTGCTGCTTCATATAGTTTTTTATGCGAAGATCGGCAGTGAAAAAGAAGCCTTTGACATCGCTGATGTGGCTCATGGTATTTGTGATAAACTGATAGACAGACACCCTCATATTTATGGTGATGTAGAGGTGGCCGATGAAGAGGAGGTAAAGAAGAACTGGGAGAATCTCAAGCTTAAGGAAGGGAAGAAAAGCGTGCTGGAAGGCGTGCCTAAAAGTCTGCCGGCCCTCGTAAAAGCAAGCCGGATTCAGGATAAGGTAGCTGGGGTAGGATTTGACTGGGAAAAACCGGAACAGGTTTGGGAGAAATTAGAGGAGGAATTACAGGAATTTCGCCAGGAGATCGATTCGGGAAGCCAGGATCATATAGAGGCTGAATTCGGAGATGTCATGTTTTCAATGATCAACTATGCCCGATTCCTGAAAATTAATCCGGAAGATGCTCTTGAGCGCACCAATAAAAAATTCATCAAAAGATTTCAATACCTCGAAGAGAAGGCTATGAATTTGGGTAAATCACTCAAGGATATGACCCTTGCCGAGATGGATGTCTTTTGGGAGGAGGCCAAAAGATTATAAGGGGTAATTCACGTATCTTTGACGGACTGAAACAGAGGTATGTTAAAAAAATACACCCGGGAATTTGGATATAACTGGCGGCTGGCATCTCCCGTGATATTGGGAATGCTTGGGCACACCTTTGTAGGGTTTGCAGACAATGTCATGGTAGGCCAGTTGGGTACCGCAGAACTGGCTGCAGTTTCACTCGGGAACAGTTTTATTTTTGTTGCCATGTCACTGGGAATTGGTTTTACAACCGCCATAACCCCTTTGGTGGCCGAAGCCGATGCTGCCGGAAATGTCCTGGAGGGTAAAAGTGCCTTTAAACACGGACTTGTATTATCTACCCTGATCGGGGTGGCTCTTTTCCTGGTCGTTTTATTCTCCAAGCCTTTGATGGATCTTATGCAGCAACCCGAGGAAGTGGTCACCCTTGCGCTGCCCTACATGGATATTGTTGCGGTGTCACTGGTGCCTTTGGTCATGTTCCAGGCCCTAAAGCAGTTCTCAGACGGACTATCGCAAACGAAATACCCTATGTATGCCACCATCGTGGCTAATCTGTTAAACATAGTGCTGAATTATCTGTTGATCTTCGGTAAGTTCGGTTTCCCTCAATTGGGTATCGTTGGTGCCGGTATAGGTACCCTGGTATCACGTATTCTGATGACTGTATTCTTGTGGAAATTGCTTCACAACCGGAAGCGAATCCGAAAGTACCTGACCAATATTCGGTTTTTCAGGCTTAAAAAGATCATGGTGAAAAAAGTATTTGACCTGGGCTTTCCTTCTGCCCTGCAAATGTTTTTTGAGGTGGGGATCTTTACGGCTGCCGTCTGGTTGAGCGGTGTATTAGGTAAAAATCCACAGGCGGCAAACCAGATCGCTCTCAACCTGTCAAGTATGACCTATATGGTAGGTGTCGGATTGAGCGTAGCGGCTATGGTACGAGTAGGAAATCAAAAAGGCTTAAAGGATTACCGGGAGTTAAGAAGGATCGCCATTTCAGTTTTTGTGCTCACATTTTTCCTGGAAGTGCTCTTTGCTTCTTTCTTTATACTGTTTAGAGACTGGCTGCCCACACATTACCTGGATCAATATGATATGGCAAACATGAAGGATAATATGGAGGTGATCTCCGTAGCTTCCCAGCTGCTATTGATCGCAGCATTTTTCCAGATCTCAGACGGGTTTCAGGTGGTGTTCCTGGGGGCTCTCAGGGGGCTGCAGGATGTAAAGATCCCAACCGTGATCACCTTTATTGCCTATTGGGTGGTAGGATTTCCGATCTCTTATTTTCTGGGGCTTCACACCGAATTGGGAAACATGGGTATCTGGATAGGTCTTCTATCCGGACTCACGGTAGCAGCCGTATTTTTGTATTTTAGATTTAATTATTTAACTCGAAAATTAATCATGGGCATTACTTTGAAGCCCGGAGATAACAATTAATATTATGGAGCTTCCAAAATTTTTACTGGGTGACAACACTGATTTTCCCAATGCTATTTTTATTGTTCATACGGATTATCCGCGATTTATTATAAACCTGGAGAACGATGAAGTAGAGTGGCTGGAGGAGTTTTCGCCGGAGGATGAAAAAGAGCTGGCCTCAGAAATGTCGGGATTGATCGAGGAGGCTACCAATTTTTATGATCGGGAGATCAGTCGTTACGAAGATGAATAATAAAGCTGTTCACTCTTAGCCCTATGCTTGATCAACTAATTTCCTGGGATAAAGAAATGTTTACCCTGCTCAATGGGCTGGGACAGCCTGCCTGGGATCCGTTCTGGATGTTTATTACCAACAAATTTGGCTCCATCCCCCTTTATTTGGCTATGTTGGGGATGGCCATATATTTTTTGGGGCGTAAAAAGACCCTGGTATTATTGGTGGTCATTGCTTTAATGATCGCTGCTACCGACCAATTAGCCAACGTATTCAAATACGGTTTTGAGCGATTACGTCCGTGTTACGATCCCGACCTTGAAGGGTTGGTGCGATTGGTTAAAGACAATTGCGGAGGGCAGTTTGGGTATTTCTCGGCTCATGCCGCCAACAGCTTTGCTGTAGCAGCTTTCTTTGCCATAGGTTTTAAGCGTTACTTGCGAATTTTGCCCCTATTTCTCTTCCTGTGGGCTGCTATGGTAGCCTACAGCAGGATCTACATCGGAGTGCACTTTCCCTTGGATGTGATCACCGGAATGGCCGTTGGATTGCTTAATGGAACGTTGTTCTACCTTTTGTACCGCTGGGCCGTGAAAACCTTTAATCTTTCCTGAAGATCTCCTTGTTCAAAGGATTCAGGAAGATGAGGAAGAAGATCACACCAAAAGCCAGCTCATATACTTCCCACTTGCGATCAGGAGGGTTGATGCTTACCAACAGAGAGGTGATCAAAAACACAATGGTATGGTGCCACTGCACCACCGGTACGGCAAAACGATCCATAAGGTTTTTTACCCATGTCTTTTTTCTGTACAATATGGGCGTTACAATGAGGTAGACCACCATGATCACCATGAGCAGCTGGCTAAAAATGACTTTGTTCACTTTTTTACCGCCTACCACTAAATTGTGAAGATTAGTTTCCTGTTGGGCGTTGTTTTCGAGGAAATATTCTCCTGATTCTATATTAAAAATGCGCTGTCCCCATGAAATTTCTTCTCCTGCTCCGAATATAAAGAGCAGGGCAAACCCTAAAACTCCTATTTTCCAGGTAAGGCCTTTAGACTTACCCAGGGTAATAAATCTGTAGAGACATAAAACAGCGATAAGGAATAAAAATATTGCTGTACCGTATTCTACAACCCCATCTTCTCTGGTAATAACCCCATTAAAGAATTCCGGATCTGTGAATCCAAAATAAAGACTGATCGCGAATACAAATGCCAGGAAGGTGTATGCTATTTTTTCTGTGTTTGTCAACATAGTGGTTATTTCTTTTTAAGCAGGTAATACTTACTCACCAGTCTGTCCTTGTAATTACTGTCACCCGGTGAGGCAGTGTAATTTATGTCAAAGGTTTCCAGGAGTTCCATGGAATATTCTTCAGCAAAGATACGTTTAAATTCATCTTCCAATTCAGGACCGACAAGGACGGTGAAATCTTTTCCCTGCGCATCCGGACCGTTCTCCATTTTGGTAATATCAGGCGCGGTATGCCCCAGGTGCCAGATCATTTCGGGAGCAGGTTCGCCATAGGAATAGCGAATTTCAGCCTTTTGTTCATAGGTGTTGATATTGTTGAATTGCGGATTGCTGTATAGCATATGGCTCAGGGGGAGTACAAAACAAACAATAGCAGCTATCAACAGGATACTCAGGTAAAAAAGCTGCTTGAGCTCTCTTTTGTAAACATAATAAACAAAGCCTGTTCCCAGAATGAAGAGCAGCAAAGAAGCGGCTGCAAACCAACCTTCATATCCCTTAAGCTTATCTCCGAACATCCAATAACCTCCTATCGGAAACGCCAGGCCGATCAGGGCAAGGAGCCCGAAATGCAGATATACCGGTAATTTTTCTTTTACGGTGGCACTATTCTTAAAAGACTCCACCAGGTATTCTATATAAAAGGCAGTATTTATTGCCATGGGGATAAGTACAGGTAACAAATACCTTGACTTTTTTTCAGGGATCACAGAGAGTAATATCACAGAAAAAAGTGTCCAGAACAGCGTGAATCGATACGACTTCAGATCCTGAACCCTGTTTTTCATATAAGGGTATAACAGTGCAATGAATGCCGGAAGAGTCCACATGCCACTTTGGGTAAAGAAGCTCCAGTAGTACCAGAAGGGTCTTACGTTATAACTTGACCAGTTGGCAGTTTCTTTTGAGGTGATCTTTACAAAGGTCACAGGATCAGCGATACGCACATAGACGTACCAGGAAACCCCAATAACGATCCCGGAGATGAGAAGTCCTATGAAAGGCTTCCATTTCTTAGCGGGAATATCCTTTCTGTAAACCACTAAAACGGCCAGAAGAAAGGGCAACCATAGCGCATAGAGTGATACGGGGCCTTTACTCAGAATCGAAGCAGCAAAGAATAAGGATGCGGCCAGGGCGTATATAAAGACCCTGTTCTTCTCTAAAAACAGTTTCAGTGAAAAGTAGATAGCACCGGCCATAAAAGAATGGGTATAGATATCCCATTGCCCGTTTCTGCCCGCAAAAACGATATAGAAAGAGGTGATAAGAATAAGTCCGCTGTATAAGGCAAAGCGGGTGTTGCTTCGAATTAGAAGCGCGATGTTGTACACAAAATAGGCAAGCATGATAGCGCTTAAGGCCGCTGTAAGTCGCAGGCCAAAAAGGTTGTGAACTCCGAACACACCGGCTGAAAATGCCGTCAGCCAGGTAGGCAGCGGAGGCTTGGCATACCTGGGGTAGTCATTCATGGTCGTCAGTATCCAGTTGTTTTCCGTGAGCATCTCCCTGGCAGTTACGAAATTCCGGGCTTCCATGATATTCACGTAGATAACGTCGAGATTAACCAGGAAGATCAGACCTGAAACGACGAGTAATGATTGAAGTGGATATTTCTCAAGAAGTTTTATCATCTTGTTTTTTTAACAGCATTAGGTTTCTGATATAAATGACCGATCCCAGGGAGTGTCCCACCAGGAGTACCGGATCTTTTCTGAAAATGGCATAGGTGAAGATCAATAGTGCCCCGGTAAGACTCAACAACCAAAATCCCTTAGGCAGGCTTGATTCTTTGTGTCTTTCTGAATGGATCCATTGGTAAACAAAACGCAGGGTAAAGGTAATCTGGGCAATACTTCCCAGTAGCAGGAGCCAAAGTGGAATATCTTCGTTTTGAAAAAGCTCGTAAACATCGTAAGTATTGTTGTTGTAACCGTAAATGACTACCATCAAAGGGAAGAACCATAGAAAGGTGCGCAACAATTTTGGACTCTTCTGCCATTCTCCCTGCAACTGTAAATTTCTGATATAAATAAAATAGGTGAGGGTTTGCCCCAGCATTATGGCAAAGTCATCCCTGAGCCAACCATATACAAACAGGAGAAAGGAAGCCAGCAGGCTCAATTTCCAAAAAAGGGTAGGAGTGAGTACCTTTTTACTTTTTTCAGAAAGGAACCACTGCAGAAAAAGACGTCCGGAGAACAGGATCTGAGCAGTAAATCCTATGGCGTAGATCAACCAGGAATCCATATTAACTCTTCTTGGCTATTTGGTAGTTGATATACTTTTTCTTCATCCACAAATATGCAAAACAGTCCATTAAAGGCCCCAATAACCTGTTCCATAGTCCGTATTTTGCCGTTCCTGCTATCCGGGGGAAGTGTTGTACCGGAACCTGTTTGATTCTTCCGTTCTGAAGCAGGATCATGGCAGGTAAAAACCGGTGCAACCCATTAAACATCGGAATTCTCTTGGCGTAATCAGTTCGGATAACCTTCAGGGGGCATCCCGTATCGTCCATCCCATCATGGGTAAAGGCCCTGCGAATACCATTGGCTATGGTTGACGACATATTCTTCACAAACGAGTCCTGACGATTTGACCTTACACCAGTAACAAGCTCGTGATCTTTGATCTCTGAAAGCAGTAGGTTGAAATCTTCAGGGGCCGTTTGCAGATCAGAATCGATATAACCGGTAAGTGGTGTTTCAATGTGGTCAAAGCCCGCTTTAATAGCGGCGCTCAGGCCTCTGTTTTCTTTAAAAAGCAGGTATTCAAAATCTTCATTGCGCTCACAGATCCGTTCTATCAGGTCCTGACTATTGTCTTTTGAACCATCGTTAACAAATAAGATCCGTGTTTTTTTGTCAGCCACCTTGAGGTATGAAGACAGCTTTTCCTCCACTCTCAGAAGGTTGTCTTCTTCATTGTATACGGGTACAATAATGGTGAATTCGTAGTTCATTCAGGGCGTTTAAAATTTTTGCAAATGTAGCGTATTTCAACCGATTAACGGCTTAGGTCTAACAAAATATGTGCAGCCGTGATAGGCGATGTTTGATGTGTTTCCACCAGTCTCAGTTGTTCTTCCAGTGCTGCTTTAACAGCAGGGTCCTGGTAAAATCGAAGCTTGAGTTGCTCGTCGATGGTCTGCAAAACCCATTGTCTGTTTTGTCCGGCTCGCTTTGATTGTAACCACCCGCTCTTTTGGTTCTCTTCCACGTATTTCCTGATCAGATCCCAGACCTCGGTGATACCTTCATGCTTAAGTGCAGAGGTGGTGAGCACTTCAGGAGTCCATCCGTTGTCTTTTGGAGGAAAAAGGTGAAGGGCTCTTTTAAATTCTACTCTTGCTTTTTGTGCCCTTTTAAGGTTATCGCCATCGGCTTTATTGATCACCACCCCATCGGCCATTTCCATGATACCTCTTTTGATTCCCTGTAATTCATCTCCCGCGCCGGCAAGTTTTAACAGGAGAAAAAAATCGACCATGGAGTGTACTGCGGTCTCACTTTGACCAACCCCCACGGTTTCTATAATGATCACATCAAACCCTGCGGCCTCACATAAAATGATGGCTTCCCTGGTTTTTCGTGCCACTCCCCCCAGAGAATCACCTGCAGGGGAGGGGCGAATAAAGGCATTACTTTCCAGCACCAATTGCTGCATCCGGGTCTTGTCGCCCAGAATACTACCGCCGGAAACACCACTTGTAGGGTCTACTGCAAGAACGGCTACCCGATGCCCCTGCTCTGTAAGGTGTTTGCCAAGGCTTTCGATAAACGTACTTTTTCCTACCCCGGGAACCCCTGTAATTCCTATTCTGACAGTTCCTGTAGCAGCCCCGATACATTTTTCAATGATCAACCTTGCTTTTTCCCGGTGTTCATTATTCCTGCTTTCAATAAGTGTAATACCCCTGCTCAAGGCTACACGGTCACCCTCCTTAATTTTACGGGCCAGCTCTTCGGGGTTGGCTGCAGCTTTTCGCAGTTGACGAATACGGGCTATGGCTTCCCGGTTGGTGTTGAAATCATCTGCATTAGATGGGGTTTTGTCCATAACAAAGAGTGAATATTAACAAGGATGTTTTCAAAATTTACAACAAATTTAATAATTCGTTCATAGCCCGCTCGGGACAATCACGTATCTTAATGCAAAACTTTATTTATGGATACTTTATATGAAGCAACTGCCACCACTACAGGTGGTCGGGCCGGCCATGTACAAAGCAGTGATGGACTCATCGATATGAAACTGGAGCTTCCGGAAGAACTGGGAGGAAAAGGTGGCGATTATACCAACCCTGAACAACTTTTTGCGGCGGGATACTCGGCTTGTTTTGGCAGTGCGCTTGACGCAGTAGCTAAAATGCATAAGGTAAAACTTGAAAACCCTGAGGTTACGGCAACCATAGGTATAGGAAGGCATCCTGAAGAAGATGGCTTTCTACTCAATGCGGTTCTTGATGTGTATTTACCCGGGATTGATCTTGAAACTGCCGAGATGCTCGTGGAAGAGGCTCATGAGTTATGTCCTTATTCCCGCGCCACGCGTGACAATATTGATGTAACCCTGAATCTTCTGGAAGATTAATAATAGGGTTCCCAGCAACCACTATATCAGGTCAAAATCCAGAGTAATGCTGTTTGAGTAAACATCTCCGGGTTCAAGCACTGATGACGGAAAATGGGTTTGATTAGGGGCGTCCGGGAAATTTTGAGGCTCCAGGCAGATAGCAGGAAAAGCAGCCGGAGTAATGTTCCTGAACTGCTCTTCGCCCAGATCAGCTGGGGTAAAGATCACCACCCCCGGTTGATTAGTGGTTAATGTCATAGAAATGCCTGTTTCCTGAGAAAAGATCTTAGCCCTGCGGTGACCCTTACTAAAGGCATATACATGATCCAGGGAAATGTGTTTAAGTACATCTCCCAGGCGTATGTCTTTCCGGAGATCGTAAGGGGTAGCCTGTAAATCTGTGAACTTACCGGTAGGTACTTTCAGGGAATCTGTTTCCAGTAATTTATCGGCAGTCACCTTTATCTTATGGTCAACAATGCTGCCACCGCCGTTAAGGTTATAGTAATTATGATTGGTCAGGTTCAGGTGGGTGGTACGATCGGTTTTACCCCGGTAATGAATAAGGAGGGAATTGCCTTTTAATGTGTATTGCGCTTCAATCTCCAGGTTTCCGGGATAACCGCCCTCCAAATGTGCACTATGTATGGTATATATAATGTAAGGCTCTTCGCCATGATGAATTTCCTTTAATGTCCATGGTTTAAATGCCAGGGAGGCACCTCCTCCATGAAGATGAACGGGGCCGTCAGAATCCAGGATATACCGTTGGCCTTTCAGCTCAAAACCATGATCGGCTATACGCCCTGCGAAACGTCCGCAGGTGGCACCCATGAAGAATGGATTTCCTTTATATTTTTCTCCATTGGAATAACCATAAATAAGATTGCGGGTGACGTGGCTTTTATCGTTCATATATAAGGCGGTCATACTTGCTCCGTAAGGAGAGGTATGAAGTTCCAATACCCTATTTTTGATGCTGTATGCTCTCAAAAAATTATAAATTTTAATAAAGATGAAACTTTTTTGCAACGCCCGCTAAACAGCATCGTCTTTATAGTGTACAACAAATGTAATCAACCAGGAAGAAATCAACCGGAATGTTTCAATCAGATCTGATCGAGAAATGTCGCAGAAACGATCGTAGGGCACAAATGCAGCTATACGACAAGTATTGTGATGCTATGTATGCGGTCTCTATGCGATATCTCAAAGATGGTGAAGACGCCAAGGATGTGACCCAGGAGGCTTTTATCAAAGCCTTCCGGAACCTGGGGCAATTTCGTGGTGAGGTAACATTCGGAGCCTGGTTAAAACGCATTGTGATCAATAAGAGTATCGATTTTTTAAAATCAAGAGCCGGCTATCATGAATCTCTCGATGAAGGATATTTACAGGTGGCCGATGAGGAAGGGGAAGATTGGACGGTAGACGATTCAGTCTCCGTGACACAGATCAAAGACGTCATGGAGACCCTTTCAGAAAAGTACAGGTATGTGCTGATGCTTTATCTGATAGAAGGGTATGATCACCAGGAGATCTCAGAGATCCTGAACATCACTGAAAATACCTCCCGAACCCAGCTTTTAAGAGGGAAACGAAAATTAAAAGACCGATTAAAACATTTACAACATGGCACAGGATATTAGAGAATTATTAAAAAATGACTCCGGAAAACAACGGGAGTCCATGCCTGCAGGTCATCGTGAAGATTTTAAAAACCTGCTCGATCAGGAAATGCCTCAAACCGGAAACAACATTTCAATGTTCTGGTTACGCATTGCGGCAGGGTTCTTCTTTCTTCTAGCGGTTGGAACCTTTGTGTTTTACCAACAAGGAGGTAGCGGCCCTGAAGTGAATGATGGTTTTGTGAGTACACCTACTCAGCAAGAGGAAAGCGTGAAGGAGATCACCCTTGGTGACCTGTCTCCCGACCTGAGTAAGATCGAACAGTATTACACGGCCAATATTAATATGGAGCTTGCTTCCCTGGAAATGAATGATGAAACCAGTCAGCTGGTAGATGGGTATATGAACCGATTGTCTGAACTCAACGATGAGTATAAACGCCTTACCGACGAGCTGAATGAAATCGGCCCGAACCAGCAAACCGTAGATGCCCTGATTGATAATCTTCAACTGAGATTGGATTTGTTGTACAGACTAAAAGATCAGTTAAAAGAACTTAAAGAGAACAAAAATGAAAATTTTGAATTACAAACCGTTTAATATCACTTTAGTCCTGGCATTGATGTGCAGTGCAATTCTGCAGGCGCAAACCCAGACCAAGCGCTATAGTGAGAAGTTTAATGTGGATGAAGATGTTGAGGTTGCGGTGAATACTACCTATACCGACCTGATCTTCGAGACCTGGAGTCGCGATCAGGTAGAAGTGGAGGCCATTATTGAGGTGGAAGGTATTACAGAAGAAGAGGCGGAACGCCTTTTTAAAAAATGGAATTTTAATGCCCTAGGCAATAGTGATAAGATCACTGTTTCTACCGGTTCGGGTTTTCATTTCAGAGAAAATGACAGGATGGCCTTTGCTACCACCATTCCCGGGAATGACTTTAGTTTCAATTACCAGATTGAAGTACCCGATGTAGATATGATCTTTGAAGCGCTTCCGCAGGAAATAGTTATTCCACCTATCCCGCCATTACCACCAATGCCCGGTAATATGAAGTCGTTCCAATTTGATTATGATGCCTATAAAGCGGATGGAGAGGCTTATATGAAAGAGTGGAAAAAGCAATTTGAAAAGAACTTTGACGAAGAATACATGAAAGCTTACGAAGAGTGGGGAAAACAGGTCAAGGAGTTCTACGGGCAGGAAGAGAAGCAACGCGCTGAAATGGATAAGAATCGCGCGGAGATGGAGAAGGAGCGTGCAAAAATGCTTGCGGAGCGTCAAAAGATGAAAGAAGAGATACGCAAGGAACTCGAGGAAAATCGTGCTGAAACCCGCATTATGCTGGAAAAGGTCAGGGAAGAGGCCAGACGGGCCAGTCGTGAGGCGAGAGAAGCGGCAAAAGTATATGGCTACCGCGTTCAACCGGGATCTGATGCCAAGATCTTTTTCTATGAAAATGACGGGATGCCAAAGAATCTGAAGATCAAAAAGACCATCAGGATCAAAGCCCCGAAGGGTGCCCGTCTGAAACTTGACGTTCGCCACGGGGAAATAAAACTGGCAGAAAATTATAAGGATATCAATGCAACCTTGTCTTACACAAGGTTGCATGCCCCTTTAGTTGATGGGAAGGATACCAGGATCAAGGCTTCGTATTCTCCTATGAAGGTAGATTACTGGAAAGAAGGAGCATTACATGTTAACTATGCCAAGGCATTAGAGCTTAAAAAGGTTCAGAATATTAATCTGTCGTCTAAATCTTCAAATGTGGTGGTTAAAGAGCTCGATGGTAATGCGATCATCAACGGTAGTTTCGGCGATCTGATCATAGAGAAGGTGAATGAGAATTTCAGCTCTCTTGATATCGTTCTGGAAAATTCAGATGCTGTACTGGTTCTTCCTTCAGGGGCCTTTGACTTCTATACCAGGGCCACCCAATCCCGTATCAGTACCCCTGCAACCTTACACCTTAAAGTCAATGAGCTGTATAACACTAAACAGATCAAAGGCTATAACAAGTCAAAGGGCAGTGGGCGTATCATTAATATTATTGCCAACTACAGCACCGTGAATCTTAAGGGAATTTAGTGAATTCCGTCTTTTAGGAGTTCCGGGTATTTATTCTGAAACCTTTTTAAACGAGGAATGGAAACATTCCTGACATAAGGGTTGTCAGGATTTCTTTTTTCATAATCCTGGTGATAGTCTTCTGCCTCCCAGAATTTCTTGATCTCTTTTATCTCTGTTACTATGGGCTTATCAAAATAGTTGCCATCTTCCAGTTTGGTAATATAGTCCTGTATGATCTTTCGTTCTTCAGGGGTGCTGTAAAAGGTAATAGACCGGTATTGCGCCCCTTTATCAGGTCCCTGCTGATTCAGGGTGGTGGGGTCATGGGAGCCGAAAAATACCTGGACCAGGGTCCCGAAACTTACTTCTTCCGGGTCGTAATATACCTTTACAGATTCTGCATGCGTAGTGCGACCATAACTAACGGCTTCATAGGTCGGGTTCTCTTCTTTTCCTCCGGCATACCCTGAAACAGCCTCCTTAACCCCTTTAACACTTTCAAAGATGGCTTCGACACACCAAAAACAACCACTGGCAAAATAGGCGGTTTTATATTGGGAGAGATCTTGCGTTTCTTTTTTAAGAACAGTGGCAGCGAGTGGGTCATTTTCTGTGTCAGCTTCCTTCTTTTTGGTTGCCGACTGGCAGGAAGAAATGGTGAAGAAGGCAAAAATACCTAATAATACGGATGATGATTTCATAGGATGGTTTTTTCAATAGGTCTGAAAGAATTTACTTTCCTTACAGTTCCATTATTTAAGATACATAAAACGATCATGAGGTGGAGGTTGCTCTGCATAAAAAGAAACACCATCCTTCCGAAGAAGAATGGTGCTTAAAAGAATTCGTCAGGGTTGCTGTAAATTAATCCAGCTTTTGCGACATTTTGAATCCTGCAAAAAGGCCTGCTCCGGCAAGGGTGAAAATGGTGCCCGGAAAGGCGATATTCTCATCTACCCCCAGGTTGTAATGAAGCATGCCGGCAATAAAGATGCCCAATCCTATTCCAAACAGGATCATAGCCAGGTTCAGGATAAGGACCTTCCAAATGGGGGAGGTGGTTTTTTTATTGCTGTAAAATATAGAGGCGTCGGCTCCCTTATCTATAAGTGCCAGGCGTTCTTTATGCCTGGAAGAGATAAAGAGGTAGATCACTCCGAAAACAACCCCGAACATGATTGGTAAAATAATGACTTCAGATCCCATAATAAATTAATTAAGATTACTATATTTTATTGATTAATGAATACATTCACCCATAGGACGACACCTTGAAGAAGGCGGTTACATTTTTTTCGAAAAAATATTTTTAGAGTTTTATGTAACCCGGTTAAAGGTATTGTCGTCTTAAGGCTACATGACCAACCTAAACGAAAACCTAATCATCAACAACGTTCTGGCGGGAGACAAGGATGCCTTTGCAATTCTTGTAGACCGCTACCAGGATATGGCGTATACCATTGCCGTTCGTATTCTCCATGATCCTGATGAGGCAGCAGATGTGGTGCAGGAGTCTTTTATTAAGAGTTATGAGGTGTTAGATAGTTTTCGGGGTGATGCCAAGTTTTCCTCCTGGATCTACCGTATCGTGTACCGTAAGGCCCTTGACAGGCTAAAGTCGATCAAGCGAAGACGAACAGATGCGATTGATCCTGTAAAAGAAGGGACTATGATGGCAGAAGATGCTGAAAATGCCTTTCAGCAATTAATGAAGGCAGAACGCAGGGAAATGGTAAAGAATGCGATTTCCCAATTGAAGCCCGACGAACAGACCTTGATCCTGCTTTATTATTTCGAAGAATCTTCGATCAAGGAGATCACTGAAGTGCTGGGTTTAGGTATGGAAAATGTCAAGGTGAAATTATTTAGAACACGAAAAAAGTTGTTCCACTTATTAAAGGGACAGGTTGATCATATAAAAGTTGAATCATGAGTACACAGGAAGAAAAAGAAATGGATGATTTTATCAGGAAGATGGTGGTAGATACCGGCCTTGAAAAGCCTTCTCCAGATCTGAAAAGTTCTATTATGAAGGGGCTTAAAAAGAAATACTCCGGCGTAGTGTACAGATCGTTGATCTCCAAAAAAGGCTGGGGGCTTATGTTTATCTCGCTCGCAGCATATATTGCCTTTGCGTTCTATAACCCTTTCGGAGTAGAATCCATCGGGGTCGACCTTTTTCCCTGGGATCTCAGCGGGCTGTTTGGGCAATCTTCAACGGTTACCTTATCTGCCATCGGTATCTTTGGTTTTATGATGGTTATCCAGGTGCTACTCTTAAAACGAATGTTAGACCAGGATTTTAAGAAATAAACATAAAAGAGAAAAGGGCCGTAAAGGCCCTTTTTTGTTATTAATAGCAAGACTATTATTGAGGTACCTGAATATGCGCTCCAAAAAAGAGGGCGTTCAGGAATAACTTATTGGTGCCGTACCAGGATCCTCTGAAATTAGGATTGTCTGCAAAAAGGATCACCCTGCCACTTCCGACCTTTGTAGTGACTATAGAGGCTGCATTTTTCATGAATTCATTAAGGTTTTTATCCGTAATAAATCCATCAATATGCGGGTCGTCCGTATATTTTGCAACGGTGGAAAACTGATTTTTTGATGGCTGTAACCATACCGAATTGTTCTTGTAAACCGGCAGCTTCTCGTCGGTATAACCAAAGGCAACAGGGTGTGTGAGGTCCAGGTCTACCTCAAATATACCGCCACCGACCTCGCTCTTACCAAGTTCTTCCCTGGCTGTAATATAGGGCAGTCGGTCTGAAGTTTCTGTTGTATCTTTTTTCTCAACCAGTTTTTCTGAGATCACCTTATTCTTGATCAGCCAGGAAACGGCTGTTCCACTGGCAATAAGGGTATTTCCTTTAGAGATCCAATTTTTGAGTTTGGCAACAGCAGCGCTGTCGAGGGTATTGTAACCGCCGGAAACCATTACCATAGTTTTGTAGTCTTGAAGGGATGCTCCTTCAAAATTACGTGTGGGAATCTTGGTGATGGGCATATGTACTCTTTGATCAAGAAGATGCCATACTTCTCCGGCCTCATAAGAGCTGACACCATGCTCTACCAACATGAAGGGTTTGGGAGGTGTCATAGGGTTCACGTAGCCGCTTCCCAGGTCAATACCCTTACCGCGGTGATATCCTGTGGCTACACTTTGTACAGGAACCTTAAACTGGGTGGCCCCGGCTTTCATGATCTCAAAGAGTTGATCCGTGTTAATTTCCTGTTTGCTAACCGGTATCATTAACGTACCCGGTGCAAAGGAGGTCGCATTACCATTTATTTCAGTGGTGAAACCTTTGAAAGCGGCCGCTACCCTTACCTTATTTTCCTGAAGGAAATTCAGGAAGGCCGGACTGTTGTAATCACTCCAGTTAACCAGGTAAGCATAGGAGGAAGGACCGAAATCGGGAATACTGACAACAGATTCACTATCGGTGATCTCTCTTCCCGGATTGATACGTCCCTTTACAGCTTCATAGTCGGCATTATAGAAGTTGGCTAAAGACCAGGCTGAGGCATCGTAATATACGCTGTCACGATATTCGTTATAGGTTTCGAAAACAGACTGCACCATTCGGTATTGTTCCTGGGCTGTAGGTACAAGGTAAGAACCATCATTCTGCTCATAAACTTTGATCTTGTGCAGGAGAAGTTTGTCCAGAAAGGCCTGGAGCCGGTTCTGATCATTATTTATCTCAAAGCGATACCCGTTGATACCACTTTTTCTGGCATTGTCGACCCCGGATTCGAAGAATCGTTTCTGATAGTCCTGGAGGTAGGTTCGGTTTTCAACCGCAGCCTTGACAGTGGTCATACTCGATACAAACTGATTTCTAATGGTAAAAGGAAAGGTAACCTTACCCATGTCAGTTTCCTGAACATGGCCCCTGGAGCTGGCCTGCTCAAAAAGCAGTCCAAGGCCTCCCTGAAGGTCAGGGTAAGAGGATCCGTATCCGGGATAGGTCCCGTCAAAAACTTCTCCGGTAAAATAAAGCGAACCTATAGAGTCCAGTGAGGTTGCAAAATAGTCGCCAAACAGGTTGTTGAGGTCTTCATAATTTTCTTTAGGCATGATGGGGTCTTTAGAGCCATTGGCCTTCATGGGTTCAAAAAAATAGGTGCTTTGCGTACCCATTTCGTGAAAATCGGTCACTACATGAGGGTACCACTGGTGGTACCAGTTAAGTTTTCCGCGACTTTCCGGATGCACTGCTAAAAACCAGTCTCTGTTAAGATCAAACCAATAGTGATTGGTACGCCCGCGAGGCCAGGTCTCGTTGTGTTCAATATCCTGCGGATCTGCCACCAAAGGACTGCCCTTAAAGCTGTTGGCCCATTGCGTATGCCGGTCTCTGCCATCAGGATTAATGGTGGGGTCTACAAAGATCACAGCGTGATCACGGTATGCTGCGATCTCAGGATGTTCTGATGCAACCAGGGTATATGCCGATAATAAAGCTGCTTCTGAGCTGGAGGGCTCATTACCGTGTACATTGTAGCCGAGGTTGATGAAAACAGGCTGGGTGTCTTGTGCCGGAACTTCTCCGTTCTTAATGGCCAGGTGCTGCGTTCTTATCGATTCAAGATTGTTGAGGTTTTCTGCTGTGCTGATTCTTAATATCACCAACGACCTGCCCTCATAGGTCTTTCCATATTCTTCCAGTTCTGCCCGGTCAGATAATGTAGCCAGGGTTTTTAAATAGGCAACGATCATATCGTGACGGGTGTGTTGCTCTCCGATACCATAACCTAAAAAGCTTTCGGGTGAAGGAATATTTTGGTCAAAAGGCTGGTATTTTTCCAGAAAGTATTCCTGTGCAGATAGGGGGGCAATGGCTCCTAAGAGAAGCATGGCCATAACTAAGAATTTTCTCATAAAAAAGTCAGGTATTATTTATAGACGGACAAGATAAATAATTCCTTCGCCAAGTGAAAATCAGAAAGTGTCTAATGAATTAAGCCAGTCGCGCCGTCTTATTTTTCCATTCCAGCGCACTGAAGTAATAGGTGGAAACAATAGTGAACATAAAATACAACAGCATGATAGCATTAGCCCAGGGCAGGAATTCCTCCATACCGAACCAGCTTCCCGTAAGCAGGATGAACAGGATGCCACCCGCAGACCGCAAGTATTCGATCCATGGAGCATAGGAATGTCCGTCCATCAGGCTGGAATAGCCAAAGATACCTGCAAACACAAAAAAACCGAAAAGCAGTAATCCGTTGAAACCGATCTCCGCATAATTGTAAAACATGAAGAGCATTAGGCAGGTACTAAAGATCAATTGAAAAACAGCGTAGCTTTTCAAAAGGAAAGAGGCTTGCGGGTTGTATTTCTTAAAATTGTATACATCTTCAATGATGCTGTAAGGGTATTTTTCTTTTACATCTTCCGGTCTCCACCCGGTAGGCATGATCCAAATCCTTAATTTGTCGAACCAGCTGCGTGTTCTCCATGCATCTTTCAGGAGTCTCCAGAAATGTTGGAAATTTATGATCACGGGGTTCCAGGTAGCTGCAGGTTTGAGAACACCGTATACGGGTGGTACCTCTTTCAATTCTTCCTGGAAAGTGCCGAACATTCGATCCCAGATGCAGAAGATCTGTCCTAAATTCTTGTCGATGTACTCCGGATTGATGGCGTGGTGTACACGGTGTTGAGACGGAGTTACAATAATATATTCAAGCCATCCCATTTTGCCGATATGTTTGGTGTGATACCAGAACTGTAGAAATAATTGCAGGGGAGCCAAAATGGCGATCACCTCTGAAGGTACGCCCAGCAGCGCTGCCGGAATTAATAAAAGCGGGAAATAACCAAAAATATTAGAGATCGATTGTCGTAAGGCACAGGCCAGGTTAAATTCTTCGCTGCTGTGATGGATCACATGCTGATTCCAGAAAATATTCACTTTGTGACTAAGACGGTGATTCCAGTATCCTGCAAAATCAATAGCTATGAACCCAAGGGCGTAGACCATCCAGGTTGACTCGATCTCCATCAGAGCGAGATGCTCCAGGAGGAAGGGGTACGACACCAGGACCACTGCAAGACCGAGGGAATCCTTGATAATATTGGTGAGTCCGGAGCTTAGGCTGGAAACCGTATCCATGACGGTGTGGGTCTGTTTCCCACTGAGATGGCCGTACAGGATCTCAAAAAGAACCAGGCCAATAAAAAACGGAATGGCGTAAAGCAGGGCGGTGGCATAGGTTTCCATAGATAGCGATGCGTTGTTTCTTCTTTATTACTATAAAAATAACGGAAATTTCCTGATTAAGGAATGGATATCATTCCATCAATCTTCCGGTTGGTTGTTGATCCTGCGCTGAGGTTCTCTGAAGTTTACCGTAAAGTGTACGCCCCCATGAGAGGTTTCTCTTGTAAGACTTCCTCTAAGCTGACGAACCAGGTTGTTAATAAGGCGAAGACCCAGAGAATTTGGTTTTTTGGCCAGGGTCGTATCATTAAATCCAATGCCGTTATCCTTGAGTTGAAGGAGGTAGTTTTCTCTGTGATCCTTGTGAAGGGTGATGGTGATCAATCCCTTTTTGTCGCCCAGGATACCATGCTTAAGGGTGTTTGTTATAAACTCATTGATCAAAAGCCCCAGGGGTACAGCCGTATCGATGCCCAGTTTGATGTCGGGCATGCTTACCTTCAGCGTAATATTGTTATTGACTCCTTTGATGGAGCGGATCAGGTGAGATGCCAATTGCTCTACATATTCCTGGTATTGTATTCTTGAAATATCATCATAGGCATACAGCATTTCATGGATCAGTGCCATGGAGATAACCCGGTACTGACTGCTTACAAGTAGTTCTTTAGTTCGATCGTCCGTGGTGTTTCGGGATTGCAAACTGAGCAAACTGGATACCGTTTGCAGGTTATTCTTTACCCGGTGATGGATCTCCTTGAGAAGGATCTCATCCTGGGTGTTTTGCTTTCTTAAATTTCGGTTGGTCTCTATAAGGAGTTGCTGACTTTTCTTTAAGCGTATATAAATGGCGGCATTAAAGAGCAGTGCCATTCCCAAAAGGGCTGTGAATATACTGATATACCAGGATGTTTGAAGGTAGTAGTAACTAAATGGACCCATAATCAGTGCTGCAACGCCCAGTATCATACTGATATTGAGATAGGGGCGTAGCTTTGCGGAGTGCAGCATAGTATCCTTTTTCGGGGCCATAGTTTCGTTCATTTTGATCGGTTCTGAGAACGGACACAGGTCTTTGGGGGGTTACCGCAGTTCCTTACAGATTGATTCAGGCGAAAGTTAAATACGGTATTAACCTTTAAAGTTGTTTTCGTGTTAAATATATTTAATTTTTTTAAAAAAGAAGCGGTGACTTCTAAGGAAGCCACCGCTTTTATCATAATAATCCGATAATTTTCTAAAATTACTTTCCGTCTACCAGTACCCACTCTCCGGAACTAAGCATCGGAAGGGCTTGTTTGAACTTTAAGGTCTTATTTTCACCACTAACTACATTCTTAATGGTAACCTTTTCATTTCTTCCGATTTTCGGTCGTTCTCTGGTGATGGTTTCTGTAACCTGGGGTCTTTGTTGAGTCTGTCCTGCCGCCCTGTTTTGAGCAGCCATTTCATCGGAATTCGGGATCTCTTCTTTAGAGGTTTTATAGCTTTCCTTGCGTTTTACCTCACGAGCCTCCTGAATATTAGAGGTATCTTCCGTTGGCAGTTCTCCTTTGAACAGGAAGGATACCACCTCACGGTTTACCTTATCGATCATGGCTTTGAACAGTTCGAAGGCTTCAAACTTATAGATCAATAGAGGATCTTTTTGTTCGTGCACAGCTAACTGAACCGACTGTTTCAACTCGTCCATTTTGCGAAGGTGTGTCTTCCAGGAGTCATCGATAATGGCCAGGGTGATATTCTTTTCAAAATCAGTCACCAGCTTTTTACCTTCAGACTCATAAGCTTCTTTCAGATCGGTAACTACTTTTAAGGTTTTTACACCGTCGGTGAAAGGCACTACAATACGCTGGAAACGATCTGACTGGTTTTCGTAAACATTCTTGATCACCGGGTAGGCAGTTTCCGCATTTCGCTTCATCTTGTCTTCGTAGTAGGTGTAGGCCGCCTTATAGATCTTTGAAGCGATCTCCATATAGGTGAAAGTCTTGAACTCTTCTTCACTGATAGGTGAGGTGATCGAGAAATGCTTGATCAGTTCGAATTCGAAGTTCTTAAAATCATTCGCCTCTTTATTGTATTCTGCGATGGCTTCGCAGGTATCAAAGATCATATTGGCAATGTCGAGCTTCAGCCTGTCTCCCTGAAGGGCGTGCTTTCTTCTTTTGTAAACAACTTCCCTTTGAGCATTCATCACATCGTCATACTCCAGGAGTCGCTTACGAATACCAAAGTTATTCTCTTCTACTTTCTTCTGGGCTCTTTCGATAGATTTGGTCATCATGCTGTGCTGTATCACCTCTCCCTCTTCAAGTCCCATACGGTCCATGATCTTGGCAACGCGGTCTGAACCGAAAAGTCGCATCAGGTTGTCTTCAAGAGATACGTAGAATTGAGAGCTTCCGGGATCTCCCTGACGCCCTGAACGTCCTCTTAACTGACGGTCAACCCTTCTTGAATCGTGACGCTCGGTACCGATAATGGCCAATCCTCCGGCATCTTTAACCTCTTTAGAAAGTTTAATGTCGGTACCACGACCAGCCATGTTGGTCGCAATAGTTACCACCCCGGGGTTACCGGCCTGGGCAACAATATCGGCCTCCTTCTTGTGCAGCTTCGCGTTCAGTACATTGTGATTGATCTTTCTGATCGAAAGCATTTTTGATAGTAATTCAGATACCTCTACCGAGGTTGTACCTACCAGTACAGGACGTCCCTGGTTAACCAGTTTTACAATGTCGTCAATAACGGCGTTGTACTTCTCTCTCTTGGTCTTGTAGATCAGGTCTTCTTTGTCAAACCTGGCAATAGGACGGTTGGTAGGAATTTCAACCACATCCAGTTCATAGATCTCCCAGAACTCACCGGCCTCAGTAATGGCTGTACCTGTCATACCCGCCAGTTTGCTGTACATGCGGAAATAATTCTGCAGGGTAATGGTAGCAAAGGTCTGGGTAGCGGCTTCGATCTTTACGTTCTCCTTGGCTTCTATAGCCTGGTGAAGTCCGTCAGAATAACGACGCCCGTCCATAATACGACCGGTTTGCTCGTCTACGATCATGACCTTGTTATCCATCACCACATATTCCACATCCTTCTCGAATAAGGTGTAGGCCTTTAAAAGCTGATTCATGGTGTGAATACGCTCACTCTTAACAGAGAAATCTTTGAAAAGGTCTTCCTTCAGTTCAGCTTCTTTCTCAGCTTCCAGTTCCTGTTTCTCTATGCGGGCGATCTCAGTACCGATATCTGGCATTACGAAGAAATCAGGATCGGTATCTCCCGATAAGTATTCGATACCTTTATCGGTCAGTTCTATCTGATTGGTTTTCTCATCAATAACAAACCAGAGGGCCTCATCAACTTTCGGCATCTCCCGGTTGTTGTCCTGCATATAGTAGTTCTCGGTTTTTTGCAGTAACTGCTTAACCCCCTCTTCGCTGAGGAATTTGATCAGCGCCTTGTTTTTCGGAAGTCCTCTGTAAACCCGCAGCAACTGGAATCCACCTTCCTTGGTATCTCCGTTCGCGATAAGCTTTTTAGCTTCAGCAAGTACTCCGGTAAGATACTGGCGCTGTTTAGAAACAATGTCGCTTACCTTAGGCTTGAGCTCGTTGAATTCGTGAAGATCACCTTTGGGAACCGGACCGGAAATGATCAGAGGGGTACGTGCATCATCCACCAGTACCGAGTCAACCTCATCAACAATAGCAAAATTGTGTTTGCGTTGTACCAGGTCTTTGGTCGTGTGGGCCATATTATCTCTCAGGTAATCGAAACCAAATTCATTGTTCGTACCATAGGTAATATCGGCCAGGTAGGCTTTGCGTCGGCTGGCAGAATTTGGCTGATGATTGTCAATACAATCAACAGACAGCCCGTGAAACTCAAATATAGGGGCCATCCATGCGCTGTCTCGTCTGGCCAGGTAGTCGTTTACGGTAACCAGGTGAACCCCGTTCCCGGTAAGGGCATTGAGGTATACAGGCAGGGTAGCCACGAGGGTTTTACCTTCCCCGGTCTGCATCTCTGCGATCTTCCCCTGGTGCATGGTGATCCCCCCGATGAGCTGTACATCATAATGGATCATATCCCAGGTGACCTCCTTGCCGGCAGCATCCCAGGAGTTATTCCAAACCGCCTGATCGTCTTCCAGGTTTACGTATTCCTTAATGCCTGACAGCTCCCTGTCAAAAGAGGAGGCTGTTACCATTAGGGTAGGGTTGCTGGCAAAACGTTTGGCTGTTTCTTTTACCACGGCAAAGGCCTCGGGGAGAATCTCATCAAGGATCTTTTCAGAAGCCTGGTAAGCCTGCTCTTCCAGGCGGTCGATCTCATTGTAGATGCCTTCGTTCTTGTCGATATCCACAGAAGATTCTGCCTCTTCTTTTAATTTGCTGATCTCGCGGTCAAGGTCTGCTCTGGCCGCTTTTATTTTGTCTTTAAATTCCTGTGTTTTGTTTCTGAGCTCGTCGTGAGAAAGCTTTTCCAAGCCGGCTTCAAAGGTTTTGATCTTTTCCACCAGCGGCATAATTGCCTTTACATCCTTCTTCGCTTTGTCTCCTACAAAGAGCTTAATAACGGAATTAAGTAAACTCATACTTTATATCTTGTTAGGCCCCAAAATTAAACAAAAAAAAAGCCTCGAAAGAGACTTTTAACTTTATAATATTAAGGCATTTGTTAATATTCATCCTCGTTCCAGAGGTAATCTTCTTCGGTTGGGTAATCCGGCCAGATCTCCTCAATTGACTCGTACATATCTCCTTCATCTTCCATTGCCTGTAGGTTTTCAACAACCTCAAGTGGGGCTCCGGTTCGAATAGCATAATCAATTAACTCGTCTTTTGTTGCTGGCCAGGGAGCATCGTCTAAATAAGATGCCAATTCTAATGTCCAATACATATGCTATTTGGTTTAATGATTTTGTGCAAAAATAAATTTTTAAGTTAAATAGCCAAGTAAATTTTATGTTATTTACCAATTATTTCTAAGAACGTAAAAAATGGCAACTTTTAGCTGTAAAATCCCAAGTTTCACGAAGTTAAAATCTTTATAGTATTAAGATTTTTTCTCCGGTATCCAGGCAACCTCCTCTGCGTTGTGTGCTAAGGTCAACTTTCGTGCCAATACAAAAAGGAAGTCAGATAGCCGATTCAGGTAGCGGATAACCACCTCTTCAAAGGGTTCATTTTCATAGAGATGGGTGGCTCTTCGCTCAGCCCTGCGACATACGGTACGTGCCAGGTGACAATATGACACGATAGGGTGTCCTCCGGGAAGAATAAAATGTGTCATGACCGGTAATTCAGCATCCATCTTATCGATGGCTTTTTCGAGGAAAGTGATGTCTTCGTTAGAGATGCGCTCTATGTTCAATCGATCTTTCCCGCTTTTCAGGGTTGCTTTTTCCGGTGGAGTGGCTAATATGGCACCTATGGTAAATAGTTTGTTTTGTACTTCGATCAGAATATCCTTGGTTTCACGGTCAATATCCTGATCTCTCAGGAGTCCTATCCATGAGTTCAACTCATCTACTGTTCCGTAGCTTTCAATACGTATATGGTGCTTGGGTACCCGGTCGCCACCGAAAAGCGCAGTGGTGCCTGTGTCTCCCGTTTTGGTGTAGATCTTCATTTTTTCAGCAATTTTTATTTTTCTTCTTTTCCTTGTAGCTGGCTCCGAAATCCCGATGTCTGCGGTTGCGATTACGCTTCATATGGCTTCGGTTATTCAGCAGAACTGCTACAAAAAGCGTGGCTAAAATAACGATCCAGATCAGGAATTCATTCATTTGTGATGGTTTTTTTGAAAATAAGGATTTACAAGCGGATGGTGAAATTTTCTTTGACTTGTTCCTTCCTTTTTAATGCATAGCCAATATGGTAGCAATCAATGGTGAGATGTACTTCCGGGTGTGTGGTAAGTGCTCTCCAAAATGAGGGTACGCCAGTTTTCCGAATAAGTACGAGCGTGTCATTATCAAGTATGCGGACTAATGCCTCCGGTTGAGGGGGAGGGGCACCTTTAGTCAGGTCTATGAATACAAGCCTGTTGGTTTGTTCAGGGGCTTTGGCTGTTATTCCCGGAAGAATGATCTGGGGACAACGATCACCATACAGGTGATATAAACTTCGGTTGAGCGCCTTGAGATCCTTTCTCTTAAGGTCGTTCAGGGTTTTTAGTTCTTTTAATACAGGGTGAACATCCTGTTCCTGTTTTCCGTACATGGCCTGTGTAACCCATTGAAACACGAAGGGGGAGTGCACTCCGTGTTGGTTGGTTGATCTGTACAGGTATTTCAGGTATTCCAGGGTTTTGTACATAGCCTAACCTTCTCCTTCCATCTTCATGGATAGTTCGAACCAGCGTTCCGTTTTTTCATCGATCTGATCCATGATCTCCTGAAGCAAAATAGATTGCTTGTCAATTTGGTCGCCTTCCAGCTCTCCCGTAGCGAAAATCGCTTCAGCTTCCTTTTTTTCCCGTTCCAGTTTCTTGATATCGCGTTCCAACTTTTTATACTCTTTCTGTTCGTTATAGGAGAGGGTACTGTTGGCGTCTTTTTTCCAATTCTTTTTGCTCGCAGGGATTTCCTTAGACTCTGAACTTACGGGGGCGCTGCTCTCATAGGCCCGATAATCGGAATAATTTCCCGGAAAGTCTTCTATGATTCCCTGTCCTCTGAAAACAAAGAGATGATCAACGATCTTGTCCATAAAGTATCTGTCGTGAGAGACTACGATCAGGCACCCCGGAAAGTCCATCAGAAAGCTTTCGAGAACGTTGAGTGTAATAATATCAAGGTCATTGGTAGGCTCATCAAGGATCAGGAAATTCGGATTTTGAATGAGTACCGTACAGAGGTAGAGTCGCTTTTGTTCTCCCCCGGATAGCTTTTCCACATAGTCGTACTGCTTTTTACGGTCAAATAAAAAGCGTTCAAGAAGTTGGGCGGCTGAGATCTGCCGGCCTTTGGTGAGTGGAATGTAATCGCCGAACTCTCTGATCACATCGATCACCTTTTGTTCGGGTTTTACCCGGATCCCTGATTGGGTGTAATACCCAAATTTAACGGTGTCTCCAATAATGACCTTTCCGGAATCGGGTAAAAGGTTCCCGGTAAGAATATTGAGAAATGACGATTTCCCTGTACCATTCTTGCCTATAATTCCAATGCGTTCTCCTTTCTTAAAGGTATATTCAAATTTGTCCAGGATCTTCTTTTCTCCAAAGGCTTTCCCGACATTGTGAAACTCAACGATCTTGCTGCCCAGGCGCTCCATGTTGATCTCCAGCTGTACCTGGTGGTCTTTTCGTCTTTGATGTGCCTTATCTTTGATCGTGTAAAAATCATCAATTCGTGACTTCGACTTGGTTGTACGGGCCTTGGGTTGCCTTCGCATCCAATCCAGTTCTTTGCTGTAGAGGTTTTTGGCTTTTTCCACCGAGGCTTTTTCAGCCTGAATACGGGCTTCTTTTTTCTCCAGGTAGTAACGGTAATTGCCTTTGTATTGATAGATCTGGCCATTTTCCAGTTCCAGGATCTCGTTGCAGACACGCTCCAGGAAATACCGGTCGTGGGTCACCATGAACAAGGTGATGTTCTCTCGTGCAAAATAAGCTTCCAGCCATTCGATCATCTCAAGATCTAAATGGTTGGTGGGCTCATCCATGATCAAAAGGTCAGGGGTGTTCAAGAGGATCCTGGCCAGGGCCAGGCGTTTCTTTTGTCCCCCGGAAAGCTTTCCTACTTTCACATCCAGCTGATCGAGCTTAAACAGGAAGAGCATTTGCTTATACTGGGTTTCAAAGTCCCAGGCATTCAGGGCTTCCATCTTTTCAAAGGCCTTTTGATAACTGTCCTGGTCTTCAGGGTGCAGTAAGGCTTGCTCGTATTCATGGATGACTTTGAGGGTTTCATTTTCTGAGGTAAAAATGGTTTCCTCTACGGTAATGGTCGGGTCTAATTCGGGCTCCTGTGGCAGAAAGGCGATATTTAAGCCGTTTCTTGAAACAACCTGTCCGCTATCGGGCTCTTCCTGACCGGTAATAATGTTTAACAGGGAGGTTTTACCCGTTCCGTTCTTGGCAATGAATGCAATTTTTTGATCCTTGTTGATTCCAAAAGAAATATCTGTAAAAAGGACCCGTTCTCCGTATGATCTGGCAATATTCTCTACCGAAAGATAATTCAAGCGCTGCTGTTTTTCTGCAAAAATAAATTAAAAAGGGGGTATTACGCCTATGGTTACCCTTTTTTGCGGGCTATGGCAAACAAGAGAATAAAACCGGAAAGCAGGGTGGCAATACGAGCTATAAAATCACCATACCGGGTATAGAAGGTTTTTTTATTATTGATGCTTATTTCGCCTTTGAGTATTCCTTTGGTACCATAGTCGAGGGTTTTTAGAAGCTCTCCCTTTTCATTGATCAGGGCCGAAATACCGGTATTGGCGCTTCGAGCCACGCTTCTTCGGGTTTCAACAGCGCGTAAGCGGGCATAGCTTAAATGTTGCTGGTGTCCCTGGGTACGGTCCCACCAGGCGTCATTCGTAATGATGCTCAGGAAGTTGGCTCCGTTTTTAACATAGTCGGTGACATATTCTCCGTAAACCGATTCGTAACAAATAATTGGTGCAGCCACCATTTGACCGTTCATGGAAGAAAAAACACCGCGATCTTCCTGGGTGGCTCTTGATAAGACGGTGCCGCCAAGATCTATCATAACGTTGCCAAGGATGGGTTCCAGGGTCTCCTTAAAAGGAAAATGTTCAACCCCGACAACTAACTTTGATTTAAAATAGTTTTGTGTTTCGCCAAATTTATTCAGGTGAACTGCAGCGTTGTATACCTCGAACCAATTACCTCTTTGGGTGCGATTAGCGGTGGGAGAAGGGCGATCTCCTTCAGGGAATAACTGGTAAAAATCGGCTCCGGTAATCAGATGAAGGCTGTCGTACCTGGACAAGAAGCTCTGAAGAATATATTTTTCTCTGCTGAAATCGAATTGGTTGATGTCGCTGTTCTTGGCCAGCATGGTTTCCGGGGCAATGATATAGTCGGTAGTTGCTGTGGTAACCGGTGCCGCCATTTCAACAATGGATCGGGCTACCTCGGCATTGGGTTGATCGTATTTATCGGTATAGGGGTCGGTATTGGGTTGGATGATCACAACCTCTGCCTTTTGCTCTGCCTCCTTATAGTGGTTCCAAAGGAAAAGGGACAGGATCACCGGGATCGCTATTTTCAGGGCCTGTTTGGCAATGCCAATGGCCAATAGGGATGATCTTTTGTTTTCACGGTAGCTTACCAGGGTTTTGTAAACTCCGATATTTACCAGCCAGATCCAAAGGGCGCCGCCAAAACTTCCGGTGTATTCATACCATTGTATCCATGAGATGTGTTCAGAGAATACATTACCAAGGTTGAGCCACGGCCAGGAGAAATCCCAGTTGAGATGAAATTTTTCAAAAGCCATCCATATGGCAGGCAGGAAAACCAGGTGAATTTTTTGAGGGAGTCGCCCGGCTACGAAATGGTATAGGAGAAAAACCAGGCTCATCAGTAATGTATTCACCAAAAGGGCAAAAAACATTCCGAAAGGTGTGGAATACCAGATCCACCAGGTGGTAATGCAGTTCCATATCAGAAAGCCCAGGTAACTGTAACCGAATACCCGGAGGCCTTTTCTTTTACCGTCATCCAAGCGTATGTGGCGTTCCATCAAAAGCAAGGGAGCGAAACCTATAAAAGCCAGCAGGGCAAGTCCGTAGGTCGGCCAGGCAGCTCCAAGTAAGACTCCGGATAATACAGTGAGTAGAAGTAGTTTCCTCATAAACCTGTTTTGGAGTGCTAATATCAACAATTTCTGTGAGCTAAAGCAAGTTTGCCCCGGGATGGTTGAAAAAAGTAGTGTGCAAAATTACCTTCGTCCTATAGTAGAAAGATCATATTGATTATTTTTACCGAAACTTCCGGTTCCATGAAAAAGCATATTCCCAACCTGATCACCCTGTTAAATTTATTCAGTGGCTGTATTGCCGTGGTTCTTGCGGTTCAGAACCGCCTTGAACTCGCTGCTTTATTTGTCTTTTTAGGTATTTTTTTCGATTTCTTTGACGGGCTGGCAGCCAGAACACTTAAGGTGCAGAGTGAAATCGGGCTGCAGCTGGATTCTCTTGCCGACATGGTGACCAGTGGGGTGGTGCCCGGAATTGTAATGTACCAGATGTTCGTACGTTGCCGTGGTGGGTTCGTGCACAGCTGGGAAGGTACAGAAGAAATGGTTTGGGTGGGTTCTGAGGTCATACCGCTTGCCTTTGTGGGCTTTCTTATAACCCTGTCTTCGGCCTACCGACTGGCAAAGTTTAATGTGGATGATGATCAGAAAACTTCTTTCAAGGGGTTGCCCACGCCGGCAAATGCCTTGTTCATCCTTTCTTTACCCTTAATTACCCGTTATCAGGAAAATCTTCTGATCGATAATTGGCTGCTCAATCCATGGGTGTTGTTAGGAATTACCCTGGTAAGTACCTATATGCTCAACGCACCGGTTAGACTGTTCGCCTTAAAGTTTAAAACCTGGGGAATGAAGGGAAATGGAATGCGGTATACCTTTTTATTACTTTCGGTGGTCATGATCGCAACGATGAAGTTTCTCGCGATTCCAATGATCATCATCATGTATGTGCTGTTGTCGCTTCTCGACAACATGATGCATAAGGAGACTGTTTAAAACTCCAATTTTTTCTTTCGCAGTTCGAAGTTTTGTCCAAGGTATACTTTTCGTACCATTTCATCGGCGGCAAGATCTTCCGGAATGCCCGACTTGAGGATGTTACCTTCAAACATCAGGTAGGAGCGCTCGGTAATGGCCAGGGTTTCCTGAACGTTGTGATCGGTGATCAGAATTCCGATATTCTTATTTTTTAACTGGGCTACGATACGCTGAATGTCTTCCACTGCTACGGGGTCTACCCCTGCAAAGGGTTCATCAAGAAGGATGAATTTGGGGTCGGTGGCCAGGGCTCTGGCGATCTCTGTACGTCGCCTTTCTCCCCCCGAAAGCAGGTCACCTCGGTTCTTGCGAATATGGCCGATATTGAATTCGTCCAGCAAGGCTTCTACCTTCATTTCCTGTTCTTTGGAAGAGAGTTTGGTGAGTTGCAATACACTTCTGATGTTATCTTCAACACTGAGTTTTCTGAAAACAGAAGCTTCCTGGGCTAAATACCCGATCCCGTTCTGAGCTCTTTTATACATAGGGAATTGCGTGATCTCCATATTGTCGAGAAAGATCTTTCCCCCATTGGGTTTGATCAGTCCTACGATCATATAGAATGAAGTCGTTTTACCGGCTCCGTTAGGCCCGAGTAATCCAACGATCTCTCCGCGGTTTACCTCCAGGGAGATCCCTTTTACCACTTTCCGTCCTTTGTAGGACTTCATGATATTTTCAGCTCTTAACTTCACGTCTTTGGGTTTTAGCATGCCCGGGGTTTACCCTGAGGCATTCAAATTTAACCAAATCCCCGGGAAGGGGTGGGGCTTTTAAGATTTAATTATCGTTGGCCATTTCCTCCAGTGCATCCCAGTATTCATAGGCCCTTCTCAGGTGAGGGATCATGATGGTACCTCCGATGAGGTTGGCTATGGCAAGGGCTTCCTCTACCTCTTTCCAGCTGTAACCTATTTTATGACAGGCTTCCAGATGATACTTTACGCAGTCATCACAGCGCAATACAGCTGAAGCAACGAGTCCGAGTAATTCTTTGGTCCTTTTATCAAGAGCACCGTCTGAAAAGGCGTTGGTATCGAGATTAAAAATACGTTTGGTGATCTTATTGTTCCCTGATAGGATCCTCTCGTTCATTTTTGAACGGTAGGCGTTGAATTCTTCTACCTGATTTGACATTACTTTGCTTTTCTAAGTTTTTTTTCTTCATTTTTTACAACCACCCTTGATATATGGATGCTTATCTCATAGAGCACCAAAACAGGGATGGAAACCACGATCTGGCTCGCTACATCGGGCGGAGTAATGATGGCCGATAAGATGAGAACCAGTACCAGGGCAAATTTCCTGTAAGTTTTTAAAAATTCAGGAGTAACCAGACCAACTTTGGTCAGGAAATATATAATAATGGGTAATTCGAAGATGAGTCCGCATGCGATCACAGCAGCTCTGACAATACCGATATAGGAGGCCAGATCAATGTCGTTAAAAACCTCTTCACTCACCCGGTAGTTGGCCAGGAAGTTAATAGAAAGGGGTGATACGACATAGTACCCGAACAGAACCCCTGAAAAGAACAACAGGGAAGCGATCAGGATAAAGCCCCTTGCATTTCTTCTTTCGTTGTCATAAAGTCCGGGGCTGATGAATTTCCACATTTCGTAGAGTACATATGGGAAGGCTATAATGAAACCTGCCCAAATAGAGGTCCAGATGTGGGCCGAGAACTGTCCGGCCATTTGCCGGCTCTGAATACGGAATTGCGGCCCCTCACAGAAGGATTCATCCAACCCCAGGGTCTGGGCGATATTGCAGAACAGACGGTAGGTTGGAAAATCGGCCTTTTTAGGTCCGAAAAGAATGGTGTCAAAAATAAAGTCTTTGGCGAGAAAGGCTACAAAGGCAACGATCACAACAGCCAGGGTAGATCGTATCAGGTGCCATCTCAATTCTTCCAGGTGGTCTAAAAAAGACATTTCCTGGTTGGTGCTGTTCGCTGTCATTAAATAATTCCTTCTTTTATTAGATCGTGAAGATGAATGACTCCTGCGTATTTGCCCTCCTCGTGCACCAGCAACTGAGAAATTTCGTTGGCTTCCATGATCTCCAGGGCGTCTACGGCCATCATGCTGCTCTCTACCGATTTCGGTGCGTGAGTCATAATGTCGGCAGCTTTGAGTCCGTTTATGTTATCGTGTTTATTTAACATTCTTCTGATGTCACCATCGGTAATGATACCTACCACCTTTTCATTTTCCACCACGGCAGCAACTCCCAGCATTTTCTCCGAGATCTCTACGATCACTTTTCGTACGTCGGTGTCTTTGGTTACCTGGGGTTTTTGGTTTACAGAAGAAATGTCTTCTACCCTGAGGTAGAGTTTTTTTCCTAAGGCTCCTCCGGGGTGGTATTTGGCAAAATCCTTACTACTGAACCCTTTCATGTTCAACAGGCATATTGACAAGGCATCACCGATGACCAATTGGGCGGTGGTGCTGGTAGTAGGAGCAAGGTTGTTAGGGCAGGCCTCCTTTTCTACGTAGGCATTAAGGACAAAATCGGCCTGTTGCCCCAAAAATGATGATTTATTGGCGGTAATGGCGATCAATTTGTTGGGCCCGTTCTTGATCAACGGTACCAATACCTTTATCTCCGGGGTGTTCCCGCTTTTGGAGATACAGATCACTACATCGTCATTTAAGATGGTTCCCAGGTCACCGTGAATTGCGTCTGCGGCATGCATGAAAATAGCCGGAGTACCGGTAGAGTTCAGGGTGGCTACGATCTTGGTGGCTATGATGGCGCTTTTTCCAATACCGGTAATGATCACCCTGCCTTTAGAGTTGTAGATCGCCTCAACAGCGCTGGCAAATTCGTCATCGATAAATGAGGAAAGTTCCATAATTGCCTTTCCTTCGGTTTCGATCGCCGTTTTGGCATCGCTTATGATAGCACTTTTGTCGATCAAGATTTTATTTTTTTAAAAATTCGAAAAGAAAAAGATTGCTTATCTTTAGTAGTGCAAATGTAAATAAAATAGTAAAACGGAAGGATGAGTACAGCTGAAATTGACTTGAACGCTGCGCTGAAGAAGTACTTTGGATTTAGTCAGTTTAAGGGACTGCAAGAGGATGTCATAAGAAACGTTGTTAATAATCAAAATACATTTGTGATTATGCCCACCGGTGGTGGGAAATCGCTTTGTTATCAACTTCCCGCCCTGGTTCATGAGGGCACAGCCATCGTTATATCACCGCTAATTGCTTTAATGAAGAATCAGGTAGATGCCATAAGAGGTATTTCTGCCAATGAAGGGATCGCCCATGTATTGAACTCTTCCCTGAATAAGAGCGAGGTCAAAAGGGTGATGGATGATATCACTTCAGGGACGACCAAACTGCTTTATGTGGCCCCTGAATCATTAACCAAAGATGAATATGTTGAATTTTTCAGAACGGTAAAGATCTCCTTCGTAGCCGTTGATGAGGCACACTGTATCTCTGAATGGGGGCATGATTTCAGGCCGGAATACCGCAATATCAGAACTATTATTCAGCGTCTGGGTGATGATATCCCTATCGTGGCGCTTACAGCAACGGCAACCCCGAAGGTGCAGGAAGATATAATGAAGAACCTGGGTATGACCGATGCCAAGGTGTTTAAAGCGTCTTTTAACCGGCCAAACCTCTATTACGAGGTGCGCCCGAAAACTAAAAACGTAGATGCTGATATTATCCGCTTTGTAAAACAGCGGGAAGGCAAATCAGGTATCATTTACTGCCTGAGTAGAAAAAGGGTGGAAGAACTCGCCCAAACCTTGCAGGTAAACGGACTAAAGGCGGTTCCTTATCACGCGGGTCTCGATGCCAAAACAAGGGCTAAGCACCAGGATATGTTTCTGATGGAAGAGATCGATGTGGTGGTGGCAACCATTGCTTTCGGGATGGGGATCGATAAGCCTGATGTGCGCTTTGTCATTCACCATGATATTCCTAAAAGTATAGAAAGTTATTACCAGGAAACCGGAAGGGCCGGTCGCGATGGAGGAGAAGGCCATTGCCTGGCATTCTATTCCTATAAGGATATTGAAAAGCTTGAGAAGTTTATGAGCGGCAAGCCTGTGGCTGAGCAGGAGATCGGCCATGCCCTGCTACAGGATATGGTGGCCTATGCCGAGACCTCCATGTCAAGACGAAAATTTATTCTCCACTATTTCGGGGAGGAATTTGATGAGGTAAACGGAGAGGGAGCCGACCTTGATGATAACGTTCGGAACCCCAAGAAGAAGCACGAGGCCAAGGACGATGTGGTCAAAATTCTCAAGGTGATCAAGGAGACTAAAGAGAAATACAAGGCTAAGGAGGTGGTCAATACCCTGATAGGGAAAACCAATGCCCTGATGAAATCGCATAAGACAGAAGAACGTGAGGTGTTTGGTATCGGGAAAGACCAGGAGGATAAATATTGGAAGGCCCTGATCAGGCAGATCCTGGTGAGCGGACTCATTAAAAAAGAGATAGAGCAATACGGGGTACTGCGGCTTACCAAGGCCGGAAAAGCCTTTAAGAAATCACCGGAATCATTTATGATGACCGAAGATCACAGTTATGAACATCTTGGGGATGAAGGGGTGGTTACTGCCAAGCAAGGCGGAGGGAGTGCCGATGCGCAACTGCTTAAAATGCTTAAAGACCTTCGGAAATCACAGGCCAGGAAGCTGGAGGTGCCGCCGTTCGTTGTTTTCCAGGACCCGTCTCTGGAAGATATGGCCCTGAAGTACCCGGTTACTATGGAGGAACTCAATGCCATTCACGGGGTAGGAGAAGGAAAGGCTAAAAAATACGGCAAGCCGTTTATACATCTAATCGCTCAATACGTGGAAGATAATGACATTCAGCGCCCTGATGATATGGTGGTGAAGTCTACCGGTGCCAACTCGGCCCTGAAACTGTATGTGATCCAGAATATTGACAGAAAATTACCCCTTGATGACATTGCTTCTGCCAAAGGCCTGCAGATGGATGACCTGATCAAAGAAATGGAGCAGATCGTTTATATGGGTACCAAGCTCAACATCAGTTATTGGATAGATGAGCTGTTTGATGAAGACCAACAGGAAGAATTGCATGAGTATTTTCTGGAGGCAGAAAACGATAAGATCTCCTCAGCCATGGAAGAATTTGATGGCGACTACGAGGAGGATGAATTGCGATTGTATCGCATCAAATTCATCAGTGAAGTAGCTAATTAACCAACCAACTTTATATATATTGTTGAAATGAAAGGAAGGCGTTTATAGCCTTCCTTTTTTTATGGTCAGGATCATTCCCCTTTTATTTAAGTTATTATTATCGAATAATAGCGGTATTGAAATCTGAGTGCTAATCTTCAGCCTTGTTCAAGTTTTGAGCAGATCGCCACGGTCACATTGCTCCCTCGCGAAGGCGAAGAGCCATAATCTGTATTTAGCAACTCGCTTGCCAAGCCGAAGGCATGGTCCCTGAAACTGAAACTCGTCCCTCAAACTCGTCCCTCAAACTCGTCCCTCAAACTCGAACTGTTCCCTCTACACATAGATCTCCTTTAATCCGTCACAAAACCTTTGCACTTCTTCCAGGGTTCCAGTACTTATGCGGCACCAATCTGTAAAAGGAGGGAAGGGACGTCCTATTTGAACCCCTTTGTCGAGCATGGCTTTGTGCAATTCACGGATCGGTTTTCCGGAATGGAAGAATACAAAATTCGTATGTGAAGGTGCGTATTCTAGCCCCAGGGAATCGAGGGTGTTGCAGATCATTTGTTTGGCCTCCTTATTCTTTTTAAGGCTGAAATTGTAAAACTCTTTATCGTCCAGGGCTGCCTTGGCGCCTTGAATAGCGGGTACGTTGCTGTAGGCCATGACCCGGCTTCTTATCTTTTCAGCCAGTTTCGGGGTGGTTACCAGGTAGCCGATGCGCAAGCCTGCCATGCCGTACACCTTGGAAAAGGTTCTCGAGACTACCACGTTTTTACCCTCGTGTACCATGCTGACAAGAGAAGGGTATTTGGGGTCTTCTATAAAGTCATAATAGGCCTCATCACTGAATAAGACCGTTTTTTTAGCAATAGCCTCACTGTATTCCAGTAATACATCTTTAGGCAGGAGGGTAGAGGTGGGGTTGTTAGGATTGCAAAGAAAAACCAGGCCTGTCTTGCTGCTGATGGCATCGTTGATGGCCGGCATATCGTACTGCATCTCCTCATTAACGGGTATCCATTTTACCTTGGCGCCCCATTGGGAGGCATAGGTCATCATGGCGAGAAACGTAGGCTTCCCGGCAATGATCTCTCCGCCGTTTGCTGCAAAGGTGATCCCGCAGGCCTTCAGCGCTTCGGTAGACCCTCCGGTAATGATGATCTGCTCTCTGGTAACTCCTTCCTTCTTAGCCAGCATCTCCGCCAGTTCATCGGCATAGCTGTATGGATAGCGACAAGCAATATCAAACGAGCTTTTGATGGCTTCTCTCACCTGTTCAGAAGGTCCGTATGGATTTTCATTCGAACTGAGTTTAATGACCTTTTCAAGGGGTCGAGGGTTAAACTTTTTGCGCTCCTCCGGGGTGAGGGCATAGAGGGAAGGTATGCCTCCAAGAAGGGCCATCCCTCCTCCTAGGGCAGAATTGCGAATCCAGTCTCTTCTGTTCATAATTTTAAGGTATTTGTGGTTGGAACCTTTCGAAGGTACAAAATTTAGTGGGATGTGGGGAGAGAGGGATGTGGGTAGGTAGGTAGACGGGTAGATGGGTAGACGGGTAAGCTAGTGGAATCTATTCGTCTTCGCGAGACGGCCAAATGGCCGGCGTGGCGATCTCCCGGTTATACCTCCATGCATATTTTTGGTCTTCCATCACCAAAGCCAATTTTAAAAACGTTTTTACCCTCCCCTTTTGTAAGGGGAGGTGGTTTTGTATAGCAAAACCGGAGGGGTCTAAGAAGGTGTGGCTGAAGGCAGGGGTGGTTTTTCATGAAGGAAATATACGCCTTGTTGAAAATTTCAGGAGATCGCCACAACCTGCTCTGCAGGTCTCGCGAAGACGATAACATTCATATTCTCGCATAACCGCATAACCGCATAACCGCATAACCGCATAACCGCATAACCGCAAACTCTAATTAGAGATCTGGTAATACCGGTCAATGCAATCCTCTTCATCATTGTAGAATTCTTTGATGAAACGGAAGGTCGAATCCAGGATCTTTACCGAGGCTACATTATTCTTATTCACGTAGGCCACGATCTTACTCAGTTTCATTTCTTCAAAACCATATCGTATCAGACCGTTGGTGATCTCTTTGCCAAAACCTTTTTGCCACTCTTCCTTCAATAAGCGGAACCCGATCTCGTATTCCTGCTGCTCATTCTTTACCAGGGCACAGGTGCCTATGAACCGATGGTCTTCAACGCCGGCAATAGCCCAAACCCAAAAATCGTTTCCGGCTTTTTTGTAAAACTGCATCACCCGCTCGAGGTCTTTGGTGTTCTCTTCCAGGGTATAGGTCTTGCCTCCCACGTATCGCATGACCGCATGATCATTTTGCATACGATGAAACAGAGGAAGATCGCTCTTCTTCAGTTCACGTGCATACAATCTTTCGGTTTTGAATAACATGTTTTAAAGTTAAAATAATTTCCTGTTCCCGCAATTAATTGTGGGCTATATGACGCTGCTTGTCAGTATTTTAACAGTTATCTCCCCGGTGTTAACTTCAACAGGTACTCCAATGGGTAAGGTGGCGTTCTCATCAATGTGACCGATCGGGTAGCCATAGGCAACCGGCATATCAAGATCACCCAGCAGATCTGTAAGTACCTCTTTTAAGGTGAAGGATTCGGGGTTACGTGCCTTGTTACACCCGGCAAAGATGCCTAGGATCACTGCACTGGCCTTAGTAAAGGTGGCCGATTGCAATAGCTGGGTGAGCATGCGGTCTACCCGGTAAGGTTCTTCCTCGATCTCTTCAATGAATACGATCTTGTCTGTATAATCCGGTTCATAAGGCGTACCGGTCATGGCCGCGAGTAATGATAAATTACCACCTGCCAGAATACCCTGGGCAATGCCCGGATTAAGGGTGTAAGGTTCATACTCAACAGGGTGCTTCTCCTCTTCTTCCTGGTATGGAAAAGGGCTTAGGGTGATGGATGCAGCCCCTTCAGTGATGACTTTTCGAAAATATTCCCGATTGTATTCTGTGTCCAGGGTGGTACCTACAGGGGCGTGAAAGCATACCAGTCCTGTTCTTTTGTTCATTTCATTGAGCAGGGCGGTTACATCGCTAAAACCTGCAAATACTTTGGGATTTCTTTTGATCAGATCCCAGTTGATATGTGGTAATAACCTGGTACAGCCATATCCGCCGCGCACGCATAAGATCCCGTCTACGTTTTCATTCTCGAACATATGGTGAAGATCGGCCAGGCGTTCTTCATCGGTATTACTCAGGTAACCGTGGTTGCCAAGTATCCTGTCTGTATGATAGGGGGTGTACCCAAGGTCTTTTACATACCCCAGCGCTTCTTCCAGTTTTTCCGGAGATACGGCATACCCCGGCGCAATAATTCCGAGAGTGCTTCCCGGTTTTAATCGCCTTCCCATGGCTAAATGTACAGGAGCAAGATCAAAAGAGGTAGATCTTCCTAAAAGGGTGCTGGCCGGTAAAAGGGTGGCGGCGGGAAGGGTGATTCCGGTTTTTATGAAGTTTCTTCTTTTCATGGTTGTTCAGGTTCTGTGGGGTTAATTGATGATTGCTTACGCATGAATTTTTTAAATCAAGGCTGAAAATAAGGAAGTTTTTCAATTCATCCATTAAAAACTACAATTCGGTCAACCTTCTTTTAATAAATGAACCCATAGGGGCATCTTTGAGGTGTCAATCAATAAAAGAACAGTTATGTTACGCTTGATCGGGTACCTTGCCATCACGCTTTTGAACCAACTCGGGTTTCTCTCTTCAGAAAGTACGAAGTCTCCCGTGTCTGATTGTGCGGCTGTTGTCTGCGTTTCCGGCAGTGCTGAACACAATGGTATTATAAATGAATCGGGTTGTTTATTGAAGGAAAATTCGGAAATTACCCGGGAATGTAAATATTATGATGTCTACTAAGCGCTTTCTAAAAGAATTCGGAAGAGCCTTTCTCATAGGGGTGTTGATCTTTGTTTTTATACAGGTTTTAAACCTGGTCTATTCGGAGGAATACACCATTAGGTTTAACAGAGATCTCCTGGTCTGGTTCGCAACCACCCAACTGTATTCCCTGCTTATCTATATGGGGAATATGATGGTTATCCGTTTTTTTCTTCGAAAATACGGGGGGCGGATCTTTCAGGGAAAACATTTGGTTCAGGCCATATTGAGCAGTATCGTGGTTACGCTGATCACCATATTTATAGCAAACCTGATCATGAAAACAGGGGTGCAGGGTATGAGCCTGGAGGAGTTCATCGCTTCGGAGCGCATAAAGAATTACCGGAATACCCTGATATTATCACTATTCATTACAAGCATATTTTACCTGATATATTATTACAAAACGAAAAAGGATGTACAGGTAACACGGCAGCAGGTCATTGCCGGTACGGCGACCGCTCAATTCGATGCCTTGAAGAATCAGCTGGACCCTCACTTTCTGTTTAACAGTCTGAATGTACTGAGCAGCCTTATAGAAGAAAATCCGGATGCGGCCCAGAACTTTACCACGGCCCTGTCAAAGATCTACAGGTATGTTCTGGAGCAGAAGAATAAGGAGTTGGTTTCTCTTGATGAAGAACTGCAATTTGCACGCACTTATATTAAGTTGTTAAAAATGCGGTTCGAACACAGTATTCATTTCGAGGTGCCGGAGCATGCTTCAGACCCTGAATATAAGGTAGTGCCCTTATCGCTTCAATTGCTGCTGGAGAATGCGGTAAAGCACAACCGGGTAGACCCTGAATCGCCTTTGGTGATTCGTATAACGGAAAAGGACGGGGTGTTGGAGGTACGGAACAATCTTCAACCTAAACAGGTGTTGAAAAAGGGAAGTGGGGTTGGATTAAAAAATATTGCCAACCGCTATGCCCTGCTTACCAAAAAACAAATGAAAACATTGAAGACAGCAGAGGAGTTTATTGTTCAGATTCCGCTTTTGTCAAAAAAAGTATCGAACGTGGAAATACAAAAAGAACATATTGAAGACAAGCGATACCAACGGGCTAAAGAACGTGTGGAGGCGCTGAAAGGATTTTACGGCAACCTGATAGCTTTTTGCATTGTTATTCCGGCCCTGGGCTGGGTGAACTACAGAACCACAGATTTTCCGTGGATCTTTTTTCCGATCCTTGGATGGGGATTCGGGTTGATCATGCATGGCATGGAAGCCTATGGATACAACCCCCTGTGGGGCAAGCGCTGGGAAGAGCGTAAGATCAGGGAGTTTATGGAAGAAGAACAAAAGAATAAAAACCTATACCAATGAAAGATCTGAATCAAGAAGAACGATATCAGCGGGCCAGAGACCGTGTCTATGAACTAAAAAAATTCTACGGGAATCTCACCTCCTATATATTTGTGGTGATCCTATTGGCATCGATAAATTATTTTACCAACGGATTCAGTTATCCGTGGTTTCTGTGGGTCGCCGGATTTTGGGGGCTCGGATTAGCGTTTCATGCCCTGAGGGTTTTAGGGGGTAACTTTTTCTTTGGAAGAGATTGGGAAGAGCGTAAGATCAAGCAATTTATGGAGGAAGAAGAACGTTCCGGTCGTAATCGCGGTTGGGAATAATAATAAAGGCTATGAATCACAATACAGGACCATCGCAGAGATCGCCTTATCAGAAGGCCAAACAAAGGGTCGATGAACTCAAAGGGTTCTATTGGCACCTGGCCATATATATCATTGTTCATGCTTTCCTGGTCTTGAATTTTATTCTCGGATGGGCCTGGAATGAAGGGTTTGGTATATGGACGGTGGGTTTGAGTTTATTTGGCTGGGGCATTGGCCTGGCCTTTCACGCCTTTCAGGTATTCGGCATGAGCCGGATATTCGGGAAAAACTGGGAGGAACGTAAGATAAGGGAGTATATGGAGCAGGAAGAAAAGGACAAACAGAACTATGTGTAAACCATTCAACTTAATCATCCTCATATGCGCGCAATAGTAATAGAAGATGAGGCTCCTGCAGCCCGACGTCTCCAAAGGATGCTGGACCGTCTTGGGGTGGAGGTTGAAGCTTCCATCCCGTCGGTTCATGAATCTGTAGCCTACTTCAAAAAGCATCAGGCTCCTGATCTGATCTTTCTTGATATTCAGCTCTCAGACGGCCTCTCCTTTGAAATATTTGAACAAGTAGCTATTTCCAGTGCGGTGATCTTTACCACCGCCTACGACGAATATGCGCTTCAGGCCTTTAAACTCAACAGTATCGATTACCTTCTTAAGCCCATTGATGAAGAAGAGCTGGCACAGGCGGTAGATAAATACAAGCAGTTTCAGCCGGGGGAGAAATCCTTGCAGGTGGATTTTGAGGATATTAAAAATCTCCTGGTCAATCCGGTTGACAGGGTGTATAAAAAGCGGTTTGTGGCCAAGGTCGGGCAGCACCTGAAACTTATTCCGGTGACCGATATAGAATGTGTATACAGTGAAAATAAAGGGACCTATGCCTATACCACTGAGGGTCGTAACTATCTTTTAGACCGTACCCTTGATCAGCTTGAAGACGAGCTGGATCCTGAAAAATTCTTCAGGGTAAGCCGTAAATTCGTGATCCATATTGATGCTGTTTCAGATATTGTAAGCTATACCAACTCCAGGTTGCAGATCCGCTTAAATCGCTTTAAAGAAGCGGAGGTGATCGTGAGTCGCGAGAGGGTGAAAGATTTTAAGGATTGGTTAAGTTAGATGACCCTTTGTCTTCAACGGTGTTTTTAGAGCTTCTTCTGTGGTAGGGGTCAACGTAGTTGTCATCAAAAGCAGATGGCAGAAGACTGGGGATCATTTTCACGAACAGGGGTAAAAGAAAGGCTCCTCCCGGAAGGGCAAAGATGGCCAGGGAAGGGATGGTCTTGAACATGTCGAGAAGTTGCACCCGCATGCGTTCCCGTTCTGCTGAATTTAGATCTGCGGTGGCAGATTTACTGATCAAATACAATAATTCTTTGCTTTCTCCGAGTTCTTTTTTCAGTCGGTGACTGTTTCTGAGAATCAGCTTTTTAACCATAAGCTGCGAATTATCGTAGAGCAGCTTAAAAGGATGGGTGTTTTTCAGAAAGGGAAGCTGGTTTCGGTGTTTTCTGAAAAACAAAAGGGCATGATCTACTGAGTCTGTCACGAATTCAGGTGATAGTCTCAGCTCTTCTCCAAGATCACTCAAAATGGATGTTTGTATGGAGGTGTTATTGCTGTCTTCCAGGGCAGCCAAACAGGCGAGATCGAACAGGTATTTGTTTTCAAGAGAATCAGGGTCCGGATTGAGTAAGCTCAGATAACCGGGTTGCCCTTCGCTGGAGGCCGCAGGCCCGTATCGTGAGGAGGTAGCCAGCAGATGCAGCAGGCGTTTATTGTATTCAGAGTCAGTATTTTTTGTTTTAATTACATGGTAGCTTAGGCTGAGAATGATCTGTTCAAGTCGCCGCTCGTTCTCCTTAAGATTACGCTGCCCTTCCAGGAACATTTTAAAGTTGATCACATCGGTAAATAACATGGAATTGGTAAGCATCTGGTTGAAGGCCCTCGAAATGATGTTGTCGTTCAGACTGATACGTTGATGTAAAAGGTATTCAAGTTGATGCGATGTTTTTCTTCCGGCAAGCAGGCGGTCAAAAAAGGAAAATTCTTCCACCTTGAGTAATTGATAAAAGACGGAAAGATCTTCCAGGAAATTGTCAAAACCGGCTTTTCCGCTTTTATGAAGCAAGTATACCTGGTGTAAGGCGCTTAACAGGTTGATCTTTGCTTTTTCTTCTTCCGAGATCAGGGCCGGAGTGGGTATGCCCTGCAGGGTGTAGATGTTGGTGCCGTAGATGAATCCCAGGTTTCTGAAATGGGTGTAAAACTCCAGTTCATTCCTTAAAAAGAAGTTCTTCTTTTCTTGTAAGGAGCCAAATTTTTCTATCCAACCTTGGGCTGAGGGATTCATACATCATTGCTTTAACCGGAACTAAAATACAATCTTCTCCTTAAAATTTCACAGGCTACCTTTTGGCAGTTTGATGTAAAACAAAAAAAGGCGCCAAAATGGCGCCTTGAAAAATTTTATAACAATTATTTACTGTGCCACACTGAATGGAACAGCAACACGTGTTTGTCCCCATCCCATATGCATATGGGCACCGTTTTCTACAGCTTCAAAAGTAATAGAGAAGGCATCAAGAGATTCATCGCCGCTGGAAGCAGGAACAGCAAATCTTGCTACATCCTGTTCTGCGTTATAACTGTAAGCTCCCCAGGTATCAGTGTCCTTATTGATGATAATGGTCCACTCTTCCTTTCCGGGAATACTGAAAAGACTATAAGTTCCGGCGGGAATAGTGGTTTCTCCCAAAACCATGTCCTTAAAGAAACGAATTTCGGTAGCTTCATTAGCTCCCGTTCTCCAGACCTCTCCGTAGGCGGCAAGGTCAACACCGACTTCGCGCCCTTTTAACTGGGGTCGCGAATAGATAACCTTGATCAATGGCGGAGCGTTTCTTTCTGTGCGAAAGTATGCGATATCAGCCGGACTCTTATCCAGTCCGCTAAACTCCTGTGCAAAGGCTGCAGAGCTGACTGTTAAACAAATTAATACTACCAAACCGGTAAAAATGTTCCTGATCATTTGTGTTGTGATTTTGATTTGAAATTAAAACTACAAAAAGAAACCAGCTCTCTGACGAAATATTGTATTAATATTTTTTAAAAGTAATGACTTACAATTTGAAGTGTATTGTAATAAAACAGCACATAAGAGTTATCATCTGTTATAATATTGATTTTTAATTGAATTAAATGTAATTAAAAACAGGTTTAATGTTTTTAATTAAAATAAAACAGAGCACATTTGTTACGTATTGAAATTTAAAACCAACTCTTATGTGTGGAATTGTATGTGCATTTGAACTGAAAAGAAGTGCTGAAGCCCTAAGGCCTCAGCTATTGGATATGTCTAAAAAAATCCGTCATCGCGGTCCGGACTGGAGTGGGGTTTTTAGTAATGACAAGGTGATCATGGCTCATGAAAGACTGGCTATCGTTGATCCTGCGTCAGGGAAGCAGCCCTTGATCAGTAAAGATGGAAAACTGGTTTTGGCTGCCAATGGAGAGATCTACAATCATCGCGAATTGCGTAAGGAGTTGGAAGGCTTATATGAATTTCAAACCGGATCCGATTGCGAGGTGATCCTGGGATTGTATAAAAAATATGGAACAGATTTTCTTGATCGACTCAACGGAATATTTGCTTTTGCCCTATACGATGTTGAAAGAGATATTTACCTGGTCTCCAGAGACCATATGGGTATTATTCCGTTGTATACCGGTCGTGACCGGGAGGGCACCTTTTATGTGGCCTCCGAGCTGAAAGCCCTCGAAGGGGTTTGCTCGGCTATAGAGCTCTTTCCTCCGGGGCATTATATGATCTCCGGAAAAGAAACGTTGGAGCGCTGGTATGTCAGAGACTGGATGGAGTATGAGGCTGTTAAGGAGAATGAGAGTGATATTGCCGCCTTAAGAGATGCGCTTGAGGCTGCCGTACATCGTCAGCTGATGAGTGATGTGCCTTACGGGGTATTGCTTTCCGGCGGACTGGACTCTTCGGTGACCTCTGCCATTGCTAAAAAGTATGCTGCTAAAAGGGTGGAGACCGATGATACCAAAGAAGCCTGGTGGCCTCAGTTGCATTCCTTTTCTGTAGGTCTTGAGGGGTCACCTGATCTGAAGGCAGCGCGGCAGGTGGCCGATCATATCGGTACGGTACACCACGAGATCAAATTTACCATCCAGGAAGGTTTGGATGCTATTCGCGATGTGATCTATCATCTGGAGACCTATGACATCACCACGATCCGAGCCTCTACGCCCATGTATCTGATGGCGCGTGTTATAAGATCTATGGGTATCAAGATGGTGTTGTCGGGAGAGGGGGCTGATGAACTTTTTGGAGGGTACCTCTATTTTCACAAAGCGCCCTCTGCCAAAGACTTTCATGAAGAGACCGTAAGGAAGCTCGATAAATTGCATATGTACGACTGCCTTAGAGCCAATAAATCACTTGCGGCCTGGGGTGTGGAAGGCAGGGTACCCTTTTTAGATAAGGAGTTTATGGATGTGGCCATGCAGATGAACCCAAAAGATAAGATGATCAACGGGGAGCGAATGGAGAAGTGGCTTATTCGTAAGGCCTTTGAGTCGTACCTGCCCGAAAGTGTGGCCTGGCGCCAGAAAGAACAGTTTTCAGACGGGGTGGGGTACAGCTGGATAGATACCCTTAAAACCGTCGTTGCAGAACAGGTGACCGATGAGCAGCTGGCCAATGCTGCCTACAGGTTTCCGATACAGCCTCCCGGTTCTAAAGAAGAGTACTTTTACCGCAGCATCTTCGAGGAGCATTTTCCGTCAGACGCCGCTGCCCTTAGTGTGCCCTCGGTGCCCTCAGTAGCTTGCAGCACCCCGATCGCATTAGAGTGGGATGAAGCCTTTAAAAATATGAATGATCCCAGTGGAAGAGCTGTGGCTTTCGTTCATGAAGAAGCCTATGTGAAGTAGGTGGATCGATTGAATTTTAGCGAGTTGAAGCACCTGTTGCACCGCAGGTGCTTTTTCCACAATTAATGTTGATAACTTGGATGCATTAAACAGCGCTCATCCCTGATGTTTGGTCGTGTTTTGTTATATTTGTCTGTTTGACAGAACGACCTAATATCTTAATAGTTTATGAGCGAAGAACTTAACAAGAAACAGTACTCGGCCGATAGTATTCAGGCGCTGGAGGGTATGGAGCACGTAAGAATGCGTCCTTCCATGTATATCGGTGATGTAGGAGTGAGAGGGCTTCACCACTTGGTTTATGAGGTGGTTGATAACTCTATTGATGAGGCTTTGGCCGGTCACTGTGATACTATTCGTGTTACCATTAACGAAGACAATTCCATTACTGTTGAAGATAACGGTAGGGGGATCCCGGTTGATATTCATAAAAAAGAAGGTATTTCTGCCCTTGAGGTGGTAATGACCAAGATCGGTGCCGGAGGGAAGTTTGATAAGGATTCCTATAAGGTTTCGGGTGGTTTGCACGGGGTTGGTGTTTCTTGTGTGAATGCCCTTTCTGAGCATTTAAAGGCTACTGTTTACCGTGATGGAAAGATCTGGGAGCAGGAATATTCAAGAGGTAAAACACAGTATCCGGTAAAGGCCGTTGGAGAAACAGATCTTCGTGGTACAGTAGTGACCTTCAAGCCGGATGATCAGATATTTAAGCAAACCCTTGAATATAATTACGATACCCTGGCCAGCAGAATGCGTGAGCTTGCCTTTTTGAATAAAGGTATTCGTATAACCATGACCGATAGACGGGGAACGGATGAAAAAGGTGAGTTTCTGTATGAAGAATTTTATTCGGAAGAAGGACTCAAGGAATTTATCCGATTCCTCGATGGAAATCGTGAACCCCTTATCGCCGATGTGATCTCTATGGAAGGAGAGAAGAATGATATTCCGGTAGAGGTTGCCATGGTGTATAATACTTCTTTCAATGAGAACCTTCATTCTTATGTAAACAATATTAATACCCACGAAGGAGGTACACACCTTTCCGGGTTCAGAAGAGGGTTAACAACGACCCTTAAAAAATACGCCGACAATTCAGGACTGCTCGATAAGTTGAAATTCGAGATCTCGGGAGATGATTTCCGCGAAGGACTTACGGCTATTGTTTCTGTTAAGGTAGGGGAGCCTCAGTTCGAAGGGCAGACCAAAACCAAATTAGGTAACCGTGAGGTAACTTCAGCGGTATCTCAGGCTGTATCTGAGATGCTGGAAAATTACCTTGAAGAACACCCGAATGATGCTAAGACCATTGTTCAAAAAGTGATCCTGGCGGCCCAGGCTCGTCATGCGGCGCGTAAAGCCCGTGAAATGGTACAGCGTAAAACCGTCATGAGTGGTGCGGGGCTTCCCGGTAAGCTTTCTGACTGTTCTGAGCAGGACCCTGAAAAATGTGAGGTATTCCTCGTCGAGGGTGACTCTGCAGGGGGTACCGCCAAGCAAGGACGAGACCGTAACTTCCAGGCTATTCTGCCGTTAAGAGGTAAGATCCTGAATGTAGAAAAGGCCATGTCTCACAAGGTGTTTGAGAATGAAGAGATCAGAAATATCTTTACCGCACTGGGGGTAACTATAGGAACCGAAGAAGACAGCAAGGCGTTGAACATTGAAAAATTGCGCTACCACAAGATCGTGATCATGTGTGATGCCGATGTGGATGGTTCTCACATTGCTACCCTGATACTTACGTTCTTCTTCAGATATATGAAGGAGCTTATTGAAAACGGCTACGTTTATATTGCTACGCCGCCACTATACCTTGTAAAGAAGGGTAATAAGAAGGAATATGCGTGGAACGATAAAGAGCGTGATGCTTTGAACGAACAGTTTGGAGGAAGTGCTACTATACAGCGTTATAAGGGTCTTGGAGAGATGAATGCAGAGCAATTGTGGGATACGACCATGAATCCTGAATTCAGAACCCTCAGACAGGTTACAATTGATAATGGTAGTGAGGCCGACCGTATCTTCTCTATGCTGATGGGAGATGAGGTGCCGCCAAGACGAGAGTTTATTGAGAAAAATGCGATCTATGCCAATATAGACGCCTAATAAATAATCATATCATCTTTATATAAAACTCACTTTTTAAAGTGAGTTTTATTTTGCCTTAACGTTTAAATTTTAATCTATTCATTATGAAAAAATGCCTCCTTATTTTGTGTGTCGCACTTACCTCGGTGTTGCAGGCTCAAAATGATTTTGATGTTATTCTCGCCGCAGGGGTAGATGACGCTCAGAAATTTGCCTCCGATTACCTGGCTCCCGGAACTAACGGTTTAATGCACAGTATGAATAACGGGTGGTTTAATTCAGGAGAAGCCAAGCCATTTCTTGGTTTTGAAGTGTCAGTGATAGCCAATGGGGCGCTTGTGAGTGATGCAGACAGGTCTTTTACCATGAATGTGGCCGACTATGATAATATTCAATTCGCTGATGGGTCGTCCTCTAAAACGGTGGCGACAGCCCTGGGAGAAAATAACCCTGATGTTGATGTGGTGCTAACCTATGATGATCCTCTTTTTGGAGATCAAACGGTTGAGGTTACCTTACCTAATGGTATCGGTAATGCGGCTTCCCTCATCCCCTCTGCTTTTATACAGGCCGGAGTTGGGTTGTTTAAGGGGACTGAGTTGAAGGCCCGCTTTGTGCCCAAGGTAGAGTTCGATGGCGTTACCACTGAGCTCTACGGGGTTGGTTTGCAGCACGAGTTTACCCAATGGTTACCGGCAGATAAGTTGCTTCCCGTAGCTATATCAGGTTTGGCAGCCTATACGACGCTGAGCGGATCTTATGATTTTACCGCCTCTTCGGGAATAGAAGGAGAAGACCAACGGGTGGAAAATAAAACAAATACCTGGTTGTTTGAAGCAGTAGCAAGTACCAAACTGCCGGTGATCAATTTTTACGGTGCCCTGGGGTATATTACAGGAGAATCTTCTTCTGATATTTTAGGAACCTACAGGGTTACTAATGGGTTGTTAACCACCGAGGATATTGTAGATCCGTTTTCAGTGCAGAGTGAGGTGAGCGGGGTAAGAGCTACCCTGGGAGCCAAATTAAAGCTGGCTTTCTTCCGTTTTAATGTCGATTATACCTTCGCTGAATTTGACAGCTTCTCGGTAGGTCTGAACTTTGGTTTCAGGTAGCAGGTAGCAGGTAGCAGTTTGCGGAGGATGATGCTAAAAAAATAGAGCGTTGGTTAATCTTCGCTTCTTTGCTCCTTTGCTTCTTTACCCTTTCCGAAGGAGGAATTATCATAAATACATAACACTCCTGAAGAATCCCGGCAAATAGAACGCTTATCATACAGCCGATTATGTTAAAATTAGTAGTTTTGTAGTCGCTTAAAATCAACGTCTAAATTATAATCTTATTTATATGAAAGTAACAGTAGTAGGTGCAGGGGCTGTAGGAGCCAGTTGTGCCGAGTACATCGCCATTAAGGACTTCGCTTCTGAGGTTGTTGTTCTGGATATTAAAGAAGGTCTGGCAGAAGGGAAGGCTATGGACCTTATGCAAACTGCTTCTTTAAATGGTTTTGATACCAAGATCACCGGAACCACCGGAGATTACTCAAAAACTGCAGGAAGTGATATCGCTGTTATTACCAGTGGTATTCCAAGAAAGCCCGGAATGACTCGTGAAGAGCTGATCGGTATTAATGCAGGAATTGTAAAGGATGTGGCTACCAACCTGGTAAAGCACTCTCCTGATGTGATCCTGATCGTGGTGAGTAACCCTATGGATACCATGACCTACCTGGCACATAAAGTAGCCGGACTTCCTGAGCACCGTATCATCGGAATGGGAGGAGCTCTGGATAGTGCGCGTTTCAAATACAGGTTGGCTGAAGCCCTGGAAGCTCCTATCTCTGATGTAGACGGGATGGTGATCGGGGGTCACAGCGATACCGGAATGTTACCACTTACACGTTTAGCTACAAGAAACTCTGTACCCGTTTCAGAATTCCTTTCAGCAGAGCGTCTTGAGCAGGTAAAAGAAGATACTAAGGTAGGTGGGGCTACGCTTACCAAATTACTGGGTACCAGTGCCTGGTATGCTCCGGGAGCTGCTGTTTCTGCATTAGTTCAGGCCATTGCCTGCGATCAGAAAAAAATGTTCCCTTGCTCAGTAAAACTTAACGGAGAGTACGGTCTGGAAGATATCTGTATCGGTGCTCCGGTGTTGATCGGACGCAACGGAATTGAGAAAATCGTCGAGATCGAACTGGATGAGCAGGAAAAGCAAAAACTGTCAGAAAGTGCCGAGGGTGTAAGAAAAACTAACGCGCTTCTAGAGGCTTAGTCTACACTACGACACATAACCAATTAAGTATCAACCCTGTGAGAACCATTGTTTTCACAGGGTTTTTCATGTTTTAAATCCCCTAAAAAATTATTGTCAGTTCATACGGGATATGCTATATTTGGCCGTTTGAAAGAAATGACCATTAAATAATTAAAGAATGCAGAACAAAGGACTTATCAGACTTTTTGCTATTTTATTTGGGTTGGTCAGCATTTACCAGCTGTCCTTCACTTTTGTAGCAAACAAGGTGGAAAATGAGGCCGAAGCCTACGCCATGAGTACCGTTACCGATGCGGAAGAAGATTATGTGGCAAAGCGGGAGGCTGTTGAATCGAGGTATTTGGATTCCCTCTCAGGCCAGGAAGTATTTAACCTGGGTGTAAGTAGCTATACCTATAGCGAAGTAAAAGACAAAGAGCTCAACAAAGGGCTTGACCTGAAAGGTGGTATCAATGCCATTCTTCAGATCTCTGTTAAGGACATCCTTCGCGGATTGGCCGATAACTCAAAAGACCCCGTATTTAACGAGGCACTGGTCAGAGCAGATGAGGCTTCTAAAGACAGCCAGGATGATTATGTAGACCTGTTCTTCGAGGAGTTCGAAGCTATTGCAGGATCTACGAAACTTGCCTCTCCTGATATCTTCGCCAACAAGACTCTGAGCGAAGAGATCAACTTCCAAATGAGTAATGAAGAGGTAAAGCCTATTATCAGAAGAAAGATCGATGAGTCTATTGTTTCCGCTTTTGAAGTACTGCGTAAGCGTATTGATAAATTCGGTGTTACCCAGCCTAATATTCAGCGTCTGGGTACTTCAGGTAGAATCCTTGTTGAATTACCCGGAGCAAAGAATGTTGACCGTGTAAAGAATCTTCTTCAAAGTACCGCCCAGCTTGAGTTCTGGGAGACTTTTAAGACAGAAGAGGTAACTCCTTTCCTGATCAATGCTAATAACACCCTCCAAAGTCTTGTAGAGACCAGGCAAGAGGTTGTTGAAGAAGAGGTTTCTGAGATCGATTCACTTCTTTCTGATGCCGCTCAGGACTCTTTGGATATTGCTAACCAGAACAATCCTTTGTTTGATCTTATCGTAAGCGGTGGATTCCAGGGGTCTCCAATGATCGCAACAGTAGCAATTAAGGATACTGCCCAGTTTACATCATACCTGAGAAGGTCTGAGGTAACTGCTCTGCGTCCTGCTTCCTTGCAGTATGCGAAGTTTGTATGGGGAATGCCTGCTAAAAATTCAGAGGTCGTAAATCTGTACGCCCTGAAAAGCAACAGAAATAACGAGCCTGCAATGAACGGAGACGTGATCACCGATGCAGCTCAATCATTTGATATTGCCGGACGTCCTGCTGTAAGTATGCAGATGAATACGCGTGGAGCGAAGATCTGGGAAGAACTTACAGGAAAAGCCTTCCGTGAAGGAGGTAATATTGCCATCGTTCTTGATAATATCGTTTACTCAGCTCCGGGAGTTTCTAAAGGAGCCATTACAGGGGGTAACTCTGAGATCTCCGGAGACTTTACTCTGGAAGAGGCTGATGACCTTGCCAACGTTCTGAGAGCCGGTAAACTTCCTGCTTCTGCAGAGATCATTCAATCAGATATTATCGGTCCGTCATTAGGGCAGGAGGCTATCGACAGCGGTATGACCTCTTTCCTGATCGCTATGGTGCTGGTACTGATCTGGATGGTATTCTACTATGGTAAAGCCGGTATTTTTGCCGACGTGGCCCTGGTATTCAACATCGTACTGATCTTTGGTGTACTGGCCGGTCTGGGTGCTGTTTTGACTCTTCCCGGTATTGCAGGTATCGTGCTTACCATAGGTATGTCGGTAGATGCGAACGTACTGATCTATGAGAGGATCAAAGAGGAGGTAAAGAAAGGTAAAGGACAAATGCAGGCCATTGCTGATGGTTTCAGCAACGCCTTGTCTTCTATCCTTGATGCCAACATTACCACCGGGCTTACAGCGATCATCCTGTTGTTATTTGGTACCGGACCTATTCAGGGATTTGCTACCACCTTATTGATCGGTATTGCAACTTCGCTCTTCACAGCCATCTTTGTAACCCGTCTGCTTATTGAGTGGTACCTAAAGAATGGTGAGAAAAGACTTGACTTCTACACAGGTGTTACCAAGAACCTGTTTACTAATATTAATATCAACTTCCTGTCTAAGCGTAAGATCTCTTATATGATCTCAGGAGCCTTGGTATTGGTGAGTGCGATCATGCTCTTTACCAAAGGCCTTGATGGAGGTGTAGACTTCGTAGGAGGTCGTTCTTATACCGTTCGTTTTGTGGATCCGGTGAATCCTTCAGAGATCGCTAATGATCTGAACGCTGCTTTCGGAACGGCTGAGGTGAAAACCTTTGGTAATCCGAACCAGGTGAAAATAACTACGAAGTATAAGGTAGAAGAGGAAGGATCTTCTGTAGATGAAGAGATCCAGAACGCTATGTTCAACGCCCTTCAGAAATACCTGCCGGAAGGAATTACCTATAAGGAATTTGTTCAGGGTAGTGATGAAAAGTCGATAGGAATTGTTCAGGCTATTAAAGTCGGACCGACCATCGCCGATGATATCAAGAAAAATGCGGTTTGGGCTATCCTTGGGTCCCTTGCCATTGTATTCCTTTATATTCTTCTGCGTTTTAATAAATGGCAATTCTCTCTTGGAGCGGTTACTGCCGTATTCCATGATGTGGTGATCGTATTGGGAATCTTCTCGGCATTCTCGAGTATTATGCCGTTCAACATGGAGATCGACCAGGCGTTTATTGCAGCGATACTTACCGTGATCGGTTACTCTCTGAATGATACCGTGGTTGTATTTGACCGTATCCGTGAGGTGATCAAGGGTAAAGGCTGGAGAGGTGGAGATAACGTCAATGAGGCGTTAAACAGTACCTTGAGCCGTACGCTGAATACCTCGCTTACTACCCTGGTAGTACTGCTTGCCATCTTCATCTTTGGAGGTGAATCGCTGAGAGGATTTATGTTTGCCATGATCATTGGTATCATTGTAGGTACCTACTCATCATTGTTCATTGCTACTCCGGTAATGTTCGATACCCTTGAATCGAGAGGTAAGAGTAAAAAGAAGGAAGCAGTAGATGCTTAATTCAAAAAATAGATCTTCGGATCACAAGTCATAAAAAAAGCCATCTGAAACAAATCAGATGGCTTTTTTAATCCCTGGTAATTTAGAAATAACACAGGTCGTAGTCAAGGTTAGCTAGGATCTTAATGAGCTTGTGAATACCCGTATCCCCGGAACAGAAGGCTTTGGTAGTTTGCCCTTTCTTTCGGGATAGGAACACACTTTACAGGTACGATCAGAAGTTGATAACTGGTTTCTTAATGCCGGTTGCTGCTTGTTCATGATATCCTCATAGGATAGCCATTGGGTATTAGCAGAAATTTCTCCATGACTGGTGAGCTTCTCTGCCCGGCATCGCGGACAACACTCTGTCTCGTTTTGAAAATCTTTGGCACTTTCATTCATTACGATCAAGGTCCTGATCTTTGATTTGTCTAGTTTTCTTTCCTTAAGGTACAGTTTGATCTTGTCTTGGGTTTCCGGTGCTAACTTCACAGCAGTAAAGGTGGCAAAGTAAGCAAGTTCAAGATCGGTTAATTCCCCTAAGGCAGCACGTATTAAATTCATGTTTAGTGAGTTAGTTTGTTGATCAAATATAAATAGAAAATCGGGATGTAAATTGTTAAACCCTGGTAAAAACGGGTTTCAATTATCAACAAGATGTTGATATTCAGGGGTGTAGACCTCTGGCAAATGGTGTATTTCATCGATGATGAAGTTGCTAAATACTTGAAAATCAAAGCTTTGAACTTAAAGCCTTGTTTTTAAAGTTCTGATAATCACGATGTTAATAACTGTGAAAAAAAGTTTTTAACCAAGTAAGTCAATAGGATTGTATCCATTGGCTGATGGTGTTCAAAGTTTCAGAACTTATGGTGATGTCTATGGCCTGGTACTCTCCGGGTAATCCGCTGACTGCCGGTTGAAACAAGTGATTATGTCCGGCAAGGGTTTTAATGGTAGTGTTTTGAAGTTGAATCGGGGAGAGCGACTTTTTCAGCCGACCAGCATTATCGGGGGCGTTAACTTGAATGTCCTTAGAGCCGTATAAGGCCAATACAGGAAGCTGAAGTTGTTTTAGGTGGTCCGATGGATCGATCTCCAGGAAAGACTTCATCCAGGCATTAGAAAGGCTTTCTGACAGGATATTTAGTTGTTTTCCCGTAATAGTACTGTCGGAATGAATTGTCAGCCGTTCTTTTATAAAATCTTTCAATGCTTCCCCAGACAGGCTAGAGGTACTCATATCATTATAAACCTTTTCAAATATTTCACGGGTGGTCACGGCCTGGTTCTCCGGGATTCCGGAGGCTACTTCGATCTCATATCTCTGAGTCAATAGAATTTCCTTTCCTGTAACTGACGGAGAGGCCAGCAGGACAAGAAAATCCACAGCCATGTTTTGGCTACCCACCATCGTTGCCACAATGCCTCCTTCACTATGACCAATTATACCGGTCCTTTTAGGATCTGTTTCAGGTTGTTTTTCCAGCCATTGGAATCCATACAAGGCATCACGGGAGAGATCTGTGGTAAGAGCTTCTTTGAAATTGCCTTCTGAAGCCCCTATACCCCTGTCGTCATAGCGCAGCACCGAAATACCCTTTCTTAACAGGTGATCGGCTAAGACTTCAAACCATTTATGGCCTAATATATTGCAATCCCGGTCCTGTGCACCGCTGCCACTCACCAATATCACTGCCGGGAAAGGGCCGGATCCGTGCGGAATGCTATAGGTGCCCGCCAGGGTTATGTTGGCCTCCGGATTTCTGAAAGTAACCTCCCGGTTTTCATACGGGAACGGTGGTTTTGGAGTTTGAGGTCGGTTCAGGGGAGATTCGCCTTCCCCTTTGTTAAGTTCCAGGGGAAAGGATAGACCACTTTGGGTAAAAGTCCCTTTTATATGCGTACTGTCTGTGAACTGACCGTGGTAGTGTATTTGTAAGGCGTTAAACCTGATCGAAACAGAGTCTGAAGCGATAAAGACTTCATCGGCAGGAAGTTTATTGACGCCTTGAATCGGAACGCTTAGATAAGCCCTTGTACTGTCATCTTGTTCGATATGAAATATTAACTGAAGCTTTAGGCCATTGACATCCAATTGGCCGTTCCAGGCCGTGTCCTGTGCGTTTAGTTTTGTAAAGAGTATCAAGACGAATAAAATGATAGTGTTATAGACCCTCATAATGCTGTATTTAAGGACTTCAAGGTAAGAAAATTCTGCTTCGTATTTCTCAACCCCCTCATGAAACCATGTGAGTTCAGGTGAAGTGGGAATACAGGGGTGTAAAAGAAAAGTGGAGTAAAAATGGAGTGATGATATAAGGGGAGTTGAGTCGTTCTGTGCTCCTTGCGGCACCATTATTTCTTTTTAAAGGCTTTGAACAGGTACCAGATCAAAGGGAGGGTGGTAATTCCAAATACAAAGGGCAGGAACCAGGTGCCCAGGTTGTCCATGCTCCCTTTTGATATTTCCAGGGTTCGCCAGGTGATTAACAGAAATATGATCACAACAGCCAGTTTAATAAGACGCATTAAACGTTGGGCGATTGCATATTGTCTTGCGGCGTTCTCCGGGGTAATGTCTACCGGATAATTGAAAAGACGTGGATGGTTATTGAGAATAGTGAGTCCGGCGAAAAGCAGGGAGGTGATAACCGGCACTACAAAAATAGATTCTTTGCTGCCCATCCTGTCAACAACCCCTTTTCCGTTAAAGTGCATCGGGATCTGTTCCGGCAGGTCACTGTAACCTCTCAGGGCTAAAAACCACATCAGAAGGAGGCCTGCCCAGGCGAAAAACTCGATCACCTTATCCAGCTTGGTGGGTTTTGGGTTGATGTCAGGACGGTTGTTCATAAGGTGTATTGTTGGTCTTTGAAGGGTATTTCATAAAGTAACCTTTATAATAAAAAGCAAATCAGAAGTACAATCTACTTCCCCTTCTTAGAAAGGAGGAGGTATATTTCAATTCCAAAACTATCTATAGTACAGGGAGGCATTGAATTCGATTCGGGAGATCGCCACAACCTGCTCTGCAGGTCTACCACTGACGGATTTAAAATCTCTATTGAAATAGTTTATAAAATGTGGCTCCCCACCTTGGACAGGGAGGGGTGGCTCAGGGTGCAACCCTGAGACGGGGCGGGTTGATTTAGGTTGAAATATCATACAACCCCTTCCGACCCCGACTCTTCGATGGTTATCGAGAGCCGGCGCCACCTTCCCCTGACCAGGGGAAGGAGCCCGTTGTTGTTTTAATTTTCAATCAGTCATCATCCTCCACAAGAAATCAAATTTCAGCGGTCTCGCGAAGACGAATATCTTTTACCCCGTCACCTTTTACCTGTTACTTGTCACCTAACAACAATACTATCATTCACCTCAATATTCCATGTATCACAGCTGCCGCCATTTAATTCTAAAACATACATCGCAGGACCGTCAGACGGGAGAGAGGATTCGTTGAGAGGGTCGGCATTTTTAATAATGCTTACCACTTTCCCTTCTTTGTCTGCATAAATGATATCAAGGGTCATGAGGGTGTTCTTCATATAAAAAGCCCTCGGAGCTTCTTCTTTGAAAACGAACCACATTCCCTGTTTTTCCTTCATGCTTTCCCGATACATCAGCCCGGTTTGCCGTTCGTAGGGGGTGTCGGCAATTTCGATATCCAATTGATCAACAAGCAGACTGTCTTTTTTGTAAATAGCGCCTTCTGCTTCCTTGGTGAATATGACCGGAGTTTCTGAGATGCTGTTTGTCTTTTTGTCTTTGCATCCAGCAAGTACAGCGCAAGCAAGGAGGGTGATTATTTTAAGCCGCATGATGTTTCTTTCTGAACATAAAATAAAGTCCGGCAAGAATAAAGGGAATACTCAACCACTGCCCGGTACTGAGTATACCCAGTGCCGATTCAAAGCCGCCTTGTGATTTTTTAAAGAATTCTGCGATAAAACGAACGCTCCATAGTAACACCAGGAACAATCCAAAGAGATACCATGGCTGATCTTTTTTGTTGGTCTTCCAGTAGATATTCCAGAGGATGATAAATACGATCACATAACCAAATGCTTCATAGAGCTGAGCCGGATGTCTTGGGAAGTCTTCCCCAAGGCGACTAAAAATGATCCCGTAATCTGAATTGGTGGGCTTACCTACGATCTCAGAATTGAAGAAGTTTCCGAGACGTACAAATATACCCCCCAGGGCTACCGGGATCACGATACGATCCAGGATCCAATGTACCGGTTTTTGAATAACCTTCTTACTGTAAAGGTACATGGCGATAATTATTCCTATGGCTGCACCATGACTGGCAAGACCCTGAAACCCTGTAAAGCGAAAACTCGGACTGAATTCGAAAGGAAGGAATACACTTAGCGGATCTTCCAGGAAAACTGCGGGTTCATAGAAAATAAAATGCCCAAGTCTTGCTCCAAGCAAGGTGGCTATAACGGTATAGATAAAAAGCGGATCGAGTTTTTCAACCGACATTTTCTCGTTAACATAAATGCGCTGCATCACATACCATCCTAATGAGAAGGCAATGATGAACATCAAACTGTAATAACGCAGGGGAAATGATCCGATATGGAAAAGGACTCCGTCAGAATCCCAGGTAATACTTAGTAGGTGCATGTTTGGTATAATTTACGGGTAAATATAGATAATTCGCTCTTATATTAATCATACAGGGCGATTCAATTTTGGAAGATCAGGCAGAACACATCAGGGAACAGGGTCATAACCCGACCCTCCCCAGGGGTTGCAACTGGCAATGCGTTTCACAGCCATCCACCCCCCTTTAAAGAGCCCGTGTTTTTTCAGAGCTTCCAGGGTATACTGAGAACAGGTAGGTGAATAACGGCAGGCGGCAGGTGTATAGGGGGAAATGGCTACCTGGTAAAATCGTACCAGAAAGACAAAAGGACTGATAAGAATATTTTTTAAGGTCCATTTCATCATACCCGAATATCAATGGGGATTACAAAGATCATTGCACCTGGAAGGTGGTACCTTCTTTGCCGTCTTTTAATTGAATGCCCAGGGCAGCCAGCTCATCTCTGATCTTATCTGAGGTGGCGAAATCACGGTTTGCCCGAGCCTCTGCTCTCATTCTGATCAATAGTTCCACGGTACCGCTTAGCTTGTCTGCAGAGGTTTCTTCAGCCTTGTTTTCGTCAACCAGCCCCAGTACCTCAAAAATAAAGTCGTTCATGGTGTTACGCAGCAGATCCAGGTCGGCCTGGGAAAGGGTGAGGGTACCTTCCTTCATCAGGTTGATCTGTTTCACCGCATCAAAAAGTCTTGCGATCAGGATCGGACTGTTGAAATCGTCATTCATGGCATTGTAGCAGGAATCCCGCCAGGCAGCAACATCAAAATCGCCACTGTTTGCACCTGCAGTAATTCTATTCAGGTCGTTCAGGGCCTCCATGAGTCTCTGGAACCCTTTCTCTGAAGCCAAAAGAGCTTCGTTGCTAAAGTCTAAAATACTTCTGTAGTGAGCTTGAAGGATAAAGAAGCGGGTTACAGTGGGGCTGAAAGCCTTGCTTAAAATATCATTGTCGCCGGAAAATATCTCATGAGGAAGGATATTGTTTCCGGTTGATTTGGCCATTTTTTTACCATTGAGGGTAAGCATATTGGCATGCATCCAATAGTTCACCGGAGAATGACCTTTGGCAGCTTCATTCTGGGCGATCTCGCACTCGTGGTGAGGGAATTTCAGATCCATTCCTCCTCCGTGAATATCAAACTGCTCTCCCAGGTACTTGGTGCTCATGGCCGTACATTCAAGATGCCATCCCGGAAATCCATCACTCCATGGTGATGGCCACCGCATGATGTGTTGGGGTTCGGCTTTTTTCCAGAGTGCAAAATCCTGGGGGTTCTTTTTGTCTGATTGTCCGGCGGTCTCCCTGGTGTTGTGGATCATGTCCTCAATATTTCTCCCACTGAGTTTGCCGTAGTGATGTTCTTCATTGAATTTCTGAACATCAAAATATACAGAGCCATTGATCTCATAGGCAAAACCCTTTTCGAGAATTTCCTTGATCACCTCGATCTGTTCAATGATATGCCCTGTGGCTGTGGGCTCAATGCTGGGAGGGAGGTTGTTAAATTTATTGAGGGTGTTGTGGAAGTCAACCGTATAGCGTTGTACCACTTCCATAGGTTCTATTTGCTCCAGGCGTGCTTTTTTGGCAATACGATCTTCTCCTTCATCAGCATCATTCTCCAGGTGGCCGGCATCAGTAATATTACGAACGTAGCGCACCTTATATCCCAGATGTTTCAGGTAGCGAAATACAAGATCAAAGGAGATAAAGGTTCGGCAATTCCCCAGGTGAACGTTACTGTATACAGTAGGACCACATACATACATGCCTACATGGCCGTCGTTAATGGGGGTGAAGTTTTCTTTTTCTCCGCTTAGTGAATTGTAGATCTTGAGTTGCTGTTCGTTGTATAATTGCATTGCCGGTTATTCTCTGGATAGCTGTTTATGAGGTTATGAATTGAGGAGGATTGATCCCTTTTAAAATTCGGTATCTAAGTTAATATAATCCAGGAATTCTCTTCGTACGGCTGCGTCTTTAAATTTACCTCCAAATTCAGCAGTCACCGTGCTGCTTTCAATATCCCGGATTCCTCTGGAATTCACACAAAGGTGTTTGGCATCAACCACACAGGCAACATCCTTGGTACCAAGGGCTTGTTGTAATTCCTGAACGATCTGCATGGTCATACGCTCTTGTACCTGTGGACGCTTCGCGTAATAATCCACGATCCTGTTCATTTTGGAGAGGCCGATCACAGTGCCGTTAGATATGTAGGCCACATGAGCACGACCTACAATGGGAAGGAGGTGGTGTTCGCAGGTAGAGTAAACCGTGATGTTTTTCTCAACGAGCATCTCTCCGTACTTGTATTTGTTCTCGAAAGTCGAAGCCTTGGGCTTTCGGTCCGGATGGAGTCCTGCGAAGATCTCCTTTACGAACATCTTGGCAACCCTTCTGGGGGTACCTCGTAAACTGTCGTCGGTAAGGTCCAGCCCGAGAGTTTCCATGATGTTGTATACCTGGGTTTCTATGCCTTCGATCTTTTCATCATCTGAGGCTTCAAAGGCATCGTCTCTTAAAGGCGTGTTGGCAGAAGAACCAATGTGTTCATTACCTAATTCTTCGTATTGCTCTTCTAGTGCTTTATCTATCTTCATTGCTGTTTTTTGAATGTAATGCCTTTTGTTCTTCGGCATCAAGTCTGATTTCAAAGCTAGGTGATACCCGTAGCTGTTGAAAAAAATAGACTGCAAAGATAAGTATTTGTCGACTATTTACGTAACCTCTTGCACGGGAACTGTTTTTTTTGCAAATCCTTAACGTAAGTAATAGGTTAGGACAAATATGTGTTTCCTGAGAAGCCTTCTATTGATGTATTTAAATTTGGCTTTTCATGAATGATTAGCCCTTACTTTTTTGCATTGCCCAACCCCTTCAGGGCTCACAAACACCTCTAAAACAATAAAAAGGCTGTGAGTAAAAAAGTAACATGATAGTCAAATTAGAATCATTGATATAAAGTTAAGTATTACGGTTCGTTTTATTCGCCTATTTATTATTGTCCTAGAGGTGCTCATGAGGGCTTCGCCGTTGCATCAAGGCAAAATGAACAATAGCTCATTCTTGAAATGCTTTTTCATCGGTGTAGTTTATCTTCAACATCCTTCAAAAGAAATCAAATTTCAGCGTTCTCGTTAATACAATAAATAACCTTGACTGAAAGAATTAAAATTTCACCGTGTAGCTTAAGATCCAGTCAGATCGTTCTTCATCAATTCGCGCAGTATTCGACAGTCCCGGGTAAAGGGTTTGATTGATATCCCGTTGGCTTCCGGACCATGCAAAATCCAGGGCGCTTCCGCCAAAGTCAACCCCCAGTCCTAAAGAATACCCGTTAAGATCTCCTATGGTGTTTTGATTCTGGTAGGCTGATTCTTCAAAGCGGTACCCCCCTCTGAAACTCCAGCGTCCTGCCCGCATTTCTGCCCCCAGCCTGAAGGTAGACACTGCTCGGAGCTCCTGGCTTATGGCAAAATTCTGTTCTGCGAAAAAGGGGTCGCTTGTTGGCCGAAGCTGGGCATTGCTCATGTCCTGAAAAGTGTATTCGGCGCTTATAAGCCCGGCATTTCCGAGTACGAAGGCACCGCTGGCCATCCATTTGGAGGGGAGGCGTAGGGAGTAATCAGGAAATCTGTAGATAACATCCGGATAAACCTCTACCAGTTCCAGTTCGTCGGTGGTGCTATTGAGGATATCGGTATTGATACCCTGCCAAAGTTCATCACCCAGGTCGTACCAGGTGGGAGTTTGGTAGCTTCCTCCTAATCGCAGGGAATTACCGAGCTTGGCAATGAATCCGGCATTGGCTGAGAAACCGCTGCCAAAGGTGTAAAGCTCATTGTCAAATTGTGTGTATTGAAGAAAAGAATCCGGCGCATAATTGAATTCGTCAAAACGAATGATGGTTCTCCTGTTTACGGCGTGTAGATTTAAACCAACACCCATATAAAGGTTCTCGTTATACTGGCCTCCCAGGTTCAGGGTGAATTTACTGTCGGTCCCGCTGGTCAGTATGCGTTGTTCCTGTTGTACTCCGTTGTTCAGGGTCGCATTAGAAACGTAAGAGTTATTACTGTTTGCAGCAGGGTCTATAACAAAGGCCTGGTATCCTAAAAACCCCTGCTGGGCAGCAAACCCCAGGGAATTTCCGATATTGATATAGGCATCTGCCACAGATTCGCCGTCCAGTACACTTAGATCATTCGTGGAAAATCCATTAGCGTTGGCTACGAAATAATCGGCCACGGACTGATTTCCGGTTCCGGCAATAAAGATATCGTTGTCAAAATTGTTTTGGATATCATAATTAAATCCCAGGGCGATCTTTCGAAACCCGTTTTTGTTATTGTTTTTAAACACTAACACCCCGCCGGCCTGGTTGATCTCGTAATTCGTCTCACGTTGCGAAGCAATACCGTTCCCGAAAAATGCTGTATTCTCTTTAAAGTAAGCTGCGCCTGTAAAGGTGAAAGAGGAATAGTTGAACACGGCAGAGGCTGCAGGATTATTGTTAAGCGCTGAAAGATCACCTCCAAGTGCTCCAAAGGCCCCGCTTAATGCCCGGTAGCGGGCTGTGCCTAGTAAGTCTGCTTCAGATAGTGCGGTAACGTCATTTATGCTCTGCGCTTGCAGGCCAGACAAAAAGAGTCCTGAAAGAACGAGGGTTAATATTCTTTTCATCGTTTTGAGTTTTTAAGTTTAAGGGATTGGAATGAAGGTGACTATTAAAAAATCAGATGCCGCCGCGACCACCACGACTTCCGCCTCCGCCACCTCGGGAGCCACCGCTGCTGCCTCTGGAGCCACTGCTACCACCACTGCTCCTGACAGAGCCGCCACTACCTCTGGAATAGCCGGAACTGGATCTTCCTGAGCTGCCTGATGGTCTTGCTGATGAAGAAGGTCTGCCAGACGCGCCTCCACGGTTATAAGTACCTCTGCTTCTTGATGTGCCGGACGATCTGTTGTAGTACCCGGAGCGGGAGTAACCTGAAGTCTGGCCATAACGTCGGTTGATGGTTGAGTTTCTGTTACCTGTTGAATATCCGCGACTACCAACGCCTACACGGGCAGAATTGGAGTATCCTCTTCTGGAAACACTTTGTCGATCACTGTATCCGGAACGTCCAACGGCAGCATTCCTGGTTCTGTCTGTATATCGGGATGATCTAGTCAGCGTACTTCTGACATTACTGGTGTAAGTGTTCATATTGCTATATGAGGTGCCTCTTCGGGTATTGCCGTAGGCGTAACGAGCAGAGCCGTAACGTCCGTAATAGTAAGGAGAGCCATACCAGCCACCCCAACCCCATCCGGGTCCGTACCAGCCACCCCAGCCCCAACTGGGTCCATACCAGCCTCCCCAGGCCCAGGCGCCGCCCCAGCCCCATCCGGGACCGTAAAAGCCGCCCCATCCCCAACCGGGTCCGAAGCCACCCCATCCCCAACCGGGTCCGAAGCCACCCCATCCCCAGCCCCAATAGGGGTCAACCCATCCGCCCCAATAAGGGCTACCCCATCCCCAACCCCAACCGGTGTTGACGATGTTGATATCCACCCCTTGCGGATTGTCACCCCAACCGGGGTTACCAACCTGGTAATCCATATCGTAGTTGATATTTACCAGCGATGAGTCATTAACCTGGGTGCTGTCCATCGAGCTGTAGGTGTCTACATCAGTAAACACGTCCTGCTCGTCCATCTGGGTGATCATGCGATCCAGGGTCTGAGAGGTATTGCTGAAATAATTTTCGAAATTGGTCATCACCTCTGAAGAAGTGTCCTGGGGCTCTGTTTTTTGAGGCCTCGGAGCATTCTGATCTTCGTAGTAAACGATATCTTCACTGTAAATACCGTCATTGCCATAGTAGGATGCTGCTTCAAAAGAACCGCAGGAAACCACCAGCAGGGCCAGGGTTAAAAAAGCGGGGAAGCGCAGTTGTTTTAAAGCAGTATATGAAGATTTCATAGTGATATTTTTATTGTTGAACATAACAAAATTAGTTAGTTTTGCCAAACTAATCTTGCACAAAAGGACTCAAGATTTGTGCCAAACTGAAGTAAATGGGTAAGAAATTAACAAAGCGATCTGAAGATTATTCAAAATGGTATAACGAGTTGGTTGTCAAAGCCGACCTTGCTGAAAACTCAGGGGTTCGCGGATCTATGGTGATCAAACCCTATGGGTATGCCATCTGGGAAAAAATGCAGGCGCAACTTGATCGCATGTTTAAGGAAACAGGACATGAGAATGCTTATTTCCCGTTGTTTATTCCGAAATCTTACCTGAGCAGGGAGGCCGCTCACGTAGAGGGTTTTGCCAAAGAATGTGCAGTGGTTACCCATTACCGTTTGAAGAATGCTGAAGACGGCAGCGGGGTGATCGTTGATCCTGAGGCTAAACTGGAAGAAGAGCTTATTGTGCGCCCTACCAGTGAAACCATTATCTGGGATACTTATAAGAAATGGATACAGTCTTACCGGGATCTGCCCGTACTGGTGAATCAATGGGCCAATGTTGTACGTTGGGAAATGAGAACGCGATTGTTCCTGAGAACTGCAGAATTTTTGTGGCAGGAGGGGCATACAGCTCATGCCACCCGTGAAGAAGCTATTCAAGAGGCAGAACTGATGATGAATATCTATGCAGAATTTGCCGAGAAATTCATGGGAGTTCCTGTTGTGAAGGGATTGAAGACCGAGAGTGAAAGATTTGCAGGAGCCCTGGAGACTTATTGTATCGAGGCACTTATGCAGGACGGAAAGGCTCTGCAGGCCGGTACGTCTCATTTTCTGGGGCAGAACTTTGCCAAGGCTTTTGATGTAAAGTTCGCCACCAAAGAAGGAAACCAGGAGTATGTCTGGGCAACTTCCTGGGGGGTGTCAACCCGACTCATGGGAGCTCTGGTTATGACCCATAGTGATGATAACGGATTGGTGTTGCCGCCTAAACTAGCGCCTATTCAGGTGGTTATTGTTCCTATATATAAAGGCGAAGAGCAGCTGGCTGCTATTTCTGAAAGGGTAGAAGGGGTTGTTAAAGACTTACGGGATCGTGGGGTGTCGGTTAAGTTTGACAACCGGGATACTCATAAACCCGGTTGGAAATTTAATGAGTATGAGTTGAAAGGGGTACCTGTCAGGCTGGGTATCGGAATGCGTGATATGGAGAACCAAACCTTTGAAGTGGCTCGAAGAGATACGCTCGAGAAGCAAACGGTTGCTGCTGATGCTGTGGTTGACCACGTGGTGGGTCTTTTGGAAGAGATCCAGGAGAATATTTATAATAAGGCTCTGAACTACCGGGAGTCTCATATAACCGAGGTCAATTCCTTTGAAGAATTCAAGGAGGTTTTAGAGTCAAAGGGCGGATTTCTCTCTGCTCATTGGGACGGCACTCCGGAGACGGAAGACAAGATCAAAGAGCTCACAAAAGCAACTATACGCTGTATTCCGCTGAATGCCAGGGAAGAAGAAGGGGTTTGTGTATACAGTGGAAAACCATCTAAAATACGGGTGCTTTTTGCAAAAGCCTACTAGGAGAAAAAAAATGCAAAAAAAACAAAAGAGTACTTGCAGCATTTAAAATTGTTTGTATTTTTGCATCCGCAATCAAGAAAAATTGGTCCGTTCGTCTAGGGGTTAGGACGCCAGGTTTTCATCCTGGTAGCAGGGGTTCGAATCCCCTACGGACTACGAAGATTAAGTATATTGATTATTACCCGCCACCAATGGTGGAAATCCTGAAAAGGATTGGATGGTCCGTTCGTCTAGGGGTTAGGACGCCAGGTTTTCATCCTGGTAGCAGGGGTTCGAATCCCCTACGGACTACAAAAATTTGTAAAACGATTTATGTAGAATAGAAGTTAGCTATTCTACCTCTGATTAAACAAACAGGAAAAGATGGCAAATCACAAGTCGGCGTTAAAGAGAATCAGAAGAAACGAAGCGGTTCGTTTAAGAAATAAATACCAGCACAAAACTGTTCGTAATGCGATCAAGAAGCTGCGTAATACAGAAGATAAGAACGAAGCTGCTACAATGCTTCCTTCAGTTGTTGCTATGATCGACAAGCTGGCAAAAAGAAACATTATTCACAGCAATAAAGCTGCGAACTTGAAATCAGGACTTACAAAGCGAGTTAATGCACTTGCATAAGTTATTCTGACAATAATACAATTTGAGAACGCTCTCCTTGCCGGAGGGCGTTTTTTTATGGAAGTTGCCCGGCCTGTGCATCCGGAGAATATGTTAACTTTGCACAACGTTTAAAAAAATATCAGCATATGCAAAACGGGATATACGCGAAATTTAATACAGATAAAGGGGAGATCCTGGTAAAGCTTACTCATGATAAGACACCGGGAACCGTAGGTAACTTTGTGGCTCTTGCCGAAGGGAATCTTGAAAATTCAGCACGACCTCAGGGAAAACCCTATTACGACGGGTTGAAGTTTCACAGGGTGATCAATGATTTTATGATTCAGGGAGGATGTCCATTAGGTACAGGAACCGGAGACCCTGGTTATAAGTTTGATGACGAATTTCATCCTGAGCTGAAGCATGAAGGGCCGGGAGTGCTTTCTATGGCCAATGCAGGACCCGGAACTAACGGTAGCCAGTTCTTTATTACTCACGTAGCCACCCCATGGTTGGATAACAAACATACCGTGTTTGGTTTTGTGGAGTCAGGTCAGGAGGTTGTAGACAGCATTGCTCAAGGCGATCTGATCAAGAGCCTGGAGATCGTAAGAGTTGGAAAGGAAGCAGAAGAGTGGAATGCTATTGAGGCCTTCAGAACCTTTGAGAAAAGTCGTGAGAAGCGCATAGCTGAAGAGAAGAAAAGAGCCGAAGAGGCCCTGGAAAAACTAGCTGCAGGTTTTGAAAAGACCGAGAGCGGATTGCGTTATAAGATCATTCAAAAAGGAGACGGTGCCAAAGCAACCAAGGGAGATACGGTAGCGGTTCATTACAAGGGGCAGCTGGATAACGGACAGGTTTTTGATTCTTCCTACCGCAGAAATCAGCCTATAGAGTTTAAGCTGGGAATGGGGCAGGTGATCTCAGGTTGGGATGAGGGTATTTCTCTCCTCCAGGTAGGGGATAAGGCCCGGTTCGTAATACCATCGCATCTTGCCTATGGCAGATCAGGGGCCGGAGGTATTATCCCACCTGATGCTACACTGATCTTTGATGTGGAATTGGTGAACGTCAAATAAAAACGACCTTACATTTTATATAAAATCCTGTTGCCTTATCTTTAGGTAACAGGATTTTTTTTATTCTTATGGAAGATCAACAACTTGAAGAACTTAAATACCCTATAGGCAGGTTTGCATTGCCTGAAGCGCCCGGAAAAGAGGAAATACAGGCTGCCATAGCTGTTATTGAGGTATTTCCCTCCAATCTTGAAAAAACAGTGAAATCTCTTACTGATGAGCAGCTGGATACGCCTTACCGGCCCGGGGGGTGGACCATCAGGCAGGTGGTTCATCATGTGGCAGACAGCCATACCAATGCCTATATCCGCTTTAAATGGGGGCTAACCGAAGATACCCCCAGGATCAGAACCTATAAGGAAGATCGTTGGGCAACATTAGCCGATGTAGATGGTACTCCTGTTGAACCGAGTATGACCATGCTTCGGGCACTTCACGCAAAATGGGTCTTGGCTTTAAAACACCTCAACCCGGAACAATGGAAACGCTCCATTTTTCATCCCGGGTTTGATAAGGAGATAACCTTGGCTCAGTTAGTATGTCAATACAGCTGGCATTCCCGCCATCACCTGGCTCATGTGAACCATTTGTTGGCGAGAAAAGGCTGGGTCTCTTAATGAGGCGTGAAGAAGCTTCTAAGCAGGGGATAGAGCTAAAAAGTTCTCATCAGAAGAGTTTGAATTAAATGTCGCAACCTTCCATAACCCGTAGGGTGACATGCCTTTCTTCTTCTGTTCTAATTGAACGGGCGTATTCAAAAGTATTGAAACCTTATGATTTCCATTTGATGTTACAACCAATGGAAGGTTTTTGCTTTTTATAGGTCTTTGTGCCCATGAGGGTAGCGTCAAGGGCTGTGCGAATGTCGCGGCCACTTACAGGCATGCTGTTGCCGGGTCTTGAATCGTCAAATTGCCCGCGGTAGATAAGCTCCAGTTGATCATCGAATACATAAAAGTCAGGAGTACAGGCAGCATCATAGGCTTTGGCAACTTCCTGGGTTTCATCATAGAGGTAGGGGAAAATAAAATCGTGATCTTCTGCATTCTGTTTCATCTTATCAGGAGCATCTTCCGGGTAATTTTCAACATCATTGCTGGAAATGGCAACAAAGCCCACCTCTTTGTCGGTATAGTCTTTGGCTAATTTGGAAATACCTTTGTTGATATGTCTTACAAACGGACAATGATTACAGATAAACATGACTACTGTGGCCTTTTCCCCATATACATCACTTAGTTTTAATTTTTTTCCGGAGATGGTGTCTTGAAGTTCAAAATCCGGAGCCTTGGTTCCAAGGGGTAGCATATTACTTTCTGTTCTCGCCATAATGATTTTATTTTTTACACTTTTTCTTAAGATACAATTATTCTTTACATACTAAAATTAAACATCCTTTCCTGATCATAAAAATCATGATCGTACGCTGTTAATTTTGGGCAGGGTTAGAATGTTTCGTAACTTCCTGATAGTCAAAATTAATAAGAGAATGTATGGAAAATTCATATGAGAGTCTTTCGGTGGCTATTACGGCATTAAAAGAGGAAGGGTATACCCATGACTATAATTTGAAAGAGGAAGTTCTGGAAAATAAGGAGGCAGGTACTGTGCATGAGCCTCATGAACTTAGAGTGGTGAAATACTACAGGTTTGAAGGGAGGACCAACCCCGATGATAGTTCAGTACTGTATGTGATAGAGACCGATAATGGAGAAAAGGGACTTTTGGTGGATGCCTATGGTGCGTATTCCGGACAGATCTCACAGGAAATGCTTGATAAGTTAAAAATGCATTAATAGCGAAGCTTATGGAAAGAATATCCTGGAGTGATTTTGAAAAGGTTGATATAAGGGTGGGTACCGTGGTGGCGGTTGAACATTTTCCCGAAGCCAGAAACCCCTCCTACAAGATCAAGATCGATTTCGGCCCTGAATTGGGGGTTCGAAAATCTTCTGCCCAGATCACTGATATCTACGATCTCTACGATCTTTTAGGACAGCAGGTGGTAGCGGTTGTTAATTTTCCGCCTAAACAGATCGCAAATTTTAACAGTGAATGTTTGGTGCTGGGTGCTGTGGGCGATGCGAAAGGGGTGGTATTACTCAGGCCGGAGCGGTTGGTTGCTAACGGACTCCGAATTCTTTAAGCTTATTCTGTGTCGTTTTCTACCCTGGTAGAATGGAGCATGTCAAGTTTCCATCCTTCCTCTGTTCTTATGGCTGTGGCGCTTTCCAGCCAATACGCTTTTCGTACTACCTTACCATCTTCTGTAAATACCGCCCGGTTATGGTAGGCGGTCCAGGCCCGGTCACCAAATATTTTTGTTTCGATTATTTCAATAATATTCTCCCGCTCCCGGGGTGTTTTTCGCAGTTTGTACTGCTCAAGATACCTGGCTATGGTGTCGTTATTCCATAATTCTCCATGCTCAAGAAGGAGGAAGTCTTCGGTGTGATGTTTGCTAATGGCCTCTGTGCTAAGGTCAGACCAGATATCGTTAAAGGTGTCGTTTATAAGTTGCTCGATGCTTTCTTTGTCTTTGGCTTCAGTAGTCTGAGCAAAGCTTTGGAAGGAGAGGGTTACGATAAAAAGAAAAGTATAAAAGATCTTCATGGCCTTATATTTATGACTTGTACTAAGCTACAGAAAATTTTTCGTGATGTTTTTCGGTTTCATCAATATTTAAGGGCTTTTTAATCTTCCTTGTTTGCTTCTCGGATCGGTTTGTATTGTACAGACAGGAAGAACTGCTGATATTGTAGGTGGCGGTTTCAAGCAATCTGTTTTAGTTTTCCTCTCAATAAAAAAAAGCCGTCCTCAGGTTCTGGCAGGCCAGGACCCGCTTGATGAAGTAGCCGTGAAAAACCAGGTGCTGTTTAAGCCACGCTGAAAGCGTGGTGAGCCTGCCTGTAGGCAGGTTCAGCTGGCTTAGGCTTCGAATCGTTAGCGGATGGCCGAAGAACCAGGACTAGACTTTTTTGTTACTTTTTTACTCACAACATTTCTATTGTTTTAGAGGTGTTCGTGAGCCCTTACGGTCCCGACGCTTCGGGAGGGCAATGCAAAAAGTAAGGCTAATCATTCATGAAAAATTAAATATTTATAAGCGGCAGTATTAGTTGAAGATTGGAATAAAAAAAGGCATCCCTCAAGGAATGCCTTTTTTAGCTTTCAGTAAAAGCTGATTTACATGATCTTGCCAAAGAAGATCGCGTTCATAAGCAGCTTGTTGGTTCCGTACCAAAAGGCGCGGAAGTTGGTGTTGTCGGTAAATCCACTTACCTGGCCTCTTCCGAGACTATTGGTTTGGAAGGGTGCGCTGTTTTTCAGAAGCTCCAGGTTCTCTTCAGAGATATAGCCGCTTAAAAGAGGGTCCTGGGTGTAAAGCATAGGATTATTATAGCTTTGCTCATTAGCTTCCATATAAATATTGGTATTACGGAACATAGCAACCTCATTGTTCTTATAGCCCCAGTTCAACGGATGAGAACGGTCTGTTTTTGTCTGGAAAATAGCTCCACCGGTAACCTGGGCACCTCTGAAGTCCTCTGCCTGTTCAAAGCTGATGTTCTTGGCTTTAAGCTTCTCCTCATGTTTTTTGAATGTCACCTTCAGCAAGCCTTTCTTCTCCATCCATTCCACGCTGTTTCTGAATCCTACCAGGTTTCCGCCATCCTGAACCCATTCTTTAATTTTGGTAACGCCTCTCTCGTCGATGGCCCAGTCGTTTATGCTGGGTACAATGATGGTGGTGTATTCAGAAATATCGGTACGGTTAAAATAGCTCAGATCGAGTTTGGTCAGGGTGATATCATAACGCTGGTCAAACAGGTGCCAGATCTCTCCTGCGTCGTAAGACCGGATACCCTCTCCTACGAGCATCGCTATCTTTTGAGGTTTCAGGGCCTCAAAATCATTACTTCCCAGGTCAATACCACGGGTTAATCCGCTGTTAACGCCATAAATATTGATATGGCTGTTTTTAGCAATGGTGTTTAGTTTTTCATAAATGGCATCCGCATCCATTGATTGGTTTTGAACGGGTACCATAATAGTCCCATAATCGTATTTCCTGCCTTCAAGCTCAAACGGGGTTTTCCCGACCTTCGCCCTTAGTCCGGCATTGAGGATCTCGTTCAGCGCTTTAGGAGTATAATATTCATGCCATTCAAAGAGATAGGCATAATTACCTTTTTGGTCTACCCCTCCTGTCTTTAATTCAGGAGCGGCCTTAACGGCATTTCCGGGAACTGATTTTACCTGGTCATAGTCAACGTTGAAGGCCAGAGGAAATGTCCATCCGCTGATATCGTAGAAAAGGCTGTCTTTAAAGGTGGTTCGTTTTTCAAACATGGCCTGTACCAACCTGCCGTTCTTCTGTGTTTTCGGGATCACGTAACTGTAACCCGGCTCGTACGTTTTACCGTTTACGGACACACTTTCTGATAACTCATAAAGATCGATCTCATGACGATCAAGGATCTCTGCCAGGTGAAAAGTCTTGGCTGCATCTTTTGAATCTCCAAAGATCCAGTTTTCCCCCTCTTTAGATGCCTGGTTGTAGAAATCTCTCTGGTAGGTAAGCAGGTCTTCTCTCAAGGCATTTGCTGCTTTGAGGGTCGACAAACCTGTGGTGAATTGATTTCTGATGGTGAAAGGAAAGGTCAGGGTACCATTCTCACTTTCCTGAATATGTCCGCGAGAACTTCCCTGTTCGAATAAGATCCCCACACCTCCGTTAACATCGGGGAAGGTAGACCCCTTTCCATAGTAATAATCGTCGTAATTCTCCTCAGAATAATAAAGAGATCCGATCTGGTCCAGGGCATCAGCATGGTACTTACCGATGGAAGCGGTAAGTTTCTGGTTAAGATCGGGGGTTAATGGATGCACACGCATAGGTTCTCCGGGTTGAAAGAAGAAGGTGCTGTTCGTTCCCATTTCATGATGGTCGGTTAAAATGTTGGGCTTCCATTTGTGGAAGGTGGCAATTCGAGCACGGCTTTCAGGTAATTGTACCGGAAGCCAGTCACGGTTCAGGTCAAACCAGTAGTGATTTGTTCTTCCTCCCGGCCATACCTCGTGATATTCCCTGTCATTATTGTCGGCATTCAGGTTGTGCGCCCTGTTGGTATTTGCCCAATAGGAAAAACGCTGTAGTCCGTCAGGGTTAAAACTTGGGTCAAACAGGATAACGGTATTGTTGAGCATTGTATTGATCTCTTCGCCTTGAGCAGCTGCCAGGTAATAGGCGAGGGCCAGGGCGGCATTAGATCCGCTGGGCTCGTTCCCGTGTATGGAGAAACCCTGGTATACTACAACCGGCATATCTGAAACCGAAGCTTTGCTGTTTCCCGTTGTAAGTGCCAGGTGATTTTGCCTGATGTTTTCAAGGTTTGCATGGTTCTCCGGGGAGGTGATCGTTAAAAGAAGAATCGGGCGGCCTTCATAAGTGCTTCCTCTGTTCTCAATAGCAATACGATCTGATACCCCGGCCAGGCGGTACATATAATTCATGAGTTTATCATGGGTTACATGCCATTCTCCCACTTTATGACCGATCACTTCAGACGGTGTTGGGATGTTCTCATTGTAGGTAGTGTTTCCGGGCAGGTAATAATCCAGGTCGGGAGCGTTTTGCGCTGTAGTAATAAAACCGCAAAGGCTTAGAAATAGGGTAGTAAGTCTTTTCATGATTTCTTTTCGTGGTTATTTAACAAAAAAAGCCACCTTTAAAAAAGGCGGCTTTTATAAGATATGTATGTTCTTTAGAGATCTTCAAAGCTGATGTCACTGAATTTTTCAGCGGTGACACTTTCATTGACCGTTTCTTCTTCTTCAGAAAGGGCAGTACGTTCTTTTTTGAAATCCTTTTGGTGACGTTCAGAAATAACTTCCTCTCCCTTTTCATCGATCACATATTGTGTCATTTCTTCGAGGATGTCTCTAAAAGCATCAAAGTCTTCTTTGTAGAGATAGATCTTGTGTTTCTTGTAGTGGTAAGATCCATCGTCATGAGTGAACTTCTTGCTCTCTGTTATGGTAAGGTAATAATCACCGGCTTTAGTACTTCTTACATCAAAGAAATATGTCCTTCTTCCGGCTCTTAAAACTTTAGAGAAAATCTCATCTTTCTCTGCAAAACCTTTATCGCTCATAATCTCTCTTAAGTGGTTTAATTAAATGTTAACAAAACCAAAAATGGAAAAAAAAACGAAATATACCAATATTTTCAGAAGTTTTCTTTTTCTGACAATTGGCTTAAGTAAAGTTCCTTATAATAGCCGTCTTCGCTTATTAATTGAGCATGAGTACCTTGCTGTTTAATTTCGCCATTATCAAGGACCAGAATTTTATCTGCATTTTTTGCTGAAGAGATACGATGGCTAACGATAATGGTCGTTACACTGTTGGCTACCCTCTTCAAATTGCCCAGGATCTCTTCTTCTGTTTCTGTGTCAACTGCCGATAAACAATCATCGAAGAGGTAAATTTTCGGATTTTTGATCAGGGCCCGGGCGATAGAAACCCTTTGCTTCTGCCCACCACTCAGGGTAATTCCTCTTTCACCTAGAACAGTGTTGTAGCCCTTGGTGAATTCAGCAATATTATTGTGAACTGCAGCCATTTTTGCCGCTTCCACTACTTCCTGTTCTGAGGCGTCTGCTTTACCAAAGCGAATATTATTTCCGATAGTGTCAGAGAATAAAAATGCATCCTGGGGTACGGTGCCTATACTTTCTCTGAGAGTGTCGAGGTTTACCTCTTGAATGGGGTGTCCGTCAATCAGGATGTCACCCTGAGTTGGGTCATATAAGCGGGCCACAAGTTCAAGAATGGTACTTTTTCCTGCTCCGGTTTTTCCAATTACTGCCAGGGTCTCCCCGGGATCTACAGAAAAGCTGACGTTTTTTAAGGCTGTAATGTTGGTGTCGTCATACGTAAAGCTGACATTGCGAAATTCGATATGCCCTTCAATGTCGACAGCAGGAGTTTCCGGATTGCTGATCTCAGGTTCTTCCTGCAAAAATTCATTGATCCTTTTTTGAGATGCCTCTGCCATTTGCACAATGGAGGTTACCCAACCTACAGTGGCTACCGGCCAGGTGAGCATGTTAACATAGATGATGAATTTCAAAATGACGCCGGTAGTGGCGATCTCTCCGTTGATGTATTGAATACCACCTATATATATGACAAAGAGGTTACTGATACCGATCAAAAGGATCATTAATGGGAAAAACCATGCATTCACCTTAGCCAGAGACATGCTGGTATCTTTTCCTTTGTTGGCAAGGGTGTTCCATTCACCATTAATGCGCCCTTCAATACCATATGCCTTAATCACTGAAACCCCTGAAAAGGTTTCCTGGGTAAAAGTGGATAATTCGGAGAGGAACTCCTGTACCTTGGTGCTTCTCACGTGAATAATACGGCTGATCCTATAGATGAGCACCGAAAGAAAAGGCAGAGGTATCAGGGTGTAGAGTGCCAGTTTAGGGGCGGTGTAAAACATTAGAGGGATCACACAGGCAAACAGGGTCAGGGTCTGGATACTATACATAAGAGCCGGCCCTCCGTACATGCGTACCTTACCTACGTCTTCACTAATGCGATTCATGAGGTCTCCGGTACGGTTCTTCTTGTAAAATCCTAAGCTTAATTTTTCGTATTGATCAAACACCTCATTCTTCATGTCAAACTCAATGTAACGGGAAACATTGATAATGGTTTGCCGCATAAGAAAGGTGAACAAGGCAGACAAGGCGGCAGAACCGATAATGATCAGAATATTTTTAAGAAGCGTGGCTTTTACGGCATCAAGATCCTGGGTGTTATTGAGCAAATAGGATTCGATAGCATCTACAGAATACTGCACATACTCCGGCATGACCAGAGAAAACACCCTGGCTATAATGGTGATAATCACTCCAATGAGCAATTTCCAACGGTATTTCTTAAAGAATTTGTTAATATATCGAAGTTCTTTCATAGTATCTGGTCAAAACAGCTTATTATTGATAATAATGCAATATGGAGTTTGAAACAGGACTTCATATTGGAATATCATTTATTTTTGTTCTAGTTTTTTACGAATGTGAAAATTTAACAAACCAAATAAATTATTCAAAATGGTTTCAGATGTAATAGCTTCGGCTGATATCAAAAAAGTTGACCCGGTATTTGGTCAGCTTTCATTCAATGATCATGAGCAGGTTGTTTTTTGCCAGGACAAAGATACAGGTTTAAAGGCAATAATCGGGATTCATAATACAGTGTTGGGGCCGGCTTTGGGTGGTACCCGTATGTGGAATTATAATAGTGAGTGGGAGGCCTTGAATGATGTACTTCGACTCTCGAGGGGAATGACCTATAAATCAGCTATTACCGGATTGAATCTTGGTGGAGGTAAAGCCGTTATCATTGGTGATGCCAGGACTCAGAAAACACCGGAATTAATGAAGCGATTCGGAGAATTCGTTCACTCTCTAAGTGGAAAATACATTACTGCAGAGGATGTAGGGATGGAAACAGCCGATATGGATACAGTAAGAGAAGTTACTCCTTATGTGACCGGGATCTCTGAAGAAAAAGGGGGAGCGGGTAATCCATCGCCTATTACCGCCTATGGGGTGTTTATGGGGATGAAGGCCGCAGCCAAATATCAGTTCGGCGACGACAGCCTTGAGGATAAAAAAGTATTGGTACAAGGAATTGGCCATGTGGGTGAAACCCTGGTTGACTACCTGACCAATGAAGGGGCTCGTGTGTTTATTTCAGATATTAACCAGGAGCGTTTGTCTGACCTGAGTATTAAATACAAAGCCGGTATCGTCGAAGCGAATGAAGTGTATAATGCCGATGTAGATATCTATGCACCTTGCGCTTTGGGAGCCACCCTGAATGATGAGACCATTGGGCAGTTAAGAGCTAAGGTGGTTGCCGGTGCAGCTAATAACCAATTGGCAGATGAATTTCGTCACGGGGCCATGCTTAAGGAGAGAGGTATTGCCTACGCTCCCGACTTTTTGATCAATGCCGGAGGTATCATTAATGTGTATGCCGAATTGGAAGGTTACGGGAAGCATGAGATCATGAGAAAGACCGAGAAGATCTACAAAACAACCCTGGACATTTTCGCTCACTCTGAACTCAACGGGTGTACTACTCATGAATCAGCCTTGAGCATTGCTCAGGAGCGTATTGATAAAAGAAAAATGGAAGCCAAAAAATAAGAGGGGTTTCTAAAATAGTTTTATTTTTGCAAGGCGAAAGTTGGAATGACTTTCGCCTTAATTTTTTATCATCATAAGTTCTTTCAGATATGTTAACAAGGAGACACATCAGAGTGAAGGTAATGCAGTCGATCTATGCTTTTGTACAGGCCCGTGAATCTGATTTGAAAAAGGAAGAGAAATTCCTCAATGCGAGTATGGAAAATATGTATGGCCTCTACCTTTATCTGCTGGCATTGCTTGTAGAGATTCAAAAACTTGCTGAAGAACAACTTACTCTTTCACAAAAAAAATACCTGGCCACCAACGAAGACAGGAACCCGAATCGCAAGTTCATAGATAATGCCTTGCTAAACCGGCTGCGGCAAGATGAGGGGTTGCAGGAAAAGCTCGATAACAGGTCCTTAAGCTGGGAGCTCGATGATGAGTATGTGAAAATTCTTTGGAATGAGATCAAGGAGAGTAGTGTTTTTAAGGAGTATATGAGCTCGGGTCAAAACAGCTTTGAAGAGGATAAGCGTGTTATCCATGATCTATATCAGGAGATCATAGCCCCTAATGACAAGCTTTTTGAACACCTGGAAGATAAAAAGCTTACCTGGATCGACGACCTCCCATTGGTAAATACACTGATCCTGAAAATGATCAAGAAGCTGAAAGAGAATGCCGGTGAAGATTATTTTATGCCTTCCTTATATAAGGATGCCGATGATATGGAATACGCCAAAAATCTTTTCAGAAAGACCATTCTCAACGATGAGACCATTCAAAAGGAAATAGAAGGGAAAACACCTAATTGGGATACAGAGCGTATTGCTGAAATGGATAGTATTCTGTTAAAGATGGCCATATGTGAATTCCTGAAGTTTCCCTCAATTCCTGTGAAGGTAACCATTAATGAATACCTGGAGATCGCCAAGGAGTATTCTACACCTAAAAGCAGCATTTTTATCAACGGTATACTTGATAAACTGGTAAAGGAATACCAGGCCAACAATTCTCTAAATAAGGTAGGGCGTGGCTTGATGTAATGAAATAATTCTTTACATTTGGCCTCCGGGGTTTTGATTAACCCTTTAGAACGTATACAATTAAATAATCAATAACATCAATTCTATACAATTATGAAAAGAGCGATTTTATTGTCAGGAATGGTAGCCCTAATGGCTTTCACTTCGTGCAAAGACGATGCATCATCAAAGATCAAGAGCGAAAACGTAGAAATGGCCCAGCAGAGAGACGAGGCGAATGCCAAAGTTCCTGCCATGACCTTTGATCAGACTGAGCACGATTTCGGAACCATTGCCAAAGGTACGGCAGTAGAAAAGGTATTTACTTTTACCAATACCGGAGATGCTCCCTTGGTGATCACTGACGCCAGCAGCAGCTGCGGATGTACGATTCCGGAGTATCCTAAGAACGAACCTATCGCACCGGGAGAGAGTGGTGAGATCCTTGTAAAGTTCAACGGAAGCGGTATGAACGAGGTTACTAAAACGGTTCGTATTATTGCCAATACTGAAAAAGGAACTGAGCAGCTTAAGATCAAAGCTTTCGTAGAGGCTCAGCCTGCGCAGTAATTAAGTTGCCTGAATAATAATTATATCAACTATTTTAATGGAGGCATTAAATCAATTTGCTCCCTTTATTCTGATCTTTGCGGTAATGTATTTTTTTATGATCCGTCCGCAGATCAAGAAACAAAAGCAGGAGAAGAAATTTTCACAAGAATTAAAAAAAGGAGACCGTATAATAACCAAAAGCGGACTTCACGGTAAGGTGGTTGACCTTGGAGACGATGAAACCTGTATCATTGAAACCATGGCCGGGAAAATGAAGTTTGAAAGATCGGCCTTGTCGCTTGAGCTTTCTCAAAAACTCAATCCTTCAACACCAAAGAAGAAGTAATAAAAAAAAAGCACCGGTATTTTCCCGGTGCTTTTTTTATCGGTATCTGTCATTAAGACCTTCCCCCTTCAGGATCATATCCCTGATCTTGTTTAGTCGCTTTTGTTTCGTAGCGTCTCTTTTTGCTTCATCAATGTACTCGGCAAACTCTTTTTGCTTGAACGGCGTAAACCCCTCGAAAGCATTTTTCAATTCATCATCAGAAGTCAGTGCTTCTTTCAGCAGGGGAGGCACCTGAAGACTTGAGTTTGCAGTTACTTTGTTTTTAGTAGGGGCAGGATTTGTTTCGGCCCATTTCAAAGTTTCTTCCAGGTATTCCTCTACCAGGGCAAGGTCTATTTGCCCTACATCAGTAAACTTCCACTGACGCATGTATTTTGTTTTACCCTTTTGGGCATTTTGCAAAACGCCCCGGGTATCTTTTAGGGTGGCGCCCTCAAAAAACCAGATGCCGAAATGGTGTTTAAATGCAGACAGGCCCCACCAGGTTTCTGCCGTAAGCAGTATATACCGGAGCCCCCCACTTAATATGCTCTTCAAAAGGTTGTTTCTTCAATGCCCGGCGCAGGAGTTTCAGCCCTTCACTCCATTGAACATGTGTTTCGATATAAGTGTCTACGCTTTTCACCGCTTTTCGTTTCGATATCTATCCGCAGTAAGTTCGGCGATCTTTACAATGACTTCGGTGGCTTTTTCCATACTTTCCAACGGAACGTATTCATAAGGGCCGTGAAAATTATGTCCCCCGGCAAAGATGTTCGGGCAGGGGAGTCCCATATATGATAATTGAGAACCGTCGGTACCTCCTCTTATGGGTTTTATGATGGGGGTTATACCAATGGCTTTCATAGCCTGTTCTGCGATATCTACGATATGCATTACAGGCTCTACCTTTTCTTTCATATTGAAATACTGGTCTTTGATCTCCAGTGTGGCAACAGCACCGTATTTGGAGTTGAGGTCGTCAATGATCTTTTTGAGCAGGTTCTTTCTGCCCTCAAAAAGGTCCTTGTCATGGTCTCTTATAATGCCTTTTACTTCGGTGTGTTCAACGTCGCCGTTGATCTCGTAAAAGTGAAAGAATCCTTCCCTGCCGCTTGTTTTTTGCGGTACTTCATTCTCAGGTAAGGCAGCGAGGAATTCATGGGCAAAAAGCACGGAGTTCTTCATCTTGCCTTTAGCATATCCGGGGTGAACACTTTTTCCCTTAAAGCGTATAGAAGCCCCGGCAGCATTGAAGTTTTCGTATTCCAATTCACCGATCTGGGAACCGTCCATGGTATAGGCCCAGTCTGCTCCGAATTTTTCAACATCGAACTTATGCGCCCCTCTCCCGATCTCTTCGTCCGGGGTAAAACCTACCCTGATGCTCCCGTGTTTGATCTCCGGATGTTCCAAAAGGTATTCCATCGCACTCATGATCTCTGTGATCCCGGCCTTATCATCGGCTCCGAGCAGGGTGGTACCGTCTGTAGTGATCAGGGTTTGCCCCTTGTAGAGTTTGAGGTCTTCAAAGTAGTCAGGAGAAAGGATCATCTCTCCCTCTTTGTCAAGGCGGATATCTCCTCCGTCGTAATTCTCTATGATCTGTGGTTTTACATGGGTTCCGGAATAATCGGGGGTGGTGTCAAAATGAGCAATGAAACCGATCACGGGAACCTCATGGTCAACATTAGAAGGCAGGGTAGCCATGATGTAGGCGTGTTCATCAATGGTGACGTCTTCCATACCCATCTCGCGGAGTTCATCAGCCAATTTATTGGCCAGATCCCATTGTTTTTTGGTACTTGGAGTGGTCTCAGAATCCGGGTCGCTCTGGGTGTCTATGGTGACATAGCTTATAAATCGATCTTTGATATTTTTCATCGGAAAAGTTTTTCCAAAAATACTATTTCATAGCCAGTTATTATGGGTATAATCCTTCAAAAAAGCTTCATTATGTAGCAGGTTTCATTTATTTTTGCCCAAACTCAGCGCTACATGTATAAATCCCTGATTCGTCCGTTGCTTTTTCAATTTGATCCTGAAAAAGTTCACCATTTTACCTTTAGCACCGTTAAGTTATTTCACCGTATTCCGGGCATTCCTGCCCTTATCAGGAGTTGTTACCGGGTGGAGGATAGAAGGCTGGAAAGAGAGGTTTTCGGATTAAAATTCAAGAACCCGGTTGGATTAGCCGCGGGTTTTGATAAGGATGCAAAATTGTTTAATGAGCTTTCTGACTTTGGTTTCGGATTTATAGAGATCGGCACCCTGACACCAAAGCCTCAGCCGGGGAACCCTAAAAAGAGATTGTTCCGTCTGAAAGCCGACCAGGCCATCATCAACCGAATGGGTTTTAATAATGGTGGAGTCGAAGAGGCAGTAGAGCGATTAAAAAAGAATAAGGGTGTTCTTATTGGCGGTAACATCGGTAAGAACAAGGTGACTCCTAATGAACAGGCGGTCAATGATTACATTCTTGCCTTCAATGCGCTGTTTGATCACGTAGATTATTTTGTAGTTAATGTAAGCTCCCCGAATACTCCTAACCTGAGAGCGCTTCAGGATAAGGAGCCGCTGACCAACCTGTTGAATACGCTTCAATCACTCAATGCTAAAAAGGAAACGCCAAAACCTATCTTACTTAAGATAGCTCCTGATCTCAATGAAGATCAATTAACCGACATTATTGATATTGTAAGCGATGCCGGAATTGCCGGGGTTATTGCTACCAATACCACCATAGGAAGAGAAGGTTTGCGGGATGGAAATAAGGAAGAAACCGGTGGATTAAGCGGTAAGCCATTAACAGACAGGTCTACAGAGGTGATACGCTTTCTTGCAGAAAAAAGTAATAAAGCTTTCCCGATCATCGGGGTAGGCGGTATCCACTCTGCTGATGATGCTATTGCTAAGCTCGAAGCCGGGGCAGACCTGGTACAGCTCTATACAGGCTTCATCTATGAAGGGCCGGCCCTGATCAAAGCTATCAATAAGAAACTACTGGATTAACCTTGAATACCGAGATCCTTTACGCCTTTATCCTTTCTTCGGGTATACTGGCCATCTCTCCGGGGCCCGATAATATCTATGTGTTGCTGCAAAGCCTGGTACATGGTGTTAAATATGGTCTGGCAACCGTAGCCGGGTTGATGACAGGTTGTATCATTCATACTTCCCTGGTAGCCTTTGGCGTTTCAGCAGTGATCAAACAAAGTCCCTGGTTATTCATGGCGATAAAGATCTTCGGTGCCTGCTATTTATTCTTTCTGGCATGGAAGGTGTTTCAAAGTGACGGGAATATTGACCTGAACTCGGCCCGGGTAAAAAAGAAATCCCCCGGAGGCTTATTTGTTCAGGGCTTTTTTATGAATGTCCTGAATCCTAAAGTTTCTATCTTTTTTTTAGCCTTCTTTCCGGGATTTCTCTTTAGTAAAGAACTCGATACTGTTTGGCAGTTCTATATCCTTGGAGGTCTCTTCATTATTGTTTCAGCAGTGATCTTTTCTTCGATAGCTGTTATGGCCGGAAAGATATCAGGATATCTTCGCGGGCACCGTAAGAGTGGCCTTGTGCTGAAATGGGCACAGATCATTGTTTTTGTATTGATAGGTTTCTTTATTCTACTATCAGAAAATTAATTGCTAATAGGGTAGAGGTTCGTTATCTTTGATCGAATCTCGAAACTATGGGTAAAGACCGATTTCTCATCTTCGATATGGATGGGGTACTAATTAACAGTGAGCCTTTTCATAAGGAGGTTTTGGAGGCGGTATTCAGGTCTCAAGGCCTTCCGATGACCGGTGCCTATTACAACAGTCTGGTGGGAATGTCTAACCGGGCCATTTGGGAAAAGGCTGTTAAGGATCACGGCTTAAAGCAATCTACCGATAATTTAATGAATTATCATATGGAGGTGTTTTTTGAGATGCTGGAGAGTCGCACTATCCCTCAGCCGGAAGGAATGCCGGAGTTTTTAGAAAGGGTAAGGAATTCAGATATACGCTGTTCCCTGGCTTCATCTTCTCCTGTGAAACTGATCAATGAGTTCGTAAGACGTCTGCAGATCGATTCTTTGCTCGATCATAAGGTTAGCGGGGAAGATCTGCCCAGAAGTAAACCTTTTCCGGATATTTTTCTTCGCGTGAGTGCATTATATGGAGCAGATCCGGCTGATTTCTGGGTGATCGAAGATAGTGCCCACGGGGTGAAAGCGGCCTTGGCGGCCGGCATGCAATGTATTGGTTATCGCAATCCGGATTCAGGAAATCAAGACCTCTCTGCGGCTCATATCGAGATCGATCATTTTGATGAGCTCAATGAGAAGTTGCTACGAAAGCTATGGAGTTAAAGGATAAAGTAAAGATCATAGAATGCCCTAGAGATGCCATGCAAGGCATCCGTGATTTTATTCCTACCGAGAAAAAGGCTGCTTATATACAGGCCTTGCTTCGATGTGGTTTTGATACTATTGATTTCGGGAGTTTTGTTTCACCAAGGGCGATACCGCAAATGCGTGATACAGCTGAGGTGCTGGAAATGCTGGATCTTAGTGCCACCTCCAGTAAGTTGCTCGCCATCGTGGCCAATGTAAGGGGGGCGAACGATGCCTGCTATTTTGATCAGATCGATTACCTGGGGTATCCCTTTTCTATTTCTGAAAACTTTCAAATGCGGAATACCCATAAGACCATAGACGAAAGTATTGAGGTGTTAGAGGAGATCCTGGAGATAGCCGACAGGTCGGGGAAAGAGGTGGTGGCCTATTTGTCAATGGGATTCGGAAACCCCTACGGAGACCCCTGGAATGTGGAGATCGTAGGGCGGTGGACAGAACGTCTCTATAAGATGGGGGTAAAGATCCTCTCTTTATCAGATACGGTAGGGAGCTCAACTCCTGAAGTTATAGAATACCTCTTCTCTCAATTGATCCCGGCCTATCCGAAAATGGAATTCGGGGCTCACTTGCATACCACCCCTGATTCCTGGTTTGAAAAAACAGATGCCGCCTATAAGGCAGGATGCCGCAGATTTGACGGCGCCATACAAGGGCGCGGAGGCTGCCCGATGGCTAAGGATGAACTTACAGGTAATATGCCGACAGAGAAGTTGATCTCCTATTTTAACAAGGTAAAAGCCGATACCAATGTCGGAGCTATGAGCTTTGAAAGTGCCTACAATGAAGCCTTAAAGATCTTTACCAACTATTATTAATTGATCTTATCATAACTGTTAGGAATATTAGTTATTTTTATTTGAATTTATTCTAAATAAGTTTTTTCAACCCCAATTTGTTCTGTATTTTTGCGCACAGATAATTTTGTTATTTGTAATTAATCTAAATAAATATGCGTAAATATATACTTGGAGCTGCGGCTCTTTCCCTGACTCTTTTATCTTGTTCAAATGATGATGATGCTTGTGATAATTGCGGTATTGAAGCACCTGCATCTTACGAATTTACCAGAAACGGTGCCTCAACGGTGAGCTTTAGCGGGCAAACTACCAGGATCCTGATGGCTGAAGAATTAATTGCCGGATTGCTTGACCCGGCAAAAGATGCGGCAACCTTAACTGCTATGTTTACCCATGCAGAAGGTGATGCTGATTTTAGTTCTACTGAACTGAATTCATCGGACAAGAACATATATAGTAAAACTGCTGCGTCCAGAGACTTTTTCTCTACAAATACAACCCTTTCCAACCAGATCAAGTCCGATTTTCAAGGCTGGATCGATGCCCAGGTTGAGGAGGTTTATCCCGTTTGGCAGCAGGAGGCGGCTCCAAATGTTCCCGGTTTTATCCAGGAAGCCGGCGGTGGGGCTACCCGATATGTAAATGCGAAAGGGCTGGAGTATGACCAGGCCTTTGCTAAAGGTTTGATCGGAGCTTTAATGACCGATCAGATGTTGAATAATTACCTGAGTGTTTCTGTGCTTGACGAAGGAAGCAATATAGAGAATAACAATGCCGGTATTACCGAAGAGGGCAAGTCATATACCACCATGGAACATAAATGGGATGAGGCTTACGGTTATCTTTACGGTACTTCTGCAAGTCCGGCCAATCCCGGATTAGGTGAAGACTCCTTCCTTAGTAAATACCTTGGTCGGGTAGAAGGAGATGAGGATTTTGCAGGTATTGCCGATGAGATCTTTGATGCTTTTGCCCTGGGGCGTCAAGCCATCACCGATAAGGATTATGAACTGCGCGATATTCAGGCAAATATTATTCGCGAGAAGATCTCTGAGATCATTGCTATCAGAGCGGTTTACTACCTCGAGTATGGTAAAGACGCTATGCAGGCGGGTGATATGGGAGCGGCCTTCCATGATCTATCGGAAGGATTCGGATTTATTTACAGCCTTCAGTTTACCAGGATGCCCGGCACCAATGCTCCTTATTTTACCAGTGAAGAGGTCAATGCATACCTGGAAACCCTTATGGCCGGCAACGGATTTTGGGATGTTGATGCAGCCACCCTTGAGTCGATGGCTTCAGAGATCGCTTCCAGATTTGATTTTACGGTAGCAGAGGCACTATAAAAGATTAAAAGGATCTATTAAATACATGTTAGTTATGAATTTTATCAAAGGTATCACGATTATAACAGTCTTTATGGCTCTTGTAGGGTGTAGCAGCAGTAGTGATGGGGATGGAGGAACACAGCCTGCTGATAATTTTGATCGTCAGGCCATGCTGGAGCACTGGGCAGACAATATTATCATCCCGGCTTTTGAAGACCTGCAACTCGAATTAACAGCACTCTCTGCAGCTAAAGATGATTTTGTAGCCGAACCCGGAGAGGCAACCCTGTTTGCCCTTAGAGAACAATGGCTGGAAGCGTATAAGACCTGGCAATATGTTGAGATGTTTAATATAGGGCAGGCAGAAACCATGTTCTATGCTTTCCAAATGAATATTTACCCTGTTACTGTTGCTGATATTGAAAGTAATATCGCCACAGGAACCTACGATCTCAGAAGTGTGAACAATAATGATGCAGTAGGGTTTCCGGCGATGGATTATCTGCTGCACGGACTGGGTGCAGACGATGCTGAAATATTAGCCCGATATACCACCGCAGAAGGCGCAGAAGGGACCAGGAAGTATTTATCTGATGTTACTGATGAAATGTTAGCGTTGACCGGAGAAGTACTTGAAGATTGGAGGTCGAATTACCGTGATACCTTTGTGGCTAACCTGAACAACAATGCTACCGGATCTGTAAACAAACTCACCAACGATTTCATTTTTTATTATGAGAAAGGACTCAGAGCAAATAAGTTCGGTATTCCTGCCGGGAATTTCTCTGCTACTCCCTTTCCGGAAAAGGTAGAAGCCTATTACAGTACTGAGGTTTCAAAAACCCTTGCCTTAAATGCCTTGAATGCAGTACAGGATTTCTTTAACGGTAAATCGTATGGTACCTCAGGTACCGGAAGCAGTTTCACGGCTTACCTGGATTATCTGCGAGAGCTTCAGGGGGGTGATGATCTGAGCGCCGCCATCAACCAACAATTGAATACTGCACGAGAGCAGATCCAGACCCTTGACGATAATTTCTCAAGACAGATAGAGACCGATAATACCATGATGACAAAGGCCTACGATGAGCTGCAAAAGGCGGTCGTACTCCTTAAAGTGGATATGGTACAAAAGTTGAATATTACCATCGATTATGTAGATGCAGATGGTGATTGATCCTGGTAAAGTATTAGAATAAAAAGTTTGGATTCCCCGGCCGATTGCCGGGGGTTCCTGTTTATATGGGTATTGATCTGAATACATATTTCCGCAAGCAAACGGATGTGGCTCCCCTGGTGGTTTTCAGGATGTTCTTTGGGGTCATGATGTTTCTCAGTGTCCTGCGATTCTGGGCTAATGGGTGGATAGAAAAACTCTACCTCGAGCCTGAATTTCATTTCACCTATTACGGCTTTGAATGGGTCAGGGTGCCGGGAGCCTATACCTATCTTATCTTCCTGCTTTGTGCATTGTCTGCCCTTGGCATTGCCCTGGGATACCGCTACAAATGGTCGGTGCTGCTGTTTTTTCTGTCTTTTACCTACATCGAATTGATGGATAAAACCACCTATTTAAATCACTATTACTTTATAAGTCTTCTCAGCTTTCTGTTGTTTTTTCTACCTGCTGCGGCCCGCTTTTCTTTGGATGCCCAACGACAGGGGAAACTCTATCTGAAGGTACCGGCCTGGAACATAGATGCCGTTAAGTTAATGCTGGGCATTGTGTATTTTTATGCCGGTTTGGCCAAGATAAATTCAGACTGGCTTTTTCGCGCCATGCCTCTTAAGATCTGGCTGCCCTCTAAATTTGATCTCCCGCTTATTGGAGACAGCCTGTTGCAGCAGGAATGGTTTAATTTTGCGATGAGCTGGGCAGGAATGATCTACGATCTTGCGATCCCGTTTCTACTGCTTTATAAAAGAACCCGGCTATTTGCTTTTGCCCTGGTCGTATTTTTTCATGTTTTTACGCGAGTGCTTTTTCCTATAGGTATGTTTCCGTATATCATGATCGTTTCTGCCCTGATATTCTTTGACGCGGGGGTGCACCATAGGATCATGGAAATCGTGAAGCGTATAGGTACTGCATTAGGCCGAAAGCGTCCCACTCCTCCATTACAGGTTATTCCCGAGTACCGTTTACCGATATTACAGGAGAAGCTGATAAAACCCCTACTGATGGTGTTCTTTGTTATCCAATTGCTGTTGCCTTTTCGATATCTACTCTATCCGGGTGAACTGTTCTGGACCGAAGAGGGCTTTCGGTTCTCATGGCGCGTCATGCTGATGGATAAGGTTGGGTATACCACCTTTACCATTGTAGACGGGAAGACGGGGAAATCATTTGAGGTTGATAACACCGATTTTTTAACCTCTTTTCAGGAAAAGCAAATGAGTTTTCAACCCGACTTTATTTTGGAATACGCTCATTACCTGGGCGATCATTTTAAGGCACAGGGACATCAGAACGTTGAGGTATACGCCAGGAGTTATGTGGCCCTGAACGGAAGAAAAAGCACTCCTTTTGTAGAGGAGGACAGAGACCTCTATAAAGAGAAAGAATCGTTTAAACATAAAGATTGGATAATCCCTTTTAAAGATGAGATCAAAGGCCTTTAAGTTTCTAGTTTTATTTTTGATCAGTACCTCAGTATTTTCCCAGGTGGAGGTGAAAGGGCGAATCACCGACGCTGAAAATGGTGAGCCCCTGCCTTTTGTAGAGGTTTATGACAAGGCCAGGGGGCTTTTGACTTCCTCTGATGCCGAAGGTTATTATAGTTTCACCACCACAAAAACGGAACTAACCCTGATATTCTTATCCTATGCCCATGAGATCAAAGAAGAGGTCCTTTTGTTGGACGGCCAGGATAAGGAGTTGAATATTCTCCTTGAGACCCTTACAGTTGCACTTACCGAGGTAGAGGTAACCGCTCGCAGAAAAAGGGTATTTGAACTATCCCGATTGAAAGATGTGGAAGGCACAGCCATCTATGCAGGTAAGAAGACCGAGGTGGTTTTGGTAGACCAATCAATGGCCAACCTGGCTACCAACAATGCCCGGCAGATCTACAGCAAGGTGGCCGGATTAAATATTTACCAGAATGACGATGCCGGCCTGCAGTTGAACATTGGAGGTCGTGGCCTGGATCCTAATCGTACCTCTAACTTTAATACCCGGCAGAACGGTTACGATATCAGTGCCGACGTATTGGGATATCCTGAAAGTTATTATTCTCCGGCTGCCGAAGGTATAGAAGAAATTCAAGTAGTTCGCGGCGCGGCCTCCTTACAGTACGGTACCCAGTTTGGGGGGCTGGTGAACTTTAAGATGAAGCAGCCTGTAGCAGATAAACCCCTGGAGGTAATTACCAGGAATACCACGGGAAGCTATGGACTCTACACTAATTTTACCAGTGTAAGCGGCTCAGCAGATAAATGGCATTACTATACCTTCTTTAATTACAAAACAGGCGATGGCTTCAGGCCTAATTCTGAATTCGAATCTAAAAATGTCTACGCCTACCTGGGTTATGATCTCAGCGAAAAGACCACCCTGTCCGGTGAGGTTACCTACCTGCGCTATCTGGCAAAACAGGGAGGGGGGCTTACCGATCTGATGTTCGAGCAGGATCCGTTTCAAAGTAACAGAAGCAGAAACTGGTTTGAGGTAGATTGGTTTTTGTACAACCTTAAGCTGGACCATGCTATTTCTGAGAACACCAATTTTACCTTCAACTTTTTTGGACTCGATGCTTCCAGGTATGCGCTTGGTTTTCGAACCAACAGGGTAGATCAGGTAGATCCGGGTACGGAGCGGGATCTCATACAAGGAGACTTTAAGAATTATGGTTTTGAGTCAAGATTCCTGAGTAATTATACCCTGTTAGACCGTAAGGCAACTTTTCTGACGGGAATAAAATTCTACAATGCGGATAACTTTCAGAAACAAGGTCCCGGGAGTGATGGGACCGGCCCTGATTTCAGGTTCTATGAAGACGATTTCCCCAATTATCCGCAACAGTCTCAATTTGATCTGCCCAATTTGAACCTGGCCTGGTTTGGAGAGCATATTTTTTATCTGAGCGACCAATTTTCAGTGACCCCGGGATTTCGTCTTGAATATATAAGAACGAAAAGTGAAGGGTTCTTCAAGCGTATAAATACTGATGCAGCCGGTAATGTGATCTTTGAGGAAACCGTTGAAGACAACAGGGATTTTGAAAGAGACTTCCTTTTATTGGGAGTCGGGTTTAGTTATAAACCTTCAAGGTTGTTTGAGGCCTATGCCAATATATCACAGAATTACCGCTCTGTAACTTTTTCCGATATCAATATTAATAATCCGGCCTTTGCCGTATCGCCTGATATTACTGATGAGAGGGGGTATACGGTAGATGTTGGGCTGAGAGGTAATTACAAAGGGGTCTTAAGTTATGACCTGAGTACTTTTGCCATGTTCTACAATGACCGTATAGGTTTTGTTCAAAAGGCTTTGAGTGATGGACGGGTGATCAGCGAACGCGGTAATGTGGGAGACGCCGTAATGCTGGGGCTGGAATCCTTATTTGAAACCGATCTTGCAAAACTCTCAGGATGGGGTGGTGACTACTCCTGGAGTTATTTCCTGAACCTGGCAATGATACGATCAGAATATACCAGGTCTGAGCAGCCCGGCATTGAAGGAAACCAAGTGGAATTTGTACCCGATGTAAACCTTAAAACAGGGATGCAGTTCGGATACAGAAACCTGAGAGCAAATGTTCAATATACCTACCTCTCCCGCCAATTTACCGATGCCACCAATTCTGTGGCAGCTAATATTAGCGGAGTGATAGGAGAGATCCCGGCTTATGATATACTGGATGTATCGCTGTCATATACCTACCGGTTCCTTAAACTGGAGACGGGAGTGAATAACCTTCTTGATAATATTTATTTTACCCGGAGAGCAACCGGGTATCCCGGACCGGGGATCATACCTTCTGCGCCCAGAAATTGGTATGTATCTTTCCAGGTGAAATTGTGATCCGTCTATCCCGGAAGTTCTTCTTTCATGCTGTTGCCTTTGGTGCCCAGTCAGCGCATAGCATTTCAGGTGCCGCTTGCTTCGGATGTGGGCAGTCTTCTTTATGGTAACGAATACATGTCAGGCACTGCATGACGTTCTTTACCTCTGCACGCATCATAAAACTGTCGCAGGTATGTCTTCCTGTTACAGGAATATTATGCAAGGTACATAAGGAGTCATTTTTAAGGTTTGAGCAGTTGGTACAATTACTTGCTAATCGAATGGCCATAACGCTTTGTTTTGGTAAAGATATGTAATTGTAAAGTGATGTTTAGGGCGTAAGCACCTGATAGTCAGGTTTCAAATGGTTTTTTCGGTGTTGTTTTCAGTGTAACTCCCTGCGGGATACTGGTGAAATTGAAGTAGAAAACTACGAACGATTGCCATTTGAATCAGATCGCGAATCAGGTCTGTTTACACCCCGGGGTTAAGGAATCTTTAAAACTTTGAAAGTGTATGAACAAGTGGGTAAAATGCTTTATATTTGCGTGCAACTAAATTAGAAGTTGCATATGAAAGCACACGATGCCAAAATTGTAGGTGAAGGCTTAACTTACGATGACGTACTCCTCGTTCCGAATTACTCGGAAGTACTTCCCAGGGAGGTCAACATTCAGACCAAGTTTACAAGAAACATTACGATCAACGTTCCTATTGTTGCCGCCGCTATGGATACGGTTACAGAGAGTGACATGGCTATTGCCATGGCCAGAGAAGGTGGTATCGGGGTGTTGCATAAGAATATGACCATAGAGCAGCAGGCCTTTCATGTTCGAAAGGTAAAAAGAGCTGAGAGTGGTATGATCATCGATCCGGTTACCTTGCCTATGACTGCAAAGGTGAAGGACGCGAAGAACAGTATGAAGGAGCACAGTATCGGGGGTATTCCGATCGTAGATGATTCCGGCTTTCTTAAAGGGATCGTGACCAACCGTGACCTTCGATTTGAAAAGAACAATTCCCGTCCTATCGTGGAGGTGATGACCAGTGAAAATCTGGTGACTGCTGCCGAAGGTACTTCGCTGGCTGATGCCGAAGATATCCTTCAGGAAAACAAGATCGAGAAGCTGCCTGTGGTGGCTAAGGACAATAAACTTATCGGTCTTATAACCTTCAGAGATATCACCAAGCTTACCCAAAAGCCTATTGCCAACAAGGATCAGTACGGACGGTTAAGAGTGGCAGCTGCCTTAGGTGTTACTGCAGATGCCGTACAACGGGCGGAAGCCCTGGTAAACGCCGGGGTAGATGCCGTGGTTATTGATACAGCACACGGGCATACCAAAGGCGTGGTTACCATATTAAAAGAAGTGAAGAAGAGTTTTCCTGACCTCGATGTGGTAGTGGGTAATATTGCGACACCGGAAGCGGCTAAGTACCTGGTTGAAGCCGGAGCTGATGCTGTGAAAGTCGGTATCGGACCCGGATCTATCTGTACCACCCGGGTTGTTGCAGGGGTTGGGTTCCCTCAATTTTCAGCAGTGCTGGAGGTGGCCCAGGCCATTAAAGGAAGTGGGGTGCCGGTCATTGCTGACGGAGGTATACGCTATACCGGAGATATACCCAAAGCTATTGCTGCGGGAGCCGATACGGTGATGCTGGGGTCGCTCCTGGCAGGAACCAAGGAATCTCCGGGAGAAACCATTATTTTCGACGGACGTAAGTATAAGTCATATCGCGGTATGGGGTCTGTGGAGGCCATGACCAAAGGAAGTAAAGACCGTTATTTCCAGGATGTGGAAGATGACCTTAAAAAACTGGTGCCGGAAGGTATCGTAGGACGCGTTCCTTACAAAGGAGAACTGGTAGAAAGTATGCATCAGTTTATCGGAGGCTTGAGAGCCGGTATGGGATATTGCGGAGCAAAAGATATCAACGATCTGAAAGAGAACGGACGTTTTGTGAAGATCACAGCAAGTGGTATTAACGAAAGCCATCCTCACGATGTGACCATTACCAAGGAAGCACCGAACTACAGCCGATAAACCGGTATCGTATATAAATAGCTTAAACACCCCGTTATTGGGGTGTTTTTTTTATGTCTTAACATTGCGTTTAACTTTTTTAATCATTTTTTAAACAAAATAATTCGATATAACCCATTGAAATTCATAGCTTTACACAAATAAAAATTATGAAATCAATGAAAAAATTATTCAAAACACTGATGCTCCCTTTAGTTTTAACCGTATTGGTACCCTTGTCTGTAAATGCTCAGCATGAAGATGCCGGGACTGAGGAGAGCGCAGCTTCTGCGACCGTAGTGGGAGTGGCTGCCAGCAATGCCGATTTTTCGACCCTGGTAACTGCTGTACAAGCCGCTGAATTAGCGGAAACACTTAGTGGAGAAGGGCCATTTACAGTATTTGCACCTACCAATGATGCCTTTGGTAAACTACCGGAAGGAACTGTAGAAAGTTTGGTGCAGCCGGAAAACAAAGAGCAATTAACTTCTATTTTAACCTATCATGTGGTGGCAGGAGAATATAATGCCGAAGCTGTTATCAATGCTATTAACTCTTCTGGAGGATCGTTTATGATCCAAACCGTTCAGGGAGGAGAGTTGACCGCCAGCCTGGAAGATGGGAAGGTAATTCTAACCGACGCCCAGGGTAACAGATCAACAGTGGTGATGACTGACGTGGAAGCATCAAACGGAATTATTCATGTTATTGATACCGTGGTGATGCCATAATTCTCAAGACATTTTAAAAAGAAAACCATCCGCCCGGATGGTTTTTTTATGCTCTGACGGCACGGTGGGGTCGCAGGCGATCTCTTACCAGCTCCAGGTGTTTGTCTGCAGCGATCAGGTAGGCCACCGCATGTGCCTCATTGATGGCTTCATGCCCGGTATCGCACTCCGTTAATTTTTCGAGCTCACAGAACTCCCGAAGATGTATTTGGTGGTGTTGAGCGGTATGGAGGCCTGATGGCCCCCTGAAATCCCAGATAAATTTAATGCGTTTCATTGGTTACGGGTATTCCTGTTTCCATATAGTGTTTAAAATCGAGCATATATCTTAGGCTTTGTGCCTTGAAGGCTCCCGGTCTGACCAGGCCTATAAACTTCATGAAGATACTGTTGAATTTGAATTCTGAAACAGTGGTCCAGCGGATGCCCTTATCGGTCTTTGTAAAATAATTTTCCTGAATGTTCATGATGCCCTGGCTTTGGTAGGTCATATGAATTTCTTCCGGAAGGTTTACCTTGGTGATGGTTTCTGTCAATTCCATTTTTCGGTTGCCAAAACGGTATTTCAATATACTTGTAGTACCTTCTTTTCCAGCCCGGCCCTTAACAGGGGTAATGCTGATGAATCCTCGTTGCCAGTATTTCATATTGTCGGGATCCAGCATGATCTCCAGCACATCAATGGCCGGTTTCTCAATATCAACATGGAGTTCATACTTCATAGGTGAGGGAGATTGATTTACAGTGATTTGAATGTACAAAAAAATCGAGCCTGCTCATTTACAGAAGCGTTATTTTAGGTGAAAGGTTCACTTGTATTGTTTACCTTAATTGTTATTTTTGCCCGGATACACCTCTACTATGAAAACATATCGGAAATACAGCATTGGTTTTTCCTTTTTCCTGGGATTGTCGCTAATCACAGGGTGCACTTATATGAATTCTGCCGAGGCAGAGGGTGCGGTGGCCCGCGTGGGAGAGAACTATTTGCTTGAAGATGAGGTGAACAACTCTTTGGGGAATGGCCTCACGGCGGAAGACAGTGCTATAGTTTCGGCAAATTACATCAACGAATGGGCAAAAGATCAGTTGTTGTTCGAACGCGCCCGTATCAATATCTCTGAAGAAAAGCAACAGGAATTTGAGCAACTGGTATCAAAATACCGGGCCGATCTCTATATCAATGCCTATAAAGAAGCCCTGGTGAATCAGAGTATGGATACGGTAGTTGGACCCGGGGAGCTTGAAGAATACTATGAGAATAACAAGCAGAACTTTCGTTTGAACGAAGACCTTTTGAGGTTGCGATATATCAGTTTACCGAAAGACTTTACCGGTCTTGAGGAGATCCGTGAGGCCTTCAGGAGGTTTGAGGAGGAAGATGTTAACAGATTGCGCGAAACCGCCCTGAAGTTTAAGTTTTATTCCTTAAATGACTCCTCGTGGGTAAGAACGGCAGAGGTGGTTAAAAAGATCCCGATGATCACTCCTGAGAACAAGGATCAATATTTAAAAAAATCACAATTCTTTGAGCTTTCCGATTCTTTAGGGGTATATTTGGTCACCGTGAAAGAGGTGTTAAAGCGTACAGAAACACCACCTTTAGACTATGTTGAACCCGCCATTAAGAAGATTCTGCTGAACAAACGAAAACTCGAATATATCCGTAAGCTGGAGCAGGAGCTTTTGGAGGAGGCAACACGTGATAACGAATTTGAACTATTAAAATAATGATGTTGTAACCCTGCCTTGAAACAGGGTTTACAGCGTGAATAATAACCTATGAAAAGAACAATTATTGCTACCGGTTTGGCCCTTTTGGTAAACGCTTTTACGTATGCCCAGGAGTCTGATTCTTTGGCCATGGCCGGAGACTATCAGGGAATGACAGCAGATGCTGATACCGTTCAGGTGAAGAAGGAACGAAAAAAGATCGATGGTGTAGCGGCAGTAGTGGGTGATTTTGTGATCCTGGAGTCTGATATCGAGAAGCAGTATATCGATATGGAATTACAGGGGGTAGATGTAAACAGTATTTCCCGTTGTGAAGTTTTAGGAAACCAGATGGAGAACAAGCTGTATACCCACCAGGCTATACAGGATAGTGTGGTTGTTGAAGATGGGGAGGTATACTCTTATGTAGACAACCAAATGTCGCAGCTTACCGGGCAGTTGGGAAGCATGGAAAAGGTGTTGAAATTCTATAACAAGGATTCAGAAAAGGATCTGCGCGATGAGCTTTTTGAGATCATCAAGAATGCCCAGCTTTCCATGAGAATGCAGGGTAAGGTAGTAGAAGAGGTAGAGATCACTCCTGAGGAGGTTCGCGAGTGGTATGATGCCCTTCCTGAAGATGACCGTCCTTATTTTGGTGATGAGGTTGAGATCGCACAGATCGTTAAGCAGCCGGAACCATCAGAAGCAGAGGTGCAAAAGGTCATTGATCGTTTGAAGAATATTAAAAGAGATGTTGAGGAGAATGGCTCGAGCTTTGCTATTAAGCAAACCTTGTACTCAGAAGATCCCGGGAAGGTACAGAACGGCGGGGTATACTCCATCAAAAAAAGTTCTCCCTTCGTGCAAGAATTTAAAGACGTAGCCTTCAGCTTGAAACCGGGACAGATCTCCAAACCGTTTAAAACCCAGTTCGGATATCACATTATCTACCTGGAGAAGGTAAGAGGGCAGGAGCGCGATGTACGTCACATTCTGTTGATCCCTGAGGTATCTGATGAAGACCTGAGAGAAGCACGTGAAGAATTGGAGAAGATCCGGGAAAAGATCATCCAGGGCGAGTTCACTTTTGAACAAGCAGCTCAGAATTTCTCTGACCAGAAGGAAACGAAATTTGACGGAGGAGTTTTGAGAAACCCTCAGGATATGAGTACCCGATTTGAACTGACTAAAATGGATCCTGTGCTATACAGCCAGGTGAGTCCGCTGGAAGGGAATACCATTTCTATGCCTATCCTCGGGGAAACAGAAACAGGGGGGTCTTACTACAAGATCATTAAGGTCAACCAGCGTTTCAAAGCCCACCAGGCTGATTATATTCAGGACTACGTAAAGATCAAGGAGCTGGCTTTAAAAGAAAAGCAATTGAACCAGATCAAAGAATGGATGGACGAAAAGATAAAAGATACGTATATTAGTATTAGTCCTTCCTACCAGGGCTGTAATTTTAGCAATAACTGGTTGAAAAAGTAATTCCCTATGTCAGACGTAATAGCTGCTCAGCATCTTGTAGAGAAACACCAGGCTCTTAAGAAAGAGATCGCCCGTGTTATAATCGGGCAGGAAAAGGTGATCGACGAGATCCTGCTGGCTATTTACTCCGGAGGTCACGCCCTTTTGATAGGGGTACCCGGACTGGCAAAAACCCTGATGGTCAATACCATCGCCAAGGCCCTGGGCCTTGAGTTCAAACGTATACAATTTACACCCGATCTGATGCCCAGTGATATTCTGGGTAGTGAGATTCTGGATCGGGACCGGCAATTCAAATTTATCAAAGGGCCGGTGTTTGCCAATATCATTCTGGCAGATGAGATCAACCGAACCCCTCCCAAGACCCAATCGGCCCTGCTGGAAGCCATGCAGGAAAGAGCAGTAACGGTAGCGGGTGAGCATTATAAGCTAGACCTCCCGTACTTCGTTCTGGCCACCCAGAATCCCATTGAGCAGGAAGGTACCTATCCGCTTCCTGAAGCCCAGCTTGACAGGTTTATGTTCGCCATAGAGCTTGATTACCCATCGTACGAAGAGGAGGTAGCCGTGGTAAAGGCCACCACTGCCGATAAGGAATACAGGATAAACCCGTTATTTAAGGCCAATGAGATCGTTGAGATTCAACATCTGGTGCGGAGAATACCTGTGTCTGATAATGTGGTGGAATACGCAGTGGGGCTGGTAGGAAAAACACGACCCAACAGCGATAAGGCTCCTGAGATGGTCAGTACCTATGTTGATTGGGGAGCCGGACCAAGAGCTTCTCAGAATCTGATTCTTGCTGCCAAGGCTATGGCCCTGATCAAAGGGAAATACGCTCCCGATATTGCCGAAGTAAAAGAGGTGGCCCTGGGAATTCTAAGACACCGGGTGCTGAAAAACTACAAAGCTGAGGCCGAAGGTATTTCTGTAGAGCAGATCATCAATTCACTTCTTTGATTATAAGGCCCGATTTTTAAGAATATATTATTTCTGCCTTCTAAAAATTATCAAGTTTTAAACTATCGGAATAAAACTACAAGGTTTCTTGAAGTTTGTTCAATGTTATCTCGAATACTTTAAATATCCTTCTGTTTTTTGTATTTTCGCAACACTTGAAAAATAATTAAAATACAGAATATGGCATTTGATATTGATATGATCAAGAAGGTGTATGCTTCTATGCCGGAACGTGTTGATAAAGCACGTAAGCTTACAGGGAAGCCGCTGACCTTATCAGAAAAGATACTCTACACCCACCTCTGGGATGGTACGCCGGAGAAGGTATACCAGAGAGGAAAGGATTACGTGGAATTTTCTCCGGACAGGATCGCCTGTCAGGATGCGACGGCTCAGATGGCCTTATTGCAGTTTATGCATGCCGGAAAGCCTAAAGTGGCAGTACCTACTACCGTACACTGTGATCACCTGATCCAGGCAAAAGTTGGAGCCGATGCAGATTTGAAGCGTGCCAACGAGACCAGTAATGAGGTGTTTGATTTTCTGGAATCAGTATCAAATAAATATGGCATTGGTTTCTGGAAACCGGGTGCAGGGATTATTCACCAGGTAGTTTTGGAAAACTATGCATTTCCCGGAGGGATGATGATCGGTACCGATTCTCATACCGTAAACGCCGGTGGACTCGGAATGGTAGCCATTGGAGTTGGTGGTGCTGATGCGGTAGACGTAATGGCAGGGATGCCATGGGAGCTGAAGTTTCCGAAACTGATCGGGGTAAAACTAACCGGAAAGCTTTCCGGATGGACCGCTCCAAAAGACGTGATCCTGAAAGTTGCCGGTATTCTTACCGTTAAAGGTGGTACAGGTGCTATCGTTGAATATTTCGGAGAAGGTGCTACCTCTATGTCTTGTACCGGAAAAGGAACCATCTGTAACATGGGAGCTGAGGTAGGTGCTACTACTTCTACCTTTGGTTATGATGAGTCTATGGACCGTTACCTGCGCTCAACAGGAAGAGCTGATGTGGCAGATGCTGCTAATGAAGTAAAAGATTACCTGACCGCAGACCCTGAGGTGTATGCTAATCCTGAGCAGTATTTTGACCAGGTGATAGAGATCAACCTCGATGAGCTGGAGCCACACCTGAACGGGCCTTTTACTCCGGACCTTGCTACCCCTATTTCTAAAATGGGAGAGGCCGCCAAAGAGAATGACTGGCCATTAAAAGTTGAGTACGGACTTATTGGATCTTGTACCAACTCTTCTTATGAAGATATTTCAAGAGCAGCTTCCCTGGCCAAGCAGGTAGCCGACAAAAAGCTGAAAACGAAATCGAACTTTACGATCACACCCGGCTCAGAGCAGGTAAGATATACCATTGAAAGAGATGGGTTTATTGATACCTTCAACAATATCGGGGCCACGGTATTTGCCAATGCGTGTGGGCCATGTATCGGAATGTGGGATCGTTATGGGGGTGATGCTTCAGAGCAGGACAGAAACACCATCGTTCACTCATTCAACCGTAACTTTGCAAAGCGTGCCGACGGAAACCCTAATACCCTTGCTTTTGTAGGGTCTCCGGAGCTGGTAACCGCCATCGCAATTTCCGGTCGACTTGACTTTAACCCGATAACCGACACCCTTATCAATGAAGATGGAGAAGAGGTGAAGCTTGATGAGCCAAGAGGGTATGAATTGCCGCCGGAAGGATTTGCTGTAGAAGATGCCGGGTATATTGCCCCTGCAGAAGATGGCAGCGGAGTACAGGTAGTTGTTTCAGAAGAATCTGAAAGACTTCAATTGCTGGCGCCGTTCAAGCCCTGGGATGGTAAGAATATTACCGGAGCTAAATTATTGATCAAAGCAGAAGGAAAGTGTACCACTGACCATATCTCTATGGCAGGACCATGGTTGCGTTTCCGCGGACACCTGGATAACATCGCGAATAACACCCTGATCGGAGCAGTAAATGCATTTAACGGGAAGACAAACTTTGTTAAGAATCAACTTACCGGAGAGTATGGCGGGGTTCCGGATACACAGCGTGTTTACAAGGAAAAAGGAATTCCAACCATCGTAGTGGGAGACCATAACTACGGGGAAGGTTCTTCAAGAGAGCACGCTGCCATGCAGCCACGTCACCTGGGCGTACGCGCTGTATTGGTGAAGTCTTTTGCACGTATTCACGAGACGAACCTGAAAAAGCAGGGAATGCTTGCGTTGACCTTCGATAACGAAAATGATTACGATAAGATACAGGAAGATGATACTATTAACTTCATCGATCTGGAATCTTTCGCACCCGATACTCCGCTAACCCTGGAGTTGGTTCACGCTGATGGATCAACAGATACCATCAAAGTAAACCATACCTATAATGACGGGCAGATCGCCTGGTTCAAGGCCGGTTCGGCGCTGAACCTGATCAAGGCTCAGAATGCTTAATGGTATTCGGAATAGATAAATTCTTAAAAAGCCTCTTCTGCAGAAGAGGCTTTTTTTATGGAATAACTCTCGTTTCCTAACCTGTACTCCTATGCTCGATTGCTCCCCTTCCTACGGCAGGCAATTTTACTTCTTAATTAAAGCTCCGCGAAGTCTGTGACTTTGTGGAACTATTGTTCTGGTCTCCTGACCAGGGTCAATCTGATTTTACAGGTCAGGAGGCATGACTTTCAGAGTAGCTAATTCCGGGTATTCATAATACTCCGAAGTCGCAGACTTCGGAGAGCATTAGGTACATCATCCTCCTCCACAAGGGATCAAATTTCATAACCTGCCGCTGACGCAATGCTTAAATAGAATCAGACGTGAAGGAATAGACTACCCCTTCCGGTTGTACCTTCGGTACATCCACCTTCCCCTGAGAGGGAGGGCCGAGCGTTTAAAAAAAACAGCCAGCGGCTGTTTTTAGCGAAGGAGCCAGATGGCGCGCTGGAGTTTTGCAGAGCAAAACCGGATGGGGTCGTTTTATTTTACCATGAAAGCCATGTGAATCGTCATCCCACTTCACAAGAAATTAAATTTCAAACACCCTGTCTGCCGAAAGGCAGGCTCGAAAGGACACTTCCTGGAGAGACCTCCACCTTAAGGAGAAGTTAAGGCTTCTGATGAGAACATATAAAAGTGTATTTTCGCTGTGCGGATAATTAATTTTTCATGAAGAAACTTGACAGGAAACAAATTTCCAACCTTCTGTTCTTAGTGGTAATGGGTGTGTTATTATTTACTCCCCTGGGCACCCCGGTTAAGGTGTTTATTCACCGGTTGATAGCATTCTCACCTTCGGTTGAATCTGTGGAGGAAACAGAGCGATTGTCTGATTATGAATGGATCCTGGAAGACATGTCGGGACAAAGAGCCTATTTTGGTGATATGAAGGGACAGGTCGTCGTGATCAATTTCTGGGCCACCTGGTGTCCTCCCTGTATTGCAGAAATGCCATCTTTACAGGAATTATATACTGAATACGGCGACAGGGCGACCTTTATGTTCGTAAGCCAGGAGGATAAGGCAACCATCAAAAAGTTTTTGGTAAAACGAGGTTTTGACCTTCCGGTATATAATCCGTTGAGTAAGATCCCGGAGAAATTATATTCGCAAAGTGTGCCGGCTACCTACATCATAGACCGCGATGGAGGTATAAGGGTATCAAAGGTTGGGGTAGCCGACTGGAATTCCGACACGGTGCGCTCGCTCCTGGATGATCTTATTAATGCCCGGTAAATTTTATGAACCAGATCTCCACATTAACCATTTTCAGGTACTCGGGCTACAAGCAACGGTTGTGGGCATTCTGGATGATGCAATTTGCACATAAACACCTGAAAAAGGTTTCCGGATGTGAGTTCTATAAACTCATGGGAAGTGGTCGGGAAGGATTTGATCCGAGGCCCGACTGGTCTACCTATGCCTTGCTCCAGGTTTGGGAGGAGGAGGCAGCGGCAGATGCCTTTTTTGAAAAAGCTTCGCTGGTAAAACGATACCGGGAGAAGACAGATGAAATGGCAATTATTTATCTCAAAAGTATAAAGTCTCATGGCTCCTGGTCAGGAGGGAATCCCTTTCGCAAACACCCTGATCCGGATCCTCAAAATTCAATGGTGGCCGTTATTACCAGGGCAACGATCAAGAAGAAATTCCTGCGCAGGTTCTGGAGGTATGTGCCCCGATCGCAACAACCGCTTCAGGATGCCGGTGGATTACTGTATACCAAGGGCATTGGTGAATGGCCGGTAACACAAATGGCTACCTTTAGTATTTGGGAGTCTGAAGACGACCTGAAGAACTTTGCCTATCATAGTGAGGAGCATCGAAAAGCCATTCAGTACACCCGCGAGTTTGGATGGTATCGAGAAGAGCTCTTCTCCCGTTTTCAACCCTATCGCTTTGAAGGCAGCCTGAATGGTCAAACTTTTGAATTTTAAAAAGCTTTTTCTAGTATAACCCTAGGTAAAAGACCATAAAAAACAGGAACTGTACCAGGTAAAGGTTCCACGAATAAGCGTAGTTGCCTTTTATTTTAAGGTAGTGAAAGCTAAACTGCATGAACAGCGCAAGTATCCCCCAGCAGATATAATTGTACAGGGGTGCAACGCCTCCCTGGAATTCCCAGAAATCGAACCCGGGGGCTACTCCTTCCAGTAACAGATCTAATAAAAGCATGAGGCCTACGCCCGCAATGATCCGGCTCCATAACCCAGGTAGCCAGCGGCTGGCCATGGTTCCTGTAATAAAGGTTAACAAGGCCCAATTGATGCCTATGGTTACAGGAACGCCCAACACCTTCCAGCCAAGGTTGTCTCCGTAACTGTAATCTCCGAAAAGGATGCCGGTTTGTACTCCAATGATCTCAGCCGTCATGCCTGCCAGGAAGAAAGAAAAGAAAGCCAGGATCTCCTTAGGTTTGGATATAGGGTACACCCAAACCAGCAGCAGAAAACATGCGACCAGATTTAAGGGGGTCTTCGGAATGAACCATGTGGTCTCTCCGGTAATAACGATGCCGGCAACGGCAGAGACGTGAAACAGCCATACCAGGAAAATGGCCAGGATCACCCTGAATGAAATGCCTCTATGGTTGTTTTTGATGTTCATGACGGATTAGCTACCAGGTCACCCACGATCTGTGCAGACAACAGGCATAAAGGAATGCCTCCGCCGGGATGTACACTGCCTCCACAAAAATACAGGTTTCTGATGCGTCTGCTGAAATTAGGATGCCTTAAAAAGGCTGCGAATTGATTATTGCTGGCCGCCCCATAGAGGGCACCCCTGTATGAGCTGGTATTGGATTCAATACCCCGGGGATCCAGTATGTATTCGGCCTGAATATGGCTGCTAATGTCAACACCAAGGGCATTCTTTATTTTTTTAAGGATGGCCTTTTTTGCTTTTTCAAGGAGTTCGGGCCAGTCTTGCTGGTAATTTCCGGGGGCATTGATCATAACAAACCAGTTTTCGTGTCCTTCAGGAGCATCAGAAGGCTCATCTTTGGAGGTGATGTTGATGTATACCGTAGGATCGGTGTAAATGTCTTTTTTTGAAAATATGTATTCGAACTCTTCCCGGTAGTTATTTGAAAATAAAATATTATGCAGGTCCAGTTCTTTGAAGGTTTTGTTGATGCCCCAGTAAAAAATGAGGGCAGAGCTGGAGCGTTCCTGTTGTAATGTTTTTTCAGGGGCCGGTTCCTTGGGCAGTAATTGACGATAGGTAGGCATCACATCCATATTAGATACCACCACATCAGCATCGATCTCCTTGTTTCCGATAGAAATTCCGGTAGCTTGCTTAGAACTCACCTTGATCGAGGAGACCTTTTGGTTAAAATGAAATTTAACGCCTACCTCCAGGGCAAGGCGATATAAACTCTGGCTGATCTCATGCATACCGCCATGGGGTAAATAGGTGCCGTAATGCATTTCCAAATGCGGGATCATTGACATGATACCCGGGGTGATGTAGGGCGAACTCCCGTTATAGGTTGCGTAACGATTAAAAAGTTGGACGAGTTTAGGGTTGTCAAAATATTTCTCGTTTACACTATTCAGAGAACGGCTCAAGTCAAGATGACGCAGGGCAGAGAGCGCTTTCAGGGTATCGGCAGAAAGATAGGTGTTTATTTTATGCAGGGAACGCTCGAGAAAGAGGGGTGCAGTAAGATCGTATTTCTTCTTGCTGTTTTCCAGGTATCTCAGTATATCCTGTTCTGATTCTCTGAAGGTTTCAGCAGCCTGCTTCGCAAATGCTGCAGGTTGTGCGAGGGCCGTAAAGCGTGTTCCGTCGTCCCAGAAATAGTTACAGATAACCGCTTTCTGTTTATAGCGAAAATGATCTTCAGGGGTCTTGTTGAACAGGGTGAATAATTCGTCAACCAGGTGAGGCATGGTAAACAAAGAAGGCCCCAGGTCAAAGCGGTAGTCGTCTAATTGAATTGCGTGAAGTTTTCCGCCGGGATAGGGGTTTGCCTCGTAAACGGTTACATCGTACCCCTTTTTACGCAGCCTAAGGGCTGCAGCTAAACCGCCTATTCCAGCACCTATAACAAGGGCTGTGGCCATGTACTAATTACTTTTGAAATACTTCAATGGAGGAAATAACATCCCGAAACACTCACTGTCATCTTTGCCCAGGTGTTTGTGATGCATTTTATGAGCTCTTCTGATACCCTTGGCATACCAATTATTAGCTTTTCTAAACATTTTAAAACGCTGGTGAATAAAGATATCATGTACCAGGAAGTACGCTGCTCCATAGGCCATGATCCCAAATCCGATAGGCCATCCGTACCAGAACTCAGTATTTGCAGCGGTCATGATAAAGCTCATGCTCACTACAGCATAGAACAGAAAAAAGGCATCATTACGCTCGAACCAGGAATCGTGATCTTTTCTGTGATGGTCCTTATGGAGTACCCATAAAAAACCGTGCATGATGTACTTATGGGTAAACCATGCCATGAATTCCATAAAACTAAAGGTACCTAAGAAGATAAAGATCCAGAGAGCGATTTGCATAACTAATACGTTTTATAATGTATTGAAGCGGTAATTTACGTAGGAGCGTGCCAACAATCCAAATTTTTGATAGTTGGGTACGCGAATTCTTTTGTTCTTGATCTCCAGGGGCGGGGTGTTTTTAAGTTTCTTAAGTAGTTTGCTGTAATACTTGAATGCTGTATATACCCCGAACCTGGCTTCAACAGGCAGCTTTGCGATGCCTTCGAGTCCTTTGGTAAAATCAGCATCGATCTCATTGATGATGCGCGTTTTACTGGCCTCATCAAGCTGATCAAAATTCGTATTCGGGAAATAGGTGCGTTCCAATTCATCATAATCGGCCTTCAGGTCTCTGAGGAAATTCACCTTTTGGAAAGCAGAGCCCAATGCCATAGCGGCATCCTTGAGTTCAGCATATTTTGCCTTATCTGCATTTACAAATACCTGCAGACACATCAGTCCTACCACATCTGCAGATCCGTAGATATACTGTCTGTATTCTTCTTCTGTTTTGTAAACCTTTTTGGTAAGGTCCATGCGCATGCTGGTCATAAAGGCGTCGATCAGGTCACGATCAATATCGTATTGGTGCACGGTGGCCTGGAAGGAATTGAGTATAGGATTTAAACTAATGCGATCTTTAAGAGCATTATTCAGGTCTTCTTCAAACCGGTCAAACAGGGTTTCTTTATCGTAGTCATGAAAGGTGTCAACGATCTCATCGGCAAAACGCACAAAACCATATATGTTGTATATATCCTGCCTGATAGAAGGGGCCAGCATTTTTACAGCCAAAGAAAATGACGTGCTGTAGGAGGTGGTCACGATCTTGCTGCACCTGTAAGAAATGTGGTCAAAGATAGTTTTCATTAGTTTAAGAGTGTTTTTGTATAAGTTCAGCAACTAGTTTCCCTGAGATCAGGGAAGGGGGCACACCGGGACCCGGTACGGTTAACTGTCCGGTGAAGTATAAATGATCTACTTTTTTACTTTTCAGTTTTGGTCGCAGGAAGGCCGTTTGCAATAGCGTATTAGCCATTCCATAGGCATTTCCCTGGTAGGAATTGTATGCTTCCACAAAATCGTTCACACAAAAGCTTTCCTTAAATATAACATTATTCTTCACAGATTGTTGCGTAAGCATCTCAAAACGAGACATGATGATGTCAAAGTACTGCTCTCGTAATTGGGGGGTGTCTTCGAGTCCCGGAGCCAGGGGAATTAAAAATATTCCTGCTTCCTTGCCTTCCGGAGCTACATTGGTATCTGTGAGTGACGGGAAGCTGGCGTAGAATAATGGCTTTTCCGGCCATTTCGGATCGTCGTAAATAGCCCTGGCATGATCGTCGAATTCCACATCAAAAAACAAGGTATGGTGGGCTACATTTTCGAGTTTTTTATCAAATCCAACATAAAATAAAAGAGAGGAGGGAGCAAAGGTGCGTGACTCCCAATATTTTTCACTGTACCCACGGTATTCCTTGTCAAGGAGTGTTTCGGAGTGATGATAGTCGGCACCACTTAAAACAATATCTGCATAGATATGATCTTCTCCTGAGCGTATTCCTTTAGCAATACCTTTGTCTACCAGGATCTTATCTGCAGGCGCCGAGGTATGAATTTGAACACCTAATTCTTCAGCCAGGGCAGTCATAGCTTCAACAACGCTGTACATCCCGTTTTCAGGATGCCATGTTCCCAGACCGAAATCGGCAAAATTCATGAAATTGTAAAAAGCCGGGGTGTCTGAGGCCTTGGCCCCTAAAAAGAGAACGGGAAATTCGAGTATCTGAGCCAGACGCTTGTTCGAGAATTCTTTACGGACCTCTTTTTTGATATTACTCATAAAGGCCCCTAATTTGGTTACTGTTTTCGGGGTAACCAATTCAAGGGGAGAAACTCCCGGCCTGTAAACAAGGTCTTTTATGGCAATGTTGTAGTTCTCTTCAGCCTCCCCAATAAATTTCTTCAATTTTTGACCACAGCCCGGTTCTTCAGCCTCAAAGGTGTCACAAATCTTCTCAAGGGTGTCGGCAATAGAAATGTAATCGTTCTTACCGAAGTAAACATTATAAGCCGGGTTTAGTTTTGTTAAGCGGTAGTAATCTGATGGTTTTTTATTAAAATCATTGAAAAAACTCTCAAAAACATCGGGCATCCAATACCAGGTAGGGCCAATGTCGAAAGTAAAGCCATCTTTTTTTAATTGCCTCGCGCGACCACCTACCTGTTTGTTCTTTTCATAAATATGAACTTCATAGCCCGCCTTGGCAAGATAACAGGATGCCGAGAGCGATGAAAAGCCCGATCCAATGATAATTACTTTTTTGCTCATGAATATAACCCGGAGTTGAGTGTGTTTTAATGTTTACAGGGATTCTGTTACTTCTTCAATAGAATGAAAGGTAGAAACGTCTTTATAGTTGTAGGTGCTTACAAGTCCTTTTACCTGTTGACCAAGGATCCAAAGTTTGCAATCACCGTTTTTGTTCACTTTGGTTTGGAATTCATCCAAATAAGACTCAACCTCCTCGGCAGGTGGAGCTACCGTAAAATAGGAGAGGTAGATGATGTTGTCGTAATACCGTTGTATGTCGGGCAGACTGGTAACAGGAATGGTTTGCCCCAGATAGATAACTCTATAACCGCGAAGCACGATCTCGTAATTCAGGTACAACAAGCCTATCTCGTGAATTTCATTATCCGGCAGATACAGCACAAAAGTGTGGTCTGTTTTTGTAGGTTCTGCCAGCTGCAGCTTTTCAATATTCAGCAGGATCTTTTGTTTGATCAAGGCCGTTACAAAATGCTCATGAGCCGGCGAGATGGTGTCCGTTTGCCACAACAGCCCCAGTTCATTGAGTAAGGGCAGAAAGATCTCATAAAAAATCTCCCGAAAAGAACGATCACCCAACAGACTGTTGTAGGTGTTCAAGAAAAGGGACTGATCAAAATTGATCATGGCCAGCTTGAACGCATTGATGGCCTTATTCTTTACGCTGTTTTCACTAACGATCTCACGAACTACAATGGGCAGCTCATCTTCCGGGATCTTGGCGATCCTGGAAATCTTATAACCATTATTATACAGGAGAGTTATGTTGAGTAGTTTTTGTAGGCTTTTTAAAGAGTAGTATCTGATGTTCGTATCGGTACGATTGGGCGACAAGAGGTTGTATCGCTTTTCCCAGATACGAATGGTGTGGGCCTTTATTCCGGAAAGGTTTTCAAGGTCCTTGATGCTAAAATTAACTTTTACGTTGTTCATCAATTTAAAACAATCTTTAAACAAAAATAGATAATTATGGCGGGAAAGCAAGCTGTGGAAACTATAAAATTCTCACAAAAAATGCGTTTTGGGCCGATTCTGTTATTTCTGAAGGCCGGTGATAGGAGGTAATTCTAAAAAAATGAGGATATTTGCGCCGAAATTGAGAAGAATCGAACCTGGAAAAATTTTTCACCTAACATGGAAAAGATCTTAATAACCGGCGCAGGTGGTCAGTTGGGAACAGAGCTCACAGAGGCGCTTGCAGAACGTTTTGGAAATGAAGCTGTTGTTGCTTCAGACATCAATGAAAAAGCAGCTTCAAGATTCAATTGTACGTTTGAAGTACTTGATGTTCTCGATAAAGACCGGATGGCTCACCTGATAGATACCCATGGCATCACCCAGATCTATCACCTGGCGGCCATTCTATCGGCAGCCGGTGAAAAGAACCCGTTGTTTACCTGGGATCTGAATATGAAGAGTTTGTTGAACGTTTTAGAGCTGGCCAAAGACAAAGCATTGAACAAGGTGTATTGGCCCTCATCTATTGCAGTATTCGGTCCGAATACCCCCATGAAAAATACCCCTCAACATTGTGTAATGGACCCGACCACCGTTTATGGAATATCCAAGCTGGCAGGAGAGCGTTGGTGCGAATATTACAACAAGGTATATGGAGTGGATGTTCGCAGTATTCGCTACCCGGGATTGATCAGCTATAAGGCTGCTCCGGGAGGCGGCACCACAGATTATGCAGTAGAGATCTATCATGCAGCTTTGAAGGGTGAGGAGTTTTCGTGTTTCCTGAGTAAAGACACCTACCTGCCTATGATGTATATGCCTGATGCTATCAAGGCTACCTTAGACCTTATGGAAGCTCCGGCCGAAAAGATAAAGGTACGTTCTTCGTATAACGTAGGGGCCCTGACCTTTTCACCTGAGGAGATCTTTGAAAGTATTCAGAAAGAAGTTCCGGACTTCCGTATTTCATATGATCCTGATTTCAGACAAAAGATCGCCGACAGCTGGCCGGATAGTATAGATGATACCGAGGCTCGATTGCATTGGGGATGGACGCCGGATTTCGACCTGGAATCAATGACAAAAGATATATTGGAAAATCTTGTGGTTGAAAAATAACAAGGAATATCAAGATAATGGAAAAATGGGGGTCAGGTTGGCCTCCATTTTTTTTGAATACAGCCCAAGGATGGTTAATTTTAAGAGTTGACCACCAATAAGTTACATGTCGTGAGGTTTTCTACGTTTTTAATAGTAATAGTGATGCTGTTTGCCTGTAAACAAGAAGGTGAAAAGGATGCGGGCAATCTGCCCGTTCAGGAGGATGTTGTGACTCCGGATAAAACATCGGTAGGTAAAACCGATACTAATTATGATCCGGCTACCGTAAATGATGCGCTGGCTGCTGAGGTGGCGGTAAAGCTGCAGGAGCTGTTTAGCAAAGAGCTGGAGATCATGACCTCAGACGACAGGAGCTTCCGAATGTATGCCCTCAATATGGATCAGGATACTCATGAAGAAGTATTTGTGCTGTTCTCGTCGCCTTATTTCTGTGGGAGTGCCGGCTGTAATCTCCTGTTACTGGATGACGACCTGAGGGTAATCACCAGGTTTACGGTGACCAGACCCCCAATATCCATTGAACCCACGTATACCAATGACTGGCGTGATATCTCTATTTACAGTGAAGACTCCTGGCGTGCGATGACTTTTAACGGACAAAGTTATCCTTCTAATCCATCGGTAGCCCCGATACTGGCTTCCGGATCACCGAGTCAAATTGGGGTGCTCATCTTTTCTAATGAAGCCTCTGCCTTGCCCGCCAAGGGGTATGGGTTCTAGGTTATGCAGTCCTGCCTGCCGGCAGGCAGGTATACCGTTATGCGGTTAAATTTAATTGTCTTCGCGAACCCTGTAAGACAGGGTGTGGCGATCTCCCGAATCTTCCTCAATGCCATCTTAAAAAAAGGATAATTTGGGTATGAAAATTTTAAAAAATAACGGGCTCCTTCCCCTGGTCAGGGAGGGCTGAGCGTATAAAAATGGTTCTGTGAACCATTTTAGCGATAGGGCCTGATGGCGCAGGGGAATGCGCCTATGTAAGAGGGGAAGGGGTTGAATGATAGTACAACCTGAATCAACCCGCCCCGTCTCAGGGTTTCACCCTGATCCACCCCTCCCTGTCCAGGGTGGGGAGCCACATTTACTTTTGACCTTAGTAAAATCCGTCAGAGGGTAGCCCTGAGAGGCAGGGGTGCCAGGTTATTCACTCGGATGGTACTCCGGGTTTAAGAACAAATAGGTTTCGTTTTCTATTTTCACCGTTATCACATCCTCAGATATTTGCTCCAGTAAAGCAGCGTTATCTTTGATATCGAGTTCTTTGTAAAAAAGGATACTTTGTGACTGCTCATTAATTTTTTTAGAGCCCCATAGTTTTCCCCGGGAAAGATCTCCGAATTTGCCGGAGGTAACAGTGATGGGAAGATCTCTCAGGGGAATATTTGAAACAGGATGGTCATTCGATATAAGTACAATTAAAACCCTTCTGTAGTTGCGGTACTCTCTAAAGTAACCGGGCATGATATTGATCTGTTGGTTGGAAGGATATTTCAGATGGTAGTAATCTCCCTGGGTCTTGATGAATTGATCCTTTTCATTGAAAAACAAATAAGGTAGTATGTGGAAGTAGCTTTGTTTGTAGTTTTCAGAATACGCTGCAATTCCTTTGGCGTTCAATACAGACAAGGGGATCTCTTCCTTTATTTCCGGGGATCGGGAATTCCGGCTGCCGGAACAGGAGAGAAGGCATAACAGAAAAAGTCCGTAACCAAAATATTTCATTTCAATTGTTTTTAACCTGAAATCATTAGAATTTTTGGGTGGCATTAATCGAATAGCCGTTCTTCTTGACGACTAACTTCTTTCAACACTGCAGCGGTTTCAGGGTGTATGTTGCCGGTAAATTTTAATTGGGTGGCATCACTTCCTGTTAAGAATGTGTAGAACACACAGGCGTTTAAAAATGCACCATTTTCATTGGGGTGATAGGTGTCTTCATATAGCTCTATGTCCGGGTGGTTTTTGATGACGGTATAAAATTTTGAGCCGTGGTCAGTTCGTGCAATGCCGGTTTCAGAGGCAGTACTTTGATAGGCCTTGTTAAGAACAGCCAGTTCATCCTCTAAACTATGAAGTACGGGAGAGCAATTCTTTTTTCCTTGTTCCGGTGGTCCCGGATAGGCAGAATGACAATATTGCTTGGGATAGGTGTTTTTATGCGGCCAGGTATTAAAGATCACAAATTTACAATTCGGGTTGGTGGCCAGAATCTTCACTTTTTCAATGGCTTCATTAACCACGTCTTTTCGATTTTCGGGAATAAGCAGGCCCACACCTCCGGTCTGCATGATGATGATGTCCCAGTCTTGTTGTAGGATCACTTTCTCAGTTTGGGTGACCTCTCCTTCAACCTTAGGGAAGGTACTGATACTGTTTTCTGTTTGTGACACGATGATCTGATCCAGGTGACCTGATAGCTGCATCCCGGGAAAGGTACTCTGTGCTATTTTAAAATGGGGATGGGTTTCATTGAGCATCTGCTGCACTTGTAGTGGCATATCGTGGTAGTAGGTAAGACTGTTACCAATAAAAAGTACATCAACCTGTTGTTTTGGATCTTCCTGGGAAAAGGAAAAAATGCTGAAGATCAACATCAGAAAGCATGGCAGATATTTCATTACAAACCAGTGTTGGAGAGCTTTTGAAATGGTTAATGCCGTAAAGAGGGATAACCGTTACCTGCTTATCGGTACCAGACAAAAGCTTTGATTAGATGATTAAAATACAGAAAATATTCTAATATCTGTAAGCTATTATTCAGCTTTATGATGAGATGCAGATATACTCCGGATGCCTTTAACCATCAACTGCTCCCTGAAGCATTTTTCTTGTTCTATTATGGTAGCATCTGTACAAACCTCAAAATACCGACGGCTTTAATAAAGCGACTTATATTTTCCGGGCCTATACAGCCTTCTTATATTCTTTCTTGTAGTATAACAGTCCGCTGAACCACAAGAAAACCAGAAAGCTCAGGGTCCAAAGCAGTTTTTCTGAAGTCTTTATGTTTTTATTCCTCCACAGATCTGACAGGCCTAATATTGTGTAGACGATCAACAGAACAAAGGCCAGGTCAAGTACGAGGGGAGCTCCGGCCCAATGGAGTACCTTCATGACAGAGGCAAGCAGGGTAAGTAGTAAACTCAGCAGTAGGGTGGGAAGGAAATATTTCATCAGTGTAAGGGGTTAATCCATGGAATTAATTTCGGGTGATTATGTTCTTAAGTTTATGTCTGTCAATACCTCCACCGGCCTGGGCAATGTCGTAAAAACCATTTTCTGACGGATTGAAAGCAGCTTTCTGAATGGCTTCCATCATTAATGGTTCAAATAAGTTCTTAACTCTTAGATACCTGAAGATAAAGGTAACATCTGAGTTAGACTTCTTTTTTATGAGATCTAGTTTGTTGTTTAAGAATTGATCCCTGGTTTCCAGGATTAGTTTTTTGTAATGTTTTTGGGAGATGTTTTTATAATTAACGCTGGTGTCCTTCTCATTCAGGGCATAAGGTGATAGATCGAGTATTAAAAAACCGATCTCCCGCAGTTTCCGGAGGAAATCTTCTTTAGACACAAGAGTAGTATTGCTAGCCACCTCCAGGTCACTTTTATAAAAGAACTGGGTAAGTTTTGTTTCAGGGTTATAGATGTAGTTTTTCTTTTCTCCCCACAACGGGGCTTCTGAAAACATTACATACTTCACTTGCTTGATTTCATCGAATTGATCATGCCAAAAATCTTCAATGCCAGTATAGGCATTTTTTAAATATGCCCAATCTTTATCCAGTTGCTCCTTAATACCCTTTTCAGAGTATATTGTTTCCAGAGGTTTTCTTAGATGATCTGAGTTCATGTATTTTTTGATTATGGCGGTAAGCGAAATGGGAAAATCGAAGTTATAGAAGTAGTTGTTCACCTTTCGAGATGAGGTGAAGAATTTAATCTAGATCATTTTTATTCTGCCTTCTCAGCTCTCTAATATCCCCGCAATCAGGGATTTGTATTCCTGCACGTCGGTTTTATATTTCTTCTCCAGTCTAAGCCATAGTAAAACACCTGTAACTAAGAATACAGATCCCAGAACGATTCTGGCTACATGGTCGTTACCTGCTGTAAATGCTGTGATCAGAATGGCCAATCCGATGGAGAGATCGGTAAGCACCACCAACCTCCATAAAAGATGTTTCCTGAAAGAAATGCTAACCTCCGTTTCTTCTTTGTGTTCAGGCGCTTCCATATGGCCCTGAACGACAAGACTGTTGGCGTAGAACAAATACCAGGGGTACATGATACGTTTTCTGATATTGAATTTCCCGCTGTTACTTTTTTTGAATACAAAACTGTTTGCTTCTCCCAGGGAGGCTTCCAGCTTTTTGCTGATCTCTTCAGGACGGCTGTTGCTATTAAAATTCCATGTTATCATAATTGCCATTTCAGGTTATTCGGGCCGGGGTTGCGACCGCATAGTTTTTGGTTCCCTTCAGATGGGGAATATAGCGAAAATAGTTTTTATTAGGTCAGAATATAATTGTAACAAGAAGGAACTGCTCATGAAATTAAAAATGAATAGGATCATTTTTTTTATAACTATGATCTTCAGAGTGGATTTATAACCCGTAGTTTCAATAGGTGTTTAAATGTTTTTATGCGACTTTTTTATTGGGAAGAAGCTTCTTATAGGTAAAACATCTCCAGATCCATTCCAGTGGCCCGTATTGAAAAAAGCGCAGCCAGATCTTACTCCCCATGACCTGAAAACCAAACACCAGGAGGGCCGTAAGGAAGGTTTGATGCGGACTCATTGTTTCATAAAGGCTGAATCCGACGGAAGAGAATAGGATGAGTCCGATAAAACTTTGCATGATGTAGTTGGTCAGTGCCATTCTTCCGGCATATTTGAGGGGAGATAAAATTTTCCTCCACGGGGTATACTGCCAGAGCCAGCCGAGGAGCCAGAGGTAGAACAAACCCATGACCACATCTGACAGCACCATGAGTTTCACAAATAAGGTCCTTGCGATTGCCATTTGATAGATGTCCAGCTTGGTAAAAACAAACAGGAACAATACCCTGTAGATGTTGGTGATGACCGTTATGAGTATTATCGGCTTTTTGATCCTTTCGATAAAAGCCTCGATATTTTGATGGATTCTGTTTTTACCCAGGTAGAGTCCGAGTAGGAACATGGAGAGGGCCACGGGGGCCAGAAAGCCGAACAGCATGGGGATATTGGAAAGGTACTCCAGTATTCTTAGTTTGACACCCTCGGCATAGCTGCCGTTCCTGATCACCTCGTTGACCGATGCGCCGGTGTGATCGCTTAAATAAACCTCAGGCTGAAAATTTAAGAGGGTAAGCAGCTGCTCGAAGATCGTGTCATAGAAGGGGAAGAGCAATACCAGTAACGAGAGGGAAAGAATCAGGGTATTCGATCTTTTAATAAATACGGTGGTTAAAAGTCCAAGCAGGGCATAAAGATGCAACACATCTCCCGACCATAACAAAAGAATATGAAGGATTCCAAACAGGAATAAAATGAACATTCTCCGGGCAAAGAAAGAGAACGAAAGGGTATTTTTCTCATACCACTTCAACGCCTGCATAGAAATGCCTAAACCGAAAAGCAGGGAGAAAATGGGGAAGAACTTGGTGTAGAAGAAGAGCTGTAAGATCCTTTCCGATAGTTGATCAACAGGGGAGGTCCATTGTTGTGCAAATTCATCCTGGTTCAGAAAGGTCGAATTCATGATCACAATGTTGACCACGAAAATCCCGAGAATGGCAAAACCCCGATAGACGTCCAGTAATTCAATTCTTTTGGTGGTTCCGGTAGGTTTGTTGTCCACTTGAAGGCTCTGTTAATAGTTATGGGTTTCCCCAACTTTTAATCCAATGTTATGACATTTAAGGTGGATTATTCAGAGAATAAATTAAAAAATTGTTCTATATCCTTGATGTCTTTTAGTCCTAAGATCCAGCATATCTCTGAAGTATCAGAGAAATCCATTCCACCGGCCGAGATGGCTTCGTTATGATATCTTCCCTCTTTACCATTATAGCGGTTAGAGAGTGCAATGGCCAATTCCCATATTTTGATCAATCGGGGATTATTGACCTTGTCTTTCCAATTCGTGAATTTCGGAGACCGGAATCCTGGTGAGCCGTTTCCAACGCCATTGCCATCGGGTATTTTAATATAATCAGTGTTTGTTTTTACATACGCTAAACTTGCCGGGGAAGTAACTTCCTCATTCCAATCGCTGTGTTGTACAATGTGAATTCTCTTGGAAAGATCTACCTCAGGCATGTCGGCCTGGAGTGCTTGAACCAATTGGGCAGAGAAGTCCGATTGCCCGGCTTCGGCGATCCATAGATCACCCTGGTCTTCAAGGACCCCTTTGGCTAAAGTTTTAACCCGGTTGATAGCCTTGGATATATCTTCATGCGCATCAGACCAGTGGTCTCCAAAGGCGAGGCTGAACAGATCATTGGGTGGTACATACAATCCGTCCTGTATGCCATAGGCCCCCGCCACGGCATGATATTTTACCTTCTGAAATTTAACATCAGCTAATAACGTAGCAAAAGCAGCTACCGACTGAAGGTCATCCACATCGGTTTTACAGTCGTAGTTGGCCAATAAGAGATCCTTTTCAGGATCAAAGCTGCCCTGTGGTAAAGAGTTGATGTTCTGGGCATTATTAAAAAGGGCTGATAATAAAAGGAGTATAGATAGTTTGATTTTCATTTTTTTTCAAGAGTCTTTCGGGTACTGCATGAAGCACTAATCAAGGTGGGTTTTTCGTGGATGGTTTTTCTAAGCTAAGAAAATATCATAAATAAAGTAGGGTTTAAACATAAGATTTGCCCACCTATTTTGTCGTTTTTTTTTTTGAAAGGTTCCCCTGGTTTCTAATGATCATCGATGACAGATACGACCAAAACCGTCCCTTCAATGAGTAGTTCTGGTAGAATTGCCTTATTGCGTTGTGTCCAGTATGTTCTTGCTCTGCGTGTGGTTTGTTCTAATTGTAATTTAAATACCCTTTCATTGGGGTTGCTCAGATCAATACCTGGAGGCAATAGATCGCCACACATTTCGATCGCGGTACCGGTTTTAACGATGCAACGATGGATCACTCCATTGGGAATATAATCTTCTTTAAAACGTTGAGCGACTTCCAACGTCGGCCAGGCAAAAATGGAATCCAGTCTACTGGAAAACTCGGGGTTTATCAATTGTCTTTCATTTTCAGATAAAGACCACTTATTCATCTGGTTATTTGAGTAAATTAGAGCATACCTTAGATACCCTAATACCAATCGAATAATGCGTTTCAACTCTTTTTACCTAAAGGTGTTTTCTACCATTATTTTAATACCCATGCTTAGTATGTCAACAGGATGTGCTTATTCACAGCATAGTGGTGATAAGCTCGAGACATCACCCTACACCGATATATTCGGAGAACACGTGCTTGTATTTGACGATTCCATGGATACTGAAGTCATCAAACAGACGCTCAAGGCGTTGCACGAGCAGCAGAAGTACAACGAATTCGGTACAAAACGCTATGCGCTGCTTTTTAAGCCCGGGGCTTACGATATCGACATTACTGTTGATTATTACGTTCAGGCCCTGGGCTTAGGCAGGTATCCCAGCGAAGTGACCATTCATGGCGCCGTACAATCGACTTCCTCCACCAACAATAATAAAGTGACTACGATGTTTTGGCGCGGTGCTGAAAACTTTAAAGTGATACCCCGGGATGGCCATATGATCTATTGGGCCGTATCCCAGGCCGCCCCATACAGGCGTATGCACGTTGAGGGTTCCATTAATTTTGATAAAGGTAGTTGGGCAAGTGGGGGACTCTTGGCAAATTCGGTTATTGAAGGCAGGGCAGGATTAACTACCGGACAACAATGGATGACAAGAAATTCAGCAATAGGATCCTGGGAAGGAGGAAACTGGAACCGGGTATTCGTTGGAGTAGAGGGAGCCCCGGAAGATACATGGCCTAAAAAGCCTGTTACGGTAATTGAAAAAACACCGCTGGTTCGTGAAAAGCCTTTTTTAACCTATACGGAAGCTGAAGGTTATGCGGTATTCGTTCCTGCACTGCTGCGGGATACCTCCGGACCATCCTGGATAAATAAGGACGAACATGGAGAGCTCTTATCCATAGCTGACTTTCACATCGCTTACCCGGATAAGGATAATGCGGCTTCTATTAATGAAGCCCTGAAAGCGGGGAAGCATATGCTGTTCACACCCGGGATCTACAAGCTGGCTGAAACCATTACGGTAACCAGGCCTAATACCGTAATTCTCGGACTCGGGCTACCCACATTAGTGCCTCAGAAAGGGCAGATTGCCATAGCTACAGATGATGTTCCCGGATTAAAATTAGCGGGATTTATGGTAGATGCCGGAACTGAATATTCCTCTTCATTGATTCAGATCGGATCACCGGATGCCGGTGCTGATCATAGGGATAATCCCAGCTCACTACACGATATCTATTGCAGGGTAGGTGGCGCTTCAACAGGGCAGGCAGAAACAACCCTGACCATTAACAGTAATGATGTGATCGGAGATCATTTTTGGTTGTGGCGTGCCGACCATGGCGTAGGAACAGCGTGGATGGCTGGTCAGAATAAGCATGGCCTGGTGGTGAACGGAGATCGAGTGACCATCTACGGCTTATTCAACGAACATTTCCAGGGCTATCAAACACTTTGGAATGGTGAACACGGAAGCACCTACTTTTATCAATCGGAGATTCCCTATGATCCACCGACCCTTGAGGTGTGGAATGATAACGGCAAAGCGGGCTTTGCCTCTTATAAGGTGGCCGATCATGTGGGGCACCACCGGGCGTATGGGTTGGGCATCTATAGTTTTTTTAAAGGAGAGCCAGCGGTTTCAAAGAATGTAAGACTGGAGAATGCTATTGAAGTCCCGGATCATTCAGGAATTTCAATTCATCACATATCTACTTTCGCCGGACGTAACGGAGGGATAAACCACATTATAAATGGCCTTGGACCACGCACAGAGCCCGGAGAGCTAAAACACTATGACGGATTTAATGGGAGTGAAGAGTAGTGGTGGTTGGGGAGGAGTTATGACGTGTTTGGTTTGGGTGCCTTATTATTCCAAACCGTAAATTTTATAATTTAATAGCGTACACTAATCTTACATTAACATACGCTCCATTTTTAAAATCAGCGTTTTTATTTACCTGAGTTCTGTCATCTCCAATGGTTACCAGGGGTAATGCCAGGTCAAATTTGTCATCTTCCCTGTACTGACCGTAACTTCTTCCAAAAGAATATCCATATCTGCCTTCTATATGAATGCCCCCCACAAGTTTATACCGGACGAACAAACCCAGATCAATGCTTCTTCTTTCAATATAGTCATTCTGATAAGCTTCTTCTCCTAAACGATAGGTAGTTAGCAATCCGAAGTGATGTAATCCCAGATTTAATCTTTCGTTTACGTTGTATTTGACTTTAGAGGAAATTGGAAGTAAGCCTGATACAGACCATCTATCAGAAATTTTCCATTCCAGGTTCAATAAGGGAGTTACATTAGGACCGGATACTTCCTGGTTATACAATACTCCATAACCGATCTTCAATCTCTGGTGAACTATTTTTTCATAAATAAATGTGCCTCCAATCTGGAAGTGTTTATGATCTATATTGTTGAGATCAGTCATTAGCCTGGGCATAAAAACTACCTGAATAGCATTGCCGTTTGAAAGTTTCTGGATCAATCCTGTTCTTAAAATAAGTCCGTATACCTGAATGGGGTTAGCTATCTCATCAGTCATCTCAATATCATTATTGACATTCCACTGCATGTAGTTGACACTATTGTACCAAATTTGTTTTTCGTTCAATACGATGGGAACATTCAAATTAACCATAACGCCTCTTTCCGTGGTTTTTCCCGTATAAACAGATCCGGCTTCAAAAGGCTGTGGAGTACCAAAATGTCCGGATATTGATAGGATATCCAACGTCTCCTGAGCAGTAGCGAAACAAACTGACCCGATGATGAATATTAGGGCTAAAATTCTTTTCATATGGACTGTTTTGAATTTTGTCAGGTTAATTCTTTGTTAATTGTAAATAGGTTTTATGTGCCATTTTAGGGAGACCCTGAGTATTTAATCCAACGGTCAGACAATGGGCTCCTGCCATCCCTGTCCGGGAGGAGATCCCGCCGGCAGACCTTTGGGGAGGAGACACTTGTTGTACTTTCGTTATTTTTCCTTTGCCAGGCGTGTGTTTATTTGTTGAATCAATTCCTGTGCTTCTTTTTTCACTCTCTTAAAGTATTTTATCATACCCGTTCTGCGAGCATAATTAGCTTTTATATAGTTTCTTCCTTCAATACTTTGAGCAAAGGCAATCAGGTTTTCATGCTGTTCTTTTCCACCGGGTAACATTGGGAAACCATTTATATTTATTTCTGTTTTTTCAAGAATGACCCGGTTTATTTCATTGTACATGGCATAATGTTTCTCCTCTTCATTGTAAGCATCCAGAAGGTATTTGGTGTCTGTATAATATTTGGTGAGATTGTTTTGTAATTCTTCAAAACCATAGAGATTGGGATTTTCAGAATTCTGTAGTTTATTAAATGTTCTGACTGTTATTGGCTGTTGATAATACGGACCTATAAAGACAAGTTTTAAGCTATCTAGTTGGCTGGTGTTATAAGAGGTTAAATTAAGCGCCCAGGATTCAATATTTATTCGACGTGCTAATTTGCCTGTAACGTAATTACTTTCTACGGTATCTCGGGCAAGGTCTCTTTTAAACTCTTCCAATAGCACTTTAGACTTTCTGAATTCTTTTCTGTTTTCATTCCAATTATTGATCTGTAATGCGATCAAAATTCCGATAACCACAAGTACAATCTCACCGACAGCATATTTCAGATACTTCCCGGTTTTACCTTCAGCAAGAAGATTCTGCCTGATTTTTCTAAAGAATTTTATCATCGATTAGTGGTTACTGATAACGAAGCTTACCGAAAGCCTGTGCAAAGGTTTGGGCCGCAGGTAGGTTGGCTTTGTTTTTTTATAAAGATGAAGATAAAGAAAATAGTCTGATTCTTACAGAAAAGGGAGCGCTCGAGGCATTCCTGTTCGGGAGGATTTCCTGCTGGTAGACAGGTGGGTGTAGCTTTTTTTGGTGTATCGTTTTTAATCCTGTGGTCTTAAATTTTAATTTATCACAGATTCGACCAAAACCCTTCCTTTAATGAGTAATTCGGGGAGAATTGGATTATTTAATTGTTTCCAATAGGTTCTTGCTCTCCCTGTAGTTTGTTTTAATTGTTCTGAAAATATTTCTTTGTTGAGGTTGCTTAGATCAATGCCCGGGGGCAATAGATCGCCACACATTTCGATCGCGGATCCGCTTTCAACAATGCAGCGATGGATCACACCCTTTGGAATATATTCCTCTTTAAAACGTTTAGCGACTTCAAGCGTCGGCCAGGCGAAAATGGAATCCAGTCTACTGGAAAATTCAGGGGTTATCAATTGTCTTTCATTTTCAAATATGGATTCCAGAACTACCATCATTTTTAGCGTCTCTGAATCAAGGGGGATGGCTGAAGATACTAATTCAAGTGATTGCCAGTCTGGAGATCTTAAATAGTTCAATAGCTCGCCTTGGCTACTTCTAAGTTTGTTGATGACGAAATTGATTAAATGAGAAAATTCCCTGATGTAATAGGGGTTTAGATGTTCTCCAACCGGAATAGGGTTGAAGTCTACACGATAAACAATTTCATTTTTAACAGGGTCGAATTTGTTCATTTTTCGTTTTATAAGCGTTCTTGCCATCCCTTTTTGGAAGAAAATAATACCGGTAGATAGGGGGATATAGCCTTATGTGGGCTACAGCTGTTTTTCTTACCCTTCCTTTTTTATGCTACTTGTTACTATTAACTGCTATGGACTTGTTCAATATGCGAATCGATGTTTTAATCAGTTCTTTGTTGATCCTGATTTCTTCTTTCCCAAATTCTGCCTATCATGCCTAAGATTATAAAGCTACTTGATGATATACGCAGCCAAAACCCCAGATCCATTTCATCTGAATTCAAAATGAGGTCCCCAATTATTAAGACCAGACAAGTGATAATTATTATGAGTGGTAAATGTTGTTTTTTCATCAATTTAGTTGTTTCAAGCTTATTGCCAACGGTAAGGCAATGAGTCGGGGTAGGCGTGGGGTTCCAGACAAGCGTTGGACGCCTACCCTCTAGTTTCAAATTAATTTTGCCCTATAGGGGTTATCCCAACGCTTCGGGAGCCGGGCTCGCGTCGCCATGGAAACATGACGCTTTATTATTATTCTAAATCAAATCTAAGAAAATAGTCCAAACTTCGTAGGATTAAGGGGTGGTTTATAGCCCTTTGTACCTGTTACCTGTCACTTGTTACCTGTTACGTCTTAAAATAAATTCTAATACTTATTTTTTGCCGGTTCAGAATATTCCGGTTTCTCGATCTTAAGCATATCCTCATCAATCATCTTCAATAATTCATTCACGGCCCTTTCGAGTTGAACATCCCGGTTTTCTTCCAGCGATTTGGTATCCATGCGTACTTCAATGTCAGGAGCTATCCCCTTATTTTCTCCTATCCATTCATTCCTGGCAGGATCAAAAATGGCATTATCCGGTGCCGTAAGTGTACCTCCATCGACCAGCCGGTAGTGAACCGAGCTTTTAACCAGCCCTCCCCAGGTGGTGGTTCCTATTAAAGGACCTGCATTTTGTTGACGGAATACCCAGGGGAAAAAGTCACCCCCTGATCCGGCCATTTCATTGATCAGAAGCACTTTTGGCCCCAGGATCCCGGCAGGCAGTACCTTGGGGGCCGCCCCGGGAACTTCGTTGGTGTAGGCGGCTCTTATTTGGCGGGTCATGAGGTCGGTCATATAATCGTCTAATAAACCGCCGCCATTATAGCGCTCATCTATCACGGCCCCCAGCTTATCCTGCTGGGCAAAGAAATAACGGTTAAACGACACGATACCCGGACCTCCGGTGTTGGGAATCCATACATAGGCCAGCTTGCCCCCGGAAAGACTGTCTACCAGTTTCCTGTTGTCTTCCACCCATGCCCGTTGTCTCAGGGCCACTTCGCTCCTGATAGGTTTCACCGTAACCGTCCAGGCATTGTTGAAATCCGCGGAACTGTTAATGTGTAATACCGTTTGCTTATCAAGGGTTCCGTCTAAATGCCGGTAAATGTTATCAGCATCGGTTAGCTCTTGCCCATTTATACCTACCAGGTAATAGCCTTCACGGACTTTTAATCCCGGTTCGTCCAGCGGACTCGTAAGATCGGGGTTCCAGTTTTCCGTCGTATAGATCCGGCTGATTTTCCACCGACCCTTGTCAGCAGAAAAATCGGCGCCTAACAGGCCTACCTTATTCTCTTCTACCTCCGGAAAATCTCCCCGCGATACAAAACTATGCCCCACAGAGAGCTCTCCGTTCATCTGGTCTAGAATATAGGTAAGATCTGCACGGTGTTTTACATGTGGCATGAGGGGAGCATAACGATGGTAAACGGTGTCCCAGTTCCTGCCGTGTAAGGCAGGGTCGTAGAAGAAATTCTTCTCGTACCTCCAGGCTTCTTCAAACATTTGCTTCCATTCGGCAGTCCGATCCAGCTTTAATTCCAACATCACGTTAACTGGCTTCGGGTCAGCTTTATCAGCTTTGGTATCGGCCAGGCTCCATTTTCCTTTTACCTGGGTCAGTACCTTTTCACCGTCAGAAGAAACGATCATATTGCTAACCTCGGTCAGGAACTCTTTGGCTTCGCGATCTTCAAGAGTGAACTTATGTATAGTAGCACCTCTTTGATTAGGGATGTTCTCTGCTATGAAAACACTTCCGGCAGGACCGCTGCTCAGGTAGCTATAACTTCGGGAGGGTAGGGGTAGCGGAATAATTCTGCGGTCTATATCGTCAAAGTCGATAACAACCTTCATTTCTTTTTCGCTATCATCACCTTTCTTTTTTTTGTTTTTCGAATTTGACGAATGCTCTTCTTCTTCATTTTTCTCCTTCTCTTCCTCATCACTTCTGAGTTTAAAAGGCGATGTGTCGTCAGCGCTGAGGTTCACCACATAGGCACTGTATTCAGGGCTCGCACTCATCGAACTGGTATTGGCCCAACCTGAGCGAAGAGCAAGGTTGGTACTGGCCAGGAAGTATAAATGCTTGCCATCCCGGTCCCATGCAGGGTTGGAGGCATCTGCAAAGTTGTTGGTCAGCGCTTTCGTCGAATTATCATTAACTGACCAGATCATGATTCTTTTCAGGTTATTGCTACCCGTTTTAGAATATGCCAGCCATTTGGAATCGGGAGACCAGCTCAATCCCATGTTTCCACGTTCAATGTTGATGCCCCCGCTTCCCACGGTTTTTACGCTTTCCTCAGCAATATTGATGAGTTGCACCCGCAAGTCGTCATCAACAAAGGCAATGTATTTCCCGTCGGGCGACCACACCGGCTCCCAGGCGTAATGGGAAACCCCTAAAGAAATATCAGGGAACGACTTAGAGCCATCCTGGGAGGCTCTTTTTAAGACATATGCAGAATGCCCCTCATCTGAGAACCAGGCGATCTGGTCTCCCAGGGGCGACCATATCGGTTTGCGGTCTGCTGTGGATGGAGATCTGGTGATATTTCGTACATCGCCGTACTCGGTCGGGATGGTAAAGATCTCACCCCTTGATTCCATGATGATCCGTTTTCCACCGGCAGATAACCCTACGTATTGCTCATCATCGGTTACATCTTCCCATTGAGGCGTTGCCCATGGAAAATCCCCGATAACCTCTATAGCTAAAGTATTGATGGTTTTGCTGCCCGGATTAAATAGGTGTAACTCACCCTCCCTTTCGAAGATGAGTTGCCTCCCTTTTCCGGATAACCATTTTATATCGGCTCCCCCAAAAGTCGTGAGCTGCTCTAAAGAAGCATCTTCCACAGAATATGCCCATATGTTGGCAACACCACCCGATCGGTCTGAAAGAAAATAAATAGTATTGCCCAGCCATAACGGCTGAATGTCGATGGTTCGGTCATTGGGGATCAGGATTTCCGAATGATCCTTCAGGTCTATTATAACCAGCGGCGTGTTTTGTCCGCCCCTGTAGTTTCTGAACTCCGACTCCCATCGGGAAATAACGTCTACTACCACGCGTGTTCCGTCGGGAGAAAAACTGCCGTCAAATCCTCTTTGTTTGGTGAGCATCTTGCTTACACCTCCTTCTTTCGGTACCAGCCAGAGACGGTTGGAAGGTCGTGGAGCATACCCCCTGGTAGATGCATAGAGAATATGCTTTCCGTCCGGTGTCCAGCCTTTTACGCTTCCCCCGGAAGGATGCCAGGTGAGTCTTTCAGGATTCCCTCCGTGTATGGATACTTTGTAAACCGCATCTACACCAGACCTGTTGGAGGTAAATGCCAAGGTAGTGCCATCTGGCGATATTACAGGGTTGCTCTCTATTGCAGGAGTGCTGGTAATCCTTTTGATATTTTGCCCGTTGAGATCGCTAATCCATACATCACTGCCGTATGTAAAAGCAATATGTGAGTCACTAACAGATGGCTGGCGAAGTAACTTTGTAGCTTGTGCGCTGCTGTTATAGAAGGTCATCAAAAAGAATAGAAAGGCAATGGATCGTAAAGGTGAATTCATGACGGGAGAGTTGATGCTTTTAAACATAGGTTTTATAATTATATCAAGCCATAAGGGCTTAATGCATGTCTGGTTCGATCTGAAATTCGATCGCAAAAGGGAGATATCTTCTTAAATAGAAAATTTACATTCTATGATACTAATATTCCTTAGTTAAATATAAGGTAATAAATTGGATGTAATAGGTTGTGTTAATTACCACCGAGATGGTCTTTATGAAGGGTCGCCATGCCTCGGGCAGTTTACAGTTTACGGTTTGCAGAACAGAATTTGTCACCTGTCACTTGTCAACTGTTTCTTCCATTCTGAACTCGTCCCTGAAACTCGTTCCTGAAACTCATCCCTCAAACTCGTCCCTCAAACTCGTCCCTCGAACTGTTAAAAAGATTACCTCGCTCCGTCATGCTACGCATGCCTCCGCTCGGTGATCAAAGGGGTTCGCTTTTGCTCAGCATCCCGGGGCTGCTTTGGCAGCCCTGCGGGATTTTTTGTTTATCCCCTTACACCAGCAAGCTGGTGACGGCTCTAAACAAAAAATCCCGATTGCCTTCGGCAACCGGGATGCTGTGCTCACGAGAAGATTCGAACTTCCACGTCCATACGGACACTACCCCCTCAAGATAGCGTGTCTACCAATTCCACCACGTGAGCTTTTGTAGACTAAATGAAAAAAGTTAAGCAAACGCTCAACTTTTTTTTTGTGACCCGACTGGGGCTCGAACCCAGGACCCCAACATTAAAAGTGTTGTGCTCTACCAACTGAGCTATCGAGTCGTGAACAAAAACATGATGCTTTTGCTACGTAACCAATAAAAAAGTGACCCGACTGGGGCTCGAACCCAGGACCCCAACATTAAAAGTGTTGTGCTCTACCAACTGAGCTATCGAGTCAATGATAATGCTTCTTATGAGCGTTCCTACTATCTCGTAGGCGGGTGCAAATATATAACCAAATATTTATTTTTCAAGGTGATTTTCATATAAATTTGTCTTTTTTTTGGAGGGCCATTTTAAGGGTTTGAATCCGAACTATTTAATTTATAAACTATGATCGTATTATTGGGTTATATGGGCTGTGGTAAATCAACCATCGGGAAATTATTGGCTTCCCGAACCGGGTTGCAATTTATTGATTTTGATGAATTTATAGAGAAAAAAGAAGGTAAATCGATCACAGCGATCTTCAAACAGCACGGAGAGGTCTATTTCAGAAAAAAAGAACACCAATACCTCAATGAGCTGCTAAATTCAGCACCCGAGGCGGTCATTTCTTTAGGGGGAGGTACGCCTTGTTTTGGAAATAATATGCAACTTCTGCTCGACTCAAAGGCAAAAGTGGTGTATTTGAAAGCAAAGATCGATACCCTTACCCAGCGATTATTAAAAGAAAAAGAACAGCGTCCGCTAATAAAGGACATTCCTGATACCGAGTTGGAAGAGTTCATCAGAAAGCACCTGTTTGAACGTAATTATTTCTACCTGCAGGCCCCTGTAAAAATAGAGGTGGATACCCTGACGGCAGAAGAAGTGGTTGATCAGTTAGTTAAGCTTAATTAAGGAAAACAGCATCGTCTGTTCCGTTGAGGTCTACCTCTACATGTTCCTGTAAAGAGGTCGAAAGTGAGATGCCTTTAAAATCGGCTTTTACAGGGTAACGTTTATGGTTGCGGTCTACCAGTACGGCTGTTTTGAATTTTTTTAAGGGAACATCCAAAAAGTGCTTGATGGCATAGATGAGCGTACCTCCTGAATTCAACACATCGTCTACAAGTACCAGGGGCTTGTTTTGATATTCCTCCTTGCTCAGGGAGGTTTGTACCGGCGACTGCAGGTCTTCTTTGTTCATGGTTACCTCACAAAGCCTTGGCTTCAGGTCGGAAACTTCATTCAGAACAGCAGCAAGCTTTTCTGCCAGTGCAAGGCCGCCGTCTTTAATCCCCGCAATAACGATCTCTTCATCTTCACTGAAGGTTTCGTATATCTGGTAGGCGATCCTGCGGACCTTATGGGCGATCTCGTTGTGGTTTAGTATTTTATTTTCACTGACCTTCATGCCGGTTTTTTTTCAAATATAAAAAAGAGTTCTTTACCCTGACGGGGTTTGATGGAATTATAACAGGGCTCCAAAGTTTTTATATGGAATCTTTCAGAGAAAAGTCCGAGGTACTCTTCCTTACTGCCCCCAAAAGGAGGGCCTTCGCCGTTATTCGGAAAATCGAACAGCACCCCGGCAAGTTTACCGCCCTCGTCCAGCAGGTCATACATTTTATGTACATATTCCTGTCTTCGGGAAGGAGAAAGGGCACAGAAAAAGGTCTGTTCCAGGATGAGCTCGTAGGTTTTGTGATGTTTAAAAAGGTCGGTCTGCAGCAAGTGGTCCTCCGGGAAGTCCGGGGTGCGTTCCCTCAGGTTGTTCAAAGGCGTAGGAGCAATATCAATAACAGTAACATGGGTAAAGCCGTGGTCGTGTAACCATCCGGCCTCATAGGCATTGCCTGCTCCCGGAATGAGAATGTTCGTATCCTTGTTCCTTAATTGCCCGGCGTAGGCGATGATAGGGTCTGAAGGATAGCCGATGTCCCAACCCGTACTTTCGTCCCGGTACCTGTTCTCCCAGTATTGCGCATTTAGTTCCATCAGCTGTCTTCTCCGTCATCAAGGTAATCGTCAATATCTCTCCGGTCTTTTTTAGTGGGTCGGCCGGTTCCTTTTTTTCGGTAGTACTCTTTAGAGTATTTTAGGAGGTCTGCATGCTCAAAGGCTTCTTTAGGGGTGAGATCTTTCCGGTAGATATCTACCAGTTTAGCGCCAACCCGACTGGGGGGAAGGTCCATGATCTCCAACTCGTAGTTTACCTGGTTTTTTCGTACCGTGAGCTTGTCGCCGGGGTACACATCTCTGGAAGGTTTTGCTACGGCTTCATTTACCCTGATATGCCCTTTCTTGCAGGCTTCGGTGGCCTGGTTTCTGGTCTTGAAATATCGCGTGCTCCAAAGGAATTTATCGATACGCATAAATGGGTTAAATTTTTTGTTAAGCCTTCAGCAAAAATACAGGAAAATACTATCTTGCGCTCTTAAATTGCCCAAATGATGAAAATTACAAAACTTTTACCTGGCCTGCTTCTCGGGCTCTCTATTATAGCTTGTAATAATGATGACGACAACAATAATATTGAACCACCAAGAGACGTCAATGAGGTAAGGGTAGAGAATAACGATACCATAGTAGCCTATCTGCAATCTCACTTTTACAACTACGCTGAATTTGAAAATCCGCCTGCAGATTTTGACTATCAGATCCGTTTTGATTCCATTACCGATGCCAATAGGGATACGGTGATCCCGTTGATCGACCAGGTAGTTGTTCGTGAATACAACTTTCAGAATGTTGCTCATAACCTATATGTTCTGGTGGTGAGAGAAGGTGTGGGAGAGAAAGCCAAATTAGGGCATGCCGTATTGCATGATTATGAGGGGAGTTTGCTGAACGGAGAGGTTTTTGACCAGACCTTTACCCCGCGTTTAGCAAATACGCTTAGAGTATCAACTGATGGATTTAATATTAACGCAACAGGTGCCTTTATTGAAGGGTTTAACCGAATTTTCCAGGAACTGGGTATTGGAACCGGTTTTGTGGAAAATGGCGACGGTACCATCACCTGGAACCAGGATTACGGGATAGGAGCTGTATTTATTCCTTCAGGATTAGGCTATTTTAATGCAAGTCAGCCCGGAATTCCGGCTTACAGCCCCTTGATCTTTAAGGTGGATCTGTACAATTTTGAAGATGAAGATCAGGACCTGACCGTGGCAGGAGGACAGGGGCGATCAACGCCCGATACCGTACCCTCACACCTCGAGGATGTAGATGGTGATGGCGATCCAAGAAATGACGATACCGATGGAGACGGGATAGCTAATTTTGCTGATCCCGATGACGATGGCGATGGCGTACTTACCGAGTTTGAATACGATAAGGATGGCGACGGAATCCCGGATGATTATAATAACGACGGTACCCCGGATTATCTGGATCCGGATTATCCGACTGTAGAGAATAACTAAATAAAATACCCCGGAAATCCCGGGGTATTTTTTTAGTTTACAGTTTGTAGTCTGCAGTTAGCGGTTTGCAGTTAACAGTTAGCAGTTTGAGCATGCCTGAATAGGGTTGCCCTACTTCGGGTTAATATTTAATTGCTTCGTACCCGAATTCTGGAGATCGCCACAGTTCACTTCGTGAACTTCGCGAAGACGATTATCGATTTACCGCTCCCGACTCTCCACTCTCTACTCTCCACTCTCCACTCTCCACTCTCCACTCTCCACTCTCTAAAACATATACGACAAACTCAGAATCACCTGAGAGGGTCTGGTGTCTAATACCGTATTGCTGAAGATCTCATCAGTAAATGAAGCATCGTTCGAGCTGAAACTGTTGTCATAGCGCAGATCAATACCCAGGCTGCCCAGGTTAAGGCCTATACCCAGATTATAACCAATGGTAACATCACTATCAAGGTCGCCGAGGCTTACGTTATCGAGCTCAGTGTCGAGTATCCATTGAAAGGCCGGTCCGGCAAAGATGTGCAACGGACCAATGATGTTAAGGCCAACCAGTACGGGCACATCGATCTTGTGCATGGTAAAGCCGCTGCTTTGATTGTTGAAGCCGTATTCGCTTCGTACCTGCGTGTAAACGAGTTCAGGTCTTAAATAGAATAAATTATCTCCAAACTTAGCAAAGGCTCCCAGGTGCCACCCGGTTTTGGTGTCAGAGCCGATGTTCTCGACATTCTCAAAGCTGAGGTCACCGGTCGAGCTAAAATTCAAACCGCCTTTGATACCAAATCCGGATCCGGATTGACCAAAGGCGGTGAGTCCTGCCAAAAGGCAAATAAGTAGTACAGCGTTTTTCATAATTCTGTATTTTGTGTTTAGTACATCTAAAATACACAAAATCAGGTAATTACGATTATTTTCTTGAGATAGCTGCTTTTGCTTTCTCTATAATAGAGGCGCTGTTCAGGCCGTATTTTTCCATCAGCTGAGCAGGTGTTCCACTCTCTCCGAAGGTATCCTGCGTAGCAACGATTTCCTGTGGAGCAGGGTGGTTGGCTGTCAGGGTGCGGGCAACACTTTCTCCAAGTCCTCCAAGGAAGTTATGTTCTTCAGCGGTAACCACGCATCCGGTTTTAGCAACCGACTTCAGGATCGCCTCCTCATCAAGAGGTTTGATGGTATGTATGTTGATGATCTCAGCAGAGATCCCTTCTTCAGCAAGTTTTTCTCCGGCCTGAATGGCTTCCCATACCAGGTGTCCGGTAGCGACGATGGTAACATCGGTACCTTCGTTAAGCATCACGGCTTTCCCGATCTCGAACTTCTGATCTGCAGGAGTAAAATTAGGTACTGCAGGACGTCCGAAACGCAGGTAAACAGGACCGTCATGATCGGCAATAGCGATGGTAGCGGCTTTGGTCTGGTTGTAATCACAGGAATTGATCACGGTCATTCCGGGCAGCATTTTCATCAGTCCGATATCTTCCAGGATCTGGTGGGTAGCTCCATCTTCACCAAGGGTAAGTCCGGCGTGAGAAGCACAGATCTTCACGTTTTTCCCTGAATAGGCGATACTTTGACGAATCTGATCGTAAACCCTTCCGGTAGAGAAGTTAGCGAAGGTTCCTGTGAAAGGAATTTTACCACCTACGGTGAGTCCGGCAGCAAGTCCCATCATATTAGCTTCGGCAATTCCAACCTGGAAAAAGCGCTCCGGGTTTTCATTTTTGAATTCGTCCATTTTAAGCGATCCGGTAAGGTCGGCACAAAGGGCAACCACATTTTCATTGGTTCTACCCAACTCGGCAAGACCGGCTCCAAATCCGCTTCTGGTGTCTATCTTTTTTTCGAATGTGTATTTTTTCATGTGTACTATCGTATCTCGTTGATCTCTTGATTGAGATAATTAAACAATATTAGTAATCACCCAGGGTTTCAGGATTCTGTTCCAGGGCGATGGCCAGCTGCTCATCATTAGGAGCCTTACCGTGCCATGCGTGGGTGTGCATCATAAAATCAACCCCGTTACCCATTACGGTATGCATCAGTACAACTACCGGCTTTCCGTTTCCTGTTTTGGTCTTGGCTTCTTTCAGGCCGGCGATCACTGCTTCAATGTTGTTTCCTTCGGCTACCTCAAGTACCTCCCATCCGAAGGCCTCGAATTTGGCACGAAGATCACCCAAAGGCAATACGTCGTCGGTAGAACCATCGATCTGTTGCTTGTTGTAGTCAACCGTGGCAATGATGTTGTCTACCTTATTTGCTGCAGCATACATGATGGCTTCCCAGTTCTGACCTTCCTGAAGTTCTCCGTCGCCATGTAAGCTGTAGACCAGGTGATCGTCATTATTCAATTTCTTTGCCAGTGCGGCTCCAAGTGCTACAGACATCCCCTGACCAAGTGATCCGCTGGCAATGCGAATGCCCGGTAATCCTTCATGGGTGGTTGGGTGGCCTTGCAGCCTTGAATCAATAAGTCTGAAGGTGTTTAGCTCTTCCACGGGGAAGTATCCTCTGCGCGCTAGAACACTGTAGTACACAGGAGAGATGTGACCATTGGAAAGGAAAAATACATCTTCTCCTTTTCCGTTCATATCAAATCCTTCGTTAAGCTCCATCACCTCGTTATAGAGGGCCACAAAGAATTCTGTACATCCCAGGGAACCTCCCGGGTGTCCTGAATTTACCTTGTGTACCATTCTAACAATATCCCGGCGAACCTGGGTTGCTAAATCCTTTAATTGTTGTGTATCTGGCATTTGTATACGATAAAATTATTTTGCGGCAAAAATAACCCTTTACTTAACCCTGACAAAGCATTCCTATATTCTTTTTTGAACGACTTATTCACCGCATTTTCAGTGGGGAATTAAAAACTTAGCCGATTAGTTGATTATCTTTGCCACCCAAGATTTTTTTATGCAGTTTAAACGTATCGCAAATGACCCGGGGTCTCGGGCCCGTGCCGGTGAGCTCACCACCGATCACGGTACTATAGAAACCCCCATATTTATGCCGGTGGGTACGGCAGGAACCGTGAAAGGTGTTCATCAGAGGGAGCTAACCGATGATATTAATCCTGATATCATTTTGGGTAATACCTATCATCTTTACCTGCGCCCTAAAACCGATATCCTGGAAAAGGCCGGAGGGCTGCATAAGTTTATGAACTGGGATCGCAATATTCTGACCGATAGTGGGGGTTACCAGGTCTATTCCCTTTCCAATAATCGTAAGATCAAAGAAGAAGGAGTAAAGTTTAAGAGTCATATAGATGGTTCTTACCACGTATTTACCCCCGAAAATGTAATGGACATACAGCGAACCATTGGGGCAGATATCATCATGGCCTTTGATGAATGCACTCCTTATCCATGCGATTATCATTATGCAAAAAGAAGTATGTATATGACCCATCGCTGGCTTGATCGCTGTATAAAACGATTTAATGACACCCCTTCTAAATATGGGTATGAACAAACGCTTTTTCCTATAGTTCAGGGATCCACCTATAAGGATCTTAGAAAGCAGTCTGCAGAATACATTGCCAATGCCGGTGCCTTTGGAAATGCGATCGGAGGTCTTTCTGTGGGAGAGCCTGCCGAAGAGATGTACGCCATGACCGAGGTGGTTTGTGAGATCCTTCCGGAAGAGAAACCCCGTTACCTCATGGGAGTAGGTACCCCGATAAATATCCTTGAAAACATTGCCCTGGGAGTTGATATGTTTGACTGTGTAATGCCTACCCGTAACGCCAGAAACGGGATGCTTTTTACGGCCCACGGTACGATAAACATCAAGAATAAAAAGTGGGAAGACGACTTTTCTCCCATCGATGAAATGGGCATCACCTATGTAGACACCTATTATTCGAAAGCCTATTTAAGGCATTTGTTTGCGGCCAATGAGTACCTGGGCAAACAGATAGCTACCATTCATAACCTGGGCTTTTATTTGTGGTTGGTTCGTGAGGCCAGAAAACATATCTTAGCGGGAGATTTTGCCGAATGGAAGAATACCATGGTAAAACAAATGGATAAGCGCCTCTGATTTTGAAAATAATTGATCGTTACATACTGAAAAGGTACTTGCTTACCTTTTTTACCATGATCCTGCTTTTTATTCCTATTGGGATCATGGTAGACGTGTCTGAGAAGATCGATAAAATGATCGCCAACCAGGCTCCGACAAGTGCTATCATTCAGTATTATATAGATTTTACCTTTTACTTTGCGAACCTGCTGTTTCCTATATTTCTCTTTTTGTCCATTATTTGGTTTACCTCCAAGCTGGCCAATAATACAGAGGTGATCGCTATTCTGAGTTCGGGAATTTCTTTTACACGATTCCTGAAGCCCTATTTTATCGGAGCCTCCATCATCGCTGTATTCGCCTTTATGATGAGTATGTTTATTGTTCCGGCCGCCAGCCAGGGGTATAATGATTTTCGTATCAAATACCTGAAAGGTGGGCGCGATAAAGACCGGGAGACCAATAATATATTCAACCAGATCAGCGATAATGATTATGTGTATGTGAGCAGTTTCAGGCCTATCACCCAAACCGGGTATAATTTCACTTTGGAGCATTTTGAGGAAACTGAATTGAAATACAAGATCAGCGCGAGTAGTATACGCTGGGTAGAGGATGACAGTGTTTTCCGGTTGGCCTCCTATAAGAAGCGCATTATCGGACCTGAAAATGATATCCTGATCTCTAAAGCGCGTCATGACACCCTGTTTGAATTTAACTTAGACGATCTTACCCCGGTTTCCTATGTGGCAGAGACCAAGAATCTGTTTGAGTTAAATAAATTTATAGAAGAAGAAAAAAGAAAAGGATCCCCCAATATCAGCAGGTATATGGTGGTGAAGTATAAGCGGTGGAGTCTGCCGATTTCTGCTTTTATTCTAACCATAATTGCCGTGGCGGTTTCTTCTATGAAACGTCGGGGCGGTATGGGGGTGAATCTTGCCCTGGGGATAGCCCTGGCCTTTGTTTTTATTTTCTTTGATAAGGTGTTCGCTATTATGGCCGAGCAATCTAACTTTTCACCACTACTGGCTGTGGCGCTGCCGAACATTATCTTTGCCATCATAGCCTTTTATATGCTGCAAAATGCTAAACGATAAGCTAAGGAACTACCTCCACCTTCATTTTATAGTCTTTATTTGGGGTTTTACAGCCGTTCTCGGTGCCCTGATCTCTATTGATGCCATTCCCCTGGTTTGGTATCGCATGGGGTTGGCCGTATTCTTTGTAGGGATATACCTGGCCTGGAAGCGTTTTGACCTTAGGGTGCCCAGGCGTGCCATGTGGACTATGATACTGGCAGGGGGTGCCATTGCCCTGCACTGGATCACCTTCTTCATGGCGATCAAGGTGTCTAATGTTTCTGTGACCCTGGCCACGGTTTCAACCGGAGCTTTTTTTACTGCCATTCTCGAACCTTTATGGTACCGGAGAAAATTTATCTGGTATGAAACGTTGTTCGGGCTTGTGGTAATCTTAGGATTGGCGGTGATCTTTCGTGTAGAGACGCAATATGTTAATGGTATCCTGCTAGCCTTACTCTCTGCCTTGCTGGCCGCTGTATTTTCTTTGATCAACGGCAAACTGGCTCAGCAATACCGCCCTTCTGTGGTATCGCTATATGAATTAGGGAGTGGAGTGCTTTTTATAACCTTTTACCTTCTCTTCAGGGGCGGATTTACTCATGAATTTTTTAAGCTTAGCACCAATGACTGGCTGCTCTTGTTATTATTGGCCAGTGTGTGTACTGCCTATGCCTTTATTGTTTCGGTTAAGGTAATGAAGTTTATCAGTCCGTATACGGTGATGCTTACCATCAACTTAGAACCGGTTTACGGTATTATTCTGGCCTTTCTGATTCTTGGGGCAGACGAAAAGATGAGCGGGGGCTTTTATTTTGGGGCATTGCTCATTTTAGGGACTGTGGTTGCCAACGGAGTTCTGAAGAATTCTCATAAAAGAAAAGGAGCTATTCAAAGGGCAGAATAACATAAAGTTTTATATTTGTAGCCCTGTGAAACCTTCAAAACCAACTCATGGAGTACTTAGATTTTGAGTTACCAATAAAAGAGCTCGAAGAGCAACTGGATAAATGCAAACTGCTGGGTGAAGAAAGCGATGTAGATGTTACTGATACCTGTGAGCAGATAGAGAAGAAACTGGAGAAGACCAAAAAAGATATCTATAAGAATCTTACTGCCTGGCAGCGGGTGCAATTGTCAAGACACCCCTCAAGGCCCTATACCCTTGATTATATCAGAGCCCTTTGCGGGGATACCTTTCAGGAGCTTCACGGCGACAGAAATGTAAAAGATGATAAAGCCATGATCGGTGGCCTGGGTAAAATAGGTAACCAGACCTATATGTTTATAGGGCAGCAAAAAGGCTATAATACCAAGACCCGTCAATACCGAAATTTCGGAATGGCTAACCCCGAAGGGTATCGTAAGGCGTTACGCCTGATGAAAATGGCTGAAAAATTCGGAATTCCTGTAGTGTCTTTGATCGATACTCCCGGAGCCTATCCCGGTATTGAAGCCGAAGAACGCGGACAAGGGGAAGCTATTGCCAGAAACATTCTTGAAATGACCCGTCTTAAAGTACCTGTGATCGTATTGATCATTGGAGAGGGTGCTTCAGGAGGTGCCCTTGGAATAGGTGTTGGAGACAAGGTATTGATGTTGGAAAACACCTGGTATTCAGTGATCTCTCCGGAATCCTGTTCTTCCATCCTATGGAGAAGCTGGGAGTACAAAGAGCAGGCGGCCTCAGCCTTAAAGCTTACCGCTAAGGACATGAAGAAATTGTCGCTCGTAGACGATATCATCAAAGAACCCTTAGGGGGCGCTCATGCCAATCGGCAAGAAACTTTTGAGATCGTTAGTAAAGAGATCACCAAGGTTTACAATCAGTTAAAGAAATTAACACCTGAAAAGCTGGTAAAACAGCGAATGGATAAATATGCCAATATGGGTGTGTTTAAAGGGTAGCCCTTTATCAATAGGATATTGAATGAAAACCGAAGTTCATGCTTCGGTTTTTTTTACCTTTATTAACAAGAAAATCAAGTTATTAACAATAGAATTGTTGATGGCCGGTGAACAATGTAGTGCCCGCTATTCGACAGTTTTAGCCGCCAAATAATTACTTTCGCTGCTATGGAGAACGTGAACCCTATCCCAGGAATAAAGGTTAATAAATCAAGTATTATTAGCCTTGAAAAAGGAAAGGTGCCGCCCCAGGCCCTGGATCTGGAAGAAGCCGTACTTGGTGCTATGATGATCGATAAGAAAGGTATCGATGAGGTGATCGATATTCTGAACCCGGCTGTATTTTATAAGGAAGGTCATCAGTATATCTTTGAAGCCATTGTTCAGCTCTTCGAGTCGTCAGAGCCCATTGACTTATTAACAGTTTCAACAAAACTGAAGCAAATAGGTAAACTTGATAAGATTGGCGGTGATTTTTACCTGATCCAGCTGACCAAAAAGGTGTCTTCTTCGGCTCACATTGAGTACCACGCCAGGATCATTCTCCAAAAGTATATTCAGCGAAGCCTGATCAAGATCTCTAACGAGATCATCGAGGAGGCCTATGACGAAACCACCGATGTATTTGACCTGTTAGATGACGCAGAAGCCAAATTCTACGAAGTTACCCAGGGTAATATCAAGAAATCGGCAGAGACTTCCCAGAGCCTTGTCATGCAGGCGAAGAAGAAGATCGAGGAGATCTCTAACAAAGAAGGACTCAGTGGTATCCCAACAGGTTTTGATAAGCTCGATAAGTTAACCTCCGGATGGCAGCCTTCTGACCTTATTATTGTGGCAGCGCGTCCGGGTATGGGTAAAACGGCCCTTACGCTTTCTATGGCACGAAATATTGCCGTGGATGCGAAAATGCCGGTTGCCTTTTTCTCCCTGGAGATGTCGTCGGTACAGCTTATCACCCGTTTGATCTCTTCAGAAACAGGATTGTCATCAGAAAAACTGAGAACCGGAAAACTTGAGAAACATGAATGGGAGCAGTTGAATGTTAAGGTGAAGAACCTGGAGTCAGCTCCTTTATTCATTGATGATACGCCCTCACTCTCCATTTTCGACCTTCGTGCAAAAGCAAGGCGACTGGCTTCACAGCACGGTATTCGTATGATCATGATCGATTACCTGCAGTTGATGACCGCCGGGGGTTCGCAGAAGGGCGGAAACAGGGAACAGGAGATCTCCATGATCTCCCGAAACTTAAAAGCACTGGCTAAAGAATTAAATGTACCGGTTATTGCCCTGTCTCAGTTATCGCGGGCCGTGGAAACCAGGGGAGGAAGTAAGCGTCCGCTGCTTTCTGACCTTAGGGAATCGGGAGCGATCGAGCAGGATGCCGATATCGTATCATTCATTTATCGTCCGGAATACTACAAGATCGAAGAGTGGGATGATGAAGAAAGAAGCCCTACGGCGGGTCAGGCAGAGTTCATTGTAGCGAAACACCGTAACGGTGGACTTGAAAATATTAGGTTAAAATTCCTTGGACACCTCGGTAAATTTGATAATTTAGAGGAGTTTGATACACCTTTTGAGTTCCAGTCTAAGATGAATTCAGGAGAGGAAAATCCGTTCTCAACAAAAGATCTGCCCAGTGCTGATGAGGCCTTTGGCAGCTCGATGAATAATGATTTTAATAACGATGATGACGTACCCTTCTAATGATCATATACGTTCTTTTTGCTGTAAGGCAAAAAGATGGATCGTTGGAAGTACTAATTATAAAACTAAAAAAGGCATGGCTTTCTCTTCCCGGAGAACGTTCCATGCCTTTTCTCTTTCTCGTTGCCTGGTTTTATTTCTGTTACTTTTTGCAATGCATGGTTCGGCCCTGGCATCATATATTTTGATACCTATGGATGCCGATGGGCAGGAAAACCATTTAAAGGCCTATGGTATTACCTTCTGGGTATTGGAGCAGAACAATAAAGTAAAATGGCTGCTCAATTATCGCGGTGGTTCTTTCCTGATGCCCGATACAGAATCTATCAGGAGGGAGTGCCAGATTCGGGGGGTTACTTTTGAAGTGCTCACAGACGGGGTGGCCGAAGAGATCCTTGAAGAGGTTGCCAGCCCCAGTAAGAACCAGGATGCCGTGGTGCTGGAAAAAGCTCCGAAGATCGCGGTGTATTCTCCAAAAGGAAATCAACCCTGGGATGATGCGGTAACCATGGTGCTTACCTATGCAGAGATCCCCTATGATGTGGTGTATGATGAGGAAGTGTTGAATGATGGTCTGTTGCTCTACGACTGGTTGCATTTACATCACGAAGATTTTACCGGTCAATTCGGAAAGTTCTATGGGGCCTACCGTACAGCACCCTGGTATATTGAAGATAAAAAGCAGGCTGAGGCCCTGGCGAATTCCCTGGGTTACGAAAAAGTCTCCGATGAAAAGCTGGCCGTAGCCCTGAAGATCAGGAATTATGTGATAGGAGGTGGTTTTATGTTTGCCATGTGCTCTGCTACCGACAGTTTTGATATTGCTCTCTCTGCTGAAGGGGTTGATATTTGTGAGCCTATGTTTGATGGTGACCCGTCCGATCCCGGGTATCAGAGCAAGCTGAACTTTGACAATACCCTGGCATTTACCAATTTCATATTAGAAAGAAACCCGAATGCCTATGAATTCTCATCCATTGATATGACGGCAAAGCGCCCTACGGTGCAACGGGAGACCGATTATTTTACACTGATGGAATTCTCTGCCAAATGGGATCCGGTACCCACCATGTTATGTCAAAACCATACAGCCATTATTAAAGGATTTATGGGGCAAACCACCAGCTATGATCCGGCGACCATCAAGCCCACCGTGTTGGTGATGGCAGAAAATAAGGTGAATGGTGAGGCCAGATACATTCACGGGATTAAAGGCAAAGGCTTTTTTACCTTTTATGGAGGGCATGATCCCGAAGATTATCAACACAGGGTAGGAGACCCTAAAACTGAATTGGAACTGCACCCCACCTCCCCGGGGTACAGGCTTATATTGAATAATGTCCTGTTTCCTGCAGCCAGAAAGAAAAAGCAAAAAACCTGATAACCAATTTTCCCCTTACATGAACCGCCAACCATTTTTCCTTGCTCTTATTGTAATTACAGGGCTTTTTACCTCTTGTGATAAACCTTATAAGAATTTCGAGAACCGTCCGGACGATTATACAATCATACCTGCACCCAAATGGGAGCAACAGCTACCGGGACGTTTTGCCGTAGATCAAAATACGGTGATCGTTGCACAGGATGGTCTTATAAAGGAGGCTGAATATCTCAGAGACCTCATGGGAGCTCAATTCGATATCAATATTCCCATCAAAGCTTCGGCGGGACATTTTGAAAACGAGATAGAACTTAGGGTAGAAGCAGGCGATCTGGCCCCGGAATCGTATGAACTCGTGGTAATACCCGATAAGATTTTGGTGAAAGCTCCTGCGGCCGGAGGAGTATTTATGGGCTTGCAAACCCTGCGTCAGCTTTTTAATGTACCTGACCGGGAAAGGGGGCTGGAGGTAGCAACCATTACCGGGGTTCATATTAAAGATGCGCCAAGGTTTTCGTATCGCGGTATGCACCTGGATGTAGCCCGCCATTTTCAACCGGTCAGCTTTGTAAAGAAGTACATAGATATGCTGGCACTGCATAAGATGAATACCTTTCACTGGCACCTTACCGAAGACCAGGGGTGGAGGATCGAGATCAAAAAATATCCTAAACTGACAGAAACAGGGGCCTGGAGAAACGGAACCGTTGTAGGGAAATTGCCGTGGACTGAAAACGACAATGAGGTGTATGGTGGCTATTATACACAGGAAGAAATCCGGGAGGTGGTACAATATGCTGCAGACAGACATATCACGGTGATCCCCGAAATAGAATTGCCCGGTCATAGCAGTGCGGCCATAGCGGCCTATCCTGAGCTTAGTTGTTTTCCGGAACGACCCACCACTCCGAACCATGGCATGTTGTCGGCCAAGAGCATGGAGCAGCAGCAGAATGGTCATCCAAAGGTGGTTTATGAAGAATGGGGGGTAACCAATGATGTGTATTGCGCCGGAAAAGAATCGACCTTCGCTTTTCTTGAAGGGGTGCTGGAAGAAGTTGTTACATTATTTCCATCCACCTATATTCACATAGGAGGCGATGAATGTCCGAAAGGGTATTGGGAGGAATGCAGTCATTGCCAGGGTAGAATAAAGGAGGAAGGGCTTGCAGATGAACATGAGCTGCAGAGTTATTTTATAAGACGTATCGAGAAATTCCTGAATGAAAAAGGAAGGCAGATCATCGGTTGGGACGAGATCCTTGAGGGTGGATTGGCGCCCAATGCTACCGTTATGTATTGGCGTTCATGGGATGATCATAAGGCGGTGATCACAGCTGCAAACGAGGGTCATGAGGTCATCATGACACCCAATTCTCATATGTATTTTGACCATTATCAGGCTGATCCGGAACATGAGCCGGATGCCATCTGCTGCTTGTCGCCGGTACAAAAGGTGTATGAATATGAACCCGTTCCGGAAGCGGTGAGAGCGTTGGGTAAAGAAGAAATGATCATTGGTGCCCAGGCGAATGTGTGGACAGAATATATGAAAGATGCCGACTATGTTGAGTATATGGTTTTACCACGGATGGCTGCTCTTGCTGAGGTGGTCTGGACTCCAAAGGAGGCAAAGGATTACAAGGACTTTCTATCGCGACTGCAAGGGATGAAGGACCTGTATGATCAGGCCGGATATAACTATGCGCCCCATGTTTTCGCAACAAAGAAAGACAGTTTATAATCAGTGCTCATGAGAATAGTTCAACAGGAGATAAGTTTTCATCCGCATCCCAGGGGTTTTCACCTGGTCACCGACCAGATCGTAAAAGCCTTGCCGGAACTGCATACTATAAAGAACGGATTGCTTCATGTGTTTATAAAACACACCTCGGCCTCTCTCTGCGTTAATGAAAATGCCGATCCTACGGTGCGGACTGATTTCGAAAGTCACTTTAATGAAATGGTTCCGGAAAATGCCCCTTATTATATTCATACCTATGAGGGTCCAGATGATATGCCGGCTCATATAAAGGCTGCCCTTTTGGGGAGTTCGGTGACGGTTCCGGTAACCGACGGCCAATTAAACATGGGCACCTGGCAGGGTATCTATCTCTGTGAACACCGAGACCGTGGTGGTTCCCGGAAGCTGGTACTGACCTTGCAGGGAATTTAAACCGGGGTTTTAGCTTTTACCAATGCTTCCAGCACTTCTTCCACTCCTTCATGATCGTTGCTTCCGGTTTCAAAACGGGCGATTTCCTTCACTTTTGGATGCGCATTTTGCATGGCGTAACTGAAATATCCGCGCTCGAGCATTTCCAGGTCATTGTTATAATCGCCAAAAACCATGGTCTCTTCAGTAGAAACTCCCATTTGCTGTTGAATGAGCGACACGGCCCGGCCTTTATTAGCCTCGGGGTGGGAGATGTCTACCCAGTGCTTTCCTGAGACCTTGACCAGCAGATCGCCTTCCAGTTCTTGTACTTCCGGATAGATAAACTGTTCTGAATCTTCATAGTGATACAATGCCACCTTCATGATACCGGAAGGATCAACACTGTTAAGATCGCCGGTTATGTTGTATTTATGGTAGTATTCTTTTAGAATATTGGTGAATTTGGAATCGCCGTTTTCAATATAGGCGCCGTCTTTCCCGCATAGAATGATCTCGGCATTATTGACCTTTCTGGCCTTGTTGACGATCTCTGATAAATGGGTTTCCGGTAAACCGGTAAAGAGTAGTTCCTGTTGATCCCTCTTTGCCAGTCCTCCGTTCTCGGCAACAATGGTGATCTCTGAGGCAATACGCTCCAGTTTGTGTTTGATGCTATGGTACTGTCGGCCGCTGGCCGCTACGAAATGTATATGATCTTTTAACTCCCGGTATAACGCAAAGAATCGTTGACTGACCTCTCCTTTAGAGTTTAAAAGGGTGCCGTCCATATCAGTGACCACTAGTTTAACCTTGTTCAGATCCATAATCATATCATTTTCAGAAAAGCAAAAGTAGTAAGGAGGCGGTCGGAATTCGTTAAGACTATGTTATTTTACTTGGGTAGATGGGTAGATGGGTAGATGGGTAGATGGGTAGATGGGTAGATGGGTAGATGGGTAGATGGGTAGATGGGTAGATGGGTAGATGGGTAGGCGGGTAGGCGGGTAAGCAGGTAAGCGGGTAAGCGGGTAGGCGGGTAGGCGGGTAGGCGGGTAGGCAGATAGGTAATTCGCAACCCTTAGCTCTTAACTTCTAACCCTTAATCCTTGTCACTTGTCACCTGTCACCTGTTACTTGTCACTTGTCACCCGCCAAAAAAAAAGGCCCGGAAAAACCGGACCTTTCATTTAAGCGCGAAAATATATTGTTAAACGTTTACTTTACTTTCTCAACAATTGCTTTGAACGCATCAGGGTGGTTCATAGCCAGGTCGGCAAGCACCTTACGGTTAAGCTCGATACCATTGGCTTTTACTTTCCCCATGAATTGCGAATAAGACATTCCGTGCAATCTGGCACCTGCGTTAATACGGGTGATCCAAAGGGCTCTGAATGTTCTCTTTTTATTTCTACGGTCTCTGTAAGCATATGACATTGCTTTTTCAACCGCATTCTTGGCAACCGTCCAAACGTTTTTACGTCTACCGTAGTAGCCTTTAGCTTGCTTCATTACCTTTTTTCTACGGGCTCTTGAAGCTACAGAATTTACTGATCTTGGCATAATTTTAAATTTTTTGTAGCAGGCGCTCAGAAAATCTGAGACTTTTATTGGGCCTGACTCCAGGGTTAAACAATTTAATGAACCGAAGGAACGGTTACTTCAAACGTAGTTGTTCCTTGATGTTAGACTCATCTGCCTTGTGAACAAGGGTTGAATGAGTAAGTGCAAGCTTACGCTTTTTAGACTTCTTGGTTAAGATGTGACTTTTAAAAGCGTGCTTTCTTTTAATTTTACCGGTACCGGTCAGCTTAAAACGCTTCTTGGCACTGGATTTGGTTTTCATTTTAGGCATAATTCCTAATATTTATCTATTATCGCGCTTAATCTTTATAGGGGTAGCCTTACTTGGTTTTCTTAGGTGCGATGAACATGGTCATACGCTTCCCTTCCAGTTTTGGCATTTGTTCTACCTTTCCAAGATCTTCAAGTTCTGAAGCCAGCTTGAGCAGTAGAATCTCACCTTTATCTTTATACACAATAGAACGTCCTTTAAAGAATACATAGGCCTTTAATTTGGAACCCTCTTTAAGGAATTTCTCTGCGTGTTTCTTTTTAAACTCGTAATCGTGATCATCTGTATTGGGTCCGAAACGGATCTCCTTTACAGTAACCTTTGAAGCTTTTGCTTTCATGGCCTTATCACGCTTCTTCTGCTCGTAAAGGAATTTCTTGTAATCAAGAATTTTACATACAGGAGGCTTGGCGTTAGGAGAGATCTCTACAAGATCCAATCCCAATTCCTCTGCCATGGCTTGAGCTTTCTTAGTAGGATAAACGTCCATTTCTACGTTGTCTCCTACCAATCGTACTTCAGGAACTCGAATCTCCTTATTGATTCGATGTGGGTTCTTAATTTCTCTTCTTGGCTGATTTCGCCGGAATCTTTTAATTGCTATGGCTTAATAATTTTAGTTAAACTTTCTTTTAAAACGACTTTAATGTACGATTGATTTCTGAATTAATCAAATTGACAAAATCTTCAATTCCAATAGACCCGATGTCTTCGCCACCGTGCTTTCTCACTGAGATCGTGTTCTCTTTTTCTTCATTTTCCCCTACAATGATCATGTATGGGATCTTGTTCATCTCAGCCTCACGAATCTTCTTGCCTATGGTCTCGTTTCGATTGTCAACAAGGGCGCGAATTTCGTTATTTTCTAATGAATTTAAAACTTTTTCGGCATAATTTTCATATTTCTCACTGATTGACAGGATGATAGCCTGCTCCGGCATGAGCCACAACGGGAAGTTTCCGCCGGTGTGCTCCAGCAATATGGCAACAAATCTTTCCATACTTCCAAAAGGGGCACGGTGTATCATAACCGGTCTGTGCAGCTTATCGTCGCTGCCGGTGTAGTTCAGGTCAAAACGTTCCGGAAGGTTGTAATCTACCTGGATGGTTCCTAACTGCCAGCTTCTTCCAAGGGCATCTTTTACCATGAAGTCAAGCTTAGGCCCGTAAAATGCAGCCTCCCCGGTCTCTACTACGTAATTAAGTCCTTTTTCTTTGGCCGCATTAAGAATGGCATTTTCTGCTTTCTCCCAGTTCTCGGCACTTCCTATATACTTATCAGGGTTTTCAGGGTCTCTCAAAGATACCTGTGCTGTAAAGTTCTCAAACCCTAAAGATCCGAATACATAAAGCACCAGGTCAATAACGTTCTTAAATTCTTCATCCAATTGCTCAGGGGTACAGAAAATGTGTGCATCATCCTGCGTAAACCCCCTAACCCTGGTCAGTCCGTGTAATTCTCCACTCTGCTCGTAACGGTAAACTGTTCCGAATTCTGCATACCGCTTCGGGAGTTCTTTGTAGCTCCACGGACGGGAGTTATAGATCTCACAGTGGTGCGGACAGTTCATGGGTTTTAATAAGAACTCCTCATCTTCCCTGGGAGTATGAATAGGTTGGAAACTATCTTCTCCGTATTTAGCATAGTGACCTGAGGTTACATAAAGTTCCTTTTGACCAATATGGGGAGACACCACCTGCTCGTATCCGGCCTTTTTCTGAGCCTTTTTCAGGAAGTTCTCGAGGCGCTCTCTTAAAGCAGCTCCCTTAGGCAGCCATAGAGGAAGTCCTTGACCTACCTTTGGTGAAAAGGTAAACAGCTCCAGTTCTTTTCCGAGTTTTCTGTGATCTCTCTTTTTGGCCTCTTCGAGTAGCTCCAGGTATTCTTTCAGATCTTTTTGCTTAGGGAATGAAATACCATATACCCTGGTAAGCTGAGGTTTGTTCTCGTCACCTCTCCAGTAAGCGCCCGCTACTGAAAGTAGTTTTACCGCCTTAACGATCCCGGTGTTTGGAATATGTCCTCCGCGACACAGGTCGGTAAAGGTATCATGGTCACAGAAAGTAATGTCGCCGTCTGTAAGGTTTTCGATCAGCTCAACCTTGAAGTCGTTGTTTTGTTCTTTATAGTAATTAAGAGCGTCAGCCTTGCTTACGTCTCTTAGTTTAAAGTCGTGTTTCCCTCTCGCGATCTCAAGCATACGAGCCTCGATCTTGGGGAAGTCTTTTTCTGAAAAGCTATGCTCTCCAAAATCAACATCGTAATAGAAGCCATTATCTATGGCAGGTCCTATTGTTAAATTCACTCCCGGGTAGAGCTCCTCAATGGCCTGGGCCATGATGTGAGAAGTAGAATGCCAGAAGGCTTTTTTACCTTCGTCATCATTCCAGGTATATAATACAAGATCCCCGTCTGTGGTTAATGGGGTAGTGGTTTCAACCTTTCTTCCATTGAAATTTGCCGAAATAACATTGCGTGCTAATCCCTGGCTGATACTCATGGCAACATCCATAGGAGTGCTGTTCGCTTCGAACTCCTTCACCGAGCCGTCGGGTAGTGTGATCTTGATCATATATATATGAATAGTTAATATTGGGTTGCAAAGATAATAGACAGTAGGTACGCGTACAACAGTTCCTTTTTGAAATAGGTATTTATTTCAGAAAGACTCGGGTTTTAATTTATATATTTAACCGATCTATTGAACTTTCGATAGCCCGGCCCGAAAACAAGCCTTTTTGAAAGTTGAAAAAGTAAGAGTTATTAAGATTCAAATCCCTGCGTAACCAACCTATGATCTCAAGTTTACGATCCCGATATTTTATAGTGCTGCTATTGAGCTATGTACTCGTTTCCTGTTCTGATGATGAAATGCCTGAAGTTACCGAAGATCCGGTAGAGCCTCCTGTAGAGAATGAAACTCCGGATGAAGGCGGGTCTGATATTGAGTTTGGAGTGCTGATCAATAACAAGTCCTTAAAGGCCGATGATTATGTACTGGTAAACGACCCCGGTAATAATAAGGTATATCTGATGGATAAGGATGATGCTTCGGTGGTGTTTGATTGGGCGTTGCCTCAGCATTTAGGGAATGATGCGAAGTTACTTGATGATGGTTTGCTGTTAGTGTCGATGAGGGCAGAGGAGCCTGCATTTAAGTTTGGAGGTTATGGAGGTAAACTGCAGTTGCTGGATAAAAATGGTGCCGCAATGTGGAATTATGATCTGAGTACAGAGAACCTGGTGGCACATCATGATGTGATCCTGTTGCCGAATGGTAATGTGGTTACCATGTTATGGGAGCGGTCAGATGCAACACTTGCTTCTTCATTCGGATATGCCGGGGAGCAACCTGAGATATATACGGAGACCCTGATAGAGATCAACCCTCAAACCAACGAGGTGGTCTGGCGATGGGATTCCCGTGATCACCTGGTGCAGGATGCGCTGCCCGATGGTGGAAATTTCGGGGACATTGGCGAAAGTGTAAGGAAGATCAATATCAATTATAAGGATGAAGCCATTGCCTCTATACCTGATAATGGGGATGTGATGCATGCTAACGGAATCACCTACGATGAGAAGAATGACCTTATATATATGTCTGTGAACTATTATAGTGAGGTATGGGTGATAGATCACAGTACTACCACCGAAGAGGCGTCGGGTAGTACGGGAGGTAATTATGGAGTAGGGGGAGACCTGGTTTACAGGTTCGGGAACCCTTCAGCCTATAATAATACTATGGGGCAGCGTTATTTCTATAATAATCATACCCCCAGAATAATTCCGGAAACCGATCATTTCCTGGTTTACATGAATGGTAATCATACCGAGGGGCCTTCGGTGGTCTATGAGTTAGACCTGCCGGATAACCTGAACCTGGCGCCCGGGGCAGATAATGAGCCTTCTGTAGTATGGGAGTTCTCTCACCCTGATATGTACTCCGCCAAGGTATCGGGAGCCGAACGTCTTTCAAATCAAAATACCCTGATCGCGGTAGGCACCTTTGGCTACTGGGAGGTAACCCCGGAGAAAGAGGTGGTATGGCAATTCAGGCAAGAAGGCTTTTTCTGGAGAGGTTATCCCGTAAGTAAGGGAGATCCGGTGCTGGAGATCCTTGGGGTTAATTAAGGCTTTCTTGTAATAAGCCCTCCCTCTCCCTCTGGGAAGGGGAGTCACTACCACACGATAGTAGGATAGGATAACGAATCCTTCTCCCTTTGGGGAGGGCTGAGCGTTTAGAAAACAGGCACTGGCTGTTTTTAGCGAAGGAGCCAGCCGGCGCGAGGGAGCAATGCCGAGGGTGTTGACGGATGGGGGCTTCTTCCTCCAAATATCTTTCGCTTTACTCGTTTCATTTTTAACTCCTTACAAATACTCTTCAAATTTTAACACCCAAAAGCTTGGAGGGAAGCAAAAACCCGTCTTATATTTGCACCCGCTTTGAACAACAA
>NZ_SSMC01000005.1 GCF_004799345.1 Robertkochia marina
TACATATTATCGCAAATAATCTATATATTGCACCAAACAACAAACCCCTGTAAATAGGGGCTTAAGGTAGTTTTATAATATGTTTTTGGTTGGTTTAATAATATGAAGTTACTTTCCGATACAAAAATTCGCAAAGATATTCCCCAGCAGATCATCTGAAGATATCTCTCCCGTGATTTCCCCAAAGTGATACAGGGCCTGGCGGATGTCGATGGCCAACAGGTCTCCCGGCAGTTCGGCATCAAGACCTTCCCGAACCTTGTCGATCTCCTCAAGTGCCTTTAGCAGGGCATCGTAGTGACGGGTGTTGGTAATGATGGTCTCGTTGTTTCTCAGGGCGCCGGTATTGATAAACTCCAGGAGCTTGTCCTGCAGCTTGTCAACTCCTTCTCCTGAGCGGGCCGAAAGGTGGAGGGCTTCCGGGATCTGTGCTGATACCTTGGCCAATTCTTCCTCAGAAAGGACATCGATCTTGTTGGCGATGATCACCAGGTGCTTTTGAGGGTATTTATTTTTGATCTTTCCGATCTCCGTCATGATGGTGTTCAGGGTTCTGCCGTTAGGCCCGGTGTCGCCATGCAGACTTTTCTTGACGGTCTCACAATCAAAAAGGTAGATCACTACCTGGGCTTTGTCGATCTTTTCAAAGGTTCGCTGTATCCCGATGCTCTCTACCACGTCTTTGGTTTCCCGGATTCCTGCCGTGTCGATAAAGCGGAATCCGATACCGCCTATGACCATCTCATCTTCTATGGTATCACGGGTGGTTCCGGCAATATCACTTACAATGGCGCGCTCTTCCTGCAGGAGGGCGTTTAAAAGGGTCGATTTCCCCACGTTGGGTTCTCCGACAATGGCTACAGGGATTCCTGTTTTGATAACATTCCCCGTGGCAAAACTGTCGATGAGTTTTTTGAGGACGTTTCTGATACGTTCCAGCAGGTTTCTGAATTCGTCCCTGTTGGCGAATTCCACATCTTCCTCCGCAAAGTCCAGTTCCAGTTCGATCAGGGAGGCAAAATTCATGAGTTCTTCCCGCAACCTGGCCAGTTCATTACTGAATCCACCCCGCATTTGCTGCATAGCGATCTGGTGGGCGGCGGCATTGTCTGAAGCAATGAGGTCGGCCACAGCTTCTGCCTGGCTGAGGTCCATCTTTCCGTTGAGAAAAGCCCTGAGGGTAAATTCTCCGGCATCGGCCATGCGACATCCCGCGCGAAGAAACAACTGAATGATCTCCTGTTGTATATATGGAGAGCCATGGCAGGAGATCTCTACCACATCTTCTCCTGTATAGGAATTAGGATTCTTAAAAACAGATACCAATACTTCATCAATAATACGTTCGCCATCTACAATGTGCCCCAGGTGAATGGTATGGGTTTTTTGTGCCTGCAAGTCCTTCCCATGGATCGACCGGAAGTGCTTTGCAGCTATCTCCAGGGCTTGTTTCCCGGAAAGTCTCATCACAGCGATAGCTCCCGCTCCGGAAGGGGTGGCAAGGGCAATAATGGTATCCTCTATTCTCATGTGGAAATTTTGAACAAAAATACGAATCTAATCCATAGATAGGACGTGTAAGAATAATAATGTTAATGACTATAACTTAGTAAGTTAAACCTTGTTAAATACTTGTGGTTCTGCTTTATTTTGTTAACTTATAAAGTGAATCTAAAAATGACAAAGGAACATATGAATTACTTGAATTTAGACACTAACAAAACCGAAAAGACAGTATATGAGCTAAATGTACTTTTAGCCGATTATCATTTATACTATCAGAAACTTAGAAATTTTCACTGGAATATTTTAGGACGAAATTTTTTCGATCTGCATGCAAAATTTGAAGAACTTTATAATGATTCAAAATTGAAGATCGATGAGATCGCAGAACGTATTCTTACCTTAAGACATCGTCCTGTGAGTAATCTTTCAAGATATATTGAAATTTCAAATGTAGAGGAGTCCAAAACCGATCTGACCGATGTTGAGATGATCGAAACCCTACTGAATGACCATGCGACTATGTTAAAACAAATGAGAAATGTGGTGAAAGTAGCCGATGAAGGGGGAGATGAAGGTACGATCGACCTTATCGGAGCCTACATCCGTGAGCTGGAGAAAACCTCCTGGATGCTGGATGCATGGAGAATGAAAACTAACGAAGTCCTAAAGGCTTCAGTGTCATAATAAAATTAAATGAAAGAAAGGCTTTTAGAAGCTTGGGATAAAATGTTAGAACAGGTAGGTTCATGGCTGGAGAAATTAGTCGTGAACCTACCTAATTTTGTTCTTGCCGTAATTGTATTTCTGCTTACGTATCTGGCTTCACGGTATATCTATAAGTTGATGTTGAATGCCCTGGGCAGAACCTCTATTCAACATTCCATCACCCGAATTCTTTCCAGGCTAACCTCGATTTTAGTTATACTATTCGGGCTCTTCCTGGCCTTAAATATTCTTCATCTCAATAAAATGCTCACCTCCCTGCTGGCCGGGGCAGGAGTAGCAGGTCTCGCCGTTGGTTTGGCCTTGCAGGGCGTATTAACGAATACCTTTTCCGGAATCACCCTGTCGTTTGCCAAATACATGAAGCTGGGCGATTGGATAGAAACCAATGGATTTACAGGAGAGGTGGTCGACCTTAGTTTACGAACCACCACCATTAAACAGATCGATAATAATATGGTATCTATACCTAATCGATTAGTCATAGAACATCCGTTAAAGAATTATTCGGTCACTGCTCAATCCCGTGTGATCCTCACTTGCGGGGTGGCCTACGATTCAGATCTTGAAATGGTGAGGAAGGTGGTGAAAGATACGGTGGTAAATGAGTTCGAAGTGGTTAAGGACAGCCATGACCTTTTGTTTTTTTATACGGAATTCGGAGACAGTTCTATCAATTTTGAACTCAGGTTTTGGATCGACTCTACTTCCGGTTTGGAAATTTTAAAAGCCAGGGGAGAGGCCATCATAGCCATTAAGAAGGCTTTTGATGAACATGGTATCACCATTCCGTTCCCCATTCGTACCATTGATTTTTCAAATCCGTTACCTAAAGGAACACAGGAATGAACATATTTTGTACAGATACTGTAACAAATCGAGACTTATTTAGTCGAATAGGTACATAATCAATCAAAAATCAATAGCAATGACCAATCAAATGAGTTTGAAGCGCGTAGATAATCAATTAATGGCCATCACCCATTTAACCCAATTATTAGATTATATTACCGGGTTTGGAGGATTTATTATTCCCCTGGTACTTTGGATCTCTAATAAAGACCGTGTCTTGAATATGGATGAACAGGGCAGAGCCATCATGAATTTTCAATTAAGCCTGTTTATTTATTGTTTGATCAGTATCCCCCTGATCTTTCTTTTCGGCTTGGGTATTCTTACCCTGATCGCTATCGCCATTGTAGGCTTTGTATATCCGATCGTTAATGCCATAAAAGCTTCTAACGGAGAGGAAACGTATTATCCGTTGAGTATACGGTTTTTTTAGGGTAGGTAGACGGGTAGACGGGTAGACGGGTAGACAGGTAAGCTGGTAAACGGGTAGTCCGGTAGATATTTCGGGAGATTGCCACGGTTTGCTACACAAACCTTGCAAAGACGAATCGTTTACTTTATTTCGCATAACCCCATAACCGCATAACCGCATAACCGCATAACCGCATAACCGCATACCTGCCTGCCGGCAGGCAGGACCGCATAACAAAAAAGCGACCTCTAGGGTCGCTTTTTTTTATCGTAGAATGATCGTTTTTAATTATTCAGCATCACCGGCATTACAAGCATGGTAATGTGCTCTCCTTCATCCAAACCATCGGTAGGGGTCAGGATACCGGCTCTGTTCGGCAGGCTCATCTCCAGGGAGATCTCGTCTGATGAAAGGTTGTTGAGCATTTCCATCAGGAATCTTGAGTTAAAACCGATCTGCATATCATCACCCTGGTAATCGCAGGTGAGTCGCTCCTCAGCTTTGTTGCTGTAATCGAGATCTTCAGCAGAAATATTCAGCTCGGCCCCGGCGATCTTAAGTCTGATCTGATGGGTTGTTTTATTAGAGAAAATAGAAACCCTTTTTACAGAGTTCAGAAGTTGAACACGATCAATACTCAGGCGGTTCGGATTCTCTTTAGGAATTACCGCTTCGTAATTCGGATACTTTCCGTCGATCAGTCGGCAAATCAACTCGATATTTTCGAAAGTAAACTTGGCATTACTATCGTTGTATTCTATGACCACTTCATTCTCACTTCCGGCAAGGATATTTTTCAGGAGATTCAACGGCTTTTTAGGCATGATGAACTCGGCAACTTCGGTAGCTGTAACATCCTGACGCTGATACTTAACCAGTTTATGCGCATCGGTAGCCACGAAGGTCAGATTCTCAGGAGAGAACTGGAAAAACACCCCACTCATTACCGGGCGCAGGTCGTCATTTCCTGAAGCGAAAATGGTTTTGCTGATCGCGGTGGCAAGGATGTCTCCTAAAAGCGTGGTGGAACTGGGTTCAGCCAGCTCTATGGTATTGGGGAATTCTGCTCCGTCGGCATAGGCAAGTGCATATTTACCGTAATTAGAGCTGATCTCTACCGTATTATTGTCTTCAACCACAAAGGTTAGTGGCTGTTCCGGGAATGTCTTTAAGGTGTCTAATAATAATTTTGCGGGTACTGCAATACTTCCTTGCGACTCTGAGTCTACCTCGAGTACGGAACTCATGGTAGTTTCAAGGTCAGAAGCAGAAACGGTTAATTTGTTTCCGTCCAATTCGAAGAGGAAGTTATCGAGAATGGGCAGGGTGTTACTGCTATTGATCACTCCACCGAGTACCTGTAATTGCTTAAGCAAGTATGAGCTTGATACAATAAATTTCATCTAAAACGTTGTTTTCTAACACTTACAAAGATATCTTAATTGGTTCTTAAATTGAAAATAACTTATTAACATTTACCGTGCATACCGACGCTTTCTGTAGAAGGCAAAACCAAACCCGAACAGGGCCGATAAAAGTACTGGCATTCCAAGGTTTATGAACTGCCATTTAGATTTTTCAAGGTATGCTTTCTGGCTGTCAAGAAAGGCTATTTCCACTTTTTTACTGCGAATGTTTATAAGTCCGCTGTCGTCAAGAAGGTAATTTACGCAGTTAAGCAAAAATTCCTTGTTGCCATAAAAGTTGTTGGTCCATTTATCATACCCCAGCTCAAGGGGGCGGCCGTTTTGTATGTCATTTCGTATCAGGTCGCCGTCTGAGATCACAATCATAGCCGATTCGTCGCCTTGTTCCCTGTAATCGTTTACGGAGACCGGTAGGAGTCGGTTTTTAAATACTGAAGTAAAACTGCCCTCCAACAAGACTGCCAAAGGCATGCCCCCACTGTTAAAACTTTCTTTGTCCGGCTCGCGTGTAACCGTCTCAAGGCTTATTAGGGCCGGAGCCCCGACCGACTTTGATAAAGGGGAGGAGCGAAGCAAAACGGTCTTGTTGATAGCATTCCCCAGGGTATCAATGGGGTTGGCGAACTGCATTCTGAGCGCTTCGATATTGGTGTTTACAGGGTGATTTTCTTCTGAGAAGATCATCGGATGATATAGCCACGGCGCGGGATTATATTGTGTTTGAGAACCACTCCCGGTTGCCAGTACGATCTGGGTGAAATACAGGTCGCTCACAAGGGATGGGTTGATCCTGACGCCGTACTTAAAAAACAGATCGTCAAGATTCAGGTTTCTGGGTACCGCAACAGATTCGCCTTCGTTTTGATACAGGCTGTCCATCTCCATCTGTACCCTATCCACCAACCAAAGGCTTTTACCTCCATGTAAGGTATATTGATCCATCACCAGCTTCTCTTCAGCGCTAAAGGCTTCAGTGGGTTTAGCAATAATGGTAAGATCATATTCTTTTAATTGCTCCAGAGTACGTGCGGCATTTGCATTAGCAGAATCAAGAGTGAAAGGAGCTATTTGGTAATAGTCTTTTAAGGCGCTGAGAAAGTCTGCGATCTCAATATCCATTAATTCGCCATTTCCCTTTAATACAGCGATCTTCTTTTTATCTTTCATCCCCACCTTGGTAAAAGCGTCTGCGAAGGCATATTCGAGATGCTGCACCGAACTGCTTACCCTTTCTTCCAGAGAAGCTCCCAGGGTGTTTTTAAGCAGGGCAACTTTAACGGTTCTTTGCTGATAATTAACCAGGGCCCACGGATAAACCATTTCCTGAGAGACCTTGCTGCCTTCTTCAATGGTTACAGCTGCCGGTTGCATGCCCATGGCCTGCAATCGTTGAGCCGTATCTTCATTACCTTCTTCTTCGGGATCGATGAAATTTACCTTGATATGGCTGTTCTCACTTTGAAATTCCCGCAGTATCTGAGCCGTTTCCTTTCTGAGTTTCAGAAATTCAGAAGGCAGGTCACCTTCCAGAAAAATATCAATGTAAAGAGGACTATCAAAGCTTTCGGTGCTTCTTATAGCAGCGTCGCTTAAGGTGTATCGCTGATCTTTGGTAAGGTCGAAACGTATGCCGCTGAGGCCGGCGAAATAGTTCAGCAGAAACAGCACTGCTATAAGCAGAGGTAAGGTAAGATATTTTGAGGTGATGATGTTTTTCAAGGAGCTCATTTTTTAAGATATGTGGCGGTTAAAACAATGAAAAAAGCACTTAAACTTATAAAATAGCTAAGGTCACTAAAGCTAAGAACTCCACGACTTATACTGTCAAAATGTTCTTTGATACCAAAACTTCCCATCCAACCGAGGGAGGTGTCAAGAAGTGCAATACTTTCGGGAAGGTATAGGAATGCAAAACAAATAGCTGCCGCCACTATAAAAGCGATGATCTGGTTAGAGGTAACCGAGGAAGCGAAAATCCCCATGGCTAAAAAGGCTCCGGCCAGGAAGAGTAGGCCGAGATAAGAGCCCATGATGCTTCCAAGATCAATATTTCCGGGAGGGTTTCCGAGCATACTCAAGGAGTAGACATATAGCACGGTGGGTAGCAGGGTAATGAACACCAATACAAAACCGGCGGCATATTTGCCCAAAACAATGGCTAGCTTACTTACCGGTTTGGTTAGCAGGGTCTCCAGGGTGCCCAGTTGACGTTCGTCTGCAAAACTTCTCATCGTAAGGGCAGGGATCAGAAAGACAAAGATCCATGGTGCAAGCTCAAAAAAGGGCGAAAGACTGGCAAACCCACTATCAATAATATTATACGGGCCTTTAAATACCCATAGAAAAAGCCCTGTAATCACAGTGAAAAGGGCCATGACAAGGTAGGCGATAGGGGAGGTGAAAAATGTATTGATCTCGCGCTTAAAGATGGCTAGCATTGTTGTCAGATTTGAGGTTCTAAATATAAAAACTCTTAGGGTAAACTACAGACCTTTTTTAAACTCCACGCTTCTGCCTTTTTACTGAAGCCCGGTTTGGTTGCAGACCAGATCTTTTTAAAGGTCTCTGAATTTCTGTAGGCTTGAAGGGCATCGTCACTATCCCAATAACTGTAGGTGAAATAGATACAGGGGTTGCCTTCATCACAGTATAATTCCAGGTAAGAACATCCTTTAAAATTCCTGATCATGGTTTTATTCTTTTCGAAGTTATCCAGGAATTCCGGAATAAATTCCTCCTTAAACTCCATTTTTACGATTCTCACGATCATCCGATGAAGGTTATGGTTATAGAATCCCGGTAGCTTAACCCTAACAGGCTGGATGCGCCTCCTACGGTATCCAGGTTGCTTTTGTAAACAGCGATCTCCAGGAGGTTTGAAGAATTGAAAATGGCCAGGCGTTTTCCGTCAGCATTTCGCTTGCTTTTTTCCACATTGAAATTGATCGCATCACTGTACCGCTCATGAATGCTGGTAAAACTGTGATTGCGCGCCCATACTTCAAAATCTCTTCCTTTTCGGTAGGTCTCGAAGAATTTACGGGATATGTTAGAGATAACATTGCCGTAATTATCAATATATATAACGCTTCCGTTTATTTGGCTCTGGGCAGTATTTACCACCGGAGAAAGTCCTTTTAACACCTTAATGCTATCAATACGTTTGCCAATGACCTCTGGCTGCCCTCCACGGGCGAGGTGGGTTGCCACCTTAACAAAAACATCCAGGACAGGAAAAATACCCTGAACACGGTCGTGTATATTGATCTCGACCATTTTCTCCGGATTGATCTCCTGTGCCAGCAGAGACAGAATTCCGTTGTCGGCCCCTACAAAATGATGTCCGTCTATAGTTACGGCAATATGTTTATTATCGGGAGTAAGTTCAGAATCGACCCCAATAATATGTACACTTCCCTTGGGAAAGGTTTTATAGGCGTTTTTAAGAATGTAGGCAGCCTCGGTAATATTAAAAGGGCTTATATGATGAGAGATATCAACAATGATTGCCTCCGGCAGTTCGCTGTAAATATAACCCTTAATGGCGCCTACAAAATGGTCGCGTACCCCAAAATCAGTGGTGAGCGTGATGATGGCCATTTACAAAATGTTGATATATTTTTTAATTAAGAAAATCTTTTTTTGCTTATGTTTGTTTAGGACCCTCAGGGGTCTCACAATAGTAACAAACCTACTAAAAAGTAACAGAATTTCTAATGATGCTGACACATTTATTAGACTTCTGAAGTAATCCACCAAAAACCACAAGCCATTGAACGAACTCATCATAGAACTTTCGGAAATTAATCCCAAGGATTTTTTTGGAACACAGAACGCCAATATTCAATTGCTGAAAAAGTATTACCCAAAACTGAAGATCGTAGCCAGGGGTAATAAGATTAAAGCCTATGGCGATGAAGAGATGCTGGAAGAGTTTGACAAGCGTTTTGATATGCTGGTGACCCATTTCGGGAAATACAACCAGATAGATGAAGACGTTATCGAACGAATCCTGACACATGATACCCGACAGGGTCTGGCAGAAAACAGTCATCTGGATGCAGAAACCTTGGTACACGGAGTAAGCGGCAGGATTATTAAAGCTCAAACTGCCAACCAGCAAAAGCTCGTGGAACTCATGAAGCGCAACGATATGGTTTTTGCCATAGGGCCGGCAGGTACCGGGAAAACCTATACCGGGGTTGCTTTAGCGGTTAAAGCCTTAAAGGAAAAGCAGGTGCGACGTATCATATTGACCAGGCCGGCTGTAGAAGCAGGAGAGAATTTAGGGTTTTTACCGGGCGACCTGAAGGAAAAATTAGATCCTTACATGCAGCCATTGTACGATGCCCTTAGAGATATGATCCCGGCAGAAAAGCTCACCAATTATATCGAGAACGGCATTATACAAATAGCCCCTATGGCCTTTATGAGGGGTAGAACCCTTGATAATGCCTTTGTTATTCTTGACGAGGCCCAGAATACCACCCACGCCCAGATGAAAATGTTCCTGACCCGGATGGGGAAGAATGCCAAATTTATGATCACAGGAGACCCCGGACAGATCGATCTACCAAGAAGAGTGATCAGCGGACTTAAAGAAGCCATTCTCGTACTTAAGGATGTGGAAGGGGTAGGTATGCTCTATCTCGATGATAAAGATGTGATAAGGCACAGACTGGTTAAAAGTATTATCTCGGCCTATAAAAAGATCGAGCATTCCAATAGTTGATCATAAATTTTCGAAGATTACAAATATGTATTTCCCCAGTTGGCCTTTTCCATCAGGGGATTTTTATTTGGAGTTTGAATAATTGCATAGCGGAAAATTATCAGTGGTGACTTCACTTAGAGCTCACCAATACCTTTTGTTCTTCTTGATACTTGTATGATAGAGGGTTATAAAAGGCGGGATTGAAATAGTATTAAAATCAGAATAAGATTATCTTTGAACTTTAATTTATCAGCACCTATGAGCAACACCATTACGGCAACAAACTTTAATTTTCCGGGGCAAACCGGCGTATACAGAGGAAAGGTCAGAGAAGTTTATTCTTTAGATAATGATCTGTTGGTGATGGTCGCTACCGACCGTCTTTCTGCTTTTGATGTGATCATGCCCAAGGGGATTCCTTATAAGGGTCAGATCCTGAATCAGATCGCTACCAAAATGATGAAGGCTACCGAAGACCTCGTGCCTAATTGGTTGATCGCTACTCCCGATCCTAATGTAGCTGTCGGGAAAAAATGTGAACCCTTTAAGGTTGAAATGGTGATCAGGGGGTATATGTCAGGCCATGCCGCCAGAGAATATAAGGCCGGCAAGCGTGAGCTGTGTGGTGTGCCATTACCGGAGGAAATGAAGGAGAACGATAAGTTTCCGGAACCCATTATTACCCCGGCCACCAAAGCCGAGAAAGGAGATCATGATGAGGACATTTCACGGGAAAATATTCTGAAAAAAGGGATTGTCTCTGAAGAAGATTATGTGGTATTAGAAAAGTATACAAGAGCCTTGTTTCAAAGAGGTACAGAGATCGCTGCGGAAAGAGGATTGATCCTGGTGGATACAAAATATGAATTTGGAAAGACGGCCGATGGAGAGATCGTCCTGATCGATGAGATACACACGCCAGATTCTTCGCGTTATTTTTATGCAGACGGATACAAGGAGCGTCAGGAGAAAGGAGAACCTCAGAAACAATTATCAAAGGAGTTTGTGAGACAATGGTTGATCTCTAACGGGTTTCAGGGTCTTGAAGGGCAGCAGATACCGGAGATGACAGATGATTATGTAACCTCGGTTTCTGAGCGATATATTGAATTGTACGAGAATATCACCGGAGATACTTTTCAAAAAGCGAGTCTTGAAAATATTGAAGACCGTATTCGAGAGAATGTGGAAGGGTTTTTAACTAATTATAAGGATTCATAATATTTTACTTACGAATTTATTCAAAAATGCCTCGCAAATGCGGGGCATTTTTTTTGGATAACACCGGGGTTTCTTGTTTATTTGAAGGAGCCTCTAAGGCATGTTAAAAATTAGAATCAGAATTATTTCCTGTTAACCAGTTTGTTATGAGTAGCTACCATATTAAAAACCTTGAAGAGTATTATCAGATCTATAGAAAATCGGTCCGCGATCCGGAAAATTTTTGGTCAGAGATCGCTGAGGAACATTTTCTGTGGCGAAAGAAATGGGATAATGTTTTGAATTGGGATTTCAGCAAACCTGAAGTGAAATGGTTTGAGGGAGCAAAATTAAATATAACAGAAAATTGTATTGATCGTCATTTGTTGACCAAGGGTGATAAGGTGGCTATTTTGTGGGAGCCGAACGACCCCTCAGAGCAAGCGGTAAAAATCACCTATAAGGAATTACATGAGCGGGTGTCTCGCTTTGCAAATGTGTTGCGCTCGCAAGGTATCGGCAAGGGTGACAGAGTTTGCATTTACCTGCCTATGATCCCGGAACTGGCCATTTCTGTTTTGGCGTGTGCCCGAATCGGGGCTGTTCACTCGGTAGTTTTCGCCGGGTTTTCTTCCTCTGCCCTCGCTACCAGGATCAATGATGCCAGCTGTAAAATGGTGATCACTTCAGATGGTTCATTTCGAGGTAACAAGGTGATCGACCTCAAAGGTATTGTTGATGAGGGGCTGAAGAATTGCGACTGTGTCGAGAAAGTGCTGGTGGTAAAAAGAACAGAACATGATATCCACATGGAAAAGGGGAGGGATATCTGGTTGCAGGACCTTCTTGAGGCAGCATCTCCCGAATGCGCACCTGAGATCATGGATGCCGAAGACCCTCTTTTCATTTTGTATACTTCCGGTTCTACAGGTAGGCCTAAAGGAATGCTGCACACCTCCGGGGGGTATATGGTGTACAGTGCCTACACCTTTAAGAATATATTTCAGTACAAAGATGATGATGTATATTGGTGTACTGCCGATATCGGTTGGATTACAGGGCATAGTTATATAGTGTATGGTCCGTTGGCAAATGGTGCCACCACAGTAATGTTTGAAGGCGTACCGTCATTCCCTGATTTTGGAAGATTCTGGGAGATCGTTGAAAAGCATAAGGTTACTCAGTTTTACACGGCCCCAACAGCGATCAGGGCTCTTGCAAAAGAGAATCTTGATTATGTAACAAAATATGATCTTTCATCTTTGAAAATTTTGGGCACTGTAGGAGAACCTATTAATGAGGAAGCCTGGCACTGGTACAACGATAATGTGGGTAACAACAAATGTCCGATAGTAGATACCTGGTGGCAAACAGAAACGGGAGGTATTATGATCTCTCCCATACCCTACGCCACTCCAACTATCCCGACCTTTGCAACCCTGCCTTTACCGGGCATACAACCCGCCCTGATGGACGAGCATGGTAAAGAGATCAAGGGAAACCTTGTAAGTGGACGTTTATGTATCAAGTTCCCGTGGCCCAGTATGGCCAGAACCATTTGGGGCGACCATGACCGATACAGAGACACCTATTTCTCTGCCTTTAAAAACATGTATTTTACGGGTGACGGGGCGCTTAGAGACGCTGTGGGATATTACCGTATAACAGGGCGGGTAGATGATGTAGTGATAGTCTCCGGGCACAACCTTGGTACGGCTCCAATAGAAGACGCCATCAATGAACACCCTGCAGTGGCCGAATCGGCCATCGTTGGTTTTCCGCATGATGTAAAGGGGAATGCCCTTTATGGATTTGTGATCCTGAAGGAAGTAGGAGAGAGCAGAGACAGGAGTAACCTGAGTAAGGAGATCAACCAGCAAATTACAGAACATATCGGGCCTATTGCCAAACTTGATAAGATCCAGTTTGTTTCAGGGCTTCCAAAAACCAGAAGCGGAAAGATCATGAGAAGAATTCTCAGGAAGATCGCTTCCGGAAGTGACTCTGATTTTGGTGACATTTCAACATTGCTCAACCCGGAAGTGGTAGAAGAAATAAAACAAGGAGCTCAATAAAGTTCAATCTAAAAGCCTGTTACTGCAGACGTAACAGGCTTTTAGTTTTTAAGGACCTGTTCTTATCCCATTTTCTCCATAATTTTAAAAAGATGAGTGCTGTTATGTAGGCGTCGCCGGGCGCTGTATGTCGGTCCTTAAGGGCGATGTTTAATTTTTCGGCCACTTCATCAAGACTGTAACTGCGGTCGCGGTCAATAAAATTGGAGGTGATCAATCCTCTTTTATAAAATTTCATCGTGTCAAATACCTTGTTCTTAAGGGTCGGCAGATTGTTTCGAATAAGAGCAGCATTGATCATACTAATGTCGAAAGATGCATGATGGGCAATGATCGGGGCATTTCCAATATACTTTAACAGTTGTTCAATAAATTCTTTCTCTGTTATGGTTTTGTAATTAGGCTGATTAATGATGCCGTGAATAGGAACTGTTTTAGGGTTGAAATGCGTTTGACTCAGGTGAAGTTCCAGGGTGTTCCCGGTATCAATGCGACCATTGAATATTTTGAGGGCTCCAATAGATAGTATACGGTCTTCTTTTAGGTCAAAGCCTGTGGTTTCAGTATCAAGAGCGATAAAGGTGGTCTCGCTCACCAGTTTTGGAAGGTCTTCTGAGATCGATTGGATATAAGCTTCCCAAAATTCAGGGTATTTATTTTCTTGCTTTCGTTGAAACCAGGTTTTCATAAAAAATTCACCAATTTATACCTTAGTTTAATGATGTCCTGAATGTCAGAAATGGTATTAAAACATCGCTTTAACTTTATTTTCTCTTCTTTGCTCAGGCTTTTAAGGTCAATATACCGGCCATTGTCGTTATTCATTAACCCCTGCCTGGTTCTGAATTTCAACAGTACTTTTGTGGCGTAAGAGGCGCTGAGAAAAAGATCACGATTGTTAGGTTCCAGTTCAGCTAATTTATCATAACGCTCAAAGGTGTTATTAATGTTCTTTACCTCATGATTCAGTATGAGTAAACGAGCTGCATCGGTAATGGGGATAAGTGCTCTTTTCTTTAAGTCGAATTGATCTTTGTGTTCCCCGTTGCTTTCCAGTAAAAATTGCCTGAAAAATCCTAATGGAGAGGGATTTTGAATGGCACTTTTGGCCAGGTTGGAAATAAATAAGGGGTAATTTTTAATGGTTTTGAATATATGTTCCCCCAAAGAATTTACAAGACTCAGGGTGCCGTAACTTATGTCGTAATCAAAAAATACCTGACATAGTAAAATGTTATCTTCATTAGGCTGTTGCACCCAGGAGGTAAACTGCTCTTTCCACTGGGTTTCGCTCATGCACCATTTGGGGTTGCCGGCCATCATATCTGCCGGACAATAATCAAACCCCAGTTTTAAGAGTCTTTTGTTAACCGCCTTTGCCAACGTCACAAAATACTCATGGGTGTCTTTATAGGTCTCCAGGGGTTGGTCTTCGAATACGATGGCATTATCCTGGTCTGTATGTAAAAGTTGTTCTTTTCTGCCCTGACTTCCTAAAGACATCCAGGCAAACTCACAGGGCGGGGCAGCAGGCATTTTGGCAAGACTAAGTTCAATACACTTTTTAATGGTGGCATCATTTAGCTCAAAAAGGATTCTCGAAACATGGGTCATAGGCAGGTTACTCTCCATATATTGTTCTAACAGATGCATCACCTTCCTCCTGATCTTTTTGAGTTGTTTGGTTTTGGTGGCCCGGGTAATGGCTTTAATGAGGAAATACGGATTGTTTCCCTGGCTTACGATCAGGTCATGCTCAGATACCATACCGATGGCCCTGGTGTTTGGAGTGCCATCTTGGGTAATGCATAAATGACTGATCCCGTGCTTCATCATGGCCAGATGAGCCTGGGCAACTGTTATAGCAGGAGGGTAGCAAATTACAGGGCTGTTCATGATATCTTTTACAGCAGTATGGATATCCCAACTGCCTGAAGCGATCTTGACTCTGATATCTTTGTCGGTTACGATGCCAATGGGTAATTCATCCTCTACAATGACAACAGAACCCACTTTCTCGGTATTCATTAATTCTGCCAGCGACTTAACGGTGGTTGATTTTTCACATGAGATAAGTCTTTTACTGTAATTAACTGTTTTAAGTTCGTGGAGGTCGGGAGGCAGGGAAGAAGAAGGGTGGTCTGCAGGGTCGGCTGACTTACCCGAAGTGGTTACAAAATGCGAATGGGTGTTTGAAGCCAGGCTTTGTAACAGGTATTCTCTGATCTTAGTATTGCTCCCGATCATGGGTGAAAAGACCTCTATAGGAATCAGGTACAGAATGCATTCTTCCAACGTTCTGGCGCTAATTTGATAACGGTCGCCGGCAAATAAAGGTCGTAGCCCGAAAAGGTCACCCTCATCACAACGGTCAAGGGTGATCGATGCTGAGTCATTTGTTTGAAATATTTCAACAGCCCCCTGCTGTAAAAAGAAGAAGTAATCAAGGCACGGGTCACCTTCGCTGAACAAGATTTCTCCTTTAATATTGTATTGTACCGTAATTTCCCGAGAAATTCGATCTAATTCAGCAGGACTTAATAGTTGAAAAGGTGGATACGACTTTAAAAAATCTGCGATCCTGACAGCAATAGTGTTTTTCATTTTATGAATTTAAACAAAATACCCCCAAAACTTTCCATTACATTTTGAGGGTATCTTAAGGTCATAAGAAGTACGATGCTTAAAATTTTCCACGAAGATAAGTGATCACTGTACGCAGATACCCGGTTTCAAAAGGCACGAGGTCAGGGAATGACTCCGGATCTTCAAGGTATTTTGTGAGTATATCAATAGGAAACCAACCTGCTTCTGCAACTTCTTCCTTTTGAAGTATAAGATGAGTAACGGCAACATCTTTTTTCAATGAATATACATGATGATGTTCCCGGTCTGTAAATGATTCAGAATGCTTAATGTCTGAACGCATCACCTTGATGAATTCTGTTTCCTCAATATGAATGGTTAAACCTAATTCCTCCCGGGTTTCCCGAACTACGGTTTCTTCGGGAGAATCACCTGCGGAGATATGCCCTGCAACAGCGACATCCCACTTACCCGGAAATGACTCTTTTGTCAGTGCCCGTTTTTGAAGCAGGATTTCCTTTTTGGAGTTGTAGATCCATAAATGAATGGTAGGGTGGTAATATCCCTGTGCGTGGGCTTCAGATTTCTGGATCTTCCGCCCGGTAGGAGTACCTTCCTTGGTCCATATGTCAACCCATTCACCCATCAATTAGCTAAAGTAGCTGAAGTTGTGGTTCTCTTCGATCTTCATCAGAGATTCGTAAATAAGCCTGATGACATTTTCTACATCTTCCCGGTGCACGGTCTCTACCGTGGTATGCATATATCGCAGCGGCAGGGAGATCAAGGCAGAAGGCACTCCGCCGTTACTGTAGGCAAAAGCATCGGTATCTGTACCCGTATATCGGGAAGAAGCCATACGCTGAAACGGAATTTCTTTTTCCTCTGCAGCCTTAATGATCAATTCTCTTAATTTATTTTGTACTGCCGGTGCGTATGATACTACAGGACCTTTACCTATTTCGGCAAACCCCTGCTTTTTCTTTTCGATCATAGGAGTGGTTGTGTCGTGGGTTACATCGGTCACAATAGCTACGTTCGGTTTGATGGTTTGGGTGATCATTTCGGCTCCTCTTAAACCTATTTCCTCTTGTACGGAGTTGGTCACGTATAGCCCAAAAGGAAGTTCCTTCTTATTTTCTTTAAGTAATCTGGCTACCTCGGCGATCATAAATCCGCCGATACGGTTATCCAGCGCCCGACAAACGAATTTATTATTGTTAAGAACAAAGAACTCATCGGGATAGGTGATCACACAGCCCACGTGAACGCCCATTTTTTCAACTTCTTCCTTGTCTTTGGCTCCAATATCAATAAAGATGTTATCCAGTTTAGGGGCCTGTTCCTTGTCGTTGTCTCTGGTATGTATGGCGGGCCACCCGAATACTCCTTTAACAATACCATTGGCGGTGTGGATGTTTACCACCTTGGAAGGTGCTATTTGATGATCACTTCCCCCATTGCGAATAACATAGATCAATCCGTTGTCTGTTATGTAGTTCACGTACCAGGATATTTCATCAGAATGCCCTTCAATAACCACCTTGTACTTGGCTTCAGGGTTGATAACTCCCACTGCAGTACCATAGGTGTCGGTTATAAAAGTGTCTACATAAGGCTTTAGGTAGTCCATCCATATTTTCTGTCCTTCCCATTCATACCCGGTAGGAGAGGCGTTGTTTAGATAACGTTCCAGAAATTTTAAAGATGCGTCATTCAGAATGCTTTTATCTGCCATATAATTTTTTTAATAGGTGAAGCACGAATTTAAGAAATTCACATAGATTTAATAAGGTCGCCAAAACATATTTCCTATTTTTGATTGCGCTCAAACCTGCACCAATTGATAAAGAAATTATGGTTTATATGGTCCCTTTTTGTTTCCGTTCTCTACAGCCAGGAACAGAGGCCTGATACGTTGCGCCCGGTTACAGAGAAAGACTCTTTGAAATCCGGATTTTTTTTCTTCGAAAACGATTCTATTCCGAGGTCGTCCATAGAGTTGGAACCGGTGATCATTTTTCAGCCGCTCAAGTTTGAGAGTTATAATGATAAAAGGAGATACTATATATTAAGGAGAAAGACTATAAAGGTCTACCCATATGCAAAACTTGCGGCTGAGCGTCTCACAGAACTAAATGTACGCCTGGATGCTATAGAGAGTAATGCAGATCGCAGAAGGTATACCCGGATAATACAAAGGTATATAGAAGAGGAGTTTTCTGCTGAATTAAAAAAGCTGACCCGTACAGAGGGCCAGATCCTGGTAAAACTTATTTACCGCCAAACCGGCTCTACGGCCTTTGATCTTGTGAAGAATCTGCGAAGCGGTTGGAGGGCTTTTTGGTACAATACTACAGCAAGCATGTTTGATATCTCTTTGAAAGAGACCTATGAGCCCGATGCAGTGCATGAAGACTACCTCATTGAAGACATTTTACAGCGCGCCTTTGCGGGAGATCAATTGGAGGCTCAGCCCTCAGCGCTTAATTTTGATTACAGCGCTCTTACTAACAAGTGGACTGTCAATGAGTTAAGGCAAAATTAATTTGGTTTGCATTATTTTTTTTCCCTATCTTTGAAGTCAGTTTAAAAACCACCTACTACTTGATTACCGGTAAGCTTCGTGCTTACATTTCTTTTACAATACTGTAAAGCAAATAGAGTTCTTTAAAGGTTTATAAATTTTAATTCTTGCAACTGTTTGGTTTTGAGAAGTAAAATGTTTTGGCTCCGGGATTTTTGAAATAATGTCCCGAAAATATTTGGCTGTTATCTTTAAAGCGTCTTATATTTGCACCCGCTTTGAACAACAAGGCACCTCTTTGGAGGGGCGGTTCGGAGTTAAAAAGTTCTTTTACACGGCATTGAAAACGGGAGTTGCAGCTTCGGAAAATTATTTTTCAAAAAGGCTTGCGGGAACGGAAAAAGGTTGTAGTTTTGCAGCCGCTCTGAGAGAGACATCAAACGGG
>NZ_SSMC01000006.1 GCF_004799345.1 Robertkochia marina
GGGGTGACGGCGTGCCTTTTGCATAATGAGCCTACGAGTTACCGTTGCTAGCGAGGTTAAGTGATTCAGTCACGGAGCCGTAGCGAAAGCGAGTCTGAATAGGGCGCTATAGTTAGTAGTGGTAGACGCGAAACCGTGTGATCTACCCATGGGCAGGGTGAAGCTGTGGTAACACATAGTGGAGGCCCGAACCGGTTGACGTTGAAAAGTCTTCGGATGACCTGTGGGTAGGGGTGAAAGGCCAATCAAACTCGGAAATAGCTCGTACTCCCCGAAATGCATTTAGGTGCAGCGTTGTAATAGTTTTATAGAGGTAGAGCTACTGATTGGATGCGGGGGCTTCACCGCCTACCAATTCCTGACAAACTCCGAATGCTATAAAATGTTTTACAGCAGTGAGGGCATGGGTGCTAAGGTCCATGTCCGAGAGGGAAAGAACCCGGACCATCAGCTAAGGTCCCCAAGTGTATACTAAGTTGAATAAACGCGGTTTGATTGCTTAGACAGCTAGGATGTTGGCTTGGAAGCAGCCATTCATTTAAAGAGTGCGTAACAGCTCACTAGTCGAGCGATCGAGCATGGATAATAATCGGGCATAAGTATACCACCGAAGCTATGGACTTTATAAAAGTGGTAGGGGAGCATTCTATGGGCGTTGAAGGTGAACTGCGAGGTTTGCTGGAGCGCATAGAAAAGAAAATGTAGGCATAAGTAACGATAATGCGGGCGAGAAACCCGCACGCCGAAAAACCAAGGTTTCCTCAGCTATGCTAATCAGCTGAGGGTTAGTCAGGGCCTAACGCGAACCCGAAGGGGGTAGTGGATGGACAACAGGTTAATATTCCTGTACCTGCATAACGACAAAAGTGACGGAGGCGAATAGTTGGTGCGCACTGACGGAATAGTGCGTTGAAGGGAGTGGTAACACCCCGATAGTACACTAAGGCTACGGCTGCGGTGATAATCCAGCGAATCGACTTCCAAGAAAAGCGAGTTATGCAGCCTGTACCGTAAACCGACACAGGTGGTTGGGATGAGTATTCTAAGGCGCTCGAGAGATTCATGGCTAAGGAACTAGGCAAAATAGACCTGTAACTTCGGGAGAAAGGTCGCCTATCGCAAGATAGGCCGCAGTGAAAAGGTCCAGGCGACTGTTTATCAAAAACACAGGGCTCTGCTAAATCGAAAGATGATGTATAGGGCCTGACACCTGCCCGGTGCTGGAAGGTTAAGGGGAGATGTTAGCTTCGGCGAAGCATTGAACTGAAGCCCCAGTAAACGGCGGCCGTAACTATAACGGTCCTAAGGTAGCGAAATTCCTTGTCGGGTAAGTTCCGACCTGCACGAATGGTGTAACGATCTGGACACTGTCTCGGCCATGAGCTCGGTGAAATTGTAGTATCGGTGAAGATGCCGATTACCCGCAGTGGGACGAAAAGACCCCGTGCACCTTTACTATAGCTTCGTATTGACTTTGGATAAGTGATGTGTAGGATAGGTGGGAGACTTTGAAGCGGCATCGCCAGGTGTTGTGGAGTCATTGTTGAAATACCACCCTTTACTTATTTGAAGCCTAACTTCTTTGTAGAAGGACAGTGCGTGGTGGGTAGTTTGACTGGGGTGGTCGCCTCCAAAAGAGTAACGGAGGCTTCTAAAGGTTCCCTCAGCACGCTTGGTAACCGTGCGTAGAGTGCAATGGCATAAGGGAGCTTGACTGAGAGACCTACAAGTCGATCAGGTACGAAAGTAGAGCATAGTGATCCGGTGGTTCCGTATGGAAGGGCCATCGCTCAAAGGATAAAAGGTACGCCGGGGATAACAGGCTGATCTCCCCCAAGAGCTCACATCGACGGGGGGGTTTGGCACCTCGATGTCGGCTCGTCACATCCTGGGGCTGGAGAAGGTCCCAAGGGTTGGGCTGTTCGCCCATTAAAGTGGCACGCGAGCTGGGTTCAGAACGTCGTGAGACAGTTCGGTCTCTATCTACTGTGGGCGTTAGAAATTTGAGTGGACCTGACTCTAGTACGAGAGGACCGAGTTGGACCAACCTCTGGTGTAGCTGTTGTTCTGCCAAGGGCATTGCAGCGTAGCTATGTTGGGAAGGGATAAGCGCTGAAAGCATATAAGCGCGAAACCCGCCACAAGATGAGATTTCTTTAAAGGGTCGTGAGAGACGATCACGTTGATAGGCTACAGGTGTAAAGGCAGTAATGTCATAGCCGAGTAGTACTAATAACCCGTAGGCTTATGTACATCAGTCCCCTGCTTGGCAAAAGGGCAGGGGGCGCAAACTCTTTTTCATAAAGACAAACAGTAAGAATCAATACAAAAAATATACTCGACTTATTTATCTCAATATGTTACTTTATTACGATGCGAACACGCATACGACGACTTAAGGTGGTTATTGCGTCGGGGCTCACCTCTTCCCATTCCGAACAGAGCAGTTAAGCCCGACAGCGCCGATGGTACTACGAAAGTGGGAGAGTAGGTCGCCGCCTTCTTTGAAAGCCCTTCACGAAAGTGAGGGGCTTTTTTTAT
>NZ_SSMC01000008.1 GCF_004799345.1 Robertkochia marina
ATGGGGAATTAGCTCAGCTGGCTAGAGCGCCTGCCTTGCACGCAGGAGGTCATCGGTTCGACTCCGATATTCTCCACAACGGCGAATGAGTAGCTGATGTGTTAAGCCAACTACACTCAAAGAGATAGGGTTAACATGGGGCGAAGCCGAAACGTTCATTGACATATTGAGATAAAGAGATACGAGAAGCTTGTTTGTTGTTTCATTAGAAACAACGGCAAACAAAATTTTTTTAAAAAATTGAATCTTATTTAGTTGTGATGATTTGCACGAATCATCACGGCGAGTTATTTATGATAATAAAGAGCAAAAAGTACAATAAGCTAAATAAGGGCGTATGGGGGATGCCTAGGCTCTCAGAGGCGAAGAAGGACGTGATAAGCTGCGATAAGCTGCGGGAAGTGGCACATACACTTTGATCCGTAGATTTCCGAATGGGGCAACCCGGCATGTTGAAGACATGTCACCTAGTAATAGGAGCGAACCCGCTGAACTGAAACATCTAAGTAGGCGGAGGAGAAGAAAACAATAGTGATTCCGGTAGTAGTGGCGAGCGAACCCGGAAGAGCCCAAACCAATGTTGTTACGGCAATATTGGGGTTGTAGGACCACGAGATCGAATGCCAATTGAATCAGAACACTTTGGAAAGAGTGACCATAGAGGGTGATAGTCCCGTAAGAGTAAGAGCGGTTATTTGTAGTGGTATCCTGAGTAGCGCGGGGCACGTGAAACCTTGTGTGAAACTGGCGGGACCATCCGCCAAGGCTAAATACTCCTGAGAGACCGATAGTGAACCAGTACCGTGAGGGAAAGGTGAAAAGTACCCTGAATAAGGGAGTGAAAGAGAACCTGAAACCATACGCTTACAAGCGGTCGGAGCCCCTTTGGGGGTGACGGCGTGCCTTTTGCATAATGAGCCTACGAGTTACCGTTGCTAGCGAGGTTAAGTGATTCAGTCACGGAGCCGTAGCGAAAGCGAGTCTGAATAGGGCGCTATAGTTAGTAGTGGTAGAC
>NZ_SSMC01000009.1 GCF_004799345.1 Robertkochia marina
GTAGACTTTGATGCAAACACCTTAAATATTGTAGACAATTTAGATGGTACTTACGATTTCACAGATGAAGTTGGAACTGTTATCGCTACGGTGAATACTTCGGCGGCTTCGAATTCTTATAGCAATGCGACTTCTGGTTTGGCTGCGACAAATGTGCAAGCAGCGATAGATGAAATTATTGCCATTGGTGCAGCAGATGCAGATGGTGATCCAACTAATGAGATTCAAGATATTACTACTGATGGTACGGCGGGTAATTTGAGTTTGTCGAGTGGGAGTACTCTTACATTGAATGTAGATGATCCAGATGCGGATGCAACCAACGAGATCCAGGATCTTGGGGAAGTACTTTTAGAGGGCAATGATGCAGGAGGTTCTGTAATCACGAATCTTGGAGTACCTACTTTAGCGAGTGATGCTACGACGAAACAATATGTGGATGATGCGATCACGGCATCGGATCAGGTTGTGGTGAGTACCGATGCGAATAATGATGTTATCGCCGGAGTTGATGGCGGAGCCTATTATGATGATCCAGATGCGGATGCAACCAACGAGATCCAGGATCTTGGGGAAGTACTTTTAGAGGGCAATGATGCAGGAGGTTCTGTAATCACGAATCTTGGAGTACCTACTTTAGCGAGTGATGCTACGA
>NZ_SSMC01000010.1 GCF_004799345.1 Robertkochia marina
CTCCAAATATCTTTCGCTTTACTCGTTTCATTTTTAACTCCTTACAAATACTCTTCAAATTTTAACACCCAAAAGCTTGGAGGGAAGCAAAAACCCGTCTTATATTTGCACCCGCTTTGAACAACAAGGCACCTCTTTGGAGGGGCGGTTCGGAGCTAAAAAGTTCTTTTACACGGCATTGAAAACGGGAGTTGCAGCTTCGGAAAATTATTTTTCAAAAAGGCTTGCGGGAACGGAAAAAGGTTGTAGTTTTGCAGCCGCTCTGAGAGAGACATCAAACGGGGCAACGTTCATTAAAAAGCAGGTCTTAGAAGTTGGCAAAAAGCTTCAAAATTTTTTTCAAAAAAAGCTTGCAGGAATGAAGAAAGGTTGTAGTTTTGCAGCCGCTCTGAGAAACACTTCGAGGGGCATCGTTCTTAAAGAAAAGCGGTCTTGAAAAACGGGTTAGCAATGACTCGGAAGCTTTGAAAAAAAAACTTCAAAAAAGATTTGCCGGAATGGAAAAAGGTTGTAGTTTTGCAGCCGCTTCTAACGAGAAGCATCGCCGCAGAGGCCGAGGAAACAAGGCGGATGTGGGATGATTGAGAGAAGAGAA
>NZ_SSMC01000011.1 GCF_004799345.1 Robertkochia marina
TTCAAAAAGGCTTGCGGGAACGGAAAAAGGTTGTAGTTTTGCAGCCGCTCTGAGAGAGACATCAAACGGGGCAACGTTCATTAAAAAGCAGGTTTTAGAAGTTAGCAAAAAGCTTCAAAATTTTTTTTCAAAAAAAGCTTGCAGGAATGAAGAAAGGTTGTAGTTTTGCAGCCGCTCTGAGAGAGACATCAAACGGGGCATCGTTCTTAAAGAAAAGCGGTCTTGAAAAACGGGTTAGCAATGACTCGGAAGCTTTGAAAAAAAACTTCAAAAAAGATTTGCCGGAATGGAAAAAGGTTGTAGTTTTGCAGCCGCTTCTAA
>NZ_SSMC01000012.1 GCF_004799345.1 Robertkochia marina
TTCAAAAAGGCTTGCGGGAACGGAAAAAGGTTGTAGTTTTGCAGCCGCTCTGAGAGAGACATCAAACGGGGCAACGTTCATTAAAAAGCAGGTTTTAGAAGTTAGCAAAAAGCTTCAAAATTTTTTTCAAAAAAAGCTTGCAGGAATGAAGAAAGGTTGTATTTTTGCAGCCGCTCTGAGAAACACTTCGAGGGGCATCGTTCTTAAAGAAAAGCGGTCTTGAAAAACGGGTTAGCAATGACTCGGAAGCTTTGAAAAAAAACTTCAAAAAAGATTTGCCGGAATGGAAAAAGGTTGTAGTTTTGCAGCCGCTTCTAAGTCTACCACTACTAACTATAGCGCCCTATTCAGACTCGCTTTCGCTACGGCTCCGTGACTGAATCACTTAACCTCGCTAGCAACGGTAACTCGTAGGCTCATTATGCAAAAGGCACGCCGTCACCCCAAAAGGGGCTCCGACCGCTTGTAAGCGTATGGTTTCAGGTTCTCTTTCACTCCCTTATTCAGGGTACTTTTCACCTTTCCCTCACGGTACTGGTTCACTATCGGTCTCTCAGGAGTATTTAGCCTTGGGCTGAACTGAAACATCTAAGTAGGCGGAGGAGAAGAAAACAATAGTGATTCCGGTAGTAGTGGCGAGCGAACCCGGAAGAGCCCAAACCAATGTTGTTACGGCAATATTGGGGTTGTAGGACCACGACATCGAATGCCAATTGAATCAGAACACTTTGGAAAGAGTGACCATAGAGGGTGATAGTCCCGTAAGAGTAAGAGCGGTTATTTGTAGTGGTATCCTGAGTAGCGCGGGGCACGTGAAACCTTGTGTGAAAATAAGATTCAATTTTTTAAAAAAATTTTGTTTGCCGTTGTTTCTAATGAAACAACAAACAAGCTTCTCGTATCTCTTTATCTCAATATGTCAATGAACGTTTCGGCTTCGCCCCATGTTAACCCTTATCTCTTTGAGTGTAGTTGGCTTAACACATCAGCTACTCATTCGCCGTTGTGGAGAATATCGGAGTCGAACCGATGACCTCCTGCGTGCAAGGCAGGCGCTCTAGCCAGCTGAGCTAATTCCCCATCCCGTTTGATGTCTCTCTCAGAGCGGCTGCAAAACTACAACCTTTTTCCGTTCCCGCAAGCCTTTTTGAAAAATAATTTTCCGAAGCTGCAACTCCCGTTTTCAATGCCGTGTAAAAGAACTTTTTAGCTCCGAACCGCCCCTCCAAAGAGGTGCCTTGTTGTTCAAAGCGGGTGCAAATATAAGACGGGTTTTTGGGGGCATCGTTCTTAAAGAAAAGCGGTCTTGAAAAACGGGTTAGCAATGACTCGGAAGCTTTGAAAAAAAACTTCAAAAAAGATTTGCCGGAATGGAAAAAGGTTGTAGTTTTGCAGCCGCTTCTAACGAGAAGCATCGCCGCAGAGGCCGAGGAAACAAGGCGGATGTGGGATGATTGAGAGAAGAGAATAAAAAGTTCTTTTACACGGCATTGAAAACGGGAGTTGCAGCTTCGGAAAATTATTTTTCAAAAAGGCTTGCGGGAACGGAAAAAGGTTGTAGTTTTGCAGCCGCTCTGAGAGAGACATCAAACGGGGCAACGTTCATTAAAAAGCAGGTTTTAGAAGTTAGCAAAAAGCTTCAAAATTTTTTT